>NZ_WPYP01000009.1 GCF_013030985.1 Ruegeria arenilitoris | reverse complement strand
CGTCAGGCCGTCTCTCCGACCCGTCAGCACCGCCTCAGCAGCGCCGGTGAAGGGGTATTTACGGATTGGGCCCGGGACCTGCAACCCCCATTTTGAAAAAACTTCACATTTCTCTGCAGAAACTCACTCACCTTAATGAAATCAACAGGTTACCTTTATGATTTCTGCCGCCAATCCGCCAATGCCCGCCCCGGAACACGGGAAATCATGGCCTGTCAGCGGAATCGTACCCAATGCTTGGTAGGACCCCCAGAGTCGGGTGCATGAAAACGCCGCCCGAGTCTCCTCGGGCGGCGCAAGTCACCGCGATGGTCGCGGGGTTACTTCAGATCAAAGCGATCCGCGTTCATCACCTTGTTCCAGGCCGAGACAAAGTCGCAGACGAATTTGCCCTTGGCATCTGCCTGGCCATAGACCTCGGCCAACGCCCGCAGTTGCGAGTTAGAACCAAAGACCAGATCAACGCGGGTACCGGTCCACTTGACCGTGCCGCTTGAACGGTCACGGCCTTCATAGACGCCCTTGCCTGCGGGCTTCCATTCGGTGCTCATGTCCAGAATGTTGGTGAAGAAGTCGTTGCTGAGTGTTCCGACGCGGTCAGTGAACACGCCATGCGTGCTGTCGCCGAAATTGGCGCCCAGAACACGCAGACCACCGACAAGCACCGTCATCTCGGGCGCGGACAGGGTCAGCAACTGCGCCCGGTCGACAAGCAGCTCTTCAGGCGAGACCGTGTAGTCGGCCTTCTGATAGTTGCGGAAGCCGTCAGCAATCGGCTCCATCACCGAGAAGCTGTCCACATCCGTCTGCTCTTGCGTCGCGTCGGCACGACCCGGAGTGAACGGAACTTCGACATCCTGACCACCAGCTTTGGCGGCCTGTTCGATACCGACGGCACCAGCCAGCACGATCACATCGGCCAGCGACACTTTCTTGTTGCCCGACTGCGCAGCGTTGAACGCGGTCTGCACGCCCTGCAGCGCATCCAGCGCCTTGGACAGTTTCATCGGCTCGTTCACATCCCAGTCTTTCTGCGGGGCAAGACGAATGCGGGCGCCGTTGGCTCCACCCCGCTTGTCAGATCCGCGGAAGGTCGAGGCCGAGGCCCAAGCGGTCGAAACCAGCTCGGACACCGACAGGCCGCTTGCAGCAATCTTGGCTTTCAGGTCCGCCACATCCGCATCGTCAACCAGATCGTGATCCACGGCGGGAACATTGTCCTGCCACAGCAGTTCTTCGGTCGGCGCTTCCGGACCGATATAGGCCGCTCGCGGACCCATGTCGCGATGGGTCAGTTTGAACCACGCGCGGGCGAAGGCATCTGCAAACTCGTCCGGGTTCTCGTGAAAGCGTTTCGAGATCGGGCCATAGATCGGGTCCATGCGCATCGCCATATCGGCGGTGGTCATCATGGTCTTGACCTTTTTCGACGGATCATGCGCCGCCGGGGCCATGTCGTCTTCCTTAACGCCGATCGGTTCCCAGATATACGCGCCCGAGGGGCTCTTGGTCAGGTTCCAGTCATAGCCGAACAGCAGGTCGAAATAACCATTGTCCCATTTGATCGGGTTTGCGGTCCATGCGCCCTCGATTCCGCTGGTGGTGGTGTCGTCGCCCTTGCCGGACCCGAACTTGTTGATCCAGCCAAAGCCCATCTCCTCGATCGGCGCGGCCTCGGGATCGGGACCCACCAGATCGGGGTCACCCGCACCATGCGCTTTGCCGAATGTGTGACCACCGGCAACCAGAGCAACGGTTTCCTCGTCATTCATCGCCATCCGGCCAAAGGTGTCACGGATGTCGCGGCCCGAGGCCAGAATGTTCGGTTCCCCATCCGGGCCTTCGGGGTTCACGTAGATCAGACCCATCTGCACGGCGGCCAGCGGGTTTTCCAAATCGCGTTCACCCGAGTAACGGCTGTGCGGGTTGTCGGTCGGGGCAAGCCATTCTGTTTCCGACCCCCAATAGATGTCTTCTTCCGGCGCCCAGATATCTTCGCGGCCACCGGCGAAACCGAAGGTCTTGCCGCCCATCGACTCGATGGCGCAATTCCCGGCCAGAATCATCAGGTCAGCCCAGGAAATCTGGTTGCCGTATTTCTGCTTGATCGGCCACAGCAGACGGCGCGCTTTGTCCAGGTTGCCATTGTCCGGCCAACTGTTCAGCGGCGCGAACCGCTGGTTGCCGGTCGAAGCACCGCCACGGCCATCCGCGGTTCGATAGGTGCCGGCGCTGTGCCAGGCCATGCGAATGAACAGACCACCGTAGTGGCCGTAATCCGCTGGCCACCAGTCCTGCGAATCCGTCATCAGCGCATAGAGGTCTTCCTTCAGCGCTTTCATGTCCAGCTTCTTGAATTCCTCGGCATAGTCAAAGTCCGCACCCAACGGGTTCGACGCCGGCGTGTTCTGGTGCAGGATCGACAGATTCAGCTGGTTCGGCCACCAATCCCGGTTCGACCGGGTACCTGCGCCGTGCATTACCGGGCAACCGCCCGTTTTGGGGTTATCACTTCCGTCCATATCGATCTCCAATCCTGGCTAATTTCCGGCAGGTTCGCGCGGTCAAAACTCGGTCGATCAAGAGCACATGTAGAGGGCACTTTAACCCCGCCAAGGATGCGTGGTGCATCCCGTGCAAGGTATTGGCGACTCTGTTGTCTTGTCCCTTCAAGAAGTAGCAAACCAAAGCCATGCAAAAAAGTTTTGTTTGGTGATGAGTTTAATAGGAAATGGTTATGATATTTTTAGAATTGATCCTACCAGACAATTGTAACCTTGGGTCATACCCCGGATACGGCAATTGTTTTTTTCCGCCGCTCGGCCACAGTCTTAGATAAGGTTGACCCGGGCATCGCTCTGAGCGGTCGGGCAGGAGGGGGAAATCGGAATGGAATTCGACTATGTCATTGTCGGCGGCGGGTCCGCAGGTTCGGTGCTTGCCAGCCGTCTTAGCGAAGATCCAAGCAAGAGCGTTTGCCTGCTCGAAGCCGGCGGGCGCGGCGACAGCATTCTGGTTCGGATGCCTTCGGCCGTTGTTGCCACCCTGCCCGGACGGCCCAAAATCAACAACTGGGCCTTTGAAACGGTGCCGCAACCGGGGCTGAACGGGCGGCGTGGATATCAACCGCGTGGCAAGGCACTGGGCGGGTCCAGTGCGATCAATGCGATGCTATATATAAGGGGCCACCGTCAGGACTATGACGGCTGGGCCGAACTGGGCTGCACCGGTTGGGGCTGGGACAGTGTCCTGCCCTATTTCAAACGGTCCGAAAACAATGAGGACGGCGCCGATGACCTGCATGGCGACAGCGGCCCGCTTCAGGTTTCACACCAGAAAGAGCCGCGCCCGATCACTCATGCCTTCATCGAAGCAGCCAAACAGATGCAGCACCGCCGCACCGATGATTTCAACCGCGGCGACAATGAAGGTGTCGGCCTGTATCAGGTCACACAGTTCCACGACCCGGCCAAGAACGGCGAGCGGTGTTCGGCCGCTGCCGCTTATGTCTTTCCGGTCATGGGTCGCCCCAACCTGACGGTCATTACTCAGGCCCATGCCAAAGAGCTGACCTTTGACGGCAAGCGCGCAACCGGGGTGATCTACAGAAAGAAAGCCAAAGGCCCCGACATCGCGGTCACGGCACGGCGCGAGGTGCTGGTCTGCGCCGGAGCGCTGAAAACCCCGCACTTGCTGCAACTGTCCGGGATCGGGGCCGCAGAGGACCTGACCAAGCACGGCATTGCCATCCGTCACAACCTGCCCGGTGTGGGCAAGAACCTGCAGGACCATCTGGACTTCATCCTGTCCTACAAAACCAAAGACACCGACAATTTCGGGATCAGCCCGACGGCATCGGTAAATCTGACCCGACATCTTCTGCGCTGGCGCAAGACCGGCGTGTCGATGGCGGCGACGCCCTTTGCCGAAGGGGCGGGGTTTCTGAAAACCTCAGCCGATCTGGACCGGCCCGATATTCAGCTGCATTTCACCATCGCACTGGTCGATGATCATGCCCGCAAGCTGCATTACGGCCACGGGTTCGCCTGCCATGTCTGCAAACTGCGCCCCGAAAGCCGTGGAACGGTTGGCCTGAACAGCGCCGATCCCTTTGCTGCGCCCACCATCGACCCAGCGTTTTTGTCCGACGACCGCGATCTGGCCACGCTGATCAAAGGCGCGCGGATGATGCGAGAGATCCTCGAAGCCCCCGCCCTGGCCAAATACCGGCACAAAGAGATGTTCGGAACCGACACCGCCCGCACCGACGCCGATTGGGAACAGCACATCCGCGACCGCGCCGACACGATCTATCACCCGGTTGGAACCTGCAAAATGGGTGTGGATGAGATGGCCGTTGTTGATCCCGAACTGCGCGTGCGCGGGATCGAGGGGCTGCGGGTGGTCGATGCCTCGGTCATGCCGACGCTGATTTCGGGCAACACCAACGCGCCGACCATCATGATTGCCGAAAAAGCCGCCGACCTGATCAAGGCCGCCGGCTGAGCCTCAGACGTCTTTCATCAGGGCTTCCAGCCCGGTGCGATAGTCCGGATACAACAGGCGCACGCCCAGCTCATCCTTGATCCGGTCATTTCGGACGCGCTTGTTCTCATTATAAAAGCTGCGCGCCATCGGGGTCATATCGGCCTCGTCAAATGGAACGGCGGGCGGCAAAGGCAGGCCCTGCAACTCGGCAGCGTAAGAGATCACGTCCTGCGGCGGCACGGGCTCATCATCGCAGACATTATATATGGCGCCGGGATTGGGCGCGGCCATCGACGCGGCCAGAACCTGCGCGATATCCGCCACGTGAATGCGCGAAAACACCTGACCGGGCTTGATGATACGCCGCATCCCCGCCCGCTTGAGCTTGGAAAACGGTCCGCGACCCGGTCCATAGATACCGGCCAGCCGGAAGATATGGACCGGCAGTCCCGGGATGTTCCGCCATTGCTCCTCGGCCTTCACCCGCCACCGGCCGCGCTCGGCCGTGGGTGTGGGCGGAGTGGTTTCATCCACCCATTCCCCCTGATGATCGCCATAAACGGCGGTCGTCGACAGATATCCAACCCATTTGAATTGCGCGGCCCGAGCAGAGATCTCGTCCTGCAACGCTGCCAGTACCGGATCACCGTTCTTGTTGGGGGAAGTCGAGATCAGCAGATGCGTCACCCCGTCCAGATCCGGTGTCTGGCCGGGCCAGATCAGCGGCTCGGCACCCGATGCGCGAATGGTGGCGGATTGGGCGGGATCGCGGGTGGTGCCGACGATGCGCCACCCTTGGGGTTTCAGTAGCTGGGACAAGGCTTGCGCCGAATATCCGTGGCCGAACGAAAAAAGAGTTCCTGTCATGTCGCCTTTGATGATCCGCAATTCCGGCGGATGCAAGCACCTGCGTCTGAATACTTGATTCGAATCCCTCAATGCGCCTTTCTTTTAAGCATGGCTGAAAAAACACCAAACCTGCATACCGCTTATTCTTTGGATTCACCCGAGGAGCATAAGGAACTCTATGCCGAATGGGCCGGGGACTATGACGAGACCTTTGCCGCGCGCGAGGATTACCAGCTTCATATCCACACGGCCCGTGCCTTTGTGGCCGCCGGTGGACAAGGGCCGGTTCTGGATGTGGGTGCGGGCACGGGGTTATGCGGTGCGGTGCTGGCCGGGTTGGGCGTCGGGCCGATCGACGCCACCGATATCAGCGCTGAAATGCTGGATCAGGCGATGCGCAAGGATATCTACCGTGACGCGATCGAGGCCGATCTGAACCAGGGTATCCCGGTTCCGCGTGACAGCTATTCCGGTATTGTGTCCTCGGGCACGTTCACCCATGGCCACCTGGGCCCCGAGGCCCTGCCCGCCCTGCTGCGCATTGCCCGCCCCGGCGCGCAATTCGCCCTGTCGATCAACGCGCAGCACTATGAAAAACTGGGTTTTGCCGAGGCCTTGCACAAGCTGGCACAGGGTCAGATCCACAACCTGACCCTGCCCGAGGTGCGGATTTACGGCGATCTGGCCGTGGGCCCCAATAAGGACGACACCGCGCTGATTGCCCTGTTCGAGCGGACCTGACCGTTACGTGTACATCTGCTTCTTGAACGCCCGGGTCCGCATCGTCGCCTCGGCCGAACCGTCGTGATAGGTGCCGAACCACTTGTCGAAGGGGATCTCAGAGGTGCCATAGTTGCACTCGAAATACCGGTGATGCAGCTGGTGAAAGAAATCCCCGGCGCGGGCGGCATCGGTATTCCCGGCCTTCAGCTTTTCAAAGCCTGAATGCGACAGGACCGGGCTGATCTGCTGGAAATAGGTATGGAACAGCACATGCAGCGGGTGTGACGGCACGATCAGGTGAATGAAGTAGGTCGTGAAGTAGAGCAGGTTCTCATACCAATGGTTCGAAATCCCTGACCACGGCCCGATATTGACGTTCCGGTGATGCACGGCGTGGACGTGTTTATAGAGCTTGGGGTGGTGCTCCAACCGGTGCGCCCAATAGAAATGCAGCCCCGACCACATCGGAATGAACAACATCCAGATCACACACCAGACCGGCGCACTGGCCCAAGTCACGGTGGGCACATAGCCGTTGGCCATCGCCCAGTAGATGATCCACTGATAGGCGGTCGCCACGGTCATCGCGCTGCCCAGCGTCCACCAGATATTATCCCAGACCTGATTGCGGAAGGTGAAGTTGCCATTGTTGCGGGTCAGGTCGCGGCGGTCGAACTTCTTGTACATGCCCTGCCCTTTGCGCATGTAAAGCCACCAGTGCAGGCTGCCAGCGACCAGGATCTGAGGCACCATGTTCAGCAGCCAGATGCGGAACATCCAGCCGGGCGCAAAGCTTTGCATCGTCTCCAACGCCGGGAAGAAGAAAGCATAGGCTGTGACAGCCAGTGCCATGCACAGGGTCAGCGCCGTGATCTGAAGCCACGCGCCGCTGTACCATTTCAACACGGCAGCGGGACGCGGAGGCCAGTTGAACAGCGGGTTCAGCCCCACCGGCCCCTCGGGGTGATAGTGCCAGCGGGCGGCTTCGGGGTCTTGGGTGACGTCGGTCATGGCAATACCCTATGTGTGGCGTGGTCGGGTTATGTGGCGTAGTCGGAGCCTTCGGCATCCAGCAGAGCCTTGATCTCGCGCAGATGTGCCTCGGCCTGATCGGGATAGTCATCCAGTTCCTGTGCTGTCTTTTCGGCAATCTCATCCGACAACACGCGCAGGGGCTGGCCGGTTTGTAGCGCTCGGATGTAGGTTTCCGCCGCCCGTTCAAAATAATAGAGGCGATTGAAGGTATCCGCCGGGTCGCTGCCGATCACCAGCACACCATGGTTGCCCATGATCATGACCTTTTTCTTCGGATCCGACAGCATTCCCGCGCAGCGTTTGCCCTCGCTTTCAAAGGCCAATCCGCCGAATTCCTGATCGACCACATAGCGGTTGTAAAAAGTGGCCGTGTTCTGATCGATCGGCGGCAGAGTGCTGTCCGCCAGCGAGGCCAACACGGTGGCAAAGATCGAATGCACATGCATCACGCAGCGCGCATGCGGGCAGTGGCGATGGATCGATCCGTGCAAACCCCAAGCGGTTGGATCCGGTGCACCGGGCTGAGACATCACGTCCGGATCGTTGGCATCCAGAAACAGCAGATTCGACGCCTTGATCCGCGCGAAATGCATCTGGTTGGGGTTCATCAGGAACTGCGTGCCGTCCTCGTTCACCGCAAGGCTGAAATGATTGGCCACGCCTTCATGCATGTTCAGCCGCTCGGTCCAGCGGAAGGTCGCGGCAAGGTCCACGCGTTCTGCCCAATGGTCGATGTTGGGACGCAGGTTGGTGACGGTCATTTCGGGCTCCTGTTGGAATAGCTGGGGCTTTGGAAAAGCGTGCCTGCGGCGCGAATGTTTGACCAACGAAAAAAACAGACCTATCTCATTAGCTGAACTAATGGCAGAGTTATGCACATGCAGAATTCACTTCCTCCGCTGGGTTGGTTGCGCACGTTCGAGGCCTCGGCCCGGCATCTGTCCTTCACCGGTGCGGCCCGGGATCTGAACATGACCCAAAGCGCCGTCAGCCAGCAGATCAAATCGCTGGAAGGTTATTTGGGCCAGCCCCTGTTTGTGCGCCGTCCGCGCGCGCTGGAACTGACCGAGGCCGGCATCACCTATCTGCCAGTGGTGCGCGAGGCGTTCCGGACTCTGGTGCGCGGCACGAAGGCCGTGACCGGAGCGCAGCAGAACGCGGTGCAGGTGCAAAGCAACATCAGTTTTGCGGTCAATTGGCTGGCCCCGCGCCTGCCGCAGTTTCGATCCGCGCACCCCGAGGTGCAGCTGAACATTTTTACCGAACTGTGGGAACCACGCGAGATGGCCGAAGGCGCCGCGGTGGAAATCCGCTATTCGCTGCGGCCCTCCGATACGGTGCGCACCGAATTGCTGCGGACCGATCACTATTACCCGGTCTGCGCCCCTGGTTACGAGGTGACACTGGACACGCTGCAGCAGCAGCCGCTGTTTGACTGTTCCAACCTGATGTCCAACTGGGCAAGTTGGGCAGAGGATCAGCCCCTGAACTGGAAAAACCCGCCAATCACCTATTCGACCACCTATCTGGTCAGCCTGTCCGTGGCGATGGCCGGAGGCGGGTTGTGCCTGACCCATGACACCATCGCCCGCGACCTGATCCGGCAGGGGCGATTGGTGGCCCCATTCGCCCACCGCGCGGTGATGCCCGAGGCCTATTACCTGCTGTTATCCCCACAGGCCGAGGAAACTCCGGGGGCACTGGCCTTTGCCGATTGGCTGCGGCGCGAGATGGAAACGGACCGGCTGATGTGACCGGGGCACTCCCGCCCATCGTCAATGTCGCTGCGCGACATTTCCTCTGGTTGGGCCGGGCAGCGCTGACGCGCTGCGTGACGGTTTGATGATAGCTGTGCGCTGGGGGTTGCACCTTTTTGCGCATTCGGGAAAGTTGAACCATGGAATACACGCCCTTCCCCAGCTGGCCCGATGTCGCCCCTCAATTGATTGCAGTCGCCGCAGGACGCGAGGCCGCCGATATGGTTATTCGCGGCGGAATCTGGGTCAATGTCCACAGCCGCGAAACGCTGCCCGAACACGACATTGCCATTGCGGCGGGGCGCGTGGCCTTTGTCGGGCCGGACGCGTCGCATTGCATTGGACCCGACACACAGATCATCGAAGCAAAAGGCCGTTACATGCTGCCGGGCCTGTGTGATGCCCATATGCACATCGAATCGGGCATGTTGACCCCGGCCGAGTTTGCCCGCGCAGTGATTCCGCATGGCACCACCTCAATGTTTACCGACCCGCATGAGATTGCCAATGTGCTGGGGCTGGACGGTGTGCGCATGATGCATGACGAAGCGCTAATGCAGCCGGTGAACATCTTCACTCAGATGCCGTCCTGCGCGCCCTCGGCACCCGGGCTTGAAACCACGGGTTATGAGATCACCCCTGAAGATGTGGCCGAGGCTATGAACTGGCCAGGCATTATAGGGCTGGGAGAGATGATGAATTTCCCGGGTGTGATCCATGGCGACCCGAAGATGCTGGCCGAGATTGCCGCGACCCAACGGGCGGGCAAGACAGTGGGCGGGCATTATGCCTCGCCGGATCTGGGGCCTGATTTCGCAGCCTATGTCGCGGGTGGCCCGGCCGATGACCATGAAGGCACCTGCGAAGCCGACGCGATTGCCCGCGTGCGGCAGGGGATGCGGTCGATGATGCGGTTGGGTTCGGCCTGGTATGACGTCGAAAGCCAGATCACGGCCGTGACCGAAAAGGGGCTGGACCCGCGCAACTTTATCCTGTGCACCGACGACTGCCACTCTGGCACGCTGGTCAATGAAGGGCATATGAACCGGGTGGTGCGCCACGCGATTGCCTGCGGATGCGATCCGCTGATTGCATTGCAGATGGCGACGATCAACACCGCGACCCATTTCGGACTGGAGCGGGAGATCGGCTCGATAACCCCGGGGCGTCGGGCGGATATCATTCTGAGCTCGGACCTGACTGAGTTGCCTGTTGAGGTCGTCATCGCCCGCGGTCAGGTCATCGCCCGGGATGGCGCGATCACAGTGGACTGCCCGCATCTGAATTGGCCCGAAACCGCGCGCAACACCGTGCATCTGGGCCACGCCCTGACCAAGGGGGACTTCGAAATCAAAGCGCCCAACGGGGCCAACCGCGTACAGGCCAATGTGATTGGCGTGGTCGAAAACCAAGCCCCGACCAAAGCATTGAAGGCGGAATTGCCGATCATTGGCGGGCTGGTCGAAGGCGAAGGCGAGGTCTGCCAGATCGCGTTGGTCGAGCGCCACCGCGCGACCGGAGGGGTGACGAACGCTTTTGTCTCGGGCTTCGGATACCAAGGCAAAATGGCCATGGCCTCGACCGTGGCCCATGACAGCCACCATATGATTGTGGTTGGCACCGACCGGGATCAGATGGCGCTGGCGGCAAACCGTCTGGCCGAGGTTGGCGGCGGCATCACCATTTTCCGCGATGGAGAAGAACTGGCGCTGGTGGAGTTGCCGATTGCCGGGCTGATGTCCGACAGCCCCGCTGCTGAAGTGGCCGCTAAGGCGGACAAGATGGTCGAGGCGATGCAGGCCTGCGGCTGTCAGTTGAACAACGCGTATATGCAGCACTCGCTGCTGGCATTGGTCGTGATCCCCGAGCTGCGGATCTCGGATCTGGGACTGGTGGATGTGCGCACTTTTGAAAAGATAGACCTTCTGGAACCACTTGCATGACAATAATAAAAACTCCTGACGTCCCGACGCCTGAAAAGTTCACCGACCCCGCCGCCGCCGTGGCCCGTCTGGAAGGGCTGTACGAGAAGGCGACGCAGTTCCTGTGCGACAGCTTTGCTTCGGCCATGGAACAGGGTGCCCCGACCGAGCGGTATCGGGCCTTTTACCCGGAAATTCGCATCAAGACCTCCTCCTATGCGCAGGTCGACAGCCGGCTGAGCTTTGGTCACGTGTCCGAACCCGGAACCCACGCCACAACAGTGACACGGCCCGACCTGTTCCGATCCTACCTGACGCAACAGATCGCCCTGCTGATCAGGAACCATGATCAGCCGGTGACGATTCAGGCCTCGGACACCCCCATCCCGGTGCATTTCGCAGTGGCCAACAACCGCGATCTGGTGGTGCCGCATCAGGGTGCCGCCGGGTTCACCCTGCGCGATGTGTTCGACGTGCCGGACCTGACCACGACAAATGACGACATCGTCAACGGCGTACATGACATAAACGACGTGATTGGCCCGCTGTCGCTGTTCACCGCGCAGCGCGTGGATTACTCATTGGCGCGGCTGTCACATTACACGGCAACCGATCCCAGCCATTTCCAGAACCACGTCCTGTTCACCAACTACCAGTTCTACGTGTCCGAGTTCGAAAACTACGCGCGCGAACAACTTGCTGATCCGGACAGCGGCTATACCAGTTTCGTCTCGACCGGGAATGTCGAAATCACGACCCCGGACGGCGTGCTGGAACAACCGCTGAAACTGCCCCAGATGCCGACCTATCACCTGAAGCGTGCGGATGGAGCGGGGATCACACTGGTCAATATCGGGGTCGGTCCATCGAATGCAAAAACCGCCACCGACCATATCGCGGTACTGCGCCCGCACGCCTGGTTGATGGTCGGCCACTGCGCGGGCCTGAGGAACACGCAGGCGCTGGGGGATTTCGTGCTGGCCCATGCCTATCTGCGCGAGGACAAGGTGCTTGATGACGATTTGCCGGTTTGGGTTCCGATCCCGCCGCTGGCCGAGGTTCAGGTCGCGCTGGAAAGTGCTGTCGCCGAGGTGACCGAACTGGAAGGCTATGAGCTGAAACGGATCATGCGCACCGGCACCGTTGCTTCGGTCGACAACCGCAACTGGGAGCTGCGCGACCAATCCGGCCCGGTGCAAAGGCTCAGCCAATCCCGCGCGATCGCGCTGGATATGGAAAGCGCCACCATCGCCGCCAATGGCTATCGGTTCCGGGTGCCATATGGGACTTTACTGTGCGTGTCCGACAAGCCTTTGCACGGGGAATTAAAGCTTCCCGGCATGGCTTCGGCGTTCTATACCACTCAGGTCAGCCGCCATCTGGCGATCGGAATACGCGCGATGGAGCACCTGCGCGGCATGCCGTTGGAGCGTCTGCACAGCCGGAAATTGCGTTCGTTTGACGAAACGGCCTTTCTCTGAAGCAAAAAAGCAACGTTTTCCCCCTATTTTTAGTGTTTTCCGCGCTACTATTCGTTGTGTTCGCCCACAATATCCCGTTACAGTTACGCGGTGAGGCCCTATGTTTCGGGCACGTTAAGGAGACCAAGAAATGGCAAAGCCTATGACAAAGACTCAGCTGGTGGCTGCTCTCGCTGAGGAAATGGGAACGGACAAAAAAGCCGCGAACGCTGCGCTTGAGGCCATGACCGGCCTGATCACCCGCGAAGTTTCGGCCGGTGGCGCAGTGACCCTGCCCGGCGTTGGCAAAATCTATTGCCGCGAACGCCCCGAGCGCATGGTGCGCAACCCCGCCACAGGCGAGCAGTTCAAGAAAGAAGCGGACAAAGTGGTCAAGATGACCATCGCGAAAGCTCTGAAGGACAGCGTGAACGGCTGATTTCAGCTTTCACTGCGAAATGATCAAGGGCCGCCGCTTGGGGGCCCTTTTTCTATTTTACCCTTACTACTTCGTCTTTCGTGTTTGTAGACTTTGAGCCCAGACCTCCTGCGTCGCAGCACGTGGGCAAATGTCAGCTATACAGACTGAGCGGCGATAGCAGTGATCTCAATGAGCGTTACTTCATCGCCCAAGTCGGCGCCCACACATGCTCTTTGAGGCCAATTCTCTTCTGGTCCAATCCAATCACACCAGACGTCATCCATTGCCGGCTTCATTGTCATGTCGCTTAGAAACACCGTGACTTGAAGGAGGGCATGTTTTCCACTGCCCATTTCGGACAGCCTGTCTTCCAGAAAACGGAGGCAATTGCGTGTCTGGACTTCAATTCCCTCCGCGGCGTTCGGGTCATAGGCGACAAGAAAACACATGCCGTTGAAAGCCACGGCGTCACTTCGCCCCTGCGCGCTGCTTAAAGCTCGTTTTATGGGCATATTGTGTATCCGAACGTTTTGTAATTACAATTACATCATAACAGACATTGCCACCGGGTGAACGGATGTCCGCTTCGTCCGCATAACTGCCATTGTGGACGTTGGATCATGCAACAGCGGCGAATGGCGGCTCAGTGGCCTGACCTGCCCCGAACGTTGTGTCCTTGCGTCCCAAAGGGCGTTTCCGGCTCTAGCCACTGCCATTTATTGTGTCGCTGCCTGCTAATAGCCGCGCCGCGCAATAGTAATCCAATAAGCACACTTCAATCTTTGTCACAGTGCTTCCGTATTGCTTCCGGCAAGCCGAACGGCATGAAGCGCGCTCTACGCGCATTCATGTAAGAATTTGTTCTCATTGAAAAAAGTGGTGAGCCGTGCAGGATTCGAACCTGCGACCCACTGATTAAAAGTTCTATGGATCTAGCAGTAATGCCCAGCGTTAGCTGGATAACCTATTGTAATTCAACAATATAACTAGCCGTGTTGTGTCCTAAACCTTTCCGCTTAATACATACAGTAGGCCCACTATTAGGCCCAATTTCCCACACCTTTTTCTGATCTAAGGCATTGTATTTTCGCCATAGTTTGTGGGCGAAAAGAACCCGCCAGTCACTGCGGATTTTGGTACCTTTTGAAGAAAGCCGCCTTCCACTCTGAAACTTCTTGGCAGTGTCGGGTGCCTTACCCCTCGCCCTGACCAAGGCCACACAATACCCTCAACATTTGCCCGATCAATTTGACAGATGCTGCGTAACGCAATCTTGAAAAAACCAAAGGTCGGCTTGCTACGGCAACCGCTTTAAACCCTGCACACAAATTCGACCTTAAAAGGAAGAATGATCGCCTCAAGCCACTTCGCCTGAAAACCAAATGGCGCAGTGAACGGCATTTGCTGTGGTTCTTCCACTCCACCTTGCGACAGCAATCCAATCAAATTGAACATTAATAAGGAGGCCACGTGAACAACGTGACGCTAACATCACCTGAAGAATTAAGAGAAACCCTGAACCAAGCACATATGTCTACATTAGATCGGTCTACGACAACTGAGGCTGCAAAAAACTTCGTTTCAGAACTCATATGTCAAACTCTAACATATGAAGCGCAGTATCACCCTCGAACACGTGCTAGGCGACGCATCGACTTGGACAACTTCAAACTGGCCGTTGGTGCAATGGCTGCTGACTTGATCAAGCACAGCGACAACGTAGCTTCCAAGGGCTATATGTATCGACCAGCCGCCAAAGACGAACTGGCACAGACCTTGGTGAGCAGTGATGCCCTTATCAAGCTTCGAACCTACTGGATAGGAATGGGGCTGATGGAGGAAACCGGATTTGCGCATTTCCAAGCATCCTATGTGGCCAATGACCAGACCCAGACATATGAAAAGGCTAGAAGGTTCAGAGCCACGCCACGGCTATTGGAAATGGCTCAGAATTACCAACTCACTGCGGCTAACATCTCGGAGCATTTCGAGCGCAGTCACAAGCACGTCAATGTGCTGCAAGTGCGTGGCTCCAAAGGCAGTAACTATGCCCTTCCGCAGCGGGGAAAACTCATCAAACAAAGCGGCATCAAGTTTCAGGAACGCAGAGCCGAAGTGGAAACCCTCAACAGACAGTTGGCCCGTCACAGGTTCAGTCTGTCAGACAAACCGATGCTGAGGCGTATCTTCAACTGCGGAGACAGGAAAGGCTTCGACTTCAATCTCGGAGGTCGCTTTTACTGCGCCTCTGACGACGATTGGATGCAGATGCCGAAGGAAAAAAGGAGAGCTATTCTGATCGATGGTGAACCGACTTGTGAAATTGACGTTTCTTCCAGTCAGCTATCCATCCTGTACGCAATCAAAGGCGAAACCCTCGCTTATGATCCTGATCCTTACCAGATCGACGGGATACCCAGAGAGGTCACAAAACGGATCGTTGTCGCCTCTATCGGGCGGGGCAAACCCCCATCCCGTTGGCCGAGGTCCTTCAACGAAGACTTCATTGCCGAACATGGCTACCACCCTAGGGATCGGTACAAGCTGAAGGACGTGGTTTCATCGGTTTTGGTCCGACACCCCATCCTGTCCAATCTTGAACCGGACAGACTAGATTGGGCTGTTTTGCAGTACGAAGAAGCAGAGTGTTTTTTGACAGCTATGCAGCGCCTCTATGAGTTGCACGAGATACCGTCTCTTCCGGTTCATGACAGTCTGATCGTAAGGGAACGGGATCACGAGTTGACACTAGATGTGCTGAAGGATGCGTACAAGGAACGACTCGGTTTCATACCCCAAGTTAAGACGAACATGGGTGGCGGCTTTGCTATGGTGGCTTAGGGGCTTTAGAAAGTTACCTTATGTTACCCCATAGGTATGGTACCTTGTTGGGGGGGTATTATCCCCCCTGCTAACAAGTCATCCTACACGTTGTCCTATAAGAAGTATCTTAGGCATTACTTGGCAGCATAAGAAAAAAGGTAACGTTCGACCAAGAATTCTATTTTATACAAGGCAAAGTAATTACTGCATTTTTTCGGTCTTGATATGGTATCCGCACAACAAAAAACCCAAGACGCACCGCCGCACTTAGTCACTAGTGACAAGTATAGCCCGACCTGCAATGTTCATGCCAACAAGGTAGGAATCTAGATGCCAACAATGACCGAAAATCTCCCCAATAGGGTGAGAAAACTAACTAAACCTAGGAGCTCTGCACAAGCCTTGCAGCCTTTCTTAGAGGCTGTGAGCAATTCAATAATGGCCATTGACGACCGCGAAAGTGTCTTTGGCGATGCTTCGAATGGCGCCATACACATCGCTGTGTCTGACCTCGGCACGGACGAGGTCAAAATTGAAGTTAGGGACAATGGGATTGGCCTAGATCAAGATCGCTACAAGGCATTCTGCGAGATTGACACTGACTATAAAGAAGGGCGTGGTGGAAAAGGCGTTGGCCGCCTCTACTGGCTAGACGCCTTTAAAAGAATCGAAGTAATTTCCCAATATCGCACAGGCACAAAGCTCGCCCGACGGGCATTTGAGTTTCGTTTGACCCACGAAGATCAAGTTTTAGAGGTCGATGACGCAGAACACGACTTTGGTCCAACCGAGACGGGCACAATTGTTCGATTTTCTGGCTTGCGCCAAGGCCCCTATTCAGAACACTTTCCAAAACGCGCGGCTACAATAAAAGTCTATCTTGCCGCAGAGTTCATTTCAAACTTCCTCAGCAAGGTCGGTCCAGTAGTTCACTTAACCGCGACGACCAAAGGAGGTACTCTACAATCTGCGACATTCCCCAAAGATGTTTCAGAGTTGGTTGCCCGAGGACCAGAAGCCGTCAACAAGATCAAGTTGAGTGACGGCTCGAACCTAGATGTTACCTGCTTCTTGTGTGACAAGAAGGCGAGTTCAGGGTTGGTTGGCCGCCATCAGGTTCATCTGCTCGGCAACGAACGCACAGTTGAAAGCCGAAATGTTGATGATCTCGTGGCAATTGGCCCACTAAAATCAGAAGAAAATGAAGACTTAGCGCTCCATGTTCTGGTTAGTGGGGAACTTCTGAACAGCAATGTTTCTGAAAGCCGCACTTCCTTTTCTCTTACGGAAGGAGAAGTCTCGGACATTGTTAAAGAAGCAGTAAAATCTGCTCGATCCGGGTTCATCTCGGATCAACTTGATGAATTTGATCAAGCACGGCGTGCTACGTTCGAGGAATTCCTGAGGCAGCAACCAATATTTGGTTATGCCAACAAGGATGAGATATTTGCCTCCTTACCTGCCAACGCAAAGAGCCCTGAGGACTTCGTTAGCAAATTGGCCCTTCCTCGTTTCCGCGCTGAACAAAAGAGAGAAGAGGCGCTTTCATCTCTCGTCGAGAAAGTAGTTTCGGGAGATGAAGTACCTGAAGACTTTGGTGAAGTTGTGCGTCGTGCAGCAGAAGGGGTGCAAGACAATGAAAGAGTTGCCCTCGGGCATCATGCGGCGCGCAGGAGAGTGGTTCTGGATTTAATGGATCAACTAATCAGACGGCTTCGCAACAGCCCTGATCGGGACAAGAACCACGTGGAAAACACCCTCCATTCATTGCTAGTTCCTATGCGAGTGAATGCCGCCAACCCGGAAGAAGAAGAAAGCGCTGCTCATGATCTTTGGCTGCTGGACGAACGCTTAGCATTTGCTTCAGGTTTCTCCTCAGACAAGAGATTAGCAGCCGTTCTGGAAGATAGTGACAGTGACCTCAGGCCAGATGTTCTGCTCTGGGACGTGCTCTACGGCCTAGGGCCAGTCGGTCAACAAGGTGGGGAAGAAGAGGTTGAAGATACGGAGCCCCTGTCAACGGTCTTTATCGTGGAACTCAAGCACCCTGGCCGTGAAAACTATAAACCAGAGGAAAGAATTGAAGACCAGATACGTAGATACGTCTCTGAGATAAAAGACGACAAAATCGAAAGTTTCGGCCGTAGAAAGGTAAGCGTCACAAAAGACTGTCAATTTCATTGTCTGGTCGTGGCAGATTTTCACGGGAAGCTAAAAGAAGAAGTATCGGGCTGGGATTATATTCACAATCGAAGGGGAAGAGAGAGGCGGCTTGGCGGAGATCATTCGAATGTAGTCATACAGGCAGTGGAGTGGGACTATGTCCTTTCCTCATCACGGCAAGCAAATAGGGCACTGTTAGACGCAGCAGGATTGGACAGGCCACGCAAAACAGATTTTGTGAAGCAAAGTTCAACTGAAAACGACTATCTTGTTGATGTTGCTCAGACGCCAAAAGCTGCGGAATGAGCGAGAGCACTTCTTTGTAGCCTAGTTGTTGATGTCATAGATAGATGGGCCTTTCCCAAAGAAGGCCCTAAGCCTCATTTCTGGTTTGGGCCGCGAACAGGCCAATGCTGCTACGGTATTTTATCCCTCGGGCAATAACCGTTAAGGGCTAATAGCGGTCACCCGGCCATTTCTACTAACCTTCCGGCGGATTTGCTCTGAGCCGATCGATATTCAAACAACAACAATAACAACTCTTAAAACCCCCGCTTTTTGAAGTCGCTTTCCGAACCCCCCGCCCCCTCTTCATTCTGAAATGAATTCTCTCTGGCCAACTGCCCAGCGCAAATAGGCTTCCTAGCCTATGCCAATAGACCTTACCCATATGGCATACGCAGTGGAAATGCTGTCACTGAGAACTTCGGGTTGCCTGAGCGTGTCTGAGTCGTGCGGCCATCGGAATGACTGCAAAGCGGGCAGATCGGTCACTTGATACTTCGCCTTAGCGCTTCAATGATCATTTCAACATCGAAAGGTTGGTCCAACTCATTTATGTCTGTCGAGCCACGAGTTTTGGTAGTCAATCCACCGCCTTTGACACAATCGATCGAATGTTGTTTTCCTTGAGTGAGGAACGTCGCCGGATCGGCCATCGAGGCGACCAAGCCCTGAATGCACTTTACAATAACTTTATGATTTTGTTCGTCAATTGCCTTCTGGAATTCCGCTGGACTCACATAGCTATTGCCTTGATGAAAGTGTGTGAAAGTAAACGCACCATGCTCAAGAAATGATAACTCCCATGACTTTTCGTCATGCATTGAGGAGCATAGACCGTCATACAAACGAACGGTTTCTTCACGACCTTGAAGAGCGACCATTGCCTCAAAGAGAAAAGCGCCCGAGTGACAGCTGTCGAGCATCATGCTGATCCCTCGGATTCCCTTATCGGACGCCATGTTTTCTTCGATCAATGAAACGTAATCAGCGGCTGAAAGCGCCTGATCGCGCAGGACTAAGGCTCCGGACTTGGGTAAGCCATGACCTGCGAAGTAAAGGTCAATTCCGGTCTCGCCTTGCGGGAACACGCTCAATTCTCTCGAAATATTTTCAATCGCGGCTTCGAAGTCAGAGAGCGTTGGGTCCAATAGCAATACGTGGGCATCTTTCGGAACCAGTTCATCAATCGACCAGTTGTCAAATGCTAGTTTTGCGTCCGCTGACGTGAACTTCAGCTGAGCTCCGGAGCGACAGCGCATTTCGCCATAGACAGTCTGTTCGGGTGGAGGGTTTTCGGGGCCGGCGCAAGCAACAATCAGGCTTCCAGAATATCTCCTATCGTACACTTCGACCTCACCTGTTGCGTGTTAACAGATCATCTTTGATCGGTATTTGAATGTCCACAAAGGGCTCAGAGCAGCCATCCGCCGATTTTTGCCTGTCTTTCGACCTGTCCCACGGGATAAACGGCAGTTGTGCGGACGGAGCTGTCGTTCGTTTTAGCGCTGCCAAGGTCTGCTGTCGGCGCTATGTGTTGCTCGGTTGAGCGATCAAGACTAATAAAACAGCATGCGAGTCTACAAGTTTTATCCTGCTAAATGGGGCCTCGAAGCTTTGTCGAAGCGTCGCCTCAAAGTATCCCCGATTGACGAATTGAATGATCCATTTGAGTATCTATCACTTGATCTGGGAGATAAGAGTGTACGCGCTTGGGCGAAACAATTCCGGAATTTAGTCTCTAAAGAAAACGGGATCATCTCTTTTTCTAGAAATTGGTATCAACCTTTGATGTGGGCACACTACGCGGACTCGCACAAAGGCCTCGCGCTTGGTTTTGAAGTTCCTGACAGACTGCTATTCGAGATCAATTATGTCGAAGATCGGATCAAACCTGCAAGCGATGTCGATAATTCCAAGTCTTCGCTGCAAGGCTTAATCCACCAGTTGCTGCGAACAAAGCACAAAGAGTGGTCGTACGAAGACGAGTATCGGTTGGTTCGTCCCTTAGAGAACTGCGTTAGTGAAGATGGCAAGTTCTTTGCTGCTTTCAACGAAATCACAGTTCTGAAAGAGGTTGTCATCGGTGCTAGGTATGAGGCTTCAAATTCCGAACGACTCTATTCAGAATTGAAGTCTGAGGGGGTCACTTTTCAAACGGCTAGAGCGGAGTTTAAGGGGTTTCGCATGACTCCCCAAAAGTCAGCTAAGCTTCAAAAACACCTTTGAGTCTCTAGAACTAAGACTGGCGCATTTACGGACATTGGTTTTGCATTCAGCATCGGGCAACTAGGGCTCAATGCGGTCATCCGACCATTGCCGTCAGCTTTCCATCCGATGTGTTGTGAGGTGGCCGACTTCCAAACAACAACAATAACAACACTTATAACCCCCGCTTTTTGAAGTCGCTTTCAGACACCCCCGCCCCCTCTTCATTCTGAAATGAACTCTCACCGGCCAACTGCCCAGCGCAATAAGGCTTCCCGGCCTCTGCCGATAGATCTTGCCCGTGTGTCAGCCTCAGAGCGTGGCGCAAATGTCTGTCTATGGAGTCGGTTTCGACTTTTGGCAGACACCCTGCCGCAACTTCCTAAACATCATTGGCAGACAAGGAGACCATCACATGATGATCGGATATGCACGTACGTCGACACTGGAACAGAAAGCATCCCTAGAGGCTCAGAGGGAGTCACTGAGGGGCGTAGGGTGCGAGAAGGTGTACGAGGAACAGGTAAGCTCTGTAGCCCTCAGGGAGTCCCTCAACGCCGCTATGGAGTTCTGCCGGGAGGGAGACGTTCTGGTGGTGACCAAACTGGACAGGCTGGCCCGGTCTGTGAAGCATCTCGGCGAAATTGTGGACGACCTAGAAGCTGGGAATATTGGCCTTCGGGTGCTGAACCTAGGCTTGGATACGTCAAATGCTACCGGGAAACTGATGCTGAATGTTCTGGGTTCCGTGGCTCAGTTTGAGCGGGAGATGATGCTGGAACGCCAACGGGAAGGCATCGCCAAGGCGAAGGCAGAAGGCAAGTATAAGGGTAGGAAACCGACCGCTAGAGCCAAAGCGGCTGAAGTTCGGCAAATGCTTCAGGAAGGCAAAAGCAAACGTGAAACTGCCAAGTGTTTGGGCATCTCAGAGCGTTCTGTATTCCGCGTCATCCAAGACGCCCACTAACTGAATAGCCAGAAAACAAGCGACGATTTTCTGTGCTTGTGACCAACCCATCACGTTGGGGAAGGCCACTCTCTAAGTCGCAATCCATCGCCTAGTAAATCAATCAAACGCAAGGCACTAAGTCTGTCTCGCTGATCAAGGTTGCTGGCTCATTTCAACGGGCATTGGCCCAAAGGAAAGTACAAATGACAAATCTTGTCACACACCCCACCATAAAAGAACCGAGCAAACGAAAAGCTGATCTATCCCTGAGAAACATCAATAGAACCAGACGCAAGAGGAACGAGGAATCCGTGGGCGACTACTTAAACATCGGCCTCCTACTTAGCGAAACCGCATCTCAATTCCAAAGCACCCGAAAGTACGGTGAATTCCTCAAATCCGAATTCCCCGAACTCATAAAGAGTATGGATTCTCCGCTGCGCAGCGCTTGCAAGTGGTTGTACGAGGCCATTTATGTCCCGGGATCAGAGGGTTCAGACATTCTGGAAGTTCTGGACATTGATGATATTGCGGACTTCAGATCATCACACCCGACGGTAATCAAAAGGGAATATAGAAAAGCCTTGAAAGCTAAGAAGGGCGTGAGAAACGATAACGCTTTATCTGCGGACGAAGACAAATCACAGACCGGCGTAACTGCAGCGCCCAATGCCGCACCCCCGAAACGGTAAAAACCCGCTCGCGCCTTGGAGCATTGCCGCGAGACAGCGGGACTAAGCGTTCGAGATACCCAGACGGAAAGGCCATCCCATGCTCTCTGAGAAACGCAGAGAGAGGAACCGAAGCAACCTAGGTGCGCGTCTCAAAGATGCCCGACTGAAGAAGGGATACACTCAAAAGGCTTTGGCAAAGGCATTGGGTGTCGAAAACCATACTATGATCAGCCAAATGGAACTTGGTTATATGGCAGTACCTTCGAACCTGTGGGTGCCGCTTGCCGAGACCCTCAATATGGATCGCTACATCTGGGTGCTTCTTTGCACCCAAGAATATCATCCCGATATGCATCGGTCGCTCTTTGGCAACCTGAGCCGCCGGGAAATAGCGAACTTCTTGGATGCCCTGCACAGTGGGCAACTGAATGACCTGCTGAAACAGCAGAACTAACAACCCAAACCAAAATCCACACCTAGAAGGCCTGACCTCTGCTTTGCACAACGCAACGCGGAGCGATTTGGCGTGTCCGATGTTCGGATGCGCCGGGTCTTCATGGTGCCTTCAGAAAGAATCCCATGAATATCTTCAAACGCAAAGGCAGCCCGTACTACTACTACAAGTTCATGATCAGCGGGAAGGAGTACAAGGCCAGTACCA
The DNA here is from genome assembly GCF_013030985.1 of Ruegeria arenilitoris. Taxonomy (GTDB): domain Bacteria; phylum Pseudomonadota; class Alphaproteobacteria; order Rhodobacterales; family Rhodobacteraceae; genus Ruegeria; species Ruegeria arenilitoris_B. The sequence continues at coordinate 212,892 of NZ_WPYP01000009.1, read as the reverse complement.
AGCGCAAAGACCAAGCTGGTGCTAAGCGCGTCATGATGGCCGAATACAACAAGGTCATGGACATTCGTCAGCATGGCGAGAAACCGGAAATAACGCTCCGAGACGCCTGTGCGCTCACGGTGGCCAGCGTCCAACGTCGGACCAAAGAAAGCTACCAATATAACATGAACAAAATGCTGGGGCTGACCAAGGCCTTCCACGGTCGCTGGTCGCTTGATCCGGACCGTCCACTTTCTTCTTTGACCGATGACGACGTGGATGACCTCAGAATGGCACGTCAGGAAGAAGGTATGACAGCAAACACGATCAACGGCGAACTTCGCTTTCTCAAACGAGTGAACAACCTTTGCAAAAAGAGGTACAAGGTGAACCCTGATCTGGAATTCAAATTGGAACGTGGCTTTGTGAAGTGCCGTGTGCTGTCTGACTTGGAAGAAGAAGCCATCCTACAGGGCCTCAACGCCAAGGCATCTGAGGGGAACGCGGCATATCAGAAGGCGGCCGATCTGTTCGTCTATCTCATCGATACAGGCGTTAGGCTAAACGAAGCTATTTTGGTTGAGTGGGCAGACATTGATATGGAAAACCGGGTGATCGATAACTTTAACCACAAAACCAAGAAGTCTGTGTTTGTGCCGATCAGTGACCGGCTTTACGATGTTCTGAAGAGGCTTAGTGAGCAGCCAAAGCCATTCGTCTCCATGGATAGAGCCGTCAAGAATCTTAGGAACGTCATAAGGGAGAACTGTCCTTCCAGCGCCCGTGTGTTGGCGGAGAAAGGAACGGCAACTATTCACTCCTGCCGGGATACCTATGCAACCCGAATGCTGAACAAAGGTATGAGGCTTGAGGAAGTATCCCATCTGTTGGGACACGCTACAGTCACTCAGACACAGAAGTATGCCAAGTTCGCAAATTTGCCGACAGCTGATAAAGCGCGTGAAATTCTCAACGCGGCCTGAGCCAAAATTCGAACTGGCCCAAATCCCGACCCAGTATGGACTTGCTGTACTGGGTCAACCCTAACCGGCACCCTGCATCTCTTTGTTATTATTGAAAAAAGTGGTGAGCCGTGCAGGATTCGAACCTGCGACCCACTGATTAAAAGTCAGTTGCTCTACCAACTGAGCTAACGGCCCACTCTTTTGTCTGGATCATGTCGATCCGTGGCGCTCTCTAAGGCATTTTCCCGACCGGGTGCAAGTCCTTATTTTGCGCCTCGTTTCGCCATCACTTAACTTGTTTCCGGCGTCCCGATAGGCGGCCTAATTAGGCAGGTGGCGCGGGGGGGTCAACCCCTTTTTTAAGGAATCTTCACCGCAGGGTGGATTCCTTTCCAGTGCAGGGTTATATGCGCGCCATGCAACGAATACTGACCTCCGGTTTGCCCTTCATGAAGATGCACGGGCTGGGCAATGACTTTGTCATTGTTGATGCGCGCGCGCAAAGCGTTGAGATTACGCCCGACCTGGCAAAAGGAATCGGGCACCGGCAGTTCGGTGTCGGGTTCGACCAGCTGGCGGTGATCGAAAACGGCGAATCGGATGCGCATCTGGTGTTCTACAACGCCGACGGATCGACCTCGGCCGCTTGCGGGAATGCCACGCGCTGTATTGCGCGTTTCCTGATGGAAGAAACTGGCAAATCCGAACTGACGCTGACCACAGAACGCGGCACCTTGTACGCACGCGATGCGGGTAAAGGGCTGACCTCGGTCAACATGGGGCCGCCGCAGCTGGACTGGCACGAGATTCCGCTGGCCGAAGAGGTGGACACCTTGGAGCTGCCGATCGAGGGTGGGCCAACCGCCACCGGGATGGGCAACCCGCACTGCACCTTCTTTGTCGAGGACGCCGAAGCCATCCCTCTGACGGAATTCGGCGCGCGCTACGAATACCACCCGCTGTATCCCGAACGTACCAATGTGCAGGTGGCACAGGTCATCGGCCCAGACCACATCCGGATGCGTGTGTGGGAGAGGGGCGTGGGCATCACGTTGGCCTCGGGATCTTCGTCCTGTGCAACCGCCGTTGCCGCCGCACGGCGCGGCCTGACGGGACGCAAAGTGCAGATCGATCTGGATGGCGGCACCATCTGGATCGACTGGCGCGAGGATGGCGTCTGGATGACAGGGCCGACTTGCCATGTTTTCTCGGGCACTCTGACACCTGAATTCCTGAGGTCATTGGGATGAATCCCCCCAAGTTCACCACTCTGGGCTGCCGCCTGAACGCCTATGAGACCGAGGCGATGAAGGAGCTGTCGCAACAGGCAGGCCTGACCGACGCGGTCGTGGTGAACACCTGCGCGGTAACAGCCGAGGCAGTGCGCAAGGCACGGCAGGAGATTCGCAAGCTGCGGCGCGAAAATCCCAATGCTCGGCTGATCGTAACCGGCTGTGCCGCTCAGACCGAACCCGAGACGTTTTCGCGGATGGAAGAGGTTGATGCGGTCATCGGCAATACCGAAAAGATGCAGCCCGACACCTGGAACGGCATGGCAGCGGATTTCATCGGCCAGACCGAGGCGGTGCAGGTCGATGACATCATGTCGGTCTCTGAGACCGCAGGCCACCTGATCGACGGGTTTGGCACTCGTTCACGCGCCTATGTGCAGGTCCAGAATGGCTGTGACCATCGCTGCACCTTCTGCATCATCCCCTATGGCCGCGGCAATTCTCGCAGCGTCCCTGCGGGCGTTGTGGTGGACCAGATCAAGCGGCTGGTGGACCGGGGCTACAACGAAGTGGTTCTGACCGGCGTTGACCTGACCTCATGGGGCGCCGACCTGCCGGCACAGCCGAAGCTGGGCGATCTGGTCATGCGGATTCTCAAATTGGTTCCCGACCTGCCGCGCCTGCGGATCAGTTCGATCGACTCGATCGAGGTGGACGAGAACCTGTTGCACGCCATCGCAACCGAGCCGCGCCTGATGCCGCATCTGCACCTGTCGCTGCAACACGGGGATGACCTGATCCTGAAACGGATGAAACGCCGCCACCTGCGTGACGATGCCATCCGCTTCACAGAGGAGGCCCGCAAACTGCGCCCCGAAATGACCTTTGGCGCCGACATCATCGCCGGCTTTCCGACCGAGACGGACGCGCATTTCGAAAACTCACTGAAGCTGGTCACCGACTGCGACCTGACCTGGCTGCACGTCTTCCCTTATTCCAAACGCGAAGGCACCCCTGCAGCCCGCATACCGCAGCAGATCAATGGGAACATCATCAAGGACCGTGCCGCCCGGCTGCGCGCCGCAGGTGAGGCTCAGGTCGCCAAACACCTGACCGCCCAGATCGGCAAGACCCATCACATCCTGATGGAAAATCCGCATATGGGCCGCACCGAGCAATTCACTGAGGTCACGTTCGGAGCACCTCAAACCGAAGGGCAGATCGTGACGTCCAAAATTTTCGGTCGCTCAAACACACAACTGACTGTCTGAGCCAGAACTAGCCCAACGACGGACACCTGATATGGCAGAGAAAATGGATTCTGATGAGGAACGGAAATCGATTAACGGGGCGGTTGCTATTTTTAGTATAATCTGGATTTTGTTTGTTATTTGGGTTGTTTTCTTTCCTCAACACCTGCCCATAACTAAAATCCGCTATCTTGCATACCTCTACATAGTTGTGTGGTGGCCTGTCGCTTTCATGGCGCACTCATCCAAGAAAAGCCTAAAGTAGTCGCTCGGTTAGAAGAATACACGGCCCCCGAAACAACGCGTGATGGTTCGGGTGTAGCTTTCGAAGCGCTTAAACAAAAAAGCCCGGTGCTGAGCACCGGGCTTTCAAAGTCTTGGTGGAAGTCCGATCAGACGGTCTTCTTGCCTTTGACGCCTGCCCACAGACGCTTGTTGACCAGGTACAGCAGGACCGACAGCAGCGACAGGAAGATCACGCCGACGAAGCCCGAGTATTTGCGCTCCATCATCTTCGGCTCGGCCGTCCACATCAGGAAGGCAGCGACATCTTCGGACAAGGCCTCAACCGTGGCCGGGTGACCATCGGCAAACTCGACCTGATCGTCGGACAGCGGCGGTGCCATCGAAATCCAGCCGCCGGGGAAGGCGGTGTTTTCGTACAGAACCGTACCAGCCTCTTCTTTTTCATGGCCGGTGTAGCCATCCAGCAGCGAGGCGATGTATTCCGCGCCGCCCATGCCTTTGAAGAACTGGTTGATACCCAGACCATAAGGTCCGTGGAACCCGGCGCGGGCCTTGGCCATCAGGCTCAGGTCCGGCGCGCCAACACCGTCATTGGCCGGGAAGTGGTCGGTCGGGATCGCCGGGCGGAAATCGTCCAGCTCAGGATCGAACACTTCGAAGTTGCCCGCCGCATAAGCGATGACTTCTTCTTCCGAATAGCCAAGCGCCTCAAGGTCGCGCAGGGGCACGTATCTCAGACCGTGGCAGGCTGCGCAGACCTCGGTATAGATCTGAAGACCACGCTGCAGCTGGTTCTTGTCCCAGGTGCCGAAAGGCCCTTCGAACGAGAAGTGGAAGTCCTCGATATGCTGCTCGCCGCCGCCTGCTGCGAAGGACGCAGCAGGAGCAAGGGCCAGAGCAAACGCGGCACCGATTGCAAGTTTCTTGAACATGTTTCCGGTCCCTCTTCTTACTCGGCCGGCGTGGCGTCGGCGTCAGCCTTGCCATAATGCGCGTTGAAGTCTTCTTCGATGGTCTCGGGCTGTGCCAGAGGCTTCTCGATCACGCCGAGGATCGGCAGGATCACGAAGAAATAGGCGAACCAGTAGGCAGACGCGATCAGCGAGAAGGTCGCATAGGGCTCTTCCGCGGGCATCGCACCCAGCCACATCAGGGCGAAGAAGTCGATGATCAGCAGGTAGAACCACCATTTGAACATCGGGCGGTATTTGCCCGAACGCACGCTCGAGGTATCCAGCCAGGGCGCCAGGGCCATGGCCAGGATCGCACCGAACATCGCGATCACACCAAAGAACTTGGCGTCGACGATGCCGCCGGTGATGAAGCTGGCGAACTGAACAACCCAGACCTCACCGGTGAAGGCACGCAGGATCGCGTAGAACGGCAGGAAGTACCATTCAGGCACGATGTGCGCAGGTGTGACCAGCGGGTTGGCTTCGATGTAGTTGTCCGGGTGGCCCAGATAGTTCGGCATGAAGCCGACAATCGCCCAGAACACGACCAGGATCACGGCCAGCGCGAACAGGTCCTTGATCACGAAGTAGGGCCAGAAGGGCAGCGTGTCTTTCTCGGCCTCGGCTTTCGAACCACGGCGCACTTCAACACCCGTGGGGTTGTTGTTGCCGGTGGTGTGGAAAGCCCAGATGTGCACGATGACCAGCGCCGCAATCACGAACGGCAGCAGGTAGTGCAGCGAGAAGAAGCGGTTCAGCGTGGCGTTGTCCACCGCGGGTCCGCCCAGCAGCCAGGTCTGGATCGCGTCGCCCACAAACGGGATCGCGCCAAACAGGCCGGTGATCACGGTCGCACCCCAGAAGGACATCTGACCCCAGGGCAGAACGTAGCCCATGAAGGCGGTGCCCATCATCATCAGGTAGATCAGCATCCCGATGATCCACGTGATTTCACGCGGGGCTTTGTACGAGCCGTAGAACAGGCCACGGAAGATGTGGATGTAGACCGCAACAAAGAACAGCGACGCGCCGTTCATGTGCAGGTAGCGCAGCATATAGCCGCCATTCACGTTGCGCATGATGTGTTCGATGCTGGCGAAGGCCAGATCAACATGCGGGGTATAGTGCATCACCAGAACGATACCGGTGACGATCTGCAGCGCCAGGCAGAACGCCAGGACGATGCCCCAGATCCACCACCAGTTCAGGTTCTTCGGTGTGGGGATCATGATGGTGTCGTAAATCAGGCCGACGATAGGCAGTCGGCTGTTCAGCCACTTCTCACCGTTTGTCTTCGGCTCGTAATGATCGTGGGGAATTCCGGACATCTGGGTCTCCCTTAGCCGAGCTTGATGGTTGTCGCGTCCACCCATTCAACGGGCGGAACGGGCAGGTTTTCGGGCGCGGGGCCTTTGCGGATACGACCGGCAAGGTCATAGTGCGAACCGTGGCAGGGGCAGAACCAGCCTCCGAAATCACCGGCATCGCCCAGAGGCACACAGCCCAGGTGCGTGCAAACGCCCATCTGTACGATCCATGCACCGGGAGCTTCGCCTTCGGGCGAAGGCATCACGCGGTTGGCGTCGGTTGCGGGGGCATCAGCGGGCAGGTTGAAATTGCGCGCCAACGGATCAGGCAGTGCGTCTACGCCTTCAGCGTCCTGCTCCTGAGCCTCTTGAATCTCAGCACCGGTACGGTGACGGATGAATACAGGCTTACCCAGCCATTTCACGGTCAGCTGCGTGCCCGGCTCGACACCGCTGACATCCTGGCGAATCGAGGACAGCGCCTGAACGTCTGCCGATGGGTTCATTTGGTTGATCAGGGGCCATACGGCTGCACCCGTCGCAACGACACCTGCGCCGCCAGCGACGTAGTAGAGGAAATCTCTGCGGGTGCCTTCGTTGTCTTCTGCGTGGGACACGAGGTTTTCTCCGATTCCGGCGCCCGCGGTTGCGGGCAAACATGCATCAGCACCGCATCAAAGCGGCGTCTCATCGCGGCTATCTAGCCGGGAGAAATCGGTTCGTCCAGCGGTCATAGGCGCGCACTACGCCGCATGTGGGCATTCATGTCACAACGAAGGGGTGATTTTTCAAGATTTGGACGGGTTTAAGTGGGGAAATCCGCCAATCGGCAGAATTCGCATCCATGTGATTCGGGGCGTGCGAATACGGGTCACCAGGATCGGTCATCCCCGCATCACAGGCCGCCTGATCTGCAAATTTCTGACCCATTTTCGCCATGCAATTTCCCACTTTCGGGAAATCCGTGACCGCGAAAAAACTGAGTTGAAAATAGATATTTTGTAGGAGCTTACGCAGACCTGATTTCGATTGCACTTTTAGCGGGAATCTCCGAAGGGCCGATTAATCCCAACCTCAGCAGGACGTTTTCCATGCCAAAACTCATTCCAACTGCGTTGACTCTTACAATTGCCCTTGCGTCACATGCCGCAGCTGCCGGTGACCCGGCCAAAGGTGAAAAACTCTATAACCGCTGCTCTTCCTGCCACGCGATCATCAAAGACGGTGAGGTTCTGGTCAAAGGCGGCATCACCGGGCCGAATCTCTATGGTGTGGTGGGCCGCGTCGCCGGAGCCGAGAATGACTACCGCTATGGTAGCGAGCGTCTGCCCGTCGGCATGTTCACCGATGACATGATCCGCGCCGGTGATGAAGGTCTGATCTGGACCGAAGAAAACATCGCCGCCTATTCGCAGGACCCGATCGGTTTCATTCAAGAATATCTGGATGACGAGACCGCGCGCCCGAACATGAGCGTCAAGCTGAAGAAAGGCGCCGATGACATCGCGGCCTATCTCGCCACGTTCAGCGCCCCCTGATTTTTGATCCGGCGCTGGCCTTGCCTGTCACGGCCAGCGCTTCTGAAGCCGGGCTCAGCCCTCGGGGCGGGTCGCTGCCATGCTGGGGCGTTCGTTGAACGCGGCAAACCATTCGCTGAGCGCATCATTGCCTTTGCGCCAGTTCCGCGCGTCGTGGCGCAAGTCCAGATAGCCCAGCGCACAGGCCACGGCCACCTGCCCCATATCCAGCGGCCCCGACAGATGCGCCATCCAACGCTGGTTCAATGCGGCACAAGCCCGTTCGATCTTGCCCCATTGCGCGTCCAGCCAGGTGTCCCACTGTTTGTCCTCGGGGCGCAGGCGCGCCTCATAGGTCATCCCAACCGCCGAATCCAGAATACCGTCAGCCAGCGCCTCCAACGTCAGCACGTCCCAGCGCCCGGAGCCCTCGGTGTACATTCCCGCCTTGGCACGCGCATCCAGAAACGCGCAGATCACACGGCTGTCAAACAGGGTCGGGCCTTCGGGCCGCTCCAGCGCCGGAATGCGTCTCAGCGGCACCTTGCCCTGCAGCTCGTCCGCCGGGGCCAACGGAGTGGTGGCGACGTTCAACACCTCGACATCTTCAAGCTGGCCGGTTTCGTGCAGCAAAACCATCACCTTGCGGACATAAGGCGAGGTTGGACTGTGATAGAGTTTCATTCGCGCTCTCCTTGGTTGCAGCGACCTTACAGGACGACCATGGAAACAAAACCCGTCAATTGGCCGGGGCGTAAAGCCTCTTGCAGAAGTGAACGCGCCTTGGCACATTCCACCCCGTTCTCAGGGCGGGGTGAAATTCCCCACCGGCGGTATGCGGGCTTGACCCGTAAGCCCGCGAGCGGCCCCGTTGATCGGGGTGTCAGCAGATCTGGTGAGAGGCCAGAGCCGACGGTTACAGTCCGGATGAAAGAGAACGTGCAGCGTGCCGGTAATGCGGTGCGTCTGCTCGTGATCGCCTTGGGTGACGTGTCATGCCGGGCTGGCAGCGAAAAGTGGGAATCTGTTTTCGCGACCGCCAGCAGGCCACCAAACCGAAAGGAGATCATGATGACACACACCCGCTATGCTTTTATCAAAGCCAACTGGCATTCCGATATCGTGGACCGCGCGCTGGACGGGCTCCTTGAACTCATCCCTGCCGAACAGGTCGATGTCTTCGACGTCCCCGGCGCGTTCGAGATGCCGCTGCTGGCCCGCGATCTGGCCCAAACCGGCCAATACGATGCCATCGCCTGTGCCGCTTTTGTGGTGGATGGCGGCATCTACCGGCACGATTTTGTGGCACAAGCCGTAGTCGATGGCCTGATGCGTGCCGGATTGGACACGGGCGTTCCCGTCCTCTCGGTCTCGCTGACCCCGCATCAGTATCAGGAAACCGATCACCACAACGCCATCTACCGCGATCACTTCGTGGAAAAGGGGCGCGAGGCCGCGCAAGCCGCCCTTATGATCGCCAAAACCCGCGCCGAACTAACCCGTGCGGCATAGGCACACTTGGTTGGGGCGCCCCTGCCCCAACCGCAAATCCGCTTGAGGCCACGGGCCTTGCCCGCTAATCACAACCCTCAAAGGAGCACGCCCCATGTCGATGAACAGCTTTGGACACCTCTTCCGCGTCACCACCTGGGGTGAAAGCCACGGGCCCGCTTTGGGTGCCACCGTCGACGGCTGCCCTCCGGGTGTGACAATCGACGAAGCGATGATCCAGCACTGGCTGGACAAGCGCAAACCGGGGCAGAGCAAGTTCACTACCCAGCGGCGTGAACCTGATGCGGTCAAGATTCTGTCCGGCGTGTTTGAAGGCCAGACCACCGGCACGCCTGTGCAGCTGATGATCGAGAACACCGATCAACGCTCGAAAGACTACGGCGATATCATGGAGAAGTTCCGTCCGGGGCACGCCGACATCACCTATTGGCAGAAATACGGCATCCGCGACTATCGCGGTGGCGGGCGCAGCTCGGCCCGTGAAACCGCGTCGCGGGTCGCCGCAGGTGGCTTGGCGCGTGAGGCGATCAAGCAGATCGCGCCCAATGTGCAGATCACCGGCTATATGACCCAGATCGGCACGCACAAGATCGACCGCGCCAATTTCGACTGGTCGCAGATTGAACAGAACCCGTTCTGGACGCCCGACGCGCAAGCCGCTGAAGACTGGGCCGTGTATCTGGACGACCTGCGCAAATCCGGCAACTCGGTCGGTGCGGTGGTCGAGGTCGTGGCCCGCGGCGTTCCCGCCGGGCTGGGCGCACCGGTTTATGCCAAGTTAGACACTGATCTGGCCGCAGCGATGATGTCGATCAACGCCGTCAAAGGTGTCGAGATCGGCGAAGGCATGGCTGCCGCCGAACTGACCGGCGAGGCCAATGCCGACGAGATTTTCATGGGTCAGGACGGCCCGCAATACAGCAGCAACCACGCGGGCGGCATTCTGGGCGGCATTTCGACCGGGCAGGATGTTGTGGTGCGGTTTGCGGTCAAACCGACCTCGTCGATCCTGACCACCCGCAAGACCATCACCAAGTCCGGCGAGGAGACCGAGATTATTACCAAAGGCCGCCACGACCCCTGCGTCGGCATCCGCGCGGTGCCGGTGGGTGAGGCGATGATGGCCTGCGTGATCCTCGACCACCTGCTGTTGCACCGTGGCCAGATCGGAGAGAACCGTGGACGGATCGGCTGATCTGCGCACACGCCTGCGCGCCGTCGTCGCGCAGCGGATGGAAACCGATCCGGCACATGACCTGGCCCATCTGGACCGGGTCTGGGTGAATGCTCAGAACATCGCGGATGAGGTAACGGACCGGTCCGTGTTGCTGGCCGCCTGTTACCTGCATGATCTTGTCAATCTGCCGAAAGACGACCCCGAGCGTCATCTGGCCTCGCGCAAGTCGGCACAGCGTTCAGAGCCTGTTCTGCGGGAACTGGGCTATAACGACACCCAAATCAGCGCGATCCAACACGCCATCGAAGCGCATAGTTTCTCGGCCAATATCACGCCCGAAACGCCCGAGGCCTGCATTCTGCGCGATGCGGATCGGCTGGACGCACTTGGGGCCATCGGGGTTGCACGGAACTTCTCCGTCTCGGGCGCATTGGGGCGGACACTGTATGATGCGGCCGATCCTTTCGCCGCAAACCGCCCGCTGGATGATCTTGCCTTTTCGATCGACCACTGGAAGGTCAAGCTTTTGGCACTGCCGGATGACATGCTGACCAAAGGTGGCGCGGCCTTGGCGCGGCGACGAACCCAACGGATGATCCGGTTTCTGGAAGAGTTCGCCGACGAGATCGGCCACCCTCTGCCCGCCGACTGGTCAAACTCCCGCACCGGTCATTGATCTTTGACAGCCAAAAGCGCAGGGTCGCGCCGATGGCAAAACCCTTAACATCGCATCGACCTGTGCTGGCCGTATCACTGAAACTCAGCGCGCTTGTGCTGTTCACGGCAATGCAGGCGCTTGTCAAAGCGTTGTCGGTCGATTTCCCGCCCGGAGAGATGGTGTTTTTCCGCTCGCTTTTTGCGGTTCCGGTGATCATCGGCTGGCTGGTCTATCGGGGTGAGCTGGTGCAGGGGTTGGTGGTCAAAAAGCCGATGGGGCATTTCTGGCGCGGCGTTCTGGGCACCAGCGCCATGGGCCTGACCTTTACCGGTCTCAGCCTGCTGCCCCTGCCCGAGGTTACGGCGATTGGCTATGCCACCCCGATCTTCACCCTGATTCTGGCCGCAATCATGCTGGGCGAGCGTATTCGCATGATCCGCATTGGCGCTGTTGCCATCGGCCTTCTGGGGGTGCTGATCATGATCTGGCCACGGCTGGGCGGCAATAACATGGACACCGCCGCCACCATCGGCGCGCTCTGCGTATTGGCGGCCACCATGGCGCGGGCCTTTGTGCAGATCCACATCCGGCAATTGGTGCAGGTCGACCATCCCGCTGCGGTGGTCTTCTATTTCTCGCTGACCGCCACGCTGCTGTCATCCCTGACCGCCTTTTGGGGCTGGACAATGCCGACGATTGAACAGGCTCTAATATTGGCTTTTATGGGGCTGATCGGCGGTGTGGCGCAAATTCTGGTGACCTCGTCCTATCGCTTTGGACAGGCCTCGATGCTGGCGCCCTACGATTACACGACCATGCTGTTTGCCATTATCATCGGCTATGTGTGGTTCGACGAGTGGCCGACACTTGTCATGCTGGGCGGCGCAGCGCTGGTCATTGCAGGCAACGTGCTGGTTATCCTGCGCGAACGCCAACTGGGCGTGGATCGGGGCAAGGACAAATCGGCCCCGGACCCAAAGGCCTGATCTTTACCTTTGGCAAACTTCGCTTAGGTTGGGCGCAAATCAAGAAAGGTTCCGCCGATGAGCGATGCACAAGATCACAAGGAAAAGATGCAGAAGGTGCAGGCCCAGCACCGCAAAAAGGTGTCCGAGGCTGTCGATCCGGAGCGCGGGCTGGTTCTGATCAACACCGGCAAGGGCAAGGGCAAATCCTCGGCCGCGTTTGGCGTGGTGATCCGGGCGCTCGGCTGGGGCCAGAAGGTCGCCGTGGTGCAGTTCATCAAGGGCAAGTGGAAAACCGGCGAGCGGCGCTTTTTCGAAGAGCGCGATCTGGTGACCTGGCACACGATGGGTGAAGGCTTCACCTGGGACACGCAGGACAAAGAACGTGACATTGCCGCCGCCAACGCCGCCTTTGACAAGGCCCGAGCGCTGATGGCCAGCGGCGACTATGATCTGGTGGTTCTGGACGAGATCAACATCGCCCTGCGCTACGAATACCTGTCGGTGGATCAGGTGATCGACGGGCTGAATGAGCGGTCCGACAAGACCAGCGTATTCCTGACCGGCCGCGATGCCCCGCAAGCGCTGCGTGACTATGCCGATCTGGTCACCGAAATGACCGAAGAAAAGCACCCGTTCCAAGCTGGCATCAAAGCCCAGCGCGGCGTGGATTTCTAAGGTTAAGTGATTGAACAGCCCCGTCCCGGGGCTGTTACCTCGCCTGATTCTCATTGAGAAACCGAACCGATCCGCGGCGGCTTGCGGCACTGGCTGGCAAGGTTTCTGGCAGGTCACTTTCTGCTTTAGGTGACTTCTCAACATAAGCGCAAAAGTCATCGTCACAGCAACAGCCGCACGCGGTGGCCGCCTCGTGTCGTGCCATGATTTCGTCCAGCGCATCGCCCATGTCTTACCCCGATCATTCGTTTCCGAGGCGGCGGCAAGCTCTCACCGTTTCATGCGCTAAGCCCGCAAACCGCCTCGAAACCCTGTGCCGGATGCGGGTGCATCTGGCGTTACGCGTTATCTGACTATTTTAGTCGGATTTTTCAAGGGTAAAAACGCGCCCCAAAACAATCTTCGGGACGCGATGCGGCGGGCGATCAGATCCCCTGTGGTTGCGGGTCCAGTGTGACCGACCACAGCTCGGTATCCGCACGATCCATCAGGCGCACGGTCATCTGCTGGGTCTCCCCGTCGATATCGACCAGACCAAAGAATTGCAGACCAGCGCTGGGGGGTAGATTGGCGCCCTGTTCCTTGGTCGGCGCTTTGACGTATTTCACCTCTGGCCCAAAAGTGCCGTCCAGCGCGTTCGGACCAAAGGTTCCGGCATGCAGCGGGCCGGACACGAATTCCCAGAACGGTTCAAAATCCTGGAATTGCGCTTTGTTAGGGTCATAATAGTGCGCAGCCGTATAGTGTACATCTGCCGTGAACCACACCGTGTTGGTAACCCCTTCGGTCTTGATGAAGCGCAGCAGATCGGCGATCTCCAACTCGCGCCCTTTGGCCGGGCCATTATCCCCGTTCGAGATCGCCTCGACCCCCTTCTGATCCTTCCACCGATCCCAAACGATCAGACCAATGGGCATGTCTGAGGCAATCACCTTCCATATGGCCTGCGAAGCGGCCAGTTCGCGTTTCAGCCACGCCAGTTGCTCAGCGCCCAGAATGCGCGACTTGTCGGTGATTTCATCCTCCATCGACGGCCCGTTCGGCCCGCGATAGCTGCGCAGGTCCAGAAAGAACACATCCAGCATCGGACCGTACGAGATCTTGCGATACACGCGCCCCGGCTCGGCTGGCGTGATCCGCAGCGGGGTCATCTCGTGGAAGGCACGGCCCGCGCGGGATTGCAGCACATGCACCGATTTTTCGGAATAGCGGTCATCCGAGATCAGATCCTTGGCGTCCGACCAGTTGTTGACGACCTCGTGGTCATCCCACTGGAAGAAGGTCGGGCAGACGGCGTTCATCGCCCGCACATGCTCGTCCATCATGTTGTATTTCCATTGGGCGCGGAATTCATCCAGCGTTTCGGCCACTTTGCGTTTCTCATCAATCAGGGTGGTGTTTTTCCAGATCAGCCGGCCGTCTTTCTCGACCTCATCCTGCATTGGACCATCGGCATAAACCGTGTCACCGGAATGAATAAAGAAATCCGGCCGGTGCTGCGCCATGGTCGCATAGGTGCGCATCCCCTCGTCATCGATACCCCAGCCCTGCCCGGCGGTGTCACCCGACCAGGCAAATCGGATATTGCGCCGCTCGGACGGAGCAGTGCGGAATTGCCCAATAATAGGCTCTGATACGACGTTGATATCGCTCAGATCGGCAGCAACAAAACGGTAGAAGATATCCTGGTCCGAGGGCAGCCCCTCGACCAGCCGCTTCACTGCGAAATCGCTGTTCGGGATAGCATCCATCGGGGTCAGTTGGCGGGCGTCGGCAAAGCTCTCGGTGGTCGACACTTCCATCATCACCCGCGCAGGGCGATCCGTGCGGGTCCAGATCATGCCCGAGCTCATGTCGACATCGCCCGACTGCACGCCGTGGGTAAAGACGGGACGGGACGCGGCGCGGCTGATCGCGGGCATGGACAGAGACACGGCAAATGCGGTGCTGCCAACCAGAAAGGCGCGGCGGTTGGAACGAAGGATTCGGGTCATGGGGCTCTCCTGTCTGGTGACCCTTGCGGGCCACGCGATTGGTGAGCGGCAGTGAGCCGCTTGTTTGTAAAACAAGCGGCTCAAATTCTTGAAAGTATCACGATGATATTGTGACACCTGTGTATAGCCCGCTCAGGCAGTCACACCCTGTTCCGGCGTGCTGAGCGAGATGACGGCGACCACCGCCGCGCCGTTCAGCCAATAGTATATCGCATCCAGCCCCGAGAACCCAAACAGGCTGGGCGCGGCCAGGAACACGACCCCGACCAGCAGATCGACGGCCAGGTGGACCTTGTAGGGCAGCACGCGCCAGATGCCGAGGTGGTGGTCGGTCAGCACGGTCAGCACAAAGGCCGCGACTCCGGTGGCTACTGACAGCCACAGCGCCATGGGGTTGGATTGCCCTATCCCCAGAACAAAGGGCAGCCCCATCAAGGCGAAGGCAACCGGATAGTCCAGATAGGCGTGAATGGTGCGGGTAACGAAACGAGCAGGCATTGAAATTTCCTTTCCTTGCTTGGCATGACCCCAAACTAGGAAAGTACATTCGGACGTTTAATTCCGGATCGTTCGTGAAACTGTGCAGATCGTCCAGAAAAATGTCGGATCAGTGCATCGACCGATAAGCCGCCGGGGACAGGCCGATCTGCTTTTTGAACACGCGGGAAAACGCAGCCTCAGAGGCATAACCGACCTCGGCCGCCGCATCCGCCACGTTCCAGCGGGCTTCGGTCAAGCCGTGACAGGCGATCTGCATCCGCCAGTCGGTCAGGTATTGCATCGGTGTGGTGCCCATCTTCTCGGCAAAGAGCTGCGCGAAGGCGGTGCGCGACATTCCGGCCTCACGCGCCAGCGATTCGACGCTCCATTCCTGCGCCGGGGCCTGATGAAAGGCGGTCAACGCGCGGGAAATGCGGGGATCGGCAAATCCGGCCAACGCGGATTCGCTGGGGCTTTGATGCTCCAGATGGGCGCGGATAGCCTGTGCAAACAGCACCTCGGACAGTTTCAACGCAATCAGATCGCCGCCGATCCGGGTGCCGCTGACCTCGGACCCGATCATGCGCAAAGTGGCCTCAATCCAGGCCCCGGCCTCTTCGCCGTAGTTTTCGATCAGGATATAGGGCGGCAGCCGGTCAATCAGCATGTGCCCGGTGCCTTGCCGCCCCGGCGGCCCGGTGAAGGAGAAATGGCCGCAGATCAGTTGGGTGTCGCGGCTCCTATCCTCTCCGCCATAGATCAGCACGCCATCGCCCTGATAGCCGGCCTCGTCCAACACTTGCTCAAGCGGCAGCGCGTCCATCGGTTTGACCTCATTGCACAGCAACGCATGGGCCGAGCCATGCGGGATCAGGATCAAGTCGCCCTGCTTCAGACGCAGCGTTTCGCCTGTGATAGAGACGAAAATCTTCAATTCTCCGCGCTGAACGAAGTGAAACCGGGCGACGTTCTGGTAGGCGGGCACCTGAATACCAAACGGCGGCGTGAAGGAAGTGCGGAAATAGAATGTGCCCCGCAGAGACAGGCGGGTAAGGATATCGCTGAGCAGGTCCAACATGGGGTAAACCTACACCCGGTTGCGCATTCGTCCAGCTATCCGAACGATCTGCACAAAATCTTGAACTATGGGCAAAGAAAACCCCCGCCAACAGCGGGGGTTCCATAAATCGTGTGTCGCTCGGATTAGGCGCGGACCAGCGCCTCGTACTCTGCGGCGATCTCGCGGGTCAGGTCTCCGACCTCGAAAGTATAGTCGCCGATCTGCCCGACCGGGGTGACCTCGGCGGCCGTGCCGGTCAGCCAGCACTGTTCGAAATCGGCCATTTCTTCGGGCTTGATGCGGCGCTCGTGGACAGTGATGCCTTTGTCTTTCAGCATCTGGATCACGGTCTGGCGGGTGATGCCGTTCAGGAAGCAATCAGCCAGCGGCGTGTGGACCTCACCATCCTTGACGAAAAACACGTTGGCACCTGTCGCCTCGGCCACATAACCGCGCCAGTCCATGAACAGCGCATCCGAGCAGCCCTTGGCCTCGGCCTTATGCTTCGAGATGGTACAGATCATGTAGAGACCCGCCGCCTTGGCATGGACCGGGATGGTTTCCGGGCTGGGGCGTTTCCATTCCGCGATGTCCAGCTTGGCGCCCTGCATCTTGGCGTCGCCGTAATAGGCGCCCCAAGGCCAGACGGCCACGGCCATGCGTACCGGGTTCCTGGCCGACGCCACGCCCATATCCTCGCCCGAGCCGCGCCAGACCAGCACACGGACATAAGCGTCCTGCAGGCCGCTGGCTTTCAGCGCTTCTTCCTTGGCGGCCTCGATCTCGTCCACCGAATAGGGCATCGGCATGTCCAGCGCCTCGGCCGAGGCGATCAGACGCTCGGAATGTTCGCGGCTTTTGAAGATCTTACCGTTGTAGGCGCGCTCTCCTTCAAAGACCGAGGACGCATAGTGCATCGCATGGGTCAGGATGTGCACATTGGCCTCGCGCCAGGGCACAAGTTTGCCATCCAACCAGATGGTGCCATCACGATCATCATACCCCGCCATGCGAAACCTCCAGCCTTGGGTTGAATTTTCCGATTGTTGCGCCAATTAAGTCCGATGCGGACATAAAGTTGCGCAGAAACTGCGATTCGATACCTGTCCACTCTTGGAATGTCAACAACGCTGACATAAACTCGACACGAGTAACGAATGAGGCATACTATGTCGGATACGCGTCCCGCCCAAGTCTTTGGCGGTGAAAGCCTGCTGTTTTTGACCGACGAACAGCTTCGGCAGGGGATCGAGGCGATGTTTTTCGCCTATCGCGGCTTTACCGCCGACCCTGATCGCATATTGGCGCAGATGGCTTATGGCCGGGCGCATCACCGGGCGATCCACTTCATCAACCGCGCGCCGGGGACGACAGTGAACAACCTGCTGGCCATACTGGGGGTGACGAAACAGTCACTGAACCGGGTGCTGCGGACATTGATCGAAGACGGCCTGGTCGAAAGCCGCGTGGGCACGGTGGACAAGCGCGAACGGCATCTGTTTCTGACCGAAAAGGGCAAGGCGCTCGAGGCGAAACTGTCCGAGGCTCAGCGCGTTAGGATGCGCGCGGCGTATAAAGATGCGGGCCCCGAGGCCGTGTCAGGATTTCGTAAAGTGCTTGAAGCGATGATGGATGCTGATATGCGTCATGCTTATACGAAACTGCGGGATACCACCTCATGAGCGAAATGGACGCCCATCTGCTGATCGTTGACGACGATGAGCGTATTCGTGATCTGCTCAAGAAGTTCCTGATGCGGAGCGGTTTTCTGGTCACGGCGGCCCGTGATGCGGCACACGCAAGGCGGGTGTTGTCCGGGCTGGATTTCGACATGATCGTGATGGATGTGATGATGCCCGGCGAGGATGGTGTGAGCCTGACCAGAACGCTGCGCGAAACCCATACCACGCCGATCCTGCTGTTGACCGCACGGGGCGAGACCGAGCACCGGATCGCCGGGCTTGAAGCGGGTGCGGATGATTATCTTGCCAAACCGTTTGAGCCAAAAGAGCTGCTTCTGCGGATCAATGCGATCCTGCGGCGGATGCCGGAAACGCAGGCACATGACACGGCCACCAAGATTCTGAGCCTCGGCCCGATCCGCTATGACGTGGAGCGCGGCGAGATGTGGCAGGGCGAAGACCCGGTGCGTTTGACCGCGACCGAAAGCCAGTTGATGAAGATCTTCTCGGCTCAGCCGGGGGAACCGATCAGCCGCGCCAAACTGGTTGAGGATCTGGGCCGCGACAAGGGTCAGGCGCAGGAGCGCGCGGTGGACGTGCAGATCACCCGCCTGCGTCGGAAGATCGAACAGGACCCGAAGCAGCCTCGGTACCTGCAGACCGTTCGGGGTGCCGGGTATATGCTGGCGCCGGATTGATTGTGCCGCTGCGCGGCGGTTTTATACCTTCGGCGAAGGTATTTTTGGCCAGATGAACAGGGGACCCAGATGAAAACTGCCCTTCTGACTCATGCGGATTGTTTGGGACATGTGACGCCGGGCGGGCATCCTGAGCGGGTGGCGCGTTTGGAGCACATCCTGCACGCGCTGGAGTCGTTGGATTTGAACCGGGTGACGGCACCTTTGGCGGCAGATGATGATCTGTTGCGGGTGCATCCGGAAAGCTACATCCGGGATATTCGCAGCGCGCGCCCGGCTGAGGGGTTTGCCCAGATCGACGGGGATACGTTCATGTCTCCGGGCTCGGTCGATGCGGCCTATCGCGCTGCCGGGGCCATGGTGCGGGCGGTGGATATGGTACTGGGAGGAGACGCCCCAAACGCGTTTTGTGCCATCCGTCCACCAGGGCATCATGCGGAAACAGACACGGCCATGGGGTTCTGCCTGTTCGGCAATGCAGCGCTGGCAGCCAAGCACGCGCTGGATCATCACGGGCTGAGCCGGGTCGCGGTGGTCGATTTCGACGTCCATCACGGCAATGGCACGCAGGATCTGCTGTGGGATGAGAAGCACGCGCTGGTGATCACCAGCCAACAGATGCCTCTGTGGCCCGGATCGGGACGGCCGGATGAGACCGGAGCCTTTGAGACCGTTCTCAACATCCCCCTTGCCCCCGGGACAGGCGGCGCCGAGATGCGCAGGGCTTATGAAACGCAAGCCTTCCCGCGTCTTCGCGCCTTCAAGCCTGAACTGATCATCATCTCGGCCGGGTTCGACGCGCATCAGGACGATCCGCTTGCCAATCTGAACTGGTCCACCGGCGATTTCGCCTGGATCACGGCAGAGCTATGTAAACTTGCTGATGAGCTGTGCGAAGGACGTATCGTCTCGACTCTGGAAGGCGGGTATGATCTGAACGCACTGGCCGAGGCCACCCGCGCCCATGTGGAAGAATTGATGAAGGCAGCCCGATGACCGATACCCCCGTTGATCAGATGACATTCGAACAGGCGATGAAAGAGCTTGAGGCCGTGGTCGGCCAGCTGGAGCGCGGCGACGTGGCGCTGGACCAGTCCATCGACCTTTACACGCGGGGCGCACAACTTAAGAAACGCTGCGAGGATGAGCTGAAACGGGCTGAGGAAAAAGTGGCCGCGATCACTCTGGATGCCGATGGTCAGCCGACCGGGACGACACCTGTCGAAGGTCAGTAAATGTTTCGCGAAAAGCTTGCGCAGGATGCGGCGCGGATTCAGGATCAGTTCGATCTGGTTCTGGGCGCGCTGGACGATCTGGATGTGACCCGGGCGATGGCCTATGCCACCGAAGGCGGCAAGCGGCTGCGCGGGTTTCTGGTACTGGAAAGCGCGCGTCTGCATGGCGTGGACGTGGGCCGTGCAATCTGGCCCGCGGCGGGGATCGAAGCGCTGCACGCCTATTCGCTGGTGCATGACGATCTGCCCTGCATGGATGACGATGATCTGCGTCGGGGGCGCCCGACCGTGCATGTGAAATGGGATGAAGGCACCGCCGTTCTGGCCGGGGACGCGCTGCAGACGCTGGCCTTTGAACTGTGTACCCGGCCCGAGGTCGGCAATGCCGAGGTCCGCGCGGACCTGGCCCTGACGCTGGCCAAAGCCAGCGGGGCGCAAGGCATGGTGCTGGGTCAGGCGCTGGACATTGCGGCGGAATCAGCCGCCGCGCCGCTGACGCTGGACGAAATTACCCGCCTGCAGGCGGGTAAAACAGGGGCGCTGATAGAATGGTCGGCCTGCGCGGGGGCACGGTTGGCACAGGCCGATCCGGAGCCGTTGCGCCAATATGCCCAAGCCCTTGGCCTTGCTTTTCAGATCGCGGATGACATCCTTGATGTGGAAGGTGATGCCGAAAAGGCCGGGAAACGCCTGCAAAAGGATGCCGAGGCCGGAAAGGCCACGTTTGTATCCCTGTTGGGTCTGGAAGCGGCCAAGACCCGTGCTGCAGAGCTGGTCGATCAGGCCTGTGCTGCGCTGGATGGGTACGGACCCTCGGCTGAAACCTTGAAGGACGCCGCCCGCTTCGTTATTGCCCGGGACAGCTAAGCCAGGAACGCGCCACATGTCTGACCGCCCGAACACGCCCCTGCTGGATCTTGTTAGCCGCCCCGCGGACCTCAAGCAATTTTCGGACGCGCAACTGCATCAGGTGGCGCAGGAATTACGGGCCGAGACGATCTCGGCCGTATCCGTCACCGGCGGCCATCTGGGGGCAGGTCTGGGTGTGGTCGAACTGACCACTGCACTGCACGCCGTCTTTGACACACCCCGCGACAAGATCATCTGGGACGTGGGGCATCAATGCTATCCGCATAAAATCCTGACCGAGCGGCGCGACCGTATCCGCACACTGCGTATGAAAGACGGGCTGAGCGGCTTTACCAAACGCAGCGAGAGCCCCTATGACCCGTTCGGCGCGGCCCATAGCTCAACCTCGATCAGCGCAGCGCTGGGCTTTGCCGTTGCCCGCGATCTGGGTGGTGTGACACCCGAAGGGCTGGGCGATGCGATTGCGGTGATCGGTGACGGCTCGATGTCTGCGGGCATGGCGTTCGAGGCGATGAACAATGCAGGCCACCTGAAAAAGCGCCTGATCGTCATCCTGAATGACAATGAGATGAGCATCGCACCGCCTGTCGGCGCGCTGTCCAGCTATCTGTCGCGGATTTACACCGAGGCCCCGTTCCACGATCTGAAAGCCGCCGCCAAGGGTGCGGTCTCGCTGCTGCCTGAACCGTTCCGCGAGGGTGCCAAACGCGCCAAGGAAATGCTGAAAGGCATGGCCGTGGGTGGCACCTTGTTCGAAGAGCTGGGCTTTTCCTATATCGGCCCGCTGGACGGTCACGACATGGACCAATTGCTGCCGGTTCTGCGCACCGTCAAGGCACGGGCAACCAGTCCGATCCTGATCCATGTGTTGACCAAAAAGGGCAAGGGATACGCGCCCGCCGAGCAGGCCCGGGACAAAGGCCATGCGACGGCCAGGTTCGACGTTGTCACTGGCAAGCAGCACAAGGCCCCGTCCAACGCGCCGTCATATACCTCGGTCTTTGGCAAAATGCTGGTCGAAGAAGCCGGGCGCGATGACAAGATCGTGGCCGTCACCGCTGCGATGCCGGACGGCACCGGGCTGAGCCTTTTCGCGGAGCGCTACCCCTCGCGCTGTTTTGACGTGGCGATTGCCGAACAGCATGGCGTGACCTTTGCCGCAGCGCTGGCGGCTGGTGGGATGAAGCCGTTCTGCGCGATGTATTCCACCTTCCTACAGCGCGGTTACGATCAGGTCGTGCATGACGTCGCCATTCAGCGCCTGCCGGTGCGTTTTGCCATCGACCGCGCAGGGCTTGTGGGTGCCGATGGGGCAACCCATGCGGGGTCATTCGACATCGCCTATCTGGCCAACCTGCCCGGCATGGTCGTGATGGCCGCCGCGGATGAGGCCGAACTGGTGCATATGGTCGCCACCGCCGCGGCCCATGACGACGGCCCCATCGCGTTCCGCTATCCGCGCGGTGAAGGGGTTGGCGTCGATCTGCCCGAACGCGGTGAGGTGCTGGAAATCGGCAAAGGCCGCATGATCCAGAAAGGCGCACGCGTGGCGCTGCTGTCCTTTGGCACCCGTCTGGCCGAGGTTCAGAAAGCCGCCGAAGCGCTCTCGGCCCGGGGCATCACCCCCACCATTGCCGATGCCCGTTTTGCCAAACCGCTGGATCACGAACTGATTCTGGACCTCGCCACAAACCACGAGGCCCTGATCACCATCGAAGAAGGCGCGGTTGGCGGTTTCGGCAGCCATGTGGCGCAACTGCTTGCGGATGAGGGCGTGTTCGATCACGGATTGAAATTCCGCTCGATGGTGCTGCCGGATACCTTCATCGATCAGGCCAGCCCGGCGGATATGTACGCCGTCGCGGGTATGAATGCCGAACAGATCGAGGCCAAGGTGCTGTCGGTTCTGGGCGTAACAACGATCGGCGAGAAGCGCGCCTGAGCGTCAACGACTTTACTATTGGAAAACGTGGTGCCTCAAGAGGGACTCGAACCCCCGACCTTGTCCTTACGAAGGACCTGCTCTACCAGCTGAGCTATTGAGGCAAGCGATGGTCCGTTTAAACGGTCGGGGTAGCACGCGCAAGCCTCGATCTTGGTGATTTCATCATCTATCGGTTCTGTGGCGTTTCCCGTTCTTGCCCCCGATTTTCTGCCCCGAAACTCCACGTCCGCGCTTGGACTGTGAATTTTTTGTAACGGCGCGTTTCCCGGATTGTCGTGCAATCTTTATTTCTATATTTCATGAAATATGACAGAACAAATTACCGACCAACTCGCCATCCTCGGCCACCCACAGCGCATCTCGGTGTTTCGCATGTTGATGCGACGCTTTCCTGACACCGTGCCCGCCGGAGAGCTGGCGGCAGAGCTGGATATCAAGGCCAGCACCCTGTCGAATTATCTGAATGCTCTGCAACGCTCGGGGTTGGTGACGCAGGAACGGTCGGGAACCTCTCTGCTCTATTCGGTCGATATGAAGAACGTGCAGCACATGCTGGATTTTCTAGTCCTCGATTGCTGCCGTGGCCGCCCTGATATCTGCATGCCTTTCAGCCAAGGAAGTGACGCCATGACGGACCGCAAGTTCAATGTACTGTTTCTGTGTGTGGGCAACTCTGCCCGCTCGATCTTTGCCGAATCGCTGCTGCGCGAACTGGGCGGCGATCGGTTCAACGTGTATTCCGCCGGAACCCAGCCAACCACCGAGCTTAACCCATTTGCTGTTCAGGTCCTGAGCGACAAGGGGCATGACACCTCGGTCCTGCGCTCCAAGCATATGTCCGAGTTCGCCGCGCCGGGCGCGCCCGAGATGGATTTCGTCTTTACCGTCTGCAACCAGGCCGCCAACGAAGAATGTCCGGCCTGGGAAGGCCAGCCGATCAGCGGCCATTGGGGCATGGTGGATCCGGTCAAGGCCTCCGGCACCGATGCGGAAAAAAGCCTGGCTTTCCAGAACGCCTATGGCGCGCTGAAGCGCCGGATCGAGGCCTTTACCTCGCTACCGGTCGAAAGCCTGGACCGGATCGCATTGCAAACTGCTGTCGATGACATCGGCAGAACGTCACTTGAGGACACGAAATGACGACTTACGCTGTAAACGGCCTGGGCCGGATGGGAAAACTGGCCCTGAAGCCGTTGCTGGAAAAAGGCGCAAAGATCGCCTGGATCAATGACGGGGTCGGTGACCCCGAGATGCACACGCACCTGCTGGAGTTCGACACGGTGCACGGTCGCTGGGACGCAGAGTTTTCGCACGACTCGGACAGCGTCACCATTAACGGCACCCGCCTGCCCTTTATCGGCACCAAAGACCTGGACGCCCTGCCTCTGGATGGTGTGGATGTGGTGATCGACTGCACTGGTGTTTTCAAGACCGAGGCCAAGCTGGCCCCCTATTTTGCAGCTGGCGTGAAAAAGGTTGTTGTCTCGGCCCCGGTCAAGGACGGCCCCACCGCCAATATCGTCATGGGCGTCAACGAAGACACCTATGACCCGGCCACGCATCACATCGTGACAGCGGCCTCCTGCACCACCAACTGTTTGGCTCCGGTGGTCAAGGTCATCCATGAGAACCTCGGCATCCGCCACGGCTCGATGACCACGATCCATGACGTGACCAATACGCAAACCATCGTGGACCGTCCGGCCCAGGACCTGCGCCGCGCGCGCTCGGCGCTGAACTCGCTGATCCCGACTACCACCGGCTCGGCCACCGCGATCACGCTGATCTATCCCGAATTGAAAGGCCGCCTGAACGGCCACGCAGTCCGTGTACCGCTGCTGAATGCCTCGCTGACCGACTGCGTGTTCGAGGTGGAACGCGAAACCACTGCTGATGAAGTCAACGCCTTCTTCAAAGCCGCAGCCGAGGGTGAGTTGAAGGGCATTCTGGGCTATGAAACCCGCCCGCTGGTCTCGACCGATTACACCAATGACGAACGGTCTTCGATCGTTGATGCACCCTCAACCATGGTGGTGAACGGAACGCAGGTGAAGATCTATGCGTGGTACGACAACGAGATGGGCTATGCCCATCGTCTGGTCGATGTCGCGCTGAAGGTTGGAGCCTTGCTGTGACAACCCGGCCCGAAGGACTGTCGGCCTATATTGCGGTCACGGCGGCCTATTGGGCCTTTATGCTGACCGACGGGGCCCTGCGGATGCTGGTGCTGCTGCACTTTCATACGATGGGGTTCTCGCCGGTTCAGTTGGCGTATCTGTTTGTGCTCTATGAAATTGCCGGGATGGGAACCAACCTTGCGGCGGGCTGGATCGCGGCGCGGTTCGGGCTGACCTCGACGCTGTATGCAGGGTTGGCGTTGCAGGTGGGGGCACTTCTTGTTCTCACGCAACTAGACCCTAACTGGGCGATTCCGGCCAAAGTTGCCTTTGTCATGATCGTGCAAGGGGCCAGTGGCGTGGCCAAGGATCTGGCCAAGATGTCCTCGAAATCCGCCGTGAAGCTGCTGGCGCCGACCGAGGGTGGCGGGCTGTTCCGCTGGGTTGCTGTTCTCACCGGCTCGAAAAACGCCGTCAAAGGACTGGGCTTTTTGTTGGGTGCTGCCTTGCTGGCGACGCTGGGCTTTATGTGGGCCACGCTGGCCATGGCGATTGTGCTGGCGATCATTCTGGTTGCTGTGATCCTGCTGATGCCACCCGGCCTGCCCAAGGGGCGCAAGGGCACGAAGTTCTCGGAAGTCTTTTCGAAATCTTCAAATGTGAACTGGCTGTCGGCTGCGCGGGTGTTTCTGTTCGGCGCGCGGGACGTGTGGTTTGTGGTCGGCATCCCGATCTATTTCTATGCGGTCCTGTCCGACGGCACCGAAGAAGGCAACCGCACGTCGTTTTTCATGATCGGCACCTTCATGGCCGTCTGGGTCATCCTCTACGGAGCCGTTCAGGCCAGCGCGCCCAAGATCCTGCGCGCATCCGAACGCAGCGAAGGCGATCTGATCCACGCCGCCCGCAGCTGGGCCACCGCCCTGTTTTGTGTTCCGGCGGCGTTGACGGTTGTAGTGCTGGTCTCCCAAGGGCCGCAGACATGGCTGACCGTCACGCTGGTTCTGGGCCTCCTGGTGTTCGGGGCAATCTTTGCGGTCAACTCTTCGCTGCATTCCTACCTGATCCTGGCGTTTACTAAATCCGAACGGGTGACGATGGATGTGGGCTTCTACTACATGGCCAACGCGACGGGCCGCCTTTTGGGCACCGTGCTGTCGGGCCTGACCTATCAGGTCGGTGGGCTGCCTCTGGTTCTGGGAACCGCTGCCGTGATGGTGGCACTTGCGGCGCTGACCTCGGGCAAGCTGACCGACCAAGCAAATGAGGCCTACTCATGAGCATTTTCGAACGCTACCTGACCGTCTGGGTCGCCCTCGCCATGATTGCAGGAATTCTGATCGGTCTGGCCGCGCCGGGTCTGGTCGGACTGATCGCCTCGGCCGAGGTGGCCAGCGTCAACCTGGTGGTGGCCCTGCTGATCTGGGCCATGGTCTTTCCGATGATGGTCGGCGTCGATTTCGGCGCTGTTGCGGGCGTGGCGCGCCAACCGAAGGGTTTGATCGTGACACTTGTGGTCAACTGGCTGATCAAGCCCTTCACCATGGCGCTGCTGGCGGTGCTGTTCTTCGACTACGTTTTTGCGCCGTGGATTCAGCCCGAGGATGCCGCACAATACACTGCCGGTCTGATCCTGCTGGGCGCGGCCCCCTGCACCGCGATGGTGTTTGTCTGGTCGCAACTGACCAAAGGCGATCCAACCTATACGCTGGTGCAGGTCTCGGTGAACGACCTGATCATGGTGGTCGCTTTTGCCCCAATCGTGGCGTTTTTGCTGGGCGTCACCGATATCTCGGTCCCGTGGCAAACGCTGGTGCTGGCAACAGTGCTGTATGTGGTGCTGCCTCTGATCGCCGGGCTGATCACACGCCGCAAACTGGGCTCACAGGACGCCATCGACGCGTTTTCGGCCCGGGTGAAGCCGTGGTCGGTGCTGGGCCTGATCACAACGGTGGTCATCCTGTTCGGCCTGCAGGGTCAGACCATTCTGGCGAAACCGCTGGTGATTGTCCTGATCGCCGTACCGATCCTGATACAGAGCTATGGGATCTTCGCTTTGGCCTACGGCGCGGCTTACGCGCTGAAAGTGCCCCACCGAATCGCCGCCCCCTGCGCCATGATCGGCACGTCGAACTTCTTTGAGCTGGCCGTCGCCGTCGCCATCAGCCTGTTCGGCCTGAATTCGGGCGCCGCCCTGGCCACCGTGGTCGGCGTTCTGGTCGAGGTGCCGGTGATGCTGTCATTGGTGGCCTTTGCCAACCGCACCCGCGCCCGCTTTCCCGAACCTGCCGGGATCGAAGCGCGCGGCGCCGGGAAGCTGCACCGCTGACACGTGCGAAACGGGCGTTCAATACGTCCCGCGCGGCACAAAATAGGGATCGATCGGAAGGGTTTCGCTGGTTCTTGCGGGCTCGGACAACCGGCGTTCAAGCAAGTGGATCACGTGCTCGACCGCCTCGTCGATGGGGTTTCTGACGGTGCTCAGGTAGAAGGTCGGCCATCCGACCATTTCGATATCGTCAAAGCCCACAATCGACAGGGCCCCGGCACTTCCATGCCACGTTCTCGCGCTGCGGTCAGCGCTCCGATTGTGCTGGCGTCATTGGCACAAACCAGCGCATCCAGGCTGTTGTCCCGCAACAGGGTCATCGACGCCTTATACCCGGCCGCGACAGTAAACTCCCTCGCCTCTTCCGCGATCGGGGGCAACCCGACCTGATCCAGAGCCTTTATTAAACCCGCCATGCGTGAGGTGCTGTGTCATGGCCGCACCTCACATCCCGAGCTTGCGGGATTCCGAGCTGTGCGGTGGTCCGCGATCCGACGTTGTTCCTGTTTGATGAGCCGCTCTCGAACCTGGACGCCAAGCCGCGCAACCAGATGCGGAATGAGATCAAGGCCCTGCAGCGCCGCCTTGGCACCACAGCCACGCATCTGAAACCAATCGCCCCGTACGTCGCGCTGCTGTCCGAGGTCGATCACGGCATGGCCCGCACGTCTCAACGCCACACAACCACAGAAATGGCGCGCGCACTGGGCATGGTCTACGCCTTCAGGGTGGAGTTTCACGAGCTGGATCAGGGCGGCCCGACCGAACGGTCTTTCTGCACGGATGAAATCAACGACCACGGCCACTGGTTCGCGTCCGAGGCCGGCGCGGCCGACCCCGAACAGCCCCGCGTCCGCGGCCGAATAGCCATCGTCGCCGTGATCCCCACTGCCAGCGGCCCCGTCTGTGTGGTTTCGACCCATCTGGAAAGCAACGCGGATACCGCGCACCGGCATGCTCAGTTCGACCTGTTGCTGCAGAAGATTGATGCCTTTGCCCCCGGTCTGCCGGTCCTCATCGGCGGAGACCTGAACACCGGCAACCACCTCCCGCCAGATTTTGACTGGCAGCGGGAGACACTGTTCGATCTGGCCGTGGGCCATGGCTATTCCTGGGCATTCACCCCGCCCGGGCTGACGACGCGGCCAAGCCTGATCACGCCGCACCCGGACCGCGAAATGATGCTGGACTGGCTGGCAGGCCGAGGATTCGCACCTGTGGAAAGCGGAATTCTGACCTCGATTTCCGCCTCGGGCCCCCGTTATCAGACCACGATTGCGTCTGGAGCACCGTCAGGCCCCTGAACGAAACAGCCTGAAACTGGCGACCCCGGCAGGATTCGAACCTGCAACCTGCCCCTTAGGAGGGGGCTGCTCTATCCAGTTGAGCCACGGGGCCGCGCAAGGCCCTCTGTAGCGCGGTTTTTTTCGGTTGTCATGAGTTTTGCACAACAGTTGTAAATCGCGTCCTGTTCACGCTACCATCGGGCAAAACAACAGCGCAGGTGCCCTCCGTGACCACAGAAACAAAACGCCCGCTTACCCTTCGTGATGTGTCCGAAGCGTCCGGAGTGTCAGAGATGACGGTCAGCCGGGTGCTGAGAAACCGGGGCGACGTATCCGACGCCACCCGCACCCGCGTTCTGGCTGCCGCGAAAGAGCTGGGATATGTGCCCAACAAGATCGCAGGCGCGCTGGCCTCGAGCCGGGTCAACCTGGTCGCGGTGATCATCCCGTCGCTGTCGAACATGGTTTTCCCCGAGGTGCTGACCGGCATCAATCAGGTTCTGGAAGATACCGAATTGCAGCCCGTGGTCGGCGTCACCGACTATTTGCCCGAGAAAGAGGAAAAGGTTCTGTACGAGATGCTCTCGTGGCGGCCTTCGGGGGTGATTATCGCGGGGCTTGAGCATACCGAGGCTGCCCGTGCCATGCTGGATTCCGCCGGCATCCCGGTGGTTGAGATCATGGACACCGATGGCAAGCCGGTGGATGCGATGGTTGGAATTTCGCACCGTCGCGCCGGGCGCGAGATGGCCGAAGCGATCCTGAAGGCGGGTTACGAACATATCGGCTTCATGGGCACTAAGATGCCGCTGGACCACCGCGCGCGGAAACGGTTTGAAGGCTTCACCGAAGTTCTGGGCAAGAACGGTGTCGAGATCGAGGATCGCGAGTTCTATTCCGGCGGCTCAGCCCTGGCCAAGGGACGCGAGATGACACAGGCCATGCTGGATCGCTCTCCGGATCTGGATTTCCTGTATTACTCCAATGACATGATTGGCGCCGGGGGTCTGCTGTATCTGCTGGAGCAGGGCATCGACGTGCCCGGGCAAATCGGTCTGGCCGGGTTCAATAACGTCGAGCTGTTGCAGGGTCTGCCCCGCAAACTGGCCACGATGGATGCCTGCCGGTTGGAGATCGGACGCAAAGCCGCCGAAATCATCGCCGCACAACTGGCCGAGCCGGATGCCGAGGTCGACACCCGCGTGACCCTGACCCCCAAGATCAGCTATGGCGATACGCTGAAACGGCGCTGACGCCATGGCGCTGCCACGGCTGGACAACAAGGCGGCCCGTGCTCTGTTCATGGACCGTCATGCGCTGGCCGAACAGCCTGCAGGCGGGGCCAAAGGGGCTGACCTGCTGGACCTGATCCACCGGCTGGGTTTTGTGCAGCTGGACAGCATCAACACCGTCGCCCGCGCCCATGACATGATCCTGTTTTCGCGGCGGCCGTCCTACCGCGCGAAGAACCTCAAGCGCCTCTATGAGCGCGACAAGGCATTGTTCGAACACTGGACCCATGACGCAGCGGTCATTCCGATGGAGTTCTATCCGCATTGGCACCTGCGGTTTCAACGGGATGCCGATCTGCTGAAGTCCCGCTGGAAGAACTGGCGTCGCGACGGGTTCGAACAGCAATTTGCCACTGTCCTGCAACATATCCGCGACCACGGGCCGGTATCCTCGTCGGATGTGGGCAAGGACGAAAAGAAAGGATCGGGCGGTTGGTGGGACTGGCACCCCTCGAAAACTGCGCTGGAGTTTCTGTGGCGGTCGGGGGCCCTGACGGTGATTGGCCGCAACGGATTTCAGAAACGCTATGACCTGACGGAACGGGTGATCGACACGCATCTGTGCCCGGGCAACATGGCCTGCGATGCCGAGGCAACCGTGGATTGGCTGTGCAATTCCGCGCTGGACCGGCTGGGTTTTGCCACGTCCGGAGAGCTGGCGGCCTTCTGGGACACGGTCAGCGTGGCCGAGGCGAAATCTTGGTGTGAACAGGCTCTAACACGCGGGGATTTGGAGGAAATCGAAGTGACCTGTGCCAATGGTCAGGTACGGAAACTGCTGGCCCGGCCGGGGCTGACCGAGGCTGACCTGCCCGCATCACCGGGCCGTATCCGGGTTCTCAGCCCGTTCGACCCGATGCTGCGCGACCGCAACCGGGCCGAGCGGCTGTTCGGCTTCCACTATCGGATCGAGGTCTTCGTCCCTGCCGCCAAGCGGACCTACGGGTATTATGTCTTTCCGCTGCTGGAGGGCGACCGGATGGTCGGCCGTATCGACATGAAAGCCCAACGCGACAGGGGCATTCTGCAAGTCAGCGCGCTGTGGCCAGAGCGCAAGGTGCGCTGGTCAGAACCCCGCATCCGTCGCCTGCAATCGGAATTGGACCGGGTCCGTCGCTTTGCCGGGCTGGACGACGTTGAATTTGCGAAAGACTGGCTGAAAGACCCTAAATAGGGTCTATTCAGCGTCTGTCAGCGTCAATCGGATCGGCTGCAACCCATCGATGCCGCCCTCGATCACATCACCGGCCTGCACCGGGCCGACACCAGCGGGCGTGCCGGTCAGGATCAGGTCTCCGGGCCGCAGGTGGTAATAGCCGGACAGATGGCTGACGATCTCGTCGATCTTCCATATCAGCTCATTCAGCGTTGCATCCTGGCGGAGCTCGCCATTCACACTCAGATGAATGCGGGTGTCATCCGCCGGCGACCAATCCGCCGCTGGTGTCAACGGCGCAAACACTGCCCCAGCCTCCAGATCCTTGCCCAGATCCCAGGGGCGCTGCTTGTTGCGCTCGCGGATCTGCAGGTCGCGACGGGTCATGTCCAGCGCACAGCCATAGGCGTAAACCGCGTCCCAGGCCTGTGCGCTGGTGGCGCGAAAGACGGGTTTGCCGATGGCGACGGCCAGCTCCATCTCGTGATGAAAGTCTTCCGTGCCCGGCGGATACGGCACAGCCGCACCAGTCAGAACCGCATTTGAGGCGGACTTGGTGAAATAAAACGGCGCCTCGCGATCGACCTCGTGCCCCATCTCGGCCGCATGCGCTGCATAGTTGCGGCCGACACAGAAGATCCGCCCCACCGGGTAAGCCGCCTGCTGCCCCTGAACCGGAATCGCAATCGGCTCGGGTAAAGAAAACACAGTTTCTGGCATCGCGGCCCCCTTTTGTTTCAGCCAGCCCGCATATTAACGCCGCAAACCGACGGGGCAAGACGCCCGGTTTTGCGCATGCCCGGCACCGCGGAACACAAAAACCTGAGCAAATCCCGTTCACAATCCGGGTGCCCTGTCTTGGAAAACACCGGAACAGTTCTAAATTGGAAGGTGGTAGAGCGACGACGCCGGTGACTCGGGGTACGGCGCGCTCTGGCCGCCGCTCACAGGTACGGCGGGTAAACTTGCACCCGTCTGGACGTGAAGACATCCCATAATGCCGCGAACCACGCGGCGTTAACGGATGCGAATACTTCAGAGAACTACGGCCTAAGACTTTACCCCCAAGGTCTTTGCGTCAGAGAGCCGGTATATTTCGGTCCGGCACGTTTTCTGAAGCGTAGGTCGGACCGTCGGGACCTATCCGACGCAACCGGCCTCGGGCCAGGCACATAATCCAGTACACGTCTGGCCGCCCCGCCGGAGAGAATGCCTACCTCCGGCGGGGTTCGTATGTGGGCGTCACGCTTCCAGATTGCGCAGTTCATTCAACAGGTCCAACAGCGCCTCGTGCCGCTCCGGGCCCAGCTTGGTACGCAGATCTTCGGCCAGATGGACCGTCACCTGAATGTTGTCGTGGATAATCTGCTTTCCCTTGGCTGAGATATCGACGATCTGCCTGCGCTTGTCGTCCGGGTGGATTTCCCTGCGGATCAGCCCCTTGGCCTCGAGCTTTTGCAGAATGCGGGTGAGGCTGGGCAACAACAGGCAGGCCCGGTCCGCAATATGGGTCGGCTCTTGCGGGCCTTCCTCGTCCAGGACGCGAAGCACGCGCCATTGCTGTTCGGTTACACCGACATCCGCCAGCATCTTGCGAATGGGCCCCATGACCCGTTCTCTGGCCCGAAGTAATGCAATGGGCAATGAACGTGACGTCAATGGTACTTCATTGGTCATAGGAAATTGTCGCCGAATTCCGGCTGCTCTGCAACGGGCGCAACACTTTTTCTGGCTGTTTTTGCGCGTTTAGCCTTAATTAGACTCTGATCAAAAGTGTGCACTTTCCTGTGTTCAGAGCTTTTGGCAGGACGCAGGATCGAAAGATCGTTGACCTTCGGCCGCAGATGCCCATCACTGTCGGCAGAGTAAAGCCGGACCAGACAAGGCGCGCACCGGACAAAAACGAGGTCTGAAATGAAGTGGGATGAGTTCTCCGACTGGGGCAAGCGAATTTCTGAATGGGCGCAGGATTACCACCTGACCGTTGGTGACAAACCGGTGCGTGCCCGGACCGAACCGGGCGAGATTCTGGACGTCCTGCCCGCCCATCCACCGGAACAGGCGCAGGCAATGGAGGATATCTTTCGCGATTTCGAAGATATCGTGATGCCTGGGATCACCCATTGGCAACACCCCCGGTTCTTTGCTTACTTCAATGCCAACACGTCGCCCCCTTCGGTTCTGGCCGAGTTTCTGACCAGTGCTATCGCACCGCAATGCATGTTGTGGCAGACCTCACCCGCCGCGACCGAGATGGAAACGCAGATGATGGACTGGCTGCGTCAGGCCCTGGACCTGCCCGAGGGGTTTGCCGGCGTCATTCAGGATTCTGCCTCTTCGGCGACGCTGGCGGCGGTGCTGACCATGCGGGAAAAGGCGTTGAACTGGCAGGGAAACCAGCAGGGGTTGTTCGGGCAGAAGCCACTGCGCGTCTATTGCTCGGCCGAAGTACATACCTCGGTGGATCGCGCCATCTGGGTGGCCGGGGTCGGACAGGACAACCTGGTGCGCATCCCGATCAAGGGAGACTGGCGCGGCATGGACCCCGAGGCGCTGGAAACGGCGATTCAGACCGATTTAGACTCTGGTTTGCAACCCGCGGGCGTCATTCTATGTGTCGGAGGGACCGGCACCGGGGCGACCGATCCGGTGGATGAATGCCTGAAGATCGCGCAGAAATACGGGCTGTATTCCCATGTGGACGCGGCCTGGGCGGGATCGGCGATGATCTGTCCGGAATACCGCCACTATTGGCCCGGGATCGCGCAAGCTGACAGCATCGTGTTCAACCCGCATAAATGGTTGGGCGTGCAGTTCGACTGCTGCGCACATTTCCTGAAAAACCCCGACGATCTGGTGCAGACGCTGGCGATCAGCCCCGAATACCTCAAGACGCACGGCAAGGATGGGATCATAAACTATTCGGAATGGTCGGTGCCCCTGGGCCGTCGGTTCCGGGCGCTGAAACTGTGGTTCGTGCTGCGGGCGTATGGGTTAGAGGGACTGCGCGAACGGCTGCGCAACCATGTGAACTGGTCCGTGGACCTGCATGACCGGCTGGCGGCCGCACCGGATTTCCAGATTGTCACCCCGCCGATGTGGTCGCTGTGGACTTTCCGCTATATACCCGATGGGCAAACGGATCTGGACGATCTGAACCTGCGGCTGGTCAATGCGATCAACGATGATGGCCGCATCTATCTGACCCAGACCCGTGTCGATGGCGATCTGGTGATCCGCTTTCAGGCCGGTCAGTTCGAAACCACCGAGTATGACGTCCGCATGGCCTATGATGTCATCACCGAAATCGCCCGCTCACTCACCTAGAGGTTCCCAAATGGCTGCGCCCAAAAATACGTTCAAACAGGCTCTAATCAAAGGCGAACGATTGATCGGCTGTTGGAGCAGTTTCGCCGAACCTGTCGCGGCCGAGATCATGGGCACCGCCGGATTCGACTGGCTGGTGATCGATGGGGAACACGCGCCGAATGACATCCGATCATTGCGGGATCAGTTGATGGCGCTGGCCGCCAGCCCCTCGCATCCGGTGGTTCGGGTACCGGTGGGTGACACGGCGCTGATCAAGATGGTGTTGGATATCGGCGCGCAGACCATTCTGGTGCCCATGGTCAACAGCGCCGAACAAGCACGCGAACTGGTGCGGGCCTGCCGCTATCCGCCCGAAGGGCTGCGCGGTGTCGGTGCCGGGGCGGCGCGGGCCACGGGCTATGGCTCGGTCACGGAGTACATTCAGACCGCCGATGAGCAGATTTGCCTGCTGGTGCAGGTCGAAAACCGCGCCGGGATGGCGGCACTGGACGATATTCTGCAGGTCGAAGGCGTCGATGGCGTGTTCATCGGCCCGGCGGATTTGTCTACCGATATGGGGTTTCAGGGCAACAGCGCCGCCCCCGAGGTGCGTGCCACCATCGCCGATGCCATCACGCGGATCAAAGCCGCGGGCAAAGCACCCGGCATTCTGGGCACCAATGACGAGGCCAGCCAGGCCTA
Organism: Ruegeria arenilitoris; assembly: GCF_013030985.1. Classification (GTDB taxonomy): domain Bacteria; phylum Pseudomonadota; class Alphaproteobacteria; order Rhodobacterales; family Rhodobacteraceae; genus Ruegeria; species Ruegeria arenilitoris_B. The sequence continues at coordinate 178,298 of NZ_WPYP01000009.1, read as the reverse complement.
TCTTGAGATGGGCGCGCAATTTCTGGCAGTGGGGATCGACGTGATGCTGCTGACACAAGCCGCACGGGCGCTGGCGGCGCAATGGAAGGCAAAATAGCGCGCTAACCCTGCATCGCGGCGGCGGCCTGCGCATACCCGCCCGAGGCTCCGTCGACGAAATGCACATGGTCGTCCCGCATGGCCGAGGGCACAAAGCAGGTCATCATCGCCTCGTCCTGTGCGTGCAACCCAAAGCGGACCTTGCCCTGTTCGCGCGCCTGCTCCAGCATGATCCTGATTTGCTTGAGCGTGGCCGGATCGCAATCCAGCGTCATCTTCAACCCGTCATCGAACTTGCGGAAATCCGCGTTGCGGCTGACCATGTGTTTGTAGTGTCCCGGGTCGAACTCGCCCAACCGTTTACCGGTCTTGAACAACAGCGCAATCAGCAGGTTCTGCCCCAACAGCTTGATCCTTTGCCCAAACAGATTGCGCCCCGCCCGCGAGACACGGGCGTCCAACTCGACATCCGGCGGTGGCCAGCTGATTGGCGGGCCGTTTTCCGGCACCGGGTGGCCTGCACGCTCCAACCGTTCCGAGGCGGTCAGAACCGACCGCGCCAGATCGGCAAAATCGCTCTCGGTCGCTTTCTGCGTTGGCTGGATCACTACCGAGACGATCTGACCGTGGCGCGCCTTGCTGTTGGACCAGCGGCAGGACAGGCCGGTCAGATCAGGCAGCGCGCCCGGCTCAGAGGGCGGCACCTCGAACGCGCCAGCTTTCATCCGTGCTTCGGCCCAAACCAGCCCACCGCCCGAGAACATCGCGTAATCCACCCCGTCCGAGGGCGCATAGCGCGCCACCCGCAAATCCCGGCCTGCCGAACGGATTTCGGACACCGGCACCAACGCGCCACGCAGCGTGATCCCAAACTCTTCATCAGCCCAACGCCGCAATTCGGCCAGTACTGTACGGGCGGTATCCACGGCGCTTGCGGGGATGGCAAAGCCTGCGCCATCGCCGCCGAAGACATAGGGAAACTCCTGCCCTTTCAGCGCGTTGATCATGGCTGAGATCACTGCCGCGCCCACCATGTTGACGGTCTTGTAGCGACCCCTCGCGATCTCACCGGTGGAATCGACGATATCGGCCACGCCCAGCGCCCAGTCGCTTGGCACGGGCGTAAACCGCGCTGGCTGCGCCAGGCTGGTGAAGTCCCGCTGTCGGGGAAGGCTGTCATAAAAGGCGGCCTGTGCGTCTTTCATCGGCACCTCGGGGTGATGGGTATCGCAATAGATAGCCCGAATGTGAACGCTGTCCGGTGAAAACAGTATAGCACACAAGCTTGTGTGGCGCACCGGGACGTGCCAAGCATTTTCGCAAATCTTGGGGAGGAAGGGCAGTTCATGAAAGCAGGTCTGGCGGTCTTGTGCCTGGGCTATGTGCTCAGCCAGTTCTTTCGCGCCTTTCTGGCGGTGCTGAGCGTTGATCTGGGCCGCGATATCGGTGCCACGCCCGAGGATCTGGCCTTTGCCTCGGGGCTTTGGTTTCTGGTCTTTGCCGCCATGCAGTTGCCGGTGGGCTGGGCGCTGGATCAGATCGGGCCGCGCCTGACAGCAGCGGTGTTGCTAATGGTCGGCGGCGCGGGCGGTGCGGCACTGTTCGCCGTGGCCAGCACGCCGTTTCATATTGCCATCGCGATGGGACTGATCGGGGTCGGGTGCTCTCCGGTGCTGATGGCGTCGTATTACATTTTTGCACGCGAGTACCCACCTGCACGGTTTGCGACGCTGGCAGCGGTGATGCTGGGCGTGGGCTCGGTGGGCAATCTGGTGGCCTCCTACCCCACCGCGTTGGCGGTCGAGCTGATGGGGTGGCGCGCAACGATGTGGGTGCTGGCGCTGTTCTCGGGCGCCATTGCGCTGGGCATCTGGATCACGGTGCATGACCCCAAACGGGTTGAGACCGAGCACCGGGGGTCTGTGCTGGACCTGCTGAAAGAACCCGCTTTGTGGGCGATTCTGCCGCTGATGCTGGTGGCCTATGCACCCGCGGCGGCCACGCGTGGGTTGTGGGCCGGGCCTTACCTGAGCGATATCTTCGCCCTCAGCACCACTCAGATCGGCACGGCGACACTGTTCATGGGGGCGGCGATGATTGCGGGCACCTTTGCCTATGGCCCGCTTGACAGGATGCTGGGCACACGGAAATGGGTGATCTTCGGCGGCAACGCGCTGGGCACGGTGGCGCTGGTGCTGCTGTGCCTGTGGATCGACAACGCGGTCTGGCTGTCGGTGGTTCTGATGGCAGTGATCGGCTTCATGGGGGCCAGCTTTCCGGTCATCATGGCGCATGGCCGCGCCTTTGTGGCCCCGCATCTGGTGGGGCGTGGCATGACCCTGTTGAACCTCTTTGGCATAGGTGGTGTTGGCATTGCGCAATTCGTCACGGGGCGCATCCATGCTGCCACGGTGGACATCAGCCCGACCGCGCCCTACACAGCGATATTCGGCTTTTTCGCGGTCGCGCTTGCCATTGGTTGCGTGATCTATCTATTCAGCCGCGACAGCGTCGACTGACGCTGGAACCGTCAGGAGAGCCCATGTCCGACCCGCGCGTCATTGCCCCCAATCTCAAACGCCGGCTTTCGGGCGTGACCGCGACGATTGCCCGGCTGGTGCCGCTGCAGGTGCAGTGGATCGACATCGCCGCAACGGGGCCGGGCCTGCCATCGGACATCCCGCATATCCCACTGGGCCGCCTACCCTTTCTGTCGCGCAAAACCCTGCGTGTCTGGCACGCCCGCCGCAATACCGAGATGCTGCTGGGCCTGTTCCTGCGCAACATCCTGCGACTGAAGCTGAAACTGCTGTTCACCAGCGCCTCGCAACGGGCCCATACCGGTTACACCAAATGGTTGATCGAGAAGATGGACGCGGTGGTCGCCACCTCGCGCAAGACGGCCGGGTATCTGGAGCGGGACGCGCAGGTGATCATGCATGGCATCAACCTGCAGGATTTCACTCCGCCCAAGGATAAAACCGCAGTTCGGGCGGAGCTGGGCCTGCCCGAAGGCCTGTTGCTGGGCTGCTATGGCCGCATTCGCCACCAGAAAGGCACCGACGCCTTCGTTGATGCGATGATCGACCTGTGTGGCCGCTTTGACGACGTGCACGGCATCGTCATGGGCCGCGCCACCGAGAAACACACCGGCTTTCTGGCCGAGCTGAAAGACAAGGTCGCCAAGGCGGGCCTGTCCGACCGCATCCTGTTCAAACCCGAAGTGACCGTCGACCAGATCGCCGAGTGGTATCAGGTGCTGGACCTGTTCATCGCCCCGCAACGGTGGGAAGGGTTCGGGCTTACTCCGCTCGAGGCGATGGCCTGCGGCGTGCCGGTTGTGGCTACCGACGTCGGTGCGTTTTCCGAGATCGTCACCGACCCGTCGCTGGGCCGTGTGGTCGAACCCGGTGATATCCCTGCCCTGGCCGATGCCGCCGCTGAAATGCTGGCGAGCCGCGATTCCCTGACGCAATCCAGCGTCGCCGCCCGCGCCCATGTCGAACAGAATTTCGACATCAACGGTGAGGCCAAAACCCTTGTGGCCCTCTACGAGAGGCTTCTGAACGACGCCTGACGCCATCTGCCGCGTAAAATCGGCGTCATTGCGGCAAATAACCCCCGAAAACCCTTTTTTCTTTGCCGCAACGCAGCTATGAACGCGCGTCCTTAACTTTGGAGACATGAAATGGGCTATCGCGTCGTTGTCGCCGGCGCCACGGGTAACGTGGGCCGCGAAATGCTGAACATCCTGGCGGAACGCCAGTTCCCGGTCGATGAAATTGCCGCTCTGGCAAGCCGTCGTTCGCTGGGCACAGAAGTTAGCTTTGGCGACAAGACACTGACTACCCAGGACATCGACACCTTCGACTTCACCGGCTGGGACATGGCGCTGTTCGCCATCGGCTCGGACGCAACCAAGGTCTATGCCCCCAAGGCGGCCGAGGCCGGTTGCGTAGTGATCGATAACTCGTCGCTCTATCGCTATGACCCGGAGATTCCTCTGATCGTACCGGAATGTAACCCGCAGGCGATTCACGACTACAAAAACAAGAATATCATCGCCAACCCCAACTGCTCGACCGCGCAGATGGTTGTCGCGCTGAAGCCGCTGCACGACCGCGCCAAGATCAAGCGCGTTGTCGTGTCGACCTATCAGTCGGTTTCGGGTGCTGGCAAAGACGGCATGGACGAACTGTGGGATCAGACCAAAGCGGTCTACAACCCCACAACGGACGTTCCGCCGAACAAGTTCCAGAAACAGATCGCCTTCAACGTCATTCCGCAGATCGACGTCTTCATGGAAGACGGCTCGACCAAGGAAGAGTGGAAGATGGTTGTCGAGACCAAGAAGATCATCGATCCGTCGATCAAGGTCACCGCAACCTGCGTCCGCGTTCCGGTCTTCGTCGGCCATTCCGAGGCCGTGAATATCGAGTTCGAGGAATTCCTGGACGAAGACGAAGCCCGCGACATCCTGCGCGAGGCACCGGGCATTATGGTAATCGACAAGCGCGAACCTGGCGGCTACGTCTCGCCCATCGAATGCGCGGGCGATTTCGCCACGTTCATCAGCCGCATCCGTCAGGACTCGACCGTTGAAAACGGCATCAACCTGTGGTGCGTCTCGGACAACCTGCGCAAGGGTGCCGCCTTGAACGCAGTGCAGATCGCTGAACTGCTGGGCCGTGAGGTTCTGAAAAAGGGCTGAACCCCTTCCAACTGAAATGCCACAAGGGCCACCAAATTCGGGTGGCCCTTTTTCTTTTTCTTGTAGTGAAATGAAGCGCCTGCAACCTTTGCGGGTAGCCGGAACCTTTTCTCTGCGAGCACTTATGAAAAACCTGTTTTACTTGTTGGCGCTTGCGCCGACGTTGCTGTCTGCCGAAACCTTCACAATCGACACCAAAGTCAGCGAAGTGACAGTATACCCGCAAGGCGTCGAAGTTCTTCGAACAGGAACTTACTCGATCCCCGCAGGAACACATCGACTTGTCTTGTTGGGCGTTCCCGCCAGCGACCCGGATACCCAATTGGCAACGATGCAGGTTCAGGCCGATGGGCTCAGCCGATCCGCGCTTATTGTTCGCGGGGACGATGTGCCCTGGCATGACTACGTCAGCGATGAGGTCAAACAGGCCGAGGATCGCGTGACCGATATCGAAAGCCAGATCACGGCGGTAGAGGACAGAGCCGAAACGGCGCGGCTCAGGGCCGAGGCGGCCCGTCACAAAATCGCATTCCTGTCCAATCTGGGCAGGAACGAGGGTCTGGCCGGATCAGATGCCGAAAACCTGCGCGGCATTGCGCAAATGGTCGGTGAGGAATCTCTGAACGCCGAAAACACCGCGCAAACCGCCGAAATCGAAGCCCGCAAAATCGAAGAGAATCTGATCGAACTGGAAACCCAACTGGATGCAGCACGCATCGATCTGGCTGCCTTGCTGCCAGAAACAGACGAGCGACTGTTCATCGCCGTGGACGTCATTGCCGAAGCGGCGTCCGAGGGTGCGATTTCCCTGTCTTATATCGATTTTTACAGCGCCGAATGGCAACCCGGATACGATTTCAACCTGATCACCGGTGACGCACCGGAAATTCGAATCGACCGAAGTGTTCTGGTGTCACAGGAAACCGGTGAGAACTGGCAAGACGTCAGGCTGAGCGTTTCGACCCTGCAACCCACTGGGCAAAACAGCGCATCGCATATCTTTCCCCAGCGCAGGTCAATCAGCGAATACGTTGCAAATCTTGAGGAACCGGTTTTCGAAGCCCCAGTGGTAGTAGAGGAAGTTGCCCGCTTTGCACCCGATCCCGCATCCGTTCAGGGCACCGGCATTACCTACACTTTGCCCGAACCGATCTCGATCACCAGCGGGCCAGCAATCGCCGAGTTCGCCCTAGACGACATGGCCCAATCAGTAGAGCTGTTTGCGCTGGCCAACCCACTTCACGATGAAACGGCGTATCGCACGGCACGTTTCACCAATCCGTATGACCAGATGTTGCTGTCCGCCAACTTTGCCAGATGGCGGGTCGACGGGGTGCTGGTGGCGACTGACAGCACTGCAAGCATTGGCCCAAAGGCAGAGGTTGAGATGGGATTTGGCCCGCTTTACGCCCTGACCGTCACGCGCAACATCCTAGGGCGTAGCCGGGGCGATGTTGGCCTGATCTCGCGCTCCAATCAAAGTCAGGAACGCGCACAGATCAAGATTGAGAATCTGACAGGCGAAACGTGGCCGCTCCGCATTTTGGACCGTGTGCCTTTTTCCGAACAGGACGATCTTGAGATCACCTGGACCGCCCAGCCGAAGCCAAGCGAAGAAAACGTAGACAACCGGCGCGGCATTCTGGCGTGGGAACTGGAGCTGGCGCCGGGTCAATCGGAGACGATTCAATTGGATACCAAACTCAGTTGGCCCGAAGGAATGGAGCTGCACTGAACGCAATCAAGATTGCCGAACTGCTACACCGTGAGGTTCTGAAAAAAGGCTGAGTTCAACTTTAGGTCAAAGAGAAACCCCGCTGCGCCACCAGCGGGTTTTTTTGGCCAGTTGTATCTCGCAAACCTAAGAATGCGAATTTGCTTCAACCGGGCATCCACGGTTACTTCAGCACCATAGTTTTGCCAGAATACTCTGACCTACTGACCGAACTTAGTTGTGGAATTTCATTGTGTTCGGCAGTTTTTACCTTTTGACCAGAAATGAAAACGCCAAACTGACTTTGATACGCGTCGCTGAAGGTTCGGCTATCGTGGCGCTGTTCCTGATTCTGGTCCTATTGCTTGAAGGGCTGGTTCTGGCGGTTGAGTACCGCAAAGTTGACGTCATCAATGTGGTCCAAGTGCCTGGCTAAGATGCAAGCAAAAGGTTGGTAGTGGTCGATCTCGGGGACGCCACTTTCCAATTCGGACCTCGGACCGGCTTTTGACCGTTACTCCCGGGAAATGGGCATGTGTTTCGAAACGCCACGTACTGTTGCGCCGATGGTCCCTCTACAAGCTTGAGCTTCCGGGATATTGCAGAAATGCCCTGTCTGATGGGGCCCATTCTGGCCCGTATGACCCACGGTCCCTGCCCCGATCGCCTACAGCGCCTGCCCCTCCTCATCAAAAAACTGAAGCTTCTCCGGCGCGAAATGCAGGCCGATCTTGGCACCAGCCTTGATCTCGGTATCGCCGCCAAGGCGGACGGTGACTTTCTCCTCGGTGCCGCAATCGACAATGACGAACATATCGGCACCCAGGTATTCGACCACCTCGACCATGCCGTCGCTGTGGCCCGCGCCCGGTTCGACCACGCTGATATGTTCCGGACGGATACCCAGCATCGTGGCCGTGCCGGTGCGGTCGAACGGTCCGCTGCCGCCGTTTTCCAACTGGAACTGGTCTCCGGAGACGGTGCAGGGCAACACGTTCATCTTCGGGCTGCCGATGAACTGCGCCACGAACAGGTTGGCGGGGCGCTCGTATAGCTCACGCGGTGTACCGACCTGCGCGATTTTGCCGAACTCCAGCACGACGATGCGGTCGGCCAATGTCATCGCTTCGACCTGATCATGGGTCACGTAGATCATAGTGCGGTTGAGGCTCTGGTGCAGCTTGGCAATCTCGTACCGCATCTCGACCCGCAAAGCGGCGTCGAGGTTGGACAGAGGTTCATCGAACAGAAATGCGGTGGGGTCGCGCACGATCGACCGCCCGATCGCCACGCGCTGGCGCTGTCCACCGGACAAGTCCTTGGGGCGACGTTCCAGATAAGGTTCCAGCTTGAGCACCTCGGCGGCCTTGCCCACACGCTCGGCTATCTCGGCCTTGGGAACACCTGCCACCTTCAGCGAAAAGCCCATATTCTCGGCCACGGTCAGGTGGGGATAGAGCGCATAGGACTGGAACACCATGGTCAGCCCGCGTTTGGACGGTGGGTGATCGGTGACGTCGTCCCCGTTGATCAGGAGCGACCCGCGCGAGATATCCTCGAGCCCGCCGATCATCCGCAACAAGGTGGATTTGCCACAGCCCGAGGGGCCGACGAAGACGACAAACTCACCCTCTTCGATCTGCAGGTCGATGCCTTTGATCACCTGCACTTCGCCGAACCATTTCTCGACGGATTTGAGCTCGATGCTGCCCATCAGTTCCTCCCTGCCCAATGCAGCCAGACGGCGGCTGTCCAAGTGAATGCGTTGCCCCCGGCCGGACTGCCGGTGATCGGGTCGTAATATTCGGCAAAGCCGTGGCCCGCGATCAGGCGGGCGGTTTTCAGGCGCAGGGCTTCGGCTTCGACACCGTGGCCCATTTCCGCTAGTCCGAACCCCGCCAGCATGTTCATGAAGGCCCAGGTCGGCCCGCGCCAATAGCGACGTTCATCGAACTTGGGCATGTTTGGGTCATAGCTGGGGATCGGGTGCGGCACGGTGGTCAGAACGGTCTTGATCCGGTCCAACATCTGCGGGGAGTCAATCCCCCCATACCAGCACAAATAGCTCGCGTTAGAGACGCTTTCGGCCCATTCACCCGTATGCGCATCGCGGGCGTCAAACGCGCCCAGCGCCTCGTTCCACAGCGACTTTGCACCGGCCTCAAGCCGGACCACATCGGTGCTGAGGCCCTCGGCCTCGATCCCGAGTTCCTCGCTGATGGCAAGCAGATCGCGGGCGGCGCGCAGGGTGGTGAAACTCATGGTCGGATCAGCGACGCGGAACGGGTTGAGCGCCAGCAGTTTCTGCTGATCCCAGCCAACCTCACGCCCGATCTGCACCAGTTTGATATAGCGGTCATAGTCGTATTTGGTGGGCCGGTCGGCGCTGTTCACATGGCTGGTATCGCGGCGCTGATATTCACCGACGTCCGAGGCATCGATCCCCGCCATCGCGCCATCCCAGTCCGGCGCATTGTCGCGTCCGGCCTCCCATGGATGGGTTGTGCAGACCGCACCGTGTTCGTCCAGACGCCATTTCATGAACCAGCGGTGCCAGGCCAGCATGGCCGGGAACAGAGCGCGAAGGCGTACTTCACCCACCGCGCGATCCTTCTCCCAAACCCGCCGCGCCATGGTGGCGGCCAGCGGCGGTTGGGTCACACCCGAGGACGCAATCGGCCCGGAGCCGCCCCAGACGTCCGGCCCGGGGAAATACCCCGGATCGGGCTTGTGGAACAGGATATGGGGCACCATGCCGTCCGCCCACTGGCCCGAAAACAACGTCTCAAGCTCGACCCAGGCGCGGTCGATATCAAACTCGGCAAAGCCCAGCGCCGCAACCGCGCTGTCCCAGTTCCACTGATAGGGGTAAAGGCCGCTGGTCGGGATCGTATAGCCGCCCCGATCGTTTGCGATCAGGATGTTGCGGGCCGATTCACTCGGCGTCGTATAGTAGTTCATGTCTGTCATCCTTTGACCGAACCTGCCGTCAGGCCTTTGGTCATGAAACGTTCAAGCCCCAGAAACAGGGCCATGATCGGAACGGTGGCAATCACCGCACCGGCCATCAGGTGTTGGCGGGGGATTTCCGAGGAGTTCAGCATGGTAACACCTCGGGTCAGAGTGAATTTCGACGGGTCGTCCAGCAGCATGAAGGCCAGCAGGAATTCATTCCAAGCAATCATGAAGACATAGAGCGACACCGACGCCAGCGCCGGCAGGCTGAGCGGCAGGGTGATCTTCCAGATCACCGCCAGACGCGACAGTCCGTCCATCAGACCGGCCTCTTCCACCTCGGTCGGCAGGCCGCGGAAATAGCCTTGCAGCATGTAAAGCGCGACCGGGATCGTCGTGACCGGGTAAATCATGACGATGCCAAGGATCGAGTTGCGCAGGCCTGTCAGCGAAAACGCGATATAGATCGGCAACGCCAGCACGATCATCGGTACCATGTAGATCAGCAGGATCGAGCGCGAGAACGCTTTTTGCCCCTGAAACCGGAATCGCGCCACCGCATAGGCACCCGGCACGCTGAACAGCAACGTGATGAACACGGTCAGGACCGAGACGTAGAAGGATGTCAACAGGTAGCTGCCGAAATTGAAATCGCGGAACAGCTCGGTATAGCTGCGGAACAAAGCCATGCCCTGGCTCAGATCAACCGAAAAATCCAGCGGGTTCTGCAACAGCGCCTGCTGCGATTTCAGGCTGGTCATCACCATCACATAGAAGGGGATGATGACGATGGCGGTGAAGAAGATATAGCCAAAGCCGGTGCAGAACCGGATCACCGCGTCTTCGTATTCGTGGCGAGTCAGTTCCGCAAACGGCAGTTCCTTGAGAATCGCGGCCAGTGACACATGCATCACCACGGCCACCGAGATCACCGTCACCAGCAGCGCCAGCAGCGTCGTTTCCGATCCGATCAGAACCGGGCCAAAGCCGGTCAGGCAGGACAGGCCCAGCAAAGCCGCAACGCCCAGACGCGCCGGGGCATGGCGGGCGGGAAAGCGAACATAGACCAGCCCGGCCACTGCGCCCCAGATCAGGCTCAGCAGAACCTGCGGGCGAAACGCAGCACCTGTGGCGAAAGACATGGTGACCGCGATGGTGGTGGCGATCACCACCATCCACAGCGCGCCCAATACCGGGCCGGTGATATACCCTTTGCGCATCACAGGCCCTCCTCGCGGCTGATGAAACGGAAGAAGACAAAGCTGAAGGCGATCAGGCACATCAGGATCACGACGGCCACCGCCGCGCCGGCCCCGATATTCGAGACCGCAAAGGCCTGCTCATAGACATTCACGGTCAGCGTGCGGGTGCCCGCATTACCGCCGGTCAGCAAGAAAATGTCGTCGAACTTGTTGAACGTCCAGATAAAGCGCAGCAGGAACAGCACCGACAGGATGCCCAGCAGCTGCGGGATGCTCAGCAGCCAGAATTTCTGGAACGGCGAGGCGCCATCCATATCCGCCGCCTCATACATGCTGGAGTCGATGGACTGCATCCGTGCCAGGATGAACAGGAAGGACAGTGGGAAATAGCGCCAGATTTCGAACACAGTGACCATGATCAGGGCTAAGGGGCGTTCCCCGAAGAAATTGATCGGCTCACTGCTCAGCCCCATCTGCACCAGCAGCGCATTGGCCGAACCAGAAAAGGGATCGAACAGCGTGACCCAGGTGAAGGCGACGGCGATGACGGGGGCCACATAGGGGAACAGGTAAAGGCCGCGGATGAAGCCCTGCCCCTTGAAGCTTTTGTTCAGCAGCAGCGCGGCAAACAAGCCCATGACCAGTGCGCCGATAGTGCCGAACACGGTATAGAACAGGGTGACCCCAAGCACGCCCCAGAACTCGTCCCCGTCAAACACGCGGGCAAAGTTTTCCAGGCTGAATTCGAAATTTGTCAGGACACTCGGGCCGCTGCCGGTCACGCGGGGTTCAGACGCTTCGACCAGTTCTTCGAACGCGTCCGGATCGCCATCGAATTCGACCGGAATGCGGATACGCTCTCGCTGGCCGCCCTCCAGCGCGCCGAAATCGCAGAACAGGTCCTGCCCGTCCAGAATGCAGGGCGCGGCGACCTCTCCGGCGATCACACCGTCGGGCAGCACATCACTCAGGGTCACGCCGTCGATGGCGAACTCCTGACTGGAGTTGCGCAGTCGGTATTCGATCCGCAGATCGTCGCCCGATCCGCGCAGGCTTTCACGCACGATCGGTGCGGGCGGGCGCAGGTCGGACAGGGTGAAGGGCTTGAAGCTGATCCAGATGATCGCCAGCAGGGGCAGGATCACAACCAGCGACACACTGATGATGGTCGGAGCAAGCAGCGTCCAGGCCAGACGCGCCTCGCGTTTGGCTAACGCCCCGGTTCCGGTCGGTGGGGTGGCCGAAGACATGGGATACCTCGAAGGGTTGTGCGCAGCGGCGCGGACGCCGCCGCAGGTGCCGGTTTGTTACTGAACCTTGGCCAGCTCTTCGTTCATGGCCGCAACAGCGGCGGTGGCGTCAATCTCGTCATCGATATACTGACGCACGATCCGGTTGATGGCCTGAGAGTTGATCATCTTCGAGGCCAGCGACAGCTGCCCCTCGGCCACGCCCCAACGCTGAGCCACGTCCAGTCCGCCGACGATCTCGTCGATCATCGCCTGTTCATAAAGCTCACCCAGCGGGGCTTTGCGGTCCACGCCCACGGGCAGCTCTGCCCAGGCTTCCGAGAAGGCCGTCGGGTTGTCGGCATTGCCGCGACGGACCGGAAACTTACCCTCAGGCGCGATGGACAGCGTCTGGGTATAGCCCTGATCCATGGCGTATTTCACGAACTCCATCGCCGCGTCGGTATCGGCATCGTTGGTGATACCGAAGTAACGCACATCACCCCAGGCCGCGCCATCGGGGTTCGACGGGCCGGACAGTTTGGTGACGATGCCGGTTTTGCCCGCCAGATCGCGCGAGGTCGGGTCGTCGGTGATGGTGGGCGGGGCGCTGTCACGCAGACCGGCCAGTTCGTCCAGAATGAACGGCGACCAGATGATCATCGCGGCCTTGCCGTCGAAATACAGCTCGCGCGATTGCTTCCAGTACAGTTCACCCGGAGGCGACGCTTTGGAGATCGCCTTGTAGAAATCCAGAACCTCGATGGTTTTGGCTTCGTTCAGCGGTTGGAACCCGTCGGGGCCTACCGGCGAGACGCCATTGGCGAGGAAGACATGCTCCAGCACCTGGCTCATGAAGTTTTCGTCGACCTTGGTGGCCGAGACAAAGCCGTACATCTCGGGCGGGTTATGCAGGGCCTCAAGCGCAGCTTGGATATCGTCAAAGCTGTCGGGCGCGTCCAGACCGGCCTCGTCGAACAGGTCCTTGCGATAAACCACCATCTGGGTCCAGCCATCCACCGGCACGGACGCGGTTTCACCGTTGAACGCGGCCATCGCCAGCGCGCCGGGGGCAAAGGTGTCGGCACCCAATTCCTCGATCACTTCGGTGGCGGCTTCGGTGTCCAGAATGCCGGCCTCGGCCCAGGGCAGCGCGTATTGCAGTGTGTGATATACCACATCCGGAAGGTCACCCGCGGCAAAGGCGGCAGTGGCGCGGGTGCCCAGATCGCTTTCGGTGACAGGGATCACCTCGACCGTGGTGCCGGTTTCAGCCTTGAACTGATCGGCCATCTCCTGCTGTTTGGCCAAACGTTCGGGTTGTTCCTCGGTGGTCCAGAACCGGATCGTGTCAGCCTGCACCGACAGTGCGGTCAGCGCCAGTGCCAGCGACGATCCAAGCATCAGCCTTGCGGCTTTTGGTGTCAGTTTCATGAGTGGTCTCCTCCCGGTTATTCTTTGTTAAGTTGTGTGTGTTTCTTCGCCAGGTCCGTCGGTTTCAGAAATGGCGGCCCGTCCGATTCCCCTTCGACCAGAGACGCCTCGGTCAGCTCGCGCAGGGTGGCAGGGTCTTCGCCCCGGATCTGACGGATCAGCAAGGTTGCCAGCCGGTGCCCGGCCATGCGGGAATCGACGGCAAACGTGGTCAGCGCGGGGCGCGCATAGCGGCATTCCGGAATGCCGTCATAGCCGATGACCGAGACGTCCCGGCCAATCTCGAGCCCCAGATCCTGCGCAGCTGCACAGAACCCCAATGCGGCCAGATCGGTGGCAAAAACAATTGCGGTCGGCGGCTGATCCAGCTGCATCAGCGCCATCGCCTGCGCAGCGCCGTCCTCCCGCGTCCGGGCGCCTTCGCGGATCAGATCGGGATCACGCGGCAGACCCGCCTGAAGCAAACCTTCGGTGTAGCCATCGCGGCGCAGGTGGCTGTAGTTGAACTTGGGATCACTGCCGACATAGCCGATGCGCGTATGTCCGAACCCGGCCAGCCGCAGCACGGCCTTGCGCATGGCGGTTTCGCCCGCAATATCGAACCACGAGGTCTCCTCCCACGTGTTTGGCTGCCCGTACCCGGTGCGACCATAAAGGATATGCGGCACCTCGAGATTGCGCAAAAGCCCGACACGCGCATCCTTGACCATCGTTCGCGGCAGGATGAATCCGTCCGCCTTGCGCTCCTCGAACAGACGGCTGAGCACTTTCAGCGTGTCGCGTTCCGAGGTCGCGGTGGATATGGTCATCGTCCAGTCGAGACTGCTGGCGGCCTCGCAGGCCCCGGCCAGAAAGTCCTGCAGGAACGGGTTGTGTTGATCAGGCTCTTCGCTGTTCAAAACCATCGCAATGGCGCGCACCTGCCCGGTCCGGATCGCCTGTGCGTGGCTCAGTGGCCGATAGCCCAGCTTGCGGGCAGCGACCTCGACTCGGTTCCGCGTCACTTCGGAAATATCGGGATAGCCGTTCAGCGCCCGCGACACCGTGCTTTTCGACAGGCCCAGATGCGCCGCCAGTTCATCCAGCTTGACCCGGCCAGAGGCTGAGGTGCGATTCGCTGACGCGAGCGAAGGATATGAAGGATTCGTAGCCATTTTTTTCATTTGTTTGCTCCGAAACCGGTTTCGGCAATAAAAAAGTTAAAAAAGATGCAATCTGGCCATCTTTCTTGGCGCCTTTGAAGAATTTTTATTCCAGCGTGGCGACTTACCGAGGGGCGGAGTCCGCTAACGCTGCGTTTCGACCAGCACTTTCAAATTGGACAGACCCCGTTCGTAGTCGCCGCCCACCCATTCATCCATCATCAATCCCATCCATCGCGCCATCGGATTCAGCCCCAGATCGGTGACGAATCCCCAGGTCACCTGCGTCCGGTCACCTTCGGGCACCAGATCAAACGACGCCGTGGCGGTGCCCATCGACCCAAAATCCAGCGCCGTTCTGACCGTCTGATCGGGAACGCTTTCGATGATCTCCTGCGATCCGGTCCCGACCTGCTGGTGCTCCGAACTCCAGTTCAGGGCGTTGCCCACCCCGGCCTCGGGGCCGCTATACGTCAGCTGTGTCGCGGGATCGCGTTCCAGCCAGGGCGACCATTTCTCGGTCTCCTGCATCGAATTAACATAGGGAAAGATGGCAGCGGGCGGGGCGTCGATGACAATGCTGCGCGACACTTCGGCCCGTCCGGGCAACAGGTACGATACCCCGATCAGCAGCAATACAAGCACAAGCAGAGCCAGAAGAATGCGTTTGATGACTTGCATTATACGTCCCCGATCCAAACCCGGATAAGGCGACTATAGCAAAAAATAGCGCGGAATCAGAGACCTGATCCCGCGCCTTTCAAATCTACGGACTATTCCGACGGGTCAGACGACCACGAATTTCTTTTCCTGCGGGTCGTAGCACTGCAGCCCACCCTCGCCGATATCGGTCCACAGCCCATGCAGGCTGAGCGAGCCGTCCTGCACCGCCGAGGACACAAACGGGAAGGTCATCAAGTTCTCGAGCGAGGCGACAACCGCCTGCCGTTCGAACTGTCGCGCCTGATCGACGCTGTCTTCTATATCGGCCACCAGCTCGTATTTCGGCTTCAGAATATCCATCCAGCGTCCGACAAAGCTGTCTTTGGCTTCCAGTTGCGGGGCCTGACCTTTGCACATGTCAATACAGCCCTGTACCCCACCGCATTGCGAATGACCCAGCACGATCAGATGCGCCACCTTCAACGCGGTCACGGCGTATTCGATGGCCGCACTGGTGCCGTGGTGATCACCGTCGGGCGCGAAAGGGGGCACCAGGTTGGCGATGTTGCGATGGATGAAGAAATCGCCCTGATCCGCCCCGAACATCGACGTCACATGCACACGGCTGTCACAACAGGAAATCACCATCGCACGCGGGCGCTGCCCCTCGGTCGCCAGGCGGCGATACCAGACCTGATTTTCGGAATAAGTGGTGGCCTTCCAGCCGTGATACCGTTTGACCAGATAGCCCGGCAGAGGTTTCGCTAAGTCCATTCTTCTGTCCATCTTCGTGTTGCTGAGAGCTGCTCTACCCTGAATTCGCGGAAAATTCGAGCAATTATCCTGCGCGGATGCAAGGTTTTGCAAAGGAATTCACAGTCAAAGTCCGTCTATGCCGTGGGGGCGTAAAGAATTGGGGTGAATGTGGTGGATAAGATACTCACGCTTGAACACAAGGAAACCGTCCGGCTGGACCTGGAGCAGCTGAGCGGGCTGTACCGGCAACTGGGCGACAAGAACGCGCTGGACGTGCTGTGCCGCACGGTCGAGGAGCTGGCCGTACGCCTGTCAAACTGCGAACGCTTCTGGCGGCAGCGCGACTGGGCGGGGCTGCGCAAATGTGCGCGATCACTGGTGGCAATTGCGGATCAGATCGGCATGGTCGCACTTGCGCGGGTGGCAGGGGATGTGGCGCAGACCGTGGACACCGGCGATGCAGTGGCCACCGGCGCCACCCTGTCGCGGCTGATCCGGGTCGGAGAAAAATCGCTGACCGTGATCTGGGATCAGCAGGATCTTTCCGTCTGACGGGGCTTGCGGACGGGCCGTGGGCGGCTAGGCTGGGCGCAAATCGAACCAACCGAGATTTCCATGACTCTGTCCTTTGCTTCGCCCTCTGACCCCTCGCTGCCGCTGCATGTCATCGCGCAACCCGATCTGGACGATTGGCTGGCGGACCAGCCCGATCACGTGTCGACCTGGGTGCAGGCCAGCGGCTTTACCGCCGCGCTAGGACAGGTTGCCCTGATCCCGGGGCCGGACGGCGCACCGGAATTCGCGGTTGCGGGTTACGGCAAGGCCGCAGGCCGCGGACGCAAACGGTTTCCGCTGGCCGCCGCAGCCGAAGCCTTGCCCAAAGGCACCTTTCACATCGCATCCGGCGTGCCTGAGGACGCGCTGGAAACCGAATGTCTGGGCTGGCTGCTGACCGGTTACGCGTTTGATCGCTATGCTGCGCAATCCGGGGCCAAAGCGCGTCTGGTTGCCCCTGCAGGGGTGGACGCGGCGCGGATTGAGGTTCTGGCACAGGCCGAAGCCCTGACCCGTGATCTGGTCAACACGCCCACTTCAGATATGGGCCCCGATCAGCTGCAGGCCGCCGCCGAGGCGTTGGCGCAGGAATTCGGCGCTTCCTGCGACGTGATCACAGGGCAGGCCTTGTTGGAACAAAACTTTCCGATGATCCACGCTGTTGGCCGCGCCGCCGCGCAGGACCCCCGCCTGATCGAGGTGAATTGGGGCAGTTTCGGCCCCAAACTGACTTTGGTCGGCAAAGGCGTGTGTTTCGATACGGGGGGGCTGAACCTGAAACCCGGCAACTCGATGGCCTTGATGAAGAAGGACATGGGCGGGTCTGCCAACGTGCTGGGTCTGGCGCGGATGATCATGGCGCTGAAACTGCCGTTACAGCTGCGTGTGCTGATCCCGGCGGTTGAGAACTCGGTCGCCGGAAACGCGTTCCGCCCCGGTGACATCCTGACCTCGCGCAAGGGGCTGACGGTCGAGATCAACAACACCGATGCCGAAGGGCGGCTGGTGCTGGCCGATGCGCTGACGCTGGCGGATGAGGGCGCCCCCGATCTGGTAATCTCGATGGCTACGCTGACCGGCGCGGCGCGGGTGGCCGTTGGCGGCGATCTCGCTCCGTTTTACACCGACGACGACAGCGCTGCCGTTGCCCTGGCGCGGGCCGGGCAACAGGCCGCCGATCCGGTCTGGCGGATGCCGTTCCACGAACCCTACGAGGCGATGATCGAACCGGGCATTGCCGATCTGGACAATGCGCCTTCGGGCGGGTTTGCGGGATCGATCACCGCCGCACTGTTTCTGCGCCGGTTTGTGGGCGAAAGCCGCTACATGCATTTCGACATCTATTCCTGGCAAGCCAGCAAAGCGCCGGGCCGCAGCAAGGGCGGCCTCGGACAAGGTCCGCGCGCACTGCTGACCGCCCTGCCCGAGATTCTGGACCTATGACCAAACAACGCATCATAAACCCCGTGGTCAACCTGCTGCGCCACCCCGATGGCGCCCGGGACCGGCAGTTGTTGTTCGGTGACACGGTCACCGTAACGGATACCCAAGGTGGCTGGAGCCATGTGACCGCGGAAAAGGACAGCTACACAGGCTGGGTCGCCTCGGATCAGTTAGGCGCTTGGGTCGAAGACACCCACTGGATCACCGCCCCCGCGACCCATGCCTATGCAGAGCCGGATATGAAAAGCCCCGATCAGGTCTCGCTGAGTTTCGGCAGCCGGGTTCAGGTTCTGTCGGAACAGAACCGGTTTCTGGAAACCGAACTGGGTTTTATCCCCACTGTGCACGCCAAGCTTAACGCCACCCATCTGACCGACCCGGTCGCGGTGGCCGAGCTGTTTCTGGGTACGCCCTATCTGTGGGGCGGAAACAGCCGGTTCGGGCTGGATTGTTCGGGTCTGGTGCAGGCCGGGCTATTGGCTTGCGGCATCCCCTGCCCGGGCGACAGCGGAGATCAGGAACGGGAACTGGGTGAGGCCCTGCCCGCAGGCGCCGAACCGAAACACGGTGATCTGCTGTTCTGGAAAGGCCATGTCGCCTGGGTCTATGACGACAACATGCTGCTGCACGCCAATGCCTACCACATGGATGTGACATTCGAGCCGATGGATCAGGCAATCGCGCGCATTCTGGAACAGGGCGACGGGCCTGTTACATCCCACAAAAGGCTCTAATCAAGGTCAACCGAGCGGATCAGCTTGCGCTCCAGCACCCGCAGAACAGTGCGCAGGTCATGGCCGCGCTTCAGAATGCGGCCATCCAAACCGACCACCGAATACATCCCCTGCCTTTGCCGCAGGCGCGGGTGCTTCTCGACCCGGTAGATCGGATGCTCGGCGGTGCGTCTAAAGATGGAGAACACCGCCATGTCCCGCAGGTTGGAAATACCGTAATCGCGCATTTCTCCGGCAGCGACCATCCGGCCATAGACGGACAGGATATGGGACATCTCGTGCCGGTTAAACGCGACGGGCATCTGTGCCGAGTTAGCAGAAAACCGGCTGGGAGGCTGCATGTTCATACCCTCAGCCTTGCCGGAAAATGCGTTTGAATCAAGCCCGAGCACGACAAGGTGTGGTTTTTTGGTCGATCGTGACCTAGCGCCGCCCGACCTGACGGCAGATCAGAATCACCGGCAACAGCCCCACTGCAAGGATGACCAGAGAGGGCACGGCGGCGCCCTCGAGCCGCTCATCCGAGGCCAGCCTGTAGGCCTGCACCGCCAACGTATCAAAGTTGAACGGGCGCATGATCAGGGTTGCGGGAAGCTCTTTCATCACGTCGACAAAGACGATCAGCAGCGCCGTCAGCAACGATGGTGTCAGGATCGGCAGATGCACCCGGCGCAGCGTGCCCAAAGGTGTTTGGCCCAGAGACCGCGCGGCCGCGTCCATATTGGCGTGAACGGTGCTCTGCCCGCCTTCATAAGCGCTGAGCGCGGCGGCCAGAAAACGCACCATATACGCCGCGATCAGCAACCAGATCGACCCCGTCACCAGGAGCCCGGTCGAGATATCGAAGGTTTGTCGCATCCACGCATCCAGCGCGTTGTCAAAGCTGGCAAATGGCACCATCAGGCCGACCGCGATTACCCCACCCGGCACCGCATATCCCAACCGCGCCAGATAACCCGCAGTGGCCGATTTCCGGCCCGGCCGCAGGCGTTGAAAGAACCCCACGCAGATCGCCGCGAACACGGTGACGACCGCCGCTGTGCCTGCCAGGGTCAGTGAGTTCTGGATAAACCCGACATAGCGCCGCGACAGCAGGTTCTGTTCCGACTGCAGGCCCATCTGGATCAGGATGAAGACCGGCAGCAAAAAGCCCAGAAACACCGGTACGGCGCACAGCGTAAAGGCTGCCACGGATTGCCAGCCTTTCAATTGCGCCGAAGGCAAGGACGCGTGGCTTTTACCCGCCTGATAATATTTCGCCTTACCGCGCTGTATCCGCTCGGTCATCGCCATGACCAGCGCAAACCCCAGCAGGCACAGGGCCAGTTGCGCGGCGGCGGCGCGGTCTCCGATCGAGAACCAGCTGGTGTAGATACCGGTGGCAAAAGTCTGCACCCCGAAATAGGCCACAGTGCCGAAATCGGCGATGGTTTCCATGATCGCCAACAGGACACCGCCCGCAATGGCCGGTCGCGCCATCGGCAGCGACACGTGCCAAAAGGCCAGCCACGGGCTTTTGCCCAGCGCACGGGCGGCCAGAAAGGCCGTCGCGCTCTGCTGCAGGAACGCCGCTCGCGCCAGCAGATAGACATAGGGGTACAGCACGAGGATCAGCATCACCGCCGCACCCTCGGTCGAGCGGATCTCGGGGAACCAGTAGTCGCGCGGCCCCCAGCCGGTTACGTCGCGCAGGGTTGTCTGGACGATGCCGGGATGGTCCAGAATGAACGTATAGGCATAGGCCAGAACATAGGCCGGGAAGGCCAGCGGCAGAACCAGCGCGATTTCCAGAAAACGCACGCCGGGAAAGCGGGACATCGTCACCAGCCACGCTGCGCCCACCCCGATGGAAAAGGTGCCAATCGCCACCAGAACCACCAGAATAACCGTCGTCAGCGCATAGCGCGGCAAAACCGTGTCGAGCAGGTGCGAGATCGTGTCCGTCCCGCCCGTCACCGCCGCCAGAACAACCGCCACCATCGGCAACAGGCACGCGGCCGCCACCAGACAGGCCACCGTGCCAACCAGCCGGGTGCCAAACACGCCCTGACGACGCGTTCCGTGTTCTGAAAATTCGATTTCGGCCATGTTTCCGGTTTTGACAGGCTAAGGCGCAGGTTCCGCCTTTAATTGACCAAAACGCTAAGAAACACCAGTGGGCGACGAAACAATTCTGCGGCACATACTGCCGCAGACTTGTTTTTCATGGTCACTCATAAACCCGCTGATCCTCGATCACCAAACCGTCCTTGGGCAGCGATCCGGGGGCCACGACCTCGATCGCGCCTTTCAGTTTCAGCACCTCGACCACCGATTTCGCATAGGCCACGTCGTCGCTGCGGGGACTTTCGATCTGAACGGTCATGGTGTCCATCTCTCCCTGGCGGGCGGCGATGACGCGGGCCTTGACGATCTCTTCATGCTTGTCGACCAGCGCGGCCACCTGTTCGGGGCGCACGAACATGCCCTTGATCTTGGTGGTCTGATCGGCGCGGCCCATCCAACCCCTGATCCGCAGATTTGTGCGGCCACAGGGGGATTGCCCCGGCATGATCGCCGACAGATCACCAGTGGCGAACCGGATCAGCGGATAATCGGGATTCAACGAGGTCACCACGACCTCACCCACTTCACCCTCGGCCACGGGGGTGCCGGTGCCGGGGGTGACGATCTCGACGATGACATGTTCGTCGATGATCATCCCCTCCATTGCGGGGCTTTCATAGGCGATATTGCCCAGATCGGCAGTGGCATAGCATTGCAGGCAGGAAATACCGCGGTCGGCATATTCCTGACGCAAGGACGGAAACAGCGCGCCGCCGCCGACAACAGCTGCGTTGAAGCCCAGCGCCACACCCATCTCATCCGCCTTGTCCAGAATGACCTTCAGATAATCCGGGGTCCCGGCATAGGCAGTACAGCCCACATCGCGCGCGGCGGTCACTTGCAGCTCGGTCTGGCCGGTGCCAGCGGGCAGCACGGCGGCCCCTACGGCCCGTGCGCCGCTTTCAAAGATCATGCCTGCAGGTGTCAGGTGGTAGCCAAAACAGTTCTGCACGATATCGCCCGGCCCTACGCCCGCTGCATGAAGGAACCGCCCCATGCGCCACCAATCGGGATCGGTGCTGCCAGGTTCGTAAATCGGGCCGGGGGATTGGAACACGTGGTGGAAATGCCGCGCAGGTTTGACCGTGAAGCCACCGAATGGTGGCCGAGACGCCTGCGCCTGCGCCAGATCGGATTTGCGCAAAACCGGCAGTTTTACCAGATCCGCAACCGAGGCGACGGCATCGGTGTCGGCCTCGGCCAGATGCGCTTCGAATCCCGGCGCGGACAAGGCCCGCTGAAGCTGTACGCGCAAGGCCTGCGCCTGATCGGAGGCACGTTGGTCGGCTGAACGGGTCTCGAGCGCGTCGTAATAATTCGTCATGACCATATCCTCCATCCGCTTACAGCCACCTCTTGCGACGGCGATATGAGCGTACGTCGCGGAAGCTTTTGCGCCCCTCATCCGACATGCCCAGATAGAATTCCTTCACGTCCGGATTCTCGCGCAGATCGGCCGCCGGGCCGTCCATCACAACGCGGCCCGATTCCAGAATGTACCCGTAATGGGCAAACCGCAGCGCCACGTTTGTGTTCTGTTCAGCCAGCAGGAAGGACACGCCCTCTTTCTCGTTCAGATCCTTCACGATGCCAAAAATCTCTTCGACCAGCTGCGGCGCCAGACCCATCGAGGGCTCGTCCAGCAGGATCGTCTCGGGGCGCGACATCAGCGCCCGGCCCATCGCCACCATCTGCTGCTCACCACCCGAGGTATAGCCCGCCTGCGACCGGCGGCGTTCCTTGAGGCGGGGGAAATAGGTATAGACCAGCTCAAGGTCCTGTTGGATCGCCGCATTGCCATCCTTGCGGGTATAGGCGCCGGTCAGCAGGTTTTCCTCGACCGTCAGGTGTTCGAAACAATGGCGGCCCTCCATCACCTGGATGACGCCCTTTTCCACCAGATCGGCCGGATCGCTTTCGTGGACATTGGACCCACGATAGGTGATCGAACCTTTGGTGACCTCGCCGCGTTCCGATTGCAGCAGGTTCGATATCGCCTTGAGCGTTGTTGTCTTGCCCGCGCCGTTCCCGCCGAGCAGAGCGGTAATGCCCCCTTTGGGCACGGTCAGGCTGACACCCTTCAGAACCAGGATGACGTGGTTGTAGATCACCTCGATATTATTCACCTCAAGCAGGGTTTCCGCCTGAACTTCGGTGGTTTGAGCCGCATCCAGCATCTGCGCGTGTCCTTGTGCGAGTGTGGGGTTCGGGGCGGCAGTTCACCGCCGCCCCGGTGTATCAAAGCGCCTTAGTTGCAGCGCGAGTCGATGTTGTTCTCCGAGGCATAGGCTCCGGAATCTTCGTCGATCAGCGCGCCGATCACTTCACCATCGGTCGGCTTGAAGTCCGAGATCATCGTCCAGGTCTTGTTCGCCGCGTCCCATTGGGTCACACCCACCAGAGCGTCACCACCATGGTTCTCACATGAGACCGAGAAGGTCGGACCAAAGTTCGGCAGACCCAGTTCGGTCATCTTCGCCTCGGTCATTTCAAGCGCTTCCATGCCTTCGCGCATTTCGGCGGGGGTGATGTCGGCATTGCCCGAAAGCTCTTGCGCCTTCTTGATCGCTTCGGCGGCAAGTACGGCCGCATAGAGGCCACGGTTATACAGAACCGTACCGACCTGATCACCCGCGCCTGCGGCTTTGCCCGCATCAACTACGTGTGTCTTCAGATCGTCGAAAACCGGGAAGTCGGTGCCCACGTTGTGGAAGGTCAGCGCCTTATAGCCATTCGCGGCCTCACCGGCGGGCACAACGTCGTTTTCCGAGCCCGACCACCAGATGCCGATGAAGTTTTCCATCGGGAAGCGGATGTTCGCGGCTTCTTGTACGGCCACCTGGTTCATCACGCCCCAGCCCCACATCAGGACATAGTCGGGACGGTCGCGGCGGATTTGCAGCCATTGCGACTTCTGCTCCTGACCCGGGTGATCGACCGGCAGGGCCGCCAGTTCAAAGCCATGTTTCTTGGACAGTTCTTCCAGCGTGCGGATCGGTTCCTTGCCATAGGCCGAGTTGTGATAGATCAGCGCGATTTTCTTGCCGCTCAGATCGCCGCCGTTTTCCTCGAGCAGATAGTTGATCGCACCCGAGGCCCCGTCCCAATAGTTGGCCGGGTAGTTGAACACGTGGCTGAACACGGTACCGTTCTTGGCCGAGGTCCGACCATAGCCCATCGTGTGCAGCGGAATGTTGTCCGCGGTCACTTTCGGGATCAGCTGATAGGTGATGCCGGTGGACAGCGGCTGATACACCAACGCGCCTTCGCCTTTGGTGGATTCATAGCACTCAACGCCTTTTTCGGTGTTATAGCCGGTTTCGCACTCGACCACGCGGATCGGAACGCCGCCAATGCCACCATCGCGTTCGTTCAGCAGGGTGAAATAGTCGTTATACCCGTCCGAGAACGGAATGCCGCCAGCTGCGTAAGGTCCGGTGCGATAGCTCAGATCGGGGATCACAAGATCCGCCAGAGCCGGCCCTGCGGCCATCAGGGCGCCAAGCGCCGCGGTTGCCAGTTTCAATTTCATCGGGTGTCTCCTCCCTTGGTTGGTCCGATGTTGGGGTCGGGCTTTTGCACCCGTTATCTGATTGGGCCTGCCCCTTAGTGCGGGAACGGCCAGAGTCTGAGTTTCTCTTTCGCCACGCGCCACAGCTGCGCCAGGCCATGCGGTTCAAGGATCAGGAACAGGATGATCAGCCCGCCAACGATCACCAGCTGCAGATGCGCCACGATATCCGTGGGCCAGCCCAGCCAGTCAGCGCCGACCACTTTCAGCACCACCGGCAGCAGCACCAGAAAGGCCGCCCCCGCGAACGAGCCGAAAATCGAGCCCAACCCGCCGATAATGATCATGAACAGAACCAGGAACGATTTCTGGATGCCGAAGGCCTCGCCGACCTCAACCGCGCCCAGATAAACCGCAAAGAATAGCGCGCCCGCGATACCTACAAAGAACGAGCTGACGGCAAAGGCGGTCAGTTTCGCCCGCAGCGGGTTCACCCCGATGATCTCGGCCGCGATATCCATGTCGCGGATTGCCATCCAGGTGCGCCCGGTGGTGCCGCGCGTCAGGTTGCGTGCGATCAGGGCGCAGATGGTCAGGAAGATCAGGCAGAACAGGTATGTGGCCCAGGCAGGTGCGTTCGGCCCGGTGATGATGATGCCGAACACATCGCGTTCCGGCGCATTGATCTGACCCGACGCCGAATAGTTGTAGAACCACGGCACCCGGTTGAACAGCCACACCAGGAAGAACTGCGCCGCCAGCGTCGCCACCGCCAGGTAAAACCCCTTGATCCGAAGGCTCGGCAGGCCGAACAGCACGCCGACGATGGCCGTGATCCCTCCGGCAAGGATGACGTGGATGAACATGCTGACATCCGGGAAAGCGGTCATCAGCTTGTAGCAGGCATAGGCCCCCACGGCCATGAACCCCCCGGTGCCCAGGCTGACCTGCCCGCAATAGCCCACCAGAATGTTCAGCCCGATCGCCGCAATCGCGTAAATCAGGAACGGCAGCAACAGCGCGTTGGCCAGATAGTCGTTGATCAGGAACGGAATGATCCCGAACGCCACCGCCAGCACGACATAGTACCGATACCGGTCGAACTTGATCGGGAAGGTCTGGCTGTCATCAATGTACGAGGTTTTGAAATCCCCGGCCTCACGATAGAACATGTCTTACTTTCCCCATTCTTCCTGCGCTTTGTTGCGGGCCTCGGCGTCCAGTTGGTTGGAGCCTTTGGCAAATCCACTCGCCTCGGAGGCGCGCACCAGTTTCAGATAGGCCAGCACACCCATGATCAGCCCGACAAAGGCCAGGATCGCGGCGATGGTCAGCTGACCGTTCGTCAAGTCTTCCGATGTGAGGGCGATGTACCCAAAGGCCCAGAACCCGGCCCATGCGACCACGTTGATGATGGCGATGAGTTTGGTCATGCCTTACACCCTCTCGATGATTTTCTCGCCGAAGAGTCCTTGCGGACGGAACACCAGGAAAATCAGCGCCAGAACATAGGCAAACCAGTTCTCGGTCGCGCCGCCGACCAGCGGGCCGATGGCAAATTCGAACAGTTTCTCACCGACACCGATGATCAGCCCGCCCACGATGGCGCCGGGGATCGAGGTGAACCCGCCCAGCATCAGCACCGGCAGCGCCTTGAGCGCAATCAGCGACAGCGAGAACTGCACGCCCGACTTGGTGCCCCACATGATACCCGCGACCAGCGCCACGAAACCCGCAACCGACCAGACCATGATCCAGATGAAGTTCAGCGAGATCCCAACCGACAGTGCCGCCTGGTGGTCATCGGCCACCGCGCGCATCGCCCGGCCCTGTTTGGTGTATTGGCTGAACACGACCAGTGCCGCCACCAGCAGCGCCGCAATCACCGTCGCCACAATGTCCAGATTGTCGATGAAGAACCCATAGCCAAAGATGTTGAAGGTCGCCTCATCAATCCACAGGTTGATGCCCTGCGGCAGGCCCACATCCAGCGTCTTGATCTCGGATCCCCACATCAGGTCGGCCACGCCTTCAAGGAAATAGGCCAGACCAATGGTGGCCATGAACAGGATGATCGGCTCCTGCCCGACCAGATGGCGCATGACGAACCGCTGCACCGCCCAGGCCAGCAGCACCATGACACCCATGGTCAGGATGATTGCCAGCAGTGCCGGAACAGTCCAGCCAAACTTGTGCACATGCGTTCCAAAGGTCGCGTTGATGATATGCGCAAACGGAACCTGGCCGCTCATGATCCCGACCAGCGTCATCGCCGCGAACAGGGCCATAACCCCTTGGGCATAATTGAAAATCCCGGAGGCTTTGTAGATCAGCACAAAGCCCAGCGCGACCAGCGCATACAGCACCCCGGCCATCAGACCGTTGAGGATGACCTCCATCGCGAATACGAGTTGTTCAGGCATCTGCGCCGCTCCTCATGTCTGTCCGATGCTTAGTCATGGCTGACCCCCAGATAGGCGTCGATGACGTCCTGATTGCTGCGCACCTCGTCCGGTGTGCCGTCGCCGATCTTCTTGCCGTAATCCATCACGACCACCCGGTCGCTCAGGTCCATCACCACGCCCATATCATGCTCGATCAGGGCGATGGTGGTGCCGAACTCGTCATTCACATCTAGGATAAAGCGGCTCATGTCCTCTTTCTCTTCGACATTCATACCGGCCATCGGCTCATCCAGCAGCAGCAGCTTGGGCTCGGCCGCCAGCGCGCGCGCCAACTCGACCCGTTTTTTCAAACCGTACGGCAAGCGGGAAACGGGCGTCTTGCGGATGTGCTGGATTTCCAGAAAGTCGATGATCTTCTCAACGGCCTCGCGGTTCTCAACCTCTTCCGCCTCGGCTTTGCCTTTCCACCAGGCCTGCTGGAACATGTTGGTCTTCATGTAGTTCAGCCGCCCGGTCATGACGTTGTCCAAAACGCTCATGCCTTCGAACAGGGCGATATTCTGGAACGTCCGTGCAATGCCCTGCCGTGCCACCTCATAAGGCCGCATCGGCGGGCGCTTGGCGCCGTGGAACCAAACCTCGCCCTCCTGCGGCACATAAAATCCCGAGATCACGTTCAGCATCGAGGACTTGCCCGCCCCGTTCGGTCCGATGATGGCGCGGATTTCGCCCTCGCGAATGTCGAACGAGATATCCTTGATCGCCACCACACCGCCAAAGCGCAGGGTGATGTTTTTCATCTCCATCACCACGCCGCCGATCTTGCGACCGTCCTCGGTGACATATCCTTCGGTACTATCCAGCATCAGTCACTCCCTGACTTTTGCAAAAACGGGACGGCGGGCGGGGCGACGACCGAAGGTCGAGCGGCGCACGACCGGTCCTCATTCCGCAGCCACCTTGTGCTGCGCCACCGGCACCACCGGCGCGTCCACAATCTCCAGCGTCGCCGAGATCGACCCCTTGCGGCCGTCCTCATAGGTCACTTCGGTCGTGGTCGAGACGGTTTTGGACCCGTCATACAGCGCCGCGATGATGTCGCTGAACTTCTCCTCGACGAAACCACGCCGCACTTTCCGCGTACGGGTCATCTCACCATCATCGGCGTCCAGTTCCTTATGCAGCACAACAAAGCGATGCACCTGGCAACCTGACAGCATTTCATCCGCCGCCACGGACTTGTTCACCTCTTCCACATGGCCGCGAATCGTCTCTAACACACGGGGATGGCCCGCCAGTTCCTGATAAGACGCATAGGCCACGTTGTTGCGTTCCGCCCAGTTGCCGACTGCGGTCAGGTCGATATTAATGAAGGCGACACAATGATCCCGGCCGTTTCCGAACAGCACGACCTCAAGGATATCGGGATAGAACTTCAGCTTGTTCTCAACATATTTCGGCGCAAACATCGACCCATCGGCCATCTTGCCCACGTCCTTGGCCCGGTCGATGATCCGCAGATGGCCCGAGTTCTCTTCGATGAATCCTGCGTCCCCGGTGGCCACCCAGCCCTCGGCATCCTTGGTCGAAGCGGTCGAATCCGGGTTGTTGTAATACTCGACGAACACGCCGGGCGAGCGATAGTGAATCTCGCCGTTGTCGTCGATTTTCAGCTCGACCGCCGGGGCTGGTACACCAACCGTATCCGCGCGCACCTCACCATCAGGCTGAACGGTGATAAACACGGTGGCTTCGGTTTGGCCGTAAAGCTGTTTCAGGTTTATACCCAGCGAGCGGTAGAAATCGAAAATCTCCGGCCCGATCGCCTCACCGGCCGTATATCCCACGCGGAACCGGCCATAGCCCAGAGTATCCTTGAGCGGGCCATAGACCAGCAGATTGCCCAGCGCGTATTTCAGCCGGTCGCCGAAACCCACCGGCTTACCGTCCAGCAGCAGCCCTCCAACCTTCTTGGCGTGCGCCATGAAGTGGTGGAACATGCGCTGCTTCAGCTTGCCCGCGTCCTCCATCCGGATCATCACGTTGGTCAGCTGGGTTTCGAACACCCGCGGCGGGGCAAAGAAATAGGTTGGCCCGATCTCGCGCAGATCGGTCATCATCGTGTCGGCGCTTTCGGGGCAGTTCACGCAGAAACCGCACCAATAAGCCTGACCGATGGAAAAGATGAAATCACCGACCCAGGCCATCGGCAGGTAGGACAGGATGTCCTCATTCCGGGTCAGGTGATCGAACTCGGCCGAATTCTTGGCGCTTTCGATCACGTTGCGGTTCGAAAGCACCACACCCTTGGGCTTGCCCGTGGTGCCCGAGGTGTAAAGCATCACGCAGGTATCGTCATAGGTGATCGCAGCAGTCCGCTTGTCCAGTTCCGCATCGAACCGCTGATGGCCTGCGTTTCCCTCGGCCATGATGTCTTCCAGCGCGTTCATCTGGGAGTGGTCGTATTTCCGCATCCCGCGCTTGTCGGTATAGAAGATGTGTTTGACCTGATGCAGGTTTTCCTGAATCTCGATGACCTTGTCGACCTGCTCCTGATCGCCGCAGACGACGTATTTCGCGCCGCAATGCTCCAGCACATAGGCCATCTCTTCGGCCACCGAGTCCTGATACAGCGGCACCGGGACCGCCCCCACCATCTGCGCGGCCACCATCGACCAGTAATGCGCCGGTCGGTTGCGACCGATCACGGCAATATGGTCACCCTTTTCAACGCCGATCTCCAGAAATCCAAGCGCCAGCGCGCGAACCTCGGCAGCGGTTTCCGCCCAGGTCCAGCATTGCCAGATGCCGAATTCTTTTTCCCGATAGGCCGGGGCATTCCCGAACTGTGTCGCATTGCGATGTAGCAGCGCCGGAAGGGAGGCCATC
Source organism: Ruegeria arenilitoris (assembly GCF_013030985.1). GTDB lineage: Bacteria > Pseudomonadota > Alphaproteobacteria > Rhodobacterales > Rhodobacteraceae > Ruegeria > Ruegeria arenilitoris_B. Next base: position 148,810 of record NZ_WPYP01000009.1, on the reverse strand, counting down.
CCGTCCGCGCCCGACTGCGTCTGAGCCAATCTCTCTCTCCTCCCCATCCGACCCCTCCCCGAGGCCGGAAATGGCGGGTCCGGGATGGTGCCCGGACGCCAATGCCCCGATTAGGAGCATGAGCAAGATCAGCGTCAAGTTTTGCCTGATGTTTTCTCAATTCTTACGAATTGTAACAGGCGTAAGAGGGGGATCTTTTGGGTCTTACAAGGTATACAAACCGCGAGATTGGGTATCTAAGTCGAGCGTTAGAGGACTTTGGGCTGGGTTTCACGCCTTTGCAGCAAAGTTGACGTAACGAGATGTCGGGCATTGATACGGGGCAGCTTTGCGCCCAAAGCCGCCATCTAACATGCTTCAGCCTTTCTTTTGCGCGGCACATCGCAAACTGCGGAAGCCGGACATTTGGAGTACCGGCGAGTAAAGGCAAGTGGCGGACAAACAGAGTTATCGCTGCAACCGCACCAAAGAGCGTTTTGTGGACGGGCGATCAACAGTGATCGTTTTTTGTCATACATGTATGCCAAGCGCTGGCCAGTTTAGCTGCAACGGCAGCCCGTCACCTGAGCACATAATGCGCCAAGGCTTCGTGTCTGGCACCTTCTGGACGCAAGGTCGATTGGTATAGGGTAAAGCCGGTCACCTGCATCTTTGGCAAGGCGCTCATTGTGCACGGATGTTGGACGAGCTGAACCGCCTCGCGTTGTCCTGGTTTGAAGCGAGCAATAGTCACATGCGGGCGAAAGCGCCGGCGGGGCAGCACGATCTCGGCTCGCCGCATGGCAGTCTGGATTTTTTGGTGCAAAGCTACGAGTGCCGGACAATCCTCCGCCACGACAGCCAGAACCTGCCCAAAACTTTCGATCCCTGAAAAGGTGATGCCGAAGGGTGGAGCTGAAAGTTTCAAAAGCTCTTCATGCAATTCCTCTAACGTCTCCTCGGTCTGATCATCCAAAAAGGCTAGCGTCAAATGCATGTTGTCCGACGATACCAGTCGGCCGACCGGCAGCGCGCGTTGCAAGGGCGCAATAGCTGCCTTTACGTCGTCGCTAAGCGATATCGCAATGAAAGACCGCATAGAGCCCAGAGCTACGGATGGTGTATTGGCAAGCCCATCACATAGTAGACTGGCAAAACGAACGATAGAAAATGTGCAAAGGTTGCCAAAGGGTTTTCAATCGCGACGCGCAACGTCGATTTTTCCAAGTGGAACATCTTTACCGTATCATTCCGATATCGCGGAGAAAATGCCAACAATACTCCATACGTTCCAAGCATCGACAAGGCGACAACGGCAAAGCTTTGATCCTGCGTCATAGTGAGGCCCTGAATTTTGTCTGAGTAACTTTGCGCAATGTTTGCTCATGTTTCAATGGCAGCAAAGACCGCATAACCGTCATCCAGCCGGGTTTTTCTAGGGTGTTTCCGACGTTCAACCCCTACAACCAATCTCTCAAAATCGGGATCAGCGGCACATCCGCCGCGGGCATCGGGTAATTGCGCAGCTCATTCGCGCGCGCCCATTTCAATGCCTGCCCTTCCTTGGATTGCGGAATCCCCTCCCATTTGCGGCAGGCAAACAACGGCATCAGCAGGTGGAAATCGTCATAGCTGTGACTGGCAAAGGTCAGCGGCGCGAGGCACGAAGCCCAGGTGTCGATACCCAGCTCCTCGTGCAATTCGCGGATCAAAGCGGCCTCGGGGGTTTCGCCGGGTTCGATCTTGCCGCCGGGGAATTCCCACAGACCGGCCATGGATTTGCCCTCTGGGCGCTGCGCCAGCAGCACCCGGCCCTCAATGTCGATCAGGGCGACCGCAGAAACCAGAACTGTTTTCACGAGCGATAGTCCGCGTTGATCTCGATATACCCATGGGTCAGGTCACAGGTCCAAACGGTGGACTGACCCTCACCCAGCCCCAGATCGACGGCGATCACCAGATCCTGACCTTTCATATAGGCGGCGGCGTCTTCCTCGCGGTAGTCCGGGCTGACCCAGCCTTTTTCGGCCACCAGAATGTCTCCGAAAGAGATGCTCAGCAGGTCCCGATCCGCCGCGGCGCCGGATTTGCCGATGGCCATGACCACGCGGCCCCAATTCGGGTCCTCGCCCGCGATGGCGGTTTTCACCAGCGGTGAGTTGGCGATGGCCAGACCATGCACCTTGGCGTCAGTGTCCGAGTCGGCCCCGGTCACACGGATTTCCACGAATTTCGTGGCCCCTTCCCCGTCACGCACCACCTGCTGGGCAAGATCCAGCATTACGGTTTCCAACGCCTCGGCAAAAGCCGCGTTGCCGGTGGCATCCACACCTGACGCGCCGGTGGCGCACAGCAGCAGGCTGTCCGAGGTCGAGGTGTCGCTGTCCACGGTAATGCAGTTGAACGTCCGGTCGGTTTGCGCCCCCAGCATCGCCTGAAGGGCCGATTGCTCGACTTGCGCATCGGTGAAGATATAGACCAGCATCGTCGCCATATCCGGCGCGATCATGCCCGAACCCTTCGCAATCCCCGCAATAGAGACTGTTTTGCCGGCAATCTCGACCTGCGCCGATGCCCCTTTCGGGAAGGTGTCGGTGGTCATGATCGCCCGCGCGGCGTCCTCGATGGCATGGCGGCTGAGGCCCGATTTCAGCGCCTCAAGCTGCGTCACGATACGCTCATGCGGCAGCGGCTCGCCGATCACGCCGGTCGAAGAGGTAAAGACCCGCTCGACCGGAACGCCGGTTGCTTTTGAGACCGCCTGCGTCACCTCGGCCACCGAGGTCTGACCATAGTGCCCGGTGAACGCGTTGGCATTACCCGAGTTCACAAGGATCGCCGCCGGGCCGTCACTGGCCCCGCCGATCTTGTCCTGACAGTCCAGCACCGGCGCCGCACGGGTAGCAGACCGGGTAAAAACCCCGGCCACAGACGTGCCAGGGTCCAGTACCGCCAGCATGACGTCAGTGCGTCCCTGATAGCGCACCCCCGCCTCGACGGTGGCAAAGCGCACACCGTCAATCGCAGGCAATTCGGGAAAAGCCGCCGGAGCCAGCGGAGAGACCTTGGTGATCGTGGCCACGCGCGTTTACTCCTGAATCAGGTCGGTCTGACGCAGAACTTCGGGACCAGCGCCCTCCAGCGCCGGGCGTTCAATCTCGGCCTGCTGGGTAAGTTCGTCGATGCGGGCCTGGATGACCTCTTGCTGCAGGGTCTGGGTCAGCTCGGCGCGGACCTGATCCAGGTCCGGTGCTTCGGATTTGCGCTTGTCGTTCAGGGTGACCACGTGCCAGCCGAACTGGGTTTTCACAGGCTCGGACACCTGCCCCTTTTCCAGGCTGATCACGGCTGCCTCGAAGGCCGGAACCATCTGGCCCGATCCGAACCAGCCCAGCTCACCCCCATTGGGACCGGACGGGCCGGTCGAGTGCTCTTTGGCCATTTCGGCGAAATCGGCACCGTCGTCCAGCTGTGCCTTGATCTCTTTGGCTTTTTCTTCGGTTTCCACAAGGATGTGGCTGGCGTTGAACTCATCCGCGCCCTGGAAATCGGCATATTTCGCGTCATAGGCCGCCTGAATCGCCTCGTCTGTCAGTTCTTCCGCGATCAAGGCGTTCACCGTCTGCACCGCCAGCAGCGAGCGTGTCTCATTGTCCAGTGCCAGTGTGTTCAGCTTGGACAAGGCTTCCTGCTGCTGGCCCAGCAGCGCCTGCTGGATCAGCTGGTCGACGATCAGCTCGTACAGCACGTCATCTTCAATCTGCTGGTACTGCTCGGGCAGAGCAGCGCCGGTGGCGATCACGTGACCCAAAGTGATCTCTTCCCCGTTCACGCGGGCAATAACGGTGCTGGCGTCGGGTTTGGTTTCGGCGGCCAATGGCAGGGCCATCGTCACAGCAAGCGCCAGCGATGGCAGAAAAGTGAGGCCTTTGGGCATGGAATCATCCTATTTCTTTGCCGCGACAGGGCGTGGCGTTGACACTCTGGGACCTGCCGCTTACATCGCTTTGAAGCCTTGGACAGGGCCGCCTTTCACCCCCCGTATCTATGGGTTGCGCGCAAGGTGGGCAAGCCTGTCGCAACCACGATAAGAACAGATCCGCTGGAGTGAACATGCTGGGACTCGGAACGCTCGCCAAAAAGGTGTTCGGAACACCGAACGACCGCAAGATCAAGGCGACCCGCCCGCTGATCGAAAAGATCAACGCGCTGGAGCCCGAGTTCGAAAAACTCTCTGACGAGGGGCTGATCGAAAAAACCGCCGAGCTGCGCAAACGCGCGTTGGATGGCGAAAGCCTGGACGCTCTGCTGCCCGAAGCCTTTGCCAACGTCCGTGAAGGCGCAAAACGCGCGCTGGGCCTGCGCGCCTTTGATGTGCAGCTGATGGGCGGCACCTTTCTGCATCAGGGCAATATCTCGGAAATGAAAACGGGTGAGGGCAAGACGCTGGTCGCCACCTTCCCCGCCTATCTGAACGCGCTGACCGGCAAGGGCGTGCATGTGGTCACGGTGAACGAATACCTGGCCAAGCGTGACTCGGAATGGATGGGCAAGGTGTTTGCCGCCGTCGGCATGACCACCGGCGTGATCTGGTCGGGTCAGCCCGATCCCGAGAAGAAAGCCGCCTACGCCTGTGACATCACCTATGCCACCAACAATGAGCTGGGCTTCGATTACCTGCGCGACAACATGAAGGCCGATCTGGCCGAGATTTACCAGAAATACCACAATTTCGCGATTGTGGACGAGGTCGACTCGATCCTGATCGACGAGGCGCGGACGCCGCTGATCATCTCGGGGCCGTCACAGGACCGCTCGGACCTGTATACCGCCATCGACGCGCTGATCCCGTCGCTGAGTGACGATCACTATTCGCTGGATGAAAAGTCCCGCAGCGTGACCTTCACCGACGAGGGCAACGAGTTTCTGGAGCAGCAGCTGATTGCTGCCGGCCTGATCCCCGAAGGCCATTCGCTCTATGATCCCGAAAGCACCACGGTCGTGCACCACGTGAACCAGGGTCTGCGCGCGCACAAGCTGTTCACGCGCGACAAGGATTACATCGTGCGTGACGGCAATGTCGTGCTGATCGACGAATTCACCGGCCGGATGATGCCGGGCCGCCGCCTGTCCGAGGGTCTGCATCAGGCCATCGAAGCCAAGGAAGGCGTACAGATCCAGCCCGAGAACGTGACGCTGGCCAGCGTGACCTTCCAGAACTATTTCCGCCTTTATGACAAGCTGAGCGGTATGACCGGTACGGCGCTGACCGAAGCCGAGGAATTTGCCGAAATCTATGGTCTGGGTGTGGTCGAGGTTCCGACCAACAGGCCCATCGCCCGTGTGGACGAGGACGATCAGGTCTATCGTACCGGTGCTGAGAAATACGGCGCGATGATCGAACAGACCAAGGAAGCACAGGAAAAGGGCCAGCCGGTCTTGCTGGGCACCACGTCGATCGAGAAATCCGAACTGCTGAGCCAGCTGCTGCAAAAGGAAGGCATCGCGCATAACGTCCTGAACGCCCGCCAGCACGAGCAAGAGGCGCAGATCGTTGCCGATGCGGGCCGTCTGGGCGCGGTGACCATCGCCACCAACATGGCCGGCCGCGGCACCGACATTCAGTTGGGCGGCAATGTGGAAATGAAGGTTCTCAAAGCACTGGCCGAAAACCCCGAGGCGGATCCTTCCCAACTGCGCACCGCCGAAGAGGCCCGCCATGCGGAAGAGAAAGAAAAGGTTCTGGAGGCCGGTGGTCTTTATGTGATGGCGTCGGAACGCCACGAAAGCCGCCGCATCGACAACCAGCTGCGCGGTCGTTCCGGCCGTCAGGGTGACCCGGGCCGCACCGTGTTCTACCTGAGCCTCGAAGACGACCTGATGCGCATCTTCGGCTCGGAACGGCTCGACAAGGTTCTGACCACGCTTGGCATGAAAGAGGGCGAGGCCATCGTCCACCCCTGGGTCAACAAGTCGCTGGAACGGGCGCAATCCAAGGTCGAAGGCCGCAACTTCGACATGCGCAAGAACGTACTGAAATTCGACGACGTGATGAATGATCAGCGGAAGGTTGTGTTCAGCCAACGGCGCGAGATCATGTCCTCGGATGACCTGTCCGAGATTGTCTCGGACATGCGCGAGCAGGTAATCGACGATCTGATCGACGAATACATGCCGCCCAAATCCTATGCTGATCAGTGGGACACCGACGGCCTGCACGAGGCGATCAAGGACAAGCTGACCATCGACGCGCCGGTTCAGGACTGGGCCGCCGAAGAGGGCGTGGATGACGAACAGGTGCGCGAGCGTCTGATCAACGCCGCAGATGAAATGATGGCGCAGAAGGCCGCCGCCTTTGGCCCCGAGAACATGCGCAACATCGAAAAACAGGTGCTGCTGAACACCATCGACAGCAAATGGCGCGAGCATCTTCTTACGCTGGAACATCTGCGCTCGGTCGTCGGTTTCCGTGGATACGCGCAGCGCGATCCGCTGAACGAATACAAGAACGAAAGCTTCCAGCTGTTCGAGGGTATGCTCGACAGCCTGCGCGAAACCGTGACCCAGCAATTGTCACGCGTGCGTCCGCTGACCGAAGAAGAACAGCGCGAGATGCTGGCTCAGATGCAGGCGCAACAGGCACAGGCGCAACAGGCGGTCGATCAGGCCGCGGACCGGGCCGAAGCCGTGGCCGAGGCCGAAGCCTCGGGTGATGCCCGCCCCGGTTTTGTCGAGGACGATCCCAGCACCTGGGGCAACCCGTCGCGCAATGACCGGTGCCCCTGCGGGTCAGGCAAGAAGTTCAAACATTGCCACGGGCGCCTGACCTAACGTCGCCCGAAATCAGACACATTGAGTCCCCTTCACGGCCACATATTGGCCGTGTTTCTTAATCAACATGCGACTCGCTCCTTCAAATGGGGAGGGTGTCTTGTTTGTCATTAAGAACTACGTGACCACCGGCGGCACGGTCGTTTGCGCGCTGGCGATTGGTTACCTGATGCAAAATGGAATTCCTGCCGGATCGAACGATTCGCGGGACCTTGAAGTTGTATCCACCACCCCGAGCGCTGTTGTGCCCGGGCTGGAGGAAATCGTCCTGACTTCCTCGACTCCCGCCCCGGCAACAGACCAGATCACTTCGTCGACAAAACGGACGCTAAAGCCCAGCCGGTCAACCCCCTCTGACCGCGCCGAGTGTGTCCTGAGCGCCCGGGCCCGCGCCGTCCCCGGCGCTGCCGCCCGCCTGATCGTCAAAGCCCCCTGCCACGGCAATGAGCGGATCGAGGTGCATCACAGCGGCCTGACTGTCACGCAAGAGACAGACGCAAACGGCACGTTGGATCTGACCATACCGGCCCTGTCGGAATACGCGATCTTTCTGATCTCTCTTGACGATCAGAAGGGGACCGTAGCCACCACTCACATTCCCGACATCGGCCAGTATTCCCGCGTGGCCCTGCAGTGGCAGGGTGAGACCGAGCTGCAGATCCATGCGCTGGAATTTGGGGCCAGCTATGGCGACGCGGGTCATGTCTCGGCCGGGTCCGGCACGCAGGGCGCAGGCAGCGTCGTGCATCTGGCCCAGTCCACATTCCACGATGCCCGCAACGTCGAGGTCTATTCCTTCCTTGCGGCACAATCGCATCAATCGGGGTCGATCGCATTGACGGTCGAGGCCGAGGTGACCGAAGCCAATTGCGGCCAGGACCTGAGCGTGCAGTCGCTGGAATTGCAGTATGACCGAAGCCTGCGGTCGCGCGACCTGACGCTCAGCTTTCCGGATTGTTCCAGGACCGGTGAGTTTCTGGTGTTGAATAATCTGCTTCAAGACCTGACAATCGCGGCAAACTAAACCCGCAGGCAGGCTCGAATTTCCAATGACATTTCTTCGTGTGGCGGCGGCCGCACTGTTTTCGGCAACATTTACCTCGACCGTACTGGCGCAGGATATCACGCTCACCTCTCATGACGGCAAGGTCGAGGTGGCCGGAACCCTTCTGGGGTTCGACGGCGAGTTCTACCGCGTCGACACGCAATTCGGCGAACTGACGGTCGACGGCTCTGGCGTGACCTGCGACGGACCCGCCTGCCCCAACCTGACCGATTACGTGGCCGAGCTGCGGTTTTCCGGATCGTCCGTCATGGCCGAAAAGGTGCTGCCCGCCCTGCTGACGGGCTTTGCGGAACAGGAAGGGCTGTCGGCAACGCCCCTCATGACCCAAAACGACAAACTTGTTTATGAGCTGCACCAGACCGGGCGCGATGCCCCGCTTGGGCGGTTCTTTTTCGACGTCGGCAATACAGGTGGCGGCTTTTCCGATCTGATCGCAGGGCAGGCCGATATCGTGATGGCCCTGCGCGAAATCCGCCCGTCGGAACAAGAGGCCGCCGAGGCCGCTGGTCTTGGCGACCTGACGCAGGCGCGCCGGTCGCGGGTTGTGGCGCTGGATGCGCTGGTCCCCATCGTTGCGCCCGACAATCCGGTAGCGTTTGTTTCCCTGTCCGATCTGGCACTGGTGCTGTCCGGTGAGATCGACAACTGGTCCGCTTTGGGTGGACCGGACGCACCAATAGCGCTGCACCTGCCGGAATCCGGATCGGGTCTGGCGCAAGGGGTCGAGGATCGATTGCTTGCCCCCGCCAAAGTGGCGCTGTCTGATACCGTCCTCCGACACGCGCGGGGCAGCGATCTGGTGCGTGCCGTGGCCGATGATCCCTTTGCCATCGGAATAGCCAGCGAGGCCGAGGTCGAAACGGCCCGCGCCCTTCCGCTGGCCGGGGGGTGTGGCCATGCGCTGATGGCCACAAGACAAACAATCAAGACCGAGGATTACCCGCTGACCTCGCCCATGTTCCTGTACCTGCCCCAGCAACGCCTGCCCCGCGTCGCCCGTCAGTTTCTGGCTTATACCCAAAGCGCTGACGCCCAGATGGCAATCCGCGACGCAGGTTTTGTCGATCAGGCCCCCGAGAGGATGCCTATCGAGCTGCAGGGAAATCGGTTTGCCAATGCTGTTGCCTCGGGCGGCGCTGAGGTCGGGCTGGAAGAGCTGCAGCGCATGGTCACCACGTTGCGGCCTTTGTCCCGCCTGTCGCTGTCCTTCCGGTTCGAGGCCGGGTCTTCGCGGCCTGACGCGCAATCGCGGTCCAACATCCAGAACCTGGCCCAACAGCTTGAGGCGGGAACGCTCAATGCGCGCAAACTGGTCTTTGTCGGTTTCAGCGACGGCGACGGCGACGCGGCGGCCAACGCGCGGATTGCTCTGCTGCGGGCAAAAACAGTGCGCAACGCGGTGCTGGCAGCAGTGGAAACCGCGATCCCCGACAGTATCGAACTTGAGGTTGACGGGTTCGGCGAGGCCATGCCGATGGCCTGCGACGACACCGACTGGGGCCGCAAGGTCAATCGCCGGGTCGAGGTCTGGGTCAGGTAACCCGCTACAGATACCCTTCCGACCGAAAGCTCAGTTCATTCGATTTGCCGATGATCAGGTGATCGTGCAGCGTCAGGCCCAGCGCCAGACAGGCGTCCTGAATCCGGTTGGTCATGTCGATATCCGACTGTGACGGGGTCGGATCGCCCGACGGATGGTTGTGCACCAGAATTAGCGCCGACGCATTCAGTTCCAGCGCCCGTTTCGCCACCTCGCGCGGGTAGACCGGAACGTGATCCACGGTGCCCTTGGCCTGTTCCTCATCCGCGATCAGCACGTTCTTGCGATCCAGATAGAACACCCGGAACTGCTCGGTTTCACGGTGCGCCATGGTCGTATGGCAATAGTCCAGCAGCGCATCCCAGCCCGAGATCACATGCCGCTGCATCACCCGCGCGCGGGCCATGCGATGGGCGCAGGCCTCGAGGATTTTCAGATCGGTGATCACCGTATCCCCAACGCCCTTGATCTGGCGCAGCCGTTCCTCGGGCGCGGTCAGCACCCGGTTGAAATCACCGAACGTATCCATCAGCGCCCGCGCCAGCGGTTTGACGTCCTGCCGGGGGATGGACCGGAACAGGACCAGCTCCAACAGCTCATAATCCGGCATCGCCGCCGAACCACCGGACATGAACCTTTCGCGCAGCCGTTTGCGATGATCCTTGATGTAGGACGGCAACCGCCCCGACGGCAGCGGCTGCACCGGGGCTTCGTCACTTTCAAACAGCATCGGGGCTTCGGCAAAGGCGTCCTGGGTCATGCCCAAAGATTGGCGCAGAATCGGTTTCCGAAAGGTTAACGCGCCTCACCCGCCATGCGGGCCGTGGCCCGGCGGACCAGCATATGCAGCAGAACCGAGAACACCCCGAGCGTCAGCATCGCCGCAAACATCAGATCGGTCTTGGCCCGGCCATTGGCCAGCAGCATCAGATACCCCAGCCCCTGCGAAGACCCGACCCATTCACCGATCACCGCCCCAATCGGCGCGTAAACAGCCGCCAAGCGCATTCCAGACGCCAGCGAAGGCAAGGCGGCCGGTATCCGGATATGCCACAACACTGCGCGCGGGCTGGCCTGCATGGTGCGCGCCAGATCGAGATACCCGGCAGGCGTCCGCATCAGCCCGTCGAAAAAGGACGAGGTGATCGGGAAATAGATGATCAGCACCGCCATCGCCACCTTGGACCACAGCCCATAGCCCAGCCAGAGGGTAAGCAGAGGAGCCAGCGCAAAAACCGGCAGCGCCTGCGTGAACACCAGCATCGGTTGCACCAGAACCCGCGCGGCGCGGGAATTGGCCAGTTGCAACGCGGTGACCACCCCCAGAACTGTGCCGCAGGCCAGCCCGACCACCACCTCAATCGCGGTGATCCACGTGTGTTCGGCAATCAGCCAACGGTTCTGCCACCACGTTTCCGCCACCAGGGCGGGTCCGGGCAGGATGAATTTCGGCAGGCCGGTCAGAAAGACAATCATCTGCCAGACCGCCAATGCAAACAGGGTTGCGGCGAGGGCCGAAAGGTACTTCACGCCGCTTCCTCGCGCAAAAGACGCAGCAGCGCGCCTTGGGTCTCCAGCGACCCGAGGTCATCGACCTTACGCGGGGCGGACGCGGCTGGCGGCTGGCAGGGGGTCAGGCCATGCTGCGTCATCACCACGATGGACTGGCCCAGCCGGGCGGCCTCAGCCGGGTCATGGGTGACCAGCAGAACGGTCCGCCCCTGCAATGCCTCAGCAGCCAGATCCTGCATATCCGCGCGGGTGCGCGCGTCGAGCGCCGAAAACGGCTCGTCCAGCAACACGATAGGGCGATCCTCCATCAGCGTGCGGGCCAAGGCCACGCGCTGCCGCTGACCGCCGGACAATTCGCCCGGTTTCTTGGTCAGATGATCCTGCAGGCGCATCCGTTCGATCAGACGGTCACGGCGCGCAAGATCCGGCGTCTCACCCCGCAACCGGGGCCCCAGCAGGACATTCTGCGCCACGGTCGCCCAAGGCAACAGCAGATCGTCCTGCGCCATGTAAGCAACACGCTGGGTCACCGGTTGACCATCGCTGGCGGTGATCTGACCGGTGAACTCGGCCCCGGTGTCCAGCCCCGCGATCAAGCGCAGTACGGTGGTTTTCCCAACACCTGACCCACCCAGCAGGCAGGTCCATTGCCCCGCACCAAGAGTCAGGGACAGCGGCGCGAACAGGGTCGCGCCGCCGATTGTGGCCGATCCGCTGATGGTCAGGTCGGGTGTCGAGGTCATGGGGTCAGGCCCATCTGCCAGAAATTTACCTCGAGCTCGGTCGCGGTGCGGAAGGTCCGGCACAGGCGCTGCCAACGCGGTGACGTCTCAAAATCCGCCCCAATACGCCGTGTTAGAGCCGCATCAAGCAATTCCCCGACCGCCTGACACGCCGCCTGATAATCCGGGCTGGCATAGGTGTTGATCCAGTCGCGATAGGTGTCCGAGGTGGCCTCGGACACCAGCCGAGCGCCGATCTCACCATATCCCATCACGCAAGGTACCAATGCGGCCAGCAGGTCCAGCAGATCGCCGCTATAACCGGCCTCGAGTACAAAGCGGGTGTAGGCCATGTTTTCCGCCCGTTCCTCGGTCGCGAACAGCTCTTCGCCCGAGATGCCTTCTGCCGCGCAAATACCGATATGCAGCTGCATCTCTTCGGCCACCAGCGCGTTCACCGTCGCCACCGCAGTCAGCATCTCGGAGTGGGTCTCGGACTTTACCACCGCCAGCGCCCAGGCGCGGGAAAAGTGGATCAGGAACACATAGTCCTGCCGCAGGTAATGCAGGAATGCCTCACGCGGCAGGGTGCCGTCCTTCATCCCCTCGACAAAGGCGTGGCGGGTATAGTCCCGCCACTGCCCCTGCGCCGCATCACGCATCAGCGTGAACGCTTTGCCGTAGTCGCTCATTGCACGGTCACGTCGATGGTGATGTCGCTGACCGGGTTGATGCTGTCGATCATGCCGCTGTCTTTCAGAAACGCCTCGAACCGGGCATAGCGACCCGCGTCAAAACCCGCGGGACGCAGGGCAAAGCGGGGCAGCGTGTCGACCCACGCGCGGGCGTTCAGCTCATCCTGCAGCTCGGGCGAGGTGGCGGCAAAAATCTCCCAGCTTTTCTTTGGATTGTTCACAATGAACTGGGTCGCTTTTTCGGTGGCAGCCAGAAAACGTGCGACCTTGTCAGCGTCCATCGTTTCGGGGTTGGCCACATAGATCAGCTCATCATAGGGCGGCACGCCTTCTTCCTCGATATAAAAACACCGGCCTGCGACGCCTTCGATATCCATCTGGTTCAGTTCAAAATTGCGGAAGGCTCCGATCACCGCGTCCACCTGGCCGCTCATCAGCGACGGCGACAGCGAGAAGTTCACGTTGATCATCTCGATATCGTCCAGCGCGACGTCATGAGTGTTCAGCATCGCGGACAGAACCGCCTCTTCCACACCGGCGACCGAGAATCCGACCTTCTTGTCCTTGAGGTCCGCCAGCGTTTCGATCGGGCCTTCTTCAAGCACCAGCAGGCAGTTCAGCGGGGTGGCGACCAGCGTGCCGACACGTTTCAACGGCAGACCTTCGTGAATCTGCAGGTGCAGCTGGGGTTGATAAGACACCGCCAGATCCGCCTGACCGGCGGCCACCAGACGCGGCGGGGCCGAGGGGTCGGCGGGCGGGATGACTTCGACCTCAAGCCCCTCATCGGCGAAATAACCGTTTTCCTGCGCCACGATGATAGGGCCATGGTCGGGGTTGATGAACCAGTCCAGCAGAACGGTCATCTTATCCTCGGCCCAGGCGGGCGCGGCGGCCAGCAGGGCGATGGTTGTGATCAGTTTCTTCATGTCTCGCGTTTCCTTTTCACTCACGATGTTGAAGCCGCGACGAGGACGATCTCGCCCGGCCAATCCGGTTGCATTTCTTCCGCAGCCCGCCATGCGCGCAGGCCGGTGGCGCAGCAAAGCGCCAGTCGTTTTCTTTTGTTAGGCTCTGGTTTCAGATCTCGCATCGACGCACGCCGGGCATTCGGATGGACCGGGTCTGGTGCCTCATCCGGGCCACGCAGCTCGACGATCAGATCGCCATCCATCAGTTGGCTGGACGAGATGAAAGAAAAATGTCGTGCCGGTTCCGGGGCCTTGTCAAAACGGAACGCGGTGCTGCGGAAGGTGCGCGCATCGACCTGAACCATCTGCCCCAGCGGCGAGGGCTGAAGGCCAAGGATCAGGTTCAGCGCCATCTGCGCCTGCATCGCGCCGATCATCCCAACGACCGGACCCAGCACCCCGGAGGTTGCACAGCTAGCGCCGCTGTCAGGTGCGTCCGGGAACACCGCCCGCAGGGACGGCGCACCGCCACAAAAGCCGCCGACATACCCCGCCAGTCCCAGCACCGAGGCCGAAATCAGTGGTTTGCCGAGTGCGAGACAGGTGTCTGACAGGATATAACTGGCCGCATAGCTGTCGGCGCAGTCGAGAACCAAGTCCGCTTGTTCGACAAATCCAGCCGCGTTTTCGCTTGTTAGAGCCTGTTTTACTGCGGAAACAGTAACCTCACCATTCAAGCCCCGGCAACGATCTGCCGCGACCTCAACCTTAGGACGACCACTATCCGCCTCGGTGAATAAGGTCTGCCGGTGCAGGTTCGACAAGGCAACCTCATCCCGGTCCATGATCGTCAGATGCCCCACCCCGGCCCCGACCAACAGCGGCAGCACCGGAGCGGTCAGCCCTCCCGCGCCCACCACCAGAACCCGCGCGGCGGACAAGCGGGCCTGCCCCTCTGCCCCGACCTCGGGCAGGATCATCTGGCGGGTATATCGGTTCATCGCGTGACCTCGATCCAGTCCCGCACACGAGCTTCTGGCTCAGCATTCAGCGTGATGTCGGTGACGACCGAGACGATATCGGCCCCGGCGGCTAACACACCTGGCGCGCGTTCAACGCTCATCCCGCCGATCCCGACCAGAGGGATTTTACCCACCCGCGCCTTCCATTCGGTGACCCGGGGCAAGCCCTGCTGATGCCACTTCATCTTTTTCAGGATCGTCGGATAGACCGGGCCCAACGCCACATAGTCCGGGTCTATCGTCAGGACCCGCTCCAACTCATCGTCATCGTGGGTCGAGACGCCCAGTTTCAGCCCCGCCTTGCGGATGGCGTGCAAATCGGCCTCGTCCAGATCCTCCTGTCCGAGGTGAATCCAGTCACACCCGACCTCAATCGCCTGCTGCCAATAATCGTTGATGACCAAGACCGCGCCATGCTGGCGGCAGAGGTCACGCGACTGGGCAATCTGTTCGCGCACCACCGCATCGGGCTGATCCTTGATCCGCAACTGCACGAGTTTCACACCCAAGGGCAGCATTCGGCGCAGCCAGTCCGAGTGATCGAAAATTGGGTAAAACCGGTCGAGCATCATGACAGGAACGCCTTTCCGATCACCGGGGTGGACGGCTCCGCCATATCGCGCGCCTCAATCGGGTCGGCCTGATGGGCCAATTGGCCAGCCTCAATCGCCAGCAACATCGCGCGGGCCATGGCTGCGGGGTCTCCGGCCCGGGCCACGGCTGTGTTCAGCAGAACCGCGTCATATCCCAGCTCCATCGCCTGCGCCGCGTGGCTGGGCAACCCGATCCCGGCGTCGACCACCAGCGGCACATCCGGGAACTCAGCCCGCATCGCGCGCAGAGCATATGCGTTGTTCAACCCCCGACCCGACCCAATCGGCGCGCCCCAGGGCATCAACACCTCACACCCCGCCGCCAGCAGGCGTTCGCCCACGATCAGGTCATCGGTGGTGTAAGGGAAAACCTGAAACCCGTCCTCGGTCAGGATGCGCGCGGCCTCGACCAGCTGAAACACGTCCGGCTGCAGGCTGTCGGTGTGCCCGATCAATTCCAGCTTGATCCAGTTTGTATCGAACACCTCCCGCGCCATGTGGGCGGTGGTCACGGCCTCTTTGATCGTGTGACAACTAGCCGTGTTCGGCAGAACCAGCACGCCGAGGTCTCGGATCATCTGCCAAAAGGTTTGCCCTGCACCGGATTCGCGTCGCAGCGACACCGTGGCCACCCCGGCGCCGCTGTCCCGAAACGCCTGTTCCAGGATCGCGGGGCTGGGATATTGTGCGGTGCCCAGCATCAACGGGTTGGGCAGCTGGATGCCGTAGAAGCTTTTCATCCTCAGCCCCCTTGCATCGGCGCGACGACTTCGACCCGGTCACCGTCGGACAGCTTGTGGGCAATCCGCAGACCCGCGGGCACGAAATCCTCATTCACGGCCGTCGCCACCCGCCCCGAAAAGCCACACTCGACCAGCAGGTCCGAGAGGGTTTCAGCGCGCAACTCGCGCGGTTCTCCATTAAGCACGATCTTCATCGATCATCTCCGAATGATTGTTGTCCAGCGCCAGATCCGCCACGCCCTGCGCCAGAGCCGGGGCCAGCAGATAGCCATGGCGATAGAGACCATTGGCATAGATCGTGCGCCCCAGCCGACGGATACGCGGCAGGTTGTCGGGAAAGGCCGGGCGCAGATCGACGCCAATTTCCAACACTTCGGCCTCACCAAATGCGGGGTTCAGCGCATAAGCCGCGCTGAGCAGTTCCAGCATCGAGCGCGCGGTGATGCGGCTGCTGTCCTCGCTTTCGATCATCGTCGCGCCCAGCATGTAGATGCCGCCCCCGCGCGGCACGATGTAAAGCGGCATCCTTGGGTGCAGCAGACGCACGGGCCGGGTCAGGGTGACATCCGGGCAGCGGATCACCAGCATCTCGCCCTTCACGCCGCGCAGATCGTGCAGCACCTCGCGGGCGTGCAATCCGCGACAGTCGATTGCGTTTTCAAGCCGCAATGGGGCGAGTTTGCGGTAGAATTCTACGCCTTGGTCCACCAGTTGCTTATGAAGGTCCCGCAAGGCTTGGCGTGGGTCCAGATGGGCTTCGTTCTTGAAATGGAGACCCTTGGTGAATCCATGCAATTCAGGCTCTAATTCGGCTATATTGGACTGTTCGACCTCGCTATACCCTTCGGTCCGCCGGGCAAACCGGCGCAGATCGGGCAGGTCACGCGGGTTGGCCACGACCAGCGTACCCCGCCTTTCCACCCGAGTGCGTGCCGCCCACCAGTCCAGCGCAGACTGACCCAGGCGCAGAACCGGTTCCTCGGCGTTTTCATACTCACACCATGGGGCCAGCATACCGCCCGCCCACCAGGAACACCCATGCGGACCCGGGGGACCAGCGGGATCGAACACCTGAACCCTGGCACCACGTGAAACAAGTTCACTGGCCACGGCCAACCCGGCGACACCAGACCCTATGACAGACCAGACCGTCACGCGGGCCAGACCCGGTGGAAGTGATGCACCGGCCCGTGCCCCTGGCCAATCATCAGACCGTCCGCGAAGGTGATAGCCCCTTGCAGATACTCATGTGCCTGTGTAACCGCGTCTGTCAGGCCAAGCCCCCGCGCCAGCCCCGCCGCAATCGATGACGACAAGGTGCACCCTGTGCCATGCGTGTTCCGCGTCTCGCATCGAGGGGCGGTGAATTCCGCCACCAGACCGGAGGCATCAACCAGCAGATCATGGCAGACAGCCCCGCGGCCATGCCCGCCCTTCATCAATACCGAACTTGCGCCTAACTCACACAAGGCAAGCCCCTGCGCGATCATCTGGTCGGGGGTTTCAGCTTCGGTAGCTCCTAGCAAACAGGCAGCTTCCGGCAGGTTAGGGGTCAATACGGTAGCCCGAGGTAGAAGGATGTCGCGTAAAGTCAGCACTGCATCCTGCGCCAGCAACGCATCGCCGGATTTGGCGATCATCACCGGGTCCAGCACAATCGGACCATCAAACCTGACAATGGCATCCGCGACCGTCTGAATAATCTCCGGAGTCGCCAGCATCCCGATCTTGATCGCACCAACGTCCAGATCGGTCAGCACGGCCTCAATCTGGGCGGAAACCACATCCAGCGGAATCCCATGCACCGCCGTTACGGCCCGGGTATTCTGCGCCGTTACTGCGGTAATCACGCTGGCCCCGTAGACGCCCAAAGCGGACATCGCCTTGAGATCCGCCTGTATCCCGGCCCCGCCGCCGCTGTCCGAGCCCGCAATAGTCAGGGCAATATGCGCCATATCGTTGCTCCATCATCAATGGGCAACGCGCAGCATGGAAAACGTCTGTAGTGTATACGACCGTTCCCTACGCCGGTATTGCCCGGATCAGGTTCGATGGGTTAGCGCATTCACGCCTCTCAGCCCCTTGATCGGGGCACCCCAACGGTTGGGCGGACAATCTCAGGTGGAGGAGTGGAAATCAAGCGGCAATCTTCGGTTCATAGGACCACATACGGCGGATAAATAAGACCAATCTGTGCGCGGTGTGAATTGAAGGGATTTAACGAGGCTCCGCCTCGCGCTCCGAGGCACTACCGGCCAGATGAAGAGCGGATCCCAGCTTCATCTGGCTAAAAATATCCCGGGGGAGGTGCCCAAAGGGCGACGGGGGCAGAGCCCCCAAATCAAAAGGCCGCCCCAATCGGAGCGGCCTGTTTTGTTGTATCAGCCTTTCATCCCGTCCCAGAAGGACTTGACGGATGAGAAAAAGCTATTTGATTCCGGGTGGTTGTCCTCACCCAGATCATCGAACTCTTTCAGCAGTTCTTTCTGGCGGCTGGTCAGGTTGACGGGTGTTTCCACAGCCAGTTCGATAAACATGTCGCCGACGCCGCCTCCGCGCAGGGCAGGCATGCCCTTGCCGCGCAGGCGCATCTGGCGGCCTGATTGGCTGCCAGCCGGGATTTGCACGCGCCCGCGACCACCGTCGATGGTGGGTACTTCGATCGATCCGCCCAGCGCGGCCTTGGCCATGCTGACCGGCACGCGGCAATAGAGGTTCACGCTGTCACGTTCGAACAGCTTGTGATCCGACACCTCGACAAAAATATAGAGATCACCCGGAGGACCACCACGCATCCCGGCTTCACCCTCACCCGCCAGACGGATACGAGTACCGGTTTCGACACCGGCGGGGATGTTCACGGACAGCGCGCGTTCTCTCTCAACGCGGCCTGCGCCACCGCAGGATTTACAGGGGTTCTTGATGATCTGACCCAGACCGGAACAGGTCGGGCAGGAGCGTTCAACGGTAAAAAAGCCCTGCTGTGCACGAACCTTGCCCATGCCCGAGCAGGTCGGACAGGTGGTCGGCTCCACGCCACCTTCCGCGCCCGAGCCGTCACAGGCCGAACAGGCCACGGCAGCGGGAACGCTGATGGTTTTCTGCAGGCCCGAGAATGCCTCTTCCAACGTCACGCGCAGGTTATAGCGCAGGTCGGACCCGCGCGCGGCGCGACGTCCGCCACCAGCGCCACCGCGCTGGCCACCCATGAAATCGCCGAACAGATCGTCGAACACATCCGAAAACGCGCTGGAGAAATCGCCCTGACCAAAACCGCCGCCCGGACGTCCACCGCCACCCATGCCGTTTTCAAACGCGGCATGACCAAAACGGTCATAGGCTGCCTTTTTGTCGGCATCGCGCAGCACGTCATAGGCTTCGTTCGCTTCCTTGAACTGGGCCTCGGCATCCGGGTTGTCCTTGTTGCGGTCGGGATGCAATTCCTTGGCCTTCTTGCGAAAGCCCTTCTTGATCTCGTCCGCCGATGCGCCCTTAGCTACGCCGAGCACATCATAGTAGTCGCGTTTTGACATCAGTGTTTCCTTCTGCCTCAACGTAATCGGGCCGGCCCGGCAACCGGACCGGCCCGCATTGGCCCGGTTACCCGTTAGTTACGTTTGTCGTCGTCCAGATCTTCGAACTCGGCATCGACAATGTCGTCGTCACCGGCCGGAGCAGCATCTGCCGCTGCGGGCTCATCTTCGACCTCTTCGGCTTGCGCCTTGTAGATGGCCTCACCCAGCTTCATGGCCGCTTCGGTGACATTCTGGATGCCGGACTTGATCTTGTCGGCGTTTTCGGTTTCCAGCTCGTCCTTCAGTGCGGCAATCGCCAGCTCGATGGCTTCGATGGTGGTCGGGTCGACCTTGTCGGCGTGCTCTTCCATCGACTTCTCGGTCGAGTGGATGAGGCTTTCCGCCTGGTTCTTGGCGTCGACCAGCTCGCGGCGTTCCTTGTCGGCTTCCGCGTTCTCTTCGGCGTCCTTGACCATCTTGTCGATATCCTCGTCCGACAGACCGCCAGAAGCCTGGATGGTGATCTTCTGCTCTTTGCCAGTGCCTTTGTCCTTGGCCGAAACCGAGACAATGCCGTTGGCATCGATATCAAAAGTCACCTCGATCTGAGGCATACCGCGCGGTGCGGGCGGGATATCTTCGAGGTTGAACTGACCCAGGATCTTGTTGTCCGCAGCCATTTCACGTTCCCCCTGGAAACAGCGGATGGTCACGGCGTTCTGATTGTCTTCAGCGGTCGAGAAGACCTGAGACTTTTTCGTCGGGATCGTGGTGTTGCGGTCGATCAGACGGGTGAACACGCCACCCAGCGTCTCGATACCCAGCGACAGCGGGGTTACGTCCAGCAGAACCACGTCTTTGACGTCACCCTGCAGAACACCGGCCTGAATGGCGGCGCCCATGGCAACCACTTCGTCCGGGTTCACGCCCTTGTGCGGCTCTTTGCCGAAGAACTTGGTGACCTCTTCGATCACTTTCGGCATCCGGGTCATACCACCAACCAGAACGACTTCGTCGACGTCAGCAGCCGACAGACCCGCGTCTTTCAGAGCAGCGGCACAAGGCTTCATCGACTTCTTGATCAGGTCGCCAACCAGCGATTCCAGCTTGGCACGGGTCAGTTTCATGACCATGTGCAGCGGCTGACCGTTCGAGCCCATCGAGATGAACGGCTGGTTGATTTCGGTTTGCGAGGTCGAGGACAGCTCAATCTTGGCTTTTTCAGCGGCTTCCTTCAGACGCTGCAGGGCCATCTTGTCGGCAGACAGATCGACGCCGTGTTCCTTTTTGAACTCATCCGCCAGGTAGTTGACGATGCGCATGTCAAAGTCTTCACCACCCAAGAAGGTGTCGCCGTTGGTCGACTTGACCTCGAACAGGCCGTCGTCGATTTCCAGAATGGTCACGTCGAAAGTACCGCCACCAAGGTCATAGACCGCGATGGTTTGGGTTTCTTCCTTGTCCAGACCATAGGCCAGAGCAGCCGCTGTCGGTTCGTTGATGATCCGCAGCACTTCGAGACCAGCGATTTTACCGGCGTCTTTGGTGGCCTGACGCTGTGCGTCGTTGAAATATGCCGGAACGGTGATAACCGCCTGTGTGACTTCCTCACCCAGATAGCTCTCGGCTGTTTCCTTCATCTTGCCCAGAGTGAAGGCCGAGATCTGGCTTGGGGAGTACTTTTCACCGCGGGCTTCAACCCACGCGTCACCATTGCCGCCATCGACGATGGCGTACGGCACCATTTTCTTATCTTTTTCGACTTCTGCATCATCCACACGACGACCGATCAGGCGCTTGACGCCAAATATCGTGTTGTCGGGGTTGGTGACCGCCTGACGTTTTGCAGGCTGACCGACCAGTCGCTCATCTTCGGTGAAGGCGACGATCGAGGGCGTGGTCCGCGCCCCTTCGGCGTTTTCGATGACCTTCGGCTGCGAGCCGTCCATGATGGCCACACACGAGTTGGTGGTTCCGAGGTCAATCCCGATTACTTTTCCCATATGTTCAATCCCTTTCTCTTCAAGGCGATGTCCGAGGTCCGGACCCGTTATGGCACCCGGCCCCGATCTGATATGCGCGAACGGCCCTACACCATCGCGCGTCCCGGCGTATATAAGGGCGGGATCAGAGGCCTGCAAGCGTTGTAAAAGGCAGGTTTTCGGGAATCTGCGGCCTTTTTCGCAAGGTTTTGGCAAGGATTGGGGAATCTTGAATGGCGCGACTGCTTTTGCGCGGTTTTGATATCAGGAAAGGCTATCTGGATAGCGCAGCTCAGACGCAGCTGATCGAGGTGCTGCGCCCGATACTGAAATCGGCCCCCTTGTTCCGACCGGTGACGCCATCGGGCAAGGAGATGTCGGTGCGCATGACCTCGGCCGGGTCGCTGGGCTGGGTGACGGACAAGGCCGGCTACAGGTACCAGCCACAGCATCCCAAGGGGGCGGGCTGGCCCGCGATCCCCGATCCTATCCTTGATATCTGGCGCGAACTGGCCAGCCCGGACCGTGATCCCGATTGCTGCCTGATCAACTATTATGGCGAAGGCGCCCGAATGGGCCTGCATCAGGACAAGGATGAGGCGGATTTCTCCTGGCCCGTGCTGTCGATCTCATTGGGGGATGACGCCCTGTTTCGCATCGGCAACCAGACCCGCGGCGGCAAGACCGAGTCGATCTGGCTGAACTCGGGCGATGTGGTGATCATGGGCGGCCCAGCCCGGCTGACCTATCACGGGATCGACCGAATCCGGTTCGGGTCTTCGAAACTGCTACCCAAGGGCGGTCGGATCAACCTGACCCTGCGCGTGGCAGGCTAGCGACGTGCATCCCAGCTCTGCGACACGTGCTGGCGCGAGAAAAAGATGCCCAGAAGCCCGATCAGCAGCAAGGCCAGCCCCACCCAAAGCGCGTATTCCCAACTGGTATTGCGCGGATAGTAATTGCGGAAAACAAACCCCCGGCACTGGTCGATGATGTGGAACAATGGGTTCCACGCAAACATGGCCAGCGTGGCGCCGCCGAGCGCATTTGCCACAAACATCTTTCCCGAAAAGATCATGTTCAGACGGCGGTAGATGTTTTTGACGATCGTGGAAACGGTCGGAAACCATGGTTTCAGGGCCATGAACACCACACCCACGGAACACCCGGTGAACCACGCCAGCATCAACATGCCAAACGCGCCGCCGGGATCCTGAATCTCGATCGGGGCGACCGCGACGCTGTAGAGGAACAGAATGACAATGATCGTGACAATCTGCGTATAAAGCGTGCCAAATGCGGTCGCCAGCAGCATGACCATCATGTTCATCGGCGAGTGCAGCATCATCGGGTTGCCCCCAGTGCTGACGCCCGCCACCGAACTGACCGCCCTCAAATGCGTTACGAACAAAAACACGCCAGACAGCACATACAGGATGAACTCACCGCGGATTTTGGCAATACGCGGACCCAGGAAGGACATGATCGTGTAAAACACCGCGACCAGGGCCAGGACCTGCAGGATGTTGACAATTATGGCCAGCACCGCGTTGCTGTGCTGCGACCGAACGCTACGCACGACGGCATGGAAAATAAGCTCGGCGGTTGTGAACGCGCCGCCCAGTAGTGTCTGGTTTCGCTTGAAATAATACACCCGAAGCGTCTTTCCCGTTTTTTCGCCTGCAATCTGCCACGAATTTCTTGCCGATCCGTAACCGGCACATCATAAGGCCGTCAGGATATTCGATCAACAAATCACAGGAACGGAGCATTTTTGTGACCTACGACGCCCTCATCCCCGTCATTCGACGTCTGGCCCTGGAAGCGGGCGACAAGATCATGGAGATTTACAATTCGGACGATTTCGACGTCAAAGTCAAATCCGACGCCAGCCCCGTGACCGAAGCGGACGAGGCCGCCGATGCGCTGATCTCGGCTGGTCTGCGCGACGCCTTCCCCGACATCCTGCTGGTGACCGAGGAACAGGCTGCCTCACACTCGGAAAAGGGTGATACGTTCCTGATCGTCGATCCGCTGGACGGCACCAAGGAATTCATCAACCGCCGTGGCGATTTCACGGTGAACATCGCGTTGGTAGAGAACGGCGTGCCGACCCGCGGCGTTGTGTATGCCCCCGCCAAGGGACGCATGTTCTATACGCAGGCCGATGGTCAATCGGTCGAGGAAACCGGCGCGCTGGACAAGGCGCAGGCGGGGTATTTGACACCGATTTCAGTATCTAAACCGAACAACTCCGCACTGTTGATCGTGGCATCCAAGTCGCACCGGGATCAGGCGACCGAGGATTACATCAACAAGTATCAGGTGCAGGACAGCAAGAGCGCGGGCTCGTCGCTGAAATTCTGTCTGGTCGCCACTGGCGAGGCGGATCTGTACCCCCGCGTTGGCCGCACGATGGAATGGGACACCGCCGCAGGCCACGCCGTGCTGGCCGGTGCCGGCGGCAATGTGGTCCGGTTCGACAGCCACGAACCGTTGACTTACGGCAAGGACGGCTATGCAAACCCGTTCTTCATCGCCTACGCTCCGGGTGTTGAGCTGAAGGAGGCCTGATGTCCGTTCTGATCGCTATTCCCGCCCGTTACGCCTCGACCCGCTATCCGGGCAAACCGCTGGTTCCGCTGACCGGCGCCAGTGGCAACGCGATGACCCTGATCGAACGGTCCTGGCGCGCGGCCTGTTCGGTCTCGGGTGTCGACAAGGTGGTTGTTGCCACCGATGACGACCGCATCCGCGAGGTCGCCGAAGGCTTTGGGGCCGAGGTTGTGATGACCTCGGAAACCTGCGGCAATGGCACCGAACGCTGCGCCGAGACTCACGCAAACCTGGGCGCAGGATATGACATTGTGGTCAACCTGCAGGGAGACGCGCCACTGACCCCGCACTGGTTCGTCGAAGACCTGATCGCCGGTCTGCGCGCCGCGCCCGAGGCCGGTGTCGCCACACCGGTTCTGCGCTGCGACGGCGACGCGCTGAACAGCCTGCTGAACGACCGCAAGAACGGTCGCGTCGGCGGTACAACTGCGGTTTTCGCCGCCGACAACAGCGCCATGTATTTCTCGAAAGAGGTTGTCCCTTACACCGCCGAAACCTATGGCGGGGACGACGCGACCCCGGTCTTCCACCATGTCGGCGTCTATGCCTATCGCCCCGATGCACTGGCCGCCTATCCCACCTGGCCCGTTGGCCCGCTGGAGAAACTGGAAGGGCTGGAACAGCTGCGCTTCATGGAGAACGGTCGCAAGGTTCTGTGCGTCGAGGTCGAGGCCAAAGGCCGCCAGTTTTGGGAGCTGAACAACCCACAGGACGTCCCCAAGCTGGAAGAGATGATGATGGCGATGGGGCTGGATTGATAACTGCCCCGCGCCCCTTGCCAGCCCTCCGGCATGGCAATGCACACCATATTTGATCGGAATAATAGATGACCAACATTCTTGTGACCGGCGGCGCCGGATATATCGGGTCGCACGCCTGCAAGGCGCTGGCGCAGGCGGGCTATACGCCTGTGACCTATGACAACCTGATCACAGGCTGGCAGGACGCGGTGAAATTCGGCCCGTTCGAACAGGGCGACCTGCTGGACCGCGCCCGTCTGGATGAGGTTTTTGCCAAGTATCAGCCCGCCGCCGTAATGCACTTTGCCGCGCTCAGCCAGGTGGGCGAGGCAATGTCCGAGCCCGGTAAATACTGGACCAACAACGTCACCGGCTCGTTGTCCCTGATCGAAGCCGCCGTCGCCGCGGGCTGCCTGAACTTCGTGTTCTCATCGACCTGTGCCACCTATGGCGAACATGACAATGTGGTGCTGGACGAAGACACGCCGCAGGAACCGCTGAACGCCTATGGCGCCTCGAAGCGCGCCATCGAGGATATCCTGCGCGATTTCCAGGCCGCGCATGGGCTGAACCATGTGATCTTCCGCTATTTCAACGTGGCCGGGGCCGATCCGGAGGGCGAGGTGGGTGAATTCCACCGCCCCGAAACCCATCTGGTGCCGCTGATGCTGGACGCCATCGACGGCAAACGGGACGGGCTGACCGTGTTCGGCACCGATTACGACACGCCCGACGGCACCTGCATCCGCGATTATGTGCATGTCTGCGATCTGGTCGATGCGCATGTGCTGGGCCTGAACTGGCTGGAACAAGGCAAGGGCAGCCGGGTGTTCAACCTGGGCACCGGATCAGGCTTTTCGGTGATGGAGGTGATCGGCCATTCCAAAGCTGTCACCAACCGCGAGGTGCCCTATTCCATCGGCCCCCGCCGCGCCGGGGATTGCACCAAGCTGGTCTCGGGTTCGGTCCGCGCCGGGGATGAGTTGGGTTGGACCCCGAAAAGGTCTACGTTGGAGACGATGATCGGCGATGCCTGGCGCTGGCACCAGAACGGCAATTACGAGAAGTGAGCCGCAAATGACACACTCCGCAACCGATACGCTTCCCCCCGTCGGATGGGTGCAAAAGTACCGGTTGCGCCTGAAGCGACGGCGGCTGCTGTGGCGATCCTTTCGCAGCCGCCACCAGCTGTCCTGCCTTCAGGACCGGACCGCGCAGATCAGGCCCGGTGCCATTCTGGCCTTCACCACGCTGCGCAATGAGATCAACCGCCTTCCGTGGTTCTTCCGCCATTACCGCGCATTGGGTGTCGATCACTTTCTAATCGTGGACAATGACAGCGATGACGGCTCAGTCGAGTTCCTGCGCGATCAACCGGATGTGTCGCTGTGGCAGGCCCCCGCCAGCTATCGCGCCGCGCGCTACGGGCTGGATTGGCTCACCTGGCTGCAAATGCGTCATGGGCACGATCATTGGATCCTGATGGTAGATGCCGATGAACTGCTGATCTATCCAGGTCATGACAACAAATCCCTTCAGGACCTGACCGCAGAGTTGGACCAACAAGGCCGCGCGGGTTTCGGCGCGCTGATGCTGGATCTCTACCCCAAAGGGCCGCTGAGCACGCAAAACTATAGCCCCGAGACCGACCCGACCGAGGTTCTGAACTGGTTCGATCCCGGCCCTTACCGGGCGCAGAGGCAAAGCCCGCTGGGCAATCTGTGGGTTCAGGGCGGCGCGCGGGAACGTATGTTCTTTGCCGACCAGCCGCGTCATTCTCCGACGCTGAACAAGATCCCTCTGGTCCGGTGGTCGCGGCGCTATGCCTTTGTAAACTCGTGCCATTCCGCCCTGCCCCGGCACCTGAACGCAGCCTATGACGGGCCGGACGGCGCGATCCCTGCGGGTGTGCTGCTGCACACCAAATTCCTGCCCGAAGTGGTCGGAAAATCGAAGATCGAGAAAGCGCGGCGCCAACATTTCCACGATCCCGACCAGTTTGCGACCTACTATGATTCAATCGCAGACGGCCCCGACATGTGGACGCCCCAGTCGGTCCGTTATGAGGGCTGGGAACAGTTGCAGAACTTGGGCCTGATGGGGAAAGTTTGCTGAAAAGCCGCATATGTGACTAACCATTTTTAAATGCGTTGCCATGAAAGATGCAAAGGTGGCATAAATCGGCAATTGCCCGGCACCACTCTGGACCATCCAGCCCCCGGGCATGCTCGCGTAACAAAAAGGGCAGAGCAACCGCGTGAGCCTGTTGGATTCATACCGGATGAGATTGCGGCGCAAGCGTCGCCTTGCGCGTTGCCTTCTGAAACGGCGGCAACTGAAGCCGGTGACCGACAAGACCGCCAACATCCGACGCGACGACGTGTTGTTGATGAGCGTGCTGCGGAACGAAAAAATCCGCCTGCCCTATTTCATGGACTATTACCGCAAGCTGGGCATCGATCATTTCCTGTTCGTCGACAATGACAGCGATGATGGTTCGCGCGAGTATCTGGCCAGCCAGCCCGACGCCTCGGTCTGGCACGCGCGGGCCAGCTACAAACGGGCCTCGTTCGGGCTGGACTGGTCGAATTACCTGCTGCGCAAGTACGCGCATGGACACTGGGTTCTGACCGTCGATCCGGATGAGTTCTTCATTTACCCGTTCTGCGACACCCGCCCGATCCGCGCCCTGACCGATTGGCTGGACGGCTGCGCAGTGCGCAGTTTCGGCACCATGCTGATCGACATGTACCCGCAGGGGCCGGTGGACGCGGAACCCTACCGCGAGGGGCAGGACCCGTTTCAGATCGCGCGCTGGTTCGATTCCGGCAATTACATGATCACGAAGAACCCGGTCTACGGGAACCTGTGGATACAAGGTGGCCCGCGCGCACGTGTGTTTTTCCGCGACACCCCCGCCAAGGCGCCGGCCCTGAACAAGATCCCACTGGTCAAATGGGACCGGCGCTATGTCTATGTCAGCTCGACCCATTCGCTGCTGCCGCGCGGGTTGAATCAGGTCTATGACGAATGGGGCGGCGAGAAGGCCAGCGGCGCGTTGCTGCATGCCAAGCTGATCAGCACGCTGGGCGAAAAAGCCAGGGAAGAGATGCTGCGCCGCCAGCACTTTCGGCGCTCGGGCGAATACCGCGCCTATGCCGAGGGGCTGGAGGACAAGCCGGTATTCTGGTGCGAACAGTCCGAGAAGCTCATCAACTGGCGGCAGCTTGAGATTCTGGGCCTGATGTCGAAAGGAAACTGGGCATGAGCCGTCTGGGTGTCGTCATGCTGGTCCACACGGCGCTGCACCGGGCCGGACAGGTGGCGCGCCACTGGACGGCTGCAGGATGCCCGGTTGTGATCCACGTCGACCGCAAAGTGCCCGCCCGGGTCTATTCCGATTTCGTCACCTCTTGCGCCGACGATCCGTTGATCCGGTTTTCCGACCGCCATGTCTGCGAATGGGGCGGATGGGGCATCGTTGCCGCCTCGCAATCCGCAGCGGAAATGATGCTGAACGTCTTTCCGGATGTGCATCATGTCTACCTTTCATCGGGTGCCTGCCTGCCGTTGCGACCGGTGGAAGAGCTGATCGATTATCTCGCAGACCGGCCCCGCGTCGATTTCATCGAAAGCGCCACCACCGCCGATGTCAGCTGGACCATTGGCGGCCTGGATCAGGAGCGGTTCACCCTGCAATTCCCGTTTTCCTGGCGCAAGAACCGCAAGCTTTTCGATGCCTATGTAAAGCTGCAGCGCGCCACCGGTTTGCGCCGCAAAATCCCCGACGGGTTGGTGCCGCATATGGGCAGCCAGTGGTGGTGCCTGACCCGTCAGACCCTCTCGGCCATTCTGCAGGACCCCAGACGCCAGACCTATGACCGCTATTTCCGGCGTGTCTGGATTCCGGATGAAAGCTATTTCCAGACGCTGGCACGGCTCTATTCCACCCATATCGAAAGCCGGTCCCTGACCCTGTCCAAATTCGACTATCAGGGACGGCCGCATATTTTCTATGACGACCATCTGCAGCTGCTGCGGCGGTCCGACTGTTTCGTGGCGCGTAAAATCTGGCCACATGCGGACCGGCTGTATCAGTCCTTCCTGACCGACCAGAACAGCGCCATGCGACCGGCCGAGCCCAACCCGGGCAAGATCGACCGCGTATTCTCGAAAGCGGTCGAGCGTCGGACCCATGGGCGCGACGGTCTGTATATGCAAAGCCGCTTTCCCCGCCACGGCAGCGAGAACGGGCTGACCTCATTCCCTTATTCGGTGTTTCAGGGCTTTGCCGAACTGTTCGAAGGGTTCGAACCCTGGCTGGCGGAAACCACCGGCGCGCGGGTGCACGGGCACCTGTTCGGCCCCGAACGTGCCGAGTTTGCTGGCGGCGCGACGATCACCAACGGGGCTCTCAGCGATTGCGCCGTTTTGCGGGACTATAATCCGACGGCCTTTGTCTCGAACCTGATCTGGAACACGCGGGGCGAGCGCCAGTGCTTTCAGTTCGGTCCGGCAGACACCCAACAGATCAACTGGTTTCTGGCCCGGGACAGGAACGCGCAGATCTCGGTCATCACCGGGGCCTGGGCGATCCCGCTGTTTCGGTCGAACAAGAATTTCGCCGACATCCGCACTGAGGCCGCGCGTCTGCAACAGATCGAAACCAAACAGCTCGAGGTTCTGAACTCGGTCTGGACCAAAGCGCGGCTGCGCACCTGGTCGCTGGCGGAATTCGTGGAATCTCCGATGGAGCCCCTGCAGACGGTGATTGCGGAAATCGGCACCCCTCGGGCCAGCCACCTGACGGAGGCCCCGTTGATGGTGGATCTTTCGGGGTTCGGGAAGTTCCTGCAAAACCTCAAGAATCAGGGCATGCACCCCTATCTTATGGGCGACTTTCCCGCCGATGATGTGTTTGGCGCCCGCGCCCGACCGTTCAAGAAACCCTACCTGGTACAATAGCCCGTGATGACATCCGGATTTGACTATTTCATCGTTCTTGCCGCGATGCGGACCGGGTCCAACCTGTTGGAGTTCAACTTGAACGCACTGGACGGCGTCGCCTGCCATGGCGAGGCGTTCAATCCGCATTTCATCGGCCGTCTCAAATCCGAAAGCCTGCTGGACGTGACGCTTGAGGAACGGGATGACGACCCGATGAAACTGGTTCAGGCGATCAGGTCGGCACCTGGCGAACTCAACGGATTTCGGTTCTTTCAGGGGCATGATCCCCGTGTGTTAGAGCCTGCATTGTCCGACCCCCGCTGTGCCAAGATCATCCTGACACGCAACCCGCTGGACAGCTACGTTTCGCTGAAGATCGCGCGCGAGACCAAGCAGTGGCAACTGAAAAACATCAAACGCCGCCGCGAAGCTCAGGTTGAGTTCGAAGCACAGGAATTCGAAAAATACCTGGATCAGCAGCAGGAGTTTCAACTGTTGTTGCTCAACGCACTTCAAACCACAGGGCAGACCGCATTTTACATCGCCTATGACGACCTGACCAATCTGGATGTTCTGAACGGGCTGGCCGCGTGGCTGGGGGTTTCGTCCCGGCTGTCCGCCATCGACGACACGATCAAGCCGCAGAACCCCGAACCGGTCCTGTCGAAGGTGACAAATCCCGAAGAAGCCGAGCAAGCGCTGGCCCGGATCGACAGTTTCAACCTGCACCGTACCCCGAATTTCGAGCCTCGTCGCGGACCTGCGATCGGCACTTATGTCGCCGCACCTGACACGCCGCTGATGTACCTGCCAATACGCGGCGGGCTCGAAGGCCCGGTGACACAGTGGCTGGCTGATCTAGATGCGACCGAGTCCGACAAGCTGATCACCAATCAGAACCGCAAACAGACGCGGCGCTGGCTGCAGGCCCATCCCGGGCATCGCAAGTTCACCGTGCTGCAGCACCCATTGGCGCGGGCGCATTCGGCCTTTTGTTCCTATATTCTCAGCACCGAACCCGGTGCCTACCTGAAAATCCGCAACATGCTGCGCAACCGGTTCAAGATCCCGATCCCCGGTCAGCTGCGCCAAGACAACTATTCGCGCGACCAGCACCTTGAGGCGTTTTCAGCCTTCCTCACCTTTTTGCGGCAAAACCTGGCAGGACAGACGCCGGTGCGGGTGGATGGGGTGTGGTGCAGCCAGTCTCAGGTGCTTGGCGGGATGACCTCTTTTGCGTTTCCTGACCTGATCCTGCGCGAGGATGAAATCGCCACCGCCCTGCCCGATCTGGCGCGTCGGATGGGGCATGAAGGCCCGCCGACACCCGGCCTGACCGCACCGGAAACCCCGTTCACGCTGGCCGAGATATACAACGACACGCTCGAGGCGCTGGCGGTTGATGCCTACCAGCGCGACTATATGCAGTTCGGGTTCGGGTCTTGGAAACCGCTTACGGGCGCAGAGTGATCAGCGTGCCTTTGTTCACCATCGCATAGATCTCTTCGATCTCTTCATTCTTGACGGCGATGCAGCCCGCGGTCCAATCCGGCGTCTTTTTGGCGCGTTTCAGTTCCGACCGCTTTCTCGGCTGACCGTGAATGAAAATATCGCCGCCCGGGTCAACACCGGCCGCCTTGGCCTGTGCGATGTCATTCGAGTTCGGATAGGAAATCCCCAGCGACAGGTGATAGCGGCTGTTGGGGTTGCGGCGGTCGATCAGATAGCTGCCCTCGGGCGTACGCCCATCGCCACGCTTGGTCTTTGTACCATTTGGCGCAAAGCCCAAATCAACCTTGTATTCCTTGAGGATGGTTTGATTGTGCAGAAGGTACAACTTCCGCGCGCCCTTGTTGATGACCAAAGAGGTCACCTCGGGGCCATCATATGTCAGAAATCGCGGGCTGGCTGAGGCACAGGCCGAAAGACCCAGCGTTGCCATAGCGCCCATTCCAAATGCTCGACGATCCATGTTTCACTGCCTGCTCTTTTTTTTCAGCATTATGCCAGAAATCGGAAAAACTGAAATCACTTTTTGCTGTGCGATTGCTCGGTCAGGCGGCGTTCGATACTTTCCAGCCGTTCCAGCACCTCGTCTCGATAGGCGTCGGTTTTCACCTCATCCTCGGCATGGTGTGCATCCTGCATCGAATTCACGATCAGACCCACCAGCAGGTTTACCACCGCGAATGTGGTGACCATGATGAAAGGCACGAAGAACAGCCAGGCATAGGGGTACACCTCCATCACCGGACGCACGATGCCCATCGACCAGCTTTCCAGCGTCATGATCTGGAACAGCGTATAAGCCGATTGGCCCAGATCGCCGAACCATTCCGGGAACGAGACCGAGAACAGCTTGGTCGAGATCACCGCGCCGATATAGAACAGGATCGCCATCAGCAGGAACACGCTGGCCATACCCGGCAGGGCCGAGATGAAGCCTTCGACCACACGGCGCAGGCGTGGCGCCACCGAAATGACGCGCAGCACCCGAAGAATCCGCAACGCCCGCAGCACCGACAACCCGCCCGCGCTGGGGATCAGGGCGATGCCGACGACGATGAAGTCGAAGACGTTCCAGCCGTTCAAAAAGAACCGCCGCCCACTCGCCAGCAGTTTCATGGCAATCTCCGCCACGAAAATGGTCAGGCAGATACTGTCCAGCGTCACGATCAGGGGGCCCGCGACCTCCATCAGGGTGGGCGATGTCTCCATCCCCAACAAAATGGCGTTGAAGATGATGACCCCGGTGATGAACCGGCCAAAGGTGGGATTTTCAATGATGCCCAAAAGGCGTTGATTGAATCCCATTGTGACTTTCTCCTGTGTGCTCATGCTGCGGACCCCAGTACAAACCGCGCGGCCAGTTCGGTATGTGATGACCATCGAAATTGGTCCACCACCTGTACCCATTCAAGGGTATAGCCTGCGTTAATCAGCGTTTTTGCGTCGCGCGCGAAAGTGACCGGGTTGCATGAGACATAGGCGATTACCGGGCGCTGCGCCTGGGCCAGTTCGGCCACCTGCGCCTCGGCCCCGGCGCGGGGCGGGTCGATGACCACGGCATCAAAGCTTTTCAGCTCATCGGGCATCAACGGACGGCGGAACAGATCGCGCGCCTCGGTGGTGACGCGCTTCAAGCCTTGCGCGCGACGCCACCCCTGATCCAGAGCGTCGGTCATCGCAGCCTCACCTTCGACCGCCTGAACCTCGGCGGTTTCGGCCAGGGGCAGTGAGAAGGTACCGCTGCCTGCAAACAGGTCTACAACCCGCTTTGCCCCCTGCGTGGCCTGCAAAACCGCCTGTAACAGAGCCTGTTCTCCATCTTTCGTCGCCTGCAGGAACGCGCCCGGCGGCGGCACAACCCCAGCCGCGCCGAACCGCTGCACGGGAGGCTGGCGCATGGCGATCACCTCGCCATCCCAGCTGAGCCGGGCCAGCCCGTGTTTCTCGGTCGCCTGCGCCAGCGCCAGTTCCAGTGGGCCGTCCAGAGGCTTTCCGCCTTTGACGGCCACATCCAGACCGCCTTCGGACAGGGTCAGCATCACAGCCAGCACACCCTTGCGGCTGCCCCCCAAAACCGCCAGCGCTTCGGCCACGGGAATGGCCGCGATCAAGCCCGGGTCCAGCAAATGACAATCCGGGATTTCGGTGATCGTGTCCGAGGCGCGGCCATAAAACCCGGACAGCGTGCCCTTTTTCGTCCGCCGCACCGCAATAGTCGCCCGGCGTCGTGATCGCTCGGGCGAGGTGTGAATTGGCCGCATCGGGGTATCGAGCCCCTGCGCGGCCAGCGCATTGCGCACCACCGAGACTTTCCATTCGGCCACGAAATCATCTGCGGCATGTTGCAGCTGACACCCGCCGCACGCCTTGTAATGGCGGCACGGCGCCTTGACCCGCTGGTCCGAAGGCACCTCGACCCGGATATCGGTCAGCAACTGGCCAACTAACGTGCCGCTGACCACCTCACCCGGCAGGGTGCGTGGTGCGTAAACGGGGCCGTCGGCGATGCCGTCGCCCTGATGGCCCAGGCGGGTTATGGTGAACTGCTGCGTCATGGGGGGCCTGATACCGGGGCTTTGCGCGCAACAAAACCCCTGAGAGCGTTATTCCGCCGCTTCCACCTGAATGAACCCGCCGGATTGGCGGTGCCAGAACCGGGCATAGAGGCCGCCTTGCTCCAACAGCGCGTCATGAGTGCCGGTTTCAACAATCCGGCCCTGATCCAAGACGATGATCCGATCCATCTCGCTGAGCGTGGACAGGCGGTGTGCGATCGCCAGAACCGTCTTGCCCTGCATGACCCGGTGTAATGCCGCCTGGATCGAGGCCTCGACCTCGGAATCCAGCGCGGACGTCGCCTCATCCAGCACCAGAATCGGCGCGTCTTTCAGAATCGCGCGAGCCAAGGCGATCCGCTGCCGCTGCCCGCCGCTGAGTTTCACGCCGCGCTCGCCCAAATGCGCGTCATAGCCCTTGCGACCATGGGCATCCTCGAGGCTGAGGATAAACTCATGCGCCTCGGCCTTTTTCGCAGCCGCGATCATCTCGTTCTCCGAAGCATCGGGACGGCCGTACAGGATGTTCTCTCGCGCCGAGCGGTTGAACATCGCTGTTTCCTGCGTGACCATGCCGATCTGCCCGCGCAGACTGTCCTGCGTCACCCGGCCAACGTCCTGCCCATCGATGCGAATGGCGCCTTTTTCCCCGTCATAGAGCCTGAGTAACAGCGACACCAAGGTGGATTTCCCCGCCCCCGAAGCGCCGACAATGCCCAGCTTTTCACCCGGGTGCACGGTTATGGTCACATCGGACACACCGCCCACATCGCGGCCATAGGCAAAGCTGACATGGTCGAAATCAATCTGTCCCGTCGTCACCTTCAGCGCCGTAGCATCCGCTGTGTCCTCGACCCGCTCGCGCTTGGCGAGCGTCTTCATACCGTTTTCGATCTCACCCACATTGGCGTATAGCCCCATGAGCGTGAAACTGACCCAGCCGGTCATCTGCGAAACCCGGATCGAGATCGCACCCGCCGCCACAATATCCCCAGCCGTTGCGATACCGCTGCGCCATAGCATCAATGTCGCACCGATCAAC
This sequence comes from Ruegeria arenilitoris, assembly GCF_013030985.1. Lineage (GTDB taxonomy): Bacteria > Pseudomonadota > Alphaproteobacteria > Rhodobacterales > Rhodobacteraceae > Ruegeria > Ruegeria arenilitoris_B. The sequence goes on along the minus strand of NZ_WPYP01000009.1, from coordinate 114,290 downwards.
AAAACCGGTAAAACACCGGCCAGCACCATCAGAACAAAGCGGAAGCTGGCTGACAACTTGCCGAAGGCCAGCATCTTTTCCCGCAGATCGATCATCGAGTTCCGTGCGGCCTGATCCTCGAACGCGGAATGCGCGAACAGCTTGACGGTTTTGATATTGGTGATCGTATCGACCACCTGCCCCGACACCATCGCCCGCGCCCCTGCCCGCGCCGAAGACCGCACGCGAATGCGCGGCAGATACCAGCGGATCAGCAGAAAGTAGACCACCAGCCAACCGGCAAAGGGCAGGATAACCAGCGGGTGAATAGACCCTAACAAAAGCAAAGAGCCCGCAAGTGAGGCAAGGGCAAAGACAATCGCGCTGATCGTTTCGGACACCACCGAGGCCATCGCGTTCGAGGTCTGCATCTGTTTCTGCGCGATCCGGCCGGCGAAATCGTCATCGAAATAGGTGACCGATTGGCCCAGCGTCCAGCGATTCAGCTTGGCCAGAACCAGCGGCGGAATGTTAGGCATGACGATGTAGTTGTTCGAAAACGCCGAAAACCCAAAAAACACCGGGCGCAGCAGCATGAAGAACGCTGCCACGCCAAGGATCTTCCACAGATTGCTGCCACTCAGGATGTTCTCGGGTCCGCTCTCGGTCGCCAGATCGATCACCAGACCCAGCATCCAGGCGGTTCCGGCCTCCATCGCGCCCGCCGAGGCCGAAAAACAGGCCGCGACGAAGATCATCGGCCAGGCCCCCGACAGGCACCAGCGGATAAACGCCCCCAGCGTTTGCGGCGGGGGCGCTTCAGTGTTTTTGAACGGATCGATCAGGTCGGCAACCTTCATTCCGCAGCCTCCGGGTTCAGGAAGCCCCCAGATTGCCGCGCCCAGAACTGGGCGTAAAGCCCGCCTTGGGCCAACAGCTCGGAATGGCCGCCCTGTTCGACGATCCGGCCGCCATCCATGACCAGAATGCGGTCCATCTGGGCAATTGTGCTCAGCCGGTGGGCAATGGCGATCACGGTTTTACCTTGCATCATGCCGTAGAGAGTTTCCTGAATCGACGCTTCGACCTCGGAATCCAGGGCGGATGTCGCCTCGTCCAACAACAGGATCGGTGCGTCCTTCAGGATCACCCGCGCCAGCGTCACCCGCTGCCTCTGTCCACCGGACAGCTTCACGCCCCGTTCGCCCACATGCGCGTCATAGCCGGTGCGCCCCTGCGGGTCCTGAAGGTCGAGGATGAACTCATGCGCCTCGGCCTGTTTGGCGGCGGCGATCATCTGTTCCTCGGTCGCCTCGGGACGGCCATAGAGGATGTTGTCGCGCACCGAACGATGCAGCAAGGCGCTGTCCTGCTGCACCATGCCGATTTTGCTGCGCAGACTGTCCTGCGTGACGCTTGCGATGTTCTGGTGGTCGATCAGGATCGCGCCTTGTTCTACGTCGTAAAACCGCAAAAGCAGCTTGACCAGGGTCGATTTTCCGGCACCGGACCGCCCGATCAGACCAATTTTCTCACCCGGATGGATGGTCAGATTGATGTGATCCAGCCCACCGGTCTTGCGCCCGTAGTGGTGCGACAGATCGCGGATGTCGATCTGGCCGTTGGTCAGGCGCAACGGTTTCGCACCCGGCTTGTCCAGCAAGTCGATGGGCTGGGCGATCGTCTGCATCCCCTCGGCCACAACACCAAGTTGACGGAAGAAGCTGGTCAGCGCCCACATGATCCACCCGGTCATCGCGTTCAGGCGCAAGGTCAGCGCGGTCGCCGCCGCGACCACACCGACCGAGGCGCTGCCCTGCATCCACAGGGCAATGGCCCAACCCACCACACCGACGATCAGCAATCCGTTCAACGCGACCAGAACCGCATCCATGATGGTGAAGATCCGCATCTCGATCTGGAAGGTGCGGCGGGTTTCCTCAATGGCTTCGCGGGCATAATCCAACTCTTGCTCGTCATGTGCGAACATCTTGACCGAATGGATGTTGGTGTAGCTGTCCACCACCCGTCCCGTCACTGCCGAGCGCGCGTCCGAAGCCGCCTGCGATGCCGGGCCGACACGGGCCACCGTCCAACGCACCAGTAACCCGTAAAGCACCAACCAAATCAGCAGCGGCAACAACAGACGCGGATCAGCCGCCATCAGCAAGATCGCCGCCCCGATCAGGTACGCGATCGAAAAGGAAATGGCGTCGAACACCTGAAACACCGCCTCACCTGCGGCGGGCGGGGTCTGCATGATGCGGTTGGCGATGCGGCCGGCAAAGTCATTCTCAAACCACCCCACCGACTGCCGCAGCACGTGCTTATGCGCCCGCCAGCGGATCAGGGTGCCAAAGTTCGGCAGGATCGTGTTGTTCAGCAGCAGCACATCGAACACATGCAGCATCGGGCGCAGCAGCAGCACGAACACCGCCATCAGGATCAGTTCGGTGCCGTGCGCCTGCCAGACCTCGGCAGGCGGGCCGGACAGCAGGTCAACGACGCGACCCATGTAGTAAATCAGGCCGACTTCAACTGCCGCAACAATGACCGAGATCAGCGCGGCCCAGAAGAACACCCCCATGAATGGCCGGGAATAGTCCAACATGAACGGCCACAGCCGCGTAGGCGGCGTGTCGGTTTCGGTATAGGCAACAAAAGGGTCAACGAGATTTTCGAAATAGCGAAACATGGAGGGTGCTCCGATTGAGCAGGAAATTCAGGACGTGCGAAAACAGATGGCGCCAGAACACCACCCTTACGGGTCAGAGTGTTCCGGCTTTAGCCGAACCAGATCCCGTAATACATTCGCATGCCTCCCTCCAAATCAGGTAACACGCGAAAGTAACCACAATATTTTTTGTTTGTCATCCCTTTTTGAGACTTGGCCTCAGCCGCCCAGCAGGTCTTTGCGGGTCAGGGAAAAGCCTGAGGCGATCCAGCGGGCCTCAAGCTCGGCCAGTTTCTTGCCCAGCGCGGGCCCGGTGAAGTCGGGGATCAGATCGGTGGCCCGAACCGGAAAATCGGCGGCGGCACCTTTGCGCAGGTCCTGCCGCATGTCCTCGGACCAGGGCTGTTCCAGAAAGGCGCAGCGCAGCAGGGTTTCGTGCATCCCACTCTCTTCCCCATAACGAAAGCCCAGTTCGGCAATGCTGGCGGTGCCCGAGGCCTCATCCCGCATCCGGGTCAGCCGTTGCAGCTGCGCCTTGCTGAGGCGCAGGGTTTTGGCGATCTCGGGCGTGGCAATGGCGGCCAGACGTAGGATCGGCTCGGGCGCGGCCCCAGCCTGTTGCTCCAACGCGACCAGAGGCGCCAGCGACCGGTCTTCGGCCCCCGGAATCAACTGCGCCAGGACACCCGCCTGACGCATGGCTGCGACCGAGGGCGCGGGATCAGGCGCGGCCAGCAGTTTCAGCAGCTCGGCCCCGACCCGTTCGCGGGACAAACCGGCCAGCCCGTCCAGATTGGCCGCAATCGCCGCCAGTGCATTCGGATCGAACCCGGCCTCGGTATCGCCATACCAGGCGTGAAAGCGGAAATAGCGCAGCGAACGCAGGTAATCCTCGCGAATGCGGTTTTCAGCGGTGCCGATAAAGCGCACCCGCCGCGCCTGCAGATCAGGCAGACCGTCTAGCGGGTCCAGTAAGGTGCCGTCGGGCCGCGCATAGATCGCATTCATGGTGAAATCACGGCGGGCGGCGTCCTCTTCCACCTTGTCGGAAAAGGCCACTACAGCCCGCCGGCCGTCGGTTTTCACATCGCGGCGAAAGGTGGTGATCTCATGGGGGGCACCGCCGCTGACCACGGTGATGGTGCCATGCTCGATCCCGGTGGGAATAGCCTTGAGGCCCGCCGCCTGCGCCAGTTCCATCACCCGCTCGGGGTGAGCATCGGTGGCAATGTCGATATCCGAAACCGGCGCGCCCAGCAGCGCGTTTCGAACGCAGCCACCCACAAACAGCGCCTGCGCCCCGGCGCCGGTCAGGGCCGCGCAAACCTTTTGTGTAGCCGGATCAGACACCCAGCCTTCGGAAATTTGCGTCATTCACTCACCCGCGCTGCCAATCCCCGCAACATCCGGGCCGTCGCGCCCCAAATGTAATAAGGACCGAACGGCACTGCGTAATAAAACCTTTTCTGACCCCGCCAGCGGCGTGATTCAACGATATAATTCGCAGGGTTGAGCACATGTGCAAGCGGAACCGAGAACACCTCGTCCACTTCACCCGGTTCCGGGATCAGTTGGAACGGCGCGCGCAGGATTGCCACAACCGGTGTCACGGTGAACGAGGTGACGGTCTCATGGGTCGGCAGGTGCCCCAGAATTTCGGGCAGGTCGGGCGGCAGACCGATTTCCTCCTGCGCCTCGCGCAGGGCGGTGGCGGTGACATCCGCGTCGCCCTCATCCTGCTTGCCGCCGGGAAAGGCGATCTGGCCGGGATGGTGTTTCAGCGCCGAGGAGCGTTTGGTCAGGATCAGCCGCGGCGAACCGGTTGAAACCGAGATTGGCACCAAAACGCCGGCGGGGCGCAGCTTGCGGCCCTCGGGCAGAACGGTTTCGGGGTTCAGGTCGAAATCGCTCGACCCGTGACCGGGGCGGCTAAGCGCCGCCCGCAGCTGATCGGTTGGATCAGGCCTCGTCCGCATCAAAGCCGACCGAGCCCGGTTCCAGCACGTAATGGGCACCGCAGAACTGGCAATCGGCGGTGACCTTGCCCTCGGGCGTGGTCATCTTTTCGATGTCCTTGGCCGAATAGATCGACAGGCTTTGCCGTACGCGCTCCTCGGAACAGGTGCAGCCGAACTGCACTGCTTGCGCGTCATAGACCCGCGGCTGTTCCTCGTGAAACAGGCGGACCAGCAGGTCGGTCGGTGCGATCGAAGGCCCGATCAGTTCCAGATCTTCGACCGTATCCAGCAGGATGTTGACGCGGCCCCAGTTTTCACCCTCTTCGCCATCCACCAGATCTTCGGCGGTCAGGATCTGGCCCTCACCCTCGCTGGTTGCCACAAAGGGCGAGGCTTTGGGCATGTGCTGCAGCATGACCCCACCGGCGCGCCAATGTTCGCCAACGCCCGGCTCGGTCGATTTGCCGAAGCTCAGCGAGAACCGGGTCGGCAGCTGTTCGGACTGCGCAAAATACGCCTCGGCGCAGGCGCTGATCGACCCACCGGCCAGCGGCGTGATCCCCTGATAGGGCTGCGAGCCCTTGCCCTGATCGATCATGATGGCGAAATAGCCCTCACCCACCTGATCGAACGGCGCGCCATCGGTCAGGCGCTCGCGGTCGAAACTGGCATAGGCGCGGATACGGGCCGGTTCGCCCTCTTGCTTGGGCGCATAGTAGTCGGTTGCAATCATGCGCACCGGGCCCTTGGACTGAACCTGCAGCGACAGCTTCCAGCGCAGCGAAATGGTCTGGCCGATCAGCGCGGTCAGCAGGGCCATCTCGGCCACCAGGGCCTCGACCTTTTCCGGATAATCATGCTGCTTCAGGATGCCGTCGAGCACACCATCCAGACGGGCCACGCGGCCGCGCATATCCGATACATCAAGTTGAAAGGGCAGGACGGTATCGTCCCACGCGATTTTCGTTCCAAGAGACATGGGGTTTCCTTACACGCCACAGGTTGGCATACCGCCAGCATATAGGTCGAACAATTCGGGTTGTAAGGGGCCATACATGATCAGACGGTTCGGTGAAACCCCGCAAGCGGGTCAGAAATACATCAGACGTGTGGGTGTTTACGCTTTGTTGCCGCGCGGTCGGCACCTTTTGCTGACCTGTCAGATGGAGCCCGGCCCCGATCTGCAACTGCCCGGCGGCGGGATCGACCCGGGCGAATCACCCGTCACCGCCCTGCACCGCGAAGTGTTCGAGGAAACCGGCTGGCTTGTGGCCGCGCCACGTCGCGTCGGCGCGTTCCGGCGGTTCACCTTCATGCCGGAATACGATCTGTGGGCGGAAAAAGTCTGCCTGATCTATCGCGCCCGCCCCGTTCGCCGTATCGGCCCGCCGACCGAGCCGTTTCACGAGGCGTTGTGGATGGATACCGCAGATGCAACCCAAATGCTGGGCAATGCCGGTGACCGCCACTTTGCCGCTCAACACCTGAACGGGCTCTAGGGCCCGTTATATTCAAAGAACACGGCCGAGACGTCGTCATCCATGCCGCTGCCGGGGGCCATGGCCTGTGTCAGGCGCCAGAACATGTCGTCCAGAAACTCGGTTCCGCTGCGGCCGGGGGCGCATTCCAAAGCCATCCGGCGCAACCCCTCCTCTTCCAACAGCCCGCCACTGGCGAGCCCGCATTCGGTAAAGCCATCCGAATACAGCAACAGCTTGTCGCCGGGATGCAGATAGGTTTCGGTCTGCTGAAACGAGACGTCCGACAGCAATCCGATGGGCAGCCCGCCTTCGCCCAGAAACTCGGTCCTGCCATCGTGGCGCAGCACCAGCGGGTGTGGGTGCCCAGCTTGCACCATTTTCAGATGCCCATTGCGCAAATCGATGATCGCATAGACCATGGTGAAATATTCCTCGACGCCCGCATCCGCCATCAGCCGGCAATTGAGCATCTCGGCCACCTGCTCGGGCGGCAGCAGCGCATAGAACTTGTCGAACCGCTTTTCCATCGCCACGTTCTGGTCAAAATGATTGCTGGACAGATAGCCCCCCAGCCGTGCCGTCATCATCGCCGAGGTGATGCCGTGGCCCGAAACATCGATGCTGTAGAACCCAAGCCGGTTGACCCCGGGTGAAAACATCCCCACCAGATCGCCACCAATATGGCCGCAGGGTTTCAGCAACATGCTGACCCGTGACTTGCCAAACTCACGCGTCAGTTCCGGAACCAGCGAGTCCTGAATTTTCCGGGCCTGCATCAGATCCTTGTCGATGGCATCATGCGCCACGCGCAGCTCTTCCAGCGCGGTTTCGATCATCCGGTTTTTTTCGGACAGCTCGCGCTGCATATCCAGAATACGCGCGCCGGCCGAAATGCGCGCGCGCAACTCATCGGCTTCAAGCGGTTTGATCAGAAAATCGTCGGCCCCGGCATCCAGCCCCTTTGCCACCTCCTGCTTTTCGCTTTTTGAGGTCAGCAGGATGAAATAGCTGTACTGCTCACTGTCCAGCGCCCGGAACGTGCGGCAGAATTCCAGCCCACTCATCCCCGGCATGACCCAGTCGCTGACCACCAGATCCGGCGGGTCGGCTTGACACATCTCGATCGCAACATCACCGCTGTCGGCCTCAAGCACCTCAAAGCCCCATTTTTTCAGTGAAGCCACCAGAATCCGCCGTTGCAGGCGGCTGTCATCGACGACAAGCACCTTTTGGATCGCACCAAAATCCAGCTCTGTCCTGGCCTCTGCCTGACTGCCTTCTGCCACCTGTACCCTCTGCACTGCGACCATACCTGAACGAGCTGACCCTAGCGCGCGGCGGTTTAACATCCCGTGAAGGCGTCTTGTTTGCGTTGCTTAACCCCCTCTTTACCGGCCCTGGGGTACGCAGGTCATGTCGCGATATGTGTGGAGAGACCGAACATGATCGACTGGTCCAGGGTCAGACAGCTACGGGATGAGGTGGGCGCCGGTGAGTTTGACGAGGTGGTGCAAATCTTTCTGGACGAGGTGCAGGAAACGATTGATCGGGTGCACCGGGACACAAACCGGGCCGAGTTCGAGCAGAACATGCATTTCCTCAAGGGCAGCGCGCTGAGCCTTGGGTTCAACCGCTTCTCAAGCCTCTGTCAGGACGCCGAGCGAAACGCCGCCGCAGGCAAGGCGGCTGAGGTCGATCTGTCAGCGATTCTGAAGATCTATGACGAGTCCCGCACCGTGTTCCTGGCCGAAAAGGCCACGAACCTGACCTAGATCACGAACTGCGCCAGCGTCTCGTCTTCGGTGATGTCGGTATAGGTGAACCCGGCCTCGTCCAGATGCGCAAACAGGCGGGCGAAATTTTCGGGCTTGCGGGTTTCGATGCCGATCAGGACCGAGCCGAAATTGCGCGCCGATTTCTTCATGTATTCGAACCGGGCGATATCGTCTTCGGGACCGAGAATGTTCAGGAATTCCTTCAACGCGCCGGGGCGCTGCGGCAGGCGCAGGATGAAGTATTTCTTCACACCGGAATAGCGCTGCGCCCGCTCCTTGACCTCGGGCAGGCGTTCGAAATCAAAATTGCCGCCCGAGGTAACGCAGACCACAGTCTTGCCACGAATAAAGCTCTGGACATCACCAATGGCCTCAATCGCCAGCGCGCCGGCGGGCTCCAGGACAATGCCTTCGACATTCAGCATCTCAATCATGGTGGTGCAGATGCGGTCTTCGGACAGGACCAGCACGTCGGACAGGTGGCGATCCTTCAACAACTCAAACGGTTTCGCACCGATTTTGCCTACAGCCGCGCCATCGACGAAATTGTCCACGTGATCCAACGCAACCGGATGCCCCGCCGCCATCGCCGCGTGCAGGCAGGCCCCACCCTTAGGCTCGACAAACAGGCAATGGGTCCGGTCCCCGAACCACGTCGCCACGCCCGAGGACATGCCACCCCCACCCACCGGCAGGATCACGTGATCGGGTAGGCCGCCCAGTTGTGCCTCAATCTCAACCGCCAATGAGGCCTGCCCTTCGATCACATCCTCATCGTCAAAGGGCGACAGGAAATGCCCACCCTGTTGGGAGCACCACGCTTGCGCGGCCGCCAATGTGTCGTCGAAATAGTCGCCGATCAGATGAATTTCGATGTTGTCGCCACCAAAGATGCGGGTCTTCTGGATTTTCTGCTGCGGCGTCGTCACGGGCATGAAGATCACACCCTTCACGCCCAGATGCTTACACATGTACGCCACGCCCTGCGCATGGTTGCCCGCGCTGGCGCAGACGAACAGGTCCTGCCCCTGCTGCTTGCGCATGGCATTGAACGCACCGCGGATCTTGTAGGACCGCACCGGGCTGAGGTCTTCCCGCTTGAGCCAGATATCCGCGCCATAGCGGTCGGACAGATGGGCATTCCGCTGCAGAGGTGTGGGCGGAAACACGGTGCGCATTGCCTGTTCGGCGGCGCGGGCGCGGGTCATGAAATCAGTCATGACCGTTTCACTGCCGTATCACCGCCGAAAGGGCAAGGAATACATATGTGTACGCGGATTAGGCGAGTTCGCGCTTTTCGATGAAGACGCCGTACATGGTGGTCAGGACGCTGACATTCACAAGCGAGAGCACCAGCCCGATGATTGTTTGGCCCGCGATACCTGCAAATGGCAAAATCAGTGAAGCCTGAAATATCAGTGCATTTAGTAGAAATTGAAAAGTTCCAAGAATTATGGCGAGAACGAAAATCGCTCCGTTTTTGCCTTCTGTCGCTTGCTTGGCTTCTCTCAATCCAAGCGGAGCATTAATGGCAGCAGCGGGCAAGACGCAGCCCAACCGAAGGAACACCATATAGGCGAAAGTAAAGATGAGCAGAGGAAGAACCATTATCAAAAGAGTGGAAAACGGTAATACTGCTGAGACAATAGGTGTCAGTAGGCCGATCAAAATTCCGCAGAAAATTCCCGCGCCTAAACAGATTGCAAGGAGCGCAAAAGTATAACCAATGTAGTCTCGCAACCTGTCAATTCTAAGGGTCGGAATCCAACCTTTCGGGTAGTCTTCAAGCAGTATGAAACGGTGCCAAGCGACAAAAATCCAAAGCGTAACAACAAAACCGATCAGGATCGCGGCGATCAAAAGTACAACATCTCCGGTAGAAAGAGATGTGACATCATCAGCCGTGAAATCGTCAGCCATACCGGAAGCTTGCATCAACACAGTACTGATCACCGCTGTAAATACAGACAATACGAGGCCGATCTGGAGAGCTTCCTGGAGATTGCGAAATACCATCCGCACCGAATGCACAAAAATCTGCCAGCCCAACATTGAAAATCGCCCCTTCAACCAATCCTTGTTCTCTTTCCGCCTGTTTCACCCCAATTCATCCCGTGCGTCAACGCAGATAACTTGCCCCCGCTTTCAAAACCCGTTAGGGGCCAAGCGTTCTACGCATAAGGGGAAGTCAGATGTCCGCGCCCAAGAAAGTTGTTCTGGCCTATTCCGGTGGCCTTGATACCTCGATCATCCTGAAATGGTTGCAGACCGAATATGGCTGTGAGGTCGTCACCTTCACCGCCGATCTGGGTCAGGGTGAGGAACTGGAACCCGCCCGCAAGAAGGCCGAGATGCTGGGGATCAAACCCGAGAACATCTATATCGAGGACATCCGCGAAGAGTTCGTCCGCGACTTCGTCTTCCCCATGTTCCGCGCCAACGCACAGTACGAAGGCCTGTACCTGCTGGGCACCTCGATCGCGCGCCCGCTGATCTCGAAACGTCTGGTCGAGATCGCGCAGGAGACCGGTGCCGACGCCGTAGCGCATGGCGCAACCGGCAAGGGCAACGATCAGGTGCGTTTTGAATTGGCGGCCTACGCGCTGAACCCCGACATCAAGGTTATCGCCCCGTGGCGTGAATGGGATCTGACCAGCCGTACCCGTCTGATCGAATGGGCCGAAGCCCATCAGATTCCGATTGCCAAGGACAAACGCGGCGAAGCGCCCTTCTCGGTCGATGCCAACCTGCTGCACACCTCGTCGGAAGGTAAGGTTCTGGAAGACCCCGCCGACATGGCGCCGGACTATGTCTATCAGCGCACCGTCCACCCCGAGGACGCGCCCAACGAGCCCGAGTACATCGAGATCGGCTTTGAAAAAGGCGACGCGGTCAGCATCAATGGCGAGGCCATGAGCCCGGCCACCATCCTGACCAAGCTGAACGAATATGGCGGCAAGCACGGCATTGGCCGTCTGGACCTGGTCGAAGGCCGTTTCGTTGGTATGAAATCGCGCGGCATCTACGAAACGCCCGGCGGCACCATCCTGCTGGAAGCACACCGCGGGATCGAGTCCATCACCATGGACCGCGGCGCGATGCACCTGAAAGACCAGCTGATGCCGCAATATGCCGAGCTGATCTATAACGGTTTCTGGTACTCGCCCGAGCGTGAGATGCTGCAGGCCGCAATCGACAAGTCGCAAGAACACGTCACCGGCACCGTCCGCGTAAAACTGTACAAAGGTCTGGCCTCGACCGTGGGCCGCTGGTCGGATCACTCGCTGTACTCTGAGGCGCATGTAACCTTTGAGGAAGATGCCGGCGCTTACGATCAGACAGATGCGGCGGGCTTTATCCAGCTGAACGCCCTGCGCCTGAAGCTGTTGGCCGCACGGGACAAGCGCCTGAAATAACGGCTCTGCTGCGCGAAAAAGTTGAATTGACCGGTCGGGTCGCAACTTTGCCGCAGAATTGCCCAGTTGGTTGAACACACAGAACGGGTCGGCCCTGCCAGGGTCCGGCCCGTTTTTCATTCAATCCCATTGAGGCATTCATGCAGGCAGATCACAGACAGGAGCCCCCGGCAGAGTTTGAGTTCCGGGGATCGGCGGCCGAGTATTTCGGCATCTGGATCGTCAACCTGCTGCTGTCGCTTTTGACCTTTGGCATCTACAGCGCCTGGGCCAAGGTGCGCACCAAGAAATACTTCTACCAGAACACCTTTGTCGCCGGGCGCAGCTTTGACTACCACGCCACCGGGCTACAGATCCTGATCGGGCGGATCATCGTGATCGCCGGGATCGTCGCCTACACCATTCTGGGTGCGATACCGCTGGTGAACCTCGCTATGCTGCTGGGGCTGGTGTTCCTGATCCCCTACCTGCTGGTGCGGTCACTGCGGTTTCAGGCACGCATGTCCAGCTGGTCGAACGTCCGGTTCGATTTTCAAGGCAATTGGGGAACGGCAGCGGCCAACTATTTCCTGTATCCCTTCCTCGCAGCACTGACGATCTATACCACATGGCCGTTTGTCACCCGCTCGGTCCAGCGGTTTCACGTGAACGGTCATACGTTCGGGACAACCAAGATGTCTTTCGACAGCCCGATCGGGCCGTTTTACAAGGCCGCGCTGGCGGCGATGGCTTGGGGGATCGGAACGATTGTAATTGCAACTGTCGTTGTCGGAGTGAATGCCAACATATCGGGTATGCTGAGCGAGCTTAGTCACGACCCCGAAGATATCGCAGCGATGATCGACGTCATCATGATCTTGCTTTTGTTCTTCGTAGCCGCCATCCCAGCCACGATCATCTATCGGGCCATGGTGCGCAACACGGTCTACAACTACACCATTCTGGGCGACGGACACCGGTTCTATTCGGATGTGAGCGCCCTGCGTCTGTTGTGGATTTCCGTTTCGAATGCCGTGGTTGTTGCGATGACACTGGGTCTGATGCTGCCCTGGGCGCATGTGCGCCGGGTGCGCTATCTGGCCGATCACACCCTCTTCATCCCAGCCGGTCCGTTGGATGATTTCGTTGGCGACATCAGCGCCCAAGTCAGCGCCATTGGCGACGCCTACGGGGATATCGAAGGCTTTGATATCGGCATCGCGGTCTGACCTTTGAGCACGTGTCCCGAAGATATCGGCGCGCGTGTCCATGGGCGCGCCTATCCGCCTCTCAGCTCGCGCGAGGTTCCGGTGCGGTTGGCGGTGGGCACCAATACCGTCTGGCTGATTGACGATCAGGGCCAGATCCAGACCCGTTGCACCCCCGAGGAGTTGTCGGTGGAACCCCGCGTCGGATCGACCGAACGGCGGGTGAACTTCCCCGATGGCACCCTGTTTCTGACCGACCAGCACGCGGCGCTGGAACATCTGATCGCAGACTCCAGCGGATCGCACCTGCATCACGCCGAGAGGTTCCATCCCCGGTTGATCGTCGTCACGCTGGCCTGTCTGGTCGCGGTCTGGGGTGTGTGGAAATACGGGCTGTCGTTACTGGTGGCATTGGCAGTGTGGATGACCCCTCTGCCACTGGTGACCGCCATCGATGCCGGTGTGATGCAGGCGCTGGATCAGATCATGACCGAGCCCAGCGCCCTGAGCGACCGGGACAAAGCCATGGTTCAGGACAGTTTCGACCGGGTCCTGGCGGCGCTGGGTCCCGCTGCCGAGGATCACGACTACACTCTGGAATTCCGCGACCTTCCGGGCATGGGCCCGAACGCCTTTGCCCTGCCGGGTGGCACGATTGTGGTGACCGATGAACTGGTGCGACGGGTCTCGACCGATGCGCTGGCCGGGGTGATCGGGCACGAGATCGGGCATGTGGTCGAACAACACGGGCTGACGCAGATCTACCGCTCGCTCGGGGCGTTTGTGCTGATCGGGATGATGGCGGGCGATACCGGGCCAGTGCTGGAGCAGGTGCTGCTGGAAGGCAACCTGATCCTGTCCCTGTCCTATTCGCGCCAGCACGAGCTGGCCGCCGACCAGTTCGGTGTCGATCTGGCCCGAAAGGCCGGGTTCGATCCCAATGGCCTGTCGGATTTCTTCGACCTGCTGGAACAGGAATTCGGCGATCAGGAGATGGACTGGCTCAGCACCCATCCCCGTTTCGAGGACCGTCAGGAAAACCTGAAATCCATGACCCAAGGTCACTAGGCGCGGGCTATTGCCTGCGCCCCGACTGCCCCCTAACCCTGTGGCTGAAACAGGAGGGACCCCATGACACTTGCCGCTATTGCCGATGGTATTCAGAAAAACTTGGTCGGGCGCAGCTTTGAAGGCTCGTTGAAATTCGACTGCGGCGATGACGGCGTCATCGTGCTGGCCGACAATCAGGCCTCGACCCAGGATCAGGAAACCGACTGCACCATCCGCATCTCGCAGGACAACCTGACCAAGCTGCTGACCGGCAAGCTGAACCCGATGACCGGGGTGGCACTGGGCAAGCTCAAGATCTCGGGCAATATGGGTGTGGCGATGAAGCTGGGGCAACTGTTGGGCTGAGGCGATAAACTCGTCTCACCACCGCGTGACAAACCATGTCAGCGGATTGCGCCGGTGCATAAGTCAGGGCAGCCTGATCCCGAAAGGAGCCCTGCCATGACCCGCATCGCTTATCTCGACTTCGTCAAACCAACGCTGCTGATTGCGTTGATCGCACTGGCCGCCCTGCTGCGCGCCACGCCTGCACCGGCAGCGGGGACCGAGACCCTGACGGTGGCAGGAGGCTGTTTCTGGTGCGTCGAATCCGATTTCGAATCCGTTCCGGGCGTGATTGGTGCGGTCTCGGGCTTTACCGGCGGCAAAACCGCCAACCCGACCTATGATCAGGTCACCAAAGGCGGTACCGGCCATTACGAGGCCGTCCAGATCACCTTTGATCCGGCCCGCGTTTCCCGTGAAACGCTGCTGAACATGTTCTTCCGCTCAGTCGATCCTACCGATGCAGGCGGTCAGTTCTGCGACCGGGGCGATAGCTATCGCACGGCGATTTTCGTCTCTAACACAGGGGAAAAAGCGCTGGCACAACAGGCCAAGGCCGATGCGCAGCGCGCCTTGGGGCAAACGGTCGTTACGCCGATCCTGCAACAGGGCGCGTTCTACCCGGCCGAAGCCTATCATCAGGATTACTATAAGGGCACCAAGCTGGTCCTGACCCGCTTTGGCCCCAAGCGTCAGCACAGCGCCTACAAGGCCTATCGCAAAGCCTGCGGCCGCGATGCCCGGGTCAAGCAGCTCTGGGGCAGCGCGGCGCCGTTTGCCGGGTCTTAATCGAACCGCGCCTCGTGCACCTCTTTGAGGTCGGGGATCACATCCGCCGTTCCGTGCCGCGTGACCATCAGGGCCGCGGCACGATTTGCCTGAGCAATTGCCTGCGCCATCGGCATCCCGTGATCCATTCCCGCCAGAACATAACCGGTGAACGTATCCCCGGCGCCTGTGGTATCCACGGCCTGCACCTTATGGGCCGGAAAGTCCGAGGCCTCACCCCGGTGGTAGTAGCGCGCGCCTTTTGATCCAAGCGTGACAATCACATGTTCGATCTTCAGGTCGGTCACCGATTGGCCGGTGGCGTCGCGCAACTGCTCGGCCTCGACCTCATTCAGGATCAGGAAATCCAGATAGGGCAGCACGGCCTGCACCGCCGCGGCCTGAAAAGGGGCTGCGGCGTAACAGACGGTCAGGCCCAGCGCGCGGGCCATCTTTGCGGCCTCGACCTGCAGGGTGGTTTCGTTCTGCATCACCAGCAGATCGCCCTGCGATGCAGAGGAAAGCGCCTGCCCCAGTTGGTCCGGCGTGATTGCATGGTTCGAGCCCGGGAACAGGATGATGTTGTTTTCACCCTGCGCATCCACGGCGATGATGGCATGGCCGGTGGGCACATCGACCTCGGCGATATGGCGCGTGTCCACACCATATTCGGTCAGCCGATCCCGCGCCCAGCGCCCGTCTGGTCCTACGGCCCCGATATGCGCAACCTGCGCCCCGGCCCGCGCCGCAGCTACGGACATATTCGCCCCTTTGCCGCCCAGAAACCGATCCAGCCGATTGGCCGAAAGCGTCTCTCCTGGTCCGGGCAGGTGCGGCACGTCATAGATCATGTCCGCGTTGATCGAGCCGAGGTTCCAGATCGTCATGTGTTACCCGATATCGCAGGAGGCCAGGATGGCCATGTTCAGGATGTCATTCGCCGTCGAGACGGTCGAACAGATTTGGATCGGTTTGTCGACACCCGACAGGATCGGGCCAATGACAGTCGCGCCGCCCATTTCCTGCATCAGCTTGGTCGAAATCGATGCCGAGTGGCGGGCCGGTACGATCAGGATATTCGCCGGGCCGGTCAGGCGCTGGAACGGATAGCCTGCCTGCTGATCCACGTTCAGGGCCACGTCCACGGTCATTTCGCCTTCGTATTCGAAATCGACGCCGCGTTGGTCCAGAACTGCGGGCGCGCGGTGCATTTTCTCGGCCCGCTCAGACACCGGATAACCGAAGGTCGAGAAGCTGACGAAGGCCACGCGCGGTTCAAGCCCCATGTGCCGGGCCACGGCGGCCGAGCGTTCGGCAATATTGGCCAGATCGTTTTCGTCGGGCCATTCATGTACTAGCGTGTCGCCAATCAGCACGATCCGCCCCTTGTGCAACAGCGCGGTTACACCCGCGGCGCCATGGGCTGCGTCAGCATCAAAAACATGGTTGATCCGGTCCAGAACATGCGCCGATTTGCGCGTGGCTCCGGTCACCAGACCATCACCATGGCCATGCGCCAGCATCAGGGACGAGAACACATGGCGATCGCGGGCGGCCAGACGGTGAATGTCCTTGCGATCAAACCCCTTACGCTGCAGTCGCTCATAGAGAAAATTCGAATAAGCATCGAGATGCGAGGTGTTGGCGGCATTCACCACCTCCAGCTCACGCACGGCATCGCCCAGACCGGCCTCTTCCAGCTTTTGTTTCACGTCTTCTGGACGGCCCACAACCAACGCCTTGCCAAAGCCCGAGCGTTGATAAGTCACCGCCGCACGCAGCACGCGGGGATCGTCGCCTTCGGCAAAGATCATGCGGCTTTGCGCCTGGCGCGCCCGCGCGTTCAGGCCGCGCAGGATGCTGGCGGTCGGGTCCATGCGAGACTTGAGGCTCAGCTCATAGGCCTCCATGTCGATGATCGGACGGCGCGCAGCCCCGGTATCCATGCCGGCCTTGGCAACGGCAGGCGGAATGCGGTGGATCAGGCGCGGATCGAACGGCGTGGGGATGATGTAGTCGCGCCCGAAAGTCAGCGATTTGCCATAGGCCATCGCGACCTCATCCGGAACATCCTCACGCGCCAGATTGGCAAGCGCATGGGCACAGGCGATCTTCATCTCGTCATTGATGGCGCGGGCGTGAATGTCCAGCGCACCACGGAAAAGATAAGGGAAACCCAGAACGTTATTCACCTGGTTCGGATAGTCGCTGCGGCCAGTGGCGACGATCGCATCGACGCGAACCTCATGTGCCTCTTCCGGAGTGATCTCCGGGTCCGGGTTGGCCATGGCGAAAATCACCGGGTTGTCGGCCATGCTGGCGACCATATCCTGCGTCACCGCGCCCTTGACCGACACACCCAGGAACACGTCCGCACCCTTCATGGCGTCTTCCAGGGTGCGTAGTTCGGTGGAAATCGCATGCGCCGATTTCCACTGGTTCATGCCCTCGGTCCGACCCTGGTAAATCACACCCTTGGTGTCACAAACGATGCAGTTCTCATGCCGCGCGCCCATTGATTTGAGCAGCTCGATACAGGCAATCCCGGCAGCACCCGCACCATTCAGGACGATCTTCACATCTTCGATCTTCTTGCCCGAGATATGCAGCGCGTTCAGCAGACCCGCCGCACAGATCACCGCTGTGCCGTGCTGGTCATCGTGGAAGACGGGGATATCCATCTCTTCCTTCAGACGCTGTTCGATGATGAAACACTCGGGCGCCTTGATGTCTTCCAGATTGATGCCGCCGAAGGTCGGACCCATCAGCTTTACCGCACGGCAGAACTCATCAGGGTCTTCCGTGTCCAACTCGATATCGATCGAGTTCACATCCGCGAACCGTTTGAAAAGGACGGATTTCCCCTCCATCACCGGTTTCGATCCCAGCGCACCCAGATTGCCAAGGCCCAGAACTGCCGTCCCGTTCGAGATCACGGCCACCAGATTGCCCTTGTTGGTATAGTCGTAAGCAGTCTCGGGCGCTTCGGCGATGGCTTCACATGGAACAGCTACGCCGGGGCTGTAAGCCAGCGACAGATCGCGTTGCGTTGTCATGGGAACGGTGGCCTGCACCTCCCACTTGCCGGGGGTCGGGTCTAGGTGAAAGGCCAGCGCCTCTTCTTTGGTGATCTTCGTTTTGGGCATCGGAAATGTCGTTTCTTTACATCTGTTGGGCTTTTGCGTCATAGCGCAGGCTAAGGCGCGCCTCAACGACATTACGTTTTCACCTTTCGTCGCAGGGGACGGGTTTGTAAGGTCGCGCCCGGAATACGCCAGAAGGGGGCCGCACTTGTCCACAGTCACGCCGATGATGGCGCAGTATCTCGAGGTCAAAGAGGCCCACGCGGACGCCCTGCTGTTTTATCGCATGGGCGATTTCTACGAGATGTTTTTCCAGGACGCCGTGAACGCCGCCGAGGCGCTGGACATCGCCCTGACCAAGCGCGGCAAGCACAATGGCGAGGATATCCCAATGTGCGGCGTGCCGGTGCATTCCGCCGAGGGCTATCTGCTGACGCTGATCCGCAAGGGGTTTCGCGTGGCCGTTTGCGAACAGATGGAAAGCCCGGCTGAGGCGAAGAAAAGAGGCTCTAAATCAGTGGTTCGGCGCGATGTCGTGCGTCTGGTGACGCCGGGCACGCTGACCGAGGACGCCCTGTTGGAGGCGCGCCGCCACAACTTCCTGGCCGCTTATGCCGAGGTCCGCGACGAAGCCGCACTGGCCTGGGCCGATATCTCGACCGGCGCGTTTCACGTGATGCCTTTGACCTCGGTGCGCCTCAGCCCGGAACTGGCGCGACTGGCCCCGTCCGAGTTGATTTTGGCTGATGGGATACAGGACAAGCTGGGTGAACCGGTGCGCGATCTGGGAATTTCGCTGACGCCGATTGGGCGGGCCAGCTTCGACAGCACGGCGGCCGAGAAACGCATCTGCGGTTTGTTTCACGTGGGCGCGCTGGATGCGTTCGGGAGTTTTGGCCGTGCCGAAGTGTCGGCAATGGGTGCGCTGATCGACTATCTTGAGATCACGCAAAAAGGCAAACTGCCGCTGCTGCAAACGCCGCTGAAGGAATCCGAAGACCGCGTGGTGCAGATCGACGCCGCCACGCGCCGCAATCTGGAACTGACCCGGTCTTTGTCTGGCGGTCGCGCCGGATCGCTGTTGTCCGTGGTCGACCGCACTGTGACCCCGGGCGGCGCGCGGCTGTTGGAGCAACGCCTGTCCAGCCCTTCGCGCAATCTGGACGTGATCCATGCCAGGCTCGACGCGGTGAGTTTTACTGCCGAAGACAGCCTGACCGCCTCGGACCTGCGCGAGGCGCTGCGCAAAACGCCCGATCTGGACCGGGCTTTGTCCCGCCTTTCGCTGGACCGTGGCGGCCCCCGCGATCTGGCCGCAATCCGCAACGGGCTGACCCAAGCCGCAGCGATCGCCGGGATTTGCGAAGGTCAGGATCTGCCTGTCCTGCTGGCGACCGCCCTGCAAAACCTTGTTGGCTTTGACGATCTGCTAAACCTGCTGGACGAAGCCCTTGTCGCCGAACCACCCCTTCTGGCGCGCGACGGTGGTTTCATCGCCCCCGGTTTCGACTCCGAACTTGACGAAGCCCGCACCCTGCGGGACGAGGGTCGTTCAGTCATCGCCGGATTTCAGCAGAAATATGCGGAACATACCGGCATCACCTCGTTGAAGATCAAGCACAACAACGTGCTGGGCTATTTCATCGAAACAACGGCCACCCATGCCGAGAAGATGCTGAACCCGCCGTTTTCCGAGACCTATATCCACCGCCAGACCACAGCGAACCAAGTGCGGTTCACCACTGTGGAACTGTCCGAGATCGAAACCCGCATCCTGAACGCCGGAAATCTGGCGCTTGAGATCGAAAAGCGGCTCTATCAAAGGCTTTCTGACGAGATTCTGGCCCTCGCCGCCCGCCTGAACCAAGCTGCCCGGGGGCTGGCCGAACTGGACTTGACCACCGCCCTTTCCGATCTGGCGCGCGGTGAAAACTGGTGCCGCCCGCAGGTCGACACCTCGCGCACATTCGACGTTCAGGGTGGCCGCCACCCGGTCGTCGAACACGCGTTGCGCCAACAAGGCGGCGATGCCTTCATTGCCAACGACTGTGATCTGAGCGCCGATCAAGGCGCTGCCATCTGGCTTTTGACTGGCCCCAACATGGCGGGTAAATCGACCTTCCTGCGCCAGAACGCCTTGATCGCGCTACTGGCCCAGATGGGCAGCTACGTCCCTGCCGAACGGGCCCATGTCGGCGTCGTCAGCCAACTGTTCAGCCGTGTCGGAGCCTCGGACGATCTGGCGAGGGGCCGTTCGACCTTCATGGTCGAGATGGTGGAAACCGCAGCGATCCTGAACCAGGCCGATGACCGCGCGCTGGTCATTCTGGACGAAATCGGGCGGGGTACGGCCACCTATGACGGCCTGTCGATTGCCTGGGCCACGCTGGAACACCTGCACGCCGCCAACAAATGCCGCGCGCTGTTCGCCACCCACTACCACGAATTGACCGCTCTGGCCGGCAATCTGGAAGGCGTCGACAACGCCACCGTCGCCGTCAAGGAATGGGAAGGCGAGGTGATCTTCCTGCACGAGGTTCACAAAGGCGCCGCCGACCGGTCTTATGGGGTACAGGTCGCGCAGCTTGCCGGCCTGCCTGCATCGGTGGTCGAGCGCGCCCGCGTGGTTCTGGACCAGCTGGAGAAAACCGAACGCGAAGGTGGCAAGCAGAAGGCTCTGATCGACGACCTGCCTCTGTTCTCGGCCGCTCCGCCGCCGCCACCTCCAGCGCCCAAAGCCTCACCGGTGACGGATATGTTGGAAGACATCCTGCCGGATGAACTGACCCCGCGCGAGGCGCTGGACCTGATCTACAAACTGAAAGAGGCGGCCAGAACCTGACCGCCTCAATACTGTTCGGATTTGAACCTGCTTAGCTTGCAGGCGTTGACGACACGCCAACCTGCGCCGGGCGCAACAGGCGATCATGCAGCATGAAGCCTTCGGCCGAGACCTGGATGATATCACCGGCACGGGTGCCCGGAACGGGCGCTTCGAACATCGCTTCGTGAATATTCGGATCAAACCGGTCACCAACTTCGGGCGTGATTACCTGAATCCCGTGCTTCTGGAACACGTCCTTCAGCGCGCGCATGGTCAGTTCAACACCTTCCAGCAGACCGGCGGCAACTTCTTTCTGCTCATCGGTCGCCGCTTCAAGCGCGCGTTTCATGTTGTCGTAGACCGGCAGCATGTCGCGGGCCAGTTTCGACCCGCCATAGTTTTCGGCATCGCGACGCGCCTTGTCACCACGTTTGCGCGCATTCTCAGCATCCGCCAGCGCGCGCATGAACTTGTCCTTGTAGTCGTCCCGCTCGGCACGCAGCTCATCAAGCTCCAGCGCTTCGTCGCTGAATTCCGCGATTTCTTCGGCCAGCGCTTCCGCTTCGGCTGTTGCGATATCGTCCAGAAAATCTTCGTTCTTGGGCTCTGCCATCTCTTACCCTCTAGCTCCGGTCGGATATCAGCTTGCCGACCAGTTGCGCCGTATAATCCACGATCGGCACGATCCGTCCATAATTCAGACGCGTGGGCCCGATGACCCCGACCGCACCGATTATCTTTCGATCAGCGTTCATATATGGAGACACCACCAAAGAGGAACCCGAAAGTGAGAAAAGTTTGTTCTCGGAGCCGATAAAAATGCGCACACCCTCGCCTTCTTCGGTCAATTCGAGGAATTCGGCGATGTCACGCTTGCGTTCGAGATCGTCAAACAGGCTTCGGATTCGGTCCAGTTCCTCTTCCTGACCCGGTTCATTCAGCAGATTCGCCCGCCCGCGCACGATCAGACGGGCCGAGTCGCCACCGTCCCCGTCCCAGGCGGCCATACCGCTTTCGACCATCTCGCGCGCCAGCACGTCGATCTCCTGCTTGCGGGCATCGATCTGCGTCTGCATCTGACGGCGCACTTCGCTCAGCGTGCGCCCCTCGATCAATGCGTTCAGGAAATTCGCCGCCTCACGCATCGAACTGGGTGTCTGCCCCGGTGGTGGCGTGAACAAGCGGTTCTCAACATGTCCATCGGCAAACACCAGGACCACCAGAGCGCGGTCATGGGCCAGAGAAACAAACTCGATATGTTTGATCTCGGATTCATGCTTGGGCGTCAGAACCAGCGATGCCCCATGTGTCACGTGAGACAATGCCGCCCCCACACGGTCCAGCATCCCGCCCACATCGCCTGCGTTAGAGCCTAATGTCTCATCCAGCTTCTGCCGATCATCCGCGCCCAGATCGCCGACTTCTAACAACCCATCGACGAACATGCGCAACCCTTGCTGCGTCGGAATCCGCCCGGCGCTGACATGAGGACTGTCAAGCAGGCCCAGAAACTCCAGATCCTGCATTACGTTGCGCACAGTCGCTGCGCTGACCTTTTCCGACAGGGTGCGGGTCAGGGTGCGGCTGCCAACGGGCTCGCCGCTGTCCAGATAGCTTTCGACGATCAGCCGGAACACCTCACGCGACCGGTCATTCATCTCGTTCAGAATTTTGCTTGCTTCGCTCATCGGCGGCCCCCTGCTGGGTCGTCATTAAATCGCAGGCAAATGAAAGGTCAATCGGGGTTGCATCGTAACGCCACGGGGCGTTATCCCCAACCCAGCAAACAAAGGATTTCCCATGCGACCCTCAGGACGAGATTTAAGCGAAATGCGCGCCGTTTCAATCGAAACGGGGTTCACCAAACATGCCGAAGGTTCCTGCCTGATCAAAATGGGCGACACCCATGTGCTGTGCACCGCCACGATCGAGGATCGCGTGCCGCCCTTTATCAAGGGCTCGGGTCTGGGTTGGGTCACCGCCGAATATGGTATGCTGCCCCGTGCGACCAACACGCGGATGCGGCGTGAGGCCGCCAGCGGCAAGCAAGGCGGCCGCACCGTGGAAATCCAGCGCCTGATCGGCCGCGCCCTGCGTGCCGGTGTGGATCGGGTTGCACTGGGAGAGCGTCAGATCACCGTGGATTGTGACGTGATCCAGGCTGATGGCGGCACCCGCTGCGCGTCGATCACCGGCGGCTGGGTTGCGCTACGTCTGGCGGTGAACAAGCTGATGAAGGCGGGTGATGTGATCTCTGACCCCTTGGTAGACCCTGTTGCGGCTGTTTCTTGTGGTATCTATGCGGGTCAGCCGGTGCTGGATCTGGACTACCCCGAGGACAGCGAAGCCGGCGTGGACGGCAACTTCATCATGACCGGTTCCGGCAAACTGATCGAAGTGCAGATGAGCGCCGAAGGTTCGGTCTTTAGCCGCGCCCAGATGGATCAGCTGATGGATCTGGCTGAAAAAGGCGTGGCCGAACTGGCTGCTGCGCAAAAGGCCGCCACCGCATGACCCGCAAGTTCGACAGCGACAAGCTGCTGGTGGCCACGCATAACAAAGGCAAACTCGAGGAGATGGCGCATCTCCTCGAACCCTTTGGCGTGACGGTCATTGGCGCGGCAGAGATGAACCTGCCCGAACCGGAAGAGACCGAGGATACCTTCGTCGGCAACGCCCGGATCAAGGCCCATGCCGCGGCCAAGGCGACCGGCCTGCCTGCCCTGTCGGACGATTCCGGCATCACCATCGACGCGTTGGACGGCGCGCCCGGCGTTTACACCGCCGATTGGGCCGAAACCGGCAACGGCCGCGATTTCCTGATGGCGATGACCCGCGCCCATAACGAACTTGAGGCGAAGAACGCCGCCCATCCCCGCACCGCTCAGTTCCGCAGCACCCTGGTTCTGGCCTGGCCCGACGGCCATGACGAGGTCTTCGAAGGCATCGCCCCCGGCCATCTGGTCTGGCCGATCCGCGGTGAAGGCGGGTTTGGCTATGACCCGATGTTTGTCCCCGACGGCTACGACATTACCTTTGCCGAAATGGATCGCTGGGAAAAGAACAAGATCAGCCATCGCGGCCGCGCGGTGGAGATGTTCGTGAAAGGCTGCTTTGGCGGATGATTGGCGCAACGGGGGCTTTGGCCTGTATGTGCATTGGCCTTTTTGCGAGGCCAAATGCCCCTATTGCGATTTCAACAGCCATGTTTCGCGAAATATCGATCAAAAACAATGGCTTAACTCTTACTTAAGCGAATTGCGCCGTTCGGCCGCCGAGACACCCGACCGCGTCCTGAACACGATCTTCTTTGGCGGCGGCACCCCGTCCCTGATGGAGCCCGATACCGTCGCCGCCGTCATCGACGAGGCTCGCGCCCTTTGGCGACCTGCCAATGATATGGAAATCACGCTCGAGGCCAATCCCGGCTCGGTCGAGGCTGGCCGCTTTGCCGCCTATCGCGACGCTGGCGTGAACCGTGTCTCGATGGGTGTACAGGCCCTGAACGACGACGACCTGCGCCGTCTGGGTCGCATTCACACCGTGGCCGAGGCCCGCGCCGCCTTTGACATCGCCCGCAATTGTTTTGACCGGGTGAGCTTTGACCTGATCTACGCCCGTCAGCATCAAACCCTGGACGCCTGGCGCGCCGAGCTGACCGAGGCGCTGTCGATGGCTATCGACCACCTGTCGCTGTACCAGCTGACCATCGAGGACGGCACCGCATTCGGCGACCGCTATGCCATCGGAAAACTGCGCGGCCTGCCCGAGGATGACAGCGCCGCCGACATGTATCTGGCCACACAAGAGATCTGCGAGGCGCATGGTCTGCCCGCCTATGAGGTTTCAAACCACGCCTGTCCCGGCGCGGAATCACAGCACAACCTGATCTATTGGCGCTATGGCGATTATGTCGGTATCGGTCCCGGGGCGCATGGGCGCATCACGCTGAACGGTCGAAAGCTGGCAACAGAAACCTATCTGTCTCCAAACGCGTGGCTGAACGCGGTTGAAAACGGATCCGGAGAAAAAGAGCGCACTGCGCTTTCACCGCAAGATCAGGCAAATGAATACCTTATGATGGGTTTAAGGGTTGCCGAAGGGCTAGATATTGATAGGTTCAGCGCATTGTCGGACCAAGCTCTGCCGCAGAAAAAACTGTCTGATCTGGCCGAACTTGGCATGATCGAGCAGACAAACGGACGGCTGATCGCTACCAAAGACGGGCGCGCCGTATTGAACGCGGTGATCCGGGAATTGTTGGGATAGGTGATGCAGTATATCTGGGCCATTCTGGGATTGATCTGCGTCGGGCTTGCGATCGTGGGCATTGTTCTGCCCCTGTTGCCGACGGTGCCGTTTCTGCTTTTGGCGGCGTTCTTCTTCGCCCGATCTTCCTCGCGCCTGCATAATTGGCTGATCACACACCGCTCATTCGGACCGCTGATCGTGGATTGGCAAAGCTCTGGCGCCATTCGTCCGGGCGCAAAAAAGGCGGCCACCCTTTCGATCGCCGCCGTGTTTGGATTGTCAATTCTGCTGGCCCTGCCCTCACACGTCCTGATCATTCAGGCCGTGGTGCTGAGCGCGGTGATGATCTTTATCTGGACCCGTCCTAACGGCTGAGCTTGGCGCAAAGATCGTCCAGCTGATCCAGGTTTTCATAAGTCAGAACCACCTGTCCGGTTTCGGTTCCGGGTTTGTGATTGATCAAAACCTTCATCGCCAGAATCGCGGAAAGGTCCTTCTCAAGCGCCCGCGTGTCCGCATCCTTGCCCGCATTCAGGTTTCTGGAGCGCGGCGCAGCCTTGGCCGGATCACCGTTCTGCTTCTTCACCAGCGCTTCGGTGGCACGCACTGACAGCCCGTCCCGCACGACAATTTTCGCCAGTTCCGACGGATTTTCTGCGGTAATCAGCGCCCGCGCGTGACCTGCAGATAGTTTTCCTTCAATCACCAGCGTCTGCACGTCCAGCGGCAGAGATAACAAACGCAGCAGGTTTGCGATGTGACTGCGGCTTTTGCCCAGGGCTTCGGCAAGTTTCTCTTGCGTATGCCCAAACCGATCCATCAGTTGCTTGTAGCCCGCCGCCTCTTCAACCGCGTTCAGGTCTGCACGCTGAATGTTTTCGATAATTGCAACTTCCAGCACTTCGGTATCGTCAAAATCACGGACGATGACCGGAATATCATGCAGTTGTGCCATTTGGGCGGCGCGCCAGCGGCGCTCACCAGCGACGATTTCGTACTCACTTCCGTTAATTTCGCGCACGATCAACGGTTGAATGATGCCTTTTTCTTTGACCGAGGCCGCAAGCTCGTCCAACTGGTCCGGCGAA
This sequence comes from Ruegeria arenilitoris, assembly GCF_013030985.1. Classification (GTDB taxonomy): domain Bacteria; phylum Pseudomonadota; class Alphaproteobacteria; order Rhodobacterales; family Rhodobacteraceae; genus Ruegeria; species Ruegeria arenilitoris_B. The sequence goes on along the minus strand of NZ_WPYP01000009.1, from coordinate 88,411 downwards.
AACGTCCGACGCGGCTGGTTCGGGTTGGCACGCAGCTTTTCGATCGGGACTTTCATATCCGGCCGGCGGGGTTCTGACGGGGCCAGACCCTCGGCCTCCTGTGTCACATCTGCCATCAAGGCCGACAATCCACGGCCCAAACCTCGGGGTTTTGATTTCTTGACGGCCACTGCGCCCTCCTCACTGCCGCTCAGGCGGCGGCTTTCTTGTTCTTATGAATGACTTCGCGCGCCAGATGCCGATATGCCATCGCCCCCAACGACCCCGAGTCATACTGCAGAACCGGCAAAGCGTAAGACGGCGCCTCGCTGACCCGCACATTTCTGGGTATCTTGGTTTTAAATACCATCTCACCCAGATTGTCACGCGCGTCTTTTTCGACCTGGCGGGACAAGTTGTTGCGGTTATCATACATGGTCAACACAACACCTTCGATTCTGAGGTCCGGATTCGCGGTCTGGCGGACCTCTCGTATTGTCAGCATCAGTTGGGACAACCCTTCCAGCGCAAAAAACTCACTTTGCAACGGAACCAGAATCGAATGGGCCGCGACCATGGCGTTTACGGTCAGCAGATTCAGCGATGGCGGGCAATCTATGAGCACAAAATCAAGCTCGAACTTATCAATTGACGTCTGCCGCAACGCGTCATGCAAAAGATAGCTGCGCTTTTCGTTCGAAATCAATTCGATGTCAGCCGAGCTTAGATCGACGGTAGCGGGGATTACAAACAGTCCTTCGATTTCCGTCTCTTGTACCACCGCTTCAAGCGGCGCGTCGTCAAGGATCAGATCGTAAGTCGTCCAGTCTCGGTCTTCGACGCCGAGGCCGGTTGACGCGTTTCCTTGCGGATCGAGGTCAACAACCAGTACCCTGCACCCGGCTTCGGCCAGACCCGCGGCCAGATTGATCGCCGTCGTTGTTTTTCCCACCCCACCCTTTTGATTGGCAACCGCAATTATCCGGGGCCCTGAGGGACGAGACAGATCAACCACGCGATACTCCTTTGATCCTTAGGATAACAGCTTGGGGTTCAGTTAAACTTGTAATCGCCTCGCACTCGAAATTCCATTCCTCGCGTGCGGCTTCCAGCTCTTTTTTCCAGCTAGCACCTTTCGGCAACAAAGCAGTACCGGTTTTTCCTAAATGTCTGTCACAAAATGACAATAATGCCTCGAGATCCGCAAGCGCCCGCACAGAAAGGACGTCTGCTTGCAGCGGCTCAACGGTTTCGATTCGCTTTGAAATGACAGTACAGTTGGCACCGCATTCCCGTGCCACGCTGCGCAGGAACGCCGATTTGCGCTGATCGCTTTCCACGAAGGTGAATTTGGCTTCTGGCGCTTCTTCTACGGCCATGATCGCGCAGACCATACCGGGGAACCCGCCCCCGCTGCCCAAATCCACCCAGGTTTTGAACGCATCTGCACAGCGGTAAACCTGTACGGAATCCAGAATATGCCGCGTCCAGATATCCTTTAAACTGTTGCGGGATACCAGATTGATCTTGGGATTCCAGCGTTGCACCAGTTCAACATAGGTCTCGAGCCGCTCGAATGTTTCACGTGAAACACTCAAACCATCAAAGATCTCGTGGCTCATGCCTTTCGTACCTTTTGCTCGCGCCTCAATTTGGCCAACAGCAATGTAAGTGCGGCTGGTGTCACCCCTTCGACGCGCCCGGCCTGAGCGATGTTCACCGGTCGGGCTTGAGAAAGCTTCTGCTTCATCTCGGATGACAGACCTTCCAGAGAAGAATAGTCAAAGTCCCGCGGAATTTCATAGGTTTCATCGCGTTTCATCGCTTCGACATCTTTTTGCTGACGCGCGATATAGTTTGCATAAAGCGCGTCACGCTCAACCTGAAGCCGGATATCTGTTTCGACCTCCTCCAACTCAGGGACAAGAGGAACCAGATCATCAAACGAGACGTCTGGGAACGCCAATAGCGCCATACCATCCCGGCGATTGCCGTCCTGATTGACGTTAATTCCAACAGCACGCACCTCTTTCGGCGTATATGTTCGATCCGTCAACATGGATTTCGCAGAGGTGAGTTTATCCATCTTCTCGCCAAACCGGGTTTGGCGTTCTTCTCCCACACACCCAAGGTCTATACCCAAAGGTGTCAGCCGTTGATCGGCATTGTCTGCTCGTAACGACAGTCGAAATTCCGCCCGAGAAGTGAACATCCGGTACGGTTCCGCCACACCACGTGTGGTCAGATCGTCAATCATCACACCGATATAGCTGTCGGCCCGGGTGAAATGAACGGAATCTCGCCCAAGCACAGCCAGAGCGGCATTCAGTCCCGCGACAAGACCTTGGGCCGCGGCCTCCTCATATCCTGTGGTGCCGTTTATTTGGCCCGCAAGATATAGACCGGGCGCTTCAGGCAAGGACAATGACGATGTCAGAACACGTGGATCGACATAATCGTATTCAATGGCATAACCAGGTTGCAGGATTTCGGCATTCTCAAGCCCTTTGATTGAGCGAACATAATCTTGCTGCACATCTTGAGGCAAAGACGTTGAAATACCGTTTGGATAGATCGTATGATCATCAACCCCTTCGGGTTCAAGGAAAATTTGATGCGAGTCCTTTTCCTCAAATCGCACAATCTTATCCTCGATCGAAGGACAATACCTGGGCCCCACCCCATCGATATGCCCGCCATACATAGCGGATCGGGACAGGTTCTTTTTGATGATCTCATGGGTGCGCGCGTTTGTATGCGTGATTCCGCAGGAAATCTGCGGTGCAACAACGGACGTGGAGAGAAAGGAAAATAGCGTGGGGTCGTCGTCTCCGTCCTGACGTTCAAGATCGGACCAGTCGATTGTCCGACCGTCCAGACGTGGCGGTGTCCCAGTTTTTAATCGCCCCATCGGCAGATCAAGACTGTCCAATCGTTCTGCCAACTTAACTGAGGGTCGATCCCCCATCCGCCCCCCTGGCCGGGAAACATCGCCGATATGGATAATGCCGCGCAAGAACGTGCCTGAAGTCAAGATAACGGCGCCGGCGTGGATTTCGGAATCGTCTGCCAGCCTGATCCCAACCACCTTGTGCCCGTCCATCAAAAAGTCGACGACCTCTCCGACCACGATCGACAGACGATCCTGCGCCTGGGTCTCCTTTTGCATGGCAGCCCGGTACAAAGCGCGGTCAGCCTGGGTTCTTGGGCCTTGTACTGCCGGACCTTTACGGCGATTCAGCAAGCGAAACTGAATACCGGCCTGATCCGCGACCCGGCCCATAACGCCATCCAGCGCATCGATTTCACGGACCAAATGGCCTTTACCCAATCCACCGATGGCGGGGTTGCAGGACATTACACCGATATCGGATGCGGACAGAGTGACCAATGCCGTCTCAGCTCCCATCCGCGCGGCTGCATGAGCAGCTTCGGTACCGGCATGACCAGCGCCTACAACAACGACATCGAACTTCGAATGTTTCACGTGAAACACTCCCTACTTACCCAGGCAGAAACTGGAGAATATCTCGTCCAGAAGGTCTTCGACCCCGATCCTGCCAACCAATGTTTCCAAGGCACGGATCGCCGTGCGCAGTTCTTCGGCAGCGATATCATACAAGTCCGGGCCTGATTCCAGAACCGCCATCGCCGCAGCCAATGCTGACCGGGCATCAATCAGCGCGACGCGGTGCCGTTCACGGGTTGCGATACCATGACTGGTAGATCGTTCGCCTAGGACACACGATATGTGGGATATCAACTGATCGATTCCCTGCCCCGTCTTTCCGGAAATCCCGCCGTTTCCAACTTCACGGAGATCAGATTTCGGCAACATCTGAATATCGCCGTCCAGCATTTGAACGCCAAGCTCTGATGGGTCTTCAGTCAAAAACACCCTTAGGTCGGCCGCATCGGCGCGTTTGCGAGCCAGCTCGATCCCAAGGTTTTCGACGTGATCTTCAGTTTCGCGCAGCCCGGCAGTATCCAACAGCGTCACCGGCAACCCGCCAAGATCCATCCGAACCTCGATCACATCGCGGGTTGTGCCTGCGTATTCTGAGGTGATTGCCGCCTCGCGCCCGGCCAATGCGTTCAGCAAGGTCGACTTGCCCACATTTGGCAGACCAACAATCGCGACCTCGAACCCGGTCCGGATGCGTTCAGCAATCTTCACGCCTTCCGCTTCGCGCTGCAGGTCTTGCATGACGCCGGTCACCAATGTCTGCACTTCTGGTGTGACGTCCGTTGGTACTTCTTCGTCGGCAAAATCAATGACAGCTTCCAACAGTGATGCTGCCCGAATCAGATCACGGCGCCAGCGTTCCGCCAATCCGCCCAGTTCCCCGGCCAGAATGGTCTGCGCCTGTTTCCGCTGCGCCTCGGTTTCGGCATCAATCAGATCGGCAAGCCCTTCGACCTGTGTCAGGTCCATCTTGCCATTTTCCAGCGCGCGGCGCGTGAACTCTCCGGGTTCTGCCAACCGCAACCCGTCCGAATCCGACAGGCACCGCATCACGGCGTTGACCGAGGCGGTGCTGCCGTGAATTTGCAGCTCGGCCACATCTTCGCCAGTAAAACTGGCCGGCCCCTGGAAGGTCAGGACCAACCCATCGTCCAATCGCGCGCCATCGGCCGCATGCAAGGACCGAACCCGCATACCGCGGGGCGGCAACGGGCTGCCGGTCAGGTCCGCTGCAGCGGAATGCGCCAAAGGGCCAGAGAGGCGGATGACCGCCACCCCTGCTTTGCCCTGTGCGCTGGCCAAGGCGAATATCGTATCCATTCGAAGGCCTCGCGTGGTTATTAAGACCTGTGTCAGGTGTTCATCGAGTCGAAGAACTCACCGTTCGTCTTGGTCTGCTTCAGCTTGGACAGCAGGAACTCGATCGCGTCGGTGGTGCCCATCGGGTTGAGGATACGGCGCAGAACGAAGGTCTTGGCCAGATCTCCCTTGTCGACCAGCAGGTCCTCTTTCCGGGTACCGGACTTGAGGATGTCGATCGCCGGGAACACGCGCTTGTCCGCAATCTTGCGATCCAGAACGATTTCCGAGTTACCGGTGCCTTTGAATTCTTCAAAGATAACTTCGTCCATCCGGCTGCCGGTATCAATCAGGGCGGTGGCGATGATGGTCAGCGAGCCGCCTTCTTCGATGTTCCGCGCGGCACCAAAGAAGCGCTTGGGCCGTTGCAGGGCGTTTGCGTCCACACCACCGGTCAGAACTTTACCCGAGGACGGTACCACGGTGTTAAACGCCCTACCAAGTCTTGTGATAGAATCGAGAAGAATAACAACATCTCGTTTATGCTCGACCAAACGCTTGGCTTTTTCAATGACCATCTCAGACACAGCCACGTGGCGCGTCGCCGGTTCGTCGAAGGTCGAAGACACGACCTCCCCCTTCACAGACCGCTGCATGTCGGTCACCTCTTCCGGGCGTTCGTCGATCAGCAGGACGATCAGATAGCACTCCGGGTGGTTCTGTTCGATCGAATGCGCGATGTTCTGCAGGATCACCGTTTTACCGGTCCGCGGCGGCGCCACGATCAGCGAACGCTGACCTTTACCGATGGGTGCCACCAGATCAATCACACGGGCTGACTTGTCCTTGATGGTGGGATCTTCGATTTCCATCTTCAGACGCTCATCCGGGTACAGCGGCGTCAGGTTGTCGAACAGGATCTTGTGTTTCGCCTTCTCAGGGTTCTCGAAGTTGATCATCGTGACCTTGGTCAGCGCGAAATACCGTTCGTTATCGTCCGGCGCCTTGATCTCACCTTCGACCGTATCTCCGGTGCGCAGCGAATGCTGGCGGATCATGTCGGGTGAGACATAGATGTCATCCGGACCCGGCAGATAGTTCGCCTCGGGCGAGCGCAGAAAGCCGAATCCGTCTTGCAGAACCTCAAGCACGCCATCGCCGCCGACAGTCCAGCCCTCATCCGCGCGTTCGCGCAGGATCTGGAACATCATCTCGCCTTTGCGCATGGTCGAGGCGTTTTCGATCTCCAGCTCTTCGGCCATCGCCAGAAGGTCTTTGGGGCTTTTGGCCTTCAGGTCGGCCAGATTCAGGGCTTCAGTTGTCATGATATATACCTTCACCGCTGACAGCGCGGCACGAAGTGGAAATTCAGTACGGAAGATACGCCGCCCGGACGGGCGTGTTGATCCCTACATAAGCGCGGCAGCCATCGGAGTCAAACAGGCCCTCAGAACTTCAGAATGACCGCCAGAACGATGGCAACCATCAGAATGGTCGGAACCTCGTTCATCATGCGATACTGCCGCCCAGTGAGCTTGTTTCGGCCCTCTACGAAGTCCTTGCGCCGCGCCATCAGCCAATGATGGAACCAGGTCATTCCAATCACTGCCGCACCTTTGACCCAGGGCCAGGACCAGTCCCAGCCGACAATGCCCGGCGTGAAGACCATGATCAGTCCGCAGATCCACGCCACGTACATTGCAGGGCGCATGATCACGCGCAGCAGCTTGTCTTCCATTTCAAAGAAAATGGTTTCCGCCCCATCGACAGCCTGTGCCTTTTCTACGTGATAGACGAACAGTCTAGGCAGATAGAACAGGCCTGCCATCCACGAGATCACGGCCATGATGTGTAAAGACTTCACCCACGGGTAAATCGTGAAAAGAAGATCGGTCATTCTGGCTCCGGGCGTTGCTCGGAACTCTCCCTAATAAAAAAATAAGAAAAGAAAAAGGAAGATGGTTTTGTAGGGTGAACAAAATCCGTGGATTACTTTTTTACACATGTGTTTTCCCCAGGTGGAAAGTTCTCCGGTTCAGGGGAGTGATTCTGTGAGTGACAAAAATAACTTATTATTTTCAAATATTTAACGATCACTTTCCGGGGTATGTCTGGGGATAAATCACGGGGTATCTGTGGAGTTCCCGCTTATCCCACCTATCCGACTTATCCTTGTCCCGGATGGACAGGGTTCGAGCGACTCAGGGAAGTTTTGCGCGAAATTCCCGGGGTTGCGTGTCAATCTGAAAACCATACAAACCGTCCCAGAACGCTCAACGAATTGCACACAGGGTTTTCCACATGTCTGTCCCCTTCATCCTGGCCTCAGGCTCATCCATCCGCGCGCAGTTGCTGGAAAACGCAGGCGTGCCATTTTCCGTTCAGGTCGCGCGTGTGGACGAGGATGCCATGAAACACGCGCTGCTGGCCGAAGGTGCCGCGCCCCGCGATATCGCCGACGCGCTGGCCGAGATGAAGGCCCGCAAGGTCAGTGACAAAACCCCAGGGGCGATGGTTCTGGGCTGTGATCAGGTGCTGGATTTCGACGGGCAGTTGCTGTCCAAACCCGAAACGCCCGAGGACGCTCTGGCGCAGCTTAAGATGATGCGGGGCAAGCGGCATATGCTGTTGTCAGCGGCGGTAGTCTATCGGGATGGTGAACCGATCTGGCGCCATGTCGGTCAGGTGCGCCTGCGGATGCGGATGAGCTCGGACGCTTACCTGCGCGACTACATTGACCGCAACTGGGACAGCATTCGCCACGCGGTGGGCGCCTATAAGCTGGAAGAAGAAGGCGTTCGTCTATTCGCCACCATTGACGGCGACTATTTTAATGTCTTGGGTATGCCCCTGTTGGAGCTGCTCAATTTTCTGGCCGTCAAAGGGGTGATCGATCAATGACGCATAACCGTATTCCGTTGGCCGGAGTGATCGGGCACCCGATTGCGCATTCCAAATCGCCGCAACTGCATGGTCACTGGCTCAAGAAATACGGGCTGGATGGGCATTACGTCCCGATGGACGTAGCCCCCGAAGATTTTGAGACCGTTTTGCGGTCCCTGCCCAAGGCCGGGTTCGTCGGCACCAATGTGACGGTTCCCCATAAAGAGGCCGCGCTGCGCGTTGCCGATCACGTATCCGAGCGCGCCTCGGTCATCGGTGCGGCGAATACGCTGGTGTTTCACGAAGACGGCACGATCTATGCGGACAATACCGACGGCTACGGTTTCCTGGAGAACCTGCGCAGCGGCGCGCCGGACTGGACGCCGTCGGATGGCCCGGCCGTGGTATTTGGCGCAGGCGGCGCGGCGCGGGCGGTGATACAGAGCCTGCTGGACGCGGGCGTGCCTCAGATCTTGCTGACCAACCGTACCCGCGCCCGCGCAGACCAGTTGCAAGAGGAATTCGGCGACCGCGTTACCGTCGTCGATTGGCTGCAAGCGGGAAATGTCATTGAAAACGCGGAGCTGGTGGTCAACACGACCTCTCTGGGAATGTTGGGGCAGCCCGAGTTGCGGGTGCCGCTGGATGGGCTGCAACCCGGTGCCGTTGTGACCGATCTGGTCTACGCACCGCTGAAAACCCATCTGCTGCAAGTGGCAGAAGAGGCCGGCTGTACCACCGTGGACGGGTTGGGTATGTTGCTGCATCAGGCGGTCCCCGGGTTTGAACGCTGGTTCGGCACTCGTCCCGAGGTGACAGATGATTTGCGTGCGGCGGTTCTGGGATGAGTTTCGCGCTTGGCCTGACGGGCTCGATCGGAATGGGCAAAAGCACCACGGCGCAGATGTTCGTCGCCGAAGGCTGCGCGCTCTGGGATGCGGATGCGGCCGTACATAGACTCTATTCAAGGGGCGGAGCCGCGGTTGAGCCCATGCGGGCCGTCTTTCCCGATGCGATTGTCGAGGATGCAGTCAGCCGAGAGGCGCTGAAACAGATCATCGCGCAGGACTCGTCTGCGTTGAAACAGATCGAGGCCATCGTGCATCCGCTGGTCGCTGCGGATCGGGCTGCCTTTCGGGAACAGACACAGGCGGATATTCTGGTGTTCGACATCCCGTTGCTGTTTGAAACCGGCGGTGATGCAGCGATGAATGCGGTTGTATGTGTCTCAATCCCGGCCGATGAACAAAAGCGCCGCGTGATGGAGCGCGGCACCATGACCGAGGCGCAGTTCGAGCAGATCCGCGCCAAGCAGATGCCGAATGACGAGAAATGCGCGCGGTCGGATTTTGTGATCGTGACGGATACGCTGGACCATGCCCGCGCGCAGGTGCAGGATGTGGTCAGGCAGATACGGGCGGGGCTGGCAGATGCGTGAGATTGTACTCGATACCGAAACCACGGGGTTTGACCCCGAAAGCGGCGACCGGATCGTTGAAATCGGTGCGGTTGAGCTGTGGAACCATGTGGCCACCGGTGAGACCTATCATGTCTATATCAACCCCGAACGCTCCATGCCCGAAGAGGCGTTCGGCGTACACGGGATCGGTCCCGACCTGCTGGAAAACCCGCGCCCGCCGGAAAAGGGCGAGGTCACGCTGAAAGACAAGCCGGTCTTTGCCAGGGTGGGTCAGGGTTTTCTTGATTTCATCCAGGATTCCAAGCTGGTGATCCACAACGCGTCCTTCGATATGAAATTTCTGAACGCGGAACTCAGATGGTTGGGACTGCCGCTGATCCCGATGGATCAGGCGCTGGATACGCTTGCGATTGCGCGCAAACGGTTTCCGGGCTCGCCCGCCTCGCTGGATGCGCTGTGTCGGCGGTTCAATATCGACAACTCGAACCGGACACTGCACGGCGCGTTGCTCGACTCGGAGATTCTGGCCGAAGTTTATCTGGAACTGATCGGGGGGCGACAGCCGGATTTCGGACTGTCCACCTCTGCGGCCTCGGGTGCCGGAGGGCAGGATGATTGGCGCCCGACGGCACGCCCGACCCCATTGGCATCGAAGATCACCGACGCAGAACGCGCGGCGCATGAGGAATTTGTCGGGAAACTGGGCGAAAACGCCCTGTGGACCCGCGCCTGAGGCTAAACCCGGCGCGGGTCAGGTCAATCAGGCGTCGGTTTTCTGCGCTTCGGCCTGGCGACGCATCAATTCGTTGCGATACAGCGCGACGAAGTCGATGTTGTCCAGGTTCACCGGCGGATAGCCACCGTCGCGGGTGATGTCGCTGACGATGCGGCGCAGGAACGGGAACAGCATCCGCGGGCATTCGATCATCAGGAACGGGTGCAGCTGATCTTCGGCCACGCCCTCGATGTGGAACAGCCCGCAATAGTCGATCTCGCACAGGAACAGAACGTCCTCCAGGCCCTTGGCTTTCGACTTGAGGTTCAGTTTGATCGCCACCTCGTACTGATGTTCAACCGAACGCTTTTTCGCATCCAGATTCACCTGAACCGCGATCTCGGGCTGAACGTCACCGGACACGCCCTTTTGCGCCATCACGTTTTCAAAGGACATATCGCGAATGAACTGTCCCAGAACACGCATCTGAATTTGCGGGGCGGCCTGTGCCGCGGTGTTTTCTGCAGGGCTTTCGTCAGCCATGGATCTACTCCGAAAATGAAATTCGACACTGCTTAGCAAGTTGGGCGCGGCACCTCAATGCTGGTGCGGCCCTTCGACCCATTTCGATGGCTTTGAGGGATCCTGGCGCGGCCGGACCTCGGTAAAGTCGCCGTCAATCACGTCATCGTCAAACGGCGTGGGACCGGAGCGGAACTGCGCGCCGGTGCCCATCTGGAACTGCGTGATCGTCACTTTCGATTTCAGATAGCGGAACACCGCCACCCGAACGCCGGGTATCAACAGTGCAAAACCGACCGCATCGGTAAAAAAACCGGGTGTCAGCAGCAGAACACCCGACAGCAGGATCATCGCGCCATGGGCCAGCGGCTCGGTCGGGTCGTCCAGTTCGGCAAAGGACCGCTGCAAATTGGCCAGCGCCATGCGACCTTGTGTCCTGACCAAAGCAGTGCCCAAAACGGCCGTCAGCACCACAATCGCAAGGGTGGGCCACAGTCCGATCAGACCGCCAACCTGTATGAACAGGGCGATCTCGATGATCGGGACCAATAAAAATGCCAAGAACAGGTACATTTGCGTTATCCTTTACCAGAGGCCGGGCGGTGGACTTGCCACGAACTGTCACCTACATAGTGGCATGAGGCCGTGTATACAAAGTCGCGGTCTGAAAAGAGGATGAAATGAACGAACCGATGATCCAGTTGCTGGTCCTGGCCGGAATTGCCGTTTTCCTGATCCTGCGCCTGAAAAGCGTGCTGGGCACGCGTGAAGGTTTTGAGAAACCACCGGTGCAGCAGCAGCCCGATACTCAGAACGCCCGCCGCGGGTTCGAGGTGATCGAAGGCGGCCCGGATCACGACATCACAGACCATGTCGCCGAAGACAGCGAGGAGGCACAGATCCTGGCCGCGATGAAGCGGGTTGAGCCCAGCTTCTCGGTCACTGAATTTGTGCAGGGCGCGCGCGGTGCTTATGAAATGATCGTCATGGGGTTCGAAAAAGGAAATCTGGACGAAATCCAGCCTTTCCTGTCCGAAGAGGTGTTTGACACTTTCGTGTCTGTCGTGGCCGCCCGCGAAGATCAGGGTCTGACCATCGAAGCCGAGTTCGTTGGTGTCCGCGAAACCTCGCTGGCAGATGCGAAGTTCGACAAGGATACCAATCAGGCCGAGATCACCATGAAATTCGTGGGTGAACTGACCTCGGTCGTGCGGGATCGCGGCGGCGACATCATCGAAGGCAGCCCGAACACCGTCAAACGCCAAAAGGACAGCTGGACCTTTGCCCGTGTCATGGGCTCGGACGATCCGAACTGGCTGCTTGTTGCCACGGACGCATGATTGCCGCACTCCGGTCGCTCTTACTGGTGGGCGTGATGACCACCGCAAGCGCCGCCGGAGCCGAGGCGACGCGCTCGATCCTGTCGTTTGACGATCTTGAAGGCTGGGCCGCCGATGATCACGGCGCGGCCCTTTCTGTTTTTCTGAACACATGTGGCGATCTGGATGACCCGGATTGGCGCGCGCTGTGCGGTGTGGCGCAGACCTATGAGGCCGACGCCGCGCGGTCGTTCTTTGAGCTGTTCTTCCGTCCGGTTCTGGTCGCAGACGGCAAAGATGCGCTGTTCACGGGGTATTTCGAACCCGAACTGGACGGGTCACGCACCCGGACCGACCGTTTCAAATACCCGATCTACAAGATGCCCCCCGAGGCCCGGGCCGAGGGACCATGGTTGAGCCGTCGGGAAATCCTGACCGGTGAGGCCATGACCGACCGGGGCCTTGAGATTGCCTGGGTCGATGACCCGGTCGAACTGTTCTTTCTGCAGATCCAGGGCTCGGGCCGTATTCGCTTGGCCGATGGCGGGGCTTTGCGGGTGGGCTATGGCGGTGCGAACGGTCATCCCTATCGCTCGATCGGGGCTGAACTGATCCGGCAGGGCGCGTTGGGCGCGCATCAGGTCAGCGCCCAGATGATCAAGGCCTGGGTGCGCAAGAACCCCGAGGCTGGGGCTGAGTTGCTGTTCCACAATCCCTCTTACGTATTTTTTCGCGAAGTCACCCGCGTCGCGCCTGAATTCGGGCCGCTGGGTGCAATGAACCGGTCTGTCACCACCCTGCGCAGCATTGCAGCTGATCCGGCCTATACGCCGTTGGGGGCTCCGGTCTGGGTAGAAAAAGACGGCAAAAACCCGATGCGCCGGCTGATGATTGCGCAGGACACAGGCGCCGCCATCAAGGGGGCACAGCGGGCGGATATCTTCTTCGGCACCGGGGATGAGGCCGGACAGGCCGCCGGACGTTTGAAGGACCCGGGCCGGATGATCCTGCTGCTGCCGATCCAGCGCGCCTATGCCATGATCCCGGATGAATTCTGATGCCCCGCCGCAAACTGACCGCTGAAGAGATCGAGCTGTGGCGCAAGGTCACCAAACAGGCCGAACGCCTGCACCCCGAGCTGCCGCAATCGGTGCATCCGACCACCCTGCCCAAGCCCAAGCCGACCAAAGCGCCGAAATTCCGGCTGGAGGGGTTCGAGGTCGGCCAGAATGCGCAGGTAAAGCCGGTGCGGCATGCGTTGAAACCCTCGGTCACTGACAATCTGCGGGCCAGCCCGGTGCAGATGGACACCAAGGCCTTTGGGCGGATGAAACGCGGCAAGCTCAAGCCCGAAGGGAAGCTGGACCTGCATGGGATGCGGGTCGACACGGCGCATCCGGCGCTGATCCGGTTTGTCCTGACATCGCAGGCGCAGGGCAAGCGGCTGGTTCTGGTGGTGACCGGCAAGGGCAAGGACCGGGATGAGCCCGGCCCCATTCCCACACCGCGCGGGGTGTTGCGCAATCAGGTGCCGCACTGGCTGTCGATCCCGCCGCTGACGCAGGCGGTGCTGCAGGTCACGCCTGCTCATATCAGCCATGGTGGGGACGGGGCATATTACGTCTATCTGCGACGCAACCGCTAGAACTCGGCCCGGGCACGGCGGATACCAGTCCAGGCCAATACGCAGACCAGAACAAAGAAAACGGCGATCCACAGGAACTGAGTACCCAGCGATACGCCCCGGTCGATCAGCACCCCGGTCAGCGCCGGGCCGATGGCTGATCCCAACACCATAACCGCCGTTGCCAGCGCCTTGATCGCGCCTATGTGCCGTGTGCCGTAGAACTCGGCCCAAAAGGCGCTGGGCAAGGTGTTGTTTGCGCCTACGGTCAGGGCCAGAAAGATCAGGCCGATCAGGGCACCGCTGATCGTGTCGATTGCCGAGAGGATGGCAAAGCCGATAGCCATGGGCAGTTGGTAGAACGGCATGATCCGCGCGGTGCCCCATTTATCCAGCGCCCAGCCCGCCGCAAACATCGACAGGATCGAAACGCCGGTGAATACCGGGAACAAAGCGACCAGTTGAATATGCGGCCAGTCCTTGACCGCGGCCAGATGGACCTGATGAAAGAAGAAGGCTGTGATGAAGGCCGATGGCCCCAGGATCGCTGGCGCCATGAACCAGAACAGCGGATGGAGCAGCGCCGCGCGCCGGGTCCAGTGCCGATCCTGCATGCCGGTGGCGGTGTGAGCGTCTGACAGGCTCTGCGGGGTGCGTTCCTGCCGCAGCAAACCTATCAGAACCGGGATGCTCAGGATTGTCACCCCCGCGGCAATCACCCACAACCAGCGCCAGTCCAGAAAAGCCATCGCGGCCACAAAGATCAGTGGCAGCAGGGATTCCCCGATCGCGTAACCCAACGAGGCGATGGACAGCGCCTTGCCCCGGGTTGCGGTGAACCAACGCGCCATGGCGACCTGCGCCAGGTGGATGCTCATCCCCTGCCCGAACAGGCGCAGCAGAAAGATCACGAAGGGCAGCAGAAACAGCGCGCTGTTTGTCGCCATCACCAAAGCCGCAAGGGCCAGACCGGACAGAACCACCGGCCCCAGTACCCGCACGCGGAAGATATCGGTCAGCCCACCCGCCCAGATCATCACTACGGCCGACACCGTGGTGCCCAGCGAATAAATCGCGCCCCACGATCCGTGGCTCAGGCCGAATTCAGCCCGGATCTGGCCCGAGAAGATCGAGATGAAGAAGGTCTGCCCATAGCTGGACAGAAAGGTCAGAAGGACACCCGCGCTCAGCCAGTTCGCATTTTCGATCAGATACCGACGCAGGTTGAACGGCGTCACGGAGTGATCACCTCGGCCTCGCCGGTTTCCGTCAGTACAATCTCGGTCGCGCCATCCGGGTTGCGTTGGCTGCGCGGCACCAGAACGTCAATGCCGGGGCGCTCGTCCGGGCCGAATGTATTGCTGACGCGGCGGACCGAACTGAGGATCGCCAGCAAAGCCGGAGAGGTCGCGGCCACGAAATGCGAGGACTGAGCATCGCTGTTGAAGGCCGTGGTGTCGATGACGTTGATGGGAAACTCAGCCAGCGTGCCGATTGAGCTGATATTGCCCAACCGCTCGCCCTCGGCCGTTCCGCGCAGGCGGGCCGAGATGTTCAGGATTTTGTCTTTCTGAGACACCATGACCACAAACGGATCGGGGGGCGTCTTGATCCGCTTCATCTGTGAGCGGAACAGGTCCACATCCAGATCGGGCGAGATCAGAACAACCCCTTCGAGGTTTCGTTTGGCCCAGCCGGGTTCCTGCAATTCGGCCTGCCGCATCATTTCCATCGACAGGGCACTGCCCATCGAATGCGCCACCAGAACGACCCGTTTGACGCCCATGGATTTCAGTTCACGGATGGTCTGTTCCAACCCGTCACGGGCAAACAGCATACTGTCCAGATCGTAGGCATAACCGTACCCAGTCGCGCGGCTGGGCCAGGAATATACAAAGATCTGTCCGGGAAGGCCGATGTCATGGGACAACTGCGCGGCGCGGAAGATGGTTTCCGTCTGGGTCGAGTTATAGCCGTGCACAAAGATCGTGACGTCGTCCTGCCCACGCAGGTGTTGCCGCAATCCCTGTGGCCCGTCCAGTTCAGTAACGCCCGCCAGCACGAACTCTTTCTGCGGATTCGGGTTGGCGTAAGAGAACTTCAGCGTTCCCGGCGTGTGATTTGGCGGGATCGAAACCTTGGTTTCCAGAAATTTCAGCGTTTCGCCTCGTTGGAAACCGTATGCCCCATCCGCCTCGCGGGCGCGGGTTGTGCTGGCAAACACGGTCTGGGGCGTGCCAACGGTCAGGGCCGAGGGTACGGTTTCCGTAATCGTCCGGTCGACACAGGCGGCCAAAGACAAGGAAACAGCTAAAAGGATAAAATAGCGCAGCACGGAAAACCCTCGGAACCTTTTGCGCCAAGCTATCGATTTCTGGCCCCACGTCCAGTGACATGGGGCAAAGGGAGCGGCAAAAACC
The DNA here is from genome assembly GCF_013030985.1 of Ruegeria arenilitoris. Taxonomy (GTDB): domain Bacteria; phylum Pseudomonadota; class Alphaproteobacteria; order Rhodobacterales; family Rhodobacteraceae; genus Ruegeria; species Ruegeria arenilitoris_B. The sequence continues at coordinate 72,764 of NZ_WPYP01000009.1, read as the reverse complement.
GGCTGCCCGTGTTACAGAACGTAACGGCTGAGGTCGGTCGACTTGGTCAGCTCGCCCAGATTGTCGTCCACGAACTGCGCGTTCACGACAATCTCGGCCCCGGCCTGATCGGGGGCGGTAAAGGACAACTCCTCGAACACCCGCTCCATCACGGTGTACAGCCGCCGTGCGCCGATGTTTTCAATGGTCTGGTTCACATCCGCAGCGATGCGCGCCAGTGCAGCGATGCCGTCTTCGGTAAAGCTGACGGTGACCTCTTCGGTGCCCATCAGAGCGGTGTACTGAAGGGTCAGGGCGTTGTCGGTCTCGGTCAGGATGCGTACGAAATCCTCTTCGGTCAGCGCGCGCAGCTCGACACGGATCGGCAGGCGACCCTGCAATTCCGGCAGCAGGTCCGAAGGTTTGGCGATGTGGAACGCGCCCGAGGCGATGAACAGGATATGGTCTGTCTTCACCGGGCCGTGCTTGGTGGATACGGTGGTACCCTCGATCAGAGGCAGCAGGTCGCGCTGCACACCTTCGCGGCTGACATCGCCGCCGCGCGCTTCCGCGCGGGCGCAGACCTTGTCGATCTCGTCCAGAAACACGATGCCATTCTGCTCGACCGATTCCAACGCCACACGGTTTACGGTTTCATCATCCAGCAGCTTGTCGGCCTCTTCCCCGATCAGCGCATCATAGCTTTCGGCGACGGTCATGCGTTTCTTGACGGTGCGCCCGCCGAAGGCTTTGCCGAAGATATCGCCCAGATTCATCATGCCCATCTGGCTGCCGGGCTGGCCCGGAATATCGAACATCGGCATCGGGTTCGAGCTGTCGGACAGCTCCAGTTCGATCACCGTGTCGTCCAGCTCACCGGCCTTCAGTTTCTTGCGAAACATTTCGCGCGTACCTTCGCGGGCGTCGGTGCCTGCGATGGCTTCGATTACGCGGTCTTCGGCGGCCTGGTGCGCTTTGGCCTTCACATCCTCGCGCATGTATTCGCGGGTCTGGATGATGGCCGCGTCCGCCAGATCGCGGACGATCTGTTCCACGTCACGGCCGACATAGCCGACCTCGGTGAATTTGGTGGCCTCGACCTTGATGAACGGTGCGCGGGCCAGTTTGGCCAGACGGCGGCTGATCTCGGTTTTGCCGACGCCGGTGGGGCCGATCATCAGGATGTTCTTGGGGTATACCTCATCCCGGATGTCATCGGCCAGCTGCTTGCGCCGCCAGCGGTTGCGCAGGGCCACAGCCACGGCGCGTTTGGCGTCTTTCTGCCCGATGATAAAGCGGTCCAGTTCCGAGACGATCTCGCGCGGGGTCAGGTCGGTCATGTCAAATCTATCCGTCTGTTTCGCAGCGGAACCTAATCATACCACGCGAAAACACAAGCCGATCACGGAAACATCACGCCAACTCACGGTAAGCACACGCATTTTCGTGGTGATGTGAATCGCCTTCCACGCATGCGCTGCGGCATAACTTTTTTCGACGGGCAAAGCTGCCTGCATCTATCAATGGAGATATCTCATCATGATGACTCGTCGTTCGCTTTTTGTGAAAGCTGCAGCCGCCGGCGCGGCCCTGACTTTGACCGGCACCGGTGCTGCATTGGCTGGTGGCGCCAAGAAGAAAGGCACGTTCGAGGGCCGTTCGAACCACATCACCAGTGGCTCGGTGAAATTGGTTAAAGATGGCGATCGTTACATTGTAGAACTGGGTGACGACTTCTCGCTGGACGGTGGCCCTGATCCGCGTGTGGCCTTTGGCAAGGACGGCGCCTATGCACCCGACAGCAAACTGGGCGCATTGCTGCATCTGACCGGCAAGCAATCCTATGCCGTGCCGCCAACCATGGATGCATCGGGTTATAACGAAGTGTACATCTGGTGCGAAGTCGCCGGTGTTCCGCTGGGTGTTGCTTCTCTGAAGTAAACGCGTTGGTCAGAGGCCAACACCCCCCGGCCTCTGACCCCCCGTTAGGTAACAAAGGCTTCGTCTGTTACACTCGCCCCAAGGTATTGGAACCGGGGGCGTATTTTATGACCAAAATTGCCAAGATCACCTTGCTGTTTGTGGTATTCGTCGACCTGATCGGGCAAGGGCTGGTTTTCCCCATCATCAACTCATTGATCATGGAGACCAAATCCGGGTTCCTGCCCGACAGCACGCCCGATGGCCGACGCCATTTCTATTACGGGCTGGTGATCGGGTGTTTTTTTCTGTCGTGGTTTTTGGGGGTGGTCTACGTCTCGAAGGTCTCGGATTCCATCGGGCGCAAGAACGCGCTGCTGGTCTGTCTGGGCGGTGCACTGGCGGGGTATGCCATCACCATCGCCTCGCTTTATATGGACAGCCTGCTGCTGCTGATCCTCGGCCGGTCGATCACCGGGTTCACGGCGGGCAACCAGCCGATTGCGCAGGCGGCGATGATTGACGGCAGCACCGATGCCGCCGACCGGGACCGCAACATGGGATATATCGTGACCGGCGTCAGCTTTGGCCTTGTCGGAGGGCCGATCATCGGTGCCGTTCTGTCAGACTCCGCCTTGCTGGGCAGTGTCGCCACGCTGAAAACGCCATTCTATGGCGCCTTCGTTCTGGTGCTGATCGCCATCTTCCTTGTCCTGACATTCTTCAAAGACACGCGCACAGAACGCACGGCCTTTGTCTTCCGCCCCCGCGACATCACCGACAGCCTGATTGCGGTGCGCGGTCACCCGATGGTTCTGAAAATCCTGCCCGTCTATTCGTTCTTCATGATCGCCAACGTGACCTTTTACGTATTCGTCGACAATTTCCTGACCAGCCGTTTTGGCTATGGCGTAATCGGCGGCAGCGTGGCGATGGTGGTGATCGGCTTTGCGCTGGCCTTTTCCAGTACCTTCCTGGTGAAACCGGCGCAGGAGAAGTTCAGCAAGCACCAGATCGTCTACACCTCGCTGATCGTCATGGTGATCTGCGGCTTTGCCTTCGCCTTCAGCCCCAGCGGGGTGCTGAGCTATGTGCCGGTCTTCTTCTTCTATTTCTTCTTCGGCGTTTCTTACCCAACCCTGCTGGGTCTATTCTCGTCCAGCGTCAGTGAGACGGATCAGGGCTGGGTCATGGGGGTGACCACGGCGGTCTTCTGCCTCGCCGGAGGCGTCATGTCCCTGATCGGCGGCGGGTTGATGAGCATCGATATCCGCGTGCCCTATTACATCGTGATCATCGCCGCGATCTTTGGCCTGATCGGAATGCACCGCCGCTGGAAAGGCAAAGAGATCAAGGCGTTGTTAGCCTGAGACAGTTTTGCGTTTGACTTGAATCGAAATACGCTGCCTCTCCCTTCGGTCGAAGGCGCATTTCGATATATTGTTTTTGGATAAAACGCAGAACGTCCTAAATCGTCTCAACCGTCAGATTGCCGTTGGTGTAGACGCAGATATCGGCGGCAATCGCCATTGCCTCTCGCGCCACCTGTTCGGCCTCTTTGTCGCTGTCCATCATCGCGCGGGCTGCGGCGAGGGCAAAGTTTCCGCCCGATCCGATGGCCGCCACGTTGTGTTCCGGCTCCAGCACGTCCCCTGCCCCGGTGATAACCAGCAGATCCTTGCCGTCGGTGACGATCAGCATCGCCTCAAGCTTTTGCAGGTACTTGTCGGTGCGCCAGTCTTTGGCCAGCTCGACCGAGGCGCGGGCCAGTTGCCCCGGCGTGGCCTCAAGCTTGGCTTCCAGCCGTTCCAGCAGAGTGAACGCGTCGGCGGTCGATCCGGCAAACCCGGCGACGACCTCGAACCCGCCCGGCGACAGGCGGCGTACCTTGCGGGCGGTGCCCTTGATCACGGTCTGGCCCAGGCTGACCTGTCCGTCGCCGGCAATCACCACCTGGCCGCCCTTTTTGACGCCAATGATCGTTGTGCCATGCCAACCGGGAAAATCGCTGTCTGCCATCAGGGCCTCCGTTCTTCGCTGGCATCCTATATGGGCCGGACCCGTCCGTAGCGCAACAGTTCTCAAACTGCTCAAAAGATATGCAAGAATCGCAAATCGGGGTTACCGGACTAGCAATTGTGAGACTCGGCATCTGGTCCTAAATGAGACTTACAACCGACGAAGGGTCGGCTGTTTCAGTTTAAGGAATGCGCAAATGGCAACCACCGCAAATATCCATGCGCCGCTCGGAGCAGCTACCATCCTGCATGTAGTGGACGCGTTCACCGCAGCTTTTGAAAAAGCAGCCGAATGGAACGAAACCCGCAAGACACGCGCGCTTTTGGCAGAGCTGAGCGACGCACAGCTGGACGATATCGGCCTGTGCCGCGCGGATATCGACAAGATCTGATCCGCGATTAGTACGACCGCAAAAGATAAGCCGCTCGACCGAGCGGCTTTTTCTTTGTCAGGACAATCTGTATTGGCCCGATAGGTCGGGCAGGAACGCCTCAATCGCGGCTGTAGCCACGACATGTCGGGTTCCGGCGTCGGTATCCTCGACGTCCAGCCCGCCTTTGACGGCCCGTACCTCGGCCCGGCCGCGGGGCAGATCAGCGGCGACCAGATCACAATCCACTTGGCTTGGTTCCTGTACGCCAATCGTGACTTGCACGCGCATCTCGGCATGGTCGATGCCCAGTTTGGAAAACAGGGTGATCGAGGAATGGTGCAGCGCATCCTGAACCGCCCGCCGCGCCGCCTTGGTATAATCCTGACCATAAAGGTCGTTGCCGGTGCCCATTTCAAGAATGATGCGTTTTTCGGTCATGCCACGGCCTCCATGTCGAACGAGACAACGACGGCCGCATTGGCAATGACGGTGCGCCCTTTGGTATGCGGTTTTTCGATATCCAACCCGCCTTGCGTGACGGTGATATTGGGCTGGCCATAGGGGAAGACGGCTTTCAGCGCGTCCTTGTCCACCTGATCGGGGTTCTGCACCCCAATCTCGGCATCGATGATCATCGCTTCTTTGGGAAAATCGAACAGCTCGGCCATGTTGACCGAGTTGTGCCACAGCGCGTCTTTGATCGCCCGCAGCGCGGCCTCGGTATAATCCTCGCGCCGCAGCGACGTGCCCATCCCGAACTCAACAAGAACCCGTGTCTTTGCCATCTGTGCCCCTTTTGCTTCTGCGCATTTGCTTGCTGCCACAGCAAACCGAATTCGCCGGCACGTTCAAACAAAAACTTCAAAATGAGGCCGGGACCGATCAGGGAAAGAGCGTCTTCCGCCGTGCCCCGAAACCAAACAGCGCTGGCATTCCGTACCTGCACATGACAAGACAATGGAACCATACAGAAATCACCTTCGTCGGAGCCCACATGCTGACCACGCCCGGACCTGACATGACAACGGCTGATAGGCGGGCATTTCTTGCCGAAGTCATCAGACCCCATGATCTAGGGTATAAGCTTGTCCGCGTGGGTGAATTTGGCGATGGTGGGTACCTTCTGCCCAATGATCTTGATGATATCGTAGCCTGTTTTTCACCGGGTGTTTCCCTGCAATCCAGTTTTGAAATGGATCTGGCGAAACACGGGATTCCGTCTTTTATGGCCGATGGTTCGGTTGACGAGCCGATGCTGAACGTTCCGGGTGCGGTTTTCGTCAAGAAGCATCTGGCCGCCAAAACGGGTTCGGACGTGATCTCGCTTGAGGATTGGATGGCAGAATATGCGCCGTCCGAAGGCGACATGATCCTGCAGATGGACATCGAAGCGGCCGAGTATCCGGTTCTGTCCACCCTGCCCGCCGCGCTTCTGAACCGGTTTCGCATTGTGGTGCTCGAACTTCACCGCATACCGTCGATCCTGATGAAGCCGGCTGCGTTCCAGCGGGCCTATCCTGCGTTGGCGGCGCTGAGTGACGGTTTTGTCTGCGCCCATATCCACCCAAATAACGCATCCGGTACGGTGGATATCGAAGGTGAAACCTTTCCCCGCGTGATCGAGGCCACCTTTGTGCGGCGTGATCGCGTGAAACAGATGGTCCCGGCGACCCGGTTCCCTCATCCTCTGGACCGGCGGCACAGGCCGAACGGACCGGTTTTCAAATTGCCGCAGGAATGGATCGGTCCAAGGTCGAGCGCGACATAGGCAATAAAAAACGGGCACCGCACAGCGATGCCCGTTGATCAGAATACGCTTGGATCAGATGGATTCTTCGATCCAGCTTTGCAGTGCCGCCTTCGGGGCCGCACCAGCGCGGTTCGAGACAACCTGACCGTCCTTGAAGATGAACAGCGCCGGGATGCCGCGCACGCCCATGGCTGCGGCTGCGTTCGGATTGCTGTCCACGTCCACCTTGGCGATTTTGATCTTGTCACCGTATTCAGCGGCCAGCTCTTCCAGAGCGGGGCCAATCTGCTTACAGGGGCCACACCATTCGGCCCAGAAATCGACAACAACGGGGATGTCGGAATTCTTGACTTCGGCGTCAAAGGTATCGTCGGTTACGGCTACGGTCGACATTTCATGTCTCCTGAATGGGGTAAACTCGGGAACAGAACGTAGGGTCGCCGCTGTCCGAGGTCAAGATATCTGGGTGTCGGCCAGCGCATCCGTCACAAGATCGTGTGGCAACCACATAAGCTCGGCCGTGCGGGTCCACAGGATCGCCGTGCGGATTTCGCGATCCGGATAAATTTGGGCCAGGGCCTGCGCGTAAGCTCCCATCTGCCGCAACAGGCCTTCGGGGCAGGTCGCAGGGCTGTTGGGAACCGTGGCATTTGATTTGAAATCAATCACCTGCACATCGCTCTCGGTCACGATCAGCCGGTCGATCACCCCGTGCATTCGCCGCCCGTTCAGGTCGGCGGTGACCGGAACCTCGGCCAGCGCATCGTCCGCGAATACCGCTTGCAGATGTTCTGTCGTCAGCACATTTTGCGCCTCGGTCAACAACTCCTGCCGCTCCGTGTCCTGCATATCGGGCAGAACCCGGGCGCAGAGTTGCGGCCATTTTTCCTGCGCAATTGATGGCAGATGTTCCAATAGCAGGTGCAGGCGCGTGCCGCGCAGCTTGGCGGCCTCTTCATCCTGACCAGAATCACCGGGCAAGGCTTTGGCCCCGCCCAAATCAGACGGGCTGATCGTTTCCGGCGCGGGGTCCGGTGTCGTGGCAGGATTCAGGAACTGATCCGGCAGCGGCGTATGGGTAATTTCGGGTTCTGCATGTTCGACAATCGGCAGCGTATCCCAATCGGCATGGGACAGGCGCAACGTGTCTGACTCCGGCAGTTGCGTGGCCCCTGCCCGCGCCATCGCGGCTTCAACCATCTGATACCAGCTGGTTCCGTCCTTACCGACATCCCCCGCCGCTCCTACGATCAACCACTTTTCTGCCCGTGTTAGAGCCACATATAGCAGGCGCAGCCGTTCATTCTCTTCCCGCGCCCGGGCCTCAGCCCGCGCTTGTGTGATCAGGGCTGGTGACGCATCCGCCGGGACCTTCCACAGCGGCGTGCCCTCACCCACCATGATCTCGGCGTCGCGCGGGGCCTGCCGTTTGCCGGTATCCGGCAGGATCACAATCGGCGCTTCCAACCCTTTCGACCCATGCACAGTCATCACTCGGATCATGTTGCCGACGCCGCTCATCTGCCGTTTGATTTCCAGATCGTCGGTCTGCATCCACACAAGAAAGCCGGTCAGGCTGGGGATATCGGTCCGTTCATACGCCAGCGCCTGCGACAGCAGCGCATTGATTCCATCCTCGGCCTCAGCCCCCAGGCGCCCCAGCAGCTTCCGCCGGCCGTCATGGCGGGTCAGGATGCGTTCGATCAGGTCGTAGGGGCGCAGAAAGTCGATTTGACCGCGCAAGTCGTTGAGGATTTCCAGCGTTTCCGGAAACTCTTCGGTGCGATGGCGCAGAGCCGCCCACAGGAATTGCTCCTGCCGCCGATGCGCCAGATCGAACAATTGCTGTTCCGTCCACCCAAACAGAGGCGACTTCAGCACGGTCGCCAATGACAGGCTGTCCTCGGGCGTGGCCAGAAAGCTGAGCAGCGCGGCCAGGTCTTTTACGGCCAGTTCCGCACCCACTTTCAGCCGGTCAGCCCCGGCGATGGGCAGACGCAGGGCCTTGCAGGCGCGGATGATCTCGGCAAACAGATCGGATCGGCGCTGAACGAGGATCAGGAAATCCCCCGGCTGCACCTTGCGGCGCACGAATGTGCCGGGCGTGTCACCATCCTCGGGGATCGTCTCTCGGCGGTCGATCATGTCCTTAATCGACTGGGCCACCTTCTCGGCCAGAATGACGGTGTGGTGCCGCGCGCCGGGGCGATCAACCGGGTCGGTCCAGTCGCCATCATCGTCTTCATCTACCTTTTCGATCACCGGCCACAGATCAACCCGACCGGGCAGATCCGCCTTGAACGCACGGTGCAGACTGTCCTTGTGAAACCCGGCCTCGGCCCGGTTTTCGAACAGGATATCGACCAGAGACAGGATCGCACTAGAGGACCGGAACGAGTATTCCAGCGTCGAATCCCACAGTTTAGAGCCTGATTCCGCCAGTCTGCGCCCAAACTCCTGCTGCATCCGGTCAAAGGCCTGCGGGTCGGCGCCCTGAAAGGAATAAATCGACTGTTTCTTATCACCAACGACGAAAATCGTGCGCTCGACCCCGGATCGGGCCCCTTCCCCGCTGGTGAATTCCTGCGCCAGTTTCTCGACCACATCCCATTGGTCAGGGCTGGTATCCTGCGCCTCGTCCACCAGAATGTGGTCGATGCCACCGTCCAGACGGTACAGCACCCATTCCGCAACCGCCGGGTCGTTCAGCACCTGCCGCGCGCGCAGGATCAGATCGTCGAAGTCCAGCCAGCCGCGCAGCTGCTTGCGCCGTTCATATTCCGGCAGGAAGGCGGCCGCAAAGCGGTGCAGCACATGGGTCTTGCGCGCCGCAACCAGCGCCAATCGCTGCTCACGCGCGGCCTCGATGCGCAGCATGAGGGATTCCAGTTGCGGCATCTGCTCGGCCAACGCGCCTTCGCGCAGGGCTTTGGTCGGGAAGCTGTTTATCTTGGCTGTAAAGGGTTCCTTGGCGGATTTCCCTGTCAGAAACACGCTTTCCAGTACAGTAAGGCTGCTGATCCGCGCCTCGGTGAAGGCCGACAGCTTGGCAGCCGCCTTGGCGTTGTTGCCGCCACTTTCAGTTAGCGCAGGCAGGATTGAGCGGATCAACTCGACCTCACCACCCATGAAAACGCGGGCTTGCAGGGCGTCTTCGTCGAACCCCTCTGGCAAGTCGAAGCGGAGCAACAGATCGGGCCAATTCAGCGACTGCGCAAACAGGTTGCGTTTGTGGGTGATGGCTGCGGTGAGGTTCTCAAAACCGGTATCAGTAACAAATCGCGCCACATCTTCGATCAGCGCGGCCTGCGGGCCTTCGGCGAAATCCTCGACAATCTCTTCGCGCAACAAGGCTGCAGCACGGTCTTCCATCTCGGAAAACTGCGGGCTGACCCCAGCCTCCAGCGGAAACCTCCGCAGGAGTGAGGCGCAAAACGAGTGGATCGTCTGGATTTTCAGCCCGCCCGGCGTCTCAATGGCGCGGGCAAACAGCGTGCGGGCCTGCGCCAGCCGGTCCGGGTCGATCACTCCGGGCACGCCCAAATCGGTTAGTTGGGCCAGCAGCGCGTTATCCGCCAACATCGCCCATTCACCCAGCCGTTTGAACAGGCGGTTCTGCATCTCGCTGGCGGCGGCTTTGGTATAGGTCAGGCAGAGGATGTGCTGCGGCTGTACCCCACCCAGCAGCAACCGTGCCACCCGGTCGGTCAGAACCCGCGTCTTGCCCGAACCCGCATTGGCCGCCAGCCAGGTCGAGGCATCGGGCCGCGCCGCCTGCACCTGCCGTTCGGTTGCGTCGTTGCGGGCCTTCATTTCAGCACCTCGGGATCGGTCTCATCGGTGCGGTCCCATTCGCCGAAACGGGCCAGATGGTCATAGTCGCCAATATCGGTGTCCTTGTGCAGCATCCGGCGCGATGTGAAGCCTTGATCAGGCTCTAAATAGGCAGAAATCAGCTCTTTCAGCTCAGCCAGAACCTTGTCGGGCGGCTCTTTGGCCAATGGGGCCGTGACCTCCTTATAGGTGCCGCCCATGCCGATAAAGACAGCCTCGGCTACGGGGAGCGGGTCAATGCCTTCGATGGCGCCCTGCTCGGCCATCGCCGCCTCGATCAGCAGCTGTTTGTCAAACTTGGCCTGCTGGCTTTCGGTCGGAGGTGTGCCGGTCTTGTAATCCACAATCCGCAGCGCGCCGCGACTGTTGTGGTCGATCCGGTCCGCCCTGCCCGCGATGGTGAAATCCAGCGGGCTTAGCACCAGTTTCATTGCGGCTTCAAAGGCCACCGGTCCGCCATCGCCGCGCCGGGCGGTTTCGGCGGTCAGGAAATCGTAGGCAATGCGTTCCAGCCGGGCCAACCACAATTTGCGGGCTGTGGGCCAGGCGACATGCTGATCCAGCAATGTCTCGGCGCGCTTCAGGAAATTCTCGCGCGTCAGCAAAGCACCGTCCAACACGCTGTCCTTGACGAAATGTTCGAGTATTTCATGGATGACAATCCCACGCAGCAAGGCATCCGGGGCCTGCACCAAAGGGTTCAGAGGCCGCAGCCGCAGCACATGCTTGGCATAAATCGCATAGGGATCGCGGATCAGGCGCTTGATTTCGGTGACACTCAGACGGCGTGGGCGCGCGGCGACCGGCGGGCGCGGAGATGGGCGCGGGGCCGGATCGATCCGCGGTGCGGCCTCGAGTTGTTCGGACCAACGCAAATATGTCTGACCCCGGGCGCGCATCGCCGACAAAGCAGCTCGACCACCCTGCCCCGGCAAGCCCTGCAACAGGTTCGTCATCCGGTTCAGCCAGCGCGAGGGCACGGTTTCGGCGTCGTCCGACCGGGTGGCTCGTGTCAACCAGACCTCGGGCGCGCCGACAGCCTGTTGAAAGTCGTGGGCAGACAGGCCGATGCGGCGTTCGGGCAGCAACAGCCCGGCCTTGTCGCGCATCTGACGGTTCAGCCAGGGGTCGGGCGCGGCGGCCTCGGGCCAGCTGCCTTCGTTCAGGCCCCCAAGGATCAGCAGATCGGCCCCCTGCACCCGTGCCTCAAGCGTGCCCCAAATCATGATGTGCGGATGCGGCGCGTCGCGGTCGCGAACCTCTTCACCGGCCAGTAACGCGCCGAGCAAGTCGGCAAAATCATGGGCGGTCATCGGGCCGCCATGCTGCGCCTCGCCTTCCAGCGACGTCAGAACCTTCAACGCCTTTTGGCCTGCGTTCTTCTCCCACAGCGGTCCGGTTTCACCCTCGTTACCGGCTGAAATCGCTTCGGCCAATACACGCAGGCGGGTCACCCAATCCGACAAGGGCAGCTCACCCGTCACATGCTGGTCGCAAAAATGCGTGGTGAGCCAGCGCATCCAGCCTTCGGGCACTTCTTTGCGGATGGCGAACGCGATCAGGCTGGCGCTGTCTGGGAACGGAGGGCCATACCGTCGCAAATCCAGTTCCAGATCGCGGCTATGTAACAGATGCGCACCACGATCACCGCCACCGTGACAGAGCGGGTGTTTCAACAGGGTCAACAGCGCCTCACCCTCAAGCCGCCGAGCGAACAGACCCGCCACATGGCGCAGAAACCGTCCCGGAGGGGACAGCTGCAGCGGCAGGCCGGCACTGTCATCGGGCAGGATGTTCCAGCGATCCAGCGCGGCGCTGACCTGACGGGTCAGCATCCGGTCTGGGGTGATCAAGGCGGCGGTCTGGCCGGTTTCGGCGGCCTCGCGCAGACGCAGAGCGATGGCGAGCGCCTCGGCTCGTGGGGATTGCGCCTCGACCAGGGTGAGGTCTTGCGTGGCACTGTCCAAATCGGTCAGCTGAGGGCCTTCGGACATCCATGCATCAGTGATCGGGGCAGGGCGTAAGGCCAGTGAAATCAGCTTGTTACGGGCAGGTGAGGGGGCGGGCGCATCAGTCCAAGGCGCGATCTGACCGGGTTGCATGTCAAGCTGTGTCATCAGCTTGCGGAACCGGTATTGCGGGTGATCTTCCGAGGTCAACGCCTCGTCCAATCCCCGCCAGACATGGTCTGGCTGGTCGAAATCATAACCGGGCAGGATCAGCGCGCCCTGGGGTAGACGGGCGACCGCCTCCATCAACATCAGCGTGGTGCCGCGCGATCCGGTCGAGCCTGCAAGGATCACGGGATGCTGCGGTGGCGCTACCTGCCAGCGGTCAATCAGGTTCTCCACCACGCGCCGCTGCCGCGCCTGCGCGTCCAACGCATCGGGACCGGAGTCGATGAAGTGATCGGCGATCCCTATAAACGCCTGCGCGCGGGCCCAGTGACCGGACATATCGCTGACATCCAACTGACGGATCGTATCGGGGGAGACACCTTCGCCCTGCATCTCGTCAATCAGCGCGGCCAGACTGTCGGACAGGTCAAACAACGAGGACCGCGCGGCCAGATCAGGCTGTTGTTCCAACAGCTTGGCGATCAGTTGCGTCAGTTCCAACCTGCGTCGTAGGGCCGGGATTGCAGGGGGGATTTGCGCCAGATCGACGCTTTCCCCAAGATCGGTGACCAGTGAAAGCCGCGGTAGCAGACAAGCTGGCCCCTGATCGAACAGATCGCGCACACGACGCGCCATGCGGCGGGTGTTCACGACAAGCTGCACCCGGGCCAAGGCCTCGGGCGGGCGTTCGGCGCTGCGAAGGTGAAGCCCATCCACCAGCGCTTTGGGAAAATCCGATCCGGGCGGTACTGCAAAGACGCGGGGCGTGGCGCTGGGCTTAAACATCCGCGATCAGCCCTTCGGCCAAGGCGATCCCTTCGGGGCGGCCCACATCGCACCAGAGACCGGGATAGGTGGCCGCGAAAAGACGCCCTTGGCTGTGCATCTGGTCCCACAGCAGGTTCAGCGAGAATGCCTTGTCCGGAATAGCCGTCAGCCCCTCGGTTTTTAGAATCTGCGCCCCGCCATAAACCAGGCCGGGGCCACGAGTGATCCGTCCCTCGGCATCGGCGGTGAAATCTCCCTTGCCGGTGTGGCCGATGGTCTGGTTGGTCGGAATGCACATCAGCAATGCGTCCATCCGATCAGGATCCCAGGCATCGCGCAGCAGGGTCAAAGGATTCGGCCCGGCCCAGATCGCATCAGTGTTCAGGGTATAGACCGGATCCGGTCCCAGCAGGGGCAAAGCGGCCCGCAATCCGCCGCCCGTTTCCAGAATCTCGGGCTCTTCACGCGACAACAGTACGCCTTTGGGCGACAGATGCGCCTCAAGCTGATCGGGCAGGTAGTGAAGGTTGGCCACCACGCGATCAGGTCCGAGATCGTTCACCAAATCCAGCGCATGATCGATCAGCGGGCGGCCCGCGACCTCGATCAGAGGTTTGGGGCGATCCTTGGTCATCGCGCCCATGCGGGTGCCAAACCCGGCGGCGAACAGCATCACGGCTTCGGAAGGTCGGGTCATGTCTGTCTGAGCCTGTCCAGATTTTCCGGGGTTGGCGCGGGCAGGGCCGTACGCAGCAGATCGGCCACGGTGGCCAGCGCAGGATGGTCCAGATCGCGCATCAGATGCGCCCATGTGGCCGGGATCAGATCAACGTACTGAGGTTTGCCGTATTCCGTCGCCAGACGGGCAAACACGCCCAGAATCCGCAGGTTTCTCTGCGCCCCCAGCACCGCATAAGCGGTGCGGAAGTCGTGATCGTTCACGCCAGTTGCGTTAAGATAGCGGTTGACCATCCGCATCTCGGTCCCCGGAGCCACGTCGCGGCGGACATCCTGTAACATCGAAACAAGGTCATAAGCCGGATGGCCCAGCATGGCAGTTTGGAAGTCCAGCAAACCCACCCGTTTCACGCCTTCACGGTCCGGCAGCCAGATCATGTTCTCGGCGTGGTAGTCGCGCTGGATCACCACTTTGGTACCCGAAGTTTCCTGATGCAGAATGTCTGAAAACCGGTGTTCGAATTGTTCCCGCGCGTCCGCGTCGTGCTGACCCAAAACCGCCTGCGCGTATTTGGTGAAGGACAGCGCCGCCAGCTCGGTCATCAGTGATGGGCCGTATGAGGGCAGAGACAGGGTGGGGGCCTGATGCAGCGCGATCAGGACATCGGTTGCAGCCTCGTATAGCTGCCGCTCCATCTTTGGATCCTGCTTCAGGATGCGGGCAAACAGGTTGTCCCCCAGATCTTCCAGCAGCAGAAAGCCGTATTCCGTGTCCTCGGCGTAAATCTCGGGCGCGCTCAGGCCGATGGACCGCAAATGGTTCGCCATGCGGACAAAGTCCTCGACCGGTTCGGCCTTGCCCGGAGGGGAGTCCATCAGCACGGCGGTTCGGCCGGTTTCGGGATCGGTCAGACGCTCGTATCGGCGGTTCGAGGCATCCCCGGCCAGTGGCGCGCGCCTTGCGTTGGCCCATGGTGTTTGTGCTATCAGCGCCTCGGCCAGCACGGCCCTGTTAGTCATGCGGCGCTCTCCAGTTTTTGGGGCCATTTCGGATCGGACCACGACAGGGTCAGGTGACGGTTTTCCATCGTATCAGGGTCTGTTTCAAAGCTTAGTTTCAGGGCGGTTTCAGGGGTCAGCGGACCCAGCTTGTCGGGCCATTCAACCAGGCAGATGGCTTTATCAAATGCCTCAGTCAGGCCTAATTCCTCGATCTCTTCCACGGCGCTCAGCCGGTAGAGATCGCAATGCCAGATCTCGCCGGCCGGTGTGTCATAGGCCTGTACCAGCGTGTAGGTGGGCGAGGGCACATCCTCGGGCACAGTCATCAGGGATTGGATCAGGCTGCGGGCGAAATGCGTCTTGCCGCTGCCGATGACACCTTCAAGCAGCACCACGTCGCCGGGGCGCAATTCCGCCCCCAGCCGGGCGGCGAACCGGGCTGTTTCTTCGGGCGAAGTCAGGGTGATGGAACGAGGGTGCAACGTCATGGCGCCACAATGACCTCAGGCCCTGTCGGCTGCAACCCGGTTCAGGCGCTGATTTGGCGGATCGGCTGTGTTGTCGCAAGCTCGTCCACCACGAACCGGACAATCGTTGCGCCATTCTGCATCGGACTGACGAAACAGGTCAGATCGGTGCCGTTGCGCATACGTATCTCGCCCGACCATTCGGCGCGGTTGTCGCGCATCTCGACAAAGTCGCGAACCTCACCCAGCAGTGGCGTGGCGGCACATTGGTCCTGCCAGCTGCGGGTCACGTCCAGCACCGAGTCCGGTTCGAACCCGGTCTCATCAGAGGCCCCCCACAGTTCTTGATAGGCGCGGTTGGTGAAGGCCAGCGTTCCGTCATCGCCGAACACCGCGATGGCATCGGCCAGCTTGTCCAGCACCGATTGCATCAGGTCCATTTCCGAGCGGAACCGGCGGGTCAGGGTAATCTCGGCGGTGATATCTTCGAACAGGAACGCCACCGCACCGTCGGGATGCGGGCGCCCGCTGACCGAATAGACCGATCCGGAAGGCAGCGACCAGGTTTCCTGATAATTCCCGTCCTCGGCGGCCTCGAGCAGGTCATTCATCTGGCTGCGCCAACTGCGGTAATTCTTGGGTTCCGGCATCATGTGCTGATCCCGCAGCCGGTCAAAAAAGCTGGACAGGCTGGGGCGGCAGCTGAGGAAATCCGGGGGCAGGGTGGTCAGGTCGATCAGCGCCGGGTTAAACAGCGCCAATTGTCGGTTGCGGTCAAATATGGCCAGTCCGATGGACAGCTGGGCAAAGGTTTTCGTCATGGTCTGGACGAATTTGCGCTGGGCAGTTTCGGCGGCAACAATGGCATTGATATCAACCGCGTAACACAGGTGACCTTCGGGGTGATCGACAAGCGTCAGGTCGAACCACAGCTTGTTCTCACTGCTCTCGGACGAGATCGAGATGCGGGTTTTAGCACCCAGCCGTGCATCCCCGTCCGCCCCGGGAAACAGCGGTGCGGTCAGATCTGTATCGGGGCCACGGACCTTTCTGACCAATGTGACATAGGCAGCATTGCACCAACGGACATTGCCTTGATGATCCAGCAGCCAGACAGGATACGGAGCTTGCTCCATCGCCAGACGGATCGGATCCTGCGCATCGCGCTGGACCAGGGTGGGGCGTTCGGCGCTGTCGCGCAGCTGAACGCGGACGATGCCGTCAATCCATTCGCACAGAATGTCCCGTTCGACGGTGCAATCGATCGCGGGAATGACCAACGTACCCAGATGGCGGATATGGTCGGGTGTTTCGGGAAAGCTGGGAAAATCCCGTTGCAGCAGCCGACGCAGGTCGGGCCAGTCGCGGACGGCTTCGAACCCTTCAAGCGCGATGTCGGAGTGGCTGATCAGGCGATTGCCATCGAACAGAAACACCGCATCATACAGTGATGCGGGTGCGGACAGGCCGAAATTGTCGCCCCTCTGCCGGCGGCGGGGCAAAAGCCACTGCACCGCCAGGCTGGCAGACACAAGGCTGATCGCGGCCAGAATGATCCAGTCGACCATGCGCTCTCCGGAATTGATACCGGAGGGACTATGCGTGCTAATGGTTAACGGGGTCTTAACTCAGACCTGGATCTGCTGGTTCTCACCCGAGGGGACAGGGGTATCGCCGGTTTGGGCATCCACCAGATTGCGCGGCCACGACACCTGTACAATTGCGCCCCGGCGTTCGGGATTGTCGCACAGGTTCTGATAGGGGTCCGAACCGTTGGCGAAGTGCAGCTCTGCTCCGCTGCGTTCCAGCAGGGTCTTGGCGATGAACAGGCCCAGCCCCATGCCCTCATACTCAGGGCGGGTGCTTTGATCTTTTTCGGCCCGGCGACGGCGCATGAAGGGGTCGCCGATCCGACCGATCATCTGTGACGGGTATCCGCGCCCGTCATCCATGATGTTGACGGTGATCTGATCCGAGGTCCATTCGGCCTCGACCCAGACATTGGCACGGGCAAAATCCACCGCGTTCTGGATCAGGTTGCGCAATCCGTGAATGATCTCGGGCTTGCGCAGGATCGAGGGTTGCTGCACATCGCCGTCCCCTGCCGGGCCTTCGGCAAAGTGAACGGTCTTGCCCCGATGAAGGTGTGGCTCGGCGGCCTCATGCACCACGGTGGACAAGGGGGCCTGACGCAGATGCAGGTCGTCTTTACCGGCCCGGCCCATATCGCGCAGGATATCGCGGCAGCGATTGGCCTGTTCGCGGATCAGGGCGGCATCTTCTTTCAGGTCGGGGCGGTCGTCCAGTTCCTCGATCAGTTCGGAGCTGGTCAGCTTGATGGTGGCCAGCGGCGTGCCAAGCTCATGCGCTGCGGCCGCAACCACGCCGCCCAGATCGGTCAGTTTCTGTTCCCGCGCCAGTGCCATATGCGTAGCGGACAGAGCATCGGACATCGACTGCACCTCGGAGCTGACGCGGTGGGAATAGGCACCGATGAAGACGATCGCGATAACAACCGCCGCCCAATTGCCGAACAGCAGCATTCCGGGGATTTCCAACATCTGCCCCGCTTCGGTGCGCAACGGCAGGTGAAATTCAACCAGCAATGAGGTCAGAGCAATCGCCACCGCCCCCACGATCACGGTCGAGCGGGTGCTCATCACATTGGCCGAAATCGTGACCGGCCCCAGCAACAGCAGTGCAAAGGGGTTGTTCAGGCCGCCGGTCAGGTACAGCAGAATCGCCAGCTGCAACAGGTCGAACAGCACCATCAGGAAGTTTTCGAACTCGGTCAGGCGCTTGTTTTTCGGAAACAGCAGGATGGCGGTCATATTGCCCATGACCGAAACGCCGATGGCCACATAGCACAGCGCCATCTCCAGCTGCACCTGAAAATACTGCTGCGCAACCGTGATCGCCGTGAACTGACCGAAAATGGCCACCCAGCGCAGCAGGATCAGCGTGCGCAGCCGGATCCAGCTGCTGCGTTCCTGACTGCGCCATAATGTGATGTTGGAATTTGCCATCGGTCCATTTTGTCCTGTTGCATCGGCTGATCATCTTGATAGGTGTCCCGGCGGAAACGATCAACAACCCCTCATCTCAGGATTGATGTCATGATCCGTCTTTACGCCATCCTTGCAACCGTTGTTCTGGCCGTCGGTCTGGGCGCCATGTGGCTACTGACACGGGGGGCGGGGTCGGACGATCAGTTCGCGCAATGCCGGTCGGCCCAGATCGCGGGCGGCACAGCTGCAATCGGCGGTCCGTTCGAGCTGGTCAACGGCAAGGGCGAGACGGTCACCGACAAGGATGTGATCACCGAACCGACGCTGGTTTATTTCGGCTATACGTTCTGCCCCGATGTCTGCCCCTTTGACATGTCGCGCAACGCCGAGGCCGTGGATATCCTGGCCGAGCGCGGTCAGTCCGTGACGCCGCTGTTCATTTCGATCGACCCGGATCGGGACACGCCGCAGGTGGTGGACGACTTTGCCTTCAACCTGGGTGGCAAGACCATCGCGTTGACCGGCTCGCCCGAGCAGGTCAAGGCCGCCAGCCAGGCCTACAAAACCTATTACCGGGCGCATGACAAAAGCGACGAGTTCTATTTGGTCGACCATTCCACCTTTACCTATCTGGTGACGCCCGAGCATGGTTTTCTTGAGTTTTTCAACCGTGATGACACGGCGGAACAGATGGCCGACAAGGTTGGTTGTTTTCTGGACAAGTTGTGATGCGTTTGACCTTTGGAATGGCGCTGCTATTACTCATGTTTAAGCCAAAGGCGTGAAATAGCGGAAAGAACAGAATATGGCGGACAGCTCAGACCTCGATATCGGCCCCGATAAATCCCTGCTTCTGGTGGATGACGACGAGCCGTTTCTGAGGCGACTGGCCAAGGCCATGGAAAAACGCGGGTTCGAGGTTGAAACCGCAGGCTCTGTCGCTGCAGGCCGCGCCATCTCCACCGCCCGCCCACCTGCTTATGCCGTGGTTGATCTGCGGCTCGAGGATGGCAACGGTCTGGATGTGGTCGAAGTTCTGCGTGAAAAGCGCCCCGACAGCCGGGTTGTGGTACTGACCGGCTACGGCGCGATTGCCACCGCCGTGGCCGCCGTCAAGATCGGCGCGACCGATTACCTGTCAAAACCTGCCGATGCCACCGACATCACTAGCGCACTGCTGGCCAAGGGCGACGAACTGCCCCCGCCGCCGGAAAACCCCATGAGTGCAGATCGCGTGCGTTGGGAACATATCCAGCGGGTCTATGAGCTGTGCGACCGGAACGTGAGCGAAACCGCCCGCCGCCTGAACATGCACCGCCGGACGTTGCAGCGGATTTTGGCGAAGCGTAGTCCGCGTTAGCGGCCCCCGTGGTATTTCAAAACAAGAGACCTCCTAAAACACCAACGGCTATGCTTTCTTTTCCCACCCGCGCTTTACGCCGGCCAGAATGGCTGGTCCAGCTTCTGCGGTAGGCACAATTTCCATTATGTCGTTGTGAAAAAGCGGCCAAAACTGCGCGCATATTCCGATTACTTCGGCTTTGGACTCTGCTTCGAGTAGGACATACCCCTCGGTATTGCTGATCCAGCCTGTGAATTTTACCGGCCCTTCGCCATCGACCAGCTCACTGGCATCACCGACCATATCGGTCCATGCCGCAATTTCACCTTCGCGATCCTTGGGCCAGGCGGCTGCGGAGCAAGTAAAGTGATTAATGTAATGAGGCATAAAAATAACTCCCTATTGAAGTGCTTGGTAGCCTACGCAGAAAACTGGTCGTTGCGTGTTCTTCTGGTTCGCTGCTTACCACAAAACCGCTTCAGAGTTGAGTTATTAACGCCTCATGTCGTTCAGTGTATGCCTGCCTTACCTCAACTGGCGGGCGCAGCTTAATCTGCAGCCCCTCCATCACCGCCTTGTCCGGGCGACCAAAGAACTTCGTCGCCTCGGCTTCGGAAAACCCCGCGATCTGGGTGGCCTCCATCCAGGCACTGATCTTGTCGGCCTTTTTGATCTGCCGTTTCACCGTTTTCGGCACTGCAGCAGGTAACCCGAACCGAATGTGGATCGCTGCCGCCAACCGGTCATCCAGCGCGCCGTAATCGGGGCCGACGGCGGATTTGACCGGTGAGATCATATCTCCGATCACATATTCCGGCGCATCATGTAACAAGGCCGCGAGCCGCCACTTCACCGGCGCATTGGGCGCTATCCGGCCAAAAAGATCTTCGACCAGCAGGGAATGCTCGGCCACGGAATAGGCAAAATCCCCAGCGGTTTGGCCGTTCCAGCGGGCCACAAAGGCCAGTCCGTGGGCGATATCTTCGATTTCTATGTCCACAGGGGTCGGGTCCAGCAGGTCCAGCCTGCGCCCCGACAGCATCCGCTGCCATGCTCGTGCTTGTGTTGCCATTATGCCATGCCTTGTGAAGTGGCTCACGTAAGTTTCGCGTTTTTGTGCTATGATGTACCTGTCGAGATCACCGGCTGCCAACATTTTCTTGACCAGACGTGCTTTGAACCGGCGCGTGGTGATACCGACATTTGTGCTGAGGGGGGTGCATGCTCCTCCTGGTGTGCCCCTCTCGGAACGTAACTCGTATCGAAAGGAGCTAGCTATGTTTAAGCGACTGTTTGGAATTACCCTGGCCTTTGGAATGGCAGCCACTGCCCCACCCGCCTTTGCCCAAAGCTGTGCACAACGCGAGCATGTGATCGCCAAGCTGCAGGACAGCTATTCGGAAGAGCTGGTCTTTGGCGGATTGCAGAAAACGCGCGGTGCGCAGACGGTCATGGAGGTCTGGACCTCGAAGGAAACCGGAAGCTACACGGTTCTGGTGACCCAGGCGAACGGCATTAGTTGTATTGTCGCCGTTGGCACAGATTTTTTTGAAGCGATCCCAAAGATTAAGCTAAAGGGTCAACCCAGCTGATTTGAGCGGCGGAAAACCCCGTTTCCGGCCATTCGCGTTGCCACCTGCCCCAAGGAATGCTAGGGGCAGCCCGAACGTGATTTACCTCAATGGAGCACCTGATGGCCGGGGACTATATCGTCAAAGACATTTCATTGGCCGGGTTCGGCCGCAAAGAGCTGGACATTGCCGAAACCGAGATGCCGGGCCTGATGTCCCTGCGCGCAGAATATGGTGAAGCAAAGCCGCTGAAAGGCGCGCGGATCGTCGGTTCGCTGCACATGACAATCCAGACCGCTGTACTGATCGAAACGCTGGTGGCGCTGGGTGCGGACGTGCGCTGGGCGTCGTGCAACATCTTCTCGACGCAGGACCACGCCGCCGCCGCGATTGCCGAGGCCGGTATTCCCGTTTTCGCCATCAAAGGTCAGACGCTGGAAGAGCATTGGGATTATCTGGACAAATCCTTCCTGTTCGACGAAGGCCCGAACATGATCCTGGACGATGGCGGCGACGCGACGCTGTACATCCTGCTGGGCGCACGCGCCGAAGCGGGTGAGGACATCATCCCCGTTCCGGGTTCGGAAGAGGAAGAGGTGATCAAGGCGCAAATCGCCAAGCGTATGGCAGCATCCCCGGGCTGGTTCACCAAGATGCGCGACCAGATCCAGGGCGTGTCCGAAGAAACCACCACCGGTGTGAACCGCCTGTATCAGCTGGTGAAAGACGGCCACCTGCCGTTCCCGGCGATCAACGTGAACGACTCGGTCACCAAGTCGAAATTCGACAACAAATACGGCTGTAAGGAATCGCTGGTCGACGGTATCCGCCGCGCCACCGACACCATGATGGCCGGCAAGGTTGCCGTGGTCTGCGGTTATGGCGACGTGGGCAAAGGCTCGGCTGCATCGCTGCGCGGGGCTGGTGCCCGTGTGAAAGTGACCGAAGTCGATCCGATCTGCGCGCTGCAAGCTGCGATGGACGGGTTCGAAGTCACCCTGCTGGAAGACGAAGTCGCCAGCGCCGATATCTTCATCACCACCACCGGCAACAAGGACGTGATCCGCATCGAGCATATGCGCGAGATGAAGGACATGGCCATCGTCGGCAACATCGGCCACTTCGACAACGAAATTCAGGTGGCCAGCCTGAAGAACCACAAATGGACCAACATCAAGGAACAGGTGGACATGATCGAGCTGCCCTCGGGCAACCGCATCATCCTGCTGTCCGAAGGCCGTCTGCTGAACCTTGGCAACGCCACCGGCCACCCGTCCTTCGTGATGTCGGCTTCGTTCACCAACCAGGTTCTGGCGCAGATCGAGCTGTTCACAAAAGGCGACGAGTATAAAAACGACGTCTACATCCTGCCCAAGCATCTGGATGAGAAAGTGGCCCGTCTGCATCTGGACCGCATCGGCGTGAAGCTGACCAAGATGGACAATGAACAGGCCGCCTATATCGGTGTGAAACCCGAAGGCCCGTACAAGCCCGAGCATTACCGCTACTGATTTCCGCAAGTATCGGAAATGAAACGGCGGCCGATTGGCCGCCGTTTTCTTTTGCCGTCAGCGTAGCGGTGGTACGAAATCCCCTCGGCCCTGCGGAGTGAAATCCAGTACGTTCCACAGGGGCCAGGCCGCATCCACATGCCGCGGGTGCCATTCGCTGGGCTCGAAAAACAGCTCAGAGCTCCAGAAGTGAGTGATACCATCCTGATCGCGCTGAAAGACGTTTAGGATCGGCAACTGGTTTCCGTCCTCGCTCTCGGCCAGATAGTCGCGCTGATAATCCGTACCAAGCGCGGAATACAGCGGCAGATCGTTCCATCCCATTTTTGCCTTGAGATGTGACAGTTTATCAGGGGTGTTTTGCGCTGCTACAGCAAAGGCAATTTTCTGTGTAATATGCGCGACTTGCCCATTCAGGCCGTCCAGAAACGCCGAGCACATCGGGCAGGGCGCCTGCGCGTCCGGACCATACATCAGCGAGTAGATCGCCAATGTGTCGTGATTGCCAAACAAAGACGACAACGCTGCAGGCTCACCCCGCTCTGAGTGGAAAACATAGTCCTGAGGAATTTCGCCGCCTTTGGGCAGGCTGCGCCGCAGGTTCGCGACATTCTCGATAGCCGCTCTCAGTTCGGTTTCCGCCTGCAGCAGGGTGTTTCGGGCGGTTCTGTATTGCGGGCTCTCATTCGGTAGCGATACGGGCATTGAGACCTCCTGATTCCAATTGGTTACCCTTGTTTAACATAAATGTTAAATAAAGGCATGCGAAAATCAAGCTGAGGGTCAAACGCATGGTCTTAGGGGGAATGCAGCGAATTTTTCCCTTTGTGCATTTTTTTCTGCCCGTTACCGTGTTTGCGGCGCTGGTATAGCCGGTAACCAATTTTGAACCAGGAGATGAAAATGGGAAAACGCGACGAGCTGATCGCTAAATACGCTGAAGATCTGAAAGGCAAATGCGGGATGGACCCCGATATGGACCTGCTGACCAAGGTCACCATAGGGTGTGGTCCGGCGATCTATGACGCCGACGCGTCGACCGTGGCGGCCACTCAGGAAGGTGAGCTTGAGACGGTCAAGAACAACTTCCTCGTCAAAAAGCTGGGTCTGGCGGATGGCCCCGAGCTGATGGAAGCGATCAACTCGGTTCTGGAAACCTATGGCATGTCCGAGCGCAACAAGTACCGTGCCGTGGTCTATTACATGCTGACCAAGCATTTCGGCAAAGAGGCCGTCTACGGCTAATCTGTTCGTTTCCCAATAAAACGCCCGCCTCCCCATCGGTGGGCGTTTTGTATTTGAAACTTATTTTAAAGACTTGGCATTTGAAACGCCTGCCGAAACCCGGCTATGGTCCAAGTATGACCAGGACGGTCAGAACCAGAGATTTCCATACGCGTGTGGTGAGTAGGGAGCACGCGGGGGTAGGGAAGGTTCTGCATCCGTCAGGACCTTCCCTTTTAATCAATCCGCCAGCGTTTCACCCAGGGCGCAGATCACCTGCCATTCGGCCGCGCTGACCGGTTGCACCGACAGACGAGAGTTTTTCACCAGCACCATATCGGCCAAACGCTCATCCGCCTTGATCTGGTCCAGCGTCACCGGTGTTTTGAACGGCCGTACCGCCTTGATATCCACGCATTCCCAGCGCTCATCGTCGGTGGTGCTGTCGCGATGGGCCTCGGCGCAGACCTCGACGATACCGACAATCGCCTTGTCCTTTTGTGAGTGGTAGAAAAACCCACGATCGCCAACAGCCATCTGCCGCATGAAATTGCGCGCCTGATAGTTGCGCACGCCGTCCCATTCTTCGCCCGCATCGCCTTTGGCAACCTGCTGGTCCCAGCTCCAGGTCGATGGCTCGGATTTGAACAGCCAATACGCCATCAGCCGATGACCTTCTTCCACGGGATCAGGTCGACGGACTGGAACAGCCCTGCCTTGGCATAGGGATCGTTTTCGGCCCAGATTTCGGCCGCGGCCATGTCTTCGACCTCGAGGATCACCAGCGAGCCGATCATCGCGTCACCGTTCAGCAGCGGACCGGCCTGCGAAACGACGCCGGTTTCCTCGATATAGGCCAGATGGGCGGCGCGGTTGTCCAGCCGGGTCTGCAGGGCGCCGTCCTTGTCACGGGCGATGAGGGCGATCAGCATGTCATTCCTCCTTGAGGGGTCGATTGAGCAGGGTTTCGATGGCTTGCGGGACACTGTAGAGGCCGTGGCTCAGGTCCGCCACCGTGGCGCTGATGGGCATGTCCAGCCCTTCATTTGTGGCGATCTCGGACATGGCCCGCGCCGTGGCGACGCCTTCGACCGTTGTCTGGGCGTCAAAAGGACAATTCAGACCCAAACTCAGGCCATATCGGTAGTTTCGCGACAGTTCGGACGAACAAGTGAGCACCAGATCCCCCAGCCCGGACAACCCCATCAACGTTTCCGGCTGTGCGCCGCGCATCAGGGCAAAGCGCTGCATTTCGGCAAACCCGCGGGTCATCAGGGCGGCGCGGGCGCTGTCGCCAAGGCCCGCTCCGATAGCAGCCCCGCAGCCGATGGCCATCACATTCTTCAACGCGCCGCCCAGTTCCGCGCCAATCACATCGGTGGTGCGATAAAGGCGCAGGTTGGCCGTGGTCAGTTCATGTTGCAGATCCTGGCTCAGCGTGTCATCGGCACAGGCCAGGGTCAGCGCTGTGGGTAGGCCACGCGCAATGTCATCGGCAAAGCTGGGGCCGGTCAGAAGGGCAGGATGCGCGTCCGGGATGGTTTCGCGGATCACCGAAATGGGGCCGAGGCCCGAGGACAGTTCGATCCCCTTGCAGCAGGCGACCAACGTCTTCCCCGCCAGAACCGAGGCGTGTTCCGTCAGGGCCGCACGTAGTTTCTGCATGGGTACGGCCAGCAACATCACGTCAGCGTCAACTGCATTCTGAATATCGGCCGTCACCGAGATCGCATCGGACAGCGTCACGTTCGGCAGACGTGCGGTATTCTCGCGGCTGCTCTGCATGTGCCGGGCTTGTTGGGCATCCCGCGACCACAGCGTGACCAGCCCGTTTCCGGCCAGTGAAATTGCCAGTGCCGTGCCGAAGGCCCCTGATCCCAGAACAGAAACACTCATGCCTTGGCACCTTTCTTGCCGCTGCCCAACATGGCGGGGCTGGTTTGATCCAAAGGCCAGCGGGGTCGGGCCGTCAGGTCCAGACCATCGCGGGCACCAGTGCGAAAACGCTCGATCCCGGCATAGGCGATCATGGCGGCGTTGTCGGTACACAGGGCCAGTGGCGGCGCGGTGAAACGCGCGCCTTTTTCAGCGCAAACAGTCTCTAACGCGCCGCGAATGGCGGAATTTGCGGCGACACCCCCGGCCACGGCAATCACCGGGTCCGACGGGTTTTCCTCCAGATATCGGTCCATCGCCCGGCGGGTTTTCTCGGCCAGAGTGTCCACGATGGCTTGCTGAAACCCGGCGCACAGATCGGCGCGGTCCTGACGGGTCAGACCGCCTTTTTCCGCAACGATCTGATCCCGCATCCGCATCAGCGCGGTCTTGAGCCCCGAGAACGACAAATCGCATCCCGGCCGGTCCAGCAGAGGCCGGGGAAAGCGGAATCGTTTGGGATCGCCCGACCGGGCCTCGGCCTCGACCGAAGGGCCACCCGGTTGCCGCAGACCCAACAGGCGGGCGGTCTTGTCGAAGGCTTCACCGGGCGCGTCGTCAATAGTGCCGCCCAGGCGGGTAAATTGCTCTGGCCCGTGGGCGATCAGGTATTGGCAGTGGCCGCCCGAGACCAGCAGCATCAGATAGGGAAACGCGATCCCGTCGGTCAGGCGCGGCGTCAGGGCGTGGCCCGCCAGATGGTTGACGCCGATCAGCGGCAGGCCGGTCGCCGCGCTCAACCCCTTGGCGCACATGACACCGGACATGACACCGCCGATCAGACCCGGCCCGGCGGTCACCGCGATGGCGTCGATATCGGCCAGGGTGAGGCCCGCGGCCTCTAACGCCTGAACCACGCAGATATCCAGTTTCTCGGCATGGGCACGGGCGGCAATCTCGGGCACCACGCCGCCGTAGGCGCTGTGCAAATCGGTCTGGCCATGCACGATGGAGGACAGCACTTCGGCCTCTGCGCCATCCGTTTGGCGCACCACGGCTGCGGCTGTGTCGTCACAGCTGCTTTCCAATCCGAGGACGGTAAGTGTTTGCACCATTGGCCTGATCCGTTACACCTTGGTTGCCAAGCGGGGTATCACCCCGCGCGGATGCAAACAATCCCAAGGCGGAAGGCGCCGACTGTTGTATTTGCTGATGACCCGCCCGCGCGCTGCCTCTGAACGGTTCGTTGCGCAACTGCCAACCCGCACCAGATCACGGGTCGAAGTCATCTATTCTCCGATCCTCGAAATCAGGCCGCTGCCGATCAGCGTTGATACAGACGGGGTGCGTGGGCTGATCTTTACCTCGGCAAACGGGGTAAATGCAGCCATCGCGCAAGGGCTGTCGCGGGATATGCCTGCGTTCTGCGTCGGTCCCGCCACCACGGGCACCGCCAAAAGGGCCGGGTGGCAGGCCCAAATGGCCGGTGCAACTGCCGAAGAGCTGGTGGCCTATTTGCTGAAGCATCGGCCTGAAAGCCCGTTGTTGCATCTACGGGGCGAACACAGTCGGGGCAATATCGCCTCTCGCCTGACCGAGTCGGGCCTGACCGTGCGCGAACAGCCCGTCTATCAGCAGCGCCTGTTACCGCTGACATCCGAGGCAGCCGCGGCCGCAGACGGAGATACACCGGTCATCGCGCCCCTCTTTTCGCCCAGAACGGCGCGACAATTTGCCGAT
This sequence comes from Ruegeria arenilitoris, assembly GCF_013030985.1. GTDB lineage: Bacteria > Pseudomonadota > Alphaproteobacteria > Rhodobacterales > Rhodobacteraceae > Ruegeria > Ruegeria arenilitoris_B. Next base: position 45,586 of record NZ_WPYP01000009.1, on the reverse strand, counting down.
ATCTGGGCCGGTTCGGCGCCTTTGTGGCTGGCCGCAATCAGCGAAGCGACGGCAGAATCCCTTTATTCCTTGGACTATGCGCGCCTGAAGATCGTCAAAGAGCCGACCCCGAAGAAAATGCAGAAAGCCGTTAAAAAGCTTGTGGAACATGCGATGCGGGTTGAGGGCGGCGAGACCACCTATTAACCTAGAGTGGCCTGTTATTCATGTGAAATTGGATTCGATAAGGGGAACATTGCGGTGGCTGGTAAGAAGAAATCCGATCAAAAGCCGGTGGAAGACCCCAAATCCGAGGAGACGGTCGAATTCACCTCGCAGCAGGAAGAGCCGTCTGTTGACTCAGACGCACCCGTAGAAGAGGCCCTTTCCGAAGCCGAAGCCGAAGCCGAAGCCGAAGCCGAAGCCGAAGCCGAAGCCGAAGCCGAAGCGCCCATTGCGGCGGTTGCAGACAAACCCGCCGAACCTGAACAGGAAAAACGCGGCGGCTTTGTGCCGGCCCTGCTGGGCGGTGTGCTTGCGGCCGGGATCGGGTTTGCTGCGGGCAGCGCGGGTCTGTTCGGGTCGGGTGAGTCAGACGGCCTTGCAGCGCTTGAGGCGAAGCTCAATGATCAGTCCAGCCAGATCGCGGCGCTGACGAAATCTCTGGCCGACAATTCTGACAGTTCGGACGTGGACAGCAAAATCGCTGCCCTAACCGATCAGATCACACCGCTTGGCGCGGAACTGGACGCGGTGAAATCCGGCCTCGACGGGCTGGCGGGCAAGATCGATCCTCTGGCCAGCCGTCTGAGCGATCTGGAAAGCGGTGCGCTGACGCAAGGCGCCTCGCCCGAGGTCTCGGCCGCGTTTGAGGCCGAACTTAAGAAACTGCAGGACTCGCTTGCCGCGCAGCGCGCCGAGGTCGAGAAAATGGTTACGGACGCGCAAGCGCTTGAGGCGCAGGCCGCCGCCAAGGCGCAGGCGGCCACCAATGCATCGATCCTGTCTCAGGTGCATAGCCAACTGGACGCAGGCCAGCCCTATGACGGTCTGGTGGCTGACCTGACAGCCGGCGGCGTGAGCGTGCCTGAGGCTCTGTCCGCTCCGGCAAAAGAAGGCGTTGCTACCCTGGCTGCCCTGCGGGACTCGTTCGCGCCCGCAGCCCGCGCAGCGCTGGCCGATGCGCGTAGCGCGGACAAGGCTACGGGTCTGGTCGCATTCCTGCAGCGCCAGACCGGCGCGCGCTCGGTCTCTCCGCAAGAGGGGGACAGCCCGGATGCGATCCTGTCCCGGGCCGAGGCAGCGCTGGCGGGCGGAGATATTGCCGCGGCGCTGACCGAACTTGATACTCTGCCCGATGCGGCCAAGGCGGCACTGGCGGATTGGGAACAGACGGCCCAGACGCGGGTGGCTGCCGTGGACGCCGCAAATGCGCTGCAATCCAGCGTAAACTCGAACTGAAGGACCTGCCATGCTGTGGTCATTGTTAAAGATCCTTGTTTTTGTAGCGATTATCGGCCTGCTGGCCATGGGCGCCATGTTCCTGATGGAAACTAGTGGCGGCGTGCAGATCACGGCGTGGGGTCAGGAATTCACGCTGGGGCCGCTGCAATCGGTGATCGCGCTGGGTGTGCTGGTTGTCTTGATCTGGGTGTTCTTCAAGCTGCTGACCCTGCTGATCGCGACGCTGAAATTCCTCAACGGGGACGAGACCGCGCTGTCGCGCTATTTCGACCGCAGCCGCGAAAAGCGGGGCTATCAGGCGCTGTCTGATGGCCTGATGGCGCTGGCCTCGGGCGAGGGGCGCGTGGCGATGAACAAGGCCTACAAGGCCGAGAAGCTGCTGAACAAGCCCGAACTGACCAACCTGCTGGTGGCGCAGGCGGCCGAGATGAACGGTGACACCAAAAAGGCGTCCGAAACCTACAAGAAGCTGGTCACCAACAACGCCACCCGTTTTGTCGGGGTGCGTGGCATCATGAAACAGAAGCTGGCCGAGGGCGATGACGAAACAGCCCGTAAACTGGCCGAAAAGGCGCTGGCGATCAAACCGCGCCATGCTGAAACGCAGGATATTCTGTTGGGTCTGCAGACCAAGTCGCAGGACTGGAGCGGCGCGCGTTCGACCCTGACCGCCAAGCTGAAGGCCGGTCATTTGCCGCGCGACGTGTTCAAGCGCCGCGATGCGGTGCTGGCCTTGTCCGAAGCCAAGGATATTCTGGCCGAAGGCGCAACGGTCGAACAACAGGAACACGCGATCGAGGCCAACCGCCTGTCGCCCGATCTGGTGCCTGCCGCTGCGATGGCTGCACGGGCCTATATCGAAAAGGGCAAACCGCGTGCCGCGACCAAGATCCTGAAAAAGGCGTGGGAAGTGCAGCCGCACCCTGATCTGGCTCATGCCTTTGCCGAGATCGCACCGGATGAAACCCCCGAGGCGCGGATCAAGCGGTTTACGGCGCTGACACGCATTCATCCCGAGAATCCGGAAACCCGCCTGATTCTGGCCGAGCTGAACATCGTGGCCGAGGATTTCCCCGAAGCCCGCCGGGCGCTGGGTGATGTGGTGGAAAAACAGGCCGATGCGCGCGCCTATACCCTGATGGCGGCGATTGAGCGGGGCGAGGGCGCCTCGGACGCGGTGGTGCAGGGCTGGCTGGCCAAGGCGCTGAACGCGCCGCGCGGGCCGCAATGGGTTTGCGACAACTGCCACGACATTCAGCCCGAATGGGCCCCTGTCTGTCAGAACTGCGGCAGCTTTGACACGCTCAGCTGGCAAACCCCGCAAACGCCCGAGATCGCAACTGCGACCGGCGTTCACATGCTGCCGCTGATCGTCGGCGCGCTTGAGGACAAGCAGGAACCCGAACCCGAGCCGGAACCCGAGCCGGAACCCGAAGTCGAAGAGGTCGAGGAAACGGCCGAACCCGAGGTCATCGAGATGGAGGCGGAACCGGTCCGGCCCGATATCGAACCGGCGGTCAATGCCGAGGGAGAGCCGGTGGTCGAGAAACAGGCCTAGCGCGCGGTTTCCACGTCAAAGGCGTCGTTCCACAGTTTGAACAGCTCTGCCCGGCGGTTCTGGTCCCGTGCGACCAGCAGCGCCGGGGACAGCGCGATAAAGCGGCGTGCGCTGGGGGTCAGGCCGGTCTCGGTCGCGTCCATAGGGGCCACAAGGCCGGAAGCCGCCAGCAGGTTCTGCGCCTCGGGTGACAGCAGGAAATCCAGAAACCCGGTTGCGGCGTCCTTGTTGCGGGCCTGCGCCGGGATCATGAGCGCGCGGGACAGGACCAGCGTGTAATCCTCGGGCAGGATCACGCCCACGCCGGGCGCATCGGCATTGGCCACATAAGATCCCAGAACGTTGTAGGCGATCAGGAACCGCCCCTCTGCCACGTCGCGGATGATCTCGGACGAACAGCAGGTGGCCACGGCGTCGATGCGGGCGAAGCCTTCGATCAGGGAACCAAAGGTCGTGGCCTCAAGACTGTCACCATAGGCGAAGAGATACCCCAGACCCGAGGCGGCAATGTCATAGGTCGCCACCCGGCCCCGCAGCAGATCGGGTTGCGTGCGCATCGCGTCCAGCAGGGCAAAGCGGTTGCGGGGGATGTGCTGATCTTCCAGCAACTCCTTGTTATAGGCGATGACGGCAGGTTCGGTGGTGATGCCCCACAGCTCATCCCGCCAGCGCCGTGCGTCCGGCAGGGCCTCGGTTCGGGACGAACGATAGCGGTGGGCACAGGCGGAATTAACCAGCCACACCATCTGCTGAATGGCCGAAGAAAACACCACATCAGCGGGGGTCTTACCGCCCTTGCAGACGGTACGGCTGTGTTGGAACAGCGCGTTCGAACCCCATTGTTCGTAGGTGATCACCAGGTCGGGGTTCAGCTCGACGAACCGTTCCAGAACCGGAGCGATGATGGCGATATCGGTGGTTGATCGGATTAGCATCGGGTCGTCTCCACCGCCGAAGCTGGCAGTGGCTTCCTGCGCGCTCAGGGTGCCGGGCAGGGCAAACATAAGGCAGAATAACAGGATGCGGATCATTCTATTCCCCTTGTGGCCGGAAAGCTGAGTGCCGCGCGGAATCCAGTTTCGTCGCGGGCCATTTCAACCGTGCCGTCAAAGGCCTCGGCCGTGGATTTCACGATGGACAGGCCCAGCCCGCTGCTGTCCTCGCCCGATCGGGTGGTGCGATTGAACCGGTCTCCGATGTGATCGGCGATGGGCGTGGCGGGGCCGGGACCGTGATCGCGTACCCACAAAATGGCGCTGTTGCCCTCTTGCGTCGCCCCGATGCTGACCGGAGGGTCGCCGTGCCGCAGCGCGTTGCCCAGCAGGTTCTTGGCAGCCTCACCGAGGGAAAAGGCATCCGCGTTCACCAGTACTGGGGTTTCTCCGATCTCCAGTCGTACTTCGACACCGGGCGCAACCAGTTCGTGATCGCTCTGTTCCAGTACGTCCAGCGCCACCTCGCGCAGATCAACGGGACGCCGGGGGGCGCTGTCGATACGGTGGATCACCATGGCGCGGGACAGCAGCTGATCCAGCAGGGTACCCAGCGATCGCGTCCGCCTCAGCAACCGGTCCAAGGCGCGTGCGCGGGCCGGGGGCTCGGGGTCGTCCTGCGCGATCTCGGCCTGCACACGAATGGCGGCAACGGGGGTGCGCAGCTGATGGGCGGTGTCGGCGATCAGGTTGCGCATCGTATCCACCTGCCGGTCGAGCCGCCCCATGAAGCGGTTCATCGCGGTCAGCATCACCTGCAGCTCACGCGGCAACCCGTCGCTGGCCATCGGTGTCAGGTCATGTGGATCGCGGCGCGTGAGGTCGTCGGACAGGGCCTCGAGCGGGCGCAGGGCGGACCGGGTGACAAACCACGACATGATCAGCAGCAAAACCCCTGCAACGGCCATGGGCAGCAGCGCGTCGCGCATCAGACCGGCGGTCATCATCTGGCGTGCGCGCAGGGTCTGGCCGACCAGCACCTCGACCTCGCCCGAAAACTCCCGTTCGGCAAACAGGCGGGCAACGCGGACAAAGCGGGCGGATTCCCCGTTCAGGTCGGCGGTGAAATAGAAGGGCGCGGTGCCGGGTTGCTGTGGCACCTCGATCACCGTGTCGCGGTCCAGCCCTGTGATGAACGGGCCACCGGGGACCTGCACCGCATAGAAAATCCGGTCATCCGGCGCCTGCGCCAGCAGTTGAAAGGCCGAGACAGGCAGGTCCACAAACGGCTCGCCATCCTGAATGCGCACGGATTCGGCGATATCGTTGGCCGCGCCCAGCAGCAGCCGATCATAGGCCTGCCGTGCGGCCAACCGGCCATTGGCCCAGATCGACAGCGCCACCAGACAGCCGCCCAGTATCAGGATCAGCATCACCGCGCTTAGCACACGCGCCGTCAGGCTGTGGGGCAGGTGCAGCCTAGCCATCCAGACCAATCCGATATCCCACCCCGCGCTGGGTGGTGATACTGACGGTACTGCCGGTGAACTTCTTGCGCAGGCGGGCGATGTACAGCTCAATCGCGTTCTCGCCCACATCCGCATCCTCGAACCCGTAAAGCGAGTCGTAGAGGCGCGTTTTCGACAGGTATTGCCCCTCGTGCCGGATCAGTGCGTCCAGCACGGCGGCCTCGCGGGCGGTCAGGTTCAGGCGCTTGCCCTCCAATGTGGCGCTGCGGTCCTTGGGGGCATAGATCAGCGGTCCCAGCGTGATCTGTTCGCTCTTGCGGTCGGCGTCCCGGCGGACGAGCGCGCGCAGGCGGGCCTCAAGCTCGCGTTGATCAAAGGGCTTGCCCAGATAGTCGTCGGCCCCCTTGTCCAAGGCGGCCACGCGATCCTCGACCGAGGTCAGCGCGGTCAGCATCAACACAGGGGTGCGATCCCCTGACGCGCGGATTTTGCCAAGGAAATTCAGGCCGGACCCATCGGGCAGATTGATGTCCAGCAGCATCGCGTCATAGCTTTGTACCGCGCGGAAATCGCGGGCGGATTCCACGGTTGTTGCCAGATCACACACCACGCCAGAGCGGGCCAGATGGGCCACGACGCCCTCGGCCAGATCCTCGGCATCTTCGATCATCAAAACGCGCATGACGCCTCCCAAAGCCGGACGCAGGAACCGTGACAGGTTCGTGACAGCATTATTCGGTAAACAGATACGACCTGCAAGGACACGCGCCTGCGGGGATCGGTTTCGGCCGCTGAAATGTGGCCCAAAAAGACCCAAGGAGGAGACACGAATGAAACTGTTTGGAACCAGTGGCGCAATTGCAGCTGCTGTCTTTGCCCTGTCCGGCGTAGCCGCCAGCGCACAGGAATGTATCGCCCCGGCCAACCCCGGCGGTGGCTGGGATTTCACCTGCCGTCAGGTGGGTAAATCGCTGCAGGACCTGGGCCTGATCGACCAGACCATGCAGGTGGTGAATCTTGCCGGTGGTGGCGGTGGCGTGGCCTTTGCCGAAGTGGTGAACAAGCGTGGTGAGGATAACGAACTGATCGTTGCCGCCAGCGCGGCCACCGCGACCCGTCTGGCGCAGGGGGCCTATCCCGGCAACACCATGGAACAGGTGCGCTGGCTTGCCGCCATCGGGGCCGATTATGGCGTGATTGCCGTAGCCGCCGACAGTGCGGTCAATACGTTGCCGGAACTGCTGGACCAGATCAAAGCGGACCCGGCCTCGGTTTCGGTTGCGGGCGGGTCCGCCGTGGGTGGATGGGATCACCTGAAGGTGCTGATCGCGGCCAACGCTTATGGCATCGACGATGTCCGGGCCGTCAAATATATCGCCTTTGACGGCGGTGGCGAGGCGGTGACCCAGCTGTTGGCCGGTTCGGTTCAGGCCTTTACCGGTGATATCTCCGAGGCCAAGGGTTTCGTCGATTCCGGCGATATCAAGGTGATCGCGGTGCTGGCCCCCGAACGCCTGCCCGGTGAGTTTGCCGACTTCCCGACTGCCAAGGAACAAGGTGTCGACGCCATTGGTGCCAACTGGCGCGGCTTCTACGCTCCGGGCGGTATGACTGATGAGGCCTATGGCGATTGGGTCGGCAAGATCGGTGACCTCTACGCCTCGGGCGAATGGAAAGAGGTGATGGCCGCCAACGGTCTTGCCCCGCTGGACCTGCAAGGCGCGACTTTCCAGGACTTTGTCGCCGAATCCGTGGGTCAGATCCAGACCATCTCGAAAGAGATCGGGATCATCAAATAACCACTCACAGCGATCCGGGCGCCCAGCTGTGCCCGGATCAACCCATTTACCCGAACAATAGGAGACACCGATGAGTGACCGCATCTTCGGGGTCGTCGGACTGCTACTCGCCATCGGATTTGCCTTTTCCGCTTTGGCGATCGAGGAGAGCTTTCTGTCCGATGCCGTCGGACCCAAAGCCTTCCCCCTGATCATCGCCGCAATTCTGGGCCTGTCGAGTATCGTCATCGCCCTGCGCCCGGATACCGAGCCCGAATGGCCCACGCTGAGCCGTCTGGTCGAGGTCGGCGCCGCCGTGGTCATGATGATCCTTTACGCTGAACTGCTGCCTGAGATCGGCTTTGTCATCGCCACCGCCTTTGCCGCCACCTATCTGGCCTGGCGTCTGGGCTCTGGCCCGTTCGAAAGTGTGTTGGTGGGCATTGGCACGTCCGTTGGCATCTACGTCATCTTCCATCTGGTTCTGGGCTTGTCGCTGGCCCGCGGCCCACTGGGGTTCTGAGGAATAAACATGGAAACTCTTGCATCCCTCGGAGACGGTTTCGCCATCGCGCTGACATGGCAGAACCTGATGCTGGCCCTGCTGGGCTGTTTTCTGGGCACGATCATGGGCGCGCTGCCCGGTCTCGGCCCGTCAAATGGCGTGGCGATTCTGATCCCGCTGGCCTTTACGCTGGGGCTGGGGGCGACACCTTCGCTGATCCTGTTGACCAGTGTCTATTACGGGGCAATGTATGGGGGTCGGATATCTTCGATCCTGCTGAACATCCCCGGAGACGAGCCCGCCATGATGACCTGTCTGGACGGGCACCCCATGGCCAAGAAGGGCTTTGCCGGTGAGGCGCTGTCGCTGTCCGGTATCGCCTCGTTCGTTGGCGCGTTTCTGGCCACATGGGGCCTGATCTTTCTGGCGCCGCAGCTGGTTAAGATCGCGCTGCTGTTCGGACCGGCCGAGTATTTCGCCCTGTTCGCCCTGGCCTTCATGACTCTGGGTGGCGTGTCCTCGACTAATCAGGCGAAATCCGCCTTTGCCGCCGCGCTGGGTCTGGGTCTGGCAACGATCGGTGTGGATACCCAAACCGGCGTGCCGCGGTTCACCTTTGGCGAGGTACACCTGTATGACGGTCTCGATTTCCTTGTGGCTATCGTCGGTCTGTTTGCCCTGTCCGAGGTCTTTATCTTCCTTGAACACCGCCATGGCGGGTCGGATGCCGAAGGCCGCAAGCTGAATATCGGTCGCCTCTACCCACCGATGTCGATGGTCAAGAAATGCACGCCGACCATGCTGCGGACTTCGTTCCTGGGCTTTATCGCCGGGGTTCTGCCGGGGGCCGGGGCGTCTCTGGGCTCATTCATCTCCTATTCGATGGAGAAACGGCTGGTCGACAAGGAAAACACCTTCGGCACCGGTGATCCCCGTGGCGTGGCGGCGCCCGAGGCCGGGAACAACGCCGCCGCTGGCGGAGCCTTGGTGCCCATGCTGGCGCTGGGCGTGCCGGGGTCGGGAACCACGGCGGTTCTGCTAGCGGTTCTGCTGGCGCTGAACATCACGCCCGGTCCGTTGCTGTTCACGCAGAACCCGGATGTGGTCTGGGGCCTGATCGCGGCGCTGTTCATCGCCAACTTCATGTTGCTGGCAATGAACATCCCGATGGTGGGGCTGTTCACCCGCGTGCTGATGATCCCCTCACGCATCCTGATGCCGATCGTGGCGATGGTCAGCTTTGTCGGCATCTACGGCATTTCGGGGTCGAGCTTTGACCTGCTGGTGATGATCGGGTTCGGCGTTATGGGCTGGGTTCTGCGTAAGCTGGACGTGCCACTGGTGCCGATCATCCTTGGCACGCTGCTGGGCAACTCGATGGAGAACAACCTGCGCCGTGCGGTGACCATCGACAACGGCAACTGGTGGACCCTGATCGACAGCCCACTGTCCATCGCGCTGTGGTCCATTGCCATCATCGGCTTTGTCCTGCCCCTGATCGTCGGTGCACGGGTCAAGGCCAAGATGCACCAGCGCCGGGATGAAGAAGGCGCGATCAGCGACTGATACTCCGGGCGCCGCCGGTCGGGGACTGGCGGCGCCAAAACAGACTCTGGAAAGATGCGATGGAACCTGTAACTTTGCTGAACAAGGCAAGTCACTGATCAAAGGAAGCGCGCATGGACTTGAGTGATGAAATCCGCATCTCGGCACCGCGGGATGTCGTGTACCAAGCCCTGAACAACCCTGAGATCCTGCAGGAGTGCATTCCGGGCTGTGAGGAACTGACTCAGAACGCGCCCGATGAACTGGCGGCAAAGGTTGTGCTGAAGATCGGCCCGGTCAAAGCCAAGTTCGCCGGAGAGGTCACGCTGGACACCTCCAACGCCCCCGACGGGTTTTCCCTGTCCGGCGAAGGCAAGGGCGGGGCTGCGGGTTTTGCCAAGGGCGGCGCCGACGTGACGCTGACCGAAGACGGAGACGAGACGGTGCTGTCTTACACCGCCAAGGTCGATGTCGGCGGCAAGATTGCCCAGTTGGGCAGCCGCCTGATCTCGGGCACCGCCAAAAAGCTGTCGGGCAAGTTCTTCACCCGGTTTGGCGAGATCGTATCCGAGCAATCGGTGTCCTGACCGTCAGGACACCCTGCCCGTTACATGTGATAGAACTTCTGTGCAGTTAGCCCGAAAACCTGGTCGTGATCGGTGTCGGGGACCAGGGCTTTGTGTCTGGCGATCAGGTCCGTGTAATTGGATGACAGGCTGTCGACCGGAAAATTAGACCCGAACATGCAGCGTTCGGGCCCAAATTGGGTCAGGCAGGTTTCGACGATGGGTCGGACACTATCCGCAGTCCAGCCGTGATCGAACATACCAAGGCCGGAGAGTTTGCAGGTGACCTGCGGCAGCGCCGAGAGGGGTTGCAACGCCTTGGCCCAGCCCTCCAGCCCCGGTTCGGATCGGTCATGCGGTGACCCGGCATGGCACAGCGCCACCTGCGTTGCAGGAGCCTGATCCAGAACGGCGGCGGTCCGTTCCATCAACTCGGGCAATAATTGCAGGTCAAAGGACAGGCCGCGATCGCCCAGTTGTTTCAGGCCGGCCAGAAACTTTGGACTGTCCAACAGGTCGTTGGTGCCCGACAGCTGATCCTCACCCGGGGCGCGACCGATGATCTGGCGCACCCCGCGCAGCGAGGGCAGGGTTTGCAGCCGGTCCAACTGTTCGGTCATGTCGTCCGCGGTCAGGTCACAAAAGGCGACCTGCACCAGCGGCCAGTCGGGATATTGATCAGCGACGGACTGCACCCATTGCGCCTCGGACCATGGATCGGCGGCGCCGACCTGAATGTGGACTGAGGCAGTAAACCCAGCGGCCTTGGCATCTTTGCGGAATTCAGGCAGCAGATAGTTGCGCTGAATCGGGGTGGGATCGCCAAAGAACCGCACCGCGCCCTTTTCCATAAGCCATGGATATTCCACAGCGTTCAGGTCCCACAGGTGATGATGCGCATCAATCCTCATGGCGTTTCAATCCCTGTCGTGCGGGCCAGAATATCGACACCCTGTTGTTTCCAAAAATGCAGAAGGTCGATGAAAATCCAGTTCTCGGCCAGTTTGTCCCCCGCCCGGCGGTAGATGTCGATCACCCGGAATTCGCCGGGCTTGCCGGTGGCGGGCATGCCCATGAAGCCACCTGTCGGAACAGCAGTGAAATTGGGCCAGCCGAAAAAGCCGCCATAGTGCCCCTCGGCCAGACGGCAGATATGTTTGGTCTTGGAGCGCTCGGTGAATGACGCACGAAACGGGCCGGAATGCTGCTTGGCATAGCGTTCGATCGTGTAGGTGGCGCCGATGCCTTCGGGCCCCCACCAGATCATGTCGTCATGCCATGTGCGGGCCAGTTCGTCCTCAAGCGACAGGCCGCTGTTCCACTGTCCAAGGTCCGAGATCATGGCGTTGATCGCCGCCAGCGTCTTGCGGCCTTCTTCCTCGGGCTGATCATCATGCAGCAGACCGTCATGGGTCAAGGGACCGGGTTGGATCAGATGGGCCGCAGTTTGCGGCGGAAACGGGTTTTGCCCCGCCTGCACCATCAGATGGGGGATGTCGAAATACATCGCGGTCTCGGCAATCTTGCCGTCCGCGACCCGGTGAAACTCGCAATAGCGCAGAAAAGCCATCTTGCCGGTTGGGCGAATCCCCAGCCATGGCGCGTCGAACAGGCCCATCAGATGACCCATCGAAACCACCCAGACATCCGCACCCGTTTCCAGAGAGTTGGTGCCCGCGAAAAAGACATCCTGGCGGCGTTGCATCCGTTTCAGGCTGGATTTCAACGGCTGCCAGAATGCTCGCGCCACCGATTCTGCACCGGTGATTTCGTCGAACGGATGAAAGCCGCGCCACAGCAAATCGTCAGCACAGAATTGCCCAAACATGTCAGGCAGATTCGTTTCGCTGGATGAATCGAGGGCCTCGTAGAACGAGGAGACGAGTGTTTTTTCTTCCTGAAAGCTCACGTTGCACCGTTTCGTTGATGGCTTGCTTTGGATTTAAGCGATTGAGAATCGCAAGTTAAAGGTTTTTTGCATACGTATGCAAAAAAGTCTTGCCAGAAATGATTACTGGAGAATACAGTTTTGCAAACGTATGCAAAGCGAATCCTTGCAGGGGGCACCATGGCGGAAATTCAACTGCGCAACGTCGGCAAACGCTGGGGCAGCTTTGTCGGGGTTCACAATTTCGACCTGACCATCGCGGATCGCGAGTTTCTGGTGCTACTGGGCCCGTCAGGCTGCGGCAAGACCACCACGATGCGGATGATAGCCGGTCTTGAGGATGTGACCGAAGGCGAAATTCTGGTCGACGGCAAAGTGGTCAACGATCTGGAGCCCAAGGACCGCGACGTGGCGATGGTGTTCCAGAGCTATGCGCTCTATCCCAACATGAACGTCTATGAGAACATCCGCTTTCCGCTGAAAGTGCGCGGCATCGACCCGGCAAGCCATGACGAAAAGGTGCGCCGTGCCAGCGCGATGGTCGAGCTGGACGAATTCCTGCACCGCAAGCCTGCCGAACTGTCCGGTGGTCAGCGGCAGCGTGTGGCGCTGGCCCGTGCCATCGTCCGCGAACCCAACGTGTTCCTGATGGACGAGCCGCTGTCGAACCTCGACGCCAAACTGCGGGTTTCGACCCGGGCGCAGATCAAGAACCTCAGCCACGAACTGGCGGTAACCACCATCTATGTGACCCACGATCAGATCGAGGCCATGACCCTGGCCGATCGTGTTGTGGTCATGAAAAAAGGTGTGGTGCAGCAGGTAGGCAGCCCGACCGAGATTTATGACCGTCCTGCGAATACGTTTGTCGCCAGCTTCATCGGCTCACCGGCGATGAACCTGATGGACGGTCAGGTGTCGGGCGGCGTGTTCCGCGCTGAACATGTTGAGATTCCGGTCGATGCACCGGACGGCCCGATGACGCTGGGCTTCCGCGCTGAAGACGCCAGCCTTGCCGAAGGGCAGGGCCAGATCACCGCGCCGATCTATACGCTGGAGCTGTTGGGCGATGCCACCATGATCTCGGTCCGGGTCGGTGGCGCGCTGGTATCGGTCAAGGCCGACAAAGCCTTCCGCGCCGAGATCGGCGAGATGGTGTCGTTCGCGGTGCCAACGGATATCTGTCACCTCTTTGAAGCTGAAAGCGGTGCGCGGATCGGGGAGCAATCCCACAAACAGCCCATTCGGGCATAACAGCGGTCCGGACGTCGACGACGGACCGATCCTGACAGGGAGAAACGCATGAAACTCAAATCACTCTTCATGGCAGGCGCCATGTCCCTCGCAGCAACCGGCGTATGGGCCGAATGTGCGTATGAAAACGAAGTGCCGCTGAAATCGCTCTCGGCTGGCTTCGAGGCCTGGAAGGCCGTCACCGATGCGATGGCCGAATGCGGCAACTTCAGCGCCTCGCTGGACCAGGAGTTCCGCGAGAAGCAGCCCGAGGCGTTTGCTGCAAACCCCTCGCTGTATCAGATTGGTGGCGTCGCCAACGAGACGATGATTCCGCTGCTGAACGCAGGCTCGCTGCGTCCGCTGGATGATCTGGTTGAAAAATATGGTCAGGACCTGCTGCCGAACCAGCTGATCAAGGTCGACGGCAAGGTCATGGCGATTGCCATGATGGTGAACGCGCAGCACCTGATGTACCGCAACGACGTTCTGGCCGATCTGGGCATTGAAGAGCCCAAGACCTATGACGACGTTCTGGCCGCCGCTGCCAAGATCAAGGAAGCTGGCGTCATGGAGTATCCGATCGGCGGCACCTTCAAGACCGGTTGGAACCTGGCTCAGGAATTCGTCAACATGTACATGGGCGAAGGCGGTCAGTTCTTTGGCGAAGGCAACATGCCCTCGATCAACAACGAACAGGGCGTCAAAGCGCTTGAGACCATGAAAGCGATGACCGAGTTCATGGACCCTGAATATCTGGTATCCGACTCGACCTATGTTCAGCAGCAGTTCCAGCAGGGCAAGATCGCCATGGCGAACCTGTGGGCCAGCCGTGCCGCAGCGATGAACGACGAAGCCGAAAGCCAGGTTGTCGGCAAGGTGACCATGGCATCGGCGCCGATGGGTGCGGCTGCGCCATCGACCACTATCTGGTGGGATGGTGTCGTTCTGGCTGCGAACATGAGCGACGAAGAAGCGGATGCCGCATTCCGTCTGGTTCTGGAAGGCATCGACGGTGACATGGTCAGCGCCAACAACGACGTCGCAGTCTGGCTGAGCCCCGCCTACACGCCGGGTGATCTGGCAGCCGGTGCCGCAGCGTCGGCAGAAAACGGTGCCAAGGCGTACCCTGCGTCGGCCCCGATGGGCGTTCTGCACAGCGCGCTGGGCAACGGTCTGGCCGACTATCTGACTGGTGCAAAAGACGCATCAACCACTCTGGCCGACATCGAAGCCGCTTATCTGACTGCTGCGAAAGAAGCAGGTCTGGTCAACAACTGATCCTCCCGGGGGGAGGGCTCCGGCCCTCCCATCCCCTCCTGATCCCTCGAGAACCATGAGAAAGGCAGAGCCATGAATTTCCGGACATTTGCCGCCTTTGTTGGCCCCTCTGTCTTTATGATGCTTCTCTTCATCGCTTTCCCGCTGGTCAGCGTGTTCAAGCAGAGCTTTTACATCACCCAGCCGATCTATGAGACGGTCGAGGTGGAAACCTGCACCCCCGGTTTCCTGACCCAGACCTGTGTGACCGAAGAAAAGTCTCAGCCCGTCTTGGATGAACACGGCGAGGTCATCACCCAGACGCAATATGTCGGGCTGCAAAGCTATCGCAACGTGCTGGAACCCGAACGGGCCTGGCGCGCGATCACAGATGGCAGCATAAGCGCGTTGACAACGATTGATTTCTGGAAGGCATTGCGGTTCACCCTGACTTTCACCCTGATCACCTTGCCCTTGGTCATTGTCTGCGGGCTGGGCATTGCGGTCATGATCAACAACGCCGCTCAGGCGATACGCGGACCGGTGATCTTCATCTCTTTGCTGCCCTTTATCATCACCCCGGTGATCGGTGTGCTGTCGGTCAACTGGCTATTTCGCGGTGATGGTATCCTGACCGCGCTGCTGGAATGGTGGCTGAACCGCGATATCGCTCTGTTTGCGCAAGCCTGGACCATTGAGATCCTGATGATGCTCTACCGCGTGTGGCACGTGGCACCCTTTGCTGCCATTGTGTTCTATGCCGGTCTGCAGACCGTCAATCAGGACAGTCTGGAAAGTGCCGTGATCGACGGCGCGACCCGTTGGCAGCGGATGAAATACATCGTGATCCCTCACCTGATGCCGCTGATCATTTTCGTGTCGATGATCCACCTGATGGACAGCTACCGGGTGTTCGAAGAGATCGTCGGTTTCGCCAGCCAGGGCTATGTCATCTCACTGCAATGGCTGACTTATGACTTCCTTGTGCCGGATCAGGCGGGCAACCGCTCGATCAGCCGGGCTTCGGCCAGCGCCATGCTGACCATGATCGGTATTGCCATCCTGCTTATCTTCCCGCTGCGCCGGACATGGCGCGATCACAAAGGAGGTCACTGAATGTCCTCGCGTGCACTTCGCCAACCGCTCAGCCTGCGGCTGACCTCGAACATCTTTCTGGCTTTCTGGTGCCTTGTTGCCATCTTCCCGATCTTCTGGATCACAGTGATGAGCTTCAAATCCCCGGTTGATGCCTTCGACAGTAACGCCCTGAACGTGATTTTCGGACCAACTACTCTGTCCAACGGCAACGGGCTGTCGCTGCTTGATATTATCCTAGGTATTGCCGTGATCTGGGGAACCATTGCTCTGGTGTCCAAGAAAATGCCCGTAATGATCAAAGCCTATTCAAAGGAAGGTCAGGAATGGCTTGGCTGGGTGATCGGTATTCTCGCTGCCGCCGTCGGCTTTCTAGTGGTATTTTTCGTAATCCTGCCTGCTATTCTGAGCGTATTGAACCCCCTCTTCGGACCGTTGGGGCGCGACATTCTGGGCCTGACGACCGAACACTACCAAACTGTCTGGATCGACCGAGGTTTCTCGAACAACTTCAAAAACTCGCTGATCGTAACCACAGGGGTCGTTGTCTTGTCGCTGTCGGTTGGGACGCTGGCGGGATACGGGCTGGCACGATCAGGATCAAACCTGGCCTTCTGGCTTCTGATCGTTGCTTTGGTCTTTCGGGCTTTGCCGCCCTCGGCGTTAGTCGCCAGCTATCTGCCGGTTTTCATCAGCTCGTCGGAATGGCTGGCGCCGATTCTGGGTGAAAACGCGCCGACGTTGTATGGTAAGCCGTTTGCGGTGATCGCGGTGCTTGTAGCGATCAACCAGCCGTTCACGATCTGGATGCTGCGTTCATTTTTCCAGAACATTCCGGCGGAATTGGACGAGGCCGCACGTGTGGACGGGTGCAACCATTTTCAGGCCTTCCGCCGCGTGATTATGCCGGTGATGTGGCCGGGGGTGATCACCACCGGGCTGTTCAGCTTCCTGCTGGCCTACAACGACATCCTCGTGACCTCATTGCTGCTGGACGCGCAGAACCAGACCATGGTTCCGGCCATCGTCGGTATGTTCAACCGCGAAACCACCACGACCGATCAGGTTGTTGCCGTGGCTGCCGCCGTGTCGATCACTGCGCCGCTGATCTTCCTTGTTCTGATCTTCCAGCGCCAGATTGTCAGCGGTCTGACCGCAGGCGCGGTGAAAGGCTGATGAGCAACCATGCCCGCCATAACGCCATGTCGCGCCACCCGGCGCTGAACAGGATGCCCAGGGATTTTCTGAGCTTTGGGGGCCTTTCCCCCAATCTCTTCCCTGTAAAACCTGAAAGGACATGACACATGAAAGGTTCTCGCCCCGAACAAGCGGTTCTGACCCGCGACACGGATCTCAGCAAAACGGATGAGACACGCCGTGTTATTGAAACCATGGTGGACGGTCTGAACGACCACCGCATCGACGATATTGGTGAGTTTTTTGCCCAGGGTTTTCGCTGGATGGGCAATCAGGGCTGCGGCACCAAGACCGGTCTGGAAGAATTTCAAGACAACTGGCAGCGCCCGTTTCAGGCCGCGTTCTCGGACAAGACCTGCATCGACGAGGCGCGCCTTTACATGGGGGAATGGGCGGCGGCGTTTGGTCGTCAGGAAGCCACGCATTCGGGTGAGTTTCTGGGTATCGCACCCACCGGCAAACGGGTCGAGATCCGTTATATGGATTTCTGGAAAGTGGTCGATGGCAAGATCGTCGACAACTGGGTGAATGTCGATTTCGCCCATGTCGCGGCGCAGCTGGGTGTCGATCTGTTCCAGGGAGAAGGCTGGGAAGCATTTGACCGGGGGGAAAAAACGCCGCCCCGGCCCGAAAACTGAGGATTGGAAACATGACAATCGAGTATCTGAAACGCGGTAAGTCTGACGCCGACCGGGCCGAGGACGACGCCAAGACCCGCGCCGTGGTGGAAGCCACGCTGAAAGACATCGAAACCCGTGGCGATGCCGCCGTGCGTGACCTGAGCGAGAAGTTCGACAACTATTCGCCCGCCTCTTTCCGGCTGTCGCAGGAAGAGATCGACGATCTGATCGGCCAACTGACCGAGCGTGAACTGGCGGACATCAAGTTCGCGCAGGAACAGGTGCGCAATTTCGCACAGGCACAGCGCGACTCGATGCTGGATATCGAGGTTGAAACCCTGCCGGGCGTGATCCTGGGCCACAAGAACATCCCTGTTCAGTCCGTGGGTTGTTATGTTCCCGGCGGCAAGTTCCCGATGGTGGCTTCGGCGCATATGTCCGTGGCAACGGCCTCGGTCGCCGGTGTTCCGCGCATCATCGCCTGCACCCCTCCGTTCAACGGCAAGCCGAACGCGGCGGTGATTGCGGCCATGCATCTGGGCGGCGCGCATGAGATTTATGTCATGGGCGGCATTCAGGCCATCGGCGCCATGGCGATCGGGACCGAAACCATCGATCCCGTTCATATGCTGGTTGGCCCCGGTAACGCCTTTGTGGCCGAAGCCAAGCGTCAGCTGTTCGGCCGCGTGGGTATCGACCTGTTTGCGGGCCCGACCGAGACCATGGTCATCGCCGATGAAACCGCAGCTGACGCAGAGTTGTGCGCCACCGACCTGCTGGGTCAGGCCGAGCATGGCTATAACAGCCCCTGCGTTCTGCTGACCAACTCGCGCAAACTGGCCGAGGAGACCCTGTCGGAGGTCGACCGTATTCTGGGCATTTTGCCGACGGCTGGCACTGCAAAAGTGTCGTGGGATGAGTATGGCGAAGTGATCGTCTGCGACACCTATGATGAAATGCTGCAGGTCGCGGACGACATCGCCTCCGAACACGTTCAGGTCATGACCGACCGCGACGACTGGTTCCTTGAGAACATGACCTGCTATGGCGCGCTGTTCCTTGGTCCGCGCACCAATGTTTCCAACGGGGACAAGGTGATCGGCACCAACCACACGCTGCCGACCAAGAAAGCGGGCCGCTATACCGGTGGTCTGTGGGTCGGTAAGTACCTGAAGACGCATAGCTATCAGAAGGTAGTCACCGATGAGGCGGCGACTCTGATCGGCGAATATGGCTCGCGCCTGTGTATGCTCGAAGGCTTTGTAGGCCATGCCGAGCAGTGCAACATCCGCGTGCGTCGCTATGGCGGCATCAACGTACCATACGGCGAGCCTGCGCCCTATCGGGACGCCGCTGAATGAGTGACAAACACACACATCACAAATCGCTGATCGCACCGCTTCGGACGGCGATGTACGACTTCAGCGAGGACGGTGTGCGCAGGGCGCTGGCAGATGTCAGCGCCCCTGACGCTGTTTTCAGGCTGTGCCATCCCTTTGGCGACAGCCCCGGCAGCGACGCGTTTTACGATACCGCCTACAAAGACCTGCTGTCCGCCTGGCCCGATCTGGAACGCCGCGACTATATCGTCATGGCTGGCCCGGATGAGCATGGGGCCGATTGGGTCGGATGTGGCGGTTACTATACCGGCACCTTCACCGGGCCGTGGCTGGATATCCCGCCGACCGGCCATCAGGTGACGATGCGGTTCCACGAATTCTACCGTTTCGAAGATGGCAAAGTGGTCGAGATGCAGGCCCTGTGGGACATCCCCGAGGTGATGATGCAGGCGAATGCCTGGCCGATGGCCCCCAGCCTTGGCCGCGAATGGCATGTGCCCGGACCGGCCACGCAGAACGGTTTTGTGCCCGGCCCCTATGATGCGGCCAAAGGGCAGGCGGCCTGCCAGCACATCATCGACATGCTTGAACACCTGAAGAAGCACCCCTCGCAGGGCGGGCCGGAGGTGATGGAGCCCGAGCGGTTCTGGCATCCTCGGATGAACTGGTACGGCCCGGCGGGTATCGGTACCGGGCGCGGGTTTTCCGGGTTTCGCAACTGGCACCAGATTCCGTTCCTCAACGGGATGCCGGACCGCGGGCAATATATCGACGACATCACCTATCACTTTTTCGGGGATGGCGACTATGCCGCCGTGACCGGCTGGCCTAACATGATCCAGACTGTGACCCATGATGGCTGGATGGGTATCGCGCCCTCGGGCAAGCGGATCACCATGCGCAGCCTCGATTTCTGGCGGGTGGAAAACGGCAAGATCCGCGAAAACTGGGTACTGGTCGATCTTCTGGACGCGTATCGTCAGCTTGGCGTTGACGTTTTCGCCCGACTGCGGGAATTCAACAAGGCCCGCAACATGGGGCGTATCAATATCCCGGATGGAATGAGCTGATGAGTGACCTGCCCCGCACCCCTTCGTTTTCCCTGGCAGGCAAGACCGCCCTTGTCACCGGCGCGTCCTCGGGCATCGGGCAGGGTTGTGCCGTGGCTCTGGCCGAAGCGGGCGCGCATGTGGTCTGCGCCGCACGTGGGGCGGATCGTTTGAACGAAACGGTTGCCGCGTTTCAGGCGCAAGGCTGGTCGGCCGAAGCCGCCGTAGTGGATCAGAGCGATCTTGAGGCACTGCGTGGCCTTTTCGATGGTCGCGTCTTTGATGTGGTGGTGAACTCGGCCGGAACCGCGCGTCATGGTCCGGC
This sequence comes from Ruegeria arenilitoris, assembly GCF_013030985.1. GTDB lineage: Bacteria > Pseudomonadota > Alphaproteobacteria > Rhodobacterales > Rhodobacteraceae > Ruegeria > Ruegeria arenilitoris_B. The sequence continues at coordinate 25,783 of NZ_WPYP01000009.1, read as the reverse complement.
AATTGAGACCTTGCCCGAGGATTTCGACGCAGTGACAAACGTCAACCTGCGCTCGGCCTATTTCCTGTCATCCTACGCGGCCAAGGCGCTGATGGCGGCGGGCAAGCCGGGGTCGATCATCCATATCTCAAGCCAGATGGGTCATGTCGGCGGTGTCGACCGGGCGCTGTATTGCGCGACCAAGCACGGGCTTGAAGGCATGGTCAAAGCCATGGCGATCGAATGGGGCAAGCAGCGCATCCGCATCAACACCGTGTGCCCCACCTTCATCCGCACGCCGTTGACGCAATCCACCTTCGACAATCCCGAACGGGCTGCGTGGATCATGGAAAAGATCAAGCTGGACCGGATTGGTGAGGTCGAGGACATCATGGGCGCGGTGACCTACCTGGCCTCGGACGCCTCGGCGTTGGTCACGGGTACCTCGATGCTGATTGACGGAGGATGGACGGCAGACTGATGGCTGAAAAAGTTACCTCACTTCAGGTTGCGCAACTGGCCGGTGTCAGCCAATCGGCGGTCAGCCGGGTGTTTACGCCCGGCGCGTCGGTCAGCAAGAAGACCGAGGAAAAGGTGCGCAAGGCCGCAGCCGAGCTGGGTTATCGCCCCAATGTTCTGGCCCGGGCAATGGTGTCGGGGAAAAGCCGGATCATCGGTTTGGTCGTCGGGTATCTGGATAACTACTTCTACCCTGAAGCGCTTGAGAAACTGTCCAATGCGCTGCAGGAAAAGGGCTATCATGTCCTGATATTCATGGCCTCACGGACGGCCGGGAACATCGAAGATGTGATGGCGGAAATTCTCGATTATCAGGTGGATGGAGTCATTCTGGCCTCGGTCGCGATGTCGTCGGAAATTGCGATGCGCTGCCAGCAGGCTGGTGTGCCGGTGGTGCTGTTCAACCGCAGTCAGGATATCGAAGGCATCACCTCGGTCACATCCGACAACTATGTGGGCGGGCGCAAGGTGGCCGAGTTCCTTCTGGCCGGAGGGCACGAGCGCATCGGCTATATCGCTGGCTGGCAGGGTGCCTCGACCCAGCGCGACCGCGAGGCCGGGTTCCGGGCCGGACTAAGTGAAAGTGGCCAGAGCCTGTTTGCGCATGAGATCGGCGACTTTCACACGGAAACGGCCCGTGCGGCGGCGCGGCGTATGTTCGATGTTGCGCCAGACATGCGCCCGGATGCGGTGTTTGTCGCAAATGATCACATGGCGCTGGCAGTGATGGATGTGATCCGCTTTGAGCTGGGGCTGCGCGTGCCCGAGGACGTGTCGGTCGTGGGCTATGACGATGTGCCGCCCGCGGCGTGGCCTGCCTATAACCTGACCACGATCCGACAACGCGCCAATCTTATGGTGGCGGAAACCGTCACCGCATTGCTTGAACATATCGACACCCCGACAACGGCAAAACCGCGCAAAGTGGCCATCGACGGGCCGCTGATCGTGCGGACCTCGGCCCGGTTGCCCAAAGGGTGGAACCCACAAAGGACAGAGACATGAAGGGCTTCGATCCGAAGTTCCGGGATTTTCCGGACTACATCATCGGCATCACCAAAGAGATCTGGGAAGACAGGGGGATTTCCACCCTGCACGAGTATTACGCATCGGATATCGTGGTGCGGATGCCCGGCAGCGTGTCGACCGGCAATCAGGGCGTGATCGGAGCGACAATGGCCACGCTGGCCGAATTTCCCGATCGCACCCTTCTGGGTGAGGACGTGATATGGTCCGGCACTCCGGAAGTGGGGATGCTCTCGAGCCACCGCATCATGTCTACCGCCACCCATTTGGGTGATGGGATGTTCGGTCAGGCGACGGGCGCAAAGCTGCGCTATCGCATTCTGGCCGATTGCCATGCGCGCAACAACGCCATCGATGACGAATGGCTGATCCGTGACAACGGTGCAGTTGTGCGTCAGATGGGCTGCGACCCGCAGGATTTCGCCCGTGATCTGATCGCGCGGGAAGGCGGGCCGGAGAGTTGCGTCAAACCGCTGACCCCTGCCAACGATATCAAGGGTCCGTATTCCGGCCGCGGCAATGACAATGAATGGGGCCAGCGCCACGCCGATCTTCTGACCCGGATGATGGGCGCAGATATGGGCGCGGTCCAGCGCGAATACGACCGTGCGGTTCAAACCGAATACCCTGGCGGTGCAAGCGGCCATGGGCGTGAGCCGGTTGATCGCTTCTGGATGTCGCTGCGCGCTGCAATGCCCAGTGCGACTTTCACCATTCATCACCAGATCGGGCGCGACGATCCGAACATGCCGCCACGATCCGCCATCCGTTGGAGCCTGCATGGCAAGCATGACGGCTGGGGTGCCTTCGGCGTGCCCACTGGCGCCGAGCTGTATGTGCTGGGCATCAGCCACGCCGAATGGGGCGAGCTGATCGGCGGAGACATCAGGCTGCGCCGCGAATGGACTCTGTTCGATGAAACGGCGGTCTGGAAGCAGATTATTCTGGCGACCGGGGACGTGTGATGCCCTTGGTGACTGCCCCTCTTGATACCAGCGAAGGGACCCGGCGGTATCACTGCCACCGGGCCTCTTTGCGGGCAAAGCGGCTGAACAACCGCCCTCCCGGGGCAACGGGCTGACCACCCTGTTGCAACACCAAACCCGTTAGGAGACTAAAATGAGCACCATCCAAGAACGCATCGTCCGCTATGGCGAGCTGCAACCCTGCAAAACTGCCTTTATCGACGCCCACACCCCGGGCAGCGACCAAAAAGAGAACTTCACCATCGTCGGTGGTGGCGTCTCGGAATCCCCCGATCAGCACGTCCACATCACCGACAAGATCGGCTTCAATATCGGCGCGGCGGGGCAACCTCCGAAATGCCGAAACTCGCTGCACAGCCACACCACGGCCGAGGTCTTCTTTGTCGCCAAAGGCCGTTGGCGGTTCTTCTGGGGCCGTTATGGCACCGCAGGAGAGTTCATTGCCGAAGAAGGTGATATCTTCAACATCCCGACCGGCATCTTCCGCGGGTTCGAGAATGTGGGCGACGACTACGGCATGATCATGTCGATGCTGGGCGGCGACGATGCCGGTGGCGGCGTGACATGGGCACCGCAGGTGATCGAAGACGCGCAGGCGCATGGCCTGATGTTGGGCGACAACGGCGTGCTGTATGACAGCAAAAAAGGTCAGGAACTGCCACACAACGTGCGCCCGATGCCTCTGCTGACCGAGGAAGAGCTGAAAGCCTATCCCGAGGTGCCCGTCGATGCCGTGATCGGCAAATACGTGGCGCGGTATTGGGACCTGATGGCGCTGGCGGCGGACAAACCCGCGCTGGTGATCGGTGAGACCGGTATCATCAAGGATAAACCGGGTTTCGAGGTTGATTTCCTGACCCGCGGCTCGGCCGTCAACGATCCGGTCAAAGCCGAAAGGCCTGTGGTTCTGATGCCGGCAAGTGGCCATTGGCGCATTACCGTGAATGGCTATTCCACCACCTTGTCCAACGGCGATACTGCGGTTGTCATGCCCGGCGAAACCTACACAATCGCGGCGTCCATGACCGGGCAGGCGGGCCTGTACCGTATCACGGCCACCGACGATCCTGCCGGTGCGACCTGGGCCGGATGACCGTCGATCCGGACGATACCCATGCCGTCTACGAACGGCAGGCCAGGGCCTATGACGCGCAACGCTCGAAGGCCCTGTTCGAAGCGCGCTGGCTGGCGCGCTTCACCGCCAGCCTGAAACCTGGCGATCACGTGCTGGATCTGGGTTGCGGAACTGGTGAGCCCATCGCCCGCTGGTTCAAGGCCGAAGGGTTCACCGTCACCGGCGTCGATTTTTCCGAAGCCATGCTTGAGATCGCCCGCGACCGCTGGCCCGATGGCGATTGGTTGCAGGCAGACATGCGGGATTTCGAACTGGATCAGAGATTTGATGGCATTATCGCCTGGAACAGCTTTTTCCACCTGACGGCTGACGAACAGACAGGCTGTATCGCCCGCATGGCGCGCCATCTGCGCCCCGGTGGGATGCTGATGCTGACCGTCGGCCCCAGCGCCGGTGAGGAGCAGGGAACGGTCGGAGGAGAGCCGGTCTATCACGCCTCCCTCTCGCCCGCCGCCTATGCCACCTGCCTTGAGGAAAACGGGATGATCCTGACCGGATTTTTGGCCAAGGATCCCGAGACCCAAAGCCATACTGTGCTGATGGCACGCAAGATTTAACGGAGGTTCCATGACCGTAAAGACAACACATGTCGGGTCGCTGCCACGCTCGCAAGAGGTGGTGGATTTCATCTTTGCCCGTGAACGGGAAGAACCTTTCGACCAGGCCGCTTTCGATGCGAGCATGGCGAATGCCGTGTCCGAGACCGTGCGCAAACAGGTTGAGGCCGGGGTGGATATCGTCAGCGATGGCGAAACCTCGAAGATATCCTACGCTACTTATGTCAAGGATCGCTATACCGGGTTTTCGGGCGACAGCCCGCGCAATGCCCCGGCTGATCTGAAGATGTTTCCCGGTTTCCTGCAACGGCTGGCCGATGACGGTGGCACGCCGCAATATGCTCGCCCGCAATGCACCGGCGAGGTCCGCTCGAAAGGGCAGGGCGAGTTGGAGAAGGACATCGCCAACCTCAAGGCTGCGATGGCGCAGCACGGTGCCGAACGCGGGTTCATGAATGCCGCATCCCCGGGCGTCATCTCGTTGTTCCTGCAAAACGATTTCTACCCCACGCGCGAGGCGTATCTGCCCGCGCTGGCGGATGCGATGAAGGACGAATATGAAACCATCGTGGCTGCCGGGCTGGATTTGCAACTGGATTGCCCTGACCTTGCGCTCTCGCGCCACATGCTGTTCACCGATCTGTCCGACGAGGAATTCGTCAAGATCGCCGACATGCATGTCGAGGCCCTGAACCACGCGCTGCAGAACGTGCCGCAGGATCGTGTGCGCGTGCATATCTGCTGGGGCAATTACGAAGGCCCGCATTGCTGCGACATCGCCATGGACAAGGTGTTCACGACCCTGATGAACACAAAATCCCGTTATGTGCTGTTCGAAACCTCGAACCCGCGGCACGCGCATGAATGGACCGTGTTCCGCGACCGCAAGGCCGAGATTCCGGACGACAAGGTTCTGGTGCCCGGTGTTGTCGACACCACGACGAATTTTGTCGAACACCCCGAACTGGTCGCGCAGCGCATCACGCGTTTCACCGATATCGTCGGCGCTGAGCGTGTGATTGCGGGCAGTGACTGCGGTTTCGGCACATTTGCGGGCTTTGGCGCGGTCGATCCCGATATCGCCTATGCCAAGCTGACCGCGCTGTCCGATGGCGCGAGGTTGGCCTCGGCATGACGCCGCTGGTTCTTTTGCCCGGCATGATGTGCGATGCGCGGCTGTATCAGCCGCAAATTGCCGCCTTGTCCGGGTCAAGACCCTTGCTGACCTTCCCGCTGGCGACACAGGATAGCGTGCAGGCGATGGCCGAAGATATCTTGGCCAACGCGCCGCCGGTCTTTGCGCTGGCAGGGCTGTCGATGGGCGGTATCGTAGCGATGGAGGTTGTGCGGCAAGCCCCCGACCGGGTTGAACGGCTGGCCCTGCTGGACACTAATCCTCTGGTCGAAAAGCCCGAGGTCAAGGAGCGGCGCGGCCCGCAGATGGAAGCCATCCGCGATGGCAAACTGCGGCAGGTGATGCGGGACGAGATGAAGCCCAATTATCTGGCCGACGGACCCAATCAGGGCGCCATTCTGGACCTGTGTATGGCGATGGCCGAAGATCTGGGCCCCGACGTGTTCCTGCGCCAGTCCCGCGCGCTGATGGATCGCCCCGATCAGACTGAAACACTGAAAGCTTATCCCGGCGCATCGCTGGTTCTGTGCGGCCGCTATGACGGCTTGTGCCCGGTCGAGCGGCACCAGCTCATGTACGACCTGCTGCCCAACAGCAGGTTTGAAGTCATCGAACAGGCCGGGCACCTGCCCACTCTGGAACAACCCAACGATACCACAGCGGCCCTGATCCGCTGGCTGGAGGCCAAATGACACCGTCCCTTCTGACACTGTTGCGCAAGGTCGATACACCCACCGTCTGCAACGCCATCGAGGTGGCGCAGGGCAAGCGCGGGTTCGACGCGTTCACCCGCGGCACGATGCTGTGCTCGGCCCCGTCCGAGCCCGCGATCTTGGGCTATGCCCGCACCGCCAAGATTGCTGCGGTGCAGCCGCCGTCTGAGGCGTCAGAGGTCATCCGGGAACGCCGCATGGCCTATTACAAATACATGGCCGAAGGGCCTGCGCCCTCGGTCGCGGTGATCGAGGATGTCGATTATCCAAACTGCATCGGCGCCTATTGGGGCGAGATCAACACCACCGTTCACAAAGGCTTTGGCATGTCGGGCGCCCTGACCAACGGCGTCATGCGCGACCTCGGCGATCTGCCCGAAGGCTTTCCGGTGGTTGCCGGTTCGGTCGGACCCAGCCATGGCTTCGTCCATGTGCGTGAGATTGATACGCCGGTGTCGGTTTTTGGACTGACGGTGAATCCGGGTGATCTGATCCACGCCGACAGGCATGGTGCGCTTGTGGTTCCAGAGGACGTTGTCAATCAGCTTGAGGCCGCGATCCAGAAACTGCTGAGCACGGAACGCATCGTCTTGGATGCCGCCACCCAGCCGGGGTTTGATTTTCAGGCGTTTCAATCGGCCTGGGAAAAGTTCGAAAAATCTCGGGTTTGAAACGGTCCCCGGTCACGCAATAATGCGGGGAGCAGGAAGGTCAGGCGCTGCCTACTTGCGCCCGGCCGGAAGATCGTCGCGTTTTTCTTCCAAAACGGTTTGGAACAGCGCGGTCAGTTCGGATTTTTTTACCGGGTGAACCCTGCGGGCTTCTGCCGAAGCGTTGTCCATGTCCTCAGAAACAGCGCCCTGCACCGACTTGGCCGCTTTGAAGCGATTGAGAAATGATCTGATATGCATAGCCGCTTTCCTCCAAAATTCCGGTCTTAAAAACTTGCCGCTGCGGACCTGATCCGAACCCGCTGGTTTCGGGCTCAAGGATCGATGATCCGTGAGTGGCGATCCGCAGCGACAGGGGGCATTTACGCACCGTGTTTTTTCGAACAAGGGGGAAGAAATCGTCCTTTTGCGTCATTTTTTAACCGTTCAGTCAAAAAATGATTTCAAACCTTACCTTTAGGTAAAGGTGTTAAAGGAGGAGTTTACGTTCCGCGACGCTACGTCACTTTTGGAACGGCCGTTGCAACTGTCCGCGCGGGCCTTTTTGGCCAAATGGGTCCGGTCGGATTCGCAAGGCTGGGCATTTCGCCTGACAAGGTGGCATTGCGATCAACGAAACTGAGAAAGACTCCCGCAGACACAGGTGATTTCCGCATATGCGGATTGGTCTTTTTTTATATTTTCGGGGATTTGGTGCCCAGGAGAGGACTCGAACCTCCACGTCCATACGGACACTAGCACCTGAAGCTAGCGCGTCTACCAATTCCGCCACCTGGGCAGGTGTCGTGGAGCGGCGTTTAAGCCTACTGGCGGGGGGCGTCAACAGGATTCGGAAAGTTTTTTGAAAGTTTTTTGACCCATGCCTCAAACGGTCCGAAATCTGCCGGTTTTTTCCCGGACGCGCGGCGTTATTGCGCCTTGTTTGCCGGGGCTTTGGGCGGTAGATCGGTTCAAGACCTATCAGCAGGAGCCCTCGCATGTCCAAACTGGTCACGATTTATGGCGGATCGGGATTTGTCGGTCGTTATATCGCACGTCGCCTGGCAAACGAAGGATGGCGCGTGCGGGTCGCGGTGCGCCGCCCGAACGAGGCGATGTTCGTCAAACCCTATGGTGTGGTTGGTCAGGTCGAGCCCATCCTGTGCAACATTCGCGATGATGCCTCGGTGGCTGCGGTCATGCACGGTGCCGATGCGGTGGTGAACTGCGTCGGAGTGCTGAACGAGCTGGGCAAGAACGAATTCGATGCCGTGCAGGCCGAAGGGGCCGCACGGATCGCGCGGATCGCTGCTGAACAGGGCGTTGCGCGGATGGTCCATATCTCGGCCATCGGGGCGGATGCCGAGTCCAACAGCGAGTATTCCCGCACCAAGGCGCGGGGTGAGGCCGGTGTGCTGGCGCATATGCCGAACGCGGTGATCCTGCGCCCGTCGGTTATTTTCGGGACTGAGGACCAGTTCTTTAACCGTTTCGCGGGCATGACCCGCATGGGGCCGTTCCTGCCTCTGGTCGGTGCGGATACCAAGTTCCAGCCGGTCTATGTGGATGACGTGGCCAAAGCCGCAGTACAGGGTGTTCTGGGTCAGGCTGAGGCCGGTATCTATGAGTTGGGCGGGCCCGAGGTAAAATCCTTCCGCGCTCTGATGCAGCAGATGCTGGGGGTGATCCACCGTCGCCGTGTCATCATCGGCGTGCCGTTCTTTGCGGCCAGGATCATGGCGGGCGTGCTGGATATCGCGAAATTCGTCAGCTTTCAGCTGTTCCCGAACCACATTCTGACCCGCGATCAGCTGAAGAATCTGCGCCGCGACAATGTGGTGTCCGAGGGCGCCAAGGGCTTTGATGATCTGGGAATCGAACCGGCCACTCTGGAATCGGTTCTGCCGGATTACCTGTGGAAGTTCCGCCCCGCCGGTCAGTATGACGACATCCAGAACTCGGCCGGTAATCTGCGGATCTGATCAGCTGTAGGCAATCACCAGCAGGATCGCGCCCAGGATCACGCGATAGATGACATAGGGCGTGAAGCTGACGCTGCGCAGCAGACGCATCATCAGGGTCAGCGCCAGCAGGGCCGAGATAAAGGCGAAAAAGGCGGCGATCGCGCCGTCTTTGGCCAGCTGCGCATCCGCCTCGCGGATCACCTCTGCCGACAGCAACACGCCCGAGGCCAGGATCGTCGGGATAGACATCAGCATCGCGATCCGTGCGCCGTCTTCGCGGCTGTACCCAAGCTGCCGCGCACCGGTGATGGTGATGCCCGACCGCGAGGTGCCGGGAATCAGCGCCAGAACCTGCCACAACCCCATGATCATGGCATCGCGCAAGCCCCAGTCGCTTGCCTGCTTGGTCTGCGGGCCTTTCTGATCCATCCAATACAGCACCAGCCCGAAACCCAGCATGGCCCAGCCGATCACCGCCATCGAACGCAAGGATTGGCTGAGCCCGGTTTTGAACAGGATGGTACCGACGATGACGGTGGGAATCGTGGCGATGATCAGGCCCATCGCCAATCGGGCCTGCGGAGTATCGACCCGCCCCGTCAGGGCGCGCGGCAAACCGGCTACGGCTTGTTTTACGTCCGACCAGAAATACAGGATCACGGCACCCAAGGTGCCTACATGTACGGCAACGTCAATCGCCAGCCCCTGATCGTCCAAGCCGGTCAGGCTGGGCAACAGGATCAGATGGCCCGAAGAAGATACTGGCAAAAATTCGGTGATACCCTGAATAATTGCCGCGAGAATCAGTTGAAAAAAACTCATTTACCTGCCGTGCCGCCGTCACGTGTTCTTTGCGCGCAATGGGTATAAGTGTGGTGCCGAAAAGGAAAGCGCGTAAATAGGTCCGAATCGGTACTAAAAAACCGAATATTTTCCGGGAACTTCGGTTTTCAGCTCAGAATTTTTCAATTTAGGTCAGCATAATTGACTTTTCATCCGGGTCGGTATCTCTTAAAGAAGCCCGACCAAGCCAATTCATGGAGTCTGACCCGTGGCCAAGCAACCGATGCTGAAATTTGTGCAGATCGACCGCGTCATGCCGGAAAAGCGTGCCGCCGATGTGCGCAAGGAAGACTTTGACGAGATTTATGCTGAGTTCGCGTCGGCCAAGGCAAAAGAGCAGGCCAGCCGCTGCAGCCAATGTGGTGTGCCTTACTGTCAGTCGCACTGCCCGTTGCACAACAACATCCCCGACTGGCTGCGCCTCACAGCAACCGGTCGTCTGGAAGAGGCTTACGCGACCAGCCAGGCAACCAATACCTTCCCCGAGATTTGCGGCCGCATCTGCCCGCAGGACCGACTGTGTGAAGGCAACTGTGTGATCGAACAATCCGGCCACGGCACCGTCACCATTGGCACCATCGAGAAATACATCACCGACACCGCCTGGGACAAAGGCTGGGTGAAACCGGTCGCTCCGGGTTCTGAGCGCAGCGAAAGCGTCGGCATCATCGGCGGTGGCCCCGGCGGTCTGGCCGCGGCGGACATGCTGCGTCGGGCGGGCATTCAGGTCACAGTTTATGACCGCTATGACCGTGCTGGTGGTCTGCTGATGTACGGTATTCCGGGCTTCAAGCTGGAAAAAGACATCGTTCAGCGCCGCAATGACCTGCTGGCCGATGGCGGGGTTGAATTCGTCCTGAACTGCGACGTGGACGCTGCCAAGTTCGAAGAAATCCGCGCCAAGCATGATGCGGTGATCATTGCGACCGGCGTTTACAAGTCGCGCGACCTGTCCATGCCGGGCAGCGGACTGAATGGCATTGAAAAGGCGATCGACTTCCTGACCGCCTCGAACCGCAAGAGTTTTGGCGACGCCGTCGAGGATTTCGACAATGGCCGCTTGAACGCTGACGGCAAGAAGGTTGTCGTGATCGGCGGTGGTGACACCGCGATGGACTGCGTGCGGACCTCGATCCGTCAGGGTGCGACCTCGGTCAAATGCCTGTATCGCCGTGACCGCGCCAACATGCCGGGTTCGCAACGTGAGACTCAGAATGCCGAGGAAGAAGGCGTGGTGTTCGAATGGCTCAGCGCGCCCAAGGGCTTTACCGGCGATGACAAGGTTGCGGGCGTGATAGTGCAGAAGATGCGTCTGGGTCAGCCCGATGCCTCGGGCCGTCAGGCACCCGAAGTCATCGAAGGCGCAGATTACGTCGAAGAGGCCGATCTGGTGATCAAGGCGCTGGGTTTCGAGCCCGAAGACCTGCCGACCCTGTTCGGTCAGCCCGACCTGCCCGTGACCCGTTGGGGCACCGTCAAGGCCGCGTTCCAGACCGGTGAGACCGAGATGGACGGTGTCTATGCCATCGGTGACATCGTGCGCGGTGCCTCGCTGGTGGTCTGGGCGATCCGTGACGGCCGTGACTGCGCCGATGCGATCATCGACCGGTTCAATGCCAAGGCTGCTGTCGCAGCCGAGTAACCCAACGCCCAGCGACAGGAGGGTTCGAATGCCCGAATTGCAAGGCCAATGCATGTGTGGCGCGGTCACCGTGACCGCCACCCCGGCGCGCGACGCGCTGGGCGCCTGCCATTGCGATCAGTGCCGCCGCTGGACCAGCTCGATGCTGGTGACGTTTCAGGCCGAACCGGGATATGCGGCGCTGGGACCAGTAAAGGTCTTTGCGTCTTCCGATTGGGCGGAACGCGCCTTTTGCTCGGATTGCGGATCGGCGCTGTGGTACCGGATCACCCTGCCCGGCGAGATGCACGGGCAAACACAAATGGCAGCGGGACTGTTCGAGAATGGCGCAGGCCACCCGCTGAAACTTGAACTTTATATCGACAAAAAGCCCGACGGGTACGCGTTCGAAGGCGAACGGCGGCAGATGACCAAAGCCGAGGTCGAAGCCATGTATGCCCCATCGGAAGAAGGAGACAGCCAATGACCAAATATGATGCCGATTGGGTGCGGGCCGAAGAAGCCAAACGCCAGTGGATGGCGGAAAACGGTCTCTATTCCGAGGAAGAAGAGCATTCTTCCTGCGGTGTGGGCCTTGTTGTTTCCGTTGACGGCAAGCCGTCGCGCAAGGTTGTGGATGCCGGGATCGATGCGCTCAAGGCGATCTGGCACCGTGGCGCTGTGGATGCCGATGGCAAGACCGGCGACGGCGCGGGTATTCATGTGCAGATCCCGGTCCCCTTCTTCTATGACCAGATCCGCCGCACCGGCCACGAGCCCAACATGGATGAGCTGATCGCCGTGGGTCAGGTCTTCTTGCCCCGCACCGATTTTGGCGCGCAGGAAAGCTGCCGGACCATCGTGGAAACCGAAGTTCTGCGCATGGGCTATTACATCTATGGCTGGCGCCATGTGCCGGTCGATGTCACCTGCCTGGGCGAAAAGGCCAACGCGACCCGCCCCGAGATCGAGCAGATCCTGATCTCGAACTCGAAAGGTGTGGATGAAGAAACGTTCGAGCGTGAGCTGTACGTCATCCGTCGCCGCATCGAAAAGGCCGCTAATGCTGCGGGAATTTCGGGTTTGTATCTGGCGTCGCTGTCCTGCCGCTCGATCATCTACAAGGGCATGATGCTGGCCGAGCAGGTCGCCGTCTTCTACCCTGATCTGATGGACGAACGCTTTGAATCAGCCTTCGCGATCTATCACCAGCGTTATTCGACCAACACCTTCCCGCAATGGTGGCTGGCGCAGCCGTTCCGCATGTTGGCCCACAATGGTGAGATCAACACGCTGAAAGGCAACATCAACTGGATGAAGAGCCATGAGATCCGCATGGCGTCCTCGACCTTTGGCGACTATGCCGATGACATCAAGCCGATCATCGCCGGTGGTTCGTCGGATTCGGCCGCATTGGACTCGGTTTTCGAGGTTCTGGTGCGTGCGGGCCGATCGGCCCCCATGGCGAAAACCATGCTGGTGCCGGAAAGCTGGTCCAAGCAGGCGGTGGAACTGCCGCAGGCGTGGCGTGACATGTACTCCTACTGCAACTCGGTGATGGAGCCGTGGGACGGTCCCGCCGCGCTGGCAATGACCGATGGCCGTTGGGTTTGCGCCGGTCTGGACCGGAACGGCCTGCGCCCGATGCGCTATGTGGTGACGGGCGATGGTCTGGTCATCGCGGGGTCTGAGGCTGGCATGGTGCCGATCGACGAGGCATCCGTGACCGAAAAAGGCGCGCTGGGGCCGGGTCAGATGCTGGCCGTGGACATGAAGCGCGGCAAGCTCTACCGCGACACCCAGATCAAGGACAAGTTGGCGCGCGCGCTGCCCTTTGGTGAGTGGGTCGGCAAGATCAACGATCTGGACGACACGCTGGGCGAATTGGTCGAGACGCCGATCTTCTCGGGCGAAGAGCTGCGCAAGCGTCAGATCGCGGCGGGCTATTCGATTGAGGAACTGGAACAGATCCTCGCCCCCATGGCCGAGGACGGCAAGGAATCGATTGCCTCGATGGGCGACGATACCCCGTCGGCGGTCCTGTCCAAGCAATACCGCCCGCTGAGCCATTTCTTCCGTCAGAACTTCAGCCAGGTGACCAACCCGCCGATCGACAGCTTGCGCGAATACCGCGTGATGTCGCTGAAAACGCGGTTCGGCAACCTCAAAAACGTGCTGGACGAAGACAGCAGCCAGACCGAGATCATCGTGCTGGAAAGCCCCTTTGTCGGCAATGCCCAATGGGACAAGCTGGCCGAGAACTTCAATTCGCCGCTGGCCGAGATCGATTGTAGCTTTGAGCCCGGCCGGGGCGCGCTGAGCGCCGCTTTGGCCCGTGTTAGAGCCGAAGCAGAAGAGGCCGTGCGCTCGGGCGCGGGGCATCTGGTGCTGTCCGACATGAACTCGGACGAAGGTCGCGTGGCAATGCCGATGATTCTGGCGACCAGCGCGGTGCATTCGCATCTGACCCGCCAGGGGCTGCGGACCTTCTGCTCGCTGAACGTACGCTCGGCCGAATGTGTTGACCCGCATTACTTTGCCGTGCTGATCGGCTGTGGTGCCACCGTTGTGAACGCCTATCTGGCCGAAGATTCGCTGGCCGACCGCATTGATCGCGGCCTGCTGGAGGGCACGCTGACGGAAAACGTGGCTCGTTTTCGCGAGGCCATTGACCAGGGTCTGTTGAAGATCATGGCCAAGATGGGCATCTCGGTGATCTCGTCTTATCGCGGCGGTCTGAACTTTGAGGCCGTGGGCCTCAGCCGTGCCATGGTGGCCGAGTATTTCCCGGGCATGACCAGCCGGATTTCCGGTATCGGTGTCACCGGTATTCAGACCAAGGCCGAGGAAATCCACGCCAAGGCCTGGACCAACGGTCTGGACGTGCTGCCCATCGGTGGTTTCTACAAGGCGCGCAAATCGGGCGAGACCCATGCATGGGAAGCGACCTCGATGCACATGATGCAGATGGCCTGTAACCGCGCGTCCTATGAGCTGTGGAAGCAGTACTCGGCCAAGATGCAGTCGAACCCGCCGATCCACCTGCGCGACCTGATGGATTTCAAACCACTGGGCAAACCGGTGCCGATTGAAGAGGTCGAGTCGATCACCTCGATCCGCAAGCGTTTTGTCACCCCGGGCATGTCGCTAGGCGCGCTGTCGCCCGAGGCGCACAAGACGCTGAACGTGGCGATGAACCGGATCGGTGCCAAGTCCGACTCGGGTGAGGGTGGTGAAGATCCAGCCCATTTCGTGCCGGAGCCCAATGGCGACAACCCGTCGGCCAAGATCAAGCAGGTGGCGAGCGGTAGATTCGGTGTGACCGCCGAATACCTGAACCAGTGTGAAGAGCTGGAGATCAAGGTGGCCCAGGGTGCAAAACCCGGTGAGGGTGGTCAGCTGCCGGGCATGAAGGTCACCGACCTGATTGCGCGCCTGCGTCACTCGACCAAGGGTGTGACGCTGATCTCGCCACCGCCGCACCACGACATCTACTCGATCGAGGATCTGGCGCAGCTGATCTATGACCTGAAACAGATCAACCCGCGCTGCAAGGTGACGGTGAAGCTTGTGGCGTCCTCGGGCGTTGGCACGATTGCTGCCGGTGTGGCCAAGGCGAAAGCCGATATCATCCTGATTTCGGGTCACAATGGCGGTACGGGTGCCTCGCCCGCGACCTCGATCAAATATGCCGGTCTGCCGTGGGAGATGGGCCTGACCGAGGCGCATCAGGTTCTGGCGATGAACAATCTGCGCGACCGTGTGACCCTGCGGACCGATGGTGGCCTGCGCACCGGTCGTGACATTGTCATGGCCGCGATGATGGGGGCCGAGGAATATGGCATCGGTACTGCCGCGCTGATCGCGATGGGCTGTATCATGGTGCGCCAGTGCCAGTCGAACACCTGCCCGGTTGGCGTGTGTACGCAGGACGAAGACCTGCGCGCCAAGTTCTCCGGCAGCGCGGACAAGGTCGTCAACCTGATCACCTTCTACGCGCAGGAAGTGCGTGAGCTGCTGGCCAGCCTGGGTGCACGCTCGATCGACGAAATCATCGGTCGTGCCGATCTGCTGGCACAGGTCAGTCGTGGGTCCGCACATCTGGACGATCTGGACCTGAACCCGCTGCTGATCACCGTCGATGGCGCGCAGGACATCGTCTATAACCGCGACAAGGATCGCAATGTGGTGCCGGATACTTTGGATGCCGAGATTGTCCGCGATGCGGCGCGGTTCCTGAAGGATGGTGAAAAGATGCAGCTGTCCTACGCGGTGCAGAACACGCACCGGACCGTGGGTACCCGTGTTTCCAGCCATATCGTGCAGAATTTCGGGATGCGGAACACGTTCCAGTCCGACCACCTGCATGTGAAGCTGCAAGGTTCCGCCGGTCAGTCGCTGGGCGCCTTTGCCGCGCCGGGTCTGAAACTGGAAGTGTCCGGTGACGCCAATGACTATGTCGGCAAAGGTCTGTCGGGCGGCATGATCGTCGTGCGCCCGCCGCAGGTCAGCCCGCTGAAGGCGGATGACAACACCATCATCGGCAACACTGTTCTGTACGGCGCCACCGATGGCTACCTGTTCGCCGCCGGCCGCGCTGGTGAGCGGTTCGCGGTCCGGAACTCGGGCGCCGCGGTGGTGATCGAGGGCTGTGGCTCGAACGGGTGCGAATACATGACCGGTGGTGTGGCTGTGATTCTGGGCGATATCGGTGCCAATTTCGGTGCGGGTATGACGGGCGGTATGGCCTATCTGTATGACCCCGAAGGCAAGGCCGAAAAGCTGATGAACATGGAAACGCTGGTGACCTGCCCGGTGACCGTCGATCATTGGGAAGAGCAGCTGAAATCGATGATCGAAACCCATCAGGCCGAAACCTTCAGCCGCAAGGCCGCAGACATTCTGCAGCACTGGGATGTTGAAAAAGCCAACTTCCTGCAGGTCTGCCCGAAAGAGATGCTGAACAAGCTCAGCCATCCTCTGACCAAAGAAGCCGAAGCGGTTCCAGCTGAATAAACGGCCAACAAAGTCCTGAACGTAGAAACCCGCGTGTCACCAGAAACACGCGGGTTTTTCGATTTCGGACAATTTAACCAAGATTATTGCGTTTTTGCGCCGTTCGCGCCTAGCTATGGACACAGTTTCTTCGGGATTTGCAGGGACACTGCTGTCCAACGTGACGAGTAGGCAGGAGCAGACACATGCCAACGACCTATACAGACCAGTTCTTTGACATGGACCCTGCGAACCCGCCCGCAGCGGGAACAACGCTGACGGTGCAGGTCTATGATCTGGTGGATCAGAATGACGATGGCGATATCGATCGGTTCAACAACGACACCGTCAACGGTGTGGATGTTACCCGGTCATGGCCGGGGGACACGGTGACGATCAACGTACCCGGTCAGGGGAATGTCATCTATGTCGGCACGACATTTTATCTTGCGGATGGAACGCGGGTTTTTACTCCGACTGATGGCAAGGTGTTGCAAGAAGGCACATTGGTTTCGACTACTTTCGTTACCACGCAGGGGCCGCTGGACGTAGATTCCCTTGGCCCACCCTGTTTCACGCCCGGCACCATGATCGAAACGCCCGAGGGGCCGCGTCGGGTCGAAGACCTGCAGCCAGGGGACATGATCACCACCGTCGATCACGGTGCGCAGCCTTTGCTGTGGGTGGGCAAAACCCGGGTTGAGGCGCGGGGCAAACTGGCACCGATCCGGTTCGAGGCCGGGATTTTTGGCCTGGATCGTCCTCTGATGGTATCGCCGCAGCACCGGATGTTGGTCGCGGATTGGCGCGCGCCTTACCACTTTGGCCATTCCGAGGTTCTGATCGCCGCGCATTGTCTGGTCAACGACGACACGGTGACTCGCGTCGAAAGCGATGAGATCGAATACATCCACCTGCTGTTTTCGCGGCATGAGATCGTCATCGCAAATGGGGCGAAAAGCGAAAGCTATTATCCGGGGCACGCGGTGACCCAGGCGGATCGTGACACACAGGCGGAAGTGCTGCGCCTGTTTCCGGAGCTGCGGGACCGAAATCCGGTGATGCCGGAAACCGCGCGCCCGGTCGTCCGCCCGCGCGAGGCGCGCGCGCTGGCGATATAAACCGTTTCAAACCCAAGCGCCGCATCGTATAGCAAGGGCATGGCAAGAAAAGCAGCGCGCAAGTCGAGCAGTAAGAAAAGCAAGGCGTCAAAGGCAAAGAAACCAACCACATTGCGGGTTCGCCGTTGGGTGACTCGGGCTGTGGTGGGGGTGATTGTCTTTGTGGTCGGGCTGGTGGTGCTTTATTCGGTGGTGAACCCGCCGGTGACCCATACGATCTGGTCCGAATGGCGCCGGCTGGGCAAGGTCGAGCGCGATTGGGTGCCGATCGAGGAGATATCACCCGTCATGGCCCGTTCGGTCGTGGCGGCCGAAGATGCCAATTTCTGTCTGCATTGGGGCTTTGACGTCGAAGCGATCCGCGAGGCGCTGGAAAACGGCGGTACGCGCGGGGCGTCGACCATCACGCAGCAGGTGGTGAAGAACGTGTTCCTGTGGCAGGGCCGCAGCTGGGTGCGCAAGGCGCTGGAAACCTCGATCACGCCGGTTGTCGAGATTTTCTGGAGCAAGCAGCGCATTCTTGAGGTCTACCTGAACGTTGCCGAAACCGGGCAGGGCGTGTTCGGGGTCGAGGCCGCTGCTCAACGCAATTTCAACGTATCGGCATCCCGGCTGAGCCCGGTGCAGGCCGCGCGGATCGCGGCGATCCTGCCCTCGCCCCGCAACCGGTCGGTCACCGACCCCTCTGTGCGCACACGCCGACGGGCTGCGTCAATCCTGGACGGGGCGGCCACCATCCGCGCAGATGGTCGCGCGGACTGTTTCGAGGATTGAAAACCAACGCCCCTCAAGGCTAAAGCTGAAGGGTATTCACTGGTTCGATTGGAAGCCCATGGCGCGTCTGTTTCACGTTCCCCTGTCCCCATATTGCCGCAAGGTCCGCCTGTCCCTGGCGGAAAAGAAGATCGAGGTTGAGCTGGTCGAGGAACGATACTGGGAGAAAGACCCGGATTTTCTGCGCCGCAACCCCGCCGGCAAAGTGCCGGTTCTGCGTCTGGACGGGCGTGTGATGTCGGAAAGTGCCGCCATTTGCGAATATATCGAAGAAACCCGCCCGGAGCCCCCTTTGATGCCCAAAACGCCCGAGGCCCGGTATGAGGTGCGGCGTCTGGTGGGGTGGTTTGATGACAAGTTTCATCATGAGGTGACCTCGAAACTGCTGTATGAGCGGGTGAACAAGAAAGTCACCGGTGAGGGCTATCCAGACAGCAAGAATGTCAAGGAAGGTGCTCGGGCGATCAAGTATCACCTGGATTACATGGCCTGGCTGCTGGATCACCGGCGCTGGCTGGCGGGCGATCAGATGACCTTGGCGGATTTCGCAGCCGCGGCGCATCTGTCAGCACTGGACTATATCTCGGATGTGGATTGGAATCGGTCTCAGGCGGTCAAGGACTGGTACGCCAAGATCAAGTCGAGGCCGGCGTTTCGATCGATTCTGGCGGATCAGGTGCCGGGGTTCCGGCCGCCGCTGCACTACGCTGATCTGGATTTCTGATAGGGTAGTGGGGGGCTGTCTGCCCCCCATCGCGCTTGTGCGCGATTCCCCCCGAGGATATTTGTAGCCAGATGAAGAGCGGATCGGGTTTAAAAGACAAGCTGGTGGCGCAGGCGCTGAGCGAAGGGTTTGTGTCCTGTCGTGTGTGTCGGCCTTGGGACGTGCCTGAAGTTCCGGCCCGGTTAGGGGCGTTTCTGCAGGCCGGATATCACGGTCAGATGGGCTGGATGGCCGAGCGGACCCATTGGCGTGGTGATCCGGCAGCACTGTGGCCCGAAGCACGGTCGGTGATCATGCTGGCCGAGAGCTATGCGCCGGACCATGACCCGACCGAGGTGCTGGATCATCCGGACAAGGCGGCGATCTCAGTCTATGCGCAGAACAAGGATTACCATGATCTGGTCAAGAAACGGCTGAAACGGCTGGCACGGTGGCTGATTGCCGAGGGCGGTGGCGAAGTGAAGGTCTTTGTCGATACCGCTCCGGTGCCGGAAAAGGCATTGGGCTATGCTGCCGGGCTGGGCTGGCAGGGCAAACACACCAATCTGGTCAGTCGGGATTGGGGTAACTGGGCCTTTATAGGGTCTGTTTTTACCACTTTGGATCTTCCTGTGGACCCAGCTGAGATAGACCACTGCGGATCGTGCCGGTCCTGCCTGGATGCCTGTCCGACAAATGCTTTTCCGGCCCCCTACCAGTTGGATGCAACGCGCTGCATTTCCTATCTGACCATCGAACACAAAGGCCCGGTGGACGAAGAGTTGCGCGGCAAGCTCGGCAACCGGATTTATGGTTGCGACGATTGTCTGGCCGCTTGTCCGTGGAACAAGTTTGCGGTTGCGGCCAGCGATATGCGTTATGCCGCCCGGGACGATCTGAAGGCACCTGCACTGGCAGATCTGGCGGTGCTGGATGATGCAGCGTTTCGCGCGAAATTTTCCGGATCGCCAATCAAGCGCATCGGGCGGGATCGGTTTGTGCGCAATGTGCTCTATGCCATCGGAAACTCGGGAAGGGTCGAACTCAGGCCCGTCGCGCAGGGTTTGACGGATGATCCCGACCCCACCGTTGCCGACGCCGCGCGCTGGGCGGTGCAACGATTGCCATAAGTGCCGCAAACAGGCTGGACGTGTCGGTCCAAACCACTAAACCCATCCGTAGCGAACAGGAAGGAGAACCCGATGGCGTTGGCTTTGGGGGTGGATACGGGCGGAACCTATACCGACGCGGTGCTGATCCGGGATGAGCGTGAGGTAATCGCCTCGGCCAAGTCCCTGACCACGCGGGCCGATCTGGCGATTGGCGTGGGTAAGGCGATTCAGGCGGTTCTGGACGCGGCGCAGGTGGCGCCGGAGCAGATATCCATGGCGTCGCTGTCGACCACATTGGCGACAAATGCTCTGGTCGAGGGGCAGGGCGGGCGCGTTGCGCTGATCTATATCGGGTTCAAGGACGGCGATCTGGACAAGCACGGGTTGCGGGACGCGTTGAAAGGTGATCCGGCGCTGGTGGTTGGGGGTGGTCATACCCATGCCGGGGGCGAGGCTGCGCCGTTGGATGTGGCGGCGCTTGAGGCGTTTTTGGACTCTCACAAAGGCGTCTCGGGTTTTGCTATTGCTGCCCAATTCGCCACACGGAACCCGGCGCATGAGCTGGAGGCGGCTCGGATCATTGCGGAAAAGACCGGTGCGCCAGTGACCTGTTCGCATCACCTGTCGGCCAAGTTGAACGGTCCGAAACGGGCGGTGACTGCAGTGCTGAATGCCCGGCTGATCGGGATGATCGACCGGTTAATCGGGCGGGCGCAGGACCGGTTGCTGGAACTGGGCATCACCGCGCCAATGATGGTGGTGCGCGGGGACGGCGCCCTGATGAGCGCGGAACAGGCGCGTGAGCGGCCGATTGAAACCATCCTCAGCGGCCCGGCGGCGTCGATTGTCGGGGCCAGTTGGCTGACGGGAACCGAGAACGCTCTTGTGTCGGATATCGGCGGCACGACCACCGATGTGGCGCTGATCCGCGACGGCAAACCTGCGATTGATCCGGCAGGGGCGCAGGTCGGCAGGTTCCGCACCATGGTCGAGGCGGTTGCAATGCGCACCCATGGTCTTGGCGGCGACAGCCAGGTGCATGTGATGACCGAAGGCTTGGGCGGCGGCGTGTTTCTGGGGCCGCGGCGGGTGCTGCCCGTCTCGCTGATCGCGTCCGAAGCGCCCGAGGCCGTTCATACCGTGTTGGATACGCAACTGCGGGCAACAACGGTGGGTGAGCATGACACCCGTTTCGCACGCCGCGTTCCCGGCATTCACGCCGAGGGGTTGGGCGCCCGGGAAGAGGATCTGCTGGAGCGGCTGGGTGACAAGGTCCTGCCGCTCAGCGAACTGCTGCGGACCCGGATGGAAAACGGGGCTCTGGCGCGGCTGGTGGATCGTGGGATCGTACAGGTCTCGGGCGTGACGCCATCGGATGCCAGCCATGTTCTGGGCCGGCTGGATGCCTGGGATGCGGATGCCGCCAACAAGGCGCTGGAACTGATCGCGCGCAAACGGATTGGCACCGGTGACAGGCTGGCCAAGACGCCCGAAGAGCTGGCACAGATCATTGTGGATCAGTTGACCGAACAGACAATATTGACCTTGTTAGAGACTGCTTTTTCAGAAGAGGCCGAAGCGTTTGGTGTGCCTTCCGCCGAATTGGCGCGGCATGTTCTGACGCAAAAGGGCCTGTCCAGGCATCGCGGTTTGTTGGCGCTGGATACGATGTTGAACGTCGATGTAGTGGGCCTTGGGGCGTCGGCACCCAGCTATTACCCTGCGGTGGGCGAGCGTCTGCGCTGTCGTATGATCCTGCCGGAACATGCGGGTGTGGCCAATGCCATCGGTGCCGTGGTGGGCCGCCTGACCCTGCGCAGAATGGGAACGGTCACATCTCCGTCCGAGGGCCGGTTCCGGGTCCATCTTGAAGACGGTCCGCAGGATTTCAACGAATCCGACGCGGCGCTGGACCTGCTGGAATCGGTACTGCGGTCCGAGGCCGAGGGCGCCGTGCGTCAGGCCGGGGCCGAGGATATCCGGATCGTGATCGACCGGGATATCCGAACCGCCCGGATCGAGGCGCAGGACGTGTTTGTCGAAGCCACAATCACCGTCGAGGCCAGCGGCCGCCCGAGGGTGGCGACAGGGTAGCCCCGGCAGGGGCTGTCCCGTTATTCAGCCGCGTTGCGTTTGGGCAGAACCCAATCGGGGCGCGGGAAGTGGCAGGTATAGCCGTTCGGGATACGCTCGAGGTAATCCTGATGCTCGGGCTCGGCCTCCCAGAAATCGCCGACGGGTTCGACCTCGGTCACCACCTTGCCGGGCCAGATACCACTGGCATTCACATCGGCAATTGTGTCCTCAGCCATCTGTTTCTGCGCATCATCCACGTAATAGATGGCCGAGCGGTAGCTCATGCCGCGGTCATTGCCCTGACGGTTCAATGTCGTGGGATCGTGGATTTGAAAGAAGAACTCCAGCAGATCGCGATAGGTGATCTGCGATGGGTCGAAGAATATCTCGATCCCTTCGGCATGGGTGCCGTGATTGCGATAGGTGGCGTTGGGCACGTCACCGCCGGTATAGCCGACGCGGGTGTCCGACACGCCGGGCAGTTTGCGGATCAGGTCCTGCATCCCCCAGAAACAGCCCCCGGCCAGTACGGCGCGTTCATCGGTCATTGGATATCCTCCACATGGATCAGGTATTCGCCATAGCCTTCGGCCTCCATCTCGTCACGATGGATGAACCGAAGCGCGGCAGAGTTGATGCAATAGCGCAGCCCGCCCTGTTCGCGCGGGCCATCCGGAAAGACATGCCCCAGATGGCTGTCGCCGTGTTTCGAGCGGACCTCGGTGCGGATCATACCATGGGTGGCGTCGTGAAACTCCTCCACATGCTCATGGATGATCGGTTTGGTGAAACTGGGCCAGCCGCAGCCGGATTCGTATTTGTGGGTCGAGGCAAACAGCGGCTCGCCCGAGACGATGTCCACATAAATCCCCGGTTCCTTATTGCTCAGGTATTTTCCGGTGCCCGGACGCTCGGTCCCACTGCGCTGGGTGACGTGGAACTCTTCGGGGGACAGGGCGGCGATGGCCTCGGGGTCTTTGGTATAACGGGTCATGGCTCCTCCGGTCATTTTTCTTGTGGCATAATCTGGGGGCAGGGGCGGGGAAATCAAAGCCCTATTTCAGCGGCCTCGCGCGTTCGTGCGGGTGATCTGCGACCGGGTTTGATACGTAATATAAGCAAAGGGAGGCCAAATCATGCTCAGAATGTTTGTTTTGACGGTCCTGATCCTGCTCGGTCGCGCGGTGCAGGCGGCTCCGTTGTCGGGGGAGTTCGCGTCGATCGATGGCGGAACCTTGTCGATCGAGGGCTGGAGGGGTCAGCCGGTTCTGGTGGTGAATACCGCCTCGCACTGTGGCTTCACCGGGCAATATACGGCTCTGCAAAAGGTGTATGAGGCCTATTCGGATCAGGGCCTTGTGGTTCTGGCGGTGCCATCGGATTCGTTCAACCAGGAACTGAGCTCGGCCGATGAGGTCAAGGAATTCTGCGAGATGAACTATGGCCTGACCCTGCCGATGACGGATATCACCCCGGTGAAAGGTGCGAATGCGCATCCGTTTTATAAGGCGGTCGCGGCACAGACCGGGTTTGAGCCCCGGTGGAACTTCAACAAAATCCTGCTGGATCCCAATGGCGAGGTTGTTGCCACCTATGGCGCGAACACAAAACCGGATGCGCCCAAGTTGCTGCGTCAGGTTGAGGCCTTGCTGCCCTGAACAGGTTGCCGCGCCAGTTGAACCGCCAGAATACCGAGTGTCGTGATCCCGACCCCTACCGCATCCAGCGGGCCCAGTTTTTCACCCAACAGGATGGCGGCGATGGTGACGCCGAAAACGGGATTGAGGAAATGGAAGGTCGCCGCGCGGGTGGCGCCAATCCGGTCCAGCAGCAGCACCCAGATCAGTGTGGCCAGCAAGCCGGGGAACAGGGTCGTGTAGGTGAAGGCCAGCGCCAGCGGAACGGTTGGGTGGATGTAGATTGTTTCGAACAGCGGAGCCGCGACAAACAGAACGGCAGAGCCCACCAGCATCTGCAATCCGACCACCATCATGAAATTGCCGCCCGAAGTGGCTCCGCGAATGGACAGCGTGGCAAAGGTCAGCGCCAGGGCACCCACGCAGCACAGGGTCACGCCGAACATGTCAACGCCGCCACCGATCCGCGTACTCATGATCAGAGCCACACCGGCAAAGCCCGCAAACAAGCCCAGCACCGCTAGCGGACGCAGCTTTTCGCCCAAAAACAACCAGCCCGCCAAAGCCACCAGCAACGGCATGGTCGAGGCGATGATGGCGGCAAGCGACGCCTCAACCGTTTGCATCGCATAAAAGTTCAGACCCAAATAAAGGGCATTTTGGCAGATTCCGAACAAGATCGTCGCCCGCCACTGGGGGCGTGTCAGGTTCCAGCTTTGACCCATGGCGCGTGCAATGGCCACGCCAATCAGCCCTGAAATCAGAAACCGAACAGCCAGCGAAAACAACGGAGACGCATCCGCGACGATGATCCGGGCCGAGGTAAAGGCCGAGGACCAGATGAACGCAAATGTCAGCCCCATGGCAATGGCGCGAAGGTCCATTCCGCTCCCCTCTCAGCAATTTCGCGCACTGTTTATCAATTTCGCATTCACCGCAAGGCGGGTCGCTTTTTGCGTCAAAAAAGGCACATCCGACTCACAGCATTAACCGATTGGTCGTTTTTATTGATTGACTCGCCAATAAAAGATAACAGCATCCGCATCCGAAAAATAATGGGAGGTGTGTTAAGTGTTGTTGGAGTACATCCTGTCGTTCGGCGTCCTGCTGGCTTTGGGCCTGGTCGCTTTCTTCGTGGTGAAGTGGTGGAACCTGCGCTGTGTTGGCGTAACCCCCGTCCATCTGTTCACTTTTATTGCGATCCTTTTCACATCCGGTCTGGATGTCGGCCTGATCATGTTCCCTTTGACCGAGTTCGGCGGTTATGCCGAAGATCCCGCCTATGCCTTCGCCAATCCGCTGGCAATCGAGTTCGGCTTCTGGGGTTTCCTGATCTGGGCGTTCTACTTCCTGACAGCGTTCTATTTCTGCGTGATCGAGCCGCGGGTGAAGTTCTTTGAAATCCCCTTGGTCAAGCTGGTCAACAACGTGGTCATCATCGGCACCTGCGCCTTTACCGCCAGCCTGTTCCTGATCTACCTGCCGGGTTACCTGCCCGAAGTTGGCGACGGTGAGTCAGTGGTCGGTACGTTCTATATCATCGTGTTCGTCGTGATTCTGGCTGCTGCCTATTCGTCGACCGACCTGAAATACGTGCGCATCCTGTCGGTGGGTTCGACCTTCCTGTTCCTGGCCCTGATCCTTGGCATGTGGGCGGCGGCCGGTATGGGTGTCACCGGGTTCCTGGAAACCGGCGGCAACATCGGCGCCTATTTCACGAACATCCACAAATTTGTCCTGCCGCTGACCGACTATCACGCCTTCTACCTGTTCTGGTGGTTCGCATGGTCGATCATGATCGGCCAGTTCACCTCGCGCTTTGTCGGTGGTCTGACCACATGGCAGCTGCTGGCGGCACTGCTGATCTTCCCGTCGATCCCGCTGGGCATCTGGTTTACCGTTCTCTACTACTACCACCTGAACGGCATCGACACCGCAGGTATCACCAACATCGCGATGGTGATTGTGGGCGTGACCTTCGTGATCAACTCGCTGGACTCGCTGATCCGCCTGTACACCGACAACCTGAACATGACGGTCGAGCGTCTGGGCAAACTGGTCTATGTCGGCGGCAACGTCGCGCTGCTGTTCGTCCTGACCCTGCTGTTCCAGAGCCAGTGGCTGCAGATTCAATGGATCGGCGCCGTGGTTGTCGGCCTGTACCTGGCCTGCGTTGTCTATGTCCTGATCGCCAAGCGCAAAGAGGTGCTGAGCATCGACGCGATGCCGGAAGACCG
>NZ_WPYP01000008.1 GCF_013030985.1 Ruegeria arenilitoris | reverse complement strand
CAAAGCCGAGGTCGCAGACCTCTGCGCCAAATTCCCGATCTATCCTAACCTGTAATCAGGTTTAAAATCAAAGACCTGAGCGGCGCCCGATGGGCGCCGTTTTTTTCGGCAAATCAGATAAACCCCTGCCACCGCAGGAAAACGATCAGCAGCGCCAACAAGGCCAACAGATTGAACGCCAGCCCGCCCAGCATCCCCAGAAACCATCCCAGTCGCCGGTCGGCACGGTTGATACCGCTTAGATGCGCCTGAACCTCTTCGGACGCGCGCGCGAGCTTCGGAGTATCCAGCACCAGCCGCAACTTTGGGTGAGCCGCCATTTGCTCGGCATTCGCCAGCATCAGCGCCTGCTTGTATATACGCCGGGGCAGCAGCCGTTTGGCCTTGCGGATCGAGTCCGCCAGCGTCTTGTCCTTTACACCCAGTTTCTTGCGCAGCAACTGAACCGTTTGCGCAATCTGGCTTTGGATATCTGTATTTTCCGACATGACGGGGCCTCCGAAGCTGCCAACTTAACCCCCATAAGCGAAGGCGACAATGGGGCTGGTTGTTTCTGATCGCGGCGGGTATCACAGCCGCATGCTGAACACGATCATACATGGTGAACCGACTTCGAACCCGCCTCTGCTGATTGCGCACGGGCTTTATGGCTCGGCCCGGAACTGGGGTGTGATTGCCCGGCGCCTGGCGGATGAGCGGCAAGTTGTGGCCGTCGATATGCGCAACCACGCTTACAGCATGTGGACCGATCAGCACAGCTATCCGGAATTGGCCAATGATCTCGCAGAGGTGATCGAACATTTCGGCGGTAAGGCCGACGTAGTGGGCCATTCGATGGGCGGCAAGGCGGCGATGACGCTGGCCCTGCAGCATGGGAATCTGGTGCGCAAACTGGTGGTCGCCGACATCGCGCCGGTGACCTATACCCACAGTCAGATCCAATTCATCGAAGCCATGCGCGCCGTCGATTTCTCGACGATCGAGCGACGCTCGGACGCCGCGCAGCAACTGGCTGTTCAGGGCGTTGAACCCGCGCTTCAGAGCTTTTTCACGCAATCACTTGATATCAAAGGAAAGCGCTGGCTGTTGAACCTCGATGTTCTGGCGGCTGAAATGCCAATGATCATGGGCTTTCCGGAGGCGGACGCATTGTGGGACGGCCCGGCCTTGTTCCTTTCGGGTGGAGAGTCCGACTATGTCCTGCCCCAGCATCGCGATTTGATCCGCGCGCTGTTCCCGTCCGCCAAATTCGCCAAAATTCCCGGCGCGGGCCATTGGCTGCACGCCGAAAAACCCCGCGAGTTCGAGGCCGCCGTCCGGGCGTTCCTGAACGCCTGATCATACAGGTCGCCTCCTTCCAGCGCGGCGCGCACGGGGAACATTTGTGACCTAAATCTTGTCTTTTACAATCAAGGACATGAGAAACCCTCCGGCAATTGCCGAAGGGTGACTTTCTTTAGCAAAGTGTACAGAACTGCCGTGCGGCCAGCCCGTTACTGTTCGCGGAACGCGCGCGACATACTGTCTGTCACAGGTTTCGCAATATAGGCAGCAAACGTGCGCTCTTCGGTTTGGATCATGATCTCGGCGGGCATACCCGGGGTCGGGATAAAGCCCCGTACGCGTTCGATCTCTTCCGGTTCCAGCGAGATGCGGGCCAGATAGACCTCTTGCGGTGCACCGTTGGTATCTTCGATCACTGAGTCAGCCGAAAGATAGAACACCTGACCGTTCAGCACAGGCGTTGTCCGCTGGTTCAGCGCCACCAGACGCACGGTCGCGTCTTGCCCGGTCACAACACTGTCGATCTCGGTGCGCGGGATCTGCGCCTCGATGATCAGGGGGGCGTCTGCGGGCAGAATCTCGGCGATGGGTTCACCGGTTTCGATCACGCCACCCGGCGTGTGATAGTGCAGCCGAACCACCGTACCCGTCACCGGAGCCCGCACGACCGCGCGGTCCAGGACACTACGGGCCTGACGGGCTTTTTCGCGGACACTTTCCAGATCGGCTTCGATCACGCCCAGCTCATCCAACGCAGCCTCACGATAGGCTGCCCGGGTGCGAGAGATCTGTTCTTCGTATTTCAACAGCATCTGGCTGATCTCAGCCGCCTCGGCCTGCAATCGCGCCTGCTGGCCTTCGGCTTCGGCCTGAACCCGGCGAATGGTGTTCAGCTCACCCTTGCGCACCAGCCCTTTTTCGAAAAGCGCCTGCTTGGTGTCGAACTCTTCCTGAAGGATTTCTGACCGCCGCACCATGCTGTCCAATTGCGCCTCGAACCCGCTTGATCGAATGCGCAGAGCTTCCATGTTGCGTTCAAGCAATGCGATGTCGTTCAGCAAGGTCTTGCGGGACAGGTCAAAGGTGATCTTCTGCCCGTCTAGGATGCTCATCACCTCGGTATCATCCGAGGCGTCGATCAGATTCGGGGAAAACTCCAGCCGTTGTGCTTCGCCATATTCCGCGTTCAGGCGTTCGGACATGGCTTGAAGGCGGATTTTGCGGATGAACAATTCACGTTCGTTCGCTTCTGCCGAGGTCTGGTCCAGCGTCATCATCACTTGACCAGCTGTGACGGACTGACCTTCGACCACCTGAATTTCCTGAATGATGCCGCCTTCCAGGTGTTGCACGATCTTGTTGCGGCCAGTGGCGACAAAGCTGCCCTGTGCGATCACCGCCGCCGCCAGAGGCGCACTGAAGGACCAGACGCCAAAGCCGCCAAAGCAGACGACCAGCAGGACGAACCCGATGACGATCAGACGGTTTATCGAACGCGGAACTTCGGCATACCAGACCGTCGGGTCGTTGGGATCGTTGTTAACGGGTACCAGTTCATTCATATCGCACCCCCCTTACTGCTTCTGAATGCCGGGCGCATTGTTACGCGGCCCGTTCAGTTGTTGCAGAACCTGTTCGCGGTGACCAAACAGCGCCACCCGGCCATCCGTCAGCAGCATGATCTTGTCGACCACATTCAGAAGCGTCGGTTTCTGCGTGATCACTACCACAGTGATCTTGCTTTCTTTCGCCTGTTCGATGGCCCGCGACAGCGCCTTGTCGCCCGCCACGTCCAGGTTCGAGTTCGGCTCGTCCAGCACCACCATGCGCGGATTGCCGAAGAAGGCCCGCGCCAGCGCGATGCGCTGTTTCTGACCGCCGGACAGCGGTGAGCCGTCCGCAGCCACCACGGTTTCATAGCCCTGCGGCAGCGTTGCGATCATGTTGTGCACATCGGCCAGAACGGCAGCGTCGTGAATCTGCTCATCCGTCGCGTCCGAGCGCATCCGGCCGATATTGTCCTTGATGGTGCCGGGGAACAGCTGCACGTCTTGCGGCAGGTACCCAATGCTTTCGCCAAACTGGCGCGGGTCCCAGTTGCGGATATCCATCAGGTCAAGACGGACACTGCCCGATGTCGGCAGGATCGACCCGACCAGCGTTTTACCCAGCGTGGTTTTACCCGCACCGGAATTGCCAATGATGGCCAGTGTCTCACCCGGATTCAGCGAAAAACTGATCCCGTTCAGGACGACGCGCTTGGTGCCGCCGGGCACGTAAAGCAGGCGTTCCACGTCCAGCCGTCCCTCGGGGCGCGGCAGGCGCAGCTTTTCGAATTGCAGCGCTGAATTGGACAGCAGTTGATTGATACGGCCATAGGCAGCGCGGGTCAGCAGGAAGCTGTTCCACCCTTCGATCGAACCCTCGATCGGCGCAAAGGCCCGACCTGCAATAATCGAAGCCGCAATAACCATGCCGCCGGTGATCTCGCCTTGCAGCGCCAGAAATGCGCCCCAGCCCAGAATGCAGATCTGCGTCAACAGGCGCACCGCGCGGGAAATGGCGGCAAAGATCACGTTGCGATCCTGCGCGCGAACCTGCCATGTCAGCGATTGTGCGGTGTCGCGGCCCCAGATGCGCACGGCCTCGGGGATCATGGCCAGGGCGTTGATGATCTGGCTGTTTCGCGACATCGAATCCAGATGCATGTTGGCCATGGACTGCGCCTTGTTTGCCTCGGCGAAGGGCTTGGCCGTCATGCGCTGGTTGATGAATGCGATCGTCATCAACAGCAGAGCTGTGACGATCACGATCATCCCAAGCTGCGGATGCACCAGAAAGATCATCAAGATGAACAAGGGGGCGAAGGGCACATCAAGGAAGGATATCAACGTGCCCGACGTCAGAAATCCGCGTACTTGCTGAAGGTCGCCCAGTGTTTGATATTCACGCCCGCTGCCATGCAGCGAGGCATGGGCCGCTGCACTGAGGATCGGAGCGCCAAGGCGGGCGGCCACTTCGACCGCGGTCCGCATCAGCATGAACCGCCGCACCGCGTCAAAGACCGATTGGAAAACCACCGCCCCCGCGACAATGGCCGTCAGCATGATCAGCGTATCCAGCGACCGGCTGGTCAGAACACGGTCACTGATCTGGAACAGATAGATCGGGATCGCCAGGATCAGGATGTTCGTCGCGCAAGTCAGCACCAGCACAAAGGCCAGATTGCGATAGATTGCCCGCAACGAGATGCGCAATGTCTTGCGAAAATCCTCTGGCGGGGTGCGCTTGTGAAATGTTTGGGGTGGCCCTTTCCCATCGCCGCCACCTGAATTGCTGCGCAGCAATGGTTCGTTCGCCTTGGCCTCGATAGTGGTGCCCATGCGATCGCCGCCATTCGAGCGCGACGCGGGGGGTATACGGTCGCTCGTCTTATTGACGGGTTCTGGATCGGGGCTCTCTGCGTCGGCCACCCCAGCACCGCTGCCCTGTTGGTCACTGTCTTCGGCAGGCTGCGGCTGCTTGCGCCGGGGGGGAGGTCCGGCGCGCAGTTGCGGTTCCACTTTCGCTTGGTGATGAGCGGGTTTTGCTTTCACGGTATTTTCGGCGCTCGCATCGCTTTCGGCGACTGCCTCCCGTTTACCGTCTTGCGGATCACTGATGCGTAAATCTTCGCTAAGTCGTAATCCGGGTGTTTTCTTTGATTTCTTATCAGACTGGCCCGCGCTTGGCGGTTTAGAAACGCCGCCGCCGTTACGATCCAATGGGCTGGCGTATCGACTCGGGCGCGACGGAAAAACAATCGACATGTTAAAACTTTCAGGTCACTCGTAACAAACAGGGTTACTACGCTAGCATAGTTTGTAGGCCGTCGTCGATGGCTGCCATTTCAGAGGAGGTAAGTGTAGACGCACCGGACAAGTTTTCGGCGTCGCCTGCCGCATCAGCCTCTTCCATCAGGATCGCGATCGCTTCGTTGGCCAGCTCACTGTTTTCTTCTTCCGGGCTGTCGATCAGGCTTGCCTGATGCAACATCACTTCAGAATACTCTTCTTCCTGAGCCATAACGACAGAGTCGACGCCCATCTTGGTCACATTGGCCGAGTTCAAAAGAGCGTTGCCGGCACCCAGGGCTGAAACTTCTTGCCCACCCGGGGTATCGACATAAACGTCGTCGTCATCCTGCAGCAAGGTCACCTGTTCGATCACGTTGACCTGCAGCAGGTCACCTTCGATCTTGAGAACCCGGACCAGTTCGGTTCCGGCATACATGGGATCGTTCAGCAGCGCATCCTCGAGCGCATCGGAATCGACTTCCTGCATACCGATTGTACTGGCCATGTTCTGGCTCAACGCTTCGTGGGTATCTTCACCCTCGGCCGTCAGCGAGACCTTGTTCATCACCAGATTGTCTTCTGCATCGGTCGGGCTTGCACCGTGAACCACATCACTGTCCATCAACACGATGGTCTGGTTCACAACATCGATCGAGATCATGTCACCGCCGATGATGATCAAGTCATAGAAAGAGCCAAGCTGAAGGATGTCGGTCACGTTGGTCATGATGTTGTCACCCAACGTATACGCAGTGGACGATGCAGTGATTTCGGCAGAAATCTGGTCGATATCCGTGGCGTCGATAACTTGCTTGATGAAGTTCGTTACCAGCAGATCGCCACTGATCCAGTCGATCACGATAAGGGGGTCTTCGGCCTCCTCGCCCTCCTCGACTTCATCCGCGACATTGTCTTCCAACCAGGGCGCAGCATGCGATTCAGAACTGATCTCGGACGCTTGAACCACGTGCGTTTCGCTCTGGACGCCTTCTTCACCTTCGTCGACATCCACAACAACGGCGACCTGGCTTACGACAGTCAGGTTCACCGAGTTTCCGCCGACCACGATATTGGGCGCGTCAACCCAACCAACAGAGACCGAGACCTCGTTGACGGCCCAATTGCCGCCCGCGACGACGGAATGGCCGTCCTCGAATTCGGGGTCTTCGGACTGGTCCCACTCGGCTGGCAACGCCTCGGAAATCTCGTCCTCTTCTTCTTCCTCAATGTCCGCTTTGTGGTGCTCTGGGATCAATTCCAGAAAATCAGGCATCTCATCGACATGTTCGCCGTTCACGATCATGCCCGTGGCGCCTTCGCCCAGGAACTGATGCACCGTGACACCGTCAATTTCGACGTTCACGGGCGTATAAATCTGATCCAGCAATAGCTCGACCGCTTCGCCGGACTGGTAGTCCATAATATGGATCGACGGGGGTGACACCGCGTGCAAGGTCAGCGCCACCTGCAATGTAGCTTGACCCTCTGCCATCAGCGCTTCGACATCGCGGAAGTCCCCTTCGCCCACGGTGTCGTTGTCATTCAGGTGAATTTTCTGGAACGTGTACGTAACCGCCGAGCCGATCAGTTCAGTTTCAAAAACCGGCTTCATCACGACGTTCAGCTGCGTCATGGCCGAAAACTGCGCATCGGGAAAATATGCATCCGGGCCGAATTCGGGGCCAAAGGAAACACTGGTGTCTTCAATCGGGCCAGGTATCGCAGGTGGTGGGGGGACATCGGCTTTCACGCCGGAGAATTTGTAAGGCAGCGGGTCGAAATCACCCGGGTCCAGCTTCAAATGTGCTTTAACTTGAATTCGTGTCGGATCTTCCAGTTCTTCAAGTTCCGCTTTCCGTCTTAGAGCAACAAATTCTTCATACTGATCACGCCACCGGGCCTGCTCGGTAGTTAACTCAAATGTTCCAATGAAATGTGCAATCTGTTCCGTAATACTGTCGAGAGGCATTTTTGTTTTCCTTTCCCCGCCCCGGCCTGAAATTTCCGGATTAGGTTCAGTTGGGCCGAGGCCGCCTGGTGCGGCCCCGGCGTTTTCTTGGAAGGGGTAAGAGCCCGCCTGAGCGGGCTCTGTTTCCGCTTATACGTCGGTGTCGTCGCTGGAGTAGCTGGACGACATGTTGCCGCCAACCATCGTGGTATCGACATCGTTGCCAAGAACGTTGGCACCCATGACGATCGACTGGTTGAAGGCCGATGTGTCAACTACCGCAGCAGCCGATGCGTGCGACTCGCCGTTCACGATGCCGTCGCCACCGTTGTTCGAGCCCCAGGTTCCGGCGTTGCCACCATTACCACCAGCGCCCGAGTTCGCACCCCATGCGTCGCCACCGTCAACGGCACCGCCAAAGGTGTTGCCAGATTCGGCGAACCCGTGTGCGTTACCGCTGGTTCCACCGAATGCCTGAGCAGCACCGCCGCCGCCACCGATGCCCGACTCGGATGTGCCGTCAGATTTGGCCCAACCGGTCGATGTCGCATCGTTGTCCGAGCTGCCAGCGCCGCCGTAGCCCGAAATTGCCGCGGCCAGGCTGTCTGCGCTTCCGTCAGTGTCCGCTTTCGCGAATACTTCGGAATCTCCGCCGTTACCGGCGTCGTTGTCGGCATCTACAGATCCGGTGCCATCGGAACGCGCATCCTGGTCGATTGCGCCACCGCCGCCGCCGACGCCGTCAGCCGTCGCCGTGGCGATTCCGTCCGCGTCCGCGGTACCGTCGGTATCGTTGGTTCCACCGTTGCCGGCATCGGAGTCCGCATCCTGATCGTTGCGGGCCGTACCAACAACGTCACCAGCAGTCGGGGTTACAACCGGACCGGTTGCATCCTGATCGCCTACGCCTTGGGCGTCTGCGTCAGCATCGACGTTACCGCCGTTGCCGTTACCACCGTCGCCGGCACCACCAGGACCGTCACCACCGATACCGGTGCCGCCGCGACCTTCGCCAGCGTCACCGCCACCAGCGTTGGCGTTGCCACCTTCGTTGTTGTCACCACCACCGTTGCTGGCATCTGCGTCGCCCTTGTTCAGACCAACCAGACCGTTCAGTTGCTTGTTAGCTGCAACAGCAATGTCACCCTGATTAGCGTCACCGGCGGTACCGCCGCCACCGTTGGCGTCGCCGCCGTCACCCATGGCACCGTTGCCTTCGCCGCCGTCACCAGAGCCACCAGTACCGGTTCCGCCATCGGTATCTGTGATACCTCCGGCACCAGCACCTGCGAGGCCGAGACCGATGTTGCCACCCGAAGCATTGTCATTTCCTTCGGCTTCACTTTCGGCTTCGTTCTTGGCCAGACCAAGGTTACCTGCACCGCTGTCGCCGCCTTCTGCGCCGTCAGCCGATGCGTCGTTGGCTGCAAGGGCTCCGCCTTTGGCAAGTGCTACGCTGTCATTTTCGCCACCGGTCGACTGACCGTTGTTGCCAGCGCCCGACAGGCCAAGACCCAGTCCCAGCGATGCGGCAGTTCCGCCGTCACCACCGTCGCCGTCGGTGTCATTTACGTTCGACGAACCAGCATTTTCGGCCTTCGAAAGGCCGACTGCATCGCCAGAATTGCCACCATCACCAGAACCACTGGCGTTTGCTTCGGACTTACCAAAGTTCAGACCCAGGGTTGTTGCATCACCCGAGTCGCCACCGTTTCCGGCATCTGCGTCAGCGTCGGCGTCACCGGTCTTGCCGCCATCACCGTAGGCCTCGCCGCCTTTGGTGAAGGAAATAGCCTTACCACCTTCGGTTGCACCGCCGTCACCGGAGTTTCCTCCGTCTGCCTGCGATCCGATACCTTCGTCGGCGTAAGCTTTACCACCGGTGGCATTACCTGACTGCGAGAAGCTACCATAGTCATTCGACACCTCGGCATTGCCCAGGGTGTCGTCGTCTGACAGATGACCCAGTTGGTTGTTGATTGACAACATATCGTTGCCCTGACCATCCATTGAGATGTCCAGGTTCATATCGTCGCCAGGATCATAGTCAAAGTTGTTACCAACGGAGATGATGTCTTCGACAGAGCCAACGTTCTTCAGGTCGACGTCGATCTGGTCATCGTCGCGCGGAATCCACTCGCCGCCACCAAAGTCGATGTTGACTTGGTTCGAGTTGTCGTTGTCATTATCGCCGTTTTTCTGGGCCTGACCTTGTTTCTGACCTTGGCCTTGGTCCTGACCCTGACCGTTTTTGTTTTCAACGTCGTTGTCGTTCTTGTTTTCAACGTCGTTCTTGTTATCAACGTCGGTCTTCTGCCCCTGCAGCTGACCCTGTTGCTGACCTTGGTCCTGGTCGTTCTTGTTGTCGTTGTCTTGCTTGTTCACATCAGCATCGATTTCAGCGTGCTTGATATCAACGTCTGCTTTGACCGGAACATATGCCTTTTCGACATTCACTTCACCGATTGCGGTATTATGCGGTTGTTGACGTTTCATATTAAAATTCCACTTTTTAAGCGCCCGACCGTCATTCATCTACAAAACGGCTACTGGCGCAGTTGAAACAAAATTTATGCAATCAAGCGCAACACGCGCATGATGCGGTCTTGTTCAGTGAATTCGTCTTCCACCTCCCTTTCCCGGCTAAGCCGATGTGCTGACCGCGGAATTGAAATTCACGTAAATGCGCGATTCGCGGACACGTCAGGACATTGCTTCCCAAATTGAAGCAGGGTCATGGTTGCAGCAGGGAGGCGGCCTGAATAGCTGCCCTAAAGCATTAGACAGCCTATCAGATTGATTTTAAATATAAATTTCCGAAAACTACTCTGAAAATCCAAGCCTAGGCACGAAAATGAGGCCGAATTTCGGCCAAACGGTTAAAACCATATTTTTGCTCTACTTTTACGAGAGAACCGATGATGAACCTATACTAAAGTTCTAATCCCTATCGGCAGGACAACACGGAATGTTGATGAAAAATAGACTTTAGGGTATAGTTACTAGGCAATAGCAGTTAATTTACCGTTAATTTACGCACCGCGTGTTGTTTACGATTTCGCCGCAGATTAGGCGGCGTGGGTTTATAGGGGGAAGTAATGAGCAATCCATTGCAGGATAGTGCTGCCCAACTAAACGTTTGTTCCGAGGACTTTTCGATCAATTTCATCGGCAAGGAACTCTTCTATTCAAATCAAACTCTACGAAGTGTTCAGTCGGAGTTCGGCGTGTCCGCGCACCGCTATGAGGACATCGCCGATCTGAAACCGATAGGAGATCCGGGCTTGGTGGCCGGCAAGGTGGTGGTGGTCGATCAGATCATGCTGGATGATCTGCTTGCCCGTCCAGACGCCTATAAAGAAGCCGCCGGGACAGGCTGTCTGGCCTTCGCCTACCGCAAGGAGGACGCCGCGCGGTCATTGTTCGAAACCTGGGACCGGGCTCAGTTCGGAGATATCGGCTATCTCCCCATGAACGTCGCGCCGGATGTATGGCGCTCGATCTTGCGACTGCTGATGCATGAAGAGCTTTACCTGCCCAGCTTTCTGGCCGATTGCGTCTCTGCGCCCCGCCCCCAGAGCAAACCCCGCCTGCTGAGCAAAAGCCCCGTAGAGCCAAAACCGAGACCGAAAGAACCTCATCCGATCTATTCTCGGCTGACCCGGCGGGAAAAACAGGTTCTGCAACTGGTCTCGAAAGGCCAGAGCAACAAGATCATCGCAGCAAACCTCGGCATTACCGAGCACACGGTAAAGCTGCACATGCACAATGTTGCGGGCAAGATAGGCGTCAGCAACAGGACTGCGGCTGCGCAGTTCTATTTCGAAGTGACCGCAGACCAAACACACGGTCAGACCATTGAATGAAACACTCGAAACCCGTTTTGACCGCCTGATCCTACTGGTCGGCAAGTTGAACTACATGTGGACCAACACGGAAAGCCTGTTGATCCACCTGATCGCCGGCCTGAGCGGCACCAACAAGGATGTCGCGGTCATCATATTCCTGACCCTCAACACAACGCGCGCCCGGATCGATCTGGTCGAGCGGCTGGCCAAGATGGACGGCCGGCCGGCCGA
Source organism: Ruegeria arenilitoris (assembly GCF_013030985.1). Classification (GTDB taxonomy): domain Bacteria; phylum Pseudomonadota; class Alphaproteobacteria; order Rhodobacterales; family Rhodobacteraceae; genus Ruegeria; species Ruegeria arenilitoris_B. The sequence continues at coordinate 277,932 of NZ_WPYP01000008.1, read as the reverse complement.
AATCCGCGATCCGATTCTGGAGCACACCCAGCGGCTGAGCAAACTGTCCTTCATCCGCAACAGGTACAATCACTGCATCTACTCGTTCGATGCCGACAGCGGAAACCCCAAAACCATCCTGATGCGCATCGCGGATCGAAAGACCGACATAAAGCTGGGGCGCGAAGACACCGTTGACGAAAAGGCCATTCAGGAGATCGAAGACATCGTGGCTCAACTCTCTGCTGCGAACCGCGACATCTGGCGGCTGATCACCCAGCTGGGTTTTCCGGTCTGACCGGTTGAGTGGTGCGGATGGCGGGGATCGAACCCGCAAGCCCTAGGGCGAGGGATTTTAAGTCCCTTGCGTTTACCAGTTTCGCCACATCCGCGCGTCACCAAGGCCCCAAGGCCAGCGACGTCTGAGAACTCTTACTGCCAACCAAACTGATTGAAAAGCCGCTAAGTGAGCCTTTGCAAAGGGAACCTGTCAACTGCTCGTTTTGCGACAGGGTGACTGCTTCAACCCGAGCCGATCCGAGGTTCCGCTGCAGGATGACCGCCAGCCTAGCCACCGCACGTTCCGTCCAGAGGTTTCGGCTTTTGGTTCCCCATGTTCGCCCCCAAAACAATGAAGGCGCCCTTATTTGCGCCCCAAATCTCGGGCCGCCAGCCCGATGAAACAAGGAATAATGGCTCTGAAGTGACGATGGTGGTGCCCCCACACGGACTCGAACCGCGGACCTACTGATTACAAATCAGAAAAGTAGATTTATACGGATACTGCACGTTGGTGCAGTAATTTATAAAAAACAATACATTAAATGATATTTCAAACGATAATCAGTCGGTTGACACTGCATATTGGCGCAACTTAATGTCGCGTTTCGTTTGAAAATTGTTTGAAAAAGTGATCCCCCATGTCCCGCAATGAAACCCCAACTCTGAATTTCGACAGTGTTCCGCAGGTTCGCAAAGCCGCCAAAAACAAGCCAGAGACAGGCACAATTTGGTACAAGCACGAAGACCGAAAATACGAATGCCTTTACCTTGGTGTCGGCAAGAGAGCAGCCACCTGGTATTTCAAAGGCCGATTAAATGGAAAGTCTCAGCAGAAATCGCTGAATGCCACGTTCCCTGAGACAACGGCGGCACAGGCAATGTCTAAAATCAAGGCTCTGGCCGCGCATCGGGGGAACGCGGCCGGTGCTGAGATAAGAACGGTGCGTGATGCGTGGAACCATCACTGCGATTCTAGTCAGATGTCTGAAAAACACCGGCTGGATATGACAGGCAAATTGGAACGCTGGGCCGCTGACATTCTCGACAAGTCACCTACCGATGTTTCCACCATCATGGTTCAGCGAACAATAAATAGCATCGACACTGGCCGGGGTGATAACTCGGCAGCAACAAAAAGACATGTACGTGTCGCCCTGTCTTCCGCCTTTAACCGGCTGGAGATCAGAAATCCCGTCCAAGGAGTTACCGTTCCAAAGGCGAATGAACGCCCGCCTCTTTGGTACGATCTGTGCGACATTCACCGCGATCTGGACCCCGATGACTTATCGACGGTTTGGGGTGCGATTTGGGAGAAACGAGAACAGAACATTATACTGGGCACCGCTTGGGTCGTGATGCTGTTTACAGGTATCCGCGTCGAAGATGTGTGCTCGCTTCGCTGGTCAGCTGACGGAACAAATGGTTTCGTAGATTTGCAGCGCCAAGAGCTTGTGTTTCCAAAACTCAAATCGGGCGTCCGCAACCGGGCGTTACCAATCGGAGATGCTGTAAAGCAGGCCTTAACCGCCATCCGTCAATCAAACAGTGAAATGGTGTTTCCCGCCAACACGGTCACTGGTTATGTCGGCGGTGGGCACGGCCTTGAACCGCTCAAAGCTATGGTCAATGGCAAAAAAGTGAATGTCATTCGCCCCCATGACTCTCGAAAGTTTTTCCAAGAAGCCTGCAACGAGGCGCTTTTGCCTGATCACGTCATGCATTACCTACGCGGCGACAAGTCGGCACAAGGCGATGGAAAAATGCTGATGAAATACACGGCTCGCGTCGGAAAGAGTGCGCCCACAATGATCGAAACTGTGCTGTTCGAACGAATTAAGACAGCACCTGTTTTCGAAGTTGCAGTAGACGTTTGAGTGCACCATGAATGTGTTGCGGCCCATTGTGGGGCGCAACAGTGAAATCCATTGGCCCGCCATGACGGGCGATCCGATGGAGCGAAGGCCACAATAACCGTCATGGCGCAACAACGCGTCTTTTCAGGCCACCCTGTTTGGATGGACAGACTGAAAGGACGTAATCACTATGTCTGCCGAAGTATTGCGCGCGCTCGAACAGCGCATCGAAGAGTTGGAATTCCGGCTCAACCTCCCCAAACTCATGACCCCTCGTCAAGTTTGCGAATTCCTCCAAATTTCGGAACGCAAGTTTTACGAATGGAAAAGCGAAGGCGACGCACCGCCAGCAATGTACTGGTCGGAACGTACCATTCGGTATGACCGTGACGCCGTTATGGCATGGGCAAAAACTAAAGAAGTGGGGCAGGCTTGAGGCCCGCCCCATTGGTTTGGCGCTATCACGAAGTCAATGGGATAACTCGCTTATAGACGAGTCTGCGACAGTTCCGAACCAATGATGTGGGTCCAACCTGAAATGGTATGGAAAAATCACTTATCGAAGCTGGCTATCGGTTAGTCCCTCTGCTGGATGGCCAGAAACGCCCAAGAGACAACAATTGGGGTCAAAACAGTTACAGCGCTGACGACCTCGGAAATCAAGTCGGCCTCGTTGTCGAGAAAGGTATGGTTGATGTCGATCTCGACTGGCCTGAGATGCGCCGCATCTTCACCGACGGGAACTACAACACGCTTGTCTGGGGACGAAAAGGCGAAGTCACTCACCTAATCTATCGTAGTGACTTGGACCGGCCTGTGACCTTCAAGTTGCCCAAAGTGACGGGGGCACCTTTGCTCACCGGCGATCACGCGTACACCGTTTGCGAACTGCGCACTTCGTCGGAGGGGGAAGCCTATCAGGCAATGATACCCGGAAGCACACATCCCGACGGGGACAAACTTGAATGGATCAATCGGCAACTTCCAATTGAAATGCCAACCGATAGCCTCGTCGGACAGGCGGGTGCCTACGCTGCGGTTGCTGTGCTGACCCGCTTTTATCCCGGTGAAGGAATGCGCGATGAACTTGCGTTGGCTTTGACCGGGTGCATGGTCCGCGCAGAGTGGTCCGAAGAACAGATTACAAACTTCATGACGTATCTCTGCCGCTTGACTGGGGACGACGAAATCAAAATGCGGGCGTCAAAGGCGCGGCGCACTCTCAAGCGCCTCGAAGCCGGTCGCAAGGTTGCTGGTATTCCAAGAGCAGCCGAGATTTTGGGTATTCCCATTGAGTGGATGCAGGAGATCGCGTTTTGGCTCGGATGGAAAAAAAGCAATCCAAAGGGCACAGGCTCAGCAGTTTTTCTTTCCGCGCAAGTGGCCGAAGTCGCAAAGCAAGCATGGGATGCGCTGTCCGAGTATCGAATTGATGGTGATCCCGGGGTGTATGCCTATGGAGAGGCGCTCGCTCGCGTGGACGATGGTCGAATGCAGTTGCTGGATGGTTCGGGCCTAAAGTTCGAACTGAACCGTTGTACGACTTGGTACACAAGGGATGACCAAAAATGGAAACCCGTATCGGCCCCTGCGAACGTTGTTGAAGACATGCTGGCCGCGCGCCGCCGCGACGTGACCGTGCCAACTCTCAAGCAAGTCTCTATTGTTCCGACATTTACCAGCGACGGACGACTTCTGAACGAGAATGGCTTTGACGAAACGTCGGGGATCTTCCTCGACCTGCAAGTGTCGGTTGATGTGCCAACAGAGCCGACGCGTCAGCAAGTTTGGTCGGCGTTGAGGCAGCTATGGACACCAATTTCGCAGTTTCCATTCGAGGACAAATCGGACAAAGTTCATGCGCTCGCGATGATGCTCGAACCGTACATGCGCGACATGTTCGGGCCGACGCCCCTCTATTTCATCAATAAGCCAGCAGCGGGTACAGGGGCATCCCTGTTCATCGAAACATCACTGTTTCCCACGCTTGGTGCTTGGCCCGACGCCCAAACACCGCCCCGCTCTGACGACGAAATGAAGAAAACCCTCACAGCTTGTTTCGTCGATGGTATTCGGTGCGTCTATTTCGACAATGCCAATGTTCTGAACTCAGCATCGTTTGCGTCCGTCCTGACCGCTGAGGTTTATGCCGCCCGCATCCTAGGCGTATCGAAGATGCTCCGCGTACCTGTGCAAGTACAGTGGGTCGGCTCGGGCAATAACACCGACCTTTCAGGCGAACTATATCGACGCACCGTGGACATTCGCATGGATGCAAAGATGGCAAACCCCGAAGATCGGGACGTTTCAGGGTTCCGCATCAAAGACTTGAAGTCATGGGTGCGTGATCATCAGGCAGACCAGGTACGTGCTGCCCTGACGATCATCCAGTATTGGGTCAATCTTGGAATGCCAATGGGATCGGGGTCAAAAGCATCCTACGAGGCATGGGCGGCGAAGATGTCGGGACTGTTCGATTGTATCGGCGTCAGCGGTTTCCTTGATACGCCCGTGGAACGTCGGCCAGAAGACCCTGAGGAAGAAGTTGCGCGGGAATTGTTCATTGCGATGGACAAGGCGCATCGTGGACGAGTTAACCCCTCGGGGGATCGAAACGAGTATGGCGAGCCTGTGCGCCGCGCTGAGTGGTCGAAACCAGTACGAGCTGGTGATGTGGTCGATCTGGTTCGAGCGCTGAACATTGACTTCGATTTCGGCTTCAAGGACGAGCGAAAAGCAATGGGTGCGTTCTTGACCAGATTTAATGGGCGCATCTTCGAGTTCGAAGCCGATACCGGAAGGAACTTAGCTTTGAAGTTGTCTAAGCACGCGACAAGCCGTGGGACATATTGGTTCGTGGAGCGTAGCTTAGCGGGCTGATGGTGCACATGGTGCGGGCATGGTGCAGGCGGAAACTGCTTGGTTTTCAAGACGGTGACACCGTTTGCACCATCGACACCATCGGATCAGCGTATTTAGACGTAAGTGGTGGCGGATGCGAATTACCTACAAAACTGCTTATGCATGAAAACAATGGTGCAAACGGTGCACATGGTGTCAAACTCTTGATCTGCAATCGGAAATCCCCTGCACCATGGGTGCACCATCGACACCATGTTTGCAGCCGCCGCATTGCTTATGCTTCGTTCGCCCTGCTGATCCGACCTAGAATTCTCCGCCCGACTTGATGCAAGCCGGTCGCAACTGCCCCGAATTCCACAGCCCTACTGAATAGCATTCAGTAGTATCGGCATGTAATCCGTCAGCAAAACAAGACGTTTCTTGCGGTTGCTGCCATAGTTTCAAACGCACTTTCAAACATAGGCGGTTTAGTGAGCAGAAAGGTTGCAGATTCATGGGCACTTACAGGCAAATTCAGTTTGCACTTCACCAGCGTCCAAGTGCGCAGAAAGCCAGTTGCGGGTGGAGTTAACCTGTGCGGGAGAAATTGTATTAGGTTTGCGCAAGCAAACAACCAATGATGTTACGACAAATTTTCCCTTGGTTTTGTTTTTCACCCAGTACAAAGTTGTCAGGAAGCTACTGCTTTTGCTTCAGTTTAAGTTTATTCAAAGAGGGAATACCAATGAAAAGTTATCTCGCGATTGGCACCTTAGACCAAAAAGAGTTCGATGATCGTCGTGTTGATTTGAGCAATTCACCGGACGCGACAAAATCTGATGAAAATGACGTTCGAAAGATGGAAAACCTACTGGACTTGGCGGAGGGTGCGCTTTCGAATAAGACTTTTTACATTAGCAAATCGGATTGCTCTTGCGGGCGCACACTCACCTTTTACGACTTTGTTTTCACTTCACTGGTTGAGCAATGGCACGACCCGTCTTTCATTGCCCACACACTTGTTGGAAACAAACGGATCATTAACGAACCACGCCCGATCCGCTGCTCCGCCTGCGGTCTAAGAAAGGGTCATACCTACATTGAATACTCAAATGAAACTTACGGTTGCTGTCAGGAGTTCATTGAGTAGCCTGACCTGATGGCGCAGCCGACATCTATCGCGACAAGAGAAAAGTCGCTGTTTTTAAGTAGCTACTCCGTTTTTGAGTAGCTACTTCTTGATTTTGGTTTCTACACCGAGGCCTCAGCCACCTCATTTCAAACCACTTTCCACCTAAATCTCCCGCATCTCCACCTTCTTCTTCGGAACATCGCCCCAAAGCGAGGTGATACGCATCATTCGTCGGACCCGTTGACAAACCGCGCGTCTGAGGGTGGTTCGATGTTCCTTTTTCCCCTCGGGCGCGCTTCATCACCGAAGGACAAAGCGATGAAGATCAGTGCGCGTATTGAAGATGGCGACGCCATCCTGAGCCTCACCACCATTTCCAGCCGCTCCATGTTGAAGGTCAACGAGGCGGACCGATTGGCTGACGATCTGGAACGTTTCCTGATCGACCCCGACGCCGAAGCGATCAATCGCCACTACCGGCTTGTGCCTCACGGAACCGGCCTGAGCGTCCAAACCACTCAGGGCGATTTTGATCTCCCCTGGCGGCACATCACCTCTGTTGTGAACGGGCTGCGGGCCAATGTCTGATTGGCATTCACTGCCCCGAACTCAAAGCGCGTTGGCAGATGCACAACTGCCGACGCGTGGGGTGTTCAAGATCGGTAACGATCTGGCCCCGCGCCTTGTCTATGTCGTCTGGTTGGAACAGCCTGCCGACTGGCAACGTCGTTCTGCCGAGAACATCGTGTATGCCGCGATTGTGCGGCATGTGATGCCCGGAACAGTCTATCCGGGGTGTCCATGGGGTTGACGGGCACAGATCGCCCGCAGACGCCCGAAGAGGCGTTCGTTGTGGCAATCATCATGCAGGCCTATCGCGATCTGTTCATGCCGATACAAAAGAACGCTGCCAGCGCCGGTATCACGCAGTTGGAACAAGATCAGGCCATTTCATTTCTGACAGATCATCAGGGCGCGTTTGCGCGTCACCGAAATGATCTCTGCTCTCTCATCGGCTGGGACGGTGACGTACTTGCGGCCCGTGTTCGCCGGATGATGGAAGGTGAGGAATTCCCCATTGTCTCGGACAAAAACGCGTCCTCTTTCCGAAAACACACCCAAGGGGTCGAGCGAGTTCGGACGCGGTGGAAGTACCTGAAATCACCGCCTAAAAGACCTTCTTCTTCGGTTGAGAAGACCCGGGAGCAGGACCGATTGTTGGTCTGAGCAACGCCGACGCATCGCTCCTATCTGTCCAAACCAGATTGAGCGTGGCGTCCCGAATTGCGTCACGCTCAATTTTTGGTTGGACCCATAGGAGAATATCATGTCGGATGAGACCACGGCTGCCCTGCAAGCCCTGATCAAGCAGGTTGAAACGCTCACCACCACCGTGACTGACCAGCAGAAGCGAATGGACGGGCTGTATGAACACAACTCCCGTCTGCTCGATCAAATCAAAGACGGCAAACGGGATAGCACCTCGGCCAAGAAATCCATCGTGGATATTGTTCAGGAGGAGCGACAAGAGCAGAAAATGCGCGACGCAGGCCTTGAACGTGCTGCCGACGGCAACTGGTATCCCAAGGGCATCCGTCCTGCGCACTCCCTTACCCGCGAAGAAGCCCGTGATCCTGTGAAGTATCGCGAAGCAAAAGCCGCTGCTGAGAAGGCCGGGGCCAATCTGCACATCTTTGACCCAAGCGCATCGGGAGACGCGCAAAACCGTGGCCGACCGAATACCGCAACAACGCGCACCTCCGTCGTAAAAGACGAGGATGCCTGCCGCGTCTACATCCGCCGCGATGTGATGGGGTCGTCCGATTTCCGGGCGCAATATCGGAAGCTGCGAGAAGATGGTTTCACGCCTGTGTCGTGGGATCAGCCTGACGACCTTCCCCAGCATATGCAGACCAAACTACGCCTGATGGAGAATGCGGCCAATGCAAGTGACACCTGAGGACCGCGCCTGCATCCAGTTCGCTTTGCTTGTCTCCATTGGTTTGGGGCCAGAGGACGACATTATCGTTGCGCGCGACGGCCAGCATTATTTCTGGGAATCCGAACTGTTCAAGCTCGAGCCGTCAGGAAGCCCGCAAGACGCTGTTGTCGTCACGCTTGCTCAGGTGATGAAACTGCACCTTCATGGCTTCGGGTTTGCTGAGCTGCGCGACGATCTCGTCCGGTCGGGCGTCGGGGAACAGTTTGCAAAGCGCGTTCATGATCATTTGAGGTCTGTCTCCGTGGAGGAATGGGAGCGGCTACGAGAGCGTATCGTTTGGTACGGCGACGATAACGTTGCCCCGATCATTGGCTCAACCAAGGTTACAGGTGAGTCCTGATTATGGCGCAGGGTGGGAACAAGAACTCGGGCCGCAGGGCGATCATCGACATGCGGCCCGACAAGGACGAGATCATCAAGGACATTGTGCTAGGGCGACGATCTATGGCTGAAATCGCCCGTCGCCTTGGCGTCGATTATTCGACCGTCCAGCGGTATCGGGACGACAAGATCACCGAAGAAATGCGCCGGGAAATCATGGCCGAGACGCGCATTCAGGGGATTGAGGCAGATACCGACATCATCAACCAAGACCGCATGGACATCGCCATGACCTATGAGTCCTTGGCGCGGCGGGTGGAAAAGCTGATCACCAAGGCGGAGCAGAACGAAGACGACGGGTTTGCTCTGGCCGCAATGGAGGGATTGCGGAAAGTCCTGCGCGATATTGCTACCATGCAGGGCAAGCTGGCCCAAAACCTGACGGTCAACGTATCTCTGGCCGAGTCCAAGGAATGGGTCACGCTCCGCACCATCCTGCAAGAGGTTTGTGACGAGGTGCCCGCTGCCCGCGAACCGCTGCTGCGCCGGATGCGCCACCACGTTCTGTCGGTCAGTCGGGAGAACGGCGATGCCATTTGATGCCTTCCATGACTGGTGCCTTGGCCTCGAACGTGATCTCGACCCGGCGGCGAAGATGGCGCATTTCCTACAGCAGGAAATCCCGAACGCCTTGCCGGACCCTTGGCAGGTCGAAGCGATCACATCAGCCGCTCAGACCGTTGCCCTGCTGGTTTGTCGTCAGGCAGGTAAATCCTGTGTTCTGGCAACGCGCGGTGTTCGTGAACTTGAGCGCGGCGGCACAACCATATGTCTCGCGCCAGCAGAACGTCAGACACGCGAGATAACGCGCAAAGTGCAACTGTACCTGCGCGCGACCGATCTCGTGGTAGAGCGTGCGACACAGACAGAGATTGAATGTAGCAATGGCGGGCGGTTCATCGCCGTGCCAGCGTCCGGGGCCACGATCCGGGGTTACACCGCCGATCTGCTGCTTGTTGATGAGATGGCGTATCTGCCCGGTGCCAACGGCGGCGAAGATGTTGTTGTCGCCTTGCTACCGATGCTCAAGGACGATGGGCAGACATTCTACGCCAGCACACCAGCCGGGAAGAACAACCTGTTCGCGAGCCTGTTTCTCGAACCCAAAGACAGCGTGCATCGGATCAAGGTGCCCGGAACGTCGATCCCCCGCCTAGCGCCCCGTGTCGAACGTCTTCGTTCCCAGCTATCGGCCACACGGTTCAGGCAGGAGGTCATGTGCGAATTCCTGTCAGACGGCACGTCCTATTTCGACCTGTCCATCATTGAAAACGCGACCAGCATGGAGGGAGCAGTATGCCCGAGGATTTGAACCTGATCTATCGCCCTAACGGCGATGTGGTGAACGAAACGAACCAAGACCCGGCCATTCCCAGAGTTAAAGGCTATGTGCGGTATTGGATCGGGGCCGACCTTGGACAGGCCAATGACTTTAGCACCGTCTGCGTGATCAAGGATCAGCAGCTACCCATCTACGATGGATGCCAAGTCACTCTCGGGCAGCGCGACCGCACAATTGTCTATGCCGACAAGTTTCGCGGGGTGTCCTATGTGGATGTGGTGGATCACCTGATCAAGCTACGCAATGCCCCGCCATTCGGTGGCAAGTCGGACTTGGTTATCGACGGGACCAGCTTGGGCCGGGTCGTATCCGACATGCTGTTTGAGCAGAGCGTCCCACATACGGCCATTCAGATGACGGGCGGCTCGGACTACACGACCAAAGGCCGCTACTGCAACGCCTCCAAAACCCTGATGGTCGAAAACTTAGCCGTGTTGTTCGCATCGGGTGAATTGAAGTTTGCACACGACTTACCACTGCGCGATGAGATTGAGGAAGACCTGGCCTCGTTCACAACCCAGACAACGGCGGCAGGCAATCAGATCATCACCCAATCCCGCAATGCGTCAGGTCATGGCGATCTTGGGATCGGGCTGATCGTGGCGGCGTTCGCCTCGCAGTATTTGACCGGGCGGGCGATAAAGGTCAGCAGTTTAGTCGGAATGTACTAACTACGCATGCCGACGAAGAAACGCTATTCGTCTTCTTCTGCGTACTCTTCATACTCCTCACGTAGGCGAGCCAACAACTCCTTCGTTACCCATTTTTTACTCCCATCAACATATTGAACGTATCTGTCGTAAAAGGATTCAAGCGCCGACTTAAATTGAACCATGATCAACACGGCGTCGCTAACTTGTGGAAGTTCGTCGTCATCTAGTGTTTCAAGGTATTTCGCCTCTGGCTGTCCTTCCAAAACAGTCAATAGGTTTTCGAGTACCCGATTGACTATTTTAACTTTTGCCTTGCTCATTGTGGCGTCGGGCTTTTTTCGCGAAAGCTCTTTGACCTCACGAAGCAATGCCTCAAAAACGTCGTTGCTTGCTATGTACTCATCAACAACCGCCCAAGTTGTGATATAGTGATAATTGTACTCTTCTTCAAAACTCATTTCTTTTTCCCAATTTTTGTCGGAGGACCTGATCTAATGTCGCTTGCGACACCATTAACAACGTATTTCCAAACACCGCGTTCAACCATTACGTTGTCCGAGCGAAACCGCTCCGCTTCTTCCATGTATTGGGCAATCACCATTGTAACATCGCTGGTTGACGGAGCATCGTCTGAGTCGAACTGATCAAACTCTTCAAATGGTTTGTAGCCTTCTCCAAGGACTTCATTACCCATTGCGACTACTTTGTTGACCAGCTTCAACTTAAAAGCATTCATCGCGTCATTTGGGCTCTTCTTTGCCAATGTACCAATCTCGGCATGAAGACCTTGCAATTGGCCAATCAGCTTTTCGAGTCTTTCGACATCTTCCCTAGACTGCATAATTCCTCCTAAGGGCAAGCACGTCGAAATTCGACGTATTTCTTGTTAACAATATCAATTGGGTCACGCTGCTTACTTTCAAACACTTCGACCATTTGCTCCAAATCCGCGTCTGTCAAAGCAATGACCGATTTTCTTTGCCCAGCCCACAGATTAACGGTTCTGGTCATCTCTGCCTTTTTCAAAGGATTGCGGGTAACGAGCACACCGAACTTCCCTAAGTCATCAGTCAGGTAGCGGTTGATCTGGTCGATGTGCGTGCGTTCAACGGCTGCAACATTTTTCATTTCAAACGTGATCTGACGAGACCCATAGTCGTCCATCAATTCTTGCAGCAACGGCGTTGAACGCGTGTTGTAGAAGATCAAGTCGCGGATGGACACGCCGTCATCAGTTCGTGCTTGCTCCTGTGCGAAATCGAGTTTTGGGTACAACAACGACGGGAGCAGACGTCCAACAAGGTTTTCATATTTGATGTCTGCGCCGCCGGTTTTTCCGGTGGGCAACTTTTTGATCTGGGCAAATACTCGTTTCGCGGAGGTGACAGGAATTTGCGAAAAGAGCGGATCGTTTTCACAATCCTCAAAGCTGCGTTCTTTGGCCTGAATATACTGCTCAACAGCGCCGTAGTTGTGCCGATTATAGCTCAGTACTTTGACACGTGTAAGTTCCTCGGGATTATGGGAAACCTCATCCTGCGGGCAGTGCTTCTCAAAGTACTCATCGTAGTTGATCCAAGGCGCGAAGCGCATCCAACGCTTTGGCACAAGGATGATTGGTTCGTTGTTCTCAGGGTTCACGGGCAGCGTAACGCCGCTCTCTCGGACAAACTTGTTCGCACGGTAGTCGTATACATGTTCCACTGTGCACGACTGAGTTGGTATGTTGTGCCGTTCACACTGGTCAATCGTGAAGTCTATTAGGAAAGATTTCAGAAAGTTGCAGCTAATATCCGAAATTCGGTCCTTTGAAATGCCTTCGACAAAGAACTGAATTTCTTCAAAATGGCGAAACCCATGTTGCTGATAGTGGGGGATCGTTTTGAAGAGGGCGACGATCTCTTTGGCCTTTTCCGCGCCGATCCGCTTTCCCTTTCTTGTAAGCGAAGTTCCAAGGCCAACTTCGTCGCATTCGGACGCAATGACCAGTGTTTCGATTGCCTCAGCTTCCCGGCCTTGTGACGCCAGCAGACCCAAATGGTTGAAAGCGTTGATGAGGCTGGTGTGGAGCGATTGATCCTGCTGCGACGGTGAGCGCCAGAGCATAAAAGGGTCAAGGTAGAGTGGAATATCTTCGTCCAGAAATGGAATAGCAAAGTCGAGATCGACCTGAGCGGCATGAATGCCATGGTAGTCAGTAAGTCGTGGACGAATTAACAATTCTTGACCTGCGCCTCAAAGTTTTGCTGACAAATGGCGCGTGTTTCCGCTCGAGTCGCGCTATTCTCAGAATGATGGGGGTTCTTTTGACCATCATACCAGATATTGAGAATACAGCGCAATGGCACTCGCACAGAGGGAGTGCTAAATTCTTTCATCGGCAAGTGAGCCTAGCTAGCTTTCCCCAAGTACTGAATAGCAACGTCACTACATGCCTTAGACATAGCGTTAGCGACGCGACGCAGGTTCTTCTGCGTCACGGTTGCCCGCCATCGGGCATTACTCGCGGGTGCGGGCACTGTACTGTGCTCGAACAGGTGATAAATCCGCGTTTCATCTTCGAACTTCACTGGCTTGAGCAGCGGTTTTAGCTGCGAGAAGAACAAGATAGTATCGCTGGGTTGGTCTGGATGTTCCGAAAAGAGCTTCCAAAGGTCTTGCTCGAGAACTTTCCCATCGTACTCGATCTTATTCACGGTGCCCTCGGTCGTCCAACGACAACACTTGCGAGGCGCGCTGGCTTCACACGGTTTTTGAAGGCGTCGCCATAAACATCAAACGCTTGCCTAACCTTCTCAATGATGGTGTCCCGCGTGGGGCGCGGCGTTGTAGGTGCCTTCACTCTTTTACGCTTGACTGTAACATAGACAAATTCGTCATCCGCGTGAGTATCTTCGACATCCCAGCCGGAACCTAACGCACCGGCTACTGCGGTTTCCGCTTTTTCGATCTCGCTCGCTTTTGCTTCGGCGTCAGCGGAGGAAAACTCACGACGTTCCGCCGCCAACAACTTATGGCACTCGGGATAGAGGACTTCGTTGATTTCACCGCTTGTTTCAAATTCGCGAATTGCGCTCTCAACTTCGACCTTACGTTCCCTCAAACTCCTGACTTTGACCTCAAGGCGACGAAGCGCCTCTTCTGCCTTCAGATGCTCTTGTTCGGCTTTCAGGATTGCCTCGTCTGCTTCATCGAGCGTCGAGCTAAACAAGTCGTCCAATGACAGATTATATTCGCCTGCGACCAGTCGCCTAAGTTGGTCGGTCGCACTGTCACCGTCAGGGTGATAAAGGAAGCCATCACGCAGGTCAGTCATTCGACCCACTCCAAATCAGGAGCATCAGACCCAAGTGTTCTTTCAATCAACAAGCCGCGTCCATTGCCATGCCGAAAGCAAACGGGGCTACAGGTGAAGTCGATTTCCTTGGCTACTTTGATCATCTGGACAAACGCTTTGCGATCAAAGCGCATCGGGCGGACGGAGTTGTTTTCAAAGTCATCGACGTGTTCACTCGTCCAGCCATCAACGTGAGGCAAGGATTTCATGCGTGATACAACGTACCTCGGTGAAACAAAGACATCCTGATGCAACTTAGCAGGTGACAACGACCTACAAAGTTTTGAACGAGTCTGATCGTCCAGCGCCACCCCAGTGTCGAACCCCCAGTAGGTGTCAATTGCAGCGGAACGGTCGTTATTGGTCGGTTTGTAATTCCCAAACCATATGGGTTTCAAAAAACCCTTGCTGGATATGAAAAACCGTTGGCCGTCGTCCCACTCCAGACAAAAGTCTTCTTGGTCGTTGATCAGATATGAGGGGGCTGACCCAAAGGCTGACAAAGCTCGGATCACTTTGGCGTCGAACTTGAGATCGGGAAGAGCTTCGGCCGAAATCTCATAGTCGACAATCAAACTGTTGGTGATGACAAGCAGCTTACCGTTGATCAGATGAACCCATTCCTCGACAGGATTCCCTTTTCGCTGCACAAAAGGGAGCAGAAAGCTGAGGCCCTTGATCAAATCCGCAGGCAAGGGAAACCTATCTCCACCCAGCCAAATCGACTGGACAGGCTGAGAGTACGGTTCCGTGTTTTCCCACCTACTGAGCAAAGAAGCCTCCTGTTCGGCGGAACGCTAAAGCTCTGATGTGGCAAGATTTTGGCGCACCCTGGAAATTCTTCACTGAGTCGCCGACGCGTTTAAACGACGAGGCGATGAAGCTGCGAGCGTTTGAAAAACGTTTGAAAATTCGCGGCAGCCGATCTCGGCGCTTTCGAAAAATGCGTTTATTTTCAATGACTTGAAGTGGTGCCCCCACACGGACTCGAACCGCGGACCTACTGATTACAAATCAGTTGCTCTACCAGCTGAGCTATAGGGGCACTTGGTGTCGATTACTTTCTCCTGTTGTGGACTGCAAGCCCATTTTTTATCTTAACTTAGGGATTGGCGGTTTTCATGGCTGTGCAAAGATTCCTCCGTGCAAAGTGGCGTGGGTTTGACTGTTCTGGCCACAGACTGTAACCCGGCAAGCGGGGCAAAAGCAGGGGCAAGAACCGAAAATGCAGGTTGTTTTCCACGCAGGCGTAGCTTTTACCGACGAAGGTCGAGTGTTGGCCTCGTTGAAAAAAAACGCATCCGCCTTGGCGACGCATGGGGCTGCCTTTTTTGGCCCGCGACGATACAAACGCGTGTTCAAGCCAGCATTTGACAGATTCGAAACCGCACCAGGTGAACTCCTCGCCGAACAGACTATCAATGGCATTCTACCGAGCGGCGGAGGCACCCGGCGGGCAATCTACTCAAGCGGCAGTTTTGCAGGCGAACTGGAAATGGCGCTACAGGATGGCCAGTTGTACCCTTTCGCTGGCCGCAGAATGGCCTTGTTGGAGCAGAACTTTCACGACCATCAGGTTGAGTTGTTCATGGGGCTGAGAAACCCGGGTAGTTTCGTTCCAAAACTGCTGATGTCGCTGCCGGAACAAGCGCGAACCGACGCAATTCGGAATACCGATCTGAGCTGCCTGAGCTGGATCGGAATGATCGAGGACATCCGAGATCTTGCGCCCAGCGTTCAGATTACCTTGTGGGGTAACGAAGACACCCCCTTTATCTGGGGTGATATCATTCGCGCTCTGGCTGGCCTGAGCGAAGACACGCCCCTGGAAGACGAACACGATCTGTTGCTGTCATTGCTGGATGAAACAGGCCGGAGCGAAGTGCTGACGCTCACCGATCAGGATTCAGCCCAAAGCAAGGCGAGCCTGCACGAAAACATGGCTCGAATATTCGACGATCACGCGCAGCCGGAAGAAATCGAAGAAGAACTGCACCTGCCCGGTTGGAGCACCGAGATCGTCGACGCGTTTTCCGAGTTGTATGAGCAGGATCTTGAACGGCTTGGCACCATTCCCGGTGTTCGAGTTCTGAAACCCTGATCTCATTTCGAAATTTAGCTAGTTGAATCCGCAAATGCGCAACCATTCGGTTAGGGGCTTTGCGTACATAATATGGGTCAGAAATGCCCCAATTCTCCGAGCATTTAGCGGTAGCTTCAACTGGGAGAAGCTGACCTGTGGTGCGTGCCCCGGGTGGGCGAATTCCCTGCGGGGCACGCATGTTTTGCGCATTTAAAGGGGCCCGTCAGTCGGGCCTCAGCTCATGCCCAGCGCTTCTTTGTACATTTCCAGCACGGCTTCTTCTTCGGCGATATCGTCTTTGTCGCGTTTACGCAGCGCGATCACCTTGCGCATAACCTTGGTATCGTAACCGCGGGCTTTGGCCTCGGCCATCACCTCTTTTTGCTGTTCCGCCAGGTCCTTCTTTTCCGCATCCAGTCGTTCGAACCGTTCGATAAACTGACGCAGTTCGCCTGCGGTTACACGGTAGTTGGCAGAGGCCTGATCTTCGGTAATGTCGTCCATTTACGTCTCTCCCAGAGGGTAATTTCTGTTGCTTTGGCAGCGGGCAATATGCCGGATACATTGCCGCCGCCCGCGCCGCAAGCGCCCAATCGCTGGCAGGCTTGTGCGCGCGGGGGTTCTCGGTTAAGCGCAGAGGAACGTGACAAGCACATGTGGGGAACCATGTTCGAATTCATCACCTGGGGCGGTGCCGCCCTGTCGCTTGCCGGGCTGGTGGGCCTGATCTGGTGTATTGCGCACGTGATGAAGGCGCGCAAATCCGGCCTGTCGGACGAAGAATTGCGCGCCGTTGTTCAGGGTGTTCTGCCGTGGAATCTGGCTTCGTTGTTTCTGTCGGTGATTGGCTTGATGGTGGTAATCTTGGGGATTTCCTTTGGCTAACCTGCAAGCCTAAACCGGCAGATTATCAAACCGCGCTTCCATGGCATCTTCGCACAGGGCCGCATCCAGTTGCCGCAGACGCGACGGTATGTGCATACCCTCCTGACGCATCCGTTCGATCACTTTGGTCACACTTGGCTGAAGGGCAAGCCGTGTATCCAGGCACGCGCCGTTGAGCTTTTCTTCAAGTTGTTCAGCTTCTGAGTATAAATTGATTGATGACATTTCCATCCTCCCAAATGTCTTAATTTACTCCGATATATGTGACCATTTTAAGACCCGCCCAGATTACCCGAGAATCGCGCGGGAATCCGCCTGTCGGCCCTGCCGTTCCGGTTGTCCAAAAGCGAATTGACTAAACTTTACTCATAATGAGACTCCTTTGCCTTGACCAGTATCAAATTATGCATGTTGATTATGACATATTCCGTAATTAATATATGACATGGCGACACTGGTGGAGGGCCACATGACACCCATTGTGAAAGCGTTTTTTGATCCCGAGACCTTTACGGTTTCCTATCTGGCGCAGGAGCCCGAAGGACTTGCCTGTGCGGTCATCGACAGCGTTCTGGACTTCGATCACGCTTCGGGTCGCACCAGCACGCGCTCTGCCGATCAGATCATCGACCATGTGCGAAAGAATGATCTGCACGTCGACTGGATTCTGGAAAGCCACGTCCACGCCGATCATCTGTCAGCGGCACCCTATTTACAGCGGGAATTGGGCGGCAAAATCGGCATCGGTGATCAAATTGTCACCATTCAGGAAACCTTCGGCAAAATCTTCAACGAAGGCACAGAGTTTCAGCGCGACGGCAGCCAATTCGACGCCCTCTTTCGGGAAGGTGACAGTTTCCACGTCGGTCAGATGCGCGGTGACGTGCTGCATACGCCCGGGCATACGCCGGCCTGCCTGACCTATGTGATCGGCGATGCGGCTTTTGTCGGCGATACCCTCTTCATGCCGGACTACGGCACGGCGCGCTGCGACTTTCCGGGCGGGTCCTCTGCAATGCTGTATGACTCGATCCAGAAAATCCTTTCGCTCCCGGATGAGACGCGGGTTTTTGTCGGCCACGATTACAAAGCACCGGGGCGCGATGATTATGCCTGGGAAACGACTGTTGGCGAGCAGAAGGCGCTGAATGTTCACATCGGCCAAGGCCGTTCGATCGAAGAATTCGTCGAGATGCGCGACGCCCGAGATGCAACGCTGGCCATGCCGCGCCTGATCCTGCCGTCCCTGCAAGTCAATATGCGCGCGGGGCAGATGCCTCCGGCCGATGAACACGGCGACGTGTTTCTGAAGCTTCCCCTGAACAAACTCTGAATTTCTGGCCGCGAACGGTAAAGGATACAAAATGCAAATGGACTGGATATGGGGCCTTGGCGGAGGCCTTCTGATTGGGCTCGGCGCCGCCGTTTACCTGTTGGGCAACGGCCGCATCATGGGGGCTAGCGGCATTCTGGGCGGGCTGGTCGATAACAGCGACCGGTCGCTGGAACGGCTGAGCTTTCTGGCAGGCGTGATCGGGATGCCCCTGTTGTTGCGGCCCCTGCTCTCTCCGGCACCCGAGACACATCTGACCAGCAATATCGCCGTGGTGATCATCGCCGGGTTGCTGGTGGGCGCCGGCACACGCATCGCTAACGGTTGCACGTCCGGTCACGGTGTCTGCGGGATTTCGCGGTTTTCGCTGCGCGGCATTGTTGCCACCCTGATCTACATCGGGGCCGGAGTTGTGACGATCACCTTGTTTCGCCATGTCTTGGGGGTGATCTGATGCGTGCGCTTGTTTCTCTTCTCGCGGGTGGTCTGTTCGGCGCGGGCCTGCTGCTGTCCGGTATGACCAACACCACCAAGGTGCAAGACTGGCTGGATTTTTTCGGGCAATGGGACCCAACACTTGCCTTCGTAATGGGCGGAGCGATCCTGCCCATGCTGATTGCCTGGCGATTGACGGCCCATCGACGCCCCCTGACTGGTGGCCAGTTTCCGAAACCGGCCACACCCGAGCTGGACCGCCGTCTGATCCTGGGTTCGGTGCTGTTTGGGATGGGCTGGGCGCTGGCCGGGTTGTGCCCCGGGCCCGCCCTTGCCTCGCTCAGCTATGGTGGGATTGGCGGGATTGTCTTTCTGCTGTCCATGATCGCGGGAATGTACGCGGCACCGGCATTGGGCGCGCAACTGGACAGAGTCGCAAAGGCGGCCTAATCAATTGCCATGGAGATTCGCCCGATTACCCCCCGCTATGCCGTCTCACCGCAAATCACGGTCGAGGACATCCCAGCCATTGCCGAGGCCGGTTTTGTCAAAGTGATCTGCAACCGGCCCAATGTCGAGGTTCCGGCCAACATGCAATCGGATGCAATCGGTGAAGCAGTGCGCGCGGCAGGGCTGGAATACGAGGTTCTGGAGCTGACGCACCAGACCATGACGCCCGAGAATGTGGCCCTGCAACGCGAGCTGGCCGAAAGCTGCACCGGGCCGGTTCTGGCCTATTGCGCCTCGGGTACGCGCTGTTCTGTGGTTTGGGCGCTGGGCCAATGCGACCGGATGAGCACGGACGACATTCTGGATGCCACCACCAAAGCAGGTTACGCGCTGGAAAACCTGCGCCCGGCCCTTGATCAGATTCGCGGTGCTGCCGACTGATTTAACTCAGGTTACCTGGATCTGTGTCTGATAGCTTCAAACCGGCTAATTGCGAAATCTCAGCCACCATCTGATCTGAATCGGCGAAATTCAGGTTGGGCCCGATGTCGCTTGATGCTCCTGGATAGAAGGCGACCGGCATCTGCGATGTATCCGTCCGCGTGGTCTTGTCCATCTCAGGTTGCGACGTTGCCGTCGCGCGGGCGTCGAGAAACTCCGCAGCTTCGGATTGGGTCAGCGCCGTCAGCGGCGCGTATTCATTCAGACGCACGGCGCGCATCCCTCCACATTGCCCCAATCGGCCAACCGCAGCGCGGGTTCGGTCAATCGTAAGAACCTCTGCCCGGTCCAGGCGCGACCCCGTCAGAGGTAAAACCTCCCCCACTTTGAGCTGAGAAAGAGACGCCAGAGGCAGCGACATACGGCAGATCACCGTATTCAGCTCGGCCCGCAACACCCCCGATGCCTGTTCAAGATTTGGGCCGGTGTCCTCTTGCGTGACCTCGTCTGCATCCTCGGCAGACGGGTCCGGCAGGAACACGGAAATCTGTCCTTGCCGCAGACCGCCGCCCAGTTCCACGGTCAGGTCAAACACCCGATACGTGTCTTCGACCATGGCCAGAGAAAACGTGCGCAAATCGGCAAACCGGGCGGTAAATTCAAAACCCGACAAGCTGGATTGATCCCCCGGTGCCTCCACCAGATCGACCGCTCGCACCAGCGCGTCTTCGACCAATGGCGCCACCATTGCCCCGTCGGTATGGGTAAACGCACGGGGTGAGGGCTCGTCCGCCAACACCTCGCCAATGGTTTGCACCTGAACGATGGCCGAAACCGCCCCCAGATCCATGCAGATGGCTGCCGACGCCCCGTCGTCGGTCACAAACTGCAACAGCAGCCAGTCTTCCCCGACCTGATCCGCCAAGACGTCCGGAGTTCGATAGGATTGCTTCGCGCCGATAACGACCATGGGCAGCTGCAACCGCTCTCCGGCGGCGCGGGCAAAAGCCAGCCGCAGCGCCCGCAGGATCGAACGCGGCTTGTCGCCTTGTTCTTCCTGCCCCACTGAAAGCTTGCGCGCCAAAGCTGCGCTGACCGTCTGCGTCATGCCCGTAACCGCTGTTGGTTGTTGTCTCTGACCTTCGGTCTAACCCGGTTCAGGTTACGAATGTCTTTACATTCGTGTCACTGCGCCGCCTGTTGGTAGGCCATCGGCAGCCTGACACGGAACGCCGCGCCGCCCTGCCCCGGCAGATAGGTGATCTCGCCCCCCAGGCGCTGCATGATCTCGCGGCAGATCGCCAGGCCCAGCCCTGCGCCGCCAGCCTTGTCGACGCCCACGCGGGCAAATTTCTCGAATACCATCGAGCGGGCCTCGGGCGGGATGCCACTACCATTGTCGGCGAAATCAATCACCACCTGCCCGCCGACATCATGGGCCGAGATCGTCAGCACAGGCTCATCGGCGTCACAATATTTTTTTGCGTTGGAAATCAGGTTGATAAAGACCTGCCCCAGCCGATCCAGATCGGTTTGCAGCGGGATACGTTCAGCCGTTTTCGAGCGACGCACCGTCAGCGCCCGGCTGGACCCGGCCAGTGCGCTGGACACGGCCCGGTCCAGCACCGAGCGCAGCGTGTCGTCACCGACATTCAGGTTGACCCGCCCACTTTCCAACACGCTCAGGTCCAGAAGATCGTCCAACAAGCGGGTCAGGCGCAGGGCTTCGTCGTGGATGATCGCCGCATAGCGCGTCTGTTCTTCCCCACTCAGACCCTCGGTGTCGCGCATGATCTCGGAAAACGCGCGGATCGAGGTCATCGGCGTGCGCAGCTCGTGACTAACCTGGCTAAGGAAGCTGTCCTTCTGTTCCGAGATTTGCGTGAGTTTGGCATTCGCCTCCCGCAATTGCCGCGCGGTACGGGTCAATTCGGCGGATTTTACCTCTAGCTGGCTGGAGTACTCCAGCAACTGTGCGGATTCATCGGCCACGGCCAGAAGGTCCTCGACCGACACGGACGAGCCGCCGACGATCTGACCAATCATCGCGTGGGCCGTGGCTGCCCCGACAGAGCCGCTCAGCTCGCGCTCAAGCCGTTCCAGAAACGCGGGGGTCGGTTCCGGCAGGCTGGAACGCCCGCCCTGCTGTTCCGCTTCGGCCTGAAAAAACTCCTGCGCGGGGCCTGCACCCAGTATTCGCTGGGTCATGATCATCAGATCTTCGCTCTGCGCAACCGAGCCGGACCAACCGCGGGGCGCGACAGAGTGATCATAGACGTTGACGAATTGGGCGCCCTGCAGGCGCTCCAGCGGGCTGGGGAAACTCAGCAGCGAGGCGATGCAGAACGCGATAGTGTTGAGGGACAGCGACCACATCACGGTATGTACAATCGGGTCCATCCCTTCGATCCCGAACAGGGCCTGCGGGCGCAGCCACCCCAGACCGAACGGGCCGTTTTGCAATACCGTTTCGGGCATCAACACCCCGTCCATCCCCGGTAGAAGCAAGGTGTAGACCCACAGCAGGAACCCTACTGTCAGCCCCGCCAAGGCACCGGTCCGCGTTGCCCCGCGCCAGAACAGGCCACCGACCAGAGCGGGCAAAATCTGGGAAACCCCGGCAAAGGCAATAAACCCGATCGAGGCCAGGGCGGCCCCGCCCCCGGACAAGCGATAGTAATAGTAACCCAGCGCCATGATTACCGCGATTGACACCCGCCGCGCCAACAGCACCACGTTCCTGACGTCGCCGGATACGGAACCGGAGCCTTCCTGCGTGCTCAGCCAGATCGGCATGACCACGTGGTTCGACACCATTGTCGACAGCGCCATCGCGGTAACGATGACCATGGACGTGGCCGATGAAAACCCCCCTATAAAAGACAGCATCGCCAGCCAGTCATTGCCCTGAGACAGCGGCACAGTCAGCACGAACAGGTCAGGGTTCGAGCCTTCGGGCATCAGGTCCAGACCGACAACAGCGATGGGCACCACAAAGAGGCTCATCAGCAGCAGGTACAGCGGGAATGCCCATGCGGCCGTTCTCAGATGGCCCTCATCCGCGTTCTCGACCACCATGACCTGAAACATGCGCGGCAGGCAGACAAAGGCTGCGGCGGACAAAAAGATGAAAGTGGTCCAGCGTCCGGCGTCCACGTTCCATTGGCCGATCTCGGACGCGTCGATGCGGTCCATCATCGGCCCGACACCACCTGCGATGCCCCAAACCACAAAGGCCCCGACCGCAAGCAGGGCGAACAGTTTGACCACCGATTCCAGCGCGATGGCGGTGACAACCCCGTGGTGGCGTTCGTTGACGTCCAGATTGCGCGTGCCGAACAGGATCGCGAACACGGCCAACCCCGTCGCCACCCAGAACACGCTGGAACCTTCGCGATAAAGGCCCGTGGGATCGGCCTCGGCAAAAATCGAAAATGACAAGGTAATGGATTGCAGCTGCAGCGCGATATAGGGCGTGCCGCCCAGCACTGCCAGTATGGTCACGCAGATCGCCAGCGTGTTGGATTTGCCGTACCGGGATGAGATCAGGTCGGCAATCGACGTCACCCGCTGGCTGCGCCCGACCCGCACCAGTTTGCGCAGCCCCCACCACCAGCTGATCATAACCAGCGTAGGCCCGAGGTAGATCGTGACAAACTCCAGCCCCGACCGCGCGGCGTTTCCGACGGCACCGTAAAACGTCCAGGCGGTGCAGTAGATCGACAGCGACAGCGTGTAAACCAGCGGCGACCGCAGCCATGCCCCCCGCCCGGCGGCAGCCATCCTGTCGGCGGCGAAGGCGACGCCGAACAACAGCACCACATAGCCCAGGCAAACCAGAATCAGAATGTTCAGCGTTGCCATCGGTCCGTCTCGGGTTCGGATTCGTCATGGCCTGCCATGCGTCTGGCGGCAAATCCAAACACCAGGCTGGCCACGATCATCACTGCCCAGCATGTGAAGATATAAAAGATCGCTGAAGACAGAGACACGCCCTCCTGCGTGCCTTGACCGTCGGACCACAGCAACGGGATGGCCAGCAAGGCCGCCCCCAGAAAGGGCATCAGCCGTGCCGCGTCAGACAATCTGCGGCGGCGATAGCTCTGCCGTTCCAGAAACAGCGAAGGCCGGACGCCCGAAGGCTTACGGTCTTCGTCCGGACTCATGACTGCGTTGCCTGCGCGTGCAGGTCCCGCACAGCAGTCAGCATCTCGGTATTGGAAAACGGCTTGGTCATAAAACGACTGACTCCGGCATTTTCAGCCATCTCACGATCCCGGGACTGCCCCCGCGCGGTCAGCATCAGAACCGGCAAGCTCTGCATACCTTCCACGTCGCGCAGGTCTCGTAAAATCTCCATCCCGCTTTTACCCGGCAGCATAACGTCCAGAATCACAAGATCCGGGCTTGCGCCCTGAATGACCTGTAATGCATCGCTGCCTTCGGCGTGTGTTTCCACCAGCCAACCTTCGCGTGTCAGCAGGAACCGAATGGCCTCGGCGATGTTCGGCTCATCCTCGATTAGCAGAACCTTGCGGCTCATGATTATTTGTCCTCCCCGTGACTGGTCATAAACTGAATGACCCGTCGCCGCCAGCTTACGCGCAGTGTCAGGAAACTGTCAAAAACCTTCGCTCAGAATGGACGGTTCGCGGCGAGACGCGCAATCGCTGCTGGGACAAACCCTGCAGCTGGGACCGACCCTGGCAACCGCCTGTTCATCCTGCGCAACATCCTCGACCGACCGCACCAGCATTACTGACCGATAGACCGGCCCGTCATCAAAACCGGAAATGTGCTGCGGCCAAGCGTAGGCAAAGCAATCAAACACGGCGGCTGTCCGCCCTAGCTGCACGATGCGTTTGCGTATGGGCACCAATGGCCGGTTCAACGCCTGAAACAGAGGCCAGAGGGGGCAAGCCTCACCAAAGCGCGGCATGGCAAAACCGGGCACGGATTTGCTGAATAGGACACTGCCGGAGGCATCGCACACCACCAGCCCCGTCGGGCGCCCCAGATACCCGCCCGGCAACGTCGCCAGCCGCCTCAGCACCGTCGCAACATTCACCGAAAACCGCGCCGCCAGTTGCAGCGGGTCCAGCGGGGCCTCGGCCAGAGCGGCCTGCAATTGGTTCAGCGGCAAGGCACGAGCATCTGCGGCATAAACTTTGAGAAGTTCCATGGCCACGGACTTTGCAGCCGCCGACTCCAGAGCGCTCAGGTCTATGTCGGCCTCGCCTCCGCCCTCTTCGACCTCGGGGAAATAGTGCCCGCGGGCCTCTAAAAACGCTTCGACATCTTCCATCGGCACGCCACGGTGATCCCCGTCAGAATCGCTTTCGTCCAGATATGCCACCAACGACTTGGAGCTTTCGGCCAACCGCTCGGCATCCTGGTGCAGGTTGCTGTGAAAGCGATCCTGCCATTCGGGCTCAATGTCCTGCGTATCCGCCAGAATCGCAGCGGTTGAGCGAATCGCAGCCGCAGTCGACAGAACCTCGTGCATCGAGGCCGCCAGATGCGGGTCGTGGGTCAGGCGGTCCGACAACGTTTCCACCGTACGTTCCAGCGATACGACCCGGCGGTGCATCTGAGCCAACACGCCCGCCCATCCGGGGAACCGCCCGGCGAACTCTTCGAGCCCATCCAATTCCGCTTGCTGGCCAACTGCATCGGCCGCTGCCTCACGCAGAGCCGAGATCAGCGTGGCCTCGACCCCCTGCGTCAGCACCGACGGCTCCACAGTCAACGCCCCGGCGATATCGACCAACAGCTTACCGCCAATCCGGCGGCGGTTATGTTCGATAAGGTTTAGATAAGACGCTGAAATTCCAACCTGGCGCGCAAGTTCCGCCTGCCGCAGACCCGCGATCTGACGCCTTTCCCGGATTCGGCTGCCCGTCAGCGTGTCGCGCATGTTCTCACCCCTCCCAAAGCTAATCCAACTGAATTTCGCCCAGATTGATTTTCAGAACTCTTGATGTATTTCTAGTGGTTAAGGCAGAGTTTTCATAGGTCATTTACAAACTTGACAAAACACACTCACCCGAGGTGGGCAGCGCCCGCGCAGAATCTGCGCAGGCCCCCTTCTCATTCCACTGAAATCCCGGCACGATAGCCGCATGAGCGACCCCGCCTTTGAATATGCGCCAATCGGACTTGTTGAGCTGGAAAACCGGATCATCCGGCGCTGCAATCTGCAGTTCGCCCGCACCTTTGGCGGTGAGGTTGCGGATTACCGCAACATGCCCTTGCTGCACCTCTACCCTTCGGTAGCAGATTGGGAGCGCATCGGCGCACGCAGCCTGCAGGTTATGCGCGATACCGGCTACTACACCGATGAACGCGTCATGCGGCGGCGCAACAGCGATCTGTTCTGGTGTCGTGCGCGCGGACGCTCACTGACCCCGGACGACCCGTTCCGCCACGGCATCTGGAGCTTTTCAGACATCTCAGAAGAACGCCCCCTGGTCGAGCTGACCGCGCGCGAGCGCGAGGTCGCGATCCTGTCCTGCCGCGGCTTGTCCGCCAAAGAGATCGGGGCCGAGCTGAACCTCAGCTATCGCACGATCGAGGCCTACCGCGCCCGCCTTTTGGAGAAATTCGGGGCCCGCAAACTGCCCGAACTGGTGGCGAAACTTTCGGGAATGCCGCTTTAGGCCCTTTCGCCGCCTGAAATCTTCTTTAAAACCCTTACATCACAGGCTCAGACTGCGCTTTTCATGACCGGGCGCATGGCTTATAACGCTGCGTAATCAGACCAAAGCCCGCGGAAAACAGACGGGCCAAAGGGGAACCGTCGAGGACACTCATGACAGACACCAAACACGAAGCGGATGTGGCATTCATCAAAGCATTGGCTGAACTGCTGCGCGACAATGACCTGACCGAACTGCAGGTCAAACGCGAATACGGCGAGGAAGACAGCCTGAACGTGCGCGTCAGCCGTATGACCCAGCCTGCGGCCGCTCCGGTTCAGGTCGCCGTTCCGGCCGCAGCGCCTGTAGCAGCCCCGGCTGCCGCACCGGCCCCTGCCGCAGCAGAGGCACCCGCCGCACAGGAAGATCCGGCCAGCCACCCCGGCGCCGTGACCTCGCCCATGGTCGGAACTGTCTACATGCAGCCCGAACCGGGCGCGCCCGCGTTCATCTCGGTCGGCGCATCGGTGTCCGAAGGCGACACGCTGCTGATCGTCGAGGCGATGAAAACCATGAACCACATCCACGCGCCCAAGGCGGGCACCATCAAGCGCATTCTGGTCGGCGACGGCGACGCTGTGGAATTCGGCACCCCTCTGGTCATCGTTGAGTAAGGCGGACCCATGTTCGACAAGATCCTGATTGCCAACCGAGGCGAGATCGCCCTGCGCGTCATCCGCGCCGCGCGCGAGATGGGGATTAAGACGGTCGCCGTCCACTCCACCGCAGACAGCGACGCGATGCATGTGCGCATGGCGGACGAATCGGTGTGTATCGGCCCTCCGCCCAGCCCGCAGAGCTATCTGTCGGTTCCCGCGATCATCTCGGCCTGTGAGATCACCGGCGCGCAGGCGATCCACCCCGGCTATGGCTTCCTTTCCGAGAATGCCGAGTTTGTGCAGATCGTCGAAGATCACGGCATCACCTTCATCGGCCCCACCGCGGAACATATCCGTATCATGGGCGACAAGATCACCGCCAAGGAAACCATGAAGGCACTGGGTGTGCCTTGCGTTCCGGGCTCAGACGGTGGTGTGCCTGATCTGGCCACCGCCAAGAAGATCGGCGAGGAATTCGGCTATCCCGTCATCATCAAGGCCACCGCCGGTGGCGGCGGTCGCGGCATGAAAGTCGCGCAAAACGCGGGTGAGATGGAAAGCGCCTTCATGACCGCGCGCGCCGAGGGCAAAGCCGCCTTTGGCAATGACGAGGTCTATATCGAGAAATACCTCACCACACCGCGCCATATCGAGATTCAGGTCTTTGGCGATGGCAAGGGCAAGGCGGTACATCTGGGTGAACGCGACTGCTCGCTGCAGCGCCGTCACCAGAAGGTCTTCGAAGAGGCCCCCGGCCCTGCGATCAGCCCCGAAGAACGCGCCAAGATCGGTAAGACCTGCGCCGACGCCGTGGCCAAGATCAACTATATCGGCGCGGGCACCATCGAGTTCCTCTACGAAAACGGCGAGTTCTACTTCATCGAGATGAACACCCGCCTGCAGGTGGAACACCCGGTGACCGAGGGCATCTTTGGCGTCGATCTGGTGCGCGAGCAAATCCTTGTCGCCGCCGGCGAGGACATGTCGTTCGGTCAGGACGATCTGGAGATCAACGGCCACGCCATCGAGGTTCGGATCAACGCCGAGAAACTGCCCAACTTCTCGCCCTGCCCGGGCAAAATCTCGGCCTATCATGCGCCGGGGGGCTTGGGTGTGAGGATGGACTCGGCGCTGTACGACGGGTATTCGATCCCGCCCTATTACGACTCGCTGATCGCCAAACTGATCGTTCAGGGCCGTGACCGGGCCGAGGCGCTGGCGCGTCTGGAACGGGCCTTGGGTGAACTGATCGTGGACGGCATCGACACCACTGTGCCACTGTTCCACGCGCTTCTGCAGGAGCCCGACATCCACAGCGGAAACTACAACATCCACTGGCTGGAGCGCTGGCTTGCGGAGCATATGGCCGATTAAAACAAGCGGGCCGAAGGGCGCCTGCCCTTCGGCCTTCGGGCATTCTGTATGAGCCTTTCCCCGGAACTCTTGTTGCACGGCTATTCCATCGGCATTTTCCCGATGGCCGAACACCGTGACGCCGCAGAGCTGTTCTGGGTTGATCCCAAATCTCGCGGCGTCTTTCCCCTCGACGGTTTCCATGTCTCGCGCAGCCTTTCGCGCCGCATTCGCAAATGCGGGTATTCGATAACGATCAACCGGGACTTTTCCGGGGTTGTCGATGGCTGCGCAGATCGTGCGGACACGTGGATCAATGCCGAATTGCGGGACCTTTATCTGCAAATTCACCGCACTGGTCACGCGCACTCGCTTGAGGTGTGGGAGGCCGACCATCTGGTTGGGGGCGTCTATGGTGTTGCATTGGGGGCCGCGTTTTTTGGAGAGAGCATGTTTTCGCGCCGGACGGATGCGTCAAAGATCGCTCTGGCCTATCTGGTGGATCGCCTGCGGCAAACCGGATTTCAGCTGTTCGATACGCAATTTCTGACCGCACATCTGGCGTCACTAGGCGCGATTGAAATTCCCCGAACGCAGTACCGGCAGGAACTGGATGAGGCGATCAACGCCGCTGCAGATTTCACCGCGCCGCTGGCTCAATCAGCCGGAGGGGTCATACAGCGGATCACCCAGACGTCATAACGTGCATGATCCAACGCATTCAGCGCCGGGGATGTGGCAATCATCCAACCGTCAAACAATTCGTCCGACTTACCTTTTTCCCAGATCGTCAGGTAGGCAAAGGCATCACCGGTCGGGTTCTCGGCCGGATAGCGGCAATCCCCAAGCGCAACGTCCAGACCAAATACCACAGTAGTCTCACCGTTCTGCATTTCCACATCGACGGTTTGGCCGCTGACCTTGTCGAGGCCCCGCAGGATCGCCCCAGGGCCTGACTGCGCCTTTTGCTGCGCTGATGCACCCGTAGCAGCCAGCAGCGCCGCAATCAGGGCAAAACACCTCATTCGCTGCCGTCCCCGGCCACGAATTTGACCAACAGCGAAATCAGGCTGACCGCGCCTTGCGTATCTTCGACCTGATCGCCGGGTTCAAAATAGAACGGAGAACCGCCCGGCATCACCTCGACGAAGTTGCCGCCCAGCAGACCTTCGGATGAAATGATGATGGCGCTGTCATCCGGCACTTGGATGCCGTCCGCAATCGAGAAAGTGGTGTCAGCGCGATAGGTATCCGGGTTCAGGGTAACGCCCGTCACAGTGCCGATCTTGACCCCGGCCAGACGCACATCCGTGCCCACGCCAACACCTTCAAGCGAGCGAAACGACGCCTCGAGCTGATATCCCGCACTGCCCTGCGACAGGCCGGTGGACTGGCTCGCATAAACGCCAAAAGCAACGGCACAGGCCAGCACGGCCCCACCGACAAGAACTTCGGTTACGTTATAGGTCGACATCGCTCGCCTCGTTTATTCCGGGCTCCAAGCCTCGTAATCCGTGCGCTCAACCGGGTTTTGCCGACGCAGGGACCCTGCAGGGGTGTAGGCCAGAGCCGTCCCTGTCAGGTTCTCCTGATGTGGTTTTTCCCAGGATTTATGTTGCAGCGGCTTGTCTGTCGGCGGCTCGTCCCAGGTCCGGTGCAGCCAGCCGTGCCAATCGGGGTCGATCCGGCTGGCCTCGGCCTCACCGTTGAAAATCACCCAGCGCTTGCTGTCGTCGGCAGTGCGATAGAACACATTGCCTTCGTTGTCCTCACCGACCTTGACGCCCTTGCGCGTGGTATAGAACTGCGTGTTCAGGGTGGCTCCGTTCCACCAGGTTACGGCCCGCAAAAGACTGTTCAGGATACCCATCGGTTGCCTCCGACATTTCTGTTCCCGCAGATATGGACCAAAGGCTCGCCAAGGTCCAGTGCCACTAGGGCCGCACCTGCTATTCCGGCAAATAAGCCGTTACTTCGATTTCTATCCGGTACTTCGGTTCGATCAAACCACACTCGATCATGGACGTCGCCGGAGGGTTTTCGCCGAAGAATTCCCGCAGGATCGGCCAGCAGGGCTCGAACTCCGATCGGTCCGGCAGCATGTAGGTCACACGCACAACATCAGCAAAGCTTGCTCCGGCTTCGGTCAACGCCTTGCTGATCGTTTTAAGGGCTGACCGGCACTGCGCGGTCACGTCATCGCCCTGCCCGACCGTTCCGGCGACATGGACCCAGCCACCAGCAACCACCGCGCGGCAATACCCGATTTTGGCCTCGAATTCTCCACCTGACGAGATGCGTTTGATTGTCATAATGCCCCCCACAAGAAAACGGCGCGGTCAATGCCGCGCCGTGAATGGTAAATCGTTTTGAGCTTAACCTGCCGAGGCCGATTCCGCTGCATCTGCGTAGATGATCAAGGGCTGCTTGTCGGACGACACTGCCTCTTCGTTGACCACAACTTCGGTGACGTTCTTCATGCCGGGCAGTTCGAACATCGTGTCCAACAGGATATCTTCGAGGATCGAGCGCAACCCGCGCGCACCGGTTTTCCGTTCGATGGCCTTCTTGGCAATCGCCTTCAGCGCATCGTCGGTAAAGGCCAGTTCGGCATCTTCCAGTTCGAACAGACGCTGGTATTGCTTAACCAGAGCGTTCTTGGGCTTGGTCAGAATAGTGACCAGAGCATCCTCGTCCAGGTCCTCCAGCGTCGCCAGAACCGGCAGACGGCCAACAAATTCCGGGATCAGACCGAACTTCAGCAGGTCTTCGGGCTCCAGATCCTTGAAAATCTCGCCCACTCCGCGCTCATCATTGTCGCGCACATCGGCGCCGAAGCCCATGGCCGAGCCCTTGCCGCGCTGCGCGATGATCTTGTCCAGACCCGCAAACGCACCACCACAAATGAACAGAATGTTCGTGGTGTCGACCTGCAGGAACTCCTGCTGAGGATGCTTGCGGCCACCTTGCGGTGGAACCGACGCCACGGTGCCTTCCATCAGCTTCAAGAGCGCCTGCTGCACGCCCTCGCCCGAAACGTCACGGGTGATCGAGGGGTTCTCGGACTTGCGGGTGATCTTGTCGACTTCGTCGATATAGACGATGCCGCGCTGTGCGCGTTCGACGTTGTATTCACTGGCCTGCAGCAGTTTGAGAATGATGTTCTCGACATCCTCACCCACGTAACCGGCCTCGGTCAGCGTAGTCGCATCAGCCATTGTGAACGGAACATCCAGAATCCGCGCCAGCGTCTGCGCAAGCAAGGTCTTACCGCAGCCGGTCGGACCGATCAGCAGGATGTTGGACTTCGCCAGTTCGATATCGCTGCCCGCTTTCTGGGCATGATTCAGGCGCTTGTAGTGGTTGTGCACGGCCACCGACAGAACCCGTTTGGCCGTAGCCTGACCGATGACGTAATCGTCCAGAACCTCGCAAATGTCCTTCGGCGTCGGTACTCCGTCCGAAGACTTCAGACCGCTGGCTTTGGTTTCCTCGCGGATGATGTCCATGCACAATTCGACGCATTCATCGCAGATGAACACGGTCGGACCGGCGATCAGCTTGCGTACCTCATGCTGGCTTTTGCCGCAGAAGCTGCAATAGAGCGTGTTCTTGCCGTCGCCGCCTGAATTCGTCGCCATGTTCTACCTTTCGGGCTTCGTCCCTGCGGTCCCCTTCGGACCGCTTGCCGCCTGTTGGTGCAGCTTAGGCCAGCACCGAGACGGCTACAATCTCAAAATGTGCCCCGCGCAACCCGCGCGGGGGCTTAACCTTAGGCGTCGTCACCGTCCATTTTGGCGCGGTTTTCGACGATTTCGTCGATGTGACCCCAGTCTTTCGCCTCTTCCGGGCTCATGAAATTGTCACGATCAAGCGCTTTTTCAACCGCCTTTTTGGTCTGCCCGGTATGACGCACGTAGATGTCATACAGGCGATCTTTCAGTTTCTGCGTCTCGGCCGCGTGAATCATGATGTCGCTGGCCTGACCCTGATAGCCACCACTGGGCTGGTGCACCATGATGCGGCTGTTGGGCAGTGAGAACCGCATTCCCTTCTCGCCACCGGCCAGAAGAACCGACCCCATCGAGGCCGCCTGACCGATCACCAATGTCGAACATTTCGGCTTGATATACTGCATTGTGTCGTAAATCGACAAACCGCTGGTCACAACACCGCCAGGTGAATTGATGTAGATCGAGATCTCTTTGCTGGGGTTTTCCGCTTCGAGATGCAGCAACTGGGCGACGACCAGATGGCTCATCCCGTCATGGATCGGGCCGTTGATGAAAATGATCCGCTCTTTCAGAAGGCGCGAGAAAATATCGTAGGCGCGTTCGCCCCGGCTGGTCTGTTCGACCACCATCGGGACGAGCGTATTCATATAGGTATCAACTGGATCGAACATTCTGAACCTGCCTGCTTTGCAATGGATCGGGACACTACCCGAAGAAACGTTACCCGAGTCTTAGTGTCGCCACCGGGGGGCTGCAAGGGGGGCCAGGGACTTCAGGCCCTGCCACCGGGATTTGAGTGTCGAACCCGCTATTTCGTCGTCAGCACAGAGAGCGGTCTTCACGTATAGCCCCCTTACATCACATCATTTTGATTCATGCATATGGAAATACATGCTCAAAGTAAGTACCCAAGACACTCTAGTCCGCGAACCCGCACTCACCACCTCCACCTGGTTCGCGCGCAAACAAGGAGAAAACGATGGCCCTTCCCCAGCTTTCGCAAGACATGCCTCCCGAAACATTCGACAAGATGGTTGAAAACGCGACGCGCGCGTCGAATTTCCTGAAAGCCATCAGCCACGAAGGCCGACTTATGATCCTGTGCCATCTTGTGTCCGGCGAAAAATCCGTGACCGAGTTGGAAGAGTTGCTGTCCGCCCGGCAGGCGGCCGTGTCTCAGCAGCTGTCGCGTTTGCGGCTTGAAGGGCTAGTGACGCCCCGCCGCGAGGGCAAAGCGATCTACTATCGTCTTGCCGATGATCGCCCACGCCGCATGATCGAGCTGGTCTACGACATGTTTTGCGGCGAAGAAAAAGGCTGATCGCACACCTCTGTGGCGTTCCGATCACCATCTTCACCCCATCTACCCTCAATGGCTGAACAGGCCTCAAAGCACTGGTTCCATTCAGGGAAAACTGTTACGCAACACAGGACTGACACGAATGGAGACACCGATGATCCGTGCAATTCTGATTGGGCTTGCCCTGTTCACTCTCACCGCCTGCGAAACTGCCAAAGGCGCTGGCAAAGATATCGAGAAAGCGGGTGACGCGATTCAGGACGCGGCCTCGGACGTTCAGGAAAACCTTTGACGCTCTGAATGTCGTTAGCCTGCGAAGCCTGCCCCCTACGTACAGAAGATAACTCAGCTGACCCAGCGTAGGTTTCAGGGTTCCGGTGCATGGATGCGGCATTGCATTTCTGACTGAACAGCGGGGCTCTTGTGAACGCACAAGGCCCCGCTGTTTTTCAAACAAAGGTAAAGTGGCAGCCTGTTTCAAGCCGAAAGACGGCAAAAGGAAAAGGCGTCAGGTGCGTAGACGCGGTCTATGCACGTATCCTTGCGGACACTCCTGACGCCTTGCCGGGTCGACACGTCCGGGGGACGTCCCGAGCCAGTTGCCCTGGCCCTGATAAGGACCACGACCGCCATGCCGCACCGATAGGCACCACACAGCACGCGTCGGCCTTCTGAGAGGCTGAACCTCTGATCCGGGTACGAAACCCCGATCAAACGACCATCCACCGGTAAGTCTCTGCACAACAAGTCAGATCCTAAAACCTGCCCTTGCCGCGCTGACCCCCTGGCCTTTGCGCCCCACCCAGGTTCCTGAGAACCGTTGTGGTGGGATGATCGTTGCACCCGCGCCCGGGTCCGACAAGAAAATAGCACTGCAGCATGAAATTTAGACGGGGATAACGTGTTGATATCCACTGGGAGAATTTTGGGGATAACTCCGGAAGTCGCGCAGCTCTGCCGGTTTGAAGCAGGAAAACTCCGAGTGGCGTCAAAAGACCCATTCAAGCCAAGTTTCTGCACCTGCGAAGGGGTTGAGCAGACATCCGTGCGTGAAATCAGGGCACTCTGCCCCTCAGATTCCCGGTGCCGCGATTCGTCTCAGGCCTCATACGGTCTAGAGACATGGAAACGGAACCGGGGCCGGGGCGCGCCTCTGCCCATTCTACAACGCCGTGCTGAAGGTTCACGAGGTTCCGACGGTCCGTGCATGGCTACGCCGCAACCCGGCACGCTCCGATCCGAACACTGTCGCAGGTGGCGCAATGGCCGTCCGACCCGTCTCCTCCCGTCGGAGACATTGGTTCCGTTTCCTGAGAAGCGCTCTGGCCCAACCGGGATTACCAATTACGCGCTGCGACGAACAGCAGCCAGTACCCCCTACAGACCGATCGGGCCAGAGACACTTCAGTTCACCTGACGTTCCAGAACGGTGCTGTAGGTCGTTCCGTTACGCAGGCTACGGAAATCCGCAAAGATCTTTCCGTCTTCGTACCGGGCATCGATCAACGCATTCGCGCCGATGACCAGCGGTGAGGTTTCGACGATCCCGATGCTGCCGGATCCATCGAGGCTGATGGTGCCGGTGGCCTCATTCGCATTCCATTCGGTGTCGCCATCGCGCCGCCATTTGCTGGGACCCCAGAAGACGTTTTCTTCCTGAATCTGGATGTCCAGCATCCACTCGGCTTGATTGAACCGGGGTTCATCGCCGCGATAGGTATGGGATGGCGAGACGGTCGTATACGACCCCAGCCATGTGCCGCGCAGGTCCGGCGCGTCGGCCAG
Organism: Ruegeria arenilitoris; assembly: GCF_013030985.1. Lineage (GTDB taxonomy): Bacteria > Pseudomonadota > Alphaproteobacteria > Rhodobacterales > Rhodobacteraceae > Ruegeria > Ruegeria arenilitoris_B. The sequence goes on along the minus strand of NZ_WPYP01000008.1, from coordinate 243,034 downwards.
AGCGGCCGTTCCAAGGGTGAGGGTCGCGGCCAGAGCGGCTGCTCCGGCAGTCATGTATCTGGTCATTGGCTCTCTCCTCCAAAACTGTGGCCGTCCTTGGCCTGCTGAACAGATTGGAAGGGAAAGAGCCGGTTGCAACTTACCTAAGGGAAACTTCATCTGTGGTTCATTGAACCCTCAGACCTTTCAGGCGGACGGGGGCATATCCCCCGCCCTAACTCATTGTGAAACCTAAATTTATTCCACCGTGATACTGCCGGTGATCGTATTCACAAACTTCTTGGTATCGGGGTCGGTCAGAGACGAAAAGCTCCCGCCCCCCGTCGCGCTGGCCCAATTGCCCGAGCCGCCCGACACCGTCCAGTCACCGGTCAAGGCGCCATCCGCACCGATCCCCGTGGCCGTCCAGGTCATCACCGCTTTTTCGCCCGAGGCGGTGTCGAACACGCAATTCCCGGTGCCCGAGACCCCAGCCCCATTGACCAGCACCGCGCCGAAACAGGTACCCGACGCACCTTCCAGAGGGTGCCCGGCGGCGACCTCGAAACTGTCATAATCGGTTTGCGACTTGATCACCGCGTGGCCGTCCGCGATGGCATAGACCTGGTTCGCATTCGTCCCCGTGCCCTTGCCGGTGGCGTCAAAAGTCTCAGCCAGGGCCGGGCCTGCGAACAGGCCCAGAGTCAGGGCTGTGGTTGCGGTCGCTTTCAAGAACTTGTGCATAATAACCTCTCATTTCTGAGGGTCTTGCGTTGCAAGCATATAAAGAAAAGGCCGCCTGAACGCGGTCCCCCGCGCGGAGGATAACACATTCCGATCTTTGCGTCTAAACCGGGCGCTCAGCCTTCCAGCTTGCGGGCCACCAGAAATGAAACCGGGAACGCCGCGACAAAGCCGACAACCGCCGCGATCAGCAGGGTCGTCCACGCGGCGTGCCCCATGACCAGCACCGCAATCACAGCGCACCCGGCAAGGGTGGAACCAAGGAAGATATGAAGGATCAGCGTCAGGGGCGACATAGGGGCCTCGTTTTTTACCAGTCTGTTTTCGCGGACGTTAGAATCGAGGCCGGGCGTAGGTCCTTGATCTGGGTCAGTATGCGCGACATCACGACCTTCGCCATTTGCTTATTTTTTTCGTTTCCACTTAAAGTAGTAGAGGTAAGACGTTCCCACGATCACGACCGCGCAGATTGTATCGGAGACGAACCATGGTTCGAATTTAGTCCACCGGTAGACCAGCATGCCCGCCACTAGCAGGCACAAAATTGAGAATTCGATCTTGGGGTTGGAGTTGCGCATGGTCGTACAAATCTCAATCGCTTCCATTTTAAATGCAACCAAATAACGGTTGATAGGTAGAACTGAAGGTCACGACCGGCCCCCGGGCTGGCGCAAACGCTCAACCCGTTCACCAATCCGGATCCGGCAATATAGTGTCAGTTCAGACCAAGCAGTTCTTTGGCCTGGGCCAGAGTTGCAACCGACGCGTCATGATCACCTGCATCGTGCAGCGCGGCACCTTCGTCGCGCCATGTTTCAACCTGTGTGATCTGTTCCTCAGACAGGTCGGGGCCCGCAGCCAGAGCGGCATCGATAGCGGCAATGTCGGTGGGGCATTGATGGGCAAAGGCGGGCGCGGCGAAAAGGCAGAAGGCAGCGGCCAGAGACAGATGTTTCATGGATTCATCCTCCCGTGTTTTGGGGTGTGATGAGAATACCATGAAACGGGTCAGGCCCGGAGGGCGTCAGCGTCCAATGCAGCGGATCGGCAAGGGATGGCTGATGCGGAGACTTTCGATCGGACGGAGCCCCTGTGCGCAAACGCGCCTGCAACGATCGATCAGCGGAGCGGAGGGCGGTCGGCGCGGCCCGGCGGTGCTGCCGGGCGGGTCTATTTGCTTTCGAGTAGCTCTCAGCGCTTTTCAACTAGAGATAGTCTCTCTACTCTTCGTCAGGCAAATCAATCACCTCATAAACCTCAGTGATTTTGTATGCTACAGGTCTTTTGTTTCGTGAAACAACGATCACATCCACAACGAAGCCCTTCTTAAAAATATTATCGTCGGCCTCACGTACTTCGTGCTTTATGCGTTCCTTAGCCAAGTCGGAAGCATACATTATCGCTAGATCTTTTTTGGAAATTTCTTCTATGACTACTCGTTCGCCACTACGCTTGTCATTGGGCGCATCTTTTACGTCAGAGCGAGTGAAGATCATGAGAACACGCTCACGCGTATCTGTTTTTTCTTGCTCAAGCTGCTGATACGCAGACTTAAGCGTCTTTTCTGCAGCAACTGCTTGTTTAGAATTGAACTTAAATGCTGCTCTTACTTGGCGCTTTCCGTCTTCGAACGTTGCGGCCTCCAGCGTTGAAGAAGCGTCGGGATCACGTGCAATAGCGGCTACCGCATTGCTGAATGTATCCAAATCAGATTTCTGAGCATCTTTTGGAGCGTTTCCAGAAATGAGTCCGGAAATCCGTTCTTCCCATTTGTTTACGAACTCAATAGCTTGCCAAGCCTGGTCTGCATATTGGGCAACAATTGGCGCCGTAGACGCAATAACAGGCATCAAATCCGCAATGATTGACCCTTTTCTTACCTCTTTTACATAGATTTGCGCGTCATCTTCGTAATCAGGGTTGTCACGTATCTGAGTTCGGTATTCTCGTGCTAGCGATGTGAAAGCTCCTACAAAATCGCTCAATTCAATCGGTTGGCTGTTGTCTATTTTGAGGGTCAAAACGACAGGAGTAACTACATTATCAACTTCAATAACTTCTTCCATAAATCCAATGCGCCTTACTGAATACTTCTTGCAACTATCTCACGCAAAAGGGCGAGACAATCGTCTCGCCCTCACACAACCATCGATAGATCGATCTATCAAGAGTCCATCTTCAACGCAGAGATGAACGCCTCCTGCGGAATATCGACCTTCCCGAACTGGCGCATCTTCTTCTTACCGGCCTTCTGCTTGTCCAGCAGTTTGCGTTTCCGTGTGGCGTCGCCTCCGTAGCATTTGGCGGTCACGTCCTTGCGCAGGGCCGAGAGGGTCTCGCGCGCGATGACCTTGCCGCCGATGGCCGCCTGGATCGGGATTTTGAACATGTGGCGCGGGATCAGGTCCTTGAGCTTTTCGCACATCGCCCGGCCCCGCATCTCGGCCCGGTCGCGGTGAACCATGGTCGACAGCGCATCGACCGGTTCGTCATTCACCAGCACCGACATCTTGACCAGATTGTCCTCGGTATAACCGGTCATCTGATAGTCGAACGAGGCATAACCCTTGGTCACCGATTTCAGGCGGTCGTAGAAATCAAAAACGACCTCGTTCAGCGGCAGGTCATAGACGACCATGGCGCGGCTGCCCGCATAGGTCAGGTCCAGCTGGATGCCGCGGCGGTCCTGGCAGAGTTTCAGCACGTCGCCGAGGTATTCATCCGGCACCAGAATGGTCGCCTTGATGCGCGGTTCCTCGATATGGTCGACCTTGGACGGATCGGGCATGTCGGCGGGGTTGTGCAGCTCGATCATCTCGCCGTCTTTCATGTAGACGTGATAGATCACCGACGGCGCGGTGGTGATAAGCTCGATATCATATTCGCGTTCGATGCGATCGCGGATGACCTCAAGGTGCAGCAGGCCCAGGAAGCCGCAGCGGAAGCCAAAACCAAGGGCTGCAGAGGTTTCCATTTCGAACGAGAACGAGGCGTCGTTCAGCGCCAGTTTGTCGATCGCGTCGCGCAGGTCTTCGAATTCGGCACTGTCCACGGGGAAGAGGCCACAGAACACCACAGGCTGCGCGGGTTTGAAGCCCGGCAGGGCGATTTCGGTACCGTTGCGGTCATTGGTGATGGTGTCACCGACGCGGGTGTCCCGGACCTGTTTGATGGACGCCGTCAAAAAGCCGATCTCACCGGGCCCCAAGGAATCGACCATCTCCATCTCGGGCCGGAATACGCCGACGCGGTCGACATGGTGCAGGGTGTTGTTCGACATGAACTTGACCCGCATCCCCTTTTTCAGCGTGCCGTCCATGATGCGGACCAGAACGATGACGCCGAGATAGGCGTCGTACCACGAATCCACCAGCATCGCCTTGAGTGGCGCGTCCAGATTACCCTGCGGTGCGGGCAGTTGTTTCACGATGGCCTCGAGCGTCTCGTGGATGCCCTGCCCCGTCTTGGCGCTGACCTGAATGGCGTCGGTCGCGTCGATGCCGATCACGTCCTCGATCTGTTCAGCCACGCGGTCACAATCGGACGCGGGCAGGTCGATCTTGTTCAGCACCGGCACGATCTCATGATCGGCGTCAATGGCCTGATACACGTTGGCCAGCGTCTGCGCCTCAACCCCTTGGGTCGAGTCCACAACCAGAAGCGAGCCTTCGACGGCACGCATGGATCGCGAAACCTCATAGGCAAAATCCACGTGGCCGGGCGTGTCGATCAGGTTCAGTACATATTTCTCACCGTCATCGGCGGTATAGTCGATGCGGACCGTGTTGGCCTTGATGGTGATGCCGCGTTCACGCTCGATATCCATGCTGTCGAGCAGCTGTTCCTTCATGTCGCGATCCTTGACCGTTCCGGTCTCTTGGATGAGCCGGTCAGCAAGGGTGGATTTGCCATGGTCGATATGGGCGACAATGGAGAAATTGCGGATATGAGCGAGGTCTGTCATGGATCGGGATATGTCCGTAGATTGGCCCCTCGTCAAGCCGGGAAGCGCCCTGACAGGACGTTCAGAGCGCGTTATTGACCAGCCGCGTTTACTGTAAATTGAGGTCTGCCGGTGATTTTGCTAACAACCGATCAAAACACCGGTGAGAGAGCAGTGAACTAGATGGCTGATTATTCAATATTTGTTATGGGTGAAAGTCAGCTGTCAACCTCGTTGGCGCAGGGGCTGGACGGCCTCAATCAGGGCGACGGAAGCCACCTGATCGGCCAGACCATCACCATCGACACCCACGCGGCCACCGAAGTGTTCATTCGCGATGGCGGCAACGATGCCAATTTCGCCGACAATGACAGCAATCAGAGGCTGGATGGCGATCAAACGATTGACGGGACGTTATTCACCGATGGCACACGGGTCGAGGCCGAATACGGCATAACGCTGACAGACGGGGTAAACACCTATCAGGCCGTCGCCTTCAACGTGAACAACTCGTCCCCGTCCTATGCCACGGTAGAAGGGATTGCCTTCATTGGCGGCCCGGGTGAGTTTCCCCCGGCCGGTGTGGAACTGCAGGTTGTCAGCACGCAGGAAGGACCCAGCTTTGCGGCAGTCGATTACGTCACGCCGATCTGTTACCGCCACGGGACACTGATCCGCACCGATCAGGGGGATACCCCTATCGAGACGTTGAAACCCGGCGACGTGGTTTGGACGCAGGACGACGGGTTTGCCCCTGTCCGCTGGGTCGGTTCGCGGGATGTGATCGCAACCGGGCGGTTCCGGATGGTCGAAATCCCAACAGATGTGCTGACGAATTTTGCGCCCTTGATGGTGTCGCAACAGCACAGGCTTCTGGTCACCCATCCCCTTGCCGAACTGCATTTTGGTGTGCCCGAGGTCTTTGTGCCCGCCATCAGCCTTGTGGACTCTGGTCTCGCCGGCCTATCGGATGAAAAAACGGCCCGCTATCATCACCTACTGCTGGACCGGCACGCGGTGATCAAAGCCAATGGCGCAGCTTCTGAAAGCCTTCTTGCGTCACCGTCGGGCGCGTCTGATGACCCCGACGCCCTGTTTTTTCCCGATCTCGCGGCGCAAAACCGCAATGCGATGCAGACCGCAAGATTGGCCCTGAAGCGGCGCGACGCCACCTTTTTGATGCAGAAAATCTTGTCCATTGATCCAGTGGGGCGTTTGATTCATACTTCCGCCCAGACCGAATGGGGCGACAGATCCCTCCGGGCAGGCAAAAACGAGGCTCGAGCATGAAACAGTTCCTCTTAATCGCATTTTGCGCCACGTCGTTGACGGCAGTGGCTCCGGCACCTATCGAGGCTGCGCAGATAAAACGGGCATGTCTGGCGTCAGACCGCACGGCAGCGACGCGGGATCGGTGCAGTTGTATCCAGCGGGTGGCCAATCAGGCGCTGACCCGCAGCGATCAGAAGACGGTCGCCAAGTGGTTTAGCAACCCCCATCAGGCGCAAGAATTGAAGATGTCCAAAACCGCACGTGACGATGCGCTGTGGGATCGGTATCGGAATTTCGGCCAGATGGCACAGGCCATCTGCAGCTAAGCTCATCTCAATCCTTGACCTGATCCGCACTGCGCCCCAGAAAAGGCGCAGCGAAAGGTGTGTCTAATGGTTATGAAAGGGCTGACCCTGCGCGGGCTCGAAGTGTTCGAGGCCTTGGCGCGGACGGGATCGGTGGCGCAGGCCGCCGAGATCACGGGGCTCAGCCAGCCCTCGGTATCGCAGCAATTGCGTAACCTGGAAAACGCCCTGGGAACGGAACTGGTCGATCACGGACGCCGCCCGATGCGGTTGACGCAAGCGGGGCGCAGCTTTCTGGCCCGGACCGAGACGGTACTGGCCGAACTCCAGATGGCGCAAAGCGAGCTGACTGTGATGGATCTGGGCCATCTGACCACCCTATCCATCGGCCTGATCGACGATTTCGACAATGACCTGACCCCACGGCTGGCCACCCTGCTGGCCGACAGCCTGACACGTTCGAATTTCAAGCTGCTCACCCTGCCCAGCCTGGATTTATTCGAAGAGCTTGAGGCCCAGCGCCTGCATCTGATGGTATCGGCCCATTCCGGCGAGGTGCTGGAGGGCGTGGTCGAATACCCTCTGGTACAGGACCCGTTCATTCTGGTGACGCCCAAAGAGGCTGAAAACGCCATTCAGGAACTGCCCTTTCTGCGTTATGCCCGCGATCAATTGATCAGCCGCCAGATCGAGGCCCATCTGGCCCGGCAGCGGCTGGAATACGAAGAGCGGTTCGAGATCGGTTCCCATCTGGCTCTGATGGCAATGGTCGCGCGTGGGCTGGGCTGGGCGATCACCACGCCGCTGGGCTATATGCGGGCAACCCGATTTCACGACGCGCTTGAGGCCCACCCCGCCCCCTTCGGAGATTTTGCGCGCACGATTTCCCTGTTCACCCGCACCGACTGGTCCGATCAGGTTCCGCAAGAGGTTGCCGGCATGATGCGTCGCCTGATGCGCAACCAGATTGTCGACCCGGCGCTGGCGCAATTGCCATGGCTCACCGACCGTCTGAAGGTGATGGGCTAAGCCCGCAGATGCGCCTCGAGCCCCGCCACGGCGGCCTCGATCAGGTCCAGCGCCCCATCAAAATCCCGCGTATAGTAGGGGTCGGGCACATGATCAGCCCCCGACTGAAGCGCGAAATCGGTCAGCAGGCGAACCGGGGTCTCATTCCCCGCGGGCCGCAAGGTCTCGATATTCCTGATGTTCTCGGTATCCATACCGATGATCAGGTCGAACCGATCAAAATCATCAATCCCGAATTGCCGCGCCCGCAGGTCGCTCAGGTCGATACCCCGTGCCCGCGCCGCTGCCTGCATCGGCCCATAGGGCGGTTCACCGATATGCCAGCCCGAGGTCCCGGCACTGTCGGTCATGTAGTGTGGTGCACGGGCGCGAAACGCGCCCTCGGCGGCAGGGGAACGGCAGATATTGCCCAGACAGACAAAGAGGATACGGTGGGTCATGAGCCAAGGTGTAACGCGTGAGGCAAAGATGGAAAAGATCGTCATTCTGACAGGGGCCGGAATTTCCGCTGAAAGCGGATTGGGCACGTTCCGCGACGAAGACGGCCTGTGGGCGCAGCATCGGATCGAGGATGTCGCCACACCCGAGGGCTTTGCCCGCGATCCTGCTATGGTCCACAGGTTCTACAACGCCCGCCGGGTTCAGGCCTCCAAGGCACAACCAAACGCGGCACACAAAGCGCTGGCCCGCCTGCAGCAGGGATTCCGTGGTGACGTAGTGATCGTCACTCAGAATGTCGATAGCCTGCACGAGGCTGGCGGTGCCCAAAACGTGATCCACATGCACGGCACGCTGGCCGGGGCGCTGTGCGCAGCCTGTGATCACCGGTGGTCCTCTCCACCCGAGATGGCGGTAGGTGAGCCCTGCCCGGTCTGTGACGCCCCCACTGCGCGGCCGGATGTGGTCTGGTTTGGCGAAATGCCGTACCACATGGATGCGATCTATGACCATCTGGCCGATGCAGCCCTGTTCGCGGCCATCGGCACCTCGGGCCAGGTCTACCCCGCGGCTGCCTTCGTGCACGAGGCCCGCATGTCCGGTGCGCAGACGGTCGAACTGAACCTCGCCCCGTCGGATGGCGCGTCAAGTTTTGATGACGTTATCCTCGGTCCCGCATCCGAAACCGTCCCACGCTGGGTCGAGGGACTGCTGGGCCGACCATGATCGCGATCCCCGCAGACAGCGGCGAATTTTCCTGTTTATAGTAAAGGCCTAACACGCCCGGAGAGCATCATGACAGACCCCCAGTATCCACGCGAAGAGATTCTTGATGACAGCAGCCTGGACAGCCGCGACGCGCTGGGCGATCAGTTGGCAGGCCTGTGGTGGACTTTCCTGCTGCGTGGGGTTCTGGCCGGGGCGCTGGGCGTTGCAGCGCTGTTCTGGCCGACGGGCAGCATCTCTCTGCTGTTGCGACTTGTCGGCCTTTTGCTGGTGTTCGACGGCGGCTTGACCTTGCTGGGCTTCGGACGGCGTGGCCTGATCGGAGGCGTTGGTATCGGCGCGCTCCTGATCGGGCTGGTGCTATTGATCTGGCCCGAGGGCGTAGCCCGGCTGACCTTCTTCCTGCTGGGCGCGTGGGCGCTGATCATGGGGGTCGGCTCTCTGATGGCCTGGCGGCAGATGTCGGATCAACACCCCGATGCCGCTTCGGTCCGCAACTCGGGGATCGTGGCGCTGGTGATTGGGCTGGTGCTGATCTTCTGGCCCGGCAGCGGCATGGTGGCGCTGGGATGGGCCATCGCGTTCGGAGCCCTGGCCTTCTCGGCGGTGATGTTCTGGCTGACCGCGCGGTTCAAGCGCGCCCATGACCGTGTCGCGATGCGGGTGGTCAATCGCTGAACCGTTCGACCCAATGCAAACAGGCCGGGCAAAGCCCGACCTGACGCATGGATGAGGGCCGCAGAGCGGCCCGAAGACAGGCGTTCGCTCAGTTCGAATGCGAACCGTGACCGCCTTTGTCCTGACGCTCCAGATCGACGGGAACCTCGATCTCGACCTCACCCGCCTTTTCAAAGATCAGGGTCACGGGAATCGTCGCACCATGTTCGAACGGAGCGGTCAGGCCCATGAACATCACATGGTCACCGCCGCGTTTCAGCATGTGCATCTCGCCTGCCGGAATGACAAAGCCTTCCTCGACATGCACCATCTTGGCCACGCCACTGTCATCAACCTGGTGGGTATGCAACTCGACCCGCGCGGCAGCATCCGATTCTGCACCGATCAGCCGGTCATCGGTTTCGCCAGAGTTTTGGATCATCATGAAAGCCGCGCCGGCCTTGGCCGACTTGCCAGACGACCGGGCATAAGCGTCATTGACGGAAATTGCATCCTGCGCCCACGCAGAAGTGGCCAGCAGTGCGGTGGCCAAAGTGGCCAGAAGTTTGGATTTGAGGGACATTGCGCCTCTCCTTGTTCAAGTGTCTGATAAGAGTAAAGTTTCAGATCAGAACCGGAGGCGCACGGGCCGGTCTGTAAGGAACCGGAAGGGCAATCAGATTGTCTGCCTTGCGCAAGGGGGCTGGCCGACCGGCCTCCGGAACCACAGGCAGTTCGGGGCCCGAAACTGCAATCGCGCCCAACAGGGTCAGAGCATAATCCGGGCAGAAATGCGGAGGGTGCGCCGGTTGGCCTTCGGCGTCCATATAGACCACCACAGGACCCGAGCCAGTGCACAGCACCATCTGCCCCACCGCTCTGTCCATTCCACGCGACGCAGCCACACCCTGCCCCGTCAATATGACGAGCAGCGAAAGTGCCAAAGGCAGGAATCTGTTCAGAACGGTCTTCATCCTGCGCCAGATATAAGCCCGGCGCAAAGCGGGCTTCAAGCGCAATCGGATACGCCCGAAGCCCTCAAAGTTGGGTTTGGTGTCAGCCGTCCACACCGGGACGTTTGACAGACCCTTTGGTCAGGCTCGTATGCAACCTGTTCACCTGTCGTTGCATCCGAAAGCATGTCCCAAACGTCTTGCCAAAAAAGGCAGCCAACAGGGAGAGATAATCAGATAGTTTGAAAGACATGAGATAGAACTCCGCCAGATGAATATGACTAAACATAAAACAGGCAGAGCAAAGTGTATGTGAACAATGTCACCAACGAGGGAATTTTAGTTCCATTTTGAGAACAGGCCATGAAAGAAAAGACCCTGCACCTTGCGGTACAGGGCCGAAATCTTCGCAAGGAAAAAGGGCTTAGGCCGAGGCTTGTGCCTTGGCGATTTCCTTCTTCACTTTCAGCGCGTTTGCCGACAGCTCTTCGTCCTTGGCTTTGGCCAGGAACGCGTCCAGACCACCGCGGTGGTCAACCGAACGCAGAGCAGCAGCCGAGATGCGCAGCTTGACGCCACGGCCCAGAGTTTCGGACTGCAGGGTGACGTCGTTCAGGTTCGGCAGAAAACGACGACGAGTTCTGTTTTTGGCATGGCTGACATTGTTGCCAGTCATCGGGCCTTTTCCGGTCAGTTCGCAACGGCGCGACATGGTTTCTTCCTTTGTTTCTGGAGGCCGGGCATGATACCCGCGGCCAAATCACAAGGGGCGCAACCCGAAGTCGCGCCCGAAAACTGGTTGGATGCGTGTAGTGGGAATCGCAGGAAGGGTCAAGACGGATCACAGGAATTCTTTAAACCGTCGTCACTGACCGGGTAGGTTTGTGCCCGCAAAAGCGGTTTGTTGTTCTTTCGGTGCCGTTCCAACAGGCGCGCCTGCTGCCGTCCGCGCGGGATATAGCGCGCAGGCCTTGGTGTCAGTTGCATTTCGATCAGCTCAGGGAAAATCTCAAAAATCTCACGCCTTGCGTCCGCGCCCAGCGACTTCAGAGCCTCAGAGCCGGTGAAGAGGCTTTCGGTCGGGGCGTCTTCGGCAAAGATCACCTGATGGCGATCAAACAACAGGTGAAAATACTCTACCCCTGCCACGGTTTCATCGACGAAGATCCCCGACAAGACGGTCAGCTTGATTGCCGGGATCAGCACCTCGGATGTGCCGAACATGCGTTCCGCGATTTTCGACTGCACCAGCATCCTGTGTTGGCGCGAGACCAGCAGGTCCCGCCGGGGCAACCCGTTGCCCAGCGCCCCGGCCAGAATGCGAACCGGCCAAAGGCGTGGATTGTTCAGCAACGCGGCCCGGTCGAACCCGCGGCGACCAATCCACCGGATGCTTTGCAGCCCGTGCTCCATGGTGGGGATCATATCCCCGATCTGCAGCTCTTGAATCGGGTGCTTTCCGGCCTGAGTAAGAATAGACGTGTCACGGGTAAAACATGGAACGCCCGAGCCGTTTTCGAACGCCGAATACGTGACGACGATGCCGGACGGCAGGGTAAAGGTGCCGCTGGACAATGAATAGCCGACGCCATCCTCAACCGTGATGGTGCCGAAAACACTGTCATTGATCACGGTCCCGACGGGCAGGTTCAGCGTGTCCGTTCCGTTACCACCGCGAATATCGCCCCCAACGGACGTACTGCTGAAATTCAGGGTGTCGTCACCACCGCCCAGCCGAATGGACCCGACGGTCGAGCCAGTAATGTCAACGGTATCAGCATCCGCCCCCGATGCAACGCGACCGCCAACGGTGCTGTTGGTAACGGTTATGGTGTCACTTCCGGCATTGCCGAGCACGTTGTCGGCGATGACACTGTTGGTGACATCTATGTCATCGTCACCGCCCCGCCCCCGGATATTGTCAATGGGAGACCCCTGCGGATTCCCGTTCAGGGTCCCGCTGTTGTCTGTGACGTCGATATCGTCGTCGTTATTTGTCCCAACTATTCTGGGCATTCGGACTGGTCCAATACTTCAGGAGGCCAGACTAACACGTTTCCGCGCCACCGTCAGTTCATAACCCCGGCTTCAGTCCGAGTGTCCGTCGCGTAACAATCAGCCAGAACGTCTAACGGGTATAAGTGACGACAGCATGGATTCTGCAGCCGCCGACGGACTCAACCCACCTGCCCGCACTTGTGCGCCCAATTGCTCCATTTCCGCCCGCGCCTGAGCGGTGGACAATTGCGCCAGAAGGGCCGCGCGCACCTCTTGCTCGAACCAGTATTGCGCCTGCTCCGACCGGTTCGCGTCCCAGTGGCCGCTGTCCCGGCGCGATTGAGTGAGGGACTGCATTTCGGCCCACGCGCCCTCGAGCCCGTGTTCTTCAACCGCCGAGACCGTTATGGCCTTGGGGAACCCTTCCGGATCCTGTGGGCGTTTGCGCAACAGGCGCAGGGCGCCGGCGTAATCGGCACAGGTGCGGGTGGCGGTGGCCTTCAGGTCTCCGTCCGCCTTGTTGACCAGAATCATGTCGGCCATTTCCATGATGCCGCGTTTGACGCCCTGCAACTCGTCGCCACCCGCCGGTGCCAGCAGCAGCAGGAACAGGTCCGACATCTCGGACACTACGGTTTCCGACTGACCCACACCAACGGTTTCGATCAGCACCACGTCGAAAGCGGCCGCCTCGCACAGAGCAATCGCCTCGCGCGTGCGGCGCGCGACACCGCCCAAATGCGACTGGCTGGGGGACGGGCGGATAAAGGCGTTTTTCTCGCGGCTCAGGCGCTCCATCCGGGTTTTGTCACCCAGAATCGAGCCACCCGACCGGGCCGAGCTGGGATCGACCGCCAGAACCGCCACCCGCAGCCCCTGCCCGATCAGCATCATGCCGAAGCTCTCGATAAAGGTAGACTTGCCCACACCCGGCGTTCCCGACAGACCGATGCGCAGCGATTGCCGCTGGGACTTGGCGACATGGGCCAGCAACTCGGTCGCCTGCGCCCGGTGGTCTTCGCGGCCGCTTTCGACCAGAGTGATCGCACGAGCCAGCGCACGGCGCTCGCCATTCAAAATCCTGTCGCCCAGCTCAGCGGTGTTCATGCGCGTTCCCCTACCCGATTTTCGCCTTGATGGCGTAGCGGAACGGGGTTTGTCCAGTGCCAAGCACCATGAGAATTGCCGCAGCCTGTCGGAACTGGACCTTGCCGAACGGTTGGCGGATAAAGCCTGCATGACACGCTTGCCCATCGACGACGCCATCCCTGACCTGCTTGTCGCCCTCCGGGCTTCAGGCCGTGCCGTGTTACAGGCCCCTCCGGGTGCGGGCAAGACGACACGGGTGCCTCTGGCGATGCTTGAGGCGGGCGTGTGTGATGGCAAAATCGTAATGCTGGAACCGCGCAGACTGGCCGCACGCGCCGCCGCCGAACGGATGGCGGAAACCCTGGGTCAGCGCGCGGGCGAGACGGTTGGCTACCGGGTGCGTGGCGACGCCAAGGTTTCGAAATCCACACGGATCGAGGTGGTTACCGAGGGCATCCTGACCCGAATGCTGCAATCCGATCCTGACCTGCCCGGTATCGGTGCGGTGATCTTTGACGAATTCCACGAACGGTCCCTGAACGCCGATCTGGGGCTGGCTTTGTGCCTTGAGGTCACCGGCGCACTGCGGGACGATCTGGTCTTGCTGGCCATGTCCGCGACGCTGGATGCAGAACCCGTGGGGCGGCTAATGGAGGCGCCTCTGGTCACCTCCGAGGGGCGCAGCTATCCGGTCGAAACCCGCTGGTTGGACCGGCCTTTGGGGGTACAGGCAAGGCGGTTGGACGCTCTGGTCGAACTGGTAATTCAGGCCGAGCGGGACACGCGTAAAACCGGTGGGGGCGTATTGGTGTTCCTGCCCGGTGAGGGCGAAATCCGGCGGACCGAAGCCGCTTTGTCCGGGCGGTTGCCCGGCGATTGCGTGGTGCGCCCCCTGTTCGGGGCGATGCCCTTTGCCGCCCAGCGCGCAGCGATTGCGCCTGCTGAAACCGGTCGCAAAGTGGTGCTGGCCACGTCGATCGCCGAGACCTCTCTGACCATCCCCGACATCCGCGTGGTGGTGGACATGGGCCAGGCCCGGCGGGCCCGGTTCGATCCGGGCTCGGGCATGTCGCGGCTGGTGACCGAGCGCGTAACGCGGGCAGAGGCCACCCAACGCGCAGGCCGTGCCGGGCGTGTGGCCGAAGGGGTCTGCTATCGATTGTGGTCCAAGGGCGAAGAAGGCGCTCTGGCCGCCTACCCCCCGGCCGAGATCGAAGCCGCCGACCTGACCGGGCTAGCCTTGGAGCTGGCGGTGTGGGGCGCAGAACCGGGCGATCTGGCGTTCCTGACACCACCGCCCGAAGGCACCATGGCCGAAGCAAAAGCCCTGCTGAACATGCTCGGCGCGCTGGACAACAAAGGGCGGATCACCGAACACGGGCGCGCGTTGGCCGCGCTACCCCTGCACCCGCGTCTGGGGCATATGCTGGTACGCGCCGGGCCTGATGCCGCGCCTTTGGCCGCGCTGATGGCCGAACGCGACCCCCTCAAAGGTGCTCCGGTGGATATGTTGCTGCGGCTGGAAGCGCTGCGCGACATGCGCGCGTTTCAGCGCAATCGGATCTGGCAGGTGAACGCGGGCGCCGTGGATCGGATCAAGGCCGAGGCCAAGCGGCTGCGCACACGAGGCGGCTCCACCGACCTGAGCGCCGCTTCGATGGCCGCGCTGGCCTACCCTGACCGGATCGGGCAACGCCGCAAGGGCGATGTGCCGCGCTATGTTCTGTCTGGTGGTAAAGGGGTTGTACTGGACAATAGCGACACGCTGGCCGCCGCGCCCTACCTGGCGGTTACAGATACCGACGGCAACCCGCGCGAGGCGCGCGTACGCATGGCAGCCCAGATCTCGGAACGCGATATTCGCGACCTATTCACGGATCAGATCGCTTGGGTCGACAGTTGCGAATGGTCAAAGCGCGACCGGCGGGTTGTAGCACGCCAACAAGAGCGCCTCGGCGCAATCACTCTGAGCGACCGCATCTGGAAGGATGTCCCGGACGAGGCCGTGGCGCAGGCCATGCTGGACGGCGTGCGCGATCTTGGCCTGCGGCTGGACGGCGCTGCAGCACGGCTTGCCGCCCGTGTGGAACTGGTGCGGGCCGAAGGCGTGGATTTGCCCGATTTCACCATCGAGGGGTTGACCCAAACCCTTGAAGATTGGCTGTTGCCAATGCTCTCTGGCGTGCGCAATGCCGAGGAGTGGAAGCGGTTCGACTTGCTGCCCGCCCTGCGTGCCCGGCTGGACTGGAACCAGACGCAAGAGCTGGACCGCCGCGCGCCCGGGTCGTTTGAGACACCGTTGGGCCGCAAGGTGCCGATCGATTACGGCGGTGCGGTGCCCGAAATTTCGGTCCGCTTGCAAGAATTGTTCGGCGTTACACGACACCCTGTCGTTGGGGGCGAGGCGCTGAAGATCACGCTGCTGTCACCGGCGCAACGCCCGATCCAGATCACTCGCGACCTGCCGGGTTTCTGGGCGGGGTCTTACGCGGACGTTCGCAAGGATATGCGCGCGCAATACCCCAAACATCCCTGGCCCGAAGACCCAACCCAGGCCGACCCCACCCTGCGCGCCAAACGGCGGGGACAAAACCGCAATTGACCTTTTGATTAGATTATAGAGGTTTAGTCAAAATCGTTTACTGGCACGAGAAGCTCATGAATTTCCAGTGCATAAAGGCTCATTGAAGATGCAGCTTTTTGTTGTTATATCTCTGCGGCTCTACATTAACGTGCGAACAGAAGAATAGATTATGACAAAATGGTTGCGAAACATCTGGGAGGAGGTTGCACGACCCATTTTCCTGCGCCCCCGGCGGGTGCAGTTCGCAGCGCTGTGCACACGAGAAACCGAAATTGGGCCAGAGGTTCTGCTGATCACCAGCCGCGATACCGGGCGCTGGATCATCCCCAAGGGCTGGCCGATTGATGGCAAGGACGGTGCCGAAACCGCCCTGCAGGAGGCGTGGGAAGAAGCTGGCGTGCGTGCACCCGGCCCCGCCAAAGAGCCGATTGGCCAATTTACCTATGATAAAATCCTGAAAGACGGCACGGCCCTGCAGGTACTGACTAGTGTTTATCGGATCGACGTTCAGGACCTTTTGGATGATTTTCCCGAAGCGGGGGCGCGCAAACGGGTCTGGGTATCACCTGCGACGGCGGCCGAACGCGTCAACGAGCCGGAATTGCGCGACATACTGCTCCAACTGTAACAGTTTCGCGAAAATTTGATGACAAAGCGGTTGCCCAGACGGGTGAAACCGTCTAGCCGCGTGTGTCAAATTAAGTAAGCCGCAAAATCCCATGTCGAACATGACTACAAAAACCCGTTGGCAGGCGCTGGACAGCGACCTGCACCGTATCTCGCGTGTCGAAAATGCGAGTGTCCACGTGGCGCGCCCAATGCTGGCGCCCGGCATCGCGCTGGCCTTTATCGCGCTGGCCGGCCTGTCTGCAGCCATGTTTTTCGGACAGGCAGATGGCGGGTTGATCGTTGTCGCGGCAGCGGTTTTCGGCGCCTATATGGCCGTCAATATCGGCGCCAACGATGTGGCCAACAACATGGGCCCGGCGGTTGGAGCCAATGCCCTGACCATGGGTGGCGCGATCGTCATTGCCGCCCTTGCCGAAAGCGCAGGCGCGTTGCTGGCGGGTGGGGATGTGGTCTCGACCATTTCAAAGGGGATTATCGACCCGGCCTCGGTTCAAAACAGCGAGGTATTTATCTGGGCAATGATGGCCGCGCTGATTTCGTCGGCGATGTGGGTTAACCTTGCCACCTGGGTCGGCGCACCGGTTTCGACCACGCACTCGGTCGTGGGTGGTGTGATGGGCGCAGGCATCGCCGCGGCGGGCCTGAGTGCCGTCAGCTGGGGCACAATGAGCGCCATCGCCGCAAGCTGGGTGATCTCACCGGTATTGGGCGGGGTGATCGCGGCGGGCTTTCTGGCGCTGATCAAATCCAAGATCCAATATCAGGATGACAAAATCGCCGCCGCGCGCCGATGGGTTCCGATCCTTGTCGCTGTCATGGCGGCGGCGTTTGCCACCTATCTGTCCGTCAAGGGCCTGAAACGGATCGTAAAGATCGAGCTTGAGATGGCCCTGCTGATCGGCCTGGCCTCGGGCCTGCTGGTTTGGTCGGTGACAGTGCCGTGGGTGCGGCGCAAATCCGAAGGTTTGGAAAACCGCACCAAGTCCGTAAAAACACTGTTTGGTTTGCCTTTGGTGATCTCGGCCACCTTCCTCAGCTTCGCCCACGGCGCCAATGACGTGGCCAACGCGGTTGGCCCTCTGGCCGCGATCGTGCATACGGCGGAATTTGGCGATTTTGTCTCGAAAGTGGCGATCCCAAGCTGGGTGATGGTAATTGGCGCATTCGGGATTTCGTTCGGTCTGTTCCTGTTCGGCCCCAAACTGATCCGGATGGTGGGCAGCCAGATCACCAAGCTGAACCCGATGCGCGCCTTCTGCGTGGCACTGTCGGCGGCGATCACCGTGATTGTGGCCAGCTGGCTGGGTCTGCCGGTCAGTTCGACCCATATCGCCGTGGGTGCGGTGTTCGGAGTTGGTTTCTACCGCGAATGGCACTCGGACCGCCGCTGGAAGCAAACGAACCGCCAGCGTCCCGCCGAACAGCGGCTTGCCCGCGAAGAGCATCAGCGCCGCAAGCTGGTGCGTCGCTCGCATTTCATGACCATCGTGGCCGCCTGGGTTATTACCGTTCCGGCGGCTGCGGCCATGTCAGCGGCGATTTTCGTGTTCCTGACGGCCTTTATCTAACCGCGCCTAAGGTTTGACCTGATCCGGTGACAGAGCGATTTCGGGCGCTTGTTCGATCAGCGCCCGCACTTTGGTACAGATCGGAGTCGCCACTCCAGACTGCATGCCAAGGCGGATGATTTCGCCTTGCAGGCTGTCAATCTCAGTCAGGCGCCCCGCCATCAGATCATAGGCCATCGAAGTCCGCGCGTTGGGGTCGATGGTCAACATCCGTGCCGCGATACGGGTAAAGATCGGCGTCGGCAGGCGCAGGACATACGGCGTCATCCACGCAGGCAGAGGAGTCGTCGAGGCCACCGGGTGACCCACCGCCCTAAGAACCGCCAGAGCTTCGGTCATCTGATCCGCCATCAACCGCCGCCAGTTGCGGTCCAGTAGTTGCTTTTTCAGCGTCAAACCGGAGAGCGCGTTCAGCGCGTTGTTGAGGTTAATCACCAGCTTGCCCCATTGCACCGCGTCGATGTTATCGCTTTCAATCACCGGCAAATCAGGGCTGCTGAGCCTTTGCCCCAACGCACCGGGGCCATTTTGAATAACAATCTCGCCCGAGGTCGCCCGATGAAAGCAAGCCGGGTCGGTGGGCACCACGTTAAACGGCACCATCCCGGCGCGCACGTCGTGATCCGGCAAGGTCTCACGCAGCATCCGCGCGTTACCTATCCCGTTCTGCCAGGACAGAACCGGAGCAGTTATCGGCGTGTATTGCGTGATCCGGTCGGTAATCTCTGCGGTTGCGCTGGTTTTAACCGTCACGATCACGGCTTCTGCTGTGGCCAGACAGCTTGCGTCCTCGGTCAACGTCAGGTTCTGCGCGGCCACATGGCGGTCCAGGCCTGAGAAATCCGTGACTGTCAGACCCTTGTCGCCGATCGGGTCCAAAATGCGCGGTCGGCCCAGCAGGGTCACGTCATGGCCTGCATGGGCCAGCAGGCCCCCGCAATAGCACCCGATACTGCCTGCGCCTGCGATCACGATCTTCATGGTACACCTCCCCGGCGCAAAGGATCGCCGGGATCAGAGCGTCGGGCAAGGCCCCCTGACGTGTGGTCAGCGCGCCAATCGAGGCCGGGTGCGCTCCAACTCTTCCGAGATCGGAATGAACTCTTGATCATCCCCCGGAGGCAGGTGGAATGCGCCATTCGCCCAGTCGGCGGTTTTCCATTCGCGGGTGGCAGTCTCGATCTTTTCCTTCGAGGATGACACGAAATTCCACCAGATATAACGATCTTCGTTCAGCGTCGCGCCGCCCAGCAGCATAAGCCGTGCCCCTGACGGCCCCGCCTTGACCGAAAGGCGGTCGCCCGGGCGGAACACCATCATGCGACCTTCCTCGAACATGTCTCCGGCAATCTCGACCGCGCCCTGCGTGACGTAAACGCCCCGGTCCTCGTGATCGTCCGGCAAGGGAAACGCGGCACCGGGATCAAGCTGGACGTCCAGGTAGAAGGTTTCGGACAACATCGTGACCGGGCTGGTTTCACCATAGGCCGAACCGAGGATGAGACGGGCGCTGACCCCATCGTCCTGAATATGCGGCAGCGCAGCTTGTTTGTGATGCTCGAAATCGGGGGCCATATCCTCATGCGCCTCGGGCAGAGCGATCCAGGTCTGGATGCCGAACAGGCTGTGTTTCTTGCCGCGCGTTTCTTCGCTGGTGCGCTCGGAATGGGTAACACCGCGCCCGGCGACCATCCAGTTGACCTCGCCCGGGTAAATCATCTGATGCGTACCAAGACTGTCGCGATGTTCGAACTCGCCCTGATACAGGTAGGTGACGGTGCCCAGACCGATATGCGGATGCGGGCGCACATCTATGCCGCCATCGGTAATAAACTCGGCAGGCCCCACCTGATCAAAGAAGATGAACGGGCCGACCAGTTGGCGTTTGGCGGACGGCAAGGCACGGCGCACTTCGAACCCGCCAAGATCGCGGGCGCGTGGGATGATCAATGTCTCAAGTGCCGCGTTTTCCGACAGGCATTCGGGGGTGTGGGTCGGGTTCCAACTCATTCCAGCTCTCCTGCGATCAGTGGGTTAAGGTTCATAAATGAAGAATATAGAGCGCATTTTCACAGGAAAACTGGCAATTTTGCACAGTCAGGGTGCAGGGATTTTTGCGATATCTACGGCCACAGTCGGGGGAAGAACGGCCCGTCGATGCGATCCCCTTCTCTGTAACCCGCCGCCTCAAACTGTGCGCGTTCATCTTTGGCCCAATCACCGCGATACCGGATGATCCCGTCCGGCGCCGTCATCCGCAGGGTAAAGCGCCGGACCGTTTCGGTTGGTGTGACCGAAGACAAGCCACCATGCAGCGTGCGCATGTCGAAAAAGATGCAATCGCCCAACTGCATATCCCACTGCAACAGGTCATAGGCGTCCGGTTCGGCGTTGACATCGGGCGGTGGGTGATAGGTCAGGCCTGCGACCTCGGTCGGGTCATAGCTGGGATGCCCGTCTGCAAACCGGACCCGCATGAACAGCTTGTCCCACAGGTGCGAGCCTTTGACGAAGGCGATCCCGTTTTCCTTGCTCACCGGCTCCAGCGGCAGCCAGAGAACGCACATCGTGCCTTCGAAGTCGAAATAGGACAGGTCCTGATGGAACGGAGGGCGTGAGGTCGATCCGGCCTCACGCAGGAACCAGTTGTCCATGACAAGATTGATCGAAGGCGCGCTCAACAGTTGCGCAGCAAGCGCGGCGCAGGGGGAATGGCGCACAAAATCGGTGAATTGTGGAATTTTGTTCCAGGCCCAGTAATCCTCAAAATAAGCCGGGGCGCTAGGGTCTTTGGTATGGCGGGTAAAGTTGTCGGTTGGGTCGGCAAGATCCGCGTCGATCCCCGCGCGCAACAGAGAAAGCCAATGGTCCGAGAATCTCGAGCGCAGGACAACGGCTCCGTCGCGTTTGAAGGCTGTGATTTCGTCGGGTGACACCGTTTGCATCTTGTCCATCAGGCAGCCTTTCGGATCGGTGTGGCAAGGATGGCACCCCTGTTCACACAAGGTCAAAGAAATTCGCGCGGGGCGATCACAGGGCCGTGAAACCCGCCTCGGAAAAAGCGTGAACCGTGCTATCTTTGCGCCGTGGCGCGTTGCGATCCTATTGGATGACACCTTGCAGGAGGTCCCGACATGACGAATACTCGCTTTTCCCGTCGTTCCCTGATCGCCCTCGGTGGCGCTGTTCTGGCGACCGGCACAACTGGCCTGCTGCTGCCTGCGCGTGCGGCAGGGCTGGCCCCGACGCCGTCCATGCGCGGTGGGTCCAACAACTATCGCCCCGGCGCGCCCATCGTTGATCGGATCGGCGGCGGCGGATTCTGGATGACAGGCACCGTGCGGCGCGCGGGTGACGGAGCCCCCCTGCCCGGCCAGCGCATCCAGATTTGGGCGCACACAACCGAAGGGCACGAACGCGACCCGCAGAGCCACGGCGCAACGCTGACCGATGCAAACGGACAGTTTCGGCTCGAGATGCCGCAGATCGTGCCTGCATTCGGGCAACCGCACGGCCATCTGGCCTATGACAGCGGCGAGTTCGAGACGGTGTTCCTGCGGCCGATCATGGCGAGTTCTAAGGACAAGACCCTTGCCGCGCATTTCGTCTTGCAGCCCCTCTGACCCTTCGTGACACGTGCCCTGCTGATCTGGACAGTTCTGGCCCTCGTTCTGGCAGTGCCACTGATCGCGGCGGCGAACAGCCCGCTTCTGGCCTGGCGTGATCCGGTCTACATCATTGCAGGGTTTGCGGGCGTGGTTGGTATGGGGTTGCTACTGCTGCAGCCCCTTCTGGCTGGTCGGTACCTGCCCGGGCTTTCTCCGCTGACCAGCCGCCGATTGCATCGATGGATTGGCATCGCGTTGGTAACCGCCATCCTGATCCATGTCGGAGGTTTATGGATCACCAGCCCGCCGGATGTCGTGGACGCTTTGCTGTTCGTCTCGCCCACCCCGTTTTCTGCTTGGGGCGTCATCGCGATGTGGGCGGCCTTTGCAGCCGCCTGTCTGGGGCTTTACAGACAACGTCTAAAACTGCGGTTCCGGGTCTGGAGGTTGTGTCACACGGCACTTGTCGCTGTGACCATCACGGGCAGCGTCGTGCACGCGATGCTGATCGAAGGCACGATGGAGATCATGACCAAAACCACCCTTTGCGCGCTGGTCTTGTTGGCGAGCGCCCGAACGCTCGCCAAACTGCGCGTTTGGGATGTGCACAGGCGTTAAACGCCCAGACACCAGCGCATTACCGCCTTTTGCGCGTGCAGCCGGTTTTCAGCCTCATCAAAGATCACCGAGTTCGGGCCGTCCATGACTTCGGATGTCGCCTCTTCCTCGCGGTGCGCGGGCAGGCAGTGCATGAACAGCGCGTCTGGCTTGGCGTGCGACATCAGCTCGGTGTTTACCTGATACGGGCGCAGCAGGTTGTGGCGGCGTTCCTTGGCCGACTGGCTGTCGTGCATCGACACCCAAGTGTCAGCGACCACCAGATCGGCGTCTTCAACGGCTTTGAACGGGTCACGCTCGACCACGATTTTCGAGCCCTTCTGGCGGGCAAATCCCATGAACTCTTCCTCGGGGTCGAATTGGGCTGGCCCGGTGAAGGTCAGGTCAAAACCGAACTGACCCGCCGCGTGCAAGAACGAGGCGCAGACATTGTTGCCGTCGCCGGTCCAGACAACCTTTTTGCCAGCAATGGGGCCGCGGTGTTCCTCGAACGTCAGCACATCGGCCATGATCTGGCAGGGGTGGGTGCGGTCAGTCAGGCCGTTGATCACCGGCACGTCGGAATACTCGGCCATCTCGGTCAGGATCGTTTCATCAAAGGTTCGGATCATGATCATGTCGACATAGCGCGACAGCACGCGGGCAGTATCCGCAATCGTCTCGCCATGGCCCAGCTGCATGTCCTTACCGGACAGCACCATGGTCTGCCCCCCCATCTGACGCACACCAACATCAAAAGACACACGGGTCCGGGTCGAGGGTTTTTCGAAGATCAGCGCAACCATGCGGCCCTTGAGCGGTTGGTCATCATCCGGCGCGGCTTTCGGACGGCCCAGACGGGCCTGCTTCATCTCACCGGCCTGATTGATCATTGCCCGCAGATCGTTTGCATCAGTTTTGTGGATATCGAGAAAATGGTTCATTTCGTTTCGCTTTTGGCTGTTGGCGGTGGGGGCCAGCCCCACACAACCGGAGGAATTGGGAAAAGATGACTGTCAGGCGGTCGCTAGCTTGCCTTCGACCTGCACGGCGGCCTTGTCGAGGCGGATCATAGCCTGCGCGATGTCATCCTCGGTCAGGGTCAGTGGCGGCAGCAAGCGGATCACGTTGTCGGCGGCGGGAACGGTGATGACCTCGTTGTCATACCCTGCATTCACCACGTCCGTGTTGGTCACCTTGCATTTGATACCCAGCATCAGGCCAGCGCCCCGAACCTCTTCGAACACCTCCGGGTGATCAGCGACCAGACCTTCCAGCTTTTGGCGCAGCAGACCGGCCTTGCGGTTCACACCTTCCAGAAAGGCAGGCGTGGCGACCTGATCGATCACCGCGCAACCGACGGCGCAGCCCAGCGGGTTGCCGCCATAGGTCGAGCCATGCGTGCCTGCCGTCATTCCGCTGGCGGCGTCTTCGGTGGCCAATACGGCGCCCAGTGGGAAGCCTCCGCCTATGCCTTTGGCGACCATCATGATGTCCGGGGTGATCCCCGCCCATTCATGCGCGAACAGCTTGCCGGTACGGCCGACGCCGCATTGCACCTCATCCAGGATCAGCAGCAGGCCGTTTTCGTCGCAGATCTGGCGCAGGGCCTTCATCTCTGCGTCTGGCACCGGGCGGATACCGCCTTCGCCTTGCACCGGCTCGATCAGGATCGCGGCCGTCTTGTCGGTGATGGCATTGGTGACGCCGTCGAGGTCTCCGAACGTGACATGCACGAATCCGGGCAGCAGCGGACCGAAGCCCTTGGTCATCTTCTCGGATCCGGCCGCCGCGATACCGGCCGAAGACCGACCATGGAACGAGCCGCTGAAGGTGATGATCTCGACCTTTTCGGGCTGGTCTTTGTCATAGAAATACTTGCGGGCCATTTTCACGGCCAGTTCGCAGGACTCCGTGCCCGAGTTCGTAAAGAACACCGTATCGGCAAAGGTGTGCTCGACCAGCTTGTCGGCCAACCCCTGCTGTTGCGGGATATTGTACAGGTTCGACACATGCCACAGCGCGTGTGCCTGCTCGGTCAGCGCATTGACCAGCGCCGGATGCGCATGGCCCAGCGCGTTCACCGCGATCCCGGCGCCGAGGTCCAGAAAACGTCGGCCATCCGCCTCGGTCAGCCAAGCACCCTCGCCCTTCACAAAGGTCAGGGGCGCACGATTATAGGTCGGCAGAACGGACGGGATCATCGGATCATCCTTTTCGATATGTTGAGCCCCGTGAGTGATACACGAAGGCAGGGTTCGTCAACAGATTTGGTGGGGTTTGCGCGGATTTACAGCGCGCAATGGATCAATCAGGCCGGTTACGCGGCAATGCGTCGGCGTCGGAGTCGCAGGATATGTGCGTGTTTGATCATGTCGCGCCGTATAGCGGGACGCAGACAGTCTGAAAACCCAGAAAAACGCAGCACACGAAATTTCATCCTGAGACGTGTGTTTCCTGCTTGCTATTTCCCCGATGCGGGCCCACCGCTAGGGGCATGACACCCGTGCGCCAGAACCCTGCCCTTGCGGCCTTGCTGATCGTGACCGCCTGCGCGTTCATCGCGGGCACAACGTTGCTGGCCAAAGCGCTGGGGACAGATACGCTGGGCCCGGCACTGCATCCGATACAGATCAGCCACGGACGGTTTCTGTTTGCCTTTCTGGTGATCGTCAGCGCGATTGGCATCCTGCGGCCAAAGCTGCGCCGCCCGCATTGGGGGCTGCATATCGGGCGGACCAGTTTCGGGTGGGTCGGAATCACGCTGGTATTCGCCTCGGTTGCGTTCATCCCCATGGCGGATGCCACGGCGATTTCCTTTCTGAACCCGGTCTTCGCGATGGTGCTGGCCGTCCCGTTGCTGAAAGAGGGCGTAGGCCCATGGCGCTGGCTGGCTGCTGCGGTGGCACTGACCGGAGCACTGATCCTGCTGCGCCCGACACCCGACAGCTTTCAGCCCGCCGCGTTGCTGGCGCTGGCCGCTGCGGCGTCGATTGGCATGGAGCTGATTTTCATCAAAAAGCTGTCGGGCCGCGAGATTCCGATCCAGATTCTGTTGGTCAATAACGCGATGGGGCTGATGATCGCCTCGGTCGCGGTCAGTTTCGTGTTTCAGATGCCCACGCCACAGCAATGGGCAGCACTGGTCGGGATCGGCGTGCTGATGGCCTGCGCTCAGGCCTGTTTCGTCAACGGTATGGCCCGCGCGGATGCGTCATTTGTGGCTCCGATCAGCTATGCCACGCTGATCTTTGCCGCTTTCTATGACTTTGCGGTGTTCGGCGTGATCCCGGACGCGGTCAGCCAGATTGGCTCGGCCATCATCCTGACCGGCGGGCTGATCCTTGTCTGGCGCGAAACGCGGCAGCGTCAGGCCTTGAGCCGATAACCCGTGCGCAGCATCTGCCATGTGATCGCACCGACCACCAGTGTCGCGCCAGTGCAGACGAGCATGCCCAACCACGGAGAACTGTCGGACACGCCGATCATCCCATAGCGCAGCCCGTCAATCAGATAGAACACCGGGTTCAGATGGCTCAGGCGGTTCAGAATAGGCGGCAGCGCCTCGACCGAGTAGAAGGTGCCCGACAGAAAGGCCAGCGGCGTGACGATGAAGTTGGTGATCGCCGCCATCTGATCGAACTTGTTGGCGAAGATACCGGCAAACAGGCCCAGCGCACCCATGAACGTGCCCCCAAGGATCACGAAAATCAGGGTGATAAACGGGTTCTGCGGCGCGATGGACAGGAACACCAGAAACGCTGCAGCGACGACAAAGGCGATCAGGACACCTCGGGCAATGCCTCCGGCCAAATAGCCCAGCAGGATTTCCAACGGCGACAGCGGTGGCATCAGCGTGTCGACGATGTTGCCCTGAACCTTGGCAATGATGATTGAGGACGAGGTATTGGCAAAAGCATTCTGGATCACCGTCATCATCATAATGCCCGGCGCCAGAAAGATCAGGAACGGAACCCCCATCACGTCGGACCGTCCCGGACCAATGGCGATGGTGAAGATCAGCAGGAATAATCCTGCCGTCACCAATGGTGCCAGCAAAGTCTGCGTCCATACCGCCAAAAACCGTAGGGTTTCGCGTTTGGCCAGCGTGTAGAGGCCCATCCAATTGACCGCCCCAAACCGGCGCGCGTCCTGATCGATAAGATTTTGCATGCCTGCCCCATAGCTGATTCGAAGACCGCTTGTAACTCGGCCCACAGTGATTAAAATAGGGGGCTGAGACGAATTCCCAAGGCGGCCCGAATCCGGGGCCGCTTTCCGCTTTTGAAAGGCAACCGATGTCCTGGACTGACGAGCGCGTAGAACTTCTGAAGAAAATGTGGGGCGAGGGCCAGTCTGCCAGCCAGATCGCCAAAGAACTGGGCGGCGTGACCCGCAACGCCGTGATCGGCAAAGTGCACCGTCTGGGCCTGTCCAACCGCGCAACCGGTGCAACGCCGGCCAAGGCTGAGCCCAAGGAAAAACCGGCCCCCGCGCCCAAGGCCGAGGCCAAGCCGAAGCCCGCACCCAAGACCGAACCGGCGCGCCCCGCGCCTGCCCCGGCGGCCGAGGCGAAACCCGCCGTTCCCGCCCGCCGTCAGATCATCCCGGCAGGCCAGCCGCTGCCGCCGCAGCCTTCGGCCAACGAGATCAGCCCCGAGGCGCTGGCCAAGGTCAACGAGGTTGAGAAAAAGGCCAAAAAGCTGACGCTGATGGAACTGACGGAAAAGACCTGCAAATGGCCGGTGGGCGATCCCGCGACCGAGGATTTCTGGTTCTGCGGCCTGCCCGTTGAAGCCGGTAAGCCCTACTGCGAGGCGCATGTAGGCGTGGCCTTCCAGCCCATGAGCTCGCGCCGCGACCGTCGCCGGTAAGCTTGATCTGGCAAATAGGCTAGCCGCTCGCCCTACGGCGGGCGGCCAACCTTACTACTTTGTTTTCTTTTCAAGAGTTTTTCAGATTCAGTTCAGGTTAAATCCTAAATACCTTTTCTGCGGCTACGCCACCCTGATCTTTTTGGCCTATTTCCAGCCATTGGATCGCACTGCCTTCGAACCGGACTATTCCTTTGGAACTTTCCAATTTTGGATACAAGCCATGTATCTTGTGGTCTGGATCGCGCCGGCGGTGCCGTTGATCCTTGCAGCCATGATTCTCATGGGACTGCGCCGGATACCCGCTTTTCTCGCCCACACCCTTTTCGGTGTCACTCTTCTTCTTGGAGTTTTCTTCACACTAACTTCTGGCGTACTCTCTCTGTTTTCCACCACTCAACTGCTCCATGGTCTTACCTTGACGATAGCGTTGGGGTTCGGGTTCCTCATCTGGTCGGGAAAAGGCGGAAAAGTACGTCCCTCACGTATTGCAAAGCTTGGAATAGCGGTGTCGGTTATCGCAGCGCTGTGGTCTTTGCTGACCGTCCCGATGATCCTTATTCAAACACATGTGATCGCGGATGGTTCACCCTATTGCATCGCCGAACATGCGGAAAACTCTCCGATCGAAACCTTGCACCAACTGCGTGGGTTTTCATTCTACACAACAGAGACCGACTACAAGTCGACTTCCGAATGGCACTTTCACGGTCTGCTTATTGTCGATGATCCCGAAGAAGAACGTAACTATAATTGGTCCCCGAGACGATGGCGTTTCGATCTGGTCGAGCGTCCGGATACACTGATCAAACCAGTCAGAAACGTTTGCGTCCCAAGCTGACCTTCTACTGCGCCGGGTGCGAGGGCAAATCCGGCATCGGCACCCAGCCCGGCAGCTCATCCGGTGCGACCGAGACATGCAGGCGTTCTGACGGATCGCGCCCGATTTTCCGGTGCTTGCGCAGCAGAAAAATCTTGCCCCAGCCGCGCCAGGTTCCAACTGAAGGCGCCGCGGTCGCAGTCGGGAACCGGTCGCGCCAGCCCTCCGGCAGCGGCAGTCCGTGCAGTTCGGCCTTGTCCAGCATCCAGATCAGGGAAATGTTGCTGAGCGGCCGTGCCTCTTCGAACCCGTTCAGTTGCCCACCGACATCGCCATGGGTGCCACGGAACCAAACCTGTTCGACGTGACCATTGAAATCAGAGGTACACTCCCACAGAACCGGCTCATAAACCTCGCGCGTCTCGTCCAGCGCCATGGCGTGATAGCCGTGCCGGGTGGCAGGCCCAAGCTGATGGTTGTGGAAAGCGTGCTTTTCTTCGGCCCGGCGCCACAGCAGCGGCAGGCGCAGGCCCAGCGCCTTGACCGTGTCCCAGACACCGATCATCTCGATGGCGATTTCTTCGTGGCAGAACTGACGGCGGAAATCCCGGGCTGCGGTGCCGTCGGGATTGCATTCGTAGTGGCGGTAGGCCTGTTTGATATTGCGCACGGTGGCGTGCTCGGCCTTGAGCAGGCCAATCATGTCGATCACCCCGGCAAGGCTGCGCACGCCGTAAGCCCCGCGCGAATAACCGATAAAGTAGATCCGATCACCGGGTTTGTAGCGCGACGCCAGATAGCCATAGGCGCGGCGAATCTGCCGGTTGATCCCGCGCCCCATCATTACGTCCAGCGAGGTTTTCCAGCTTTCCCACTGGACCCCTGCTTCGTAGAACACCGAGACCTTGCCACCCATCTCCTGACACAGGCGGAAAGCCTGACCCGCATGGGTTTCAAATCCTGGCTCCAACGTCGACATGGTGCCGTCGAGGATGATGACATGGCTGACAGGCTCGCGATGAGGTGTCTCGGCCGAGTGCTCGGACCGCAGAGGCCGTCCGAGCCATCCCAGTACCTTTCTACTCAGCCGCGACAGAACCATGCGTCAACAATTCCCATACTCTGTTGGGTGTGAAAGGCATATCCGCCTGCCGCACCCCGTAATCCCAAAGCGCGTCCTGAACCGCGTTTGCCACAGCGGCCAGCGCGCCCACGGTGCCGGCCTCTCCGCAGCCTTTCATACCCATCGGGTTGGAAGTTGACGGAACCGGTGCCGAGGTAAACTTTATCATGGGTATCTCGGCCGCGCGGGGCAAGGCGTAGTCCATCAACGAAGCCGTGAGCAGTTGCCCTTGCGCATCATGCACAACGTGCTCGGTCAGGGCCTGTCCTATGCCCTGGACCACACCGCCATGCACCTGCCCTTCGGCCAGCATCGGGTTGATTAGGTTACCAAAATCATCAACGACTGTATAGTGGTCCACCCATGTTTCACCGGTGTAGGAATCGATAACAATTTCGGCAACATGCGCCCCGTTGGGATAGCTGCGCGCATCCAGGTTGGCGCGCGCTTCGTGTTGCAGCAGATCGGTACGGCCATCGGCGCGGGCCATCTTGGCCGCCTCGGTCAGGGTCGGCGTCAGGTTGGACCCGGGCGCGCGGAATGTTTCGTGATCAAAGCTCACGTCAGCCTCCTCGACCCCCATCTTATCGGCCAGATACGGCGTGAATGCGGCGATCATGACGTCGATTGTGGCCAATGTCGCCGTGCTTTGCACCGTGACCGAGCGCGACCCACCGGTGCCGCCCCCGTGGGGCAGCTGGTCGCTGTCGCCCTGAATGATGGTAATCCGGTCCACTGGAATGCCCGTCTGGTCCGACAGAAACTGGGTATAGGCCGTCTCATGCCCCTGCCCGTTTGACTGGGTGCCAACATAGAGGTTCACGGTGCCATCCTCACAAAACGCTATCTTTGCGTTCTCGGAAGGGTCACCCAGAATACTTTCGATATAGTAACAGAGGCCCTGCCCCCGGATCAGGCCACGCTCGGCATCGGCGGCCTTGCGTTCGGCAAAGCCCTGCGTCTGGTCGCCCACACGGGTCAGGACCATGTTGAAATCGCCGACGTCATAGGTCTCGCCAGTGGCTGACGTGTAGGGAAACTTCTCGGGCCGGATGAAGTTCTTGCGCCGCAGCTCCCACGGATCGACCCCTAGTTCACGTGCCGCGCGATCCATCAACCGCTCAAGCACATAGATCGCCTCGGGTCGTCCCGCACCACGATAGGCATCGACCTGCGTGGTGTTGGTGTAAAACCCCTCGACCCGCATATAGGTCGTCTGAACGTCATAAACCCCCATCAGAACCTTGCTGAACAGGTCGGTCTGGATCGCCTGAGCGAAATGGCTGTTGTAAGCGCCCAGGTTGACTTTGCTGTGCACCCGGTAGGCGGTGATCCGGTGATCGGCGTCAAAGGCCAGATCGGCCAGCGAGGTCAGATCGCGGCCGTGATGGTCCGACAACATCGCTTCGGACCGGTCAGACATCCAGTGGACGGGCTGACCCAGATTCATCGCAGCCACGGCGACACAGAAATACTCGGGATACGGCATCACCTTCATGCCGAACCCACCACCCACATCGGGGGTGGTGACGCGGATGGCTTCAGGTTTCAGCTTCAGCTTTTGTGCCAGTTGCGCCCGCATGGCCCAGACACCCTGACCACTGTAAGCAAACTGCAACCTCCCATCTACCCAATGCGCCTGACAGCCGCGTGGTTCGAGCGAGGTGATGATCACCCGATTGTCTGCCACGTTCAGCGAAACGGTATGAGCGGCCTGCTGGAACGCGGCCTCGGTCGCCGCTTCATCCCCCAACCCCCAGTCAAAGGCGCGGTTGTCAGGGGCCTCGGGATGTAGCATCTCCCCTCCGGCGTCGATATCCAGCTTGGCGGGCAGGTCGTCGGTGTCCAACCAGATCATCTCAACCGCATCGCGCGCCTGAATCGGGGTTTCGGCAATCACCACCGCCACCGGCTCACCGACAAACCGCACCCGGTCTTTCGCCAGCATATGCCGGTCGGGTGCCGCCGCCTTGGACCCATCCCGATTGGCTACCGTCGCCGCGTTCATCACGGTATCGATCCCTGCCCCGGCCAGATCATCCAGCGTCATGACCAGCCGCACGCCGTCCGCCTCTCGCGCGGCGTCCAGATCCAATGCGGTGATCCGGCCATGCGCAACCGGGCTGCGGAAGAAGGCAGCGAACAGCGCGTCACCTGGCACATCATCATCCATGTACTGCCCCTGTCCGGTCAAAAACCGCTGATCCTCGACCCGTTTGACCGGCTGGCTTTTTCCGAACTTGTCCATCGGATGCTCCTGTCGCTGCCTCACAGCCGACATTAGGTGGCACCGGTTCGTTGTCCAGTGCGTCCAACTCTGCCCCCTTGGCCCTTCCCCTTCGCTTGCGCATTCGTTATTGCAGGCGCTGACCTAGGATTGATGACGCAGGACGCACCCCATGGCGATGGAAAAGACATTCAACGCGGCCGAGGCCGAGGCCCGCATCTACGAGGCCTGGGAACAGGCCGGAGCCTTCAAGGCAGGCGCGAACAAATCGCGCGACGAAAGCTTTACCATCATGATCCCGCCGCCCAACGTGACGGGGGCACTGCACGTGGGCCATGCGTTCAACAACACCCTGCAGGACATCCTGATCCGCTGGCACCGGATGCGCGGTTTCGACACGCTGTGGCAGCCCGGACAGGACCACGCCGGCATCGCCACGCAGATGCAGGTCGAAAAAATGCTGGCCACCACCCAGCAGCCCGGACGCCGGGAATTGGGCCGCGAGAAATTTCTCGAGAAAGTCTGGGAATGGAAAGGCGAATACGGCGGTACGATCATCGAGCAGTTGAAACGCCTCGGCTCCTCCTGCGATTGGTCCCGCAACGCCTTTACCATGGCCGGTGCGGCGGGTGATCCGCGCACAGGCCATGAGTACTCGGCCAACTTCCACGACGCGGTGATCAAGGTCTTCGTCGACATGTACGAAAAGGGTCTGATCTATCGCGGTAAGCGTCTGGTCAACTGGGACCCGCACTTTGAGACCGCGATCTCGGACCTTGAGGTCGAGAATATCGAAGTCGCGGGCCATATGTGGCACTTCAAATACCCGCTGGCCGGGGGCGAGACCTACACCTACGTCGAAAAGGACGAGGACGGGAACATCATCCTCGAGGAAGAGCGCGATTATATCTCGATCGCCACGACCCGCCCGGAAACCATGCTGGGCGACGGCGCGGTTGCGGTTCACCCGTCGGATGAGCGTTACGCACCAATCGTCGGGAAACTCTGTGAAATCCCGGTTGGCCCGAAAGAACACCGCCGCCAGATTCCGATCATCACCGACGACTATCCTGATCCCGACTTCGGCTCAGGCGCGGTAAAGATCACCGGCGCGCATGACTTCAACGACAACATGGTCGCCAGGCGCGGCGGCATTCCGATGTACCGCCTGATGGACACCAAAGGTGCGATGCGGGCCGATGGTGCGCCTTACGCCGACGAGGCAGGCAAAGCGCAAGAATACGCACGCGGTCGTGAATTCACCGAGAACGAGATCGACGCGATCAACCTCGTCCCCGATCACCTGCGCGGACTCGACCGGTTCGAAGCACGCGCGAAGGTGGTGGAAGAAATCACCGCCGACGGTCTGGCTGTCATGTGCCGCGCGGATGACGCACGTCTGGGCTCGACCGCGCTGAAGCCCGAGCATGAAGGTGCCGACAAGCTGGTCCCGCTGGTCGAGAGCAAACCGATCATGCAGCCTTTCGGCGACCGCTCGAAAGTTGTCATCGAGCCGATGTTCACCGACCAGTGGTTCGTCGACGCCGAAAAGGTCGTCGGCCCCGCGCTGGACGCGGTCAAGGACGGCACGGTCAAGATCATCCCCGAGTCGGGCGAGAAAACCTATTACCACTGGCTGGAAAACATCGAGCCCTGGTGCATCTCGCGCCAGTTGTGGTGGGGTCATCAGATTCCGGTTTGGTATGGTCTCGACCTGTCCGCCGATGACTTCATCGACGATGAAAACGACGGCGACCTTGATCTGGTCGAGTTGGGCCGTTTGCTGAACGAAGGCGGTATGCTGCACCGTGGCAATGTCATGGAATGCGCAGCGAGCCTTGAGGCCGTTACCGAGAAGTTCCTCGATGACAATGCCAACATCCCCAGCCCGTTGAGCCACGCGACCGTTATCGAAGTCGCAGACAAACAGGAAGCGATCCATCAGTTCGCTGAAAGCCTTGCTCAATACGCTGTCGAACAAGATCCGACCAAGTTGGTCTATCCGGTCTGGCGCGACCCCGACGTCCTCGATACCTGGTTCTCCTCCGGCCTCTGGCCCATCGGTACGCTGGGCTGGCCCGAACAGACCGAGGAGCTGGAGCGCTACTTCCCCACGGACGTTCTGATCACCGGCTTCGACATCCTGTTCTTCTGGGTCGCCCGGATGATGATGATGCAACTGGCCGTGGTCGATCAGATCCCGTTCCACACCGTCTATCTGCACCAGCTTGTCCGCGACGAGAAGGGCAAGAAGATGTCCAAGACCACCGGCAACGTCATCGACCCACTGGAGATCGTGGACGAATTCGGTGCCGACGCGCTGCGATTCACCAACGCCTCGATGGCGGCAATTGGCGGCGTGCTGAAACTGTCCCGCGAGCGCATCACCGGTTATCGAAACTTCGGCACCAAGCTGTGGAACGCCGTTCGCTTTGCCGAGATGAACGAGGTCTTCACCGACGCCGTCCCGCAACAGGATGTGGCCGACCTGAAGCCCAAGGCCGCCGTGAATCGCTGGATCATCGGCGAAACCGCCCGTGTACGGGAAGAGGTCGATGCGGCGCTGGAAAGCTATCGTTTCAACGATGCGGCCAACGGGCTTTATGCCTTTGTCTGGGGCAAGGTTTGCGACTGGTACGTGGAGCTGTCGAAACCTCTGCTGCAGGGCGACGACGCCGCGGCGCAGGCCGAGACTCGCGCCACCATGCGCTGGGTTCTGGATCAGTGCATGGTCCTGCTGCACCCGATCATGCCCTTCGTCACCGAAGAGCTCTGGGGCCTCACCGGCAACCGTGCAAAAATGATCGTTCACGCCGACTGGCCATCCTACGCCGCCGCTGATCTGGTAGACGCGGATGCGGATCGTGAGATGAACTGGGTGATCTCGGTGATTGAAAACACTCGTTCGGCCCGCGCGCAAATGCGGGTTCCGGCAGGCCTCTATGTGCCGATGCTGGTGACCGAGATCGACGCAAGCGGCCAATCCGCATGGGACCGTAACGAGGCGCTGATCAAGCGCTTGGCGCGGATCGACAGCCTGACCAAGGCCGATGAGCTGCCCAAGGGCACCATCTCGATCGCCGCCCCCGGTGCATCCTTCGGCCTGCCGCTGGCGGATATCATCGATATCGGTGCGGAAAAGGAGCGGTTGGAGAAAGCCAAGGGTAAGCTGGCCAAGGAACTGGGCGGCCTGCGCGGGCGTCTGAACAACCCAAAATTCGTGGCCTCGGCCCCGGAAGAAGTGGTTGCGGAAGCCAAAGCCAACCTCGCTGCCCGCGAAGAGGAAGAAGAGAAACTGAACGAAGCGCTCGCCCGTCTGGCCGAGATCGCCTGATCTTCATCTTTTCATAAACACTCAAATTCCAACCCCACCACCAGATCCGGCGGTGGGGTTTTCTTTTGGCTCAAGGGACTTGCCCCCAAAGCCGAACCCTTGTTAGCAATTGCCGATGACAAGCCCCGAGGTCAAAATGGCGCGCGCCTTTCCCCCAATTCAAACAATCTCGACCGGGCTGGTTGTGGCCATTGTCGGGTTCTTCAGCTCATTCCCTATCGTGTTGCAGGGATTGGCGGCCATGGGGGCATCCCCGGCCGAATCCGCTTCGGGCCTAATGACGGCCGCGATCACCATGGGTCTAACGGCAGTCGGGCTTAGCCTGTGGTACCGGCAACCCATCAGCGTCGCGTGGTCGACGCCCGGCGTCGCGCTGTTGGCGGTGTCGGCGCTACCAGCGGCAGGATTCTCTGAGGCCGTGGGGGCGTTCCTGTGTGCGGGCGCGCTGACCGTCCTGGCCGGGCTTTGGCGTCCATTGGGGCGATTGGCCGCGGCGATCCCAACGACGCTGGCGCAAGCGATGTTGGGCGGCGTTTTGCTACCCCTGTGCATCACCCCCTTCAAGGCCGCCGTTGACCTGCCCTGGCAAGCCTTGCCGGTGATCCTGACATGGTTCATCGCCGGGCGGATCAACCGACTGTTCGCCGTCCCTGCGGCGGTGATCGCCGCAGCAATTGTCGTGATCCTGAACGCAGGCGATACATCGGTTGCCCCATCTCATTTTATGGCCGTACCGGTCTGGACCATGCCGACGCTCTCGCTGGCCTCGATCATTGGCATCGCAATCCCGCTTTTCATCGTGACAATGGCCACTCAGAATATCCCCGGAATCGCCGTGATGCGCAGCTTTGGGTATGCGCCCGTGCCGGGAAAGCTGTTCTCATCTGTCGGAGCGGCCAGCATTTTGTCGGCACCCTTCGGTGCTCCGGCGACCTGCCTTGCCGCGATCACCGCCGCGATGTGTTCCAACGAGGACAGCCACCCCGACCCGAACCAACGCTATTGGTCAGCGGTGATGGCAGGTGTGTTCTATTGCCTGTTCGGCATCTTCGCGGTGGCAATTACCGGGTTCGCCGTACATGCCGATCCTCTGCTGATGGGTACACTGACCGGAATCGCACTGATCGGAGTGCTGGCAAACGCAACCCATGCGGCGCTTGAAGTGCCCGCAGAACGAGAGGCCGCGATTCTGACCTTTGCCATCACTGCCTCGGGGATATCCGTCTTTGGTTTGGGTGCTGCCGTCTGGGGGCTGCTGGCCGGTGGCATTGCCTATTTGGTGACGAACCGAACGCGCTAGCCGCTTTCGCCTGTCGCAAGTCTGGAGTATCGTGTCGCCATGTTTGGATCGCTTGGAAAACTGATCGAACGCCAGATCAAAAAAGCGCAGGCCGAGGGCCAGTTGCAGGGTCTGGAAGGCGAAGGCCACCCACTGCCCGACCGATCGGGTGAGGCCCAAAGCGACCCGGCCATCGCAGCCGGGCACCGGATTATGGCGCAGGCCGGTGTGCTTCCCGAAGAATTCGAGATCCGGAAAAAGCTGGATGCTGCCCGAAAAGACTATGCAGCGCTCACCAACCCGGATGATCGCAAAGCGGCCATGGCCCGAATCGCGGATCTAGAAATGCAGTACAACATGGCACGCGACGCGCGGCGTGCCTTTATGCGCTGATCACTTGAACTCGGGTTTGCGGCCCTGCATCTGCGCCATCACCACCTCCATCTGATCGGGTTTGCCAATCAGTTCGACCTGTTCGGCGGATTCCTCCATCAAAACCTCGGCGCGGGACTTGCTCTCAGCCACTTCGATCAGGCGCTTGGCAGCACGGATGGCCGAGGGGCTTTTGCCTGCAATGTCTTCTGCAATCGCTTGCGCCTCGGTCAGCGGATCGTCCGATAGTTTCGTGACCAGTCCCCAGTCTGCCGCTTGCTGCGCGCCGATTGGGCGTGCGGTGTAGGTCAGCAAACGCAGCACGTCCGAGCGGACAAGCCGCGGCAGAAGGACCATCCCGCCCATGTCGGGGATGATGCCCCATTTCATCTCCATCACAGCCAGCTTGGCCTCGGGGTGGGCGATGCGGATATCCGCGCCCAATGCGATTTGCAGACCGCCGCCATAAGCCACGCCCTGAATGGCGCAGATCACCGGCACGGGAACACGCCGCCAGACCAGCGCCAGCTCCTGCATCTCGTTGGCGTCTTCGTGGCTGCGCGCCATCAGCCATTCGGTCGGGTCCATATGGGCCATCTTGGCAAAACTTGCCATGTCGAGCCCGGCGCAAAAGCTTTTGCCTTCGCCCGACAACACCACGGCACGCACGTTCGAGACCGCAACCTCTTGCCCGGCAGACAGTAACGCCTTGATCATCGCGTCATCCAGCGCGTTCATCTTGTCGCCGCGTGTCAGCGTGACATGGGCGATGTGATCTTTGTATTCGACGGATACGCGTGACATGTGGGCCTCCCAATCTCTGTTACCCCAAACCATGCCCGGAAGGATCGGTAAGTTCCACTACAACGTCGGGGCACGACTAACAGCGATTTCACAGGTGGTTGCCTGACAGGGGACCATGGGGTTATCTCGCATCATGACTGACCCACGCTATACCCCGCTTACCCTGTCATTGCCCGCGACCGTGCCCTTTGTCGGGCCCGAGACACAAGAGCGTCAACGCGGCGTGCCCTTTGTGGCCCGGCTGGGCGCGAATGAGAGCATCTTTGGCCCCTCGCCCCGTGCGATCGAGGCGATGGCGGCGACAGAAGTCTGGATGTATGGCGACCCCGAGAACCATGATCTGCGACACGCGTTGGCGGATCATCACGGGGTGAGGCCGGACAACATCGTGGTGGGCGAAGGCATTGATGGCCTACTGGGATACCTCGTGCGATTGCTGGTCGGGCCGGGAGATGCGGTCGTCACCTCGGACGGCGCTTACCCTACCTTCAACTACCACGTGGCCGGGTTTGGCGGCGTGTTGCACAAGGTGCCGTATAGCGGCGACCACGAGGACCCAGCAGCACTGTTCGCCAAGGCCGCGGAAGTGGACGCAAAGCTGGTCTATCTGGCCAACCCCGACAATCCGATGGGCAGTTGGCACAGGGGCGCGGACATCGTCGCCGCGCTGGAGGCTCTACCCGAAGGATGTCTCTTGGTGCTGGACGAGGCCTATGTGGAATGCGCGCCCGAGGGCACCGCGGCTCCGGTTGCGGCGGATGATCCGCGTGTGATCCGGATGCGCACGTTTTCCAAGGTCTACGGCATGGCCGGGGCGCGGGTTGGCTATGCGATAGGTGCACCGGGATTGATCGAGGCGTTCAACAAGGTGCGCAATCATTTCGGCATGAACAGGGCCGCCCAGGCAGGCGCTCTGGCTGCGTTGCAGGATGCTGAATGGCTGGCCCATGTGCAGGCGCAGATCAGCACATCCCGCGACCGGATTGGGCAAATCGCACGGGATAACGGGCTAGAGTCCCTGCCCTCGGCCACGAATTTTGTCGCCATCGATTGCGGTCAGGATGGGGCCTTTGCAAAGGCGGTTTTGGAGGCATTGGTGGCGCAAGGCATTTTTGTACGCATGCCCTTTGCCGCCCCCCAAAACCGCTGTATCCGAGTCAGCTGCGGTCAGTCGGCTGATTTGGACGCGTTTGCGGCCGCGCTGCCGAATGCCTTGGCGACTGCGCGGGGAGGCAAACAGTAAAGGGGGCTGTCTGCCCCCTCTTGGCCCGTTGGGCCAATTCACCCCCAAAGGTATTTTCAGCCAGATGAAGCCAGGAATTGTGGCTTATTGAGATAGAACTGCGGCTGCGGCCTCGAGCGCGCCTTTGCCGCGTGGGATGTTCTGGGCGGCCATTGCGGTCTCTATACCCCCCAATATCGCCATCACCATCTGACCGTTCACGTGGCCCATGTGGCCCAGACGAAAATAGCCGTTCCAATCCTCCATCCCCAGGCCGATACCCAGTGTCAGCCCCAGCTGTGTCTCGGTAAACTGGCGCAAAGGCGTGCCGCGTTCATCCGTCAGGCGCAGGGTCGTCACGGCATGGCTGCGATGGGCACGGTCGGCGACGTTCAGGTGCAGCGCACCGCTTTCTGCCCAGGTTTCGCAGGCTGTCCAGATTGCAGTTGCAAGGCGTTCGTGGCGGGCCCAGACATGCTCCATGCCTTCTGCGTGGATCAGGTCCAGCGCAGCGCGCAGGCCGTACAAGTGATGCGTCGGCGCGGTGCCGTTGAAATACTGATAGAACAGTTCGGGTTTCGCGCGCGGCTGCCAGTCCCAGTACTGAGACACACGCGGCATCTCGGCCCGCTTGGCCTGAGCTTTGTCGTTGAAGAACACGAACCCAACGCCTGCCGGAGTCATCAGGCCTTTTTGGCAAGCGGTGACCATGGCATCGACGCCCCAGGCATCCATCTCGAACCGGTCGCACCCCAGCGAGGCGATACAGTCCGCCATCAGCAGCGCCGGGTGGTTCAGGTCGTCCAGCAGCGCCCTCAGCGCTGGGATGTCGTTGCGGATCGAGCTTGACGTGTCCACATGCACCGCCAGAACCCCTTTGATCCGGTGGTCGGTATCCGCGCGCAGAGCGTCAGCAATGCGCTCCATATCCCATGGCGAAGACGTGCCGAAATCGATCAGATCGACCTTGGCACCGATTGCATCGGCCATCTCGGCCCAGCCATGGGTGAACCGGCCCGAGGCCGGTGCCAGCACGGTTTCTCCCGGCGCAATCACGTTGGACAGCGCGGCCTCCCACGTGCCGTGTCCGTTAGCGATATAGATGGCAACGTTGTGTTCGGTCCGAGCCACCCGTCGCAGATCACGGGTCAGGGCCGGCATCATCTCGATCAGTTCGCCGTCATAGATATTGGGCGACGGGCGGTGCATGGCCTGCAGCACCGCATCGGGCATGACCGACGGGCCGGGAATAGCCAGATACTCGCGCCCCTGCGCGAGAGAAATTGGGTTTGTCATGGGGTCAACCTGTTTGAATTGACGCCCACCCTAGCGCAGCAACAGGTAGCGTCAATCCGCCAGCTTGGCGGCCTCACGCGCAAGTGCTTCGATTCCGGCCCAATCGCCGCCCAGAACCATCTGCTTGGGCGCGACCCAGCTGCCGCCGGCGCAAATGACGTTTGACAGCGACAGGTAGTCCCGCGCGTTCGCGGGCGACACTCCGCCGGTCGGGCAGAAGGTGATCTGCGGCAGAGGTGCGCCGATGGCTTTCAAGGCAGGCGCCCCACCCGATGCCTCGGCCGGGAAGAATTTCAGCATGTCATAGCCCTGATCCAGTAGGCGCATTGCTTCGCTGGCCGTAGCCGCACCCGGCAGCAACGGCAGACCTTCTGCCTCACAGGCGGCGATCAGAGCGTCGGTCGCGCCGGGTGAGACGCCGAACTGCGCGCCAGCTTCCTTGGCGGCCCGCACATCATCGGGGGTGACCAGCGTGCCTGCCCCGACGACTC
This sequence comes from Ruegeria arenilitoris, assembly GCF_013030985.1. Lineage (GTDB taxonomy): Bacteria > Pseudomonadota > Alphaproteobacteria > Rhodobacterales > Rhodobacteraceae > Ruegeria > Ruegeria arenilitoris_B. The sequence continues at coordinate 203,072 of NZ_WPYP01000008.1, read as the reverse complement.
CGCCGGGCACCTGCGCCATCTCGCGGATAACATCCAGCGCCGCAGGCGTGCGTAGGGTGACTTCCAGAGCGGGCAAGCCACCGGCGACCAGCGCTTCGGCCAGAGGACGCGCGTGTTCGGCATCATCAACGACAAGAACGGGCACAATCGGCGCAAGGGCACAGATTTCGCGGGTACGTTGGGTTTTCGACATGGGGATTATGCTCCGAAAATGCTGGCACCGGCGTCGGCGGAACCGACATTGTTGCGGAAGGCGGCAAACAGATCGCGTCCGGTGCCATGTTGATTGGCCGACAGATCAGCGGTGACAGGGGCGCGGTCCAGCACGCCCGGGGTGAGGATTTCCAGATCCCCCTTCACCGCGTCAACGCGCAGCAGGTCGCCGTCCTGCAGGTAGGCGATCGGGCCGCCTTCCAACGCCTCGGGGCAGACATGGATGGCGGCGGGAACCTTGCCCGAGGCACCGGACATGCGGCCATCGGTGACCAGCGCCACCTTTTGCCCACGGCCCTGCAGGATCGACAGCATCGGCGTCAGCGAGTGCAACTCGGGCATACCGTTGGCCTTGGGACCCTGAAAACGGACGACAACAATAACGTCATCTTTAAACTCGCCAGCCTTGAAGGCGGCTTTGACCTCATCCTGATCGTGGAAGACACGCACTGGTGCTTCGACAACCTGATGTTCGGCGGCCACGGCCGAAACCTTCATGACGGCGGTACCCAGATTGCCGGTAAGACGCGAAAGGCCTCCGGTGGGCTGGAACGGGTCCTTGGCGGGGCGCACGATCTTGTCGTTCAGGCTGTGGCCTGCGCCCTCTTCCCAAGTCAACTCATCACCCTTCAACTTGGGCTCTTTGGTGTAGTTGTGCAGGCCCTGCCCCGCCACGGTGAGCGTGTCGGGGTGCAGCAAGCCATCCTCAAGCAGCGTACCGATGCAGTAGCCAAGGCCGCCAGCTGCGTGGAAATGGTTCACGTCGGCCAAACCGTTGGGATAGACCCGCGCGATCAGGGGCACCACGGCAGAGATGTCGGAGAAATCTTCCCAATCCAAGACGATACCCCCTGCACGCGCCATGGCGATCAGGTGGATCAGCAGGTTGGTCGAGCCCCCCGTCGCCATCAGGCCAACGATGCCATTCACAAAGGCACGTTCGTCCAGCACCTGATAGACGGGCGTATAATCGTTGCCCAACGCGCTCAGCGACAGGGCACGGCGGGCGCCTTCTTGCGTCAGCGCATCCCGCAGTGGAGTGTTCGGGTTGACAAAGCTGGAGCCCGGCAGGTGCAACCCCATGAACTCCATCAGCATCTGGTTGGTGTTGGCGGTGCCGTAGAAGGTGCAGGTGCCGGGACCGTGATATGCAGCCATTTCGGCTTTCATGAGTTCGTCGCGGCCGACCTCTCCAGCGGCGAATTTCTGGCGGATTTTGGCCTTTTCATCGTTCGGCAAGCCGCTGGTCATCGGGCCGGCGGGCAGAAAGACCGCGGGCAGATGCCCGAATGCCTGCGCACCAATGATAAGGCCGGGTACGATCTTGTCACAAACACCAAGGAAGACGGCCGCGTCATAGGTGTTGTGGCTCAGCGCCACTCCGGTCGCCAAGGCGATCACGTCGCGCGAGAACAGCGAAAGCTCCATCCCGGCCTCGCCCTGCGTGACGCCGTCGCACATTGCGGGCACGCCGCCGGCAACCTGTGCCGTTCCGCCTGCAGCCCGGATCGCGTCACGGATCAGGCCGGGATAGCGTTCGAACGGTTGGTGGGCCGAAAGCATGTCGTTATACGAGGTGACAATGCCCAAGTTACCCGCCGTACCCGTCGCCATCGACTGCTGATCCTGACCCGCACCGGCATAGGCATGGGCCTGACCGCTACAGGACAGATGCGCACGCGCCGGTCCCTTTGACCGGGCATGCTCCATGCGTTCGATATGTGGGCCGCGCAGGTCGGCGCTGCGGTCGATAATCCGTTGGGTGACATCGGTGATAACAGAATGAACCATGATTAACCTCCGATCTGACGCCAGCGACGACCGTCGCGATGCATCAGCATCAATGCTTCTTCTGGGCCTGAACTGCCCTGATCGTACCGCGCAGGACGATCGCCCCGCTCTTCCCAACCCTGAATGATGGGATCGACCCAGGCCCAGGCGGCCTCGGCCTCATCCCCGCGCATGAACAAGGTCTGATCGCCGCGGATGACGTCCATCACCAGACGTTCATAGGCATCTGGCGCGCTGGCCTCGGCGCCCAGCGCGTCGGCAAAGCTCATGTCCAACGCGACATCGGACAGGCGGAAGCCGCCCGGGCCGGGGTCTTTGATGGTGGTGCGCAGAGTGATGCCCTCATCCGGTTGCAGGCGGATCACCAGCACGTTTCCGTGCAGCGGGCCGACATTCGGGAAAATCGTATGGGGCGGATCGCGGAAGAACACGGCGATCTCGGATTCCCGCGCCCGCAGGCGTTTGCCGGTGCGCAGATAGAACGGCACCCCGGCCCAGCGCCAGTTGCCCAGGTGAACCTTGAGCGCAATGAAACTCTCGGTCCGGCTGGAAGGATTGCCAACATGGTCGACATAGCCGCCTTCGCCATGTTCGGCGCGATACTGACCACGCGCGATGTCTTTCTGTTCAACCGGTTCCAGCGCCTCGATCACCTTTACCTTTTCGTCACGCACCGCGTTTGGCGAGAATTTCGAGGGCGGCTCCATCGCCGTCAGGCACAGAAGCTGCACCAGATGGTTCTGGATCATGTCCCGCATCGCTCCGGACTGGTCATAATATCCGCCGCGCCCCTCGACGCTGACGGTTTCGGCGACAGTGATCTGTACGTGGTCGATATGGGTCGCGTTCCACAGCGGCTCGAACAGAGAATTTGCAAAGCGCAGGGCCATCAGGTTCTGCACCGTCTCTTTGCCCAGATAGTGGTCAATTCGGTAAATCTGATGCTCTTCGAAACAGGCGCGCAGACCCTTGTTCAGCGCCTTGGCCGAGTCCAGATCGTGACCGAACGGCTTTTCCACCACAATGCGACTATCCGGCGTGGCAAGCCCGTGATCATGCAGTCGTTGCGCGATGCCCGAGAACAGGCTGGGGCCGACGGACAGGTAGAAGGCACGCACCACATCCGGGCGCAGAGATTTCGTCAGCTCGGACCAGCCCGCCTCGCCCATCGCATCAACCGGAACATATTCGACCCGGCTTAGGAACTGATCCAGCACGTCCTTTTTGAATTTGGGCGCGAATTCCTTCATCGAGGCGCGGATCTGTTCGCGAAATGCGTCGCTGTCCATATCCGATCGGGCGGTGCCGATGATCCGGGCATCCTCGGGCATCTGCCCCACTTCAAACCGGTGATAGAGGCCCGGCAGAATCTTGCGCTGTGCCAGATCGCCAGTGGCGCCGAACAACACCAGATCGAACGGGTTGACCGGAATTACGCGTGAAACCATCGACGGGCTCCTTCAGTTTTCACCTGAGCCACCATAGCATCCCCAGTTCGTGGTGCCTGTGACATGGGTTATGTTATCGCTAACATTCGCGCTTTGAATAGGCAATGCGGATGCAGAAAGCAAGACCGGATTTGGAAATTCAGCTCTGATTGCGCAGCCAGTCCATGACGGCGGGGCGTACAGACTGCTCTCCTCGGTGGCGCGCGTCGGCGATAATCTTGCGCAGCGATTGCAGGTCAGCCCGTAGCAGAAGGCTTTTGACCGGACCAATCGAAGCCGGACGCATCGACAGCGACCGAATGCCCATTGCAGCCAGGCACAGCGCCTCGACCGGGCGGCCCGCATCCTCACCACAGAAGGATAGAGGCGTATCCGAGATGTTGCAGCGCTCAACGATCCGCTCGATGAAACTGAGGAAGCTCACATTCAGCGTATCGTAGCGGCGTCGCACCAGTTCATTCTCGCGGTCGGCAGCAAAGAAGAACTGCTTCAGGTCGTTGCCGCCGATCGAGACAAAATCGACCTCGTCAAAGAACTTCTGCGGCGCAAAGGCAAGTGACGGCGTTTCCAGCATCGCGCCGACTTCGATCGTCTCGGGCAGGACGTGGCCAAGGCGCTTTTCACGCTCGATGGTCTTGTTGACCTCCCACTTCGCCTCGCGGAATTCGTCGGCCTGCGCCACGAAGGGGAACATGATCGTCAACGGCCGACCATTGGCAGCGCGCAGCAGGGCCTGCAACTGCATCCGCATGACCCCGCGCTTGTCCAGCCCGACACGAATCGCGCGCCAGCCCAGCGCCGGGTTCGGCTCGGCCACGTGTTTCATATAGGGCAGAACCTTGTCCGAGCCGATATCCAGCGTCCGGAACACCACGCGCTTGTCGCCTGCGGCATCCAGAACCCGCTGATATTGCGCCACCAGTTCTGACCGTTTCGGCATCTGGTTGCGGATCAGAAACTGCAACTCGGTCCGGAACAGGCCCACGCCTTCGGCCCCGGAATTGCCCAGCGAAGGCAGATCGGCCATCAGGCCCGCATTCATCACCAGATTGATCCGTTCACCATCCCGCGTAACGGTCGGGGTTTCGCGGATCGAGGCATAACGCTCCTGCGCCTTGGCCTGCATGGCGATCTTGTCGCGGAAGGCGCTGACCACGGTATCTTCGGGGCGCAGATGCACGACACCATGATCACCATCGACCAGGATGTGGTCGCCGTTCAACGCCTCGGTGGTTATACGGCCCACATGAACAACCAGCGGAATCGCCAGTGCACGGGCGACAATGGTGGCGTGGCTACCGACCGAGCCTTCCTCAAGAACGATACCTCTCAACGACCGACCGTATTCCAACAGATCACCGGGGCCGATATTGCGGGCGATCAGGATGGGGTCGGGCGGCAGGTCGGCGCCATCGGTTTTGCCCTGCCCGGTCAGGATACGCAGCAACCGGTTGGACAGGTCGTCCAGATCGGCCAGTCGTTCACGCAAATAGGGATCGGTCACCTGCCCCATACGGGCGCGGGCCTGTGATTGCTCTTTCTCGACCGCGGCTTCAGCGCTGAGGCCGCGGGCGATGTCCTCTTCCATCCGCCGCATCCAGCCTTTGGAGTTGGCAAACATGCGGTAGGCTTCCAGAACCTGAAGCTGCTCCTTGTCAGCCCCCTGCGAAATCTCCAGCATCTTGTCGACGCCGACGCGCAATTCCTCAACGGCATCTGTCAGGCGCTCGCGCTCACGATGCGGGTCGTCGGCAATGGGGTTGGTCACCACTACGCGTGGTTCATGCAGCCAGACATGGCCCTCGGCTGAACCTTCCTGTGCCGGCCCGCCGTTCAGCTGCACTGATTGCTGGTGCAGCGGCGACAGGGCAGCACCTTCACCGACAAAGGCACCCAGTTCAGCCATTTCGGCCAAAACCATGGCCACGACTTCCAGCGCATAGACCTCGTCCGCAGAAAACTCGCGCGCTTCGCGGGATTGCACCACCAACACACCCAGTTTTTCGCCCAGACGCTGAACCGGAACACCAAGGAAGGACGAGAACCGCTCTTCCCCGGTTTCTGGCATATAACGGAAACCTTTGGCCGACGGCGCATCTGCCGTGTTCACGACTTTGCCGGATTGGGCGACGCGACCTACCAGCCCCTCGCCCATGCGCATCCGGGTCTTATGCACCGCTTCTGGCGCCAGACCTTCGGTGGCGCACAGCTCCAGCGTATCTTCATCGCGGAACAGATAGATCGAACAGACCTCAGCCCGGATGCTGTCCGCAATCAGGCTGGTGATCCGGTCAAGACGTTCCTGACCGGCGGCTTCGCTCGCCATCTCTTCGCGCAGCCGCCCCAGCAGCTTGCGGGATTCTGTTTCGGTGCCGTCCGCCATGGCCCAACCAATTTAGTGTGTCAGGCGAAACCCTTGGCTGAGATGCTCAGGCCGCCTTGTCCAGTTCAAAGGCATCATGCAGTGCCTGAACCGCAAGTTCCATGTATTTCCTGTCGACAAGGACGGAAATTTTAATCTCAGAGGTTGTGATGACCTTGATGTTGATCCCCTCATCCGAGAGTACCTTGAACATTTTGGCCGCAACACCGGACTGAGAGCGCATCCCGATGCCCACAACCGAGACCTTGCAGACGTCCTGATCCGCAACCAGTTCGGCATAGTTCAGCTCGCCCGCGTCCTTGATTGCCAGCAGGGCTTTTTCCGCCCGCGCCACCTGATCGGTGGGGCACGAGAAAGTCATGTCCGTGCGCCCCTCATCCGAGATGTTCTGCACGATCATATCGACGTTTACGCCCTCATCGCTGAGCGCAGTAAAGATGGTCGAGGCGATACCGGGGCGGTCCGCCACCGATACGACGGTCATCTTGGCTTCGTCACGGGAATAGGCCACACCGGCCACGACATTGGATTCCATGATATCCTCCTCGTCAACGACCAGCGTACCGGCCTCGTCGGATTGTTCTTCGAAACTTGAGAGAACGCGCAGTTTCACCTTATAGCGCATCGCCAGCTCGACCGAGCGGGTCTGCAGCACCTTGGCCCCCAGCGAGGCCAGTTCGAGCATTTCCTCGAACGAAATGCGGTCCAGCTTGCGCGCCTTTTCACAGATGCGCGGGTCAGTGGTATAGACGCCATCCACATCCGTGTAGATGTCGCAACGCTCGGCCCCAAACGCAGCCGCGAAAGCAACCGCGGTCGTGTCCGAACCACCCCGGCCCAGCGTGGTGATGCGGCCTTCGGGGCTGATGCCCTGGAAGCCCGCAACAACAGCCACCTTCATGCCTTCGTCGAACTTCTGGTTCAGGTTCTCGGTCGGGATTTCCTCGATCCGGGCCTGGCTGTGGGCGCTGGTGGTTTTCAGCGGAACCTGCCAGCCCTGCCAGCTGCGGGCCGGGACATCCATTTCCTGCAGCGTCAGCGCCATCAGGCCAGCGGTCACGTTTTCGCCCGAGGACACCACCGCATCATATTCGCGCGCGTCATACAGCGGAGAGGTCTCGTCGACCCAGCCGACCAGTTCGTTGGTCTTGCCGGACATGGCCGAAACGATGACGATCACATCATAGCCCTTGGCCACCTCTACGCCGATGCGTTTGGCCGCGCGGCGGATGCGGTCAAGGTTGGCAACCGATGTGCCACCGAATTTCATAACGAGTAAGGGCATGGGGGTGGTCTCTCCGCGCCTTGGAATTCAGGTCCCGTGCGTCTTATGCGAGGGGGGCCTTAAGGGCAAGGGTTCAAAACCGCCCCGAATGCCGCATCGGACCGCTTTACATCCGGCAGTGGGGGTGTCAGCCTTAGATGACGAATTTTCCAAGAGGTTTTCCATGCTCCGCCTTGCCATCGCAGCCGTCCTGCTGTCTTCGCCCGCTTTTGCGCAAGTTGCCACTCTGGCCGCAACCGACGGCAAGAATGCATTGGGCACTGTGCCCTGCGCCGCAGGCGGTGAACCGCTGAGCAGTTGCCATGCCGAGCTTCGCCACCATGACGATGGCACCACAACGCTGGCTGTTTCATTGGGCGCCGGCGAGGTGCGCAGCATCTATTTTACCGATGGCGTGCCAACGTCCAGCAGCTCTCCCGCCACGATCAGCCACGAAACGCGCGGTGACCTGACAGTGGTTTTCATCGACCCGGATGAGGTTTACGAAATCCCCTCGGCAGCGCTGATCCGTCAGTAAACGTGGGGGCGGCCGTCCCAGGTTTCGAAACAGCCTGAGGTCTCCAGTGACAACGCATCAAACCGCTCGATCAGGCCCTTTGCAGCCTGATCCGAGGTGATCTCGGCAGCCGGCCCGCCCATTTCCGTCTTCACCCAACCGGGGTGATAGATGCCCACTGCGATGCCGTCCGCGTGCAGATCGGTGGCCAGATTCCGCCCAAGGTTAAGCGCGGCGGCCTTTGATGCGCGGTAAATATAACTGCCGCCCGGTGCCCGCGTGTGTGACGCCATTTGCGATGACAAAATCACAATCTTTCCGCGCGCCGCACGTAGGTTGGGCAGCAAGGCCTGGACGGTCAGGAACACACCGGTGACATTGGTGGCAAAGCTCTGCGCCCACATGTCAGCAGGATAGCCGTCGATGCCCTGCTCCTTGTCCAGATAGACCCCGGCATTGCAGATCAGCAAATCAACCGGCTGGTCCGCCAAATGCGCCGCCATGTCAGCGTGTTGCGCCGGGTCGGCGACATCCAGCACCACTTGCGCAGACCCGTCCCGTGCTGTGCCAGTCAGCGTGTCGCCCCGCGCCCGGTAGTGATCCGCCAGCGTTCTGCCGATCCCGCGACCGGCGCCGGTGATCACAACATGCATGGGTCAGTTGGTCTTTCTGCTGGGAACAAACGGCAGCGGAGCCACCGGCACCCCATCATCAATTAGGGCCTGAGCCTCTTCCGGCTTGGCCTCACCATAGATCGCCCGTTCGGGAGCGTCTCCCAGGTGAATCTTGCGCGCTTCGCTGGCGAAATCCTTACCGACATAGTCCGAGTTCTCTTCGACCTTACGGCGCAGCTCGGTCAGCACCTTTTCGACATCGGGCGCCGGGGCCGCCACATCTATCGTGTCCGCCTCTGGCATCGGCGCCAAGGGCCGCGCTTCGGCGTTGCGAGCAGGACGCACGCGTGGTGTCATGATGGCCTTTTCAACATCGCAACATCCGCACACCGCGCATGTCACCATGCCCGCGGATGCCAGTTTGTCGTAAGCGGCGGCCGATTGGAACCAACTGTCAAACGTGTGGCCGTTGCTGCACTTCAATGCGTACTGAATCATGGTCCGTCCAAATGTCGGTTGCCGAATAGATACCGAGGGACATGGCAAGATCAAGCCCCTCCAGTGACAGCTCAGTGCCTAACAGGCTCAAGCTTTCGTAACAATATTGCCAATTCGCGGGAATTGACCTTTTGGGCCGCCTTTTTCGGTGAAAACCACTTTCTGTCCCGCTGCCCGCATTCGGGAAACCGCGACGAGACGGATTGCACCAATAGGGGAAATACATCCACGGCGCACAGTACAGGCCCCTTTTTGGGGCGGAATTTCTGGTAATGGAACCGCCCCATCGTTTTCGTGTCGCACAGACCGCGAATACCGGCTTCTTCCCAAGCTTCCTGGCGGGCCGTCTCGGACGGGGTCAGACCGTCGATCAGCCATCCCTTGGGAATGATCCAGCGATGGGATTTACGTGTGGTGATCAGCAAAACTTCGGAACGCCCCTTTTCGATGCGATAGCATAGCGCGGCCGATTGCTGCCGCACCGGCAGATGCCGGGACTTTCGCGAAACATATGGCGCAAGTCTGGCGTCAATCACGCTGACCGCCTTTCAATTGGAATCCTTGCCTATTTTCCCGCAGTTTTTTTGCTTATTTAGCGGGCCCTCAGATAACGGATACCATATAAGGCGTTTTTCTCCAAGCCCTTGGGCTTGGGTCACATACGCGCCGTCAGTTTTCGCACCAGATCATCATGCGGAATATCGGCATCAATCGCCAATCGCCGCAGGCCAAAATGCACACGGGCGATCTGCTGGTAATAGCGCGTATAGACATAGTTGGTGCTGCCCCCGGCAATCGCCCCCAGCACCGGCACGGACTGCGCCGCCAGTTTCTGCCCCAGCACGACAGACAGGCGAGGAGCAACTGCCGCGACCAGCTTTTGCATGGCCGGTCCAGTCAGTGTCAGCCTAACGGAAAAGAACCCAAGATCGGCGCCATCGTCATTGGACAAAGGCCCGGCCGCCGACAGAACGCGCACGCAGTCGAATTTCACGCCTTCCTCGGATGGGTCAAACCCCTCGCGCGCCGCGGCCCCCTGTATGGAACGCAACAGCATCGCAGTGGTCGCCGGTAGCTCCATCAGAGCGGTGGAAACACCGCCCAAGCCCCCTGCCGCGCCCATGGCAGTGGTCACCGCCGTGTTGACCCAAGGGCGCTGATCAGGAACGGCTCGCCGTGACCCTTCTGCCGCGTGCATCGCCAGCCACAGGGCCTGTTCCGTCGCACCGGTCAGACCCTGCCTGATCGGATCGGGCAACTGATCCAGCAAAGATTCAGCCGACCCGCCCAGACTGTTCAACAGTTTGACACCCGGCCCTCCGGCGGACCTGTAATACCCGGCCAAACGGTCCAGTTCGGCCTCGGCATCCAGTTTTTCGACAAGAACCACGTCCTGCATAAACACCCTCCTGCCCTTTAGACATCGGGATTTAAGGCCGACGTTTCAATAGCTCAGCGGCTCCAGGGGGTCACCAAACCATGAACGCCCTCCCAAACGCCGGGCGACAATTCCAGCCCCAGAACACGATCCGGGTTGGTGGGCGGCGGCATCTCTACTCCGCTGAGGCGGGAAAACCCAAACCGGGCGTAATAGGGCGCATCACCGACCAACATGACGCGATCCCACCCCAACGAGCGGCCAGCTTCAATGCCTTCGTGGATCAGAAATCCACCCAGTCCCTCGCCCTGATGGGTGGGGTGCACGGCCACCGGCCCCAGCAGAAGCACATCATGTTCACCAACATGTACCGGCCAGAACCGGATCGCCCCCGCAAGAATACCCTGCCCATCGCGCGCCACCAGAGACAGGCCCGAAACAGGCGGCACATCATCGCGCAGACGATAAGAAGACAGCGCCTCGCGCCCCGGCGCAAAGCACAGGTCATAGAGGGCTTCGACCTCCCACCAATCCTCCGGCTCTTCCGGCCTGATCCCGAACTGCTGCACCCCGGCCCTCTTTTCCTTGCTGGCATTCGCCCTAGCACTTCGGTACGGCTTGAGCAAACGCTTGGAGATCAGATGTTCTACCGCCCCGAAGACGGCCACGGCCTGCCGCACAACCCCTTCAACGCCGTTATCACCCCCCGCCCGATCGGCTGGATTTCCACCCGCAGCCCGGACGGGATCAACAATCTGGCCCCTTATTCCTTTTTCAACGGTGTCGCCTACACGCCGCCGCAAGTGATGTTCGCGTCAACTGGTACCAAGCACGACCAGGACAGCGGCAAGGACAGTGTGTCGAATATCGAGGCGACCGGCGTGTTCTGCGTAAACGTGGTTGCCCACGCGCACCGGGATGCGATGAATGCCAGTTCCGCTGGCCTGCCCAAACATCACGACGAATTCGAACACGCCGGTCTGACACCGGTTGAATGCGAGACTATCTCTTGCGCCCGAGTCGAAGGCGCTCCGGCCGCACTGGAATGCAAGCTGACGCAGATCGTTACTCTGCCGGGCGTGTCAAATCGGGTCGTATTCGGCGAAGTCACCGGCGTTCACCTGCGCGACGATTGTCTGAAGGACGGAGTTTTCGACGTCACAACCTTCCAGCCGCTGGCACGGCTTGGGTATCGGGACTACTCGATTGTCACCGAGTTATTTTCACTGAGCCGTCCAGACGATTGACCTGCCTTTGGGGGCGCTGCCCCCGCCACCCGTCGGGCGACTCCCCCGACGTATTTTCGGCCAGATGAAGCAGGGATCCTTTATTCATCTGGCTCCAAATACCTCGGAGCGCGAGGCAAAGCCTCGCATAAATCAGTGACCGCCGAGGATACCGGTGCGGACTGAATAGTCGACGGCCAGCTCGTAATCCGGATCGTCATCACTGTCGACCATCAGATGGCCAGCCTTGTTCAGCAGCTTGTGGCAATCACGGCTGAGGTGGCGCAACATCACACGCTTACCCGCAGCCTCGTATTTGGCGGCGATGTTTTCGATGGCTTGCAGGGCCGACTGGTCGACAACACGGCTTTCGGCAAAGTCCACAATCACTGTATCGGGGTCGTTCGGCACATCGAACAGTTCGACAAACCCCTCGGACGAACCAAAGAACAACGGCCCTTCGATCTCATAGACCTTTGCGCCCTCTTCCGTGGACGACTCACGCGTGACAGCGTGAATACGCTTGGCATTGTTCCACGCATAAGCCAACGCCGAGACGATGACGCCGACGACGACGGCAACCGCAAGGTCCTCCATCACGGTCACAACGGTGACCAGTACGATCACGAAAGCGTCGGTCAGCGGCACTTTGCGCAGGATTTTGAACGAGTTCCAGGCAAAGGTCCCGATGACCACCATGAACATCACTCCGACAAGCGCGGCCAGCGGGATTTGTTCGATCAGGGGCGAGGCGAACAGGATGAAGATCAGCAGGAACAGCGCCGCCGCGATGCCAGCAATGCGCGTACGGCCGCCGGATTTCACGTTGATCATCGATTGCCCGATCATCGCACAACCGCCCATACCGCCAAAGAAACCGGTGGCCACGTTTGCGACGCCCTGCGCGATACACTCTTGCGAGGCTCCGCCGCGCTTGCCGGTGATTTCACCCACAAGGTTCAGAGTCAGCAAGGATTCAATCAGGCCGATTGCGGCCAGGATAACGGCGTAGGGCAAAATGATTTCCAAGGTTTCCCAATTCAGCGGCACCATCGGAATGTGGAACGCGGGCAGCCCACCCTCAATCGAAGCCAGATCGCCGACGCGTGGCACGTCAAGCCCAAAGCCGATCACAAGCGCGGCCACAACCAGAATACCCGCCAGAGGTGCAGGAACGATGCGCGTGATACGCGGCATGACCCAGATCACCGCCATGGTCAGCGCCACCAGCCCCAGCATCGTGTAAAGCTGCAGACCCGAGAGCCACTCGCCCCCGCCAACGCCGTGGCCGGTGTTTTCCATGGTGCCCGGCACTTTGAACTGCCCCATCTGGGCCAGAAAAATCACGATCGCCAGACCGTTCACAAAGCCCAGCATCACCGGATGCGGCACCAGACGGATAAACCGTCCCCAATGCATGGCCCCGGCTATCAGTTGCAGGATGCCCATCAGCACTACGGTTGCGAACAGATATTCGACCCCATGTTCAGCGACCAGCGCCACCATCACTACGGCCAGCGCCCCGGTTGCGCCCGAGATCATGCCCGGACGACCACCGATCAGTGCGGTAATCAGACCAACCATGAAAGCCGCATACAAACCAACCAGCGGATGCACCCCGGCAACAAAGGCAAAGGCCACTGCTTCGGGCACCAGTGCCAACGCCACGGTCAGACCGGACAACAGCTCGATCCGCAGGCGCGAAACAGTCAGCCCCTCGTCTGGAACCCAACGCAAGTCGGGTTTGGCAATACGATTGGCAAAGCTTGCCAGCATGGCTCGGGGCATGGGACGGTCCTGTCGGTCTGTTTTGTTCGCGCGAAAGGGGCCTTTTAGCGGTCAAACCCCACCTGAGATACCGCGTCAGGCGGGACCCTGATATGCACCAGACGCATACCGGACCAGCGCCCAACACAAACCGTTGAAGCCACTTGCCAAATCCTCTGTCGCCCCGCAGAAATTCCTCAACGGATTTTTTTCATGCGGAGAGCAGCCATGACCCAGACCAAAATCGCCATCATCGGCGGATCAGGCATATATGAGATCGACGGGCTGGAGAATGCGGAATGGGTGACGGTGGAAACGCCCTGGGGCGATCCGTCGGATCAGATCCTGACCGGATCGCTGAACGGCGTGGGCATGGCCTTCCTGCCCCGCCACGGGCGCGGGCATGTGCATTCGCCGACCGAAGTCCCCTATCGCGCCAATATCGACGCGCTGAAGCGGCTGGGGGTGACAGATGTGATCTCGGTTTCGGCCTGCGGGTCGTTCCGCGAGCATATGGCGCCGGGGGATTTCGTGATCGTCGATCAGTTCATCGACCGGACGTTCGCGCGTGAAAAGAGCTTTTTCGGCACCGGGTGCGTGGCCCATGTCAGCGTCGCCCATCCAACCTGCCCACGTCTGTCGGACGCCTGTGAAACCGCGGGCAAGGCGGCGGGTATCACCATTCACCGCGGCGGAACCTATCTGGCTATGGAAGGACCGCAGTTCTCGTCCTTGGCTGAGTCCAAGATGTATCGCGAACAATGGGGCTGCGATGTGATCGGCATGACCAACATGCCCGAGGCGAAACTCGCCCGCGAGGCCGAGCTTTGTTATGCCTCGATCGCCATGGTCACCGATTACGACAGCTGGCATCCGGACCACGGAGAGGTCGACGTGACCGCCATCATCGCTACCCTGACCGGCAATGCCGAGAAAGGCCGCGCGCTGATCAAAGGCCTGCCCGATCTGCTGGGGGCTGAGCGCGCGCCCTGCCCCCATGGCTGCGACCGGGCACTGGAATATGCTATCCTGACTGCGCCGGAAAAGCGCGACCCGGCTTTGCTGGCCAAACTGGATGCGGTTGCCGGTCGGATTCTCTAATCCTGCTGTTGCCCCAGCGCGCTTTGTACCTCGGCCCAGAGCCCATGCGACCACAGGTCGTTATGGGTTCCCCCGGGGATAACGTGCAACTGAGCGGCGTCCCCTGACATCTCTGCCAGCGCCTTACCGTGATGCAGCGGGATGGTCTCGTCTTCGGTCCCGTGGAAGATCAGGGTCGGCACGGTAATGCTGTCTATCAAGTCACGGGTGGCAAACTGATCCTTCATCAGGGCCGAGACTGGCAGAAACGGATAGCGTTCGGCCGCCACATCCACGGTGGCGGTAAACGGCGCTTCCAGCACCAGCAACTGCGCGGTGGGGCGCTCTTCGGCCACCGCAGCCGCAACACCCGTTCCAAGGCTTTGGCCGTGCAGGACAATGTCCGCGCCTTCAGCCTCCAGCCGGTCGAACAACTGCACCCCATCCGAGATCAGCGCCAGTTCCGAGGGCTCGCCCCCGCTGCCCGGAAAACCGCGATAGCTGGGCGCAAGCAGGCCAAAACCGGTGTTGAGGATCTCACGCATACGATCGGCCCGGTCGCCCAGATTGCCGCTTTGACCATGAAAGAACAGAACCGTCGGCGCGTCCTCGATGGCTGGCGGAGCGGACCATGCGGTCAGCACCACGCCGTCGGACATGGGGACCGTGATCACATCCACATCGGCCAGCCCAACGGCCTTGGGGTCGGGCAGTTCCCCGGACGGTTTGTACAGCAGCGCGTTCTGGTTTGCGTACATATACCCAAGTATCCCGGCGTATAGCGCGCCCCCGATCAGGAACAAGAGGATCAATACACGCCTTACCGGCCATGCTCTCGACCGGGCGGGTTTTGAAAACATTCCGATGTGATCCGGTTGTACTTGCGCCATTTTTCGCCTCCGATCCCCTCGTGTCTCTTAGGTTGGGAAGCCGGGTGCGTGTTTCAAGGAAGATGCACAAGCCTTAATTCAATCTTTAACCTGCACAGGCCGGGCGCCTTTTTTGGGGGGCAGCCCATCGGGACACGCGCCCTGATCCTTTCTGTGAGTTCACCTGAAGCAGACGCCTGAGCCATCCACGAAAGGCTTGACCTTACCGCCGCGTCGGGGCTTGGTGAGGAAAGAAACACAGGAACCCCCATGTCCATCGACCTTTGGCTGGCCTTTGTGGCCGCATCAACCGCCTTGCTGCTGATCCCCGGCCCGACCGTTTTGCTGGTGCTCAGCTATGCACTGTCAAAAGGGCGCAGCGTTGCCGTGGCCTCGGCCACCGGGGTCGCGGTGGGGGATCTGGTAGCCATGACCGCGTCGTTGCTGGGCTTGGGCGCGCTGGTACTGGCCTCGGCGACGCTGTTTTCCGTGCTGAAATGGGTGGGCGCCGCCTATCTGGTGTGGCTGGGCATCAAATTGCTGCGCAGCGCGCCCTCGGGCGGGTTGCAGACAGTGGAAACCGGGCGCGATGTCACCGCCCGCAGCGTCTTTGGCCACGCCGGCGCCGTCACCGCGCTAAACCCGAAATCCATCGCATTCTTCATTGCCTTCGTTCCACAATTCCTGCGCCCGGCGGAACCCTTGGGCCCGCAATTCGCCATCCTGATTGCAACATTCGTCGGCCTCGCCTGGCTGAACGCGCTGGCCTACGCACTGCTGGCCGACAGGCTGCGCCAAATGATCGGGCGGGTCGGTGTCATCACTGCGATGACTCGGTTCGGAGGGCTGACTCTGATCGGAATGGGGGTTGCGACCGCCGTCCTGCGCCGCCCGGCCTGACGATCAATCCTCGGCGTGTTCTTTCATGAAACTGCGGATGAACCGGCGGATTTCCCGTGCGGCTGAGGTATCAAGTTCCTTGCAAAGTTCGACAAAAGCGTCGCGCTCATCCTTGTCCAGACGCAAGACCAACTGACTGTTTTTCTTGGTAGAACCTTTACCGTCTTTCTTTGTCACGTTCTTTTCCCCGTCGAACACTTGATTCTATTAGCGATGCAATGTATATACATCGCATAGAAGTTGTAGATATCGAGCACCTAACAATAAAAAAGGATCATGGCAATGAACCTTCATGCTGCTCAGGCATTTCTTTTGCGAGACCAGCGCAACTGGCGCAAACCGCATCTGTCGTGGCTGCCTGCCGCGCTCTATCGGTACAAAAGCTTGCCGAACTCTGTTTCGCAACGTCGCAAGTGAGGCGGCGGTAATCTTTCCTTGCAAGGCTGACCCCAATGGGCCAAACACGCCCGCGTGTTTTGACGCCAGAGGGGTTGGCCATGTCCAGAAACAAGTCGGTCAAGGATTACATCCGAACCATCGTTGATTTCCCGCATGAAGGGATCATGTTCCGGGACGTCACCACCCTGTTCGCCGACCCGCGCGGGTTCCGCATGGCAATCGACCAGATGTTGCACCCCTATGCGGGAGAACAGATCGACAAGGTTGTCGGCCTTGAGGCGCGCGGCTTCATCCTCGGTGGCGCGATTGCGCACCAGCTGAGCGTCGGTTTTGTCCCGATCCGCAAGAAGGGCAAGCTGCCGGGCACCACCATCAGCCAAGACTACAAGCTGGAATATGGCGAGGCCATCGTTGAGATCCACGACGACGCCATTCAGCCGGGCGAGAAAATCCTTGTGGTCGATGACCTGCTGGCCACCGGAGGCACCGCCGCCGCCGGGATCAAGCTGATCGAACGGCTGGGCGGTGAGATCGTCTCGTGTTCCTTCATCATCGACCTTCCGGAACTGGGCGGTAGCAAGGTGCTGGAGGAGATGGGTATGGACGTACATATTCTGTGCGAGTTCGAAGGGCTGTAAGCGCCCTGCGTTCACAAGATTGTGAGTGGAAATCCGGGCAAGCGCAGGCTTAGCGCGATGTAACCCGATATCAACCCGATCCCATGGGCACATTCAGTGATCTTATTGCGAGGGTCACCCGTACCCCTGTTGATGCCAGATGAGGCATTCGAACAAGGGAATTGTATCATGTTTCGCAAACTCGCTATTGCTGGCGTGACCAGCGCTCTGCTTGCCCCTACCGCTTTTGCTGGCGACAACAAAGACATCGTTGACACCGCTGTCGGTGCCGGAAGTTTTGAAACTCTCGTTGCCGCCGTTCAGGCTGCTGATCTCGTGGACACGTTGAAAGGCGAAGGCCCGTTCACCGTGTTCGCCCCCACGGATGAGGCGTTCGCGGCCTTGCCCGAAGGCACCGTGGAAACGCTGCTGATGCCCGAGAACAAAGATCAACTGGTCGCGGTCCTGACCTACCACGTGGTGCCGGGCAAAGTAATGTCGGGTGATCTGTCTGACGACATGACAGCCGCCACGGTTCAGGGTGGAGACATCACCATCGATCTGGACAACGGTGTGATGGTGAATGATGCCAACGTCGTTCAGGCGGATATCGAGACCTCGAACGGCGTAATTCACGTGATCGACAAGGTCATCCTGCCGGGCTCGTAATCGCCCCAACGCGGCCCGTCACAGCCAAGGGCCGCGTCATTACCTCAAAACCGCGCCCGGGTTCATGATCCCCAACGGGTCCAGCGCGGTTTTGATGGCGCGCATGGCAGCCAGCTTTGTCGCATCTCCGTATTGCTCCAGATCGCCCGTTTTGAGCCGTCCGACCCCGTGCTCGGCACTGACAGACCCGTCAAACGCGTGGACCAGGTCATGCACGGCATGTTTCACCTCCTGCCTTTGCCCATCGAATTCCGCCCGGTCATGACCCAGCGGTGGGAACACGTTGTAGTGCAGATTGCCGTCCCCCAGATGCCCAAAGCAATTGATGCGGAATGGTCCAAGCGCGGCCACCACCTCGGCGCCGCGAACAATGAACTCGGGAATCCGTGAGATCGGGACCGAGATATCGTGGCTCGAAACCGAACCAATCAAACGGTTCGCCTCGGGGATACGTTCGCGCACGGCCCAGAGATCCATACGCTGCGCCTCGCTCTGCGCGATGACCGCATCACCAACCAATCCAGCCTTGTCCGCTGCGGTGTAGAGCGTCTCCAGCGCCTCAGACGGCGCGTGCCCGGAGAACAGGCCCAGCTCGATCAGCACGCACCATTCCGGCTGGGTGGCAAAAGGCTGCCGCACGTCCGGCAGCACCTCTGTCAGGAATTGCAAACCCTGCCGATGGATCAGCTCAAACGTACTGATCCCGTCGCCCAACTGATCTCGCGCCAGCGCCAGCAGCTCGATCGCCGCCTGGGGTGAGGCGACCTGCAACATCGCAGTCCCCACCGCTTCGGGCCGTGGAAACAGATGAAGCGAGGCCGCCGTGATGATCCCCAGCGTGCCTTCAGACCCGATCAGAAGGTCGCGCAGATCATAGCCGGTGTTGTCCTTGCGCAACCGGCTGAGCCCATGCCAAATCTCACCATTCGGCAAAACCGCCTCCAGCCCCAGACACAGATCACGCGCATTGCCATAGCGCAGCACGTTCACCCCGCCCGCATTGGTGGCGAGGTTCCCACCCATCCGGCACGACCCCTGCGCTGCCAGTGCCAGCGGGAACAACCTGTTAGCCTCCTCAGCGGCGGCCTGCACATCGGCCAGAATCGCGCCTGCCTCGGCGATCAGAATATTCTCGGTCGGGTACACCGCGCGGATCGCCGTCATCCGTTCCAGAGAGATCAACAAAGGTGCAGGCCCGTCGGGCATGACCTGCCCGCCAACCAGCCCGGTGCCGCCGCCATAGGGCACCACCGGCACCTGCGCGTCCGAGGCCAGCCGCACCAGTGCCGACACGTCCTCGACCGTGCGCGGCAGGGCAAGCAGCCCCGCGTGCCCGGCAAACCGGCGGCGCGGTTCTTCCAGGTAGCGTTCGGTGACAGGGCGCAGGATATCGTCGCCCAGATCAGCCCGGATCAGTTTGGCAAGGGTCTCATCGGCAGGATTCAGTGTCATACCCATTCCTTGCCCAAGCGGCCCTCTCGCCACAAGCCCTATTCCAATTCTATCAGATAGCGCGGCTCAAGCACCACGACTGTGGGCCGATCCGGCAGTGTCTGCAGCGAAACAACCAGTTCCGAAACGCCGTCACGTTCGACCGGAAAGTCATTTCGGATATCGACCAGAAACCGATCCAGCGAAAAGCCGGAGAACCAGTGCATCGGGATGATGACCGAGCTTTTCAGCCGCTTCAGAACCGAGATCATTTCGGGCAGCGGCATGGTCGTTCCGCCATCCACCGCGGCCATCACCACATCCAGCCGCCCCAAGGCCGCGAACTGTTCATCCGATGGCACATGATGCAGATGGCCCAGATGCCCGATGCACAGGCCTTCAATTTCAAACACAAAGATCGAATTACCTCGCTCTTCCACCCCACCATAGGGAGAGCGGATATCGGTCGAGACATTGCGCACCAGCATCTCACCCAGATCGAGGTGATGCTCGATCCCCTGCCCGAAATCTCCCCAACCGGGCAGTACATGCGGAATGGCCGGATCGGGATGCGCGGTCCAATGGGTGCTGTGCGCGTGGTTCATGGTGACCACATCCGGGATCAAATCAGCGCTGCCGATAAAGCCGGTGAAATCGGTCACTGCACTCAACCCGCCCTGTGTCTGGATCAGAAACGAGGCATGGGCAACATAGCTGATCCGTACCGAGTAGTCCGGAATCGGGTCTTGCCACGCGGCTTTGTGAACAAACTCAATACCAGGCGCTGCATCCGCGATGGCGATACAATGGCTCGGCCGCCGCTCCTGCGCCGCAGCCCCGCCCGAAATCACCACCAATGCCGCAACAATCCAGCGCATGGGGGAAGTGTAGCGCAGATCACCCCCAAGTCATGCCCCTTGTTCATCTGGCAATAAATATCCCGGGGGAGTCGCGGCCTGCCGCGGCGGCGGCAGAGCCCCCTACCCCGCGTCTGTTTTCCCACGCCGGTCCGACCGCAGGCTGGCATAGAGCACATGCGTCCGCCAGCGTCCGTTGATCTGCAGATACGACTGAGCTACGCCCTCGTATTTGAAGCCCGAGCTTTCCAGCAACCCACGTGAGGGCTTGTTTTCGGGCAGACAGGCGGCCTCGATCCGGCTCAGGTCCAGACGGGTAAAGGCGTGGTGCACCACGGCGCCAATTGCCTCGCGCATAAAGCCGTTGCGGGCGAAGGCCTCGCCGGTCCAATAGCCCAGCGTCCCCGCCTGCGCAGGGCCGCGCCGGACGTTGTCGAGTGTGATTGCCCCCACCAGCACATCATCTGTTCGGCGGAACAGAAACAGCGGGATCGCCGTGCCGCTGGAAACCGACCGCTGCGCCCAATAGACCCGGTTGGTAAAAGACTTCCGGCTCAGATGATCCTTGGCCCAGACCGGCTCCCACGGGGTCAGGTATTCCTTGGACGCACGCCGCAGCGCCGCCCAGTCGTTAAAGTCGGAATGCACGGGCGGGCGCAAGCTCAGGCGCTCGGTTTCGAGTTTCAGCTTGCGTCTGCCCAACAGCATCACGCCGCACGCCTCTCCTGCAATTCCGCCAGGGTGGGCGCACCTGACACCGGACCATAAAGCGCCAGCGCTGCCGGGGCCTTGACGGCCATGTCCTCGGCAAAGGCACGCACGTCCTCGGTGCTGACCGCATCGATCTTGGCAACCGTATCCTCAAGCGAGGGCACCCTGCCCCAGATTTGCACCAAGCGCGCCAGACGTTCCGCCCGGTTCGACGGGCTTTCCAGACCCATCAGCATCCCGGCCTTCATCTGGGCACGGGCGCGGGCGACCTCTTCGGGGCTCATGTCCTCGGCAGCGCGCTTCATCTCGTCGATTGTGATGGTGGCCAGTTCCGCGACCTGCTCGGCCGAAGTGCCGGCATAGATCGTGGTCGTCCCGGTGTCCGCATAGGCCCCGGTTTGCGCGAATATCGTGTAACACAGCCCACGCGTTTCCCGCACTTCCTGAAACAGGCGCGAGGACATACCGCCGCCCAGAGCGGTGGAGTAAATCTGTGCGGTATATATCGCATCGTCGCGATAGCCGGGGCTTTCCAGTGCCAGCGCGAAATGTGCCTGCTCCAGCTCTTTCTCCTGCCGCGCTTCGCCACCGGTGAACTGGGCTGCTTCGGGGATCAGGCCTTTGCGCGGCTTTAGATGGCCAAACATCTCTTCGGCCATCTTCATCAGAGCGTCGTGATCCACTGCCCCAGCGGCAGACAAGATCATCTGCTCGGGGCCGTAATGCTCGGCCACGAATCCCGACAGGTCCTCACGCGAGAAAGCACTCACCCGCTCGGTCGGGCCAAGAATGGTGCGGCCCAACGGCTGGTCGTGATAGCTCTGCTCCTGCAGCCAGTCAAAGATCACGTCGTCAGGCGTGTCATAGGCCTGACCGATCTCTTGCAGGATCACGCCGCGCTCGACCTCGATCTCGCGAGGATCAAAGATCGGGTTCAGAACGATGTCGCCGATCACATCCATCGCCAGCGCCACATCGTCTTTCAGAACCCGCGCGTAATAGGCCGTTACCTCGCGCGATGTATAGGCGTTGATATAGCCGCCCACATCCTCGATCGCCTCAGCGATTTGCAGCGAAGAACGCCGCTCGGTTCCCTTGAAGGCCATATGCTCAAGGAAATGCGCGATACCGTTCTGCTCGATCCGCTCATGCCGCCCGCCGGCGGTTACCCAGATGCCGATGGCCGCAGATTGCAGCCCCGGCATATTTTCACTGACGATACGAAATCCGTTCTTCAGTTGGTCTTGTCTGACTGTCACTCAGCGATGTGCCTTCTGATATGATCCTCGAGGGTGCCCAGGTTGTTGGCAATGCGGGTCACCCGTTCCGGACGTTCATACAGATCAGACATGCGGGAGGGAAGAGGCGGATGTTCGCCGCTCGCCTTCTCGACCGCTGCCGGGAATTTCGCCGGGTGCGCGGTGGCCAGTGTGATCATCGGCACATCCTCCGCGCGGTGCTCTTCCGCAACCTTGATGCCGACGGCGGTGTGCGGGCAAACCAGCTCGGCGCTGTGGGCCAGCGTGTGCTTGATTGTTTCCAAGGTTTCGTCCTCGGATACGCGGCCCGAGTCAAAGCTTTCGCGCAGGGCTTCCATCGCGCCCTGGCTGACGTTGAAGCCCCCGGTCTTGAGCTCATCCATCAACTGAGCGACAGCACTGCCATCCTCGCCATAGGCATAATACAGCGCGCGCTCAAAGTTCGAGCTGACCTGAATATCCATCGACGGGCTGATCGAGGGGATGGTGTCACCCTTGAAATACCCCTCACCAGACAGGCAGCGGTGCAGAATGTCGTTCTGGTTGGTTGCCACGACCAGACGATCGATGGGCAGCCCCATGCGTTTGGCCAGATAACCCGCGAAGATGTCGCCGAAATTGCCGGTCGGCACGGTAAAGCTGACCTTGCGATGTGGGGCGCCAAGGCTGACAGCTGCTGAAAAGTAATAGACGATCTGAGCCAGAACGCGGGCAAAGTTGATCGAGTTCACGCCCGCCAGTTTCACACCATCGCGGAAGTCGAAATCGTTGAACATGTCCTTCAGCGCGGCTTGGCAGTCGTCGAAGTCTCCGTCCACGGCCAGAGCGTGAACGTTACTGTCCGCAGGTGTGGTCATCTGGCGGCGCTGCACCTCGGACACACGGCCATGTGGGAATAGGATGAACACATCCACAGCATCGAGCCCCCGGAACGCCTCAATCGCCGCCGAGCCCGTGTCACCGCTGGTCGCGCCGACGATGGTCACGCGGTCTCCGCGCCGCTTCAGGGCCACCTGAAACAGCTGGCCGATCAGCTGCATGGCAAAATCTTTGAACGCCAACGTCGGCCCGTGGAACAGCTCCAGCAGGAAGTGGTTCTCGTTCAACTGCTTCAGCGGCGCGCGGGCGTCATGTCCAAAACCTTCATAGGCGCGGGCAATGATGGCCTTGAACTCATCCTCGGCAAACGAGCCGCTGACATAAGGCCACATCACCCGAAACGCGATTTCCTCATAGGGCAAACCGGCCAGCGCCGCGATCTCGTCCTGCGACATCACTGGGATCTCGGCGGGCAGGTACAGGCCGCCGTCGCGGGCCAGCCCGGTCAGCATCGCCTCTTCAAAGGTCAGTTCAGGCGCTTGGCCACGGGTCGAGATGTATTTCATTGCTCTTCACTTTCAGAAGGGGCGCGGTTGCGCCACAGGAAATAACCGGTCATCGCGGCCCAGACCAGAGCCAGACCAAACCATGTGATTGCATATTGCAAGTGATCGTTGGGAATACCCGCCGTATCCACCGGCAGAGGCGTCACCCCCGGGTCGGTTTCCGAACGGGCGATCAACAACACAGGCTCCGCCCCCAACGCAGCCGCCAGATTGGGCACGTCCCGGGCAAACCAGATGTTGTCGTCGATATCCGGTTCGGGGGTATAGCTGTCGATCTCATCCGGCCAGTGCAGATTGCCGGTGACCTCCATTGGGCCCGTCAGGCGATCAGCCTGCTTGGCCGTCGTCGGCACAAACCCCCGGTCGACAAGAATGGTCCGGTCTTCCGTGCTGAAGGACTGGATGATCCGATACCCTGCCCCTACCTGTTTGACCGAAACCAGAACGTGGATTTCCCCCGGCTCCATGTCGCCGACCACCGTAACGGGAAGAAACTTGTCGTCTTCCTCCGAAACCGTCTGGGGCAAGTCAATCGGCTCAGCTGCTATACGCGCCTCAATCTCGGCCAACACATCCTGCTTCCATGTCAACCGCTGCACCTGCCAGACGCCCAGCCAGACCAGCACGCCCAGACCGGCAAGACCAAAGATCAGCGAAAAGAGAATGCGGCGCATTTATAGACCATGTTGCAAAGCCGGAACCGGCGTCTTGTTAAGGGGCACGCGGACCGAATTGCAACCACGCAATTGTATCGGGCGCAATCTTGCGCCCTGATCGCGAAAAAGCCGCCCCAAAAGGGCGGCTTTTGCAATTGAACAGCCTGACCGGCGTTACATCAGCGGGGCCTGACCCCAGATGTAAACGGCGAAGAACAGGAACAGCCAGACGACGTCAACAAAGTGCCAGTACCAGGCCGCGGCCTCGAAGCCGACGTGCTTTTCAGGGGTAAAGTCACCGCGCAGCGCCCGGATCAGACAGACGGACAGGAAGATCGTCCCGATGATCACGTGGGCGCCGTGGAAGCCGGTTGCCATGAAGAAGTTCGAATAGAACTGGTCGCCACCGAATTTCCAGCCGTCATGAGCCAGCAGTTCAAAATACTCAAAGCCCTGCAGGAAGGTAAATGCGATGCCCAGCGCGATACCAATGGCCAGACCCTGCACCAGCGCCCTGCGGTCATTGTTGTGGACCAAAGCATGGTGCGCCCAAGTGATGGCGCAGCCCGACAGCAGCAGAACCAGCGTGTTGATCAGCGGCAGATGGAACGGGTCAACCGCATGGATATCCGGTTGGATGTACTCGGTGCCTGCATAGTCGTACATCGGGTACATGCGATGTTTGAAGAACGACCAGAACCAGGCGAAGAAGAACATCACCTCGGACATCACGAACAGGATGAAACCATAGCGCAGGCCGATGCGGACGACCGGCGTGTGATCCCCCGCGCGGCTTTCGGCCACCACGTCGGACCACCAGGCAAACATGGTGTAAAGAACTGCCACCAGACCGGCCCAGAACATGAACGAGGTGATGCCGTGCATCCAGAGGACAGCTCCGAACAGCATCACAAAACCGCCGACCGCGCCGAATAGCGGCCAGATCGACGGGGTCAGAATGTGATAATCGTGGTTTTTAGCGTGTGCCATCAGCGTCCCTCACCTACAGGCGTTAGTTCGTGTTTGTATCTGCCTGCGTTTCAAGGGCGGCGTAGCCCTCGGGCAGGTCTATTTCGTAGAATGTATACGACAGAGTGATCGTATGCACATATTTGGCTTCCAGATCCTCGACCATTTCGGGATCGACGAAGAAGCTCACCGGCATCTGAACCCGTTCACCGGGTTGCAGCACCTGCTCTTCAAAGCAGAAACAGGCGATTTTCTGGAAATACCCTCCGGCTGAATAAGGCGCGACGTTGTAGGACGCCTGCCCGGCAATCGGGCGGTCGGTCGGGTTGTAGGCCTCATAGAAGGCCAGCCCGGTCTCGCCGATGCGCACTTCCATCTCACGTTCGACCGGTTTGAACTCCCAAGCCATGCCCTTGGCTTTGGAGGCATCGAACCGGACGGTCACGGTGCGGTCCAGAATGTCTTCGGGCGCTTGCGCGGCCACGCCGGTGGTGCCGCCAAAACCGGTGACACGGCAAAACCAGTCGTAAAACGGCACCGCAGCCCAGGCCATGCTGCCCATCAGGACAACGACACCCACCGTCTGCGCCACCGTTTTCTGCGGACCGGTCAATGCCATCAGTTCTGCACCTCCTGCGCGGGTACACCCATGCTAGTTCCCGAAACCTTGACGATGGTCAGGCCAAAGATGATCACGATGAAAGCCGCCAACGTCAGACCGACCCCAAGATTGCGGCTAAAGCGGCGTTCGTGCAGTTCGTGGCTTTTGCGCAGGCTCATGACCACCCTCCCAAGCCATAGGGTTTCAACAACGCTTCGGCCAGAATCGCACCGAAGTGCAGGAAAAGATAGAGCAACGACAGCTTGAAGAAAGAGCGCTCGACCCTGAAATTATCCGCCTCTGCATCGTCTTCGGTCCGGCGCGAGATCTGCCACGCGCCGCGCAAGAACAGGGCGTTCATCACCACCGCAACGGTTAGGTAGATCGGGCCACCAATGCCCGAGAACGCAGTGCCAACAGCCAGCAGCGCCAGCAGCGCGGTATAGATCAGAATATGCCAGCGGGTCGCGCGGCGGCCGTGGGTCACGGTCAGCATCGGCACACCCGCATCGTCGTAATCCGAGCGCATAAACAGCGCCAGAGCCCAGAAATGCGGCGGGGTCCACATGAAGGTCAGGGCAAACATCAGCCACGGCTCAAGCGACATCGACCCGGTGGCGGCAACCCATCCGATCACCGGCGGGAAAGCCCCTGCCGCGCCGCCGATCACGATGTTCTGCGGCGTCGAGCGCTTTAGCCACATCGTGTAGACGACAACATAGAAAAAGATGGTAAAGGCCAGAAACGCACCGGCGAACCAGTTCGTCGCCAGCCCCAGCATGATCACGGACAGGCCGGACAGCGCCAATCCGATCGCCAGAGCTTCGCCCTCTTCAACCTTGCCGGACGGAATCGGGCGGCGCTTGGTACGCTTCATTACCTTGTCGATATCCGCATCCCACCACATGTTCAGCGCACCGGACGCGCCACCGCCAATGGCAATGAACAGGATGGCACAGAAGCCCACAAACGGATGCACCGGAACCGGCGCAGCCAGCAGACCGACCAGAGCCGTAAACACGACCAGAGACATCACGCGCGGCTTCAACAGGGCGAAATAGTCGCCAAAGCTGGCCTCGTCCGCGTGCGCCGTGGCGGTCACAGTGCTGGCATTGATGCTTGCGTCGCTCATATCCGGTCCTTTTGGGGCGAAAGCTGCGCGATCCCCGCGCAGCCTGCATGTGTTTACTAGGCCTTTGGGGGCTTAGTTCGAGGCAACCTGATAGGCCGCAGGCTGGCCTGCATACTCTTCCTGAGCGCTCTGCAGCCATTGCTCATACGCCTCTTCGCTGACCACTTTGACGGTGATCGGCATATAGGCGTGGTCCTTGCCGCACAGTTCCGAGCACTGGCCGAAGTAGACGCCTTCCGTGTCGGCCTGGAACCACAATTCGGCCAGTCGGCCCGGCACGCCGTCCTGCTTTACACCGAAGGACGGGATGGTCCACGAGTGGATCACGTCGGATGCGGTGACCTGCATGACGATAACCTTGCCGACCGGGACAACAACGGCGGTGTCGGTCGCCAGCAGGAATTCATCTTCGCCATAACCCGCATCGGCCAGCTTGGCGCGCATTGCATCATCCAGAACAAACGGTGTCACGTCGGCATCCGCCGGGCGAGCTCCTGCATCCAGCGTGGCCGGGTGGCCCAGCAGATAACTGTCGAATGCAAAATCGTGGTCGACATATTCGTAGGTCCAGTACCACTGGTTGCCCACAACCTTGATCACCACGTCGCCTTCGGGAATCTCTTGCTGCTTGAACAGAACCGGCAGCGAGAAGGCACCGATAAAAACCAGAATAAGAATCGGGCCCAGGGTCCAGGCGATCTCAACCGGGGTATAGTGCGAGAAGCGCGCCGGTGTCGGGTTCGCACGCTGGTTGTAACGCACGATGCAGTAGATCAGGAGCCCCGCAACGAACAGGCAGATCGCTGTGATGATCACCAGAATCATGCCGTCCAGCCGTTGAATCCCGTCGGCAAGGCTGGTGGCCGCGGGCTGGAAACCCATGCCGCCGTCAACCGGTTTGCCAATAATCTCAAGCTCCTGAGCCATGGTGGGAAGGCTGGAGAGGGCTGTCATGAACCCCGAAAGCATCAAAGCATTCTTCATTTTCTGTCCTGATCGTTTGATCTTTGCGTCCCTGTCGAAAAGGTGTGAATCGGTCGCACCTCTCCCGTTGTCTTTGGCAAAGTTAAAAACCATATTCCGGATGTTAGATAAAGCAAAATGCTTGCGTCAAACAGACGCTATTTTTGATCTGGATCAAACCCGAAAGGTCCCAAGTGATGCCCAACGACCCGTTTCGCCCCTTTGAAAGCGCTCTTCCGCAGGACGAAGCGCTTGCGGTTTTGCAATCTGCCACTGCCGGGGCCGAGGACGGAGAGCTGTTCGTCGAACGGCGAAAATCCGAGGCTCTGGTCTTTGATGACGGACGCCTGAAGACTGCGTCCTATGACGCATCCGAAGGGTTCGGCCTGCGTGCCGTTCAAGGTGAGGTTGCAGGATACGCCCATTCCACCGACGTCTCGATTCCGGCGCTGAAACGGGCGGCTGAAACCGCGCGGCTGGCTGTGGGCGACGGTGGCGGCACGCTGGCCGAGGCACCGCGCGCCACCAATGCGCGGCTTTATACGGACGAAGACCCGATCGAGTCCGCCAGCTTTCCGGTAAAGATCGAGACCCTGCGCGAGATCGATGCCTTCTCCCGCGACCTTGACCCGCGCGTTGTTCAGGTCAGCGCATCGCTCATGGCCGCCGTGCAAGAGGTCGAAATCCTGCGCCCTGACGGCGTTCTGGTGCGAGACGTGCGCCCGATGACGCGTCTGAACGTGTCGGTCATCGTGGAGCAGAACGGCCGCCGAGAGAGCGGCTCGGCGGGTGGTGGAGGTCGCGTCGGTCTCGATGGCCTGATCGACCCGGCCGATTGGCAGGACAAAGCGCGCGAGGCGCTGCGGATCGCGCTAGTCAATCTGGACGCCGTCCCTGCCCCGGCCGGTGTGATGGAGGTCGCCCTCGGCCCCGGGTGGCCCGGTATCCTGCTGCACGAGGCCATCGGGCACGGGCTGGAAGGCGATTTCAACCGCAAGGGCAGCTCGGCCTTTGCCGGGCTGATGGGGCAACAGATCGCGTCCAAAGGCGTGACGGTAGTGGATGACGGCACCATCGCGGATCGGCGCGGATCGATCACGGTGGATGACGAAGGCACACCAAGTTCGCGAACCGTTCTGATCGAAGACGGCGTTCTGACCGGATACATGCAGGACCGTCAGAACGCCCGTCTGATGGGTGTCGCGCCCACCGGAAACGGGCGGCGACAGAGCTATGCGCACAAACCCATGCCGCGCATGACCAATACGGTGATGCTGGGCGGTGACGCTGATCCTGCGTCTTTGGTTGCAGATATCAAAGACGGCATCTGGGCCGTGGGTTTCGGCGGCGGTCAGGTGGATATCACCAACGGCAAGTTCGTGTTTTCCTGCACCGAGGCCTATCGCGTTGAAAACGGCAAGATCGGCGCAGCGGTCAAAGGCGCGACACTGATCGGCGATGGGCCGTCGGCGTTGAATCGTATTCGCGGGTTGGGCAACGACATGGCGCTTGATCCGGGCATGGGGACTTGTGGCAAGGACGGTCAATGGGTGCCGGTCGGCGTCGGCCAGCCCACGGTTCTGATGGATGGTCTGACGGTCGGCGGATCAGCGGCCTAAGAGAGAATCGGCGCCCGTCACGGTTAACGCCGCAGTTTTGAAAATTCTGATTTTCTGCGCCCGCCTGATTTTCACCTCATGCGGGCGCTTTTAATTTATGCTTGAAAATCAATTCATTGCGAACTTCCACACATCAAGAATAGAAAATTATCTGAATAATTTGACTGGATTCACAAGCTGTTAACCCCTGCAGCCGTAAACCAGTTCTGCAATCAGGCGGAGCAACGGATGACCGAAGAGCAGCTTTCTTCCTTTCACCCCACACTCCCACCCACCACGGAAGAGGATCGGTTTTCCTGGCTTCGTCTGTTGCGCTCGCGCAAGGTTGGTCCGGCGACGTTTCGTCGGCTGCTGCGGGAACATGGCTCGGCGCAGAACGCGCTGGCCGCGCTGCCTGAAATGGCACGTGCTGCCGGAATTGAAGGGTATGAAATTTGCCCACCCGGCGTGATTGAGGCGGAGCTCAAGGCCGCAAAAGCCGCAAATGCGCGGCTTTTGTGCCTTGGGTCCGCTGATTTTCCTGGTGCGTTGAACGATCTGTCCGACGCCCCTCCGATGCTGTGGGCGATTGGCGATGCGTCTTTGCTGCGTAAACCCTGCATTGCGATGGTCGGGGCGCGCAACTGTTCCTCGCTGGGTGCGCGGATGGCGCGCGGGCTGGCCACCGATCTTGGGAAACAGGGCTTTGTCGTTGTGTCCGGGTTGGCACGGGGAATTGACACTTCTGCACATATGGCCGCCCTGGATACGGGCACTGTGGCGGTCATGGCTGGCGGCGTGGACGTGATCTACCCCGCCGAAAACACCGATCTGGCCAAAAACATCGCCGAATCGGGGCTGCGCGTGTCCGAGCAACCGATGGGCGTAACCCCGCAGGCCCGGCACTTTCCGCGCCGCAACAGGATCATCTCGGGGCTGGCTCAGGCAGTTGTGGTGGTCGAAGCCGCCGCCAAATCCGGCAGCCTGATCACCGCGCGGGATGCCTTGGATCAGGGGCGCGAGGTTCTTGCCGTGCCCGGCCACCCTTTCGATGCACGCGCGGCCGGTTGCAATCTACTAATCCGCGACGGAGCTACCTTGGTCAGGTCCGCGGAAGACGTTGTCGAAGCATTGCCGCGACAACAGGCCGATATGTTCGAAGCCCCCGAACCGGCGACAGAGCCAGATCCCGCACCTTCAGGGGCAGCGCTGCACCGCGAGATTCTGGCCCGGCTGGGGCCGTCTCCAATTGCCGAAGACCAGTTGATCCGCGACATCGCGGCCACGGCGGGCGAGATTGGTCCGGCCCTGGTCGATCTGGAACTGGACGGGCGCATTCAGCGCCAGCCCGGCGGATTGTTATCCCTGACCGCTTGACGGTGCGGTTCGCAGAACACGCTGAAAATTCTACCCCTATCGCGCTGAAATCGCCTTCAAATTTCGGTTTTTAAAGGAACGCATTGACAATTCGCTCTTGCCCTACACATTTTGCACGATCATAGAAGGCGCCTAATTCGTCGAGCGAGGTTTTCCCTTAAATGCCTGTAGTTGTTGTAGAATCCCCAGCAAAAGCCAAGACAATCAATAAGTATCTTGGCTCCAACTACACGGTTTTGGCGTCATACGGACATGTGCGGGACCTGCCCCCAAAGGACGGATCGGTCGACCCCGAGCATGAATTTGCGATGAAATGGGAGGTGGGAAATGACAGCCGCAAGCATGTCAAGGCCATCGCCGATGCACTGAAGGAAGACAACGCCCTGATCCTCGCCACCGACCCCGATCGCGAGGGTGAGGCGATCAGCTGGCATTTGCAGGAAGCGCTGACCAAACGCCGCTCGATCAAGAAGGACACACCGGTCAGCCGCGTGACCTTCAACGCGATCACCAAGGACGCGGTGACCGAGGCAATGCAAAACCCGCGTGAGGTCGATATGCCACTGGTCGAGGCCTATTTGGCCCGCCGTGCGCTGGATTATCTGGTGGGGTTCAACCTGTCTCCGGTTCTGTGGCGCAAGCTGCCCGGTGCGAAATCCGCGGGCCGAGTGCAATCGGTCTGCTTGCGCCTGATTGTTGAGCGCGAGATGGAGATCGAGGCGTTCAAACCGGTCGAATACTGGTCGGTGCGCGCCCTGTTCGAAACGCCGCGCGGCCAGACTTATGAAGCCCGTCTGGTTACTCTGGCCGGCAAGAAACTGGACAAACACGATCTGGCGAACGCCACACAGGCCGAATTGGCTGTACAGGCGATCACCAGCCGCGCGCTCAGCGTCACTTCGGTCGAGGCCAAACCCGCTGCCCGAAACCCCAGCGCGCCGTTCATGACCTCGACCCTGCAGCAGGAAGCAAGCCGCAAGTTCGGCATGGGTGCGCGTCACGCGATGCAGGTGGCGCAGCGGCTCTATGAGGCGGGTTACATTACCTATATGCGGACCGACGGTATCGATATGGCGCCCGAGGCCGTGGCGGCCACTCGTGATGCGATCAAAGACCGATATGGCGACGAATACGTGCCGGACAGCCCGCGCATGTACAAGAACAAGGCCAAGAACGCGCAAGAAGCGCACGAGTGTATCCGCCCCACGGATATGTCGCGCGACGCCAAGGCGCTGAAGGTCACGGATGAGGATCAGCGCAAGCTCTATGATCTGATCTGGAAGCGCACCATCGCCTGTCAGATGGCTGCCGCCCGGTTGGAGCGGACGACCGTTGAAGTCGGCAGTGCGGACAGTCAGGTCGGCCTGCGCGCCACCGGTCAGGTGGTTCTGTTCGACGGGTTCATGCGCGTTTATGAAGAGGGCCGCGATGATGTGGCTGACGACGACGAAAAGCGCCTGCCGCAGATCATGCAGGGTGATCCGGCCCCGTTTGCCAAGACCTCTCTGAAAGATCAGTTCGCCAAAGCCGAGGACAAGGCCGCCGTTCTGTCCGACAACGAGGCTGTTCTGGCCTTGCAACACCACACCCAGCCGCCGCCGCGATACACCGAGGCCACCTTGGTCAAGCGCATGGAAGAGCTGGGCATCGGACGCCCCTCGACCTATGCCTCGATCGTGACCACGATTCAGGACCGGGAATATGTGCGCAAGGACAAGAACAGGCTGATCCCCGAAGAAAAAGGCCGGATCGTCACCATCTTCCTACTGAACTTCTTCCGCCAATATGTGGGCTATGAGTTCACCGCCAACCTGGAGGAGCAACTGGATGACGTCAGCGCCGGCGACCGCGACTACAAGGACCTGCTGGGCAAGTTCTGGCGCGATTTTTCGGCCGCGATTGGTGAGACATCCGAGCTGCGCATTTCCGAGGTGCTGGACAAGCTGGACGAGGCGCTTGCCCCGCAGCTCTATCCTCCGCGTGAGGATGGGTCTGATCCGCGCATCTGCCCGAAATGCGGCACTGGGCAGCTGCATCTGAAAACCTCGCGCACCGGCGGGTTTGTCGGTTGCGGCAACTATCCCGAGTGCACATATACCCGCCCCATCGCCGGTGAAGGCGCTGAGGGGGATGAACGTCTGCTGGGTGAGGATGCAGGCGATGAGATCTGGCTGAAATCCGGCCGCTTTGGGCCTTACGTGCAGCGAGGCGAGCCCACGCCCGAAAACAAGAAACCTCCGCGTGCCTCCCTGCCCCGAGGTTGGAGCAAGGACGATATGGATCTGGACAAGGCGCTGACCCTGCTGTCCCTGCCCCGCCAGATCGGCGAACACCCCGAAGGTGGCATGATCAGCTCAAACTTCGGGCGGTTCGGGCCGTATATCATGCACCAGCGGCCGGAAGAGGCGAAACCCGTCTACGTCAATGTCAAAGACCCCAATGACGTGTTCGAAATCGGCATGAACCGGGCCGTCGAGATGCTGGCCGAAAAGCGCGCCAATCCGGGGCGCGGGCGGAGCGCCGCCGCGAAACCGTTGAAAGAGCTTGGCGAACACCCCAATGGCGGAGCGATGCAGGTTCTGGACGGACGGTACGGGCCGTATGTGAAATGGGAAAAGGTCAACGCCACCATTCCCAAGGACATCAAGCCCGAGGACGTGACCCAGGAAATGGCCATCGAACTGGTGAACGAGCGGGCGGCCAAGAAAGGCACCAAGAAAAAGGCCGCACCGAAGAAAAAGGCTGCCGCCAAGAAGGCGGCGACCTAGGTAGAAATACCACCACCCCTTTGGATTCGTTGACTTCCCAGTGACGTGGCGGCACAACCTGCCCATCACCATGTCATTGGGGGAGTTTTCCATGAAGAAAATCTATGCCAATGCCACCGAAGCACTCGACGGGGTGTTGACGGATGGCATGATGATCGCAGCGGGCGGTTTCGGCCTGTGCGGCATCCCTGAATTGCTGCTGGAGGCAATCAAAGAATCCGGTACACAGGACCTGACCTTTGCCTCGAACAACGCGGGCGTTGATGATTTCGGCATCGGTATCCTGCTGCAGACCAAGCAGGTCAAGAAAATGATCAGCTCTTATGTCGGTGAAAACGCCGAGTTCATGCGCCAGTACCTGGCCGGAGAGCTTGAGCTGGAATTCAACCCGCAAGGCACTCTGGCCGAGCGTATGCGCGCTGGTGGTGCCGGTATCCCCGGTTTTTACACCAAGACCGGCGTGGGCACCGTGATCGCCGAAGGCAAAGAGCACAAGGACTTCAACGGCGAAACATACATCATGGAAGAAGGCATCTTTGCCGATCTCGCGATCGTGAAGGCGTGGAAAGCCGATGACACCGGCAACCTGATCTTCCGCAAGACCGCCCGCAACTTCAACGTGCCTGCCGCAACCTGCGGCAAGATCTGCATTGCCGAGGTTGAAGAGATCGTACCCCGTGGCTCGCTGGACCCTGACGCGATCCACCTGCCCGGCATTTATGTGCATCGCATCATTCAAGGCGATCACGAAAAGCGCATCGAACAGCGCACCACCCGCAAGAAGGAGGACGCATAATGCCCTGGGACCGCAATCAGATGGCCGCCCGTGCGGCGCAAGAGCTGGAAGACGGCATGTATGTGAACCTCGGCATCGGTATCCCGACGCTGGTGGCGAACTATGTGGGTGACAAGGACATCACCCTGCAATCCGAGAACGGAATGCTGGGCATGGGCCCCTTCCCGTTCGAGGGCGAGGAAGACCCCGACCTGATCAACGCCGGCAAGCAGACGATCACCGAACTGTCGCGCACCTCGTATTTCGACAGCGCCACGTCCTTTGCCATGATCCGGGGTGGCAAGATCGCCGCTGCCGTTCTGGGCGCGATGGAAGTGGACGAGGAAGGCGATCTGGCCAACTGGATGATTCCCGGCGTACTGGTCAAAGGCATGGGCGGCGCGATGGACCTTGTGGCCGGTGTGGGCCGCGTGATCGTCGTGATGGATCACACCAACAAACACGGCAAATCCAAGCTGCTGCAGAAATGCACCCTGCCGCTGACCGGTAAAAAGGTGGTGGATCGCATCATCACCAACTTGGGCGTTTTGGATGTGGTCGAAGGCGGCCTGAAAATCGTTGAAATTGCCGAAGGCGTGACCGAGGACGAAATCCGCGCGGCCACCGAGGCCAAGATCGTCAACTGATCCCTTCACCGAAAAGGCCCGCCGATTTTGGCGGGCCTTTTTCAGTTCAGGGTTTGAAACACACACCCGTCCGAAATCAGTTCGGGTGGTGTGGAGCACAGAGCCTTGGCAATCTGAAAGGCCGCAAGCACCTTGGGCACATAGTCCCGCGTCTCGGCATAGGGCGGCACGCCGCCATGTTTGCGGACGGCCCCTTCACCCGCGTTATATCCGGCCAGCACCAGAATCGGATCATTGCCGAATTCTTCCATCAGCCAGTTCAGGTATTTCACACCGCCCGAGATGTTCTGAGAAGGCTGGAAACTGTCCTGCACACCGAATCGCCTGGCGGTAGCAGGCATCAGTTGCATCAACCCCTGCGCACCGGCCGAGCTGACCGCATCCGCACGGCCCGCCGATTCTACCGAGATCACCGCCAGCACCAGAGCGGGCGAAACTTCCGTCCCAACCGTCGACCGCAAAATCTCGATCCCCTGCTTTTGCGCGATGTTCTGAAGCGTCTGCAGGCGTGGTGATGCAACATTGGTTGCGGCCAGCGCGTTTATGGCATCGTTCAGCCGTCCCGCACCCGAAGCTGAGAGTGCGGGCGAGATTTTGTCCCAAAAGGCCTTGTAAGAACCGACTGGCTTGTCCTGTGAACCCGAGCCCGGAGCGCTCGGGGGAACAGCTGTTGTACGCGTCACAACTTCGGGTATGGAAATCTCAACCCCGGTGCTGGGCGCATACGGAGCCGCCGCATGTTCTTCGGGCGATATCTGAACAGTCACCTTGGGCCGCGTACCGGGCTTTGGTGCCTTCACTCTTTTGTATACGCCCCTGGGTTCAACCTCGGTTGCGACGGCTGGCATTGGCGCTGACACAATCAACGCCAAGATGCCGGCGCAGGTCATTGCGTCCCGGAGTTTCATTTTGCCTGCCTCGTGCTTTTTGTTTTCAACAGTTTGAACCGCGAATCCCTTTGAAAAGCCAGAAAAACACGTCGAATTGGGGCAATTTCGCCTCATTTGCCGCAATTTTGCATCGGCGACGACAACGAGTGTCTTCCATTGCAAATTTTATTTCCTTTATTTTCAATAGGTTACCGAAAAAACTACCAAAAAGTTAAGCCCGAAAGAAAAAAAACGGTGTTTGGCCCAATTCCTGCCACGCCTAACAGGCAAACATAATGCCATACCGAGACGGTCGGGAGCGAACTGAGAGAGAAAGCTCTGTTAGACACCGAGGTTTAAGTGACTTTTTTGATCCTTTAGGAGGGACGTAACATGATCAAGTTCATCAAGAACTTCCGCAAAGACGAAGACGGCGCCGTAACTGTTGACTGGGTTGTTCTGACCGCTGCTGTCGTTGGCCTGGCCGCCGTTGCCTACACCCAGGTTGGTGAAGGCACCAAAGCGATCGCAGACGCCGTTGGCTCGACCCTGGATGCCGCAGCAAGCAGCGTCGCAAGCGACATCCCGGTCAACCCCAAGTAATAAGACCGGCAGCTTAGTCTGAGAAATTCTATTGTGGGGCCTTGCCTGTTCAGGCGTGGCCCCATTTTTTTTGCAACATCTCCAAACCCGGCGCTTTCATGATGAACAGAATCCGAAAATTCATAGAGCACGAAGACGGGGCAGTAACCGTTGATTGGGTCGTGTTGACTGCCGCCATCGTAGGCATCGGTGCTGGCGTATACGCTTACTTTGGCGAGCCCGTTAAAGAACTGGATGCCAAAGCTGGCGCGGCCCTGAGCAATGTCGATGTCGCCGAAGAGATCAGCGTCAAATTCGATGCGCCCGATTCCTGATCAACGCGGTTTTTGATTGTCCCGAAAACAACGGAGGCAAAATAATTCAAATATTGTCCCCTTTTTCGACACAATCTACCTTTATCCAAAACTGATCTTTGTCGTAGTTTCTGCGGCGACTAAAACAGAAAAGAAAAAAACGAGGGGACGCGAATGCGTTTGGTATTTGGACTTGTTCTGATTGCCGGTGTGGCTTTGGCCGGGGGTGCGGTCTATATGGCCCGCGACTACATCGCTCAGTATCAGGACCAGCTCGCCCGTGAGCGTCAAGCCACGAAGGACGCGCTGGCAAACGTCAAATCGGTGCCAACCGTCGAAGTCATCGTTTCCAAACGGGCCATGAAATACGGCGAGCCGCTGGCCAAGGACGATGTTCGGATTGTGAATTGGCCCGAGGATGCAATTCCCGAAGGCAGCTTTGTGGACATGGCAGTTTTGTTCCCGGAAGACGCCAAAGGGGATCGGTTTGTCCTGAGAGCAATGGAAAAGGACGAGGCGCTTATGAAGGCCAAGGTCACCAAACCTGGCCAGCCGGCAGGCCTCATTTCCCGCATTGAAAAAGGTAAGCGCGCGTTTGCCATTAGCGTCGATGTTGCAACGGGCGTTTCCGGCTTTCTTCGACCAGGCGACAACGTGGATGTGTATTGGACCGGTGCGGTCAGCCGAGAATTCGAGGGCGGCGGCGGCGAAATTACCCGCTTGATTCAACCCAGCATCGAACTGATTGCAGTGGACCAGATCGCCGGGTCCGATCTGGCGGGCGCAACGATTGCTCGTACCGTGACCGTTGCAGCGACACCGGAACAGGTCGCAGCATTGGCGCAGGCGCAAACGACTGGCCGGTTATCTCTGGCTCTGGTTGGTGTTCAGGATGACGACACAGTCGCAACCGCAGTTGAAGTGGACCAGAGAAAATTGCTGGACCTCAAGGAGGCGGCCCCTGCTCCGGTCGCAGCCGAGGAGCGCAAGTGCTACACCAACATCCGGCGCGGCGCAGAAACTGTCCAGAGCGAGATTCCCTGTACAAACTGATGTTAAATCAGAGATTTACGACCTCAAGCCGCGCCACGTGCGCGGCTTGTTTCGTTTGAGATGTTGCGCATTGTCCACATAAGGAAAATTCCGGAAACCATTGATTATTGCAATAAATTCTCAATTCGCGCAGTGTTAACTCGCATAGGGCATTAGACCCAAAAAACGAGGCGTGATCGGAGAGGCAGGTCACATGAAAATACGTTCTTGGATCAGCGCGACCCTTTTTGGGTTGGCGCTAATAGTTGGTCCGGCCGACCAAACGGCCTGGGCTGAAACTTTGCGCGTGGTGAAGAATGGCACAGCGGAAACGCTGAACGTTCCGATGAACCGCGCTATTGTCGTGGAAAGCGAAGAACCGTTCACTGAGCTCAGCATCGCCAATGCCGGCATCGCTGATATCTCGTCGCTTTCGGATCGCACGATTTATGTGTTGGGCAAGACACCGGGCTTGACCACGCTGACCCTGTTTGACGGCGCGGGCAACCTGTTGGCGAATGTTCGGGTCCGTGTATCTCCGGATGTGTCCGAGTTTAAAGAGCGGCTGCGGCAGATTCTGCCGGCTGAACCGATCGAAGTGCGAACCGCCAATGACGGCATCGTGCTTTCGGGCGTGGTATCAAGCAGCGCGAAACTGGAGCGCGCATTGGAACTGGCCGAACGGTACGCGCCTGATCGCGTTTCGAATCTGATGTCGGTCGGCGGCGTACAGCAAGTGATGCTGAAAGTACGCTTTGCCGAAATGAACCGCTCGGTGGCCAAAAGCCTGACCGCTTCGCTTGGTTTCGGCGGCGGCGACGTGACTGGCGGTATCAACAGCTTGAACACATCACCAGCTCTGGCCAACGCCCTGAACAACAACATCCCTCCCCTTCAGACCAACACGGGTGCCATCCTGTTCGGGTTTGGAGCCGGGTCGACGCAAGTACGTCTGTTGCTTGAGGCTCTGGAAAACAAGGGCCTTGCCCGCAGCCTTGCAGAACCCAATCTGTCCGCTTTGTCGGGTCAGGAAGCAACCTTCCTCGCCGGTGGTGAAGTTCCCATTCCGGTGCCTCAGGAATTTGGCGTGATCGCTATTGAATACAAGACGTTCGGTGTCGAAATCGACTTTATCCCACGTGTTGTTGACGGCGACTTGATTAATCTTGAATTGGCCACCTCGGTTTCGAGCATCGACAACAACTCGAACTTCACAATTCAGGGCGACACAGTTCCCAGCTTTGTCACTCGTCAAACCAGCACAACGATCGAGCTGCGCGACGGTGAGAGCTTTGCGATTGCCGGCCTGATTCAGGATGACTTTACAGACCTGAGCAGCCAGCTTCCGTGGATCGGCGACGTTCCGGTTCTGGGTGCATTGTTCCGCAGCGCGGAGTACCAACGGCAGCAAAGTGAACTGGTCATCATCATCACCGCTCATCTGGTGTCGCCGACTCGTGGCGAAGCACTGGCTTTGCCGACTGACCGGGTCAAGCCACCCAGCGAATTTGATCTGTTCGTGAACGGTAGAACCGGTCGTACAACGCGCCCTGGTGCCGGCGCAGCCTCGGAAGTGGCCAAGCAGGACTTTGGCAGCTCCTACGGCTACGTTCTGGATTGATAGGAGGATAGGACCAATGCAGAAGTGGATCATCACACTGGGTCTTTCGGTCGCTGTCACCGCATGTACGCGTGAGGCCGGGTACGAAGTCGACCAAGGCGCGTTTGGGAATGCGACCCTGAACAACATCCAGGTCATGAACGGCGAACTGACCTACGCTCAGATTCTGGGTCAGCGATTCGCGGCCGAGGTTCCGACGCAGATCAACTTTGCCTTCGACAGTGCGCAATTGGATGCAACGGCTCAGCGGGTTCTGCTGCGCCAGGCCTCGTGGATCAAACAGTTCCCCGAAGCTCGGTTCCGCGTGTACGGCCATACCGATGCGGTTGGTTCGACGGCGTACAACAAAGCGCTGGGTCAGCGGCGTGCCGATGCAGCTGTTGCGTTCCTGACGCGACAGGGCATCTCGCGTTCCCGCCTAGAGGCCGTCGTGTCCTTTGGCAAATCGCGGCCTCTCATCGACACACCGGACAGGGATCGCCGCAACCGTCGCACCGTGACCGAAGTGTCCGGCTTTGTGGATCGCAATCCGCTCATCCTGGATGGGAAATACGCGGAAGTGATCTATCGCGAGTACATTGAAGGCGCGAGCTACGTAGGCCAACTGAGCAAAACCACCGCTGTGGGCGAGACCAACGAGTAACAATAAACCGGAACTGGGCGGCATCGTCGCCCATTTCCCTACAATTGGTTCTTTTGCGCCCAAATCTTGCCTAAGTTCCAAGCCAAATTTTCAACAATTAGGTGACTTGCGGCCGATCTTGGCCGCACTGGGGCAAGAGCGAACCAGGCGGGTATTCAAGCCCACTGTGTTTGCCTGCTCCCACGACGAGGATTGTGTTAATGACGAGCGCATCGCCACAAGACGATAAAAATGGCATTCTGGCCTGTACAATCAGCCGTGACGTCCAGAACTTCGATCTTTTGATCGAAGACATGGAGGCAGCACTAGGGGAACGCTGGGGCGACCTGGGCTTTGCCGAAGCTCTGGCCTTTTTCAGTCAGCCCGATGCTGATTCTCTGGAATTTGTCGCTTTGGCAATTGATGGCGAAGATGAAGACAACCTGTCACTGATGGGCGAAATCATCACCCGCGCCAAAGAAAAGAAGATCAAGGTTGTTCTGATCGCCGAAGATGTCACACCGGCGTCCCTGCATCAGCTGCTGCGCAAGGGCGCGGATGAATTCGTCCCCTACCCCTTGCCCGAGGGCGAGCTGCAGGAAGCGATCAGCCGGATGAATCAGCCCGACCCG
Source organism: Ruegeria arenilitoris (assembly GCF_013030985.1). GTDB lineage: Bacteria > Pseudomonadota > Alphaproteobacteria > Rhodobacterales > Rhodobacteraceae > Ruegeria > Ruegeria arenilitoris_B. The sequence goes on along the minus strand of NZ_WPYP01000008.1, from coordinate 162,638 downwards.
GTTGTCGTTCACGAGACCGCCTCGCCGCTGACCCAGGGCGAGTCAAAGGAAGGTGCTCTGTTCGTCGTGCACGGCCTCGCAGGAGGCGTAGGGTCCACCACAATGGCTGTTAATCTGGCGTGGGAACTGGCCACCGTATCCGACAAAGAGGAACCGTCGGTCTGTCTGCTTGATCTGGATCTGCAGTTCGGCACAGTATCCACCTATCTGGACCTGCCCCGCCGCGAAACCGTCTTTGAAATGCTGTCCGACACAGACTCGATGGACGAGGAAGTGTTCGCGCAGGCGCTGCAAACCTACGAGGAAAAGCTTCAGGTCCTCACCGCGCCGTCAGACATGGTGCCGCTGGACCTGATCACCCCGGAAGATATCCAGCGGGTGATCGACACAGCCCGCCGCCACTTTGACTACGTGATCGTGGACATGCCATCGACGCTTGTTCACTGGTCGGAAACCGTTCTTCAGGCCGCACACGTGTATTTCGCGATGATCGAGCTGGACATGCGCTCGGCCCAAAACGCACTGCGCCTGAAACGTGCCTTGCAGGCCGAGGAACTGCCGTTCGAGAAACTGCGTTTTGCCCTGAACCGGGCACCGAAATTTACCGATCTGAACGGCAAGAGCCGGGTAAAGCGGATGGGCGAAAGCCTGGGTATCTCTATCGATCTGCAACTGCCTGATGGTGGCAAGCCTGTCATGCAAAGCGGTGACCACGGACAACCACTGGCCAATGCCGCGGCCAAGAACCCGCTGCGCCGCGAAATCGCGAAACTCGCGAAATCGCTTCACAGCTTGGGCAGCAACAACGCTGAAGCTGCATAACTCAGTCTGAAAGGGAACGAGCCGCCGTGTTTTCAAGATACAAGAAACAGCCCGAAGCGCAGCCGGTTCAGACCCCGGCCACAACACCGGAACCTACAGTTCAAAAAACGCCCACGGCCAATGCGGTCGCCCGGCGCCCCGTGCAGAAGAAAGCGGCCGAGCCAGTCGTGGCCGATCGCGATCGCAAACGCAAAGAGCGTCTTGGCGAGATCAAGATCGAACTGCACCGTGAACTGCTGGAAAACCTGAACCTCGCCGCGCTTGAGAACGCAGGTGAAGCGGATCTGCGGGCAGAAATCAGCGCAATTGCCAGCGAAGTTCTGGAAACGCGCAATATTGTCCTGAACCGCGAGGATCGTACGCAGCTGAACAAAGAGCTGTATGACGAGGTAACGGGTCTGGGCCCGCTTGAAACCCTGCTGCAGGACGACACAGTCAACGATATTCTGGTCAACGGTCCGCAGCAGATCTTCGTGGAACGCAACGGCAAGCTGGAAATCAGCGACATCACCTTCAAGGATGAAAAGCACCTGATGCGGATCATCGACAAGATCGTGTCCGCTGTGGGTCGTCGCGTTGATGAATCAAACCCCTATGTTGACGCCCGTCTGGCCGATGGTTCGCGTTTCAACGCGATGGTTCCGCCGATCGCGGTGGATGGGTCGCTGGTGTCGATTCGTAAATTCAAGAAAGACAAGCTGGGCATTGATGATCTGGTCAACTTCGGCGCCTTTACCGAAGAGATGGCCGCCTATCTTCAAGCAGCTGTGTCGACCCGACTGAACATCATCGTTTCAGGTGGTACGGGTTCCGGTAAAACGACGACTCTGAACGCCCTGTCCAGTTTCATCGACGATGCCGAGCGCATCCTGACTATCGAGGATACGGCGGAACTTCAGCTGCAGCAGACCCATGTGGGCCGGATGGAAAGCCGCCCGCCCAACGTCGAAGGCAAGGGCGAAGTCAGCCCCCGCGACTGTCTTAAAAACGCCCTGCGTATGCGTCCTGACCGCATCATCGTGGGTGAGACGCGTGGCGCCGAGGTGATCGACATGCTGCAGGCCATGAACACCGGTCACGACGGCTCGATGACCACGATCCACGCCAACTCGGCGCGCGATGGTATCTCGCGTCTGGAAAACATGATCGCAATGGCCGGGATCGAGATGCCGATCAAGGCCGTCCGCAGCCAGATCTCATCAGCTGTGAACCTGATCGTACAGGCAAGTCGTCTGCAGGACGGTTCGCGCCGGATGATCTCGATCACTGAGATCACCGGTATGGAAGGTGACGTAATCTCGATGCAGGAAATCTTTAAGTTTCAACGGGTTGGCCTGACGCCGGACAACAAGATCATTGGTCATTTCACGGCAACCGGCGTGCGCAGCCACTATTCCGAGCGCTTCCGCCTGTGGGGCTTTGATCTGCCCACTTCGATCTATGAACCGACGACTATGTAGGAGATCTGGATATGCAACTGCCTGTTGAGGCGCTCATATATGTCGTGATCTTCATCGCGGTGTTCTTTCTGGTCGAGGGCATCTACCTGGTGGCCTTCGGGAAATCCATCAGCCTGAACAGCAAGGTCAACCGCCGTCTCGACATGCTCGACAAAGGTGTCGGGCGGGAACAGGTTCTGGAACAGCTGCGCAAGGAAATGCAGCAGCATATGAAGACGCAGAGCATCCCGCTCTATTCGCTGCTGGCCGACAAGGCGCAAAAGGCCGCGATCGCCTTCACCCCGCGACAACTGATCATGGTCATGGTGCTGTTATCCGGCTTTGCTTTCGTGGGCCTCAGCATTGGCACCGCGACGGATATGGCTCTTCGTGTTGCTCTGTCGGTCTTTATCGGTGTTGGCGGCGTTTACGCCTGGGTAAACCGCAAAGCCAAAAAACGCATGGCCCTGATGGAAGAGCAACTGCCGGATGCGGTTGAACTGATGGTCCGTTCGCTGCGTGTGGGTAACCCGTTCGTGTCATCCGTCCAGATCGTTGCAAACGAAGTACAGGATCCGCTGGGCACCGAGTTTGGCATCATCGCTGATGAATGTGCCTATGGCCGCGACGTGGGTGAGGCCTTGAAGGACATGGCAGAGCGTCTGGGTATGCAGGATCTCCGCTTTTTGTCGGTGGCCGTCGGGATTCAGCAACAGTCGGGTGGTAACCTGGCCGAAATCCTGGCCGGTCTGGCCAAGGTGATCCGCGCCCGTTTCCGCCTGTTCAGGCGCGTCAAGGCAATCACCGCCGAGGCACAATGGTCTGGCAAATTCCTGTCCGGTTTCCCGGTCTTTTGCCTGTTGTTCATTCTTGTGACCGACCCCAATTACTATGACGACGTGATCGACCACCCCCTGTTCATCCCTCTCTGTTTCTTTGTTGGCTTCATGCTGACACTGAACCTGATTGTGATGCGCGTTCTTACCAACATTAAGGTCTGAGGGCATAGCAATGGAATTCCTGACCCCAATCAATGACCTGATCAAACAATATCTTGGCGAGTTCGGACCGCTGATCATTATCGGCGCTCTAGGGCTTGTCATGATCGTGATCGCTGTTTCTCTGATGCTGAACCAGCAAGAGGACCCGCTGAAAAAACTGCAGAAATCGACCGCTGCCCCCAAGGCGGAAAAAAAGTCCAAGAAGGACAGGCTCCGCAATACCAGCCGCAACGAGCAGCTGCAGAAATTCGCCACCTTCCTTGAACCGCAGAACGAAGACGAACTGTCGGCGATGCAGCTCAAGTTGCGTCAGGCCGGGTATCACTCGAAAGATGCGGTGCGGTTTTTCCATTTTGCGCAGTTTGCTTTGGGTATTGTCGGCATCCTGGTCGGTGTGATGTTGGTGACGGTGCTGTCAGGTGGGCAGGAATTCACCGGAAGCCAAATGGCAATTCGTGTTCTGATTCCGTCGGCCGCAGGATATTTCCTGCCGCGCTACTGGATCACCCGGCGCGTCGAAGAGCGGAAAGAAGCGATCACCGCCGGGTTCCCCGACACGCTTGACCTTATGCTGGTCTGCGTCGAAGCCGGTCAATCACTGGACCAGGCCATCGTGCGCGTCGCCCGCGAGATGGCCACCTCGTACCCGGATATCGCGCAGGAATTCGAAGTTGTCGCTCATGAAATGAAAGCCGGTAAGGACAAGGACACGGTATTGCGCGATTTCGGAACCCGTTGCGGTGTTCAGGATGTCAGCTCGTTCGTGACCGTCATGATCCAATCGGCAACTTTCGGTACATCCATTGCCGAAGCTCTGCGGGTTTATGCCAGCGAGATGCGTGACAAACGCGTGATGCGGGCCGAAGAGGCCGCGAACAAGTTGCCAACCAAGATGACACTTGCCACAATGATGCTGACGGTGCCGCCTTTGCTGGTCATTCTGGTCGGACCTTCGGCAAAAGGGATCGCAGATTTTGGAAACAGTGCCGGCGGATAAGCCCGCGACGTTCAGCTTCAGGCGTATCCGCTCTGGGATACGCCACACACTAAGGGCCGCCATGGTGATCGCCATGGTGGCCTCTTGTACTGATATGGGTACAACGGATGATTTGGATGCCCCCGGGATTGACCCGAAAGGCAAAGGCGCAGACGAAATCATAGTTGGAAATCGGTTGATGGCCGCCGGAGAATACGAGTTGGCGTTGGATTCCTTCACCCGCGCCGCACTGGATCAGGGAATGACGGCTGAGATATTGACCTCGATGGGCACGGCAAACCTGGGGCTCAAGCGCTTGGGGCAAGCCGAAACCCTCTTGCGGCGCGCTGTAAAAAATGACCCCGAATGGTCCGTTGCGTGGAACAATCTCGGTGTTCTGCTGATCGAAACAGGCGAGTACCCAGAGGCCGCGCAGGTCTTTAAACGCGCCTACGCGTTGGACAATGGCGAAAGTGACGCAATCCGCGACAATCTACGCTTAGCACTCGCAAAAATGGAAAATCCTGTTAATAATACGACCGAAGAACAAGAATATACGCTGGAGCGGCAAGGCGACGGGCAATACACGCTGCGCAAGCTCCCATAAAACAGGCAAGAGCAGTAAGGGACGCAAAAATGCGCCAACAATTCTTGATTGCGCCAATGGTCATGTGCGGGTTGATCTTGTCTGCCTGCGAAAGGGAAACCGAGGAAGAAAAAGTCGAGCGCACCTATCAGGAGGTCAACGTCATCGACGAGACCAACCTGAGCGATGTGCTTCTGACCGCCGCGGACCCGAATGAGGCAGTCACCTACTTCCGGGGCGCAGCAGCCAAAAACCCCGACAGGATCGACCTGCAGCGCGGATTGGCGATTTCTCTTTCCCGTGCAAAGCGCACGACCGAGGCCGCCGCCGCGTGGAAAAAAGTGACGACCATGAAGGGCGCCGCAAATGTCGACAAGGTCGAATATGCCGACGCCCTTGTGCGTGCCGGTAACTGGAGCCAGGCCAAAACCGTTCTGGATTCCGTGCCGCCCACATATGAAACCTTCAAACGCTATCGCCTCGAGGCGGTGGTGGCGGACTCCAAGCAGGATTGGAAACGCGCCGATCATTTCTATGAAACCGCAGTTGGCCTGACCACACGCCCCGGCGGGGTAATGAACAACTGGGGCTACTCCAAGCTGACACGCGGTCAGTATGCCGAAGCCGAACGCCTGTTCACCGAGGCGATCCAGCAGGACAAGAGCCTGTTCACCGCCAAGAACAATCTGGTTTTGGCCCGGGCCGCACAGGGCAACTACAGTTTGCCGGTTGTCCCGATGACTCAGGTTGAGCGCGCCATGCTGTTGAACACGATGGGGATTTCCGCAACCAAACAAGGGGATGTGGCCACCGCCAAGAACCTTTTCCGCGAAGCCATCGCCACGCATCCTCAGCATTATGACGAGGCCGTCCGCTCGCTGCGTGCGCTTGAGGATGCCTGATAGATGAACATTCCCGCGAATGCGGCGCTGTTATTTCTGCCCTTCGTTCTGCCGATCTGCCTGTACGTGACGTTCACGGACTTGCGCGCCATGAAGATCAAGAATCAGGCAGTCTACGCACTGTTTGCGGTGTTCGTTGTCGTTGGTCTGTTCGTTCTGCCACCTTGGTCGACCACGTGGTCAAGTGCGACCGTAGGCCCCTGGTCGATCTCGCTGCCCCCTTATATCTGGCATTTGCTGCATGTCGTACCGGCCCTGGCCATTGGTATCCTGTTCAACCTGATGCGCCAAATGGGGGCTGGGGACGCCAAGTTTCTGGCCGCAGCCTCACCCTTTATCTGGCCCGGCGACTATTTTCTGGTGGTTTTAATTCTGGCGACGATGAATGTGGCGGCTTTGGTAACTCACCGGCTGGCAAGCATCACAGGGCTGCGGAGTTTTGCACCGGATTGGAAAAGCTGGACCAGGGCAAGACACATACCGATGGGTCTTTCTCTGGGCGGCAGCCTCGCCCTCTACCTGATTCTCGGCACTGTTTACGGCTCGTAAACTATCATTAAGCCGCCTTGTCCGTGCCTTGGTGCTGACACAAAGCCGGGCCAGATTTTCCGCTAGCGGCCCTTTTCAGGGCCTTTGGCGCGAAAACTGGATAGACGGGCAACGCTCATGAATATGCAGACGACCTCGGTAATGGCCCCCCCTGCCCCCAAGGGTTTGGGCGAAATGAAACTGCCCATCGTCATGATGCGCGACATCCTGTTGAAAACGGTCTTCCGCAAGAATGTGGACACCGTTTCCGAGATCGCCGCTGCAGTTTGTCTGCCAGGTTCCGTCACGCAGGAACTGATCGACATGGCCCGCGAGCAAAAGCTGATCGAGGCCACCGGCACGCTGAACGCCAACAGCGGTAACGAGATGGGCTATCAGCTGACCGATGCCGGCAAAGCCCGTGCGCTGGACGCGCTGAGCCAGTCGGAATACTTCGGCGCCATGCCCGTGCCGCTGGATGTTTATCGCGAACAGGTCAAGCGCCAGTCGATCCGCAACATTCAAGTGACCCGCGACCAGTTGGTTGGTGCGATGGGCCATCTGGTTCTGCCCGACAGCCTGCTGGACCACCTGGGGCCCGCCGTCAGCGCCGGTCGGTCAATCCTGATGTACGGACCGCCGGGCAATGGTAAATCCTCGATCTCGAACGGCATCAAGGATGCGCTGGGGGACAATGTCTATGTGCCACGCGCCATCGAGTATTCCGGTCAGGTGATCACCGTCTACGACCCGATCGTACACACCGCAATCGAACAAGAGGCCGACGACCCCAACAGCCTGCGTCGCCGCAAACGGTTCGACTCGCGCTATGTGCAATGTGAACGCCCGACCGTTGTGACCGGCGGTGAACTGTCGCTGAGCATGCTGGACCTGGTCTACAACCCCACCGCCCGGACCTATCAGGCGCCGCTGCAGCTGAAATCGACCGGTGGCATCTTCATCGTGGACGACCTTGGCCGTCAGCAAGAACCGCCGCAGGCCCTGATCAACCGTTGGATTGTTCCGCTTGAAGAAAACAAGGATATCCTCGGCCTGCAATCGGGTGAAAAGTTCGAGGTGCCCTTCGACACGCTTGTCATCTTCTCGACCAACTTCCACCCCAACGAGATCTTCGACCAAGCGGCCCTGCGCCGGATCTTCTTCAAGATCAAGATCGACGGTCCGAACCAGGAAAACTTCCTGAAAATCTTCGCCATGGTGGCCCGCAAACGCGGTATGCCGCTGGATGAGGCTGCGCTGGTGCATCTGCTGAAGGTCAAATACCCGACCATCAACAATATCTACGCAAACTATCAACCGATCTTCCTGATCGACCAGATGATATCGATCTGCGAGTTCGAGGGCATCCCCTATCAGATGAGCCCCGATCTGATCGACCGCGCCTGGGCCAACATGTTCGTCAGGGAAGAAAAGATCGTTCACTGACCCCCTGCAATTCTGATCGCGGGCAGGTAATCATGCGACCATGACGCAGATTCCCGCCCGGATCACCGATTGGTTTGCCGCCAAAGGCTGGTCGATCCACCCCCATCAACAGGACATGTTCAACCGGGCCTCGGATCCGGCGACATTGCTGATCGCCCCCACCGGCGGCGGAAAGACTATGGCGGGGTTCCTGCCAACTCTGGCCGAGTTGTCCGATCGGGATCACGCGGGGCTGCATACGATCTATGTGTCCCCTCTAAAGGCGCTGGCCGCTGATATCCGCCGCAACCTGCGCGGCCCCGCGGATGAGATCGGCTTGCCGATCCGGATCGAGGACCGCACCGGAGATACCTCGGCCACACAGAAGAAACGCCAGCGGGCTGACCCGCCGCATATCCTGCTGACCACACCGGAAAGTCTTGCTCTGCTGACCTCGTATGAGGACGCGCCCCGGATGTTTGCGGGCGTGCAAAGGGTGATCGTCGACGAAATCCACGCCTTGGCCGAAAGCAAACGCGGCGATCAGCTGATGCTGGCTTTGGCACGGCTGCAGTCCCTCTGTCCCGATCTGCGCCGGGTCGGGCTGTCAGCTACGGTCGAAGACCCCGATACCATCGCACGCTTTCTGGCCCGGCACCCCGATCCCTGCCGGATCGTGCAGGCTGATCCCGGCCCCGATCCTGATATTCGGATGCTGGAGACACAGGAAATGCCCCCCTGGTCGGGCGGGGGCGCGGCCTATTCGATCCCGGCCGTGCTGGAACAGATCAAGCAACACAAAACCACACTGATCTTTCACAACACCCGAGCTCAGGCCGAGATCTTTTTTCATAACCTGTGGCTTGCCAACGAAGACGGCCTGCCCATTGGCATCCACCACGGCAGTCTGGACCGGCAACAGCGTGAAAGGGTCGAGGCCGCCATGGTCCGCGGCGACCTGCGCGCCATCGTCTGCACCGGTTCTCTGGATCTGGGCATCGACTGGGGGGATGTAGACCTCGTGATCCAGATCGGTGCCCCCAAGAACGTCAAACGACTGGTGCAGCGGATCGGGCGGGCGAACCACCGATACAACGCGCCTTCCAAGGCTCTGCTGGTGCCTGCAAACCGGTTTGAGGTGGTGGAATGCGTCGCCGCGCTCGAGGCTGCCAAGGCGCATGAGTTGGACGGAGAGCCGCGCGGCACGGGCCCGCGCGACGTGTTGTGTCAGCATATCCTGATCGCAGCGGCAGCCGGGCCGTTCGATGCAGAAACCCTGTTCACTGAAATGACCGCCGCTGGTCCTTATGCGGACCTCACCCGCGCCGAGTTTGACGCCTGTCTGGATTTCTGCGCCACCGGGGGCTACGCCCTACGGGCCTATGACCGCTGGCAACGGCTGCAACAGCGCGCCGATGGCCGCTGGCAATTGCGCGACCCCCGCGCAGCGCAGCGTATCCGCATGAACCTCGGCACCATTCAGGACACCGACACGCTGAAAGTGCGGTTGAAGCGCAATCGCGGGGGCAAACCCTTGGGCGAGGTGGAAGAAGCGTTCGCCGCCTCGCTAATCCAAGGTGACACGTTTCTGATCGGGGGGCAGATCGTTCGCTATGAAGGGCTGCGCGAAATGGTGGTCGAGGTCAGCCGCCGCGCAGACCGAAAACCAAAGGTCGCAGTCTTCTCGGGCACGAAATTCGCAACTTCAACACAGTTGAGCGACCGCATCCTGCGCATGTTCGCGCAACCCGACTGGCCGCAGCTGCCCGGGCACACGGCCGACTGGCTGGCCCTGCAACGGGATATCTCCCGCCTGCCCCAACGCGACCGTCTGTTGATCGAAAGCTTTCCCAATGACGGTCGCGAAAACCTGTGCGTCTATGGCTTTGCCGGGCGCAACGCGCAACAGACGCTGGGCCTGCTGCTGACCAAACGCATGGAGGAAACCGGGCTTGCCCCGCTGGGTTTTGTAGCCACTGACTATGCCACCCTGATCTGGGGGCTGGACGCAGTGACCGATCCGCGCCCCCTGTTTCAGCTGGATGCTCTGCGCGACGGGCTTGAGACCTGGCTGGCCTCCAACGCAGTGATGAAACGGACCTTTCGGGCTTCGGCCACGATTGCCGGTCTGATCGAGCGCAATACCGGCGGACAACGAAAAAGCGGGCGTCAGGCGACGTTTTCCTCGGACATCCTTTACGACACGTTGCTGAAATACGATCCCAATCATCTGCTGATGCAGATCACCCGCGAAGAGGCCATGCGCGGGCTGGTGGATTTTGGGCGGATCGAGGCGATGATAGACCGCATCGGTGACCGGATTGATCTGCTGCGGCTGGACCGCGTCTCACCGCTTGCAGCGCCGCTGTTTCTGGAGGTCGGTAAGGTTCCGGTAAAAGGCGCCGCCGAAGAACGCCTTTTGGCCGAAGAGAGCGCCCGTCTATTGCAGGCTGCAGGGCTGGAACCCGGCTGATACCGCTTGCGCCCCGGATCGAAACGCGCAAAGAACGGATCATGAACAGCATTACGTTTTCTTTTGCGGGGCAGGCCCTCAGCGCTCTGGGGTCCGGGGCGCTCTGGTGGCCCGAGCAGAAGCTGCTCTGTGTCTCTGACCTGCACTTTGGAAAATCCGAGCGCATCGCCCGGCGTGGAGGCCCCGCCTTGCCGCCTTATGACAGTCAAGACACGTTGACCCGTCTGACTGCTGACATTACCCGAACCAACCCAGGCACCGTGGTCTGTTTGGGCGACAGCTTTGACGATCTGGATGCCTCGATGGCCATGGGAATGGCTGAGAAACGGGATATCACTGCCCTACAAGCCGGGCGGAGGTGGATCTGGATCGAAGGCAACCACGACCCCGGCCCGATTGATCTGGGCGGGACACACTTGTCTGAATGCAATATCGGCCCACTGACCTTCCGACATATCACCCAGGCAGAGGCCAGGGCTGAAGTGTCCGGCCACTATCACCCGAAAGCCCGATTGCGGGCACGCGGGCGCGCGATCACCCGCCCGGCCTTTCTGGTAGACCAGACGCGGCTGATCCTGCCCGCCTATGGCACCTATACCGGCGGGCTGCGCAGTTCGGATCACGCGTTGAACGCATTGATGGGCGACCGGGCCATGGCCATCCTGACCGGCCACCAGCCGCAAATCATTCCGATGCCAAGGTGAGCTGGCTCAGATGAGGCCATCCTGTTCCAACATCGGTTTGTATTTTCGGCTGACCGAAACCAAGTCACCGTTCTTCAGCCGCAAAAAGGTCTTGCCACTCTGCCGTTCGACCCCGGCGATGGCCTCATCCACCACCCAATGCGAACGGTGCGTACAATGGCCCGGCACTGGCTCCATCTCGGCGATCGCATCGCTAAAGCGGGACCGGATGGTGAAGGTTCCCTCGGATGTCACAACATCAACAGCGTGATCCCGGACAGTCAGACGATAAATCTGACCTTGGAACGTTTCCGGCAGTCGCTTTGCCAGCCGCGGCCGCACGGGCTCAGCCTCTTCCGTCGGAAAGTCTGCCTGTCTGTGCCCCTGTACCAGCACCAGCCCAGTGACGAACAGCGCCCCGTACGGAGCTACCGACAGGAAACCGGGGGCCTGTTGCCCATTGAAGGTGATCAACAAGTAAGACAACACCCACAGGGCCGGAACGAATAGCGCCAGGTTGACCAGAACCAACGCGGTATCGCGCCAGGAAAAATGGACACCTGAAAAACAGGTCCGTGTCACTTGTCTGGCGAGCCGTGTCACACACAAAGCCAGCACCACGACCCCGACCCAAAACACCAGGCGTTGAGAATAGGTCAGGTCAATGGCTGAGAACGGTTGAAAAGCAGAGGCCAACAAAGGTGGAAAAACAAGGACGGCGATCACTTTGCGCAACGTGGCCCCGGCCAGAATTGGGCTCAGTATTTTGTTCATACCTACTCAACAATAAGCCTAGGGGCCCAGCACAAACCCCGGAGACTCGCAAACACACAACGTAACCGGCTGGATTCACTTGTTTATCATTGAACCCGACACATTCAAACCCCGAGATTTAAAACTTTACGCGAGGATATTGAAACAATTGAGCCGAGGGATGTATCCATCTCTCGGCCCAATAAAGCTTACCATGCTCTGAGGATCAGGCAGTCAGGCCCTCGGGCTCTGGCAGGCCGTTTACGCGGCAGCAGGCGGTCAGGGTGTTGGCCAGCAGGCAGGCAATGGTCATCGGACCAACGCCACCCGGAACCGGGGTGATTGCGCCTGCACGCTCGGCCGCGCTGGCGTAGTCGACGTCACCGACCAGTTTGTTCTTGCCGTCACGCTCGATACGGTTGATGCCCACGTCGATCACGGTGGCGCCTTCCTTGATCCAGTCGCCCGGAACCATCTCGGGGCGGCCAACAGCGGCGACAACGATGTCAGCGCGGCGCACAACGTCCGGCAGGTCTTTGGTGCGCGAATGCGCGATAGTCACGGTGCAGCTGTCACCCAGCAGCAGTTGCGCCATCGGCTTGCCCACGATGTTCGAGCGACCGATAACAACCGCGTCCATGCCCGACAGCGAGCCGTGATGGTCGCGAAGCATCATCAGGCAGCCCAGCGGGGTGCAGGGAACCATCGATTTCTGACCGGTGCCCAGCAGGCCCACGTTCGAGATGTGGAAGCCGTCCACGTCCTTGGCCGGGTCGATCGAGTTGATCACCAGATCCTCGTTCAGGTGCTTGGGGAGCGGAAGCTGTACCAGAATACCGTGAACCGCCGGGTCGTTGTTCAGCTTATCGACCAGCGCCAGCAGGTCTTCCTCAGAGGTGTCGACATCCAGCTTGTGCTCATACGAGTTCATGCCGACTTCGACGGTCATCTTGCCCTTGGAGCGCACATAGACCTGGCTGGCCGGGTCTTCGCCGACCAGAACCACGGCCAGGCCAGGGGTAATGCCGTTTTCTTCTTTCAGCTTTGCGACCTGATCGGCCACTTGCGCACGCACCTTGGCCGCAAAGGCCTTGCCGTCGATAACCTGGGCTACCATCCTTTGATCCCTTCTTTCAAAAAACGGATCGGGCGCATGAAGCGCCCGGTCATTCAGTCCGGGCCGAGAACACGTTCCTCACGTGCAATCGACCAGTCGATCAATATGCGCCACATTCTCTCGGCCAAATCCGGATCCATTCCCAACTCGGCAGAGCTTGCGCGCACACGTTGTACCACTTCTTCGACGCGATCCGGGATGCGGGCGGGCAAGCCCTCGCCCGGTTTCAGCTCGGACGCGCGGTCAATGTAACTTGCGCGCGTCACCAACATTTGGATCAGTTGGCGGTCCAGCTTATCGATCTGAGCCCGCAGGTCCTGCATCGTTGTGCAGTCTTGCGGAGGTGTCAGAGTGGGCATCGCGATCTCCTCATGGCCCGGGGATTCCCCGGACCACGAGATGTCCTATTCGGCGGCTTAGAACAAGCCCTCGATCTCACCTGCGTCATTGAGGCAGATGGTTTCCGCAGCCGGTTTGCGCGGCAGACCGGGCATGGTCATGATCTCACCGCAAACAACCACGATGAAGCCAGCACCTGCGGACAGGCGAACTTCACGTACCGGAACCGAGTGGCCGGTGGGCGCGCCGCGCAGCGTCGGGTCGGTCGAGAAGCTGTACTGGGTTTTCGCCATGCAGACCGGCAGGTTACCATAGCCGGCATCTTCCCACTCGCGCAGCTGATTGCGGATTTTGTTGTCGGCCAGCACCTCGTCAGCGCGGTAGATGCGCTTGGCGATGGTTTCGATCTTCTCGAACAGCGGCATGTCGTCCGGGTAGATTGGCGAGAAGTTGGCGCTGCCACCTTCGACGATTTCGACAACTTTTTCTGCCAGCGGGGCGGAGCCTTCCGAGCCCAGTTCCCAGTGACGCGACAGAACCGCCTCGACGCCGTGCTCACCACAATAGTCGCTGACCGCCTGCACTTCGGCGTCGGTGTCGGTGACGAAGTGGTTGATGGCGACAACAACCGGAACACCGAAGGACTTCACGTTCTCGATGTGGCGGCCCAGGTTGGCACAGCCCGACTGAACTGCTTCAACGTTTTCTGCACCCAGATCGGCCTTGGCAACGCCGCCGTTCATTTTCATCGCGCGCACGGTGGCAACCAGAACAACTGCCGACGGCGCGATGCCTGCTTTGCGGCACTTGATGTTCATGAACTTCTCGGCACCCAGGTCGGCACCGAAACCGGCTTCGGTCACGACATAGTCAGCGACTTTAAGAGCGGTCTTGGTCGCGATGACAGAGTTACAGCCGTGTGCGATGTTCGCGAAAGGGCCGCCGTGGACGAAGGCCGGGTTGTTTTCCAGCGTCTGCACCAGGTTAGGCTGCATTGCGTCTTTCAGCAGAACGGTCATTGCGCCTTCGGCCTTGATGTCGCGGCAGTAAACCGGAGTTTTGTCGCGGCGATACGCAACAATGATGTCGCCCAGACGCTTTTCCAGGTCTTTCAGGTCGTTTGCCAGACACAGGATCGCCATGACTTCGGACGCCACGGTGATGTCAAAGCCTGCTTCACGCGGGAAGCCGTTCGACACGCCACCCAGCGAGGCGGTGATGGTGCGCAGTGCGCGGTCGTTCATGTCGACCACACGGCGCCATGCAACACGGCGCACGTCGATTTCGCACTCGTTGCCCCAGTAGATGTGGTTGTCGATCATCGCCGACAGCAGCGAGTGGGCCGAGGTGATGGCGTGGAAGTCACCTGTGAAGTGCAGGTTCATTTCTTCCATCGGAACAACCTGTGCGTAACCGCCACCTGCAGCGCCGCCCTTCATGCCGAAGTTCGGGCCAAGCGAGGCTTCGCGGATACAGATCATCGCGTTCTTGCCGATGCGGTTCAGGCCGTCGCCCAGACCAACGGTGGTGGTGGTTTTACCTTCACCCGCTGGGGTCGGGTTGATCGCGGTGACCAGGATCAGCTTGCCGTCTTCACGGTCCTGAACCGAGTTGATGAAGTCCTGGCTGACTTTCGCTTTGTCGTGGCCATAGGGCAGCAGATCGGCGGAATCGATGCCGATCTTGGCACCGATTTCCTGGATCGGCTTCTTGTTCGCTTCGCGGGCGATTTCGATGTCGGATTTGTAGCTCATTGGGCAGGGTCCCTGATTGAATGCCGTGCAAAACCGACGCGATGCGTCGGCGCTGCGCAACCCATACCGTTGTGTACCGATCGGATGGTTGTGGATTCCGACATAATTGTGCTGCGAAACGGCGTAGCGTCATTTCATCAGTTTCAGATCGGAAACAATCTCCGTTTATGGTGCCCACGCCCTCTGATCCGGCACAAAAAGGGTCATCCGGTCGCCCAGTTTCAACTCACCCGGCCGTTCGACCCATGCTGTGACACCGCGCCGCCCCTGTGCGGCTGGTTTAAATGCGGCGCCATGCCCGGGAAGATCCGCTTCGATTTCACGACCGGGGATCACACAGGGGCGGTTTTCCATATCAACGGTGATGGTGATACCGCCCGCAACCTGCAGCCGTGAAGAGGGTGGGATGTGGGTAAAATCGGGAATACCCCGCAACACGATACTGGCACCCAGAAAGGACGGGTCCAGTTGACCCAGCGCCATCTCTTGCGCCGTCGCCTCGATCTCTTCTGCGGACAGCACCGACAGCTGCCGGACATTGCGGATTTCCGTGCCCTGGGGGTAGAGGTTCTTCATCCGCACGCAGGAGGCCCGGTTCACCCCTTCATGCCGCGCGCCGCGATCCCCGGCAAAGCCAAGGTCCAGCGCACTGACCGCGTTGGCCCTGATCGAACCGCCGACGGGAACATGGCCCAGCCAGACCACCTCGCCGCGATATTCAGTCTCGCGCATCACCGGCATTTTCGCCCCTTTCGCTGACGTTCCTTCGCCTGGCACTAGAGGGCAGCCGATCCGGATTGGAAAGAAAAAAAGACCCGGGACTTTGCCCGGGTCTGATGTCGTTATGCCGAAGGTTCCGGCTCCATCCCGCCATCAGGCGGAGACTTCTTGACCTTGGTCTTCGGAATCGCGGTCACGCTGGGGGCGTTGCCTTCATCCGGCTTGTCACCTTCGTCATCACCCTCGCTGGGCGATTCCCCGTTCATGACGCGCTTGATCTCGTCTCCGGTCAGGGTCTCATATTCCAGCAGGCCTTGGGCCAGACGCTCCCATTCTTCGTTCTTTTCGGTCAGGATCTGGTGGGCACGCTCGTATCCCTGCTGGATCAGGCGTTTCACCTCTTCCTCGATCAACTCTTTAGTATGAGCGGAGACCGAGAAACCGGCAGTGTTGCCCTGATATCCCTCGTGCGCCTCGGCATAGTCGATGTTGCCGACCTTGTCCGACATACCCCAGCGCATCACCATGGCCCGCGCCAACTGGCTGGCCTGCATGATGTCACCGGCCGGGCCGTTCGAGACGTGATCTTCACCGTATTTGATCACCTCGGCGGCTTTACCAGCCATGGTCATGGCCAGCTTCTGCTCACACTCGTCACGGTGATAGTTCAACTGATCCATCTCAGGCAGGCTGACAACCATGCCCAACGCGCCACCGCGCGGAATGATTGTTGCTTTGTAAACCGGATCGCAGAGCGGCAGCGTCATACCGACCACCGCATGGCCGGATTCGTGATAAGCCGTTTTTTCCTTCTGATCCTGGGTCAGCACCATCGAACGGCGCTCGGCCCCCATCATCACCTTGTCCTTGGCGTTCTCAAAGTCTTCCATGGTGACAAAACGACGACCCACACGCGCGGCCATCAGCGCGGCCTCGTTCACGAGGTTGGCCAGATCGGCGCCCGAGAAGCCTGGCGTACCACGCGCAATGATGCGCAAATCGACATCGGGGCCCAGAGGCGTCTTGCGCGCGTGCACACCCAAAATCTTCTCGCGGCCTTTGATGTCCGGGTTGCCGACGGTGACCTGACGGTCAAACCGGCCGGGACGCAGCAGCGCGGGGTCCAGGACATCCTTACGGTTGGTTGCGGCCAGAATGATCACGCCTTCATTGGCTTCGAACCCGTCCATCTCGACCAACAACTGATTGAGGGTCTGTTCGCGTTCGTCGTTCCCACCGCCGTAACCGGCGCCACGATGGCGACCCACGGCGTCGATCTCGTCGATAAAGACGATACAAGGCGCGTTCTTCTTGGCCTGTTCGAACATGTCGCGCACACGGGATGCACCCACACCCACGAACATCTCAACAAAATCCGAGCCCGAGATGGTGAAGAACGGCACGCCCGCCTCACCCGCAATCGCACGGGCCAGCAGCGTCTTACCGGTGCCCGGAGGACCCACCAGCAGCGCGCCTTTCGGGATTTTGCCGCCGAGACGCGAGAATTTCTGCGGATTGCGCAGGAACTCAACAATCTCTTCCAACTCTTCCTTGGCCTCGTCGATGCCTGCAACGTCGTCAAAGGTCACACGGCCATGCTTTTCAGTCAGCATCTTCGCCTTGGACTTGCCAAAGCCCATCGCGCCACCTTTGCCGCCACCCTGCATCCGATTCATGAAATAAATCCAGACACCGATCAGCAGCAGGAAGGGCAGCAACGTGATCAGGAAGGACTGGAATCCGGATTGCTGCTGTTTCACCGCCTGAACAGGGATATTTTCCCTGATCAGCAACTGGGTGACCTCGGCATCGCCGGGCTTGATGGTGACATAGTTTGCGCCGCTTTGGGTGGTATAGCGAATCTGCTCACCATCCAGCGTCACATTCTTGACTTCGCCGCCTTCAACAGCGGTGACAAAATCGGAATAGGTTTTTTCATTGCTCTGAAGTGTTCCGCCCTGACCGCTGAAGAAATTGAATAGTGCGAGGATCAGCAGAAACAGAACGACCCAGAAGGCGATGTTACGAGCGTTGCCCAAGGAAAATCTCCCAAAAGATTTCGGCAGGTGGGGGTCTGCCGTGTTGTCCTATAAAATAGAGATGATTCAAGCATGTTCAATGCGATAAAAGAGAAGAGTAAAACTCGGCTCTATGCGGGGCGAAATCAACCGACCAACCATTTGAATAATCGGCCAGAGGTGCTGCCAGCAGGTTTTGCCCGCTCCAAACCGCAGGCGAGGACAACAGCGCCTGACGCGGTTTGCCCAAGGCACGCCACTCGGGCACCTGCGGCAAACCGGCCTGTCCCAGTGCGCGGATCTCGGCGCCTGCGGCCCGCGGTCCGGTCAAAACCCAGCGGTCATCCCAGACTTCTTGCGGCGCGGCGGTTTCCGTCGCCACAGCGTTTAGCTCTCTGCAAAACCACATTTTATCCTTATGCGGGATCAGCAGACAGCCCGCTAGGGTCAGCGTCTGCCCTTCCCGAACAGCGGTAGCGGCCTGATCGACGGCCGTCCCGCGCGGCGGATAGCCCTGCCCCGCAATCCAGGCAATGATGCCGACGACCAGCCGCCTTTGGATTTCCATTGGAAGCAGTCCGAAACTGTTACGGTCAATATAGACATCCCCGCCATCGACTGTGGCGCACTTGCGTGCGGATTCCTGCGTATAGCGGGCCAGCGCCTCACGCGCTTGTGCAAGATTTTCAGCAACCCGGGCCAAAGATTGTGCAGAAATCCCAAGCGCCCCAAGCCCCGTCAGCGCCTCACGCGCCTTGATCCGGTCGAATTTCTGGTCGTGATTCGAAGGGTCTTCGATCCAGCCCTCACCAAGCCCTGACAAGTAGTCTCGCAAGTCTTGCCGGGTGATCCCCAGCATCGGACGCAGCAGCGTGACCCCGTTTTGATCCCGCGCGTCAGGCATACCCGAAAGGCCACTGACACCTGCCGCCCGGCCCAACCGCATCAGCACCGTTTCGGCCTGATCATCCGCAGTATGGCCCAGAGCGATCGCCGGGATGTCATTGCGCCGCGCCCAGTCGGTCAACAACCGGTATCGCGCCTGCCGCGCCTGATCCTGCAGGTTTCCCGCGCCATCCCAACCCTGCCACAACAGCGTTTCATGGGCGATACCCAGACGTGTGGCCAGTTCGGCCACCTGATCGGCCTCGGCGGCCGCTTCGGGGCGCAATCCGTGATTTACCGTGGCGGCAAACAGCCGGGTCTGTTCGGTCTGCGTGATGTCATGCAGCAAGTGCAGCAGAGCGACCGAATCTCCTCCGCCCGAGACGGCGACACCCAGACGCGGCGGCAACCGGTCAGGCAGCCGCGCGCGGAGTTCGGATCGAAGCGTATCGGCCTGGTCGGTCAAGAACAGCCCAGCGACGCCATTTCCTGCGTGGCGGCGGAAACTGTGGCCGAGGCCGGAAAGCGCACCCCAACCTCGGACAGGGTAATGCAGGCCTGATCGGTCTGACCCAAGCGCCCCAATGCAGCACCCAGTTCAAAAAGGGCCTCGGGCGCGAATGCGCCTTCGGAATCACCGGTAAAGCTGGCAAGAAACGCCCGCGCAGCTTCGCGCGTGTCGCCCAGACCCTCCAGTGCTTGCCCGCGCTTCAGATTGGCTTCGGGGGCAAGAGGGCTGCCGGGATACGATGTGTCGAACTGCGCAAACTGATCGGCTGCGGCCTGAAAGTTACCCTCGGCCAAGGCCTGAGCAGCGGCGTCGAAGTCCGCTTGCTCGCCGACAGCCAACTCTCCCTGTGCGGTGACAGCAGGTGCGACCGGGGCAACAGGCGCCGCTGCGGTAATTTGGGTATCTCCACCAAGGGTCGAAGTCTCACCCAGCGTGCTCAGATCGCCGCCCTCAAGTTCAACCAGGCGGAATTCCAGGTCACCAATCCGATTGGTGCCATCAGTCACAATATTCTGCACCCGCTGGTTCAACTGTTCGGTCTGGCGTGTCAGACGTTGCAGCTCGGCCTCAATGGCGTCTACCCGTTCCAAAACGGAACTGCCGGACAGGTTCGGAGCCGGAGAACCGGTGGTCGAAAACTCACGCTTAAGGCGCTGAACTTCCACATGCAGCACCGTCAGCTCCTGCCGGATATCCGCCAAGGTTTGCTGATCCTGTGCTTGTGCCACACCAGCGGTCGCAACAACTGCGGCCAAAACCCATCCTGCAACTTTCATCGTCTTACCCCAAGGTTGAACCGGTCAGCACCGTCACCGCGCGGCGGTTTTTGGAATAGCAATCCTCGGTGCTGCAAATCTCGATCGGGCGTTCCTTGCCATAGCTGACGGTGGTCAGACGGTTACCCGCCACCCCGCGCGAAATCAGAAACTCACGCGCCGCGTTGGCCCGGCGTGCGCCCAGGGCCAGGTTGTATTCGCGTGTGCCCTGCTCATCCGCATGACCTTCGATGGTCGCCACATAGTCCGGATTCGCCATCAACCAGTCGGCCTGTCCCTGAAGGACTTGCTGCGCCTGCGGTGTCAGAGTCGATTGGTCCACCGAGAACAACACCCGGTCGCCGATGGTTTGCTGGAAATAGGCCGGCGAGCGCGGATCACTGGGTGAACCCGGTGCTATTGCGCCATTCGCGCCACTGCCAAACCCACCGCCCAATGCGGACGGGTCGTTGTTTGTACATGCGGCCATCACGCTCAGCGTGCCCAAGGCCAGAATTTTGCCCAATACGTTCATTTCAAGTGCCTCGTTGTTTTATCGGTTTATTGCCGTCTCTGTAGCATAGTGCAGGTTTTTTGTGAACTTTTCCAAGCCCCTGCCCCGATCAATTCTGCAATGGCCCCCATGACGGATCGCTGCCGCCATCCGGGGTGCGCACCGGGCGCAGGTTCCGGCCCGAGATATCCACCGAATACAAGCTGGCCCGGCCGCTGGCCCCCTGCGTTTCGCGCGTGAACATGATGACCCGGCCATTGGGCGACCATGTGGGACCTTCATCAAGGAAAGACGAGGTCAGCAGACGCTCTTCACTGCCATCAGTGCGCATGACACCGATATGGAACCGGCCCTTGTTCTGCTTGGTGAATGCAATCAGGTCGCCACGCGGAGACCAGACCGGCGTGCCATAGCGGCCTTGCCCGAAACTGATCCGGGTCGCCTCGCCACCGTTTGCGGGCATGATATACAGCTGCGGCGTACCGGACCGGTCGCTTTCAAACACGATCTGAGAGCCGTCCGGCGAATAGCTGGGGGCGGTTTCGATCGCGGGTGTGTTGGTCAGGCGCAGGCTTTGCCCCGATGCGATATCCATCTTCCACAGATCGGTATTGCCGCCCTGAATCAACGAATAGACGATCGAGCGCCCGTCCGGAGAAAAGCGGGGCGAGAAGCTCATCGTGCCGTCCTGTGTTTTCAACTCGGTCCGGCGGACACGGTCCACGTCCAGAACATAAATACGCGGCTGGCCGGTTTCATAGCTGGTATAGAGCAACCGGTCCCCGGTCGGCGAAAAGCGCGGGGCAAGAACGATGGCAGCGCTGTCGGTCAGGTACTGCACATTCGCACCGTCGTAATCCATGATCGCCAACCGTTTCAGGCGCTGATCCTTGGGGCCGCTTTCTGACACAAACGCGACGCGGCTGTCGAAATAGCTGCCCTCACCGGTGATCCGGCTATAGACCTGATCGGCGACCTTATGCGCCATGCGCCGCCAGCCATCGGTGGTGCCTGCAAATTGCAGACCATTGCCCAGCTCCTGACCCGAAAACACATCCCAAACCCGGAACCGCACCGTAAGACGGTTGCCCGAGACATTCACGGCGCCGGTCACCAGCGCCTCGGCATTGATGGCTTTCCAGTCGGCAAACTGAACCGGGGCCTCGAAACTGCTGACCCGGCTGATGAAAGCCTCGGGCGAGATTTCGCGGAACAGCCCGGTGCCGGTCAGATCAGCCGCAACAACCCGAGAGATGTCGTTGGCATATTGCGTCGCCGCAGGTCCGTCGGGCACGAAATTTGGTACTGCAAAGGGCAAGGGTTCGATGATCCCCTGATCCAGTTCCAGACGCAGCGGTCCGCTCTGGGCATGTACCGGTGCCGCCAAAATCGTCAGGCCAAGCAACAGGCTGGTCAGAATTCTCATCATTTGATCCGCATCCTCTCGGGATTGAATGTAATCTCAATATCCCGCCATTGCTCATATTTGTCAGCAGGCAGGGTGTATCCTTTGGCGCCACAGCGCAAAATTGCTCGTCTGGCGGCTTCATAAGCTTGTTTCGCGGCACCGTCGGACCCGCCAGAGCTGTCGATCATGCGCAGGCTGCCCCCAACGATCTTCCCGTCCGGGGTCAGCGAAAAGCCAACAACCACAACGGTTTGCAACGCGTCCGTGGACAAGGACCCCACGTTCCAGCACTTGGACACGGCAAGGCGCATGGCGTCTTTCTCTCCGCTGGTCAGCGGCGGACCCGAGGGCTCGCTGCCCTGTCCCAATGCCTCGGCCAGCGCGTCGTTGATGGCGGTGTCGCTCTGCTCAGGTTCGGGCGGGGTCGGGTCCTGTTCTTCCGCCACTTCGGGCTGCGCTGGGGGTGCGGGCCGGTTCGGCCGCACCCGAGGCCGCGGAGAGGTGCGCGGGGCATTGTCCTTGGTCTCTTCGGCCTCGGTCACGATCTCATCGGTCGCCTCTTCCGGAGCGGTCTGATCCTGCTGCTCTTCCTGGGTTTCGGCACCTTCATCCAACGACACGGCGGGCGTCTCCACCTCATCCGGCTGCGCTTCGGGCGGCGGCGGAGCGATGGGTTCCGGCGCCACTTTGTCGGCGGGGCGCGGCTGCGCCTCGGGGCCCGGAGGCACGGGCAGCACTTCGGTCACGGGCTCAGGCTGTTCCAGCGTCGGGGGTTCCTCGACGATTTCGGGTTCGGGCGGCGCCTCCACCGGATCGGGTATTGGGTCGGGCTCCGGTTCCGGGGGTGCCACGACCTCGGGAGGGGTCAGTTCCTCTTCCACCGGCGCGGGCGGGACCACCTCTTCCTCGGGCGTTTCGGGTTGTTGCAAGGCGGTGGGGGTCGACACCTCGGGGGCGTCGCGCTGTGCGGTCATCGCGGCGAATTGTTCACCCGTGACCACCGACACCTCCTGCACAGCCATTGGCAGGGGTTCGGACCGGAACGTACCGCCGAAGAAGGCCCATCCAATCAAAACGACGTGGGCAATTGCCGAGATCTTGGTGCCGGTATCCACCGTGCGGCCTCACTCTCCACCTTCTTCCAGCGTCGGACCGCCGGTGTCTGTCACCAGGCCCACATTGGAAAAACCACCTGCGTTCAGCGCGCCCATGATCTGCATCACCTGTGCGTAGGGGATTGCCCCATCTGCCCGCAGGAACACGCGGTCACTGCTGCGTTCTGACGCAATTGCGCGCAGCTTGCCAATCAATTCTTCACGCACAACATCCGTGGTCTGAATCTGCACCCGGCCATCCGCGGTCAGCGTTACGGTCAGGGGTTCTTCGTTGTCGCCGGGCAAGGCGCTGGCCGCCGTTTTCGGCAGATCGACCGGCACACCGACGGTCAGCAATGGAGCCGCCACCATGAAGATGATCAGCAGCACCAGCATCACGTCCACAAAGGGCGTCACGTTGATCTCGGCCATCGGCTGCGCGCGGCCGCGACGCCGTCCGCGTCTGCGCCCATTCGCGCCGCCGTTTTGCTGAACCGCCGCGCCCATGTCAGCTGTCCAACTGGCGCGACAGGATGGTGGCGAACTCGTCAGCAAACGCCTCGTAGCCGTTTACGATCCGGTCACTATCCGCGCTGAGCTTGTTATAGAAAATCACCGCCGGGATCGCCGCCAGCAAGCCCAGGCCGGTGGCCAGCAGCGCCTCGGCAATGCCGGGGGCCACCACGGCGAGGTTGGTATTCTGTTGCTCGGCAATCTCGATAAAGGCGTTCATGATGCCCCAAACGGTGCCGAACAGGCCGATAAACGGTGCCGTCGAACCAACCGTCGCCAGAATGGGCAGGCCCTTTTGCAGCGTCTCGGCCTCTTTCGCGATGGCCACATCCATCGAACGGTCAATCCGCGCCGTAGCCCCTGCGATCAGCCCGCCATCGGTGCGATGCGACCGTCGCCATTCGATCATCCCGGCCGCGAAGATCTTTTCCGAACTGCCATCAGGCTGCGTGCCAATCTGTTCGAACAACTCATCCAGAGGGTTTCCGGACCAGAAGCTTTCATCAAACCCCTGCGCCTCACGCCGCGCCGCTCGGTAGTTGATCAGTTTCTGAATGATGATCGCCCAGGACCAGATCGATGCGCCAACCAGCATCAGCATCACCAGTTTGACGATAAATGTCGCGCGGGCATACAGCCCCCACATGGAGAAATCGATCTCCTGCGCCAGCGCCAGCGTTTCAGCTTCCATGAACCTGCTCTTTTTTGCCTGTTGGCCGTTGGTTTGGCCTTGTTTTGTCAAACGCTAACCCAGATGGTCCTGAAAAGCCAACAGAACCACCCCAGTGCCGCAATTTGTTACAACAATGCGCGAATCTCTGCCGGAAGCCGCACCGGCTTGCCCTGCGCGTTCATGCAAACTGCGGTGACCGTGGCGCGAAAAATCTCGGTCTCGCCTCGCTTTATCAACTGCCCCATGG
Organism: Ruegeria arenilitoris; assembly: GCF_013030985.1. Classification (GTDB taxonomy): domain Bacteria; phylum Pseudomonadota; class Alphaproteobacteria; order Rhodobacterales; family Rhodobacteraceae; genus Ruegeria; species Ruegeria arenilitoris_B. The sequence continues at coordinate 138,502 of NZ_WPYP01000008.1, read as the reverse complement.
TCAGCCGCACGCCCGAGCGGGACAGGAATTGGGTTTCGATGGTCAGTTCATCGTCGAACTTGGCGGTAGCCAGATAATCCGCCTCGATCCGCCGAATGACCCAGACGACCCCATCGTCGCGCATCGCGTTCTGGTCGTTGCCCAGACGGCGCACATAGTCCGACCGGGCACGTTCGATATATTTCAGGTAATTCGCGTGATAGACCACACCGCCCATGTCGGTGTCTTCATAGTAAACCCGGACCCGGTAGATATGCTTGTCTTGCGCTGTCGTGCTTTCGGCCATGGCTACAAATCCGGTCATTCAATCAGCAATAATCGTCGGGCTCGGAGGCGAACCACACCCTCAACAGATGCACCCGCGTCAGCGGCCGTGCAATCCCTGCGAGACTACAAATTTCAGTTTACACGGCCCTCGGTATCGAAATCCCGTCCTTTGCCCACTAACCTGCCAAATTGAGATGTGAACGTAACAGGTGTTTGAATGGCAGGACCCCACGGAAAAGAGGGCAGAATTCCGCTTCCCATCCTGCAGGGCATCCTGCCGATCCACCGCTCGGCGCTGCCGGCCGAGGTTCTGGCCGGGCTGACCTTCGCCTGCCTCGCGATCCCCGAGGTCATGGGTTACACCAAGATCGCCGGCACCCCGGTGGTCACGGGGCTGTACACGATCCTGATCCCGATGGCGCTGTTTGCCCTGTTCGGGTCGTCGCGCCACCTGGTGGTGGGGGCGGATTCAGCCACTGCGGCGATCACGGCATCGGCGTTGGCGGGCATGGCGGTGTCTGGATCCTCCGAGTATCTGGCGCTGGCTTCGCTGTTGGCACTGATGGCGGCCGTGCTGTTGATCTCCGCGCGCCTTATTGGCCTGGGATTTCTGGCGGACTTCCTGTCGCGCACGGTATTGGTCGGGTTCCTGACCGGTGTAGGCATACAGGTGGCTACCGGCGAAATTCCCGGGATGCTGGGGATCAAAGGTGCGGGCCACGACACCCTCGCCAAGCTCAGGGATGTCGCACAGCACTATGACCAGACTCATTGGCCTACGGTTGCGGTGTCCATAGCGGTGCTGGCAGTTGTCATCGGGTGCAAACGGTTGTCGCCCAAACTACCCGGCCCTCTGTTCGCCATATTATGCGTCATTCTATGCAGCTGGGCCTTTCAGTTCAGCACGTCCGGCATTGGTGTTCTGGGCACGGTCCCCGGAGGCCTTCCCGCCCTGTCGATCCCGGACGTGGATTGGAGCTGGTCGCTGTTCAAGCAATTGCTGCCCACGGCGCTGTCCATCTTTGTGGTGATCCTGGCGCAAAGCGCGGCGACCTCGCGCGCCTACGCTGCCCGATATGACGACAAGTTCAGTGAAAACACCGATCTTGTCGGGCTGGGGCTGGCCAATCTGGGCGCAGCCTTTACCGGGACCTTCGTGGTCAATGGCAGCCCCACCAAGACCGAGATGGTGGCCAGCGCCGGAGGCCGCAGCCAGATCGCGCAACTCACGACGGTTGCGATTGTCCTTGTGGTGATCTTGTTTCTGACCGGCCCGCTCGCGTTCCTGCCCAATGCAGCCCTGTCAGCTGTGGTATTCCTGATTGGCGTCAAGCTGATCGACCTCAAGGGCCTCGCCGCCATATACCGGCAGGCCCGGTCCGAGTTCTGGATCGCGCTTGCGACTGCTGCCGTTGTGGTTTTCGTTGGCGTCGAGCAAGGGATTATCTTTGCGATGGTCCTTTCACTGATCGACCACACGCGCCACGGCTACCGCCCCAAGAATGCAGTGATCGTCCAAAGCGACGATGGTGGCTGGCGGTCCAAACCCATCACCGCACCAAACCAGTTTGAACCCGGTCTTGTGATCTATCGCTTTTCGCACAGCCTTTACTACGCCAACACTCAGCGCCTGTCGGACGAGGTGGCGGCGATCGTGGGTCAATCCAACCCGCCACTGCGCTGGTTCTGCATCGAAGCCTCTGCCGTGGATGATATCGACTTTACCGCAGGCTATACCCTGCGCGGCGTCCACGATCAGCTGAAGTCCAGAAACATCAAACTGGTCTTTCTGCTGGTCGAGCCCAATGTCCGCAAAGAACTCGACCGCTACGGGATCACCGATCTTGTCGGAACGGACGCCTATTTCGAGACAGGGAACGCCCTGATCGAGGCGTTTCATCCGACGAACAAACCACCTGCCTGAGGCCTATTGCAGCGGTTTCATCCGTGCGAACAACCGCAAGGCATGGGATCCGTCCTGCACCGCCCCGGGCAGAACCGGGTCATAGGCAGCCCGGATCAACTCGGCGATGTCCGGCCGCAGGACGGTTGTGCCCCCGGCCACCGCCAGAGGCGACTGAGACCGAAACGCAGTATCCGACCACAGCAAAATCGTCTGCACCACCTGGCTCAGCGCCAAAGTCTCGGCCGGTACCTTCGACAATTCCTTGTCCATTCTCAGGAAAACAAAAGCTGCGCGGATTGCGCCGTCTTCCTCGAAACGAAAGATGCGATATTGGTTGGCATCCGCCGCGACCAAGCGATCTACCAGAGGCGCCAGATCGGGGATCAGCCGGTCCAGATCGGGGACCTCTAGCAATTCCTGCCAGTCACGAAAGAAAAAGACCATGCAATTGGCGCCAAGTTCCGGGTCGGTTTCGGCCATCTTGTGCCCGGCCAGCGCCACCACGGCCTCGAACGCGCCCTTGACAGTGGCCAGAGTATCATCCTCAACGCCAAAAACGATCGGAACAATGGGGCGCCCCCAGCGAGCGAACAGAAACTCACCACTTTCGCGGGTGAACAAAGCCTGGATGTCTTCGGGGGTCACGCCCAATCCTTCATCTTATCGATAGTACTCTCGTCGAAGGCATAAAATCTCTGGCGTCCGGCTTCAACCAAACAGATCGCTTTGCCCCCTCGGGGCGGCCATACCCAGATGTGTCCACGCCTTTTGCGCCAGCATCCGGCCGCGCGGCGTGCGCTGGATCAGACCCTGCTGCAACAGATAGGGCTCGATCACCTCTTCCAGCGAGTCCCGGCTTTCCGACAGGGCCGCGGACAAGGTCTCAATCCCCACCGGTCCACCCGCATAATTCTCGGCGATCAGTTTCAGATACCGCCGATCCGCGCCATCCAAACCCAGATTGTCGACCCCCAGCCGGGTCAAAGCGCCATCAGCCAGATCGCGGGTGATGCGCCCATCACCTTCGACGATGGCGAAATCCACCACCCGCCGCAGCAACCGCCCGGCGATCCTCGGTGTCCCGCGCGAGCGGCGCGCAATCTCGCGCGCGCCCTCATCATCCGCAGGTGCCCCCAGTTTTCGGGCGTTGCGGGTGACGATCTCGTGCAACTCATCGACCGTGTAGAATTGCAGCCGCGTCGGAATACCGAACCGATCACGCAATGGCGTGGTCAACAGGCCCATCCGCGTAGTGGCACCGACCAGCGTAAAGGGCTGCAGTTCGATCCGAACCGTACGTGCCGCGGGGCCTTCACCGATCACCAGATCCAGCTCAAAGTCCTCCATCGCCGGGTACAATACCTCTTCGACCGCCGGGTTCAGACGGTGAATCTCGTCGATGAACAGCACATCCCGCGATTCCAGATTGGTCAAAATCGCCGCCAGATCACCCGCCTTGGCCAGAACGGGGCCCGAGGTCATGCGGAAATTCACCCCCAGTTCGCGCGCCATGATCTGCGCCAGCGTGGTCTTCCCCAATCCCGGAGGGCCATGGAACAGCGTGTGGTCCATCGCCTCGCCCCGCTGACGGGCGGATTGGATGAACACGCGCAGGTTGGCGCGCGCCTCGGCCTGACCAATGAATTCGTCCAACCCTTGCGGACGCAGGGCGCGGTCATTGTCCTCGGGCAGAGGGTCCGGGCGCAGGGTGGGATCGGCATCTACCATTCAATCACCCTTTCGGTGCAAGTAATTTCAGTGCCGCGCGGATCAAGTCGGCCTCACCGGCATCCGGCAGGCTGGCCGCGGCTTCGGCCACGGCGGACGCGGCATCGGAAGGCCCATAGCCCAGATTGGACAGGGCCGACAATGCACCCGCCGAGGCTGCAGCCGACCCCGAGGCCGGTTTCGCTGCCCGTTTCGGGGCCGGTGCGGTTTCAACCGACTCGACGACCTCCAAGGCGGGTCCGTCCATCGCCTCGGTCACGGTTCCGCCCATTGCCATCACGCCGGGCGCCTTGTCCTTGAGATCCAGCACGATCCGTTGCGCCGTTTTCGGCCCCACGCCCTTAGCCGCCTTGACCGCACCCCAGTCGCCCAAGGCAATCGCCCGGCTGACCCCGTCCGGACCCAGCGCCGAAAGAATGGCAAGCGAGACCTTGGCCCCAACCCCCTGAACCGAGCACAACAGGCGATGCCATTCCTTCTCGACCAGCGACAGGAAACCATAGAGCTGCATCAGGTCCTCGCGCACCACCATGTCGGTGTAGATCGAGACCGCCTCACCCACCCCCGGCAAAGCCGCCATGGTCCGGTCCGAGCAATAGACGATGTAGCCAACCCCGCGCACGTCGATCAGCACGTGGTCCGCCGCACGATAATCCAGCCGCCCTGTCAGTTTTCCAATCATGCCCGCACCTCTTTCATCCGCGCCTGTGGCGCTGCGCCGTAATACGAGTGGCAAATGGCAATCGCCAGCGCATCTGCCGCGTCCGCCCCTTTGGGCTGACAGCCCGGCAATTGCAGTTTGACCATGTGCAGAACCTGCTCTTTCTCGGCGTGACCGACACCCACGACCGTCTTCTTGACCCGGTTGGGCGCGTATTCTCCCACCGGCAACCCGGCCTGCGCCAGTGTCAGCAGCGCCACGCCGCGGGCCTGGCCCAGCTTCAGCGTACCAGCGCCATCCTTGTTGACAAAGGTCTGTTCGATTGCGGCCTGATCGGGCTGATGTTCGGCAATAACCTCGACGATCTGGTTGTGCAGCGACAGTAACCGTTCCCCCAGATCGTCCCCGTCGGATTTGCACAACCCGTTTGCAACGTGGCTCAGGCGGCTGCCATGTGATTCGATGACGCCCCATCCCAGGGTCCTGAGCCCCGGATCAATGCCCAGAATTCGCATAATTCGCCTCAGCCTGCTCGGGTTTTTGTGAACTTTCTTTCGGATTAGCACGAAGCGTGAACATTTTCCAAGCGAATTGACCCTGCGCCTGAAAACGACACGCCTGTCCCGGGGGCGACAAAACGGCCTGTTTGCGACTGCGAAAAGTCTAAAATCGACACGTTTTCCGAACGCTTAATGGCCTATAAATTAAGGGTTTTTAATGATCTCACACCCTTGCAAAAAACGCATAGGACACATGCAATTTCCGCACTTGTACGGCCAGATCGACAGGACTAGATGCCGCTCAGATCGGATGATCAAAAATTAAACTCTAACCAGAAGGAAACAGGATATGGCTGCACTGGACACCACCCGCACCACCACTGGCTCGTTCGGCCTCGTCGGCCGTATCGGCGAAACTTTCGCATCGGTCGTGAACGCCGTTGTTGAATGGAACGACGCCCGCGTGACACGCAACGTGCTGAACGGTCTGACGGATCGCGAACTGGAAGATATCGGTTTGTGCCGCGGTGACATTGACCTCGTGACAGAAGGTCGTCGCTGAGAGACAACCATCACTCACTCGCCCCACTCTCCCCTGGGGCACATAAAGAACGCCGCGCATTTCACGATGCGCGGCGTTTCTTTTTTCGTCAAAGCTGATCTGGTCAGTGAAGGAAACCGCTGATCTGGGCTGCAAGATACTCGGACACCGGGTCGATCTGCATCACCCAGGCACCAGCTTTCTCAACGGATGTCCCTTCAGCCAGGCTGTCGACGCGATACTGATAGGCCGAAGCCCCCAAGCTTGTCAGCAAAAAGATCTTGAACGCGAACAAGCCCAGAAAGCACCCCATAAGCGCCTTTACCGGAACAGCGGATTTGACCCGCTGCGGTTTCATAACCACAAGGCCATCCTTGCGCATCGTCGCGCGATAGCCCCGGCTAAGCTTAGCGTGTTTCTTGTTCAGGCGTTGAACGCGCTGATCGAATTCAAGTTGTTTCACCGTCATGGCAGCCTCCACAAAACCGCCCCCGTAACCACGTTATGACGGTAGTTACAGATTGCGACAAAAAAGAGGCAAGAATCCACGAAACTCCTGCAAATGGCCTAATTTAGGCCGTTTTTTCTCAAAATTAGCGTCGTCCATTCACCAATTTCATCTCTTTTGACCAGATTGAGCGCGTTTTGTGAATAAACCGAGATCACATCATCGGCTTGCTCATTGAGGATTCCCGACAGGATCGCAAATCCTCCGTCCCGCAGATTCGCGGCGATTTCGGGGGACAATGCGATCAGCGGACCTTTGAGAATATTGGCAAAAATCAGGTCATACGGGGCGTGCGAATGTAGGTCGGGATGATCGAATCCGGCGGCCTCGACGCAATGCACCTGACCGGACATGCCGTTGGCCTTCAGGTTGGCCTCGGCCACATCCACCGCAACCTGATCGATATCACTGGCGATGATGTCGCCATCCCAGACCCGCGCGGCGGCCATCGCCAGAACTGCGGTACCGCAGCCGATATCGGCCACTCTGGACGCTGCAAACCCGTCATCCAGCAGGTGATCCAACGCCTTGAGGCAGCCCAGCGTGGTGCCGTGGTGGCCGGTGCCAAAGGCCATCGCGGCCTCGATCAACAGCGGAATACACCCTTCGGGCAGCTTATCGGCGTCGTGGCTGCCATAGACAAAGAACCGGCCTGCCTCGACAGGGGCCAGTTCGCGGCGCACATGGGCGACCCAGTCGGTTTCGGGCAGTTCCGAGACCACAAAAGGCTTGGCCTCGAACGCAACGGCCAGAACTGCCAGCGCAGTTTCGTCCGGTGCTTCGGTAAAATAGCCGCCGACCTCCCACAGGCCCGAACCGTCCTCGACCTCGAACACGCCGACGCCGGTGGGCTCCGGGTCCAGACGCTCCATCGCTTCGCCCAGACCTTCGGCAGCTTTCTTGCCGGTCAGAGTGGTTAGCGCGGTGAATGTGGGCATGGGGGCCTCCTGTCTCAGTTGGGACAGCGCCTAGGGCCACACGTAGGCAAGGTCAAGCATTTGCACCTATTCCGCAGGTGCCGGAGCGTATTTCGACAAGATGGTCTCGTTACCCGGTTCAGGGTGGCGCGGGATAAGCAGCGACAAGGCCAGCGACACCAGCGCCATTGCGGTCGCCAGTCCAAAGACCGCACCGGGTGACACCACCCAGAGCAAACCCAGCAGCGCAGGCAGGAAGACAGCCGCGATGTGGTTGATCGTGAAAGCCACTGCTGCGGTTGGCGCGATATCTGCCGGGTCGGCGATCTTCTGAAAATAAGTTTTCAACGCCAGCGCCAAAGCAAACAGCACGTGGTCGATCACATAAAGGATCGCCGCCAGCAGAACGCCCCAGCCAAACCAATAGATGCCACCATAGGCCGCAAAGACGATGGCCAGACCCGTGTATTCGAAAATCAACGTGCGGCGTTCCCCAAACATCGACACTGCTTTGCCCAGCATCGGAGCCGCTGCCATGTTGATCACAAGGTTGATCAGGTAGAGACTGGTCAGCTCATGCACTTCGAACCCGAACTTCTCGACCATCATGAAGCCTGCGAAGACGACGAAAATCTGCCGCCGTGCGCCGGCCATGAATTGCAGCGCGTAATACAGCCAATACCGTTTGCGTAGTATCAGCTTTTTAGTCTGCGGCGTGGGTGCGTCGAATTGCGGATAGGCCAACAGACAGAACAGCGCCAGCAACGCCGTCACACCTCCTGCGGCCATGAACACGAAATTGTAGGACAGATCAAACCTATCCCAGGTCAGCACGATCAAGCCGTAGACGACCGCCGTGGCCGCCGATCCCATGGCCACCAGCCAGCCCAGCACCTGTGGCGCGCGGTCCTTAGGCAGCCATTGCAGCTGCAGCGACTGGTTCACCGTTTCGTAATAGTGAAAGCCGATCGAGCTGAACAAGGTCACGAAAAGCAACCCGCCCAGACTGGGAAACCACGCGGTCACCGCCGTCGCCACGCCCAGCATCATCAGCGAAATCATCGCCAGCACCTGCTCGCGGACGAAAATGATCACCGCGATCACGCCAACGGCCAAGAAGCCCGGAATCTCGCGTACCGTGTGCAGCAGGCCGATATCCGCGCCGTCGAAATTGGCAACCTCGATGACGAAGTTGTTGAGCAGCGCGCTCCACGCATTGAAGGCGATGGGCATGGTCAGCGCCATCACGAACAAGAGCGTGATGGGGCGGCGCCAGAACGGCAGGCTCTGCGCCTCGGTAAGCGGCATGGGTTTCAGCATGGGACTCCCTCTACGCCTATTTTCGCGGTTTGGCGAGGGCCAAGGACGCGGCGCACATTGGCTCTGCGCAGGCGCAGAGTCAGTAAAAGTTCTGTGGGTCGATATCGACGGTCAGGCGGATGTCACCCTTCAGACGCAGGGGGGCGATCCAGCGGGCGATGGCGTCCTGAATGGGCGCGCCCTTGGGGGCCTTGACCAACAGGCGCACACGGTGACGCCCCCGGATACGCGCAATCGGCGCAGGGGCCGGGCCAAAGACCTGCGCGCCGATATCGCGCAGCGGTCCATCATTGCGGGCCATAGCGTTGCCAATATCGAAAACCGGCCCAACCTCTGGCCCCGACAATACTATCCCTGCCATACGCCCATAGGGCGGGACACCGGCGGCCTGCCGTCCGGCGGCCTCGGCCTTCCAGAACCCCTCTTCATCGCCCGACAGGATCGCCCGGATCACCGGGTGCTCTGGCTGAAAAGTCTGCAACAGCGCCTGCCCCGGCTTATCCGCCCGGCCAGCGCGCCCTGCGACCTGCCGCATCAGTTGGAATGTCCGTTCGGCAGCCCGCAGGTCAGCGCCGTGTAAGCTTAGATCGGCGTCAATCACCCCGACTAACGTCAGTTTGGGAAAGTTGTGTCCTTTGGCCACCAGTTGCGTACCGATGACGATATCCGCGTCGCCTTCGGCGATTTCTTCGATCTTGGCCTTCAACGCTCGGGCCGAACTAAACAGATCGGAGCTGAGCATCGCGATCTTGGCCTCGGGAAAGGTCGCCTCAGCTTCTTCCGCCAACCGTTCAATCCCCGGCCCGACCGGAGCCAGCTTGCCTTCGACCCCGCAAGACGGGCAGGCGTCGGGCATCGGTTTGGTCTCACCGCATTGGTGGCACATCAAACGTTTCAGGAACCGGTGTTCGACCATTCGCGCATCGCAGTGGTCGCAGGCGATCTGCTCGCCACAGGCTCGGCACAGCGTCACCGGCGCATAGCCCCGACGGTTGATGAACAGCAGCGATTGCTCGCCCCGTTCGATCCGCTGCCGCACCGCCTGGCGCAGAGACGGGGAAATCCAGGTTCCCGGCTGCATCTGCTCGGCCCGCATGTCGATAGGCTTCATCTCGGGCAGGACCGCCGCGCCAAAGCGTGATGTCAGGTCGAGCCGCTCATACTTGCCGGCTTCGGCATTGGCCCAGCTTTCCAGCGAGGGCGTCGCGCTGGCCAGAACCACCCGAGCGCCACAAATAGCCGCGCGCAGCACCGCCATGTCGCGGGCGCTGTAATGCACGCCGTCTTCCTGTTTGTACGAGGTGTCGTGTTCCTCATCGACCACCACAAGACCGAGATCGCGGAACGGCAGAAACAAAGCCGACCGCGCGCCCACGACCAATTGCGCATCGCCCTGTCCGACCATCCGCCAGACCCGACGGCGTTCGGTCATGGTTGCACCGGAATGCCACTCGGCCGGGCGCGCACCGAACCGTGCTTCAACCCGCGTGAGAAATTCAGCCGTGAGGGCAATCTCGGGCAGCAACACCAAAGCCTGACGCCCCATCCGCACTGCCTCGGCCACCGCTTCCAGATAAACCTCGGTCTTCCCGGAACCCGTCACACCCTTCAATAGCGTGGTGCCATAGTCACCAGTGCGCTGTCCGGCCTGCAACTTGGCAACCGCAGCCGCCTGATCCTCGGTCAGTTCTTTGCCCGGCAGGTCCGGGTCCAGATGTGGATAGGGTAGGTCACGGGGACTATCTTCTTCGCGCACAGCGCCCTGTTTCACCAGCCCCTTCACAACAGACGAGGTCACACCCGCCTGCTCGGCCAGTTCCTTCAACGTAAAGGCCAGCCCGCCATAGTCCCGCAGCACCTCAAGCACGCGGGTGCGCGCATCGGTCATCCGGTCCGGCTCGCCGCTCCCAAGACGGTAGATCTTGCGCATCGACGGCGGATCACCCAGGCCGGGCGCACGGGTCGCCAGCCGTAGCATCGCGGGCATCGGCGTCAACGTGTAATCGGCCACACGACCCAAGAACACACGCATCTCCTCGCGCATCGGCGCGACCTCAAGCACCCGGATCACCGACCGCGCCTTGCTGATGTCAAAACCGCCCTGCCCCGGCCCCCAGACAACACCCAGCACCTTGCGCGGCCCCAAAGGGACCTCAACGAATGCACCCAGAAAACACCCGCCCTCGGGCGCTTTGTAATCCAGCGTCCGGTCCAGCGGCTGCGTGGTCAGCACCGCCATCAACTCACCGTGGTCGAAATACTCCTTGGTGCTCACCGCATATCCTTGGTCCGGGGGGTTTCAGCATGGGTCTCTTTGAGGTAAAGGCATCCGCGACCAAGGCCAACCCATCAAAGGACTGCCCTCATGAAATTCTTCGTAGACACCGCCGAGATCGACGCCATCGCCGAACTAAACGATCTGGGCATGGTGGACGGCGTAACCACCAACCCTTCGCTGATCCTGAAATCGGGCCGCGACATTCTGGAAGTGACCAAAGAGATCTGCGATCTGGTCGATGGCCCTGTGTCCGCCGAAGTGGTCGCCACCGAGGCCGACGACATGATCGCCGAAGGCCGCAAACTGGCCAAGATCGCGCCCAACATCGCGGTGAAAGTGCCGCTGACATGGGCCGGTCTGAAAACGTGTAAAACGCTCAGCGACGAAGGCCAGATGGTCAACGTAACGCTTTGTTTTTCGACCAATCAGGCGATTCTGGCCGCCAAAGCAGGTGCAACCTTCATCTCACCCTTCATCGGCCGTCTGGACGACATCAACCTGGATGGCATGGACCTGATCGCCGATATCCGTCAGGTCTATGACAATTACGGGTTCGAAACCGAAATCCTCGCCGCCTCGATCCGCTCGGTGAACCACGTGACCGACAGCGCCCGCATTGGTGCCGACGTGATCACCGCCCCGCCCGCCGTGATCAAGAAACTGGCCGATCATCCGCTGACCGATAAGGGCCTGGAAACCTTCCTGGCCGACTGGGCCAAGACCGGTCAAAAAATTCTCTGATACCAAGCGCACCCGCGCGGCGCCGTCAGGCGCCGCGCCCGGCCCAACTGCAAAACCTGATCTTTTGATCAGGGCATTGCAGGCGGGAGCCTTTCCAACACATCCCCACATGAAATCCACTTTTGCCTGCATTTTTCCCAAGGCAAATGTCGCATTCCGTGTTATAAGCCGGCCAACAAAAAAAGACCGGACGGGACATGAGCAGCAACACCAAACTCAAGGACAATCTCCGCGCCGCGATTCTGGCCGAGCCGGACGCCGTGCTGGACGACAAGGATCTGATGCAGGCGCTGGTGGCCGCCAATGAACAGGCGCGCGGGGACAACGTCATCGACCTGCGCGGCATCGCCATGCAGCGGCTCGAGGCGCGGCTGGATCGGCTCGAGGACACGCACCGCTCGGTCATCGCAGCGGCGTACGAAAACCTCGCAGGCACCAATCAGGTGCACCGTGCCATCCTCCGCCTGCTGGAGCCCGTCGATTTCGAGGATTTCCTGCGCACACTCGGCAGTGAAATTGCCGACATCCTGCGGGTGGACCACATCACGCTGGTTCTGGAAACCACAGTCCGGCAGGAAGACCCCGCGATCGAAAAGTTGGGCGGTGTTCTGACCGTGGTCGAACCCGGCGCCGTCGATGCCTATCTCAGTCAGGACCGTGGCGGTCCCGCACGGCAAGTTGTCCTGCGCCCGATTGCCCATGCCAACCCCCGGGTGTTCGGCACCATGGCCGGTCAACTTCGGTCCGAGGCCTGCCTGAGGTTGAACCTGGGCGAAGGCCGCCTGCCCGGCATGATCGTCATGGGGGCCAAGGACGCCAACCACTTCACCCCGCAACTGGGCACCGATCTTCTGTCTTTCTTTGCTGGCGTGTTCGAACGCTCGATGCGCCACTGGCTGTCGTGAGCCTGATCTCCCCAGCTTGCCGCGATGCGCTACAGCATTGGCTGGCCAGTCTGGGGGCACTGGCCGGTCGATCCGAGAACACACAGACCGCCTATCGCGGGGATGTCACCGATTTCCTGTCCTTCATGACCCTGCATCACAGCGAACGTCAGGGACTGGCTGCGTTGGCTCGGATCACCGTGTCCGACATGCGCGCATGGATGGCGGATCAGCGCGCTTCAGGTGTAGGCGCGCGGTCACTGGCGCGCAAACTCTCGGCCGTCAAAAGCTTCTACCGCTGGCTGTCCGAGCGGGAGGGGTTCGAGCCCACCGCCGTCCTGTCGATCCGCGCGCCCAAGTTCACCAAGAAACTGCCCCGCCCGCTGACCGAAGACGCCGCACGCGCCATGATCGAAACGGTCGAGCTGCAATCGGCCAACGATTGGGTCGCAGCCCGCGACGTGGCGGTGGTCACACTGCTTTACGGCTGCGGCTTGCGTATTTCCGAGGCCCTGTCCCTGACCTGTGCCGACGCTCCCCTGCCCGAGACCCTGCGAATCGTCGGCAAAGGCAACAAAGAGCGGATCGTACCCGTCCTGCCTGCCGCCCGCGCGGCGGTGGATCATTACCTTCGGCTGTGTCCGCATCCCCAGGCCAAGGATATGGCTCTGTTCCGCGGTGTGCGTGGTGGCCCGCTGAACCCAAGGGCCATTCAGGGCGTGATGGCCAAGGCGCGGATGCAACTCGGTCTGCCCGCAACGGCCACGCCCCACGCTCTGCGGCACAGCTTTGCCACCCATCTGCTGTCCGCCGGGGGCGACCTGCGTGCCATTCAGGAGCTGCTGGGGCACGCGTCGCTCTCGACCACTCAGACCTACACGGCCGTCGACACGGCTCGGTTGATGGAGGTCTATAACCGCGCCCACCCCAAAGCGTGACGTCTTCGCATCGCGACGTCGGGCAATCCCTCTAACCCGGCTTTTGGTTTGCATCTGACGAACGCATCGGTCATGACACCTGCATGACCGTCAGATTCAAAGCGCTTTTCGTCCATCTGTTCACCGCCACCGGCGCTGTGTTCGCAATGCTGGCCATGTTGGCCGCTGTCGAAGAAAAATGGAGCCTGATGTATCTGTGGCTGGTGGTCTCGTTCATCGTGGACGGCATCGACGGCCCCCTGGCCCGCCACTACCACGTCAAGAAGAACGCGCCCGAGTTTGATGGTGTGCTGCTGGATCTGATCATCGACTATCTGACCTATGTGTTTATCCCGGCCTATGCGCTGTTCAAATCCGGATTGATGGACGGCTGGACCGGCTGGTTCGCCATCATTGTCATCACCTTTGCCAGCGCCATGTATTTTGCCGATACGCGCATGAAAACAAAGGACAACTCCTTTTCCGGCTTTCCCGGCTGCTGGAACATGTTCGTGATCGTGATTTTCGCGCTAGAGCCTAATTTCTGGATCATCCTGCTGCTGGTGTCGCTGCTGTCGCTGGCGATGTTCCTGCCGTTGAAGTTCATTCACCCCGTCCGCACCGAGCGTTGGCGCGCCGTGTCGCTGCCCATGGCCTTTGCCTGGACTTTCTTTGCAGGCTGGGCTGCATGGGTCGATTTCCATCCCGAAAGCTGGGCGCATTGGGGTCTGGTGATCACCAGCCTCTATCTGGTGTCAGCGGGAATTGCGCAGCAGATCATACCGCAGCGCAAAAGCGCAGATTACAGGACTTCCTGAACCTCGAACTCAGTCCCGTTATGGGTGAAGACATCACCCTCTTGCAGGCCCACCATCGACAGGTAGATCGGGCTTTGGGTTGAGATCCCCATATAGGTCTTGCCGTCAACATCGAACCGCGTAGTCGAGACGCAGACCACAAAGCGGCGATTGTTGAACTTGACCACCGCACCGGGCTGCACCGTGTCGGTCAGGCTGAAATCGGTGTTTTCGATCACGTCGATCTTGGCGTGATGGGCGTGCACAGGGGCATCAAAAGCCGCCGCCAGATCCGCATTCTCGCGCGAGGCCGCGATATCGTCCTTGTCATGCCCTTCCCGGTCATCCAGTTGAGAATCCTTCAAAAACGCGTCGTAATGGGCTTGCGCGGTGGCAAGTTCCTGCTCTTCCAGCGACATCAGGCGGTCAATAATGACCTTTTTACGGGCGGCCAGGTCTGATTGGGCGGTCATTCAATGCGGTCCTTTGAATACTCTATCTGATACAAATTGGGCCTCAAGCAACCGGATTGCAATAGAATTCCGCTTGTCAGATCAGCAGGCCTGCCGCCCGTTCATGGCGCAGCAGAGCAACCTTGGTCTCGACCCCGCCATCGCCGGAAAACCCGCCCAGACCATTGGCCGCCAACACCCGGTGACAGGGGATGATGACCGGGATCGGATTGGCACCGCAAGCCTGCCCCACGGGCTGAGGGGGCTGCCCAAGCTCTTTGGCGATATCGCCATAGGTGCGGGTTTCGCCCAGCGGGATGGCGTACATCAGATCACAGACCTGCTGCTGAAACTTTGACCCGGCGACGTGGTAAGGCAGATCAAATCGCTCAAGCCGACCCTGATCATAGGCCGTCAGCTGCGCGGCAGCTTCCTGCAACAAAGGCGTCTCAGGACCTTCGTTCCGACCATCCCACACAAGGCGCGTGATGGCGCCATCAGTCTCTTCGACTCCAAGGCAACCAAACTGAGTTTCTACGGCAATCATCGGCATGGGTGCAGGGTTTCAGATCGCCTCGCCCTACGCAACGAAAAACCCCCGGCGGTTGGGCCGGGGGTTGGATCTTAGCTCAGCGCCTCGTCGCAGCGTCCGCAGACGCCTTCGTGGGCGTGGCGGCCCACATCGGGCAGGATTTTCCAGCAACGCTGGCACTTTTCCCCCTCGGCCTTTTCGAACACCACCGCGACACCTTCGATTTCCGGCACACGGAACGCCTCGGCCGGGGCTGGGTCGCCAGTGACAGTCAGGCCAGAGGTGATGCACATGTCGTCCACGTCAAAGGTCGCCAGCAGGTCGCGGGTTTCCTGATCCTCGACATGCACGATCGGCGCAGCCTCGAGGCTGGAACCGATCACCTTGTCCTGACGCTGGATTTCCAGCGCGGCGGTTACGGCACGGCGGACGCGGCGCACCTTGGCCATGTAGGCTTCCATCACTTCGTTGCGCCAGTCGGCGGGCGTTTCCGGGAAATCCACCAGATGAACCGAGCTGTCGTCGCCCGGGAACCGCTCCAGCCAGACCTCCTCCATGGTAAAGACCAGAACCGGGGCCAACCAAGTGGTCAGGCGGTGGAAGAGGATATCCAGCACGGTACGGGCCGCACGGCGGCGCAGGCTGTCGCCGTCGCAATACAGCGCGTCCTTGCGGACGTCGAAATAGAACGACGACAGATCGACCGTGGCAAAGGTAAAGACGGCGCTGAACACGCCCTGGAAATCGAACGCGGCATAGCCCTTGCGGACCTGTTCATCCAGATCGGCCAGACGGCTAAGGACCCAACGTTCCAGACGCGGCATTTCCTCGGGCGCGACGCGGTCGGCCTCGGTGAAATCGGCCAGCGAACCCAGCATGAATCGCATGGTGTTGCGCAGGCGGCGATAGCTGTCGGCGGTGCCTTTCAGGATCTCCGGCCCGATCCGCTGGTCGGCGGTGTAGTCGGTCTGAGCCACCCACAGGCGCAGGATATCGGCGCCGTATTGCTTGACGACCTCTTCCGGCACGATGGTGTTGCCCAGCGACTTGGACATCTTGTTGCCCTTGGCATCCAGCGTAAAGCCGTGGGTCACCACGTTGCGGTAAGGCGCACGGCCCTTGGTGCCACAGGCCTGCAGCATCGACGAATGGAACCAACCGCGGTGCTGGTCGGTGCCTTCCATGTAGACGTCGGCGATGCCGTCTTCGGTGCCATCCTCACGATCACGCAGAACAAAGGCATGGGTCGAGCCGGAGTCGAACCACACATCCAGCACGTCGAACACCTGATCGTAGTCGTCCGGGTTGGCGATGCCGTCGAGGATCTTTTCTTTGAAGCCGTCGGTGTACCAGATATCCGCGCCTTTTTCCTCGAACGCTGCCTTGATGCGGGCGTTCAGGTCTTCGTTGCGCAGCAGGTAATCCGCGTCGGTGGGCAAAGCCCCTTTCTTGGTGAAGCAGGTCAGCGGCACGCCCCAGGCGCGCTGGCGCGACAGAACCCAGTCCGGGCGGGCTTCGATCATGGAATACAGGCGGTTCCGGCCCGTCTGCGGGGTCCATTTCACCAGCTCGTCGATGGACCGCAGGGCGCGTTCGCGGATGGTATCCCCCATCTCGCCCATACCGTCGTTCAGCTTGCGGTCCACGGAGGCAAACCACTGCGGCGTGTTGCGGTAGATGATCGGAGCCTTCGAGCGCCACGAATGCGGATAGCTGTGCTTGATCTTGCCACGCGCCAGCAGACCGCCGACCTCGACCAGCTTGTCGATGACGGCCTTGTTTGCGTCACCCTCACCGCCCTTGCGGGACAGGATGTACTTGCCGCCGAAGAACGGCAGATCGGCGCGGAAGCCGCCATCATCCATCACGTTGTAGGTGATGACCTGTTCCAGCATGCCCAGGTCACGATACAGTTCGAATTCTTCCATACCATGCGACGGGGCACAGTGGACAAATCCGGTGCCTTCGGTGTCGGTCACGAAATCAGCGGCACGGAAATCACGGATGTCATCCCATTCGCCATTGCCGCCCTCGGCGCCAGCCAGCGGGTGGGTCAGTTGCACGCCCGCCAGCTCATCGGTGGTCACATCACGAACGCGGGTCCACTGGTCATCGTTCAGACGCGCGCGGCCCAGAACATCAGCAGCCAGATTATCGGCCAGCAGGAACTTGTCGCCCACATTGGCCCAGCATTCGTCCGGCGCACCAGTGACTTCGTACAGGCCGTAAGAGATATCCTTGCCAAAAACGACAGCCTTGTTCGACGGCATCGTCCATGGGGTCGTCGTCCAGATCACAACAAACGCGTCGTCCAGATCGCCCGAGTTCACGACCTTGAACTTCACCCAGATGGTGAAGCTTTCCTTGTCGTGATACTCGACCTCGGCCTCGGCCAGAGCGGTCTTTTCGATGGGCGACCACATCACGGGCTTCGAGCCCTGATAAAGCGTGCCGTTCATCAGGAACTTCATGAACTCGTCGGCGATCACGGCTTCGGCGTGATAGTCCATGGTGATATAGGGATCGGCCCAGTTGCCGGTGATGCCAAGACGCTTGAACTCTTCGCGCTGGATGTCGATCCAGCCCTCGGCGAACTTGCGGCATTCCTGACGGAAGTCGACGACGTTCACCTCGTCCTTGTTCTTGCCCTTCTTGCGGTACTGCTCTTCGATCTTCCATTCGATGGGCAGACCGTGGCAGTCCCAACCGGGCACATAGCGCGCGTCGAATCCCATCATCTGATGGCTGCGCACGATCATGTCCTTGATGGTCTTGTTCAGCGCGTGGCCGATATGCAGGTGGCCGTTCGCGTAGGGGGGGCCATCGTGCAGGGTAAAGGGCGTGCGGCCCTCTTTTTCTCGCAGGCGGTCATAGACGCCGATGGTCTCCCAACGTTCCAGCCATGCGGGTTCGCGCTTGGGCAGGCCGGCGCGCATGGGGAATTCGGTTTTGGGCAGGTTCAGCGTGTCTTTGTAATCAGGTGTTTGGATCGTGTCGGCGCACATTGGGGGCGTCCTTTGGATGATCTGGTCGTACTAGGATCGAAGCGGTCGGTGCGAAGTCTCAAACACCTTTGCCCGGCGTCTCAGAGGGTCAGAGCGCCGGGGATATAATTCGAATAATGATGGCCGTCCGGTCATACATGGCCGCGCTTATAGGACGCCCGCGCCTAATGGTCCAGAGGTTCCGCCCCTTGCGGCGAATGGCGCAGCTTGGCCCAGCGGTTGAGCCACGCCAGACCCGCCAGTGCAAGCCCCAGAGCCAGCAGCGAGAACACCCGGATCAGGCCACCCAGCCCGGCAATGTCGATCAGGAACACCTTGGCCACGGCCAGCCCGATCACCCCCAGACCTGCCTTGCGCATCAGGTCGGATCGGCGCGCAAGCGACTGGTAGAACAGTGCTGCCCCGATCACCAGCAGGGCCATGGTATATGTGTAAAGCTCGGGCTGGGTCACGCCGTTGCCCTCATACATCCCCGCGGCACCCTGCCAGATGTGACGGATCGTCAATCCCAGCCAGACCGCCGCCAGCACACTGCTCAGCCCCCAGCTGGCGCGCTTCAGCCAGAGCGGCGTCGCGTGGATACGCCAGACCGAGAACCCGATGGCCAGTGCAGGCAACAGGTACGCCACCGCCAGTGTGTTCAACACCGGCGGCCCCAGAACTGGTGGCGCAACCGTGCTGAGCAGCGGGTTCGCCTCGGCCAGCGCCTGTGCCAGCCGGAATAGGCCATGCCCGGCAAAGAACGCGGCCAAAAGATAGCGGGCATAGTTCAGCTTGCCGCCCAGTTCGAACCGCTGCACCTGTGCAAAGGCCAGCAGCAGCCAAATGAGCGCAAGCAGACCCAGCCCCCAGTGGCTGTTGGTGGCGTTGCCCTCGCCAAAACTCTGCAGCCAGCGCTCCAACAGCAGCGACAACAAGATGCCCCCGGTCGCCCAAGCGGCACTTTCCAACAGCAGCGTCGCCACGGGGCGGTCCAATGGCCGGATCAGCAGCCACCCGATCAGGAACCCGACAGTGGCCGTGCTATAAACCAACGCCATCTCAACCACCGGAGCCGTGCTCGCCCAGTCGAGACCCGGGTTCAGCACCAGCCGCACCGTGACCGTGAACACTCCGGCCCAAATGAACCAGCTCAACGGAGGCAGGGTGAACTTGCGATCCAGCGCGGCGGCCACGACAATCATCGCAACCAACGCAACAGTCAGCGCCGCTGAACTGAGGACGATGACACAGGCAAAGGTCAAACAGGACAGCGCCGAAAGCGTCGCCAGAGACGCGCGCATCCGTTTGTCGCCATCAACGCGCGCAAAGCGCTCGGCAAAGATGACCATCAGCACGCCCAAGGCGATGCCATGCAGCGCCCACGGGTAGGCTCCGATGACCGTCGCGGGGTGCCAGCCAACCTCAAGCGCGATGGCCAAGGCGGGTGCAAAGACAGCAGCTGCACCGGCCCAGACCGCCGGGAATGTGCGCGCCTGCATCGAGCGCCACGCTGCGGTGACTGAAATCACCGCGCCCAGCATGATCAGGATCGTGACCACCCACGGGTAATCTGCTTCGGCGGTTTCGGCATAGGTTTCGGCGAACAGGCGCAGCACGATGCCGTTTTCCCAGCCATGCACCAGAACGAACCAGACCAGGCCAAGCGCAGGCAGCGCGGTTGCGTCCTTCAGGGCCTCTGCCCGGCTGCCCCACAGCATCAATCCAAGTGTCAGCCCCGCCAGCAAGGTAACGCCCAGCCAGAACTCCGCCGGGCTGTCGGCCCAGTGCACCGACAGAATGGCGGAGCTCACGGCAACTGCACCAAAACCCAGCCGTGTCGGGAACTCAGGCCATGCATCTCCCTTTTTGCGCCCTATGATCTGGCTGATCATCGCACCGCCATGATCCGGCCAGATCCGCCGGACCGGAATGGCAATGGCTACCACCGCCAGCGCCGTGACGCAGATCAGGTAATCCGGTTCAGTCAAGGGCGAGGACAGCACCAGCAACAGGCAAGCGGTATACGCGCCAAACAGGGTCAGAACCGAGATCCACGCCCAGCGCCGCACCGTGTCGATCCCAAGCCCCAAAACAGCGATCACGAAGAAATAGGCGTATAGCCAGCTTGGGTCCTCTGAGGTTCCGCCAACGACGAAGGGGGCCGAAAAGGCTCCGATCAAACCAACGGCGGCCAACAAGGGGCCGTGAAACCACCCCAAAACCAACCCCAACAGCGCGACAACAACCATCGCAGCCAGCGCGGTCTCGGGGCCGATCAGGTCATAGAGCTGCCTTGCGGCCAGAATGCCTCCGAACAGGGTGACCAGACCGGCTCCGGAGAAGACCGAGGGCAAATAGGCGGTGGCCGAGGACTCGTCATCGCCATACCTGCGGCGGATCACTTCGCCAGCCACGATCAGCGCCGCACCGAATAGCAACGCGGCAATCACGCGCGCAGACGGTGGCAGCAACCCGTTTTCGACGCCGTATTGAACCAGAAATATCCCCGCCAGCGCCAGCGACAGGGCCGACACCGCGTAAAACCAGTTCTCCCGCAACCAGGTCGAGAGGGCAGCAAACCGATCCTCGCGAAACACAACGGCGGCAGGCGGGGACTGCTCGGCAGCGGGCCGAGGTGTTTGAGCCTTGGACCACGGCGCGGGCTTCGGCGGCTTGTCCGGTTTCTCGGTCGGTTTGCGCGGCTCGGGCCGGGCTGGCACAGCGCGCGCCTCGGGTACATCTCCGCCCAGCGCGCGGAGTTGCAGTTCAAGCTGTTCGACCCGGCGGCGCAGACGCGTGTGACCGACAAGCAGAACAACGATGGCCACCGGTATGGCCAACACGATCAATCCGACAAGAACAAGCAGGGATTCCAATGGGCTCTCCGGGTGGTTTCAACGCCAAGCTACCCGAGGCACGCAGCGGGCAACAGTCAGAAATCCCGGAGGTTTGATTGAAAAGCTCAGAGCTAAATCCACCCGATCGTCGGGCGCGCGATCATCAACCAAAGGATGGCCAGCACCGCCGCAAAAGCCGGAAACCCGCAGGCGAACCAGATGCGGAACAGACGGTGATAGACCTGCGGCAAGGGTACGCCGCTGTCAGCCGCCGCCTGCGCCAGCCCGCGCATTCGCACTTGTATCCAAACGACCGGCAGCCAGAACACCCCGGCCACCGCGTAAAGCATCAGCGAAGCCAGTACCCACCCCTCGGTCAGGGGCCAGCCCAGCCGCCATGCCAGCAGACCCCCGGTTATGGGCTGGGCAATAACGGCCGTTGTCGTGAACAGCAGATCGGCCAGAACCACCACTCCGGCGGTCTGCGCTATAAATCGGGCATCTCCCGAGCGGTGCGCGATCAGCATGAAAAACGCGATCCCTGCGCCGGTGCCCAACAGGACGCAGGCTCCGATGATGTGCAGCCAACGCAGAATCAGGTCCGGGTCCATCAGCGGCTCTGCAACAGGGGCCAGGCGACAAGCGAGAGCGTCATCGCCGGCAGGATCTTCATCAACGGGCCGAGCGGGTCGAGCCAAAGGCCCGGCGCCGTGAAACTGGCGGCCAGCAGGTAAATCAGGGCAACGGTAATCTGGGCAAGGCAAGCCCTAGCCGCCCAGGGCCGCCAGAGGATCGCAAGGCCCAATGCGATATCAACGAAGGACCAGAACAGGACGCTGGCAACGGCCATAGCCATGCCCCACCCGGCATCGCTCAAAACAGACGCGGCATCGGAGATGCTGATCAATCCGATCAGGCCAGACAGCAGCCAGAACAGGCTGAGCATCGCGACAACCGCAGGCATCAGCAGCGACATCCGCGCGGTCAGCCGATGCTCGCGCGAACAGGTCAGACCCGCATAGACCTGTGGTAAGCTGGCCAGCGACTGTCCTGTTGCCGAACGGTAGGGTTCCGGGTCGCCCACCACTCCGTCTGCCATCACTGTCATCGCATTACTGCGCAGGGGCGAGCGCCACCCTAAATGCCCCAGCCCATCCGCGCAGGTCGAGATCAAGCCGGTCATCACCTCTGGCACTACCGCCGTGACCCGCGCAGTCGGGAACCCCATCCATTTACGGGTCTCTGCCAGCACTTGGGACAACGAGGCCGGAGTGTCCTCGACCAGATCATAGGTCCCCTGCGGCAAGTCCTGCGCCACAGCCAATGAAACGGCGCGGCACAGGTCCGGCATCCCGACGCATTGAACGGGCGTGTCGGGATATGCGATGGGCTGCACCAAAGGTACCGCCGTCAGCATCCGCAACAGCGCGGTGCCGCCATAATCCGATTGCCCGATCACCAGCCCGGGCTTGAGTATCCACAACCGAGCGCCGCTTGCCCGCAACGCCGCATCCCCGGCGGCCTTGGTGCGCATGAAATCGGTATCGGCATCGGTTTCGGCCCCGATGGCCGAAATCTGGACCACGGCGATGTCTTTTTCGGCACATGCCTGGCCCAAGGCAGCAATGGCGACGTGATGCACGGCCTCAAGATCATCGGCCGGACCATCCTGCAACGCGCCCGCGCAGTTTACGACGCAATCAATACCCTGCAGGTGGCTATCCCAATCTTCGGGCCGTAAACAGGCCCGCAAATCGCCCTGTATCTGCGGAATATCACCAAGAACCCACATCCCCGCCTTCCCGCTGCGCACAAAGGCTGAAACACGCGCGCCCTCAGCCCGCAGCGACCGCGTGACAGCGGCGCCTATAAAGCCATAAGCCCCTAAAACAAGAACGTTTTTACCTGCAATCTGCAATGGTCACTCAATCACCTGAACCTGTTTACGGCAGCCTAACTGCTGGCCGCGGATTGACCAGCCATATGCGCCCCACTGCGACAATCTTGGCCGTCAGGGGTGGAACAGAGACCCAACAAGATAGGCGATCAACGCCGCAGCCCCGCCGATCAAAAAAGTCTCGAGCCCGGATCGCCACCACGGGGCCAGAGACCAGCGGCTTTTGAATGCTCCGATGGCGAAGAAAACGCCCATGGTCATGCAGGCCGAGATGACAAAGGCCTGATCGAGCGACAGAAGGAACGGCAGCAGCGGCACCATACCGGCAACGAGGAACGCTATGAAGGTGGCCATCGCGGCCTTGAACGGATGGGGGTCGACGCTGCCCAGCCCGTATTCGCCCTCGACCATCAGGTTGATCCAGTTTTCGTGGTTGGCGGTGATCGCATCTGTCGCCTCGTCTAACACGCGGCCCGACAGGCCTTTCTGCGCCAGAATCTCACGCACCTCGCGGCGCTCTCCGTCGGGGTAAAGATCGATATGACGTTCTTCGATAGCCCTGATACGGCGGATGTTATCCAGCTCGGCCTTGGTGCCCGAGTAATTTCCGGCGGCCATGGAGAACCCGTCCGCCAGCACGTTGGCCAACCCCAAGGCGACAATGATAAAGGGCGACAGCCCCGCACCCGCAACTCCGGCCACGATGGCAAAGGTGGTCACAGATCCATCAATGCCGCCATAGACCACATCGCGCAGCACACCCCGACCGGGCGGCGCATTGATCCGCGCGGCGATTTCCTGCTGGCTGTGTCCGTGGTCGGTCATGGCTGGCTCCGGCTTTGTTATGCACGCCAGCGGGCTGGTGGACTTTGCGTCAGGTCAAGTTTTGGAAAACAACCCGCTGAGCGCCCGCTTAATCATCCCGCGCGTCGACGGTTGATGCCGGTCGGAAAACGGCAATGGACGGCAGACCTCCATCGCGGCCACGCCAACCCGCGCGCTGAGTGCGCCGTTTACCAGCCCCTCACCAAATCTGCGTGACAGTTTGCTGAGGACCGATCCGCCAAGAATCGGCTCCAGCAGGTCGTCGCCTACGGCTACGGCCCCGGTTGCCACCAGATGCACGAATACCGCCCGTGTCAGGCGCCAACTGCCAAGAAACCCGGCGCGTCCGCCATATATCTCGGCCACACGGCGGATCATCCGCAACGAGGCCGCAAGCGCCGTCACAACATCGGCCAGCGCCAACGGCACCAGCGCGGTCACCGTCGCGACCTGCCGGGCGGCGGCCTCAACCTCGCGGCTGGCAGCGGCGTCCAGAGGGGCCAGCAATTCGTCTTCGGCCAGAGTCAGCAGGGTTGAGGCGTCGAACTGTTCGCCCATCCGCTCGGCCAGCCGGTCGCGGCCCCATTGGGTTTCGTCGCGCCCTTTGTAGAACGCGATCAGGCGGTTGGTCACCGCGCGGGCCTGCGCCAGATCACCCTCGGCCAGTGCGACATCGGCAGCATGGCGCATTCCATCCACACGGGACAGCCGCCCAATAGCTGCCAGTTCCCGCACGGCGATGATCAGAGCAACCAGAACAAGCGCCCCAATCAACCCCGTCACGACCCAACCCAAGATCGGCGCGCGCAGCAGCAGTGAATTGACGAAATCCCAGGCGGCAACCGAGACCACGGCGCCGATCACCGCCAGCGCCAGCCCCCAGAACCACCGCGACAAGGCCGAGGGTTTCCGCGCTGCCAGCCGTGCCGCCGTCTGCATCGCCTGCCCTTGTGGCGGGGCAATGTCGGGCACCGGCGGGGCCTGCGCCACGTCGGCTGCGGGTTCTTCCGCGTCCAGATCGATCAGTACCGGACCTTTAGCCATCAGCCGTCCTTTCCCTGTGCCAGACATATTTGATGTCCGGCAGGTTTTCATCATTACCGGACCCGTCGCTGCGGGCGACCTCGGCGAAACCGTTGCGTTCGTAGAACCGACATGCCCCCCGATTGGCCTGAAACGCATACAACGATAGCTCGGCTTGATCAGACTTTGCCTGTTCCAGCAAGCATTGACCAATCCCCCGGCCACATACTGCGGGTGTAAGATAGAGAGAGTGAATTTCCGTTCCCTTGAGCGCCAGAAACCCCACAACGCCCGCGTCGGTTTCAGCGACAGTGACCCAGTTCTGGTCGATCATCCAACCGCAAAAGGCGATGGTTTCGGCACGGGAATGCAGTTCAGGCATCCAGTCGTTTTCGCGCGCAAAGCCGTGCAGGATCTCTCCGATACTACCGGCATCCGTGCTGCGGGCGGGGCGGAGGGTGACGGTCACAGGCGGTCTCCGATCAGGAACTGCGCGGCGCGGTCCAGCCGGATATGCGGCGGGCCATCGCCGGGGCGCAGAGTCAGATGCGCGGGTGCGAAGGCCATGAAGCCATATTCTTCACCCAGCCAGCTTTCTGCCCCGTTGCGGGCCGGTCCCAGCAGGTGCGCCGGGTCGTCAGGTAGTTCGCCGGGGTAAAATGCCGCCTGCTTGCCGTCCAGTAAGGTGCCGCGCACGCAGGGCAAGTCAGTCCCGTTATGAGTGCGAATTTCCTCGGTCGTCGCCCGCAACGCCGCCAGCGACAACGCCGCCGTTTCCGCCCCGGCAAAGCTGGCGCGGTCGCGGGCGTCGCGGGTCAGAGCCTCCATGATGTGTGTGAGGCGAGGATGTTGCGTGTGGTGCAGGTGATCGGCCTTGGTAGCCGCGAACAGGATACGCTCGACCCGTTTGCCCAACAGCAACTGAGTAAGCCACGCGTTGCGCCCCGGACGGAAGGCCGCAAGGATGTCGGCCATCGCCCGGCGCATATCCTCGACCGCCTGAGGGCCTTTGTGGATCGCGCCCAGCGCATCGACCAGAACCACTTGTCGGTCGATGCGGGAGAAGTGATCGCGAAAGAACGGTTTCACCACCTGCGCCTTGTACGCCTCGTACCGACGCGCCATTTCCCGGTGCAGGCTGCGCCGCGGCGCATGACCGTCCACCGGCAGAGGCGCAAATGTAAGCACGGGTGATCCTGCCAGATCACCCGGCAGCAGAAACCGCCCCGGCGTGCAGTCATAGAACCCGGCCCCCCGTGCGGCGCTCAGATAGGCTGCGAAGGTTTTCGCCAGGGCCTGCGCCGTGGGTTCATCATGTTTTTCCGCAGGTTCAGCTGCCTTGGCCTGCGCGAGATACGGCGCGGCCTCGGCCCGGCCAGCGATGCGTTCCAGCGTCTCCGCCGACCAGACCTCATAGGATTTGTCCAATAGCGCCAGATCCAGCAGCCATTCGCCGGGATAGTCGACGATATCCAGATGGATGGTCCGCGGCCCCTGCAGGCCGGAAAGCAGACCCGAAGGGCGGGCCTTGAACGACAGGCGCAGTTCCGACACGGCGCGGGTACTGTCGGGCCAGTGCGGTTGCGGGCCGGTCAGCGCGGCCAGATGGTTTTCATAGTCGAACCGGGGCACGGTATCGTCAGGCTGCGGTTGCAGATAGGCGGTGTTGATCCGCCCCTCCTGCTGCGCAACCAGCCCGGGCATCCGCCCCCGGTCCAGCAGGTTCGCGACCAGAGAGGTGATGAACACCGTCTTGCCCGACCGCGCCAGACCGGTGACGCCCAGACGTATGACCGGCTCGAACAATGTCTCGGACACGCGATCACCCACGCTTTCGACGCCGCGCACAAGACTGTCTGCCAAGGATGAGATGACCAAACTGTCGCCCCGCTTTTATCGTTTCGCTCAAGATAGGTAGAGGTCTCGGCACTTGCCAGAGCTTTCCCGCCCTTGCCCCTTTTTGCGCAGCACGTTACCAGCGGCCCATGCCCAGATACGCGCTGAAAGTCGAATACCAAGGGGAACCGTTTGCCGGATGGCAGCGGCAAAAAGAATTGCCATCGGTTCAGGGGGCGATCGAACAGGCGCTGTCGCGCATTCAGCCCGGCGATCACACCATCGCAGCCGCCGGTCGCACCGACGCAGGCGTTCATGCGCTGGGTCAGGTCGCCCATTGCGATCTGGTCAAGGAGTGGGACCCGTTCCGCCTGTCTGAGGCGTTGAACTATCACCTCAAACCGCAACCGGTGGCCATCGTGAAGGCCGCGCGCGTGGATGACGACTGGCACGCCCGGTTTTCAGCGCTGGAGCGGCAATACCTGTTCCGCATTCTGATGCGCCGCGCCCCTGCGACCCATGACGCCGGGCAGGTCTGGCGGATCAACCACCGGCTGGACGTCGATGCGATGCAGGCCGGGGCGGATATGCTGATCGGACGCCATGATTTCACCACCTTCCGGTCCTCGATATGTCAGGCCGCCAGCCCGGTCAAAACGCTGGACGAGCTGCGGGTGGAGCAGGTTGAAGGCTTTTCCGGCCCCGAGGTGCATTTCCACGTTCGGGCGCGGTCGTTCCTGCACAATCAGGTGCGCAGTTTCGTGGGAACGCTAGAGCGTGTCGGCGCCGGCGCATGGACGCCCGAGGATGTGCGGGATGCGTTGGAAGCTGTGGATCGGGCCGCCTGCGGGCCTGTATGCCCACCGCAAGGCCTGTATCTGGCGCGGGTTGGGTATCCGGAACCGGTGTTCGACTAGATCGCGCGCATCAACAACCCGCTGGCGATCACGACGATGATGAGCCCCGCCACCAGTTCGATGGTCGGCGCCAGCACCGAGGCAAATCGCGTGGCCGAAGCAGACGCCAACAACCCTCCGCGCAGACCAAACGAGGTCCAGCCAACCAGAGTCGTTACCGTCGCCGTGCCCAAAGCCATCGCAAAGGCGCCCGCGATGCCGACCATTGCAATGCCCATCTGCCATGTCAGGATCAGCACGAACAGAGCTCCGGTACAGGGCCGCGCGGCAATGCCCGCGATCAGCAGCATGGCCTCGCGCAGGCTGCCGACCTGAGCCACTTCCTCGGCTGTTGGGCCGTGGCGATGGCCGCAATCGGAACAAACACCATCATCGTGATCATGATGATGGTGGTCGTGGTCATGATGGTCATGGTGGCGATGCGCGGTTTTGGTCCGATGCCGCCGTGCAAAGCTGCGAACAGACCGGATCACCAGCCAAAGGCCAATCGCAGCAATGGCAGCATAGCTGATCGGCGCCATGACCTGCTCAGTCGTGCCCACAAGGCTTTCGCGCGACATCTGAAAGATCAGGACCCCGGCGTAAACCAGCACAACGGCCGTCACCGCCTGCCCCAGACTGGACAGCACGCTGATTGCGGACAGGCGCCAGAAGGCGACGCGGCGACCCAGCCCGTAGCCTCCGATCAGCACCTTGCCGTGGCCCGGGCCAATCGCATGGAAGAAGCCATAGGCGAAACAGACCGTCAGCAGGGTTGCAACCGCCTCGGGCTGTTCGGCGCGGGCGGCACGCAGGGCGCGGGCGATCTGGTTCTGAAACTCGCGCTGCTCACCTGCGGCCCAGGCGGCAAGACTGTCAAAGCCGCCGCTGCCCCAGAACCACAGCAGCAGCGCAATGGCGATGGCAACCGGAACAATCAGGTATTTGGACATGAAACGAAAATCTCGGTAGCAAAGCTTTCCCCGACCAGCGGGATATCGTTTTCCTCAAGATCGTAATCGGCATCCAGCGTCAACAGAAAGGCCTGCATCTGGGCCAGTTGGCCGTCGATGTCGGGGTCAACCCGGCTGATCTGGCAAGACGCCGGGCCGGTCACTGTCACCGGGCGGGTAACCTCGTAGGCGGTGTAGTAGGTTTCGTCATACGCTTTCACCGTGAGCGCGGCGGCGGGCACCGCACCGCCTTCGACGGCGCGCAGATGGGACGAAACAATGCGCCCGTCCTCGGTGGTGGCCTGCGGCTCCAGCGGGCCGGACAAGGTGACCTGAGAACCGTCCGCCAACACGACCAGATCACCGTTGTACCCTTCCACCCATTGCGCATCGAAACCGGCCAGAAAACCCTGTTCGCTGTCCGTCAGAGCACCGTCCGCATCCTGATCCAGCTTCATGTCTTCAAGGACCAGCAACGAATAGAACTCATCATAGACCCAGGTCACGCGCACATGCGTCAGCTGGCCAGAGTCGTCCACGATGAACTCCAACCCGGTGTCGATGAAGACATGCGGGTGCGCCATCGCCGGGATCGGCAGGCAGCAGGTCAAAAGGGGGACGATCCAACGCATGGGCGAAAGATAGGGGTTCGGCCCCTGCCCGGCAATGCGTTTCACAGGTGGCGTGCAGAAACCGGCCAACAAATCAGGCGGGTGGGAACAGAATAATTGTCTGCAGGGCCGTGCCCACCGGGCCCTCGGTGTCATACAGTACCGATTGCGACATCCCGATCCCCGAGGACTGCCAATGGCTGACCGACTCTGAGGCCAGCCAGTCCGAAACCGGCTCCCGATGGATCTGGACGGTCAGGTCGGTGTTCATGAACCCCATCTCGCGCGTCGGTGCGTTCCACGAGATGCCGTTGCCACAATCGGCCAGCGGGCACAGCGCCTGGATCGGCGACGGCTCCTCACCCTCGAGCAACGCAGGAACGCGCATCCACACCGTCTTGGGGCCCGCCCCTTGGTTGCCGCCTTTCGGATACAACACGTCAGAGTGATTGGCGAAGCCGGGCAGATCATGGCGCACCTCGCCGATCGGGAACGGGCCAATCACCGCGTCTTCCAACCGGGGCGGAGCCACCGCCACATTCGGAACCGGCCCCAGATCGCGCCGCGCCAGATGCATCGTCGTAGCCGTGGCGCAGAGCCTGTCGTCCAGATCGTGCACCGTGACCCGCGTGGTCGCCAACGTCTTGGTGTGGCGCGTGGTTTCCGCGGCCACCCGCAGCCCCGCCAACGGCTGCGGCCGCAGCAGGTCGACCGTCAGGCGGGTCAACATCTTCTCGGGGCCGACCTCGGTTTCCGCCGCGCGCACGATCAGGCCGCTGACCGGCCCCGCGTGGCAGTGATCGGCAGACCACGGGCCGCGCGCCGGATCATTGCCGACAAAGGCGCCGTCGTCGCGCAATTGGAAATAAGCCTGCCGGCTTTGTTCTGATGTCCCGCTCATGGACTGCCTCAAACAATTTCTACTGACCCGATCCCAAAACCGGGCTTTACCTTCGGCCCGAGAATGACTTAGCTGCGGGGAAAATGTCCAGTTCGGTAACGGGGCATAGCGCAATATGAAGCAGTGGGAGGTGCGACATGGCGTTGTTGATCGAAACCGGGTTGTCTGACTGGATCAGCGACAGCGATATTGCCCGCGATATCTTGCGGCATTACCCCAACACGGATGTGCGGACGCCGGACAGCCTTGGTGATCCTGCCGACATCACCATGGTTGCCGTGGTCGGGTTGAAAAACGACCACCACAAACGCCTGCCCAACCTGCAGCTGGTGCAAAAGCTGGGCGCCGGGGTCGAAACCATCGTCAGCAACCCCAACCTGCCTGAACATGTACGCGTGGCGCGGCTGAAACCCGATGCGCCCGCACAGGAAATCGCCGAATGGTTCGTTGCCTATGTCCTGCGCCATCAGCGCCACATGGGTTTTCACGAGGCTGCGCAGCGCCGCGCGGAATGGCTGCCCAAGGCACCCCTTTATGCCCCCGAAACCGTGGTTGGAGTTCTCGGCCTGGGCCATATCGGCGCACGCAGTGCCAAAATGCTGCGGGCAATCGGGTTTCAGGTGATGGGCTGGAGCAGGTCGCCCAAGCAGATCGACGGCGTGACCTGCCTGCACGGAGAAGCCGCCCTGCCCGAATTGCTGGGCCAGTGCGACCACGTTTGCGCGATCCTGCCCTCGACCCCTCAGACCGTCAGTCTGTTCGATGCCGGGATGCTGGCCGCGATGAAGCCCGGCAGCCAATTGTTGAATGCCGGTCGGGGTGATCTGATTGACGAAACCGCACTGATCGCCGCGCTGGACAACGGTACACCCGGCCATGCGGTGCTGGACGTGACTTCGACAGAGCCGCTGCCGTCCGAAAACCCGCTCTGGGCGCATCCCGGCGTCACCATCACGCCGCATGTCTCTGGCTGGCACCTGGGCGACGCATTGTCGGATGTCGGAGAGAACTTTCAGCGACTGAGCGCTGGCGACCCCCTGCTGCACGAAGTCGACAGAGGCCGCGGCTACTGACCCCGGATCAGGGTGTCAGGATCCAATTGCCGCCCGCATCGCGGCAGCGACGGGTCCTGACCTCTCGGGTCTGGTCAGACCCTTCGGGTTGAATAAAGTGCTGCAGGTGAACACAATTGTCCCGCACATCACGCACGCGGATCGTGCCTTTCGATCCGGTGGCGTCATTCACCCAAGTGCTTTCTTCGCCTACCCGAGGTGTTCCTCCTGCAAGCATTGCGTTCGCAGTTACGTTCACAACTTCAAAATCCGCTGGCGTCAGTCCCATTTCTGCGATGATTCGGGAAATCGGTTTGGCTTGAACAACCGTCGCAGCTCCAAGAATAACAACCGCTGTCAGAGTAGAAGAAATCCAGGCTTTCATGATCGCCTCGCCTTGCTGAAAAAGATTTACATTCAAGAATATACCGGCAGCGAACCGGGGCCAAGCCCTGTTGCGCGACCTTCAAATCATCCCGAACAAACCTATCGCAACTCTGCCGCTTGGACCGGTAAGGTAATCTTCGCATAGCGCCCCAATCCCCAAGCAGAGGCACCCGATGGCACAACCCACCTACTACGCGCCCACAGGCGGCCACCCCGGTCAGGATCAGCTTTTGACCGACCGCGCCATGTTCACCGAGGCCTATGCGGTGATCCCCAAAGGCACGATGCGCGACATCGTCACCAGTGCGCTGCCGTTCTGGGAAAAAACCCGGCTCTGGGTGCTGTCCCGCCCGCTCAGCGGATTTGCCGAGACTTTTTCGCAATATATCATGGAGGTGCAGCCCGGCGGCGGCAGCGACCACCCCGAAACCGACCCGCAGGCGCAGGGCGTGCTGTTCGTGGTCGAAGCAGGGGTGACGCTGACATTGGGCGGTGAGGTTTACCAATTGGACACAGGCGGATACGCGTATATTCCAGCGGGTTCCGAATGGACCCTGCACAACGACACCGAAGAAACCGCCCGTTTCCACTGGGTCCGCAAGGCCTATGAGGCCGTCCCCGGCCTGCCCGCCCCAGATCCGATCATAACCAATGAACGCGACGTGACGCCTGTGGAAATGCCCGGGACTCAGGGCCGCTGGTCCACCACCCGCTTCGCCGACCCGCAGGACCTTCGGCACGACATGCACGTAAATATCGTCAATTTCGAACCCGGCGGTGTGATCCCCTTTGCTGAAACCCACGTGATGGAGCATGGCCTCTATGTGCTTGAAGGCAAGGCGGTCTACCGGCTCAATCAGGATTGGGTTGAGGTCGAGGCCGGCGATTACATGTGGCTGCGCGCTTTCTGCCCACAGGCCTGTT
The DNA here is from genome assembly GCF_013030985.1 of Ruegeria arenilitoris. GTDB lineage: Bacteria > Pseudomonadota > Alphaproteobacteria > Rhodobacterales > Rhodobacteraceae > Ruegeria > Ruegeria arenilitoris_B. Next base: position 106,424 of record NZ_WPYP01000008.1, on the reverse strand, counting down.
ACGCGGGCGGTCCGGGGCGATTCCGCTATCTGCTTTACAAGGATGTGAACCGACACATGCCGCTGTCCTTGCACAAACGCTGACGCCAAATCGGCTTTTTCCGGCGCGGGGGTTCACAGAAGCGCTTTAATCTGGTGAAATAACACCGGTTTTTAGCACTGGAGATTGTTCAATGGTACTGCGCGGATCGATGCTGGCACTGGCAGCTGTAGTTGGCCTGACGGCCTTGGAGGCAACCCCCGTTGCCGCCAAAGAGGAAACCAAATCGGTATTCGTCATGAGCCGCACCTGGGCTGTTACACAAGTCTCGGATGCTCCGGTCGTGTATCGCGCAACCCGGGACAACAACAACCTGAACCCGTTTGGCCCGCCGCCGCGCCTGCGCACCATTCAGGCCATGGCAGCCATCCAGGCGGCGACCGGATGCAAGCCACTCCGGGCCAGCATGTATCAGAACATCTCTGGCCAGTTCTTCTCGCAAGTCAGCTGCAACTGACCTGAGATCGAAACGGGCATTGAGGTCGGCGCAACCCACTGCCATAGCTTGCGCATGAAACTTGCAATCAACGGATTCGGCCGCATCGGTCGCACGATCCTGCGGCAGCTGCTGGCTTTGCCGCAGGACAGTGATGTTGAACTGGTGCTGATCAACGACATCGCGCCGCTGGAAACCTGTGCCTATCTGTTCAAATACGACAGTACCTTCGGCCCCTACCCCGGTGCTGTCAAGGCCGGTGACGAGGCTCTGGTGGTCGACGGCCACACCATCCCGGTCACCCACAGCCCGGACCTGTCCCGCGTCGATCTGACCGGAGTCGATGTCCTGATGGACTGCACCGGCGTTGCGCGCACCTCGGACGTGGCCGGACAGGGGCTGACCGCCGGGGCAGGCAAAGTGCTGATCTCAGGCCCCTCGCCCGCCACCGAGGTGACCATCGTCCTGGGTGCGAATGAGGATCAGTTGGGCAACGCGCGGATCGTGTCGAACGCCTCCTGCACAACCAACGGGCTGGCCCCGCTGGTGAAGGTGTTGGACGGGATCGCAGGCATCGCCTCGGCTCACATGACAACGATCCATTGCTATACCAACAGTCAGCCCATGGTGGACGCACCACGCGGCGATCTGGCCCGGTCCCGCGCAGGGGCTTTGTCCATGGTCCCCACGACGACCAGTGCGACGCATCTGATCGACGAAGTCATGCCACACCTTGCAGGCCGCATTTCAGGCGCAGCGGTACGCGTTCCAACCGCCAGTGTGTCAGCCGTCGATCTGGTTGCGACGCTTGAACGCGGCATGTCCGCGTCTGCTTTTGAGGCGAAGCTGCGCAAAGCCGTCGCCCACTCCCCCGTACTCGGCTGGACCGATCACCCGCTGGTGTCTTCGGACCTGCGAACACGACCGGAATCACTGGTCATCGCGGGCCTCGAAACGCGCATGGTCAGGGAAAACCAAGTCCGTATATTCGGCTGGTATGACAACGAATGGGGCTTTTCGGCGCGAATGCTCGACGTCGCCCGACTTATGGCACAACCCTGACACGGGCGATACCGCAGCGGGCGGGCTTACCCGCGCGCTGCCCGGCCCAACGGGCCCCAAGCATCTTTGATGCGCCAGGGGCCGGGCGGGAGAGACGGCTTTAACCTGCCACCACCTCATAAGGTTCTTCGAACCACACCTTTTCCAGATTAGCCCCCTCTCCGATCCGGTCAACAACGGCAAACAGGCCCGGAGCGTGCAGCGGGGTCAGAACGCCATGCCACGTCCCCCGATGGTAATTCACTGCCTGACCGGCCGCGGTAACAAAGGCCAAAGGCTTACCCGGCCGCGCGTCCACATCCGGAGCGACGATGACCAGAAACGAATGCTGCGTCATTGGGATGAAGGCCTGACTGCCATCGGGGTGGCGTTCGACCATATCCAACCGATAGGGCAAGCTTCGCGGGTTGGCATTGAACAGGCTGATCCCTGCGCGCCCGTCGGAAAAATCCAAACCCGCGCGATCGTGATACCGACCGCACTGCCCCTGATTGATGATCCTGTCTGCTTTCCCCGCAACTTCCAACACATCGCCAAAGGGCGCAAAGGCATCTGCGGTCAGCGGCGCGGCAACGATCCGATGATTCATGAGGGCAACACGTCCCGCAAACGGAACTCCGCGATACGCTCGACCTGACGGCAGGCCTCGGCAAATTCCGTATCGCGGTCCTGTTCGATCCGCCGCTGAAACGCCTGCAGGATTGACGCCTTGTCGTGGTCACGCACGGCAATGATGAACGGGAACCCGAACGTATCAGTATAGCGCTGGTTCAGTTCGGTGAACGCGGCACGCTCCTCATCGGTCAATGCATCCAGCCCGGCCGAGGCCTGCTCGGACGTGCTTTCCTGCGTCAATCGCTTGGCCTGTGCCAGCTTGCCCGCCAGATCAGGGTGCGCGGTCAACACGCCCAGGCGTTCCTGCTCCGAAGCCGAGCGGAACATCCGTGCCAACGCGTTATGCAAGCCGCCCGCCGTGTCATGGGCCGGTCCAAGTTCCAGATCAAAGGCCCGCTCCGCAATCCATGCGGAATGCTCGAAAATGCCTCCATAAGCCGCGACAAACTCATCCCGTTGCATGTGCGACGGTTTCGGGTGCTGACCGGCGGGGTGCTGCGCCGCCCAATGTTCCGCAATCTGCAACCGCGTTGCGAACCAGACATCCGAGAACCCGCGCGCATAGTCCAGAAACCGCTTCAACGCCACTACCCGCCCGGGCCGCCCGATCAGGCGGCAATGCAACCCGATCGACAGCATTTTCGGCGCGCCGGCCTCACCCTCGGCATAGAGCGCATCGAAACTGTCCTTGAGGTAGGTGTAGAACTGATCACCCGAGTTGAACCCCTGCGGCGTGGCAAAGCGCATATCGTTGCAATCCAGCGTATAGGGGACGATCAACTGATCCCGCCCGCCGGTCTGCGTCCAAAAGGGCAGATCGTCGGCATAGGTATCGGCGACATAGGCAAAACCGCCCTCTTCGGCCACTAGCCGGACGGTGTTTTCGGAACAGCGCCCGGTATACCAACCGCGCGGGCGTTCTCCCACGACCTCGGTATGCAGGCGGATGGCCTCGACGATCTGCGCGCGCTCTTCATCCTCGGGCATGTCCTTGTGCTCGATCCATTTCAGGCCGTGGCTGGCAATCTCCCAGCCTGCCGATTTCATTGCCGCAACCTGATCCGGCGACCGGGCCAAGGCTGTCGCCACGCCATAAACCGTGATCGGCAGGTCCTGCATCAACCGATGTAGACGCCAGAATCCTGCGCGCGACCCGTATTCGTATATCGATTCCATATTCCAGTGGCGCTGCCCGGGCCATGCCGCAACACCCACGATCTCGGACAGGAACGCCTCGGACGCGGGATCGCCGTGCAGGATGTTGTTCTCGCCGCCCTCTTCGTAGTTCAGCACGATCTGCACAGCCAGCTTGGCACCGCCGGGCCATTTGGCGTCGGGCGGGTTGGCTCCGTATCCGATCATGTCACGAGGGTATCGAGGCGGCTGCATGGCGTCTTCCGTACTTGTGCGTTTCGTCAGCCTTAGCCCAGAAACACGCGATTGATTATCAAACTAATCCGAACGCTGTTTCCGGTTCTTTCGCCATTTCCACTGTTTCGAACTTTGCGCCAGACTGCGACAAAGCTTAAGACAAATCAAAGGAGGCCCTCGTGGCAGGTTATCTGACAACCCACGTTCTGGACACGGCACGCGGTTGCCCGGCCCAAGGGCTGCGGATGGCCCTGCACGAAATCACCGGGGACACCCGCCGCAAACTGGCCGAAACCGAGACGAATGCGGACGGCCGCACCAACAGCCCGATCCTACCGCAGGAGGAATTCAGAACGGGCAGCTACGAGTTGGTGTTCTATGCCGGAGACTACCTGCGTGCCACAGGTCAGGCGGCCGAGGACCCACTGTTTCTGGATCTGGTGCCGATCCGTTTCGGCATGTCCGATCCGAACGCGCATTACCACGTACCCTTGTTACTGTCACCTTACGGCTACTCGACCTATCGGGGCAGTTGAACGCGACCTGCAAGGCTCCCGCCCGTCGGCCGCCCCTGACGGGGCACCTCCCGTTGGGCCGGGCGCCACGCCTTTCAGGCGTGTCGCGGTCCCGTGCTCATTCCCCCGACCGTACAATTTGGCGCGACCGCGCCGCGGCTCTGCTGCGGCGCTTGGCCCAACGCTGTGTGGCGTCCGCAGGACGCAAACAGGGGCAGGGGCATTTACTTGTCCGAAGCCTCAGAATTCCGTTGCTCCGGGAAAGCGCAGGTTCAGGCATTCGTGCTTGCCCGAGATCAGGTCTGCACCTGTCTGCGTCATCCCCTTGCGCTGCACATAGTCTGGAGCGGCGCAAAGCACCCTTTGGCAATCGGCGATCTTGCGGATGCGCAAGGTGCTGTCTTCGGGCTGACCAAAAAAAAACGCCAGATCTAGCCCTTCAGTTGTCAGGTCCACAAACCGGTCCGTCAGGCGGAGACGGACATCGATCTCGGGGTATTCCTCCAGAAAAACAGGCACATGTGGTGCAAGCAGCCTGTGCCCTACCCCCAGTGGCGCTGCGACGAACAACGATCCGCGGTGCTTCGGTCAGGTTCACCACCTGCGCCTTGGCGTCGTCCACCGCATCCAACACCGCGACCGCACCGGGATAAAACGCCCGCCCCTGCTCGGTCGGGCTGAGGTTGCGCGTGGGGCGCTGGAACAGGCGCACGCCCAGGTGATCCTCAAACTGAGAAATCCGCGCCGAGGACACGGCCGGCGAAATCCGCAAATCGCGGCCAGCAGCGGACATGCTGCCCGGATCATAGACACGAACAATCGTGCGGATATTGTCGAGATAGGACATCTTATCGTTTTTTTTGATACAATTTGACAATATACGGGAATACCGGAGAAAAGCCCGTTGGCCTGTGTGACGGTAACTTACCTGAGAAACCTCTCATGTTCGAATTCGCCGTGTTCTGGGATTGGATGGGTTTTGCCGTGCGCTGGCTGCACGTCATCACCGCGATTGCCTGGATCGGATGGTCCTTCTACTTCATCACGCTGGACCTTGGCCTTAACCGAAACATCCCCGGCCCGGCGGATGGCGAGGAATGGCAGGTGCATGGCGGCGGCTTTTATCACCTCCAGAAATACCTGGTCGCGCCCGGGCGGATGCCGGACCACCTGACCTGATTCAAATGGGAAAGCTACGCAACCTGGCTCAGCGGTGCAGCGCTGTTGATGCTCGTCTATTGGGTCGGCAGTGAGTTGTATCTGATCGACGCCGAAATGGCCGATTTGGCACTGTGGCTGGGGATCCTTATCTCTGCGGCCTCGTTGACCGTGGGCTGGCTGATCTATGATTTCCTGTGCAAATCCGGGCTGGGGGAACGTCCCACCCTGCTGCTGTTCGTTCTGCTGGTGGCGGTGGGCTGGGGGTATAACCAGATCTTCACCGGCCGGGCAATGATGCTGCATCTGGGGGCTTTTATCGCCACGATCATGACTGCAAACGTGTTCTTCATCATCATGCCAAACCAGCGGTTCGTGGTGGATGATCTGAAGAATGGTCGCACGCCGGACCCGAAATACGGCAAGATCGACAAGCTGCGCTCCACCCACAACAACTACCTGACGCTGCCGGTCGTGTTCCTGATGCTGTCCAACCACTACCCGCTGGCCTTTGCGACCGAATACAACTGGATCATCGCCGCACTGGTGTTCTTGATGGGTGTCACCATCCGGCACTATTTCAACACCCGCCACGCCCGCTCCGGGAACCCGACCTGGACCTGGGCGGTTGCCGCGATGAGGTTCATTGCCATCATGTGGCTGTCCACCGCGCCCATGTACAAACCGCTGGAAGAGGCCGAGATGCAGCCGCTGACGCCCTTTGAACAGAAATTCGCCGCCGCAGACGGCTTTGAAGATGCTAAAGACGTTGTATTGGCCGTTGTTCCATGTGCCATGCCCGCGAACCGGTGTGGGAGGGTATTCAGTGGGCCCCAAAAGGCGTGCCGCTGGAAACCGAAGGCGATATCGCCCGCAATGCCAGACAAATCTATCTGCAGACGGGCGTCAGTCACGCCATGCCGCCAGCCAACGTGACCTACATGGAGCCCGAAGACCGCGCCGCGATCGTCCGCTGGTTCAGAAATGCCGGGTCCTGATCACAACAGGGCCCATTAATTCGGCATTGTTTTCGATAACCTCTTTCCCTGCGCAGAAACTGATGCTCTAACATGAATGAAACCAGCCGTCGCTTTGCATAAGACGGCGAAATTGATTTCGACTTGGGGCAGTTGGAGCCATTCGATGCCGGGACGCAGGCCGCGGGCCTTTGTGAAAAATTGCCTTCTTGGCATGGCCGCCGCCGCTCTACCTTCATCACTGGCTGCGCTTGAAACGACGCTCTCGGCACCGGGTGCTCCGAAGGCGCTGATCGAACGCATCGAAGAGACATCCTCGGTCGCGACCGCCGAAAACAGGGGACTGGATACGCCGCTGGAAATCCTGTCCGCGGCGTTGTCGGATTACCGCACCATCGTTCAGATTCTGTATGACGAGGGCTATTTCAGCCCGGTCGTCAGCATCAAGCTGGACGGGCAGGAAGCTGCGGACATGAGCTCGCTCACCGTGCCCAACGCGATCAACCGCGCCGTCATCACGGTGAATACCGGCCCCACCTTCACGTTCGGCACCGCCGTCGTTGAACCGGTTGCGCCGGGCACGGTCCTGCCCGAAGAGTTTGCCCCCGGCAAGCTGGCCACGACCGGCGCCATCCAACAGGCGGCGTCAGCTGGGGTTCAAGGCTGGCGCGAGACCGGCCACGCAAAGGCGGCAGTCGAAGGTCAAAAGGTCATCGCCCGTCACGCGCAAGATCGGCTGGACGCCGAGATCGACCTTGCACCGGGTCCGCAGCTGACCTTTGGCAAGATGATCATCAAGGGCGACACGGATGTCCGCTACCGGTCGATTGAAAAGATCGCCGGTTTCCCCTCGGGCGAGGTGTATTCACCAGAGAAAATCCAGAAGGTAGGCACGCGGTTGCGCCGCACCGGCACGTTCAGCGTCGTGTCGATCAAGGAACATGAAACTCCCAACCCCGACGGCACACTGGATTTCGACGCCACGTTCGAAGACATGCCCAAACGCCGCCTGACCTTCGGGGTCGAGCTTGCCTCGAACGCAGGGTTGGATGTGACCGCAACCTGGACCCACCGAAACGTGTTCCGCCGCGCGGAACGGTTGCGGTTCGAAGCAGCGCTGCGCAACATCGGCGGGTCCGAGGACCTGGATGGCCGTATCGGCCTGCGTCTGGATCAGCCCGACCGGCTGGGCCCGGATGACAACACCTTCTGGAGCGCGCTGCTGGAGCGGCGCAATACCGAGAACTACAACGTATCGGTCGCGTCGCTGGCCTATGGTGCGCGGCGCACCTTCTCTGACCGGCTCTATGCCGAAGCCTCGGCCGGTTTCCAATGGTCGGATGCAGATGATGCCTATGGCAGTGGCCGCAAGTTTCGATATTTCATCATCCCGCTCCGGTCGGAATGGGATGAACGTGACAGCAAGGTCAGCGCCACACGCGGGTTCTATCTGGACTCGCAAGCGATGCCTTTCGTCGGCCTGTCCGGCACTCACAACGGCATTCGGCTGTTCTTTGACGGGCGCGGTTACACCAGCCTCAACACCGGAGGACGGCTGGTACTGGCGGGCCGTGTTCAGCTGGGATCGGTGATTGGCCCCTCTCCCAGCGGTGTGACGCCGGATTTCCTGTTCTTCTCGGGCGGTGCGGGAACCGTGCGCGGGCAACCCTTTGAAAGCCTCGGCATTCCGGTCAACGGTGGCGTAGCTGGGGGCAAGTCCTTCCTTGGGCTGTCCGGCGAGGTTCGCGGAAAGATCACAGACACAATATCCCTTGTCGGATTTTACGATTTCGGTACCGTGGACACGTCGTCCTTTATCGGCAGCGATGCTGAATACCACTCGGGCGCCGGCCTTGGGGTGCGGTATGATCTGGGCGGGTTCGGCCCGCTGCGTCTGGACCTGGCCTTGCCCGTGCAGGGCGAGACCGGCAGCGGGCTGCAGTTCTATATCGGGATCGGACAGGCATTTTGATACGGCGTTATTCATATCCCGTTCTGACCACGATACTGATCGTGACCGCCCCTCCCGTGATCGCGCAGGAGGATGATGGCGGCGGAAGTATGTTGGAGCGTTTCCTGCAGGACACGCTGTCGGGCGATGATCAGAACGTCACCGTCAAAGGCCTGCAAGGCGCGTTGAGCGCGCGCGCCACGATCCAGGAGATCACCGTCTCGGACGATGAAGGTGTCTGGCTGACCATCAAGGATGCCGAGCTGGATTGGAACCGACTGGCCCTGATCCGGGGGCGGTTTTCCGTCAATGCCCTGACGGCGCAAGAGATCGACATCGCCCGCACCCCCGGCACAACCACCAAAGAGGCCCCGCCGCCTTCGGTCGAAACACAGCCTTTTCAACTGCCCGAACTGCCTGTTTCTATTGAGATTGGCGAGATCCGGGTGGATGAGCTGTTGCTGGGTGAGCCTCTGATCGGGGTCTCTGCGGCTTTGTCTGTGACCGGCAACCTGTCGCTGGCCGATGGCACGTTGGACACCAACCTGGATATTACCCGACTGGACCGCGCCGGTGACAGGATCAAGCTGACCGCCGGGTTCCAGAACGCGTCGCGCGAAATCAATCTGGATCTGGACGTGAACGAGGCCGAGGGCGGCCTGATTTCAACCGCACTGAAGATCCCAGACAGTCCTCCGATCGGCTTTACCGCCAAAGGCGCAGGCCCCCTGACCGATTTCACTGCCGATATCGCGCTGAGCAGTGACAAACAGCCTCGGGTGACAGGACAGGTTGAGCTGCGAGCAGCAGAAACCGGAGCGGCGGACGGGATCGCCTTTACCGCCGATCTGGGGGGTGACCTGACCCCCTTCATGGCCGAGGATTTGGACCCGTTCTTTGGCACCAAGACACGGCTTTTCGTGGACGGTCAAACCAAACCGCAAGGAGCTTTGGACATCCCCGATCTGGAACTGACCACGCAGGCTTTGGACCTGAAAGGTGAGTTACAGCTGGCCGAAGGCGGCACCCTGAAACTTGCGGCTTTACAGGGCCGGATCACTCCGCCGGACGGGAATACCGTAGTGCTGCCGGTTGCGGGCGGCGATACCTCGATCGAGGCGGCGCAGATTTCCGCCCTGTTCGATCAGAAAAACGGAAACCTGTGGGATCTGAGCCTGACCGCAGACGCGTTTCAGTCGCCGCAGGCAAAACTCGACAATGCCCGGATCACTGCGCAGGGCACCTTGGAACAAGGCGAGGCGTTCACCGTTACAGGTGATCTGCAGGCCATCGTTGACGGGATCGACCTGAACGATCAGGCGCTGAACACCGCTTTGGGCCAACGCATCACGCTGGACGGTCAGTTCGACTATGGCAGCGATCAGTCCCTGAACCTGTCCGGGTTCGAGCTGGTGGGAACTGATTACACGCTGGCGCTGGATGCACTGATCGACGGGCTGACCAGCGGGTTGACGGTTGATGGTTCGGCCAAGCTTGATGCGTCCGACCTGGCGCGCTTTTCGGACCTGGCGCAGATGGACTTGGGCGGTGAGGCTTCTGTCCGGGTCGAGGGGAAAGGCTCTCCGCTGGAACGCAGCTTTGACGGCAAAGTGGTGGTCGAGGGCCGCGATCTGGTCACAGGCCGCGACGATATCGACCCGGTCATCAAGGGCGAGACCACGATCACGCTGGACGCCAGCCGTGGCAGCGACGGCATCACCATCCGCGAATTCGACCTGAACAGCGAGGCCGCGCAGGCGCAGGCCAGCGGCGAGGTCACGACACCCGACGGCAACCTGACCATCGACGGGCAGGCCAGGGTGAATGCGCCTGACCTGTCGGTCTTCTCCGGGCTGGCCAAACGCGAACTGGACGGCAGCCTGAAGGCGGAACTGGATGGCAAAGGTACGGTGCAAACGCTGGAATTCGACGGCACAGCCAGCGTAACCGGGCAGGACATCAAGACAGGCATGACCGACCTTGATCCTTTGCTGACCGGCAAAACCGTGATCACCTGGGACGGTGCGCGCGCAACCGACAAGATCGACATTCGAAAGGCGACGATCAACGGCAAAGCCCTGACCGCACAGGTCGCCGCAACGGTCGACGACCCCACCGGCGACCTGGCTGTGGATGGAAGCGCCAAGGTGAATGCTCCCGATCTGTCGCTGTTCTCAGGGCTCGCCAAACGCGATCTGGCCGGGTCGATCGCAGCCAACCTTCAAGGCAGCGCAGCCCTTGCCAGCAAGGCTTTCGACATTCAGGGCAGCGTGAATGCGGACGACATTCAAACCGGCATCGAGTTGGTCGATAAGCTGATCCAGGGCCGCACAACCCTGAATGTCGATGCCGAGAAAAATCAGGAAGGTGTCGATATCCGCACCTTCCGGCTTCAGGGCACCGCCCTGTCTGCCTCTGCATCGGGCAAGTTGGACCGTGACGCCGGCGGGCTGAATTTCACGGCAAAGCTTGACGATGTGTCCCGCGTCCTGACCACGATGTCCGGGCCGTTGACACTGGAGGGCAACGTCGCCCCAACCGGATCGGGGCTTGAGGGCACCATGCGACTGAACGGGCCGGACAGCTCTTATGCAGCGCTGACAGGAACCGTGGACACAGATGGCACCGCCGATTTGGATTTTGACGCCAAGCTGAACAAGATCGAGCGTTTCGCACCCGAATTCCCCGGCACCATCGCAGCAACAGGAAACGCCAAACGTAAAAGCGGCGTATGGACCATCGATGGTTCGGCCAATGGCCCCGCCGAAATCAGCAGCACGGTCGCGGGCACCTTCGACGAAAACAGCGGCGAGGCCGATCTGCGGGCCCAGGGCGGTGTCAACCTCGGGGTCGCCAACCTGTTTATCTCGCCCAACAAAATCGACGGAACGGCCCGGCATAATCTGCGGCTAAAGGGCAAACCTGCGCTCGAATCTCTCAGTGGTTCCATCACGACCTCGGGGACATCGCTGGCAATCCCCGAAGCAGGGCAAACGATCACAGGCATCAGCGGCTCGGTAGAACTGGCGCAAAGCCGGGCCACGATCTCGTTGAATGGCGGGATGCGCGCGGGCGGCAACTTTACCGTTTCGGGCCCGCTGGACCTGACGCCGCCGCTCAATGCAAACATCGTCACACGCCTCAACCAGCTCGTGGTTACCGACAAGCTGCTCTATGAAACCACACTGAACGGCGAAATCGCCCTGACCGGAGCCTTGGCCGGCAACAGCGCCCTTTCCGGCCAGATCACGTTTGAAGAAACCAACATCAACCTCGCCGCCGCAGCCGGGGCCGTTGGGGCCGCTCCGATCCCCGAAATCGAGCATATCAATGAAAGCCGGGCCAGCTACATCACCCGTGAACGGGCACGGCTGATTGCCGAGGAAGGGGCCTCCAAAAGCGATTCCCGTATGGCGCTGGATATCAGCCTGCTGGCCCCCAAAGCCGTTTTCGTGCGCGGCCGTGGCGTGAATGCTGAACTGGGCGGAAACCTGTTTATCGGGGGCACAACTGCAGCGGTCATACCCTCGGGCCAGATCGAACTGATCCGGGGTAATTTTGACATTCTGGGCCGCAGGCTGGCGCTGACCAAGGGGATTGTCACCCTGCAGGGGGACCTGACGCCGTATATCGAGTTCGCGTCGTCTACCAGCACATCCGAAGGCACCGCCACGATTGAAATCTCTGGTCCGCTGGATGCGCCCGAGGTTGATGTCTATTCCGACCCCGAGCGCCCGGCAGAAGAGGCCCTGGCCATGCTGTTGTTCGGCAACAGCTTCTCGGAATTGTCACCCTTTGTCATTGCCCAGATGGCTGCATCCCTGGCGCAGCTCAGCGGCGCGGGGGGCGACGCGACCAAGGGATTGCGCGATTCGACTGGCGTTGACACGGTGGACATCGGCGCCACTGCGGGCGGCGCTGGCCGCCTGGGGGCCGGAGCCTATCTGAGCGACAACCTCTATACCGATTTCACAGTCAACACCGAGGGCGACACCGAGGTGAACCTGAACCTGGACGTCACCGACAGTTTCACGGTGCGCGGAACGGTAGACGGTCGGGGCGAAACCGGTCTGGGCCTGTTTTTCGAACGGGATTACTGAGGGCGTTATTTCCGCCGGATGCCAATCGCCTGCCCGACCTGCATCGCGGCGTCCAGCCCGGCGTGATCGTGGACCATGCGGCCCAGCCTGGCGTCTGCCCAATCGGGGTAGGGCTCGGACCGTCCGGTGGTATGGCTGACATTCATGAACAGCGCTTCCTGCGTGGCGCAGACCGCATCGTCCTTTTCTGAAAGCATCTGGGCGAAGTAGTGCCCGCGCTTCTGATCTGAATCCAACATCCGAAAGCGGAAATAGAACGGCTCGTCCGGCTGGACCTCGCGCAGAAAATTCATGTGGGATTGCAGGACATACGGCCCCTGCCCCAGCGCCTTGACCTGCACCTCACCCAGCCCGAGGTGATCAACCATCAGCTTTTCCAGCGCCATATCGAAGGCCACACCGTAATAGCCCACGTTCATGTGACCGTTGTAATCGATCCATTCTGGCAGAACCGTGAACCCGCGGATTTCCACTGGCGCATCATACGGGCCATCATGTCCGCTGAGTGGTTTATTCATCATCGTCCTCCTCAAAGATCGCAACAGCCCGCACAAAGCCCGCAGACGCCCCTTTGATCTTGAACGGAAAACACGAGATTTCGAACCCGGTGGGTGGCAGGTCTTCGAGGTTGGTCAGCTTTTCGATATGGCAATAGCCGATCTCCATCGAGGCGCGATGCCCCTCCCAGATGATCGAGGCGTCCTTGGTTTCGGCATATTCCTGTGCGGTCAGGGGAAAAGGCGCATCCCAGCTCCAGGCATCGGTGCCGGTTACGCGCACACCGCGTTCGGTCAGGTACAAGGTCGCCTCGCGTCCCATACCGCAGCCTTTCATCAGATAGTCCGGCTGGCCGTACTGCGTGCCCGCCGAAGTATTGACGATCACGATATCCAGCGGCTGCAGGTCATGGCCGATCCGTTTCAACTCGGCTTCGACATCGGCCGCAGTCGCGACATAGCCATCGTCGAAATGCCGGAAATCCAGTTTCACGCCGGGATTCATGCACCATTCCAGCGGCACCTCATCGATGGTGATCGCCCGCTCGCCGTTATTCATGGTCGAGTGATGGTGATAGGGCGCATCCAGATGGGTGCCGTTATGGGTGGCGATCTGCAGCCGTTCGATGGCCCAGCCCTCGCCGCCCGGAAGGTCGTCTTTCTGAAGGCCGGGAAAGAACGCCATCACCTGTTCAGCGGTTTGGTCATGCGTCAGATACTCGATCTCGGGCAGCATGATCGGCGGGTCGGATACGATCCCGGTTTCCAGCGGAACCGACAGATCGACAAAACGGCGGGCCATATGCTCCTCCATTACCAAGGTGATGACAGGTTTGGCCGCAAGCAACACTCTGTCAAGGAAAGAAAAAAGGCGACCCTTGGGGCCGCCTTTCCTGGAATTGTAAGTGTCGGTCTTATTCCGCCGCGACGGCGTCTTCGATCTTATCGACCCGGATCGCCGAGAACTTGAACTCGGGGATCTTGCCATAGGGATCGACGGCCGAGTTGGTCAGGACGTTCGCCGCCGCCTCGACATAGGCAAACGGGATGAACACCATGTCCTCGGCAATCGCCCGGTCGGCCCGCGCCATGATCTCGATCGAGCCGCGACGGGTGGTCAGACGGATCATCTCACCCGGTTCGATCCCCATCAGCTTGAGCGTACGCGGGTTCAGCGAACAGTTCGCCTCGGGCTCCACCGCGTCCAGAACATTGGATCGGCGGGTCATCGAACCGGTGTGCCAATGTTCCAGCTGACGGCCGGTGGTGGCGATCATCGGGTATTCGTCATCCGGGGCCTCATCCGGCGGGATCACACTGGCCGGCGTGAACCGCGCCCGGCCTTCCGCGCGCGGGAAACCGTCACCGAACACGATCGCCTGCCCCGGGTCTGTCTCGGACAGCGACGGGTAGGTGATGGTTTCGGTCTCCAGTCGCTCCCACGTGATGTTGTTGAGCGAGTTCATCGTCAACTTCATCTCGGCAAAGACCTGAGACACGTCGGTGTAATCCCAATTCAGACCGATCCGCTGCGCCAATTCGACAGTGATCTTCCAATCCTCGCGCGCCTCACCCGGAGGGGCCACGGCCGGACGCACACGCTGTACCTGACGGTTGGTGTTCGACACGGTGCCGTTCTTTTCATACAGCGCCGAGGCCGGCAGGATGATATCGGCATAGTTCGCCGTCTCGGTCAGGAAGATGTCCTGCACGATCATCAGGTCCAGCTTGGCCAGCGCTTCTCGGGCGTGGTTCACATCGGGGTCGGACATGGCCGGGTTTTCACCCATGATGTACATGCCCTTGATGTTGCCCGCATAGGCCTGGTCGATGATCTCGGTGACGGTCAGACCTTTCTCGTTCGAGAAGTCGTCCGAATTCCAGACCTCGTTGAACTTGGCGCGGATGCCGTCATCCGTCACAGTCTGGTAGTCCGGCAGGAACATCGGGATCAGGCCCGCGTCGGATGCACCCTGCACGTTGTTCTGACCGCGCAGCGGGTGCAGACCCGCGCCGGGCTTGCCAACGTTACCGGTCATCAGGGCCAGCGAGATCAGGCAGCGCGAGTTGTCGGTGCCGTGGATGTGCTGGCTGACGCCCATACCCCAGAAGATCAGACCGGCCTTGGCCTGCGCAAAGGTGCGCGCGACACGGCGCAGCTGATCCGGTTCGATGCCACAGATTGGCGACATCGCCTCGGGCGTGAACTGGCGCAGATGCTCCTTCTCGGCCTCCCAGTTCTCGGTCCAGCGGTGGATGTACTGGCTGTCATACAGCTCTTCCTCGACGATCACGTTCATGATCGCGTTCAGCATCGAGACGTCAGCACCCGGACGGAACTGCAGCATTTCGTCGGCAAACTTGCGCATTCCAACGCCGCGCGGGTCCATCACGATCAGCTTGCCACCGCGCTTGGTGAACTGCTTGAAGTAGGTCGCCGCGACGGGGTGGTTCTCGATCGGGTTCGACCCGATGATGATCGCCACATCCGCGTTTTCGATCTCGTTGAAGGTCGCGGTTACCGCGCCGGAACCGACGTTCTCGATCAGAGCCGCAACGGACGACGCGTGGCACAGACGGGTGCAGTGGTCGACGTTGTTGTGCTTGAAGCCCTGACGGATGAACTTCTGGAACAGATACGCCTCTTCGTTGGTGCACTTGGCCGAGCCAAAGCCCGCAACGCTGCGCGGGTCTTCTTCGCGCAGGGTCTTCAGCTTGGTGGCGGCCAGTTCCATCGCCTCTTCCCAGGTCGCTTCGCGGAAATGGGTCGACAGGTTACCCGGATCGACGTTCAGACCTTTGGCCGGTGCGTCCTCACGACGGATCAGCGGCTTGGTCAGACGATGCGGGTGGTGGATGTAGTCAAAGCCAAAGCGGCCTTTGACACACAGACGGCCTTCGTTTGCGGGGCCGTTGATGCCCTCGACATACTTGACCTTGCCGTCCTTGACCTTCAGCGAGACCTTACAACCCACGCCACAGAACGGGCAGACGCTTTCAGTCTCGGAATCGTAGTCCTTGCTGTCACCCTTTTGCTGGTCATCCAGCACGGTCGCAGGCATCAGCGCGCCGGTCGGACAGGCCTGAACGCATTCACCACAGGCAACGCAGGTTGAATCACCCATCGGGTCGTTCTGGTCGAACACCACCTGCGCCGTATGGCCACGACCGGCCATGCCGATCACGTCGTTCACCTGCACTTCACGGCAGGCCCGGACGCAAAGGTTGCAGTTGATGCAAGCGTCCAGATTGACGCGCATCGCAACGTGGCTGTCATCCAGCAGAGGGATTTTCTCAGCCTCTTTTGCCGGGAAACGGCTGTCGCTGACATCGTTCAGCTTGGCCATGTCCCAGAAATGGCTGGAGGTATCGTGCGCCTCTTCGGGCTGGTCGGCGACCAGCAGCTCCATGACCATGGCGCGCGACTTCTCAGCACGGTCGCTGTCGGTCTTGACGACCATACCGTCCGCTGCGGGGCGGATGCACGAAGCGACCAGAGTGCGCTCACCTTCCACCTCGACCATACAGGCGCGGCAGTTGCCATCCGGGCGA
Organism: Ruegeria arenilitoris; assembly: GCF_013030985.1. GTDB lineage: Bacteria > Pseudomonadota > Alphaproteobacteria > Rhodobacterales > Rhodobacteraceae > Ruegeria > Ruegeria arenilitoris_B. Next base: position 90,151 of record NZ_WPYP01000008.1, on the reverse strand, counting down.
TAACCCGGCTGCGGCTTGTGGCACAGGTGCGGAATGGTGAACCCCTGCCCCTTGGCGGCTTCCCAGATAGTCCAGCCCTCGGGCACGGTGACGTCTTCGCCGTTCAGGTTGAAGGTGACGGTCTTGTTTGGGCTTGCATCAAGCATGGCTCTGTCTCCCTCAGATTTCGTCAGCGAAATGTTTCATGACAAGGCGGATCGGGTTCGGAGCAGCCTGCCCCAGACCACAGATCGAGGCATCGCCCATGACCTGGCACAGATCTTCCAGCAGATCAGTATCCCATTTGTCGGCCTGCATCAGCTTTACCGCCTTTTCGCAGCCCGCCCGGCAGGGCGTGCATTGGCCACAGCTTTCGTCTTCGAAGAACCGCAACATGTTCAGCGCGGCATCGCGGGCAGTATCCTGATCGGACAGAACCACCACCGCAGCGGAGCCGATGAAAGTGCCATGCGGTTGCAGCGTGTCGAAATCCAGAGGGATATCGTCCATTGACGCGGGCAGCAGACCCGAGGATGGGCCACCCGGCTGATACGCCTTGAAGGTCTGGCCTTCGGCCATTCCGCCGGCGGCCTCAATCACATCCAGAATGGTCGAGCCCGCGGGCAGCAGGTAAACGCCTGGCTTCGCCACACGGCCCGAGACCGAATAGCTACGCAGCCCCTTTCGGCCATTCTTTTCGGTGCTGTTGAGGCACTCGGGCCCCTCGCGGCAGACTTTGGTGACCCAATACAGCGTCTCGACATTGTGCACGAGCGTCGGGCGGTTGAAGACCCCAACCTGCGCCACGAACGGAGGACGATGACGCGGAAGGCCTTTCTTGCCCTCGATGGATTCGATCATCGCGGATTCTTCGCCGCAGATGTAGGCACCGGCACCCCTGCGCAGGTCGATGTAACCCGGCTCAACAATCCCGGCGTCTTCCAGTGCAGCGATCTCGCGCCGCAGAATTTCCAGAACCGCCGGATATTCGTCGCGCATATAGATAAAGCAGGTCTCGGCCTCGACGGCCCAGGCTGCGATCAGCATCCCTTCGAGGAAGACATGCGGTGTGCGCTCCAGGTAATAGCGGTCCTTGAACGTGCCCGGTTCGCCTTCGTCCCCGTTCACAGCCAAATAGCGCGGGCCTTCGTTCATGCGAACAAAGCCCCATTTCTTGCCGGACGGGAAACCAGCCCCGCCCAGACCACGCAGGCCCGAGGACAGGACGTCTTCCTGCACGTTCTCCCAATCGCCGCCGTCGCGCAGCTCTTTCAGCTTGGCGTAACCTCCATTGGCCTCATAAGCGGCAAAGGCTTCGTAATCGGGCAGATGAGCATGGGTGTCATCGGCAGCAATCGCGGCCTGAACCTTTTCGGGGGTCGCATGGTCGATATGGTTGTGACCGATCTCAAGCACCGGGGCGGTGTCGCAACGGCCCATGCAGGGCGCGCGGACAACACGAACCTCAGCCGGGTCCAGACCATCTTCCAGCGCCTTCTGCAATTGCTCGGCACCGGCCATTTCACAGGACAGGGAATCACAAACCCGGATGGTCAACGCCGGAGGAGGCGTCTCGCCTTCTTTCACCACATCGAAATGGGCGTAGAAGGTCGCGGTTTCATAAATCTCGGCCTGTCCGATCCGCATCTCGACCGCAAGCGCGGCGATGTGGTCGGCGCTGATATGGCCGTGTTCGTCCTGAATCAAATGCAGGAATTCGATCAGCAGGTCGCGGCGGCGCGGGCGGTCGCCCAGCAGGCGATGAATCTCAGCCTGCGCCTCATCCGTGAACTGACGGCCTTTGGGCGTATGCCGCCCCTTGCCTTTACCTGACTTCCAGACGCCCTTGGGTGCGCCTGATGGCTTGGTGTCTAATGGTGCCATGATGCCCTCCGATTGAGGCTCCGTGTCTCATCAGAATAACATATCGTCAAATCGCTTATCGCAATCGCACGATAACGACACCTTATCACCGCAAAGACGTCACCACAGCCCGCAACGCCTCGACCGTGGGCAGCTCAGGATCACGGGACAGGGTCGCCAGACAAATCGGTTTGCTGACAATGGGATCGACCAGAGGCAGCACTTTCGTACCCTTCAGATCACCCAGCGCGCGGATCAACACGCGCGGTACCACGGTGGCTGCCAACCCCTCGCGCGCCATGACCATCGAGGCGGTGAATCCGCTGGTTTCCGCGACAACCTGCGGGTGCAGCCCCTGTTCGGCAAATATCCGTTCCAAAATGCGCCGGTTCTGCATCTGCGGCTCCAAAAGGCTGAGCGGGAACTCGGCCACCCGCGCCCAGGGGATCGGGCCGGACTCGCCGGTCATGTGCGATGGGACCAGCAGCACATAGGTCTCTTCATATAATGGCTGCACCTGCCGCAGATCGGTGCCGATACTGTCACCATAGGTGATGCCCGCGTCCAGACTGCCCTCATCCAAGCGATGCTGAATCGCGGTGGCCGACATGGTTTCGATCCGGGTGATGATGCGGGGGTGCGCTTGTCGCAGGCGTTTGGTCAGACGGCCAGTGAAGGCAATTGCTGTCGGGATCACGCCCAGAATCAGCGTGCCGGTGATCTCGCCCTTGGCGGCCAGAACCTGCTGCTCCAGAGCTTTAGTGTCGTCGAGGATACGCCGCGCCCGCTGGACGATCATCTCGCCCTCTTCGGTCAAGCCTTGAAACCGGTTGGCACGTCGGACGATCGAGACACCCAGCCGGTCCTCAAGATTGCGAATGCGCATCGAAAACGCAGGCTGCGAAATCCCACATTCCTCAGCCGCCTTGGCAAAATGCTGATGCCGCGCCAAAGCGCTGAGCAATTGCAGGTCGCGGATTTCGATCATGCCATTGTTTCTTCTTGAAGTAAGAAGCGCAGAGTAGCGCGTTTACAGCCCGGTGAAAGCACTTGTTGCGACCCGGCGCGCTCCAAATTGCAATTTCCCCAATCGAAACGAGCACGTTATCGTGTCCGAAGTCGTCATAATGGACGGAAGAGGTCAATGGTTAGAAAGTACATCAGCTTGGTCACGTGCAGTTGGGCACTGGCGATTTTCCTGGCCTTTGCCACAGGAGGAGGTGTGATGGCACAACAAACTGACAATTCCGCAGCAAAAGACCTGTCCCGGCAGGCCGTTGAAATGTGGGCAGCAGAGTCCACGATTGACGAGTCGATATTCGCCGAAGGGTATCAAAACCATCAGGCACCTTTGGCCACCGGCGGCACCGGTAGCGTCGATTTAGCCACCTGGGCCAGTATTGTTGCGGACAACCACAAGGCCTTTCCCGATCTGAAAGTCGAGATATTTAGTCAAATCGCCGAAGGTGATCGCGTGTCCACCCATTGGCGGTTCTATGGAACTCAGAAGGGTTCATACCTTGGTGTTCCCGCCTCTGACCGTCCGGTAAACTGGACCGGTGTTCAGATCGACCGGATCGCCGATGGAAAGATTGCAGAAAGCTGGGTCGTCTGGGATTTCTTCACACAACGGCAGGAACTTGAACTCGGAAACTAGTCTCAATGGCTTAAGAGCACCCAGCGCCTGACGGACCGGGTGCTCAGATACAGCTCAGGTGTTAAACAGGAAGTGCATTACATCGCCATCCTTGACGATGTAACCTTTACCCTCGGCCCGCATCTTGCCGGCCTCTTTCGCGCCCTGCTCACCATTGGCGGAAACATAGTCGTCATAGGCGATGGTTTCGGCGCGGATGAACCCTTTTTCGAAATCACCGTGGATCACACCAGCGGCCTGCGGCGCGGCCGTGCCGGTACGGATGGTCCAGGCGCGGGCCTCTTTCGGGCCGACGGTGAAGTAGGTTTCCAGCTTCAGCAGGTCGTAACCGGCGCGGATCAGGCGATCCAGTCCGGGCTCTTCCAGACCCATCTCTTCCAGGAACATCTGCGCTTCTTCGTCTTCCAGCAGGCTGATCTCTTCCTCGATCTTGGCACTGATGATGACATGCGCGTTGCCTTGTGCCGCGGCCATCTCGGCAACCTTGGCAGAGTATTCGTTGCCCTCGGCGGCCTCTTCCTCGGAGACGTTGCAGACATAAAGCACCGGCTTGGTGGTTAGCAGTTGCAGCATCTTCCACGCTTTGACGTCCTCGCCCGACACCTCAACCAGACGGGCGGGTTTGCCGTTTTCCAGCATCGCTTGCGCTTCGGCCAGCAGGCGATCCTGCTGTTGGGCCTCTTTGTCGTTGCCCTTGAGCTTGCGCACCAGATTGGCGCGGCGCTTTTCAATGCTTTCCAGATCGGCCAGCATCAGCTCGGTCTCGATGGTGTCGGCATCGGCCACGGGGTCAACGCGACCATCAACGTGAGTCACGTCGCCGTCTTCGAAACAGCGCAGCACATGGGCAATGGCGTCGGTCTCACGAATGTTGGCCAGAAACTGGTTGCCCAGCCCCTCACCCTTCGAGGCCCCCTTCACCAGACCGGCAATATCCACAAATGTCATCCGCGTCGGGATGATCTGTTTCGAGCTGGCAATCGCCGCCAGTTTGTCCAGACGGTCATCAGGCACGGCAACATCGCCCACGTTGGGTTCGATCGTGCAGAACGGGAAATTCGCCGCCTGCGCGGCTGCGGTCTTGGTCAGCGCATTGAAGAGGGTCGACTTGCCCACATTCGGCAAACCCACGATTCCCATTTTAAAGCCCATGACGGTCTCCTGATGCCATTCGAGGGGTGCTTCTATGCAGGTCCGGGTCGATGCGCAAGCCAGACTGCGCGCAGCCCGGCCAAGTCCATTCTGCAACATCACGAAAATGTTCACCGCTTAGCGGCTTGCCCGGATTTGAAACCGCACTCTAAGATCGACAGATAGAACGTTGCGAACAAACAAATAGTGAATGGTAAGTATGAAAAAAATTGTCGTAACCCTTGCGCTGCTGCTGGCCGCCCAGACAGCGCAGGCTCAATCCCTTGTCTTTGGCGCCGGGTACTCGGATTTTTCCGACAGTGACGCAGATGACGAAGCCGTATTCACGGTTGAGTATCATCACCGCCCCTTTCACGAGGCCAGCCGTTTTTCCGCCACCTGGGGCGGTGCGCTGACCGTTGATACCGCCAGCAATGTCCATATCGGCATCGGGCTGATCGGCTTTTACACCTTTGCCGATCGCTGGTTCGTCGAAGGAAGTGTCATGCCTGGGTATTTTTCCAAGAGTGACGAACTCAGCGATCTTGGCGGGGAATTCCAGATTCGCAGCCTTCTGGGTCTTGGATACACATTGGACAGCGGCAACAGGATTTCCTTTGCCATCACCCACAAATCCAACGCCAGCACGAATAACGAAAACCCCGGTGTCAACTCGGCCCTGCTGCGATACCACTACCAGTTCTGAAGCAATCTGACCCGGCGGGATTGATTTCCGGGCAAAGTTTCTGCACATCAGGTTCAAACCTGAATGCAAGGACTGCAGATGACCCGTATCGATGCCAAGTTCGCCGCCCTGAAGGCCGAAGGGAAAAAGGCCTTTGTCGCATATATCATGGCAGGCGACCCCGACTTCGACACCTCGCTTGAAATTGTGAAAGGCCTGCCCGGTGCCGGTGTGGATGTGATCGAGCTGGGCCTGCCCTTTACCGATCCGATGGCGGATGGCCCGACCATTCAGGCCGCCGGTCAACGGGCGCTGGATGGCGGCATGACCTTGCAGCGCACTTTGGATCTGGCGCGCGCGTTTCGCGAAACCGACGACACGACCCCGATCGTTCTTATGGGTTACTACAACCCGATTTACAGCCGTGGCGTGGACACCTTTCTGGCGGATGCCCAGGCCGCAGGTATCGACGGCCTGATCGTGGTGGACCTGCCGCCGGAAGAAGACGAAGAGCTCTGCCTGCCTGCTCAGGCAGCTGGGCTGAACTTCATCCGTCTGGCGACCCCGACCACCGACGACAAGCGCCTGCCCCGCGTGCTGCAAAACACCTCGGGCTTTGTGTATTACGTCTCGATTACCGGCATCACCGGCGCGGCCGAGGCGCAGGCAACAAATGTCGGCCCCGAAGTCGCCCGGATCAAATCCGCGACCTACCTGCCCGTGATCGTGGGCTTTGGCATCAACACGCCCGAGAAGTCCAAGGCCATCGCCAGCGTCGCCGATGGTGCCGTGGTCGGTTCGGCCATTGTCAGCCAAATCGCGGCAGGCAAACCCGTAGCCGAGGTTCTGGACTTTGTAAAATCACTGGCCGACGGCGCGCATTCCGCCTGATCGTTCCGCACGAACCCATTCGAAAAACCGCAGCAAGCGACTGGCCTGCTGCGGTTTTTTCTTGCCTGCAGCCGATTGCGCCCTGTCGGATGCCCCAGTAGAAATGTTTGATCACTCAAACAAAGGCGCGGCCCCATGCCCGTAATCACCACTATCGAAGACCTGCGGCGCATCTATGAACGTCGCGTCCCGCGGATGTTCTACGACTATGCCGAAAGCGGCAGCTGGACCGAGCAGACCTTCCGCGACAACAGCTCGGATTTCTCGGATATCCGCCTGCGGCAACGGGTGGCGGTGGACATGGCCGGACGCTCGACCGCGTCGCAGATGATCGGAGAGGATGTCGCGATGCCTGTCGCGCTGGCCCCGGTCGGGCTGACGGGAATGCAGCACGCGGATGGCGAGATGAAGGCCGCCAAAGCCGCCGAAGAGTTTGGCGTGCCCTTTACCCTGTCCACCATGTCGATCAACTCGATCGAGGATGTGGCTGAGCACACGACGAAACCATTTTGGTTTCAGCTCTATACGATGAAGGATCAGGACTATGTCAGCCGCCTGATCCAACGCGCCAAGGATGCGAAATGTTCGGCTTTGGTGATCACGCTGGACCTGCAAATCCTGGGCCAGCGCCACAAGGACCTCAAGAATGGGCTTTCCGCACCGCCAAAACTGACTGCGAAAACCATAGCGAACCTTGCGACCAAGTGGTCGTGGGGTATCGAGATGCTGGGGGCAAAACGGCGCGAGTTCGGCAATATCGTCGGTCACGTCGAGGGCATCTCAGATGCCTCCTCCCTCGGCGCATGGACGGCCGAGCAATTCGACCCCAGCCTTGATTGGAGCAAGGTCGAAAAGTTGATGGAGCAATGGGGCGGCAAGGTAATCCTCAAGGGCATTCTGGATGTAGACGACGCCAAGATGGCCGCCAAGCTGGGTGCCGATGCCATCGTCGTGTCGAACCACGGCGGGCGGCAGTTGGACGGCGCGCTCAGTTCCATCCGTATGCTGCCGAAGATCATGGACGCGGTCGGCGATGATATCGAGGTGCATCTGGACAGCGGTATCCGATCTGGTCAGGACGTTCTCAAGGCCGTCGCACTGGGTGCCAAGGGCACCTATATCGGCCGCGCTTTTGTCTATGGACTGGGCGCGATGGGGCAGAAAGGCGTGACAACGGCACTGGACGTCATCCACAAGGAACTGGACACCACGATGGCCCTGTGCGGTGAGCGCAATGTGGGCAATCTGGGGCGGCACAACCTGCTGATCCCCGAAGATTTCGGCGGTCGCTGGCAAGGCTGACCAAGCGTGAATAAGGGGGCTCTGCCCCCGTCGCCCGTACCGGGCGCCTCCCCCGGGATATTTTTGGCCAGATGAAGCATGGGATCCTTCATTCATCTGGTGCAAAATATCCCGGAGCGCGAGGCGGAGCCTCGCAAAAGATCATAGCGGTCAAAAACCCCTTTCCAAACTCAATGAATCAAGCTAAGGACGCGGCTTCACGCGGGCATACAGCCTTGGAGGATGCCCGCCCTAACATTTGGAGATTTATCATGGCTGGTGAGATTCCTGATCTCGTAGCTCTGGAACGGACGGGGACAGGCAAGGGCGCCGCTCGTCAAGCACGCCGCGACGGCATGGTTCCGGGCATTGTTTTTGGTGGTGACAAAGAGCCGCTGCCGATCCAGATCCCGTTCAACGTCCTGTTCAAGCGCCTGAAAGCAGGCCGGTTCAAGTCGACCCTGTGGAACCTGAAGGTTGAAGGTCACGAAGACGTTCGCGTCATCTGCCGTGACGTTCAGCGTGACGTTGTCAAAGACCTGCCGACCCACCTGGACCTGATGCGCCTGCGTCGGACCACCAAGATCGCGTTGTTCATCCCTGTTGAGTTCGTCAACGAGGAAGAAGCACCCGGCATCAAGAAGGGCGGCGTTCTGACCGTTGTCCGTCCGGAAGTCGAACTGATGTGCACTGCTGGTGACATTCCCGAGAAGATTACTGTTGATCTGACCGGCATGGAAATCAACGACGTCGTAACCATCTCGTCGGTTGAGCTGCCCGCAGGTACCAAGCCGACCATCGACCGTGATTTCGTGATCGCAAACGTCTCGGCACCGACCGGCCTGTCGACCAGCGACGATGAGGAAGGTGAAGAAGTGGCTGCAGACGAAGTTGAAGTCGTCGGTCAGGAAGAAGCAGAAGAATAAATCCGAATTTTCTTTTCGGAATTGAGAACGGGGCTCGGGTTCGGGCCCCGTTTTCTTTTGCCGCGTGGACTGGAAAAGCGGTGGCATTCCGTGTCATCAACCCCATGCATCGCACAAGGACGAGACTATGAAACTATTTGTCGGATTGGGGAACCCGGGGTCGAAATACGCCCGCAACCGGCACAATATCGGATTTATGGCCGTGGACCGGATTGCCGAGGATCATGGCTTTGGCCCGTGGAAATCCAAGTTTCAGGCCGAGATCGCCGAGGGGCGTCTGGGCGGCGAAAAAGTGTTGTTGATCAAGCCGCAGACTTTCATGAACCGCTCCGGCCAGTCGGTGGGGGAAGCGATGCGCTTCTACAAGCTGGATTCGACCGATGTGACCGTCATTCACGACGAATTGGACCTTGCCCCCGGCAAAGTGCGCGTCAAGGCGGGCGGCGGACATGCCGGGCATAACGGGCTGCGTTCGATCCACGAACATATCAGCCCCGCTTATGACCGGGTGCGTCTGGGGATCGGGCATCCGGGGCGGAAAGAGTTGGTCTCGCCCTATGTCCTGAGCGATTTCGCCAAGGCTGATGCCGATTGGCTGGACGATGTGCTGCGTGGAGTGTCTGACGGCGCTGGACATCTGGCTGATGAGGAAAGCGGCAAGTTCATGAACGCGGTTGCCCTGCGCACCGCGCCGCCGCGGTCTTCGAAATCTCCGGCCAAATCACCAAAACCGGACGCCACCCCCGCGCCGGAACCCGAGGTCGACGAACGCTCGGCCATGCAAAAGCTGCTGGACAAGTTCAAATAGGGTTTCTGACCTTGCCGCAACGTCCCAATTGCGGAACCACAGCAGGCGGGTTCCAATGTGGCAGGGATATGGGAGGCGATAGATGAAAGCTCTGTTCAAGTGGGTGCTGCGCATCCTGCTGATGTTGGTGCTGGCCGCAGTTGTTGTCGGAGTCTGGAAACGCGAAGAGCTTCAGCGGTTGATGGCTGTGAACTCTTTGTTTTCAGAAGAAAAGATCGTCCACAATTTCTCTCATATGGATGAAGCTTTCCTGACGGTCGATCTGCCGCGCGGTGACGGCCCGACACGGGAGCTGCCTTACGGCCCCGGCTTTGACCTGCCCGACGGCACTGACCAATGGATCGAGGATCGCGCTGTAACCTCTCTGCTGGTGATGCAGGACGGGAAAATCCGGTTCGAAGAGTACTATCTGGGCACGTCTCCCGAGGATCGGCGAATTTCATGGTCGGTTGCCAAAAGCTACCTTTCGGCTCTGTTCGGCGTCCTGCTGGCCGAAGGGGCTATCGAGTCGCTGGACGATCCGGTGGTGAAATACGCGCCGGAACTGGCGGGCACGGCCTATGATGGCGCGACGATCCGGAATGTGCTGAACATGGCCAGCGGTGTCACCTTCAACGAGGACTATTTCGACCCCAACTCTGATATCAACCGGATGGGTCGCGTCGTGGCCTTGGGCGGCGCGTTGGACGACTTCGCGGCCTCGCTGCAGGACACTTTCGTCGACCCGGGCGAGACATGGCAATACGTATCCATCGACACCCACGTCATCGGCATGGTGATCCGTGGTGCGACCGGGCACAGTGTCACCGACTTGCTGACGGAAAAGATCATTCAGCCACTGGGGCTGGAATACGATGGGTATTATGTGACCGATGGTGCCGGGGTAGCCTTTGTTCTGGGCGGCCTGAATTTCACCACCCGCGATTTCGCCCGCTTTGGCCAGATGATCCTGCAGAACGGAGAGCTTGATGGCCAGCAATTGGTACCCGCAGACTGGATTGCCGAATCCGTCCTGCCCAGCGCACCGACCGAGGCGGGCGAGATCGGGTACGGCTATCAGTGGTGGGTTCCTGTCGGCGCGCACGAGGGTGAGTTCCTCGCGCGGGGCGTATATGGCCAATACATCTATTTCGACCAGCCACGCGGGGTGCTGATCGTGACAACCGGGGCCGATCGCAAATTCCGCGACGATGGCGTGAACGAAGCAAACATAGAAAAATTCCGCAAAATCGCGCAAAGCCTGTAAAGTAGGGATATGGAAAAACAGGACAGCATCAATGTGTTGGGCGGTGTACTCGCCCCATGCTCCCGCGATCCGCTGACCGGGTTCTTTCGCGATGGGGCCTGCAACACCTGCCCCGAGGATCAGGGCAGCCATACGGTTTGCGCTGTGATGACAGCCGAGTTTCTGGCCTTTTCCAAATATGTCGGAAACGATCTGAGCACCCCACGCCCCGAGTTCAACTTTGCCGGCCTGAAACCTGGTGACAGCTGGTGTCTGTGCGCCGGGCGCTTTCTGCAGGCCCATGACGAAGGCTGCGCGCCAAAGGTGCATCTTGAGGCCACCCATCAGCGCGCGCTGGACGTGGTGCCGCTGCGCCTGCTGACCGAACACGCGGTTGTGGAATAGACAGACCGGCCCGGGATAGCCCGGACCGGCCCTTATTCGGGATCACTCCCGCAGTTTGACAAGGTCGGACATCAGACCTTCGGTCCCGTTGTGGACCGTCAGCCGTTCGACCTTTCCGGCGATGGTTTCAAGCGCTTCCAGTTCTTTCAGCCGCAGCATCACCGGGTTTTCCGCCATCACCTTCGCGGTGTTCAGCAGGGACCGCGTGGCGTTGGTTTCTTCCCGCCGCCGGATGACGTTGGCCTCGGCCTGTTTCTCGGCGGCGACCACGGCGGTCAGGATCTCCCGCATCTCACCGGGCAGGATGACGTCTTTCAACGCGATCTCACCCACTTCGATACCGATCCCGGCCATCTGTGTCCGCACCCGATCCGCGGCCTCGGTGTCGACGGTCACCTTCTCGGCCAGCAGCCGGTCCAGTGTCATCGCCCCCAAGGTCTTCCGGAACGCCAGTTGCAGCGCCCGGTGCAGGGCCTGATCGAAATCCTTGACCGTCCCCACCGCCTTGACCGGCTCAACGACCCGGTAGTCGGCGCTGAGGTTGACCCGAATGGTCACCCGGTCCTTGGTCAGGATCTCCTGCCCTGTCACCTCATGGGTGCGTTGCCGGAGGTCGATCTGCTTGACCTCGACGTTCCGCCCGACTTTCCAGAAGGCGTGCGCACCGGGGGTCAGCTGATCCACCAGCACCCCGTCAACCGTCAGCAGCCCGGTATGCCCTTCGGCAATCTCGACCTGCGTCAGGTTCAGCCGCAGCCCGGCCCGAACCAGCCGCTGCGCCGTCGCTTTGGGCACAACCATGGTGTCGGTCAACGCGTGATGCTCGACCTTCCACGGCCCTGCAGCCTTCCAGACAAGCACCCGCGCTTCAGGGTTCAGCACCCGAACAGGCACCCCGTCCCGCAGCAGAACCAGAACTTCGTCAGGTTCGGCCCGGAACTCGGTCAGATGCCTGGCGGCCAGCTCGGGCCGGTTCTGCATCAGCGCCCTCTCATAGGGCGACACGAAAAAGAGTTTCTCCAGATCGTGCAGCTCGGTCAGTACATCCTTGCGCGGCAGCCGGTGTTTCCCGGGGCCGAGGATTGCATCGAACACCCCATTGCGCAGGACCAGCATCCGCTGGGTCTCGGTCAGGGTCAGCCGGTGATGACCGGTCAGCCGGTCGATCAGATCTTGGAACAGTGTCATATCATTTCTCCTTTTCGTCTCGCTCTATCGTCGTCGCAAATGCGAACTCCTCTTCATGTTTTCAGTGGGTTGCACCCCGAACGGGTGACAGGTGTGAAGCCTTCGGACGAAGGCAGGAAAGATCCGGGCATCCCCCGCGCCATGCCCCTGCGCGGGAAGGTCAGAGAGAGGGGCGCGGAACCGATGCGCCACCTTGCCCAAGGGGCTAAGCGGGGCACCAATCCGGCGGCACCATCATCTGCCCTCCGGCACAAAGCCAGAGCAGCGAAGACCCCTGCCCCGCCCGGCCAAAGCCTGACGTTGCGCGGTGCCACCCCTGCTGGGGAGCACCCGGACCCTTATGATTTTGGACCGTTTTCACGGGCCGGCGTGGAAGGCCGGTGCTGACTTAACAGCTTTGTCAAATGACGGGATTCGAACCCGTTACACATCGATTTGCGGTCGATTGCTCTCACCAGAATGAGCTACATTTGGAGCTTTGGAAGGAATTGAACCTTCGCCTACAGATGGGAAACCTGCCGCTCTATCCAATTGAGCTACAAAGCATACCAATCCCCGGTTCGGCCCTGGCATACGGGATCGGCAACGCCGTCCGCACCGAGAGAGTGATCACCTCTGCCCGCTAGGGTCCGGCCCGTTGTGACCGGTAACGGCGGGTTTAGGCGAAGGGTCTGGATTCGTTCAATAATTATTTGAGGGTCAAAATCACACCTGTGGCGGGCGCGCAACAAAATTACCCATCTGCGCAATATTCGAAAAGGCAGCGCGAGAAAAACAAAGCGGCGCACCCGTCAAAGGTGCGCCGCTCTTGTCACAAATTTCAAATTTTACCGCCTGGTCAATCGGCGCTGCGGCCTTCGGTATCCGACATGTCGAAGTTCAGATACTTGGCCACGGTCTGCACGTCCTTGTCGCCACGACCGCACATGTTCATGCAGATCAGGTGATCCTTGGGCAGTTCGGGGGCGATTTTCATTACATGGGCCAGCGCGTGGGACGGTTCCAGAGCCGGGATGATGCCTTCGGTCGCGCAGCACAGCTGGAACGCTTCAAGCGCCTCCTTATCTGTGATCGAGACATAATTGGCCCGGCCAATTTCGTGTAGCCAGGAATGCTCGGGACCGATGCCCGGGTAGTCCAGACCAGCCGAGATCGAATACCCTTCCAAAATCTGACCGTCATCATCCTGCAGAAGATAGGTGCGGTTGCCATGGAGCACACCCGGACGACCACCGGTCAGCGAGGCGCAATGCTCCATCTTTTCGTTCACGCCCTTACCGCCAGCCTCAACACCGATGATGTTGACGTCCTTGTCGTCGAGGAACGGGTAAAACAGGCCCATCGCGTTCGAGCCACCGCCGATGGCGGCGATTATGGTGTCGGGCAGACGGCCCTCGGCCTTCATCATCTGTTCCTTGGCTTCCTTGCCGATGATGGACTGGAAGTCACGCACCATTGCCGGATACGGATGTGGCCCAGCCACGGTACCGATGCAGTAGAAGGTGTCACGCACATTGGTCACCCAATCCCGCAGCGCGTCGTTCATCGCATCCTTCAGCGTGCCACGACCCGAGGTCACCGGGATCACCTCGGCCCCCAGCAGGCGCATACGGAACACGTTTGGGGCCTGACGCTGCACGTCATGCGCGCCCATATAGACCACGCATTTCAGACCGAACTTGGCGCAGACGGTGGCGGTGGCCACGCCGTGCTGACCAGCTCCGGTTTCAGCGATAATCCGGGTCTTGCCCATACGCCGCGCCAGAATGATCTGGCCCAGCACGTTGTTGATCTTGTGCGCGCCGGTGTGGTTCAGCTCGTCGCGCTTCAGGTAAATCTTGGCGCCGCCCAGATGCTGTGTCAGGCGCTCCGCGTAATACAGCGGCGAGGGGCGGCCCACGTAGTTCGCCCACAGATCGTCCATCTCGGCCCAGAAGGTGGGATCGTCCTTGGCCTTTTCATATTCCTCTTCCAGCGACAGGATCAGGGGCATCAGCGTTTCGCTGACGAACCGCCCGCCGAAGATGCCAAAGCGGCCCTGTTCGTCGGGGCCGGACATGAAGGAATTGAAAAGATCGTTGGCCATGGGTGTCTCCATCGTCGTACGCGACTGTCATAGGAGGTAGCGGCGGGATTTGCCATGGCAAAACGTATCATTCCGCCGCCTGAACGCGCTGTGCCCATACCTGCAAAGCCTGATCCCTGCTGGGCACGGCAATGCAGGGGAAGTGGTGAAACTCATTCATTTCGGCCAGACGCGCCGCCGCCTGCACCACGCGGCGGTGGGGACCGGAATGGGCGAACGTCAGCATCGCCTCGGCGTCGTGCCAGACACTCAGCGAAAAATAGAGCCCTTGATGCGGAAACACATCCACCTTCAGACACAACGGATCACCCCGTGCCTGTAGCATCGCCTGACGGGCGCGCCAGAAAAACTCTGGCCCGTAATACCACCGTTTCAATGAAACTCCGCCGATCGCTGCCAGCATTGCCGCGCCCTCCTCTAACGGAGATACGCAGGCACCCGGCGATCAGATCACCGGGTCGCGTTGATAAAGGCGCGGATCAGGGCTGCATCCTTCACGCCGGGCGCGCTTTCCACGCCCGAAGAAACATCGACCTGTCGCGCACCGGTCATACGCATGGCCTCGGCGACGTTATCAGGCGTCAGCCCCCCGGCCAGCATCCACGGACGCCGCCAGTATTTGCGCCCCGCCAACAAACGCCAGTCGAAAGCCAGTCCATTGCCGCCCGGCAGCTCTGCATTTCGCGGCGGCTTGGCATCGATCAGCAATTGGTCTGCGACCTCAGAGTACAAGTCGATTGCCGCAAGGTCCTCGGCTTCTGCCACACCGATGGCTTTCATCACGGGCAGGCCAAACCGCTCACGAACCTCGGCCACACGATCCGGGCTTTCCCTGCCGTGCAGTTGCAACATGTCCAGCGGTACGCTGGCCACGATCTGGTCCAGGTCCTCATCCGATGCGTTCACCGTCAGCGCGACTTTGGCAATCCCAGCGGGCACCAGATGCGCCAGTTCGGTGGCGGCCTCAATGTCCAGATGCCGCGGCGATTTGGGGAAGAACACAAACCCGACATAACGCGCGCCAGCCTCAGCGGCCGCGCGCACGTGGTCAGGGGCGGTCAAACCGCAGATTTTGACACTTGCATCTTGGGGCATTGACTTGCCTCAGCTGGCCTCGTCCAGCAGCGCCAGAACTTCGTCCTGACCTTCGTTCTGCTTTTTCTTGAGCTTTTTGACTTCACGCTCAAGCTTGCGCACTTCGTTTTTCTTCACGGACGCATCCCTGCGGTGCTTGTGCTCGCGCAGCCATTCCCAGAGGAAACCGATGATCAGGCCCGCAACCACACCGCCCAGCACCACAACGAACAGCGGTAGCGACGTGATGAAGTTAAAACCCACAAGCTCGGCAAAGGGTTCCGGCATCAGTGACAGTTGAACCGATTCCCGATTGGCCAGCGAAACGGAAATAAGCACGATCCCGAGGATCGCCAGAAAAGCATATCGAAGGTAACGCATCATGCCTTAGGCTTTACCGTTCAATCGGTCCCTAAGCAACTTGCCAGTTTTGAAAAACGGCACACATTTTTCTTCGACCTGAACGGTTTCACCAGTACGGGGATTGCGGCCAACACGCGCGTCGCGCTGTTTGACCGAAAATGCGCCGAAGCCGCGCAGTTCCACACGGTCACCGCGCGCCATGGCATCCGTCACCTCTTCGAACACGGTATTCACGATCCGCTCGACGTCGCGTTGATACAGATGCGGGTTCTCGTCGGCTATTTTCTGAATCAGTTCTGAACGGATCATGAGCGCTACCCTCCCAGGCGACCGGTTAACCATCTCTATTGTTCTGAACAGTATAGGAAAAAAGTCGGATAGGGGGAACGTAAACTCTGTATGCAAAGCCTTCATTTTGCTGCTAAACCGCGCGATTTTTCGCTTGTTCACGCGAATTCAGTGCCTAAAGCGCGGACGACACCCGAAATAAGCCCGGAAATCGGAACATATTGATTCGCAACAAAAACGGCCCCGCGCGGATACGCGGGGCCGTAAATTCGGCTAAGGCTGATGCCCGGGCTTAGTCGCCCGACTTCAGCGCTGCACCCAGGATGTCGCCCAGCGACGCGCCCGAGTCGGAAGAACCGTACTGTTCCACGGCCTCTTTCTCTTCGGCGATCTCGCGTGCCTTGATCGACAGGCCCAGACGGCGAGTCTTGCTGTCGACATTGGTGACGCGGACGTCGACCTTGTCACCGACCGAGAAACGCTCGGGGCGCTGTTCGGCACGGTCACGCGACAGGTCGGAGCGGCGGATGAAGGACTTCATGCCTTCGTATTCCACTTCGATGCCACCATCTTCGATCGCGGTCACTTCGACGGTGATGACCGAGCCACGCTTCACGCCGCCCACGGCTTCGGCGAACTTGTCACCGCCCAGGGCTTTGATCGACAGCGAGATACGCTCTTTTTCCACGTCAACTTCCGAAACGACGGCCGAAACCATGTCGCCTTTGCGGTAGTTCTGGATCGCATCCTCGCCACGCTCGTCCCACGACAGGTCCGACAGGTGAACCATGCCGTCGATATCGCCGTCGAGACCGATGAACAGACCGAATTCGGTGATGTTCTTGACTTCGCCTTCGACCTGCGTGCCCTCGGGGTGGGTTTCTGCAAACACTTCCCACGGGTTGCGCTGAGTCTGCTTCAGGCCCAGAGACACGCGACGCTTGGCGCCGTCGATTTCCAGAACCATGACGTCGACTTCCTGGCTGGTCGAAACGATCTTGCCGGGGTGGACGTTTTTCTTGGTCCAGGACATCTCGGACACGTGCACCAGACCTTCGACACCGGCTTCCAGCTCGACGAACGCGCCGTAGTCGGTGATGTTGGTGACGCGACCCTGATGGACCGAGCCCAGCGGGTACTTGGCAGCAACCAGATCCCACGGATCTTCCTGCAGCTGCTTCATGCCCAGGCTGATGCGGTGGGTCTCTTTGTTGATCTTGATGACCTGAACCTTGATGGTTTCGCCGATCGTCAGGATCTCGGACGGGTGGTTCACACGGCGCCATGCCATGTCGGTGACGTGCAGCAGGCCGTCAACGCCGCCCAGGTCAACGAATGCACCGTATTCGGTGATGTTCTTGACAACACCCTCGACGGTCTGACCTTCGGACAGGTTGCCGATAACCTCGGCACGCTGTTCGGCACGCGATTCTTCCAGGATTGCGCGGCGCGACACAACGATGTTGCCACGGCGGCGGTCCATTTTCAGAATCTGGAACGGCTGCTTCAGACCCATCAGCGGGCCAGCGTCGCGCACGGGGCGAACGTCAACCTGCGAGCCGGGCAGGAACGCAACTGCGCCACCCAGATCGACGGTGAAGCCACCTTTGACGCGACCGAAGATTGCACCTTCGACACGCTGGTCGTCGGCATATGCTTTTTCCAGACGGTCCCATGCCTCTTCAC
This sequence comes from Ruegeria arenilitoris, assembly GCF_013030985.1. GTDB lineage: Bacteria > Pseudomonadota > Alphaproteobacteria > Rhodobacterales > Rhodobacteraceae > Ruegeria > Ruegeria arenilitoris_B. The sequence goes on along the minus strand of NZ_WPYP01000008.1, from coordinate 72,615 downwards.
GGCGGGCCATCTCGCGCGAGATGACAGCTTCGCCACGGGCGTTTTCTGCGGCGCGCAGGTAGACTTCGACCTCGTCACCAACAGTGATTTCAGGGGCTTCGCCGGGATTTGCGAATTCTTTCAGATCAACGCGGCCTTCCATTTTGTAGCCTACGTCGATGATGGCTTGGCCGGCTTCGATCGCCAGAACCTTGCCTTTGACAACAGAACCCTCTTCGGGTGTGTCCATTTCGAAGCTTTCGTTCAGGAGGGCTTCGAATTCCTCCATGGATGCGTTAGCCATGTGGCGTTGTTTTCCTTTACATACGTTTTTTCTGGCCGAGCGGTTGTCTCCGCCGGTCTTAATGGATTGGTCAGACGATCTGACATATGCCACAAAACAAAGAGGGCCGGTTGGTTCCGACCCTGCTCGTCTCATTGTTTTATGGCTCAAATCGCCTTGTCGACGGGCGCTCTATAGCGGGTTCGCCAAGTGGCTGCAAGTTATTAGGGTCTGTGCGCGAAATAACTTGCCAGCCTTGACTGCGAACGGCCTGCGACCCGCGCTCGCAAAGCCGGGGGAAAATCGTGGCGAAATCCCCCCGCCTGCGTGGAGCGCCCACCTTAGAAGAGCTGCAAATCCTTCGCGCCGCTTTGGATTTCAGCAAAATTTGGCATGTTCTGGACCGCCACGGGTGCCGGTTTTGTACCCGGCATCGCCACAGTCGGCTGCATCGCCGCAGCCATGCCGAAGGCTGGTTGCTTCAGCTCTCCGCGAATATCGCGCAGCAGCGTCTTGTGGTCCGGCATTGTCTTGACGATCTGAGCAAGGTCCATTTTGGCGCGCTTCATACCCTGGAACCAGATCGGTTTCTTTAACGGGCGCAGACGATCGCGGATGCCCGGACCATAACCGGTATCATAGACCTGCTTGCCCAACAGAACCGTCTGGTAAACACGATGATCAAACAGCGTGGCAAACTCGACATCGTGGTCTATCGGCAGGCGGTGTTGCCACAACTCCAGATTCTCAGCCAGCCGGTCGGGCACCTTCATCTGAGTCCGCGCGTCGATCCAATACTGGTCATCCGTGCGGTTGCCCAACCGATAATGCAGACAGATGAACTCAAGTACCTCGTTGTACATTTTGTCCATCTGGCGGTTGTATCTTGCCCGCAGTGACGGCTCGACGTCTTTTGTTGGCAAGTGTTCGGCGAACCAGCGCACCGCGTGATCGATCATATGGATCGCGGTGCTTTCCAACGGCTCGATGAACCCACCGGACAGGCCAATCGCCACACAGTTCTTGACCCAGGCATTGCGCACGCGACCAACACGCATCGGGATCACCCGCGGTGTCAGCCCCTTGCCGCTGTCGCCCAGCCATTCAAGGTACTCATCGGCGGCCTGATCATCAGTTCGGTGCGCCGAGGAGAACACATAACCCGTGCCAACCCGGTTATACAGCGGCACCCGCCATGTCCAACCGGCCCCAAGAGCGGTCGACCGCGTTAGGCTTTCGATCTTTTCCGGATCGGGATGTTCGACCTGCAACGCCATGGCACGGTCGTTGGGCAGGTAATCCGAGTAATCCATAAACGGTTCACCCAGCGCCTGATTGATGATCAGGCCACGGAACCCGGTGCAATCGACAACCATTTCGACGTCATGACGACCCTTGCGCTCTAGCATCAGGTGGCTGACATTGCCCTGCTCGTCCAGCTCGACCGATTGCACCTCATCCTGAATATGCTCGACGCCGCGGTTTGTGCAAACCCCGGTCAGCATGCCGGCAAATTTCACGGCGTCCAGGTGATAGGCATAGCCAAATCGTTGCTCGAACTCGGGCTGCCCCAACTGCCGTGCGCCCTTGCACAAGCGGCCTAGATGGTCATGCGGCGAGATCGACTGAGTGAAGTCCCGATCCCCGTTGCCAAAGCGCAGGAAATACTCGGCGGTATCCAACCCCTCCAACATCTGGCCATGGGCGAAAGGGTTCACATAGTCGATCCGGTTCCCCTTGGGGTCCTTGTTCCAGTTGCAGAATTTCACGCCCAACTTGAATGACGCGTTGGTCTCGCGGAAAAAATCCCGTTCGGCGATGCCGGCCTGGCGGAGAGTGACCGGCATGCGCGGCACCGTGGCCTCGCCCACGCCAACGGTCGAGATATTGGGGCTTTCGATCAGGCAGATGCGCGGTCGGTCCTTTGGCGCTGAAGTGCGAGAAAACACCATATCCAAGATCAGCGCGGTCATCCAACCCGCCGTACCTCCGCCCACGATAGTGATCTTGCCCAAACGATTGTTCATATTATTGGTCCCTGTTGGCTTGTGGGAATTTGTGACTGCCTCCCCCTTTTTTTGCGGGTTGTAGAGCAGCCTTCCCTTTTTGGCTTTCGGAGAACCATAACAGCTTTCCTGCGTTCAGCTAGAGTCTTGATGCCGTGGCCTACGAGTGCGCACGCGCCCGCTGTCGAACTTAGGCGCTGCACGTTCCAGAAAGACCCTGAGGCGTATCCTCTACACCTTTGAGACAAGAGCATAATCCCGGCGAAGGCTAGATTTCGTCGCCCTTTTTCAGAAGTTCTTCGATCAGGTCACGCTGCAGATCCTGACTGTCGCCACCTCCGAACTCCGCGGCGCCACCGGTATAGAGGGTGCCGTAGGTCTTTGCGATATTCACTGTCTGGGCCAACCCCGAGATCAGCTGGTCTTTCTTCAGCGGAGACAACGGGTGAATAAACGCAGCCCACAAGGTGCCGTTGGCAATTGCATATCGTGCGTCCAGCGTGCTGTCGAAATTCGCCTGCATCATGCGGTGCAGGTCCTCGGGTGACAAATCTGCGGCGCTGCCAATTGGCACCATGGCGCGCATTCGGTCCGCATTGGTGTCGGTGACAACCAGCACCGTCACATCAGCAACCGTCAGCTCGAACCCCGGCCCAAAGGGCTGTGCCTCGGGATCGAGCGCAAAGATGATCTTGCCCAGACGTTCATAGTCCATCGGTGGTTCAGCTTCCTGAGCGGCCAGGCCTCCGGCCAGAAAAATCAGCGTTAGGGCTAGTCTGATCATCACATCTCTCCTGCAGGCTATGCCCCAACCATAGGGGCCGGCTGACAGGCTGACCAAACAAAGCTTGGTGATGAAGATTCCCCACCTCACCGCAGGTTTGAACGATCTGCAAAGTTTGACGTGCTTTCTGCGATAGCCCGTTCAAAACCGCCCCTCTACCTATGTTTCAGCGATTGGCCGCCCGGCTGATCCAAAGCTGAACAGGAAAGGAAATTCCAATGAAGTCTCTGGTTCTGACCACCCTCATCGCCGCCCTGCCCCTGGTCGCGGCTCCGGCCTTTGCCGCGGATGAGATCAACGTCTCGAATGGTATCTCGGCAGCCGGTGCGCCACTGGCCGCGCATGGCGTCGATCTGGTCGCGCTGGTGAATGACGGCAACCCGGTCGAGGGCTTTGCCACCCATTCCGCCACCTACGACGGGGCGTCCTACTATTTTACCAGCGCCGCAAACCGCGAAGCGTTCGAGGCCAACCCCGCCGCCTATCTGCCGCAGCATGGCGGGTTCTGTTCGTTCGGCGTGTCGGTGGGCAAGAAGTTCGACGGCGACCCGGATCAGTACCTGGTCGCAGATGGCAAGCTGTACCTTTTCCTGAATGCCGAAACCCGCGCGGCCTTCCTCAAGGACGTGACAGCCACGGCAAAAACCGCTGACGATCAGTGGGCGAATATCAAAAGCGTCGCCGTCGGCGAGTTGTAATCCTGAAAGCCCGCAGCGCTATGGCGTCGCGGGCTTTTTCTTTTTGATGAAAGCCACGGCCTGAGCCAGCGCAGCCTCGATACTCAGATCGGACGTGTCCAGCAAAATGGCATCGTCGGCAGGTTTCATCGGGGCAGTGCTGCGTTCGGCATCCCGTGCATCGCGTTCGCGCACATCGGCCAGCACCAGTTCGCGGGTGACTTCCGAACCTTTGGCGCTCAGTTCCAGAAAGCGCCGCTCGGACCGAACCTCGGCGCTGGCAGTGACGAACAGCTTCACCTCGGCCTCGGGGCAGATCACCGTTCCGATATCGCGCCCGTCCAGAACCGCGCCCCCGGCACGACGGGCAAAGGCGCGTTGGAAGTCGACCAACGCCGCGCGAACCTCGGGGATCACTGCCACTTTCGACGCCGCCTGCGCAATCTCGGCGGTGCGCAGATCACCCTGTTCCAGTTCCTCAGCCGTCAGCGCCTGCGCGGCCTCAACAGGATCAGTGCCGTCCAGAGTGCGACGCCCAACCGCACGGTAAAGCAACCCCGTATCCAGATGCGCGAACCCGAAATGTGCGGCAACCCCTTTCGAGATCGTGCCCTTCCCCGCCGCCGCGGGGCCGTCAATGGCGACCGTAAAACTCACGTGCGTTCGACCTTGGCACCCAATGACGCCATCAGCGGCTCGAATATCGGGAATGAGGTCGCGATCGGGCCGCCGTCATCGACCGAAACCGGGGTCTTCGCTCCCATCCCCATCACCATGAACGACATGGCGATGCGGTGGTCCAGAAAGCTTTCGCAGGTACCGCCGCCGGGGACATTGCCGATGCCCAGCCCGTCGACCGACCACCATTCCTCACCCTCTTCCACGGTCACCCCATTGGCGCGCAGACCCCTGGCCATAGCGTCGATCCGGTCGCTTTCCTTGACGCGCAGCTCTTTCACGCCGCCCATCATCGTGGTGCCCGTGGCATTGGCCGCGACCACGGACAGAACCGGGTATTCGTCGATCATCGAGGCCGCGCGTTCCGGCGGCACGTTGATGCCCTTCATGTTGGGCGAATACTTGGCGCGCAGATCGGCGACAGGCTCGCCACCCTCTTCGCGTTCGTTTTCATAGGTCAGATCGGCGCCCATCTCGCGCAGCGTGGTGAACAGGCCCGCGCGGGTCGGGTTCAGGCCGATGCCCGGCACCAGAACGTCCGAGCCGGGCGTAATCAGCGCCGCACAAACCGGGAAGGCCGCGCTGGACGGATCGCGCGGTACGGCGATGACCTGCGGTTTCAGCTCGGGGCGGCCGGTCAGGGTAATCACCCGGCCCTCATCAGTATCCTCAACGGTGATTTCAGCACCGAAACCGGCCAGCATCCGTTCAGAATGGTCACGGGTGGCCTCTTTCTCGATCACCACGGTTTTGCCGGGCGCATTCAGCCCGGCCAGCAGCACCGCGGATTTCACCTGCGCCGATGGCACCGGCACTTCGTAGCGGACCGGAACGGGTTCTGCGGCGCCCACGATGGTCATCGGCAACCGTCCACCGGCACGGCCAACCGATTGCGTGCCGAACAGCGCCAGCGGATCGGTCACCCGCGCCATCGGGCGTTTGTTCAGGCTCGCATCGCCGGTAAATGTCGCGGTGACCGGAGAGGTCGCCATCGCCCCCATGATCAGCCGCACACCCGTGCCCGAGTTACCGCAGTCGATCACCTGATCGGGCTCGGCAAAGCCACCGACGCCGACACCGTGCACGGTCCACTCACCGCCGCCATGATCGGTAACTTCAGCGCCAAAGGCACGCATCGCCTTGGCGGTGTCCAGGACATCCTCGCCTTCCAAAAGGCCGGAAATCTTCGTCTCACCCACCGCCATCGCGCCAAGGATCAGCGACCGGTGCGAGATTGACTTGTCGCCGGGCACCTTTGCCGTGCCGGTCAGCGGGCCGCAGGGATGCGAGGTCATCGGGATGGGCGTGCCGTGTCCGGACATGGGGGCTCCTGTTTTCGCTATCAGTGCTCAAGCCGCTTAGCGAATTGGGGCGGCTTGGTCCAGCCGCAATACGACCACCGCAGCAAGCCGGATTTGGGTGATCAGGGATTTACGGGCTACAATGGGCGAATTCAGAGCGAGTTCATTTGTTTTCCGCAATTCACTGTCCGAGGTCATTTCTCATGTCGCAACTTCAATCCATGCTTTCCAGCGGAACAGAAAAGTACTTTCAACCCAAAGACCCGTTAAAGACTGACAGCGTTCTGCAGATGCGCCTGGCCTTTCTGGTCGGCCTCGTTGCCTTTGGCTTGCCGATCTTTCTGGCCGGAGGTGCGGTATTTGGTGGAAGCTGTTTTCGCGACAGCATCAGCCACTTTTATTACGCCCAGTTTCTGGGGGCCATTTTCGTCGGGTGCTTAATTTTTATCGGTGGCTTTCTGATTGCCTATACCGGAGATCATCCGCTTGAGGATCTCGGGTCCTTGATCGCTGGCATTGGCGCGTGTTTTGTCGCCGTTTTCCCCACAAGCGGATCTGGCTGCGAAGAGCCCGTCAGTTTCAAGTCACGGATCTTTGCCGACGTGAACCAAACGCCTCCGCCTGATCTATCAGCCCCTGATCCAGACGCGTTTTTTACTCTGTTTTCCAGCGCCCCGCATCTGCACGCCTGGGCTGCCGGCATCCTGTTTATCTATCTGGGCCTTTATTGCCTGTTCGTCTTGCGCCGCGTGGTACCGGAGCGTCACATAAAAGACGGGCACATGATCCAGTCAAAGAAGCAGCGTAACACCTTGTATTCGCTGTGTGGCGTCACGATCCTGTTGTGTGTTCTGGTGCTGGGTATCGTCGCCTTTTCCGGCGAAGGCGCTCAGGCGGGGTGGAAATCCCACAATCTGACCTTTTTTGTTGAGACCATCGCACTTTGGGCATTCGGGCTGGCTTGGTTTGCGAAAGGGCGCGCCTTCCCCAGCCTGCGTGATCCCAAGCCGTAAGGGTCAGGTTTTGCGAAACGTCAGGTAATGCGGTGTTCGGCCTTCACGCAGGGCCTTCTGCTCATAACGGGTAGAAATCCAGTCATCCCAAGGCTCACGCCAGTCCGAGGGGCGCTCGGCCAGCCACTCGAACCCTGCGCGTGGAACTTCCTCAAGCGTCTGACGGACATAGTCGGGAATGTCCGTAGCCACGCGGAAGATTGACCCCGGTTTCAACACGTGCGCTAGCGGCTCCAGATGTTCGGGTGTCACGAAACGACGGCGATGGTGCCGCGTCTTGGGCCATGGGTCGGGATATAGCAGAAAGGCGCGCGAGATGCTGGCCTCGGGCAGAACGTCGAACAGATCGCGTGCATCACCGGGGTGTACAGCAAGGTTTTCGACCCCGGCCTGACGAATTTTGCCCAACAGCATGGCAACGCCATTGATATAGGGCTCGGCCCCGATGATGCCGATATCAGGGTTGCTGGCAGCCTGATGCACCAGATGCTCACCACCGCCAAAACCGACCTCAAGCCAGACATCCTTGCCACCGAACAGCGCCTGAAGGTCCAGCGGATCGCGGTTGGGGTTGCTCTCCCAATCGACCGCGCCTGGCGAAAGGGCGTCGAGGTCTTCGTTCAGATACGTCTTTTGGCTGGGCTTCAGGGTCTTGCCCTTGAAGCGGCCATAGAAGTTTCTGCGGGGGCGTTGTGGTGTCTGGGTGCTCATGGCGGTGCCCTTACTGCGCAGACCGCACCGTTGCAACCCCGGTGCCGAATCGAAAAGCGCGCCGGGATCGGCGCGCTTTGTTTGGTTTCGGATCAGACTGCCGCTTTGAGCGCGTCGACCAGATCGGTGCGTTCCCAGCTGAAACCGCCATCCGCGTCGGGCTCGCGCCCGAAGTGGCCATAAGCAGCCGTACGCTGATAGATGGGCTTGTTCATCTGCAGGTGCTCCCGAATGCCGCGCGGGGTCAGGTCCATCACCTGACCGACGGCGGTTTCGATCAGAGCGTCGGCAATCTGGCCGGTGCCGTGCGTGTCGGCATAGATCGACAGAGGCTTGGACACACCAATCGCATAGCTGAGCTGGATGGTGCAACGTTCCGCCATACCAGCAGCAACGACGTTCTTGGCCAGATAGCGCGCGGCATAAGCAGCCGAGCGGTCCACCTTGGTCGGGTCTTTACCCGAGAACGCACCGCCACCATGCGGCGCGGCACCGCCATAGGTGTCCACGATGATCTTGCGCCCGGTCAGACCAGCGTCCCCATCCGGGCCGCCGATTACGAACTTGCCGGTCGGGTTCACGTGCCACTCGGTTTCGGCGGTCAACCAGCCTTCGGGCAGGCTCTCGGTGATATAGGGCTCGACGATGGCACGGATGTCACCCGAGCTCAGCGTTTCATCCAGGTGCTGGGTCGACAGCACGATCGAGCTGACGCCGACCGGCTTGCCGTCGCGGTAAACCACCGACAGCTGCGATTTCGCGTCCGGGCCCAGCGCGGGCTCGGTGCCGTTCTTACGAACTTCGGCCAGACGACGCAGAATCGCGTGCGAATACTGGATCGGTGCCGGCATCAGCGCAGGGGTCTCTGTTGTGGCGTAGCCGAACATGATGCCCTGGTCGCCGGCGCCCTCGTCCTTGTCGTCCGAGGCGTCCACGCCCTGCGCGATATGGGCGGATTGTTCGTGCAGCAGGTTCGTCACCTCGACGGTTTCGTGGTGGAACTTATCCTGCTCGTAGCCGATATCCTTAATACAGGCGCGCGCGATCTCATCGATGCGGCCCATATAGTCGTGCAGCTTTTCCTGATCAGACAGACCTACTTCGCCACCAATTACCACACGGTCGGTCGTGGCAAAGGTTTCGCACGCTACGCGTGCTTCGGGTTCTTCGTTCAGAAATGCGTCAAGGACGGCATCGGAAATCCGGTCGCAAACCTTATCCGGGTGCCCTTCGGATACGGACTCCGAAGTAAAAGTGTAGTTCTGTCGGGACATGAAAGTGCTCCATTAAGATTGTCCCATCACGCCAGGAAGCCGTTGTGACGGGCAAGCGAGGGCATACGCCCACAACTTCACAGGGTCAATCGCTATTTATGCGTGTTCCCGCCGGACGTTGCGCCAAAGCAGCGCAAACACAACCGCCAGCAGGGCAAAGATCGGAATATCGCCGATCCAGGCATATACGGTCTGGGTCAGCGGCGCTGGTAATTTTGCATCCACAAAACCCGCCTGCCCCAGGGCCAACGAGTCCACAATGCGCCCCAGCGGATCAATCATCGCCGACACCCCTGTATTGGCCGAACGCATCATCGGCAGGCCCTGCTCGATCGCGCGCATCTGGGCCTGTGCCAGATGCTGATAAGGCCCGGACCGTGTGCCGAACCAGGCATCATTGGTGATCTGCAGCAGAAAATCGGCCCGACCCGGCGCGGACAGGACATCCTGCGTGAACACGGCCTCGTAACAGATCAGCGGCAGCGCCTTGCCCAGCTTTCCCGCGTCCATCAAGGCAGCCCCCGGACCCGAGCTAAAGCCATGACCGGCGGTTGTTGCCATCCCGTGAATCCCGAACCTCGCCATCAGGTTTCCAAACGGAACGTATTCTCCGAACGGCGCAAGGTGGTGCTTGTCATACAAGCCCTGCTGCTGGCCCTGCTCGTCCAGATAGATCATCGAGTTGTAGATTTGCGGCCCGTCACCCCGTTGAATGCCCAGAAACACCGGCACGCCCTGTGCTGCATCGGCAACCGCGTACAGATAGGGCTGTGCACTGCCCAGCCATGCGGGTATCGAGGTTTCCGGCCAGACGATCATGTCCGGTCGGGGTTGCGCGGCCGTGAACTCGATCTGGCGCGCAAAGAACAAGGGTGCGTAGTCCGGGTCCCATTTCTGATGCTGGGGGGCGTTGGGCTGGATCAGGCGTACGGTGTGATCGGTCTCGGTGACAGTCGGACGGGTGGCCGCATAACCCAACACCAGACAGGCTGTGCCAATCGTCAGGCCCAGCGGCAGCGCAAACCCCCTGCGTTGCGCCAGCGCCGCGCCCAAGGGTAGCGTTGCCAGCAAGGTCAAAGCTCCCAAACCATAGGGTCCGAACAGGGACAGTAGCTGCGCCACCGGGGTATCGACCCAAATCTGCGCCAAACCCGCCCAGGGGAAGCCCGTCAATACATAACCCCGGGCGAATTCCGCCAGAGACACGGCCACGGCAAGGAAAACCGCCTGCTTGACGGCGCCTTCACCCGGTTGCCTCGCAACCCAAAAAGCAAGCGCCCAGAACAGGGCTAACCCGCCTGCCATGAAGATCAGGGCAAAGGGCGCCATCCAGGCGTGGCGCTCGGCGTCAACGAAAAACGGCTCAATTATCCAACTGAGACCGTGGGCGAAGTATCCGGTGGCAAAGGCCCAGCCCAACCACGCGGCCCGACCCCGCGTTTCCGTCGACAGATACAGAGGGGCAAGCAGCAGCAGCCCAACCAGAGTCGCCGCCCAAATGCCAACCGGCGCGAGGCCAAAGGCCGCCAGCGCGCCCAGCAGGGCCGACAGCACGAACCTCAACCAAAACGGCCAACCCCGCGATGGGTTCATGCAGCAAGATCCGGCAACATGACACGCAGCCGCTTGATCCGGCGCGGGTCGGCGTCGATCACCTCGAATTCCGGGCCTTCAGGGTGCAGAACAACCTCACCCCGTGCGGGCACGCGGCCCGACAGCATGAAGACCAATCCGCCCAGAGTGTCGATCTCTTCCTCGTCCACATCCTCGTGACTGGTCAGCGAGCGCCCGATCTCGGCCTCGAACTCCTCAAGCGGCACACGGGCCTGAACGATATAGCAGCCGGGTTTTTCCTGCACCCAAAGCTGATCTTCGTCGGCATCGTGTTCGTCGGCAATCTCACCAACCACCTGTTCGATCAGGTCTTCGATGGTCAGCAACCCGTCAACACCGCCGTATTCGTCGATCACCAGCGCCATGTGACGGCGTTCCGTCTGCATCTTGGTCAACAGCACGCCAATCGGCATCGACGGCGGTACGAACAGCAAGGTCCGCAGCATCGAGACCAGATCGAACTCGGTGCCCCTACCATTGAACCCGTGGGTCAGCGCGAAATCCTTGAGGTGGACGAATCCCAGTGGCGTATCCAGCGTGCCCTCATAGACCGGTATCCGCGACAACCCGCTGTCACGGAACACCTGCGCCAGTTCATCTTTGGTGATGGTGGACGGGACCGAGATGATCTCGGCCGTCGGGATGGCCACGTCCTCGACCCGCATCCGCCGCAGGTTGATCATCCCGCGCGGCTGCGCCTTGTCGGTCTCGTGCCCGTTGGCTACGTGGACCTCATCCTCGTCCTGAGGCGAAAACGCGTCCACTATTCGAGAAAAAAAACCGGCTTTCTCTCTGACATTGTCACCGCCGCTCTTCGGTTGCGCGCCCTGCGCCGCCATAGAACTGCCGTCTGTATCGCCCATGATCCTGTTCCAATTAATCGGCCCTGATGGCCCGTCTACGCATTATATGGGTCATCGAGACCCAGTTTGCCAAGTATATCGACCTCGACCGCTTCCATCAAATCGGCGTCTGCGTCGTGGATGTGATCGTATCCCAGCAAATGTAACGTTCCGTGAATGATCAGATGCGTGACGTGATCATCCATGGGTTTGCCAGCCTCGGCCGCCTCACGCGCGCAGGTGTCGTACGAGATCGCGATATCCCCCAGCGCGATTTCGCCGGTGAAGTCCGGCTCGGGCGGCAGCGGCGATTGGCCCGGTTGGTCGGGCGCCAACTCCTCGGCGGGCCAGCTGAGCACGTTGGTCGGGGTGGGTTTTTCCCGGAACTCCGCATTCAGCTCGGCGATCCGGGGGTCGTCACAGGCCAGTACGCTGATTTCGCACAGATCAGCGTCCAGATCGCAATGATCCAGAACTGCCTGTATGGCCCGCACGGCCAATGGCTCCAGCCCCTGCCAGCGCCCGTCTTCAATCGTCAGTTCCAGGTTCATGCTATCCTGTCCAAAGCCTGCGGCCCCGGACGATTACCCCGTCTCGCGGCCTGCGTCGGCCTCATACGCTTCGATAATGGCGGCGACAAGCGGGTGGCGCACCACATCTTTCGAGGTGAAGTAGTTGAAGCTGATATTCGGAATCGTCTTCAGCAGTCGCTCTGCATCCTTCAGCCCGGATTGAACACCGCGCGGTAGGTCCACCTGCGATCGGTCACCGGTGATGACCATGCGACTGCCTTCGCCAAGACGGGTCAGGAACATCTTCATCTGCATGGTCGTGGCGTTCTGCGCCTCATCCAGCACGACAAAGGCGTTGGCCAGCGTCCGCCCACGCATGAACGCCAGCGGAGCTATTTCGATTCGCTTTTCCTCGATCAGCTTGGCCAGTTGCTTGCCGGGCAGGAAATCGTTCAGCGCATCATAAAGCGGCTGCATGTAAGGATCGACCTTATCCTTCATGTCCCCCGGCAGATAGCCCAGCTTTTCACCAGCCTCGACGGCTGGACGGCTGAGGATGATCCGGTCCACATGCCCGCCGATGAACATCGATACGCCAACAGCCACCGCCAGATAGGTCTTACCGGTGCCCGCAGGCCCGATTCCAAAGGCCAGTTCGTTGTTGAACAGCGACTGGACGTACGCCTTTTGCGCATCCGTGCGTGGCTCGACCAGCTTTTTGCGGGTTTTGATCTCAACGGTGCCGCCTTTGAACATCTCAAGCTGGTCACCGTCGCGGCTGCCTGTTCCTGTCTCGGAACCGCCCATCCGAAGCTCGCGATCCACGTCGGCGGCCTCTACGTCACGACCGCCTTCAAGACGGGTGTAAAGCGCCTGCAGCACCTCAATGGCCTGTTTCTGCGAATCCTCGTCGCCCATGACAACCAACTGGTTGCCGCGCCGGACAATCTGGACGGACAGCTTTTGTTCGATTTCGGTCAGATTGCGGTCGTACTCACCGCACAAATCAATCAACAACCGATTGTCAGGGAATTCAACAAACGCCTCGCGCTGGGGCATGTCATCTTGCGGCGGGGTCAGGGCACCGATGGCCAATCCGTTCTCCTGTCTTGGCGTTTCACCCTGAGCGTAGACAACAAGTCTCGGTGGGCGCAAGCCACAGTTTCAAATTTTCCGAAACGGATGGCAAAACCGCCGAAGAGTGCCCCATGCGACGCCACCAACGATGGGATGGGAAGTCAAAATGTGTAGTTCAACCCAAACCGCAGACCGCGATAGCGCGGCGTGGACTTCGTTGAAAACCCATTGCTGAATTCGACCCGGCCCGAGTCGAATTGGACATATTCATACTCACCCGTGATTGACCAGTTCTCGCTCAGGCTGTGCTCGACACCGATGCTCGCCGAAAACCCGTCCCGATTTCCACTGTCTTCAAATAATTGCGTCGTGGTCCCGGAAGTCAGGCTGCTTGTGGTTTTGACGTCACCTTGCACGTATCCGACCGTCACAAAATACAAAACCGTACCGCTTTGGTTGGTCAGACCGTTGCGAAACCGAACCGACAGGATATCCGAGATCTCGGACGAACCGGTGATTGAGACACTGCCAATGTCGGTCATGACGTCGTCATCAAGCCCACTGAAATCATACCCTAGCTCGAACCCGTAGACATAGTCGCGTCCGCCCATGGCGGGAAGAACACCACGCCAGCCCCCGCGGACACCGCCATAGTTGCCGTTCAGGTCCAGCTCTCCGACCTCAAAGGTACCACCCGGGGTCGTCAGGCCGAATCGGTCGGTGCCGCTTGTTGCGTAACCACCACTCAGGCCCAGATAAAAGGCACTGACATCACTGCCGAAACGTTTCGGGCTGGCGACCGGAGGATCCGTTACGCCCTGTTCCAGATTGCCCGCAACAGTTGCGCTGGAAAAAAGGGAAAGCACCAGTGCCGACGAAAAAACACTCCGGCGGCTTGATCCTAAGAAACGTGTTCGAATTTCCACTCGTAACCTCCATCGTCCCAACCCGATAGCCGGACCGGCACAGAACTGGATTCTCAGGGGCGCAACGTGCTAGACCCTGAAAAAATCTGGCCTTTTTCGGAACATAGTTCTTGGCAGTGAATCAAGGGTTAAATTTTGAAACAAGTGCTGACTATGGTTTTCTGACAGCACTCGCCGATCAGGTCAGATCATTGCCCCCGCCAGTGAATTTGCGCCCGATCCGGTGATCTGAACATCTCTTAGCTCACCGACAGCAACATCGGTGTCGGATACGTGAACAGAGTGCAAATATTCTGATTTTCCAACCATTTGCCCCGGCAGGCGACCCGCTTTTTCGAACAGAACGCTGACTTTGTGGCCAACCATCGCGTCCTGAATTTCGCGCTGATGCTGTGTGATCAGAGCCTGCAGACGCTGCAAACGGTCATCTGCCGCCGTGGCGTCAACTTGCGGCCGCTCAGCTGCCGGCGTGCCCGGGCGCGTCGAGTATTTGAAGGAATAGGCATAGCCGTATTTGACTTCTTCCACCAAATCCAGCGTGGCCTGGAAGTCCTCTTCGGTTTCCTCGGGGAAGCCGACGATAAAGTCACCCGACATCATGATATCGGGCCGCGCGGCACGGATACGCTCGACCAGACGCAGATAGCTTTCCGCCGTGTGACTGCGGTTCATCCGCTTGAGGATTTTGTCCGATCCCGACTGCACCGGTAAGTGCAGATACGGCATCAGCTTTTCGCAGGTTCCATGCGCTTCGATCAGGTCATCGGCCATGTCATTGGGGTGCGAGGTGGTAAAGCGGATGCGTTCCAGTCCGTCGACCTTGTTCAGCTCCCAGATCAGACCGGCCAGCGTCATGTCGCCGTTCGGACCCGAGCCATGATAGGCGTTCACGTTCTGACCCAGCAGTGTGATCTCGCGCACGCCGCGTTCGACCAGATCATGGGCTTCGCGGATGATGCGATCCGCCGGACGGCTGACTTCAGCGCCACGGGTATAGGGCACCACGCAGAAGGCGCAGAACTTGTCGCAACCCTCCTGCACGGTCAGAAACGCCGTCGGGCCGCGCTTGGCTTTGGGGCGGTTCTTGAGCTTTTCGAACTTGTCTTCCTCGGGGAAATCCGTGTCCAGTGCCTTGGCCCCCTCGCGCGTCTTTGCCTCCATCTCGGGCAGACGGTGATAGCTTTGCGGCCCCACCACCAGATCGACCAGAGGCTGACGGCGCATGATCTCTTCACCTTCGGCCTGTGCCACACAACCCGCCACGCCAATCTTCAGATCGGGTTTTTCCGCTTTCAGACCCTTGAACCGACCAAGCTCGGAATAGACCTTTTCGGCGGCTTTTTCCCGGATATGACAGGTGTTCAGCAGAATCATATCCGCGTCATCTGGGCTTTGGGTTTCGACATAGCCCTGCCCGCCCAGCGTCTCGGACATGCGCTCGCTGTCATAGACGTTCATCTGGCAACCATAGGTTTTGATGTACAGCTTTTTGGGTTCTGACATGGATATGGCCTTTGCATTCGCGGGATCGGCGTCATCTATACCTTACGAACGCCGCTTGCAATGCCGGGGCGGATACCCGATTTTGGCCGAAGATTCCAGCAAAGTGGAACCGGACAGGCAATGCAATACGACTCACTCGACGTTTTCCTGAACGCAGGCAAATCGGCGCTGACCAAAGGCCCGGTCGCACTGATCTTTGCCGAGGACATGGTCGAGATCGACAGCACGATCCGGCATCATCTGCATCTGGGGTTCAAATCCGTGATCGCCTTCATGCCGCAGGATTTTGCGCTGGACCCCGAGTTGTCCGAACGCATCCACCGCGTCACCCTGACCTGCGTGCCCAGCGCAGTTGTCTTCGACACCATCAACAGAATCATACAGGCCGCGCCCGGCATCTGGATGTATTACTGCTATAACGCCGAATACCTGTTCTTTCCGTTTTGCGAGACGCGAACGGTGGGCGAATTGCTGGCCTTCCACGCCGAAGAACGCCGCGACGCCATGCTGAGCCATGTGGTCGACCTCTACGCCGATGATCTGAACGCCTTCCCGAACGGAGTCGCTCCGGACCGCGCGATGCTGGACAGCACCGGTTATTATGCACACACCCGCCACGACGCCGAAGGCCATCCGGTCGAGCGGCAGTTGGACATGTCGGGCGGCCTGCGCTGGCGGTTCGAGGATCACATTCCATACGAACGCCGCCGTATCGACCGTATCGCCCTGTTCAAATCCGGCAAGGGTCTGCAATTGCGCCCCGATCACACCTTCAACGAACCGGAGTACAACACCTATTCCTGCCCGTGGCATCACAATATGACGGCAGCCGTGTGCTCATTCCGCGCTGCCAAGGCGTTGAAAAGCAATGCCGGGTCCACCTTCGACATCCCGAGCTTTTGCTGGCGCAACTCGGTTCCATTCCAGTGGACCTCTGGTCAATTGCTCGATCTGGGGCTGATCGAATCGGGCCAGTGGTTCTGACCCTAGCGCCGTAGCAGCACCGGGAACCAATCTTCGCGTAAGCGCTGGCCGGGGGTCATGTCGTGGCCTGGAAACGGCGGTGAGGTCCGGCCCGGACGTTCCACATACCGTGCATCATCCCCTACCAGACGCAGCGAAAAGGCCCGGCGGCGGCTGTCGGAGTTGTTGCCGCGTGCACCGTGCAAAGTGCGATAGTTGAAGGCCACCGCGTCGCCCGGCTCCATCTCGAATTCCACGACCCTCATGCCCTCGGCATCCGGGTCCGGGACGGGAATGTACTGACCCTCGTCCGGGAAATACCCCTCTTCCGAAACCCAGCGGGTCGGCAGAACCTCTTTCTCCCACCGGTGCGAGCCGGCCACGCAGCGCAGCGTCGCCTGTTTCACCGGGTCCAGCGGCGACCAGAAACTGATGGTCTGCTGCCCTTCGACAAAATAATATGGGCCGTCCTGATGCCACGGGGTCGCCATTGAGGTGCCCGGCTCCTTGACCAGTACGTGGTCGTGGAACATTTGAACGGTCTGCGATTGCATCAGATCCGCCGCAACCTCGGCCGCCGGAGAGTTTTCGATCACCTCCCGGAACTGATCAATCCGCGACCAGTTGCAATAATCGTCAAAGAACAGGCCGGTCTCGCCCTGCTTCTTGTTGTCGGACGCATAAGGCCCCGGCTCGGCCATGTTCGCGGCAACGCCATCGCGCAAGGCCTCGACGTGATCGGCAAACAGCCCTTTGATCAGGACAACTCCGTCCTGCTGATAGGCGTCGATCATCTCTTGCGTGACCAGAGGGTGCGTCATGTCTGTCTCCGTGTCGTAGGGTTGGGTGATCTGCACATGGGAAAGCCCTCTGTTCAAGTCATATCTTTCAAAGATACACTTAACTTCATGTTATATATCTCGCTGCGCCAATACGAATATGTCTGTGCCATCGGACGGCATGGCAGCCTGTCCGCCGCGGCGCAGCACCTGAATGTCTCGCAACCGGCGCTGTCCAACGCCCTGACCCGGGTCGAGGAACAACTGGGCTATCCCCTGTTCGCCCGTCGGCGCGGTGCTGCGATGGCGTTGACCCCGCAGGGGCGCAGCTTCATTGAAGAGGCCGAGGCGCTGCTTGCCAGCGCCGCACGGTTGGAAAACGCGGCCGAAAGCGGCACGGGCAAGGCGCGCTTGCGGCTGGGCTGTTTCGTCGATCTGGCCCCGTTTCTGCTGGCTCGCGCCCTGCGACAGTTGCGCGCCGAGATGCCGGATGTGGCGATGTCCTACCGGGTGGACAGTTTCGAGGGCCTGATTTCCGGCCTGATCGACGGGCGGATCGACCTCGCGCTGACCTATGGGCTGAGTATGGACGCGACGTTCACTCGACACACCTTGTTCACCAGCTCTCCGCGCGCACTTTTGTCGCCGGATCACCCTTTGGCCACAAACAGTCAGGTTTCCCTGCAGGACCTGGCCGCACACCCGCTGATCCTGTCCGAGGAAGGTCTGTCCGCCCAGCATGTGCTGGGGCTGTTTCGTCAGATCGGAGAAAGCCCGACAGTGGCCCACCGCGCCGCCTCGCTGGAGATTCAGCGCAGCCTTGCAGCCCATAATGAGGGCGTCGCGATCAGCTATGCCAATCCGCCTGCCCAGGTCAGCTATGACGGAATGCCGCTTCTGACCCTGCCGGTCACGGACCCGTTCGCAGCCGAACCCGTGGTGCTGGCTCGACACGGCACGGGCCCCACGGACGCGCAGATAGCGGCCGCCGAGCGAGCACTGAAAGGACTGGTGACGTGAGGTTACTTCTTCCGCAGACGGATCACGACATCGACGGACGCGATCTCAACCCCTTCGGGGGCGTCGGGCAGGCGCTGAATCACCAACTGTTCTGAGGGTGCATCGCTCAGCCGGCTTTCGTCTTCCCAGTAGAAATGGGGGTGATCATGGGTATTGGTGTCGAAATAGCTTTTCGACCCGTCCACCGTGATTTCCTGCAGAACACCGGCCTCACAAAACGCGCGCAGCGTGTTGTAGACGGTTGCAAGAGACACAGCATCGCCGTTCTTTTTTGCCGATTCAAACAGGCTTTCTGCCGTTACATGGCGGTGGCGGCCATCGCCGACCAGCAATTCAGCCAAAGCCATACGCTGACGCGTCGGACGCAATCCTGCGTCGACCAACCAATTCGTGGCTCTGCTCTGGCTCTGAGGTGTCATGAATCCGAAACCCGTTTGTTGCTGATCTATATATAAGTACTCAGGTCAGGTAATTTCAAATGAAATTCATTCGCAAAGAATGTCCAGAACACAACATGATGTGGGCGACCGCTCTTGCAGGACCTTGCATACGGGTGCTAGGTGAGGCCAGATTAGAGAAACGGACCCCTGGCAGGAGAGGCGGCAGAATGGCCCAATTCCCGAGCAGCTTTGACAAGGACGATCTGCTGAAATGCGCCCGAGGCGAATTATTCGGCCCCGGTAATGCGCAGTTGCCTGCCCCGCCGATGCTGATGATGGATCGGATCACCGAAATCTCGGCCGATGGCGGCGCGCATGGAAAAGGTCACATTCTGGCCGAGTTCGATATCACCCCGGACCTTTGGTTCTTTGACTGCCATTTCCCCGGCAACCCGATCATGCCCGGTTGTCTGGGACTGGACGGACTGTGGCAGTTGACAGGCTTCAACCTGGGCTGGCGCGGCTGGCAGGGGCGCGGCATGGCCGTGGGTGTGGGTGAGGTCAAACTGACCGGCATGGTACGCCCGGACCGCAAGATGCTGACCTATAAAATCGATTTCAAAAAGGCGATCCAGACACGCCGCCTGACCATGGGTGTGGCGGATGGTATCGTCGAAGCGGACGGCGAAATGATCTACGACGTCAAAGACATGAAAGTCGTTCTGTCCGAAGCCTAAGCCGGACCGGCCTGAAATAAGGAGCACGCACATGCGTCGAGTAGTTGTCACCGGTCTGGGGGTTGTGTCCTCCATCGGGAACAATGCCGAAGAGGTTCTGGCCTCGCTGAAAGCCGGTAAATCCGGCATCGAGGCCAATGAACAGATGGTCGAACATGGCTTTCGCAGCCAGATCGCCGGAACGCTCAAGATCGATCCGGCCGAGCATGTGGACAAGCGGACGCTGCGCTTCATGGGGCCCGGTGCCGCCTATGCTCATATCGCGATGAGCCAGGCGATTGCCGATTCTGGCCTGACGGAAGATCAGGTTGTAAACCCGCGCACCGGTCTGGTTGCCGGGTCCGGTGGCCCCTCGACCAGTGCGATGCTGACGGCGCATCAGACCGTGCTGAAAACCGGCGCCACCAAACGGATCGGACCGTTTGCGGTTCCGAAATGCATGTGCTCGACGATATCCGCGAACCTTGCGACCGCGTTCAAGATCAAGGGCATCAACTACTCGATCACCTCGGCCTGCTCGACCTCGCTGCACTGTATCGGCAATGCGGCAGAGCAGATCATGCTGGGCAAGCAGGACGTTATGTTTGCCGGTGGCGGCGAGGAATTGGACTGGACCCTGTCCTGCCTGTTCGACGCGATGGGCGCGATGTCCTCGAAATACAACGACACGCCGGAAAAAGCCTCGCGCGCGTTTGATCAGGATCGCGATGGGTTCGTGATCTCGGGCGGCGGCGGCATCGTCGTACTGGAGGATTTGGACCACGCGCTGGCGCGCGGTGCCAAGATTTACGCCGAGGTCACCGGCTATGCCGCCACTTCGGATGGCCACGACATGGTGGCCCCGTCGGGTGAAGGCGGTGAACGCGCGATGCGTCTGGCGCTGGCGACGCTGCCCGAAGGCCGCAAGGTCGATTATATCAACGCCCACGGTACCTCGACCCCAGTCGGCGACGTGGGTGAGGTTGAAGCCGTCCGCCGCATCTTTGGCGAGGGCTACGTGCCGCCGATTTCTTCGACCAAGTCGATGACCGGCCACGCACAGGGTGCCGCTGGTGCGCTGGAAGCCATCTTCTGTCTGCTGATGCTGGACAATGACTTTATTACTCCGTCGATCAACGTCGACACACTTGCCGAAGGCATCCTGCCCGGTGAAATTGCAACTCAAGTAGTTGAAAACGCAGGTCTGGACAGTGTCATGACCAACAGCTTCGGCTTTGGCGGCACAAACGGGTCCATGGTTCTGTCAAAATATAACGGGTGAACATGATGTCGGATCTTCTCAAGGGCAAACGCGGCCTGATTATGGGCGTGGCCAACGACCGCTCGATTGCTTGGGGCATTGCCAAGGCGATGCACGAGGCAGGCGCGGAACTGGCTTTCACCTATCAGGGTGAAGCATTCGGCAAACGCCTTGAGCCGCTGGCTCAAAGCCTTGGCAGCGACTTCATGGTGGATGCCGATGTCACTGATGACGAGTCGCTGGACCGCGCGTTCAGCGAGCTGGGCGCACGCTGGCCGACGATAGACTTCGTGGTCCACGCCATCGCCTATTCGGACAAGTCAGAACTGACCGGTCGGTTCCTGAACACCACGCGGGCGAATTTCAAACACTCGATGGATGTGTCGGCCTATTCCTTTATCGAGGTTGCGCGCCGCGCCTATCCGCTGATGAAGGACAATGGCGGTACTCTGTTGACGCTGACCTATCAGGGGTCGAACCGGGTTGTGCCGAACTACAACGTCATGGGTGTGGCCAAGGCCGCGCTGGAATCGGCAACGCGCTATCTGGCAAACGACCTTGGCCCCGAAGGCATCCGCGTCAACGCCATCTCGCCTGGCCCGATGAAGACGCTTGCGGGCGCGGCCATCGGCGGCGCACGCAGGACCTACAAGTTCTGCGATCAGAACGCGCCGATGCGCTCGAACGCGACGTTGGAGGCCGTTGGCGGCACCGCCGTTTACCTTGCATCCGAAGCCGGGGCCTGCACCTCGGGTGAGATCATCAAAGTCGATGGCGGCTTCCACGTTCTGGGAATGCCACAGCCCGATCACATGTGACCCGATCTTTCCCTGCCCGCGCCAAGATTTGACCATCTTTCGCGGGCACGGATAGCGGCATGAGCAAAGCAGAACAAATCCTCTCGAACACCTCTCGGGCTTCCCGGCGCAAACAGGGTTTTCTGGGGCAACGCGGCCGTTTCGCGTTGCTGAGCCTGACCGTGCTGCTGCTGCTGTTTGTGTTCTTCACACAACCAGATGTGCGCGCAGCCCTTACATCATGGACCAGCCTGATTTCAGGCTGATCCTTCACACTGACCTTCTGTGTTCAGTTGACTGAAACGACTTCGATTTCAAAAATCAGGTCCTGACCGGCCAGCGGATGATTTGCGTCCAGCGTGACGGTCGCTTCGTCTGAATCCACCACGGTCACCGGCACCGCCTGCCCGTCCGGCGTCTGCATCTGCAGCTGAGTGCCGGGCTCCAGCGGGATGTCGTCCGGGATGCCTTCACGCGGGATCTGCTGGCGCGCGGCAGGGTTGATCGGGCCATAGGCGTCCACGCAGGCGATCTCGACCCGCTTTTTCTCCCCCACCGTAAGACCGGGCATTGCCGTATCCAGCCCGGGGATGATCTGACCTGACCCGACCACGAACTCCAGCGGATCGCGCCCTTCGGAACTGTCGAACACGTTGCCGTCCAACAGCGTACCTGTGTAGTGGATGCGAACGGTGTCGCCTTGTTTGATCTCGGTCATGGGTGGCCTCCGGCCGTTAGGGGTTTAAGCGGCCAAGCCTAGGGTGTGACACGGCATTGTAAACCCTTCCCCCTTTTGCGCTTGCAACTCTTGTGCCAACCTGCGCGCGACCAAGGGAGGGGTACTGATGCCGATCACCACCTGCGTTTTTGACGCTTATGGCACGCTGTTCGATGTCGCCGCCGCCGCACGACAGGCGGCTGGCGAGCCGGGGTTCGAGAAACTGCAGCAGAAATGGCCCGAACTGGCCAATCACTGGCGGTTGAAACAGCTGCAATACACGTGGCTGCGCGCGATCACCGACGCCCATGCCGATTTCTGGGATGTGACGCAAGACGGGCTGGACTGGGCGCTTGAGGCCTCCGGGCTGAAGGGCGACCCAACCCTCCGACAGCGCCTGCTGGACCTGTATTGGGAGTTGCAGGCTTACCCCGAGGTGCCCAAAATGCTGGCCGATCTGAAAGCCGGAGGGCTGAACACCGCGATCCTGTCCAATGGGTCACTGCCCATGCTGGATGGCGCGGTGCAATCGGCAGGGATCGGCGACGCACTGGACGATGTACTGTCGGTCGAAAGCGTCGGCGTCTTCAAACCCCATTCCAGTGTCTATGATCTGGTACAGCAAAGGTTTGGCGGAGATCGCGAAGAGGTGCTGTTTGTCAGCTCGAATGGCTGGGACGCTGCGGGTGCCAGCGGCTATGGTTTCGTGACCGCCTGGGTCAATCGGGCAAAAGAACCGATGGACCGCTTGCCATGGACACCAGCGCATGTACTGTCCGACCTGACGACGATCCCTCAACTGGCTGGACTTTAATGGCTTTCTTCACAACTTCCGATGACAGGCGCCTCTACTATACCGACACCGGGTCCGGGATCCCGGTATTGTGCCTGGCCGGGCTGACCCGCAACAGCCGGGATATCTCATTCCTTGCGCCGCATATCACCGATCTGCGGATGATCACGATGGATTACCGCGGGCGCGGGCAGTCGGAGTTCGACCCGGATTTCATGAACTACAATGTTCTGCGTGAATCCCATGACGCGATTGAATTGCTGGATCATCTGGGGCTGGATCGCGTGGCCGTTCTGGGCACCTCACGCGGTGGTCTGATTGCGATGGCTCTGGCAGCCAGCCACCCCGAGCGCCTTTCCGCCGTGGTGCTGACCGATGTGGGGCCGGTGATCGAAACCTCGGGCATGGCCAAGATTATGGAATACGTCGGTCGGCAGCCGGTGGCGAAAACCTATGACGAAGCCGCTCAAACCCTGCAGCAGGTGATGGATCCGCAATTCCCCGGCGTCCCCCTCAGCCGGTGGCGGCAACAGGCCGAGGTTCAGTACGAGCAAACCGAGGACGGCTTGGCCCTGCGCTATGATCCCGCCTTGCGCAAGGCCCTGCTGGATCAGGCCGCTGCCGGGGCCATCCCGGATATGTGGATGTTCTTCGAGGCGTTGCGCGACATCTCCACCGGCGTCATTCGGGGCGTGAACTCGGACGTTCTGGGCAAGGATACGCTGACCGAAATGCACAAACGCCATCCCGGTCTTATCTCTGTAGAAGTTCCGGATCGCGGGCATGTTCCGTTTCTGGATGAACCGCAGTCACTGGACCTTATCCGCAAGGTATTGGACGCCGCATGAGCACGCTGCAAATGATCGAAGCCGCCGCCGCACGGCTGAAGGGCCACGTTCGGGAAACACCCCTGCTGACATCGCCCTTTCTGGACGAACTGGCCGGGCGCCGGGTGCTGGTGAAGCCCGAATGCCTGCAACATACAGGCAGCTTCAAGTTTCGCGGCGCGTGGTCCGCAATCTCGGCTTTAGACGAGGCGGACCGGAAACGCGGCGTGATCGCCTTTTCCTCGGGCAACCATGCTCAGGGTGTGGCCTATGCCGCCGCGCTGCACGGGATTGCTTCGGTGATTGTCATGCCCTCGGATGCGCCGCAGCTGAAGATCAACAATACCCGCGCGCTGGGGGGAGAGGTGGTTCTGTACGACCGCGCCAATGAAAGCCGCGAAGAGATTGGCGAGGCGTTGGCGGCAGAACGCGGCCTGACCTTGATCCGCCCTTATGACGAACCGCAGGTGATTGCTGGTCAGGGAACCACCGGGTTAGAGCTTGCCAGACAGGCCGCCGAGATGGGCGTAGAACAGGCCGATGTGCTGGTCTGCTGCGGCGGGGGTGGGCTAACCTCGGGCATTGCGCTGGCACTGGAGGCTCATGCGCCCGGCCTGCGCGCCCGCCCGTGTGAGCCCGAGGGGTTCGATGATGTCAAACGCTCGCTGGCAACCGGCCAGATTCAAAGCAACAACGCCGCTTCGGGGAATATCTGTGACGCGATCCTGACGCCACAGCCGGGCCAGATCACCTTTCCGATCCTGAACCGCCTGTGCGGGCCGGGCTTGTCGGTCACCGAAGAAGAGGCAATGCGGGCCATGGCGCAGGCGTTCCTGCGACTGAAGCTGGTATTGGAACCGGGGGGTGCCGTGTCACTTGCCTCGGCCCTGTTTCGCCGTGACGAAATCGAAGGCGATGCGGTGATCGTTGTGGCCTCGGGGGGCAATACGGACCCTGAAGTCTTTGGAAAAGCACTGGAATTCCTGACCTGACATGGATCAATGATTGGGTCACTGTGACGGCTTAACGTATGGCGACGGGGATTGAGTCATGCATATCTTGGATCTTGGTGAAGTGCAGTTGCACTATCGGGTCGATGGTGATCCAGATGGTGCGCCGATTGTTTTTGCCAACTCGCTGGGCACCGATCTGCGTCTTTGGGATGCGATGCTGCCCCATCTACCCGCTGGGCTGCGGATCATCCGCTATGACAAGCGCGGGCACGGGCTGTCCTCGCAGCCCCCTGCCCCCTATTCCATGGGTGCGCTGGTACGCGATGCCGAGGCGCTGCTGGATCATCTGAACGTGCGGGATGGCGTCTTTGTCGGCCTCTCGATCGGCGGGCTGATCGCGCAGGGTCTGGCGGTGAAGCGGATGGATCAGGTCCGCGCGCTGGTGCTGTCGAACACCGCTGCCAAGATCGGCATCCCCTCGATCTGGCAGGATCGGATGGACGCTGTGCGTCAGGGCGGCATCGAAGCCCTGGCCGATGCGACGATGGAACGGTGGTTTTCGAAGAAATTCCGCGCCTCGCCCGATCATCTGCTGTGGCGCAACATGATGGTGCGGCAGCCGGTCGACGGGTATCTGGGCTGTTGCGCCGCAATCTCGGGCACCGATTTCTATACCCCCACCAGCGGCCTGCGCCTACCCACGCTCGGCATTGCCGGCAGCGAGGATGGCTCGACCCCGCCGGATCTGGTGCGTGAAACCATCGACCTGATCCCCGGCTCGAAATTCGAACTTATACGCCGGGCCGGTCACCTGCCCTGCGTCGAACAACCGGCGGAATACGCGGCCCTGCTGCGGGACTTCCTGACCGACATCGGACATATTTGAAGGAGCGTGACAATGGCAGATTTTCTGTTGGTCCATGGATCATGTCACGGCGCATGGTGCTGGCGCGATCTGGCCCCTGCTCTTGTGGCCTTGGGCCATTCGGTGCGCGCAATTGATCTACCCAGCCACGGGTCCGACCCGACGCTGATTGCCGACGTCACGCTGGAGGGCTGCCGGGATGCGGTGCTGTCGGCCTCGACCCCGCAGACGGTTATCGTCGGCCACTCGTGGGGCGGCTACCCCATCAGCGCGGCCGCCGAAGCGGACCCGAACGCCATGCGCGCGCTGATCTACCTGTGCGCCTATGTTCCACGGGATGGTCTGTCCATGGTTGAAATGCGCAGACGCGCACCCCGGCAATTGATCGTCGATTCGGTCGAGAAATCCACTGACGGCCTGTCCTACACAGTCAGGCCAGAAAAAGTACACGACCTCTTCTACCACGATTGCCCGCCAGAGATTATACCCTTTGCCTTCGCGCGCCTGTGCCCGCAGGCGATTGCCCCGCAGGAAACCCCTCTGCCGCTATCCGACAATTTCGCGCGCGTTCCCAAGGCCTATATACGCGCCACGGATGACCACACGATCCCGACGGAATACGAAGAAGAAATGAGCCATGTCGCCCCCGAGAATTTGCGCGCGACAATCAACAGCTCTCATTCTCCGTTCTTCGCCCAGCCGCGCCACCTGGCCGAAATCCTGGATGATCTGGAACAAAAGCTGCCAGCTGCATAACCCCGCGTCACAGACACTTCACAGGTGAACCAAGCGTGATAGGGTCCGGGCAAAACTCGCGAATGGGTGCCATGCGTCTGCCTTTTCTCTTCGTTCTCGGCACGGTCATGATCGACGCCATGGGCATCGGTCTGGTGTTGCCGATCATGCCCGACCTGATTGTCGAGGTTCAGGGCGGCACCCTGGCCGATGCGGCGATCTGGGGCGGTGTCCTCAGCACCGCTTTCGCCGCGATGCAGTTTGTGTTCGGTCCAATTCTGGGGAACCTGTCCGACGCCTATGGTCGCCGCACGGTTCTGTTGGTGTCGCTGTTCGTGATGTCGCTGGACTATGTGGTGATGGCCATTGCAGGCAGCATCTGGCTTTTGCTGGCAGGTCGTATCATCGGAGGTATCACGGCGGCCACCCATGCCACCGCCGCCGCGTTCATGGCAGATGTGTCGAAACCGCACGAGAAGGCCGCGAATTTCGGCCTGCTGGGCGCGGCCTTCGGGGTTGGTTTCGTGCTTGGGCCGGTAATCGGCGGGCTACTGAGCGAATACGGCACCCGCGCCCCTTTCTGGGCCGCCGCCGCGCTGTCGGCCCTGACATTTATGGCCGGTCTGCTGGTGATGCCCGAAACAGTCACCGACAAAACCCGCCGGGCTTTCAGCCTGCGCCGCGCCAATCCGGTGAACTCGCTGCGGGCCATTGCCGCGCTGCCCGGCATCCGCCCGATGCTATGGGTTTATTTCCTCTATTCGGTATCGATCTATGTCTACCCTGCGATCTGGGCCTATTTCACCACCGAGCGTTTCGGCTGGTCGCCGCAGATGATCGGCCTGTCGCTGGGTGTCTACGGCATCGGCATGGCCGCTGTTCAGGGGGGGCTGATCCGACCGGCAACGCGATACTTGGGTGAGCGGGTCACGATCATCTACGGTATGGCCTTCGAGGTCGTCAGCTTTCTGCTTCTGGCCTTTCTGACCAACGGCTTTATCGCCCTGATGCTGATCCCGATCACCGCAGTCGGCGCGGTGGTGACCCCCGCACTGCAGGCCCTCACGTCCCGCGCCACGCCGGATTCACAGCAGGGCGAGTTGCAGGGTGTGCTGACCTCGCTGCATGCGCTGTCGATGGTGATTTCGCCACTAGTGATGACCAGCGTATTCGCCCATTTCGCCAAACCCGAGGCGGCGATCTATCTGCCCGGTGCACCCTTCCTGCTGGCATTGCTTTTGATGGTCGTCGGATTTGCATTGTTTTTGCGATCACGCCCTGTCGCGGCGTAACAACGACACCCGGATGACGGTTTCCGTCTTGCAGCCTGCATGTTCCCGCGCCACCGTGGACCAAAGGGAGTGAGGAACAAGAATGCAAACCATCAAAGCCGCCGTCTGCCGGGCGTTCAACGAACCTTTGGTCATCGAAGACATCCAGATTGCGCCGCCCGGCACCGGAGAGGTCGAGGTGACGCTAGATGCGGTGGCGATCTGCCATTCGGACATTACCTATGCCAGCGGCGCATGGGGTGGACATTTGCCTGCCGTCTACGGGCACGAGGCCGCTGGTGTAATCACTGCGACCGGAGACTCGGTCGGCGGTTTTCAGGTGGGCGATGCGGTCGTGGTCACCCTGATCCGCGCCTGCGGGTCCTGCCCGTCTTGCGCAGGTGGCCAGCCAACGATCTGCGAAACTCCTTATGACTCGGTCAACGGCCCGCTGCGCACGGCAGATGGTGGTCCCCTGGATCAGGCAATGGCCTGCGGGGCCTTTGCCGAAAAGGTTGTAGTCAGCCACCGGCAGATCGTGAAAATCCCCGAATCCATGCCGAAAGATGTAGCCAGCCTGCTGTCCTGTGGCGTCATCACCGGGGTCGGCGCGGCGGTCAATGCGGCCAAGCTTCGCCCCGGTCAGGACGTGGTGGTCATCGGTGCGGGCGGTGTCGGCCTGAACGCCATTCAAGGCGCGCGCTTAGCCGGTGCGCGGCGTATTGTGGCGGTAGACATGACCGAAGAAAAACTGGAGATCGCCAAGGAGTTCGGCGCGACACATGGCGTGCTGGCCCACCTCAAACAACCCTGGAAGGCTGCTTTCAAAGCATTGGGCGGGCGCGGCGCGGATGCAGTGCTGATCACCGTTGGCGCCATCCCGGCCTACGATCAGGCCCCGCGCTATTTGGGCCGAGGGGGCAAAGCCATCATGATCGGCATGCCACATTCCGGCGACATGTCTACATATGAACCCGTTGTTCTGGCTGCGCTGGGACAGGGCGTGGTCGGGTCGAAAATGGGCGATGTGGTCATTCAGCGCGATATTCCGTGGATGATCGACCTCTATAAACAGGGGCGGCTGAAACTGGACGAGCTGATCTCGGGCCGTTGGTCTCTGGATCAGATCAACGAGGCGATCGAGGACACCAAGACCGGATCGGCCAAGCGCAACGTGATCCTGTTCGATAGGGGGTAACGGCGGATGAAACTGCAAGACCTAGACATCATCGTCACTGCGCCACCCGCACCAGGCTGGGGCGGGCGCTATTGGATACTGGTAAAAGTTACCACCGATACCGGGGTAACCGGATGGGGCGAATGCTATGCCTCTTCGGTCGGCCCCGAGGCGATGCGGCACGTAATCCGCGACGTGTTCGAACGGCATATGCTGGGTGAAAACCCCGAGAATATCGAGCTGATGTTCCGCCGCGCCTATTCCAGCGGGTTCACCCAGCGCCCGGACCTGACCGTGATGGGCGCGTTTTCGGGGCTTGAGATCGCCTGTTGGGACATTCTGGGCAAGGATCGCGACCGTCCGGTCTATGCCCTGCTGGGCGGACTGATGAACCAGCGTATCCGCGGCTATACTTACCTCTACCCCCTGCCGCAGCATAACTTGACGGATTTCTGGACCTCACCCGATCAGGCCGGGGAATGCGCGGCAGAGATGTTGCGGCGCGGGTTCACGGCGGTGAAGTTCGACCCCGCTGGCCCCTACACCATTCGTGGCGGACACATGCCTGCGATGTCCGATATCTCGATGTCGGTCGCCTTCTGCAAAGCGATCCGAGAGGCCGTGGGCGACAAGGCCGATCTGCTGTTCGGCACGCACGGCCAGTTCAACACAGCGGGCGCGATCCGGCTGGGTCAGGCGTTGGAGCCGTATTCCCCGCTGTGGTTCGAAGAACCCACCCCGCCTGACATGATCGAGGACATGGCAAGGGTCGCACGCAACGTCCGCATCCCCGTCGCCACCGGCGAACGCATGACCACAAAGGCCGAGTTCGGGGCCGTCCTGCGTGCAGGAGCCGCGGAAATCCTGCAACCAGCCTTGGGCCGCGCAGGCGGCATTTGGGAAATGAAGAAAGTCGCTGCCATGGCCGAGGTGTTCAATGCGCAGATGGCCCCGCATCTTTACGCAGGGCCGGTCGAGTGGGCCGCCAATATCCACCTTGCCGCGTCGATCCCGAACCTTCTGTTGTTGGAGACCATCGAAACCCCCTTCCACGACGCCCTGATCAAAGGCTCACTGCGCGTGGACGAGGGATTTGTGACCGCCCCAACCGCGCCTGGTCTGGGGATTGAAGTGGATGAAGACCTGGCCCGCGCCCATCCCTACACCGGCGATGGCCTACACCTGCAAATGCAGGAAGAACCCTGCGACTATGTCAACGGAAACGCCTTTCAGGGCGGCGCGCCTGCAACCGAGGGGTGACAAGCAAACCCGATCTGGGGCATATTGCGCCAACCCCATCTCGAAACAGGCCGCGCGTGACCATCAAAGCCCACGACATCGCTAGCGCACATCCTGAAACCCCCGCGGACATGCAGGAAAACGCCGCGCGTGCTGCGGCCTTTCTGAAGACGCTGGCCCATGAGGGCCGTCTGATGATCCTGTGCCATCTGGGCGAGGGTGAAAAGTCGGTCAGTGAGCTTGAGGACCTACTGCAAATCCGGCAGGCCGCCGTCAGCCAGATGCTGGCCCGCCTGCGTCAGGAACGGATGGTCTCGACCCGCAGGGATGGCAAGACGATCTATTACTCGCTGCAGGATGGCAACACGGCGCAGGTCATCGGGCTGCTGTATGACCTGTTCTGCAAGCCGGACAATTAGTTCGAGACGTAACCCGCAATGACCTGCAACAGCTTGAACGCGGTTGCGGCGTCGTTTTCGACCACGGCCAGGAATTCTTCCTCACCGATCCGCAAACAGGACAGCTCGGTCTCGGCGATCATGCTGAGCGCACGAGGTTCCTTGCGGATCAGCCCCAATTCCCCAACCAAAGCCCCCGGTCCGACCTTTGTGATCAACTGATCCGGGCCTTCCATCTGCGGCAGATACAGCCCGGCCTCGCCCTCCAGCACCACATAGGCGCCGTCGGTGGGCTGGTCGTCTTTCAGGAACACGACCTCGCCCGGCTGGGCATCGTACCAGCGTGCACCAAAAGCCAGCAGGCGCAGCTGTCTGCGGTCGAGACCGGAAAACAGCGGTGTCTGCTCCAACGCGCGCAGCTTGCGCGCCAGATCGGCCGAGGCGGCACTGTCCTCTTCCACCGTGACATCTCCTTCGTCCGACACCACCCGACCCTGCCTGATTTCGACAAAATTGTCGAATTTGTCCGGGTTTTCAAAATGGTCGTTCAGATAGATCACGGTCGCATCCGGCAGCAGTTCGCGCAGGTTTTTGTAGACCGCGACCTGAGTTGCCATGTCATAGCTGGCCAGCGCATTTTCCAGAATCAGGATGTCCGGCTTCTTGATCGTCGCGCGGGTAAAGGCCAGCGGTTCGGCAAAAACGGCCGGCAGGTTCTGACCGCCAATCGCGACCGGGACGTCATAGATCAACTCGACCACCAGCGGGCGCGCGCCGTTTTCATCCAAGACATCGACAATCAACTTGCGTGCCTCGTCCGAGCGACCGCCACCGATTTCGCTGACCTTGCCGAACAGCGCGTTTTCCATGACCGTCAGACCCGGCGCAAAGGCGTCTCGATGCAGCGGTAAAAAGACATCCTGCAGCCGCTCCAACAGTTTTTCCGAGTGACTGTGACGCAGCTCCAGAATGCGGTTCTTGAGCTCATCCGTAAAGGCAGGCCCGATCTGCTCGGCCGAGATCACGAAAGGCACCGCCAGAAGATTCGCCAGCTTTTCGTCATCCAGCCCCGCCACGCCCTCATTCCGGGTTTTCTCGACAAGCTCAAGCGCAGCCTCGTAGGTTTTGGCTTCCAGACCAAGCTTGCGGAACAACGGGTGATCGGTTCCATCCAGGCCAAAGATCTGACGCAGCATCTCAATCACGTCCTGGGTCAGGCTGACGAGAGTTTTGTCCAGCCCCAACTCGCGCAGCTGGCCAAGGAAAACGGTCTGGCGGGCCAGCAGGTCCTGCGTCACCGGAACCCGCGGGGTGGCGAACAGCAGGTTTTCCGCGACCGGCAATGCCGAATTATACGTGCACCAGTCAAAAACCAGCGCCTGCTGCCCGAGCCCGGCCTTTTGCACGGCTTGTTGCACCAGCGGGCGCAGTTCGACCAGTTTCTGCGCCAGTTCCGGGTGTTCGGCGGCGTCGAAAACCTGATCCGACCCGCGCTGGAACAAGGCGGCCCCCGATCCCATTCCGTCGATCAGATGCAGCCACCAATCGCGTAACGCCTCGGGGCTGTCCAAACCGGCCAGGGATGGGTCCAGCCAGTCTGCCCTGTACGGGTCGGAGCTGTTGCCTGCGCGCTGCGTTTCAGCAAAGTCGGGGTCGTCGCTCTGGGTCGTCAGCGGCTTCTGACGCATCGGCATCATGACGTTGTCGCCCAGCGTGCCCTGAAACAGGACCGGGCGCGACGAGGCATAGCCGATGCGCGCGGCAACAATACCCTGGTGCAGGGTCGCCAGATTTTCGCCACCCACCTCTACCCGGCCCGAGCTGGGCAGGATTTCCCGCGTCAGCAGCTCGGCCACGGCGCGCCTGTCTTCTTCGCTGGGGGCGGCAATGCCGATGGTTTGCCCGCCCGCAAAGGTGAGGTTCAGATCATCCAGCACCTGATTGCCATCCATATCCCGGACCGAAACCCGATCCAGCACGATATCACCGTTCAGACGCGGGCTGGTTCCGGGTTCACCCTCGAACAGCTTTTCGTCCGGCATCCCCGGCGGAGCAAAGCGTTCGATCACCACGTCCCACCGCAGCGACATGTCTTGCGTTTGGTTGTAATAGGTCAGCAGTTCCTTCCACGGCGAACTCAGGTCTTTATACGCCGCCAGCGCCGCCACCAGCGCCCCCAGCGAGACCGAGCCCTGCAACACCAGAAGGCCGCCGACCAGATAGAACATGAAGGGTGTCAGCTGTGAGATGAAGTTGTTGATGAACTTCATAAAGAACTTTTTCTGGTAGATCTCGAACCGAATACCAAACAGCCGCCCCAACTGATCCGAGATCATCGCTCGGCGATACCGCCAGCCGCCATTACCCCGAAGGGTCGAGGCCCCGGCGGCGTTCTCGCCGATCTGTGCGGCCAGAATGCGGACTTCCTGAATGCGTTTCTTGTTCAGCAGATTGATCTGCCGCTGCAACTTGGGGATCAGCCAGGCCTGCAGCGGGATCAGCGCCACGGCGGCCAGGCCGAACCAGACGCTTTGCAGGAAAAGAAAGGAAAGGATTGTGATCATCTGACCGGCCTGCAACACCGGCTGGCTGATCGCGTCACCCATCAAGCCGCCCATCGGCTCGCTTTCGGCGGTGATCATCGACACCATCTCGCCTTGGCTGACCCGCTCGAAATAGGGCTGCGGAAACCGCAGGGCGCGGTTGATCAGCTGATACCGGAACCGGCGCAGCATCCGTTCGCTCAGCACCCCTTTCATGGTGTTGATGCGCATCTTCATCAGGCCGTGCGCCAGCACCGCCACCAGAAATGCACTGCACAAGAGGATCAGAAACGTAGTCTGCGGCAGTTCATATCCCAGAACATCGACCACCGGGCTGGCCGCGCCGATCGCATCGTTGATAATGCGCTTGGGCAGCTCCAGCGTCAGGTACAACAACGGAAATAGCGTAGAGGTCACGGCCAGCAGGATCAGCTGGTCGCGTTTGGAGTACTTCCAAATAAACCCGAAAATCGAACGTTCTATGGAGCCTGCCCCTGTTTTGGATCACCGATCCTGAAGAAAGTGCCGCAAATCAAACACTCCGAATTTACAGCAATCGTGACCTGTGACGCAAATAATTTCCAGTTTGATCATATATCCGCCATGTGTGAACTAGTTCATTTGCGCCGCAACAGTTTAGCCCCTAAGATTTGCTTCAGGACGATATCGGGAGGAACAATTTGACTGCCAGCATAGGCGCAGTACTGTTGATGCTCTGCTTATTGCAGATCAAACATATGTTTGCGGACTATTACCTCCAGACGCCGAAGATGTTGTCCGGGCGCAGTGAGTATTTTCACTGGGGTCGTGCGCAGCATGCCGGCGTGCATGTTGTTGGGTCAGTTATTGTCTTTCTGCTGTTCGGAGCGCCGTGGTC
The DNA here is from genome assembly GCF_013030985.1 of Ruegeria arenilitoris. Lineage (GTDB taxonomy): Bacteria > Pseudomonadota > Alphaproteobacteria > Rhodobacterales > Rhodobacteraceae > Ruegeria > Ruegeria arenilitoris_B. Next base: position 39,123 of record NZ_WPYP01000008.1, on the reverse strand, counting down.
TTTTATCCTGATCATTGCCGCTCTGGAATGGATCGTGCATTTCAATATCGACTTTGCCAAAGCCAGCTATTCGGACAAGAAACAACTGTCACCGACGCAGGCTGCGTTCTGGCGGGCAGCCGGGCTGGACCAGTTCATGCACAACCTGACCTATATTGCGATGGTCTGGGCCTGGGTGAGTTTCGCCGCCTGATCAACCCTAACCCTGCGGCGATTTTCCCGACCGGTTAGCCCAGAACCGAAAAACTGCTTTCTTCGTTGATCGGGCGCTTGCGGGAATAGAAGCCAACGTCGATCATCCGCTTGATATAGGGCAGTTCGAATTGCAGCGGTTGGGTATCGTGATCTGTCCCGCCCTCACAATAGTCGATCAGGGCCGCCATCATCTTGCCTGCAATCGGCGCATTCTTGTACTGGTTCCCGCTGGTGCCGCAGGCCATGTAGAACCCCGGCAGGCTGGATTTGTCATAGATCGGAATCCAGTCGGTCGAGGCGTCATACAGATCAACTACCCCGCGCGTCTTGGACGGGATGCCCAGGCTGGGCACCCGCTGGGCATAGCGCATGGCCTGCGTCGTCCACTGGTCGGTGAAGTCGTGGTTGTAATGTACGTCATCCTCGCACCACTGATGCGTATCGCATTCCGGGTCTTCTGAGCCGACCAGAATATGGTTGCCGTGTTCGGGGCGGCAATAGCAGGCGATGTCACTGTCCGACACGATGGTGCCGTCGTTTTCGAAATCGAACCCTTCGGGCGCGGGGACATGCACCACCTCCTGCCGCAGAGGGCGTGTCTCGATAGTCATGTCCTCCAACACGCCCGCCATCTTGTTGATGATTGCCGAACCCGGCCCGGCCACATTCACCACCACCTTGGCACGGATTTCCTCGCCCGAGGCCAGCTTGACCCCGGCCACGCGGCCGTCTTCGGTCAGAATCTCAACCACCTCGGCCCCGGTACGGACCTCGGCGCCATGCTGTTTGGCAGCATCCATCAGGTTCTGCGCCGACAGGGCCGGGTCGGTGACATACCCCGCCTGCGGCCAATACACGCCACCTTTTATCTTGCGCCCGTTCGGTTGGCCAAATTCCGGATCGTCCATGCGGCGTGCGGGCGCAAAACTGTCCAGCGAATAGATCGGCAGGCGCTCGGTGATTTTCTCGGGCGACCATTCCTCGAACGGGCAATCCAGATCGGCACTGTTCTTCATGTGCTTTTCCAACATCCCGTTGGCGTCCGTTTTCATCACTAGCGTGCCCGTCTCTCGAAACTGTGCCAAATTGGCATCTGCAGGCAGGCCCAGATACTCGGCCCAGTCGCGCCAATAGTGATACCCCTCCCAGGCAAAAGCGGTGCCGTCGAAGGTCGAGTAGTGCATCCGAATGATCGCGCAGGACCCCGCAGTCGAGCCATGGCCCACCTGTGAATTGCGATCCAGCGACAGGGTTTTCCATCCGGCCTTTGCCATCTCGAACGCGATGGCGGCCCCGATCACACCAGTACCGATGATGATTGCGTCTGGTTGGCTCATGACAGGTCTCCTTTCCAGCAGCGCAGGGAATATGCGCTGAATTCCTCAACTTCTTCAGGTTTCGGTTCGACGCCGGTGAACGCGTACAGGTAATGCGGCACCATCGAAATCCGCGTTTCTATCGGCTCGTTCAGTTGCGCCAGATCGTATCCGATCTGCATGTAGTACAGAACGCGGGCCCGGGTTTCCGCTTCGACCTCGGAATAGCCATAGCGCGCGAACATGGCGTGCAGGGCCTCAAGCCGCCGGGCGTCCGACTGATCCAGCGCACGCCGCACCTTGCCCGACTTGCGCGCCCAATCCCGGACAGCAAAATCCAACGCCGTATCGAACAGATCGGTATTCACCACGCAGCGATGCACATTGCAGACCGCAGCCGTGATTGTGTCGGCAGGGGCCTCGGCCTGTGCAACCAGACCCGCGGTATTCGTGGCCTGCCAGCGGGAAAGCAACGCGTCCAGCAGCTCTTGCCGAGACTTGAAGTACCAATAGAAAGAGGATCGCGACACCGCCATCCTTTCGGCCAGGCTCAGCACCTTGATCTGGTCCACCCCGTCCGAGATCAGCACATCCATCGCCACGTTCAGCCAGTCGTCACGCGTGACCTTGATGTTGCCGACCAGAGGTTCAGCTTCGGGGTCGTCCCTGTGCAGGATCGGTTTGGTATTCATTCAACTCTCCGGCGGTGCGCCGCCCTCGGCAGTACGACGCGCGATGAAGTCCTGCAAGGCACCCAGTCGGTCACTGTCTCCAGTAGACGGTTTGAAGTCGTTCAGGATGCCCTTCCAAACGGCAGTCGCGCGGTGGTTGGCATCGATCGATCCGCGCTCGGTCCAGGTGCCGAAATTGGCATAGTCGTGGACGTGCGGCTGATAGAACTCGGTATTGTACCGTTCCATCGTCTGGCTTGAGGCAAAGAAATGGCCACTGGGTTCCACCTCGCGCAGGGCGGTATCGAAACCGATCTCGGCGGTGCCGGCCTGCGCCCCGGCGCAAAGCTCGGCGACCATGTTCAGCACCTCGGCGTCGCAGACCAGCTTTTCGAAGGAGACGGTCAGCCCACCTTCGAGCCATCCGGCCGAATGGATGATCACGGTCGCTCCGGCCATCAAACAGCCCCATAGCCCAAACTGGTTCTCATTCGCTGCCTGCACGTCGTTGATGTTCGATGCCGACCCGGCAGCGGATCGCCAGGGCAACCCCAGATGCCGCGCCAACTGCCCCGCCGCCAGCGACGCCTGAAAATGCGAGGGCGTCCCGAAGGCAGGCGCGCCCGATTTCATGTCCACATTGCTGGTGAACGTGCCGTAGCATACCGGAGCGCCGGGATTGGTTAACTGCGTCAGAGTCAGCGCCGCCAGAGCCTCGGCATGGGATAGGGTGATTGCCCCGGCCACCGTGATCGGCGCCATCGCCCCCATCAGGGTAAAGGGCGTGATGATCGACATCTGACCGTGGCGCGCAAAGTCGATCAGCCCCTGCGCCATGGGGATGTCCAGTGTCCGCGGGCTGTTGGTGTTGATGATCGTGTAGCAATGTGCATTGCCACGAAACTCATCATTCGACAGGCCCCGCGCGGTGGAGAGCATTTCAAAGCAATCCATCACCTGCGGCGTCCCGCGTGAGTAGAAGAACGGGAACTTGTCCGTCAGCTCCATCTGCGCCTGCGTGGTGAAGTAGTGGCGCAGATGGGTCGGCACGTCCTGCGGCTCGACCTGGGGTGAGATCATCTGGAACACGTCGAAATGATGGGTGAGCTTCAGAAAGTCCAGATAATCCTGCCCGGTTGCGGGGCGGCGCCCCCGTTCCAGATCAGTCGCGTTCGGGGCCCCTGCCCCCGGCTGAAACACCAGACTGCCGAGTTCCAGCGTGAAGTCGCGGTGACGCGCACCTGCCTGACAGGCGATCGATTTCGGGGCCGAGGCAACGGCCGCTTCGACCATGTCGCGCCCGATGAAAACCATCTCGGTGCTTTCATCGACGCGCGCGCCTGCTGCGGCGAAAATCCGGCGGGCTTCGGGCAGCAAGACCTTCACCCCAAGCTCCTCAAGCGTCCGCAGGGACGTTTCGTGCATGTCGGCGATCTGATCCGCCGGAAACACCTCCATCTGGGGGAAGGGATTTCTGAGCTGGCGATAGTTCACGTCGCGCGTGGGTGGAGGCGCGGCCTCGGCCCCGCGCCCACGCCGCCGCCTGCCGCGTTCAGAGGTTTGCGAGATCACCATCAGCCCCTCATCGCCTTGCCTTGCGGATCGTATGGCGAAGGCGCAATTACCCGTGCGGGCCGTTCAACGCCCACCACATGAACGGTCAGTTCAGTTCCCGGTTCGGCCTTGTCGCGGTTGACTAAAGCCATAGCCAACGACTTGCCGGTATAGTGGCCGTAACCGCCCGAGGTCACAAAACCCACCCGATCTTCGCCCGACCAGATCGGCTCATACCCGCTGGCATCAGCATCCAGCGCGTCCACCTCAAGCGTCACCTGAACCTGTGCGGGGCCGTTGCCGTCACGTTCGGCCAGGGCAGCTTCTTTACCGACAAAGTCCTTATCCCAGTCAATCCAACGGTCCATCCCGGTCATCCCCGGAGTGTAAAGCTGTGTGAATTCCGCCGACCAGATGCCAAAGCTCTTTTCCAATCGGGTCGAGAGCATCGCGTTAAAACCACATTCGCGGATGCCCTCGCCAGCGCCCGCTTCCAACAACATCCGGCGCAGTTTGATATGATCGCCATAGCGGCAGTTGATCTCGTACCCCTTCTCGCCAGTCACCGACATGCGCGCGACGCGGGCACGCACCAGTCCGATGTCAAAATCGCCACAGCCCATGAAATTGAGGCCCGAGATATCCTGCTCGGCCAGTTTCTCAACCACCGCTTGCGATTTCGGGCCAACCACGGCAAAGCCGCAATATTCCTCACCCAGATCACGGATTTTGACGCCGTCGATCATGTGGTCATCAAACCAGCGCATATGCCACGCGCGCAGATAATAGCTGCCCATGATCCACCATTTGCCGTCGCCCCAGTTGAGCACGGTCAGGTCACCCTTGAGCCGCCCGTTTTCACCCAGCATCGGGGCCAGCTTGGCACGGCCCGGTGCAGGCAGTTTCGAGGCCATGATCTTATCCAGCCAAACCTCGGCGTTCGGGCCGCTGACCTCGAACCGCGAAAAGCCCGAGATATCCAGCAGACCTGCGCCTTCGCGGATCACCTTGCATTCCTCGGCCACGATGTCATGCGCGTTCGAACGCTTGAGCGTCGGCGTTTCCTCGAACCCTTTGGGCGCGAAGTACAGCGGCACCTCCAGATCCCAACTGACACCCCATTTGCACCCGGCCTCGGTCATTGCGTCATGGGCGGGGGCCATTTTCAGCGGGCGACCGGCCGGCAGCTGCTCATTCGGGTAGGTCATCACAAAGCGACGGGAGTAAAACTGGCCCGTCGTCTCTCGGATATAGCGTTTGTTCTGCGCAAAGTCGCCATAGCGCGCCACGTCCATGGGCCACGCGTCTGCCTCGGGTTCGCCATGGATCATCCACTCGGCCAATGTCTTGCCAACGCCGCCACCTTGCAGGAAGCCCGCCATCACCGCGCAAGCCGACCAATAGCCGGGTTTGCCGGGCACCGGACCGACCAGAGGGTTGCCGTCAGGTGAGAACGTAAACGCGCCGTTCACCCATGTCTTGATGCCGACATTCTGGATCGAAGGATAGCGTTCAAAGCCCAGCGTCAGTTCGTTTTCGATCCGGTCGAGCTGTTCCTGAAACAGCTCCTCGCCGTAATTCCAAGGCGCGCCGTCCATCGCCCAATGTTCATGGTCGACCTCATAGATACCAACCAAAACGCCCTTCTGGTCCTGCCGCATATAGGTGAAGCCCTCGAGGTCTACGGTCATCGGCATCTCGAAATCGGCCTCGGCCACCTCGGGTACGGTGTCGGTGATCAGATAGTGGTGTTTCAGCGGCGAAACCGGCAGTTCGATCCCCGCCATCCGACCCACCTGCTTGGCCCAGAGACCCGCCGCGTTGACCACATGTTCGCAGGTGATCGTGCCGCGGTCGGTTACAACCTGCCAACCATCTGCGGTCTGGATCAGTTCCTCGACCTTGGTTTCCTCATAGTATTCGGCTCCACGTTTCTTGGCCGCTGTGGCGTAGGCCTGCACCGTACCGGTCGTGTCGATATAGCCTTCGCGGTCGGCCCACATCGCGCCCAGCACGCCCTCGGTGGACATGATCGGGCACCGTCTCTGCGCCTCTTCCGGGGACAGTAGCTCGCAATCGTCTATGCCGATGGATTGGAAAATACGGTAGTTGGCCTGAAGCCATTCCCAGCGCTCGAGCGTTCCGGCCAGCGTCAGGCCGCCGGTCATGTGCAGGCCGATATTCTGGCCGGACTCTTTTTCAATCTCACTCAGCAAGTCGATGGTATAGGACTGCAAAGACGCCATGTTCGGATCGGCATTCAAAGCGTGCACCCCGCCTGCCGCATGCCAGGACGAGCCCGAGGCCAAACACCGCCGTTCGAGCATCACCACATCCGACCAGCCGAACTTGGCCAAGTGATACAGAACCGAGGCGCCCACGACGCCGCCCCCGATGACCACAACGCGATACTGAGATTTCATCCTGCCCTCTCCTGCATGGCTTGCAGTGGACGCTAGACGCACTGTTCACATCTGTCTAGACATTTCTGTACAGTTCCAGCCACACGCGGTCGGCAAGCGGAAATCACCGTTTTAAAGTTGAGCGCTGGGACGCGCGCAGATCTTTTCGAACCACGCCAGCGTAGCCGAATTCCCCTCTGGAATCCGCTGCTTGATCACGCGGGCAAAGTCGACGAAGACGAAGGCGGTAATATCGGCCAGAGTGAATTCCGGCCCGGTGAGATAGGGGCTTTCCGCCAGCCGCCTTTCCAGCAGATCGAAGAAATGCCCGACCCGCGCCGCGCCCCGTTGCGCCAGTTCGGGGATCTGAGCGTGATTCTCGGGACCGGGAATCGCCCGGTCGGTAAAGGCGGGATGGGTGTTGCGCAGTATCTCGGCAATCGGCTGACCGCCCTGTTGTTCAATGATGCTGTTCCACATCAGAACCAGCCCCATTTCATCCGGGGTGCGCCCCATCAGGGGCGGCTCGGGAAATCGCGCCTCGAGATATGCCGCGATGCCAAGGTTCTCGGCCAGCATCGTGCCTTCATCGGTGACCAGAACCGGAAGGGTCCCGTTTGGATTGACCGCCTTGAATGCGTCGCTCAGCTGCTCTCCGTTGGCGATCGAGATGTCGCGGGTTTCGACCTGCAGCCCTTTTTCCGCGATGAACATGCGGGCCCGGCGCGGGTTCGGGGCGGTGGAGCAGTCGTAAAACAGCATGGGAAACCCTCTGGGTCAGCGGCGATAGATGAAACAGCGCCCCTCGACGGCATTTGGCGGCAAGGGCAGCTCGGTCAGCGTATCGAAATACATCCGGTCGCTGGACACCATCAGCCCGCCTTCGGCCAACAACGGCTCGATCAGGGGAGAGACGAAGCGGGCGAAGGCGTCGTTCTTTTCCCGGTTATGCCCGCCAAGGTCAGCGTGAATCAGGCTGGCAGTCGCGCCGAAACGATCCAGTGCAGCGGGCAGCGTCTCGCGCACGTCACCCAGAATCACCCGTTCATCGGGGGGTGTCGAATCCGGATGCGAGGCCACCGCACGTTCAAACACATAGACCGGGCGGTTCTTCACGTATCGCACCATGTGATGATAGGTGCGCCCGTTGCCCAGCCCCAGCTCGAACACTGGCCCTGCCAAGCCACGCGTCTCGGCAATGGCGAAATCCAGACAGGCGCGCTGCGACACCATGCGGTCAATGAACAGATCCAGTCGGCTTTGATCGTCGGACACGGGGAAATCTCTCCTTGATACCAGTCGACTTGTCAGAAGGTGCCGACAAGGCATGTGATGACAAATCCTCAAGACTTTGTGTAGGTGAATTGGTGCCAGTTTCACGATTTCGCGACATTTCACCCCAAGAACGGGTTTGACTAGCCAGCACCAACCGCGCGAAACTGCGACAAAAAACACGGGGAGTTGATCAAGCGAATGCCGACCTACGGCCCAACGGGTGGAACACCCGCATGACCGCGTTGTTGTCCGTCCGCGATCTGAGCATTAGATTTGGCGCGGGTGAGCCTGTTGTCAAAGGCGTCAATTTTGATGTCGAAGCCGGTCAGACGCTGGCCTTGGTGGGGGAGTCCGGATCGGGCAAGACGATCTCATGCCGGGCAGCATTGCGGATTTTGCCGCGCACGGCCCAGATCCGCAGCGGCACGATTATCCTGAACGATTCCAAAGGCACCGAGGATCTGACCCGGATCAACGAAAAGCAGATGCGCGGGATTCGCGGCAACCGGATATCGATGATCTTTCAGGAACCGATGCGATCCCTGTCGCCTCTGCACAAGATCGGCAATCAGGTCAGCGAAGTTCTGTGGCTGCATCGCGGCGCGTCCGAGGCGCAGGCCCGCAAAGAAGTTATTACCCAGTTCGAGCGTGTGGGCTTTCCCGATCCCCAGCGGGCCTATGATTCCTACCCGTTTGAATTGTCCGGCGGGATGCGTCAGCGCGCCATGATTGCGATGGCCATGGTAGCCAAGCCGGAACTGTTGATTGCGGATGAGCCGACCACCGCGCTTGACGTGACGACACAGGCGCAGGTGCTGGGCCTGATCAAGGAGTTGCAACGCGAGACCGGGATGGCCCTGATCCTGGTCACGCACGATCTGGGCGTGGTTGCCAATATGGCCGAACAGGTCGTTGTCATGCACAAGGGCCGCGTGATGGAGGCCGGTGCCGCAGCCCCGATTCTGACCGCGCCCGCGCACCCCTATACGCAGCAGTTGTTCAACGCCGCACCCGAGATTCCGGACGAGGAATCCGTCGGCATCCCCATGCCCGACGAAGACTTGATCCTGCAGATGAAAGGCGTGTCAAAGACCTATACCATGCGCTCCAGCAGGGGCTGGCAGGGCGATAAACTGATCCATGCCTGCCGTGGCGTCGATCTGAATCTGGCGCGCGGCAAGACACTAGCCATTGTCGGCGAAAGCGGCTCGGGCAAGACCACGGCAGCCCGGATCGCGCTAGGGGCCGAACCGCCCGACCCCGGTGGTGAGGTGCTGTTTCGAACCTCACCGGACACCGACCCGATCACCGTGCACCGCATGACCCGCGCCCAGCGCACCGCCTTTCAGCGCAAGGCGCAGATGGTATTTCAAGACCCCTACAGTTCGCTCAGCCCCCGGATGCGCATTCAGGACGCCATGACCGAGCCGCTGGAGATTCACAACATCGGCACAACGTCGGAACAGCGGGACAAGGCGGCCGAGATGTTGCAACGGGTCGGCCTGAACGCCGACATGCTGAAACGCTACCCTCATGCCTTTTCCGGCGGTCAGCGTCAGCGCCTGTCAATCGCACGCGCCATGATGCTGGACCCGCAACTGATCGTCTGCGACGAGCCTACCTCGGCGCTGGACGTCTCGGTTCAGGAACAGATCCTGACGCTGTTGGAAAGCCTGCAGGACAGTCTGAATCTTTCCTATTTCTTCATCTCGCACGACCTTGCTGTCGTGGCGCGGATCGCCGACGAGGTCGCCGTGATGCGCCGGGGCCTAGTGGTCGAGCAGGCCCCACCCGAAACCCTTTTCTACAATCCCCGCCACCCCTACACCAAGGCGCTGATTGCCGCTCAGCCAGAACCCGACATCAACCGACCCATTGACCTGAAATTGGTTGCTTTGGGCGCGGGTTCGCCAGACAGTTGGGATGACGCCTTCCGATTTACCGACTCCGTGATACCTTCACTGGTAGAGATGGAGCCCGGCCATAAGGTAAGATGCCATGTTTAAGACCACTCGCCCCCTGTTTCTCGCCGCCGCGCTGGCCGCCACATGGATTCTGCCCGCCACGGCGGGCACCCCCACCCCACTGGAAGGAGAATTCTGGGTCACCGAAGTAAAGGCCGGGCACCTGCCCCCCATTCAGGACCGCCTGCCCAATGAACCGCTGGTGGTTGACCTGGCCGCCAAGGGGCGCGAGTTCGGCACACCCGGCGGCACGTTGCGAACCATGGTCACCCGGTCCAAGGACATCCGCCAGATGGTTGTCTATGGCTATGCCCGGCTGGTCGGGTTCAACGAGAATTACGAACTGGTACCGGACCTGCTGGAATCCTACGAAAGCGAGGGTAACCGCAAATTCACGTTGCATCTGCGCGAAGGGCACAAATGGTCGGATGGGTCGCCGTTCACGTCCGAGGATTTCCGCTATTGGTGGGAGGACGTGGCGAATAACGAACTTCTCAGCCCTTCGGGTCCACCGGATTTTCTGATCGTCGAGGGCAAGCTGCCCACCGTGTCCTTCCCCGACGAAACCACTGTTGTTTATGAGTGGGAAGACCCTAACCCCGACTTCCTGCAATCGCTGGCGCAGGCGCGCCCGCCCTTCATCTACCGGCCCGCCGCGTTTTTGAAGAAATACCACCAGCAATATGCCGACACAGAAGAGCTTGCTTTTCTGGTCAGCGACGCACGCGTCAAAAGCTGGGCGGCGCTGCATAACAAGCTGGACAACCTTTACAAGTACGACAACCACGAACTGCCGACACTGCAGCCCTGGCTGAACGCCAGTTCGGGCAAGAAGATCCGGCACAACTTCGTCCGCAACCCCTATTACCACCGCATCGACAGCAACGGCGTGCAACTGCCCTATATTGATGTGGTCGAGATGGAGATCGTCGCCCCCGGTCTGGTCGCGGCCAAAGCCAATGCCGGTGAAACCGACCTGCAGGGGCGTGGGCTGGCATTCCGCGATGCCTCGATCCTGAAAAAGGGTGAAGAGGTAGGAAACTACAAAACACGGCTGTGGAAGACCGGTGTTGCTTCGCAGATTGCGATCTATCCGAACCTGAACTTTGCCGATGACGGCTGGCGCGAGGTTCTGCGCGATGTGCGCGTGCGCCGAGCCCTGTCGTTGGCCATTGACCGCAACACGATCAACCAGGCGCTCTATTTCAAACTGGCGCGACCCGGCGCGATGTCAGTTTTGCCCGCGTCCCCGTTTTATAACGAGGAAAACGCGCAGGCCTGGGCCCAATTTGACATCGAACAGGCCAACGCCCTGTTGGATGAGGCCGGTCTGACCGAGCGCAACAAGAACGGCATCCGCCTGCTCCCCGATGGCCGCCCGATGGAACTGATCGTCGAAACCGCGGGTGAACGGCAAGAGGTCGAAAACGCGCTGCAGATCGTCACCGACACCTGGCGTGAGATCGGTGTTGATCTGGTGATGCGTCCACTGGACCGCGATATCCTGCGCAACCGCGTGTTTGCGGGCAACACTATGGCCTCGGTCTGGTTCGGCTGGGATGATGGCATTCCGCAGACCCATACGTCTCCTGCTTATCTGGCGCCGACGGATCAGGTGTTTCTGGCCTGGCCGAAATGGGGTCAGTATTACCAGACCAGCGGCGACGTGGGCGAAGCGCCCGACATGCCCGAGGCTAAACGGCTGATGCAATTGGCCCACGACTGGGAAGTGGCCACCACCGACGAAGAGCGCGAGGCGATCTGGACCGAGATGCTGAACATCCACGCCGACCAGCTTTTCGCCATCGGCATCCTGAACGGTGCGCCACAGCCGGTCGTGGTCTCGAACCGTCTGCGCAACGTGCCGGAACAGGCCATGTGGGCATGGGAGCCCGGCGCGCATTTCGGCATTCACCGGCCGGACGAATTCTTCTTCGCCGACTGATCAGGAGCAGCTAAATGGTTATGCTGCGCTATGCAGTCTATCGCTTTTTCACGATGCTGCTGACGCTGCTGGTGGTGTCGGTTCTGATCTTCGTGATCATCAATTTGCCGCCCGGCGACTACCTCAGCAACCAGATCGCTGAGTTGCAGGCCTCCGGGCAATCCGCCGGTGTTGCCAAGGCCGAATTCCTACGCGCGGAATACGCGTTGGACAGACCCATCTGGGAGCAATATCTGATCTGGGCTGGGTTTTGGCCCGGACCCCACGGGTTCGAGGGGCTGCTGCAGGGCAACTATGGCTGGTCATTCGAATTCGACCGTCCCGTGGCCGATATCGTGGGCGACACGCTGTGGTTAACCGTGGTGGTCAACCTGGCCGCAATCCTGTTTGTCTACGCCGTTGCGCTGCCGTTGGGTGTAATCGCTGCAGCACGGTCGCGGACATGGATCGACTATACCTCGGCCTTTGTGGGGTATCTTGGGCTGGCAACGCCGAACTTTCTGCTGGCGCTTATCCTGTTCTATTACGGTCACCGTTATTTCAACCTGCCCATTGGTGGTCTGATGGACCCCAGGTTCGAAGGTCTGCCAATGAGCTGGGACAAATTGAAATCCATCCTCGTTCACCTGATCGTTCCGACTTTTGTCATCGGCACATCCGGTGCCTCGGCCATGATGCAGCGTCTGCGCGCCAATATGCTGGATGAGCTGGGGAAACCTTACGTGGAAACCGCCATCGCCAAGGGCATGGCCCCGTCACGGATGCTGACGAAATACCCGCTGCGCGTGGCGTTCAACCCCTTCGTGGCCGACATTGGCAACCTGCTGCCGTCGATGGTGTCCGGCTCGGTTCTGGTCTCTGTGGTTCTGGGACTTCAGACCATCGGCCCCACCCTGCTGACGGCGCTGAAAACGCAGGATCAGTTCCTGTCCGCCTTCATCCTGATGTTCGTGGCGCTGCTGACCCTGATCGGCACCATGATCTCTGACATCCTGCTGGTCATGCTGGACCCGCGCATCCGGTACGAAGGGCGTGAAGCATGACCCAACATCCTGACGGTCGCTATGTCGACGATGCCCCGTTTGATCCAGAAGCGGCCCTGCAACAGCTTGAGCGCGCCGATTTGGACGCGCCCAACTGGGTGCTGGTCTGGCGCAAATTCAAGACCCACAAGCTGGGCCTGATCTCGGGCGTCTTCTTGCTGCTGTGCTACCTGATGCTACCCTTTGCCGGGTTCATCGCGCCCTATGGGCCGAATGAACGGAATGGAGAGCACCTCTATGCCCCGCCGCAAAGCGTCAGCTGGTTCCATGAGGGCGAATTCATCGGTCCCCATGTCTATCCTATCGTGGCCGAGGCCGACCTCGAAACCTTCCAGTGGAAGTTCGTCCCCGACCTGGATGACCCCCGCCCGCTCAGGTTTTTCTGTGAAGGGGCCGAGTACAAACTCGCCGGTCTGATCAGGTCGGACACCCACCTGTTCTGCGCGCCCGAAGGGGCGACACTGTTCCTGTGGGGCTCGGATCGCCTGGGCCGAGACGTTTTCAGCCGCATCCTCTACGGCGCGCAGCTGTCGCTGACCGTGGGTCTGATCGGCATCACCGTGTCCTTCGTTCTGGGCATCTTCTTCGGCTCGATGGCCGGGTATTTCGGCGGCAAGATCGACTGGGTCATCAACCGCGTAATCGAGATCCTGCGCTCGCTGCCGGAACTGCCGCTGTGGCTGGCCTTGTCCGCTGCGGTGCCGTCGAACTGGAGCCCTGTCGCGGTGTTCTTCATCATCTCGATCATCCTCGGCATCCTCGACTGGCCCGGCCTTGCCCGTTCCGTACGCGCCAAGTTCCTGTCGCTGCGCGAAGAGGAATACGTACGCGCCGCCGAGATGATGGGCGCAAGTTCGGGCCGGGTGATCCGCAAGCATCTGCTGCCGAACTTCATGTCCCATTTGATCGCTTCGGCCACCTTGTCGATCCCGGCGATGATCCTAGGGGAAACCGCGCTCAGCTTCCTGGGCTTGGGTCTGCGGGCCCCCGCGGTCAGTTGGGGCGTGATGTTGAACGACGCGCAAAACCTGGCCTCGATCGAGATCTACCCGTGGACGGCGATCCCGATGCTGCCGATCATCGTCGTGGTGCTGGCCTTCAACTTCCTCGGTGACGGTCTGCGCGACAGTCTGGACCCTTATCAGCAATGAGCCTGTTCTCCGCCCTCCCCGCCGCCGACAGCTACAAGACGACAGGAAAGGGCGCGCGGCCCAGCGCGTTTGCGGTTTCGGAACTGGCCACGGCCAGCTTTGCCGCCGTGGGTCAGGAACTGGCGCGTCTTGTGACTGCTCTGAACCTTGCACCGGGCACGCCAGAGATTTCAGTTGATCACCGGCTTGCCTCACTCTGGTACGGGTTTTCGTTCAAGCCGGACGGGTGGGACATGCCCAGCCTCTGGGATGCCGTGGCGGGGGATTATCAGGCCTCGGACGGCTGGATCAGGTTGCACACCAACCTGCCGCGCCACAAGGCGGCAGCGCTGAAGGTTCTCGGGGTTCAAGGCAATCGAGACGCTGTCGCGCAAGCGTTGAAAGAGTGGTCGATCGCAGATCTGGAAGCCGCAATTGTGGCCGAGGGCGGCGTTGCCGCCGCCATGCGCAGCCGTACCGAATGGCTCGAACATCCGCAGGGGCGTTCTGTGTCCCGCGACCCGCTGATCGGCTGGCAAAACCCTAGACACATCACGCTGCGCGACCGCCCTCAGGCCACAGCCCGCCGCCCGTTGGCGGGCCTGCGCGTTCTGGACCTGACGCGTGTACTGGCCGGCCCGGTCTCGACCCGAACGCTGGCGGGATTCGGGGCTGAGGTTCTGCGCATTGACCCGCCCGGATGGGACGAGCCCGGTGTCATCCCGGATATCTCTCTGGGCAAACACTGCGCCTATTTGGACCTGAAATCGCCCGATGGCCTGACAAAATTGCAGGACTTGCTGGCGCAGGCGGATGTCTTCATCCACGGCTACCGGCCCGGCGCGCTGGATGCACTTGGTCTGACCAAGATCAAACGCGACAAACTGGCCCCAAACCGGGTCGAGGTCACCCTGAACGCCTACGGTTGGCAAGGCCCGTGGTCCACACGGCGCGGCTTTGACAGCCTCGTGCAGATGAGCGCCGGGATCGCGGATGCCGGCCGCGCATGGGCCAAGGCCGACAAACCGACACCGCTGCCGGTTCAGGCGTTGGACCACGCGACGGGCTATCTGATGGCCGCTGCCGTCTTGTCCGCACTGGCCGAGGCAGCCTCCGGCAGCTCCATCATGCTGGCCCAACTGTCACTGGCTCGCACGGCAGAACTGCAGGCAGCACTGGCGAAATCGGAAACCCAAGGTGACATTACCGGCGCTTCAGCTGCTGACTACATTCAACAGCCCGAAGAGTCAGGCTGGGGAACAGGCCATCGCCTGAAACCAGCGTTGACCGTCGGGGCCGCGCAGATGTCCTGGCCCCTGCCCGCCTCGAAACTGGGTACATCCCAACCCATCTGGTCCTCGCTGTCCATCTGACACACCCGCCGCGCGGTACGCGCGGCCCGGCCCAACGCTTTGGGGCGCGTCTTGTCAGAGACGCAACCCAAAGGGGCGGGAGCCGCCCCCTAGCGGTCATCCCCTCCGGGGCCGATATCGTCCAGGTAGTCCTCGTCAATTGCCGCCTGCACAGCGCCTGTCACGGCCTCGCGCTGTTTCGGCGTCAGATCCTCAGGTTCTTTACCTTCGGCCAATCGCACGGTGACTTCGCGATGGGCAAACTTGATACCTTCCCGCGCGAACAGCTCGCGGATATCCTGATAAACTCTCTTGCGCACCAACCACTGATCGCCGGGCTTGGTCATAAACTTGACCCGGATGATCATCGCGGAATCCTGCATCTCGATCACACCCTGCGACTTCAATGGCTGGATGAAGTTGTCACCGATCACCGGGTCGCTCAGCAATTCCTGACCCAGTTTCTTGATCAGCTTCCGCACCTTCTCGACATCAGTGTCATAGGTCACGCGCAACGGCAGCTTCATGATCACCCAATCACGGGAATAGTTGGTCAGCACCTTGATCTCGCCAAATGGGATCGTATTCAGCGCGCCCAGATGGTGACGCAGCTGGAAGGACCGGACCGAGATCTTTTCGACTGTCCCTTTCACGTCCCCGATGTCGATATATTCCCCTTTGCGAAAGGCATCATCCATCAGGAAGAACGCCCCCGAGAATATATCGCGCACCAGCGTTTGAGACCCGAATCCCACAGCCAGACCCACCACACCGGCACCGGCGAACAGCGGGCTGACATTGATACCCAGCTCCATCAACACAATCAGAACGATGGTGACAACAACGACGGCCAGGATCGCCCCGCGGAACAGCGGCAGCAGCGTGGCCAGACGGCTTTGTCCGCTTTCACCGCCCTCATCACCCAATTCGGCCTCTTCACCGGCATCGACGGTTTCCTCGGCGATTTTCGAGTCTATCCAAATGCGGAAGAAATGGAACAGGATGTAGCCAATGAACAGGATGACCATTACATCCAGCGCGCGCTCGACCGGCAGGTCTTCGCTCCAGCTGGCTTCGGGATTCCAGATCACCACCAACGCATAAAGACCAACCACAAAGGCCAGGATGCCCGCCACGCGACGGGCCAGATCCTCATATGTCAGGATCGAATGTAGACGCCTCTCAGCCTCTGGCGTCTCGACATGTTCTTCAGCTTCTTCAACGGCCGTGGTGTTCAAGTCTTCGATCTGACGATTACGGTCGAAGTAACGCTCCAACAGGTAATTCATCGCCCCGTAGGCCACGACCACCGACATGAAAATCGCATAGCTGCTGGCCACAATCGGTAGCGAGTTTTCATTCTCAAGCACCAGATCGACCGCCAGTTTGAACCAGCTGAACACGATGTAAACGATCAGCACTGGAGCCCAGGCGAATGAGATGAACCGCGAAATCCACGACACCTGACCCGGTGCCCGCCCGCCGCGAATGGCGTTCGAAATGGCGCGGGCGTTGAACAGGATCATCAACACATTGCCCAGCGCGCCGAACATGGTCAGGCCGCCATAGACCATAGCGTAGACGTTGTAGTTCAGCCCGAAATCCGCGACCCAGGTGGCAAACAGCGCGACCGAGATATCATAAGTCGCAATTGCCGAAGCCCAGAAATACAGCCGCTTTGCATCCCGGTCCGAGAAAGGCGGCAAGCGGTACTGGCTCAGATAGGGCGACAGCACCATGCGCCACAGGTCCGACACCGTGCGCGACAGGAAAAACGCCGTGAAAACCGCCGTGACCGTGAACTGGATCGAGATATCCTCGGCCTCACCAAAGAACAGATACCCAACAATCAGCGCCATCAGCATCGCAAAGATCGTGGCCCCAATGCCCATGAAAAAGCGGAACACAAGAAACGGCATCTTTTCGCGATAACCTTGCGGATTTTCCTTGGACCGCGCCACGACAAGCTTTTTGGCCATGCGCTTGCCATAAATCTCGGTGGACAGCCAGCGCCCCAGCAGCAGCAGCAGAACATTCAACAGCAAGACCTCGACATAGGTCTGAATACGGCCATCGGGGCTGGTCTGGCGCAGGATGTATTGCACTTCGAAGATCGAATAGGGCAAGGCCTGCAACCGCGACTCCATCGACTCGCGGAATTTCGAGAACCTCTCTTGCGCCTTCATCAGCTGCGAGCCTTCGGCCATCGGATCATGGGGCTCATCCGCTGCGGCGCCGGCATCGCCCGAGGACACGACCTGCCCCGTGCTGTCGATGACGATCACGCTGGCGCCGGCCTCGGTCGCGGCCCGTATGGCGGCGGCCAGATCACCTTCGGCGTTTGTGTCAGCTTCGGAACCGGATTCCGAATTGTATCCCGGGATCAAAGACGTCTGCGCCGCCGCTCCGGTGACAAAGGCCGCTGCAAACGCCCAGATCAACAGGGCCATCCCAGCAAATAGTTTAAGTTTCATCGAGTTATTCGTCCAATCCGCGTGATGCACCACAGGTTACCGAAGCGCCTGAGTGTATTCAAATATTCAGCCTTTCAACTCCCAAGATCGTGTCAATTCGTGTTCCCGGTGCAATGATGGCGACTTGGGTGTTTGCAACCTCGAAAAAACTGAATATGACCAATCCGGCATATTGGATGGAATGGTCGCATCAGGGGTGGGAACATCTGCAAATCCGGAAGCGTCGGATGTTGCCATTTCGCAATGCTTGTTGATTTTGCACAATCGCATCACACCCTTTGGCAAGCGACAGCAAAGAATATACGGTAACGGGTGTAAACGCGCGGATTTGCACCGAGAAACACGACAGGCGAAGGCATGAGCCTAGGAATACAAAACGACACCACCGGCCGGGCGCCGCGCATCCTTTTCTACAGCCACGATACGTTCGGATTGGGGCATCTGCGCAGATCGCGCGCCTTGGCCGCAGCCATAACGCAGGCCAACCCCGAGGCATCCGCCCTGATCCTGACCGGGTCCCCGGTGGCCGGGCGTTTCACCTTTCCGCGCCGGGTCGACCATGTGCGCCTTCCAGGCGTGACCAAACGTGCTGACGGGTCTTACGCGGCCCGGACAATCGGCATGGGGATCGAAGAGGTGACCGAGCTGCGCGCGGGCCTGATCCAGACCGCCGTGCAACAATTCGACCCCGATATGCTGATCGTCGATAAAGAACCCACCGGCTTTCGCGGCGAGTTGCTGCCGACACTGGAAACCCTGCTGCATTCGCAGCGCACCAAGCTGGTGCTGGGTTTGCGCGACGTGCTGGACGAACCCGAGGTTCTGGCCGCCGAGTGGGAGCGGAAAGAGGCCTTGGCAGCGACCGAGCGTTTCTATGACGAAATCTGGGTCTATGGGCTGCGCTCGATCTATGACCCGACTCAGGGCCTGCCGCTCAGCCATGCGGCGCAGTCGCGCATTCACTGGACAGGCTACCTGCGCCGCGATCTCGGTCCGGTCGGGGAACCACCTGAACAACCCTATATCCTGATCACACCGGGTGGCGGTGGTGACGGCAAGGCGATGGTAAACCTTGTCCTCTCGGCCTATGAAAAGGACCCGACCCTGTCGCCGCGCGCGGTACTGGTCTATGGCCCCTTCTTGTCCGGCGAGCTGCGCGAGGAATTTGAGACCCGCGTTGCCGCGTTGAACGGGCGGGTGACCGCAGTAGGCTTTGAATCCCAGATCGAAACGCTGTTCGCCGGGGCCGCCGGGGTGGTCTGTATGGGCGGCTACAACACGTTCTGCGAGGTTCTGTCATTTGACAAACGCGCTGTCATCGTGCCCCGCACGACACCACGGCTGGAACAGTGGATCCGTGCCTCGCGCGCCGAAGGTCTGGGCCTTGTCCGGATGCTGGACGAAAACCGTGATGGTTTGAGCCCAGACTCGATGATACAGGCGATCCGCAGCCTTCCGCACCTGCCCCTGCCATCGCAGGCCATCCAAGGCGGGCTGCTGGACGGGCTGGACTACGTCACCGACCGGGTTGACGCCCTGCTGAGCCAGGAACAGGAACGGGCCACCGGATGACACTGCCTCAGCCGAAACTGGCGGTGCTGGTCAAGGGATGGCCGCGCCTGTCCGAGACGTTCATCGCGCAGGAACTCGTCGCCTTGCAAGAGGCCGGGCACAGCTTTGACATCTGGTCCCTGCGCCACCCGACCGACGTAAAGCGGCACCCGCTGCACGACCGGTTCCGGGGGCAGGTACGCTACCTGCCCGAATACCTATACGAAGAGCCGCAGCGCGTCTGGGCCGCGCGACAGGTGGCGCAGGCGCTGCCGGGATATGCCGAGGCCTACCGGGTCTGGCGCGCCGACCTGCGCCGTGATCCGACCCACAACCGCATCCGTCGTTTTGGTCAGGCCTGCGTTCTGGCCGCCGAACTGCCTGCGGCGACAAGGGTGATGTACGCGCATTTCATGCACACCCCGTCCTCGGTCGCGCGCTACGCCGCCATCATGCGCGGCCTGCCGTGGAGCTTTTCGGCCCATGCCAAAGACATCTGGACTTCGCCCGACTGGGAAAAGACTGAGAAGCTGCAGGCGCAGACCCATGGCGCGGCCTTTGGCGCGACCTGCACCGCCATCGGGGCCGAACATCTGCGCAGCCTTGCCGATGATCCGGCGCGCGTTGACCTGATCTATCACGGGCTGGACCTGGCCCGTTTCCCCGCCCCGCCGGACCGCGCCCAGCGCACACCGGATGCACCGTTTCACATGCTGTCGGTCGGTCGTCTGGTCGAAAAAAAGGGTTTTGACCGTCTGATCGATGCTTTCGCCATGCTGCCGGACACGCTGGACTGGCACTGGACCCATATCGGCGGCGGCACACTCAGCGACACCCTGCGCACCCGGGCCGAGGCTGCGGGCGTATCGCATCGGATCACATGGAAAGGCGCATGCGACCAGCCCGAGGTGATCGCGGCGATGCGCGCGTCCGACCTGTTCGTGCTGCCCAGCCGGATTGCCGCTGACGGAGACCGCGACGGGCTGCCCAACGTGCTGATGGAGGCGGCATCGCAACTGTTGCCGATCTTGTCAACGCCAGTGTCGGCCATTCCCGAGTTTATCGAAACTGGCGTTCAAGGCGTCTTGTCAGACGACGACCCCGCCGCGCTGGCCTCGGCCATCACCAACATGGCCTCAGCACCCGGGCAAACCGCATCGATGGCCACCGCCGCCTATGACCGCCTGATAGCCGAGTTTCGCATGGCCCCCGGAATCGCCCGCCTGTCAGAACGGCTGCGCGCGCTGGGTGCGGACACGGTCTGATGGCAAGGGTCGCCTTTTACACGCCAATGAAGGCGCCCGACAGCCCGGTGCCGTCAGGCGACCGCGAGATGGCGCGCAACCTGATGCAGGCGATTGGGGCACAAGGTGACATGGTCCAGCTGGCCTCGCGGCTGCGCATCTATGACAAGGTCGGGGACACGCAGGCGCAGGCGGCATTACGTGCCGAAGCAGATACCGAGGCCCAGCGTTTGATCAACGACCTGCCACCGGACACAGCCCTGTGGGTGACCTATCACAACTATTACAAGGCACCGGATCTTCTGGGTCCCCACGTCTGCAAGGCGCGGAATATCCCTTATGTCCAGCTGGAGAGCACCCGCGCAACCAGCCGCCTGAACGGTCCCTGGGCCGGGTTTGCAAAGGCCGCGCATGACGCCTGCGACGCGGCACAGGTGATCTTCTACCACACCGCCAATGATCTGATCACGCTGGAACGGGAACGACACGGGGAACAGCGCCTTGTGGAGCTGCCCCCTTTTCTGCCCTTGTCGGAACTGCCGCCCGCCTCGACCTGCGATGGACCGATGCTGACGGTCGGCATGATGCGGCACGGCGACAAGCTGGCGTCCTATACCCTTCTTGCACAAACACTTGCATTTTTGCCCGGCGACTGGACCCTGAACATCGCGGGCGACGGCCCCGCCAGGTCCGAGGTCAAGGCCCTGATGGCTCCGTTCGGCCCAAAGGTTCGGTTTTTGGGGCAATGCGACCGTGATGCCCTTCGGGCGCTCTACGCCGAGGCTTCCGTTCTGGTCTGGCCCGGCGTCAACGAGGCCTACGGCATGATCTACCTTGAAGCGCAGGTCAGTGGCGTGCCGGTTGTCGCTCAGGATCGGCCCGGCGTACGGGATGTGCTGACCCCGTCCGAGTACCCTTCGATTGAGGCTGGGCCGGAAGGGTTGGCCGCGCGGCTTCGCACTTTGCTGGGTGACCAGAACCTTCGTCTGTCACAGGGGGCCGAAGCCCGCGCACGGATGGCCGAACGCCATCTGATGCCAGCCGCCACAGATCGTTTTTGGCAGGCCGCCCGCCCTTTGGTGGAGGCCGCCCAATGACCCGGCTGGCCTTGTTACGACACGGACACACACATTGGAACCGCGCGGGCCGCATTCAGGGGCGAAGCGACATTCCACTGGATGAAGAGGCCCGGGCAGAACTGGCCGCCACGCAGCTGCCCGCGCCGTGGGACGGAGCGACCCTCTGGTCCAGCCCGTTGCAGCGCGCCAGTGAAACCGCCCGTCTGGTGGCCGGGCGCGATCCGTTGACCTCGGATGCGTTGACCGAAATGAACTGGGGCGATTGGGAAGGTCTGCGCGGAGTCGATCTGATAGCCGACCCCGACAGCGGTTATCGGCATATCGAGGACTGGGGATGGGAGTACCGCCCCCCAAGCGGCGAAACCCCGGCCGAGGTTTGGACCCGGCTGCAGCCCTGGTTGAAAAGCCTGTCGGGCGATACGGTTGCGGTCTGCCACATCGGGATCATGCGAGTCATTCTGGCCCGGGCCTGGGGTTGGGATTTCGACGGTCCCGCTCCCTTCAAAATCAAGCGCAACCGCATGTATATCGTTGATATGTCGAATATGACGCCCCTGCCCGAACCCATTCGCCTGATCAGACCCGAGGCCTCCTCATGAAGGTCATGATCGTCGTCACGCACCTGTTAGGTACCGGACATCTGAGCCGCGCGCTGACACTGGGCCGTGCCTTTCTGCGCACCGGGCATGAGACCTTTGTCGTCACGGGTGGGATGCCTGCGCCGCAACTGGACAGTTCCGGCATGACCCTGCTGGGGCTGCCGCCGCTTCGATCGGATGGCACCGATTTCACCCGGTTGCTGACCCAAAGTGGCGACGTTGCGGACCCGGCCTATCTGGAAGCCCGCGAGGCCGCGCTGGTTGAAGCCGTTCAGAGTTTTACGCCTGACGTTCTGATCACCGAGTTGTTCCCCTTTGGCCGCCGATCATTGGCCTCCGAGTTCACCGCAGCATTGGAGGCAGCCCACACCCTACCGCACCGACCGGTTGTTCTGGGATCGATCAGGGACATTCTGGCACCACCTTCAAAGCCCTCGAAAGCGGAACGCGCGGAAGAGATCGTGCGTAGATACTATGACGGCATTCTCGTCCATTCCGACCCCGGCATAGTTCCGCTGGAGGTCAGTTGGCCAGTGACCGACCAACTGCGCGAGCGGTTGTTTTATACCGGCTTTGTAGCCCCCGAAGCCCCTGCGCCGCACCCGGACGCGATGGGCAAAGACGAAATACTGGTCAGCGCGGGTGGCGGTTCGGTGGGCCAGCCGATCTTTCACGCGGCCATCGAGGCCGCCCGAAAGATGCCCAACAGGCGCTGGCGCCTGTTGGTGGGCGGACAGGACGCCCCAGCGCGCATTGAACAACTGCAAAAGCTGGTTGGCGATGCCCCGGTTACCCTTGAACCCGTACGCCCCGATTTCCGGCAGATGCTGCCCCTTGCTGCAGCCTCGGTCAGTATGTGCGGCTACAACACCGCGCTGGACATCCTGCAATCCGGGACGCCCGCCGTATTTGTGCCGTTCGACGATGGCAAAGAGGTCGAACAGAGCCTGCGGGGTCAGAGCCTCTCGAACCTGCCCGCCATCGAAATATTACCCAGTAAGGAACTTGATGGAGCGGCTTTGGCACAGGCCGTCGCCACCGTCATGTCCGAAGGCTCCCGCCCGGTATCCACCAAGGGCTTTGACGGGGCCGACAGATCGGTTGAGATTGCGTGTTCCTTGAGGGGGCAGGCATGAGCATCGACTGGCGCCCCTTGGAAACCGAGCTGGACATCTGGCAGATGCAGGGTCTGCCCCTGCCCCTGTGGTGGCGGGACGATGACGCGGTATCGGTGACGCCGCAGCTTGAGACGTTGTCAGGGCTGACCCGGACCCTCGGTCTGCCTGTCCACCTTGCGATCATCCCCCGCGATGCCGATGCCGGATTGGTGGAGTATATCGGGCGGCGCAGTGCGCTGATCCCGGTTGTGCATGGCTGGGCGCATCAAAACCACGCACCGCCAGAGGAAAAGAAGTCCGAGTTCCGGTTGCACCGGCCGAAGTCGGATATCCTTGCCGATGCGCGCGCGGGGTTCGAGCGATTGCACGGGCTGTTCGGTGACAGGCTGTGCCCGATCTTCGTACCCCCCTGGAACCGGATCGCGACCGAAGTGGTGCGCGAATTGCCAGGGCTGGGGTATCGCGTCGTCTCCACCACTACCCCGCGAAAGACACCAATGCCAGTGCCCGGGTTGGAGCAGATCAACACCCATCTGGACCCGATCGACTGGCGGGGGACACGAGGGCTGATCGCCCCAGACAGGCTGATTGACCAAACGACCAAGATGCTGCGAGACCGACGTGAAGGTCGAACCGACAATGCCGAACCTTTCGGGATATTGACCCACCATCTTGTCCATGATCCAGACATCTGGACCTTTACCCAAGAAATGCTTCGCAGGCTTTTGGACGGCCCCGGTTTGGCCTGGACCTTGCCTGCCACCAACACACCAACCGGAGACCCCGAATGAGCCGACTGGATTCCATGCTGCGCCGCCTGACTGCGCAACGCGACGGACTGAACTGGGCCGTCGCTCAGATCAGCGAATTAGAGGGGGACGTTCTGGATATGGGGCTGGGCAACGGCCGCACCTATGACCACCTGCGGGAGATCCTGCCGGAGCGACGCATCTGGGTAATGGACCGGGTGCTGCAATGCCACCCGTCCAGCACCCCTCCGGCCGAAGATTTTTTGCAGGGTGAAGCAGAACCCATGCTGGAAAAGCTGGCCGCCGACGGGGCCAAAATCGCGCTGGCGCATTATGATTTCGGACGCGGCATCAAGGAAGAGGACGTGGCCGAAGCGGCACGCCTCAGCCCTCTGATCGCGCAGGTGATGCGGCCCGGTGGATTGTTGATCTCCGGTCAGCCTCTGGTAGGCTTCGCACAGATCAGTGGCCCGGACACAATCGCGCCAGACCGGTACCTGTTCTATCGCGCCTGATCAGGCTACACGCCGCCCGCGTGACCAGACACCGTTCAACGCGGGCGCGCCTTCGCGCATACGGAAGCGGATGACGTCCGCGCGGGCACCTTGGCGCAATTCTCCACGATCCTCCAGCCCGACGACCTTGGCGGGAGTTTGCGTCACCGTCCGCAAACCGCGCGCCATATCCCCCCAACTCTCGCCCAGACGTGTCGCCGATAACAGCAATGCGGCCGGGACGTAGTCCGAGGACAAAATGTCGAGATGGCCCAGATCGGCCAACTCCTGCGCCGCCACGTTGCCGGAATGCGACCCGCCCCGGACGACGTTGGGCGCGCCCATCATCACCTTGATGCCGTGATCGTGACAGGCCCGGGCAGCCTCGACCGTTGTGGGGAATTCAGCCAGCCGAATGCCGTGACCCGCGGACACCGCCACCTGTTCCTGCGTGGTATCATCGTGGCTGGCCAACATCGCGCCGAAACGTCGGGCGGCCTTGACGGTTTCAACCTCGTGCCGGTCACCGAACCGGTCCCGCAGCGCCTTGAGCTGCGCTACGTGCTGCAGGAAATCGTCATCGGTCATGCCATGTTTGCCCTTCATGTAGGCTTCAAGCTGCGACATGTTCCGGAACTGCCGCTGTCCCGGCGTGTGGTCCATCAGCGACACCAGCCCGACGCGATCTTCCGGGCCGAACTCGTCCAATTCAGCCACCAGAGTTTCCGAACACACCTCGGCCCTTAAATGCAGAAAGTGGCTGATCTTCAGCGCGTCCTGTTCGCGCAATTGCCACAGCTCGCGCGACAGATCGCGGGCATATTTCTTGTATCGGTTGCCGCTGGGGATCGAGCCGATGCGCATCGCGTCGAAGACCGTCGTGATCCCTGTACTGGCCAGCTCGGCGTCATGGGCCAGGATCGCCGCCGCATGGGGCCAGTCGACCCTGGGGCGCGGCTGGATGTGGCGCTCAAGGTTGTCCGTATGCAGCTCGACCAGTCCGGGGCTGACATAGTCACCGCCGCAATCGACCGCCCCTGTGGGAATTGCGGTACCTGCGGCGACCTCGACAATGGTTTCGCCCACAACCCGCACGCTGCCTGTAACGGTCTCATCCGGCAGAATAAGCGTGGCATTGGCAAGGATCATTTCTTCTGTCATCTGAACTTCACACGGTCTGAGCTATTGGGTAGGCCACGCATAGGAGGCCAATGTGACATTCACGCGATACGCGATCTATTTTGCGCCACCGGCCGGGGCGGAATGGGCGAGATTTGCCACCAACTGGCTGGGCTGGGACATGGAAACCGGCGAGGACGTCGCGCACCCGTTGGTCGATGGTGTGGACGTCGCAGCCGTCACGCAGGTACCGCGCAAATACGGGCTGCACGCGACGATGAAGCCGCCCTTCCGCCTGCGCGACGGGCAGTCGGTGGAGGCACTGACCGAGGCCTGTGCGCGGCTTGCGCAGACGCAACCTCCGGTCACGCTGGACGGGTTGGAAATCGCCCGCCTCGGCCGGTTTCTGGCCCTGTGCCCGGTGGGGAACAAGGCCGCGCTGAATACGCTGGCCGCCGCCTGCGTGCGTGATCTGGACAGCTTTCGGGCGCCCGCGCCCGAAGCCGAGTTGGAGCGCCGCCGCGCCGGTGGTCTGTCGCCCGAGCAGGACGCCAATCTGGTGCAATGGGGCTATCCTTACGTGATGGAGGCCTTCCGCTTTCACATCACGCTTAGTGGCAAGCTGGACAAACCGACGCTGGCAACGGTGCAAGCCGCCCTGCAATCGCAGCTTGTCCCCCTGCTGCCCAAACCGTTCCAGATCACCGATCTGGCCCTTATGGGCGAGGCTGAAGACGGGCGCTTTCACCTGATCCATCGCTACACCCTTTCCGGCTGAAGTTGGGACAAGATGGCCGCCACCGTTGCCTCTAATGGACCGGAGTTGTCGACCCGGATGACCCGTTTCAATCCAACTGGCAGCGGTTTCGCGGCGTGCGCCAGCCGCCGCTCCTGTTCATCGACGCATTCGCGGGCGCGCGTTGACAGGCGTTGCGCCAGTACCTCTGGATCAGCGGTCAGAGAGATTACGATCAGATCGCCAAACACCTCTTGCGCCTGCAGCAAAACCGCCCGGGACAGGTTGACCAGAACCGCGTCCGACTGGTGCCGCAAGTCGTCAATTCCCTTGGGCACCCCGTAAAGCAAGCCATGCGCGGGCCAGTGCAGGGCAAAAGTGCCCTCGGCTGCCATCTGCTGAAACACTTCAACGGATACACGGTCGAAATCTTCGCCCTCTGCGCCTGCGGATCGGGTGATCACCCGGCGGGCTCTGACGATACCCGGCGTGCTGGCCTCCAGCGCCTCAATCACGCTGTCCTTTCCAACGCCCGAGGGGCCGACGACCGCTATGATCGGAGCAAGGGTCATGCGGCCACTCCCGGGGTGAAATCCGAGACGTTGATCTCACGATCACAGACCTGGTCGCGCGCGCCAACATCGTGGAAAATGCCAACGATGGCGGCACCGCGCGCCTTGGCCTCTTCGATCAGTGACAGCACCGTTTCCCGGTTCTGCGCATCCAGCGAGGCGGTAGGTTCATCCAGCAACATCGCCGGGTAGTCATGCGCAAAGCCGCGGGCGATGTTCACCCGCTGCTGCTCACCACCTGAAAAGGTCGTTGGGCTCAGCGACCAAAGCCGCTCCGGTATGTTCAACCGCGCCAGCAAACCCGCCGCCTTATCCATCGCCACCTGCCGGTCACACCCAATGGCCAACAAAGGCTCCGCCACCACATCCAGCGTCGGCACCCGCGGCACCACGCGCAGGAACTGGCTGACATAACCCAGCGTCTCGCGGCGCAGCGCCAGAATCTCGCGCGGCTCAGCCTGCGCCACATCCAGGCCACCGACCAGTACCTGACCCGAGGCCGCCAGATAGTTGCCGTAGATCACCCGCATCAGGGTGGACTTGCCCGCGCCCGACGCGCCCGTAAGCGCGACACACTCACCGGGCGCGACCTGCAGCGAGGCCCCCGTCATCACCGGGATCACCGCGCCACCCTGATTGTGCAGGGTAAAGCTCTTGCTGACATCTTTAAGCTCAATCATCGCCTTCACCTTCAAACCTGCAGAACGCTGGATACAAGCAACTGCGTATAGGCGTGTTGCGGGTCATCCAGCACCTGATCGGTCAAACCGGCCTCGACCACATGACCATCCTTCATCACCATCAGCCGGTCCGCCAACAGGCGCACCACAGCCAGATCATGCGTGACGATGATGGCGCTCAGCCCCATTTCACGCACCAGCCCGCGCAGCAGGTCCAGCAGCCGCGCCTGAACCGAGACATCCAGACCACCCGTCGGCTCATCCATGAACACCAGCCGCGGCCCCGTCACCAGATTGCGCGCGATCTGCAGGCGTTGTTGCATCCCGCCCGAAAACGCGGTCGGGCGGTCATCCACACGGGCGTCGTCAATCTCGACCCGACCCAGCCAGTCAATCGCCCGGTCGCGGATCTGGCCATAGTGACGATCGCCAACAGCCATCAGCCGCTCACCGATATTACCGCCAGCGCTCACTGACATGCGCAGCCCGTCGCGGGCGTGTTGGTGAACAAAGGCCCAATCGGTACGGCCCAGCATCCGACGTTCGGGTTCCGACATGGTCACCGTATCCACCGGGCCATCGGATCTGGTGTCAAAGATCACCTGCCCCCCGTCGGGCACCAGGTGCCCCGCAAGGCAGTTCAGCAAGGTTGATTTGCCCGAACCGCTTTCGCCGACAATGCCCATCACCTCACCGGGGTAGAGATCGAAGCTGACGCCCGTGCAGCCGATCCGCGCGCCATAGAGTTTCTGTATCCCTTTGACCTGCAACAACGGGGTCATACCGCGCCCTCCTTGCTCAAGCGTCCTTCGTGGCCCTGCGCGCGGCGGGACCGACAGAAATCTGTGTCCGAACAAACAAACATCCGGTTGCCCGCATCATCCATAATCACCTCGTCCAGATAGCTGTCCTCGGCCCCGCACAGATCGCAGGGGTGGTCGGCCTTGGTGGCCTCGAACGGATAATCCTCGAAATCAAGGCTGACGACCTTGGTGTGAGGCGGCACCGCGTAGATGCGCTGTTCCCGTCCGGCTCCGAACAGTTGGATTGCGTCCATTTCCAGCTTGGGGTTGTCGAATTTCGGGATCGGAGACGGGTCCATCACGTACCGCTCCGACACTTTCACCGGATAGGCGTACGAGGTCGAAATCGCTCCGTGCTGGCTGATGTCTTCGTACAGTTTCACATGCATCAGGCCATATTCCTCAAGGCTGTGCATTTTGCGCGTCTCGGTCTCGCGCGGTTCCAGGAACCGCAGAGGTTCCGGGATCGGCACCTGATAGACAATGATCTGATCCCCGGTCAGTTTTGCCTCGGGAATGCGGTGACGGGTCTGGATGACCGTGGCCTTTTCGGTTTCCTCAGTGGTTTCAACCCCGGCGGTATTCTCGAAGAACTTGCGGATCGAGACCGCGTTGGTGGTGTCATCTGCGCCCTGATCAATCACCTTGAAGGTATCATCCGGCGTCAGGGTCGCGGCCGAGACCTGCACCCCACCGGTGCCCCAGCCATAGGGCATCGGCATCTCACGGCTGGCAAAGGGAACCTGATATCCGGGGACAGCCAACCCTTTCAGGATGGCACGGCGGATCATCCGCTTGGTTTGTTCGTCCAAATATGCGAAATTATACTCATTCATTTTTTGTACTTCGCTTTTTTATTGGTGTTTTTATGGACGTAATTGTTGTTACCACGTTCGTTTTGCTCGTTTTGGCATATCTCTTCAGACATAACCGTCACGCGAAACTTCGCCGCCGCGCGCAACGGAGAGACCCAAAGGGGGTCTGGTGTTCGGTTGGCGCGTCGCATCTGTGTTCGAAACGCAACAGCGCCCGATCCGGGAAAGCAGAACCGCGGACACGTGCCGAAGCCACCTGCGCTGAACAGTCTGGTCCCTAAGGTCATTCTGCTGCCTCCCTCGGTGTGATCCGTTTTTCGGCCTCGCGGCGCAGCTTGCGGACCAGTTCCAGCTCGGACTGGAAATCGACGTAATGCGGCAGCTTGATGTGTTCGAGGAACCCGGTGGCCTGAATGTTGTCGGCGTGACTCAGGACGAACTCCTCATCCTGCGCGGGGGCGCCCAGATTGTCCTCGCCCAGTTCTTCCCAGCGCAGCGCGCGGTCGACCAGAGCCATGGCGATGGACTTGCGTTCCGATTGGCCAAAGACCAGCCCATAACCGCGGGTGAACTGCGGCGGTTCGGTCTTTGATCCCTTGAACTGGTTGACGGTCTCGCATTCGGTCAACTCGACCTCGCCGATGTCGATGGCGAAACCCAGTTCGGGGATGTCCATCTCAACCGCGACCTTGCCGATCCGCAATTCACCGACAAAGGCGTGGTTACGGGCATAGCCGCGTTGGGTTGAATAGGCCATGCCCAGCACGAATCCCTCATCCCCTCGGGTCAGCGATTGCAGGCGCAGGGGGCGACCGGCTGGGAACTCCATCGGTTCGCGGGTCAGGTCGCCAGGGGTGGCGTCGCAGGCAGGTTCGTCCTGAATGATGTCCTCACCCTTGAGGAACTCGGTAATATGCGGCGTCGTTTCCTCACGCGGCTGGGCTTTGGGTGCAGCAGGAACCTCACCCTCGGCAGCCAGTTTGAAATCCAGCAGCCGGTGGGTGTAGTCGAAGGTCGGCCCCAACACCTGACCGCCCGGCGCGTCCTTGAATGTGGCCGAGATCCGGCGGTCACAGGTCATCTCTCCGGTTTCCACCGGGTTCGAATATCCAAACCGGGGCAGTGTCGTGCGGTAGGCGCGGATCAGAAAGATCGCTTCGATCAGATCGCCACGCGCCTGCTTGATCGCCAGAGCCGCCAAGTCCGGGTCGTACAAGGACCCTTCGGCCATCACCCGGTTCACCGCAAGGGACAATTGCTCGCGGATTTGCGCGATGCTCAACTCGGCAACATCCGTCGATCCACGGCGTTCTTCGGCCAACCAGGCATGAGCGTTATCGATGGCCTTCTCACCACCTTTGACGGCGACATACATAGCCTAACCCTCCACCCTGATCTGCGTGCTGCGCGGCAGGGCTGCCAGCCTGTCACCGCTTGTGAAGAAAAAGTCGCAGCCCAAAGGATAGAGCGCCGCGTTCGCCCGAAGCGCAGGCACATTCGGCAGGGACAGACGCGCTGTATCTTTGATCCCCGGACCGGTCAGTTCTGCACCCGCTTGTTGCAAGTCATCGCATTCGACGATCAGAGTGGTCGAGCGATCAGGATATTCCGGCGTTCCGCTGCGATATTGGGACAGCGGCCCAAGCTCCTGCCATGATCCAACGGCAAAGTCCGCTTCGGGCGCCTCGGAAATCGGCGCGCCCGTGTGGAAGGTCAGCCATTGGCGCACAGTACCCGTGTCCAGGTCGCCCGCCAGATGCACTCGGGTCTCTGGATCACACAGGGTCAGCAGCAACGTCCCCGCCGCCACAGACAAAGGCGCGGGTGGCTGCGCACCCGAAATCAACCGAATCTCACCGGGCCGTGCCATGACAGTCATAGCGGCACGGAACGCATGGGCTGCATCGATCGGTGCATTGTCAAAGCCGCCCGAGAACTGGGTTTGCGCGCTCATCAATCCTCTCCTCGTACAAGCGTGAAGAACTCAACTTTGGTGGCCGCGGCTTTCGCCGCCCGCGCCGTTTTGGCTTCCTGCATCTGCTGGCTGAGCGGTGTGATCACCCGATCGCGAATGTCCTCGGCTGCATCGGTCTGCATCAGCGCATCGATCAGCGCTGCGGCTTCGGCCTTGCGCTTTGACCGGCCCTGCACATAGCCATGCCCGACCGTGCCGTCCTTCAGCACCAGAGAACACCGCGTGACGGTCATTTCCCCAAGGTTGAACGGCGCGCCTGTGCCTCCTGTTCGACCGCGCACCATGACACCCCCCACTTCAGGGCTGCGAAGCCAGTCAAATCCCGGGGGCGTTCCAACAGCGCCCCACAACTCCATCAACGCGTCATCCGGTGCACGCGCCAAAAGGCCCATCCAGTCCCGGCGAGCGGTATTTGCAATATTTTGGTGATCCGCCATCGAAACCTCTTGGCCGGGTTGTCTACGTGAACTATACAACTAGACAAATATTACACCTCGAAGGTGAGTCTCGCAATCCGTGGAACTGTGAAAGTTTGGTGACATGAGCAAAACGCCTGTCTGGAAAAGCATCGCGCTAAGCCTGACCTCGGACATCGCCGAGGGACGGTACAATACCGGAGACCGCCTGCCCACCGAGGCGCAACTGGCCGCCAAACACGGCGTTAATCGCCACACGGTACGGCGTGCACTGGCGGACATGGCGGAACAAGGGTTGGTGCATCCAAGGCGCGGCGCAGGTGTGTTTGTGGCCGCGCGCCCGACAGATTATCCGATTGGCAAACGGGTCAGATACCACAAAAGCATCTCGGCCAGCGGCAAGATACCCGGCAAAACGATCCTCTCGCTGACCACGCGCACCGCTGATGAGACCGAGTCCGAGGCGTTGCAACTGGCGCCAGGCGACAAGGTGCATGTGTATGACGGGCTATCGCTGGCCGATGGTCAGCCCATAGCCCTGTTCCAAAGCACCTTTCCCGCAGACCGCCTGCCCGACATCCTGACCACTCTGCAAGAGACGCAATCCGTGACCAAGGCTCTGCAACGCTGTGGCGTCGCGGATTACACCCGCGTTTCGACCCGCCTGACGGCACGGGCCGCGACAGCAACGCAAGCCTTGCATCTGCAATTGCCGGAAGGTGCGCCGGTCCTGTTTTCGATCGGGGTGAACGCCGACCTGTCAGGCGTGCCGGTTGAATACGGACGCACCGTATTTGCCGGAGAACGGGTGACGCTGACATTGAACGACGACTAGGCGACAGGGGCCTCCCGCCCGTCTTCAGCCTCCTTGCGGAGGCCTCATCCCGTTGGGCGTAGCGCCGCGCTTTGCGCGGCGCCGGGCCCAAAGCCGCCAAGGGGGATCGGCGCAGCCGATGCTCCTGCGGGTGCGGGAGCCTTTCCGTGCTCTTGTGCGACAGTCTTATTCGTATTTTTCAAGAAAGGCTTCTGCCGCAAGGGAACGGAAGTCCGGCAACGCGGTTCGCAGGCGCTGGGCATCCCAGCCCCACCAGGCCAAAGCCAGCATTCGTTCGGCAATGTCCTTCGAGAAGCGAAGGCGGATCGGTTGGGCAGTTACACCGCCGACAATAGTGTACGGATCAACATCCTTGGTCACCACGGCGCCCGAAGCCACCACCGCGCCATGGCCAATCGTCACTTCGGGCTTGATGATCGCCGCATGGCCGATCCATGTGTCATGTCCGATCACGGCCTTGCGGCTGGCTCGATAGGCGAACCAGTCCTGATCGTCTTCGACATCATCCCAGTAAGCCGCGGACCGGTACAGGAAATGATGCTGAGACGCCTTTTCCATCGGGTGATCGGTTGCTCCGATCCGTGTAAAGCTGGCGATGTTGGCGAATTTTCCAATCTCGGCATTGGCGATATCGCAGGTCCGGTCGCAATAGGAGTAATCCCCCCAGACCGAGTTCGCGACACGACTGCCTGCGCCAATCTCGACATATTCGCCAAAACTGCTGTTCGTGATCTGACAATCGGGATGGATGAACGGCTTGTCCGGGCGCAAGCGTGCCATGATCTTATGTCCCAGCTTTTCGCTCAGCCCAACGGCTGCGGCTTTGCTTTCAGACCGCGGGGTTTGCGCTTTTTACCCGCTTCACCCTGGATCAGACGCCGACGCAGCCAGCCCGAGAACCAGTCCATCAGCATCACCATCAGAATGATCAGCACGATGTAATAGGCCACTTCCTCCCAATCTTTCTGGGTGATGATCGCCTGCGTCAGCAGCAGACCGATCCCGCCACCGGTGATTGCGCCGATCACGGTGGCGCTGCGGGTGTTGGATTCAAGGAAATAGAGCAGCTGGCTCAGCAACACCGGTGTCACCTGCGGGATCACGCCAAACCGATAGCGTTGCGGTGCGTTAGCCCCGGTGGATTGCACGCCCTCGATCTGCTTGTTGTCCACATTTTCCAGCGCCTCCGAGAATATCTTGCCGAAGGTGCCGGTATCGGTCACCAGAATGGCCAGCGCACCGGTCAGCGGGCCGGGGCCAAAGGCGCGGGCAAGAACCACGGTCCAGATCAAGGCATCAACGCCACGGACAAAGTCGAACACACGGCGGGTTGCGAAACGCACGGTTTTCATCGGGTTGAAGTTGCGCGTCGCCAGAAAGGCCAAAGGCAAAGCCACAATCGCCGCACCCAACGTGCCCAGAAACGCCATCAGGATGGTCTCAAAGATAGCCCAGGCCACGTCCTGATGCCGCCACATCTTGTTGGTCCAGAAATCGTTCAGGATCGCACCGGCCTCACCGTTCATGGCCCGCCCGGCCAGTTCGGGGAAGGGTTTGCCGTAGTATGGGCTGTCGAGCGTGAACCAGAACAGCTCCCACCCGGTGAAATACCGGAACACTTCGGACCGGTTACGCGTGACGGTCAGGCGCCCCGCATCCGTAGTGACGGTCAATCGGTTTTTTGACACGCTGATCCAGTCTGGCACGTCACCTGCGGGCAATTCCACCTGCACCCCGGCCGCACGGGTTGGTGTCGCCCGAACAATGCCATAGCCGGGGATGTCATATTCGACCATTTCGGGACCGAAACGAACGATATGACCGTCTTCCAGATCAATCACCGTTGTCTCGCCCAGCGTCACCCAGTCCGGGGCCTGACCTTCGGGGTACGTGCCCTTGCGCTCGCCCTCGATGGCGGCGGACACCTCGCCCGAACGGTTGTCCCGCTCGATATGCGTTTTGTAGCTGTAGCTGTCCGACACCAGCGTCTTGCCGTTTTCCCATTTCGCCCGCGCCGCCAGACCCGGCACATCGAAGGCAAAGAACACGTAGACCAGGTAGGCCAGTACCAGCGCGGGCAGGCCGAAATTCACCAGCCGTTTGTGGCTGAACATGCGATCCGCCTCGGCCTTGAGCTCATCAACTGTCAGGTTGGTTGCGAATGTGCTCATGCCGTGGCTCCTTTTTCCGACCCGTGGGCCAGACGGTCGCGCAGATAACCCGAGATTTGATCCACAACGACGATTGTGACGAACAGAAGGATGAAAATGGCGGCCGCTTCGTCGTAACGGCCCTGCCCCCAGGACATCGCATTGCGCAGCTCATAGCCCAGACCGCCCGCACCGACGAAACCAAGGATGGCCGAGGCGCGGATGTTGATCTCGAACCGCAGCAAGGCATAGCTGACGTAGTTCGGCCCAACCTGCGGGATAACACCCAGATACATCCGCTGCGACCAGTTTGCGCCTACCGATTGAAGCCCCTCGACCGGTTTGAGCGAGGCGTTTTCATTCACCTCGGAAAACAGTTTGCCCAGTGCGCCGGCGGTGTGGATCGCGATGGCGATCATCGCGGGCACCGGCCCGCCGCCCAGAATGAAGATCAGAACCAGCGCGATGACGATCTCGGGAATCGCCCGGAAGATGTCCGAGATGCGCCGGAACAGAGGGATCAGCACGGGCCAAAGCGCCATGCCGCGTGTCGACATAAGCGCCAGAAACGTGCCTACGATGGTGCCGATCAGGGTCGAGGCCGCGGCAATGTTCAGCGTTTCGACCAGCGCCGGGAAAAACTTGACCAGATTTTCCGGCATGGCCCCGATCTTTTCCCACGCCTCGGACAGAACCTCGGACGGGTAGTCAAAAATGCGGTGCCAGCCGTCGATGAAACTGCCCGCGTTACGGTCGTCAGCCATGCGGAACCCTGCGGCCATCATGGCCACGAACACGATCAGGAGGATACCACCATAGGCACGCTTGCGCCGGGTCATCTCGGCATAGTCGGCCCGAATCTGGTCAACGCTGGGGGGGCCAGCAGTCAGGTCTGTCATGGAATGCTCCTGAGAGGAAAAACGGGGCCCGGTTTCGTCACCGGACCCCAATCATTGGGTGTGCAGGCTTAGTTGGACTTCAGCTTGCGCGCTTCGATGATGACTTCGTAGGCGTCATGCGTGATCGGATCAAAGCTCTTGGCTTCGCCCGCGGCCACGCCGTAGAAGCATTCCTGGTCTTTCTCGCTCAGCGTGTCCCACAGTGCGGTCACCTTGGCTTTGACATCTTCCGGCAGTGCCTTGCGAACCACAACCGGACCTTCCGGAATCGGCTTGGATTTCCAGATTTCAACCATGTCGTTCATGTCGACCAGACCGGCATCCACAGCACGGCGCAGGGCGCCCGACTGGTAGCCGTCTTCCCATTCGCCCAGACCGTCGGCCCAGGTCACGCCGCCATCAACGTCACCGTTGTTGACGGCGACGATGGTCTGTTCGTGACCGCCAGTGAACTTCACTTCGCCGAAGTAGTCGCCCGAGTCCATGGTCGCGCCGGTGGCGGCAGGAATTTCGATCGACGGGATCAGATAGCCCGAGGTCGAGTTCGGATCACCAAAACCAAAAGCCTTACCCTTCATGTCCTCCAGCGAGGTGATGCCGCTGTCTTTGCGGGCAAAACCAACCGAGTAATAGCCGTAGCCGCCATCGGTGTTGACCTTGACCAGAACCGGCTCAACAGCTTCGGGGTCAGACAGGTAGGTTTTCGCGTAACCCGACGCGCCCAGCCAGGCTACGTCGATGGTGCCGCCCAGCAGGCCCTGGATCACACCGTTATAGTCGGCTGGTGCGAACAGTTTCGCAGGAACACCCAGCGCTTCTTCGGTGTAAACGCGCAGACATTCGTTGTTGTTCAGACGATCCTGAGCGTTCTCACCGCCCAGAATGCCGATGCGGAATTCGCTGATTTCTTCGGCCATGGCAGGTGCGGCCAGTGCAGTGGTCGCCGCCAGCGCAGCAATAATTTTTTTCATCTGTCTCTCTCCAGTTTGATTACCCCGGCCTTTCACCGGACCGGGCGATGAAAGGGGGTGGTTGGCTCAGATGGTGGCTTCGGCTTCCATCAGGGCCTTCTGGGTGGCGTCCAGCGTCTCGATCTCGGTCGAGGTCGCCTCTTCCGAGAAGCTTGCATCGGCACCATAAATCTCGCGGGCAACGCCGGTGGTCAGCTGTTCGGGCAGTCCGTCGAAAACAATGCGCCCGTCGCGCATACCGACCACGCGGTCGCAGTACCGGCGCGCGGTGTCCAGCGTGTGCAGGTTGGCGATGACCGTGCGGCCGTCCTCTTCGTGGATGCGGCGCAGCGACTGCATCACCACCTGCGCGTTCATCGGGTCCAGCGAGGCGATGGGTTCGTCCGCCAGAATGATTTTGGGATCCTGCATCAGGGCGCGTGCGATTGCGACGCGCTGCTGCTGACCGCCCGACAGGGCCTCAGCTCGTTTGGGCGCGTGCTCGGCAATGCCCAGACGGGCCAGAATGTCGATGGCGCGGTGAATTTCATCCATCGGGAACAGGTTGAACATGGTCGCCAGTGTTGAGTGACGGTTCAGCGTGCCGTGCAACACGTTCGAGACCACATCCATGCGCGGAACCAGATTGAACTGCTGGAAGATCATCGCGCATTCGGCCTGCCAGGCGCGCTTATCACGGCCCTTCAACTGGGTCACGTCACGGCCTTCAAACAGGATCTGACCGTCGCTGGAATCCGTCAGGCGGTTGATCATCCGCAGCAAGGTGGACTTGCCCGCACCCGACCGACCGATGATGCCGATCATGCAGGGCTTGTCCACATCCAGCGTCGCCGCATCCACGGCCACATTGTCGCCGAAGCGTTTGGTCAGTTTCTCGATCCGCAGCACGTGCCACCCCCAATTCATGTTGGCGGTCAGCTACAGAGGCCATTCAACGGCTGTGTGTCAGAGTGGTGAAAGTTTTGTAACGGCGCGCGAGTCGCGGGGGCTACCCTTTGCAGCGCGGCACAGGTATACGCGACCGCGACTCTTCAGCTGACACGAGGCCGCCATGAGCTTTGACCGCACCATCAAGATCGCCCCGTCGATCCTGTCCGCCGATTTCGCCAATTTCGGGCAAGAGATTCAAGCCATCGAGGCCCAGGGCGCCGATTGGGTCCATGTCGACGTGATGGACGGCCATTTCGTCCCGAACCTGACCTTCGGCCCGCCCGCCGTCAAAGCCTTTCGCCCGCATGTAAAGACGGTGATGGACGTGCACCTGATGATCACGCCCGTCGATCCCTATATTCAGGCCTATGCGGACGCCGGTGCGGATATCCTGACCGCCCATATCGAGGCCGGGCCGCACACCCACCGCACCCTGCAGGCCATCCGTGCCGCCGGCATGAAGGCCGGTGTCGCGCTGAACCCCGGCACCCCTGCCGAAGCGGTCGAACATCTGCTGGACCTGACTGATCTGGTCTGTGTCATGACCGTGAACCCCGGTTTCGGCGGTCAGAAGTTCATCGACATGACCAACAAAGTGCGCAAGCTGCGTCAGATGATCGGCGACCGCCCCGTGCATATCGAGATCGACGGTGGCGTTGATCCGCAGACCGCGCCTCTGGTGGCGGCAGCGGGTGCCGATGTTCTGGTTGCTGGTTCCGCCGTTTTCAAAGGCGGGTCGGTGTCCAATCCCGAGGTCTACGGCGAAAACATCCGCGCTGTTCGGGCTGCGGCAGAAAGCGCGTTCTAAGCGATCTGAACCCTCGCAGTTTGCAGAAAGCGCGAGATTTCAAGCCCGAGGCTTGCTTCTATCGAAATCGCCAGGTCTGGCTGTTTCCGAAGTTCGGCGTTCAACTCGGGCATGTCCCAATCTATGACACGTGACGGCCCAAGCGCCGTCACGGTCACCGGCGCCGTAAAGTTCTGGTCCCTGCTCAGAAACGCTGTCCCGCCGAGGAAACGCCCCTCGCCCAGTGTGTCGACACGATTGCCATTCATTTCGACGCCGAATTCACCGTCCACGATCAGCGAAAGACGTGGAACGAGGTCGCCCTGCGTCAAAACCTGTGTTCCGGCCGGAACGGTTTTCCAGACGCCCGACTTAAGCAGGTTATACGCTTCACGTTCGCTGAAACTGCGCAGCGCAGTTTCGTACAGACGCCGTTCCGTGTCGGTAAACGGCACCGGGCGACGTTCAAGCAACAGGCGTATGATCCAAAAGATGTTGATGCCTGTGAAAAACAGGTTCCACCCGATCGGCGCCCAAAGCGGCGTGCTTTGCAGATAGTAATAGGGCAACAGGATCAGCGCCCCGATCACAGTCAGCACCCGCAGCCAGAAAATGTCCCGGACCGAATACGAAATAAGGTAAAAGACATTCGCCGCATTCACCAACAGGTCCAAACCCACCATACCGTGCCTCATCTGCCATGCGCGCCACATCCTGCGGTGCGCTTTTAAGGGTGCTAGGTGAGTTTAGCCGTGCCGTTGCCCGGCATGGAAGAAATCTGTGCATCTCCCGAACCGGGCGTCAAATACCGGAAAAGGCGAAGGCCTACTTGGAGGACAAACGCTGCTGGGGTGCGTGCTTGTTCGGATGGCCCGAGTAGCAGGCTGTCAGCTTGACCATTTTCTTGGGTTGCGATCCGCCAGCGCCGCCTTCGGACCCCTCTTCACCAAGGATCGCTGTCTGCATGTCATCCAGATCTTTACTGTGCAGGATGCGAGTGCCGTATTGTACGAACTGAAGTCCAAACATGGTCTTCCCCATCTTCTGACCCCTTGGCGTATCGGCCCGCGCACGGTGCGGGCAATTGATGCGTTCAAGCGGATATGATTGCAACATGAGGACAAATGGCATGGCTCGGGCCCGGCGCTTATTGCCTCAAGACTTAGATGGGGCCGCTCCTTTACCGAATGATGAAGACAGGATTAATCCGCAGGATCGCGCATAGAAAAAGGGCGCCCCGAGGGACGCCCTTTCCGATTGATCATTCGCGAGTGCGAATT
>NZ_WPYP01000007.1 GCF_013030985.1 Ruegeria arenilitoris | reverse complement strand
AATTCGCACTCGCGAATGATCAATCGGAAAGGGCGTCCCTCGGGGCGCCCTTTTTTGGTTCCAAGGACGAGAAATTTAACCTCTGTTGATTGGGTTCGATGACACCTGTTTGCGTATGCAAGTCAGGTCCTGGAAGCCCATTCACGAAGGGTGTTTTTCGGGCATTTGCGCGCATTGCCATTATTTTAGCGCATTTAGTTTTCAATATATCGCCATTGTGACGCGGGCCAATGCACCAAAACCCGTTAGAGGGAGCTTGCAGTTGGAAGTAGTTGATAAAGTTTGGTCGAGGTTTCAATGGTTCTTCACGAGCTATGACTCGCGCCTTGCCGCCTTCTATCTGATTTGCACAATCTTTATGGTTTTCGCCATATGGCTGTATCGCGGCCGGCCGTCAGGTTTCGTAAAGTTTCTGCTGCCCCGCGAAGTCTATTTCCACCGCTCCAACCTCATCGATATTTAAGTTTTTCTGATCAACCTGTTCCTTGGCGCATTGGGGATATTCAGTGCGACCCTCTTCACACCGGTGATTGCGAACTATGTGCTGGATCAACTTGTTTGGTATCAGGGGACTGCATTCCAGCCACTTGATATCACTTGGGGGCGAAGCGCATTGGCGACGCTCATTGTGATCCTGACGTTGGATTTTTGTAAGTACTGGGCGCATTTCATTCACCACGAGAACCGGTTTTTGTGGCCGTTCCACGCCTTGCATCACTCGGCCGAGGTTATGACACCGCTTACGGCCAATCGAAACCACCCGGTCTTTATCCTGATCCGGAACCTGATCTATAGTTTTGTATTGGGCGCTGTTCAGGCCTTGGTGCTGTTCTTGCTCATTGGGAAAATTGACCTGTTGACCATTGGCGGGGCCAATGCGGGCTACTTTATATTCAATCTGTTGGGTGCAAACTTACGGCACAGCCATGTTTGGCTCAGCTACGGACCGGTTTTGGAACACGTTTTCATCTCTCCCGCGCAGCATCAGATACATCACTCCAGAGCCAAGAAACACTTCAACAAAAACTATGGTGAAGTCTTCGCTTTTTGGGACTGGATGTTCGGAACTCTCTATGTGCCGAAGGGCTATGAGGAACTTGATTTTGGGCTTGCGGACGCCACCGGAAAACCGATTGAGCAACCTCACCGGAACTTGAAAGAGGCGCTGTTTCGCCCCTTCGTGGAAAGCTTCGAAGAAGCTACGGGGATTGAGTTCAAAACAGCGCCCCAAGATGTATCGTCCGGTCGGAAATAGCGAGATGACACGCGGTCTGTCCCTTTGGCTGGATGTTTTGCGGGTTGCTGCGACTTTGATCGTGGTTTTGTCCCATCTTGCATATCCACGCTTTACGGGGACCAGCTATGCGTACCTGCGCGATTGGAACGTAGGTAGCGACGCTGTCATCGTGTTTTTTGTCATTTCCGGCCTTGTCATTGCTTATGCGGCGGACCGGGATGGCGCGGGATCTCGATTTGTTTTCAATCGTGCGACTCGCCTTTTTTCAGTTATGGTACCGGCGCTGGTCCTGACACTGGCTTTTGATGCGTACGGTTACGGAATTGACCCCGAGGCGTACCCGGTGCCTTTCTACCAATCGCATCCGACAGGCGAGTTTTTGTTGCGTGGGCTAACGTTTTCGAATGAGTGGTCAACACTTGGGCGTCTCCGCCTGGGCACCAACGGTCCGCTGTGGTCCTTAAGCTATGAGGCGGCCTACTACATCCTGTTTGGCTTCGCGATTTTCACGAAGGGCCTGTCACGCGTCGCGATCTTGATTGTCGTTATCGCGGTCGCAGGGTTGAATATCATGCTTCTGATGCCGGCTTGGCTGATGGGTGTGGGGCTGTGGAAGTGGGTCAAGTCCGGTGGTCCTGCTAATGCTGCACGTTGGGTCGGCTGGCTGTTGGTCCTGCTCGGACCCGCTTGCTATCTTGCCGGCCACCTGTTGGGGGTTCCTGAGCTTTTGGTCGATGCAACAGCCCAGGCGTTCGGGGTGTCGGACGCCCGCTGGGCTCTGGGGTTTTCGGACGAATTCTTGTGGAACTTCCTGATCGGTATCTTTACCGCCATGTTTGTGGTCGGGATCGCAGTTCTGGATCCCAAGAATATGCCGGGGCACCGACAGGTGCGTTGGCTGGCCGGTGCAAGCTTTTCGGTTTACGTGACGCACTACCCAGCTCTGCATCTTTTGGATGCGACGGTCGCGGATGTCGTTGGTCGAGACCTGATACTGCTGTTCGGCTCGCTTGCAATCGGCATTGTTTTTGCCCGCTACTTTGAACGGCCAATAGGACAATTCCGCGAGTGGCTGGCCGGGCCAAAAATGGTGCAAAGATTGAAGGGCAGCCGGGCCACTCACTAAGCCGCATCGAATGTAATCACGCAAGAAAAACGGAACTTTCGGCGTTCTTGAATTTACCTCTCGTCACATGCCGCATCCCTTGTAGTACGCGTGATACCTAATCAAGAACATCAAGGCGGGGTGGGTCCTGCCTTTTGGGTTCAATGAGGATTAGCGATCCGCGAAGGCGGCCGCACCGTCGGCGCCGGCGTTGTGTCGAAAATCATCGAGTAAGGCGGCTCTGCCGACTGGTGGGCGGCAGCTGCTCTGAAAGAGCAATGAGAGCCCACACCGTTGAACTAAAGAAGGTCGTCCCACATCGGGGCGGCCTTTTCTGTGAAGTGTCATGTTACTTGCATTTCGTGTTTCGAATGCCGACTGTGCCTCGAAACAACTTAAAGAAGATTGCCGTTCATGGTTTTAAGAATTCTCTTTGCTTTTGCTTTGGTCTTACCAAGTGCTTCTGCGCTGCAAGCTGAAGAAGATTTTGTCGTTCAGTTGAATACTCGCACATTCTACGCAGGTGAAGACTATTGGGGGTGGGACACCGACACGAACTTTCTTCCGATCAACAGGCTCGATTGGTTGAACGAAATGCTGATGGGAATGCCAATTTTGGACCATACGGTAATCCATATTAAACAGCTTAATCAGGATTCGGATTTTCTTATGTCGCCGACTGGTCCCGGTGGATGGTATACTAATCCAGAGCCCGTGCCAGAGCACTTGAGGCTACCGGGATATACAGTGAATACGGGCGAGGGCAGCGGATTCAGGCTTTTGCATCTCACGCCAAACTCTTCGCCAATACAGTATTCATTGGGATGCACTGCGGAGCGAGGTTCGGAAACTTATGAGTATTGCGGGCTGTCAGCACGCTATCCGCTTGATCCTCGGGTCATTGTGCTGACCCGTATTTACAATCCCCCGTCGATGGACCAATTGGACGCGTTCTTCAAAGACGTCGCTGAGCTTACAGTCGGTATTGCGCTATGTTTGGATATTACAGATAAGAATGAAAAAAACGCACAACAATCAGTGCGTGAATACTTGACCGAGGAGGCTGAAATTCGCTGTGCGGACGGGTTAACGTCTTAAGCTTAAGCCGGGTTTCAGGCGCTGGATTGCGGTGTTGAACTCACGAGTGCGCAACATAAAGCCCTCTAGCCAACTTCCCCCTTGCCAAACCCCACCAACCCCTGTAGATCGCGCGAGTTCTCAATAAGAACATCAAGGCGGGGTGATTCCCGCCTTTTGGGTTCGATGAGGGTTGGCGATGCGCGCTTGTCCTCCTCTCAACCTCAACGCCTGATAAAAGGCTGTTAATATGCAAAGCCAAAACATCCGTATTCGGCTGAAGGCATTTGACTATCGCGTTCTGGATGCCAGCACGCAAGAGATCGTCAACACTGCCAAGCGGACCGGCGCGAACGTGCGCGGCCCGATCCCGCTGCCGAACAAGATTGAGAAGTTCACGGTTCTCCGTGGCCCTCACGTTGACAAGAAATCCCGCGACCAGTTCGAGATCCGTACGCACAAGCGTCTGCTCGACATCGTTGATCCGACCCCCCAGACCGTTGACGCGCTGATGAAGCTCGACCTCGCTGCTGGTGTGGACGTCGAGATCAAACTGCAGTCGTAAGATCGGAGGGTATAGATTATGCGCTCTGGTATTATCGCAAAAAAAGTCGGCATGACCCGCCTGTTCATGGAAGACGGCAAGCAGATTCCTGTGACCGTTCTTCACCTGGACAACCTGCAGGTCGTTGCACAGCGTACCGCTGACAAAGACGGCTACACCGCCGTTCAGCTGGGCGCCGGTGCTGCCAAGGCAAAACGCACCTCGAAGGCCATGCGCGGTCACTATGCCGCTGCCAAGGTCGAGCCCAAGCGTAAGCTGGCCGAGTTCCGCGTCTCCGAAGATGGCCTGATCGAAGTGGGCGCCGAGATTTCGGCAGAACACTTCCTGGAAGGTCAGAAGGTTGACGTTTCGGGTACCTCGATCGGTAAAGGCTTTGCCGGTGCGATGAAGCGCCACAACTTCGGTGGTCTGCGCGCCTCGCACGGTGTTTCGATCAGCCACCGTTCGCACGGTTCGACCGGTCAGTGTCAGGACCCGGGCAAGGTGTTCAAAGGCAAGAAGATGGCCGGTCACATGGGTGCTGCCCGTGTCACCACCCAGAACCTGGAGGTTGTCAAAACCGACGCCGACCGTGGTCTGGTCTTCATCAAAGGCGCCGTTCCCGGACCGAAATCGGGCTGGGTTACCGTCAAGGACGCCGTCAAGAAGAAAGCACCGGAAGGCCTGCCTTTCCCGGCTGCTGTGAAATCGGCTGCAACCGAAGCACCTGCGGAAGAAGCTCCCGCGGAAGGTGGTGAAGCATGAAACTTGATGTAATCAAACTGGACGGCGGCAAAGCCGGCGACATCGAGCTGAACGCCGATCTGTTCGGTCTCGAGCCTCGTGCGGACATCCTGCACCGTGTGGTCCGTTGGCAGCGCAACAATGCGCAGGCTGGCACCCACAAGGTCAAGACCCGCTCGGAAACCAGCTACTCGACCAAGAAGATTTATCGCCAGAAGGGCACCGGTGGCGCTCGCCATGGTGACCGTAACGCGCCGATCTTCCGCAAAGGTGGTATCTACAAGGGCCCGACCCCTCGTTCGCACGGCCACGACCTGCCGAAGAAGTTCCGCAAGCTTGGCCTGCGCCACGCTCTGTCGGCCAAAGCCAAAGCAGGTGAACTGGTTGTGAT
The DNA here is from genome assembly GCF_013030985.1 of Ruegeria arenilitoris. Taxonomy (GTDB): domain Bacteria; phylum Pseudomonadota; class Alphaproteobacteria; order Rhodobacterales; family Rhodobacteraceae; genus Ruegeria; species Ruegeria arenilitoris_B. The sequence continues at coordinate 285,109 of NZ_WPYP01000007.1, read as the reverse complement.
CGAGAACGCCGAAGCCGAAGGCAAGACTGCCGCTCTGGCCAAACAGGTTGCAAACCTGGGCTGGAAGCGCGCTCTGGTCATCGACGGTGCGACCGTGAACGAAGGGTTCCTGAAAGCGTCCAAGAACATCGAAGGTCTGGATATCCTGCCGTCGATGGGCGCAAACGTCTATGACATCCTCAAGCGTGACACCCTGGTGCTCACCAAAGCGGCTGTCGAAGCACTGGAGGCTCGTCTGAAATGAGCGCGAAGGCAGAACACTACGACGTGATCCGCAAGCCGATCATCACCGAAAAGTCGACCATGGCGTCCGAAAACGGCGCGGTTGTCTTTGAAGTGGCGATCGACAGCAACAAGCCGCAGATCAAAGAGGCCGTTGAGGCGCTGTTTGGTGTGAAGGTCAAGGCGGTGAACACCACCGTGACCAAAGGCAAGGTCAAGCGGTTCCGTGGCCAGCTGGGCCGTCGGAAAGACGTCAAAAAAGCATATGTGACCCTGGAAGAGGGCAACACCATCGACGTGTCCACCGGTCTCTGATCGGACCCGTCTTTGGAGAGAGATAAGGGCCCCCGCGAAAGCGGGGGCCTTTTTTGTTTGACGCGACACTCTCCTTCAAATTGTTGAATGTTTGACTGGCGGGCTCAAACCGCTATCCTTGAGACGATAGTTAATGAGGGGGATTTGATGCTTTTTCGAACCATTTTTGCTGCGTTGACTGCTGCAACAACTCTGCATGCACAAGGGCAACCGATTGTACATGACGGCGAGTACGAATTCCTTCGGGCGCAATTCGGTGATCAATGGGACGCGCAGGATCTCGAAGTCGATGCAAGGCTTGCGGCTATTCGATCAGCCAATAACGACCGCCCACCAAACATATTCTTTGTACTGATAGACGATGTGAGTTTCGGCCTGATGGGCAGCCGGGCAATGAACTATGTGACGGGCTTTGATACCCCGGAAATCAACGATTTCGCCGCTGAGAGCCTTTCTCTCATGCGCATGTATACAGAGCCCTCTTGCACTCCGACAAGAACGGCTTTTTTGACGGGTCGCCACCCGGTTCGTGCCGGGCAGGAAGAAGTGAAAGTTGCCCTGGTCGGCGAAGGGCTGGCGGCAGATGAGGTGACGCTGGCTGAGATCCTAAAGCAATCCGGTTACAATACTGCCCATGTAGGTAAATGGCATCAGGGAGATATTGAGCAGTCGTTCCCGCACAATCAGGGGTTCGATAACGCCTTTTTTCCTGTCCATCAGCAAGTGCAGCTGAGTTTGATGACACCTGAAGCCGCAGCGGCGAGCAATCTAAACGGTTGGCACCGATCTACCCAGTCCGGTGAATTTGCCGTTGACCAACTGTTCAAACCCTATGGGCTTGTGACGGGGTTGGAGGCTAAGGCGGGAGGATTGGCCCGAGAAGTTGACCTCGCTCCGGGTGAAGAATGGACGCAGGCGCATTACGAGCGAATGAATGAACGCTATCAATCCCAAGCCCTGGAGCAACTCGAACTACTATCGAAAGAAGACTCTCCCTTCTTCCTGCAATATTGGCCGCTATATCCGTTGAACTTCACCTATTCCGATCAGCAAACGAGTCGGAATGGTGGCTTCATGGCGGACAAGTTGGAAGTTGTAGATACATGGTTTGGCGAATTGCTGGCCAAGATTGATGACCTCGGTATATCCGAGAACACGCTGGTCATTTTTATGGCGGACAACGGGATTTTCAAACAATACTCGCCGGATTCGGGGATGATGGAGTTGATATATCGCGGTGGTAAAGCTGAACACCTTGAAGGAGGTGTGCGGGTTGATGCTTTTGTCAGATGGCCGGCCGCCGTCGAAGCCGGCAGCTATGCCGGTGACATTATTCATGTCTCAGACCTATACACCACGCTGGCTCGGATCGCGGGAGGCAGTGAACATATTCCGCGCGATCGTGTGATAGATGGGATAGACCAGACCGCATTGCTTTTGGAGGGCGAAGGGAACTCACGCCGAGACTACGTCTATATCTATGAAGGCCCTGTTCTGCGTTCGATTGTTAAGCAGGAATTCAAAATGCACTTGCCGGCGCCCGGTGTGCCTGGCGCTGCAGCGCCGGTTTATAACGTGTTGCGTGACCCTCGTGAATCCACACCTGATATCGGTGGCTCACTCTGGTCCGGCGCGTCCTTTCAGGACATGATGAAAAGGCACCAGAAGATGATCGAAAAGTATCCCCACCTGCCACTGGGCAAAGGTGTGCCCTATGGGGGGATCGAAAATCTGCGGCCCGAAAGTGAGAAAGCCCGGGAAGTTTTTTCAAGCTGGCAGTGAGAACGGGTAAGTGCTTTCGGCCCACTGGGCCATCGGAAAGACGTCAAGACTGCATTATGTGACCCGGGAAGAGGGGAACACCATTGACGTGCCCACTGGTCTCTGATCGAATCCGTCTTTGGAGAGAGGTAAAGGCCCCCGCGAAGCGGGGGTTTTTTTGTTTTGGACATTATTGAGAGTCAGTCTATCAGCTGCCTCCATCTCATTTTGTAGTTTTTAGTGTATGGAGTAGGGTTTTATTTAGACCGGCGCGAATTGTGATGCGGGCGCACGACTAACTTCATCCTATTGCCCTTACATATTTTTTTAGAAAGTTGGAGGAACCCGAAATGCAAATCTCATTCAAAGAATTGGTTTCATTTGGTTCACTCGTTCTCTCTGTGTTTGCACTTGTTTTTTCCACCCAAGCAAAACAGAAGGCACAAGAGCTGGACGAATTGGTGTTTCGGGCGGAAACCGTGCATCAGTTACTAAAAGAAGTGCACGATAACACGACGAATGCTGAGAATGATGAGGACAAGTTGGCAGGCTGTCTTTACGCAGGTGCATTGGCAAAAGCTGAAGAAAGAGTCGTCCAAGAACCAGAGCAACGATTGGTGCTGAGCCTATTTTTGGACCAAGTTGACCGCGGGTTGCTACCGCAAAACTGTGTGGTGGGAACGCTTGAGTTTTTGGAGAACACCGAGCGAGCTGAAGCACCCGATGACGCAGTTACGCAGATTCCGAACACTGATGGACATCGTGAGATCGGAAGCTACCATGCGCTTATCGCCTCTTACCCTGCGGTGGAATCGAGCTGTGATCATGCGACTGATGACGTCAAAGAATTCGCTAAACTCTTAGAGGGCATGGGGTTAAAAGATCGTGATATCTATGTTGCGCGGACAGTCAAATCTAATAGTTACGCTGTTACCGTGGACGCTGGGAACAACAAAGGTCTCGCTGTGGAAATAGTGACCAAAATAAAATCTGTTGCTCCCAGTTCAGTTGATGGAAGAACCGGGCACGATTCCTTTGTGCAAATAAATAGCGATTGGTACATTGACCCAGAATGCACTGCGGCTGCGCAGATTAAGAGCTAACCTAAGCAACGACGTAGAGTTATGGCGGCTTTAGTGTTTGGCTAACCGGATTGCTTCTGCAGAGCGATTTGAAAACTCAGCGTCAGTGTTGCTTGCCGTTTTAGGCTATTTAACTATGGACGAGCCAGCAGGTCTCTGTTACACGCTCCCAATCTTGCGGCCTCGGATTCGTTCCGGGGCCTCTGATATTTGTAACCGGGGACCTTCGGGGCCCTATACCCTTGGCACCTACGGGGGCCTATCACATAGCGGGGAACATCCCTGCACTTGCTAAACGGAAGACAGAAAGCATGGCACTCAAGTCGTACAAGCCGACGACGCCGGGCCAGCGCGGGCTGGTGCTGATCGACCGTTCGGAGCTTTGGAAAGGACGTCCGGTCAAGTCTCTCACTGAGGGTTTGACCAAATCGGGCGGCCGGAACAACACCGGACGGATCACTTCACGCCGCCGCGGCGGTGGCGCAAAGCGTCTCTACCGGATCGTTGACTTCAAACGGAACAAATTTGATGTCGCGGCAACCGTCGAGCGGATCGAATACGACCCGAACCGGACCGCATTCATCGCACTGGTAAAATACGAAGACGGCGAGCAGGCATACATCCTGGCTCCGCAGCGTCTGGCTGTTGGTGACAAAGTCGTGGCATCCGCCAAGGCCGACATCAAGCCGGGCAACGCAATGCCGTTCTCGGGCATGCCGATCGGTACCATCGTCCACAACATCGAGATGAAGCCTGGCAAAGGCGGTCAGATTGCACGTGCGGCCGGTACTTACGCTCAGTTCGTTGGTCGCGATGGCGGCTACGCTCAGATCCGTCTGAGCTCGGGCGAGCTGCGCATGGTCCGTCAGGAATGCATGGCCACCGTTGGTGCCGTGTCCAACCCCGACAACTCGAACCAGAACCTCGGTAAAGCCGGTCGTATGCGCCACAAGGGCGTTCGTCCGTCGGTTCGTGGTGTTGCAATGAACCCGATCGATCACCCGCACGGTGGTGGTGAAGGTCGTACCTCGGGTGGCCGTACGCCGGTTACTCCGTGGGGTAAGGACACCAAGGGTAAGCGTACCCGCAACAAGAACAAAGCGTCCCAGAAGCTGATCATCCGCTCGCGGCACGCCAAGAAGAAGGGACGTTAATCCATGTCTCGCTCTGTTTGGAAGGGTCCTTTCGTCGATGCTTACGTGCTGAAAAAAGCCGAAGCAGCGCGCGAGTCGGGCCGCAACGAAGTCATCAAAATTTGGTCGCGTCGTTCCACCATTCTGCCCCAGTTCGTGGGTCTGACCTTTGGTGTGTACAACGGCCATAAGCATATCCCCGTCAACGTCTCGGAAGACATGATCGGTCAGAAGTTCGGTGAATACTCGCCGACCCGGACCTATTATGGCCACGCCGCAGACAAAAAAGCGAAGCGGAAGTAAGTCATGGGCAAGGAAAAGAACCCCCGCCGCGTGGCTGAAAACGAAGCAATGGCGAAAACCCGCATGCTTCGCACCAGCCCGCAGAAACTGAATCTGGTTGCGCAAATGATCCGCGGCAAGAAAGTCGAGAAGGCTCTGACCGACCTGACTTTCTCGAACAAGCGTGTCGCGCAGGACGTCAAGAAGTGCCTGCAGTCCGCAATCGCGAATGCCGAAAACAACCACAACCTGGACGTTGACGAGCTGATCGTCGCCGAAGCATGGGTTGGCAAAAACCTGGTCATGAAGCGCGGTCGTCCGCGTGCCCGTGGCCGTTTCGGCAAGATCATGAAGCCGTTCTCGGAGATCACCATCAAGGTGCGTCAAGTTGAGGAGCAAGCCTAATGGGTCATAAAGTAAATCCGATCGGCATGCGCCTGCAGGTCAACCGCACCTGGGACAGCCGCTGGTACGCCGACACCAAGGACTACGGTGATCTTCTGCTGGAAGACCTCAAGATCCGTGAGTTCATCAACAAAGAGTGCAAGCAGGCCGGTGTTGCCCGTGTGATCATCGAACGTCCGCACAAGAAGTGCCGCGTTACGATCCACACCGCACGTCCCGGTGTCATCATCGGCAAGAAAGGTGCAGACATCGAAGTTCTGCGCAAAAAGCTTGCTCGTATGACCGACAGCGAACTGCACCTGAACATCGTCGAAGTGCGCAAGCCCGAGCTTGACGCGCAGCTGGTTGCCGAGTCCATCGCTCAGCAGCTGGAGCGCCGCGTCTCGTTCCGTCGCGCGATGAAGCGGTCGGTTCAGAACGCCATGCGCATGGGCGCCCTGGGTATCCGGGTGAACGTCGCGGGCCGTCTGGGCGGCGCCGAAATCGCACGGACCGAGTGGTACCGCGAAGGCCGCGTGCCTCTGCACACCCTGCGTGCCGACATCGATTACGCACATGCCGAAGCGATGACCCCCTACGGGATCATCGGGATCAAGGTCTGGATCTTCAAAGGTGAGATCATGGAGCACGATCCGCAGGCACGTGACCGTAAAGCACAGGAACTCCAGGACGGCCCTGCACCTCGTGGTGCTGGTGGCGGTCGTCGCTAAGGAGGGAAAGATATGCTTCAACCAAAGCGTACTAAATTCCGCAAGATGCACAAAGGCCGGATCAAGGGCGAAGCCAAGGGCGGCTCTGATCTGAACTTTGGCACCTATGGTCTGAAAGCTCTTGAGCCTGAGCGTGTAACTGCACGCCAGATCGAAGCTGCACGTCGTGCCATGACGCGTCACATGAAGCGTCAGGGCCGTGTCTGGATCCGCATCTTCCCCGACACTCCGGTCACTGCAAAGCCGATCGAAGTTCGTATGGGTAAAGGTAAAGGTTCGGTCGACCGCTGGGCATGCAAAGTCAAGCCTGGCCGCGTGATGTTCGAGATCGACGGCGTCAATGACGACATCGCCCGCGAGGCCCTGCGCCTGGCTGCGATGAAGCTGCCGATCAAGACTCGCGTCGTGGTTCGCGAAGACTGGTAAGCGATTGGGGGAAACCCCGTTCGTGACAAGATTTGCCCCCGTCGGGAAACCGGCGGGGGTTTTCGTTTTGTATGGCGCCGCAAATTAGTTCGACGCGACGACAACGCGCACCTAGGCTGACAGCGAACAAATCGGGAGGCTACTATGGTACGACTGCGAAAGAAGGTGTTCGTCAAAGAAGTGATCATCACTGATCAATTGGGGCAATCTTGCAACCCCATCAGCCGCGTCGCCGCATTGGCGGTGGTTCGAAATCCTCTCGCCAGTACTATTGCAGAAGACCTCTCAGAATTGTTCGAGATCGGGGCTTCGCTTGGTGAGGAGCTCGCCAGCGAAGCCATTAAACAGTTGAACGGAGAGCCAGTCTCGTATGGGAAAGCGGCGATTGTCGGCGTGAACGGCGACCTTGAGCAGGGTGGGGCGATTATCCATCCAAAACTTGGTGCGCCGATGCGTACCGCGGCTGGCGGCGGTGAGGCTGTAATCCCTTCGAACGCCAAGCTGGGTGGACCGGGTTGTGCGATTGACCTGCCGCTTGGGCACAAGGACAATCCGTGGTCGTTCGACCATTTCGATACAATGACACTGAACATTCCCGATGCACCAAAACCGGATGAGATCGTGCTGTGCCTCGCCTATGCTGACGGTGGTCGCCCGATACCACGCTGCGGCAAAGGGCCTATCAAGACGTAACCCGCCAACATTGGCTGGCCTTGTCGAAGGGGCTGGGTTATGCCCGGCCTATGGCACAGATTGAATCACTCTTCGTTACCCGTCTTTATCGCGCAGCTCTGTCCGAGTTTGATCCCAAGATCGACACTGAAGAGCTGGAAAGCTCCTGCCTTGTCATCGCCGAGGATGATGAGGCCGGGCAGGAGTGGTGTGAAGAGAATGGCTATCCCGGCTATACCAGCTATGCCTCGCTGACTGATCTGCCCTGGCGGTTTCCAATCTTCGCCGATCTGGTCAAGGCGCTGGATCAGCATGTTGCGGCCTTTGCCAAGGATCTTGAGTTCGATCTGGGCGAGGGTGAGCTGAAGCTGGAAGACCTTTGGATCAACATCCTGCCCGAGGGTGGGATGCATTCCAGCCACCTGCACCCGCACAGTGTAATCTCGGGCACGACCTATGTGGCGATGCCGGAAGGGGCCAGTGCGTTGAAACTGGAAGACCCCCGTTCGGGCCGCATGATGGCCGCGCCGACGCGGCTGAAAGGTGGGCGGCGCGACCTGCAGCCGTTCATCTATATGAAGCCGCAGGTGGGGGATGTGCTGCTGTGGGAAAGCTGGCTGCGCCACGAGGTGCCGATGAACATGGCCGAGGAAGAGCGGATTTCGGTAAGCTTCAACTACAAGTGGGAGTGAGCTTTGCCTCGGATGAGGCAACAGAAAACTTCGCTCCAGTTTAAGTCAGGCAAGAGAGTCCACGAGCGCGCCACAGCCTGTGGACTTCTTTTTGCCTAAGGAGTTTGATCACTTTGCTCCACATTGCTTTTTGGATAGCCGGGCCGTTTTTTTCATTTGGCTAAGGGTTTTTCTTTGAGATTGCCTCAGAGAGTTCATCTCTTGTTCTCGCGATTCACCTAGGTACATCGCCTGGGTCCACAAGGCATATAGTTCGGGGGACATGTTCTGCTTCGCAATCTCGGCCACGCAAATGCACTGGTCGGTAGACATCCCGTTCATGCGATTCTCTGCAACGGCTCTCGAGCAAACGTCCTTCCCGGCATACGTCTGAGCTTGAGTGGAACTGGCAATCAGTGCCAGGGCAGCGGTCCAATACAAATTCTTCATTACTTACCTATGTTTTAACGCATCAAGGGTGCGGGTACAGTGGTGTTGGATTGTGCGCAAGCTTAAGGGGGGCTCTGACGTGTAGTTTCGCCTGTGCGCCTGCTTTGCGGATGGTACCTGCTAGTGATCCAAACTTCCTCTTGCCACCCACCCGCCAAACCCTTATACGGCGGCATCCTGCGATCTCCCGGCGTTGTCGGGCGATTCGTATGTCTATCATTCATCCACCAGGTCCAAGGTGACCCTGTCAGGGGGCCTTCTGGTGTTTTGAGCAAAGGAAAAAGGCGATGAACGCCCAAGAACTGCGTGACAAGACCCCGGACCAGCTCCGCGAGGAACTGGCCAACCTGAAGAAAGAAAGCTTTAACCTGCGCTTTCAACAGGCCACCGGTCAGCTGGAAAACACTGCCGGCATCAAAGCGGCCCGCCGCAATGCTGCCCGCGTCAAAACCATTCTGAACGAAAAGGCCGCTGCTGCGGCATCCGAGGAGTAATCAGATGCCCAAGCGTATCCTGTCCGGCACCGTAACAAGCGACGCAAACGAACAGACCGTAACCGTTCTGGTCGAGCGCCGTTTCAAGCACCCGCTGCTGCACAAAACCGTTCGTAAGTCCAAGAAATACCGGGCTCATGACGAAAAGAACGCCTTCAAAGTCGGCGACTCTGTACGCATCATCGAATGCGCGCCGAAATCGAAGACGAAACGTTGGGAAGTTCTGGAAGCGTAAGTTTCCGGGATTTTCCCATTTGTCGAAACCCTGGGGGATCTAATCAGACCAGCCCCCACAGGTCGGGAGAAACCACATGATCCAGATGCAGACCAATCTGGATGTCGCTGACAACTCCGGCGCACGCCGAGTTCAGTGCATCAAGGTCCTGGGTGGTTCCAAGCGTAAATACGCCTCCGTTGGCGACATCATTGTCGTCTCGGTGAAGGAAGCCATCCCGCGCGGTCGCGTAAAGAAAGGTGACGTCCGCAAGGCCGTCGTCGTACGCACCGCCAAGGAAGTCCGTCGCGAAGACGGCACCGCGATCCGTTTTGATCGCAACGCCGCCGTCATCCTGAACAACAACAACGAGCCCGTAGGTACCCGTATCTTTGGCCCCGTTGTTCGTGAACTGCGCGGCAAGAACTTCATGAAAATCATCTCGCTGGCTCCGGAGGTGCTGTAATCATGGCTGCTAAACTCCGCAAAGGCGACAAGGTCGTCGTGCTGGCCGGCAAGGACAAGGGCAAAGAGGGAACGATCACCTCGGTTGACCCGAAAGCCGGTAAAGCTGTTGTCGATGGCATCAACATCGCCATCCGCCACACCCGTCAGTCGCAAAACTCGCAAGGTGGTCGCCTGCCTCAGGCAAACCCGATCGAGCTGTCGAACCTGGCACTGTTGGACAAAAACGGCAAAGCAACCCGCGTTGGCTTCCGCATGGAAGGTGACAAGAAGGTTCGTTTCGCCAAGACCACAGGGGACGTGATCGATGCTTGATTCCGCAACCTACACCCCGCGTCTGAAAGCTCAGTACGTTGAAACCATCCGTGCCGCTCTGAAAGAAGAGTTCGGCTACAAGAACGACATGCAGCTGCCCAAGCTGGAAAAAATCGTTCTGAACATCGGTTGTGGTGCTGAGGCCGTCAAAGACTCGAAGAAAGCGAAAGCTGCTGTCGAAGATCTGACTGCGATTGCTGGTCAAAAGGCCGTTGCAACCAAGGCGAAGAAGTCGATCGCGGGTTTCCGCGTCCGTGAAGACATGCCGCTGGGCGCGAAAGTGACCCTGCGCGGTGACCGGATGTACGAATTCCTGGATCGCCTGATCACCATCGCGCTGCCGCGCGTTCGTGACTTCCGCGGTGTTAAGCCTTCTTTCGACGGCCAGGGCAACTTTGCCATGGGCATGAAAGAGCACATCGTGTTCCCGGAAATCGACTTCGACAAGGTCGACGAGGTCTGGGGCCTGGATATCGTAATTGCCACCACAGCGAAAACCGACGCTGAAGCAAAGGCACTGTTGAAAGCTTTCAACATGCCGTTCAACGCGTAAGCGCCGGGAGGATTGAGACATGGCTAAAAAAGCAATGATCGAACGCGAGAAGAAGCGCGAACGCCTGGTGGCCAAATATGCCGCAAAGCGTGCCGAGCTGAAAGAAATCGCGAATGACGAGAGCCGCCCGATGGAAGAGCGCTTCAAAGCGCGTCTGAAACTGGCGAAACTGCCGCGCAACAGCTCGGCTACCCGTCTGCACAACCGTTGTCAGCTGACCGGTCGTCCTCACGCTTACTACCGTAAGCTGAAGGTCAGCCGTATCGCGCTGCGCGAGCTGGGTTCTGCTGGTCAGATCCCCGGCATGGTGAAATCGAGCTGGTAAGGGAGACATAGATATGAATGATCCTATCGGCGATATGCTCACCCGTATCCGCAACGCGCAAATGCGCGGCAAGTCCACCGTTTCCACCCCGGCTTCCAAGCTGCGCGGTTGGGTTCTGGACGTGCTGGCGGACGAAGGCTACATCCGTGGTTATGAAAAGACGACCGGTGAAAACGGTCATCCGGCCATCGAAATCAGCCTGAAATACTACGAAGGCACTCCTGTCATTCGCGAACTGAAGCGGGTTTCCAAGCCCGGTCGCCGCGTCTACATGGGCGTCAATGACATCCCGCAGGTCCGTCAGGGTCTGGGCGTGTCGATTGTCAGCACTCCGAAAGGTGTGATGTCGGACGCAAACGCTCGCTCCAACAATGTTGGCGGCGAAGTGCTCTGCACCGTCTTCTAAGGAGGTCTGCAATGTCTCGTATTGGTAAAAAACCGGTCGAGCTGCCCAGCGGCGTTTCCGCCTCTGTGTCGGGTCAGACCATCGAAGTCAAAGGTCCGAAAGGCACCCGCAGCTTCACTGCAACTGACGATGTGACCATCGCGGTTGAGGACAACGTGGTCAAAATTGATCCGCGTGGTACGTCCAAGCGTGCGCGTCAGCAGTGGGGCATGAGCCGCACCATGGTTGCCAATCTGGTGACCGGTGTGACCGAAGGCTTCAAGAAAGAGCTGGAAATCCAGGGTGTGGGTTACCGCGCTCAGATGCAGGGCAACACCCTGAAGCTGAACCTGGGCTACAGCCACGATGTTGATTTCACTGCTCCGGAAGGTGTCACCATCACCGCACCGAAGCAGACCGAGATCGTTGTGGAAGGTATCGACCAGCAGCAGGTGGGCGAAGTCGCGGCCAAAATCCGTGAATGGCGCCGTCCCGAGCCGTACAAAGGCAAGGGCATCCGCTACAAGGGCGAGTTCATCTTCCGCAAGGAAGGCAAGAAGAAGTAAGGACGCAAACAATGGCAAACAGCAAAAGAACCCTGTTTCTGAAGCGCCGCCTGCGCGTTCGGAACAAACTTCGCAAAGTCAACGCGGGCCGTGTACGCCTGTCGGTTCACCGTTCGAACAAGAACATCAGCGTTCAGCTGATCGACGACGTTCGTGGCGTGACCCTGGCCGCAGCCTCGACCCTGGAAAAAGACCTGGGCGTAGTTGGCAAGAACAACATCGAAGCGGCCACCAAAGTGGGCGCGGCTATCGCCGAGCGTGCCAAGAAGGCAGGCGTCGAAGAGGCCTATTTCGATCGTGGTGGCTTCCTGTTCCACGGCAAAGTGAAGGCAGTTGCCGACGCTGCGCGTGAAGGTGGTCTGAAGATCTAAGACCTGCGGGCAGCTTCGCGGCTGCCCCGATGATCCGGGGGCCTCGGCGACAGTCGGGGCTCACTTGGATTGAAGAAACGGCGCGACAAGCGCCACATGAGAAAAGGGATGCCAAATGGCAGAACGTGAAAACCGTCGGGGCCGTGGCCGCGACCGTGAAGAAGCACCGGAATTTGCAGATCGTCTGGTCGCAATCAACCGCGTGTCGAAAACCGTAAAAGGCGGTAAGCGCTTTGGCTTCGCCGCTCTGGTGGTTGTCGGCGATCAGAAAGGCCGCGTCGGCTTTGGCAAAGGTAAAGCGAAAGAAGTACCTGAAGCCATCCGTAAGGCAACCGAACAAGCCAAGCGTCAGATGATCCGCGTGCAACTGCGCGAAGGTCGTACCCTGCACCACGACATCGAAGGCCGTCACGGCGCCGGTAAAGTGGTAATGCGTACCGCACCTGAAGGTACCGGTATCATCGCCGGTGGTCCGATGCGTGCCGTGTTCGAAATGCTGGGTGTCAAGGACGTTGTGTCCAAGTCGCTGGGCTCGCAGAACCCGTACAACATGATCCGCGCCACCATCAACGGCCTGCAAAAAGAGCAGAGCCCGCGTTCGGTTGCCGCACGTCGTGGCAAAAAGGTTGCCGACATCCTGCCCAAGCGGGACGAAGCACCGGCTGCTGCTGAAGCAGAAGCATAAGGAGAGCGACCCATGGCAAAAACCATCGTCGTCAAGCAGATCGGCTCCCCGATCCGCCGCCCCGCCGAACAGCGCGCAACCCTGATCGGCCTGGGCCTGAACAAGATGCACAAAACCCGTGAGCTGGAGGATACTCCTTCGGTCCGCGGCATGATCAACAAGATCCCGCATCTGGTAGAGATCGTCGAAGAGCGCGGCTAAGCGCACTTCCATCGAACAAAGAAACGCCTCCGATCCGTTCGGGGGCGTTTTTTGTTGCCATTTGAACGGGCCGGGGTAACTTCAACCGTGTTTATTTGAATGGATGATTAGTATGAAACTGTTTCTTGCTGCGCTTTGCGTCTCTGCAATTGGTACGACCGCTTACGCCGAATGCCCGGCCAAATCGCCGAAATTTTCGAAAAGCTACTATTCCGATGGCGACCAGAAAGTGAATGCGGCCTGGCTGCAAAAGAACCTTTCTGGGCGCAAGGTTGTATATCCCGGGAAAGAATTTGAGACCTACTCTGCCAACGGGTCCTATTCCTACACAGCCAACGGGAAAGCATGGAAGGCGAATTCCTACAGGTTCTACGACAACGGGGTGCGGTGCATCGGCTATGACAAACCCCGGTTTGATCTGTATGTCGTGAACAACGGTAAACTGGTCCTGGTGAACCAGCAAAAGCAACGTTACGTGGGTGAAATCCGGAAGTAGGTTACCCGAGGTCGAACAGAGCCAACCTGTTCGGTCCTGCAGATCCCACCCATGCATTGTTTGCAATGCAGCTAGACCGAAACTTCGGTTGTTAGCGGTATCTGGTGCGCCTATCTGAACGCTGTCCCAAACAGGAACAGAACAGAAATCATCGGGGAATGCGCCCCGGTCAGGAAAGGAATTCAGATATGGCTTACACAGCAACAACCACTCATGGCGGCAGCAACCTGTTCGCACGCATCGCAGAATTCGCCGCAAAGGTGAAAGAGACATATACCCTGCGCGCAGAATACAACCGCACCTACTCGGAACTTCAAGGTTTGACCGATCGCGAGCTGAACGACATCGGCGTGCGCCGCTGCGATATCAAGGACATCGCTCAGGAACACGTTTACTGCTCGTAATTGCAGGCATACCACCACTCACACAGAGGCGCCATTTGGCGCCTCTTTTGGTTTCAGGGGCCATCGCGCCACAGCCAACAGATTTTTCGGGCCAAGCATTGCGACAGCGCCGTTAATACGTCAAATGCGGATTAGGCGGTTGTTTGAGGCCGATAGAATTGTGTGGAAAGACATATTTATGGCGCGCGAATATCAGATCGGAATGCTGTGGGTCGACGGACCGCTGAGCTTTCTTGAGCAGCTATGCATCAAGTCCTATCTGGATGTCGGGCAACATGTGCGTCTTTACACCTATGGGACTGTCACAGGGATCCCCGACGGCGTGGAACAGCGCGATGCACGCGAGGTTCTGCCGGATTCCGAGTTCATCACCCATGACAGAACCGGAAGCCCCGCACCGCATTCGGACAAGTTCCGGTATCGGCTTCTGGCGCAAGAACCTGACTTGATCTGGGCAGATACGGACGCTTATTGCCTCAAACCCTTCACCACCGAAAACGGCCATTACTACGGATATCTCGAAGGCGATGTTGCCATCGGCGTGCTCGCCCTGCCGCAGGACAGCGAAACGCTGGCCAAGCTGATCGAATTCACCAATGATCCGTACCTCATCCCGCCATGGCTGCCCCCTCGTCACCGTAGGCCGCTGGAAGAGGCGCAGCAGAACGGAGAGCCGGTGAACGTGCCAGAAACTCTTTGGGGCGTTTGGGGTCCGAGTGCATTCACCTGGGCGTTGAGGCAAACGGGTGAGATAAAGTACGCCTTGCCTGAGCATGTGTTCTACCCGCTCAATTACACGCGTCGGCGGGCCCTGGCCCGGCCGGGGGCCCAAATAGACCATTTCTTCAAGGACGATACGGTTTCCATCCACCTTTATGGTCGGCGGATGCGGGCGATCATGCGGAACAAGTATGACGGCCAACCCGATCCTGACAGTTTGGTCGGAAGGCTCGTCGAGAAACACGGCATCGATCCGCTTGCAGCGCCCATTATCAAACATGATGAGGATGAAGCCGAGGCTCCGCAGGTCGACGGCTGATCTTGCACCGTTCCGCGGGCTTGCCAAGCGGGGGTAACGGGCCTATACGCCTCCGGTGGGTTTCTGCCCATGAGAATCAAAACCAAGAAATGCCGTGTTTGGCCCATCACGCTTCGGGGGTCACATCCGGCTTAGGAGAAGCGAAATGAAACTGAACGAACTGCGCGACAATCCCGGCGCCAACCCGAAACGCACCCGCGTTGGCCGTGGCCCCGGTTCCGGCAAAGGTAAAATGGGTGGCCGTGGTATCAAAGGCCAGAAATCCCGTTCGGGTGTGGCCATCAATGGCTACGAAGGCGGCCAGATGCCGCTGTACCAGCGTCTGCCCAAGCGTGGCTTCAACAAGCCGAACCGCAAGGAATTCGCCGTTATCAACCTGGGCCTGATCCAGAAATTCGTCGAGGCCGGCAAGCTGGACGCCAAAGCTGCGATCACCGAAGACGCACTGGTTGCGTCGGGTCTGGTGCGTCGCAAGCTGGACGGTATCCGCGTTCTGGCCAAGGGCGAAATCAGCGCCAAAGTGAACCTGGAAGTAACCGGTGCTTCGAAAGCTGCCGTCGAGGCAGTTGAAAAAGCGGGCGGTTCACTGACGGTCACAAAAGCCGCTGCGGCAGAGTAAGCGCTTGTGAGCGGGCGCAGACCCGCTTACATAGACCTCAGAGTTTTCCAAGACGCCGTCCGAGCCGGAAAACGGTTCCGGGCGGCGTTTTCATAAGAGAGACCGATTTATGGTATCAGCAGCAGAACAAATGGCGGCCAACACAAGCTGGGCTGCCCTTGGCAAAGCCACCGATCTGCGCAACCGCATCCTGTTCACGCTGGGTTTGTTGATCGTCTATCGTCTGGGCACATTTATTCCGGTGCCGGGGATCGACGGTCAGGCTTTGCGCGAGTTCATGGAACAGGCGGGGCAGGGCATCGGCGGCATGGTTTCGATGTTCACCGGTGGGGCGCTTGGGCGGATGGGTATCTTTGCCCTCGGCATCATGCCCTATATCTCGGCCTCGATCATCGTGCAGCTGCTGACATCAATGGTTCCCGCGCTCGAACAACTCAAGAAAGAGGGCGAGCAGGGCCGCAAGAAGATCAACCAATACACCCGTTTCGGCACCGTGGCGCTGGCCACCGTTCAGGCCTATGGTCTGGCCGTTTCGCTGGAATCGGGCGATCTGGCGACCGATCCGGGCATGTTCTTCCGTCTGTCGACCATGATCACTCTGGTTGGCGGCACCATGTTCCTGATGTGGCTGGGTGAACAGATCACCGCACGCGGCATCGGTAACGGTATCTCTCTGATCATCTTCGTCGGCATCATCGCCGAGGTTCCGGCCGCTCTGGCGCAGTTCTTTGCCTCGGGCCGTTCGGGTGCCATCAGCCCCGCCGTGATCGTTGGTGTGATCGTGATGGTCATCGCCGTCATTACCTTTGTGGTGTTCATGGAACGGGCGCTGCGCAAGATCCACATCCAGTATCCGCGCCGTCAGGCCGGTATGAAGATTTATGAGGGCGGCTCGAGCCACCTGCCGGTCAAAGTGAACCCGGCGGGCGTGATCCCGGCGATCTTTGCAAGCTCGCTGCTGCTGCTGCCGGTGACGATCTCGACTTTCTCGTCGGGCGCAACCAGCGGGCCGATCATGTCCTGGCTGCTGGCCAACTTTGGTCCCGGACAGCCGCTGTACCTGCTGTTCTTCGCGGCCATGATCGTGTTCTTTGCCTACTTCTACACGTTCAACGTGTCGTTCAAGCCGGACGATGTTGCGGACAACCTGAAAAAGCAAAACGGTTTTGTGCCGGGTATCCGTCCGGGCAAGAAAACCGCCGAGTATCTGGAATACGTGGTCAACCGCGTGCTGGTTCTGGGTTCGGCCTATCTGGCGGCTGTCTGTCTGCTGCCTGAAATCCTTCGGAACCAGTTTGCCATCCCGTTCTATTTCGGCGGTACCTCGGTTCTGATTATCGTCTCTGTGACCATGGACACGATCCAACAGGTCCAGAGCCACCTGCTGGCGCATCAATACGAAGGGCTGATCGAAAAGTCCCAACTGCGCGGCAAGGGTAAGAAACGCGGCAGGAAGGGACCCGCTCGTCGATGAACATCATTCTTCTTGGGCCCCCGGGGGCCGGTAAAGGGACGCAGGCGCGTCACCTGGTCGAAACTCGGGGCATGGTTCAGCTGAGCACCGGCGACATGCTGCGCGAGGCAAAGACCAGCGGAACAGAGATGGGCCAGAAGGTTGCGGCGATCATGGACGCGGGCAAGCTGGTCACCGATGAGATCGTGATCGGCCTGATCGAAGAGAAGCTGACCACGGAAACCGGCGCCGGCTTCATCTTTGACGGCTTCCCGCGGACGCTGGCGCAGGCTGATGCGCTGGCCGCGTTGCTGGCCAAGCTGGGTCAGTCGCTGCACACCGTGATCGAAATGCGTGTGGATGACGAAGCGCTGGTTCAGCGGATCACGGCGCGCTCGACCTGCGGTGGCTGCGGTGAGGTCTATAACGACATCACCAAGCCGATCCCGGCCGATGGCAAATGCACCAATTGCGGCAAGGAAAATGACTTCCAGCGTCGCGCGGATGACAACGAAGACAGCCTGCGCACACGCCTGATGGAATACTACAAAAAGACCTCGCCGCTGATTGGGTATTACTACGCCAAAGGCGATCTGCGCCCGGTCAATGGCCTGGCTGAGATCAAAGAAGTCACCGCCTCGATCGAGGCGATTCTGGGCTGACTTCAGGTTGGGGCTTGACGGCCCCACCAAAACCCCATATCGACCCCCATCCCCTTGGGGAATCAAGACCGCAGGCGGGATTCGTCCCAACTGCCCCGACCACCTCGAATAATGCTGAACCCTCTGGCGGCACTGCCACGGTTAGGCGTTGTGAAAAAAGGTTCTGGAGTTACGGAACCGCAACGAAAAGGAAAGTGAAACGTGGCACGTATTGCCGGCGTAAACATCCCGACTGCAAAGCGGGTACCAATCGCCCTCACATATATCACCGGTATTGGAAACACCTCGGCCAAAGCGATCTGCGAAGCCGTAGGCATTGAAGCGCACCGTCGCGTTAACGAACTGTCCGACGCCGAAGTTCTGGCCATCCGCGAGCACATCGACGCCAACTTCACCGTCGAAGGTGACCTGCGTCGTGAAGTTCAGATGAACGTCAAACGCTTGATGGACCTGGGCTGCTATCGCGGTCTGCGTCACCGCCGCAACCTGCCGGTTCGCGGTCAGCGTACCCACACCAATGCTCGTACCCGCAAAGGCCCCGCAAAGGCCATCGCTGGTAAGAAGAAATAAGGGAGGGTCTGACTGATGGCACGTGATAAGACTCGCGTTAAGCGCAAAGAGCGTAAGAACATCGCATCGGGCGTCGCCCATGTGAATTCGACCTTCAACAACACCAAGATCCTGATCTCGGACGTACAGGGCAACGCCATCGCGTGGTCGTCTGCCGGTACCATGGGCTTCAAGGGATCGCGGAAATCGACACCCTACGCCGCTCAGATGGCTGCAGAAGATGCAGGCAAGAAGGCGCAGGAACATGGCGTCAAGACGCTGGAAGTCGAAGTTCAGGGCCCCGGTTCGGGTCGTGAATCGGCTCTGCGCGCGCTGGCTGCTGTGGGCTTCAACATCACGTCGATCCGCGACGTGACTCCGATCGCTCACAACGGCTGCCGCCCGCCGAAGCGTCGTCGCGTCTAAGCGATTTTGAATTGAGCTGGGGCTGTGTTTTTGCACGGCCCCAGCACGTCATTTTGAACCTCGGGCGTCTGCACCTTGTTGGTCATGGGGCGCGGACAGGAATGGAGGGATTACATGATCCATAAGAATTGGGCAGAATTGATCAAACCGACCCAGCTTGATGGTAAGCCGGGCAACGATCCCGCACGTCAGGCGACCCTGGTTGCTGAGCCGCTGGAGCGTGGTTTTGGTCTGACTCTGGGTAACGCACTGCGCCGCGTTCTGATGAGCTCGCTGCAAGGCGCGGCCATCACCAGCGTCCAGATCGACAACGTCCTGCACGAGTTCTCTTCGGTTGCGGGCGTGCGCGAAGACGTCACCGACATCATCCTGAACCTCAAGCAGGTTGCCCTGCGCATGGAAGTCGAAGGCCCCAAGCGTCTGTCGATCAATGCCAAAGGTCCCGCAGTTGTCACCGCTGGCGACATCAGCGAAAGCGCCGGCATCGAGGTTCTGAACCGCGATCACGTCATCTGCCACCTGGACGATGGCGCCGACCTGTTCATGGAACTGACCGTCAACACCGGTAAAGGCTATGTCTCGGCTGAGAAGAACAAGCCGGAAGACGCACCTATCGGCCTGATCCCGATCGACGCGATCTATTCGCCGGTCAAAAAGGTTGCGTATGACGTTCAGCCGACCCGTGAAGGTCAGGTTCTGGACTATGACAAACTGACCCTGAAGATCGAAACCGATGGTTCGATCACGCCGGAAGACGCGCTGGCCTTTGCCGCACGCATCCTGCAGGATCAGTTGTCGATCTTCGTCAACTTCGACGAGCCGGAATCGGCTGGTCGCCAGGACGAAGACGATGGTCTGGAGTTCAACCCGCTGCTGCTGAAGAAAGTGGACGAGCTGGAACTGTCGGTCCGTTCGGCAAACTGCCTGAAGAACGACAACATCGTCTATATCGGCGACCTGATCCAGAAGACCGAAGCCGAGATGCTGCGCACCCCGAACTTCGGCCGCAAGTCGCTGAACGAGATCAAAGAAGTGCTGTCCGGCATGGGTCTGCACCTTGGCATGGATGTCGAGGATTGGCCGCCCGACAACATCGAAGATCTGGCGAAGAAATTCGAAGACGCGTTCTAAGCGCGTCTTCCCCAATGCCCGGCCCGAATTGGGAGTATCCGGGGACCGCATGGGCACTTCCGCCCCAAGGAGAGCCGGTGACACGCATCGCCGGCCAGACAAAGCAAAACGCGAAAGAAGGAATTGAAAAATGCGTCACGCACGTGGTTACCGCCGCCTGAACCGTACTCATGAGCACCGCAAGGCGTTGTTTGCGAACATGGCTGGCTCGCTCATCGAGCATGAGCAAATCAAAACGACTCTGCCCAAGGCAAAAGAACTGCGCCCGATCATCGAAAAGCTGGTCACTCTGGGCAAGCGCGGCGACCTGCACGCCCGCCGTCAGGCCGCAGCACAGCTGAAAGAAGACAAAGACGTCGCAAAGCTGTTCGAAGTTCTGGGCCCCCGCTACGCCGAGCGTCAGGGCGGTTACGTCCGTATCCTGAAAGCAGGCTTCCGCTATGGCGACATGGCACCGATGGCGATCATCGAATTCGTTGATCGTGACATCGACGCCAAAGGCGCGGCCGACAAAGCCCGCGTTGCCGCCGAAGAGGCAGCAGACGAAGAATAAGAAAGCCCTGCTTTCATGTAAAAACCCCCGCGTCCCGGACGCGGGGGTTTTTGTTTCAGCGCACCACAGGGCTGTCACTTGATCCAACCCTGCTCCCGGTAATAGCGCGCCGCGCCGGGATGCAATTGCGCGGTCAGACCCTCGCGGATCATGTCTGACGGTTGCAACCCTCTCAGCGCCGGATGTTTGCGGGCCAGTTGCGGCAGGTTTTCAAACGTGGATTTGACAAACGCATAGACTTCGTCTTCGGACACACTGGCGTTACTCAGCAAAACAGCTTTGTAGCCAAGTGTTTTTGTGGGTGACGTCACCCCGCTATACATATTCGCGGGGATCGAAACTTGGCTGAGCGCATCCGACCCGGAAATCAATCGGTCAATCTGACGCCCGGACACCGTAACCAATTGGATCGGACAGGTCTGTGCTGTTTTTAGAATCCAATTGGACGGGTTGCCGACGACGATTGCAACTGCGTCAATGTCACTGGAACACAACTGTTTTCGCAACGGGTTCTTTTCGTTGGGCTTATAGGTGTCAAAGGCTGAAGTGTCCCAGTTTGCTGCCTGGGGAAGCTGTTTCACCAAGTAAGTGGCTGAACCATCCAGCATGACACGCTTCCCGTCCAGATCATCAACAGAGCTGATGTCGGATCCTTTGCGTGCAATGACGCTCAAAGGTGCGCTGTGAATTGAGAACAAAGAACGCAGAGATGTGTCTGCGCCCTTGCTTTTGAAAAAACCTGCGCCCTTCAGCGCGTCTTGCGCCCAATCCGACCGCGCCACGACGATGTCGAATTTACCCCGGCGCAGCTTTGGCAAATTCTCCCGTGGGCCATCTGTGGCTTTGGCGTTGCACCTGTATCCAGTCGCACTTTGGGCAAACGATGTGCACAGCAGGTTGCCGACGGCAAAATAATATCCGCTTTTTCCCCCCGTCCCCATGGTCAGTTTAGTATCCGCGGCCTGCGCGGTGACCGCGAACAACCCAAGGGCAGCGGCCAGGAGCAAAGAAGATGGTCGCAGGTGCATCTGCCCTGCCGCGATTATTCTGTTGCGCACAATTGGTCCGTTTCAGTTTGTTAGATCGGGCAAGCGTTTTCACCGCCCCGCGCTCAAGTCAAGGCGCAAGAGACAGCATCGCGCTTGCAATCTTGTCACATGCCTCGCATATCCGATGGGCAAGTCATCTACGGGAAGATCATGCGAAAAATACTGTGCTCGCTGCTGTTGGCCTCATTCGCGGTTTCAGCCCAGGCCGAAACCAAAGTGCCCACATCGCAGGCCGAGATCAGCCTTGGCTTTGCGCCCGTCGTCAAACAGGCCTCACCGGCAGTCGTCAACATCTATGCCAAGATCGTGCGGCAGGGGCGGGCGAACCCGTTCTTCTCGGACCCGTTCTTTCAGGACTTCTTTGGCCGTGGGTTCGGAGAGCCCCGCCCGCGGGTGCAGAATTCGCTGGGATCGGGCGTAATCCTGTCGGACGATGGTTACGTGGTGTCGAACTACCACGTGGTCGGGACAGCCACCGAAATCCGGGTGGTGACCACGGATCGGCGCGAGTTTTCGGCGCAGGTGGTTCTGGGTGACAAGGAAAGCGACATCGCCATCCTGCGGCTGGAAGAGGCCGAGAATCTGCCTTACCTGCAAATGCGCGACTCGGATCATGTCGAGGTTGGTGAACTGGCGCTGGCCATTGGCAACCCGTTCGGGGTGGGGCAGACGGTGTCGTCGGGCATCATCTCGGGGCTGGCTCGGACCGGCGCGGCCACGGGCAACGCGCGGGGCTATTTCATTCAGACCGATGCGGCGATAAACCCGGGCAATTCAGGCGGGGCGCTGATCGACGTGAATGGGGATCTGATCGGGATCAATACCGCTATCCTGACCCGATCGGGTGGGTCGAACGGCATCGGCTTTGCTATTCCGGCCAATCTGGTGGCCGAGTTTCTGCGACAGGCGCAGGGCGGCAATGACAGTTTCATAAGTCCCTGGGCCGGAATGGCTGGCCAGCACATGAGCGCGGATATCGCCGAGTCTCTGGGTCTGGTGGTCCCGCTGGGTGTGGTGGTTTCCGACTTGCACCCTCTGAGCCCCTTGGCCGAGGCCGGTCTGCGCGTGGGGGATGTGGTCACCCATGTGGATGGGGATGAGGTGAACTCGCCCGCCGAGATGAAATTCCGTATGGCTGTCGCCGGTGTGGGCGGTACGTCCATGGTGACCCGCCTGCGGGGGGAAGAGCGTACCGAAGTGGAAATTGCGCTGATCAAGGCGCCCGAAACCCCGGCGGCCGAGGAAACAACTCTGGACGACCAGACCGTGATGCCGGGTTTGACGGTCTCGCGCGTCAACCCGGCCGTGATTGCGAAGATGGGCTTGGTGTTGTCGCAGACCGGAGTGGTCGTGGTGGATGCGGGGTCTTATGGCGGCGGGGGCGGTTTGCGCGCGGGTGATGTGGTCAACAGCATCAATGGCACAGAAATTGAGACCCCCCGTGACGTGGTCGACGCGCTGACCGATCCGGGCCGCCGGATTAACCTGGATGTTCTCAGAGGGGGCCGTTCGGTCTTTCTCCGGTTCCGGTTGTGACGTGAGCGATCTGTTCGATACCGGGGCCGCTGCGCCCACGCCACCCGCGCACCGTCCGCTGGCCGATCGGCTGCGGCCGCAGACATTGGCCGAGGTGATCGGGCAAGAGCAGGTTCTGGGCCCGGATGCGCCACTGGGGGTCATGCTGGCCTCGGGCAGCCTGTCCAGTCTTGTGTTCTGGGGTCCTCCGGGCGTTGGCAAGACCACCATCGCGCGGTTGCTGGCGCAGGAGACCGATCTGCATTTCGTTCAGATCAGCGCGATCTTCACCGGTGTGCCTGACCTGAAAAAAGTGTTCGAGGCCGCCAAGATCCGCCGCCAGAACGGGCAGGGTACATTGCTGTTCGTGGATGAAATCCACCGGTTCAACAAAGCCCAGCAGGACGGGTTCCTGCCGCATATGGAGGACGGCACTATCCTGCTGGTCGGGGCCACGACCGAGAACCCGTCTTTTGAGCTGAACGCCGCTGTGCTCAGCCGGGCGCAGGTACTGGTGTTGGAACGCCTCAGCCTTGCCGATCTGGAGCGCCTGACCCAACGGGCCGAGAAGGAACTGGATCGCGCGTTGCCCCTGACGGGTCCGGCGCGCGAGGCGCTGCAAGAGATGGCCGATGGCGACGGCCGGGCGCTGTTGAACCTGATCGAACAGATCGCGGCGTGGAAGGTCGATGCACCGCTGGACCCGGATGCGCTGTCGACGCGGCTGATGCGCCGGGCGGCAAAATACGACAAGTCAGGCGATGAGCATTACAACCTGATCTCGGCCCTGCATAAATCGGTGCGGGGATCGGACCCGGATGCCGCGCTGTATTGGTTCGCACGGATGCTGACGGGGGGTGAGGACCCGCGCTATCTGGCCCGTCGCATCACGCGCATGGCGGTTGAAGATATCGGTCTGGCCGATCCGCAGGCGCAGGCGATCTGCCTTCAATCCTGGCAGACCTACGAACGGCTAGGCTCACCGGAGGGCGAGTTGGCGCTGGCGCAAGCGCTGGTCTACCTGGCCTTGGCTCCGAAATCGAACGGGGCTTATGTCGGTTACAAGGCGGCGATGCGGTTGGCCAAGCAATCAGGCAGTGAGCCGCCGCCCAAGCATATCCTGAACGCGCCCACCTCGTTGATGAAGGATCAGGGCTATGGCGCGGGTTATGCTTATGACCATGACGCCGAGGATGGGTTTTCCGGTCAGAACTACTTTCCAGACGGGATGGAGCGGCCAGAGCTGTACCAACCGGTGGAACGCGGCTTCGAGCGTGAATTGAAAAAGCGTCTGGACTACTTCGCCAAGCTGAGAGCGCAGCGTAACGGCTAAGTTCCGCCGCGTCAGAGGCGACAGGGGACGCAAAACGGGTTTCCCTTGGGTCATGAGAGTCGAGGGAGGATACTCATGACCGTCTCAATCGAGAAAACCGAGGACGTCTGGACCATCATTCATGACCGCCCGGATGCGCGCAATGCCGTGGACACAGACCATGCCGAGGCGCTGGTGGCCGCGTTTCTGGAGTTTGAGGACAGCCCGGCCAAAGCGGCCGTGTTCTGGGGCAAAGGCGGGAATTTCTGCGCGGGATGGGATCTGAAACTCGCCGCCACCCTCGGGGACCCGGAACTGAGAGAAGCCTATTTCGATAAACATAGCTTCCCCATTGGATCGGCGCCCTCGACACTTGGCCCTATGGGTCCTTCCCGTCTGGAACTCTCCAAGCCTGTGATCGGTGCCGTGGAGGGGGCCGCTGTGGCAGGCGGGATGGAGCTTGCCCTGTGGTGCGATATCCGGGTGATGGCCGAAACCGCCTATCTGGGTGTTTATTGCCGTCGCTGGGGGATCACGTTGATGGATGGTGGCTCGGTCCGGTTGCCGCGTCTGGTCGGGCAGGGGAAGGCGTTGGAGATCGCGCTGACAGGGCGCAAGGTCGAAGCCGAGGAATGCTATCGCATCGGTCTGGCCGAAAAGGTCGTGCCGCATGGCGAAACCCGAGCGGCCGCCGAAGCGATGGCACATGAAATTGCCCGGTTCCCGCAAGAGGCCGTGCGGGCCGATCGCCGTTCGATCATCGAAACGCGCGGTATGCCAGTGCGCGACGCGCTCAAGGTCGAGTGGGCCAATGGGCTAGAGGCGATCCGGCGTGAAGGCACTGCCGGGGCGAGCCGTTTCCGCGACGGGGCCGGGCGGCACGGGGATTTCTCGAACATCTGACCGGGTTGACTTTTGACCCTTTGCACGCCACAGACGCGCATGTTTTCTAGGGCACTTACAGACGGGTTTACCGCTCGGGCAATCCGCGCGACGCAGGGGATATCGGCATGAGCGGCGTACAGAATATTACCGTGGCAGAGGGTGACGGCGACCAGCGACTGGATCGGTGGCTGCGCCGTCTGTTTCCGCATGTCAGCCAAGGGCGCATCGAAAAGATGTGCCGCAAGGGCGAGCTGCGGGTTGAAGGTGGCCGGGTGAAGGCTTCGACCCGGCTTGAGGTTGGGCAGGTCGTGCGTGTGCCACCTCTGCCCGATGCCGATCACAAGCCTGCCGAGGTCAAACAGCGTGTCTCGGACGCCGATGCCAAGATGATTCAGTCCTGCGTGATCTATCGTGACGATCACGTTCTTGCGCTGAACAAGCCCCATGGCTTGCCGGTTCAGGGCGGTAGCGGCCAGACCCGCCATGTGGACAGCCTGTCCGAGGCGCTGCGCTTTGGCTATGACGAGAACCCCCGCCTTGTTCACCGGTTGGATAAGGATACCTCGGGCGTTCTGTTGCTGGCCCGCACCCGCGAGGCCGCCAAGGGGCTGACGGCTGCGTTCCGTCATCGCGACACGCGCAAAATCTACTGGGCGTTGGTCGCCGGGGTGCCGACCCCCTATCTGGGCGAGATCAAGACCGGGCTGGTTAAAGCCCCGGGTCATGGCAAGCACGGTGAGGGCGAAAAGATGATCCCCGTCCAGCTGAACGAAATCAACGACACGCCAGGCGCGAAACGAGCGCATACACTCTATTCGACGCTGTATCGGGTGGCCGGGCGTGCCGCGTGGGTGGCGATGGAGCCGATTACTGGCCGCACCCACCAGCTGCGGGCACATATGGCGGCGATCGGGCACCCGATCATCGGGGACGGCAAATATGGCGGCTCGGGGCAGGAAAACCTCGGCGATGGATGGGGTGCGCAATTGGGCGGGATCATCAGTAAAAAGCTGCACCTGCATGCCCGTCAGGCGACCTTCCAGCATCCGATGACGCGCAAGACGATTACCGTCACCGCGCCGTTGCCGGATCACATGAAACACAGCTGGGACACCTTCGGCTGGACCGAAGATCTGGCCGCGGACGACCCGTTCGAGGAATTGCAATGAGCGCATCGCTGCGTCTGGTGCTGTTCGATGTGGACGGCACCCTGGTCGACAGTCAGGGCAGTATCGTTTCGGCGATGACCGCCTGTTTTGGCGCCCAATCCCTGCAGGTGCCGGACCGCGCAGCGATCCTGTCCATCGTGGGGCTGTCTCTGCCCAACGCGATGGCGCAATTGGCGCCCGAGCATTCCGACACTGTGCAGCAGCGTCTGGTCGAGGGCTACAAGGAAGCCTATCACGCGCAACGGTTGGAGCAGGGGGCGGCCAGCTCTCCGCTGTATCCCGGGGCGCTGGACGCCATCCAAGCCCTGCACGCAGTGCCCGAGGTTCTGCTGGGCGTGGCCACAGGTAAATCTCAGCGCGGTCTCGACGCGCTGATCGAGGCGCACGGGCTGGAACGCTTTTTCGTGACCCGTCAGGTGGCAGACCACCACCCGTCCAAACCGCACCCGTCGATGATCGACACGGCGCGCAGCGAAACCGGGGTGGATGCGGCCAATACGGCCATGATCGGCGACACAAAGTTTGATATGGACATGGCCCTTGCCGCTGGGGTGGCGAGCATTGGTGTGACCTGGGGCTACCACGACCGATCCGTTCTGGATGGCGCGACCTGCATTATTGAAACCTTTGATCAGCTGCCTCGCGCGCTGGACGATATCTGGACCTGACAACATGAGCGACTGGAAGCCGAAACGATTCTGGACCGAGAGCGCGGTGGTGGAAACCGAAGGCGGCTTTACCGTTGAACTGGATGGTCGCCGCGTGAAAACCCCGGCCAAGGCGGCTTTGGTGCTGCCGACCCGTGGCATGGCAGATGAAGTCGCCGCAGAATGGGATGCGCAGGAAAAAGTGATCGATCCGACGGTGATGCCTTTCACCCGTTCGGCAAATGCCGCCATCGACAAGGTCCACCATCAACACGCCGAGGTTGCAGACATGCTGGCCGATTATGGCGATTCGGACCTGTTGTGCTACCGCGCGGTTCACCCGCAGGAGTTGCAGCAGCGCCAGGCCGAACAATGGGACCCGGTGCTGGATTGGGCGGCCGAAACGCTGTCAGCGCGGCTATTGCCTGTGGCCGGTGTGCTACACCAGCCCCAGTCGGCTGAGGCGGTGGAAACCCTCAGGCAGCGTGTCCACGGGCTGAATGATTTTCAACTGGCGGCCTTTCACGATCTCGTCAGCCTGTCGGGCTCTCTCATCCTGGGATTTGCTGCGGCGCAAAACCGGGCCGATGCGGAAGAAATCTGGCAGATTTCACGGCTGGATGAGCAGTGGCAGATCGACCAATGGGGCCATGATGACGAAGCCCACGCGCTTGCAGAAACCAAGAAGTCGGCCTTTTTGCACGCCAAACGGTTCTTTGACCTCTCGATTTGATCCCTTACGGCCATTTTTTAGAACGTTGGGAGAGTCATCTCTGGATTGATCCATCGTTTTCCCTGATCCGACCCTTGACGTTTGTTTATGAATGCGCCCAAACTCATGCCCACTAAAGGGGAGACACCTTTGGGAAACCTTTCTGGTGCCAGAGGTGCCGGACAGAACCGTCCTTTGACCGGGGCGGAAAATCAGGAAGAGGTAAAAATGAAAAAATCCGTACTCTTGGGCGTGGCAACCATCGCCGGCCTGGCTGCTGGTGTAGCGGCGGCAGGGACTGCTGACGATGTAAAAGCACGCGGCAAGCTGAACTGCGGCGTGGCGACCGGTGTTCCCGGCTTTGCCAGCCCGGATGCCAACGGTGAGTGGCAGGGCTTTGACGTGGCTGTATGTCGTGCCGTCGCAGCCGCCGTTCTGGACGATCCGTCCGCAGTTGAATTCATCCCGACCACCGGTAAAACGCGTTTCACCGCTCTGGCTTCGGGCGAGATCGACATGCTGGCCCGCAACACCACATGGACCTTCAGCCGCGACGTCGACCTGAAGTTCGAATTCGTCGGCATCAACTATTATGATGGTCAGGGTTTCATGGTTCCCAAGGCTCTGGGCGTCAGCTCGGCCAAGGAACTGGACGGCGCAACCGTCTGCATCCAGACCGGCACCACAACCGAGCTCAACCTGGCGGATTTCTTCCGCATCAACAACATGAGCTACGAGCCGGTTCCGATCGAAACCAACGCCGAAGCGCAGCAGCAGTATCTGGCTGGTGCCTGTGACGTCTACACCACCGACGCATCGGGCCTGGCGGCTACCCGCGCCACCTTTGAAAACGCAGGCGACCACGTGATCCTGCCCGAAATCATCTCGAAAGAGCCGCTGGGACCGCTGGTCCGTCACGGCGATCACGAGTGGGGCGATGTGGTCCGCTGGACCCTGAACGCGCTGATCGCAGCCGAAGAGTTGGGTGTGACCTCGGCCAACATCGACGAGATGGCCGCTGGCACCGACAACCCCGAAGTGAACCGTCTGCTGGGCAGCGAAGGCACTCTGGGTGAGATGCTGGGTCTTGACGCAACCTGGGCACAGCGCGCGATCAAAGTCGGTGGTAACTATGGCGAAATCTTCGCCAAGAACATCGGTGAGGAAACTCCGATCGGTCTGGCGCGCGGCTTGAACGCACAGTGGACCGATGGCGGCCTGATGTACGCACCGCCATTCCGCTAAAATCCACGGAAAAGGGCGCGGGATATCCCGCGCCCTTTTTCCATCCATAAGAAACACGCCCGGATCGTTCTGAGCAGAGGTCAACTCTGCCAATGAAAAACCGGGATGCACGGGGAAAAACATAGGTCATGACGACACTCACTGACCCGCCGAAGGAGCACTTCCGGCTGTCCATGCTCCTTTACGATACGCGGTATCGATCTGCGACCATCCAGGTCATTGCATTGATCGGTTTCATGCTTCTGGCAGCTTGGATTATTAGCAACACCATTCAGAACCTCGAAACGCTGGGCCGAACAGTCGGGTTCGGTTTTTTCAGCGAGCCGTCGAGTTATGACATCAACCAACGCCTGCTGGAATACGACTCGCGCGATACCCATCTGCGCGCGGCCTTTATTGGTCTGCTGAACACGCTGGTTGTTGCGGTTCTGGGCTGTATCACGGCAACGATCATCGGCGTCATGGTTGGTGTTCTGCGCCTGTCGAACAACTGGCTGATCGCCCGTATCATGACCGTCTATGTCGAGATGTTCCGCAACGTTCCGGTTCTGCTTTGGATCGTGTTCGCTATGGCGATCCTGATTGAAAGCCTGCCGGCGCCGCGCGCCTTCCGGGGTGAAAATCCAGAAGCCACGATGGATCTGTTCGGCACGGTTGCAGTGACCAATCGCGGGGTCTATATCCCCGAGTTTCTGTTCTCACGCGGTCTGGGTGACATCCACCTGTTCGGCACGTCGAGCCTGCGCTTTGATGTATCGCTGGACCTGATCGCCTTCCTGATCGTTTTTGGCGGCAGCATCTTTGCCATGCGCAAAGTGTCGGCCTGGGCCAGTGCCACGCAGGAAAAGACCGGTGACCGTCCGACCATCTGGTACATCCAATTGGGCCTGCTGTTCGTGCCATCGGCCATCCTGCTGGGCGCGCTGGGTTTCCATCTGGGCTACCCCGAGCTGAAGGGCTTTAACTTCACCGGCGGTACCCACCTGCGGAACTCGCTGATCGCCCTGTGGCTGGCCTTGTCGCTGTACACCGCAGCCTTCATCGCCGAGATCGTCCGTGCCGGTATTCTGGCCATTTCGAAAGGCCAGACCGAGGCCGCATCCGCTCTGGGCCTGCGCCCGGGCCGCACGATGCGTCTGGTGATCCTGCCGCAGGCATTGCGGGTGATCATCCCGCCGATGATCTCGAACTATCTGAACCTGACCAAGAACTCGTCGCTGGCGATTGCGGTCGGATATATGGACATCACGGGGACCCTAGGTGGCATCACCATGAACCAGACCGGCCGCGAGCTGGAATGTGTTCTGCTGCTGATGCTGGTCTATCTGACCATCTCGCTGAGCATTTCGGCGGTGATGAACTGGTACAACAACCGTGTCAAACTGGTGGAGCGGTAATATGAGTGATGTTTCATTTGTCCGCACGGAAATGTTGCCGGAAAAAGCTCCGCCTGCATCCGAAGTGGGTGTGCTGGGCTGGATCAGGCACAACCTGTTCTCAAGTTGGCTCAATGCTATCCTGACGATCATCTCACTGATTTTCATCTACTACGTGCTCTCCAACATCCTGGCCTGGACGTTCGAATCCGTTTGGAACGCGAATTCGCTGTCGGAATGCCGAGAGATCATGATGGCGACTTGGGGCGATACTCATGGGCATGCCTGCTGGGGTGTGATCAAGGACCGGTGGCTGCAATTGCTGTACGGTTTCTATCCGCCTTATCCTGTTGATCCGGACGCAACGTGGTCAAACCCGCCCGAAGCCGGCGGCTGGCCCGCCTATTTCCGGCCGAACCTGACCTTCATCCTGTTGCTCGTCTCGATTGCGCCGGTGCTGTTCACCAACGTACCGCGCAAACTTCTTTTCGTGACGGCGGCCTACCCGTTCCTTCTGCCCTGGCTAATGTGGGGCGGCAGCATCTGGGGACCGCTGATGGTCGCTGCGGGGTTTGCCATCGGGTATCTTGCATACAAGTTTGTGCTCCCCGTCGCGGGTTCACTGACAGCGATGATCCTTGCGGCGGCGCTGCCAATTCTATGGTGGTTGTTTGCTTCTGGTTCGGTTGCTGACGCGATCAACTCAGTCATTCCGATCGGCATCGCTCCGGTTGAAAGCCGCGACTTTGGTGGCTTCATGCTGGCGATCCTGTTGGGCGTTGTGGCCATCGGTGTCTCGCTGCCCATCGGTATCGTTCTGGCACTCGGCCGTCAGTCGGATCTGATGATCGTCAAATACCTGTGCGTGGGCTTTATCGAGTTCATCCGCGGCGTGCCGCTGATCACCCTGCTGTTCGTGGCCTCGCTGCTTTTGAACCTGTTCCTGCCGCCGGGCACCAATTTTGACATCATCCTGCGGGTGATGATCATGATGACCCTGTTCTCGGCCGCCTATATGGCCGAGGTGATCAGGGGTGGTCTGGCTGCCCTGCCACGCGGTCAATACGAAGGGGCTGACAGTCTGGGCCTGAACTACTGGCAGGCGCAGCGGCTGATCATCATGCCACAGGCTCTGAAAATCTCGATCCCGGGCATCGTGTCGACCTTTATCGGCATTTTCAAGGATACCACGCTGGTCTCGATCATCGGTCTGTTCGACGTGATCGGCCTGACCAACGGCATCCGCGCCGATACCGCCTGGAACGGCGTCTACTGGGAACTGTTTGCCTTTATCGGCGTTCTGTTCTTCGTCGTCTGCTTCTCCATGTCCCGTTATTCCATGTATCTGGAGCGCAAGCTTCAGACTGGCCACCGCTAAGGAGTTCAACACATGTCTGAACTTGCAATTGAACGCGAAATCGACCGCTCCAAGATGCAGGTGAGCGACGAGGTCGCCATCGAAATCACCAACATGAACAAGTGGTACGGGGCCTTCCACGTGCTGCGCGACATCAATCTGACCGTCAACCAGGGCGAGCGGATCGTGATCGCGGGGCCGTCGGGGTCGGGCAAGTCCACCTTGATCCGCTGCCTGAACGCGCTGGAGGAACACCAGCAGGGCAGGATCGTCGTGGATGGGACCGAGCTATCGAATGACCTCAAGAACATCGACAAGATCCGGTCCGAGGTTGGCATGGTGTTCCAGCACTTCAACCTGTTCCCGCATCTGACCATTCTGGAAAACTGCACGCTGGCCCCGATCTGGGTGCGCAAGACGCCCAAGAAAGAGGCCGAAGAGCGCGCGATGCATTTCCTGGAAAAGGTGAAAATCCCTGAACAGGCTGACAAGTATCCCGGTCAGCTTTCCGGTGGTCAGCAGCAGCGTGTGGCGATTGCCCGCTCGCTCTGCATGATGCCGCGCATCATGTTGTTCGATGAACCGACCTCGGCGCTGGACCCCGAGATGATCAAAGAGGTGCTCGACACCATGATCGAACTGGCCGAAGAAGGCATGACCATGCTGTGCGTGACCCACGAGATGGGCTTTGCCCGCCAGGTCGCCAACCGCGTGATCTTTATGGATGCCGGCCAGATCGTGGAACAGAACGAACCGGAAGAGTTCTTCAATAACCCGCAGAGCGAACGGACCAAGCTGTTCCTGAGCCAGATTCTGGGTCACTGATCCCAGTGAAACGGATGAAAAGGCGGGGTTTTGCCCCGCCTTTTTTCATTCCAGCAACTCGCGAGGAATGGCAAATCCCTGCACGTTGCCGCTGTGCCACTGAACATGCGCCCAGTCGTCGATGTCAAACCGGATCACGGTCGTGGCGCAGGTCGGGTAGTCATGAAACCGCGCATGGTCTGGGGCCCGTCGGACAATACGGCTGGCAAAAGCGGCAATGCCGGGGTTGTGGCCCAGCATCAGCACCGCGGGCTCCGTGGCGCCCGAAAGCTCGATCAGCATGTCCTCGGGGGCCGCGTGGTAGAGCGTGCGGTGAAAACGGACCTTGTCCGCTTGCAGGTCCATACGTTCCCAGGTCTCGCGCGTGCGGGTCGAGGTCGAACTGAGCACCTCATCCGGCAGCCAGCCGTTTTCGCGCAGCCAACCGGCAATTGCTGGAGCCGATTTGCGCCCGCGCTTGTTCAGGGGGCGGTCGTGATCAGTAAGAGCCGGACTGTCCCAACTGGATTTCGCATGGCGGGTCAGGATCAGGGTGCGGGTCATGATGGGTGAAACGCTCTCATATGGTGGGCGGATTGTTCCGGGTCGCGCTCTGCACCTACGCTGAGCGGGCAGGACAGCCGCGCAAGGCAGCCACCGGTCATGCAGGTCTGGCCTTCAGGTGTGGATAGATGTGCGTGACAGGCGGGTACGTCATAAAAGTCTCGGGTGTTCAGGGCCTGGACCGGGCAGGAGGTTGCACAGGGCGCCGGGCAATCCGTGCAGGGCGACGCGCTGCTGCCTTCAGGGATGTCGAATTCCCGTGCGAAATGCAGCGCCCCGCGATACGAGATCATCATACCCACGGTGTCATGCACCAAAGCGCCAACCGGGCTGCTGAAGGTGCGCCCGGATTTCAACGCCCAGTCAATGAAGGGCGCATAGGGTGGTCCGCCAAACGGAAAATAGGCCTGCGCGCCCAGATCCTGTGCCATCTGACCAATGACGCGGCTGGACCATCGGTCCACCGGGTCGGGCCCCGACCATTCCGGGGACGCCTTCAAGACAGGCCAGAAAGCCGAGCCCGCGCCTAAAAGAACCAGGGTTCCCCCGTCCAGACCCTTGGCGCCACTGCGTCTTGGATGCGTCGCACCCATGACGATCAGGCCCGCCTGATGCGCCGCACGCATTACCCAACCATAGCTGATTGCTGCCGCGTAAGAGGAGGGTGGGGGGTGTCCGTTCATCTCTCCTCCGCGGGTTACGTCAATCGGGGCGGATCAGTGACCCGGCACCGTGCTCGGTATACAGTTCCAGCAGGACCGCATTGGGCGCGCGACCGTCCAGAATGACAACCGCCCGCACACCGCTGTGCAGCGCATCCAGCGCCGTTTCCGTCTTGGGGATCATGCCGCCCGCGATGGTGCCTTCCATCGTCATCTCGCGAATCTGACCAGCTTTCAGCTCGGTCACGACCTCTCCGGCGGCGTTCTTGACGCCCGACACGTCCGTCAGCAACAGGAGCCGGTCTGCCTTGAGCGCGGATGCGATGGCCCCGGCTGCCGTATCCCCATTGATGTTGAAGGTCTCTCCGTTCTTGCCCGCGCCCAGAGGAGCGATCACAGGGATCACATCATGGGCGAACAGGTCGTGCAGAATTTTCGGGTCCATCGTGGACGGAGAGCCGACAAACCCCAGCGCGGGATCGGCCTGATCACAGACCATCAGGTTCGCGTCCTTACCCGACAGGCCGACGGCCGTACCGCCCTGACCATTGATCGCCTGAACGATGCGTTTGTTGACGAGGCCGGACAGAACCATCTCGACCACCTCGACGGTGGCTTTGTCGGTCACCCGCTTGCCGTTCACGAATTCGGATTGGATATTCAGCTGATCCAGCATCGCGTTGATCATCGGACCGCCGCCATGCACGATCACCGGGTTCACGCCGACCTGACGCATCAGCACGACGTCACGGGCAAAGCTTTCCATCGCCTCGTCGCTGCCCATGGCGTGACCGCCCAGTTTGATGACGACAATCGCGCCGTCATAGCGCTGCAGATAGGGCAAGGCGCTGTTCAAAGTGGCGGCGGTGGCGATCCAATCCCGGTTCATATCTCGTGTCTTCATGGCTTAGGTCCCTTTGACGTTCCGTGTTAGGGCCTTTGCTCGGTGCTGCCAAGAGGCAAGCTATTCCAGATGTGCGATGATCGAACGCAGAGTGGGGATACCGTCACCCTTTTCAGACGAGGTCAGCACGATTTCCGGGAAGGCCGCCGGGTGTTTCGACAGCGCTCCACGCACCTGTTCCAGTACCTTTTCCCGATCCTTGGCCTTGACCTTGTCGGCCTTGGTCATCACGCATTGAAAGGTCACGGCGCTGGTGTCCAACAGCTTCATGATCTCGGCATCCACCGGTTTCACCCCATGGCGCGAGTCGATCAGGACAAAGGCCCGGCGCAGGGTCTGGCGACCGCTCAGGTACTGTTTCAGCAGCCGCTGCCACTTTTCCACCACCTTCACCGGAGCGTTGGCATAGCCATAGCCGGGCAGGTCGACCAGATAGAGCTCGGGACCTTGGGTAAAAAAGTTGATCTCTTGCGTGCGGCCCGGCGTGTTTGACGCGCGCGCCAGCCCCTTGGTGCCGGTCAGTGCGTTGATTAGGCTGGACTTGCCCACGTTCGAGCGACCGGCAAAGCAGACCTCCAGCCGGTCGGGCGCGGGCAGGCCATTCATGGCGACCACGCCTTTGACGAACTCGGACTCGCCAGCGAACAGCTTGCGGCCACGCTCCTGCGCGAACTCATCGGGGTCTTCAGCCAGAGGGAAGGGGAGGGTGCTCATAGCAATTCTACCTTATCGCCAACCGAGATTGCGCCGCCTTTAAGAACCTCGGCATAGACACCAAAATCCTTGTGGCCCCAGGATTCCAGCGTGCCCAATGTGTCTGCATCACGGATGCCCGTGTCCGGGTTGGCCGTTGTTGCCAGACAGCGTGTGATGCGTTCACGAACGCGGAACACGGCCTCGCCGATCTGAACCTCGCGGCCCAGCCACTCGAATTCTTCCCATAGGGGCATGCCATCGAACCAGATATTGCCGCGCCAGCGGTGGATCGACAGGTCCTGGCCCAGCTTTTGGCCAACCGCGCGATGAGACGCCATGTTGCACAGGCTGATCGAGGGGAAATCGCTGTCGGTCATGCCACGCCCCGGCACCCGGATGATCCGCGCCGAGGCGGCCCGGTCAGCGGGCATCAGGGGTTTGACCCAGTCCAGAAACACTTGCTGTTCACTGTCGGGGGCAAAGGTCAGATCCGGACGGTCTGGGTGGGACAATGTCAGGGTTTCACCGTTGTACAGCGCCGAGATTGCCATCAGCTTCGGCGCTTTCGCGCCCCGGCTGAAATTGGCGCACGGCACCCATACCGAGCCGTCCGCCTTGGACGCCTCATGCGCAACCGCCCAAACACGATCCCCGGGCATGGTCTGCCCGGGGATCACGTTTACGGTTGCGACAGTTTCCCGACCATGGCTTTTGATCGGGTGCCGGCAAAGCTGGGTCACTTCAGCTGTCATTTATCATCCGTTTTCGGAGTACGCTTGAAGCCGGATTTGATGTTGCCGAAAACGTCCGGCTTATAACCCTGGCTGCGCATGATCAGGTACTGCTGAGTAAACGTGATCGTGTTGTTCGCGATCCAGTAGACCACCAGCCCGCTGGCAAAGCTGCCCAGCATGAACATGAACACCCACGGCATCCAGGCAAAGATCATCGCCTGCGTCGGATCGGTTGGTGCCGGGTTCAGCTTTTGTTGCAGCCACATCGAGATACCCAGCAGCAGCGGCAGGATGCCGATGAAGATCAGCGCCATGAGGCTGTCGGGCTGCGGACCAGCAAAGGGCAGCAGGCCGAACAGGTTCATGATCGAGGTCGGATCCGGCGCGCTCAGGTCCTGGAACGGGCCGAACCATGGGGCCTGACGCAGTTCGATGGTGACGAAGATCACCTTGTACAGCGAGAAGAAGATCGGAATCTGCATCAGGATCGGCAGACAGCCTGCGGCGGGGTTCACCTTTTCCTTCTTGTACAGCTCCATCATGCCTTGCTGCATCTTCTGACGGTCGTCGCCAGCGGCCTCTTTCAGGGCTTCCATCTGCGGCTGCAACTCCTTCATCTTCGCCATCGAGACGTAGGACTTGAACGCCAGCGGGAACAGGATCGCCTTGATGATCAGGGTCAGGCCGATGATGGACCAGCCCATGTTGCCGATCAGGGCGTTGATGTTGTGCAGCAGCCAGAAGATCGGCTTGGTCAGGAAGAAGAACCAGCCCCAGTCGATGCTGTCGATGAACTTCTGGACACCTTCCGCTTGATACTCACGGATAGTTTCCCATTCCTTGGCGCCCGCGAACAGCTGTGTGGTGACCTCTTCCGTCGCACCGGGGGCAACGTTCACGGTCGGAAGAACCGTTTCGGTCTGATAAATCTTGCGGCGGGCGTCATATTTCGCAGCGGCTTTGAACGCGGTCCCCGGTTCGGGGATCAGCGTTGTCATCCAGTAGTGGTCGGTAAAGCCGATCCAGCCGTCTTCCTTGACCTGATAGACCTCGGCCTGCGCCCGTTCGTTCGGGTCGATATCGAAATCACGGACATCGCCATAGTCGACCTCGGCCAGCGTGCCGTCGGCCATGCCGATCACGCCTTCGTGCAGAATGAAGAAGTTTTTCAGGTCGGGCAGGTCGCCATCTTCGCCAATGCCGTGGCGCGCCAGAATGCCGTAGGGGGCCATTCCAACCGGCGCCTGTGTGTTGTTTTCGACGGATTGGTTGACCGTGAACATATAGTCCTGATCCACCGAGATCGTGCGGCGGAAGGTCAGACCGTTACCGTTGTCCCATTTCAGGGTAATCGGTGTGTCGACGCCCAGCGCCTCACCCTCTTCTACCGTCCACAGTGTATTCGGGCCGGGCACGTCCGCGCTAGCCACTCCGGCGCCCGGCGCCCAGCCATAGAGGGCATAATACGCCGAATCCGATCCGACCGGAGACAGAAGCTCGACAATCGGCGCGCCTTCTTCGATCGAGACCTTGTAGTCCTTCAGGAACAGCTCATCGATGCGGCCGCCCGACAGCGACAGGCTACCCTTCAGACGAGGCGTGTCGATCTCGACTCGCGGGGCCTGTTCTTCGGGCAGGGTTTCCTCAGCGGCGGTTGTCGCTTCTCCAACGGTGCTGGAGCCTGCGGCGCTTGGAGTTTGAACCTCATCGCCCTCGACGGCGGTAATCTCGGCCTGATCCGGTGCGGGCGCTTGTTCCGGCGGAGGGAACAGCACGAACCAAACAAGGATCACGACAAAGCTGAGCGCGGTTGCAAGGATGAGATTCTTGTTCTGATCGTCCATCTGGGACAGCCACCTTAAGCAGTGAAACACACCCGGTGGGTTCAACAGAGTGCAGGCCCAAAGGTCAAGCGGAATCGCCTGTCAATTCCACACGGATTGCGTTTCTGTGGCGTAAATTTGCGATTACTGGCCGGTCTTGCGCCCGATCTTCGGCATTCCGTTGACCTTGTTCTGATGTGCCGCGACCCAGTCCAGTGTCTTTTCAAACGGCATCGGTTTGCCAATCCCGAACCCCTGAACATGGTTGCATCCCAATTGCGCCATCAGGGCGTGTTCACCGGGGGTCTCGACCCCTTCGGCCAGCGTTTCGACGTTCAGGCGTTCGGCCATGGTCAGGATGGCGCTTACCAGTTGCTGCTGGCCAGCGTCACGATCCGCCTTGGCAACAAAGGACCGGTCGATTTTGATCCGCGAGACATTGAAGCGCTTGATCGACGCAATCGAGGCATGTCCGGTGCCGAAGTCATCCAGATCAATGCAGCACCCCAGTTTGGACATGCTGGTCACGTTGCGGGTGATCACATCGTCTGGCCGACGTGAGAACACGGTTTCCAGAATCTCAACCGCCAGCCGGTCGGGCGTCAGGTCATTCTGGTCCAGCTCCCATTTCAGCCGGTCGATCAGGGCGGGGTCGCGCAGCTCATCGGATGAGAAGTTCACCCCGATCCGTGGCACCACGATCCCGGCGCGATCCCAATCGCGCATGGCGGCAAAGGCGTGGTGCCGCATCGCCTGGCCAAGCCTCTCCATCAGTTCGGCCTGTTCGGCGAAGGGCAGGAAGACCTGCGGGCTCAGGACCCCTTTTTGCGGATGCTCCCAGCGGGCCAGCGCCTCGAACCCCGTGACACGCCCGGTATCGGTCGAAATCTGAGGTTGGTACCACGGGCGGATTTCACTATTGTCCAGAGCTGCCTCGAACTCTTTGCGCAAATTGGCCCGAATACGCGAACGGCGCTGCGTTTCGCTGGAAAAGGCGCGAATGGTCGATGGTCCGTTCCTTTGCGCTTCGCTCAATGCGGCCGAGGCGGCGTCGATCCAATCCTCGTATCGGCTATCAGCTGCGCTGGACAGCTGGCTGAACCCGATCGAGCAGGACACATACACGCTCGTGCCGTTGAGCATAAAAGGTTCCTCCACGACGGACTGAATGCGCCCGGCCATTTGAATACAGGCCTCAAGATCCAACTGGTGCGAAGGGTGCAGGCCAATTGCGATCTTGTTCTTGTCCAGCCGGGTCACGATATCCTGCGTTCGGATGACCGAAAGGATGCGGTGGCCGAACTGGTCCGCCAGATGATCGGCGGCGGCGTTGCCGTGCAGGTCCAGAAAATCCGGGTAGTCATCCAGCGCAACGAGGATGCAGGCCGAATCCGCGCCGCCGGGCGTGAATGCCTTGAAAAAACCCTCCAGTTCCGTGGCGAAGGCGTCGATGGTCATCATGCCACCGGGCGGGTTGCGTCGTTGGCGCCGCTGATCGGACCGGGCGTCAATCGCGGCGGCGCCTAGGTAAATCAGCGGTAGGCAGAAAGCGACGACCACCAGCGCTCGTTCCCCGCCGATCCAGAATGCGGCAAGGCTGATCGCCGGGACAAAGGCCAAAGCGGCAGGGCCGCTCAGAACCGAAGTAAGAGCATCGAGAACGCGTTCAACTGAGATATGTTTCCACATCGGTTTTCTGGGCCTCTACGTTTAGGCATAGCACGTATTGGGCAACCGTAGAAAACCATTCTGAGTCAGACGTTAACGCAACTGTGGAATTTCATCCGAATTTTCGTCTTTTTTGCCGGGGTTTAGCGTGAGGCCCTGGAAATCGAACAATTTCGGGTCCAGCAGGTGCGAGGGCCGCGCGTTGGTCAGGGCCCGGAACATCACCTGTCGCCGACCAGGGCTGTTCTTTTCCCACTGGTCCAGAATCTGTTTTACCTGCTGGCGCTGCAACCCGTCCTGACTGCCGCACAGGTCGCAGGGGATGATGGGATATTTCATCGCGGTGGCGAATTTCTCGCAGTCGGCTTCCGCCACATGGGCCAGCGGGCGAAAGACAAACAGGTCGCCTTCTTCGTTCACCAGTTTCGGCGGCATTGTCGCCAGGCGCCCGCCGTGGAACAGGTTCATGAAGAATGTCTCGAGGATATCGTCCCGGTGATGGCCCAGAATCACGGCGCTGCAACCTTCCTCGCGCGCGATCCGATACAGGTTGCCGCGGCGCAGGCGTGAACACAGGGCGCAAAAGGTGCGGCCCTGCGGAACCTTGTCCATCACCACGGAATAGGTGTCCTGATATTCGATGCGATGGGGCACGCCCATCCGTTCGAGAAATTCGGGCAGGACGGTGGCGGGAAAGCCGGGCTGGCCCTGATCCAGATTGCAAGCCAGCAGGTCGACCGGCAGAAGCCCCCGCCATTTCAGCTCATAAAGCACCGCCAGTAAGGTATAGCTGTCTTTGCCGCCGGACAGGCAGACCAGCCAGCGGGGCGGTTTGCCATCCTTGTCATGGGCGGACGGGTCCACCATCCCGTACTGCTCAATGGCTTCGCGGGTCTGGCGCACGATGCGTTTGCGCAGCTTCTTGAACTCGGTGGTCGAGGGCGCGCCGGCAAAGAGCGGGTGGATATCGTCAGCTTCGTCAAACATGCGCAGCCCCTACAGCAGATGGCTTAACCGGGCAAGGGGATGGGTCAGCCCAGGCGGGCCAGCAGGGCGTCCGTTTCCAGCCCGGCCGCCGATCCGGGGATCCGGCCGCTATCGCCTGAAAGACGCGTGGTGATGAACCCATCGGCAACCGCGCCGGGGGCATGGCGCAGAAGTTGTGAGGCCGTGAGCAGCAGTGCCGTGCGTTCAGCGAACCAGCGCGCCTCGGCCTCGGGTGGCAGGTCAGGCCAGCGGTCGCGATGCGCCTTCAGGGCCGCATCATAGGCGCGATCTACGCCCGTTGCGGCATCCAGTTCGCCCTGCAGCACGTCGGCGGCCAGCGGCTCTCGGGCAAGGGTGCGCAGGATATCCAGGCAGATGACGTTGCCTGACCCCTCCCAGATGCCGTTCAGCGGGGCTTCGCGATAGAGCAGAGGCAGGGGGGTATCCTCGACATAACCCATGCCGCCCAACACCTCCATCGCCTCGGCCACAACCACGGGGCAACGTTTACTGTTCAGGAATTTGGCAAGGGCGACGCTGATCCGGGCAAAAGCCTTGTCCTCGGCGGTTTGCCCGTCGAACGCCTGCGCCACGCGCATCCCCAGCGTCAGCGCGCCTTCCCAGTCCAGCACCAGATCGGCCAGAACCGCACGCATCAGGGGCTGGTCGATCAACCGGCGCTGAAAGGCGCTGCGATGGGTGACCCAGTGATTGGCCTCGGACAAAGCGGCGCGCATCAGGCCCGCCGGGGCCATAGCTGTATCGAGCCGCGTGTGGTGGACCATCTCGATGATCGTGTGCACGCCTTGGCCCTCGTCGCCCAACTGATAGGCCAGCGTGTCGTGGTATTCGATTTCGGCCGAGGCATTGGATCGGTTGCCCAGCTTGTCCTTCAGTCGCATCAGGTGGATGGCGTTCCGCTCGCCCTCCAGCCAGCGAGGGACAAGGAAACAAGTCAGCCCACCCGGTGCCTGCGCCAGCGTCAGGAACCCATCCGACATCGGGGCCGAGCAAAACCACTTGTGCCCGCGCAGCCGCCAGTGATCGCCGTCCCGCGTGGCCGTGGTGGTATTGGTGCGCAGGTCCGAGCCACCCTGTTTCTCGGTCATCGCCATGCCCAGCGTGGCGCTGGTTTTCTCGGTGACTGGTTTTGTCGCCGGGTCGTATGTGCGTGCCGTCAGTTTTGACTGCCAGACCGCGGCGATGTCCGTATTGGCAGTCAGCGCCGGAAACGCCGCATAGGTCATGGTCAGCGGGCAGCAATGGCCGGGTTCGATCTGGCTGGCCATATAGATCATCGCGGCATGGGTGCTATGGCCACCCGGCTGACCGTCCCATGGTATGGCAGCGTATCCGGCGGATTGGCTGATCTGCATTATCTGATGGTAGGCGGGGTGAAAGCGAACCTCGTCGAGACGCCTGCCGCCCGAGTCGAACAACTTCAGTTCCGGCGGATGCCGGTTCGCGTCGCGCGCCAGCTCGCGGGTTTCAGCGCGTCCTAGATGTGCGCCATACGCCGCTAGAGGTACGGAGCGCCCTGCGACGAAGCCAACCACGTTGCGCAGCACCGGGTCCGCGCTCCAAAGGTTGCAATCCCCGCGCGCGGGCGGTTGATTCAGGACCTCATGTGTGGGCAGCGTTTGGCGCGCGTCGGATGTCATCTGGACCTCGGGCTTTGTGGGTCCAAGTGTTCAGCGCAGAATTTGATGGGTCAAGTCTGACCGGGGGTCACGCGGAATCGTCGCACTTGCACTCGGGCACCGGGTCGTACCCGTCACCGCCCCATGGATGACAGCGCCCGATCCGCCGGGCAGCCAGCCACGCCCCTTTGACGGCGCCGTGTTTTTCCAGCGCTTCCAGCGCATAGGCCGAGCATGTGGGCTGATAGCGACAGTTGAACCCGACCCAGGGGCTGAACACCAGCCGATAGGCCCGGACGGGCAGGGCAAGGATATGCGACAGAAAAGTCATTTCTGCTGCCCGTGCACTTTGCGCAGGGCGTAGCGCAAGTCATCCAGCAGAGCCTCGAACGGGCGTGCGGCAGTTACTTCGGCACGGCCGATCAGAACGTAGTCCCACCCGTCCTGCCCCTGAACAGGCAGCACTGCACGCGCGGCCTCGCGCAAGCGT
This sequence comes from Ruegeria arenilitoris, assembly GCF_013030985.1. Classification (GTDB taxonomy): domain Bacteria; phylum Pseudomonadota; class Alphaproteobacteria; order Rhodobacterales; family Rhodobacteraceae; genus Ruegeria; species Ruegeria arenilitoris_B. Next base: position 242,835 of record NZ_WPYP01000007.1, on the reverse strand, counting down.
CGCTTGGCGCGGTTGCGAGCCACAGCGTTGCCGACCTTCTTGGAACACGTGAAACCGACGCGAATCCCCGGCGCTTCGTCCGGGGCACGCCTGCGGGCCTGTACCATCATCGATGAGGTGCCCTGCCGGCGCGCGCGTGCGGCTTTCAGGAAATCTGACCGTTTCTTGAGAACGGTCAAAGTTTCAGGCGCGCAAACGGACGCCGCCGGGGGCATTTCCCCGGGGTGGTTCTTACCATCCACAGGGGCCTCCGGCGGCGTCATGTTCATAACCTGATCGGTGAGCGGTTTACGCGCTCAGCGATTTGCGGCCACGTGCGCGGCGCGCGTTCAGGATTTTGCGGCCGGCCTTGGTGGCCATGCGCGCGCGGAAACCGTGGCGGCGTTTGCGAACCAGGTTCGAAGGCTGATAGGTGCGTTTCATCGCTCCGTCTCCAATCTATAGCGGTGGGGTGCGGCGCGGATTCGCCTGGCCCTAGTGTTCGAAGCCCGTCCTCTACTGGGAAGCGGGGGGTAAGTCAAACCCCTAGGTGGGGGTTTTATCCCCTTTTGCAACAATTCTGTAACCGCAGCAGGCAAAAGGTTTCAAAATCGCGGTTTTGACGCCCCAAACCCTCACATTCCCTGCGGAAAACATCAAGGCCGCGTGATGTCCCTGTTGTGCAGCCCTTTGGCGGCGCATGTTGGGGGCAGAATGAAACGAACGAAACCGGATAGCCTCATGAGCGACACAACTCAGGCACCGCGCAACGGGCTTGCGCGCCATATCCCTTTGCTGGTGATTCTCGCCGTGGCCGCGGTGGGGTTCTTTACGCTGGGCGATTACCTGACATTCGAGACGCTGCGCGACAATCGCGAGGCCCTTTTGGCATGGCGGGATGCCAATTACTGGTCCATGGCGGCGGCTTTTGTGGCGATATACATTGTCATCGTCGCCTTTTCGCTGCCGGGTGCTGCAGTGGCCTCGATGACAGGCGGGTTCCTGTTCGGTTTGATTGCAGGCACGGTCTTTAACGTCTTTGCCGCCACCATCGGCGCCTCGGCCATCTTTCTCGCGGCGCGTTGGGGGTTGGGCGAATCCCTGACGGCGCGATTGGAATCCTCGGAAGGCACCATCAAAAAGCTCAAGGACGGGTTGCGCGAGAATGAAATCCCGGTGCTGTTCCTGTTGCGCCTTGTGCCGGTGGTGCCGTTCTTTGTCGCCAATCTGGTGCCTGCGCTGGTGGGGGTGAAGTTCCGCAATTTCCTGGTCACCACGGCGCTGGGCATCATTCCGGGCGGCATTGTCTATACATGGATCGGCGTCGGGCTGGGCGGCGTGTTCGACCGGGGTGAGACGCCGGATGTCTCGCTGCTGTGGGAGCCCTTCGTCATTGGCCCGATCATTGGCTTGTGTGTGCTGGCGGCTCTGCCGATAGTCATCAAAGCCCTGCGTGGCCGAAAGGACAGCTGATCTCATGCAAGAACTGAAAACCGATATCCTGGTGATCGGGGCCGGGTCGGGCGGTTTGTCCGTGGCCGCCGGGGCCAGCCAGATGGGGGCGGATGTCATCTTGCTGGAAGGTCACAAGATGGGCGGCGATTGCCTGAATTTCGGCTGTGTGCCCTCTAAGGCCCTGATCGCCAGTGGCAAGGCCGCCTATGGGCAGGCGCATTCCGCCGCGCTGGGCGTGGCTGATGTGGTGCCGCAGGTGGACTATGCCGCCGCGAAGGATCATGTGCATGACGTGATCGCCCAGATCGAACCAATGGACAGTCAGGACCGGTTCGAGGGCTTCGGTGTCAGGGTGATCCGCGAATACGGCAGCTTTGTCTCCCCGACCCAGGTGCAGGCGGGCGATCACTTGATCACCGCGCGGCGGGTGGTGATTGCGACCGGATCGTCGCCTCTGGTGCCGCCCATTCCCGGGCTGGACCAGGTGCCCTATTACACCAACGAGACGATCTTTGATCTGCGCGACAAGCCCGAGCATCTGCTGATCATCGGTGGCGGCCCCATCGGCATGGAGATGGCGCAGGCCCATATCCGTCTGGGTTGCGAGGTGACGGTAATCGAGGGCTTGCAGGCGCTGGGCAAGGACGACCCCGAAGCGGCAGAGATCGTGCTGGACACGCTGCGGGCCGAAGGCGTGGCGATCCACGAACAGGCGATGGTTGCCCAAATTCGCAACAATAAGGGCCTGGTCGAGGTCGTGACCGAGAATGGCGACATCTATACCGGCTCGCACCTGTTTCTAGCCGCCGGACGCAAGGCCAATACGGACCGTCTGAACCTGAAGGATGCCGGTGTCGAGCCGACGCGTACTGGCATCAAAGTGGATGAGTCGCTGCGCACCTCAAACCGCAAGGTCTATGCCATCGGTGACGTTGCAGGCGGGATGCAGTTTACCCATGTGGCCGGATATCACGCCGGGATCATCATTCGATCTGCCTTATTTGGGCTACCCTCCAAGGCAAAGACAGCCCATATCCCCTGGGCCACCTATACCGACCCCGAATTGGCGCAGGTCGGCCTGACCGAGGCACAGGCGCGGGATCAGCACGGCGACAATCTCGAAATTGCGCGCTTTGACTACCACCACAACGACCGCGCCATTTCGGAACGCAAGACGAAAGGCTTCATTAAGGTCATGGTCGTAAAAGGCCGACCTGTGGGCGCCACAATCGTGGGTCATCAGGCGGGCGAACTGATCAACTTGTGGTCGCTGGCCTTGGCCAATAACCTGAAGATGGGGCAGATCGCTGCAATGGTTGCGCCCTATCCGACGATCGGAGAGCTTAACAAAAGGGTGGCGGGCGCCTATTTCTCGCCAAGGCTGTTTGAGAATCAAATGGTTAAACGTGTGGTCCGGTTCGTCCAGCGCTGGATACCCTGACCGGGAAGGGAGAGCAGATTGAACTCGCTGTCGGGCCGATTTCTGATCCTGACGACGGTCTTCGTGATGTTGGCCGAGGTCCTGATCTTTGTCCCCTCGATTGCGCGTTTTCGCGAAGATTTCCTGCTGAACCGGCTTGAGCGCGCCCAGATCGCCTCATTGGCGTTGCTGGCCGATGACATGCTGGCCGAAGATCTTGAGGCCGAACTGCTGGCCAACGCCGGGGTCTACAACGTGGTGCTGCGGCGGGACGAGGTACGGCAGTTGATGCTGTCTTCTCCGATTCCCGAGCCGATCACCAAAACCTACGACCTGCGCGATGCGGGGCCATGGATATTGATCCGGGATGCCGTAGCGCGCCTGTTCACGCCGGAAAACGAGGTCATTCGCGTCATCGGCGAGCCGGTCAAAGGGGCGGGCCTGCTGATCGAGGTCACCACGGACAGCGAACCCCTGCGGATGGCGATGACCGATTACGGGCTGCGCATCCTGGGCCTGTCCTTTGTCATCTCGATCATCACCGCTTTTTTCCTGTTTCTTGCCGTGCGGGTTGTACTGGTGAAGCCCATCAAGGGCGTCGTGGGCTATATGCAGCGCTATGCGGGCGCCCCCGAGGACGCGCGGGGAATCATCTCTCCCAATTCCAAGGTGACCGAACTGCGCGAGGCGGAAGAGGCCTTGCAACAGCTGCAAACCGAACTGACGCAGGCCCTGAAACAGCGCGAGCGTCTGGCGCAGCTGGGCGGTGCGGTGGCTAAGGTCAGTCACGATCTGCGTAACATCCTGACCTCGGCGCAGCTGTTCACCGACCGGATCGAGGCCAGCGATGACCCGCTGGTGCGGCGCATGGCGCCAAAGCTGGTGAACTCCATCACCCGGGCGGTGTCCTTGTGCGAAAGCACGTTGGCCTTTGGCCGCGCGGAAGAGCCCGCGCCGACCCTGACAATGGTGCCCCTGCGCGACGTAGCCGAAGACGTTGTGGCCAGCGAAAGGCTGGCTGTCGCCGATGCATGTGTCGAAATCATCAACGACGTGCCCGAAGATCTGATAGCCCGCGCTGACCCCGAGCAGATGTTCCGCGTCATGATGAACCTTGTCCGCAACGCGCGACAGGCGCTGGTGGCGTCAGGCAAGCCGGGCAGGATCACAATCGCCGGGTGCGAACATGAAGATGACTGGTGCATAGAAATAAGGGATAACGGCCCCGGCCTGCCGCCCAAGGCCCGCGAGAACTTGTTCACGCCATTCCAGGGCGGGGTGCGCAAAGGGGGCTCGGGGCTTGGTCTTGCGATCTCGCAAGAACTGGTGCGCGGACATGGCGGAGACCTTGTTCTGGCCGAGACCGGACCCGAAGGAACGACCTTTGAAATCCGCCTGCCGCGGGGCGGCGTGACTTTTTAAATTATTTTTGTAGAATCGACTTGCACGTCCCCGGAGGTAGGTCTACATAGCGCCTCACCAACGCGGACCGATAGCTCAGCTGGATAGAGTACTTGACTACGAATCAAGGGGTCGGGGGTTCGAATCCTCCTCGGTCCGCCATTGGTATCTGTGTCAGGCGACACATAGTTCTGCCACCAGCGACAGAACCTTGCCATTTTCGCCTCACTTCCTTCATCCAGCACCTAGACCGATTTCAATGATCCTGACTTCACTTTTTGGGAAAATCAGGGCTGATTTGCAGATCAGACGCCGAAGGCGCGTGTTCCTGCTGATCTGCCACGTGCCGAACGCGGATGGGGGCGAGGCAATGCTATTCGACAGTAGTGGTGCGGCCCGCAGGCGTAGCCGAGGACACGGTGTTGTCTAATAGGGTTGCCCGAGGGGGAAGGCAGCGTCTTTCCCCTGATGGCAGGGGGCGTTTGGCTTGCCCAAATCCCGCGGCCCCAAAAACAAGCACGGCGGTGCAGGCCGCGCCGGTACTTATCGCGCCAGAACGCGTTGTTATTCAAATGAATCGGGCGGAAACCGGCCATTCGCGGCGAGCGCGAAAAAGCCATTCGCAGCCTTGCTTAGCGGTCATTCGACGACGTCTGCATGAATTGACCTATTGGTCCGCTTGAGCACGCCACCAGAGAAAATACCAGACGGTGTCGGCCTGGCGATCTCATCAGGATGTTTGATCGCCGATTTCGCGGCTTTACAACCCGCTTCGCGATTACGGTACAACTCTGTCGCGGCCTGTCCAAGAGACTTCAATGTTTTCGATTAGTAAGTGGCAACCTATTATGGTGTTGTTAAATATCCAAAATCCCTTTGGGCGCAGGGGTCCCAACGGTGTTTTGAATATGTATGCTGTCTATATATACAAATTCTCCCCCGTTCTTCACTGCTATGTTAGCGTTATCGCTTTGAGATTGACGCTTGTTCTCACCGGTTAGCCGGCATCCAGCACAATTTGCGAAGCATTTCATGCTGCCGAACCTATTGGTCTGGCAGCCAAGGAACATACACTGGAGGAAATATGTCCCTGTTGCAGACCATTACCCGTAGAACCGCCTTGCTTTCCGTCGCCGCCGTCGCCCTGACCGCCGGCACAGCGTATGCAGGCGATGTCAAAATTGGCTTTCTGCTGAAAACCATGCAGGAAGAGCGCTACAAGCGCGACCGCGCGGCGTTTACTGAGAAAGCTGAGGAGCTTGGTGCCGAAGTCATCTTTGATTCTGCGAACAATGACGAACTGACCCAGCTGGCGAAATTTGAAAACATGCTCGCCAAGGGCGCAGACGTCATCGTGTTGCAGCCTGTGAACACCGGTACCGCCGGAAGCATGGTCAGCATGGCAAACAGCGAAGGAGTGCGCGTTGTCGGGTATGACTCGATGCTCGTGGACGGGCCGCTTGATGCGATGGTGATGCAGGACAGCTGGGCCGTGGGCCGCTTGCAAGGCGAAGCCATGGTTGAATGGCTGCAGGAGAAGAACGGAGAGGTGTCCGGCAAGATCGCCCTGATTCAAGGTCAACCCGGCGACTCCAACGCGATTGCGATGAGCAGCGGTGTGTTGGAGATTGTCGAAGCGAACCCGGGGTTGGAACTGGTAACAAATCAGGCGCATGAAGGTTGGTCATCTGAGAAGGCCATGGCGACTGCGGAAAACACGCTGACCTCTAACAGCAACAGCATCGACGCGTTTATCGCCAACAACAGCGGCATGGCTCGTGGTGTTATCGCGGCACTGGAAGCACAGGGGCTGGCGTCATCGGACAAAGTGTTTGTAGCCGGATCTGATGCCGACCTGGCCAATATCCAATATGTTGCGCAAGGCAAGCAAGCCGTTGAAATCTGGAAACAGATCGATCCCCTGGCTGAAACTGCAGCAGAAGTGGCGGTTGCCCTGGCTGCCGATCCGGAAACCGCACCTGCAGATCTTGTCGAAGTGGACAAGGTTATCAACAACGGTTTCGCCGATGTGCCGACGATTGTCACCCCGATCACGCTTGTGACTCAGGACAACATTGATGACACGATCATCGCTGGCGGCTTCTACTCCAAGGAAGAAGTCTACGGGAATTGATCCTCGGGACCTTTTCCTGAAGGAGGGCGTTTCGCCATCTGGCTCCCTATGCGTGTACTCCCCGCGCGCGGCTTCATGGTGCCCTCCTTCCTTAACCCGTCACGGCGAAACTGCCGGTCAGGGTGGGGAATGTCCGAAATACCTTTCTGAATGTGATGGGAAAAAGCATGTCTGAAGTCGTCCTGAAAATGCAGGGTATCATCAAGGATTTTCCCGGTGTTCGCGCCCTGAACAATGTCAATTTCGAAGCCCGCTCGGGCGAACTCTTGGCGTTGATGGGAGAAAACGGAGCGGGCAAATCCACGCTCATGAAAGTGCTTAGCGGGGTTTGGCCCTATCCAACTTACGAGGGCGATATCTTTTTGCGCGGTGAAAGAGTCCGGTTCGCGAATACGAAAGAGGCCGAGGCAGCAGGCATTGGCATCATCTATCAGGAACTCAACCTGATCCCCGGTTTGTCGGTTGCCGAAAACATCTTTCTTGATCGCCAGTTCACTGACGCCAAGGGCAGGATCAACTGGAACCAGACATTTGCTGAAACACAAAAGCTGCTGACCGAGCTGGGTATCAACGACATTCGTCCGACAGATCTGGTGCAGAACATCACTGTGGGCAAACAACAGATGGTCGAGATTGCCAAAGCTCTGTCGCTAAAAGCGGAAATACTGGTGCTTGACGAACCTACATCGGCGCTGACGGACAAAGAGGTCAAGGATCTCTTCCGCATCATTCGCAAGCTGAAAGCCGATGGCGTCTGCATGTGCTATATCTCGCACAAGATGGAAGAGATCGAGCAGATCGCCGACCGGATTGCGGTTCTGCGCGATGGCCAGACCATCGGTGAAGTCACGCCTATCGCGGATATCACGCTTGATCAGATCATCGCCCGAATGGTCGGGCGCGACATCAAAGATATGTTCCCCAAGGTCGATTTCACACCGGGTGAGGTGACTTTGGAGGTCAACGATCTGTCCGTCACAAACCCCGACCTACCTGGCAGCTATCTGGTCAAGAACGCCAGCTTCGTTGCCCGCAAAGGCGAGATATTGGGCATCTCCGGGCTTATGGGCGCTGGCCGGACCGAACTGGTTGGCGGTGTATTCGGTGCCTATCCGGACCAGACCACCGGTGAAGTGAAGCTGAACGGGCAAAAGCTGGACATCAAATCGCCGAAGGACGCAATTGATGCCGGTATCGCGCTGCTGACCGAAGATCGTAAGGCTTTGGGGCTGTTTCTGGACAAATCCATTTCCTTCAACACGACAATTTCCTCGCTTGAGACGATCAGTTCAAAGGTTCTGGGCATCATCAACACCCAGCAGGAACGCAAAGTCGTCAAGGAATATGTCGATCAGCTGGGCGTCAAAACGCCTTCGATTGACACAGTGATCGGTACGCTCAGCGGCGGCAATCAGCAGAAGGTCATTCTTGGTAAGTGGCTGAACTCGCGCCCAGATGTGTTCATTCTGGATGAACCTACGCGCGGGATCGATATCGGCGCCAAGGTCGAGATTTACAAGCTGCTGAACGAACTGGTCCAGCAGGGTGTCACTGTCATCATGATTTCTTCCGAACTGCCCGAGGTTTTGGGCATGTGCGATCGGATTCTGGTGATGTGCGAAGGCGAGATCGTGTCGAACTTTGAACGGGACGACGCGAAGAAAGAAGCAATCATGGCGTATGCCACCGGCAGCGCATAAGGGAGGAAGCAAATGAGTGCTGACAGCAACGTTGCAGGTGTTGGCGTCAATGGCGCCAAGGAAAACCACCTGATAAACTTCATAAAGGACAACGCGACGCTAATTGCGTTGATCGTGCTTGTCGTTGGGCTCAGCTTTGCCGACGACGCGTTTTTCACCGCGAGGAATCTTAGCAACCTATCCCGTCAGGTTACCATCATCGGGATCATTGCCGTAGGCATGACCATGGTCATTCTGATTGCGGGTATTGACCTTTCCGTTGGCTCTGTCGTCGGGTTATCAGCGGTCGTCTGTACGCTCATGATGCAATGGGGCGTGCCGACAATATTGGCGGTGCCTGCAACCCTTTTGATCGTAGGTGTTGGAATAGGTCTGTGGAACGGGTTCTGGATAGCCAAGTTCAACATACCCCCATTCATCATAACCCTTGGAATGCTGACCATTGCACGCGGTTTGGCTCTGACCCTGACCAACGGCAGTTCTGTACCGGTAACGAGTAATGTGTTTCCATTGATTGGTGGTGCTTATATCCCGCCGATGATGTCCAGTATCGTGCTGATCGTGTGTGCTGCGCTTGCTGTCTATTCGATCTTCCGGGACGTTCAACAAAGCAAAGCTCACGGCGTCGAAGTGAATATGCAGGAGCTGCTGGTCAACGGGGCGGTGATGATTGGTGGTTTTGCTTTGGCCTTCCACGTGTTTACCAGCTACAAAGGGATCCCCGTTCCTGTCGCGATCTTTGCAGTCATTGCATTTGCCGGGATCTATACGCTGAACAGCACCCGTTTTGGTCGCCGCCTCTATGCGCTTGGCGGAAACGAAGATGCGGCTCGCCTGTCCGGCATCAACGTCGTCCGCACCAAGATGATTGTCTATACGGTCATTTCGGTTCTGTCGGCGCTGGCTGGTATCATCCTGGCCTCGCGTCTGAACGGTGCCTCGCCCAACCTTGGAACCATGTTCGAGCTTGATGCGATTGCGGCCGTTGTTATCGGCGGCACCAGCTTGGCAGGTGGTTCGGGCAAGGTGAGCGGAACCATCATCGGGGCTCTGCTGATCGGCGTCCTGAACAACGGCATGAGCCTGCTTGGTGTGGTCACGTTCTATCAGTTGATCATCAAAGGCCTGATCATCATCCTCGCCGTCTGGTTCGATGTGATGCAGAAGAAGTAATGTTGCTGGCCTGCCCCCGGTCACACGCACCGGGGGCAACGCCAAAATCCCCGAAAACTTGAATGACAGTTGGGAGGTAAGCGATGGTTCAGTCCATTTTAGCAACCTTACGCACAGACGGCTTCAGAGCTTTGGGTTTGGCCGGCCTTCTATCCGCATCGCTGCCAATGATCGCGGCAGCGCAGGACAACGCTACAATCGGGTTCCTGCTCAAGACCATGCAGGAAGCCAGATACCAGACTGACAAATCCCTATTCATTGCACGCGCGGAATCCCAAGGCGCAGATGTGATCTTTGATAGCAGCGGCAATGATCCATTGCGTCAGTTGCAGCAGGTTGAGGAAATGCTGGAATCGGGGGTGGACGTTCTTGTCCTGCAACCCGTCAACACCGCAACCGCTGGTGCCCTTGTTGATCTGGCCCACGATCAAGGCGTCAAAGTGGTCGGGTATGACTCGATGCTGCAGGACGGGCCGCTTGACGTCATGGTCATGCAGGACAGTTGGGCTGTCGGGCAGCTTCAGGCCGAAGCGATGGTGGACTGGCTGAACGACACCCGCGGAGAGGTCAAAGGCCGGGTCGCCCTGATCCGCGGTCAGCCTGGTGATGCCAATGCCGAAGCGCTCAGCAGCGGTGTGCTGAAAGTGATTGCCGATCATCCAGGGCTCGAGCTTGTTGCGGATCGCAGCCATGTAGACTGGTCTCCCGATATGGCCAGAGACACTGCCGAGAACCTATTGGTCGAATATGACAACGACATTGATGCGTTCATCGCCAACAACAGCGGGCTTGCCTTTGGGGTTCTGGCAGCATTGTCGGATGAGGATCTGGCATCGGCTGATCAGGTCTTTGTTGCCGGGTCAGATGCTGATCTGAAGAATGTCCAAATGGTCGCCAATGACATACAGGCGCTGGAAATCTGGAAGCAAATCAAGCCTCTGGCCTATGAGGCGGCGGATATTGCCGTGAAAATAGCGCAGTCTCCGGATGCCGAAATCAGCGAACTGATCGGTGAGCATACGCTGATCGACAATGGTTTCGCGGAAATCCCGACGGTTGTCACCCCTGTCTCCGCAGTGTCAAAAGATACGATCGACAGCACGGTGATCGACGGCGGGTTCTATACCAGCGAACAGATCTATCAGAACTGAAGCTGCTATAATCACGCATACGCCCGTCGACAATACAGCGAATAAAAGCAAGGGACCGAAATGTCTGACAAGATCAATGTCGCAGTCCTTGGCCCGATCCCAAGGGACAATATCACCAGCTATCAGGGTGAGAAATTCAATAAATTTGGCTGCGCGGTCTATACAGCGGTCTGTATGTCCTCGCTGGCCGGTCCGGGTTCGCGGATCAACGTCGTCAGCCATGTGCGCAGGTCGGACGTCGACAATGTTCGCAACTTGCTGTCTGAGTTTCCGTATCTGGATGTCAGTCATGTCACAGGCGATGCAGATCAGGGCGCGGTGATCGATCTGGTTTACGTCGATCAGAACCATCGAAACGAAAAGCAAACGGGTTTCATGAACCCGATCCTGCCCGACGACATCGAAGACCTGATGGATTGCGAGGCTTTCGTTTTCGTTCCGATCACGGATTTCGAGGTTCCGTTGGAAACGATCCGATACATCAAGGCCAACAGCGATGGTCTGGTTGTATTTGATGCGCATGGTCCCACCAGCGGGTGTTCAGCACATGGTGAACGGTATCATAAATTCTGGATCGATAGAGATCGCTGGCTTCCGCATATCGACCTACTGAAGATGAATTTGGAAGAAGCTCAATGCAGTTGGTTCAAAGGGGAATACGGCTCTGACGAACTACAGGAAATAAGCGAACTCACGATGGACCAATTGCCCAAGTTCGCCCAGCACTGCCTGGATCTGGGCGTCAAGGCGCTCTACGTCACGTTGGATCAACACGGCTGCGCCGTCTACCACAAGGATGCAACCGGCCGGATGCGGGAACATCTGGTCAAGCGGGTGCTTGTCGAGGATGTGGTCGACACCACGGGCTGCGGTGACAGCTTTGCCGGTGGTTTGGCTTTTGGCTACCTCAAGACTGGCAATTTCGTTACAGCCTGCCAGTTCGGAAACTGTGCAGGAGCGCAGCGCTGCTCGAGTAGCGAGCTGGATGTCTACGGATCACTGGAAGAAACCGAACGTCAGATTGCTGAAACCTACGGCGACTGAATTATCCGAAATATCACCCGAATGGAGCCCTGACATGCAGACAATGCTGAGCAGTAGCGACTGGCTGATCGAAGAAACTCAATTCAATCTGGATGAAGCGAACTTCAAGGAAACCATTTTCACGGTCGGCAACGGCTATCAGGGCACACGTGGGTCGCTGGAAGAGGGCCACAAAGGAGAGCTGTCTGGCACCTATCTGGCCGGTGTTTACGATCACCATGACTCGACGGTGATCGATCAAGTCAATGTACCTACCTGGTTGCCATTTCGGGTCCGTGTCGAAGGTGAAATTCTGGATGTCCAAACGTGTAAAGTGGTCGAACACAAGCGCGTGTTGGATCTGCAGACCGGATTTCTCCACCGAGATACGGTGTTTGAAGACAGCAAAGGCCGTCGTACCCGCATCAACAGCATTCGGTTTGCCAGTTTTGCCGATCAGCACATCTGTGGCATTCGCCTGATCGTCACTCCGGAAAACCACTCGTCCGAAATCACTGTCGAAAGCGCCCTTGATGCCCATCGATACAATCTGGATCGATTGCCAGCTTATCAGGGAAATCCTGTCTTCCACCCCGAAGTCAAATGGGAGAAGTGGGCCAAAAGCCGGCACATGAAGGTCACTCAATCACATGCAAGCAGCGATGCGTCCTATATCGAAGCTCTGACCCTGGACACTGGCATTTCGATTGGCATGGCGTCTGCCTTGGATTGTCCTTCCTTCAGCGAGTTCAAAGGCGCAAACCGTGATTATGAGCGGGTTTCGCAAACCGTTTCTGTCGAGGCGCTCAACGGGCAAAGTCTGACCTTTGAAAAGATGGTGTCGATTTATACGTCGCGAGATCTGAACGGCGTGGATTTGGCCGCCAAATGCGAAGCGTCTCTTGAGACCGCACATGCCAAAGGGTTCTCCGCATGTCTAAGCGAAAGCGCCGCAGCCTGGCGCGAAAAATGGGACGCCTGTGATTGTGTGGTGACGGGTGATCCAGAAGCAACGCGTGCAATGCGTTTCAACATCTATCATCTGCTGATTGCCGCAAACGAAAACGACCCGCGCGCGAACATCGGCGCCAAGTCCATGTCAGGTGAGGGGTATAAAGGGCACGTTTTCTGGGATACCGAGATCTTCCTGCTGCCATTCTACATTTTCACGCAGCCGGAGACGGCCAAAGCCATTCTGAAATACCGTTACAACACGTTGAACGGCGCACTTGAGAACGCCCGAATGAATGGGCTTAAGGGCGCGCAGTTCGCATGGGAATCTGCTGATACCGGAGTGGAGACGACGCCAAAATGGACAGCGGACGGTGCGAACCGTATCTGGACCGGAGAAGAAGAGATTCACGTCACCGCATGCGTGGCATATGGCATCCTCAGTTATGTTGCGGCGACCGGAGACAAAGATTTCCTTCGCGATTTTGGTGCCGAGGTTTTGTATCAAACCAGTCGGTTCTGGATCAGTAGGCTGGAATGGAACAAAGACAAGGACCGGTTCGAGCTGACTAACGTTATCGGGCCGGACGAGTTTCACGAGCATGTCGACAACAACACTTTCACCAACCGAATGGCAAAATGGCACCTAGAGCAATCAGCGCGCGTGTTCAAAGAGTTCAGCGAAACCTCATCAGCGGTTCATGACGAATTGCGAATTCGGTTAGATCTAACCGAAAAGGAAGTAGAGAACTGGCTGGAAACGGCCGAAAGAATCTATGTTCCCTTTGACCCGTCCCGCAATCTGATCGAGCAATTTGAAGGGTATTTCAAACTCAAGGACATCCCCATCACCGAATGGGATAAAAACCGTATGCCCGTCTATCCCGAAGGACATGATCACTTTTCACTGAATGGCTCGATGCTACTCAAGCAACCCGACGTGATCATGTTGAATTATCTTTTACCTGACGAGTTTTCAGACGAAATCAAAAAGGCGAACTATGCGTTTTACGAAAAGCGCACGATGCATAAATCATCGCTCAGCCCGGCCATTCATTCGATCATGGGGATTGAAGTCGGCGATATTTCCTCGGCGCATCGCTATTTCGAACGGTCTGCCTTTGTTGATCTGGTCAATAATCAGGGTAACACGCAAGACGGGATGCATATCGCTTCGGCCGGTGGCACCTGGCAGTCGCTTGTTTGTGGATTTGGCGGATTCCGGGTCAAGCACGGCAAGATGACGTTCAAACCCTGGCTACCCGAGGAATGGTCTGGCATCCGGTTTAACCTGAAATGGCAGGGGAATGACGTCGAAGTTTTGATTTCTCATGACGAGTGCCGGTTTAAGCTGATTGCTCCGTCCGGCACGAAAGAAAATATCGAGGTAGTGGGTCATCCTGTTACTTTGATTGCAGGAGAGGAAGTGGTCTTCGCGCCGCAGCCAGCGTGACGACCAGGGCAATTCTCGCGGCAATGGTCGAGGTGCACCGAGGTCTCGCAGTCAGTCTGCAAGGGCCTCGGCAATGCGCATGTGCAGTTGCTCCGCCGCTGCGTGATCAATGAGCAATTCGTTGACAAGCCCTCGAGAGATCAGTTCGAATACCGTATCACCTCGTTCCTTCTGAATCGCGACGACCACAACCCCACTTTGGTTGGGATCGTCAAATGCCCGATCTGCGATGGCCTTGACATGCTCTGTTTTGATCCCGGTCCACAGCCCGTTCAGTTCGTCAATCAGGTCCATCTTGGCCTTTGAAATCCCGGTTCTCGGGATCAAAATGCCGCCAAGGTCCCCGACAACCAATTGCCGAAGATCATCAGCCCTTAACCCGCCTGCCTGAACCAGCTCTTCAAAACTGCCCAGAACTGGAGTGCTTGAAGACCCAACGCTGGAAATCAGCATATCCATTTTATCAATCAGCGCGTCAGGCCCCGAAAACACGCGGTGAAATCCCGGGGTGTCAGAGATGTACTGCCAGATGGAACGACGCATGGTCTCATCATAGTGACGGGGTATGTACGCCGGGAAACCAGTTAGCTGAGGGCTGTCCTCCGGCTGATCGTTAAATAGCTCATCAAACGTTCCGGCAAGCCGGCTGGCAGAGTATCCATGCTGAGCCAGTGACATCAATTCTGCGCAAACTGCTGCAAACTCTGTCTTTTGCGACTTATCTATGGGCTGCCTTGAGGCTGCAATCCCTTCTGCCAGGGACTTGATTGTTCGACCCCACGCAACGCCGATGACGTTCGATTTCTCAATCAGTTCTATCAATCGCCCAGATGCGGTTCGTCCAAATCTGGCACGGCGCTGTGACAGTGCAGCTTCGGTGTTCCCCGGGCCGCTTTCAAAAACCCCAAGCCGGGGCGGTATGAGGTTGTTCCTGTTGCAATATCTTTTCAGATCAGAATTGAGCCCTGAAGGAGCCAGCAATTCATCCATCTGGGCAATCCACTCGTTTGAGAATTGTTCTTTGACGAAGCGTTGTTCGATGACCAGGTAGTTTTGGCGCTCAGCGTGTTTCAGCAACCGCGAGACATGCGGTTGTGACAGGCCTCCAAGAATGGCCCCGATCTCCACCTGTGACATGTTGTGCGTCGCGCGCATGTAGGCCGCGCACTGGGCGCGTTGTTCGAATGGAAGTTTTTTTACGTCAATCATTTGTTTTAACATTGTCCGGGAACGGAAGCTTGGCAGCGTGAATAATTATGCCAGATAAACATTCACATGCCAGCCGATTGAAGAAAATTCCCTACATGCTACGTGTTTCTGGCACAGGCACGAACCAGGAGATTCAGCATGCCGATCAAAGGACTGATCTTTGACCTTGATGGTGTTTTGGTCGACACCGTTCCGGCGCATTTTGCGGCATGGAAACGCATGTTCGAAGAAAACGGGTATGAGTTTGGAAGGGCGGAATACCGGCGACTTGTCGATGGGCGCCCACGTTTTGACGGCGCGCGCGCGGTCATGACCCGGCATTCGGAAAATGAAGTCAGAACCGCCGCAGACAAAAAAAATGACTATTATGTTGAAATGATCGAGCGAGGCGAATTTCGTGTCTTCGATGCTGCTGTGCGCCTCGTAAGACAATGCCAGTCTGAGGGTTACGGGCTGGCGGCCGCTTCCAGCAGCGCCAACGTCCGAGCCGTTCTTGAAAAAGCCGGTTTGTTAGATGCCTTTCCGGTTGTTATCGGAGGCGACGATGTCGAAAAAGGGAAACCCAACCCTGATATATTCCTCACCGCCGCCAGCGGTCTGGGGCTAAAAGTGGATGAATGTGTCGTGATCGAGGATTCTTCCTCCGGAGTCGAAGCGGCAAAAAATGGTGGTTTCTATTGCGTAGGTCTTCTTCATGAAGATCACGAGAGTGAACTAACGGCGGCGGATTGCGTCGTTTCTTCGCTGGCCGAGATTGACATTGAGCAGATAGACGAAGCTAAGTCGGCATTGCCTGTCTAAGTACTTTTTGCGAAACAAAACTGGATTTTTTAGGGACAGATAACAGACTTCACCTAAGGTTCAGTATCGTGTGCTCAACCTCTCGCAATTCCGTGTGCCCGAGTTGGACTATTGGCCGATTGGGTCAAGCTCCGATGCGGCGCTTGAATGGCCACTACTCAACCAGAGATCGCTTCACATAAAACCGCTTCAGCGATGTTCGCGGTTCGTTACAACACCGATAGACATCCAGTGGTTGCAGAAACTTGCAATTGGAGATTCTTGGCGGATGGTATCAACAAACTGCATCCCCCAAACGCATAGCATTTCAACCTGCCATAACTCTGTGACAATCTCTTCCGGCTCGTGTCGCTTGAAGCACTCATTCGATCCTCCGTTTCCTGACTTTAAGGCCGGATGAACTCAAAGTGGTAGGATTGCTTACAATCGCCAACTGGATGTATTCGCTGGATATTGCTTTCTTTCTTGTTAGGGTGCAGCCATGGCAGAACTAAATCTGCATTCGTTTTACACAGCGTTTGTTGGAGCTGACTTTTGATCATTCCATTTCATGTGCGCGAGATGCTGCGGCGTATAAAGGCGCGATATGATGTTGAGCGCACCCCCCAGCAGATGGCCCCGAATGACGAAGGGTTTTCGCCTTTGCGCCCTTCTCGTGCGGCAGACAAGAAAACGGTGGCGCGGTTCTGGGATCATCTGAAGCCCACGGCAAGCGATGCTGACCAGGCGCAGATCGCGGATTCGGCGGCCGTTGATGCTTCTGAAACCTACAGCGCGAATATTGAAAACTACATCGGAACCGTGAAAGTGCCGGTTGGCATCGTTGGGCCGTTGCGGTTGAACGGTATGAACGCCAACGGGGACTTCTATGTGCCGCTGGCAACGACTGAGGCTGCTCTTGTCGCCTCCTATGCGCGTGGGGCCTATGCCGCTGGTCGCTCGGGTGGGGTTAGCACGGCTGTCTTGTACGAAGGTGTTCTGCGCACGCCCGCCTTTGTGTTCGAAGGTCTTTTGCAAGCTGGGCAGTTCGTCGATTGGGTGGTCAGCAATATCGATGATCTTCGCGCCGCAGCCGAAGCCACGACCCGGCACGGCAAGCTTGTCTCGGTCGAACCATTCATCGACACCAATATCGTTTTTCTGATTTGCCGCTACACGACGGGGGATGCGGCGGGGCAGAACATGGTAACCATCGCCACGGATGCGTTGTGCCGTTCGATTGTCGACCGTTGCCCGATACCGATGGAAAACTGGTATATCGAAGGGAATTTTTCAGGCGACAAAAAAGCCTCGGCGCTTGGGTTGGTGACAGGGCGTGGCCGCAAGGTCAGCGCGTCGGTCACCTTGCCTGCTGAGGTCGTGGAAAAAACGCTTGGAACGACCGTAGACGCCATGCTGGCTTATGGGCGGGTCGCTAATCTTGGCGCGCATCTATCGGGGCAGCTTGGCGCGCAGGCCCATTATGCCAATGGGCTTGCGGCCTTTTACATCGCCACCGGGCAGGACGCGGCTTGCGTCGCGGAAAGCGCGATGGGTGTGACGCGGATGGAGCCCCGAGGGGATGATCTGTTCTGCTCGGTCACGCTCCCGAACATTCTTGTGGGGTCCGTGGGGGGCGGCACCGGCCTGCCCAGCCAAACTGCGGCGCTGAACATTCTGGGGCTCAAGGGCACGGGCAATGGCACCGCGCTGGCCGAAGTGGCCGCTGCCATTTGCCTGTGCGGCGAGATTTCGATTGTCGCCGCAATCGCTGCGGGCCATTTCACCCGCGCCCACGAAAGCCTGGCCCGCCAAAGATGACCTTGCTGGCGCGATTGTGGATCTATCAGGCTGAACGGTTTCCGTTGAAGAAGACCGTTCCGCTGTTGCTGGTGTTTTCGGCGGCAAGCATCTGTGTCTCGGCCCGGCTTGCGGATCGCTCGTTGCCCGAATGGCCCGGGTTTCTGGTTGGATTTGTGCTGGCAATGGCGCTGTTTTTCCAGATGCGCGTTTGCGACGAATTCAAGGATGCCGAAGACGACCGGCGCTATCGACCCGAACGCCCCATCCCACGCGGGCTGGTTTCCCCGACCGAGGTTCTGGTGCTGGGCCTGCTCACCCTGCCGGTGGCTGCCGCCGCTGCATGGCTGTGGTCCCCGCCGGTACTGTGGTGTCTTTTGGGGGTTTGGGTCTGGCTTGCGGCGATGACTGCCGAATTCGGCGCGCCCGATTGGCTAAAGGCGCGGCCGGTGCTGTATCTGGTCAGCCATATGGCCATCATGCCGCTGATCGACCTGCTGCTGACCAGCATCGAATGGCTACCCGCCGGAGGGGCTGCGCCACAGCTTTGGTTGTTTCTGGTGCTGTCCTTCGTTAACGGCTGCGTTCTTGAGATCGGGCGCAAGCTCTGGTCGCCCGAAAACGAAATTGACGGGGTTGATACCTATTCGGGCCTGTGGGGATACCGCCGCGCCGCCATGATTTGGCTGTGCAGTGTTGGCCTGTCCTTTGTCTTTCTGGTGGGGACGGGGTTTGCGACGGGCGTGGGCTGGTACACGGTCGGGGTTGGGGCCCTTGCGCTGGTGCCCTGCGGTCTGGCCGCGCGCAGCTATGTCAAGGCGCCGACCTTTAGTGCGCAGGATAGAATGGACACGATCGCCGGGCTTTGGGTGTTCTTTTGCTATGCCACAGCGGGCTTTTTGCCGTTTCTGATTGGAGCTTTCAGATGAGTTTTATCGTCAGCCAATCCGAAGCCACGGATCCGAGCCAGGTCGGAGGCAAAGCCGCCGCGCTGTCGAACCTAGCCCGCCACGGGTTCAACCCGCCTGCGTTTTTTGTCATCACCGATGCCGCGTTTCGCAAAGGCAAGACAGGGCCGGTCGCAGCACGTGGCTTGAAAGGCGCGCTGGATGTTGCGTTGGGCGTGCTGGGTCCGGGGCCATATGCTGTGCGCAGTTCCGGTCGGGCCGAAGACGGGGCAGACCACAGCCACGCCGGTCAGTTCGATACGGTTCTGAACGTCACAAACAGCAACGTGTTGGGGGCGGCGAAACAGGTTTGGCAATCCGGGTTTGCAGAGACAATCGCCATCTACCGCGCCGTCAAAACCGGGGGCGCGGCAGAGGCCCCGGCAATCATCGTCCAACGCATGATTGATGCAGCGGCGGCTGGTGTCGCGTTCTCGGCTGATCCCGTGACCGGGCAACGAAACACTGCGGTTGTGTCCGCCGTCAAAGGTCTGGGCGATGCACTGGTGGCAGGTGAAGTTGATGGTGAGGATTGGACCATTGACCAAAACGGAAACCCTGAATGCGCGAAGGCGACGCCGCAGGTCCTGACCCCGGATCAGGCGCTTCAAGTTGCAGCGTTGGCGCATAAAGCAGAAGAAGCTTTTGGCACCCCGCAAGACATTGAATGGGCGTTCGATGCGGATGGGTTGCACATTCTTCAGGCGCGGCCAATCACAACCGCGTTGCGGCCCGCGGCATTGCCGGATGAAGCGCTTACCATTTTCGACAACTCCAACATCGTCGAAAGCTATCCGGGTATGGTCAGCCCGTTGACCTACTCTTTTGCCGTGCATGTCTACGGGCGGGTCTATCGTGCTTTTGTGCGGCTTCTGGGCGTATCAGACAGAGCCGTCGCGCAGAACGCGGCCCTTTTCGGCAACTTCCTGGGGCGCATTGATGGGCGGGTCTACTACAATCTGGTCAATTGGTACCGCGCGCTGGCGCTGTTGCCGGGGTTTTCGCTGAATCGCGACTACATGGAAACGATGATGGGTGTGTCCGAACCCATGCCGTCTGAAATCACCGACCAGATCGGGCCTCCGCCCGCCAAAGGTGTGCGCAAGATATGGGAATACGCGAAACTGGCTGGAGTTGCGTGCGGCCTGATATGGCAGGCTATGCGTTTGCCACGCACCCGGAGCAATTTCTACGACAGGCTGAAGGATGTTCTGGATCGTGATCTGGACGTCGAAACGGCCAATGCGACCGAACTGGCCGCTGAATATCGCGATATCGAAAGCAGTCTGCTGGATCGCTGGGACGCCCCGTTGGTCAACGATTTCCTGTGCATGATCGCCTTTGGCGCATCGCGCAACTTGCTGCACAAGTGGCTGGGTGAAGATGGGCTAGTGCTGCACAACGATGTCATGATTGGTCAAGGTGACATCGTCTCGGCGGAGCCGGCGCAGCGTATTGCCCGGATGGCGCATAGGGTCCGCGAAGCAGGGATTGCGGATCATCTCAGCGCGGACTGCCGGTTGGAAACCCTGGATCCTTACCCCCGAATCAAGGACGAGGTTCAGTTATATCTGGATAAATTTGGCGACCGATGCACCGAAGAGCTGAAGCTGGAAAGCATTCCGCTGCGCGAGGACCCCTCCAGCCTGTTGATGGCGGTCGCGGCCAGTGCTGCCCGACCGGAAGGCAAACGACATACAGGCCGTGAGCCGGACTGGAAATCCCTGTTCCCCGCCAATCCTGTGAAACGCTACTTGTCCAAATGGATCGTGGGCTGGGCCAAGGCGCGTGTCCGGGATCGAGAGAACCTGCGGTTTGAACGCACCCGGATATTCGGCCATGCCCGGCGTGTTTTCCTGGGGATAGGGCGCGAGCTTGCGGCACGGGGGCTGCTGGCCGAACCCCGTGATGTGTTTCACCTGACAACGCATGAGGTTCTGGGGGCCGTCGAAGGGTTCAGCCTGTCCCCGGACCTCAAAGCCATCGTCGCGCAACGCCAACGCGAAGATCGTGCATCGTCTGAACGCCCGGACCCGCCGGAGCGTATCGAAATCCGGGGGCCCGCAATTGCGCCGGTCTGGGTGGATGCCGAAGTACCTGAACGCGATGGGGAACGCGTGAAAACCGGCACGGGCTGTTCGGCTGGGCAGGTTACCGCAAAGGCCCGCGTGATCCGTGACCCGCGCACCGAGGCGCTGCAACCCGGCGACATCCTTGTGGCGCGGCACACCGACCCGGGCTGGATCGCCGTGTTTTCGAATGCCTCGGCCATCGTTGTTGAACGGGGATCCTTGCTGTCCCATTCCGCCATCGTGGCGCGAGAGTTGGGTATTCCCTGTGTCGTCGGCCTGAAAGGGGCGACGCAGTGGATCAGGGACGGAGAAACGCTTTCGGTTGATGGGGCAAGCGGCAAAGTGGAACGGTGCGATGGGGCAGAGTGAAATCGAATCCAAGGCAGATTTCGACCACATCCGATACGCGCAGCTGTGGGAGGACGCGGATGTTCTGACCGCCGCACTGGGCGATTGTGCTGGGGGCACCCTTGTGTCGATTTGCTCGGCCGGGGATAACGCGCTGGCGATGCTGACGCTGGACCCGGCCAAAGTTGTGGTTGTCGATCTGTCCCCGGCGCAGATTGCCTGTCTCAAACTAAGGATAGGCGCGTTTCAGACTCTGACGCAGCCAGAGTTTCTGGAACTGACCGGATCACGTCCCAGCAACAGGCGTGCTGATTTGCTGTCAAAGGCGCTGGGGGGGACCGATCCGGAAACGCGCGCCTTTTGGACCGCGCTTACGCCTGATGTGGTGCGCTACGGGATCGGCGGGGTCGGCAAGTTCGAGCGGTACTTCCGCATCTTCCGTACCCGGCTTTTGCCGTTTGTGCATTCCAGAAAAACGATTGACGATGTCTTTGCGCCTCGCCTCCCCGAGGCGCGCGGAGAATTCTTTGACACGCGCTTTGATACCTTCAGGTGGCGGTTGTTGTTGAAACTGTTCTTCTCCCGCTTTGTCATGGGCCGCATGGGGCGCGACAAGGCGTTTTTCGATCACGTAGAAGGCAGCCCAGCTCAGCATGTGGCGCGCCGTATTCGCCATGCAGGCGTTGATACGAACCCGTCGCAAAATCCCTATCTGCACTGGATTTTGAAGGGCACGCACGGCGGTGCCTTGCCGATGGCCTGGCGACCTGAGCACTTTGACACGATCCGCGACCGTCTGGATCGTCTGGATATCCGCCCAGGATCGCTAGAGGCTTTTGTCTCGACCGGCGAAAAGGCCGATGGGTTCAACCTGTCCGACATTTTCGAGTATATGTCGCCTGACATGTTTGACACGGTCTATGGTTCCATCCTGTCAGCCGCGGCGCCCAATGCCCGTCTGGTATATTGGAACATGATGGCCCCCCGCCGTGTGCCAACCCGCTACCAGAGCAAAGTGGAAACCCTTCAGGCAGTCGAAGATCAGCAGAAAGCCCGAGACATGGCCTTTTTCTACTCGGACTTTGTCGTGGAACAGGTGCGTGCATGAGTGTTGCGGCCCAGATCATGCTGGCTGTGATGTCTGTTCTGACCTTGCTGGGGTTGATGGCAGTGGTACGACGGTTGGCGCCAAAGGTCGGGCTCAGCGGCGAAGTGCAACGCAAACTGATGCACGTTGGAACCGGGCTTTTTGCGATGCTATTGCCGTGGATTTTCCCGGATCGTTGGCCGGTCTACATGCTGATCGGGGCGACGATGATCGTCATGCTGATCTTGCGTTTGCCCCGTTTCTCAAAAGGTCTGGGGGCCGCCATTCACAGCGTCGAGCGTACGTCATACGGGGATTTCCTGTTGGCGCTTTCGGTCGGGCTTTGTCTGTTGCTGGCTGGTGAAAATACGCTCTACTACGTGCTTCCGATTGCTGTTCTGACACTGGCCGATGCTGCCGCCGCACTTGCCGGGACCACCTATGGCACCAAGCGGTATGTGGTCGAAGATGGCGACAAAAGCCTGGAAGGGTCGGTGGTATTTTTCGTCGTAACGCTGTTGGTTGCGATCATCGGATTCCTGTTTTTGTCAAAACTGCCGCCGTCCAATATCATGATGCTGTGCCTGATGGTCGCCGGTTTCGGCACCTTGGTCGAGGCGCAAAGCTGGCGCGGCTTTGACAATCTGTTCCTGCCGCTCG
Source organism: Ruegeria arenilitoris (assembly GCF_013030985.1). Classification (GTDB taxonomy): domain Bacteria; phylum Pseudomonadota; class Alphaproteobacteria; order Rhodobacterales; family Rhodobacteraceae; genus Ruegeria; species Ruegeria arenilitoris_B. The sequence continues at coordinate 220,092 of NZ_WPYP01000007.1, read as the reverse complement.
GGTTGTTGATTTTCCTGAAGGTCCACTATCACAGCTCACTGGCGGAACTGGCGATGCTTGCCATCTTGTTCTTTGCCGCGCTGGTCAGTTTTGGCGTGGTGGGAACCCGGCTGGGCCTGAGCAAACATACGACCCGCGTGTATGTTGTTGCGGTTTTTCTGATGCTGGCCGCCGCAAAAATGCAGAATACAGTCCTGCCGATCCTGGTACTGGCCGCACATGGCTGGGCGCGCACCGCGTCTCCGTGTGACAGCAAATATCCTGATCTGGATATCGTGGCCGCCCTGGGGATTTTGGGTTTTGGTTGGCTTGCAGTGGGCAATGCAACGGGCTGGGATGCGATATCCTTTTTCGGCCTTAGTGCAATGGGACTGGCCATGGGGCTGTCGGCTATGGCGTTGCAGGGCATACCTGTTGCGATAACGCTTGCTGCCGCTGTTCTGTTTCTGGTCCGTATCTGGGCGGTTTCGCTGAACTCGGACCAGTCGAACTGGGCTGAACCTTTGACGGTGTTGTCACTTGTCACACTTGCATTGACTGCGACCGTGCCTTTGGCCTTTCCGCATGTGTTTCAAAAGAAACGAGTTTCGCGGCTCACGCTCTTGGCGCTGCTGCTGCCGTTTACCTATTACATCTGGTCCATTGCCGGGGACATTGGCGCCCGGATCGCTGACGGGGTTATTTCATGACGAAGGAAAGTATTCGAACCGACGGTGCCAAACTGTCCGTATATCTGCAGGGCCCAGAATGGGATGGTGTGCCCGCGGCAACCATCGGCGATTTCTCATGCAAGACGCCCAAGGCCGGTTTGGAAGCTCTGCATCAGGCCGCCGAACGGGTCCGCAGCGCGGGGATTGACCGGATCATCGGTCCGATGTCCGGGGATACCTGGCACAGCTACCGGTTTGTGTCGGAAAGCGACGGTTCGGTCCCATTTTTGATGGAGCCGACGAACAAGCCAGATGACCCCGATGTGTTCAAGGCGGCGGGCTTTGCACCCATCAGCAGCTATTTTTCAGCGCGCGTTCCCTTGGCGCAAACGGCGAGGTCGTCCTTGACCGCATCCGATGCGTTCACAGTCGAACCTTGGGACGGGACCAATCCCGAAGGTTTGTTCCGGCAGGTCTATCACCTGTCGGTCGAGGCGTTCGCGCGCAATGCGTTCTACAAACCCATTTCCGAGCGCGATTTCCTGGCGATGTACATGCCCGTTGTTCCGATGCTGAAGCGCGAGTTGATCTTTTTTGCCCGCCGCCCGGACGGGTCATTGGCGGGTTTCGTGTTTGGCATCCCGAACTATGCAGAAGGTCCGAAACCCAAAGCCGCGATCCTGAAAACCTATGCCAGCCTGGAGCGGGGTGCGGGACGCCACTTGGCCAGCCATTTCCATAAATCCGCCTTGGAACTGGGCTTTGATACGGCGATCCACGCGTTGATCCACGATGATAATCAATCGGCTGAGCGCAGCAGTTTCGAAGGGGCCACGGTGTTCCGGCGATATGCTCTGTATGGGCTGCGTCTGGATGGCTAACCTGCTGAACCATTTTGCCGATGCGGTCGCGCGGCACGCGGACCGGACGGCCATTGTTGAGGGCAATGGTCGCGAGGTCACCTTTCGTGAAGTGCAGAAACGCGCGCAGCAATTGGCCAGCAAGTGGTCGCGCAAAGGTCTGTGCCATGGCGACCGGGTTCTGCTGGCCATGCCCGTCAATGCGGACCTTTATGCCAGCCTCGCAGCCTTGTGGTCCTTGGGGGTAACGGTCGTTCTGCCCGAACCTGCGATGGGTCTGGCCGGGTTGCGTCACGCGGCAAGAACAACCCGTCCCAAGGCGTTCTGCGCATCGGGTTACTTTGCGCTGCTCAGATTTGTGGTGCCTGAGCTTTTGAGGTTACCTCTGCTACGACCCGGCCAAGGACAGGGCGAGCCGAGTATTGTGGATGTTCAAGACAGCGATGTGGCGCTTATTTCCTTTACATCCGGAACCACGGGTCAGGCCAAGGCCATCCCACGCAGCCACGCATTTCTGATGGCTCAGCACGACGCCATCGCGCCGCTTTTGGACAGCGATGCGGCCGAGCGGGATCTGGTCGCATTTCCGGTCTTCACTCTGATCAACCTGGCGACCGGACGCACGACGATTCTGCCAAACTGGAAGATGACCAAGCTGGACCGTCTATCGCCCGAGCAACTCGCGGGCTGGGTATCGAAACAACAGGTCACGCGGCTTTTGATCCCGCCGTCCCTGTGCGAAAAGCTTGCACAGTGCAAAGATACCGGCCAGTTGCACACCGTTTTCACTGGCGGCGGCCCAGTCTTTCCCGACCTGACCCGACGGCTGCTCGAACAGTCCGGCCTGGATGTGGTCTGCGTTTATGGCTCCACCGAGGCGGAACCGATTGCGCATCTGAATGCGCGCGAAATCTCGGACGGTGATCATCGAGATATGGCTGCGGGCAGGGGGCTTTTGGTCGGACGCCCCGTTTCGCACATCAAGCTCAGAATTCGGGACGACGAAGTTCAGGTGGCTGGAGATCACGTCAATGATGGCTATCTTGATCCTGCACATTCCAAAGAAAACAAAATTAAAGACGGTTCCAATATCTGGCATCGAACCGGCGACGCGGGTCATTTGGATGAGCGGGGGCGTCTGTGGCTGTTGGGTCGGCTGGGAAGTGATGTGAAAACCCCAACCAGACGCATTTTCCCGTTTGCCGTTGAAATCGCCGCCCACCAATGGCCGGGCATGACGAACAGCGCGCTGATGAGCCTGAACGGGAGCCCCGTTTTATGCGTCGAAGGGGATGCAGACAATTTGTCAAACTGGAATAGGCTGGCGCAGGAGTTCGGGGTTGCCAAAGTGACCCACGTGAAAAAAATCCCTATGGACAAACGCCACAGATCCAAGATTGACCGAGTGGAACTTGCTCACCTCTTGGGGTATTGATCTACAGTACTTTTCCCTTGAGTGTTCTCACGGAAAACTGCAATCGAGTACGGTTTTGTTTTTGCCCGCTGGCTAAGCAGCAGAAAAGTCCAGCAACTTGTGGAGAGCAACTGCCAGCATAGCTGCGCGCCACATGAGTGACCATTTCTCCCGCTGCAAGCTGGCAATCTAAGCTGCGAGAAAAAATCCAAGGGCAGTTTGGGCTCGTCAAATTTTTTTGCGCGCGTGGATGAGAGGCTGATCGTCCTGGGTCAAAAATGCTTGATGTTTGGGTCAGAATTGAATGACGCGGTTCTTTCATTTGTTGAGATTTTGACAGCCGATTGAGTCAAATATCAGTGACGTTCCACATTTCCTCAAGAGGCGAAACATAGTTTTACCTTTAGCGACGGGTTTTTACCTTTGCGCCTCATAGCATTGCCATTGTTCTCGTTCTGACGTTGAATATGCATCTCCCTCTAATCTGGTATTGAACGAAGCCGTTTGGGCGCTTGTCTCTAAATCCTGCTCCCGGCGAGGGTTCAGAAACTGAATGCCCAACGCAACAACAATGTCTGGGTCTTTTACTCTACCAATCCGGAAAACGTTTGGTGAAATAGCTGGGGATACGGACTGAAAACAGGCGCTTCAGCGCAGACCTAAAGGCAATGCTTGCGGTAACTTTTGCCAGGCTCCCATCTTGCGGAGAATAGCCGATCACTTGCTGCGTTTCGGTGATATCCCAACGCATACCCGGATTATCCGACATTAGGTTCAGTGCTGCAAAGGAAACGTCCTTAGCATCAATTGCGGCGCGCATACCGCTTAGAAAGTCCCGATCGCTCAACCACATTTCCTGGCCCCATCGACCCATCGCCATATGCGTGCCGGGTTGGTTGTCGTGGGTCCATTGCGTCCAGCCAATGCGCAGGCAAATGACGGATAGTCCGTGATGCTCGGCGAAATAAGCCCCGGTCCGTTCACAGAACAGTTTTGACATTCCGTAGGCATTTACTGGCCCTGGTGGTGTCGTGCTGTTGAGAACATCGTGCGTGAACCTTTTGTCGCCGTGGACCCAGTTAGAGCTGGCAAGAACCACGCGGCTGACGCCCATGGCTGCCGCATGGTGATAGAGGGAAAGCGTTGCATCCATATTGTGTTTGATCGCGGAGGCCCAGGTGGCGGAGGGCTCTCGGTCACCAGCTAGATGCACGATAACGTCCACTCCCTTAAGCAAACTGACCCAACTGCTGTCGTCGGCCAGGTCTGCAGTGTGTATGTCGGGATGATCTACGGGGCGAATGTCGATGCCGGAAACGACGTAGTCTGGTTCGCTTTCTAGCCCGTCGAAAAGTTTGCGGCCGAGATGCCCACCAGCGCCTGTAATCAAGACATGCATGACAGGAACTCCTTGTTGATTGTGAGTCCCAATGGCATTTGGGCTGCATCTTCATCCGTCAAGACGCGGAACGTTTGCCGAAAACTCAGCGTTTCATTCGGCGCGAGGTTGCGTGCCGGGGAGTGCCACTCCGCTTCGCAATAGGCGTAATCGGCTGAATTAAAGACCTCAAACGGATAGTCGTGTGCAAATTGATCGCCCTGTTGAGGTTCTGGTACCGAGCACATTAGCAACGGGGTATTAGGGCCGCACCGCATCAGTGTACGACCGTTGGGGTTCGGTAACCCGACTTTGAATTCCTGCTGTCTGTTGCAATCCACGACAATGCCATTGCCGTGCGTAGCTATCATCCCTTCGGCAGAGCCAAAAACAGGATAAAATGCAGGGTCTTCCAATTCGACGCCGATCTTGGTGGGGGTGTTAAGCATCATGACTGACCAAATGCCGGTCAGGCGCGACGAGGTCCCATGGTTGACTACGATGTGTTCTATATCCCAGCTCTCCGCCGAGGTCAGCGTGATGCGGCGCGACACTGACAAGTGCGAGGTCGGGCATAATGCGCTGGTCATGTCGATACGAGTGCTGCTTCTTGAAGTGATCTGGTAAGAGCCGCTGTCCAACACGGGAAACGGAGCGCCGTTTATCCAGGATGCATCCGGGGCGATCCACGTCTTCTCGCCGCCCCAGAGTGGAAAACCAAATTGTGGAGAGCGTGTGGGCAGATCAGCAAGCCGCGTGTCATCGACCTCCAACCCGTTGAGATCTGTGTTCTGAAAGAGGAGGGAGTGCCCCTGGAAACTAACATCCCATAAGCGGCCCCCGATGCCGGGCAGGAGTGTCAGCCGCAGATCGTTTTGCTGCAGGTGAAGAACGCTCCATCTGTCCGACATGTACCCCTCCTATTGGTTCCCGGCGCGACAGAATGCGCCGGGACAATCGCTTAGGTGTGCTTGAACTGAACGACGTTTTCGGCCGTAATCGGCATAACCCCGGTTTCAACGCGCTCCGGTAGAGGGTTGATGCCAGCCGCCTTCCAATCGGGCAAGACCTTCAGCGCGTCAGTATTCTGCCAATGCATCATGTGGAAGGCGAGAAAGATCTCCAGATAGGATTTCTGAGCCACTGCGCCGTGAATTGTGCCGTCTTCGATATAGGGAAGCATGTCATCATTTCGATCCATCGCGACGATCTTGATGTCCTTGCGTCCCGCCTCATTGACGGCAATTGCAGCGCCTTTGCCGCTGTCGCCGTCCGTGCCGCCAATGCCAACAATATCCGGGTTCGCCTGAATGGCCTGAAGGTAGGCTGTCGGCGCATAGGACGGGTCGGCCTTGTCATTGACTACGTCGACGACCTCGATGTCCGGGTATTTCTCGGCAAAGATTTGTTTGTACCCCTCGACCCGCTCCAATGTGGAGGGGGCTGGGAAAGTGCCGAGGATAACCTTGCCTTTACCGCCAATCGCTTGCGCGAGCATTTCGCCGCCGACACGTCCTGCCTGAACGCCGTTGATACCAAGGAATGTGGACCGGGGACTGTCGGGAATATCGCCAATACAACATGTGACTGGAATGCCTGCCTCGACCGCACGTTCGACGCCGGGGGCCAGCGTGGCCGGATCACCAGGGAAGATTAGGATGCCTGCGGGACGTCTTGCGATCAGTTCATCCAATTGGCGTGCTTGTGCGGCCGTGTCAAAATCCAAGGGGCCGGTGAACGTGGCCTTGATGCCCATCAATTCTTCCAGGTCTTCCATCGCATTGCGATAATCCACCCAGAACGGTACCTGCGTGACAATGGACAGGAACACATACTCCTTGCCGGCCGCTTGCGCCATGGCTTCTTTGGACAGCAAGGGCAGTCCGAACGCTGCGGCCAATCCAGCGGTGGTGCCCGCTGTCAGCAGCCTGCGCCGATTCACATTCAATTCAGTCATCGTAGTCTCCCTGTTTTGGATCTTTGGTTGTTGTTGAGTTTTGGAAAGCTTAGGGCTTAGCCCCGTTTGCTTCGGATCAGCATGTCCAAGGCGACCGCTGTAACGAGTACACCGCCGATGACGATCATCTGCCAGTAGATCGATACGGCCAGCATCGTCATAGTGTTGTTGATCAACGCGACGAAAACGACGCCGAGGAAAGCACCAAGAATAGTACCTTCGCCGCCGCGTAGGGATGCGCCACCAATGACAGCCGCTGCCAGAACCTGAAGCTCGATACCGTTGCCTGCCGTGGGCGTACCGCTCATCAGGCGAGAGGCCAGCAATACACCCGCCAAAGCCGCTAGAATACCGGTCAATGCGTACAGAATGATACGCACGCGTGTGACATGGATGCCTGACAATATCGCGGCCTTTTCATTGGCGCCGATGAAATAGACCTGACGGAAAAAGCGTGTATGGCGGACGGCCAGGTCAAACAGGACGACAAGCAGAATGGTGAACAAGACGATTACAGGAAAGCCGCCTATGTCAGCTTTGCCGATCCAGGCAAATGATGCTGGCAGGCTTGAGACAGAAAAACCTTCGGTCAGGACAAGAGCGATGCCTCGCGCGATCGACATCGTGCCGAGGGTCGCGATAAGCGGATTGATACCGAGACCGGTCACCAGCAAACCGTTCACTACACCGACAATTCCACCCAGCACTAATCCGCATACCACCGCGAGTGGTATTGGCGTGCCAGTCAAAAGTAGCATGGCTACGACAGTAGAAGACAAGGCCATTACCGACCCAACGGAAAGATCGAACCCGCCAGAGGCAAGCAGGATCGCCATACCGATCACGATGATCGCGGTGGGGGCCATGCCCACGGCCACGGCTCGAAAGTTCGAGAAGCTGAGGAAGTAGGGATTGACGTTGGACATCACGATGATGATGGCGGCGATCAGAACGATCAAAGTCAGTTCACGAATATCGACAAAAGCTTGCAAAACACGGCGCAGCAGCGGACGCTTCATGGGCAAGTTGGCTTGAGCGGTCATGGTCACGTCGCGACTCCTGATTGATTGGTTTGGGGTGCGTCCACAATTGGAACGGAATTTCCGGCGGCCATTTGAAGAAGCGTGGTTTCGGTTGCCTCAGCGGCTGCGATGTCTCCCATGAGGCGACCGTCGTGGACGACAAGGATGCGGGTTGAGAGAGAGACAAGTTCGGGAAAATCGGATGACACGACGAGGATGGCCATTCCCTCGGCAGCTCGACGCAATAGTTCCGTGTGGATTTGGAATTTGGCTCCGACATCGACCCCTTTTGTGGGCTCCTCAATAATGAGAAGAGCTGGCGAGCGTTTGAGCCACTTGGCCAACATAATCTTTTGTTGATTGCCCCCTGAGAGATCACCAACAAGTTCGTTAATCCCGCTGGTTTTGACACTGAAGGCGTCAATGGCTGTTTGGCTGGCTGCTTTGATCGAGCCCGAACGCATGAACCCAGCAGACGCATGATCGGAAAGGCTGGCCGCGATCAGGTTGTCGCTGAGTGATTGCTCCAGAAAGAGGCCTTCAGTCTTGCGTTCCTCGGGAACAAACCCGACTCCAGCACGCATCGCCTGCCGCAAGGACGTAAAGTTAACAGGCTTGCCGTGAAGTCTGATCTCCCCGGTCGCGCCATGCATCAGCCCGACAATCGATCGAACAATCTCGCTGCGGCGAGCGCCCATCAACCCTGCCATCCCTACAATCTCTCCCGCTTTAATGGAGAAAGAAATGTCTTCGAATTCACCTGGATGGGTTAGGTCTTGGACATGCAAAACCTCTTTGCCGTTAACCTTGCCTGACCGCGTGACATCACCGGGGTGAGCGCCGCCGATCATCTCGGCAACGACTTGTTCCTGAGAAGTTTCCGAAATCGGTAGAGTGCTGATGTGGCGCCCATCTCGCAAAACGGTAATGCGATCCGAGATCTGGAAAATCTCGGCCATATGGTGGCTGACATAGACGATGCCAATCCCTTTCTTTGTCAGGGTCTTTAGAACTTCGAATAGTGCGTCTACTTCGTCGGGTGCCAATGCCGATGTCGGTTCATCCAGCAAAAGGACGCGGGAATTCAACGACAACGCCTTGGCGATTTCAACAATCTGGCGGGAGCTGATCGGCAAGTTTTCCACGGGTGTTGAGACGTCGATATCCAGACCGAATTCCGCCAGCAACGCCTCGGCTCGGCGTCGCAGTTCAGGCCAGTCAACTACGCCAAACCGGGTGGGTACGCGGCCCGCGTAGATGTTTTCCGCAACAGAGAGCGCGCCAGCGAGGCTGAGCTCTTGGAAAACACAGCCGATGCCCAGGGATTGCGCATGCGACGGGCTTTCGACCCGCTGTTCCTTGCCGTCGCACAGGATACGCCCAGCAGAAGGTTGGTGAAGTCCATAAAACAGGCCGAGACAGGTGGATTTTCCGGCACCGTTTTCCCCACACAGCGCGTGAACTTCGCCGGGTCTCAATTCAAAGTCGACGCCATCCAAAACAATGTTCGTGCCGAAGCTTTTGCCAACCCGATCCAGCTGAATCAGTGGCTTTAGCCCCGGTGTTTCAGGTTTCATTGCTGGCGTCATACAAGCTTCCTCCCGCCTTTTGATTGGCATCTGATATCTCAGATGTCAACTGAAAAAGAAAAGACCGGGAGGTGCCCAAGAGAAAGGGGCGGCGCCGTTTTGGCCCGCCCCCGTCACAACGAAGCTACGTTTTTGCTAGGATGCGGTCGCTCCTTCGAGGACGATGGCGGCGCTTTTGTAGGCTTGTCTGGTGCGGTCAATATGCGCTGTGAGAAGAGATTTGATTTTGGCCATGTCGCCTTCGCGAACGGCAATAGCGATTTTCGAATGCTCATCGAAGGAGAGCTCAGTATGCTGTGGCAGCTTCGCCAAATGGGTCCGCAATGCGGCAATCTTACCGATGTAGCGTGTATAGCTGGCCGTCAGGTAATCGTTACCGGCATGTTCAAAAATCAACTGATGAAACGTGGTATCCAGTGAAAGGTAGCCCTTTTCATTGCCTCGCCTGCGTTCCTTCTCCATGTCCTTCACGACACGCTGCATGTCGTCGGCAAGACCTTCCGGGTTCCGCAACAAGGCAAGTTCAAAGGCGGCAGTTTCGATAGCCCGTCTGAAATCGCAGATCTGCGTCACTTCCGGCTCAGACAGCGAAAAAACGCGTGCGCCTTTTTGAGGCTCGATACTGACCAACCCTTCGTCACGTAATTGAGCGAGTGCTTCGCGGACTGGCGATTTCGATACGCCCAGCTCTTCGGAGATTTTTCGCTCCGACAAAACCTGACCCATTTTCAGGGAGCCATCGATAATACTATTCCGCAAATGTTCCAGTGCGAGTTCACGCAAAGACTTGGGTCTCTCAAGCGCCATCTGAGGATATCTCCAAAAAAAGGTGTTGCCAGATGCAAGATATCTGATACACCAGATTAGGCAAGCTGGTATATCAGATATCAGAATGTATTTAGGAGATCAAAAAGTGCGCGCAGAGTTGGTCGTCGATTGTAGGAACCAGCACGGGGAAGGGATTTTCTGGAATCCCGCCGATGGCCTTATCTGGTGGACCGACATTGAAGGCTGTGCGCTTTGGTCATTTGATCCTGCAACGTCAGAAACCACCTCTCATGAGATGCCGGAGCGCGTGTGTTGCTTCGCGCCGCGCGCGTCTGGTGGTCTGATTGTTGCTTATGCGGATCGGGTTGTCTTGTTCGATTCGCCCAATAGCGAGGAAACTCTCGTGGCACGATTCGAGCCGAACAACCCAGAGACCCGACTGAACGATGGGCGAACCGATCGCCAGGGGCGATTGATTGTTGGAGGCATGAACGAAGTTTCTGGTAAGGCCGATTCGTCGGTCATCTGCGTTGATAAGGATTTGAGTGTACGGACGATTATCGAAGGAGTGTCTTGCGCCAATTCGACTTGCTTTACGTCCGATGGTGAGACGATGTTCTTCGCGGATACCCCGGATCGGGAAATCGTCGCATTTGATTACGACACCCGCAGTGGAACCGTTTCGAACCGTCGGCACCACGCTTCTTTCAATGATGAGCCTGGCTTGCCTGATGGGTCCTCTGTCGATGCCGAAGGGGGCGTCTGGAACGCCGAATGGGAAGGTCATCGCGTTGTTCGCGTCGCACCTGACGGCACGATAGATCGCGTGATCGAGGTGCCGGTCTGGAAGCCCACCTGTTGCGCTTTCGGTGGCCCTGATCTCGACACGCTGTTCATCACGACCTCAAGGCTGATGAGTGATGAAGCAGTTCTAACGAAAGAACCGGAATCCGGCGGCCTCTTTGCTGTGAAACCCGGCGTTCGTGGCGTGATCGACGCGCCATTCAAAGGATAACCAACGAAATTCTGGAGGAGAAAACTATGTTGAAAACGCTAATGACCACTACGCTTGCCGCGGGGTTCGCCACGTTGGCAACGGTCGCTCTGGCGGAAAATTATCCAGCGCCGGTTCCACTTGAGGACGGGGCACAAGCGCCAATCGATGCGATAGAACCCAAGAACGAAACGTTCCGGATCGCGTATATGCCGCCGGCGACTGAGTTCAACTACTACATCGCCATCGGTGAAGGCATCAAAGCGGTTGCTGCTGAGGCCGGGGTCGAAGTCTTCATGCTTGCGCCGCAGTCCGGTGCGGACATCAACGGCCAAATGGGCATGATCCAGGATGTGCTGACGCAGGATGTGGATGCAATCATCTTTGGTACACACGATGAATTTGCTGCGGCACCACTGCTGAAGCAGGCTGTCGACAAGGGCATGGCAGTTTTGATGATCAACTCGGACATCCCGAACTTCCCGACACCAATTCATGGCGTGGTCGGGTACTCTCAGCGCAATGGCACACATGCCATCGCTGACTGGGCCATTGAAACTTATGGCGATCAACCGTTGAAGGTCGGAATCATCGAAGGGCAGCCTGGCTATCACTCGACCGAGCGTGTGGGTGGCTTCCTCGACGGTATCGAGGGCAACGATAACTTCGACGTTGTGGTGTCTATTGACGGCAAATGGAACGTTGAAGGCGGCAACACTGCTGGTATGGATATCCTGCAGTCGAATCCCGATCTCGACATGATCTTTGCGGCGAACGACTACATGATCATTGGGGCGTCCTTTGCTGCGAAAGCACTCGGCCGCAATGACATCGTCCTTTTGGGCAATGATGGCGATACGTCTGGCCTTGAAGAAATTGCGGCTGGCAACATCACGGCAACCGTCAACACCTCACCATTCCTGATGGGTAAAGCGGCTATGCACGCAACCATTGATGCGCTCAACGGGTCCTATCCCGGCGGCTGGATCGAAACGCCCACATCAATTGAAGACAAAGACGGTGCGATCAGCGTGCTGCAAGAGCCAGAAAAGCTCTTCCCGCAGCCGTCCAAAGAGTACTGAGCTTTCTCCCCGCTTCCCGGTGGCGCGTGCGCGTGCTGCCGGGTCGCAACTCAACCGAGTTTCACTTTTGTCGAGGCAATCGCAATGACACCCGCAACGCCACTTTGGGAGTTTGTCGATATCACCAAGGCCTATCCTGGGGTTTTGGCGAATGACAAGGTTTGCATCCGGCTTATGCCCGGTTCCATTCATGGGCTGCTGGGTGAAAATGGCTGTGGCAAGTCGACTATGATCAAGACTCTGTCCGGCGTACAGCAACCCGATAGCGGTCAAATCCTGCACAATGGCAAGCCGGTCACGATCAGCGACCCGCAGGCGGCACGTGAGCTGGGCGTCGCAACAGTTTTTCAGGAATTCTCGATCGTGCCCACCTTGTCGGTTGGCGAGAACATCTTCCTTGGCAATATGCCTCGGTCCCGCTTTGGTGTGATCGACTGGACCAAGGTCCACAACGAAGCCGCTCGCGTTTTGGCGGAAATGGATGTCGATGTTTCACCCGAGACCATAACCGGCTCGCTATCGGTAGGCGAGCAACAACTGGTCGAGATCGCGAAAGCCGTCGCGATGGACGCTCGCATGATCATCCTGGATGAACCGACGGCGGCATTGGGTGAAGATGAAATTGAGCGCCTGCACCAGCTACTTCGCAATATGCGTGAGCGCGGTACCGCTATTCTCTATGTGTCGCACAGGCTGGATGAGGTTGAACGGATCGTTGATGAAGTGACGATCTTGCGCAACGGCTGTGTTGTGCGAGCAAGTGGCGAGACCAAGATCAGCGTCTCTGAGATTGTCAGCGCAATGGTCGGTGAGGACATTGGTGAGCATTATCCAAAGGAGCAGAACGCGACCAAGGATATTGTGCTGGAGGCGGCGGGTCTGGCCACCAATTCGGGCGTGAAAGATGTATCGTTTTCGTTGCATCGGGGCGAAGTTCTGGGCTTGGGTGGCGTATTGGGCAGTGGCCGCACAGAGATCGCTCGCGCCCTGTTCGGGACAGACGACCTGACGGACGGACAGATAACACTGCATGGCAAACCAGTACGCTTCCGCCGGGAAATCGATGCGATCCGTGCTGGATTGGCCCTTGTTCCGGAGAACCGTAAGTTTGACGGGTTGTTCTTCAATTTCCGCGCAAGCGGGAACGTAACCGCCGCCTCCCTCGGCGGGCTTAGCCGGTTCGGCGTGTTGAATCTCAAGGCGGAAGAGCAAGCTACCCATGACCTGATCCGCGATCTGGAAATCTCGACTCAGGCCGAGGAAAAGACGGTCAACTTCTTGTCTGGTGGTAATCAGCAGAAGATCGTGATTGCACGTTGGCTGTTCTCAGCCTCGGACATTCTGATCCTTGATGAGCCGACGCAAGGGATCGATATCGGCGCCAAGATCGCTGTTTACAAGCTGATTAACAGGCTCACGCGGGCGGGAAAATCGATCATTCTGATCAGTTCAGACCATGATGAGTTGCTTGCGATGAGCGATCGGATTGCCGTCGTGCAGCACGGAACGATAGTGCGCACGGTCGATGCATCCGACCTTACTCATGACGACCTTGTGCGCGCGTCCGCCGACACTCCTCAATCCAAGCCTAAGGAGGCTTTCGCATGAAGCGGATCTTTGACACCCAGTTGATCGGACCATTTGCAGCAATGGTGATAGTCGCACTGATCGTGGCCCTTACGACCGAACGCTTCCTGAACCCGGGTAACCTTTCAAACCTGTCCCTACAGGTAAGCATCGTGGCCTTGATCGCAATCGGGTCTACTATCGTGATCTTCGCTGCGGGCATTGATCTGAGTTCCGGGTCTATGGTGGCTTTGCTGACCATGATCCTTGCGCAGATGTTGAAATTTGTTGGCATTCCACTGGTTCTGGCGTTGCCACTCATTCTTCTCATGGGCGGATTGCTTGGTCTATTCATTGGGCTGATAACAGCCTACGGGCGTATCCCGTCTTTCATCACAACACTGGCGGCGTTGATTGCCTTCAGGGGCCTTGCGCTGACCTTCAACAATGGGTCTCCGATCTTCTCGCTGGATCCGGCGCTGGAGCCAATATTTTACGGCAAGCTGTTCGGCGTTCCGATGCCTTTCTTCTACCTCGTGTTCTTCTACGTCCTTGCCGCGTTCACTATGAACTTCACGAAACTCGGCCGTGAGATCTATGCCGTGGGTGGTAACCCAGCCGCTGCCGTTCTGACGGGTATCAACGTACGTAAAGTTCAGACGACGACATTTGTCATCGCGGGATTCATGACTGCGGTGGGTGCGATTCTGATGTCAGCGCGCCTCAACTCTGGTTCACCCAACTATGGCCAGACTCTGGAACTGCAGGCCATTGCCGCCGCTGTTGTCGGCGGAGCCAGCCTTGCAGGTGGCCGCGGCAACATCCTCGCCACGCTGATGGGGGCGATGACAATCGTTATCGTCCAGAATGGTTTGAACCTAAACGCTGCGCCATCTTCGGTTCAGAACATCGTGCTGGGCCTGATCATTCTGTTGGCCGTCGGCATAGACATGTGGCGCGCGGAAATTTCGGGCTTGATGGGTCGAATGTTCGGCCGCCCTTCATCGCAGCAGTCATCTAACGTTAAGAAGGAGGCCTGAGATGGATCTGGGGCTCAAAAATAAGCTGGTCCTGGTGACTGGCTCAGGTTCCGGCATCGGCAAAGCCACTGCCCGGGTCTACCTGGAAGAAGGCGCGCGGGTCATCGTGCATGGCCTGACCGAGGCGGAAGTGTCCGACTGCGTCGACGACCTGTCATCTCTGGGCAAGGTCGAAGGTATTGCGGCCGACCTGACAAAAACCGCTGATGCGGAAACTCTGGCGGATTTCGCGCAAGCGCGCGGTACAGTTGATGTGCTGGTCAACAATGTCGGCATCTTTTCGGTCAAACCGTTCGAGGATCTCACCGATGACGACTGGATGCATTACTTCAACATCAACGTCCTGTCCGCCGTTCGGATGAGCCGGATTTTCCTGCCCGAGATGCTACGCCGGGGGGAAGGGTCCATCATCAATATGGCCAGTGAAGCGGCGGTCAAACCACTGCCTCAGATGGTGCACTATTCTGTCACCAAAACTGCCATGTTAGGTCTGACACGTGGCATGGCAGAATTGACAAAGGGGACACAAGTCCGGGTTAACTCGATCCTGCCTGGTCCGACCTGGACCGAAGGTGTCGAAGCCTATTTTGACGGCCTCGCCGATCAGAAGGGTGAGCCGCTCGACACCATCGTCGACAATTACTTCAAATCAGATGAGCCCACATCGCTCATACAGCGCTTTGTCCAACCAGACGAAGTCGCCCGCATGATCGTCACGATCTCAGCAAGCACAGCCTCCAATGGTTCTGCGCATCGGATCGAAGGCGGCATCGTTCGCAACATTCTTTAACTGCTAACTGGAGGAGCCCTACATGGCCGCTCTCACTTTCTCTCACATTGGCATCACAGTTCCCGACCTGGAAAAAGCCGTGGAGTTCTATTCCAAGGCATTCGGCCTGTACGTGTTGATGGAACCAACTGAAATCCTGCATGACGAAAGCGCCATCGGTCAGATGTGCGACGATGTATTTGGGGAAGGCTGGGGAAGCTTCCGCATCGCACATTTGTCGATGGGCGACGGTGTTGGCATCGAATTGTTTGAGTTCCCGAAAACTGTCGAAGAAGAACGCCCGTTTGAATATTGGCGGCGTGGCTTGTTTCATTTCTGCGTACAGGACGAGGATCTGGAAGGCCGCATCAAGGTTATCGAAGACCTGGGCGGACGCCAGCGCATGAGCCAAGTGCGCAAGTATTACCCAGGTGAAAAGCCCTATCGCATGGTCTATATGGAAGACCCGTTTGGCAACATTTTCGAGCTCTATAGCCACTCGTACGAATTGACCTATTCGGCGGGTGCTTATGACTGATCGCGCCGACTTTCCCCCCAGAACCGACAAACCCAAGGTCGTGATCACCGATTACGACTTTGGTGATGTTGCCGTTGAGACGGAAATCCTGGAAGCCGCAGGAGCCGAGGTGATTGCGCTTCAGGCCAAGCGCCAGGAAGACCTGTTTGATGTCGCGCCGCATTGCGCAGCGATGATGAACCAATATGCCCGGATCGGGAAAGAAACGATTACGCGGATGCGGAACTGCGAGGTCATCGCGCGTTATGGCGTAGGAGTAGATATCGTGGATGTCGGCACGGCAACGGAAAAAGGCATCCTCGTTACCAACGTGCAAAACTATTGCACCGAGGAAGTCGCCGATCACGCGATTGCCCTTTGGCTGACCCTGGCGCGCAAGTTGCCCGACTATGATCGGGCCACTCATGCAGGGGTCTGGCAGTGGCAAAGCGGGCAGCCGGTCTATCGTTTGCGCGGGCGGACGATGGGTGTCGTCTCGCTGGGTAAAATCGGGCAAGCCATCGTGGCTCGGGCGCAATCTTTCGGAGTTAGGGTCATCGCTTATGATCCGTATTTGCCAAGAGAAGTCGCCGCGAAGCTTGGGGTCGAGCTGGTGAGCAAGCCTGAATTGCTGGCAAGGTCCGACTATATCCTGATGCAGGCGCCGATGACGCCGAACACGCATCACTTTTTGTCGGATGCCGAATTCTCGGTCATGAAACCCGGTGCGATACTCGTGAACACTGGACGCGGACCAACGGTCGACAACAAAGCCCTGTTCCGGGCGCTGACCGAAGGCCATCTGGCCGCAGCCGGGCTCGATGACCCCGAAGAAGAGCCGGCAAAGCGCGCCAACTGGACGCCTGATGATAACCCGTTGTTCACATTGCCCAACGTCCTCGTAACGCCGCATGCGGCCTACTATTCCGAGGAATCCATACACGCAGCGCGGGTCACCGCGGCCACTCAGGTGGCCAAGGTCCTGACAGGACAAAACCCCGACTACACAGTCAATGCCGACGCGTTGGCCGTATCTACCGCATAACAGGAGACAAGAATGCCAGACGTCAGCACGGACCTCAGGGTTTTCAATGATTTTGAAAGAAACCCGGAACTTCTCAAAAAATTCGACAAGGTTTTGGAGGCGTACTCCGCTGCTGCCATTTTTGCGGATGTGCAGTACCGAACAGGCGTGATGGACAGCGCCATCAAGCCCGCTTTCCGCGCCAAGGTGACAGGCCAAGCCGTGACGGTTCAACTTTCAAAAGGCGATCTGGTCGACCCATTGAGAGCGCTTGAAATGGGACAACCCGGGGACGTGATCGTCGTAGACGCGGGTGGTGATCGCCAAACGTCAGTCTGCGGCGGTCTAATGGGTGGTCTGGCCAAGAACCGTGGCATACGCGGTATGATCGTTGATGGCACGGGGCGCGATACAGATGAGTTGGAAGACATCAACTGGCCAATCTGGACGCGCGCGATCACGCCGCGCGGAACGCACACGATGTTCTCGGAACGTAAAGAAGAACTTTCGATCAACGTGCCGATCGCCTGTGGGGGCGTCGTGGTAAACCCCGGAGATTTCATTGTAGCTGATCTTATGGGCGTCGTTGTGGTTCCACAGGAAATTGCCGAAGAAACCGTGCGCCTTGCTCAAGAGCAAGCTGACCGTGAGGAGGAAACTCGTAAGTGGGTGGCCCAAGGCAAAACCGTTGAGGATCTGCTGAATGAATTCGGTCGCATCTGAACCAGCGCTGATCGGCGTAGATTGGGGCACTTCATCGTTCCGTGCATTTCTAATTGGTGCGGAGGGCGAGGTGATCGATGGGGTCTCGTCGCCTGAAGGTATCATGCAGGTTGCGGGGCAAACCTTTGAGGCGGTTCTTGATCGTCTCATCGGTCCTTGGGTCGCCAAGGCTGACCTGCCGATCCTGGCATCTGGCATGATCACCAGCCGCAATGGCTGGGTAGAAACGCAGTATGCCGAAATGCCGCTAGGTGCTGGCGGTCTTGCGCGAGCGTTGGTCCCGCACGAAGCGGCCAACGGAGCGCGTATTCATTTTGTGACAGGTGCCTCGACAGAACATGCTGGAGGACCGGACGTAATGCGCGGCGAGGAGACCCAGATCATCGGGGCATCTTCACTAGGCTTGAGCGAAGGTATGTTCGTGATGCCGGGAACGCACAGCAAATGGGTTCAGGTTGCCGACGGGAAGATCGTGGATTTCTCGACCTACATGACAGGTGAGATCTTTTCGGCACTAAAAGAACACACGATCCTTGGCACCTTGATGAAGGAGGACGCCTTCAGCGAAGACGCATTCGTGATGGGCGTCAAAGCGGGCCTCAGTGGTGAGTCGAACCTGCTGCACAGCCTGTTTCATGTTCGGACGCTTCCTCTCATGGGCAAAATCCCAAAGGTTGCCACGGCCGACTACTTGTCGGGCTTGTTGATCGGGACCGAGGTTGCTGCCGCGACCGGCGAAGTAAAAGACGTCGGCACGATCACTGTTGTTGGACGCAGCGACTTGTCCGACCGATACGAAATAGCGCTTCGAACTGCAGGTTTCGACAGCCGTCGCGCGCCAGATGACATCGTTGCGAAAGGGCATTTTCTGATTGCTCGCGCTGCGGGGTTGGTGGGATGATTGACCTTACCGCAGCTCTTGCTGAGAACCCGCTGATTGCGATTTTGCGGGGGCTGGCACCAGAAAATGCGCGCCCGGTGTCTGATGTACTCTTCGATACCGGGTTTCGGATAATAGAAGTGCCGCTCAACTCACCGGACCCGCTGGAATCGATTACGCAGATCGTTGCGAAACATGGCGCTCAAGCCATAGTCGGCGCTGGCACAGTGTTGACTACAGATCAAGTCGCGGCGGTCGCAAATGCAGGCGGGCGGATCATCGTGTCACCCAATATGAACCCGGACGTCGGGCACGCGGCTGTCGCGCGGGATCTGTATTGGTGTCCAGGTGTCATGACCCCCTCCGAGGCCTTTACGGCGTTGGATATCGGAGCATCGGTCCTCAAATTCTTTCCGGCGGAAATGGTACCACCAGCTGCCATAGCTGCCATGCGCGCCGTATTGCCTGCAGACGCAGTCATCGCTGCGGTAGGGGGCATAACGCCGGAAACGATAGCGTCGTATCATGCCGCGGGTGCAGATGGATATGGGCTGGGCTCCGCACTGTTCAAACCGAGCTATACATTGGATGATATCGACAGGCGCGCGCGCGCCTTCACCAGTGTATTGGAGGAACTTGGATGAAACAGGCCCTTGTAACGGGCGGCACGCGAGGGATTGGTGCGGGTGTTGCACGGTCGTTGGCAGCCGCAGGTTGGTCCGTCATCGCCGCATCCGCCTCCCAATCCGAATTGGATGCATTCGAGCCTCAGGACGGGTTAAAGGTGCAGCTCTTGGATGTCACCGACCAGACGTCCATCAATGATGTATTCGGCGAACTCACGGGCCTCGATGCCTTGGTGAACTGCGCAGGTATTCTTTTGCGTGGCGAAGAATATGACATCGACGTCTTCGCCAAGGTGCTTGATGTGAATCTGACAGGCACCATGCGGTGCTGTCTCGCCGCGCATCCTTTCTTAGCGGAAACAGGTGGGGCTATCGTCAATACAGCCTCTATGCTCAGCACTTTTGGTGGACCTTTGGTGCCGGCCTATTCAGCTTCCAAGGGCGGCGTGGCACAGTTGACGAAGGCGCTGGCAGGTCGCTGGGCCGAAGACGGTATCCGGGTCAATGCCATCGCGCCGGGCTGGATCGAGACAGAGATGACCCAGGGCCTTCGGGAAGACCCTGAACGAACAGCGGGGATCATGGCGCGTACGCCAATGAAACGCTGGGGGAAACCCGAAGAAGTCGGTGCGCTTGTGCAATGGCTTTTGAGTGAAAACGCCAGCTTTGTGACCGGATCGATCTATCCGGTTGATGGCGGCTATCTCGCTATGTGAGGAAAATCAATGAATGACCATGACACCGCCCGAATGCCCTATCAGTTGCCATTCCCCAAGGATGCGCAAGACGAGATCGTGATCCCGAACGCCATGAGCGAGGACGATAGACTGTGGGTTCCGCAGGCAGAGAACGTCTGGTTCCGACCGCTCTGTCTGAACCGCTCGCAAGGTTATTGGATGAACCTTCTCAAAGTGCGCAAAGCTGGTGTTCTTTCGCGGCACCGCCATCCCCAGCCCGTCCACGGCTTCGTCCTGAAAGGGCGCTGGCATTATCTGGAACATGACTGGGTTGCGGAAGAAGGGGGGTATGTCTTTGAGCCGCCGGGTGAGACTCATACCTTGGTCGTTCCTGACGATGTCGAAGAGATGGTTACCTATTTCCAGGTCAATGGCGTGATGTGCTATGTTGATCCGTGGGGCAAGGTCACTGGCTACGAAGATGTCTTTACCAAGATTGATCTGTGCCGAAAACACTTTGCGGAAGTCGGACTTGGAGAAGACTACGTTGAACAATTCATCCGGTGATGCGCCGCGTTTCGCCCTCGTGGCCCATGATGCGCGAAAGGACGAAATCGTTGAATGGGTGGGTCTGCAATTGGCCCGCCTGTCCAGAGTAAAAATCTTCTCGACAGGGACCACCGGCAGTCGCATTAAGCAAGCCTATCCAAAACTGGATGTGACCTGCCTGAAAAGCGGACCACTCGGAGGCGACCAACAGATCGGCGCTATGATCTGTGAAGAGAAACTGGATGCACTGATTTTCTTTGTCGACCCTCTGTCGCCCATGCCACACGACGTCGACGTTAAGGCTCTGACCCGTCTTGCCACGGTATATGATCTGCCAATGGCATGTTCGCGCTCAACTGCGGATCTGATCGTGAAGGGTCTGATTGACGCGGATAACAACACGCCTGTCTGATACGCCGCACGCCGTAATTGCCGATCAGCTGGTTCTCAGAAGGTGCTCTGCCAGACTGCCGAGGTTTTCGCTGCCAAGCTGGCTCATGTTGGCCTCAATGTCAGCCTTCAGTATGTGAACGAGATGGTCGATCCCTCGTGCTCCGAACGCTGCGACAGCATATTGAAAGGCGCGTCCGACCATGACGAAATCTGCACCTTTCGCGAGGGCACGCATGATGTCCAATCCCCAGGCAACGCCAGAGTCGTAGATCAATGGCACATTTGTTCCGACCGCCTCGCGGATGTTCGGGAGTTGGTCAATTACGGCGGGCCCGGCTTCGAATTGACGCCCGGAGTGGTTTGAGACCCAGATGCAATCCACGCCCTCGGCAACCATTTTTTGCGCGTCCTCCGGCCGCAGGACACCCTTGACGATCAGGTGACCCTCCCATTCCTGCCGTAGTTCGCGCAGGTAGTCCCAATCCGGAATCCCACGTATCAGAGCGCCTGCATGGGTAAAGCTTTCTCGCCCGCGTGTGGGAACGTAATCGTCAAAGAACCGCATACGTGGCATGATGCCCTCGCGCAGATGCGCAAGGCACCAGGCGGGTCGTGACGCCATTTCTTTCAGCGTGCGCAGGTCAGCTTTTGGAGGCACGGTCAGGTTGGCGCGGCGTTGTCGTTCGCGCCGACTCTCTTCTGGTACGTCCACCGTGATGATTAGTGTATGAAATCCCGCTGCCTTTATCCTCGGAAGCATTGCGCGGCGCAAATCGCTGGAGTTCACCGGGTAATGCTGAAACCATCCGTTTTTGCCAATGTAAGGTGCCACATCTTCCGGTGAAGCAACCGCCACGCTGGACAACGAAAACGGAATGTTGTGAGCAACCGCTGCCTTTGCAAGCATCCGCTCTGCTCCTGCCCACATTAGGCCGGACATGCCTACCGGTGCTATCCCGAATGGCAGACCGTAAGTTTGACCCATCAATGTAGTCTGCAGGTCGACCTTTGTTCGGCCGCATAGTACACGCGGCATGAATCCGATGGCATCAAGTGCGTCCCGGTTGACCTTCAACCCCAGCTCCCGGCCGGTCGCGCTGTCGAGGTATTCGAAGGCAAACTTCGGAATGCGCTTTTGTGCGGTTTTTCGAAGGTCTTCTATCGACGGGTGGGATAGGTCCAGATCCATCCGGGTCCTCTGCTCGTTGTCTAACGTTTGAAGCTCCTCAGTCGGTCACCAAAGGGATGGCAGGGCCAAGGAAATTGCGGGCACATAGGTGATGAACATCAACAAGATCAGCATGCCGACAAAGAATGGCAGGATCGCCCGGCTGAGGCTTTCGATGGAAACCTTCGAAATGCTACTGGCCACGAACAGGTTTACACCCAATGGCGGCGTGCAGAACCCAATGGCCAGGTTGACCGTCAAGATGACACCAAAAACGATCGGATCGACACCCAGCGCGGTTGCAACCGGCAGCAGGATCGGCGTCATGATGATGATCGACGAAATCGTCTCCATGAACATGCCGATCACCAGCAAAAGCAAATTGATCAACAACAAAATGATGATCGGATTGTCGGATAGGCTGGTGATTGTTGTTGCGAGCTCTGTCGGGATTCTCGCGAGTGTGATCAGCCTGCCAAAGGCGGTCGCCATGATCACCAATATCAGAATAGTCCCGCTGGTCTTTGCACTGCCCGCCAAGACCTCTGGCAGGTCCTTGAGGGTGATGTCTCCATAAACGAAGATGCCGATGAAAGCGGCATAAACAACGGCCACGGCTCCGGCTTCGGTAGGGGTGAAGATGCCGCTATAGATGCCGCCAAGGATGATTACAGGCACCAGTAGCGCCCAGATGGAAGAGCGGAAGCTCTGCCAGACGCCCGGGCCTGAGAACGTAGTCGTCGATTGCTGAACAACCTCGTCCTTTCGCAGCAGAACACGAGCGACCAACATGAACATGAGGGCAAAAAGGATGCCAGGAACAACACCTGCAAGAAACAGTTTGCCGATCGAAACCTCGGCAGTAACACCATAGATGATGAAGGGAATACTTGGCGGTATCATAACGCCGATCATCCCCGAGGACGCCGTCAATGCGCCGCTGAATTTGCGCGTATAGCCGACCTTTTCCATCTCAGGGATCATGTTCGACCCGATGGCGGCTACGGTCGCAGGAGACGAACCGGATATGGCGGCAAAGAACACGCAGGCGAGTACGTTCACGTAAGCCAGGCCACCCCGGATATGACCGATCAGCGCATTGGCAAATCCAACCAGTCTACGAGACATTCCGCCGTGCTGCATCAGGTCGCCTGCCAGAATGAACAGAGGGACGGCAATTAGAGGAAACGAGTCCGCGCCTGTTACCACCGACCGTGCCAGAAGAACCATGGGTGGCGTGCCATCCACAAAGACCATCACAATCATGGTGGCTAGGCCTAAACAGATGCCAATTGGCACGCTGAAGAGCAACAGGGCAAAGAGCGTCAAGAAAAGCGTTGTTGCAAGCATGCCGGGTTCCTCACGCTTTGGTTCCTGCGATCAGGCGCAGGGTTCGGATCAGATGTTGAGTGACGCGGATCGCGGACAGGCCTGCGCCAATCGGCGCCGAAGCATAAAGGATCGGTATCGGTAGTCCCAAAACGACTGACGTCTGGCTGGCCACAAAAGGCTGTCGGATAAGCTTGATGCATTCAATTGTCAGAACGATCAGAAATCCAAGGACAAGAAGCGCGATCACAACATCCGCGTAAAGCCTTGCGCGCTCGCTTAGGACATCACGCAGGACCGTGATACGCACATGATCGCCTGTGTGGAATGCATAGCTGACGCCAAGCCAGACAAACCATACAAACAGCCAAAGCGTTAGCTCTTCGCCCCATGAAAGAGAGGCATTCAGAATGTAACGCATGAACACATTGCCAAAGATCAACAAGACAATCGCGGCCAAAAGTGCACTGGCTAAGACCTTTTCGGCATTCATATCGATCCATTTGATAACCGACACCGTTCACCTCCCCTTGAACGAAAGGGGCACTCGAACCTTCATGGCACGGGTGCCCGTATTGGCTGAGTAGTCCGAGGGTCAGCTTCCGCTTGCTGCGGATACCGCCGCGACCCAAGCGTCGTAGGCTTCGGCGCCAACTTCATCGCGATATTGCAGGCGAACGCTTTCGGTTTTGTCGGCGAAGGCCTGTCTCTGCTCTGCAGTCAGTTCGAGAACCTCGACACCAGCGGCACGGATCTGTTCCAGCTGCTCTGCATTTTCGCTGGCGACCAGTTCGGCCTGATAATCACGTGCGGCGGCCATCGAGTCCCGGATTAGTTGCTGATGCTCGGCAGGCAGCGAGTCAAAAAACGGTTTGGAGATGACGGGCATATAGACCGCAAAGACATGGCCCGTGGTCGAAAGGTATTTCTGCACCTCGTAGAAACG
Organism: Ruegeria arenilitoris; assembly: GCF_013030985.1. Taxonomy (GTDB): domain Bacteria; phylum Pseudomonadota; class Alphaproteobacteria; order Rhodobacterales; family Rhodobacteraceae; genus Ruegeria; species Ruegeria arenilitoris_B. Next base: position 196,171 of record NZ_WPYP01000007.1, on the reverse strand, counting down.
CTGTGAGGTGATGATCGCCAGTGGGTTTTCCTGGCCGTCGATCACGCCTTGCTGGAGAGCAGAATAGACCTCACCAAAGTTCATTGGCGTCGGGTTGGCCCCGAGCGTTTCGAATGTCGCCACATGGGCCGGAACCTTCATGGTACGCAGCTTGACACCCTCTAGATCTGCGGGGGTTGCAACCGGACGGACATTGTTGGTCACATTGCGTACACCCAGTTCAAGCCAGCCAAGACCAACCAATCCCTGGTTTTCGACCCGTGCAAGCATGTCATCACCAGCATCACCATCAAGAACATCAAAGGCGATGTCCTTGGAGGAATACATGTAAGGCAGTTCAATTACTGCAAAGGCCGGATCCCAGCCCGCAAAAAAAGAGGAAGGAGGAATGGCCATTTCGAGAACGCCGGTTTGAACACCTTCGATCATCTCGCGATCAGGGCCCATCTGCGACGAGGGGAATATCTGTACGTCGATCTCACCATTCGAGCCAGCTTCGACCAGTTCTTCAAATTTCAGTAGCGCGCGATGCATATGAAACGCTTCTGCTGCGCCATGCCCAACCTTAATGACTGTTTCAGCGGATGCTGCAAAAGCAAGCCCGGCTGACAAAACGACGCCAAGCGCCAATGTTGATTTCTTGAACAAGGTATCCTCCCACGGGTTTAGTCATTTTCGATCTATTATCTGAGATATCAGATATAATATAGAAATCAAGTTTACATGTGCTATTGTGTTAGAGAGACGAAAAAGGACGAAGTGAAAATGACCGAGATTTTGCAGATTAAGCGCCCGGATTCGTTGAGTAAAACTGCTGAAGAGCACATACGAAAAGGCATTATCAATGGCACGTTTCAATTGGGTGAATCGTTGCCGGAAGTGAAGCTGTCAAATGCCATGGGCATCAGCAAAACTCCGATTCGCGAAGCGCTATCGGCTTTGAATCTTCAGGGGCTCGTTCAGATCTTTCCTCATCGAGGAGCCTTTGTATTCTCTCTTTCTCAAGAGGACGTGGTACAGCTTTGCCAGTATCGGCTCATCCTAGAATCTGCAGCTTTGGAGCAGGCGCTTGAAAAGAACCCCTCGGTTCTGATCAATGAGCTGGCTACAATTGTTTCGAAGATGTCAGAGGCGCAGGAAGCGGATAAATTCGAGCAGTACTTGGAACTTGACGCCGAGTTTCACGACGCGTTTTTCAGGTCCTGCGGAAACAGTTACCTGCGGGATGGATATCAAAAAGTCAGTGATATCGTCCAAACTATGCGGACGCATCTGTCCAAGCGTTCCAATCGAACGAAGAAATCTTTCAAGGAACATCAAGCGATCACATCGCTGTTGGGCGAGGGTAAAGTAAAAGCAGCAACGAACACCCTCAAACGTCAAATCACTCGCGGTGAGCGTTCTTATTCCGATTTGGTTGGTCTAAGGCAAGCATAGGTGCCCACCAATTGATCACTATGTTTACCAAAAGCGCATCTGTCAGAAAATCTAATGCTGCATGCGCGGGCAACCTAAGTTCAAAATAGCGGAATTGGGCTGTTCTGAGACATGGGCCGTGGCCACGATTAGAGGGCGTTTTTTGTGTTGGGTCAGAAATGCTTGACGATTGGGTCAGAAATGAATGACGTGATTGGCCGATTTATTGAGGTTTTGTCTGTCGTTTGAGTCAAATATCAGTGACGTTCCACATTTCCTTGAAAGTCGAAGCATAGTTCTGCCTTTTGCGCTTTCTGCTTCCTTTCTGCCTGCGTCGGCACCGTTGGCAAAAAGAACTAACGTGGAAGCTACGAACAGAACTACTTTCGTGAAAATACCCCAATGAAACGAAATAACACCGACCGCCTTCGGGCAAAAACTTAACCCGAAGGCAAAATCTCCAAATCTCGGCCCTTGTTCGCTTTCGGGCTGCGACCTGCCGAATGCGCCCGCAGCTACCAGAGCACTCGGCAATGACTGGTTAGGGCTCTCTTTGCACCAGTACATGCGATCCGCAGAGAATGACGGCAGCGAGCCCAGAGTCGCGGACGCCGCAGAGAGGAGAAATGTCCGCTCTGTGGTTCCTGTGCAGAATAGGCGAACTGCTAGAAAGTGGTTGTTTGCTTAACTCCGAGAGCAAACGGCACGCCGTCTGGATCCCACAGGATGGGTTTATGGGCTTGAACGGTCTCATTCACATCCACAGAAGCGGGACGCGCCCCTTTTCTTTCAGCAGCGCGGGAGGCATCGGAGACTGAAGCGACATTGATGCACGGGACCCAAGCTGCATTTGAACCGGTGGACCAGTTCGCGGCGTCTTGGATTGCGACAAGATCGTCCCAAGTCCCGAGGTTAGCGACATAAGCCTTGTCTCGCTCGGGGGAGACCCGCCATCCGAAGAGTTCCGCATAGAACGCTTGCGGGAAGTCATTCCCGTTGCTGACGTAAACTTCTGGGCCGAACTGCAAGCGCGGTACAGGGAAGTCGTGCCGAGACAGCGAAACCCCCACTAGAGCACCGAGTGGGTCGCGGACGAGTGCGTTGCGCCCGACGCCCGGCACCTCGAATGGTTCCCGAACGACTTTGCCTCCGAGCGTGTCGACGCGCTTCGCGGCCGCGTCCACGTCGAGAACTTCGATGTAAGCGATCCAGCCATTTTCGTGCTCCGGAGGTGTCTCGGCCAACCCCGCGCCCGCTTCTTCGCCCAATAGCGCAAGGACAAAATCCTTCTCGCCGCCGCCCCAAGCAAAATCTGTTGCCCGCTCGACCTGATATGTCCAGTTGGCGACACGGGCGTAAAACGCCATCGAACGGTCTCTGTTCGATGTAAAAAGATCATGCCATACGATTTGACCTGCTTTTGACTGCGTCATCGTCTTATCTCCTGACATCTTTAAGCTTCTTGGCGTCGCGAACCATCTTCCCGAAGGCCTTGTCCCGTGACCTGCGTTCCGCAAGGCTGGCCGAGTTGAAAGCATCCTCCGCCAAGAGTTTGCGCCATCTCCTCATTCGATCAGCGTCGAGAGTTCCTTCTTCAATAGCTTGCCGTACAGCGCATCCCGGCTCGGTCTCGTGCTGACAGTCGCTAAAGCGACAACCAGCGGTCAGCTCCTGAATGTCAGCGAAGAGGTCATTGATCCCCTCCACCGCATCGGTGAGCTGCAATTCCCGCATGCCGGGGGTATCCAGGATCAGACAGCCATTGGGCATTGCATGAAGCTCGCGCCGCGTCGTCGTATGCCGACCTTTTGCGTCGTCCTCGCGAATGGCCTGGGTCTCGATGGATTGGCTATCAAGCAACGCATTAGTCAGCGTCGATTTGCCAACGCCGGATGAGCCGAGGAACGCCACCGTCTTGCCGGGTTTGCACCAGGCGGCAAGTTCCGTTTTTGGGGCATCTCCACGAGCGTCAAGTGCGACCACGTCGATCATGTCCGACACCGAGCGGGCCGCATCAATGTAGCTTTGCGCGTCCATTACGAGGTCGGTCTTTGTGAGGACGATGACGGGCGTAATCCCTGCCTCGAACGCCAGGGCAGCGTAGCGTTCCAGCCGTGCAACTTTGAAATCTTGATTACAGGACGTGACGATAAAGGCGGTATCAATATTCGCTGCAATCAGTTGTTCCTGCCGGTCTGTGCCGGGCGCACGCCGCTTGATAAGGCTTGTGCGCTCAAGCACCCGACTGGATCGCGGGTGTGAAGGATCCAGCATCAGCCAGTCTCCGACGGTCACATTCGGTCTGGGAGGAAGCATCGCATCAACGTTTTCACCAAGGACGTGCAGCCCATTTCGGTGCACTTCGACAACACGAACGGGAGGTGTCGCGGTCAATTCGTCCACACTGATTTGCTGGGCGAAAAAGGGGTGCCAACCCAGTGCTTGAAGTGGGCTGAGATTTGCGTGTGTGCCAGCGTCACGCGCAGGCTGCAGGAGGAAATTTGAGTAATCCCGTGTCATGGGGTGTTCACTTTCATGTCTCTCGCCCAAGCTGTGCTTGAGCACTGTCGGTAGGAAACGAGTGTGCAAATCAAGAAATGCCGTCCGCTTCAAAGCGACGGAGCTGATTCAGACCTTCTATTTGCACCGGGAGGCGCGCTGCCTCCCTTCCTTACCGGGACATGAAATCTCCATTTCAGATAGGCGACACATAGGATGACAAGAGGCCTAATACAACCGCGGAAGTCCGATACGTAAATCTTCTCGGATTACCAAAAGCGGCCGTTCAACGGGACGAAGGGAAAGCCCGCTTCGTCCGCATCTCAGAACTTGCAAAGCTCGGTTTTGAAGGTCCGCTTTGGGCTGCCATCAGTCAATCGAGCTGGTTACAGAGAATGGCAACTCAGAGCCCCAATCTTCCAGATGCTGCTTAACGCTTGAAGAGGCGCTAAACGCTAAGTTCGAACATCGCCCAACAAAGGCTAATTCAAGCAAGTCAGTCGTGCTGTTATCGTTGCTTCGGCAGCGTGACATTGATCCCTGCGACGCAACTCAGCAATTCGTTTGGTTTGGCAAGAAATCTCATTCTGTAAGCCTGAAGGCCCGACAACATCATATTGAAGATGTTGCCGGGTCGCTTTTGACCCTCTGCGGATACTTATTGAAGCTTGGTGTTCAAAAACCCGCACGTCGTCTTACAGCAGGAACCCTCCACCTGCTTGTACAGACTGGCCTGTGATCCACCCGGCACGGTTGTCGGCAAGCAAAAGAACCGCGTTTGCGATGTCTTCAGGTTCACCGATGCGACCCATCGGTGTTTGAGCGATAATCATTCCCAGCATTTGTTCATTTGACTTTACGTCTGCCGTTATTTCCGTGTCTGTAAGTCCGGGTGCGACCGCATTGACCCGGATGCCCAGCGGGCCGAGTTCCGCAGCGATAAGTCTGGTAGCGTGGTCCACAGCTGCCTTTGACGAGGCGTAAACCGCGGCACCAGGCATCATGCCACGCGCGACTACGGAAGAAATATTGATGATTGCCCCCTTACTTTCGGCAAGATGGGGGGTTGCCTCGCGGGCAAAAGCCAGCGGTCCAAACACGTTGGTTCGGTAAATGCTTTCGATATCCTGGTCACTGGTTTCAGACAGTGGACCCATCTTTCCGGTTCCAGCATTGTTGACCAAAACATCTAGTTGGCCGAATGTGTTGATGGTTTCCTCAATAACTCGGGCCGGTTCCCCATCTTTGCTGACATCCCCAACAATGGCGTAGGCTTGCGGCCCAAGTTCCTGTGTTGCTTTTTCAAGAACGGATTGTCTGCGACCGGTGATAACCACCTTCGCGCCATTGGCAATAAAGGCCGATGCCGTGGCTTTCCCAATTCCTGTCCCACCACCGGTGATAAGGACCACTTTGTTTTCGAGGTTTTCCATTTTCTTCTCCTGATTTTGAGCGAGGGGTATGTGCCTATCCAACCAACTTGGCGCTGGCTTCGGGCTGTTGTCCCGTCAGATGCGCAATCAACGCCGGGACGCTTGCTTCGAGCCTGATTTGGTCCCGGCTCATAGCACTGTGAAGCACGAATGGCGGCAGATAGGTCATGCCAGTCATAAGTGCCGTCTGTTGAAAAGGGGTTAGAAACTCGGACATGGAAAAATTGTTGAATGCACCAGTCCGGTAGCTTTCGACCGGTCCACCAGTGGAAACGGCAAGCACGAGCTCTTTTCCGTTTAGTTGGTTGCCACCGGGGCCATAGGCAAACCCGGCAAGCAACACCTGATCAAGCCACGCCTTGAGTACGGGCGGGGAGGAGTACCAGTAGAACGGAAACTGCAACACGACACGGTCAGCATTCCTAAGTAGGACCTGTTCAGCCATAGGATCAAATTTCATCTCCCGCCCGCCGACGGCCGTCAGGTCACGGGTGGTGACACCTGCAACCTGGGACAATGCGTCAAACCACATTCGGTTGACCAATGAGGCTTTGAGGTTTGGATGCGCGGTTAAAACAAGAATACTCATGGGTGATTTGTCTCTGCCGTCCGGGGTGTCGCGTTTACTTGTTGGCCAAATCTAGATATCCCACCACAGACAACAATACGCCCATTATCCACCTCTAAGGTGTAGGAGATGCACCAATGCGCTTGCCTCTTTCCACTCTCGAAGTGTTCAATGCGATTGCCCAGCACGGCAGCCTGAGTGCTGCTGCTCAAAAGCTGGGGCTCAAGCGGTCCACAGTAAGTCATCAGCTAAAGAACCTTGAAGACAGGCTTGGAACTGCACTGTTCATCCGGACAACGCGTTCAATAAACCTGACCGAGGCAGGGCGGGCACTGGCGCGAAGTTCGGGTCCGGCGTTTGAGCAACTTGCCGACGGGCTGGAAAGCGCACTTACGGCAGGCCATTCAGCTCGCGGTTCATTGAAGCTCGCGATTTCCGAGATCGCCTATCATCTGGTCGTTCGTGAAGCGCTGGTATCATTCCGGGACCTATACCCCGAGATCGAGGTTGAGCTGCTGCTAACCGATGCTTTGTCTGATGTGCTTGGCGAGGGCTTCCATGCTGGTTTTCGTATGGGTGGCATGATTGCCCAGGACATGATTGCCATCAGCTTAACAAGTCCATTGCAAACAGCTGTGGTGGCAAGCCCGGAATATCTGGCAGAGAATGGCACCCCAGAAGACCCAAGGGATTTGTTGGCACATAATTGTCTGCGCTACCGCTTCCAAAGCTCCGGCCAATTCGCCCCCTGGACTTTCACCGGTCCTGAAGGAGACTACGCTGTCGAAGTGGGCGGTAGCCTGATTGCAAACTCTTCGCCGGTCACGGTTGAAATGGCGGCCCGCGGGCTGGGAATAGCTTATTCGTTTCGCGACACTTGTCTGGAACCACTGGCATCCGGACAGATCGAAGAAGTGTTAACTCAGCATCAAGTCTCCACACCCGGCATCAATATCTTTTTCCCGCAGGAATACCGTTCAATGATGCCGCTGCGCCTCTTTATTCAACACCTGAAAAAGAACCCCGTTGGCGCCTCTTCAAAAGGGCGCCATTGAGCTCACTCCAATCTTGTCTCAATTAGTACTAAGTTTCGAAAGTTGCCATTGGAGAGCATACTGTCAAAGGCAGCAATGTTGCGCTGAGCCGACCTTCGAGCGGGCCGCGGCGAAGGTCTGGAGCGAGCCCCTTTGACCGATGCTGCACGGTGCCTCAATGATAGCAATGCACAGTAAAGCAGACTTTGCAAAGCTTAGCCTGCGGCACATTTCAGCTAAGTTAAAGCAGTCTGTATGCGGCGCTTATATCCGCATTTTCGGAAGATTTCTGTATAAGCAGTCTTCCTATTTGTGACCCCAGTTGTGTCCTGGGGTCACAGTTGGATACGCGAATTTTATTCGGCTGGCATCGTTGATGCTTCTGGATCAATAGTTGATGCGACACCGGCGGCTTCGCGACGTCCGTCGTTCCAGATCGCTTTGATCAACGCGATACACATCAGCGCCATGACGAGAGAGAACGGCAAGGCGCCGATTACCATAGCGGTCTGAATGGCCCCGGTTCCGCCTGAGATCAGCAGGCCACCAACCACCAATGCCAGCGCAGCACCCCAGAACACGATATGCGGACGTGCCTTGGGTCCTTCGTCACCAGCTGCGTTGATCGTATTCACGATCAGCACAGCCGAGTCAGCCGAGGTGACAAGGAAGGTCATCAGCAATATCACGATCACAACCGCCATGGCCCAGGCCAGGAATTCTGCAATTGGCGCGAGCATGTAGGTGGTCATGGCAAAGATCTTGTCACCATTGGCCGCATCAAGGATCACACCATTTGCGTTCCCGTTAAGCTCGAGGTCAATAGCGGTGCCTCCAGCCCATGCGAACCAGACAAAGCACATCAGCGAGGGCACGATCATTGCGCCCAGAACAAATTCACGGATAGAGCGACCGCGCGAAATACGGGCCAAGAACAGCCCCACGAAGGGGGCAAATGCGATCCACCATGCCCAGTAGAAAACGGGCCACCAACCTTGCCATTGCGCCAGCAGGAAAGCCTCGGATCCTTCAACGCCATCTGATGTATAAACGTTGAAGCTGAGCCAGGGCAGAGCGACTAAATAGTCCCAGATGCCAACAAAGAATGCCTTGGCCCCAAAGAAGGTCGCTCCGAATAGGATGAAGAAGCCGAGCAGGAAAATCGACAACGCCATGTTGATGTTCGACAGCCATTTGATGCCCTTACCCACACCGGAAAGAGCCGACAGTGTCGAGGCCCCCATAATGACTAGCAGGGCGACGATGATGCCGAGCGTTGTGGCCGAACCGTCCGCGTTAGCCAATCCACCAATGCCGATACGTGTCAGGCCTGCAACGAACTGCTCAACACCGAAGCCAAGCGTTTGCGCCACACCAAGGATCGTTGCAACAACGGCAACGATATCGATCAGGTGACCCAGGTTGCCCGACAGCGCCTTGCCGAAGAGCGGCGTCAGGGATGAGCGGATCGTTAGCGGAAGCCCGCGACGGTAGCTGAAGAACGCCAGCGCCAGACCGGCGATCGCGTAGCACGCCCATGCACCCAGACCCCAATGCAGGTAGGACCATACATAGGCTGTGCGCACATTGTCCGCGTCAAGTGCGGTGGTGACACCCTGAATGACAGATGGGTTATTCTTGAAATGGGCCACGGGTTCCGCAACAGCCCATGTCAGCATTCCGACCCCGATACCGGCACCGAACATCATTGAGAACCACGAGAAGTTCGAGAATTCCGGCTTTTCTCCTTCTACCCCCAGGTTCAGGCGCCCAGCGGCCGGCCAGATGGCCAAACCGATGCAGACGATAACAAACGCGGTCACAACCCAGATATACCACGCTGCAAACTGAGCCAGAATGGCTGCGTTCCAGTCGCCGAGAATCCTACCGGCCTGGGTTGGCCACGCAATGCACCAGACAACCAGCAAACTGATGATGATCTTACTGATCACCGTCACGTTGACGCTGAACCCCCGATAAAAACCGTTGTCAGCGGTCTTAATCGGAAGTTCCGAAAGAGGTGGCTTTATCGCCATAATCAACTTCTCCCTGTTTTTGATTTTCGGGTGGATAAATCTGCTTGTTCTGACGCGTCCATCCAATTCCCAGGAAACCAATGAAACCAACGACGCAGATAATCTGTTTCGCCAATCTCATTGGGTCCGGGGAGTTAAGATTTGCCGGAATTCTCAGCTTTCTAGAGCCAGCTTATGCACGTGAATTTCATTAATTGGGTGGCTTTCCGCGCCGATGACGCCTGGACGAGAGTGGCGATACAGAGATCGCCAATAGGGTTGAATTATCGTTCCATCATCCCGCAAAAACTGTTCGATCTTTTCCATGTGGCCGCGGCGCGCTTCTGCATCGGCAATTGCTGAGGCTTCTTCCAGCATCGCGTCAAATTCGGCGCTGGCCAGACCTGTTTCGTTCCAGGCCACACCCGATTTGTATGCCAACGTCAGCACCTGTACACCTAGCGGGCGGTGTCCCCAGTCAGTCGAACTGAACGGATATTTGTTCCAATCATTCCAGAAGGTGGCGCCCGGCAATACAGTACGCTTCACGTTCAGCCCGGCATCGCGCAGTTGGGCAGAGAGAGCGTCTGTAGTGTTTCGGCGCCAGTCATCATCAATAGAGAAAATCTCGTGCTCGTAGTCGAGCATGCCAGCTTCTTCGAGCAATGCCCGTGCGCCCTCGACATCCTTTACTGGAGCTCCAATGTCTGCATATTCAGGGTGAATGGGGCAAACGTGGTGGTTTTCGCCCAAAGTTCCACGATTAGCGTATCCCAGTTCTAGCAGTATGGCATTGTCACAAGCCATCGCCAGAGCGCGACGCACACGAGCGTCTTCATAGGGCTTTACTCCGTCCACTTCGGCATCCCGGTTTGTTCGCAAAACCATCGTGTTGGCCGAAACGGACTCGCTCTGGTTCCAACCAATGCTTTCGTAGATGTCGACAAATTCACCGACCGTTTCATAGGTCATGTCGATTTCTTCAGCTTCTGCGGCAGCCAAATGCGCTGCGCCATCGGTGCCGTAGTCGATAAACTCGATCCGATCCAAATAGGCGCCTTCGCCCCACCATTCGTGATCCGTGTTCTTCTCCAAAACGACCTTTTCACCAACCAGATACTCAACCAGCTTGTATGGTCCTGTACCGACCGGGTCACTCGCCGGATCGCCGGACCAACCATCGGGCACGATTGCTGCCGGGTATTCTGTAACTGCGGGGATAATGGTGATGTCAGGTCGCGTCAGCTTCAGTTTCAGTGTCAGATCGTCGACTACTTCCAATGCCCCTGCGGCCGGGCCATCTCCAGCTTCGTTCTGTAAGGATCCCATGCGCGCGGCCATGGAGTTGCCTTCCCAACTGCCGTCGCACCATCGACCAAAGTTGTACGCAACATCCTTGGCCGTCAACGTTCCACGCCCGTCATTCCAGTTCACTCCGGGCCGCACACGCAGGACATACTCCGTGGCATCGTCGTTCACTTCCCAGCTTTCAAGCAAACGGGGTTCGAACGTACCGTCCGCGTTGTACTGAACAAGATACTCCAAAAAACCACGGACTGCGTTTCCAAGCTGAGGCCAATTGTAAAGCGGCGGGTCAAGTTGCGCGCGCACAACTTGCTGAATACGAATTGTCCCGCCGGGTTGGATATTCGACGCGGCTTTTGCTGGCTGAGGCAGACCAACCATCGAATATGCAGCTGAAGCAGACAAACCAAGCGCGGTAGCTCGAGTCAGGAATTCACGACGGCTGAGCGTTCCGTCGGCCACTTCATCGACATGCATTGCGATTGCTGGATGAACTGTCTGGCTGCGGCTTAGTTTGGTCATCATAGGCTCCCGTATTTCTCTCACAGGGCTGCTTTCGCGTCCCTAGCACAGTTTTTGGTGTATATTTCTTCTCTTTTGCAGTAGCTGAGTGATTATGAATGACATTAACAGAGTTAATACCAACCTCAGTCGCAACCTGGTCGCGCTATATGCGTTCGAGATGGTGGCAAAACACGGGAATTTTACGAGTGCCGGAGACGCTCTCGGGCTAACCCAGTCGTCGATATCGCAACGGATAAAAGGTCTGGAAGTTGATCTGGGCGTCGTCCTCTTCAAAAGAGAACACCGTGGAGTTTCACTGACATACGAGGGGCTGAGGCTGTTGAATGTGGTCAGACCCGCAATGACGCAGATGAGCTATGCAGTAAGTTCCTTGCTTGAACGCAAAACGAAACCCAGGGTTCGGATTTCTGCCGATTTTGCGTTTTCAACTTTCTGGTTGTTACCGCGTCTGGGTTATCTTCGAGAGGAAATCGGGGATGAAATCGAAATTCAGATTTTGGCCTCAACTGTGCCACCCGGTCTAGACGACACCGATTGTGATATTCAAATTCACGTTGCGCCAAAAGACCAAATTAAGCCCGATGAAATACTACTGTTGGAAGAGGTCGTAGCGGCCGTTTGCTGCCCGCAGCTATTAGAGAGGATTAGACCAATCCGATCACCGGCTGACTTACTGAATGTTCAGCTTCTGAGTCTCTCAAAACCCGCAACCGCTGCTTGGCAAACCTGGCAAGGGTGGTTTGATAGTTTGGGCATAACGGGCGAAAGAAAGAGAAATTACATCAGTTTTAATAACTATGACATGGTGACCCAAGCCGCTTTGTCCGGCGATGGTGTGGCTTTGGGTTGGATTGGATTGATCGATGATCTGCTCAGCAAGGGTTCTCTGGTGACAGTTACGGACGATTTGGTCTCTAGCGACGCTGGTTATGTAATGTCACGGAGCCATACCGACTCGGGCCGGGGTCCCAAGCTTGTGTTCGACTGGATCGCGGATCAAGTTCTCGCAACATCTTTTAATTAGCGCGTCATCGGGCTGTTCGGTCGACCCTACCGCGAAGCCAGGTCAATTCGAAGAGCGACTGCAATATAGCATTGCCTTGAAGCGACATTGAAAGCTCGCTTTTTTCGCGCATTTCGGAATTGCAAAGTCTGGTCGCGAATGTCCGCTAGGGGCAGTGTGCGGACGCAGGTTTGAAACAGACGAGAGCTCACTTAGTTGCGCAACTCAGAACTTGCAAAGCTCGATTTTGAAGGTTTGCTTCGGGCTGCGCAAGGCCATTGATGCACAACGCGGAGAATGGCCGTAGAGAGCCCATTTTGCCGAATGTTGAGGTGAAAGAGAAAGGCCGCATTCAACGCAAATTTGTGAGGCCAACCTTTTTCCCATAAACGCATCGCCCCCGGTTCAACTATAAGTAACCGGGAGCGATATCCGGCTATGCGGATTCACGTGGTCACAGGCCGGGACTTACGTGTTTTGCGATTGCCTGAAGAGCATTCACCATTTTCAGTTCGGTTTCTGGTTTTTCGTTGTAGTGAGGATAGGCAGAATTCATTGCGATCACCACGCCTCGGCTAGGATTGATATACAGAAATTGCCCGTAGATTCCGATTGCACTGAAGTCGCCGCCGTCGCGATTTTCTGGGATCCACCATTGGTTCTTGTACCCCAGAACGAAGTCTGACTGACCATGGTCGCCTGGCTTCGACTGTGGTGTGTTTGTCGTGATTGACTGCGCCAACCATTCTTCGGACACCACCCGTTCGCCTGTCATCGAGGTACCGCCATTGAGCACCATTTGTCCGACACGCGCGAGGTCCTGCAACCGCAAACTGGCACCGCCGAAGGCAAGCGGTTCGCCCTCCTGATCAACCAGCATCTTTGCATCAGCTTCAGCGCCAATTTTGCTCCAGAGCTTGTCGCGGAAATAGTCTGCATAATCCTGCCCGGTAGCGCGACGCAGGACCCAGGCCAACACCTGCGTTTCAATGCTGGCATATTGGTTGAAACTACCTGGTTCGCGCTCTCGGACTATGGTTGTGGAAAATTCATCCAGTGATCCGCGCAGTGTCGCCACCACGGTTTGTACGATATCCGAGTTCAGATCATCGTAGTCCTCGACATAGCGTATACCCGACGTCATATCGAGCACCTGCTGCACCGTGACACCATCATATCCAGTTCCTTTCAGTTCCGGAATAAATTCGGTCACCTGTGCATTCAGGTCCGGCAAATCGCCTTCGTCATGCGCAACACCGATCAAAAGCGAGGTCAGGGACTTTGTCACCGAGAACTCAATATGGTGGGTTTCAGCCGAGTTTCCCCGCGTATAGGCCTCGTGAATCAACTTGCCATCGCGCAACACAATCATCCCGGTCCAGTGGAATTCATCGAACAGCTCTGCGGTGTTCAGTTTTTGCCCTTCATAGCTGTATGTAGTGGGAAAAGTGTTAGGCTGTTTGTCGACTTCGAACTCAGCGACCGGGCCGGAACGTTCGATGGTGATCGAGGGGTACTTTTCGTAAAGTGTCCGGAAGTTTTCGTCGATGGTCTCGGGTTCAAAAACAGCCGAATACGCCATCAGGGCGCGCACGTCCTGAAATTTGTCCCAATACACAACGCCTCCAATCAGGGCGAGCGCCAGAGCGGCGACCACTCCGCGTTTGATCCATTTCATAGTGTATTCCTTTACTGGTTTTTGGGTGCCGGAACTTTCAGCATCTCTCTCGCAATGTTTCGGATTGCATTCCGATCCATTGGGGCGAAATTGATTTCGGAGAAAAAGGTCGCCCCAAATCCCATGGCGATGATTCCATAGGCCCGATGAAATCGGTCATCTTGGTCTACGCCGATCCCTTCGATTGCCATACGATCCGTCAGCTCGTCGCAAATCCGCTGATACAGGCCCCTTAACCGCGCCTGAATACGCTGGTCCGCCTCTGCGTAAGGCCAAAGCTCATCGACCATCTTGCTGAGGTGTTCGTCGCCAAGAAGGCCATCCAGTACGAGATCCAAAACATCTTCAACGCAGATGTCTCGGCCCTCAATTGCCATCAATGTGTCTAACTTCGCCTCCCCACGCTCAATCAAGCGGTCAAAAAGCAAAAGAAGAAGATCGTTTTTGTTGCCCGCAAAGTAGCGAATTAAGGAACGGGGCAGCCCCGCTTCGGTGGCTACTTTGGACAGCGTCAGTTGCGCCAATCCCTCTCGGGCTCCGATGCGTTCAAGAGCATCCAAGATTTGCGCAATACGTTCTTTATCGTTCTTCGGACGTGCCAAGGTGCCACCTTACTGGATTGAAAAACTCACCGTTTACCGAAGACTTGCCTCAATCTTGTCATGTTGACAAGATTGAGGCAAAAAGAACCTCACGTCACGACATTCACTTATCCGGCTACAAAGTAGATAATTGGAGAGCGACCCGAGAAGCAGATATGGACCTTTCCCCCGCGAAGTGCAGCTTTGTTGCACAACTCGGATATTGCAAAACCCGGTGATGAAGGTCTGCTTTGGGCTGGAACCTGTCGACCGCACCCGCAGCATCAAAGCCGAAACGCAACGGCAGGTCAGGGCTCAAGGCCATCCATGACAACAATAGCCTGCTCGGTAGCATCAATTGTGATTTTCCCGGTCAGCCGTATGGGCTGGTGGACATAATTGGGGGTCCAGTCTTTCTTAAGTCGCACCCGGATCATCTGACTGGGAGGCGGCGGAGGTACATGGCTACACATCCCTCGTTCTGGCACCAAATAAGCCACTGGCTGGCCGTCTGGATCGTTCGGAGCAGGAGCAACAAATCCCGTCAGCGTGATTGTCTGACCGTCAAATTGCGGAGTCCCCATCACGCCTGCTTTCCTACGACGTTCTGCCACCAATTCTCGCCGATTCAGTAACCAATCTATATTGGTACCACCTGCCAAAAGCGCATCTTCGGTCTCAGACAGAAGCTCTTGCCATTTCTGACGTTCTTCATCGGTGCCTGCCTGTTGCCGCGACCTGCCGCGCAAGCGAACGACGAAGAGAACATCGTCGAACTGTTCGGGACTAAGATCACGAAATGGGTCTTCAAAGTCCTGTACCGAAGGGTCAGGAAGGTCAATCCAATCAAGCAACGTGCCAGACACTGACATTGCGGGGTGAAAGCACAAAAAAAGTCGCTAAAAGAAATGAGAAGCTAAACCAAATTCTCCAGCTTCATCGCGGGGGGCAATACAGAGCAAAACCTTAATTCTGAGGGCCTTTCGCATTCATATATAAAGCCTCAGTGACTTCTTGATTCAGATCAGTGCTGAGCTAATAAGGTGCTGAAACAAAACCCAAAAGTCTTGAAGGGGACCGGCGCTAATCAAAAGAGGATGCGTACAAACACACACTACGATCGCGCCAGATCCTTTAGCAACTCACAAACACGGGGAATTGGCTGAGAGCGCAACATAGCGGACACTCGCAAACGCGCCTTGGCCTTGTTGGGTTATGCAGTTTCAATCCCACCCATGCAAAGGTATTTGACCTCCAGAAAGTCATCTGCTCCATATTTTGAGCCCTCGCGTCCCAGCCCGGATTGCTTGATACCGCCAAAGGGCGCCACCTCGGTTGAGATCAAGCCAGTGTTGATCCCGACCATCCCGCTTTCCAACGCCTCGGCTACGCGCCACACACGATTCAAGTCGCGGCTGTAGAAGTAGGATGCCAACCCGAACTCACTGTCATTGGCCATGGCGACGACATCAGCTTCATCCTCGAACCGAAAAAGCGGTGCGATTGGGCCAAATGTCTCCTCCTTGGCGACCTTCATGTCCTGCGTCACGCCTGTCAAAACGGTTGGTTTAAAGAATGTGCCCCCAAGATCTGAACGCTTTCCGCCTTCGACTATGACCGCGCCTTTAGATGCCGCATCAGTGATGTGTTCTTCAACTTTTGCAACTGCTGCCTCATTGATCAGAGGCCCGATGGTTACGTGATCGCCAAAGCCATCTCCGACGCTCAATCGGGAGACCTTTTCCTGAAGTTTTCTTGCGAATTCGTCATATATACCCGACTGCACATAAATGCGGTTGGCACACACACAGGTCTGCCCATTGTTGCGGTATTTTGCGATCATCGCACCCTCGACCGCTGCATCGATGTCGGCGTCTTCAAAGACGATGAACGGCGCATTGCCACCTAATTCCAGCGACATTTTCTTAATGGTATCCGAGCACTGCCGCATCAGGATTTTGCCAACCCGTGTGGAACCGGTGAACGTGATTTTGGCTACCTTTTCATTTGCGCAGAGTTCTTGGCCTACTCCGGCACTGTCAGATGATGGGATAACGTTGAAAACGCCCGCAGGAATACCTGCGCGTTCACCCAACACAGCCATGGCAAGTGCGGACAGCGGAGTAAGCTCAGCGGGGCGTGCAACAAACGTACAGCCCACAGCGAGCGCAGGCGCGACCTTGCGCGCGATCATCGCATTTGGAAAGTTCCAGGGTGTGATAGACCCAACAACGCCCACCGGTTGTTTCAGAACAACGATGCGTTTGTCGCGCTGGTGACCGGGGATAACGTCACCGTAAATCCGTTTGGCTTCTTCAGAAAACCACTCGATGAAGGATGCGCCATAAAGGATTTCGCCACGGGCCTCGGCCAAAGGTTTACCCATTTCCGCGGTCAGGATCACTGCCAGATCATCTGCATTCTCAATCAGCAAGCCGTGCCATCTGCGTAATATGGCGGCGCGTTCCTTGCCTGTGCGCTCAGCCCATTCTGACTTTGCAGCGTACGCTGCGTCGATCGCTCCACGCGCGTCGTCGGCATCCATGTCCGCAACATTCGCGATCAGATCACCGTTGGCCGGATTATAGACTGCAAAGGTCTTGTTCTTGGTGATCCACTCTCCATTCACGTAAGCACGCGTTTCCAGCAGAGAGGGGTCTTTGAGGTTCAGTTTCATCACTTTGGTATTCAGCATTTCAGGCCTCTTTCACGGCGTCGATAGACGCTTCGAGAATGTCCATTGCTTCAGCAAAAACGTCGTCGGGCACGGTCAGCGGAGCAAGGAATCGGATGACGTTCCCGTAGACGCCACAGGTCAGCAGAACCAATCCGCGCGACAGGGCCTCCGCTCGAATGGCGTTGGCCATTTCCGGGTTTGGCGAGCTGCCGTCTTTTGTGTTGAATTCAGCGGCAATCATGAAGCCAGGTCCACGGATATCGACGATTTCCGGCGTCCGTTCGCGGATCATTTCCAGGCGCTGCTTCAAGCGTGAGCCAAGTTCATTGGCCCGCGCGCACAGGTCTTCTTCCTCAATTACATCCAGCACGGCGTTTGCGGCGGCAACACCCAAAGGGTTGCCGCCATACGTTCCGCCCAGTCCGCCCGGCTGTGCTGCATCCATCAGTTCCTTGCGCCCCGTTACGGCGGCCAGAGGAAGCCCGCCAGCCAAACCCTTTGCCATCGTGGTCAGATCGGCGCTGACGTCGTAACCATCCATCGCAAATAGATTGCCGGTCCGGGCAAATCCGGTTTGCACCTCATCAGCGATCAACACGATGCCATGCGTATCGCATATAGCGCGCAGACCAGACATCAACTCCGCCGGAGCGGCATAGAACCCGCCTTCGCCCTGAACGGGCTCAATAATGATGGCTGCCACACGTTCGGGGTCGAGATCAGCTTTGAACAATTTGGTCAGGGCACCCATCGTCTCATCCGTGGACGTTCCGTGCAGCTCCACCGGGAAAGGTACATGGAAAACGTCAGGCATCATCGCCCCAAAGCCTTTCTTGTAGGGGGCAACTTTGCCGGTCAGCGACATACCCATAAATGTACGTCCGTGAAATCCACCACCAAAGGCAACAACTGCCGGACGACCGGTCGCGGCACGCGCTATCTTGATCGCATTTTCAACAGCTTCTGCACCGGTGGTGACGAAAACCGTTTTCTTTTCAAAGCGACCTGGCACTTTTTCGTTCAGACGTTCGGCCAAGCGGATGTAGTTTTCGTAGGGGAGGACCTGGTGACATGTGTGGGTGAAATTCGCAGCTTGTTTTTGCACCGCGTCCATCACCTTGGGATGACAATGGCCAGTGTTAACCACTGCAATTCCAGCCGCAAAATCGATATAACGTTTGCCTTCAACATCCCAAACTTCTGAGTTGGCGGCCCGCTGGACGTAAACCTGCGTCTGCATACCCACGCCATTTGAAATGGCTGCATCGCGACGCGCGCTGATATCGGAATTAAGCATGAATACTCCTGTTCATGCAGGTCTTCGGCCTGTCATGATGTCTTGATGCCAATTGGCACATTTCAGTGTAGGAAACTGGGCGGGCCTATCCGACCCGCCCGTTGGTTTATTGCAAAAGGGTCGTCCAAACCTTGTTCTGCAATTCAGTTGCGTTCTCAGAGCATGTCTCTGAAAAAACCATAGGCGTCCCGTCAGGGGGGGATAGCTCGGGTGCAGTAGCCATCTCTTCATTCAGGAACTCTGCGCTGCCCGAAATACCGTTTGAATAACCAGCAAAATTCGACTGAATGGCAATGTTTTCAGGTTGCAGGATAAATTCGATGAACTTGATCGCGTTGTCGTAGTTCTGCGCGCCGACTGGTACCGCAATGTTGTCTGCCCACGTCAAAACGCCTTCTTTTGGGAATGCATACTTCAGTGCTGGGTCAGCCGTACGGGCGCGGATGGAATACCCGTTCCAGTTTTGGTGCAGAGCTGCGTCACCGGACGTCAAACGTTCGAGAATGCCATCCGAGTTATACACTTTTACATGCGGCTTTTGTTCTTCCAGCAATTCAAGAACCTCGCGCATTTCATCCTTGCTTTCGCTGCAGACCCCATAGCCGAGATAGATCAGTGCCATGTCGACCACATCACTCGGGGCTTTGAACATTCCGATCTGGCCCCGCAGCTCTTCTGGTGGCCGGAACAGTGTTTCATAGGTGTCTATATCACCGCCAAAAACGTCCGTATTCACAGTGAAGGATGTCGAGCCCCATTGCCACGGGACAGTGTATTCGTTCGCAGAATCCCACGGAGGGTTACGGAACCCGTCAGCTATGTTGGAATACCCTTCCAGATCCTGCGCATTGATTTTCTGAAACAGCTCTTCTGCGACGAAGATGGGCACATAGTTATGGCTGGGCACGACGATATCATAGCCGGACGCACCGGATTTCAGTTTGGCCAGAAGCGTGTCGTTGGAGTCATAAGTGTCCATCGTCACCGTAATCCCGGTCTCTGCCTCGAACTTCTCGATAAGCTCAGGCGACGTGTAGTCGGTCCAGTTATAGATATAGAGTTCACCATCGGCCAAAGCGCTGGACGCGACGAGGCCAAGGCCAGTCGCCAGGGTTGCTAATTTCATTGTATTTCCTCCCATTGGTTCAGAATTTTCCACGCTTTTCAACGAGGTAAGATAGAGTGACGAAGAAGATGGAAATGATCAGAAGCACGGTGGAAACTGCGTTTACCTCAGGTGTGATCCCGATCCGGACCAAGCTATAGATGTAGATTGGCAGGGTGGTAGACCCGGCTTCGGCCACCATCAGTGTGATGATGAAATCATCAATCGAAATGATGAAGGCAAGCATCGCACCGGATACGATCCCCGGCGCCAGAAGAGGAAGCGTGACAAATCGCAAGGTTGCCCATTTGCTCGCGTAAAGATCGCGTGCGGCGGTTTCCAGGCTTTCATCCATTCCCTGCAATCGCGCTCTGATTGGCAAGTAGGCGAATGGAATGCAAAAAACCGTATGTGCAATGATGATGTTTCCCAGACCCAGTGACAGCCCGATCGTCGCGAACAAGGTCAGCGTCGCAACGGCCGTTACAATTTCGGGCACCATCAGCGGCAACAACAGCATGCCGTTAAACAGTGGTTTTCGGGGCAAGGACTTGTTTCGGGTCAGCGAGAGCGCAGCCATCGTCGCCATTGTGGTGGAAAACACAGTCGCGGTTGTTGCGATGACCAGGCTGTTCCAGGCCGCACGACGAATGTCGTCGTTGGCCAGGGCCTTGGCATACCAGTCCAGCGAGAAGCCGCCCCAAACAGTCGCTGACTTTGTGGCATTGAACGAAAAAATGACAAGGATCAGCAAGGGCAGGTACAGGTAGACAAAGAAGCCCAGTGAAAACCACTTCAACCCTGGCAATGCTCGAATATCACGGGATTTTGGCATCAGTGAACAAGCTCCGTTCCTGAGTTGCGCGCATTACGCGCATAGAAGAGCAGTGCCAGCATCACGACGATCATGATCACGACGGACAAGGCAGAGCCAAATGGCCAGTCTCGCGAGGTTGAGAACTGCAATTGCACCAGGCTGCCCAGCATCAGGTTCTTCCCGCCGCCCAACAATTCCGGAGCGATGAAGGCACCGAGGCATGGAATGAACACCAGGATCGAACCAGCGACGATTCCCGGCAGTGAAAGCGGAACCACGACGTGGCGCAGGGCACCAATCCGCGACGCGTAGAGATCGCGCGAGGCCTCGATCAGACGCACATCCAGGCGTTCGAGCGACGCATAAATCGGCAGAACCATGAACGGTACATAAGTGTAGATCAGGCCCAGAATGATCGCGCCTTCAGTGTAGAGAAGCGGGATGGGTGATTGGATGACACCGAGGCTCAGCAACATTTCGTTGATCAATCCGGTGTCCCGCAGGACCAGAATCCAACAATAGGTTCGGATCAACAGATTGGTCCAAAACGGGATGGTGATCAGCAAGATCAGCAGGTTTCGTCGCTCGGCCGGTTGCATAGCGATGTAATAGGCAACCGGAAATCCGATCAGCACACAGGCCGCAACCGAGACAGCGGCGACCCAGATGGAACGAAAAAGGATCAACAGGTAAGAGGGGTTGAACGATAGGTTGTCGTCAAAATCCCTTTCAAGCAGCAGCCTTGAATAAGCTTCAAATGACAACTCGGGGCGAACACCACCGTAAGGGTTCTTTTCCAAGAAGGAATAAACCACGATGATCAAGATTGGCAGCAGCATGAAGCAGACAACCATGATAGTCGCCGGGGCTATCCCGGCAAAGGTTCTGATCCTTTGCATTGCTCAGGCCTCCAGAACGCGGACGGCCGAGGGATCGATCCCCACGTGAACAGCGTCACCGGGCAGTGCAAGTGCATCGCCGTTGTGATGATTTTCAGAGCGCACGACGATGCTTGGCCCATTCCGCAGATCGATGGCGTAATCCGTCGTATTGCCTAGGTACGAAATCTCGCGCACGTCTCCTGGCAGTGTTTCAGACGTAGCTGACGTCAGCAGATCGAGCTTCTCAGGCCGTACAAACAGTGTAACATCTCCGGCTGGCGGAGTGTTTTCGGTTCGCGCGGCGATTTCGATTTCGGGCGATATCCGAAAGCGGGCTGTATTCCCGTTCTGATGTGTCACCTTGCCTTGGAAGAAATTTGCGTCCCCGATGAAATCCGCGACAAAGCGATTCCGGGGCTGTTCATAAATCTCAGAAGGAGATGCGATCTGTTGCACACGGCCAGCCGACATCACCGCAATGCGATCACTCATCGATAGGGCTTCTTCCTGATCGTGAGTCACAAATACGAACGTAATGCCTGTTTCACGTTGAAGACGTTTAAGCTCAGTTCGCATCGATTGACGCAGTTTGAGGTCAAGCGCGGATAGGGGTTCGTCCAGCAGCAGAACTTTTGGATGCGGGGCCAAGGCCCGCGCCAAGGAAACACGTTGCTGTTGCCCACCAGACAATTGTGAGGGCCGGCGGTTGGCAAATTGGGACATTTGCACCAAGTCCAGCATCTCCAACGCAGTCTTTTGTGCCTGAGAAACATCCGTTCCTCTGCGGCGCAGGCCGAAAGCCACGTTTTCAACAACGGTCATGTGTGGAAACAGCGCATAGTGCTGAAACACGGTGTTGATGGGTCGCTTCTCCGGCGGCATTGAGGAGATATCCTCGCCGTAAAGCCGCAGCTCACCCGAGGTGAGATCTTCAAACCCTGCGATTAACCGCAACAAGGTTGTCTTGCCACATCCTGATGGCCCGAGCAGTGTGAAAAACTCGTTGTCGTTGATAGACAACGATTCATTCTTCAAGGCCTCTACCGGGGGTGAACCCGGATAGCTTTTGCAAATATCAATTGCCTGAATTGCTGGGGTCAAAGACTCATCTCTCATTTGGATTGGCAGTGCTGCTCGAGTTTGGCAGAGGGTACGCGGCCCTTGAATCACCCTTAGTGGGTAGGGCTCAAAGGGCCGCAATCTATCTCAGGCGCATTTCAACGCTTCTCGTGGATCGCAGTATCCGTACTCAAGGCTGTCAGCGGCTGCTTTGTAAGTCAGCTTGCCCTCGTGCACATTCAGACCCTGTAGAAGGAAGGGGTTATCCAATGCCCTGAGACCGTTGTTCGCCAGTGCCAGCCCGTGTTGCAACGTGGCATTGTTCAATGCGTAGCTGGATGTTTTGGGAACTGCGCCTGGCATGTTGGCAACGCAGTAATGAACCACACCATCAACAACGTAGGTCGGGTTTTCGTGCGTCGTAGCCGTTGACGTTTCAAAGCACCCACCCTGATCAATGGCGACGTCGACCAACGCCGCGCCTTCTTTCATTGTGGCCAACATGTCCCGTGTTACCAGGCGTGGCGCTGCCGCGCCGGGGATGAGAACCGCACCGATTACGGCATCCGCTGTTGCCACCGCATCAGCCAACGCCGCTTTGGTGGAATAGACAGTATGAACTCGTCCATCGAACAAGTCATCCAACTGACGAAGGCGCTTTAGTGAGCGGTCAAAAATAGTGACCTGTGCTCCCAGACCGACGGCCATCTTAGCGGCGTTAGTTCCTACAACACCGCCGCCGATCACGACAATTTCGGCAGGTTTCACACCAGGCACGCCACCAAGTAGCAGACCCTCGCCATTGTTGTGCTTTTCCAGTGCGCTCGCCGCGGCTTGGATGGAAAGACGGCCAGCGACTTCAGACATAGGAGCAAGCAAAGGCAATGTCGCATCGGCATCGGTTACGGTTTCATAAGCAATCGCCGTGCAACCCGATGAAAGCAAACCTCTGGTTTGCTCAGGATCAGGTGCCAGATGGAGATAGGTGTATAGGATTTGCCCTTCACGCAGTTGACTATACTCCGACGCTTGGGGTTCCTTGACCTTCACGATCATGTCCGCGGTGGCAAAGATTTCTTCGGCCGTATCCGCGACTATGGCGCCGGATGCACGATAGGTCTCGTCACTTGCCCCGATGCCAGCCCCGGCCAAGGATTGGACAACGACCTCATGGCCTGCCGCCACATACTCGCTGACCGCAGCGGGCGTCAGCCCTACGCGATGTTCGTTTGCTTTGATTTCTGTAGGCACTCCGACCTTCATTTTCGCCACCTTTGCTGAATGGATTCTTCCCCAGACACACTCTGAGGGTCATTGGGCAGCTACCTAGATAGAGGTCTCTGGTCGCGTCGATACCACGTGTGGGGGACTGTGTTGGGCACGGTCGTTAGCCGATGCTGATCTAAGGAATCAGCCGAATGGCGCACAAGCATTCATGGAGTCTACGATGACCACCCTCGATCGAAACGCCGCTTTTGAACAAGATCGCGCGCACCTCATCCATCCCTATACCGATTTCTCGACGTTCTCGAAGGAAGGCAGCCAGATAATCGAACGCGCCGAAGGAATGCATGTGAGCGATACTGAGGGAAACCGCTTGTTGGATGGCATTGCCGGGCTGTGGTGCGTCAACATTGGGCATGGTCGCAAGGAGATGGCGGACACCATCGCCGAGCAGGTCATGAACATGCAGTACTACAACCCGTTTGGTCACAGCTCCAACGTTCCTGCCGCCAACCTAGGTGCGAAACTCGCAGAGCTTGCCCCGGGTGATTTGAACCACGTTTACTACACATGTGGCGGCTCAACAGCAAATGATGCTGCCATTCGGCTGGTTCACTTCTATTTCGACCAGAAGGGTCTGCATCGAAAGAAAAAGATCATTTCCCGTCAAAACGGATATCACGGCGCGACCTATGTCGCCGCATCACTCACCGGAATTCACGGGACAAAACACGGTTTCGACCGGATTGGAGAAGACTTCATAACCCACGTGTCTGAAGCCAATCTTTATGCCAAGCCGGATGGTTGGAGCGACGCTGAATACTGCGACTACCTCGTTCGCGAATTCGAGGCGCGCATCCAGCAGCTGGGCCCCGACAACGTGGCAGCCTTTATTGCTGAACCCATTATGGGCGCTGGCGGTGTGCTGGTCGCACCCAAGGGGTACCACAAACGTATGTGGGAGGTCTGCAAGCGCTACGACATGCTTTACATCGCTGACGAGGTCGTGACTGCGTTTGGGCGGCTGGGTGAATGGTTCGCTTCAGAAACACTGTTCGATTACCAGCCTGATATCCTGGTCTGCGCCAAAGGTCTGACCTCTGGCTACATTCCTTTGGGCGCCACTCTGATTTCGACCAAGGTCTACGATGTTATAGCGAAGCCGCAATGCGAAGGCGGCTTGTTGTCGATGGGGCTGACATATTTCGGGCATCCGGTCGCCTGTGCCGCGGCATTGAAAAACATCGAAATCATGGATCGTGAAAACCTGCTCGAAAACGTGCGCGAAGTCGGACCTTACTTCCAAGAGACCGCAAAGTCGCTTCTGAATCTCCCGATTGTCGGAGATGTTCGCGGAAGCCACCTGATGATGGGAATAGACTTGGTAAGCGACAAGTCGAGCAAAGCACCGATGGATGCCAGTGTTAATGCCGGGCATCACGTATTCCGCAAATGTATGGAGCGCGGCGTGATCGTTCGCCCGGTCGGCGACCGGATCGTTTTGTCGCCCCCGCTGATCATTTCAAAGGAACAATGCGACGAGATAGTCGGCGCTATCAGCGAGAGCATCACTGAATTTCAGGCAGAAAGGTAATCGTCATGCGAAACATCACTCTCGCCGCCACGCAGATGCCCTGCAGTTGGGACATTGATGACAACATTGCCAGAGCCGAAGGACTTGTCCGGCAGGCCGCCGACACTGGTGCGCAAGTCATTCTTTTGCAAGAGTTGTTCGAAACGCCGTACTTCTGTTTGGAACAGGATCTCCAATACTTTGACATGGCGCGCACGCTTGAGGACAGCAATGTGGTAAGCCACTTTGGTGCGCTGGCGAATGAGTTGGATGTGGTCCTTCCGGTTTCGTACTATGAACGCGCTGGCCTGACACGGTACAACTCGTTGGCAGTGATTGACGCAGACGGCTCAGTTCTGACCAATTATCGCAAAACGCATATTCCACAAGCACCCGGATATGAGGAAAAATTCTACTTCAGCCCTGGTGACACCGGATTCCAAGTTGTCGAGACCAAATACGGCCGCGTTGGGTGCGGTGTTTGCTGGGATCAATGGTTTCCTGAAACGGCCCGCAGCCTGGTATTGCAAGGGGCCGAAATTCTGATGTTCCCAACTGCGATCGGATCGGAGCCCAAGAAACCCGAACTCGACAGCAGCGGCCATTGGCGTCGGACAATGCAAGGACACGCAGCGGCGAATATGGTGCCCCTTGTGGCTTCTAACCGTGTCGGCCATGAAACTCAGGGTGAGACGGAAGGTCAGTTTTATGGAACGTCTTTCATTGCTGGGTATACCGGTGAAATTCTTGCGGACGCAGATCGTGTTTCGGAAGCGGTGATTACCGCAAGCGTGGATCTGGATGCCGCCAATGCATATCGCGACAATTGGGGTGTTTTCCGGGATCGGAGACCAAATATGTACCAAACCTTGCGCAGCTTGGATGGAATGACTGCGCAGAACCAATAGGCCGACTACCACTCACAAACTCCCCAAAACTCAAAGGGACCGCATTGCGGTCCTCTTTTTTTCGATGGCCCGAATTGGGTCAGACGGCTGGCACCTGTTGCGTAATACAGTGGACACCACCACCACCGCCCCCGATCATCCTTCCTGAAACACCTTTGACTTCGTGGTGCGGGAACACTTCGCGCAAAATCGCAAGTGGTTCATCGTCTTCCGACCGGCGCCCCGATACGGGCACAACTATCGCGCCGTTACAGATGTAGAAGTTCATGTGGACGACATCAAAGCTGGTCAACGGAATCTCAACTACGTCTAGCTTCCGACCAGTAGCATCGGTCGCGGTTTCGAGGATTGCCCGAGCCTCCTGCGTGATTTGCATGTTCGGATCACTCGGATCGTCAGTTGTGTGCAGTAAAACCATCCCAGGTGCTGCAAATGCCGCTATTCCATCAATGTGACCGTCGGTAATCGGGTCCGGTGTCAGACCTCGAGGCAGCCACAAGACTTTCGTCACGCCGAGATGTGTCCGTAATTCGTCCTCGATATCAGCCTTAGTCCAACCAGGGTTTCTGTTGCGGTTCAGCAGGCACTCTTCAGTGGTCAGAACAGTTCCCTGCCCATCAAATGCAACCGCCCCTCCTTCAAGCACCAGATTGCTCTGATACATCGGCATATCCAGCTTGGCAGCGAACCTTCCTTTAGCAAGTTGATCGTCACGATACGGAGGAAACTTCTTGCCCCAACCATTGAAGGTGAACCCCGCAACGCGACGATCACCTGATGAGTTTCTCAGGATCATTGGCCCGCTGTCGCGCGACCAGGCGTCATTAAGCGGCATCTCGACCAGCTTGATCTGGCCGCTGAGCATGCTTTTGGCGATCTTATGATCCTGCTTGCGAACGGCCATCGTTACGGGCTCGAATTCAGCGATGGTATTTGCGGTTTCAGCCCATTCCCTTCGGGCGTCCTCCAGATCGCGGCGGTGCCAATTCTGGGGGGATGGGAACTGCATCAAGGTCCGCTCGTGCTTTTCCCATTCGGCAGGGAAGTGATAGCCATCTGAGCCACCAGCGCCTTCCACGATTGTTGCGCCCGTCTGACGATAATCCACTTGTTTGTCCTTTCTAGCCCAAACCGGAGACGCCAAGCTAAAAGATGCGGTCGCGGCCATGAAGAACCGCCTGTTCATGTGTTTCACTATACTCCGGCCTCCGATGCCCCAAGAGATGGATCTAAATGATCGCGCAACGAGTCGCCCAATAGGTTGAAGCCAATGGCGACCAGCGCAATTGCGCCCCCCGGGAAAACGGCAAGCCACCAGGAGGCAGGTTGGTGAGTTAGGCTTTCGAAAATCATAACCCCCCATTCCGGAGTGGGCGGCTGTGCGCCCAATCCCAGAAAAGACAGACCCGACGCCGCCAGAATGACAAACCCCACATCCGTCGTTGCTTGCACAATCACAAGTGGCCACACCATCGGCAGCAGTGATGTGAATATCAGGCGCGTATGCGACGCACCAAGGCAACGACTGGCCGCGACAAATTCCTGTTCTTTCAAGGAAAGCACGCGGCTGCGGATAAGCCGGGCGTACCAGGGCCAGAAAACCGCAGCCAATGCGACTGTGGTTGAGATCATGCCGCCACCAAAGCTTGCGGCTATAGCTGCGGCCAGGATCAATGCCGGAAAGGCCAGAAACAGATCCGTAACCCGCATCAACACCTCATCGACCCAACCGCCAACATACCCTGCGACCAGGCCGACCGAGGTACCCACCACAGATGCCACAGCCAATACCGCGAACGAAACCGATAGCGATATCCATGATCCGGCAACGACCCGAGCAAGCATGTCTCGCCCGATCTTGTCCGTACCCATCCAGTGTTCTCCGCTCGGCGGTTCGAGCCGCGCCATGATATTCATCTTTAGTGGATCAAAGGCGGTGACATGTATGTCCAAAAGATAAGCGACAAATGCCGAGACCGAGACGACGACGATAAATGAGACGATGCAGACGGCAAGAAAGGCCTGACCGGAAGACGTTGCAAACCCAACAATCTGAGCTGCGCGTTCGCCTCCCGGAAATTGCATTCTTTGGCCTCGGCGGATCAAGTTGGTATCTGAGCTCATGAGAGTTTCACCCGCGGGTCGAGCAGCGAATAGCTGAGGTCGACCAAGAAGTTGATCAAGGTGTAGGCAATTGAAACGACAAGCGTGATCGCCATGATTGCGTTGTAGTCCGAAGAAGCAATTGCGTTAGCAGTGTAACGGCCTAACCCCGGCCAATCGAAGATCAGCTCAATGAAGACCGCTCCTGAAATCAACAGCCCTGTGTTCAGACCAAAAATCGTCACGATCGGCAGAAGCGCGTTACGCAGAGCGTGCCGCAAGTAGACGCGAACCGGCCGAATGCCTTTGGATCGCGCCGTGCGGATGAAATCCTGCGACAGAACCTCAAGCATTGTGGTGCGAACGACGCGGATCGTGATCGCCATTGAAGGGATGGCCAAAACGGTTACCGGAAGGATCATGTGCTTCAGTGCATCGACAAACAGGTCAAACCGACCGGCCAGAAGGCTGTCGAGTGTCATGAAACCCGTTACGAAGTCCGGAGGCGTGACACCGGTTCCCAGACGACCCCCAAACGGCAAAAGGCCAAGCGTTGCGAAAAACAGCAGCTGGAAGACCAATGCCAACCAGAAATCCGGCACGGAAAGGCCCAGTACGGCTACACCGCGTACGCCGACGTCCGAAGGAGTGCCACTGCGCACGGCAGCAAGAACACCCAACAGGACACCAAGTACAAGTGAGATGCAGGCCGCCAGAATGACCAGTTCCAGCGTTGCCGGAAAAAAGGTGACTATGTCTTCGGATATCGGACGGCGTGTGACAACCGAACGTCCAAAGTCACCTTCCATAACGTTGCTTACATAAGTCAGGAACTGCGTGCCGACTGGGTCATCCAGTCCCAGTCGTTCCCTGACTGCAGCCACCGCCTCAGCATCGGCACGGGCACCGGCGATCAGACGTGCGGGATCGCCCGGCAAAAGCCGGGCGAGCGCGAATGTCATCAACACGACTCCGCCAATCAGGATCGTTGTTGCGATTGCGCGGCGGAGAATGAACCGAAGCATCTGCTTGCCGCTCAGTTGCCGCGCGACAGGTTGTACATGTCCAGCGTCGAGACATAGATCGGATTGTTCTCAATGCCTTTGATGTCATTTCGCGACACGAATTGCGCGCGTTCCTGAAGGATCGGAAGCCAGGCAGGGTCCTCGGTTGTCAGAATGTCTGCAAGGCGCTGGAACTTGACCGCCATGTCGTCGGTCATAACCTGGTTCCGAAGCTCGTCGATCAACGCCGTCGCCTCATCGTTGGCATAACGGCCCGCATTGCCGTCATAAGTTGCTGCGTCCCCGCTAAACAGACCCCAGGCAAAGCTGTAGGGATGATCGACGTTCGGCCACCAGGAGAAGTAGAAGAGATCCGGGCGCTCCTCAGCTTCACCCTCACCGAAGAACACATCGAGATAGGCCGAGAAAGACAGCTCCTGAAGTTTCAGGTCGATGCCAATTTCAGACAGCCAGGCCTGCAGCAGTTGACCTTCGATATCTCCGAAGCCTGCGTAGTAGGCCATTGTGAGTTCGGTGCCTTCAGCAATGCCAGCCTCTTCCAGCAATGCCCGGGCGCGATCCAGGTCAAAGGGCAACAGGCGATCTTTGCCATCGAGACCTTGCATTTGTGTCGGGAACACCGATGTCGGCTTGTCTGCCGTACCAAGGGCTACCTGCTCGATATATGCGTCGTGATCAAACGCATGGCTGATTGCTTGCCTTGCTTTTGGATCAGCAAGCTTACCATCTGTGGCAAACGCCACGTATTGAACCGTGAAGGTGGGCGCGTCGATCATGTTGAACCGTGGATCGTCACGCAGGGCCACCATGTCTTCCGGCTCCATCGCCAGCGTCATGTCGGCTTCACCGGTCTCCAGCAGTTGTCTGCGTGTTGCGGATACAGGCATCGTCTTGGTGATGACACGGTTGAAATGCGGATGCTCCCACCCGCCACGATAGTCTGGGTTGGCAACAAAGGTGGCGTCTTGGCCTGGATTCAGGCTCTCCAGCTTGTAAGGGCCCGTTCCCACAGGGTTGGACTGAAGAAACTCGGACCCCATGTCATCGTCGCCCTTTGAATTGGCCTCGGCAGCAGTCGGGCTGGCCATCCAGAACCCGTATTGCGAGCTAACCTGCCGGTCAAAGAAGGGACGTGGTTCTCCCAGGTCAAAGCGGACGGTCCTGTCATCGACGACGACAATCTGTGTCTCGGGATCGTCAAGCTGCCAGGTTCCGGCGAGACCCGCAGGATGCAGCACCATCCGGGTCACCGCTTTTTTCACGGCTTCGGCATTGAATGGCGTGCCATCGTGGAAGGTCACGCCATCGACCAGCGTGAACGTCCAGCTCGTGTTGTCTTCATTGGCTTCCCAGGCTTCTGCCAGTGCTGGTTTGACCGAAAGAGTATCGCTTCCGTCAAGAATCGTCAGGGTCTCATAGATAGGGCGCAAGCCATAAGCCCACTCGATATTCGTCGCGGGGTCCAGATTCTCGACCGTGGCGTCGACCAGAACAACCAGCGTGTTGGGATCGCGCGCGCCAATGTCGGGCGCTGTTGCCGCGGTGTCCGCCCATACGCGACCTGCTGGGGCGAATGCCATCGCCGCCATTGAACACGTCCCAGCAAGGAAAGACCGGCGTGGCAATCGGAACTGAGGCGAATGTCGTGTCGGTGTGGGTTTAGTCATGGCTGGCTCCCTACATCTCTTCCTGCGAGCGTGATGCATCGCGGATTGTACGTTGTGATGGATGTCAGCGTCGCAGTTTGCCGCCCGACATGTCGATACCACATAAGGGGCACAGTCGCGTAGCGCAGAAGTGTATACTAAAAGGCAGCGGCCAAGATCCAATCCCGTCTTGACCGAGTTTTTCTGAATCGGATTTGCGGCATAGGAACACCCATACGAATGGAATTATTGCGAGTAGATAACCTGTCCGTATCAGTCGGTAGCGGATCACAAGCTGCACCTATCGTAGACAGGTTGTCATTCAAACTGAACCGTGGCCAATGTCTTGGTATCGTAGGAGAGAGCGGTTCGGGGAAAAGCACGGCAGCCATGGCGATCATGGGTTTGTTGGACAAGCGAGCCCTTAGCGTCTCCGGAGCTGTTGAATTTGATGGCCAGGATCTTCTTCAGCTATCACCAAAAAAACTACGCGATCTGCAGGGCACTGAAATTGCGATGGTTTTCCAAGATCCAATGAGCAGCCTCAATCCGGTCCTGCGGATCGGTGACCAGATAATCGAATGTGTTCAGGCTCACCGCAAGCAACCCGCGAAAGCGGCATGGTCTCGTGCCGTGGAGGTTTTGACGCAGGTGGGAATGCCCGACCCGGAGGGAATGCTGAAGCGCTATCCACATCAGCTTAGCGGTGGTCAGCGACAGCGTGTGATGATCGCGATGGCGATTGTATTCAAACCCCGGTTGCTGATTGCAGATGAGCCGACAACGGCACTGGATCTGACCATTCAGGCGCAAATCCTCGATCTGCTTAAGGCTCTCTCTCGGGACCTCGATATGGCGGTCGTTTTGATTACTCATGATCTGGGCGTCGTTTCGCAAATGAGCGATGAAGTTATCGTGCTTTATTCGGGTCGGGACGTGGAACGCGGACCAACCGAACAAGTGCTTGAGAACCCTCAACATCCTTATACTATTGGCCTTCTCGGTGCGCATCCGTCGCTGGATGCAGATCAGGACCGACTCACTCCTATCTCTGGCGCGCCTCCTTCCATTTGGGAACGCCCTTCGGGCTGCGCATTCCGGGATCGATGCAGTGAGGCCGTGGAAACCTGTGCCGATACGATGCCGCCGCAAATCATGATTGATAAGAGTGACCATCTGGTGGCGTGCCACTTGCGCAGCGGGACGACACCTCAGAGGAAGACTGCATGACTAACCCAGCACTCAACATAGAAAACCTGTCGGTAGAGTTTGCGTCATCTGCGCCACGAGGGATTTTTGAAGCACCCTCCACATTTCGCGCCCTCAACAACATTACTTTGTCCGTAAACCCCGGAGAAGTGCTCGGCTTGATAGGCGAGTCCGGCAGTGGAAAAACGACTTTGGGAAAAGCGATTGTTGGCCTTGTTGAGCAGTCGAGTGGGTCTTTGGTGGTGAACGGTGAGGCACTTGATGCCACCAAGCCAGCCGACCGACGCAAATTGGCGCGTCAGGTGCAGATGGTGTTTCAGGATCCTTATTCCTCACTGCATCCTCGAAAAACCGTTGGATATACGTTGGCTGAACCGTTCCGCATTCAGAAAACGGCAGATCGAAGCAATGAAAAAGACCGTGTTCAGGCGTTGCTTGAGCGGGTTGGGTTGAATCCGCAGCATGCGGCGCGGTTTCCCCAACACTTTAGCGGCGGTCAGCGGCAGCGCATCGCGATCGCCCGGGCTATCGCAAATAGCCCGTCGATAATTGTGGCGGATGAGCCGGTCAGCGCGCTTGATGTGTCAGTTCAGGCGCAAATCCTGAACCTTCTGGATGAACTGCGAACTGAGGAAAACATGGCGATGCTGTTCATCAGCCACGACCTTTCAGTCGTACGCCATCTTTGCCAGCGTATCGCCGTCATGTACTTGGGGGAGATCGTGGAAATCGGTCCATCCAAAGCTCTTTCCTCCAATCCAATGCACCCTTACACAGCAGCACTGATGTCTGCGGTGCCGCGCGTTAAGGCAAAAAACAAAGCGCGCTCAAAGCCAATTGTATTGAAGGGCGACGTGCCTTCGCATGATGCCATACCGTCTGGTTGTCCTTTTCACACACGATGCTGGCTATATGAGCAAAAAGGCCGTCCTGCGCGTTGCCGTTCGGAGGTTCCGAAATTGGTTGATCAAGCCGAAGATCGTCAGTCAGCCTGTTTCTTTCCCGAAGATGTGGCCGTGTCTGCCGAAGGGGCGTGAGCCATCAGCCAGTCCCACAAGGCCCGTACAGCAGGCCGCTGCAGGTCACGATCCTGGGTGACGATGTACATGATCCGGCCGGTTTCCAGTACGTGTTCGCCTGCCTGACACAACTGCCCCTTTTCCAACCACGGCGCTGCCAGATCGGGGTTCCCCAGATAGACGCCGAGACCTTGCGCGGCAGCATCCAGTGCATAAACGGGATCGGAGAAATTTAAACCCGCCGAGTAGTTTTCACGTGATAGCCCGGCACGAATGTACCAGGTCTGCCAATCATCCGGCTCTTCATCATGAATAAGGGGGGCGGATTCAGGGCTTTTATGAAACGTCTCCAGTAGGTTTGGGGAGCAAAGTGGAACACGCCGCTCTGAGAGAAATTGGGCCCCGATTTCATCTGGAATTTGCGGCGGTTCGTAACGAAATGAGATGTCATATTCCGTCTCGACCAGTTCGGCTGTCAGCTCGCCTGTGTACAGCCATGGTTCTACTTCCGGATTTGATGATTTGAGTTCAGCCAATCTCGGCATGAACCAACTGGCTGCAACGACCGGCAAAATCTGAACGACTACTGTTCCTGGCTTTGAGTACGAATCAAGCCGCTGTACGCCCTGACGTACGGTTTCCAGCGCCTCCAAACTCGTTCGATACAAATCTCTACCGGCATCAGTTAGATCGATGCCACGCCCAACGCGGTGAAACAAAGGTTGCTCCAGATGGGTTTCTAGCGTGCGAATCTGATGCGAAATCGCGGATTGGGTCACGTTCAGCTCATCCGCGGCTTGCGAAAAGCTTCCCAGCCGCGCTGCCGCTTCAAATCCAACGAGCGATCCGAGCGGAGGGAGGAGGCGGTATGGATTATTCATGAGTTTAACTAATGGATGTTCCAAGAATTACGCGTTTGTCCATCACTGTACCTAATGAATAGACTCCAAACAAGACACAGCTATTGAAGATCGGAGTCACACGTGCAGCGGCAAACACCAAAACAAGCCGGATTTCACATGCCAGCAGAATGGGCAGATCACGAACGGACGTGGATGATGTGGCCGTCACGCGCTGAGGTTTGGGATGACATCTCGGAAACGCGCCGGAACTACGCAGACGTGGCCCACGCCATTCGCCAGTTCGAACCATTGACCATGCTGGTTCGGCGTGAAGACATCGCTGTAGCGCGTGATCTGTTGGGCAGCGATATTGATCTGTTGGAACATCCGATCAACGACAGCTGGGCACGTGATGCTGGCCCCTGCTTTCTTGTCGACGGAGAGGGCAACAAGGCCGGAACCTCTTTCCGCTTCAACGCTTGGGGTGGCAAATACGCGCCGTTTGCGGGTGACGATACAGTCTCATCAATAATCCTCGAAAAGTCCGGAGTGCGTAAGTTCGTATCGGACCTGATCGCTGAAGGCGGCGGAGTCAGCGTCGACGGTGAAGGCACAATTCTCACCACCGAGAGCTGTTTCCCGAACTTGAACCGCAACCCCGACTGGACACGGACCGATATTGAAACCGAGTTGAAAGAGATGCTGGGTGGTGACAAGGTTATCTGGCTTCCGGGAAACGTTGAAGAAACGGAAACCGACGGGCACGTCGATGGCATCGCCGCCTTTCTGGCGCCGGGTGTGGTTCTGGTCGAAGGCGAAGGCCCAGCGGATCACGAGTGGCATGACATCAATGTCGCCAACATTTCAGCGCTTGAGAACCAGACCGACGCCAAAGGACGCCCGCTTTCCCTGATACGTGTTCCGGATGCGGCGGATTTTGCAACGGATAACGAAAAGTTCTGCCGTTCATACGTGAATTCCTACATCTGCAACGGCGGTGTGGTGATGCCGAAATACGGCCTGCCAGAAGATGACATGGTCCGCGAAGTGTTCGAGCAATACCTGCCAGGCCGCCATGTTGCCCAAGTTGAAATTCCATCAATCGCCATCGGTGGTGGCGGAATTCATTGCATCACGCAACAGGAGCCAAAGTCATGAACAAGGAACTGCGCCAGACCCTGACCGGCAGTACACCCGGAGAGTTGGGTTTTGTGATGCCAGCCGAAACCGCACATCATGCCGCATGCTGGATGGCTTGGGTCCACGACGACCATCCCGACACCTGGGGGAAGGATATTGCAAAGGTTCAGAATGCCTTTGTCGCGATTGCCAGCGCAATCTCGCAATTTGAGCCCGTACGTGTGATCGCAGCACCCCATGCCTTCAAGCTGGCCCGTCGCAAACTGCCAGGGCACATCGATGTGATCGCGCTGGATCAGGATGACCTGTGGTTCCGGGACACCGGACCTTTGTTTGTGCAGAATGCAAATGGTCAGACCATCGGGTCAAACCTGGTGTTCAATAACTGGGGCAGCAAGTTTCCACTTGAGTCCGGCGACAGGGACGTAGGTGAAAAGCTGGTATCGCATCTTGGGCTTCCATGTTTTCAGTCGCCCCTATGTGGCGAAGGCGGCGGGCTAATAAGTGATGGCCGCGGAACTGTGATTACCACGGAAACCTGTTTTCTCAACTCCAACCGCAACCCGGGAATGACCAAGGCAGATGTCGAACGCGAGTTGTATCACGCAATTGGCGCCCGCAAAGTCATCTGGTTGCCCGGTGATGAAAACGAATGGATTACGGATGGTCACATCGATGGTGTTCTGACCTTCACGCGGCCGGGTCACGTTCTGTTTGAGGACAATCCTGATAACGAAAACCCTCATCAAAGGGTCTGTCGGGAAAACCTGAAAGCACTTCGTGGGCAAACCGATGCTGACGGAAATGAAATCGAAATTACGCTGATGAACGAGGCTTACCTTTATCATCACGAGAGTGAATTCACCGCAACATCATATGTGAATTGCTACATTGCAAACGGCGGTGTGGTTCTGCCCAGGTTTGGAACCCCCGAGACAGACGATGCGGCTGTCGAAACCTTCAGGAAAGCCTTTCCCGATCGCCAGATCGTTCAGGTCGATATCCGGGACATCTGCTGGAACGGTGGTGGCATTCACTGCATGACCCAACAGCAGCCCGCATGACGGTCAAGAAACGGAGTTAGGATATGCTTAGTCTGAAGATCAACAATGATGCCATTGGAACTCCACCGGCAAATTCCGTGTCAGGAATTGATCGAGCCCACTCGGCTCAAATCCTATCAGGATTGGGTGTGGTCATAGAAAAGGTCGGTCATGAAGGGTTCCTCGGCGCACTTGCAGACCTATGCCAATCAGTTTCGGGTTATGACAGCACTTTTGTGACTGCGTTCTTTCCCTCACACTCGCCGGTCGAATTGTTCGACAACCTCGACGATCAATACTGTGACGCAACAATCAAGCCCTACCTTGATTTTGCCTATCTGCTCGACCCGTTTTATAACCTGTTTCAGCAGGGTTTCGGTGACGGAGTGATGGCTTTGAGTGACTGCGGGCCGGATGATTTTCTGGCCTCGGAATACTACCAGACGTTCTACTCAGGCACCGGGCTGTTCGATGAAACCGTGCTCTTTATCCGCTTTGATCAGGACGCGTCCCTTGTTCTTTCGCTGGGAAGCCGGGAAGAGGGTTTTCAGTTGTCACCGCAGGCCCGATTGGCGTTGGAAGAACTGCTGCCTTGCATCGTTGCCCTTTGCCGTCGGCACTGGCCGCGACTGGATCCGGAAACTGTCATTGGTCACGGACGCATCGGACAGCACCTTAACAAGTCCTTCGAGCGCTTTGCCACATCGGTTCTGAGCGAACGTGAAGCAGAGATTGTTCGCCTTATTCTCAAGGGCCACTCATCCAAATCCATTGCGCGTGAACTGGGCAACAGCCCCGAGACAGTCAAGGTCCACCGTAAGCGTATTCACGCAAAGCTGGGCATAGCCTCACAGGGCGAGTTGTTTTCCCTGTTTCTAGAGGCGCTGTCCCGAACGCCTGCAAATGCAACGGAAGACCCGCTTGTTTACCTTGATCGAAAGCTGAGCGATCCGTACGGCGATTGAAGTCTATTCTTCAAAGAGACCAAAGGCGTCAAAAACAGGCTCACCCTGAAGTAAAGTGGCTTCGATCTCGGCAGAGGGTATTTGGCTGACCGGTAAATCCAGAATGTTCTCGCTGATTACAACCAGATCAGCGTATTTCCCAACTTCGATGGACCCTGTTTTATCATCATGTTGTAGCAGGTAAGCTGGGTTGATGGTCATCGCTTCAATCGCTGTTTCAACGTCTGGAAAGCCATTCGTTTCACGACCGACAGCAGCAGAGATTTTGATCAGCGGGTTCAGTTCGTCTGCATCCCAATCGCTGCTCATAGTGACCGTGGCTCCGGCGTTCAGCAAATCTCCTGCAGGCAATAGTCGATCTGTCCTGTCACCGATGAATTCTCCGATAAAGTCGATGTAGTCATCTTCAAGCGCGCTTGGCGGGATTTGGAAATCAGCAACGGCATTCAGTTCTGCAAATCGCGGATAGTCTGCCGGGTCTACCAAATAAAGATGCGTCAGTCGGTGCGGTCCAGAGTCTGTATTTGCATCGACGATAGCATCCAACGCCAACCGTGCGCCGTTATCGCCCGTAACATGAAAATGCAGTTGGAACCCTGCTGCGCTGAACTCATGCGCAACCTTATTCAAATACTCGCCTGGGAAATAGAGGTAGCCAAGCTCGGGACCGGCGTCGTTCTCATACGGCTCAAGTAGAGCTCCGGTTCCTTGGCTCAGAATGCCGTCAACATATATCTTTGCCTGGTTGAACCGAACCAAACGGTCGGGGTCGTTGTGAAACAGGTCCTTTAGTTCGGAAAGCTGTTCTTCGAGAGGGCGGTCGGGATAAACGTAGAAAGCATTTGATGCACGTACCGTTAACTCTCCGGCCTCTTCAGCCCAATCCCAAACGCGATGGTGCCCCTGAGGCCAATAGCCGCCAGCGTCGCTAATGGTTGTGATTCCGTTCCGGTTCAGCTCATTGGCCGCCGCAAGCAGGCTATCGTAGGCAAAATTCAGGTGATCTTCAGTCGGTAGGAATGCCAAGGTGCGCAAGTTATGAGGCGCATTTTCCATCACCACACCGTTTGGTGTGCCTTGATCGTTACGTAGAATGATGTTGCCGTTCGCCTTGTCGCTAGAATCATCATATCCCGCCGCCTTTAGAGCAACTGTATTCGCCCAAGCTCCGTGACCGATGTCGTCCAGGATCAAAATGGGACGGTCCGGCAGTAACTCGTCCAGAAACTCAACAGGGTTTGGGTGCAGGTCCAACAGGTTCGGTATGTTTACGCCAGACGCGCGAACCCAAAGGCCCGTACTATCATTCTCGGCGCATTCCAAGACGCTGTCCCGGTACCCGTCCAGATTGTCAAATGGTTCGAATTCGCAAAGAGCTGCGTTTACGCCTGCCTCTATCGCGTGAAGATGGGCGTCCTGAAAACCAGGCAAGACCATGCGCCCTTCAAGATCGATGATCGACGCGTCAGATCCGACAGCAGCAATAACCTCAGTTTCTGTTCCAACGGCGACAATTATCCCGTTTTCGTCGATTCCGACTGCCTCAGCCCAATCGCGATTTTCGTTTACGGTGTAGACATCGGCACCCGTGAGAACCAAGGGCTGTGAAAAAGCGTTTCCCGCTGCCAATGGGGAGAGCAATGTGGTTGCGAGGATGAAAGCTCGGGTCATTGTGGATCCCTTCCGTTTTGCGGAGTCGTAGTGGTTCGCGTCTCAAAGATTCAGTGTTTTACTCCTGCAATTGCAGAGCGTCCTGGTTCGCATTGGCAAAACGCAACGCCATATCCAGCAGGACATTGGCCCCGGCGGCGGCATGTTCTGGCTTTGTAAACTCCAGTTCATTGTGACTGATCCCGTCACGGCATGGAACGAAGATCATGGTTGTGGGCACGACCTGCGCCAGATTGAACGCATCATGTCCTGCACCGGAAACGATTTCCATGGAAGGAAAGTTACGTTGTTTGGCTGCCTCGCGGACCCCGCTCACCATTTCTGGATCAAACTGAACCACGGAAGAATGCCAACGACATTTTGCTTTCACCTCTAGCTTTGGATGTGCATCTGCAATGTTACAAATCCCATTGAGGAATGCCTCTTGCATAGCAACCAAGTCAGCTTCTCTTGGGTGCCGCAGGTCAACGCTCAGACAAACTTGCCCCGGCACAACATTGATCGACCCCGGGCGTGTTTCGATTTTGCCAATAGTTGCGCGCGCGTTTTCATCCTTCTGCCCGATCCGATAGACCAGTTCGACAACAGGCGCTAACGCGGGCACAGGATCGCGGCGACTGCGCATCGGCACTGGCCCTGCATGAGTTTCCTCACCTGTTAGAGTGACGTCGTACCAACGGATCCCTTGCCCGCCTGTGACAACCCCGATTGCCTTCTCTTCCATTTCCAGAATTGGGCCCTGCTCGATATGCAGCTCGACATACCGTTCAATCTGTTGAAACCCCGGCGGACACCCCTTGTCGTATCCATGGCTCGCCGTTTCTTCGGCGACTGAAATGCCTTGATCATCCGTGGTTGCAAGTACACTCGGCAGATCAAGAACGCCGCAATACACGCCAGAACCCATCATCGCAGGCTGAAACCGGGCACCTTCTTCGTTGGTCCAAACGACAAGATCGATCGGTGCACGAGTCTTGATCTTGAAATCATCCAATGTCTCAAGAACCTCCAGGCCCGCTAGAACACCAAGAATTCCATCGAACCGGCCGCCATTTGGTTGTGTGTCTAGATGCGATCCGATTGCGAGGGGGAGTGCATCGGGATCAGTGCCATCGCGGCGAATGAACAAGTTTCCGATCTTGTCGAACATTGCCCGATACCCGCGCGATTCACACCATGCAAGAAACAGTTCCCGGCCATCAACATCGTCCTGTGACAAAGCAAGCCTGCGACTTCCATTGTTCGGGATCTCGCCAATTTCGGACATGTCCATCAATCGGGACCACAAGCGTTCGGGATTGATCGAAATTTTCGTCATTTTCACCATCTATTCGTGATTAGGCGGTCTGAAATCAGGTGTGACCGCCTTCATTCTTTGCATTTGTTCGAAGTCCAACAATCCCCCATGAGGGGTACTGTGCGACTATTCGGAGTTGATAGGGAGGTGTTCAAACTTGAGGCACTAGTGCAGCTTCAATCGCGGGTGTACGCGTTCTCGCAGAAGCTCACTGGCGATCAACAATGACCCGCGTACGTTACCATGCAGAATGAGTTGGTGTCGCCGGTACAGCATTTTGTATGCTCGTCTTGCGAACCAGCCGTCGATGGTCTGACTTCCCATCAAATTTCCCATCATTTGGCCAATCGTGGAGTGACCGCCCAAGTTCACCAATGAACCCCTATCCTGATGTCGAAACGGTCTGGGCTTCGCTGAGGAAAGCAACACGCGACACAATTCCGTTGCCAAATGCTCGGCCTGCTGAGAAGCCACTTGCGCCTTTGGCGGTAGGGGGCGGCCTACGCCTGCATCAACGAGACGGGCGCAGTCGCCCAAGGCCCAGATACCTTCCGCATTCTCAACTTGTAGAGTTTCACGAACCGCAAGGAAGCCGGTGTTCAAGCTTTCTTCTTCGAATAGCTTGTTCAAGGAATCCGGCGCACCAATTCCTGCAACCCAGGCTGTTATGTCAGACTGAAGACATATGTCGTCATCAAGCTGAATAGATCCTCCGGGAAGCACTTTTTGAACTTTACAAGAGGTGCGAACCTCTACGCCTAGTTCTTCAAGCCGGGTTTGCGCCTTCTTTGACAGCTTTTCGTCAAGCACTGGAAGCAATCTTGGTGCGGCTTCGATCAGCCTGACTTTGACGTTTTTCTCAGGATCAAAGGCGTCAAACCCATATCGCGTGAGGTGCCGGATTGCCTGTGTGAGTTCGGCCGCCAATTCTACGCCAGTCGCACCCCCGCCAATCACGCTTATGTGGAGTTGCTTTTGCGCGGCATCTGGTGCGGTGTCGATCCGCAGGCAGTGCTCGAATAGTGCATCTCGATACCGGTGTGCCTGATGAAGCGTATCCAGGAAAAAGCAATTCTCCTCGATACCAGGAATGCCGAATGTGCGCGGCTCGCTTCCAAGTGCCATAACCAGATGGTCATAGTTCAGTGTACGATTGGGAATGGATTCACCAAACGTACCTTCGCGCCCAGATATCTCGACAGTCTTATCCTTCTGGTTGATGTGCAGCACGTCACCAGTTCGAAACCTGAAGCCATGCATTTCTGCCAAAGAAAGATAGCTGATTTCGTCTCCGGAATGCCCACGTGTTCCCGCGGCCACCTCGTGAAACAAAGGTTTCCAGACATGGGTCATCTTTCGGTCGACCAACGTCACCCGGTGCTCGGGCCTCCGACGAAGTTTTTTGGCCAGCCGAATGGCGAGTTCCAATCCACCTGCACCGCCGCCTAAGATCAGGATTTCAGCCATCGAGTGTGACCCATACTGATTTCGTCTGGGTATTCTCCAAAAGGGCATCCATACATTTGTCTCGGCCCTGCCCGGACTCCTTCCATCCGCCCCAGGGTTGGGTCATGTCTCCGTTCATGTAGCCGTTGATCCAGACCATCCCACAACTCAGATCACGGGCGACCTTGTGTGCGTCGCCCAGAGTTTGCGTCCAAATCCCGGCGGCAAGCCCATATGCACTGTCATTGGCCAGTTCGAGCGCATGATCGGGTCCATCATGTTTAAGGATCGCACCGACCGGGCCAAAGATTTCTTCCCTGGCAATCGTCATATCGGATGAAACGTCTGTGAAGAGTGTCGGCGATACAAAGCAAGCTTCGGGTGAGGCAGTATGCGATGATCCGCTGACGATGGCTGATGCACCTTCTTCAACAGCGCCTGAAACATAGCCAAGTACACGTTGCTGATGCGCGCGGTTGACCAAAGGACCCATTGTTGTCTTAGGGTCGAGTGGATCGCCCGGGCGAAAGTCCTCAGCGGCCTTCATAAGGTGCTCGCAGAATTCATCATGAACTTCTCGAGCAACCAGAATTCGCGACCCTGCCGTACAGACTTCTCCTTGATTTCCGAATATGCCAGCCGCCACAGTTGCAGCGGTTTTTGCAAGGTCCGGCGCATCCTTAAGGATGATCTGAGGGGATTTTCCGCCGAGCTCTGCGGACACCTTCTTGAGGTTAGAGCGCGCGGAATACTCGTACATCAGGCGACCAACACCGGTTGAACCAGT
The DNA here is from genome assembly GCF_013030985.1 of Ruegeria arenilitoris. GTDB lineage: Bacteria > Pseudomonadota > Alphaproteobacteria > Rhodobacterales > Rhodobacteraceae > Ruegeria > Ruegeria arenilitoris_B. The sequence goes on along the minus strand of NZ_WPYP01000007.1, from coordinate 154,380 downwards.
GAATGCAATCTTGTCGACCTGCATGGACTGCGCCAGTGCTGCGCCCGCAACTGCGCCGCGGCCTGGAACCACGTTGAACACACCCTCTGGTCCGCCCGCTTCGAGAAACAGCTTACCCAATAGAAGTGCTGTAAGCGATGTGTCCTCAGCAGGCTTCAACACCACGCTGTTTCCTGCTGCAAGAGCAGGCGCGATCTTCCAAACCGCCATCATCGTTGGATAGTTCCACGGCGTGACACATCCTACGACGCCAAGCGGTTGCCGCTGAATGTAATGGAGCGCATCGTTCGCGGTGACCGGGCAGTTTCCGCCAATCTTGTCGACACATTCTGCCATGAACCGCATGGTCAGGCCACTTCCCGGTACGTCGATTTCCAGCATCTCGGAAATCGGCTTGCCCATTTCAAGCGTATCTAGCACGGCAAAAGTGTCGCCACAGCTTTCAATCAAATCGGCAAATCTGTGGAGGATACGCACTCTGTCGCGCGGCGGCATTCTGGACCATACGCCGTCGTCAAACCGTTTGCGTGCGACGGCGATAGCACGAGTAACATCACCAACTGACGCACATTCGATGCTTGCGACAAGTTGCTGGTTAAACGGATTAAGAGAAGTCAGTGTTTCGCCGGTTTCCGACCTGCACCATTCCCCATCAATCAACAGTCTTGTTTCTGGAGTTTGAGTTGCTGCGAACCTATGCCAGTTTTTGTCATTTGTATCGAGCACCAGCGACACCTTTCTCGTGGAAAATTCTGAGTCGCCGCAACATTAGGCACCGGTTTTTCGACCAACGAGTCCCACGTAAGGGGGATTACGATGCAAACCGTGAGCTTTCAGAAACGATGAAACCGAACTGATACTCCGGGCTTAGTGGAAAATTTTGGTTGTGTTTCTCCGAAAAAACCGCACCTCTGCCCCCCTAGATCATAAGCGAAGGTTATCGAATGGAATGGTGGGCAAAAAACGCTAAGTCGATTGAAGCGCTGGCCGCGGTCGTAACCGTGTTTATTGCGATATCCGCTCTAATCGGGGCCAAAGTTCAGCTTGATCGCCACGATCAGATTCAACGGGAACAGTCTGCTCGTGATGCTTACCGAGCACATCTCGCACTCGCCACGGCGCAACCACAATATGCACGACCGCTAGATGCGTGCAGCCTTGTTCAATCTGCCGAAGGAGGCGCATACGTAGCCTTTGTTGACCACTTGCTTTACTCGGCAGAGCAAATGCTGGCTGTTGAAGAAGGTTGGTCTACTACCTTCTCGGAACGGCTTTCATACCATTCAGACTATCTGTGCTCAGAATTTGCGCCTCACATTCCAGTTGGCGAAGTTGGAAGATTGGTACAGCGTTTTGGTATCGATAGGTGTCCAGCGGATCTGTCGTGTTGACATCCAATACAAGCCTTAGTTGAACAGCACCGGGGCATACCTTTGCCAGCAGAAATTGGTCAGCGCCGCGCCCACTGAGTACTGCAAGTGTATTCGGTGGATCTCAGTCCAAAGCGGCCCTCTGAGCGCTGCCGTGCTACGAGGCCAGTCTGATTTTATCTGAGGCCGTGGTGCGCGTCATATAGGGCGGCGCTCAGAAAGCTAAGCGCTTTGATGACCAATGTCGGCAATGCGGCTGCAGACACTACGACTTTCCGCTTGCCTAAAAGCCTTCTTACCCCTTCGCTTGGCGTCAGAAAGTCTGATTTATGCGCCTCAACGTCATTCACGAGTTTAGTAGCATCTGTCGATTTTGGGGCCGTTTGAGAAGACAGAGGCAGCGTCGATGAATAGCTGCTATTTTGTCTGGGTCAGAAATGCTTGACGTTTGGGTCAGAATTGAATGACGTGATTTGCCGATTTCTTTAGGTTTTGGCTGCAGATTGGGTCAAAGGTTTGTGACGTTCCAGATTTCCTGTAAGATGTCAGACGGATTTGACCTTTGCGTCATAAACTGACCCAACACCCCCTTTTCGTGATCCCAAAGATCGTTTCGTTTGATCTGACTTTGCGTTTGTAATGGGTCATTGTAGCGGCATTTCATGTAGTTTCTTTGCTACATGGCACCCTCCATTGGTTTGTTCGCTTCAGGCCGCATCCGATGTAGCCGAGCGGAAACGCAGCCGGTCTGGATATTGGATTGCGTCTTCAAAAGTAATGGGCAGAAAACTTGTGGTGTGGTTTGCGACAAGCAGTTATGGGTGGCGTGCTCAACCAGAAGGCGGTTCACATACCACCCCTTCAGCAAAGTTTGTACTATGTTGCGGTGTCTCCAATCACCCGGTGGTTGCGAAACCTGCCATTCGAGATACCTTCTGCGACGACCGCAATGCGGTACAGTGTTGTCATTCGCCGCAACAGCGCGAATGACGGCTATCGTTTCTTAACTCTTCTCAGATTAAATTCTGTTCCATCCCGCCTTCGTCGACTCTCAATTCTGACAGCATCCGATTTGCCCATGACAAAGCCCCTGACGACAGCAAGAACACTTCAGGAACGACAAGCCACTCGCCGACCCAGACACCGCCAGAGCGCTCATGTTGGTGCAGGGTCAATTCCCCGATTTGCTCCGACCTTTGGCGCCCCAATCTTGCGACGGCCTCGGCAAATTCACTGGCCCGTTGGTTGCGTTTATGATGCATTGAGGATGAAGCACCTTTACCGTTTTCATGGCATTCGTGCACCTCACCGATATCACTGGATGAAAGCAGGTTGATGTTGTGGGCTATTTTGCAGATCGTCGCACACAGTGCGCCGAGGGCGGTGACAATATCGGCTACGCCGTCACGCGCATTTTGCCAATGAGGTTCTGCAACGCCCAGACCAAGCGCCTCTGCCATTCGCATCTTTATCTCTGCCCCCGTTCCATCGCTATAATTCGACAAATCCCCTAACGGCCCGCCGACCTGAACGAGCACCCCACGCTTTTCCGCTTCGGTGGTAACCTCGCGACGACGTAGAAGCTCCTCGCGCCAGACTTCAAACTTGGTACGGAGCAGCATCGGGATCGCGTGTTGCCCGTTGGTGCGCCCGATCATTCGCGTGTTGGGGTGCGCCTCGATCAGGCCCGTCAGGGAGGAATCGAGATGATCGAGGTCGCTCAACAGGGTCGCCAGACCGAGCTTCATTTGCATCGCAAGCGCTGTGTCCATGATATCTTGTGTCGTACTATTGAAATGGACGAACTTGGCGAGATCCTCGCCGACGTGTTCGCGCAGTTGCCCGACCAATCCCACAATGGGTCGCCCGACAAGCGCCATGTCCTGCCGCAAGCGCTCCTGATCGAGCTTTCCGATGCAAAACCCGTCGAGTGCAACAACAGCTTCATTCGGCACAAGACCCGCATCACTTTGTGCACGCGCCAGCGTTTGTTCGACTTTGATCCATGCAGAGATTGTCGAGGATTCAGACCAGATGTGCCGCATATCTGTGCTGGAAAAGCTGCCTTGCATGATCTGCCATTCAAGCATCGCCCAACCCTCCCTGCGCCAGTTTGCGTTCTTTCACGATGCCGCGAATGCGAAAGGCAATGGCCCCGGCACCAAGGATCAGGAAGGCAAGCGCGATCGGGCGTTCAACAAAGATCAGCGCGCCGCCATCCGACATCAGCAGGGATTGCCGGAACGTCTCTTCCGCACCTTTGGCCAGAACGAAGGAAATTACGAATGCCGCAATGTTGAAGTCATGCTTGCGCATCAGCCATCCGGCAAAACCGGCAAAGGTCATAACCGTCACATCGAACATTGATCCGCGTGCTGAGTATGCCGCAACGAAGGCTGTCATGAAGATCAGCGGATAGAGAACGTTGGTCGGGATTTTCAGGATCAGTCGGGCGACTTGTGTGGCTCCGAAATATCCGATCAGGCCATAGGCGAGGATGCCGAGCATCCCGCAGGCAAAGAGTTTGTAGACAAGTTCCTTGTCGGTCAGAAATAGCGTCGGCCCGACCTGGATGCCATGGATCAGAAACACGCCCAACAGGATCGCGCCGATGGTCGAGCCTGGAATGCCCAAAGTCAGCAGAGGAGCCATGGACGGGCCGGACACCGCGTTGTTGGCCGCTTCTGGCGCAGCCACGCCTTCCAATGCGCCCTTACCCCATTGTTCAGGGTTTTTCGCACGACGCTTGCCTTCCCCATAAGAGATAAAAGCCGCAATCGCTGAACCCAGGCCCGGCAGAACACCAATGCCCGCACCGATAAATCCACCGCGAAAAGCATGGGGCAGACATGGTTTGTATTCCTCCCATGTCAGATCATTGCCATCAGCCGAGCTTTCGTTTTCTTTAGTCTCGCCGGTTGCTTTGCGCCGCTCTTCAAGTTGCGCAAAGACTTCGCCCAAGACAAAGACACCGATCATCAGCGGCACCAAGCCGATGCCATTGGACAAGTCGAACGAGCCGAATGTGTAGCGCTCTTCGCTGGAAATCGGATCGAGTCCCACCATTGCCACCAGAATACCCAGGAGCGCGGAAGCCAGACCTTTAACGATAGACTTTCCGATCACCGAGCCAATCACGACAAAGGCTGCAAAATAGATGGCAAAGGTTTCAGGTGGTCCGAGTTTCAGAGCAATTGCTGCGATGAAACCCACGCCAACAACCAACAAAATGTCGCCCATGAGATCGCGGATCACGGATGAGATCGTGGCAACCTTCATTGCTTTACCCGCCTTACCAGCGCGAGCCAGTGGATAGCCGTCAATCTGCGTCGCGGCGCTCGCGGCTGTGCCAGGCGTATTAAACAAGATTGCTGCGATGGAACCGCCATAGCGTCCGGATTTTCCGATCACATAAAGAAAGGCGAGCGCAAAGAGGGGCGACATATAGAAGGTGATGGGCAGCAGCATCGCGATTGCCGCTGAAGCTGTCAGACCCGGCGTTGCGCCCACGATCATGCCAACAGCGGCAGCAAGAACGATGGCAAAGAGCAGCATCGGATCAGTGATGACCGAAAGAAGGGCGGGAAAAATTTCCATGAGACTTACCTCTGTATCCAGCTGAGTAGGTCGAACACTTCGCCATAGGGCGGGAAGACATCAAGCAGCACAAAAAAGATGAGGTGAAAAAACAGCGGGCAGGTGACTACAGAAACCGCAAGGCCGATCCAGCTCCGCACACCGAACATATATAGCACGATGGGAGCCACGATGGCCGTAGGTAGTAGATACCCGAACCAGCGGAATGACTGTTGGTAGATCAACGCAATGATGAACAGCGCAATGATCTGAACGGTCGCACCATTATCTGTGCTGGCGGTGGCGACATCGCCTGTCTGACGGGATGCACCCATCAGCAAGAGACCAGACAAGCCCAAAAGAGCGACGGATGCGGCTAAGGGAACAATCCCGGCCCAGGTATCTCCGGGCGATGCAGCGGGCACCTGCCACGCGCCCCAAATAGCCACAAGTGAAACGGCCGCCAGCACCAAACCTTCGGCATAAGCGCGCATGTCATCCTCCCTTAACAACGCGTGGGCAAAAAAGGCCGGGGCATCATCGATCCCCCGGTCTTGAAGACTTAATTAGTCAGACTTTCGACCAACGGAGCGGCGTCCTCTTTCATAGCGCTAAGCGTTGCCTTGGCATCCGCGCCATTCTGATAGACAGGACCGGTCCCACGCGAAGCCAGCAGCTCGGCGAACTCGGGCTTGGCCGAAATCTGCGCAAGCGCGGCTTCCATCGCTGCGACCACCTCGGCAGGCGTGCCCTTCGGAGCAAACACGATTACCGGCGAGGAGACAGCAGCAAACGGAATGCCCAATTCTCCAAAGGCAGGCACATCCGTCATGATGCCGTCCCGCTCCTGGCTGTTGACTGCCAGCGCGCGCAGTTGGTCCTCGAAACCGGCAAGCTGCTGCACGCCCAAGAAGCCGAAGTCGGCTTGCTCACCGATGAGAGCAGCACGGGTCGGGCCACCACCTTTGAATGGAACGTCTTGCGCTTCAATGCCGTTATTGGCCAGAAATCCCAGACCGCCCACATGGTGGAAACCTCCTCGGCCTGAATGCGCCCAACGAAGCGAGCCAGGATCAGCTTTGGCCGCGTCGATCACGTCTTGAACGGATTGAAACGGGCTGTTCTTCGGGACCATCAGCGAGGTTTGCAATTGGCCGACCTGTGCGACGAACTCAAAGCTGTCCAGCGCATCAATGTCAGTGTCGCGGGTCATGGTGGACAGCAAGAACGAGCCACCTGAGGTCATCATCATAGTATAGCCGTCGGGCCGGGCGCCGACGACAGAATTGGCACCATTCAAGCCACCCGAGCCAGGTTTGTTCACGACCACTACGGGGACATCCAAAATGCCCTCGGCTGCCGCTGAGATGGCGCGGGCATAGGCGTCGGTGCCGCCACCTGCCTTGTAAGGCACGACCAGATTGATCGGGCGTTTGGGCCAGTCATCCGCAAAGCTGGCTGTCGCTGTTGCCGCAAGGGCGATGCCTGCCAGTGCGGCAGAAATGAGTGTTCTACGTTTCATAGAGTCCTCCCTAATTCCTCTCCTGATCTCACCTAGCAGATGTTGGCGATTGCGAAAAATGCAAATATGTTTAGTTTAATTGCAAAAGATGTAAGTGATGGTGACGAACATGAACATCAAAGCGCTTCGTGCATTCAGAGCAACGCTGTCTGAAGGATCACTCGCAGCAGCAGCAAATATACTGCACCTTTCGCAACCAGCGGTGAGCCGATTGATTTCTGGACTCGAGGGGGAGTTGCGGCTTAATCTTTTTGATCGAAGCGGCCGGAACCTCACTCCAACACCCGAGGGGCTTGCATTTTATCGCGAAGCTGGTCGCATCCTCGACAACCTGGATGAAATCCCCGGCATCGCCGCCGAGATTCGTGCAGGCCGCACCCAGAACCTTCGCATCGTCGCCATGCCGCGCATAGCTCGCGCGTTGGCTTCCCCTGCTGTCGGTCAATTTGTAAGGGCGAACCCTGACACAAATGTCAGCCTAGATGTACGCGCCCGCAGAGAGGCTGGGAAGTGGCTGGCGGGTCGGGAATATGACGTGGGCATTGGCGCGCTTCCCGTCGAACACCCCGACATCCAAACCGAGCTGCTATTGCGCGTAAGAGCGCAAGCCGTCGTTCCAATTAATCATCCGCTTGCCGATCTGATGGAAGTTTCCATTGACGATCTGGCTGACGTTCCTGTTGTCCGCCTCATGCACGGACTGCTATTGCGCGATCAATTGGATGATATGTTTCGATCCGCAGGGGTTATCCCAAAACAGACTTGCGAAGTCGCATCTTCTTCGCTGGCATGTGCTCTCGTAGCAGATGGCGGTGGTGTCACAATCGCAGATGAACTCGTGGCCGCCGATGTAGATCAGACCCGTGTTCGGACAGTTCCAATTTCGCCTGAACGCTGGATGTCGTTTGGGCTTCTCTTTCCACTGCATTCAGAACCAAACGAAGCGCGCGACCAGTTCGTTGAAGTATTAAAATCGCATGTCGCAACACTCGCGGCATCGAGCCAGTCGATAGAGGTAGTTAGTTAGCAACTAAACTAGTACCACTGAGCATTCATTTGGAAACTCGACATTCAGAGAGCCTAGCATCCAGAAAGCTGTCCCTGGTGGATAATGCAGCATCGGTATCTTTGGGCTCGTTCGACACCTTCGCCGCAGCTTCAACGAAGGGCAGCCTTTCGCTCTGGGTCAGAAATGCTTGACGTTTGGGTCAGAATTGAATGACGCGATTTACTCATTTCCTGAGGTTTTAGTGGCCGACTGAGTCAAAAATCAGTGACGTTCCACATTTCCTGTTGAACGTCACACGAACCTGACCCAACCGGCACAGTTGGACCAGAAAAGCGGTGAACGTTCGACAGCGGAAGGCGCCGCAAGCCGAACAGTCCTTTTGCAATGAAATTGGCATTGAGCCGCAGGTCAGCGCGACGACGTGCTACAGGAAGGTCGGTAACAGAGCCCTGAGCCGCCATTTAGTGTGCTTCAGCACTTCGTTTGTGCGGCAAGTTGCAAACCGCATAAATCGGACGTTGGATTTCCCAGGTTAGGAAAGCGGGAGAGCGCAACTAAGCTACCGTTCGCTAACTGGTTGCGTCTTCGAGCCCTTCATGAGCCTATGTCTTAGGATAATCAGCTTTCGTGAGTTAGGTTTTATGAGCGTCCTTTCTGGAAAAACCGCAATCGTTACAGGAGCATCCGCTCCCAATGGCATTGGCCGTGCGATTGCGCTTAGGCTTGCTCAGGACGGATCAAATTTGGTCGTCGCAGATATCGACGGAGTGTTGTCCATAAATGGTGAAGCCCAATCCAGAATGGACCTGCTAGAGAATTTAGCTTCCGAATTAACTTCAAGTCAGCGCAAAGCAATTGCGGTCAAGCTGGATGTGACAAGGCAATCCGATGTTAACGATTGCATCGCGGCTACTCTTGCTGCGTTTGATACGGTGGATGTTCTTGTGAACAACGCGGGGTCGCTTGCAGGATCGGATAACTTCCTTTCGACCACGCCTAGTCAGTGGGAAACCAGCTTTCAGGTCAATATCTTAGGCCCGATGATGATGGCTCAGGCTGTCATACCGATTATGCAAAAGTCCGGTGGCGGCAGGATTATCAACATCGGCTCTACCGGAAGTCTAGGCGCAGAGCCTGGTTTTGGCGCATACACAGCAATGAAACATGGTCTGGTTGGCTTCACGAAGACCATAGCTGCGGAATTTGGTGTGGACGGAATACTCTGCAACACGGTCTGCCCAGGCTATATCTCAACTGACATGCACATGGCGGCAAACAACAGATTGGCATCAGAGCACGGGATGACGATCGAGGAAGTGAAATCCAAAAGGTATGAGAATGTGGCGCTACGCGACGCCGGTTTACCGATGGATGTTGCCAACGCTGTAGCTTATCTCGCCGGACCACAAGCCAACTATGTGACCGGCATCAATCTACCCGTAACGGGAGGCGTCCCAGCGGGGATTTAGACAAACGACGTGTGTAGGTATGGGTTCGCAGCGGCCCCTCTCTGCGGCAAGTTCAGACAGGTCATAAGAACCCTGAGCTGTCGTTAGTCGATAGTCAGAATGCTGCAATTGCGAAAGGCAGCTTGCGAACCTTCGCGGCCTAGGTGCTGGCGATTCAATCGCCCGGACACTAGAACTTCACAGCTACGAGGTTCACAGTTCAAACTTTACCCGAACACCTTTTTCACAAATTGAGATTTCAGGCCAATTGGACCTATCCCAGGCACCTTGCAATCGATGTCGTGGTCACCGTCGACCAACCGGATTCCTCGGACCTTGGTTCCGACCTTAATGACGGAGGACGTTCCCTTGAGCTTCAGGTCTTTGACAACAGTTACAGTGTCTCCGTCACTCAATACGTTGCCCACGCTATCAAGCACCTCCGCAGCGTGGTCAGATGACGAACCGGCGGCCCATTCATACGCACACTCTGGGCAGATAAGCAGGGCATCCATTTGGTAAGTGTAGGCAGAGGAACATTCGGGGCACGAAGGCAGAGTTTCAGTCATAACAAAGGCAATAACCTGTGAGCAGTGTGGACGCCAGAAGGAGATAGTCCTTCCGGTCTGGACTCATTGAATTTCAAAGCCAGTAGATGAGGATGGCCGCGAGAGCGATGGCTGAAAGGAAGACCTTTGGGCGCCTGTCGTAACGGGTCGCAACACGCCTCCAGTCCTTGAGCCTGCCGAGCATGATTTCGATCCGGTTGCGGCGTTTGTAGCGTTGCTTATCGTACTTGACGGGCTTCTTGCGTTGTTTTCGCCCCGGAATGCATGCGCGTATCCTTTTGTCTTGTAACGTTTCTCTGAGCCAATTGGCGTCATAGCCGCGATCCCCGAGCAGCCAATCAACGTTCGGCAGTCTGCTAAGCAAGGCTCTTGCCCCGATGTAATCGCTCACCTGTCCAGCGGTCACGAACAGATCAAGCGGGCGTCCCTGGCTTTCGCAGATGGCATGCAGCTTGGTATTCATACCGCCCTTGGTGCGGCCGATCAGGCGACTACGCCCCCCTTTTTCACGCCCATGCTGGTCGCTGTTCGGTGGGCCTTGAGATAAGTCGCATCGATCATGACGGTCTTCCGTTCGCCATGCTCGGCGGCCAGACCGGCCATCATCCGGGCGAAGACACCCTTGTCGCTCCACCGCTTCCAGCGATTGTATAGCGTTCTGTGCGGGCCATCGGCTGCGGGCGCATCGCGTCATCGTAAGCCATTGCGATTTATGAAGATAATACCGCTCAACACACGCCGATCATCAACACGTGGCTTGCCATGGTGCTTCGGGAAAAAAATCCTCGAGACGCGCCATCTGCGCATCCGTCAGCCAGAAAAGTTCAGACATGTTTACCACTCGATTTTCGAACCGTGGATCACCTCGCCCGACAGAAATCAATGGGTCCTGAGCCTAGGTTTAGAGGCCAGGAAGGTTATTTCGCAAGGACCAAAGGCGGCAATTGCGCAGCAACTGCCCTCCGAGTTTTGCTAGTAGGAAACTGAAAAAACTGCATTTTCTGTTTCTGCGGCTCTGATCTCTTGATTTGACACCGAGAGGTTTCCAATCAACAAAACCAAGCCTTCTTTTCGCATGGAAATCACCGTTCATCCAACGTTCATATTGCCTATATGCCCTATTCATCTCTGCGAGCCATATTGTCCTACTGGAATTAAGTACCGTTGGTTCACATAAACAACCGACGAGCAGGGGATCGTCTGTGACAAAGACTGGAAGTAAGTCAGCACAACGCAAGTCGGGGATTTTTCGCTACACGATCTGCGTCGTTTTAATGGCTTTCACTTTTTTGATTGGTGACAGCCAGTTCAACAAAGCAGCGGCGCAAACTGCCAGTTTTCGGTCTGTTGATACGAATTCTGACGGTGTCCTGAGCTTGAATGAGCTGACCGCCGCATTTGGAGAAGTTGGTGCGCGCAGACTTCTTGAGGACATTGACCGCAACCGAGACAATCGCATCACGATCATTGAGTTACGCAGGGGCACAAAAAACAAGATAGGTAGCACTGGTGACCGCAGCGGTCGTGGAGATCGAAACGAAGGTCAAGATGATCGCGGAGCCAACAACGGAGGGTCTAGAGAACGGGATAGAGACGATGACCGTGGCGACGATCGCAACGATGATGGCGGGGATGATGGCGGGGATGATGGCGGGGATGACGGTGGAGGTGGTGACGATGGCGGTGATGATGACTGATCGAAGACCGTTCGTTTGCACTCTCTAAGTGGCTGCCCACAAGAGCACACTGGAGATCAAACTAGCAAAAAGTGCTTTGAGGCAGAAACGCGGATCCCGGAAAAAGTGTTCATTTGTTGTTCATTTGAACGCATGCCAGCCCTTCATTCCACATTGCAATTGTTCTCACATCACTCTGGCAAAACGATTTCACTGAACAGCCAGTCACGGAGCAAAGCATGACACAGTTTCCACACGTCTCGCCTGTTGCCTGCGAAGTCGCAAAATGGGCATTTACAACGCGCAGAGTTGATCGGTCCGATGTACATGGGCTTTCCACGCAGTTGAATACTGCAAAAGCAGGGGATCTTATCCTCTGTGAGATCGCCGAGATCGGTCATCACAAGAAAATCCAATTGGCGGAACGTCGCGCCTCAGTCAGCTACCCGGGCGATTACGTTGTTCTGGCTCTGGGCGACCGGTACGCACCAGACCAGTTTCTTGCCAGCGCGGTGATTGATGATGATCTTATCGATCTTGTCGCTGGTGGCGGCGTCGCAGGTCGCGTGGACGCTGCCCATGTCAGCATGGACGAACCAACACGATTGAAGCCCATCGGCCTTTTGACCGATGCAAAGGGTCACGTGATCAACGTGGCAGACTATGCGCTGCCGTCGCTTCCAGCCAATGACAAAGTAACCGTTATTGGCGTGTTTGGAGCGTCGATGAACTCAGGAAAAACTACAGCCGCATCAAGCCTTGGCCATGGGCTTATGCGTTCTGGAGTTGCCGTCGCCGGTGTCAAAGCCACCGGAACCGGAGCCTTTGGTGACTTCAACAGTTTCGAAGATGGCGGTGCGCCGGCCCTCGATTTCACGGATGTTGGTATGGCCACCACTTATCGGATGCCACTTGCAGCGATCGAATCCGGATTTGATACACTGGTCGCAACTGCAGCGTCTCGCGGTGCCGAAGTTGTAGTTGTTGAGATTGCCGATGGTGTGTTTCAACAGGAAACGCGGGCTATCTTACAATCCTCGCGCATTCGGGATCGATTGGACGGCATTTTATTCGCTGCGCCGGACGCGCTGAGTGCATTGGGCGGTGTAACCGTTCTGAACAAAGTGGGTCTCAGCCCATTTGCGGTATCCGGGAAGGTCAGTTGTTCCCCATTGGCCGCTGCCGAAGCAGCAGAGGTAACCGGCCGCCCGATTTTATCGCGCGAAGATCTTTGGTCGCCAGCGATAATCGCCCAACATGTTGCGCCGTTGATGCGGCGCGAACCAGAAGATGTGGCCGCATGACCCCCCTCCCTAGATTGGCCACACGGGACCGCATCATTGATGCGGTCCTCGTGGTGTCCTGTGGCATCGTGAAGGCTATTGCGCTGGCTTTCGCAGCGTTTGCCACACGGGATGCTTTTGCGACGCTTCACGCAGGAGATGCACTCGCAACGAATACTGTCTTGCAACTGGCGATCTCCGGTACCGTTGCAGCGGCAAGTATGCTGTTATCACGATATCGCGCAGAAGCGCTTGGCCAAAGTTACGCAATTTCATTGCGCCGGACGCTGTATCGGAAGATCGCGCAACTTCCAAAGTCCCGACACGAAAAACGCCGCGTTGGCGCATTGTCCCTTAGGTTTGTTGGTGACTTGTCTGCAGCGCGACTTTGGTTTGGTCGCGGATTACCGGATGCTTGGTCTGCAATGATTGTGATACCTGGCGCGGCTTCCATTCTGTATTTCCTTAACCCTATGCTTGCGATCTATGGTGTCGCCTCTCTGAGTGTTGCACTGGTCGCTATGGGATTGCTGGCCTGGCATCTTGCCCGGCGCCATCAAAAACTTCGTCGAAATCGCGCCAACATTGCCATTTCCATGATTGAACGCATTTCTATCGCGCCCGAGCTGGACCTGATGGGTCGGACCGACCGTGAATTGCGTAAGCTTGATAGACAGGGCGCATCACTACGCAGTGATGCGCTGGCGCGTCGCGGTAGAACAACCAGCCTTCAGGCAGTCTTGCAACTGGGTGTCGCGTTAACCGGTCTGCTGATGCTCTGGCAGGCCAGTCGGCACGCCATTGCACCGTCGACAGTTGCAGCTTGCCTGTCGGTATTGGCGTTGATTGCCCTGCCGTTGCAAAATCTGGCCGGGGCGTGGGACAAATATTGCGCGTGGAGGGTCGCCCGTGAAAAAGCCGAAAGGCTGCTTTCAGAACCAGTGGTGACCAGATCTGCAACAAATCAAAACGGTCCGGTTGCCATCAAGGTGACTGGAGAATTCGACCGGGTGCCTATCTCATTTGTGGCCCCGCCCGGATCAGTTTCCAAACTAACAGACAAACATGCAAACAGCCTCGCGCGTATCATCGCCGGGCTCGACGCAAACGATGGCGTTGATGTCTGTTATGGTGGGCAAGCTGTTACTCCGAAAATCGCCTTTATCGGAGACAACCATGTTGGACTTCAGGGAAGTTTGCGCCGATCTGCAACGCTGAGCTGTCGGAGGCGACCGAGCGACCGAAAGATAACAACGGTCATGCGGATTTTTGGGCTGTCCGATCTCCTCGCGGCGCCCCGCGGCCTTGATCAATGTTTGGCGGAGAACGGTAAAGGTTTGTTGCCACTTCAGACCCTGCAATTGGATTTCGTGCGCGCTGTTCTTGGCAAAGCTGACATCGTCGTCATCGCGTCTATCAGGTGGACGTCTTGCCTGCATCACAGGGTCGAGTTGCTTGAGTCTCTGCAAGAGTTTTCGTCAGCCACCATTGTATTGGCCGAAGACGCCATCCCGCTTAGTTTGAAGCAGAAGTCAAAGGTCTGTTGATATGCGTTCGTCTACTCTGTTTGGAATCTATGCCGTTGTTCTGGTCGGCTTTTTGGGTGGGCTTGCGGGCCTTACCCTGTACAGCCTTGAAAAAACCCGATGGTGGGATGCCCGGATTTCACTGGCTCAAGAGTCATACGGCCTGCATCTGAGGCTTGAGGCGGATCTGTACCGCCTGTTCAAGCAACACGGTGACGCTCTTCTAATTGGCGATCGGGATGATGGGGTAAGCGAAGTAGAGCTGCAGGAGAAAATCGCCCGGACTTTGGATGCCATCCGAAAAACCATTGCCCGGGAAATCCAGATGGTGGGCGAAGAGGAGTTCGAGGAACTGGAGCTTCTTGATGAGATCGAAGACGATATAGAAGCCGTCAACGCAGCTATCGCAAACCTTTCAGAGGTAGGTAGCCCGATTGAGACATTTGTGCGGATCGAGCGCCTGGCCGCTTTGCTGGACGGGGATATTGACGATGAACTTGATCAAAAAATTCAGGCTGCGCTAGATGAAGAAGTGGAGGAGGTTGAAGAAGTTTTGGCCGAAGCAGCAACCTTTCGAAAATGGAATGAGCGATTGGTTTACGTGATCGTTCTTGCCGCCATAGGCGTGTTACTGGTGGCCGTTGTGTCGTTCAACCGCCAAATCAGAAAACCACTTACGTTGCTTGCTGACGGCGTTGGGCGCCTGCGCAGGGCCGACTATTCGAAGCCCGTAGATCTTGGTGGTAGCCGTGAATTCAGAGAATTAGGCACTGTTCTGAATAGCATGGCGGAAGGTTTGGCCGCCCGCGAAGCAAGTCGCGCCGAGCAAAAAAGGCAACTTGAAGATACGGTTGCAGCTAGAACATTCGAGCTTCAACAACTAATCGACAAGCTTGAGATGGGCGAAGAGAACCGCAAACGATTGATGGCCGATATTAGTCATGAGTTGCGGACACCACTGGCAATTATCCTTGGAGAGGCCGACGTTACTTTAAGGACATCAGACACGCTGTCAGAGGATACTTCCGACTCGCTCGCCCGTATTCGCGATTCCGCAAAGCACACCAATCAAATCGTTGATGACATGCTAACGGTCGCTCGGTTCGAGGCGGGTCAACTTAGGCTGGATCGCAAGGAAACGGACCTACGAAAGGTGGTGCGGGATGCCGTGGCGATGTTTCCTGATCCGGTTCAGGTCGAAAGCCCGGAAGGTATGGTGATGGCTTCGGTCGATGAGGTTCGGCTTCGCCAGTCAGTACTCGCGTTGCTGCAAAATGCACGACGATACGGAGGCCCAACAATCAGCGCAACATTGGAAGAAGGGCTCGCGTCTTGCTCGATTACAATCGAAGACGACGGTCCCGGACTTAGTGCAGCGGAAAAGTCCCAGGCATTCGATCGGTTCTTTCGGGGCTCAAACGCCTCGGGGCAGGGTATCGAGGGAAGCGGTCTCGGGCTTCCGGTCGTTAAGTCGATTGTCGAAGCCCATGGAGGGACTGTTGACCTTCAAGATCGCGTGGAGGGCGGGCTGCAAATCATCATAACGTTGCCAAAAGCACCCCGAATGAAAATTGTACAATCCGATGTTCAACGAGAAACGGGCTAATGCCTGTCTGCTTCAGAAACAAATTGCAATGCCGGTAATACCTTACGCAGCTTTGCAAATACATGGTTTCAGACAGAAAGAAAACTGAGGCACACTATGAATATTCTACTTGTCGAGGACGAAACCCGCGTAGCTGACTTCATACGCCGCGGATTGTCTGCTGAAGGTTGGTCCGTAGATCATGCACCAAGCGGGGAAGATGCCTTGGAGCACGTAGCCTCCGGCAATTATGATATTATCTTGTTGGATCTGATGTTACCGGGAATTCAGGGACAAGATGTTTGTCGCAAGCTACGTGCCCGAAAGTCAAAAATCCCTATCCTGATGTTGACCGCCTTGGATAGTTCTGAGGAACGGGTAGAAGGGTTGAAGATTGGTGCAGACGACTATCTTCCTAAACCCTTTGATTTCGACGAACTCATCGCTCGGATAGAAGCGTTGCACCGCCGCGCCAACAGCTATGCAAATGACCTCAGCAACACTGTGATTACATGCGGAGCACTTACATTTGACAGGCAATCCCTTCAGGTTGCTGTTGATGGTCAAGAAATCCAGCTGTCAAAAAAAGAGCGCGATCTTCTCCTTTTGTTTTTAACCAATGTTGGGCGCGTATTATCCAGAGAGCGGATTTTGAATTCGGTTTGGGGTATGAATGAAGATCCATTGACCAATGTTGTCGATGTATATGTCGGGCGCCTCAGACGTAAAATTGGTGCAGAAGGTCAGCGGATCGTGACACTCAGAAATGTTGGGTATCGTATGAGCTGAATACTTCGTTTGTGGATCCGTCGGAGAGGTACCAAGCCCTACAAATGGCAGCAACGCGTAGTAAGCAAACTTTGCAAAGTTCGGTGTGCGGCTCCCACCTGATCAGCCCCACTTGAGTGTTCCGATTGGATTGTTAGTGCATGACCGGTCTTTGGCCCATCGGGATGACGGTTTCCGGGGCGCTCTCTGCCAAGACACCACGAGCGTTTTCTAGGTTTACCCTGAATCGCCATCTCTTGAAGCGGAGCAGATGCTGACGAAAGCGTTGATCGCCGCACTTCGGGTGCTGGAGGATGACCAAAGAACCCCGGTCTCGCGAATTTCGCAATCGGCCAGCTTGTGCCTTTGAAGCGTTAACCCTTCAGGCCATGGCGGTGCCCAATCCGGTACGATCGCCACGCCGAGCCCCTTGTTGACCATCGAGGCGATGGCATCCAGCGCGTCGAGTTCGAGCCATTTTTGTACCTCCAAATGGTGCCGCTGGAGATAGCGCTCGACGATCTGGCCGCCCCATTGATTGCGGTCATAGCGGATAAACGGATGTGACATGATGGCGGCGTTCGGATCGGTGATGTCGATTCCATGCGCCGCAATCAGCAGCATGAACTCCTCCCTGATTGTCAGCCAGTTCAGAGATTTTGGAATCGCGAAATGCGGGCGCACAATGACAGCGGCATCCAAATCGCCGTCAAGCACGCCCTGGTATAGGGCTGCGGATGACCCCGGTTGCAGGAAGAGCTCGATGTTCGGATAGGAGGCGCCCAGACGGGCGACGGCATCAGGCAGTATCCCTGACAAAACGGTGGCCGTTGCCCCGATCCGCAAACGTCCTGCCGGTTCTCCGTCGGCTGCGATTGAGCGCAGATCTTCAATGCTTCCGAGCACCAAAGGCGCGTGGCGCAAAACGGCCAGTCCAGAAGCGGTCGGGCGCACGGTCCGGCCAGCGCGCCGTATCAGCTTGTGGCCCAGTTCCGTTTCCAGCGCGCGGAGCCTTTGGGACATCGCGGCGGGGGTTAGATTGAAGCGGCGGGCGGCCTCGGCAATCGACCCGCATTCGGCAATTGCAACGAAGGACTCCAGGAAACGCGTATCCATAAGATAGATTTTCTATCTTTTGAAGATACATGTAGCAAACTTTTTCTGAGCTTATTCGAAGCGTAGATATGGGCCCGATACGCGAGGCGGATGGGCTTCGTGCCAATCCGCTTTCAGGAGTATGCGATGTCTATCGAAGGCAAGTTCCACAAGCTGGGGACCGATAACGCACCGGGGCAGGAGGTTCGCCAAACCGCTGCCGGAATTGAAGAAGTGATGCTCGGGGACGTCCTTGAAGGGCGGCCGATCGATTTTTCACATGGTGATGTGGACGCGCACGAGCCGACTCCCGGCGCTTTCGAGCTGTTTGAGGCGGGTTACAAAGCCGGCGGCGCTCAGGCCTATACCGAATATCGTGGCGACATTGGCATTCGGGAATTGCTCGCGCCGCGTCTGGCAGATTTCACCGGAGCACCGGTCAATGCAGCGGATGGGCTGATCATCACACCCGGTACCCAAGGCGCACTGTTCCTCGCGATTGCGTCGACAGTGACACGTGGTGAAAAGGTTGCGATCGTTCAGCCGGATTACTTCGCAAACCGGAAACTGGTGGAGTTCTTTGAAGGCGAGATTGTTCCTGTGCAGATAAACTACACCGAGGCTTCCGGCGACGAGGCCGGGCTGGATCTTGGAGAGCTTGAGGACGCGTTCAAGGCTGGCGTGAAACTCTTCCTCTTCTCCAACCCCAACAACCCTGCTGGTGTAATCTACTCCGCCGAGGAAATCCGACAGATTGCCGATCTGGCCGATCGCTTCGGTGGGTTTGTGATCGTGGATCAGCTATACTCCCGTCTACGGTACAGTGGTGTGGAATACACCCATTTGCGCGCGTCCTGCCCGAACCCTGAAAACGTGCTGACGATCATGGGACCGTCCAAGACCGAATCCTTGTCGGGGTTCCGTTTGGGGGTTGCGTTCGGCTCGACAAAAATAATTGCGAGAATGGAGAAACTTCAGGCCATCGTTAGCCTGCGGGCCGCTGGGTATTCCCAATCCGTATTGCGCGGCTGGTTTGACGAGCCGGAGGGGTGGATGGACGAACGCATCCGCCGCCATCAGGCAATCCGCGACGACCTTCTCGAAATCCTGCGCGGCGTTGACGGTGTCTTCGCGCGGACGCCACGGGCCGGAAGCTACCTGTTCCCCCGCTTGCCGAGGCTTTCGGTCGATAGCGCGGATTTTGTCAAGATTCTGCGCCTTCAGGCCGGTGTTACAGTAACGCCGGGAACCGAGTTCAGCCCGCACACTGCGGACAGCGTACGGTTCAACTTCTCGCAGGATCACGAGGCTTCGGTGGAAGCGCTTGAGCGTATGGCGACCTTGATCGAAAGATACCGCGCATGACACAGGCTCTCCCCATACCTCAGGGGCACTATATTCCGGCAAAGCGTCATGGGGCGACAATCTACAGCTCCGGCATGACACCACGGGTGAATGGCAAGCTGATGGCCACCGGCCCTGTGCGCGCGGATGCGGTGCTTGAGGACTACCGAGAGGCGGTCGTTCTGGCGTGCGAGAATGCGCTGGCTGCGGTGAGAAGCCAGTTGAGAGAGGGAGAGAAACTCGGTTGCATCGTGAGCCTGACGGTGTTCATCGCCGCAGAAACCGGCTTCACCGCGCACGCCAAACTGGCCGATTTTGCGTCATTGCACTTGCAAGAGGTGCTTGGCGCTGATGGGGTCGGGGCGCGTGCCGCGATTGGAGTCGCCACGCTTCCGGGAAATGCGCCTGTCGAGGTCCAATTGGTCGCTGCGATCTGACGCTCACGGTCTGTCATGTCCGTGCCGAATGTACCCCGTGCGCCTGTTCGGGGATGCAGCGATGCCGCGGGAAACACTGGGGCGATGGTGAAAATCCTCGACCTTTCCGTGTTTTATGGGCGGTTGGATGAAGTTACTGGCCTTCGTTCTGATCGGCACCTGCACTACCCGTGCTGCGAGTTACGGTTTCACCTAACTCGCCTCATTCGCTGAGTTTTCCGTGCGCGTTCCAGACGACCGGGCGCGAGCAACAGCTGGCCTGTTTGTCTACACCTTTTTCGGCATCTTGCTCCCCGTAATCGCCAGTGAGGCACTTGCAGATATGCACGGTCTTCTCTCTGCGTTGGCAGTGTTCGCCATCGGTCGGGGTAAACCCAAATCGAAGATGGAATGTCGGCACGTCCAAGGCGGCAAAAAAGGGCGCGTAGTTGCGGGTTTTTCAGGCATTAAGGAATACTAGTTTCAATAGAGCAACGGACGGGAAACAAATTGTGATTAGAAATTAGACAATTACGAGCCAGTTTTGTGGTAGACTAGGATGAACTTAGCGCGCTGAGACGAAGGAGTACGAAATCTAGAGGAACTTTAAAGATGGAAATTTTCGAGCAGTTTGCAGAAGAGTATGGGCGGACAAAGCTCATCGAAATGACTTTGCAGGACTATTTGCTGGAATGTCGTGAAGACCCGACTATGCGGGCTACCGCAGCCGAGCGGATGGTCGCCGCGATTGGCGAGCCAGACCTTATTGATACCAGTCAGGATGCTCGTCTCAGTCGCATATTTCTTAATAGAACAATTAAGCGATACAAACCCTTCCAGGACATATATGGCGTCGAGGAAACCATCGAGCGTATCGTTGGCTTTTTCCGCCATGCCAGCCAGGGTCTCGAAGAACGCAAGCAAATCCTTTATCTTTTGGGGCCGGTCGGCGGAGGCAAGTCAACGCTTGCCGAGATCCTCAAAAACCTGATGGAGCGGCAGCCGATCTATGCGCTGGCGGCGGGTGATCAGGTCAGCCCAATCTTTGAATCTCCGCTTGGCCTTTTCGACCGCGCCCGGATGGGAGATTTGCTGGAGAACAAGTACAATATCCCCAAACGGTTGTTGAACGGATTGATTTCGCCTTGGGCCGTCAAGCGCCTGCAGGAGTTCGATGGCGATATTTCCAGGTTTTCGGTGGTCAAACTCTATCCGTCGAAACTGCGCCAGATTTGCGTTGCGAAGACCGAACCGGGCGATGAAAACAACCAGGACATTTCTTCGCTTGTTGGGAAGCTCGACATACGCAAGCTGGAGGAATTCAGCCAGAACGACCCGGACGCTTATTCCTATTCCGGTGCTCTGAACCGCACCACGCAGGGGTTGATGGAATTCGTGGAGATGTTCAAGGCGCCGATCAAGGTGTTGCATCCCCTGCTGACCGCCACGCAGGAGGGGTCTTATGCGGGCACAGAGAACATCGGTGCCTTCCCCTTCCAGGGTATTATCGCTGCGCATTCGAACGAAGCAGAATGGCAGCAGTTCAAAAACAACAAGAACAACGAGGCCTTCCTGGACCGGATCAGTCTGGTCAAGGTGCCCTATTGCCTACGTGCCTCGGATGAAACCCGGATTTACGAAAAGTTGCTTGAGGAAAGCAGTCTGGGCGAATCCCCATGTGCACCGGAAACGCTGTCCATCCTGAGCCAGTTCAGCGTTCTGACACGATTGAAAGAACATGAAAACTCGCCGACATTTTCCAAGCTCCGCGTCTATGACGGTGAAACCCTGAAGGATACCGATCCCAAGGCGCGGTCAGTGCAGGAATACCGGGATGCGGCCGGTGTGGACGAAGGGATGACGGGCACATCTACGCGCTTTGCGTTCAAGGTGCTGTCCGAGACCTTCAACCACGACACCGAAGAAGTCGGCGCCGATCCGGTTCATCTGCTCTATGTTCTTGAACAGGCGGTGAAACGCGAGCAATTCCCCGACGAGGTTGAAAGCCGGTACCTGTCTTTCATGAAGGACGACCTTTCGCCACGCTACGCGGAATTCATCGGTAACGAGATCCAGAAAGCCTATCTGGAATCCTATTCCGACTTTGGCCAGAACCTTTTCGACAGATACATCGCGTTTGCTGACGCCTGGATCGAAGATCAGGACTTCAAGGACCCGGATACCGGCCAGATCCTCAATCGCAGTGTTCTGGAACAGGAACTTGAAAAGATCGAAAAACCGGCCGGAATTTCCAACCCCAAGGATTTCCGGAACGAAGTGGTCAAATTCGTGCTGCGCGCGCGGGCCAACAATCGCGGTCGTAACCCCGACTGGCGCAAATATGAGAAGCTGAGACGCGTTATCGAAAAGCGCATGTTCGGTCAGATTCAGGATCTGCTGCCGGTCATCAGTTTTGGGGCCAAGAGGGATAAGGAAACTGAAGCCAAGCATAACGAGTTCATCGATCGCATGATCGGTCGCGGGTATACGCGCCGACAGGTCAGGCGCTTGGTTGAATGGTACATGCGGGTCAACAAGGCAGGATGAGGAGTCTATGCTCAAATGGCCCATTTCATCGACCGAAGGCTAAACCCCAAAGATAAGAATCTTGGGAACCGCAGGCGATTTCTGCGCCGGGTTCGCTCTGCCGTCAAAGAGGCGGTTGACGAAAGTGTCCGGCGCCGGAAAATCGCCGATGTCGACCAGCAGGAAAACATATCGGTCCCGTCAGAGGGGATCTCAGAACCGCATTTTCAGCATGACAGCAAGGGCGGTTCCAGACATCGCGTTCTGACCGGAAACAAGAAGTTCAAGGCAGGGGACCGCCTAAAGAAACCTCCAGCGGGTCAGAGCGGGCAGGGTGGACGTGAAGGAGCGCCCGATGGGGAGGGCGAGGACGAGTTCATGTTCGTCCTGTCGCGGGACGAGTTTCTTTCCATGTTCTTCGAAGATCTCGAGCTGCCAGACATGGTCAAGCACAGCCTGAAAGAGGTTGCCGTCTCAAAGCCGCATCGGATGGGCTACACTGCCGCGGGAACGCCCGCTAATCTCAGTGTTTCGCGGACGATGCGCAATGCTTTCGGCCGGCGGCTTGCAATGCGGCGCCCGACAAACGCCGCGATACAGGCTCTTATCGACGAGGTTGAAGAACTGGAAGCGCTGGAAAAGCCAGATGCGGCGCGAAAAGCGAAAACGCAGTTGCTGCGCGAAGAGCTCGACAAGTTGCTACGGCGTCGTCAGATCGTACCTTACATTGACCCCTTGGATGTGCGTTACAAGTATTTCGAGATGCGCCCCGAGCCGACCTCGAATGCGGTGATGTTCTGTCTGATGGACGTTTCGGCTTCGATGGGAGAGCGGGAGAAGGGCCTTGCCAAGCAGTTTTTCGTCCTGCTGCATCTGTTCCTCAAGCAACGTTACGACAAGATCGAGCTTGTTTTCATCCGCCACACCCAGATCGCGACAGAAGTCGATGAGGATACCTTTTTTCATTCCCGCCAAACCGGCGGTACGGTCGTGAGCAGTGCGCTTAATGAGATGAAAAAGATCGTCGACGCCCGATATCCACCCTCGTTGTGGAACATTTATGCCGCGCAAGCATCAGATGGTGAGAATTTCAGCGGAGATTCACAACTGTGCGCCGACCTGTTGAACAGTGAGCTGATGAAGTGTTGCCAATATTTCGCCTACACGGAAATCGTCGACGAAACCGAAGCCAATCTGATGAACAGCGAAGATAATGGTATGGAACTGTGGCGTTCTTATCGGCAGGTCGCAGAGGCCTGGCCAAACTTCGCCATGAAACGGATCGCGCGCGCCAGTGACATCTACCCGGTTCTGCACGAGCTGTTTGCGCGCAAGACGAACGGAGTTTCCAATGGTTGATGGGGCCGATAACATGCGACCGCTGTTTGAAGGTGCAGAGTGGGATTTTGATACTATCCACCGTAGCTATGATGCGATCGAGCGTGTGGCGGTCGACGAACTCGAACTTGACGTCTACCCGAACCAAATCGAAATCATCTCGTATCAGCAAATGCTGGATGCGTATTCATCGACCGGGATGCCGCTCATGTATCGGCACTGGTCATTTGGGAAGCGTTTCGTTCACGAAGAGAAAGCCTATAGCAAAGGTGCAAACGGTCTTGCCTATGAGATCGTGATCAATTCAGATCCCTGTATCTCGTACTGCCTCGAAGACAACACGATGGCGCTTCAGGTTCTTGTGATTGCCCATGCGGCCTTCGGGCACAATCATTTCTTCAAGAACAATCACCTGTTTCGCCAGTGGAGCGACGCGCAAGGTATTCTCGACTACCTCGACTACGCGCGCGGTTTTATTGCCCAATGCGAAGAACAGCACGGTGAACGTGAGGTCGAACATTTACTCGACGCGGCACACGCGCTCATGCCGTCGAGCGTTTTCCGGCACAGGCGCCCGCCCCACTCGTCGCTTGCGGATGAAAGAACCCGGCAGCGTGAGAGGCGCATCGAAGAAGAGCGGGCGGTACATTACCTGTGGGACGCCTTCGATCATCCCACACAGTCGTCCAAAACCGATGAGGAGGCGCAGAAACGCAAGCGCGAAATGGGGTTGCCGGAAGAAAACCTGCTCTATTTCGTCGAACGTCACAGCCCGGTTTTGGAGTCCTGGCAGCGTGAAGTTCTGCGCATCGTCCGCAACATCGCGCAGTATTTCTACCCGCAGCGCCAGACCAAAGTGATGAACGAAGGATGCGCCTGCTTCGTCCACTATTACATCACTAATCAGTTGCACCGCGCTGGTCTTCTGACGGACGGAGCAATGCTCGAAATCTTGCACAGCCATACCAATGTGCTGACGCAGCCCGATTTTGATGCCCCGAACGCAATGGGGATCAACCCTTATGCGCTGGGTTTCGCGATGATGCAGGATATCCAGCGCATCTGCACCGACCCAACCGACGAGGACCGGGAATGGTTTCCGGACATAGCAGGCAGCGGCGCGTGGCGTGAAATATTAAAGGATGCCTGGGCCAACTATCGGGACGAGAGTTTCGTTCAGCAGTTTCTCAGCCCCAATGTCATGCGCCAATTCCGCATGTTCTCGCTGACCGATGACGACGGGAAACCCTTCTACACAATCGACGCAATTCACGACGAACGCGGTTATCATCAGGTGCGCGACACCCTTGCGCACAGTTTCGACGTTTCGGAACACGATCCCGATATTCAGATTGTCGACGTGGACTTGATGGGCGATCGTCACCTCAGGCTAAATCACTCTGTGCGCAATGATGTGCCGTTGAACGAAAAGGCATCTGAAGCGACTTTAGGCTATCTGCGGCAAATCTGGGGTTTTGATGCGGCGTTTGAAAACTAGGTTCGGGGCCCATTGATATCCGCTTTTCGGCGCGATTCATCGTTCGAAGAACGAGCGGTGACATGTCTGATCTTCTCTGGCTGAGCCATGCGCAGATGGTGCGCCTGTAGCCCTGTTCCCCAAAGCCCTACGGCAAGCCAAGGGTGGCTTTGGCGTTGCGGGCAACGATCTCAACATCGGTGCAGACATCCTGATCGAAGCCGCGCTGGGCGGCCGGTAAGACACCTGCGGTCAAGCGTTTCAGGATCGACGACGAGCAGGGCTTGGAGCACGACATCGAAAACCAGCGCAATTGGAGTGAGCTTGTCATGAAGGTGCAGGAGATCACTAGCTAGTCGCAAAATTCCTCGACCAGAAAATCGAGAAACACGCGCACCTTTGAGACGACATAGCGCCGGGACGGATACACCGCGTAAAGTGAGGTCTCATTAGGTGTCCAGTCCTCCAACGCAGCACAAAGCCGGCCCGACGCAAGATCGTCCGCGACATACATGCGTGGAATGAGGCTTAGGCCAAATCCAGCGCGCAGGGCATCGCGAACCGCAAGGCTGGACGAGACCTTGTAGCGGCCGTTAACCGGAACGCTGACCGAACGGTTGGCGTTCCGAAAAGACCATTTCGCCGCATGGTCCGATAAACTGAACTGGATGCAATTGTGCCGCGAAAGGTCTTCGGGTCGCGCAGGCTGTCCATGTGTGTCGAAGTATGACGGGGCTGCGCAAACTACGTGTTCCATGATCGTCAGTTTGCGCGCGATGAGAGCTGAATCCTCAAGATTGTCGCTGCCGCGCAGGGCAATATCGAACCCTTCTTCGACCAGGTTAACCCGTCTGTCATCCAGATTCAGATCCAAAGATATGTCTGGATAGCGGTCAAGGAACTTTGGAATTGCGTCCGACAAACCAACAAGTGTGGCAGTCGCCGGAGCGCTGACACGCAGTAAACCGCTGGGCGTGCTCTGACCGGCTTGAAGGGTTCCGTCCGCCTCCTCGAGATCGTCCAAAATTTGAACGACGCGTTCGAAATACAACGATCCCGCTTCGGTCAGGCTCATTCGGCGGGTGGTCCGGTTGATCAGCCGCGCCGAAAGATGCGTTTCCAACTCACTGACGTTCTTGCTGACCGCTGCTGGTGACAGGCCAAGATGGCGAGAGGCCGCTGCAAAGCTGCCACGCTCTACGACGGTTCGAAATACGTTGAGTGCTGTCATGCGATCCATTTTTATTCACTATCAGTAAATAGTGTTATTACCAATCGCTGAATTCTCTACTCAGACATACAGGCCTATTTTCGCATGAGATCGGCGGGCCATCTGAAACGCGCCCGTCATCCTGAACGAAGATCCTATGCAAACAAACACGAGAGCCTGCAATGCGCCCTGAAAGAAACCCGGACTATCCGATTGAACCGCTTTTCCTGTCGCGCTGGTCACCACGGTCCTATGACGCCTCTGCGATGCCCGAGCCACATCTTCTCACCATTCTCGAAGCCGGCCGTTGGGCGCCGTCCGCATTCAACGTTCAGCCATGGCGGTTCCTCTATGCCATGCGGGACAGTGCGCATTGGTCGGCCTTTGGTTCCCTGCTCGACCCGTTCAACCAGAACTGGGCCACGGACGCCTCGGCGTTGGTCTTTTTGGTATCGGATACGGTGATGCCGGGTGATGAAAACCGACTCGACAAGCTCTCGCGTTACAACAGTTTCGACGCAGGGGCTGCTTGGGTGCAAATTGCACTTCAGGCCGCGGCACTCGGCTATGCCGCGCATGCGATGGCAGGTCTTAATTTTGAACGGGTGCGACACGTGCTGGAATTGCCGGATCGTTTCCAGATCGAAATAGGGATCGCGATCGGGCGTCAGGCCGATGCAGCACGTTTGCCGGAGGACCTGAAAGCGCAAGAAGTGCCAAGCGGACGGATGACACTGGACCAGATTTCCTTTCCGGGTCCCTTTCCAAGCCGTTTCAACACAATCGCAGCCGAATAGGAGTATGTAATGCCGCTTCGACCGACCAATTCTGCCTCGGACCTGCCGGTTCACGGGTTGATGCTGACGGCGACCTTTCTGGTGGCCACATCGTTTCCGGTCGCGGCGGCGATAACGGGCGGCCTGGATAGCGTCGTGCTTACATTGATACGCTTTTCCCTGGCGACCCTCTTGTTTGCACCAATCGTTTTGTGGCGACATGGGCTGGTTTTCCCAAATGCGACCGATTTATTGCGGTACGGTGTGCTCAGCATCCTTTTGGTCACGTTCTTCTGGTGCATGTTTACAGCCCTGCGCATGACCTCCCCCCTCAATACAGCGGCGATATTTGCGTTGAACCCCATTATCACTGCAACCCTGGCCGCAGTGCTTCTGCACGAAAGGATGTCGGTGTCGGCACGTGTCGCACTGCCCATCGGGACAGTCGGAGCCATCTGGGTCATTTTTCGGGGTGATCCCAAAGCCTTCATGGCACTTGAGCTTGGCACAGGCGACATCGTGTTCCTGGCGGGTACATTTGCGCTTGCGGCTTATGGTACGCTGATAAAAGTCCTGCACCGGGGCGAGCCTATGGCCCGAATGACGTTCTGGATTCTCGCGACCGGGTCAGTGTGGCTGCTCTTGCTGTCTCTGCCAAAGCTGGGTGGTATCCAATGGTCTGCGATCCCCTTCGGCGTTTTCGCCGGGATCGCGTACCTGTCGATATTCACCACGATCGTTACATTCTTTGCCCTCCAATGGAGTACGACGAGGATCGGGCCGACCCGCGTCGCAGCTTACACGTTCCTGAACCCGGCGCTGGTCCTTGTCATCGGACTGGCGTTCGGGGGCACGCTGCCACCCTTGGCGACATGGCCCGGTGTGATGCTGGTGATCGTGGCGACAGTTGTTTTACAGTCAAACCTGAAGGTTGGAAGTCGCAAGGAGCGGTCAAAACCCCGCCCGACACCGCAATCCTGAACGGAAAACGCCACCCGAACCGCCGCACCGAAGGAATTGCAGACCTTCGAGCCGGAGAGGGTAGTCATATGCCCCCTTTCAATCGTTGCCTCCTTGTCGCGCAAAAACGCGGACCTGTATGAGGGCCTTGACGAAGCTGCTGGTTTGATATGCATCGGGCAAACACGAGCCACCAAAAAAAGCAGCGAGACTGTCTATGCCCTCCAAGAAACGCCTGACCTTTTCTTTCTTCGCCTCACTCTTCTGCGCCTGCGTTATGTTGTTCGAGGACATTGGCGAAGCCATGGGTGTGGCCTGGATTGATGAATGGGATGATATTCACGTCTGGGAAGTTCTGATCATGTTGTCCCTGTTTGGTGCAATCATGGTGCTGGGCATCGAAGTTCTGAAAATGCGCCGGTATCAGGAGACGCTGGAGGACAAGGTTGCGCGCGCTTCGAGCGCATTCGAGGATCTGTTGAACGCCTATTTTGAGAAATGGTCCTTCTCCGATGCCGAGCGTGACGTGACCCGTCTTTTGATCAAGGGCTGTTCAACCGCCGAAATGGCTGAGATTCGCAACGCAAAGGAAGGCACCATCAAGGCGCAGACCAACGCGATCTACAAGAAGTCAGGCTATGGCGGCAAAACGCAACTGCTCAGCGCGCTTCTCGAGGACCTGACGGACGGCGGGTCGGTGGCCTGAAGCCAGCCGGGCGCACAGGGCGCTGTGGTCAAGCACCGCGCCTTTCCCCCGACCGGCGCCAGGAAATCTCATAGTTGGATAAACCCCTGACCGAATTGCATAAACCAAAGTTCTAAACCGCCGCATTAGCCACATTTCCGCCTTTTATCGCTCTTTTAACCCGGTTCGCGGGTGTGCCAACACATGGCGCATCGAGTGGGTGACGCTGGGGAAACAACCTTGCGGATCCGGGGAACGGAGAACAGCCGGATGGGGCAGAATTTCATGCAGACCGAGCAAAGAGCTCGTGCGTTCGCGCGCGGGGGGCGTTTGACTAAGTGGAAAGGTAGAGTAGCGAGTATTGCGCCCTCGCTTTTGCTGAGTTCGGTGTCAGTGGTTGCCGTTTCAGCCGCCTCGGGACATGCCGAGGTGATTGATACCGCCCGGACCATCCCGTTCGTCAGTGTCGTGGATGAAGACCTGACCATCACAGACACCGGATCGATCGACGTAAACCCTTTTTCCGGGTCGGGTCTGGTTGTGTTCGTCCTTCCGGAATACACAAGCACCCTGACCAATGACGGGCAGTTGTCCTCGGCAGAGGGGACCAACCGGACACGGGCGGCGATCAACATCAATACGGACCTGTCCGGCACGATCCTGAATTCGGGCACGATCACGATGGGCGCGTCTGCCGGCGACAGCGCCGACCTTCGGGGCATTCAGGTTCAGGGTCAGGTATTGGGTTCAGTTCAGAATACCGGCACGATCAACATCGCGAATTCCGCGCTAACCTTTGGTACGGCCTACGGCATTTTGACCGGCAACATCGTAGGCTCCGTCTCCAACTCGGGCACGCTCGACGTGAGCGTGGATACACGCGACCGGGCAGTTGCCGATGGCATCAGATCGACGCGCGTGGACGGGACGTTGGAGAATACGGGTTCGATCAATGTCACGACGTCCACCAGCGGTTTTTCGGCAAACAGTGACGGTATGCAGATTGATCAGGTCAGCGGTCAGGTCAACAACTCGGGCCCGATCACTGTCAGCGCAACCAGCCTGGCCGGGGCAGCCGCCGCAGATGGTATTGAGATCAACGACCTTTTGGGAAGCCTGACCAATACCGGCGCGGTCCGTGTTCAGGTTCAAGGCAACACCCATGCCGGCGGAGATGCGATCGAGTTGCTGGGCCTGTCGGGCAGCTTCGAGAATAGCGGAGCACTGACGATTGACGTAACAGCCTCGGGAGGCAGCGCGTCTTTTGATGTGATCGAGATTTTCAGCGGTGCGGGGATTACCGGCAGCGCGACCAATGCCGGGGCAATCTTTGGTCGCGCGACCGGCCATCAAGCCTCTGCGGACGGGTTTGATGTCGGAAATGTGCTGTCTGCCGGAACCGTCACCAACAGCGGATCGGTCGATGTGAAGGCCGCCGCAACCACCGGTGACGCGGCAGTGGACGCTTTGGATTTCTCGGATATTGGCGGGGCGGTGACGAATTCCGGCACATTGCTTGCCGTGGCAGAAGGCGCGGTAGATGCGCGGGCCAGAGGTATCGAAGCCGTAAATGTGTCGGGTTCACTGTCCAACAGTGGCGATATCGCGGTGCTGGCTCAGGCCGCGACCGGGCGGGCGATCGCGACCGGCATTCAGGTTGATGATGTGAGTGGAAGCGTCGTCAACGCGGGGGCGCTGTCAGTCTCAGCGGTTTCGACTGTGGGCGGGATTGCGACCGGCATTGAAGCGGGCGATCTGGCTGGTACCCTGAGCAACTCCGGTGACATGGTGGTTGCGGCCACCGGGCGCAGTCCGGACGCGCAGGGTATCGTCGTGCAGGATATCGCGGCATCTGGGGCCCTGAACAACACCGGCGCGATTGTCGCCAGTGCTCAGAACGCCTCGACCGGAGAGGCCTATGGCATTGTCACCCAAAACATAGATGGGCAGCTGAGCAACTCGGGTGCTCTGACCTTAACGGTGACAGCCGATGACCACGCAACCATCTACGGTATCGAGGCCCGCAATGTCGCGGGGAGCTTCATCAACTCGGGGACGATCAGCATAAACGCGCAAGGATCTAGCATCGAGGTGGACGGTATGCGCCTGTCCCATATCGCGGGCTCCGTCAGCAACAGCGGGTCGATTTTCATCCAGAGCAATGGGTCCGATGCACGGGTCGAGGGTATTTCTGTAGCGGATGTCGCGGGTCAGCTTCAAAACTCGGGCAACATCGACATCAACGTCACAAACGCGACCCAGGCTATGACGCGGGCCATCGACGTCGGCAGCGTTTCGGGCCAGTTCAGCAATTCCGGCAATTTGACGGTTGCCGCAAATGCAACCTCGTATGCCCTTGCCGATGGTATCAAAACGCACGGCATTTCCGGGACATTCGAAAACAGCGGCAGCATTGTGGTGCAGGCAACCGGCTACACTTCGGCAGTGGCTCATGGTGTCAATGTCGCCGATGTCACGGGGCAGGTTACAAATACGGGGTCGATTTCGGTAAACGCCACGGGCGAATACGCGCAAGCCGGCGGCATCCAAGTGTACGATGTCTCCGGTGCTTTCGACAACGCGGGTGCAATCTCGGTTCAGATTGCCGGAACGACGTCGGCCTATGCTGCGGGCATAGAAGTCTTCAACGATATCAGCGGACGCTTTGACAATTCGGGCAGCATTGTTGTCAGTGCCAGCAATGACGGATCGTCTTCGGCCCGCGCTGCCGGTATTCAATTGGGCTTAGTGGACGCCAACGCCACGTTTTCAAACTCGGGTACCATTGCGGTCTCGACCGAGTCTGTCGGGTCTTTCGGGGTGTCGGCGTCTGGAATCAGTGGCGATGAGGTAAACGGGGCGTTCACGAACGCAGGTGACATTGTGGTTTCGGCGCAGAACGGCCCCGGGTTCTTTGCCGAGGCCTACGGCATAGAACTGAGCAATGTGTCCGATACAGGCTCAGTTTCGAATTCCGGCGCTATTCAGGTCTGGCTGGATGCGGATGGTGGATACGAGGCCCTTGCTCAGGGCATCAAAACCGATGACATCTTTACCGCAGGCTCATACGCAAACAGCGGTGCCGTGATGGTCACGGCCAACACGACCGGTGTTTCCAACGCGCTGGCCTTCGGCGTTGTCACATCCGACATTGGTGGTTTTCTGGAGAACAGCGGCAGCATCAGGGTCTCGGCCACAGGGGATGCCTCGGTTCGGGCTTACGGCCTGAGCATGGACGAATTGTCTACCGGTGCAGAAGTGACGCACAGCGGCACGATAAACGTCACGGCGACCGGCGCAGAGGTGAAAGACGGTGGGCAGGTAGAGAGTGGTCCGACCAGCCCAGAGACCGTGGCATACGGGCTGTTCATTGAAACGGCGCGGGGAACAGCCAACATCACCGGCGATATCTCTGTCGCGTCTTCCGGTGAAAGCTATGCTGTGTTTCTGGGTGACGGAGGTGGCACGCTGAATGTCGAAACATCGGCGGATATCAAGGGCACCATTCGGGTCAGCGACCACGACGTCAACCTGATGCATGTGGGCGGTCGGATCGTCTATCACTTCCAGGATGATGACGTGACCAGTGGGACATTCACCACCGCGGTCACCTCGGCCTCGCAGGGGTGGTTCGTGGATGGTGAAGGCGGGGCTGCGCCCGTCTATGCCTCATTCGATGCGACCGAAGTGCAGCCAAACACAAATCAGGCGTTCGAGGTTGCCGGGTTGACCTATTATCTGGCGCGCCAGCTGGACAGCGGCGATGGTGGCAATATCAACGGTGATCGTGTCGTGTTGAGCACCAAAGGTACTGGCCCGATCGAAGGGTTCCGGCCCTACTTCCTGGTCAGCGGCAGCCAAAGCGATGGAACCGCCAGCGGCAGTTCCGCTGCCCTGTCGTCCAATATGTGGAGCGTCAGTGCCGGTGTGACCCGCGATCTTGGAACCGGGCTGCGATACGGGTTCGGGGCCAGCTATCTCAGGAATAACGGTACCTTTGGCGGGTCGTCCTTCGATACCTCCGGTGTGTTTATCAGCGGTATTGTTGCCCAGAACTTCGGGTTCGCCGATCTGAGCTTTGGTCTGGGCTACGGCGATCTGGACCACGACGAAACCCGGTCCGGCGACGCCACAACGGATGCCGACTATTCCAGCGACATGATCACCGCGTTGGTGGCGGCGGAACGGGATTTTGCCTTGGTTAACGGCGCGATCCTGACACCACGCGCCAGCTTTATGTACGGCGAGCAAGATCTGGACGGCTATACCGAGACGGGCAGCTCGGCCAACGCGACCGTGGGCGACAGAACCGTCACCTTCAGCGAAACCCGGATTGGTGGAGCGTACTCGACGGTGGTGGGGGGCGGCAGCCTGTCTGCATCGCTGGCAGCGGTTCACCGGGATGCCGACGCGCCCTCGGTGGTCGACGTTGCAATCTTTGGCAACACGCTTGCGCTGGCGTCCGGTGGCAGTGGCACGGATACGTTTGGCGAAATCGGTCTGAGCTACGAGAAAGCCTTCGATCACGGTGGAAATCTGCGCCTCGAGGCAAGATCGACCCTTGGTGCCGATATTTCCACTCAAGCCGCGTGGGCGTCCTACGAGTGGCGGTTTTGACCACTCGCAGGCACTTGCAATCGCTTGACGGCGCACCGGCAGAACCGAGGCTGGTGCGCCTCTGAAAACCTCAATGCAGCGACTTCCGCTGCTTTGACCAAGACATTTGTGCAGCCTTTTCCATTGATGTGAGAGAAATGAGAAAATCGAAAAGTAAAATGGCACAGCTTGGCTTCAGGCCCGCTGATGAAAACAGTTCTTTTGTGAGCCCGGAATTCGAGGGCTCGGCAATTGGAGTGTTGGAATGTCTGGACGGTCGAGGATACGCCGATCCTGACCTGACATCGGCCAGCGATGCGACAGGTGTCGCGGGCTGGTGGATTCTCCCCGGCTTGGTTCTTGGGGCCTCCTTTTGGGGGCTGGTGATCGCGGTGGTGATCTGAGTTTGATCGGATCCCCGAGGAAAACACGCGTGGGTGATTTGGACCAAACCGCGATCGCCTGTCCTGGGGGGCAGGTCAAACGGTGGTCTGAAATCTAGGCCGGACATCAGGCCTGTTGGTTGCTCAGCCGGGGGTGTACCAGATTGGCGAGGAATAGGCGCGTTCCTGATGGATCAGTTGCGCCTCTTCCGGCAGGTCGACACCAAAGCGCAGCTTGTCATACAGCACCCAGCGTGGGGTGGGGATTTCAAGAACCCGCACATAGTAGAAGGCGCGCTCAACAGGGTCGAAATCCGGGTCGGTCCAAACGGTGACCAGTTCAGATGCGCCGATTGTGTTGCTCCAGCTTGCTGTGTCCAAATCTACGGTATTGCCAACCTCAGGCAGATTGCCATCCGCGTCCAGTTCCCGGTCATCGGACCAGACCACGTTATAGACCTTTTCCTGCAGAACGCCGTCGGCATCCAGCCAGCCCTTGACCACCTGAACCCGATCCAGATTTGCGCCAATCGGGTCGCGCAGGGCACCGATCAGAAAGCTTGGGGCGCCATCCCCTTCGCGCGGGCGCAGGTCGCTGCCCATCGGGACGCCTTGGGTATAACCGACATCCGCAAGGAAGCGCGTCTCAAGATCGCTTTCGTCGAAGGCCCAGCCGCCAAAGAACCGCAAGCCGATCCGGGGGCCTGTGGTCGCATAGGTTTCGCGGCGCTTGAAAGCATCGAAGATGGCTGCGCGCGTGTTCTCGGATGCCCAAACGGCAGTGTATCCCGACGCAACCAGCGTGTGGCCTTCAAACGCGCCCAGATCGCTTTGTACAAAGGGATGCAGCACCCGCGTGGCCGAAGGCTCTGCGCTGACGGATTTGCCGAAATAGTTCTCTTCTTCCGCAGTGGCCAGCGACGTATGGCTGTCCGTCGCGCCACCCATCCCGAACTTATAGGGGTTCACGCCGAACTTCTCTTCCAGCGCCAGACCGCGTTTCAGAGCCTCGCGCGCGTATTCCCCGGCCAGCATGTCCTCGGTTTTCAACTCGGTGATATCGAGGTTGCCGACATCCCAGTTCTCATAATCGGCAAACGGATCTTCGGGGCTGAGGAACGGATGCGCCTCGCCATCGCCCTTGATTTGCGTGACCTCGTAATGGGGTTCCCACTTGGCGCGGTTCTGCACGTATTCCTCGTCGACCTTGCCGCCGTGATAGGTGTCTTCGGTCGGGAACATCCAGCCGTTCGACAGGTTGCCGTTATGAGCAAAAGCAACTGCGCGGCCCCCGGTTTTCGACTGATATTCCTCGAGCCAGGCATAAAGCGCCTTTGGGTCGGTATCCCCGTAGGGTGGTTGCGTCACCGGTGGCACCATCTGCAGCGCCCGGATCGGGCCATCCCGCAACATAACGTTGCGATGCAGGTTGAACCCCTTGGGAACCGAGGTCCATTCGAACCCGATGAAAGCAGTGAAATTGCCCGGATCGTTGTGGCGTTCCGCGGACATCACGATCTGTTCCCACGTGAAGGCAAAGGCATCCGCGCCGGGGCTGTAGGACTCCAGCAAAAGCTCGGGCAGGGTCATTTGCGAGAAGTTGGTGATGATATCAAACGCCGCCTTGGCCGCGTCTTCGCCACCGGCTTTGTAGCCTTCATACCACTCCAATCCCTTCGGTTCAGCCAGAACACCGGGTTTGCCCGCCTGCAGATCGGGGGCAAAGCCCATCAGGTCGGTGTGATCGGTCAGCACCATCCAGTCCAGCGGTCGGGCCAGCCTGACAGGTTGGCCGGTCGAGGAAATGACCTGTTCCCCTTTGGCAAATCGCCATGCGTCGTCGGGCAGCAACGTGTTGCCAAACGCGCCGGCGTCCAGCGACAGCCCGGTATGCAGATGCGTGTCCCCCCACAGTGGGCGTTCCGGGAAGGACCGATTGGCATAGGGCGAGAACGGACGCTCGGCAAAGGTCCCCTCGGCGGCTTCCTTGCTGGGAACGGCGTCCGCAATTGCGCTTACCGGCAGGGATGCCAAAGTGAAAAAACAGAAAGACAGTCGAAGCATGTGAACCTCTCCCTCACGGACACCGCGAATCCAATCTAAGAAAATATATATCTTATTTTCATGATATCACGTCGCCCGGCGCAGGTGGTAAAAACTTCGCTGGGCGCGGGCGCAGCTATGCGCGACAGCTCAGGCTTGAGTGCGAAGGGCGGCGATCAACCGCTCTGCCGCGTCTGAGAGCGTGTCCTCGTCAAAGGCCGCGTATCCAAGCAACAGCCCCTGCAGTTTTTCTGGCAATACACAGTGCGCTGACAAGGCGCTGACGCGCAGGCCGTTTTGGTCGGCCCGTTTGCTGACCTCAAGATCGGACATGCGGTCAACCAGCGGTGCTTTTGGCGATAGGCACAAGTGCATTCCGGATGAATCGGGTTCAAGGTCCAGAAGGTCGGCAACCGGGGACAGCGTATCCAGCAGGTGGCTCTGCCGCCGGGCATAGATCCGCCGCATCCGTCGCAGATGCATAGCGAACTCACCGCTGTTCATGAACGCCGCCAAAGCGGGTTGAGGGATGAGCGAGGCGCGGGGGCCGACCCGGCCAAGATAGGTCAAGGTGCTGGGCAAAAACCTCTTGGGAACAACCATGTACCCAATCCTCAGAGCTGGGCTGACCAGTTTCGAAAAGCTGCCGAGGTAAATCGTGTTGTTCAGGCCGTCCAGCCCCGAGAGCGAGGGCAGGGGTTGTCCGCGATATCGGAACTCGCTGTCATAATCGTCTTCGATCACCAGCGCACCGGTTTGCCGCGCCCAATCCAGCAGGGCAACCCGGCGGGACAGGGGCAGGCTTACCCCCGTAGGATAATGCCGCGAGGGGGTGACGATCGTGGCATGTGTGCCCTGCGGAATGCGGGCCACATCCAGCCCGTCCTGATCGATACGGATGGGGTGGGCGCTGTTGGCCGTGTCGGCAAGGATCGTGTGCAGTTTGGGCCAGCAGGGGTCCTCAACCGCGACCTGTTTGCCCGCGCCAAGCAGGCCGTGGAAAATCACCTCGAAAGCCTCGCGCGCACCCGAAGTGATCACCACCTGACCGGGATCGCAGGACAGATGGCGCCAAGCGGTCAGGTGGTCCGAGATCGCCTCGCGCAGCGGATACCAGCCCAGCGGATCCGGGCGGGTCAAAAGCTCGGGCGCCGGGCGGCGCCATGCGCGTTCAAGATGGCGGGCCCATTGCCGGTGCGGCAGCAGGGTTTGATCGGGCAACCCGGTTTGAAAGGGGCGCCACTCCTCGGTCACCGGAACTGCCGGGCGAAGGATCGGCTGAGGCTGTGACAGATGGGTGATCTCGCTGGCGACGAAAGTGCCACTGCCCTGCCGGGTGACCAGATACCCCTCGCTGATCATCTGGTCATAGACCGCCTGAACCGTCGTGCGCGAGATTGAAAGCTCGGACGCCAGAGCCCGGCTGGCGGGCAGTCGCGCGCCGACCAGTTCCGGAGATTTGGACACAACGGACCGCAACGCATCCAGCAACTGGGCCTGCAATGACGCCTTCAAGGACGTATCCAGCGAGATCGCAAACAGGTCGCGGTGTAAATTGGCCTTAGAAAAAGTTTCAGAATTGGACATTTGATAACATCCAATATCCGGGCATTACGGTCATAGCAAGAACAAACCCGAGCTATGACTATGAACAAGACACTGGATATCACCGACAGAACACGCTTGCGCAGATCGCATGAGCGGGGGCATTTCGATCGCGCCACGATCAACCAGATTTTGGACGCCCAGCCCATGTGCAGTGTGGGCTATGTGATTGATGGCAAGCCTTTTGTCACCCCAACCCTGCAATGGCGTGAGGGCAACCATGTCTATTGGCACGGCTCCTCGGCCAGTCGCGCCCTGCGCAACGCGCGCGACGCGCAGGTTTGCTTGTCGGTTGCGATCCTTGATGGCTTTGTGCTGGCCCGGTCCGGGATGCACCATTCGGTCAACTCACGCTCGGTCACATTGTTCGGGACGGCATTCAAGGTCGAAGACCCGGCTGAGAAATTGGACAAGCTCGGCCGGTTCGTGAACGGCCTGTTTTCGGGGCGTTATGAAACCCTGCGGCCGGATCACGCGCAGGATCTGAAGGCGACTATGGTGCTGGGAATGGAGATTTCCGAAGGCAGCGCCAAGATTCGCACTGGCGGCCCCAAGGACGAGGAAGAAGACTACGATTTGCCGATCTGGGCGGGTGTTATTCCCGTCAGCACGACGGTCGGCGACCCGATTCCCGATCCGAGGAATATCGATGGCGTGCCGCTGCCCGCGCACGTTCAATCCTTTCGGTTGTAAGGTGGGATTATGACAGACCTTTCGGTAAACCTGAACGTCGCCGCCTTGCTTCGAAACCGGCGCGAGCACCCGTGGCCGGATGTGGTGGACTTGGCCCGGATCGCCCTTGCGACGGGTGCTGCAGGTGTGACGGTGCACCCCCGACCGGATGAACGCCACACCAGGCCCGGCGATGTGCGGGCGCTGCGCGCTTTGCTTGATGCAGAGTTTCCGGACCGGGAACTGAATGTCGAAGGGTATCCCGACCTGCGGTTTCTGGCGCTTGTCCAAGAAGTTCGGGCGGATCAGGTGACACTTGTGCCGGATGATCCGGCGCAGGCGACAAGCGACCATGGCTGGGATTTCGAAACTCAGGGTACGATGCTTGCAGAGGTGGTTGCCGGGCTTAAGAAACACGGCCATCGCGTGTCGCTGTTCAGCGACCCGGAGGCGGCGCATATGGCCCATGCAGCCCAGACAGGGGCGGATCGGGTCGAAATCTATACTGGCCCCTTCGGCGGTGCGTATAGCGATCCGGTCGCCGAAGAACGGGAACTTGGCCGCCTGGCCGACGCCACGGCCGCAGCCGAGGCGCTGGGCTTGATGGTCAACGCGGGGCATGATCTTACGGTCAGCGGCACGCGCAAGTTGATCACCCGCATCCCGTCGATCTCGGAGGTCTCGATCGGCCATGCGCTGCTCTGCGATGCGCTGACATTCGGGATGGCCGAAACCGTTCGGCGCTATCTGGAGTCCTGCGCGCCGTCCGAAGGATGAAGGTTTCCGGGAAACTGGACTGCTGAGTAGAGCAACGTTGAAAGCAGGAAAGCGCCTTGGCCTTGGCGGCCCGGGCGCGCCATGCTGGATGCGTCGGCTTGGTGGCCTGTTCGAACGCCTCAGGCAGTTGGTGTGGGTTCGCGATCGTGATGGCTGAAAATCAGTTGGCTGGATTGGAAATCCGACCTGAAGTCCGCCGCTCGGCCGGACAGCGCGCCGTAGAACCTCAGCAGACCGGGTTCGATTTGACGTGCCTGTGCTATGCAATCCTCGCAGATCACTTCGATCTGATCCGATGGTCGACGATCCCGAATGGCCTCTATCAGAACCTTGTGGGTTGCTTCCAGCCTTTGAAACGCGGACGTATTCAGCATGGTTTTGTCGCCGACCAGAACAAATACAGGCTCAAGATCGGTTCGTCCTTTAAGGTCGACAAATCCGGCCTCTAGCATGGCCATGTCTCGCCGTGTTTTCTCGTAAATCGAACTAGACACCAGAATATCATAGTCGACATGGCGGCAGCTTTGTTCGATCCGCGCGGCGACGTTCACAACATCCCCGATCACTGTGTAATTGAACCGACGTTTGGACCCGATATTGCCGACGCAGGCCCGGCCGGTGGCACAGCCCGTGGCCAGGGCAATCGGTGGCTGCCCCTTCATGACGTCCGAGGCGTTGAAACCGACCAGCGCCTGCCGCATCAGAAGTGCCGCCTGTGCCGCGCGGCGAGGGTGGTCCTCGACCGGCAGCGGCGCATTCCAGAAGGCCATCACCGCATCGCCGATGAACTTGTCGATGGTGCCCCGTTCCAGCAGAATTTGATCTCCGATCTGTGAAAACAACTGGTTCAACAGGGCAACAAGATCCGTGGCCGACACCGACTCGGACAGCGGGGTAAAGCCCCGAATATCGGAAAACATCACGGTGATTTCCTGAGTTTCACCTCCCAGTTGCAGCTGATGGCCTGTCCCCTCCATTTCATCCAGGATTTCGGGCGCGACATAGTGCGAAAAGATCTGCCGGATCACGCGTTTTTCACGCTCGGTCGAAATGAACAGATAGGCAGCGAGAAGGCCGAAATTGGCCATGCCGCCCATCAATGGAAAGGTGACATCGAACAGGATCAGCTGGTTCTGAAAGGCCAGCCAACTGATGCCGAGAACAACCGCGGCCGATGCTCCCCCCGCCACGAACGAGGCCACCGCGCCGAACCGGGCCATGACAGCCGTGACCACGATGCCCAGAGTGACGAAGGACAGCAATTCAAGGGCTGCGGTCACATCCGAGCGGCTCATCATTTCGCCGGTCAGAATTTGCTCCAGGATTTGCGCGTGGATCGACACACCCGGAACGGATTCACCCAGAGCCGTCTGGTGCATGTCGAACAATCCCGCAGCCGAGGTGCCAACCAGTATGATGCGACCTTCGATTTCGGCGCGCAGGGCGGGGTTATCCGGGTCCTGCATGATATCGTTCGCCGACAGGTACAAATCCGGATTGTCACGCCTGTACCGGACCCAGACTTCGCCGTTTTCAGTGGTCGGCAGGCGAAACTCTCCAACCTCGACCGCCAGCATGATGCCCGCTTCGTCTGGTGTGCCCTCGGCGATGATGTTGGTTTCGCCCAGTGCGACCCTGAGCGCTTCGATCCCCAACCCCGGCAGCGCGCCGTCCGGGCCGCCCCACAGAATGGGAACGCGGCGTATGATACCCATGCCGCCCAGAGGCGAAACATTGACCCCGCCGATGCCCGCCGCGCTGCGATCCAGTGGCGGGGCGGGGGGCGTCCAATGCGGGACCGAGACCAGACCCTCAGTTGGTGCTTCTCCGATTTCTATGATGCCGGCTTGGGGTGTGACGGCCCTGTCATTACCGGATTGCCGGGCAGCGGTGCCCAGAACCACCGGCCAGTTGGCGACTTCCAGTGCGAACAGCACATCGTTGTCCACTTGTGAGGCGCGACGGTCCACCGAAACCACACCGGCCAAAGCGGGGTCATTCAGCAGGCGTGCGGGAGAGAACCTGTCGGGTTCGACAAACAGCATGTCAAAGGCGATGGAGGCGGCGCCATATTCGCCCAGGTTTTTGACCATCTGCGCCAGCAGGGTTCGGGGCCAGGGCCATTGCCCCCAGTTTGCCAGCGATTGCTCGTCGATATCCACCACCCGCACCGGAAGGTCGGGGTTGTAGTCCCGTGGCGAAATGCGTTGCAGAAGATCAAAATAGATCATCCGCGTCATCCGCACCGGGTAAGGGTCAAGGGCCCTGATGAAACACCCGAACAGGATCAGGCCAAGCCCCACAAGCTGAAAGGCTCGTCGCCGCCCCGTTCTTTCCTTGGGCTTTCCGGTCACATTAGCCTCCGGATGCCGTGGTCAACCCTGAACGTGCGGGTGTCTCCACGACATCGCTTGAACTGGTCATAACTAGCGGCGCTCATGTGTCATTAGCCACCGCTGTTACCGCCGTTCCCGCCAGCGCCTCCGCCACCGGGAGCACCCCCGAATCCACCGGTGTCACCACCGCCAATTGTGCCGCCGCTTCCCGGGCCGCCGCTGCCCGAGCCGCCCCCGATCGAGCCGCCGCGCCCATCCCCGCTGCCGCTGCTGGCACCGATATTGCCGCCATTACCGTCGCCGCTGCCGGTATTGCCACCGACGTTGCCGCCGTTCCCCTTGCCGACGCTTTGCCCCGATGGGGATTCACTGCGCGGTTCCGAAGCTGCAACGCTTTGGGCACCGCCTTGCTCGCTGCGCTCACGACTGGTTTCGCGCGGCTCGGACCGCTGCGGCGGCAGCGGCAGGGTATCCGTTCCGCATCCTCCGAAATCTATCTGCAGGGGGGCCAGCAACTGTTCTTGGGACTGAACAAATGGGAACCCGTTTCCCAGTGCCTTGTCATAACTTTCCCGATCGACAGGACGCCCAACATTGCCAGCCTGCGTTGTTGCCAGCAGGCTGCACTGACGCCCGGCTTCACGGCAACTGCCGCTTTGGCCGCACATTTCTACCCGGCCTTGAAGAACCAGCATGGCGCTTTGCGTGCCGGGAACGACCCAAAGGTCGAAGGTTGTGCCCCGCACGGCCATGGTCGCGGTCGGCGTGTTGATGGAATAGGCGCGCTTTTTGCTCTTGCCGGAAATGAACCGAAAACTACCGCCCAATGCCTGAACCGCGAAATTCTTGGCCTTTCGGTTGCCGCGCAGCATTGTCACATCCAGCATCATTCGCGCGTTCGGTCCGATGGCAATCTTGGTTTCGTCAACGAAAACAAGCTGAACCACACCGCTGCGGTCGGTCGAAATGGAATCCCCAGAGGCGACCTCCATTCCAGCCCGCAACGGCTGGGTCTTTCCCGCGCGCGTGATTTGTGCGCCTTGCTTGACGCCTATAACTTTCCCGATTTCCGCTAAAACCTGCGATGGCAGTAGCAAAACGCTGCAAAAAACGAGTAATGATCTCAACCAAGCCAAAACCAACTTCCTTCCCCCACAGGTGGTCCCGGGCGCATAGCGCCCGCCGCTCGGTTTAGCCTCAAGAAATTCGATTACATGAATTAGTTTTTATTAAACACATACAAATATGCCTTATGACCTGCGCTTTTGGCAAGTTTTCTGTGCAAAATATGTCGATGTCCGCGAAAACAGATGTCGACCTGATCATGCCAAAAGATCAGCTTGCGGCGCTACCGACCTTCCTTAATCCAGCGCGCGGCTTTTTCCGCGATCATCAATGTCGGAGCGTTTGTGTTGCCGCTGGTGATCTCGGGCATGATGCTGGCATCGACCACGCGCAGCCCCTTGATGCCTTTGACTTTCAGGTAAGGATCGACCACTGCGGTCGGATCGTCCTCGCGCCCCATCTTAGCCGTACCCACGGGGTGGAAGATGGTGTTGGCGATGTCACCGGCCAGCTTCGCCAGTTCCTCATCTGTCTGGAACTGAACGCCGGGTTTCCATTCTTGCGGGTTGTACTTCTGCATCGCAGGTTTGGACATGATTTCACGCACCTGACGCAGGCTGTCGGCGGCGACCTTGCGGTCGTCGTCCGTGTCCAGATAGTTCGGCGCGATCATCGGCGCGTCGGTATATTTGTTCGATCGGATACGCACATGGCCGCGGCTGGTCGGGTTCAGGTTGCAGACGCTGACGGTGATGGCCGGGAAATCGTGCAGGTCTTCACCGAACGCCTCAAGGCTCAGCGGCTGCACGTGGTATTCCAGATTTGCATGGGTCCGGCTTGGGTCGGACCGGGTAAAGGCCCCCAACTGGCTGGGCGACATGCTCATGGGACCAGAGCGTTGCAGCGCATATTGCAGGCCGATCCTGGCCTTGCCCACAAGGCTGTTGGCCAACGTGTTCAGGGTTTTGGCCCCATCCACTTTGAACACAGCGCGGATTTGCAGGTGGTCTTGCAGGTTTTCTCCGACGGCCGGCGCATCCAGCACCACATCGATACCGTGAGACTTCAGGAACTCACCATTACCAATACCCGACAACTGCAGAATTTGCGGCGAGTTGATGGCACCGGCGGACAGAATAACCTCGGCCGAGGCGTTCACGATCACCGGCTGCCCCGCGCGGCGCACAACTGCGCCGGAACATCGGGTCGCGCCATCGGGGGCGGTGTCGAAAGTCAGGCGTTCGACCTGCGCTTCGGTCCAGACGGTCAGGTTCTGACGCTCTTTTGCCGGGCGCAGGAAGCCTTTTGAGGTACTCCAGCGCCAGCCCGATTTCTGGTTCACATCGAAATAACCAACGCCGGCATTGTCGCCCGCGTTGAAATCGTCGGTCGGTTCGATCCCGGCCTCATTCGCGGCTTCGGCGAACGAGTCCAGCACATCCCACCGCAGGCGCTGTTTTTCCACGCGCCATTCGCCG
Source organism: Ruegeria arenilitoris (assembly GCF_013030985.1). Taxonomy (GTDB): domain Bacteria; phylum Pseudomonadota; class Alphaproteobacteria; order Rhodobacterales; family Rhodobacteraceae; genus Ruegeria; species Ruegeria arenilitoris_B. The sequence goes on along the minus strand of NZ_WPYP01000007.1, from coordinate 111,266 downwards.
CCATGCCCGTGCAAATCCGAGAACCGGCTGTTGTCACCCATTTCCGGATCGGCGCCATTGTCCAGCTTGTAATGGTTTTCGTGGGCCTTGAAGTCCGGGACCGAGTTTTCCCAGTTCCAGTCATCCTCACCGCTCAGCTTGGCCCAGTTGTCATAATCCCGCGCCTGACCGCGCATGTAGATCATGCCGTTGATCGAAGAACAGCCGCCTAGCGTTTTGCCGCGTGGATAGAGCAACGCGCGACCGTTCAGACCTTTGTCGGGCTCGGTGTGATACAGCCAATCGGTGCGCGGATTGCCGATGCAGTACAGATACCCGACCGGGATATGAATCCACGGGTAGGTGTCCTTTTTACCGGCTTCCAGCAACAGCACCCGTTTTGACGGATCTTTGCTGAGGCGATTGGCCAGCAGGCAGCCAGCGGTGCCCGCACCAATGACGATGTAATCAAACGTTTCGACAGGCATGGTCAGGCTCCGGGGTCAGTAGGTTACGGGCAGAGGGGAGGGCGCTATCGAGGGGTCCTCCGACCGGCGCTGCAGGATACCGGGCCAAGAATCTTTAGCAACGCCTTTGCGGCGCAGGTCGCTGGTTTTCTGCGTCGTGATCAGGCTTTTCAGGTCTCTGCCGTTTTCATCTTGTCCCCGAGTTGGAACTTTTGAATTTTCCCGGTCGATGTCTTGGGCAGATCCATGAACACCACGGCCTTGGGGGCCTTGAACCCGGCCAGATGTTCCCGGCAAAACGCTATGATTTAGTCCCCGTGAGCCTCCTGCCGGGGGCGAAGCTCGACAAAGGCACAGGGCACCTCACCCCATTCGTGAGAGGCGGCCTAAGGGTCATGACAACGTCTGGGCAATTCAGAAGCGATCATAATAACGACGGACAAGTGCCCACACCCAACTCGTGTTGCATCTCGTCCAACAGACTCTGTTCCGCCTTGGACAAGGGGGCTGTCTGATTTGCAATCAAATAAACAGTTGTGCTTGGTATCATCTTGATGTGGGAGTAGTCGAAAGAACTTTCCTGCAGCCACGGAAGGGGTTCCGAGGTGAGTTGGTAGTAATCCGATCCCCAATCCGCTTTGTTGCGGCTGGAAGGCCATGGTCTGGCGAACGCATTGTCCGCTGACCTCGAAGCGCTGATCATCTGCACGCAATCCGCGACCGGTGAAATCGATACTCTGGAGCAGTGCTTCAGATTGATTGGATGGCTAGGTCCAAAGCTGGCGGGATGATCTTCGGAACCTCAGCTATCATCTGAGGGGGAGATCTTGGTTTTGTTCTCGGTCCTACATGCCCATGCCTTTGTTCAAAGAGGAATGGGGTTCGATCAGTTCAAAACAGAAACAATTTGAATGGTGTTCTTTCCAGCTGGACCTTCGTAGGTGATTCAGTTTGCTCAGATTGACATTACGACTGACCAGGGTTTGGGAGGCTCGACCAAATCTTGCCCAAAATGGGTGTCTATCGGTGCGAATTGGTGCAATTCCAAGGGGTTCCGTGCTTCCAAAGAAAAATTATGAGTCACTTAGAATTGGCCTTGTATTTCCAGCGTTTGCAAGGATATACCCGTCGGCGGAGACGTGGCCGAGTGGTCGAAGGCGCTCCCCTGCTAAGGGAGTAGGCGGGAAACCGTCTCGAGGGTTCGAATCCCTTCGTCTCCGCCACCTACCTTTTTTGTAGAGACGGCGCGATCAAAGGCTTGCCTCGTTATCCGTTGGCAAGCCCTTGTTCTGGCTCCGTTGTTTTGGGGCCGCACATGGCGTGGCCTGCGGGCAGCTGATCCTTGTGATCAGATAAGCATTTCCAGCCGTGCGTCGGGAAAGGATCTGAGTGCTGATTCAATTCCTGTCTTCGGCAGAGCGCACAATGCTGTCGACAAACCGTCAGCAATGGCTGCGCTGGCGGCTGAAACTGAGACGATATGCGCTGGGCGCGCACCGTCGGCAGGGTTCAGGATGTGTCCCTGATCACCTGTCAGCATGAAGCTGCGCGCGTCCGACGTTGCGACCGCTCGGTCCCGCAATTCGATGGTTTTTTGGACCTGACCTCCGCGTCCGGCCAGTCCGACCTCCCAGGCCAGCCCGTCTGCGCGTTGGCCCAGGGCTGCGATTTCCCCCATGTTCACCAGCACGTCCCGCAGGCCGTGCCCCGTCAGAAGCGTACTGATACGGTCGGTAATGGCGCCCTGTGCGATGCCGTTCAGGGTCAGTGCAGAAACGCCGGGTTGGCGCAGACGGATCACGTCCGCCTGAACGGTCACGCGTGCCCATCCGACAGAGCGCCGGGCCGCGTCGATCTTCTCAGGGCTCGAACCGGTTGCAAGCGCGGACCAAAGCGGTTGAATCGTGGGGTCGAAAGCGCCGTTTGTTGCATCGTGCAGCGCCGTGCACAGGCTGAGAACGTTCAGCAGTTCGGGCGCCGGGCCGGACAGGTGTCCATCGCGGTTCAGGCGACTGAGTTCGGATTGGGGACGGTACAGGCTGAAGATGTTCTCCAGACGGTCCATCTCGGCCTCAACCGCGGCGATGATCGGCGCGGCTTGGGCATCGGTCAGCCCCTCAAGCCGCAAACTGGCCTCGGCTCCCAGCGCAACCCCGCGCCAATGGGCCGTTGGCGCGGGTTTCGCGCCGGCTGGAAAGGCAGCGCAGGCAGCAGATATGGTCAGGAACCGGCGGCGCGAGAGGGGGATCATGAGGGGGTCTCCAGTTTCAGGTCCAGATCGACAGGGCCAAGAACCTCGGTGGCGGGTATGTCGGAAAGCGGCATCTGCGCGCCACCATATTGGGTGATAAAGACATCGGCCGCGGTGGGATCGGCAAAGGGGACAATCTCGGGCGCGCCCATACCGCCGGCAACGTTGGAGCCGACAACGAAGGAAGCACCATCCGCCGCGATCCAGTTGGATATGCCGGGTTGCTGCCAGTTTGGGGCGATCCCCATGTCACTGACATATACGGCGGTGATCTCGGCGTCGCGTTCGGGGCTTTTCAGATAAGCCACCATGTCGCGTACCTGTGCAAAGAACAGCGGCGCGGGATACCCTTCCAGATGAATCTGCCCCTTTGGTCCACCATGTTCGGCGATGTTCATCTGACAGAAATAGCTGAGAGCGTCCGGGGTCAGATCAATCGGGTCGGGGGCTTCGGCAACCTCTTCCTTGCAGGCGGTCAAAGCGACCAGAGCAATCAGGGCGAGACGTTTCATGGCTCGACCCTCCGGAATGCGAGGCGGGCAAGTGCAAAGCCCAGCACCGGCCAGATCAGCAGTGAAGCGGGTGCGGCCCAGTTGGGCAGGGCTTGCGCGGCCCCGGTCATGCCGGATGCCATGGCGACGCCTTCGGTTGCGGCGATGTTCCACAAACGGAATGCGTCGGCCGGGTTGGCTACCATCACCCATGGAAAGACGGATTGGGTGAAGGTGCCGTCCTTGTCCATGACGACGGCTCCCAACAAGCCCAGATCATAAAGGACGACAAAAACCAGCCAGAGCCCGGCCGACAGACCTGCCGCCGCCGTAGCCCCCTTTGCCAGGGCGGACAGCAGGTAACCCAGCGCCAGAAACACGGCGCCCAGCAGGATGGATGTGAGGATGAGGCGGACCAGCGCCATCAGACTTTCCGGCCCTGCGCCACCAAAGAAGGCGGCGACTGCGCCTGCGGTGCCGAAACCGACGGTCATGGCAAAAGCCAGCGCGGCAAGGTGCGCGGTGAACTTGCCCAACAGGATTTCTCCGCGCCCGGCGGGGTAGGACAGCAGCAGCGAAAGGCTGCCCCGGTCCACGTCGCCAGCGATGGCGTCGAAGGCAATCATCAGCGCAAGCAAGGGCGCAAGGTAGACCGACAATGTGGTCATCGAGGCCACCGAGACGGTCAGCATATCAACGCCCAGCGTGCCGGTCGGTGCACTGCCTGCGAAGGTCAGCGCCAAAGCGAACAGCACCATGATCAGTGTGGCCACCAGCAGCCAGCGGTTGCGGCGCAGGATCAGCATCTCGGTTCGGGTGATGGCGAGGAAGCGGGTCATTGCATCTCCTCCTGAGCGTAGTGGCGATAGAGGTCTTCCAGCTTGGGTGGGGTCATTTCCACATCCGCCACGGCGTCGCCCAATCCGGCGATCCGGCGCAGGGCCTCCATCTTGTCATCAGGGGCGCAGAGCAGCTCCACGGACGCCCCGTTGATCCGGTTACCACCCAATTCGGCGGCCACGGCATCCGCGTTGACACTGGCGCGTACGCGCAGGCGGATCGGCAGGCCGGCCAGCGCCGACAGATTGCTCAGCGTGTCGTCGGCGACCATCTGGCCTTTGCGCATGATGGCAATGCGGTCGGTGCGGGCTTCGACCTCGGTCAGGGCGTGCGAGGCGATCAGGACGGCGGTGCCCTGTGCGGCCAGCTCGTCGATAATAGCATAGAGATCCTGCCGGGAAATCGGGTCCAGCCCCGAGGTCGGCTCGTCCAACAACGCCACTTTCGGCTGCCCAAGCAACACCTGCGCCAGACCCAGACGTTGCCGCATCCCTTTGGAATAGGTTCCGATCCGCCGGTCCAACGCATCGCTGAGGCCAACACGATCCAGCAGGCCGGGCACATCGGCCCCGGCCCCGGACAGCTTTGCGAACAGGGTCAGTTGCTCGCGTCCGGTCAGGGCCGGATGGAATGACACAGCCTCGGGCAGATAGGCCGTATCCCGTCGGGCTTGTGCCGTGCCGGGGGTGGTATCGCCGATCCGGATGGCGCCGCTGTGGATGGGCGTCAGGCCGAGAATGGATTTGATCAGGGTCGACTTGCCCGCGCCGTTATGGCCCAGCAGCGCCACGCGCTGACCGGGGGCAAGAGACAGGGTGATATCGTCAAGAACGCGGGTTTTCCCTCGGTCCTTGAACACATGGTCGATTGACAGGGCCTTATCCGTCATGAGGCACCTTTTTCATAGCTGGGGGTTCAGGGGCTTGCATCAAGGGGTTGCTGTCCATCACGCCCCCCGGCAACAGTGCCGGGAAGGCCGATTGCGACCAGCGCACCAGTTGCACGGCAGGCGAGCCGAGCAACAGTTTGGCTGCGGGTTGGGTCCACAGCACATGGTCCATACTGTCATTGGGGCGATAGGGGGCATCGGCGATGCCGTTACCATCCACATCATAGGCGGCAAAATCGGACCAGTAGTTGCCGCGCCCGTCTTCGGACCACTCGACCCATTTGGTCGAAACGTATTTCACCTGCGTCCGGTTGCCGACAAAGGCGTTGCCGACGATCCGGTTGCGCTCGGAACCAGCAGTAAAGTGGATACCGATACCACAACCCTGGAACCAGTTATCGGTGAATTCGTTCTTGTTGGAATTATAGAGGAAGGTGCATTTTTCTTTGGCACCTTTCACCACGTTGCCGGTGATGACGCTCTTGTTGGCGTAGTTCAGCATCACGCCATGCTCGCGGTCACCGATCGAGACGTTGTTGGCCACGGTCACATTGGTCGTGAACATGACCGCATAGCCCAGATCATTGCCGATCGAGACGTTGTCGCTGACGACCGAGTTATCAGCGTACATGTAATGCACGGCAAAGCGCAGATCGCGGAACAGGTTGTTGGTGAAGGTATTTTTCTTCGATGAGTTCACAAATATCCCGTCGCGTCCGTACCGGATGTCATTGCCATCAACCACCGCACCCGGCGCGTTCCAGACATAGACACCGTTGCCGCGGTCGTTCATCCGTTGGTCCTGGCGGCCTTCGATCCGATTGCCGCGGACGATGCTGTCTTTGGCGCCGTGAATGTCTATGCCGTAGAGATTGCCCAGCAGCACGTTATCTTCGACCACCGGGGCCTTGGCCGTTTTGGTCAATTGGATACCACTGTCGATACCATCATGGCTTGAGCCTGAGCCGATCACCGTCAGCCCGCGCACGGTTACGCCTGGTCCGGTCACGGTGATGACACTGCCTGTGCCTTGTCCGTCAATGGTGGCCTGTCCCAGCCCGTCGATAGTGACGGGCCGGTCCAGAACCAGAGTTTCGGTGTAAACACCGGGGCTCAGGCGGAGGGTGTCTCCATCCGCCGCCTGCGCCAGTATTTCATTGATGGCCCCCGCCCGGTTGGGCACATCCCAGTCCGCCGCCCAAAGGGGCGAGCCGAGCAGGAGCGGTATGAGCAGGGACCAACGCATGGGTTATGCTCCCTGCGGTTCGACCAGCATCCGGCCGCGCATTTCCATGTGCAGCGCGTGGCAGAACCACTGGCAATAGAACCAGTGTACGCCCGGACGGTCAGCGGTGAAGGTGACCGAGGCGGTTGCCAGCGGTGCGACTTCCATCGCGATGCCGTAGTTGCCCAGGCAGAAGCCGTGAGTCACGTCGTCCACGTCATCCAGGTTGGTGATGTAAACCGTCACTTCGTCGCCCTGTTTGACGGTGAACTTCTCGAGGCTGAAGGTCGGGGCTTGCGAAGTCATGTAGACCCGCACCTTGTTGCCGTCCCGGATCGGTTCCTCGGCGCCTTCTTCCAGATCGACGCCATCGGCTTCGGCCTGTTTGCGGGCGTCTTCCCAAGTGACATCGGCGCGATCCCAGACGTTGACCGGGTTGACGATGTCGCTGCGAACGATGATCGAGTCATGCGGTTCGGCAAAGGTCGGGCCATCGTGGACCACCTTCATCTCATCCGACGAGATGTCGATCAGCTGCTCGTTCTCGGGCTTCAGCGGGCCAACGTTCAGGAAGCGGTCTTTCGAGAACTTGTTCATCGAAATCAGCCATTTGCCATCGGCGTCCTTGGTTTCACCCATGGAGGTCGAGTTGTGGCCCGGCTGATAGTGCACGTCGACCTTCGAGATGATCGGGTCCACATCGGCGCCACCGTAAGCTTCGATGGCCTTTTCGATGTTCCACTTCACGATCTGACTGTCCAGGAACAGCGTGGTGAACGCGTTGCCCTGACCGTCATAGGCGGTGTGAAGCGGGCCAAGACCCAGCTGCGGCTCACCCACGATGCAGGACCGCGGGTCGGCATCGCTTTCGAACAGGGCGTCCAGTTTGGTCACATCCATGATCGATACGGTCGGCGACAGCTTACCGTTGATGCAGACGTGCTTGCCGTCAGGAGCGGTGTTGATGCCGTGCGGCGAGTTCGGGATCGGAATGTAGCGGGTGTAGTTCTTGTTCTGACCCTTACGGCCGTCCAGAACCTTGACGCCTTTCAGCTCCTGATAGTCACCGGCCTCGATACCTTTTTCGATCTCAGCGAGGTTGAAGACAACGACGTGGTCCAGCTCGTTCTCGGTCATCTCGGCCAGGTTCATACCCATTTCCGAGTTGTACGAGGTCGAGTAGGCGTATTTACCCTGATAGTCACAGTCGGTGTTGTCGAGGTTGCCCGACACGATCACCTGCCATGCCACTTCCATGGTGTCGCCGTCCAGCGCGGTGAAGATGTTCACGTATTGCGACGGATCATCCAGCACTGTGCCGTCATTGACCAGCGGTGTTTCATCTTCGCCATTGGCAAAGACGTAACCTGTGCGCGGGAATTTCTGCGGACGCAGACCGTGGATCGCCTTGGCGTTGGGGATCTCGGTGATCTTGTCGCATTTCATCACGTCGCAGCGCACACGAGCGACGCGGGTGTTGGCCTTGTCGTTCATGAACAGGTAACGGCCGTCATAGGTGCCGTCGGTGAACGACATGTGCGGGTGGTGCAGGTCGCCGTTGTCATAGGTTTTCAGGCCGCGCTTGGCGAGGAATTCCTTGGTTTCCGGCAGCAGACCGTCGGTCATGATCTTCAGCGATTCATTGGTCTGACCCCAGCCGGTGGCCGAGCAGCGGTTGAACACAGGCACCCGCATCAGTTCGCGCATGGACGGGAAGCCCAGAATGCGCAGCTCGCCGGTCTGACCCGAGGACCAGAAGCCGTAATACTCATCCAGCTCGCCGGGTTCGAGGTTGTATTTGGCTGCGGCGCTGGCTTCGCGGGCGGTCATCAGGGTCGAGCCCAGACCGGTCCCGGCCAGCACGGCACCGGTGGCGGTGGCCCCCAGCATCCCGCGGCGGGTGATGTTCAGTTTGTTTTCATTGTCCGACATGATCGTTCCTCCTTTTTAGGAAACAGATTGCGGTTTGGCGTTCGGATGGTTCGCCGGTGGTTGCCCGAGGGGGGTCTTAGGATTGACCGACCCTGTCTTGGCCCGCCGTTTGAGCTGGCGGATAACGACGGGACATTTGTCCTCGGACTGGTAGAGCACCTGACAATGCAGGCAGGTGACGCACTCGTTCGGGTTGATCTCACCGGTGGGGTGGATTGCCTGAACGGGGCATTCGTTGGCACAGGTCTGACAGGGGGCGCCGCACTCTTTGTAGCGGCGCAGCCAGTCGAACATGCGGATACGGGCGGGGATCGCCAGCGCTCCGCCCAGCGGGCAGAGATAGCGGCAGTAGAACCGTTCAATAAACAGCCCGATTCCCAGCAGGAGCAACGCAAAGACCACAAACGGCCAGTCGCGCATGAATTTCAGGATGATCGCGGTCTTGAACGGTTCGATCTCGGCATACTTCTCGGCCAGCGGGATCGAGACAAAGCTGATGCCGAAGAGCACGAGGAAGATCATGTATTTAGCCGGCCAAAGCCGTTCGTTCAGACCCCAGGGCAGGGTCCATTGTGGTACCTTCAGTGCCCGCGCGATCTTGTTGGTCAGTTCCTGCAGCGCGCCGAACGGGCAGAGCCAGCCGCAATAGGCACCTCGGCCCCAGAACAGCAGGGCGGCGGCGACGGCGAACCACTGAATGAAGACCAGCGGATCCAGAAGGAAGGCATCCCAGCTAAACCCGGTGCGCAGGCTGCCTGCCAGCGCCATCAGGTTCACCACGCTCAGCTGCGCGTTGGCATACCAGCCGATGAAGAACAGTGTCATCGTCAGGTATCCGATGCGGAACCAGTAGAAGACCCGCGCATTCATCGTCGCGTGGAACTGGAAGAAGAACGTGGCGGTCAGCACCAGCAGCATGACGCCCAGAACGGCAATCTCGACGGTGCGGTCTTTCCAGATGCGCTGCCACAGGGCGGCCTTGGCAGCCGCTTCACCGGTGGCGTCATCGACGACTGCAGGGGCCGTGACTGGCAACAGATACTGTTCCGGCAGCTTATAGCCCAAATCGAAGGTCAGGAAGGTTTTCTCGACCGCACCCACAGCCCGTTGCACCAGCAGTTGCAGGCGGAACGGTTCGGTCGGGTCAAACTCGGCATCGGCAGGGATCTTGAAGATATCGAGCTCGGTGAAGCTGGGCGCATCAGATGCTGCGACCCGCCCCAGACGGCGCTGTTGCTTGTCGAAGAAGCGCACCGAGCTGTCGCCCTGGATCAGCTGGATACGGTCGAAAATACCACCGCGGACATAGCCCGAGCCCTTGAAGCTGTAAGCCCCGCGTCCCAGCACCAGAATGGCCTGTTCGCCTTCGTCCAGCCATTTGGTCAGGTTCTGGTATTCGGCCTCACCCAGCAGGGATTTCCCGATCGACGGCACCGACACAAGCGCTAGGTGCATGTCGATGAAGGTGTCGTCCGGCTCACCCCGCTCGGGGCGTTTGATGGCGCGCTGATCGCCGGTGGCCTCAAACGCGGCGTTGACCTGGCCCACATCCAGCGTCAGCCGCCGCACCGAGCCGTCACCTGAGAGGGTGGTCCAGTCGTAGACTGCATTCTTCGTCATATCGACTTCGCGTTTCGGCCCGTCGGCCTGCAGCGGGGACAGCCCGCCCAGACCCAGCGCACGGGCCACCTTGATGCCGCCGCGCACGAGGCTGTCGTCGATCACCATGATCGTGACTGTCGCACCCGAGATAATGTCCAGGTCATGCCCTTCGCCGCCTGTTGCAACCTCGTGCTTGAGGTCGAGGCCGGTGTAGCCTTCGGTCAGTTCGACCATGCGGGAATTGGGGATGCCGATCAGTACGATGGGTTCCGAGTGCTTGACCAGCTTCACCCCGGTCAGCACCGCATCGTCGTCAATAGCGGCAACCACGTGGATGGGTTTGCCGGAATAGCCGGTGGTGCCCACGAAATCGGATGTCAGGAAGGCCCAGGCAATGGTCTCGCCACCCTTCAACACCGGGGCGACTTTCACGTCGTCCCGTACCGGACCAAAGGCATCGGCGCCGGGGGCCAGATCGGCGGGTTCAATGTCAGGAAGGAAGCTGGCGAGGCTGTCGGCATGGGCGCTGATCGCCATCAGGCAGGACAGGGTAAAGGCCAGCAGGAAATGGATTGCGCGACTTACGACCACGGCGCACCTCCGGTTACTTGGGTGAACGCCATGGACGCGCGCAGGGCGCGTTCAGATTCTTCTTGGGTTGCGCGTGGGGGTCCCCGGGTTTCGGGCCACAGTCGTTTTACGCTGGTGACATTGACCAGATCGCGGTTTTCGCAATGTGCGGCGTGAACGAGACCTTCCCGTTGCACCACGAGCAGGTCCGGCACCGGGGCCGCAGAGGTGACCGCGCACAAGGCGCAGTCGGCGCATTTCGGACAGGGCGCGGTTGGGTCCGTGGTGTCCTCTTCAAGGTCCACCTGAACCCAGACCGCCCCTGCCTCCGAGCAGATCTCCACCCACATGCTTTCCCCGGGACTCGCCAGCGCCGGGCCAAGCAGCTGCAACAGCAGAAGGAAGATGCCCGCTAGTGCACAAGCTGCGCGGGACGCGCAAACAGCTGACATGTGCAGAGGGTTGAGGGCGGGCATGGAGAATCCAACTCGGCAATCTTTCCTGAGTCCTAGTGCCGTCGCTCGATTCGATACTTGACTTAAGTCATTTTTTTTTAATCTGCCCAAAAATTAATCTTGGGAGATTTTCGGTTAAATCACAGCGCACTAACAGCCTGTTTCAACCATCAGCTTCATCCATCAGGCCGCGTACCCAACGCCCGGCAAGCCAGGTTGCAGGCACGCCCAAGGGGATCGACCACAGGATCGCTGTGACCGGCTCGATAATGCCGTAACCGGCGCTGTTGGCGATCAGGCCGGCCAGAAACAGGTTGATGGCCACGGTCAGTGCCGTGGCCGGATACAGCAGAATGGCCAGTTTCCAGACCGGCCATTTGCCTTCAGTGGCTGGTTCCTTCCGAGAAGGTGATTTTGTTCCAGACATTGTACTTCCCAGATGGTTTGCGCATCGGCAGGCGGCGGACCTCTTCCAGCGTTTGCGCATCATAGACGATTACCGCGCCGTCATCTTCCCAGATCGAAACCAGCGCGTGGCTGCCGTCTTTGGTGAACTCCACATGAGCAACTGTCTTACCCGGAGCCGGGCGCAGAGTCTTAACGATTTCAAGGCTTTGCTTGTCGATCACATGCATCGCGTCCTTGTTCGGACCAAAGAACACATCGGCCCAGACGTAAGGCGAGTTTTCATGGCTGCGCATGAAGAATCCCGGTCCTTCGGTCTTGATCCGCTTGACGGTTTCCCAGGTTTCCATGTCGATCACCGACACGGTGCCATCGGTCAGGTGCGGTGTGGCCATCACGGTGGTGTCACCGTGCTGCCACGTGATACCCGAGCCCAGATGCGGCATCCCCGGCAGGTCCAGATCGGCGACTTTCTGGCCTATGACCAGGTCGATCACCTGACCGCCCTTGCCATCGCGCGAGGCGCCCATGACGTATTCATAGCTCTGGTCGAAAAAGAAATCATCCAGATAGTCGGGCGTGGTGATCTTGCGCACCGGGAAGGGGTCGGGGTTCTTGAACTGACCCTCGATGCGGAAGTCGTGACCCAGGCCGGATTGCGGTGGGTTGGCGCCGTAAAAGACCTCCCAGATCTCGGGCACGTCTTTCAGCGCCAGCACAAAGCTTTCGCGCGGTGGGGCCTGATACACGGCCGAGACACGGCTGGGGACACCCTTCTTGCTCTTGACCTCAACGACCTTGGCAACCGACAGGTCCTCGGTCGACAGCAGGGTCAGGCTGTTGGGCAGATAATTCGCCACGGCCACCCATTTGCCGTCGCCCGACATGGCGATGTTGCGGCTGTTCAGGCCCGCGCGCACCCGGCCCACCTGTTTCAATGCCCAGATGTCGTATTTCTGCACCCAGCCATCGCGGGACATGATGAACACATAGCGGCCATCGGGGCTGAATTTTGGCCCGCCGTGAACGGCAAAGGGGGTCTCAAACCGGTCCAGAACCTCGAACGTGTCGCCGTCCAGAACACTGACATGGTGATCGCCGGTCTCAACCGCCAGCGTGATATTCATCGGGTCGCTGTCCCATACAGGAGCGTCGACCGGGACATAGTCCTTGTCCAGCGTGCGGCTGGCCATGATATCGGCTTCACCCCATTCAGGGTCGGTTTCCAGCGGGGATTTCAGCCAACCGGCCAGTTCCTCGATCTGCAAGGCGTCGAGTTCGTGGGAAAAGGCGGGCATCTGTGTGGCGGTGCGCCCCTCGGCGATCACGGCGGCCACGCGCGGGCCGCGCATCCGTTTCAGCGTTTCGGGGATCAGCGCAGGACCAACCCCGCCCAGCCGGTTTTCGCCGTGGCAGGAGGCGCAGTGTTCGGCATAGTCGGCCGGGGCGTCGGCCCATGCGGTGCCCGCCAGCAGCAGCGAACAGAAGGTGCCGATTTTCAGAGTGTCAAAAGAACTGATGCGCCGGGTCATGGCTTTTTCCTCGGAACGGCGTCACCTGCAGGCGCTCGCCCGCATCTTCGACGCCGATTTCTTGATTTGTCAGATAACATGCCGGATCTTCGGCCCAAGGGTCGCCGGTCAGCTGCAAAGCCCGAATCCGGGTGTTGCCGCCGCAGACATCCTTGAGCTGACAAGCCCCACAGCGCCCTTTCAGCGGACGCGGGCGGGTGCGCAGCATGGCGAGCATCGGATCATCGCTGGTCCAAAGCTCGGAAAACGGTTTGGTCTTCACATTGCCGACCGTGTAGTCGGACCAGTAGGTGTCGGGATGGACCCGGCCCAGATTGTCGATATTGGCCACACCCAAACCGCTGGAGTTGCCACCCCATGCGGCCAGATGTTCACGCACATGGGCGGCCTTGTCGGCATCAAAGCGCGCGCGGACCCAGTTCAGGAAATACCCGGCATCGGCGTCGTTATTGCCTGTCACGATGTCCAGCTGGCGTCCGCCCGAGGCGGCCTCCCACGCGCGTTCCAGCAACAGATCGAGCCCGTTGCGTGTGCGCATATGCTCGGCATCCTCGCCGCGGTTCTTGTCACCGCGCCCGGCGTAAACAAGGTGAGACAGATAGAACTTGTCGACGCCCTCGTCATCGCACAGTTGCAGCAGGTCGGGCAGGTGGTGCTGTGTGCCCTCGGTCAGGCAGAACCGCAGGCCCACCTTGATGCCGCGCTTCTTGCATTCGCGGACGCCGCGCAGGGCGTCGGCAAAGGCGCCTTCAACACCGCGGAACCAGTCATTTGTGGCCCCGATCCCGTCCAGAGAGATGCCGACATAATTGAACCCGACATCGGCGATCATGTCGGCGGTCTCGTCGTGAATCCGTGTGCCGTTGGTCGACAGCGCCAGCATGGGCACCAGATCGCGGGCGCGTTTGGCGATATCGAAGAAATCGAACCGGTCCAGCGGTTCCCCACCCGAGAGGATCAGGGCCGGGACGCGAAACTGGCCCAGATCCTCAAGGGTTACCATGGCTTGCTCGTGGTTGAGCTCGCCTGGGAACGCAACATCCGCCGAGACGGTGTAGCAATGACGGCATTTCAGGTTGCAGCGTCGCGTCAGGTTCCAGATCACCACCGGTTTTACCGGTCCGGGGCGGCGTTTGCGCACCGGTGTGGGGGTGACGAGTTGATGCATGTATTCGGTCAGGCGGAACATGTCTCAGCCTTTCGTTTTCAGGCGCAGCCCGGTTTTTTTCAGGATGCGCGTGGAATAGAGGATATCTTTCGCCCGGCAGGCATCGCCAAGAATGGCAGTGATCTCGGCGCGCTTTTCTTCGACTTCGTCGCGGTCTGTGCCGTGGACCATGGCAAACAGGTTATAGGGCCAGTCGGGCAGGGCGCGGGGGCGTTCATAGCAGTGAGTGACAAAAGGCAGAGCGCCGATCCGGGTACCCAGTTCGGTTACGCGGTCGTCTTTGACATCCCACACGGTCATGCCGTTCGAGGTCATGCCCAGTTTGTAGTGATTGGGTGCAGCAGCGATGCGGCGGATCACACCGCTCGATTTCAGGTCGGCCAGACGAAGCAGCAACTCGTCTTCGTCCATGCCCATGTCCGAAGCCACCTGCGCGTAGGGTGCAGGCACGAGGGGCAGGCCGCCTTGCAGCGCCTCGATAATCTCTCTGTCTTTCGCGTCGATCATGCCGCCACCCGGAAGCCGATGAAAAATTCCTGCAATTTGGGAAAACAAAGAACTTCGATCCCCGTTTCCCGTTCGATCGCCTCGGCGGTGGCTTCGATCCCCTCGGGGGTTTCGGTTGCCAGAACGAACCACATGTTCAGCCGATGCGTGCGTTCATAATTATGGGCAACCTCTGGATGCGCATTGACTTTGGTCAGGACGGTTTCGAAATTCTCGGGCGGAACGGCCATTGCGCACAGGCAGAACGCGCCGCCCATGGCAGCAGCGTCGAAAAACGGGCCAAAGCGGGTGATCACCCGCTCGTCTTTCATGCGTGTGAGGCGGCTCAGCAGCTCGTTTTCCGATATGCCCAGCTCTGTCGCAATCGCGGCATAGGGATGCGTGGTCAGCGGCAGGTCGTCCTGCATCCGGTTCAGGATTGCGCGGTCGGTTTCATCCAGCGTCATGCGGCGGCCTCCCTGGCTTGGATAAGTGCCCCGGTCTGTTTGAAGCAGCGGGTCGAAAACAGGACTTTGTGGCGCGCCCCGGCCAGTTCCGGCAGGGTGGTGGCACCCGAAAGGGTCTCCAACGCTTCGTTGCGCGACCGGGCGTGGATCATGGAATAGAGGCGATAGGGCCAGACGTCTTCGACCGGGTTCCGCTCGTAACACAGGGTGACACCGGGATGCGCGGCAAGCGCCGGGCCAGCAGTGGCGACCTGATCGGCGGGCATGTCCCAGACTACCATGGCATTGGCCGACCAGCCCAGCGCCCGGTGCCGAACGATCACGCCCAGGCGCGAGATGATGCCCGCTTCGTGCAGCGCCTTGATCCGCGCCATCACGTCCGACGTTGATCGACCCAGTGATTGTGCCAGTTCAGCAAAAGGCTCGGTGACCAGCGACAGGCCCGAACTCAGCGCCTGTAGCAACGGCCGGTCGCCGTCCTGCATGGCCGAGCTGTCCACTTTGCGGGGGCCGGGCACGTTGCGGGTTTTGCCCGACATGCGGAACCCGAGATCGACGTTGAATGGACGGACCAGCCGCAGATCCAGCACCTGCAGCCCGGTGCGCTGGCTGATCCTGGCCAGTGTATCATTGACATGAGCGCGGTCGGGACCGGTGGCGACGAACCACAGGTTCCAGTCATCTTCACGCTGGTAATTGTGATTCACGCCGGGTTCCGCGTCGATCATCGCGGCGACCTCTTCCAGACGGTCCTCGGGTGCGGCGACGGCTGCCAGAGTGCTGGCCGAAACCGCCCCGGGCGCAATCGTCGCGCCAACACGCGTGATCCGACCGGTTGCACGCATCCGGGTCAGGCGGTCGATGACCTCGGCCTCATCCAGGCCCAGCGCAGTGCCCAGAATCTGAAACGGGCGGTCGGTGACGGGAAAATCGCGCTGGAATTCATCCAGCAGGCGACGGTCGATCGGGTCGGTGATGTGATCCATCAGTCACAGCCCTGTTCTGTGCGCTCGCGCGGTAAAGAAAATGCCCGAGGGGCTGTCCGCATCAATCTCGCGCAGTTTTTCAAAGGTCTGGGTGTCGTAGACCATGACTTTGTTGGCGTCGCGCACGCTGAGCCAGACCTCATGCCCGCGCGGGGTGAACTCCATATGCAACACGGCGGGGCCGGGTTTAAACTCGTGGATGATCTCTTTGCTGACGCTGTCGATCACCTGAATCGTGTCGTTCAACGGATGGGCGAAATTCACCCAGACCTGACGCCCGTCGGGCCGCGCCATGGCAAAGACCGGCTGGCCGTGGGTCTTGGTGCGCCCGGTTTCAGTCAGCGTGTCAGAGTCGATCCACAGAACCTCGTGATGGCCAACGGCGGGCAAAACAAACTCGCGTCCGGTCAGCGCCCAACCTTCCAGATGGGGCATCTTGTACACCGGCATCTCTTCCTGTCCGCGCCCGTAGTCGGGCAGCACGCGGATGGGTTCGGGGTTGTCGGCCCAGAGGTCCAGCGCAGTCAGACCATCCTCACCGAAAAGACCGGTGATATAGGTGCGACCATTGGCAGTGATCAGCGCGTCATAGGGGTTTTTGCCCATGTCGGTGATCTTGGTGATCTCGGGGTCGCCTTTGGCGAAATCGGCAATCCAGGTCTCGCCCGTGTCCCACATGGTGAACACGAAGCGACGGCCGGGTGCATCGACCAGACCTATGGTTTTGCTGTCGGTGGGGATGTCGGCAACCATCTCGAGCGTATCGGCATCAAAGACACGTACGCCGCCGGGTTCATAGTTCGACACGGCGACCAGTTTGCCATCGTCCGAGATCGCGCCGCCGATGGCGTTGCCCGCCTGCACGACACGGTTCACGATCTGGCGGGTGACGATATCGACCTTTGTCAGCCCGCCATCGCGCCCGAAGACATAGGCAAAGCGTTCATCGGGCGAATAGACCAGCGAGGCATGGGACAGATCGCCCAGCCCCTCGATCCGCGCCAGCGCGGCCCGGTCAGATTGGTCCACCAACAGGACCGAGCCCTTGGCCCGTTCGATCACCAGGCCCAAATCGCCGGTTGCGGTCGGTTCGGCGTGTGCCGTTGTCATCATCAGTGCGGCTGCAAGGCCGAGGACGAGATGTTTCATTGTTCCTCCTGTTCCAGCAGGTAGCGGGCGATCCATTCGGCCTCTTCTTCGCTGATCAGGGGCCGCCATGGGGGCATCGCGGTGTCGGGAATGCCATCAAGGATGACGCCGGTCAGGACGTCGGGGTCGTAGTGTTGGAGCGTTTCTGACCGCAGGTCTGGGCCAAGACCGCCTTTCAGCGACAGCCCGTGGCACGAACCGCAATCCTGATGGACAAGCCGCTTCAGTGCGTTGGGGTCAAGCGCGTCGGCGGCAAAGGCGGACGTGGCCAGAACGACGGCGGTTGTCAGCACGGCGTGCGCCGCCCAGCCCGGACGTTGGGCCGCTTTGCGAGGCGCCGCCCGGCCCACCCCCCGGGAAGGCGTCTGGCACTCCGCTGGGGCGGGGCGCTGCCTCAGGCTTTTATGACCAAGCCTAGCCATGAGCCTGTTCCAGAAGTTCCGCCAGCGGCCGTTCCGCATAAAGTGACACCACCTTGCCGATGATGAACAAGGTCGGTGCTTTCAGATCGGCTTTGCGTACATCTGCCGCCAATTGATCAAGGCGGGATACCAGGCGGCTTTCATCAGGAGTTGTGGCTTTGCCTACGGCCAGAACGGGGGTCGATCCGGGCAGGTTCTCGGTCATCAGACCCATGGCGATCTGGCCGATATTGGCGACACCCATATAAACCACCAGGGTCGAATCGGGATCGGCCAGCCGTTTCCAGTCCAGGTCCAGCACCTTATCGGCCTGACGGTGGCCGGTGACATACTGCACCGAGGTCGCCAGCCCGCGATGGGTCAGCGGCACGCCGGTCGAACAGGACGCGCCCTGCGCCGCCGTGATGCCCGGCGCGTATTCAACGGCGACACCGTGGGCCATCAGGTAGGCCGCCTCTTCCGAGCCGCGGCCAAAGATCATCGGATCGCCACCCTTCAGCCGTGCCACGGTGTGACCGGCCAGCGCCTCTTCCTTCAGGATTTCGTTGATACGGTCCTGCGGTACGGTGTGGCATTTGGGGGCCTTGCCCACCGGGATCAGCCGCGCACCGTCGGCGTGCAGGGCGAGGATTCCGTCCGAAACCAGCCGGTCATAGACGACCACGTCGGCCTCTTGCAGCATACGCAGGGCGCGCAGGGTCATCAGCTCGGGGTCGCCGGGGCCGGCGCCAATCAGAAAAACCTTACCGCTCATGTGCTAACTCGCTTGTTCTGAATGTCTTCGGAACCCGGACCTTCCGGCAGCTTCCACGCGCGAATAGGGGACGTTGCTGGGGTGACCGGGCGTGTCATGAGGGCAAGTTGGCGCAATCCTAAACCAACCTCCTTGACATAAGTTAAGGAGCGCGGGATTTGCGCCCGCGCTCCTTTGATCTTGCCTGTATTATTGCCTCGGCTCAGGGTTCGACAGTGATCATGCCGATCATGTTCTGCGTTTCCCAATGCGGTCCGCACAGGTATTCCTGCGGACCGGGTGTGAGGAATGTCATGTCGACCGATTCTTCGGGGAACAACCGGTCGCTTTCGGGTTCGCTGCCGTCTTTCAGAAGGACCGAATGGCTGGTGCGTTTGTCCACGTTCACCCAGCGCACGGTGGTGCCTGCCTTTACGGTCAACTCACCGGGGCAGAAATTGTATTTGTACATCAGCACCACCTCGGCGTCCTCGACGGCGGACGAAGGCTGGCCGAACTGCTCGACATAACGCTCTTCGGCTTCAGTGCAGATATCGTCGGTTTCATCGGCCCAGGCGGGCGCAGCCAGAAGCAGCAGCGCGGGAAGAAGGCGGTGGGGTTTCATCGTCCATGTCTCCTTTCCAAAGGGGAAGGGGCCGGATCATCCGGCCCCCTCGATTATTGTTTTACCACGTTGATGTTAGCTGAGTCGTCATCCAACGCAAGGCTGGTGTTCAGCGTCACATGGTGGAACCGCGCGGCAGCAAAGTCGTCGTGGATGGCAAAGCCGACCGTGTAGGTCTTGCCAGCCTCCAGCGGCACATCACCGGGCGCGCCAGAGTTCAGCGGGCGGCTAAAGACCACCGTCCACATACCACCGGACAGCTCGGCCGAGGCGGCGATTTCGCCGTCATTCACTACACGCTGTTCCAGCAGGTAGCCGTTGGTAGCACTGCCGTCCGCATAGACACGCATCAGGTCAAGATAGGTGCCGTCGGCCAGATACTGCTCGATCTGCTCGGCGGTGTGCAGTTTATCCCAACCACCCATCGGCTTACCACGACGGCCTTTGGTATCGACCTCGGTGCGGCTTTCGCTGATGTACTTGGTCACCGTGTCCTGGGCGGTCATGCGACCCGCGACGTCACCATTTGCGGCAATCGCATCCGCTTCGGGTGCGAAGGGCATGTAGGAGTTGTCCGCGTGGCACGAGGCCCAGCAACCCACTTGATCGCCCATCTCGATACCGGTGCCGGTGATCATCATGGCAACCTTGATCTGGTTGTCGGGGTCCATCTTGCCACCGTCCACGAACGGTGCCGGGTTGTGACCTGCATCCGGCCATTGCAGACGGATATACAGGTTCTCGTCGTCATGTGCGGCCTGAACGGTCGCGTCGATCACACCACGTTTGCCGGGGATCGGCGTCGGCTCCAGATCACCACCGGCCACAATCTTGTTGCCGATCGTGTCCAGTTCCTTGGCGTGACAGGTCGAGCACTGATCGCCGCCTTTTGTCAGCGGACGGGCACCGCCGTGGAACTTGCCGTTCTGCACCCATTCAAACGAGGCCTGACCGGGGTAGAACAGTTTCAGATCCGCGCTGGCCACGGCGTTCCAGTCGACGTTGCCTGGGACATCGCCGCCACCACCGCCTGCGGGCGCGGCGGCCTCTTCTCCGTTTGCCTTGGCACGCTCTTCGGCAACGGCTGAGTCAACAGCGGCTGCGATCTGGGCCTGAATGGCCTCTTGCTGCGCTTTCTTGGCCGCTTGTTCGGCCTCGGCTTCGGCAGCTTCCTGCGCCTCGATCTTGGCTAGGCTGGCCAGGTATTCCGGCGGGATAGGGCGGATAAAGGCCGGATTCGGTGCTTCTAGCTCTTCCAGATACTCTTCGTCGGCCCGGTCGCGCGCATCCGAGTGCGCAATACCTTTGTGGCAGTCGATACAGGTCTGGCCGATCTCCATCGCGTTCAGGTGCTGCTGACGTGCACGGGGTCTCTGGAATTCCGGCATCATCGATTCGAAATCGTGACAGTTACGGCATTCACGCGAGTCCGAGGACTTCATCCGCTCCCATTCGTTCATGGCCAGATGTACGCGTTTGGCCTCGAACTTTTCGCGGGTGTTGATGGTGCCGACCATCTTGCCATAAAGCTCTTTGGACGCCTTGATCTTGCGGATGATCTTGTGGGTCCAGTCCTTGGGCACGTGGCAGTCGGAACAGACCGCGCCCACGCCGGAACGGTTCACGTCGTGGATCGTACCGGTGTATTCCTCGTAGACGAAATCGCGCATCTCGTGGCACGAGATACAGAAATCCTTGGTGTTGGTGGCTTCCATGGCGGTGTTGAATCCGCCCCAGAAGACGATGCCGGCGACAAAGGCTGCGGCAATGCCGGCCACGGGCATTCCCCATAGGAAATACCGGCGCCAGATCGGTTTTTTCTTTTCCGGTTCGGAAGTCATATCCGGGCTCCGTTTTGGCTGTCTTGTCTGGCCTTGGGTGGCAGGCCGGTGAGTTTGGCTGATAGGTCAAACGAGGAAAGGGCGGGCGAGGGGCCCGCCCTTTCCGATGGTTCCTGCGAACCCGTCAGGTGACGTGGTTCGAGCGGTTGTAAACGTTGAACTTGCCGGTCGGGGCATACAGCCCTTCGATGCGACCGATCTCTTCCAGCGTTTTGGCGTCGAAGATCACGATCTGACCGTTGGGCTCTTTCGAGTCCGACAGGTTCCACTTGGAGACCCAGACCTCGGTACCATCCGCGTTGAACTCGAAGTGAACGGCAGCGCTGCCTTCGTCTTCGGTGATCTGGATGGTTTTCACGATCTCGCCGGTCTCTTTCGAGATGACCTGCACCGATTGCTGAATTTCAGGCTCGGGGTGCTTGGTCTGGTCCGCCCAGATGTAGTCCGAATTCGGGTGGGTCCGAACAAACAGGCCGGGGCCGTCGGTTTCCACTTCGTAGCAGGTTTTCCAAGCCTGATCCGGATGGCCTTCCGGGTCGTTACCCCAGACGGTTACGGTGCCCACGCCAAGGTGGGTTGTACCGGCCACAGGACCACAGTTCGGGTCGATCCAGTTCGCGCCCGGTCCGGGGTGCGGCAGGGCGGCGGTGTCGATCATGGCTTCCAGCTTGTGGGTCTCGGTATCGACGACGACCATCTTGTTCGACGCGTTTGCGGCGATCTGGAAGTACCGGCCTGTCGGGTCAAAGAACCCGTCATGCAGGAACTTGGCCGAGTCGATCTTGTCGATCCGCAGGTTGTCCAGGTCGGTATAATCAACCTGCCACAGCTGACCCAATTCCTTGATCGCGACGATCCAGGTCGGCTCGTTCGGCGTTGTGTAGATTGCGGCCACGCGGGCCTCTTCCACATAGTCGCCGTCCACGTTCACACCGCGGGTCGAAACAACCTTGACCGGTTCCATTGTCTGGGCATCAACGATTGCGAAGTGCGGCGGCCAGTAACCACCACCGATGACGTATTTGCCGTCGCCGGAAACGGCCACGTCACGCGCGTCATAAGCAATTTTGACTTCCGAAACCAACATATTCTCAGGCTTCTGCCAGAGGTCGATCTTGGTCATCTTGCCGTCGCGGCCCATGGTGTACCAGAAGCGGCCTGGGTTTTCCGGCTCGGTGATGCTGTGGTGTTCCGATGCTTTCAGAACGTGCACGGCGTAACCGGTCGGGATGTGTGTCAGCACTTCTTTGGTGTCACCGTCGATAACGGCCACTTTACCCACGTCACGTTCGATGACGACGAAGAAGTTTTCCCAGTTGCGGCCGTGAAGCGGCTCGGTCGGGTAGTCGGCTTCTTCGACATAGACCTTGCGGGTCTCTTTCATCTGCTCCAGCGACATCTCAGGCGGCTTGGGAGCCTCCATCTGGATGTAGGTCGCCATATCCTTGATTTCCTGCTCGGACATGATGTCCGAGAAGTTGTTCATCCCGCCTTCGGTACCCCAGGCGATGATTTTCTCGAGGCGTTCCTGCCCGAGTGCAAGGGTTCCGCCTTCGGTCACGGTGCCGTCGGCTGCGGTTTTCTTCCAATGTGGTTCAAGACTCTTGCCTGTGGCGCCTTTACGCAGAACGCCGTGACAGCCTGCGCATTGTTCGAAATAAAGCTGTTTGGATGATTCAAACGCTTCCTCGCTGAGGGTTGGCTCTTCGGCGAAGGCTGGTGCAGCGACGCTGCCCAGCAGCATCGCCAAACCGGCCCCAAAGGCGCGGCCAGTTTTGTTGTAGCTGATTCCAAGTGACATGATCACTCTCCATTTGCGTGGTGAGGCACCTCTTAGGGTGAGACATTGCGCGGGGCCACTCCTTGACGAAAGTCAACACGGGGGACGCAATTCGAGAGCCAGCTGGAAAAAAACGCCAAAAAAACCTTGGGAAAATCTGAGTCTTAGGGGCATGTTTTTGGTGTTTTGATTTTGGTTAAGTCGCCGGTTCGGCTGCGCTGTTACGAGTTGGAAAACCGTCAAGGAGAGCAGCCATGCCCGCAATCGTCACCCGTGTTCTAGGTGAGGGGTTCCGTGTATTCTTCCTGTCCGCCGGTCTCTACGGCCTGTTTGTGGGGCTGGTCTGGGGGCTGTGGCTGGCAGTGCCGTATGTGGCGCCGGACAATGGCGTGACGCCACCGATGTGGCACGCGCATGAGATGATCTTTGGTTATGCCACCGCCGCACTGGGTGGGTTTTTTCTGACGGCCGTGCCCAACTGGACCGGAGCACCCGAGGCGCGGGCGCGCTTTATTACTCTGGCAGCCGGGCTGTGGCTGGCGGGGCGGATGGCCATGTGGTTTTCTGGGATGCTGCCGCCGGTGTTCGTTGCGGTGGTCGACCTGGCCTTTGTGCCTGTTCTGGCAGCCAAAATCCTGACCCAGCTGATTCGTCGCCCGAAACCGCAGAACATGATTTTCCTGCTGCTGCTCAGCCTGATCTGGGTCGCTGACCTGCTGACTCATCTGGAATGGATGGGGGTTACGACCGGCACGCTGCAAACCGGGTTACGCGCAGGATTGCTGAGCTTGTGCGCGATGATCGCCATCCTGGGCGGGCGAATCACGCCGGCCTTTACCCGCAATGCGATGAAACGCGAGGGTGTGCCCGAGGCGGACTGGCCGGTGTCGGTCGCTGCCCTGGATAAGGCGGGCATGATTCTGGCCCTGATTCTGCCGCTGACGGCCTTGGTGTTCGGTGCCGGGCCGGTGGCCGGTGTGGGGGCGCTTGCATTGGGCGCGGTGCAGGTTCTGCGCATGGCCCGCTGGCGCACGCGCTGGGCGGCACGGCAGCCGATTCTGCTGGCCCTTCATCTGGGGCTTGGGATGTTGGCGCTGGGTTTGATTCTCTGGGGTCTGTCGGTGCTGGGCCTGGGCAATGAGGTCGCCGCTCTGCACGTTCTGGGTATCGGATGCGTGGGCGGCATGACTCTGGCAGTCATGAGCCGTGCTGCGCTGGGCCATAGCGGACGAGCGCTGATCGCACCGGCCCCAATGGTTGTCGCCTATGGGCTGATGGCCGTGGCTGCCCTGTCGCGTTGGGTCGGGGCCGAGCTGAATGCTGGTTACATGGTGGCGATGCTGCTGTCCGACGGCCTGTGGGTCTGTGCCTTTGCGCTGTACCTGATCGCCATGTGGCCCGTCCTGACAGGCCCGCGCGCGGCGCGAGCGGGATGAATTTTAATTACTTCGGCCAGTCTTGACTTTCGTTAAGGAGACACCATGGCCCAACCGCCATGTTGATCAGACAAGCTAATCTGCGCAAAGGAGAGCGCAATGCGAGAAGTCATGACCAAGAGCATGGCCCGCAACATATTTTATGGCGGGTCACTGTTCTTTATCCTCATCTTTCTGGCCCTGTCGGCCCATTCGCACTGGTATATCGTGAATTCCGAGAATTCGGCAAAACTCGATGAAAGTGTGGTCCGGGGCAAACATGTCTGGGAAAAACACGCCTGTATCAACTGTCATACGATCCTGGGTGAAGGGGCCTACTTTGCTCCCGAAGTCGCGAACGTCATGACTCGCTGGGGCGTCCTCGACGACCCGGAATCGGCCTTTGAATCCCTTAAAGGCTGGATGGAGGCGCAGCCGACCGGCATTCCCGGTCGTCGGCAGATGCCGCAATTCAACCTCAGCGACGAAGAACTCCGCGACCTGACCAACTTCCTGATCTGGACGGACAATATCGACGCTCAGGACTGGCCGCCCAACGAGGCCGGCTGAGAAAGGGAACGGAGAAATGAAATACGAATCCCAAAAAATCGCCTACGCCTACTTTGCGGTGGCAATGGCCCTGTTTGCGATCCAGGTGATCGGCGGCCTTCTGGCCGGTCTGATCTATGTGTTCCCAAACTTCCTGAGTGAGCTTCTGCCGTTCAACATCGTGCGGATGCTGCACACCAACTCGCTGATCGTCTGGCTGATCCTGGGCTTCTTCGGCGCTGCCTACTTCCTGATCCCGGAAGAGTCCGAACGCGAGATCCACTCGACCAAGCTGGCCTATCTGCAGCTGATCATTCTTGTGGTCGGTACTTTGGGCGTGGTTGTGACCTATGTCTTCAACCTGTTCGAAGGCAATTGGCTGCTGGGTAAAGAAGGCCGCGAGTTCCTTGAACAACCCAAATGGGTCAAGGCGGGCATCGTCGTGGCTGCGCTGATCTTCCTTTACAACGTGTCGATGACCGTTCTGAAGGGTAAGAAGACCGCCATCACCAACATCCTTCTGTTGGGTCTGTGGGGTCTGGCGCTGCTGTTCCTGTTTGCCTTCTACAATCCGGGCAACCTGGCCCTGGACAAACAATACTGGTGGTATGTCGTCCACCTGTGGGTTGAAGGCGTGTGGGAACTGATCATGGCCTCGATCCTGGCCTACCTGATGCTAAAGCTGACCGGTGTGGACCGTGAGATCGTCGAAAAATGGCTCTATGTCATCGTCGCCGCTGCGCTGTTCTCGGGCATCCTTGGTACGGGTCACCACTACTACTGGATCGGTACGCCTGCGTACTGGCAGTGGATCGGTTCGATCTTCTCGAGCCTCGAAGTGATCCCGTTCTTCGCGATGATGGCCTTTGCCTTCGTCATGGTCTGGAAAGGCCGTCGTGACCACCCCAACAAGGCCGCGCTGCTGTGGTCGCTGGGCTGTGCCACGCTCGCCTTCTTCGGTGCCGGTGTCTGGGGCTTCCTGCACACGCTGCACGGGGTGAACTACTATACCCACGGCACGCAGATCACCGCGGCGCACGGTCACCTGGCCTTCTACGGTGCCTATGTCTGCCTCAACCTGGCGATCTTCAGCTATGCGATGCCGATCCTGAAAAACCGTGATCCGTACAATCAGGTGCTGAACATGGGTTCGTTCTGGCTGATGACCAGCGGTATGGTCTTCATGACCTTCGTGCTGACCTTCGGCGGTACCGTGCAGACGCACATGCAACGTGTGGTCGGTGAGTACTTCATGGACGTACAGGACCAGATCGCGATCTTCTACTGGATGCGTCTTGGTTCGGGCATCGTCGTTGTCCTCGGTGCGCTGCTGTTCATCTACTCGATCTGGGTTCCCCGGAAAGAGGTCATCGATGCAGGCACAGCCAAAACCCCTGCGGAGTAATGGATATGGATGGCTCCATAAAACTGAATGAGGGGGCGGCGAACGCCCCCTTCTACCTGCCCCAGAGCGATGAATGCGATGTGTTCACCGCCGCTTACAACAACGATCTGCCGGTTCTGCTGAAAGGGCCGACAGGCTGCGGCAAGACCCGCTTTGTGGCCCACATGGCCGCCCGTCTGGGCCGTCCGCTTTATACCGTGGCCTGCCACGACGATCTGGCCGCTGCCGATCTGATCGGGCGTTATCTGCTGAAAGGTGGCGAGACCGTCTGGGTCGATGGCCCCCTGACCCGCGCGGTCCGCGAAGGCGCAATCTGCTACCTTGATGAGGTGGTCGAGGCCCGCAAAGACGTGACCGTTGTGCTGCACCCGCTGACCGACGACCGGCGCATCCTGCCGATCGACCGCACCGGTGAAGAACTTGAGGCCGCCCCCGGCTTCATGCTGGTGGCCTCGTACAACCCCGGTTACCAGAATATCCTGAAAACCCTGAAACCCTCGACCCGGCAACGGTTCATCTCGCTCGAGTTCAACTTCCCATCGCCCGAGATGGAAGCCGAAGTTGTCGCCCAGGAAAGCGGGCTGGCGCTTGAGCGCTGCAAGCCGCTGATCCGGCTGGCGAATAAGCTGCGCGGGCTCAAGGGTCAGGACCTTGAGGAAGGCGTTTCCACCCGTCTGGTTGTTTATGCCGCGACGCTGATCGCACAGGGCATGCCGACCGAACGCGCCATCCTTGCCGCTATGATCGAACCTCTGACTGATGATGAGGACATCAAACGCGGGCTCCTCGATCTTGTCACGGCTGTCTTTGGGTGAGGCCGGCCGATGGTCAGGATCGAATTTGAGCCATGGGAACCCGAAGAAACGATCGGGAAACTGTGGCACACCCTTGCCAGCCGCCTCGATGCACCTGAGGTGCATGTTGGAGCCGCGGTCGACCTCTCAGAGGTCGCGGGGCGGTTGGCAGTCCTCTTCCGAGGGCTTGGGGGTAGTCCGGGCGTTGAATTGCGCCCGGTCTCGCCCGAGGTTTCACGTCACCGCCTGAGCTGGCGCCGCAAGTTGGCCACCGAGGTCGAACTGATGCCGCGCGCCTCGTTCGATGGAGAGGTATTGCGCCTGCCGGATCGGCTGGCGGTTTATCCCCTGCGCGAGGCGAATGGTGCGCTTTACGTCTGGCTGGCCGCTGCGGCCGCTCATGCCGGAACCCGAATTGACGAAGATGACCCGCTGCGTGCCGACCTGCACGCGCTGGCTGCGGCCCGGCAGATGGTTGAGGCCACGCTGGAAGACGCCCCGGGTCTGCGCCCACTTTACAATGAATTGTGCAAGGGGTTGCTGCATCAGCGCAGCGTTCCCGATTTGCCGCCGGTCGAGGCTGCGGTGGAAGGCATTGTTCGCCATATGCTGGGCGATCCCGAACCCTTGTCGGATCGCGCCCAAGCATTTCTGGAGATGGACGACGAGGTCGCGGCCCCGCGTGGTTATCAGCCGTTCCGCCCGGTGCCCCTGTGGCCCGAGCTGCGCGCTGTCGGCTTTTCCGAACATAACGAGGTCGAGAATCCGGAAACCGAAGGTGAGCCCGAGGAGTCCGGTGAAAAGACCCACCGCGCCCGCCGCCGCAAATCCGACCAGGCCGAGCGGAAAGACAGCCTGATCCTGCACAAGTTCGAAGCGATCCTCAGCTGGGCCGAGTTCCTGAACCTCAACCGTCGGGTCGATGATGACGACCCTGACAACGCCAAAAAGGCTGCGGACGATCAGGAAGAGATTGGGCTGGGTCAGATATCGAAGGCACCGCCGACCAAGCTGAAACTGCATCTGGACCTAGCGCCCGAGGATGTGAACCGCGAACGTCTGTCCGGTCGAATCCTCTATCCCGAATGGGATGTGCGCACCGGGCAGTATTTGCCGGACCACGTGAATGTTCTGCTGTCCGACGCAGATATCCGCGAAGACGCAGCCGAGTTTGGCAAAGACCCGGCCACCGCCCGGCGCATCCGTGCCGTCAAGCGCCAGTTCGAGGCCCTGCGCCCCGGACGTGTCATGACACGCGGCCATCTGGACGGGGATCAGCTGGATATCGAGGCCGCCGTACGTGCTGAAACTGACCGGATGGCCAGCGGCGAAGGCAATGAACGCGTCTGGATGCAATCCCGCCCCGTGGCGCGTGATCTGGCCGTGTCGATCCTGCTGGACGTGAGCCGCTCAACCGAAAGCGCCGTTGCAGGGCGTGCCGTGATCGATATCGAACGCGAGGCACTGGCCGCGCTCGCCTGGGGTCTGAACGCCTGTGGCGACGATTTCGCCATCCACGCCTTCAGCTCGCTGAAACGTCAACGGGTCTATGTGCAGCGTTGCAAACGGTTTGATGAGCCTATGGGCACAACGGTCGAACAGCGGATCGCCTCATTGCGACCGGGTCACTACACGCGGCTGGGTGCCGCGGTTCGCCACTGCTCTGCCGATCTGGCCAAGCAATCCCGTAAACGCCGGTTGCTGCTGGTGATCACCGATGGCAAACCCAACGATCTGGATCATTACGAGGGCCGTCACGGCATCGAAGACACCTGCATGGCGGTGCGTGAGGCGCGCCGCGCCGGGCAATCGGTCTTTGGCGTCACCATCGACAAGACCGGCAAAAGCTGGTTCCCGCGCATGTTCGGGCAGGGCGGTTTTGCCGTTATCCCCGACCCGCATCGCCTGACGATGGCCCTGCCGCAGATCTACCGCCAACTGGTCGGCGCATGAGCGATACCTCTCTGATCGACGAGCTTCCGGGCGAGTTGCTGATGTGGGTTCTGATCATCTCGGAATTGCTGGTATTCGGCGCCGGGATGATCGCCTTCATGGGCGTGCGCCTGACCGACCCGGTGGGCTTTGCCGAGGCGCAATCGCATCTGCACCGCACGGGGGCGGCGTTCAATACCGCTGTTCTGGTCACGTCCGGCTATCTGGCCGCGCAGGCCCTGCACTGGCGGCAGGCGGCCCGTCGCGGAGCGGCGCGTCTGGCCCTGATCGGGGCGGCCCTTCTGGGCGTAGTGTTCCTGATCATCAAGGGCACGGAATACGCGGACAAAGCGGCTCAGGGCATCGGATTCGAAACGCACCCGTTCTTTCTGTTCTACTATCTGCTGACCGGGTTTCACGCCGCACATGTGCTGGCTGGAGTCGGCATCCTGCTGCTGGTTTCCTGGAGGGATGATCCTCGCAATATCGAGGCAGGCGCTCAGTTCTGGCACATGGTCGATCTGGTCTGGATCATGCTGTTCCCCGTGATCTACCTGCTGGGATGAAAACGATGGGCTTTTCATCATCGATACCCAAACATTCCCGCCGTAGGCTCCCAAGCCCGATCACTTGCGCCTGGCTTACCCTGTTGGCGCTCAGCGTCGCATCCGCAATGCTGACCATGATGCCTATACCTTCGAGGCTTTTGGGCGGTGGAATACTGATACTTGCGCTGGCCAAGTCCCGCATAATCCTTGCCCAATATCTGGACCTTGCCACCAGCCCGCCTTGGTTGCGCGGCTTCACCATGGTCCTCACCGGGTTCGCGGTGGTGATCTTCTGCCTTTTCCTGATCTGAAAAAGAAAAAAGCCGCCCTATAAGGGCGGCAGTTATCCAAGCGAGGGGCGCTATGGTTATTGGGCGGCCATCGGCATCCGCGCGATCTGGCACCGTTGCCACAGGGCTGACAACGCGTTGACCAGATGATCGATATCGGCGTCGGTGTGAACCGGAGAGGGTGTGATCCGCAGACGCTCGGTTCCTTTCGGCACTGTCGGGTAGTTGATCGGCTGGATGTAGATGCCGAACTCTTCCAACAGAGTGTCCGAGATGAATTTGCACTTCACCGGATCACCGACCATCACCGGGATGATGTGGCTGGGGTTTGGCAGGTGCGGGATGCCTTCGGCGTCCAAGCGGGCGCGGACCTGCTCCACGCGCGCCTTTTGCAGATCGCGTTCGGCGTTCGATTGTTTCAGGTGCCGGATCGAGGCCGCAGCTCCGGCTGCGATCGACGGGGGCAGAGCGGTGGTGAAAATGAACCCGCTGGCAAAGCTGCGCACAAAGTCACACAGCGCGGCAGAAGCGGCGATGTAACCACCAACCACACCGAAGGCTTTGCCCAGCGTGCCTTCGATCACGGTCAGGCGATCCATCAGGCCTTCACGTTCGGCAATGCCGCCGCCGCGCGGGCCATAGAGGCCAACGGCGTGAACCTCATCCAGATAGGTCATGGCTCCGTATTTGTCGGCCAGATCGCAAATCTCTTTGATCGGTGCGATGTCGCCGTCCATGGAATAGACCGATTCAAAGGCGATCATCTTCGGCGCATTGGGATCAGCGGCGGCCAGTTTCGCCTCGAGATCCTCAAGATCGTTGTGTTTCCAGATGACTTTTTGTGCGCGTGAGTGGCGGATGCCTTCGATCATCGAGGCGTGGTTCAAGGCATCTGAAAACACAATCAACCCTGGGATTTTCGACGCCAGCGTGCCGAGGGCGGCCCAGTTCGAAACATAACCCGAGGTGAACAAAAGCGCGGCTTCCTTGCCGTGCAGATCAGCCAGTTCGGCCTCCAGCAGCACATGGTCATGCGTGGTGCCCGAGATGTTCCGGGTTCCACCCGCGCCTGCACCGCAACGGTCCAGCGCGTCATGCATGGCCGAAATCACGGCAGGATGCTGGCCCATGCCGAGGTAGTCGTTCGAGCACCAGATCCGCACATCCCGCTGCACTTGACCGTCGGTTTGGCGCGCGTTCGGGAAGGATCCGCAGCGACGTTGCAGATCGATGAAGACGCGATAGTTTCCTTCTTCCCGCAAATTTTCGAGGCTCTGGCTGAAAAATCGCTCGTAGTCCATCTTTCTGACTCCCCGGAATACTGGCTTTGGGGTGAAATTATGCGTGTTGCGACCCGCGCGACATGACTATTGTCAAGTTGACCCACGAAAAGGCTGGTGCGCGGTGCAGAGCTTTGGCATAGCCTGAGTTCGAAGGATGTACCGGTCAGAAGATCGACTAGGGAAAAGGGGAACCTTCTTGGCTCACGAAGCGCAAAAAGCAATCGCGCGGCAATCGCTCCTGCTCAAGAGTTTGCCGGATCAGCACGTCGATACTCTGCTCAGCCATGCGATCTGGCGCAGCTATGATCGTGGCGAGACGATTTTCCTGCAGGAAGAAGAGGCCAAGGCCGTTCATGTTATTCTGGCCGGCTGGGTCAAGCTGTTCCGCATGTCGCCCACCGGGGCCGAGGCCGTGGTGAGTGTCTTCACGCGCGGCGAAAGCTTTGGCGAGGCGGTTGCGCTGCGAAATGTCCCGTACCCGGTGTCCGCCGAAGCTGTGTCAGCCTGCGAGATCATGCATATCCCCAGCCCGGTGCTGCTGTCGCTGATGAAGGAAGACCCCGAGATCGGCGTGTCGATCCTGGCTTCGACCTTTACCCACCTGCATGCGCTGGTGGCACAGCTTGAACAGCTCAAGGCGCAGACGGGGGCGCAGCGGGTGGCCGAGTTCTTGCTGAACCTGTGCGATGCCGATGCCGATGCCTGCGACGTGGAACTGCCCTATGACAAGATGCTCATCGCCGGGCGTCTGGGGATGAAACCGGAAAGCCTGAGCCGTGCCTTTTCGCGGCTCAAGACGGTAGGTGTGAAGATCAACCGCAACCACGCGGTAATCGCCGATATCGAACGCCTGCGGGACTATGCTGAGAGCGATCCGTCGGAAAAGTGATCCCGGATCGGCGTTTGGTTACCATCCGGGCGATTTGAAAAAGCTCATGGCCTGACGAAAGCTCTTCACGCATTTGATGTTGCGGATCAGTTTCGGCCAAACACGATTTAACGAAACAGCTAAAGATGACTGCTGAATTTCTTACCGGTGGAGCTTTGACAGCCCGGATTAGGGAAGTAATGGAGGGTAATAAGCCCAGGATGTGCGTGGCATTCCTCGGGCCGGATTGGCTTGATGAACTGTTCGAAGGCTCGGTGCCTAAAGGGCTCAGGGTCGTGTGTGATCTCAGAATGGGGATGACGACGCGCCATGCGCTCGAAGCGGGTGGCGCGCCGGTAAATGATAAGCTTCGTCATTTGCCGGATTCCGAAATGCACGCGAAGGTTTATCTTTCAGAGGTCGGCGCCGTTGTGTGCTCGGCCAACGCGTCGACCAGCGCTTTGTCTTGTGAGGTGCGTATTGAGGACGGGGTTTGGGTTGGTCCTCAGACAAGAACTTTTAAACAAATAAAGAAAGAGTTTAAAAAGCGGTACAAACAAGCGGTCCGTGTGGATGCGGCGGCTTTGGAGGCCGCGCCGAAGCACGTAAACGGAGCCGGAGAGAAATCTCGGTTGCCGGATGGGCTTACCCTCGTCGAGGCTCTGGAGCGCGATCCGGATGCGTTCCGGGGCATTCGCTTCGTTTGTACTAGCACTACCGTAAGCAAGCCCGTTCAAGACGCCGCCAACAAGGAGCTTGATCGAGAAGCAGCAGATGAACTCGTGGCTGAAGACAGAAGTTCGCGCGAGTTTTTTTCAGGTTGGGATATGTCCGAGGACGATTGGCCGGCTTTGTTCTTTTCTCTCCATCGAGGCCCGCGAGGTGGATTCTACCTGACGAAACATCGTCACTATCGCTTCCTTCCCAGCGGAACAGGAGATCTTACGGAAGGCGTTTTCGTTTCTCATGAGGTTGATTGGGATACGAACGGTGCTGCCTTCGGAGATGTGCCGTGTCTCGCAGACCACGAGCGTTGCGAAGATGAACTGAAGACCCTTTTCCGTTCTAAGGAAACCTTCGAAGCTTTCGACGGCCAGGTTTTAACCGGCTGGGAATTTGCTGACTTGTTGTCCCAGCGCAGGTCTAACAGCACATAAAATGACGTAGAAACCTGGGGCTGCGATGCGTTCAGCGAGAATGTTGCGCAGCCTAGCGAATTGGGCAATCGGCACTGCGACCCCAAAACTTCTAGGTCAAATCGATTCTGTATTTAGTGGTTCGCTGGTGGGAGAGGTTTTTTCCACCTCAGTACTGTCAACGAACCCCTATCGCCTGCGAAAACCTCTCCCCGATGGTTTCGATTTGAGCCGTCAGCTGGTGTGGATGCAGTCTAAGCGCTCGGCTGCTGCGTAGGCTCCAATGTCGGAGGCTGAAAACGCAAGGCAATGATATGTTGCGTGGTCCGGAATGTGCTGGGATGTCCTGGTGCTGCTGGAGAGAATTGAACTCTCGACCTCTCCCTTACCAAGGGAGTGCTCTACCTCTGAGCTACAGCAGCACTGTGGGCGGGTGATTAGACTCAAACGAAACGGGGCGCAAGGGTGTCTGGACGGTTTTTTTCGCCTCCTGTAGAGAAAGATTATGGCAGATAGAAATACACCCAAAAAACACGGCAAATCCGGGGATGCGCGCGAAGAGCGGCTGAAGGCGGCGCTGAAGGCGAATATGGCGCGGCGCAAGGCGCAGGCCAAGGCACGCGCGACCCAAACCGACAAAGCCGACAAGGACGAGGGATAAGAGCAGATGGATTCGATTCTGGTGACGGGCAACGGGCCGCTGAACGGTCAGATACCGATTGCGGGGGCCAAGAACGCGTGTCTGACGCTGATGCCCGCGACCTTGCTGAGCGAAGAACCGCTGACGCTGACCAATGCACCAAGGCTCAGCGACATCAAGACCATGACCGCCCTGCTGCAATCGCTGGGGGCCGAGGTGTCTTCGCTGCAGGATGGGCAGGTGCTTGCGATGTCCAGCCACGACCTGACCAGCCACACGGCCGATTATGAGATTGTGCGAAAGATGCGGGCCTCGAATCTGGTGCTCGGTCCGTTGCTGGCCCGGTTCGGAGAAGCCATCGTGTCGTTGCCGGGCGGGTGTGCGATCGGCGCGCGGCCGATGGACCTGCATGTCGAAGGGCTCGAGGCGCTGGGCGCTGAGATCGAACTTGAAGACGGTTATCTGCACGCCAGGGCGCCGGGTGGATTGAAGGGTGCGGTGCATGAGATGCGTTTTGCGTCGGTCGGTGCGACCGAGAACATCGTCATGGCGGCCACGCTGGCTAAGGGCACCACGGTTCTGAAAAACGCCGCGCGCGAGCCCGAGATCGTCGATCTGGTCGAATGCCTGCGCAAGATGGGGGCGCAGATCTCGGGTGAGGGGACCTCGACCATTGAAATTCAGGGCGTTGATCGTCTGCACGGTGCGACCCATCAGGTTGTGACCGACCGGATCGAGCTGGGCACCTATATGCTGGCCCCGGCCATCTGCGGTGGTGAGGTCGAGCTTTTGGGCGGGCGGATGTCGCTGGTTGATTCCTTTGCCGAGAAACTGGAGGCCGCAGGGGTCAGCGTTTCGGAAACCAGCAAAGGCCTGAAAGTGGCGCGCAAGAATGGGCGTGTTCGGTCTGTTGATGTGGTCACCGAACCGTTCCCCGGTTTTCCCACCGACTTGCAGGCCCAGATGATGGCATTGATGTGCACGGCCGAAGGCACCTCGGTTCTGGAAGAACGTATTTTTGAAAATCGCTTCATGCACGCCCCTGAACTGGTGCGGATGGGGGCGAATATCGAAGTGCACGGTGGTACGGCCACGGTCACCGGAGTAGAGCAGCTGAAGGGCGCGCCGGTGATGGCGACCGACCTGCGCGCCTCTGTCTCGTTGATTTTGGCGGGGCTGGCGGCCGAAGGGGAAACCACGGTCAGCCGGGTCTATCATCTGGACCGCGGATATGAACATGTGGTGCGCAAGCTGGAAGGTGTGGGTGCCAAAATCGAACGGATCAAGGGCCAATGACAGACGCAAGTTTTCACGATGGGCGCGAGGCCCCGCTAAACCTCGGCGCCGAGGATGGCGATGACCTGCAGGTGATTTCGACCCTGACGCAGGACGCCGTGTTCCCGGTGACCGAGATGACATGGCAACCGTCGCTGCGCCGGTTTGGTCTGCTGCTGAACCGCTTTCGGTGGGAAGACAAGGACGCCGCCACCCGCCGGGGGCGTGCGTTTGAACGGGTGCAGTCGGTTCTGGTGTTCGATTCTGTGCTCTCGGTGGCCAGCCAGGGTGTCGACCGCAGTGAGAAGGACATGGTGATGTCCCTGCTTTCGGTCGATTTTGAAGCTGGCGAGGACGGTGCCGGCCAAATCATCCTGACGTTGGCGGGCGACGGCGCAATCCGACTGACGGTCGAGGCGATTGACGTCACGCTCAAGGATGTGACCCGCCCCTATCAGGCCCCATCGGGGCAGGCTCCGCACCATCCGGAATAAGCGCGGCATATCGCAGGCGTTCTCGGGGCCTCCGGCCGGTCTGGAGTTGCGCCGCGCGACCGTATTCGACGTGTTCGACCTGAGCCGGGTTCTGATCCGCTCGATTACCCGGCTCTGTCAGGCGGACCACCGGGATGACCCGCAGGCCATCGCGAAATGGACGGCAAACAAAGACCCTGAGACGATCCGGGGTTGGATCAGGGACGGAGCGCAGATTTGGGTGGCCGAACGCGCGGGGCAGGTTGCTGCCGTGGGTGGCCTGCGCGACGATGAGATCACGCTGCTTTATATCGATCCGGATTATACCGGGCATGGCATCGGGTCGGTCTTGCTGCATCGGCTTGAACAGGAGCTGATCGCTTCGGGCCATACCGAAGCCCGGCTAGAGGCCACACAAACGGCGCAGGCGTTTTATCGACGGCATGGCTGGCAGCCCACCGGGCAATGCGGCGCGCGCGGCGACGTTTCCTGTTTCGCCATGCGCAAATCGCTGCACCCTGCCGAGAAGGGTTGAGGCCAGCCGATCCCGGCGATATGTCCCGATGAAACGCCCCGGAGAGCCAGACCATGCCCGTTTTCCTCGATTCCTCGTCACCCGAGTTTGAAGCCGCCTTTCAGGCACTGTTGTCGGCCAAGCGCGAAGACAGCCCGGATGTGGACGCTGTCGTTGCGGAGATTATCGAGGAAGTACGCACCCGGGGCGACGCGGCAGTCATTGAACTGACGGCCAAGTTCGACCGGCTGGAGCTGACGCCCGAGACGCTGGCCTTTTCCGCCGATGAGATCGCCGAGGCAGTTGCGCAGGTCTCGGATGCAGATCGTGCCGCGCTGGAACTGGCAGCCCAACGCATCCGGGCCTATCATGAAAAACAACTGCCCGCGGATCACCAGTGGACGGATGCGGCTGGGGCAACCCTTGGGTGGCGCTGGTCGGCGGTCTCAGCTGCGGGGCTTTATGTGCCGGGCGGTTTGGCCTCTTACCCCTCTTCGGTTCTGATGAACGCGATCCCGGCTAAAGTGGCGGGGGTTGAACGGCTGGCCATTGCGGTGCCCACGCCGGACGGGCAGGCGAACCCTTTGGTCCTGCTGGCGGCGCAATTGTCGGGCGTGGATACGATCTATCGCATTGGCGGTGCGCAGGCGATTGCGGCGCTGGCTTACGGTACCGAGACCGTCGCACCGGTGGACAAGATCACAGGCCCCGGTAACGCCTTTGTGGCCGCCGCCAAACGCCGGGTATTCGGCAAGGTGGGCATCGACATGATTGCGGGGCCGTCCGAAATCCTTGTGATCGCGGACAAGGACAACGACCCCGACTGGATTGCGCTGGACCTGCTCAGCCAGGCCGAGCATGACGAAAGCGCGCAGTCGATCCTGATTACCGATGACCCTGGTTTCGGTCAAGCAGTGGCAAAGGCCGTCGAGAAACGTCTGGAAACCCTGCAACGCCGTGTCATTGCCGGGGCCAGCTGGCGCGATTTCGGCGCGGTGATCACCGTGCGCGATCTGGACGAGGCCGCCGCGCTGTCGAACCGCACCGCCCCGGAACACCTCGAGCTGTGCGTCGCCGACCCGGTGGAACTAAGCCAGAAAACCATTCACGCCGGTGCAATCTTTCTAGGACAGTACACGCCCGAAGCCATTGGCGACTATGTCGGTGGCCCCAACCACGTTTTGCCCACGGCACGTTCGGCCCGGTTTTCCTCCGGCCTCAGCGTGATGGATTTTCTAAAGCGCACCACACTCAGCCAGATGACGCCGGAAGCGCTGCGCGCGATCGGTCCTGCAGCCGAGCAACTGGCGCAGTCGGAAAGCCTGGAAGCGCACGGCTTGTCGGTTACGGCGCGGCTTAAACGTTTGAACGGATAGGCTTTATATGGCCTGCCGGACACACCGTTATTCAATCTGATGCCCGGCAAGCCGAACAGGCTTGAACCTGATCGCCAACCTGAGGCGCAGTCGCAGCAGCAATCAGGTGGAAGAAGTTGAACTTGGAGCGCGTTGCTACCCTCTGGATCGGAGCAAAGTTCAGCTTTCCGGAGCACCTGTGCCTGAAATCCTTTGCCGATGCCGATCAAAAGCCGATCGTCTATCACTATGGAGATCTGGAAGACATCCCGGACTATATCGAAGCCCGGGACGCCCGCGAGATATTCGACACGCCCGAGATTTACCGTGACCCGGTCACCCGGTCCGTGGCCGTTCACGCCGACCTGTTTCGACTAAAGCTTCTGCAAAAGACCGATTACATCTGGGCGGATGCCGATGCTTATGCAGTGCGCCCTTTCGAGACCAAAGACGGGTATCTTTTCCCGATTGCAAACCGGGGCAGACGGCGGATCATGAGTGGCGTTTGGGCCATGCCGGGAGAAAGCCCCGCGCTGCAGAACATGTGTAAATACGCCTTCGACAGCGATCTCACCCCGGCCTGGTGGAGTGATCAGAAAAAAGAGGCCTACCGCGCCATCTTTGAGACCTCGACCTATTGGAGCCTGCCTCTTTTCAGTTTCGGCCCTCCGATGCTGTTCCACTATATTTTCGATACGCCCGAGCACAAAATGGCGGGGCCACGCCCCGAGCTGTATCCGATCCCTTTGCGCCACCGCTACCTTTGGAATGACCCGGACATGTCCAAGCTTGAGTTTCTTAAGTGGGACAAGAAGATGTCCATTCATTTCTACGGGTCGTGGTTCCGCAAGATTTTTCAGGGACGCAAAATCAGTGAGGGTTCGCTTGTCGACACGCTTTTGTGCAAACACGGCATCGATCCGTCAAACCACCCGATTTAGACGCCGCGTTCAAACGGTTGCCGAGTGCGTTGCCCATTCAATTCCCATGCGCTAAGTCTGTGCCGACTTAAACGGACCCGACTCCTATGACCCGCATTTCGCATATTGAACTGGATGACCGAAACCTGCCCCCGCCGACCCCCGAGATCGAGCAGGAGCGCAAGGTTGCCATCTATGACCTGCTGGAAGACAACAGCTTTGCGTTGCCCCAGCGCGAAGATCGGGCCGTACCGGACGGGCCGTACCACGTCCAGCTGTCGATCCGCGACAAGCGGCTGGTATTTGACGTTGCCACCGAGGCCGAAGAAAAAGCGGCCGAGTTCCATCTGTCGCTTGGCCCGTTCAAACAGGTGGTCAAAGACTATTTCCAGATCTGCGAAAGCTATTTCAACGCGGTCAAGACCTTGCCGCCCAGCCAGATCGAAACCATCGACATGGCCCGTCGCGGCATCCACAACGAAGGCAGCCGTGTGCTGCAGGAGCGCTTGGAAGGAAAAGCGGAAATCGACACCGACACCGCCCGCCGCCTGTTCACGCTGATCTGCGTGCTGCACTTCGGGGGCTGACGGGTGACGCCTCTGCCGCAGTCGATCCTGTTCTGTTGCGACCACAACTCGGTCCGGTCACCGATGGCCGAAGGCATCATGAAGAAATTCTATGGCACCGGCACCTATGTGCAATCCGCCGGTGTGCGCAACGACTTTGAGATCGACGGGTTCTGCATTTCGGTCTGCCAAGAGATCGGGGTCGAACTTTCCCGCCACCGGACGCGCTCGTTCGACGAGATGCAGGAATGGGGCGATGACCTCAGCTCATTTGACCTGGTGGTTGCCCTGTCGCCTGCCAGCCAGCGAAAAGCGCTGGAACTGACCCGGATTTTTCACCTGGATGTCGATTATTGGCCAATAATGGACCCTACCGGGCTGGGCGAGAATCGCGAAGAAAAGCTACATCACTACCGACAGACCCGCGATCAGATCATCGGGCATCTGAAAGAGCGCTGGGGCGAACCTACGGAGTGACCATGAACCAAACCGTCAAAACCTATTTCGAGGCATTCAACGCAGGCGACGTGGACGGCATGTTGGCTTGCCTGTCCGATGACGTGGCGCATCATGTGAACGAAGGCCAGATCCGCGTCGGTAAAGAGAAATTTGCCGCCTTCTGCGATCACATGAACCGCTGTTACCGCGAGAACCTGACCGATATCGTGGTGTTCGACGCCGAAGGCGGCACCCGCGCAGCGGCCGAGTTCATCGTTAACGGCACCTATCTGGAAACCGATGAGGGCCTGCCCGAGGCGCATGGCCAGACCTATCGCCTGCCCGCCGGGTCGTTCTTTGACCTGAAGGATGGCAAGATCACCCGCGTCACCACGTTCTACAACCTCGCTGACTGGACAAAGCAGGTCTCGAATGGCTGAGGTCACCGCCGTCCGCCCCCTGACCGGAGCGGCGCTGGAGGCCGCTCTGGACGACGTGGCGCGCCTGCGGATCGAAGTGTTTCGGGCTTGGCCGTACCTGTATGACGGGGATCTGGAATACGAACGGAAGTACCTGCAATCCTACCGCGACAGCGATAAGGCGATTGTGGTTGGGGCTTTCGACGGTGACCGCCTGATCGGGGCCTCGACCGGGGCGCCTCTGACCGAGCACGCCGACGATTTCGCTGCGGCCTTCGAACGGTCTGGGCTGGACCTGTCCGAGATCTTCTACTGTGCCGAGTCTGTTCTGCTGTCCGACTACCGGGGGCAGGGCGTCGGCCACAAATTCTTCGACCTGCGCGAGGCGTATGCCCGCGCGCTGGGTTTTAAAAAATGCGCCTTTTGCAGCGTCCAACGCCCGGCTGACCACCCGCTGCGGCCGGAAAGCTACCGGCCACTGGATGCCTTCTGGCGCGCGCGGGGCTATGAACCGCTGCCCGGTGCGGTGGCGCAGTTTTCGTGGAAGGATATCGGCGAAGAGGGTGAGACGCTCAAACCGCTACAGTTCTGGATCAGGGATTTGCCAACGTAATCCGCGCTAACGCTTCAAGCCCGGTGCTTTCGGCTGAGCAGACCGTATTTGACGGCCCACCCTCTGAGGGACCGGCTTTTGCGCTTTTCCTGCTTCAGCGGCTTTTTTACCTGTGCGCCGCCTTTTCGATTGAACTCGAACACGTCGATAACGCGTTCCGCACAGCCACAGGCTTCGCCCATGCCAACTTTGGCAAAATAGAACTTCTCGAAACTTTGCGGGTTTTGCATGGTCTTCCTCCCAAGCACATTGAAACACTTCGGATGCCTTCTGCCAATTCACTTTCCCGTCGATGAGGGCTGGGGCGAACAATGCGTCTGTACAGTTCGACACGCCGCCTATTAGTGTCTCGCTAAACCAGGCCTGAGGAGCTCGCGCTATGAAAGTCGCAACCGCCGCCTATGATCTAGACTGGCTCGACAGCTGGGCGCAGTACGAGGACAAGCTGAATCGCTGGGTGGCCGAGGCTGCCGGTCAGGGGGCCGAGCTTCTGGTGTTTCCGGAATACGGTGCAATGGAGCTTTCGACGCTCGATGGCGCCGGTGTGGCCGGTGATCTGGAGCGCTCGATCCGGGCAGTGTCGGACCGGATGGAGGAGGCTCGGGCCCTGCATCAGCGTTTGGCACAGGAATACAACACATACATTCTGGGCGCATCGGCTCCGGTCGTGGATGGTCCGGGCCGCCCGGTGAATCGTGCTGCGTTCTATGCCCCGGATGGTCAGCAGGATCATCAGGACAAACAGATCATGACCCGGTTCGAACGCGAAGACTGGGATATCGCGCCCGGCGGCCCGCTCAAGCTGTTCGACACTGCCTTGGGCAAGATCGGCGTACTGATCTGCTATGACAGTGAGTTTCCCCTGTTGGGTCGCGCCCTGCAGGAGACCGATCTGATCCTCGTCCCCTCCTGCACCGAGGCGCTGGCGGGTTATTGGCGGGTTCGTATCGGCGCGATGTCACGGGCGCTGGAAAATCAATGCGTTACGGTGATGGCTTCGCTGGTCGGCAACAACGACTGGTCCGAGGCGGTGGACATGAACACCGGCACCGGCGGCATTTTCGGCCCGCCGGACAAGGGGTTCCCGCAGACCGGGGTGTTGGCCGAAGGCACCCTGAACCAACCCGGCTGGACCTATGCGGATATCGACCTTTCGGCCATCGCTAACGTCCGTGCTGATGGTCACGTGTTGAACCGATCCCACTGGGTTGAGCAGACTTCCCGAGTCGATTCTGTCACATTATCGCCTCTTTAGGTGATTCCGCCCTTGAAATAGGGCTAAAATGGGCTCATTTAAGCCCACATCCCCGTAGATTCTGCGGGTGCAATGTAATGATGGAGACAACATGGCCAAGGAAGATACGCTCGAATTTCCCGGTGTCGTGAAGGAACTCCTGCCTAATGCGACGTTTCGGGTCGAGCTGGAAAACGGCCATGAGATCATCGCACATACGGCAGGCAAGATGCGCAAGAACCGCATCCGTGTTCTGGCCGGCGACAAGGTTCAGGTCGAGATGACCCCTTATGATCTGACCAAGGGTCGGATCAACTACCGCTTCAAGTAACGCCTGCCGCAATGGCGTTTATCTTAGGATCGGGCAGCCCCAGGCGGCTGGACCTGCTGTCCCAGCTTGGCGTGCAGCCCGATGCAATCCGCGCCCCTGATATCGATGAAACGCCTTTGAAGGGCGAGCTGCCCGTGCCCTATTGCAGCCGCATCACGCGGGCAAAAGTGCAGGCAGTTCAGGCGGATAGCGACGATGTTACCCTGTGCGCCGACACAACCGTCGCGCTGGGCCGTCGCATTCTGGGCAAACCCGAAGACGCGGGTCAGGCGGCCGAATTCCTGCACGCCCTGTCCGGTCGGCGGCACCGCGTGATCACTTCGGTTGCCGTACGGCGCGGGGATCGGGTGCTGCAACGCGACGTGGTCTCTCAGGTCAAGGTCAAGCGCCTGTCGGATGTTGAGATCAACGCATATCTGGCCACCGGAGATTGGCAGGGCAAGGCAGGCGCTTACGCCATTCAAGGCCCGGCTGGCGCGTTTATCCCGTGGATTTCGGGCTCGTTCACCGGCATCGTGGGCCTGCCCCTGTCTGAGACCGCCGCCCTTTTGCAGGGCATCGGCTATCCCTTGTATCGTGAGGCATCATGAAGGGTCGCACCATCGTTCTGGACCATATCGACAACCGCGAAGCCGCTGCTTTGATGGTAGACGGGAAACTGGATGATTTCCTGATTGCCGCAGACGCGCCCGCGCCGGGTACGATCTATCGCGCCCGTGCCGACCGCCCTGTGAAAGGGCAGGGTGGCATGTTCCTGACAACACCCGATGGTCCGGCCTTTCTGCGCCAAGTTAAGGGGCTTGCGCCCGGTGCCCTGATGCTGGTGCAGGTGTCAGGTTATGCCGAACCGGGCAAGGCGCTGCCGGTGACCGACCGCATCCTGTTCAAAAGCCGCTATGCGATTGTCACGCCAGACGCGCCGGGCCTGAATATCTCGCGCTCCATTCGGGACGAGGACGAGCGCGACCGCCTGCTCGAGATTGCGCATGAATGCATGGAGTGCAGCGACTATGGCCTGATCCTGAGGTCATGCTGTTCGGGCGAGGATGCCGGCGAGATTGCCGAAGACATCAGCGCCATGCTGGCCCATGCCGATCAGGTTCTGAACGATCCGGGGACTGAGCCCGAGCTGCTGCTCGAAGGCGACGGCCCGCACGTACTGGCCTGGCGCGACTGGACCGACCCGGCGGAGGTCGTAACACAGGCGGGAGGGTTCGAGGAGCAGGGCGTGCTCGATGCGCTGGACGTGGTGCGCGGGATTTCCGAGCCGCTACTGGGCGGAGGGCACCTCTTTATCCAGCCCACGCGCGCTCTGGTCGCTGTGGATGTGAACACCGGGTCCGATACGTCTCTGGCGGCCGGAACCAAGGCCAATTTCGCCTGCGCCAAGGCGCTTGCCCGTGCGCTGCGCGTGCGCGGCCTTGGCGGGCAAATCACTGTGGATCTGGCTCCGATGCCCAAAAAGGACCGCCGCGGGTTTGAGTCGGCTCTGCGTGCTGCGTTCAAGGCGGATGGGATCGAGACGACTCTGGCCGGTTGGACCCCTTTGGGTCACTATGAACTACAGCGCAAACGTGGTCGCATCCCTCTGACAGAGGTGCTGAAATGAGCTGCCCGATCTGCGGCGAAGACACGGTGGTAAAGTTCCGCCCGTTCTGTTCCAAACGCTGTGCTGACATCGATTTGGCCAAATGGCTGAACGGGTCCTACGCAGTCCCGTCGCAGCGGGAAGAGGACCTGGATGCGGAGGTTTCTGAGAGCGAAACAGAGCAATCGCGCCCACATTGAAAAAATGTAAAAAAGCCTCTGGACACTGCCTGTAGCAAGTCATAGAAGGCCTCCACCCAACGATAAACATCGTTCCCGTGCCCGGGTAG
Source organism: Ruegeria arenilitoris (assembly GCF_013030985.1). GTDB lineage: Bacteria > Pseudomonadota > Alphaproteobacteria > Rhodobacterales > Rhodobacteraceae > Ruegeria > Ruegeria arenilitoris_B. The sequence goes on along the minus strand of NZ_WPYP01000007.1, from coordinate 68,096 downwards.
CTCAGGGGTAGAGCAGTGGATTGAAAATCCTCGTGTCGGTGGTTCGATTCCGCCCCCGGGCACCATTTTTTCTACAGGAAAGTCACAATAACTTTCTGTTTTTTAACGGAAAAACTTCCAACGCTCCCGTTAATCGGGTGCAGGAAAGCGTGCTTTGCTCCACAATTTGCTCCACAATTTGCTCCGCGTGAGTTCTCTTAGCCAATGCTAAGATACCATTCTATCTACCCAATGAAGCCGAGAAATAGGTGCTCGCTGACGGCGCGGCACGCAGCCATAGGACAGACTCTCCTGCTGATCATCCGCACCCCAATGTGAGTCTTAGTGAAAGCTGGCGCGAAAGCTCGTGGCCGTGAGTTCGACATGAGCACCCAAGGGAGGACGCAATTCGAATGCCCTCGGGTTCCGCGAGAAATTCCAGAGTCTGAAAAGAATCCAGCGGTCGCGATTCTCCTCTGCGACCGCCAATTCGTTTCTGGAAATGTGAAATGGTGTGCGCTCCCAGCCGTTGGTTGTCTTTACCTCGATTAAGCGATCATTCCCTTCGGGTGTGAAGCTCGAAATGTCATATCCGGCACCATCGCCATCCTCCTGGCTGACCCACCGCACTTTATTGGCGAGGTCTTGTCGGCCTACACTGGTCAGAATGGCGCGTTCATGATGAAGGACGCGCTCTTCCCCAGCCTTGCCCAGAGATCTGTTCCTCTCATCTCGCCCCGCCACATCGAATTTCCTGGCCACGGCTTGCATTTGCTCCAATTCGTCCGGTGGCGGCGTGTTCTGCATGGTGGGTGGGGTCTCAATCCAGATAGCCCTCGGAGGCTCGGATGCTTTCATTTTGGGAGTGTGGCTCGGGGTCAGCCAGCCACCATGCTGCTGGAGATGCCGAGCAACGGCATCCTCCAGGGATTTCTGAAAATTGAATGCGGGCTTATATCCGATAATCCAAGTTTCACCCAGCCCCTTAAGGACCGCTGAGATGTTTTGGTGTTTGAATTCGATCGACCCTTTGGAGCGCCCAATCAACTCTTGCAGGGCACGGTTGTGAGCCGCTTTGTTGTATCTCGCGCCCGACAACTCATCCGTGAGCATGGAAAAGTAATCCGCCACAATGGCGTCATTTTCCCAATCTGACCATTCCTCACCACTCATGGTGCCAGGCTATGCGAAGCGGTTTTCGATGTCACGCATAGGAACCGCCGAGTATCGTTAAGGGTGACCAAAGGAAGGAGGGCATTGGAGAAAAGTGTCTTGCTTCTCAATTGAAACATCACTGACCGTCGGTGCAGACTGTCATTTCCCGGCGAGAAATCTAATCAGCTTTTCTTTTAGCGAGATTTGTTCTTTTGTTTCGCACTCCCAGACTATCAGAACTTGCCAACCAAGAGCGCCAAGCTGCGAAATTTGCTGTTCATCACGCCTAACATTGTCGGCAAATTTTTTCTCCCAAAACGCGGCTCTTGTTTTGGGCGTGGTTGTTCGAGAGCAGTTTTCGTGTCTATGCCAGAAGCAGCCATGTACGAATATGATCTTCTTGCATCGGGGGAACACAAGATCAGGAGATCCAGGTAGAGTTTTAACATGAAGCCGATACCGATACCCAAGTGAGTGGCAAAGGCGGCGAACTATCATCTCTGGTTTCGTCCCCTGTTGCCCAATTGACGCCATCATCTTGGACCGCTGAGGGTCAATTGGCTCCTGAAATTCGGGTTTCGCTTTAACCATATCTCAAAAGGGTCGTTTCCCAATTGGGGAGAGACGTTTTCTCACTTATTCTTCGGACTCAAGGATAGGCTGAGGCTCGAAGGTACAATCAACGGATGCGTCCAAACTGGAAAGCCATTCGGAGATCGGTTTCAAAAGCGCCGTTCCGAGGTCTACCGGGACGGCGTTGCCTATCTGACGGCCCGCGGCAGTGAGGCCACCCGAAAAGACAAAATTATCAGGAAACGTTTGCATTCGAGCTGCTTGCCGAACAGTGATTCCATGATGCTCTGTCGGGTGAACAAACCGCCCTTTGGATGGGTTGATGCAGGCAGTTGTCATCGTCGGGCCAGGTTGACCCGGGTCAATTCTTCCATAAACGTCTTTATGACCGTCGTGTTTCTCGTGGCAAGGCAGTATCCTACCCGAGTCCTTGCGCGAACCGCCGTTGGGAGGTGTGTTTCGAAACGCTTCGACCAATTCACGCCCATGTTTCATGTGTATGTCATTGGGGTCTTGGTTAGGCGCTGCTCGGAACACCTTCTTACAGCTTACCCACGGAGACAGGCCGTCGTCGCAATTGGAGTGACTTGGAGCGGGAGGCCATAAGAGCGCGGACGCTGAAAGGTCATTTCGTGTCCCTAATATGAACACACGCTTTCGTCTTTGAGGAACACCAAAGTCTCTTGCATCCAAAATAGCAGGAGGGAAAACTTTGTAGCCAGCTTTCTCGGCTCTTGAGTTGAATTCCTCCAGGAACTTTTCGTGTCGCGGCCACAAAATCCCGGGAACGTTCTCCATAAGGAACGCACGGGGGCGTAGAGTTTCGACGAAATTGAAGTAACTGAGGATGAGCTTGTTTCTTGGGTCGTCAACCCCGGCATCATTGATGCGATGAGTGGAGAAACCCTGACATGGTGGGCCTCCAAGAACGATATCGCATCCGGTTTCGGAGAAGTGCTTTTTTACAAGACGTTTAGGCTTCAGTTCATTGATGCTGTCGTCATAAAGAGTCGTTTTTAACTGTAGTTTCGTGTTGAAGTTTTCCCGGTACGTGTCGACGGCAAACTTGTCGTTCTCAACCGCAAATTCCACATGGAACCCAGCATTGTAGGCTGCCAGGGAAAACCCTCCAGCACCGCAGAACAAATCCACTGCCTGTAGTTGATTGGTAGACGTGTCCACAAGGACCCGATGTAGGTTGTTTCCTCCGTCCAACCGGGGCCCTCCCTTTGGTCGTTTGATTGCCAATAGCTCAATGCAAACTGTTTCGCGCTACCATAGGGGGTTGATCGAGGTTTTCAAGAAAATGGCGAGCAGGATGATGCGATACGCACACACTTGCAAACAAAGTAATTGGACAGACCGTCGGTCTCCTCGGATCATTGAACAGCTTGGAGACCAATCCTCGAGTGGTTAGTGGGGTTGTCTGCTTTGAGAAGTTGGCTTCTGGAGAATAACCTTCAGAGAACTAACAAAGAAACATCTGAAATGTGCTTTCACGACGATGAATTGTGGGAAGAGTTTCTGCAATCAGAAAGTGATCGACTTTTCCGCAGCGGTGCTTAGAGTTGCTGGTGAGTAGGTAGGCTGAACATGCTGGCATCGGCGCGATTACGCAAGTGAACAGTCTTTTCAGAGAGGTGTAGAAAGTGAATTCCGGCCCCTTTGGCCAATTTGAATGCGACTATCCGCCAAGAAATCGTATTGAGGCAATCAACATCGAGATTGACAAGATTTCCAAGTCAATCGGGAACAAGATAAATGGATGGGAGAGTATCCTGCCGGGCATGTCTGCATGCTTAGAGGCATTTGCTGAACTGCCAACGAGCAACGGCTATCAAATCCTTGGATGGTTGCGCCTTGCCGCGACTTTCAGACGCAAAGCGATAGAAGGAGATGGAACGGCCCGTGAAGCGCTTTCTGCTCTTTATTTCCTCAACCAATCCCGGAAGTCCTGGCATGAAGAAGAAAGACTGCGCGAATTGAACTGGGTTCAGGATCGAGCACTTGATCAGCTGGGGATGAATTTCGAAGGCGGGTGGATATACAGCGCCATCACAAAAGAAGAAATGCACTCCATCCAGCAGACTGTGTTCAGAACTGCTGAGAATGACACGCGATGTGCCAGGGAAATCGCCAACAAGGCATCCACGCAAGTCGAGACTATTCGAGGCCTGAAGATCATCACGGATATCACCGATTTTGATCAGAAGTTGGAAGCATTGATCGAAGCGGCCGGGGGAGAAGGTGTTGGGTCCGGCTTTGCTCGGGCTGCGCTCGTTTATCTCGCGGAAACTGATGACGTCATACCGGATGGCATCGGAATATTAGGGCTTCTCGATGATCTCTATGTCATTGAATGGGCCTACGCCACTGTTGAAGAACAAGCATATGGCCTTCCCCATTTAAGTAGCTTGCAGCAACGAATTCCCCATTTGGAAAGCTCATATCTCACAGCAGGCGGAATGATGCTGGATCGCTTCGGCCAGTATGTCGTCGGAAATGCACAAGCTGTGCTTGAAAGCTCGCAAAACGACCATATTACTCTGCGAGACGCAGAAGTCTTTCTCGCACCTGTAGTCGGGGCAGTCACACTTGCCGCAATGCGAGAAAATGCACAGACCGGTACGAATGGAAGATGGCAAGAGGGTACAATCCTCAATCTGCTAAACTTCGGCCAGCGTCCGGAGCGTGTGCGATACTTAGGGCGACAAGTCATCGCAGGTGAAGAAAAGATCGTTGTGGAAGTGAGTTCATCTGGCCGGCTATACCTGCCTGATAACCTGGTGAACTGCATGGAGGTATCTCCTCGGCAAGACTACAAAACCTTGTCGAACGGTTCTGTCGTTTCAGCGTGGCAGCAACACCATTCTATCGACCCATTACATTTTCTTCTAAAAGGGCGGCCTCGTAGCGATGCCCGGCGTGCCGTACTTGTCGTAGCTCCACGCAACTTACTGGAAAACTATTTGCCTTCCCTGCATTGTCGCGGTGACGCAATTTCGAAGGTAGTCGGTGCCACTTGGATAAGCGGAACCGAGCGCGAAGAACCCATGACGCAAAGCGTTATTGATCGGGCGATGATCTACGCGTGCGGGTCCGCGATGGTTGCAAGAAACCTGATTGAGAATCCCCCTGCGGGAGTGATCGCATTCGATTTGATTGCCTTCGGTTCGATGACCTATCGCGAGATCAATGCTGAATTCGTCGGTCGAGAGATTCCAAATCTGCGGATGCTTTGTTTAGCGGATATCTCCGAAGTACCTGGTCCGCCCCGAGATGCCCTGATCATGGAGGACGACGTAGTTCTGCCGTGGTCTTTGAAACCACGAGGTTTCAGGCAAATTGATCCTTTGGCGCGCGGATTGAAGCGACAATACAATCATTGGATCGTTGATCGAAGCGTTCAGGTAATTCCCAACCCGGCGTTGGCTATAATCAACCGGTTCTTGCAAGATCAACATGATGATCCGGAAGATGACTTCACTCCTATTGTGCCGCAATTAAGAAACTTCCTTTCCGATGCGGGGAGGATGCCGCGCCCGGGTAGCTCCGCGTCTGCTAAAATACGGGAACGAGCCTTGGCTCTTTCGAAGGCTGCTAAGGCTGAAGCGCTTTATGATCAATCCTTGATTGGAGTCGCAAACGCACTCGACGAGCTCGCCGAGAATGGCGAATTCTCCCCTGATATCTTTGGTGAAAGGATCGCTAAGGAGGGCAAGCCAGTTACAATCCTCTGCCGATCCCATCAGGAAGCGCAAGAAACTACAGCCCTGCTGAACGGGAACGGTCTCCACGGTGCGGGTCTTACCGCGCCAGAACTATTTCGCGTTGCGCCCGTGGAACATTTGGTTGTTCCCGGCTGGCACGGTGCGGAAACAATGCGCCGGCTCGATACAATCGTTCCCGCAATAAAATTGACCTACCTTATGTTCGACTTTCAAGAAGAATGGTTCGACAGAGTAACGGACGGGGTGCGTAGGCGTGTCCGTTCTTTCAGCACGCCTATGGAACACTCAAATGAAGGGCGTGAGCCCAGCGGGGCAGTCGAGCAGTTGGTGTGGCCCAGCCCGAAGAGAGGTAAAGCTACACTAAGCGAGGATTTATCAGAGTTTATCCCGCCGACAGAGAAGCGCCCCGACCTTGATGGATTGTTCGAACGTATCTATCGAACCGTTAACTCCGGGGGCGACTCAAAGGTCAGTGGAACTCCTGTCATTCTCGACGACTATTCAGCTTACGTGTTCTTGCCGCCTCATGCTGACCTGGTTCTCTTGAATAGAGATGCCTCACGACCAGAAGATGCCTGCATACCTGTCAGCCAATTGCGGGAAGGTGATATTTTTGTGCTTAAGGACGGCTCTCACCGAGAGCTGTTCCAAGAACTTGCTCCAAACTATTTGCGAGACCCCAAAAATACATTGAATATGGCCGATCTTTGGCGGCAACCTCTGAAGAGAGCTTATGCCGCCGGGTCTGTTCCTTGGAGTAACTTTCGCAAGCGGTTGGCTGCTGCTGGGTTGCAGCGATCGGATATGGCGTATCGAAACTGGATCAACGGGCAAACTGTCGCGCCAATGAATTATCGAGAAGTTATTCCAAAAATTTGCGCCCTCTCAGACGATACGGAAATTCAAAAATCCGGTGAGGCTTCGGTGCAAGCCGTTTCAGCTCTGTATCGAGCTCGTCATGAAGCTGCGGATCACATTTTTGAGCAACTTGTAAGAGGAACGGCTAACCAAACAACAGGCAAATTGCGCATCGAAGTGGGGAACACTTGCGTCGACCTCAATATCCATCGTGTGGAATTCGTTGGTAAGGTTGCGACTTGCGTGGGTTCGCTTCTGTGGCAACGGCAACGACTTGATCACAATGCAGCAGCGAGATTGTCATGACCGTTCATATGATACCTCCTATTTGCAGCCCGAGCGCTACCTTTACTGAGCAGAATATTTTCAACGAAATCAGAGATATGAAGACTAAGGAGGAAGTATACTGCTTCCAATCAGTCGGATTAGAGAGACATGGCACCAAGGAACATGCCGAATGCGATTTCGTATTGATGAGCCCGCGTGGAGTGTTTTGCCTTGAGGTTAAAGGGGGGGCAATTCAGCGAAAAAATGGGATTTGGACGATTGGGTCGGGGGAGCGTTCGTACACCACCACCGAGGGGCCGTTCAAACAAGCCGAGGGTTGTCGCTGGGCAGTCTTGAAACACCTTCAAGAACAGCGAGTGCTTTCTCGCAAGGAAGCCCTTTTCGGTTGGGGAGTGATCCTGCCTTCGGTCATTTTCGAATACCAGGACGCGGAATGGAGCCAAGACGTAATATATGACCTCCGCGATCAGAAGAACCCGTTTTCGGCATACCTGAAACGATTGGAGGCATACTTCGAGCGCAAGCGAAAAGAGAAGGGTGGAAGAACCACCTTTCCTCTCACCTCGGAAAAGCTGCGAACTTGTGCTGACGCTATGCGAGCCGACTTTGAAACCGGGTTGACGGTTTTGGGGCTCGTGATCGAAAGTCAACGTGAGGCGCCTGTTCTTAGCAGGGAGCAATTTCGAGTACTCGACCTTGTTTTGAGCCCACAAAACCCGAGACTGATTTGTGCCGGAGGACCAGGAACAGGCAAAACTGTTCTGGCGTTGGAATCCGCCCGTCGGATTTCTGAAGAACGACAGAAGGTACTCTACCTTTGCTTCAATACTGAACTCGCCGCCCATCTCTCGGTGGAACGTGGCGACTCAAAATTCAAGATTGCGACGCTCCATAAGTTCATGCATGACATCATCCGACGTGCTGGGTTGTCACCGGCGGTTCCCATCGGAACCTCAGAAGAAGAGCACTTCTTAAGGGGCTACCCAGCACTTTTTGAAGACGCTTGTGAGATCCTATTGGAGACTGGCGAGCTCCCGCAGTATGACGCGGTGATTTTGGATGAAGCCCAGGATATTCTAAACGAAAGAAATCTTGCTTGTCTGACGTTGATCCTCAGCGGCGGCCTGAAGGGGCGCTGGGCAATCTTCTTAGACCAAGGCGATCAGGCAAACGTTTATTCACGCTTTGAAAAACAAGCTTTCGACGCCCTCGTAGAGGCCGGAGCGGTATCAGTTGAATTGAGGGAGAACTTCAGAAATCCTCCGAAGACTTCTACCGAAGCCTACTTTTTTTCGAAGGCGGACGCGCCGGAATGCCGTCGTCAGCTCAATTCGCCCGTGAAGTATATCGGCGCTACAACCGACAAGGAGGCTGCCGCCAAACTGCGCGCTCTTCTTGTAGAATTGATCCGCGACGGCGTTTGTCCTGGGGACATTGCGATACTGTCATGGCGAAGGGCTGGGCAGCGGCTTGTGGATCGCTTTCCACCAAACGTTGGCAAGCCATTGGTTGCGCCTCGAGAGGTTCAACCTGATAGGCAACAGATACTTTCCACTGGCATTGCAGCATTCAAGGGACTGGAATCAGAGATCGTAATCGTCACCGATGTTCCAGATATCCTCGAAAATGAATGGCAGAACAGCCTTTTGCTCGTTGCACTCACACGTACGCGTACGAAATGCTACGCCATTGTTTCTAACGCGTTCATTCAGTGGCGAGCAATTGAGATGCTGAAATCTCAAAAGAACATTGAGGACTAAACATGAGCACCTTACCGAACGATTTCAGGGAGATGCGTGCTGCAATGGTTGAGGACCTGCAGACCAAACTCTTTGGCCCGCTGGATCCTATGGATTCCAACTCAATCCGTCTTAATCCGTTGCAACTCTATGCAACTGGAGTCTTGTTCCCTCAACGTATCTTGATGGCCGAAATGGATGTTGCCGAAAGTGATGATACCGCTCCTCTTGTTGACGGGGACATATCAGATTCCAGTACATCGGCGGCTGGCGGCTCTGAAACAGACAGAACAGATCGCTCGTCAGATGTTACAGAACCCTTGAACCTCGCGAATGAGTTCCGCCCAGCTGCCATGGGCCTGACCTTTAGAGTTAAGTCGGGAACTGAGTTAATCTGCAGAATTCGTGCAGCTACATATAGTTCAGAACCAGATCCTGAGAGGGCCCACCGTCAGCGCTATATCAGAGAGCCAATCGACGAGTTGGTCAAGATCCAAACAAACCAATTCGGTGTGTTGGATCCCGTAAGGGTGCCCACACTGCGAGGAGAACTCTCATTTGAGCTGATCATACGAGAGAACGACGGCAATTCAGTCGTATCGGCAATGCTGGTCAACAAAAGAACCTGTGGTGAACGATCCGCGAGGTATGACGCCTGCTTTTTCCAGGTTGGACTCGAAGTGAGTTCAGCAGATGACGAACCGGTATTTGAATCGATAGATCGCCTGGATGGAGGGGTGCGAGAAGACGAGTTGGATCAGCTCGAACTACTGTATCGGCATCGCCGCTCATTTGCATTGGGACACGGGGTAGCCGCAGACTGGAATCGAAATTCAATCCCCTCCGAGGACGGTCGGTGCAATCTGATACGTACGGCAGCCCTTCCTCAATACGAAGTACAACCTGTCGAACCGAGGTCAAAACACTATCGAGACGGTTCTGCCTTCAATCTTTCCATGGGATTTCTTTACGCTGGCGACGAGTCGGCAGATCCAGAAACAGCCATTTTGAATGTTCTTTCGGGACTTGTAGAAGACTATGCGGCTTGGATTGATGATCTGGCACGCGAAGCCATTCCAAGTCATTTGCGCTCGGCATCACAAGGCAACTTATCAAAGTGTGAAATCTGCCTGCGTCGAATGCGTCAAGGAATAGAGCTGCTGCGCACGGACAAAGACGCAATGGTCGCGTTCCGCTTGATGAACCGTGCCATGTTCACGCAGCAGCAGCGTTCCCGCCTGAAACCACGTAAGCTTGGTAGTGAGGAGGTCAGCCAGGTTGGCGACGGCATGGAGAACAAGTGGCGCGCATTCCAACTTGGCTTCATCTTGATGAACCTGGCCTCAGCCAGCGACCCTGATCACTCCGATCGGAAACTGGTCGAGCTGATTTGGTTTCCGACTGGCGGCGGCAAGACCGAGGCATATTTAGGTCTGGCTGCGTTCAGTATTCTAATGCGGCGCCTAAGAAACGAGGGTGGCGGAACGGCTGTCTTGATGCGTTACACTCTTCGCCTTCTAACGCGCCAACAATTTGATCGAGCTTCCGCTCTGATTTTTGCACTGGAGCAATTACGGCGGGAAAGCGCGATGGGCATAGACTTGGGCGATGAACCAATCACCATCGGAATGTGGGTGGGTACGAGCTTAACTCCCAACCGCAGGAGTGATGCATGCGCAAAGCTAAGAAGCCTGAAAACAAAGCCGTATCAATCAAACCCGTTCCAAATACTACACTGTCCATGGTGTAGGACTGATCTCACTGAGAACAAATTCCAAGGTTACCGGCAAGAAAACAATCACGGTGGGGAAAAGACAGTTCGCTTTCACTGCCCCGAACCGGGGTGTGAGTTTCACTCCGAACACTTGCCTATTCTGGTAATCGACGACGACATCTATGACGCCCCGCCCACTCTGGTCATTGGTACCGTGGACAAGTTCGCGCAACTTGCTTGGGAGGATCGTACCCACAACCTCTTTGGCGGTGATGATGGCGTCGCACCTTCACTAATCATCCAGGATGAGCTTCATCTCATTTCTGGGCCGCTTGGTACAATGGTGGGCCTATACGAGACGCTAATCGACAAGCTATGTTCCCGTGATGGCATCCCTCCGAAAATTGTCGCTTCAACCGCTACGATCAGACGAGCGGCCGACCAATGCAGTGCGCTTTATAATCGCGAAGCTTTCGAATATCCCCCGCAGGGCAACCAAGCCAACGATAGTTACTTTGCTCAGCAAAATGACGATGCCCCAGGGCGTCTTTACATTGGCTTTCTCGGAAGCGCTCTTTCCTCGCACCAAACAGCTTTGGTGCGTGTTACAGGACCACTACTGCAGTTCCCCAACCGTTTTGATCCCAACGACGAAAAGACGGCCGAACATCTCAATCCCTACGGAACCTTGGTTTGGTATTTCAATACGCTGCGCGAGCTCGGCCATGCAGCAACCCTGTGTGCTGGCGACATCCCGGAATACTTAAAACAGCTGTGCGGTCTCGAGAACATTCCTCCTGAAAACCGACGAATGCTCGATGAGCCCGCAGAACTGACCAGCCGCCGCAAAGCTGAAGAGATTCCGGAAATTCTCGATCAGCTTGCAATCGATTGGCGTCGAGGTCAGCGGAACCCTGCCCCGGTGGATATTCTGCTCGCAACCAATATGATTGCGGTTGGTGTTGATATCGACCGGCTCGGTCTCATGCTCGTGAACGGCCAGCCAAAAGGAACGTCGGAATACATCCAAGCCACCTCACGGGTTGGTCGCAAATATCCTGGATTGGTCGTCGTTGCGTATACTCAGACAAAGAACCGAGATCGGTCCCACTACGAGCGTTTCGTCGGGTACCACCAAAGCCTCTATCGTCACGTCGAGCCGACCAGTGTGACACCCTTTTCACCGCAAGCTCGTAGCCGCGGGATGCGGGGCCTTTTGGTTGCTGTAGCGAGACATTTGTGCGGTTTCAGCAACCCAAAAGACATCTTGAACGCAGCCAAGGCATCAAAACTGGATGATGAGCTGAATTGGGTCCTCAGTCGAATCCGAGACATCAACGAAGACGAATTTGAGGATTCTAAAGATCAATTGGAGGAGTGGAGAGAGCTCTGGCGCAAACGTTCCCCGTCAGCCTGGGGAAAAATGGCCGGAAACGTTGAAGAAGCGTCATTGATGTACCCTTTCGGCGGGACATCAGATGATGAGTTGCTGAAGGACGCTTGGCCGGTGATGACATCCATGCGGAATGTGGACGGTAGCAGTTCGGCCAGCATTCTTTCGATTTACCCGGAGCCGGATAAGTAAAATGGCCAAGAATGAATTCAGAACATCCCAAGGGATTGTCCCGTTCGGTGTCGGTGCAATCGTTGATTTTCTTGATGACACGCTGATGATGGCGGGCCTCGATGCTTGGCCCGTGGCGCAACCCGGTACCGCTCTGGACCTGGAGAGATCGACGAAAGTTGTGGACAGTCGCTTGGCACAACGGTTGAGCGCCGAAATGGGGCGTAGAATTTCCCACTTCTACACACCATCGCTTGCGCATGAATCTAACGCGCGAGGTATGGCACCCCAGGAAGACCGCGCACCTATGCCATTTGTTCGATTTCCGCGCTGGCACTATTGCCCGCGTTGTCGGCGGATGAAGGAACTTGATTGGAATACCCAATCAAAAGACGAAAATATGCGATGCAGCAACAAGGAGCGACTTGCGGGAGGACGGGGCAAGACCTGTGGGGAATTGCAAAAGTACGGGCGGCCACGGTTGATACCCGTTCGCTTCGTAGTCGCCTGTGAAAGTGGTCACATTTTTGATTTCCCGTGGGAACGATGGGTTCACCGAGGTCACAACTGTTCTGAAGGAGCAGCGGAACTCTATTTTACATCAACAACCCAACCTGGCACCGCTGGTATCCGTATCGTTTGTCGTACTTGTGGGGAACAGCGGTCTATGGTTGGAGCCTTCAATCGCGGGGTGTTGGCTGACACCTTGAGTGAAGGTTGCCCAGGTGAGAGACCATGGCTTGGCCCCGGCAGCGCAGAGTCCTGCCAACACAGCGCAATGCAAACTATCCAACGCGGTGCTTCAAACGCGTATTTCGCCAAAGTGGCAAAATCAATCCTCATCCCGCCCCATTCTCAACGTGTCATGAAGGTGTTGTCTGACAAGGGGGTATACAACATCCTCGAAGCGCTTCTACCGGATCCGCCACAACCAACCTTAGAGTATCTGGCTAAGAAGAACGGCGTTGAACCGGATGAACTCCTGAAAGGTGCGCTGGCACTTAAGGACGGAACATCGGCCAAAACCGTGGTAACGGAAAATGCCTTTCGCCGAGCCGAATATGATGCGTTCACTGGTCCAAGACCTTCGCCCAGGGACAGGGAAGACTTTGACCTCCGCCCGGTACAGCTAAGGGATTATGGCACTTGGTTTGACGATCACTTTGAGGAGGTTGCTCTTGTAACACGTCTCAGAGAAACACGTGTCTTGCAAGGATTCACCCGATTGCTTCCGCCAGGCGCAAATGAGAATGACCTCGCCCCATTGTCTCTTGGAAGACCAGAATGGCTACCGGGTGTTTCAGTTCGCGGTGAAGGCATTTTTCTGCGGCTTCGGAAAAGCCGGCTTGATGAATGGGCGTCGAGTGAGACGGTGCAGGAACGATTTGAGCAGCTGCGTATTGCCCACAATGCGATTGAAGCAGGAATGGCTCGGGTTGATTTGGAAGGAGGTGTGACCAAGGTACTACTGCACACTTTCGCTCATCTCCTCATCAGGCAACTTGCCTTCGACTCCGGTTATGACAGTTCCAGCATATGTGAGCGCATCTATGCATCGGATGGGCCCGATGGCATGGCTGGTGTGTTGCTCTATACAGCCAGTGGGGACTCGGAAGGAACACTTGGAGGCCTTGTTCGACAAGGTCGACCTGAGTACCTACCTTCAACGGTCGCTGCAGCATTGGAGAACGGAAGATATTGTTCGTCCGATCCGCTTTGTATCGAGAGTGCTGGACAAGGCCTGAATTCCCTGAACTTAGCCGCTTGCCACGCCTGCTCGCTCTTGCCTGAAACAAGCTGTGAAATGTCAAACATGTTGCTCGATCGAGCGATTGTCGTTGGTCACCCCAGTATTTCAAAGCTGGCCTATTTCGAGGAATAGGGCCGAGCATAAACTGGTGGAGAGGCGGGCCTTTCAGTTCTCTGGTTCATTTAGCAGCTCTCGCTATGCTCGATGCCTCAACACTTGCGGTAACCCGACACTGCGGGAGCCGTCGCGCGAAACGAAGTACTACGGGCCTGAAATACCTTGGGCGAGCGCTGTGGCGGCTGCTGACCGGATATCACCGCCGAAGCCGCGCAGAAACCAAGACGAACTGCGTCAAACTGCTTGGCCAAGTCGCCGATACGGCCAGGCCCTTTTGAAAGGGAAGTAAAAACTTTGCAAATCTATTTGGACATCTGGATTTGTGACCCGAGCCAGCGGAGTCAGTAGCTGGCAGCGACATGTTCATGGGTCCAAGCCACATTGTGACTTCCCAAAAACAAGTCATTTCTTCTTTTCAGGATTTCTATAATTCCAGATTTCCAGGGACATTTGCTGCGCTCTTTCAGATGCTTAAGAGGCTTCTTCCGCGTGAATTGCAGATTCCAAGCAATCTTTTGCAGACGAAAAGTAGCTTCTTGCAGCTATTTCTACTGTAGCGGCAGGAGGATCGAGGATGCTTGCAGAATTTTTTGCTCCCTTTCTTTCCCGCTGCACTTAGGCACCACCAACTCCTTTCCACAACGAAAGGAGAGGCATTTTGCAATCACCTAACCAGAAATTCCGTATCTCCGCCTATGCTGCCGAGATAATCAAAATGCACCAGTTTTCCGCAACGACGGCAAAGCTTCTATTTGCGCTGATTTTTCTCCAAAATGAGACGGCAGAGTCTTGGCCAACCATCTTGTTGGAAGGCGAGAAGCCGACAGAACACTTTGTTTTTGTTAATCAACTAAGGGAGCTGTGTTTTCCGGCCAAAACCGGATCAAGCCGTTTCTTGAGGAAGCCAGTTTTTGAATTGGCTACGATGCCTGAATTCTTCGATAACCTGCAGATCTCCGAAAATGGCCGCTTTCTCACGTGGAGATTTACCGAAGTTTTCTTCCACATTATGTCCGACATGGAAGTTTATGCGCTTATCGACGCGAGTGAGATTGGTCACTGTAAGCGAAAGTTCGATGGCGCGCTTTTAGCGCAGATTGCTTTGCATCGAAAGAAACGCAAACCGGCATTTAGCCTGATAGCGCCGAACAAAGATTTCGAAATCGACCCTGATGCAGTGATGCCCAACCTCATACCCAACGAAATCAAACGACAGTTGGGTCCGTCGCTTCAAAATTGGTCAAACGTGACGGGTATCTCGTTCACCGTGCTGCTTGTTCAAGGTGGATCGCGCCCGGGCTACACTGATGTCGTTATCAGAATGCGTCACAAAAAGACCGAGTGGCCCGACGGGCAGTTCCTGAAACAGCCTCCAGGATCTCTTCGGTGGGCTGTTGAACCGCTGCCCCAGGAAACACGCTGACATCGGATTGATTTCGTTTGGAACGGACCGACATAGTCGCGGTTGAAGCCTATCGATACTACTCCCCACCCCCGGAGGGGCCGCCTTTTTTTCTAAAAAAGGGTTAGCGGGTTAACCAATTTTTTCAAAATCCGCACGAAGGCCCTACCTGCATCATATGACAAACAAAAAAGGATATGTCGGTGCGATCAGACAGGTCGCCTTGAAGTGGCCTGACTTTGCAGCGATGGAGCGGCACGGTAACAGAACAGATCGTAGCGGTAGACAACGCAGCATCCGCGATGAAGCACCACTCGTCTGGAATACTCTGGATCTGAAGTCTGCGCGTGAAGTTCACATGTCAAATGTTGCACAGCAAGGGCAAACGGCTGCTCTTCATGTGCTGTGCCAGTTTCCAACCGAATTAGTGAAAGCGGACGAACACGGGCAATACAAGATGCTTATCCACGCCGTTCAGTTCGTGAATAAATTCCATGGTGGTCGTGCTGTCTTTGCAGCCAGAATTGATAGAGACGAAGCTGGCAGACATGTCGTCGATGTTTTTGCGATGCCGACATACGAGCGCACCTACAAAGACGGACGAACCGCGATGCGTGCAAGTGTCTCGAAATTTACGAAAGCGGAAGCAAAGCGGCGCTTCGGTAGAGATGACAGACGTGCTCAGGGAAGCGCACTTCAAGATGCCTGGTTTGAGTATTTGCGTGATGAACTGGGAATTGATGTTCAACGACCGGAACGCAAGAAAACAACAACGAAAGACCGATTGGAACCTGAAGTCTACGGACTCATTCAGGATCGTGAGAAAATTGCCGCTGACGCGCGAAAAGCCGCGCGTCTTGTCAAAGGCGCAGAGCGTCTGGCAGCCAGGTCAGGGCATTTGTTTTCACGCTCTGCCAACAGACTGCAAAAAGAGATTCAGGACTTCGTATTTGATGAAGAAAGGTAACAATGGCACTTATTTTCGGTCGTTTTGACAAAGCCCCAACCGATGTCAGAGAAGCACTGCTTGATTTTGTGGCTGCGGCCACAAAAGACGAGCGCAGGGCCGCGGCGATGTCTATTCTTGACATCGCTGTCGACAAGGAGCCGAACGTCACATCCAAAGATTTAAAACGCGTCGTCAGTGACCTCTTACAAGAGGCAATCATTCTCGGGTTCATCGGAAGAAACGTAAATTTTGTGCAATTATCAGTGCAATTCGAGCACTTCATCACGCCGCGCCCCGGTTGGAACGGTATGCCTCAGGGCTCCGATAAAATTATGACACTGGCTGAGATCAGCGCTCTGCATGTTACTGACAGTCAGAACCAAAGCCGCCACCGTCGACGAGACTTCAACCGTTGAACTTCGGCTTCGGCCTCCTCAGCTCGTCGCTCTGCCTCCTCAGCTCTCTGCTGTAGTTGTTGGATTTTTTCGGCTATTTTCTCTTGTCCCCCGATTTCTTCTGCAAGGAGAACGAGGCTTTCATGAAGCCAATCTTTTTTGAACCCGGCATCCTTCTTTCGCTGCACGAATTCGCGCTGTCTTTCCTTTGCTGACTTTGCTTCTTTCACGTCCTGCTCGGCTTTGATTTTCGGAGGGAGAAGATCTCGAGCCCTCAGAGACAGCACGCCGCCGACCAGTTTCATTCTCGCTTCGGTTACTTCAATCGTTGTCAACCTTCCGTCGCGGATGGCTGCTTCAACTTCTGGCTCCATGTGAATGATTTGTGCAGTCATTGTTGTGTCTCCGTTAGAATAACGCGTTTGGCTAACGGAAGATGGGTCCAACTTTGATTTTCAAAGCGGGTTTGAGTGTTCTTTGAAGGTGTTGGCAACGTGGCACTAAGGAATTCCTTCTTCCAACTTGGTGCGAAAGTTCCTGGCTGCCAAAAATGCTAACAAACCCGTTTTCTGTGATTTTAACTGCGGACCTATTTCCCGACCTCCTGTGAATTGAGGTCGAAAAATGAGCAAAGTGTATGCCAGTCTTTCTCGTGTAAAAAAGATTGAAGCGGTCGAGCAAGCACTTGATTTTGTAGGGGCGATGGTAACTCAGAGAGCGGATGGAGAAACCTACATTGGACTTTATGAAACCCTGGAGCAAGAACTGGATGCGCTGAAGACACAAGACGACACCAAGGCGCGTATCCGTCTGCGATTGGCATCCAAATCTGTCAAGCTGGCGGCTTGACCATGATTTTCTTGTGATAGAGCACTTTTTTCTCCAGTGGCATTTTGTCCCCGTATTCTTCGCGGCCACGGGCTTTCTTAATGGAATGACCCATCAATGCGGCACGCTCGTCATTTGGAATGCCTGCATTTATCATGCGGGTTTCGAAGCTGTGGCGAAGCCCCACAACGGTAATGTCATCGGGCAAAATCTTGTGGGCGTGCAATGCCTTGTTCGCAGCTGCAGAATAAGTTCCCTTGTAACGGTATCTTGGGAAACCTTCAGGGTGCCTAAGGAATGCTTCGAGCGCCACTCCAACCAAAGGGATTTTTCTCTTGCTTGGTTTGTTTTTTATCTCTCTTGCCCACTCACCGGTTTCTTTTCTTATCCAGATGTGAGGTATGGAGGCATTCAGAAAAATTGAATGAGGGGGCAAATCCGTGATTTCCGATTGGCGGGCGCCCGTTTCCACGATCACAAGTGTGATGTCTCTTAGTTCGTCGTTCATGAAATGTAGTGCGTCCGGTGCAATCATTTTTTGACTGATGATTTCGGTCGGCACCTCGAGTTTTCGGCTGTCTTCATCGTCCAATTTTGCAAAGCCTTTCCCCAGATTGTAGAAGGGGGAGTGGGGCATTTCTCGCTCATCAACTCCAATTGAATCATGAAACCGATCCCAAAGGGTATTCAGCAGCCGAAGCTCTTTCTGTGCCGACCTCCCCTTCATATCGCCTTCGAGAACTCGATCTTTCAGCGCGTCTCTGAGGGCGACAGCGTCTTGCCGTAGAATTTCCTGAAAGATCGGGTCATGCCCAAGCAGCTCGACAACCTTTGAAGCTGGGCGTGTCCATTGCGCACACCAAGATTTCTTGGCCCTATGGGCTTTATTGACTACGTCTTCCGGGAAGCGTGTCTCCATGGATGCCGCAACTTCCGTGATGGTCAGCTTTTGCCTCTCAACTCCGCCCAACAAGGAGGTGGCCGCTTCAGAAGTTGGAGTGTCATTGTGTGATATCAGGCTTATCATTCGATCCATTATTGTTTCGGCACCTGACGCGACAAGCTCATCAGCGGTTCGGTATGAAAATGAGCGAGACGTTGATAGTTCTGCTATAGCTTCATAGTGACTACTCTTTTCCGGTGACCTGCCGACGAGACGCGCATCCAGTTCAGCCAAGATTTTCTTTTTCACAAGAGGAAGGCGTGCCTGGGCTTCGTTCTGATCCCCGGTAAACAGACTCCGATGAACTTCCTTCTTTTCTTCGATGTAAGCGTATCGTTTCGGCACACGCATGCGCAGGTGCCATATTCCACCACGTTGGCACATATTCGGTGGGTTTTTGTTCGCTTTTCGTGTCAAATTTACGCTCCACAATTTGCTACACAGAATGCTGCGCCTTGTTTTAGCGAGTAGCCTCAAAAGTGTTTTTAATCAATGACTTATTTCGTTTGCTATATAGTCGCATATTCCGCCCCCGGGCACCATTTTTCAAGTTTAGCATGCTTCGCGTTTGCCTGCCGCGCTGGTCGTATGGCGGTGTTTTCTCTTAGGGCTCTGATTTTGAACTGCAGTGATTTGGTGAGGCAAAACTACTGAGCTCAGCAACGCTAAAAAAGACCAAAGCGTTGAATTCGCCCTGGTCTTGCTAATTTCGTCGGGATGATTGTCAGAATTTCGCTGATAGAAAATCTATGCGGCTGACGCGTTGTAATCGTTTCCTAGAACCGAAGACGGATCGTCTCTCCATTCAGCTATTATATCTCTGATGCCGACGGCCTGCTGTTCGGTCAGGCATTCGTACACAATTGAAATCCTTTCCGCGCCATAGTCGGCGGTTACCGAAAAGCCGATCTTACCTTTTTCTTCGGCAGCCTGCTTTTTAGATTTGTAGTCAGTGGTGTATTTTCCGGATTTGTAAGTGAAAGAAGTGTCCGGCGCTTGGGAATAGAGTGTTCCCAAGTCTGCGTGGCCATATGACGTATGCTTGGGCCAGCCAGGGGCGTCAATTCTGTCACTGTGTAGTGCAATTGTCGTCGCAGGAGACCCTTTTCCAGTATGTTTTTTGTCTATCTTCACACCCCAAGCCAATATTGCGATGAAAGGAATGATCCAAACAGCCCAGAAAATTGGCCAATTATATGATGTTCCGCCATATGGTTCTTTTGTAATCGCGAAAAGAAAGCCTGGTATCCATCCGCCAAGGGTCCAAATGACTAACATTCGTGTAGAAAACTGCATGAGCCCTGTTTCAAAACGGGTGCTTGGCTCAAAGTGGATAATTGCGTGGTCGCCTTTGTTTTCGAGCTCAAACGCCTTTTTTGCCTTCACTGTACCCATCGTATTTCCTTCAGTTACCTGCTTCTCGAAAAGCAAAACACAGCTCATAAGTCAATGAAAGCAATGTGTTAAGAGTGTGTTAATATTCTGTTGTGTAAGTCGCTCTCATGGCCCTGAAGCTCAGTTTCAGTGATCGCTTCAACGCAAGGCCTGGGCGTTCCAATTTGCAAAAAAGCGAAACTAATCTACGATAATGTCGCATAGCGGGGATTGTCGCACGTAGTTCTTGAAGGGCGGCGTTCCGGCATGGTTCAATTTTCGGGCCAACCCGGCGCTGCAAGCCGTTGGCCAAGGAAACGGGGAAGTTTCGCCTTCCCGCTACTGTTCGCAAGGTGCGTCAGTGCCCAGTAGGGTCGCTAAAAAAACAAGCACCACGAATGACCAACATGGAGATATCAGATGAAAAAACTTGCAACGCTTTTGGGAGGTGTATCGATGGCGGTCGCCGGGCCAGCAATGGCTGCGGATATCGTGATCGGTGTGCCGAACTGGCCGTCGGTGAACGCTACGGCGCATATTCTGAAGGTGGCCATCGAACAGAACCTCGGGCTTGAGGTCGAGCTGCAGAACGGGACTAATCCGATCGTATTCGAGGCGATGGATTCCGGCGCCATGCATGTTCACCCCGAGGTCTGGATGCCGAACCAGCAGAACCTGCATGATACCTATGTCACCGACAAAGGCACTGTTGCTTTCAACCCCAACGGCGTTGAGGCGTTTCAGGGCATGTGTGTCGACAAGGCGACTGCGGATGCCAACGATATCCGCTCGATTGAAGATCTGACCAACCCCGATATTGCCGCGCTGTTCGACAGCAATGGCGACGGTCAGGGTGAGGTGTGGATCGGCGCCCCGGGCTGGGCCTCGACCAATGTCGAAAAAATCCGGGCCAAGTCTTATGGGTACGATCAGGTCATGGAACTGACCGAGATTGACGAGACGGTGGCCTATGCCAACCTGGACAACGCGATCAAGGCGGGCGATCCGTGGGTCGGGTTCTGCTATACGCCGCATTACGTGTTTGCCCTGCATGACATGCAGATTCTGGAAGAGCCGGCCTATGACGCGTCCAAGTGGAACGTGTTGCAGCCGACCGACGATCCGGACTGGCTTGAGAAATCCGAGGCCGGTGTGGCCTGGGATCTGGCCTATCTGCACCTGCATTATGCAAAATCCCTTGAGGATGAGTTCCCGGAAGTTGCCCAGTTGCTGGCCAATATGAAGCTGGACACCGACACGGTCTCGGCCATGACCTATGCGCTGGTGATCGAAGGCAAAGAGCCCGCCGCCTATGCCGAGGAATGGGTGGCAGCCAACGAAGATGCTGTTCTGAATTGGATGTCTCAGTGATTGACGCCGACCGGAATTGAAAACCGGACAGGCCGTCGGACATGTCCGGCGGCCTGTTTTGCATCAAAGGGACAAAAATGACCGAAACAGTCGTAAAACTGACGGATGTGTGGAAGATCTTTGGCGCGCGGGCCGAAGAAGCCATGGAAGCCGTGCGGAACGAAGGCATTGGAAAGCCGGAAGTTCTGGAAAGATTCAATTGCGTCGTGGGTGTTCAGGGGGCCACCTTCGAAGTGCCGCGGGGTGAGATTTTCTGCATCATGGGCCTGTCGGGCTCAGGCAAATCCACGCTGGTGCGGCACGTTAACCGCCTGATCGAGCCGACCTCGGGCAAGATCGAGATTCTGGGCCATGACGTGTCGCAGATATCCGAGGCCGAATTGCGCCGCATCCGGGCGCAGCAGATCGGGATGGTGTTCCAGCACATGGCACTGATGCCGCATCGCTCGGTGCGTGACAACGTGGCCTATCCGCTGGAAATTCGCAAAGTATCCAAGTCCAAGCGCTGGGCGGTTTCGGATCACGCTCTGGGTTTGGTGGACCTGACCGGCTATGAAGACCGCCTGCCCAAGGAACTGTCGGGCGGAATGCAGCAGCGGGTGGGGATTGCCCGCGCGCTGGCCTCTGACCCTGAAATCCTGCTGATGGACGAGCCGTTCTCGGCCCTTGATCCGCTGATCCGTCTGCAACTGCAGGATCAGTTCAAGGCGCTGGTGGCACAGCTTCAGAAAACCACTCTGTTCATCACCCACGATCTGGACGAGGCCATCCGCATCGGTCACCGCATCGCCATCATGAAAGACGGGGTGATTGTGCAGATTGGCACGCCGGAAGACATCGTCATGAACCCGGCGGACGATTATGTGCGCGAGTTCGTGCAGGGCATTTCGAAACTGAAACTGGTCAAGGCGCATTCGATCATGGAGCCGATGGGAAGCTATTCTGGTCCGCTCGACGGAGCGCCGCGCGCGGATGAGGGCGCGGATTTGGATCAACTGATCGATCTGGCCGTGAATACCGATATGCCGGTCGTCATCACCGATTCGGGCAGTGACGTCGGCATTGTGACCAAGCCGCGTCTGCTGCGCGGAATTCAGGGGGGCAAAAATGACTGATGCAGCAATGGAAATGAAAGTCACGGCCGCCTCTGATATCGAGGTCGACCGCGAGGCACTGGACCAATCCATTCACGAGTTTACCGGTCCGAACGGAGACTATTACGTCACCGCATTCCACAAGATCCACGATGCCACCAGCGCAATGCCCAACACGTTCAACATCTGGGCGGCGGCGCTGGGTCCGTTCTGGTCGGCGTCGCGGGCGATCTGGGGGATGTTCTGGACCTTTCTGATCCTTGAGATCATCGCCTGGGTCCAGATCGGGCGTGGGGCCTGGGGCAATCCCGGCGCTGATCTGGCCGAACGCGCCGAACGTCAGCAGACACGAGCCAACGAATTATTGGAACGCGCAGCAGCCGCAACCGAACAGGCCGACATAGACCGGTTCAACCGGCTGGCCGAGAATATCCAGAAGGCGGCGGACAGCAGTCTGGCGCAAGCGCAGGCGGCTCAGGCCGAGGCGTCGGGGATCCTGATCACCGGACTTCTGATGCTGCTCGTGTTCAAACTGGCTCAGGGGTTCTACGCAGACCGGGTCTATGAAAAGCAGTATTCGAAATGGCGGATCGATCCGACCAGCACCGAAAGCGGCCGATCCACGCGCAATACGGTTCTGGGCGCGGTTCTGGTGGCCGCGATTGCACCGCTCATCATCTACAAGTTCACGGTGAATGCGTCGCTGGCGATGCTGGATGCCTTTCCGGAACAAGAGGTGTCTGCGTTGATACTGGGTGAGGGCGAGGGCACAATCTTCTCGAACCTCGCCAGTTGGATGGAGGCGCAGATCGACGCCGCCGCCGCGGCAGGGGGCGATGTTTTTGACGGCATTGTCGCCGGTGTCCGATCGGTTCTGGATGCTTTGACGATCGCTCTGATCGGCTCTCCGTGGCCGGTGGTGATGTTGGTTATCTGCGTGACTGCATGGCGGGCAGCAGGTCCGCGCGTGGCGATCTTCACCGCGTCCTCGCTCGCCTATATTGCCCTGCTGGGCTATTGGGATGTGGCGATGGAGACAGTCGCGTTGGTCGGTGCAGCGGTGTTGCTATGTGTGGTGTTCGGCATCCCTCTGGGCATCTGGTTCGGGAAATCACAGCGGGCTTATCGCGCGGCAGAGCCGGTGCTGGACCTGATGCAGACGCTACCGGCCTTCGTCTACCTGATCCCGATCATCGCCTTCTTTGGCACCGGTAACCCGCCGGGCATTCTGGCCACGATCATCTTTGGCATGCCGCCGGTGATCCGTTTGACCGCGCTGGGGATGCGCGGTGTGCCCGAAAGCATCAAAGAGGCGGCGGTCGCCTTTGGTGCTTCCAAATGGCAGTTGCTGAAGGATGTGGAAATTCCGCTGGCCTTGCCCTCGATCATGACCGGGGTGAACCAGACCATCCTGATGTGTCTGTCGATGGTGGTGATTATCTCGCTGATCGGTGGCGGTGGTCTGGGTAAGGAAATCCTCGAGGCACTGCAATACGCCGCCAAGGGGCCGGGTCTGCTGGGTGGTTTTGCTATCCTCTTCTGCGCGATGGTCATTGACCGGATCGTACAGGGGGCCTTCCGGCGGGAAGACGAGAAAATCTGAACATGCACGCCTCCGGTTGTCGCCGGGGGCGTTTTTCTTTGACCGGGGAAGACAATGACCGATCGTTATGAACAGTCCATGATGGACAATCTCTATTGGTGGGGTGTGCCCACCTTGTTCCGCTGCCCCAACGAAGGCCCCGAGGGGCAGGACATCGCGCTGGTGGGTGTGCCGCATTCTACCGGCAACGGCACGACCGAGCGGGATCAGCATCTGGGCCCGCGTGCCCTGCGTCACGTCTCGGCGGTCCAACGCCGGGTGCATTCGGTGTTCGGGATCGATCCGTGGAACAGCGCGCGGATTGCCGATGTGGGCGACGTGCCGTTTCCGCGTGCGAACGACAACGAGGACTGCATCGAACGCATCACCGCCTTTTACAAGGATATCGACGCGGCGGGGGCGAGGCCAGTGTCCGTCGGGGGCGATCATTCGATCACCGGCGGGATCGTACAGGCGTTGGGCAATGGCAAGCTGGCGGGCGGAGGACCAGTCAGCTTTCTGCATCTGGACGCGCATACGGATGTGTTCACCAAGGTTGATCACTTTCTGGGCGCCAAAAAATCGGCGGCTCATTGGGGGGCCTATCTGGCCGATCAGGGGCAAGTCGACCCGACGCGGTCGATGCAGATTGGGCTGCGGGGCCATCCGCGCAGCCTCGATTGGCTGCAGCCCTCTTATGACTATGGCTACAACATCGTCACCATGCGCGAATTCCGCCAGCGTGGGCTACAGGATGTGGTGGCGCAGACGCGCGAGGTTCTGGGCGACCGTCCGGTCTATATCACCTTCGATCTGGATTGCCTCGACCCAACCGTCGCGCCCGCTGTGTCCAATCTGGAACCCGGCGAGAAGGGCTTCGACATTGATGAGGCGGTCGGCATTCTGCGGGCCGCGCGGGGCCTGAATATCGTGGGCGGAGATGTTGTCTGCATGATGCCCACGAAGGATAGTCCGAACAACATCACCGCCCTGACAGCAGCGGCGGTGATGTTCGAGATGATCTCGATGATCGCGGAAAACGTCGGTTAGCGTCGCGCATCCACTGCCTGTGCCAGCACACACAGCAGTTCGAACATCAATGAGATGCCCAGCCACGCAGTGCCGCCCTCGGGGTCGAAGGGCGGTGCGACCTCGACCAGATCGGCGCCGGCCAGATTGATGCCCGCCATCTGGCGAATGACCTGCTGCGCCTGAAAGCTGTTCGGCCCGCCTATTTCGGGCGTGCCGGTTCCGGGGGCATAGGTTGGGTCAACGAAGTCGATGTCATAGGTGCAATAGGTGGGTGCGGTACCCACGATGCTGCGCACTTCGGCCATGACGTCGTTGATGCCGCGGTCGAACAGTTCCTCGATGCGGATGATGCGGATACCCTGCGCCTCACCCCATTCGATGTCTTCGGTGTTGTAGGCGGTGCCGCGAATGCCGACCTGAACAAAGCGTTTTGGGTCCACCAGCCCTTCCTCGACCGCGCGGCGAAACGGGGTGCCGTGGGTGAATTTGTGGCCGCCGAAATAGGTGTCGAACAGGTCGGTGTGGCTGTCGAACTGGATCAAACCCAGCGGGCCGGATTTGGCCAGCGCACGCAGGACGGGCAGGGTGGTCAGGTGGTCGCCTCCGGCCGTCAGAGGGGTGATTCCGCGCTCTGTCAGATCAGCGTAGAAACCGGTCACCCGGTCCAGAGTATCCTGAATATCCACCGGGTTCGGCGCGACATCTCCCAGATCGGCGCAATTGACCATGGAAAAAGGCGCAACCCCGGTCACCGGGTTCATCGCACGGATCATCGTCGAATAATCCCGCAACTGACGTGGTCCATGTCGGGCGCCGGGGCGGTTGGTGGTGCCGCCATCCCACGGGATGCCGACCAGGCCCAGCTCAACCTCGGCAATGCGTTCGTGATCCAGCGTCATGCTCGGCAGGCGCATGAAGGTGGGGATACCAGCAAACCGGGCAAGCTCCATTGCCGAGACCGGCTGAAAAAATGAATTGGTCATGTGGCTTCCCCTTGTTGGTTCTGGCGCGAGCCTAGCGGCAGATCTGTGACTTGGGAATGGTCCGATGGGCTCAGATCAGGATGCGAAAGCGTTTGCGGATTTCAGCGTCCTGCGCATCGCTCAGGTATTGTGGGTGATGGGTGGCCAGAACCTCTTTGGCCTTTGTGCGCGCGGCAGACCACGCGTCGGTTGCACCTTCCTCTTCCCATGTGCGCGGCTCATTCCGGTCGGCGAGGGACGGGTAGAAATAATCCCGCTCCATCGCCTCATAGGTATGGGTGCTGCCAAGAAAGTGACCGTCGCCCAGGACCGACTGGCAGATCGCGTCAAAACCCAGATTTTCCTCAGTCACTTCGATCCCACGCAAGGCCCGATAGGTGTGAGAGTGCATTTCATCGTCCAGAACAAACGCTTCGAAACTGGCCCCCAGCAGAGATGCTGTCATACCTGAACTTTCATAGATCAGGTTGCCCCCGGCCAGCGCGGCGGCCAGAGAGGTCATCCCCTTTTCGGCTCCGTATTGCGCGTCGACGGCTTTGGCGTCGGTCATTGACGCCGCCACGCCCGAGGGCAGGCCCAGCCAGTTGGTGAGCTGCGCTGAGGCGGCGTTCAGAATGGCGGTCTCACCACTACCCCCGGCGAAGGAGCCGGTGCGCAGGTCCACGATCAGGGGCCAGTTGGAGAACACCATCGGAAAACCGGGCTGGATCGCGTTGACCATGACAAGGCTGGCCAGCGTTTCGGCCAGAGACTGCGCCAGAAACCCGGCCAGGGTCGCCGGGGCAGTGGCCCCGGCCTGCGCGGCGGTGATGCAGGACATGGGAATGTTGTGGGCAACGCATTCATAGACCACGTCCACCGCATCCTCTCCATAGCGCAGCGGAGAGATCACCGGGCTGATATGAGCCTTCAAAAAGGGCCGCTTGGCGAATTCGCCCGGTCCACCGGCCACGATATCCAGCATCTCGACAATTGGGGCGACGTTTTCGGCCAGCGTGAACGAAGTGGCCACCGGTTTGGTCGTGTTGCGCACCAGCGCATAAGCCGTGTTGATGTCCAGATCGCGCACATCGGGTACATCGGTCGCCACGCAGCAGCGGGTAAACCAGCTGACATTGGCCAGAGTGTCCTGCAGCCGGGTGAAATCATGCAGATCGATCAGCGTTGAGGGGCGATAGAGCCCGCTGTCGATATCCAACGTCTGCACGGCGGCGCCTCCGGTGCCGAAGTATACGCGGTCTCCACCCACCTGAATGGAGCGTGTTTCGTCCCGGCCGTGGAAGATGAATGTCTTGGCGGCGGAATTGACCAACCGCTCCACCATTATGCGCGGAAAGACCAGCCGATCCTGTTCTCCCGGCTGCGCACCAGCAGACAGCAGATCAGCGGCCAGCCTGTCTGGAACGTTGCCCATGCCAAGCGTCTCTAGCAGGCGCAGGGCGGTGTCGTAGATTTGCTCAAGCTCAGATGGATTCAGTGGTTTGAACGCGCCTCCTTTTTGACCGGGCGGGCAGGGATCAACCACAGGCTTGGCCGCGCGCTGGGCGTGCCGTGCCCGCCGACCGCTTCGTTTGCCACCTTCCGAGGACATCCCAATCCTTTCCCGCTAATCTTCCGGGCACACTAAGCGGCAACTCTGCCCCGCCGCAAAGGGGAACTGCGAATATCAGAATCCTCAATCGCAGTTTCGATTTTGCAATACAGTCACTGCCCCTATTGTCGGCCCGGTCCATTCTTCCGCAAAACTTGTCCCGGACCAGAGGGAGCAGAGCCAATGAAGTCGCGCACCAAAGTTGTTGTGATCGGGGGCGGGATCGCCGGTTGCTCGACACTTTATCACCTGACGCAAGAGGGGTGGACGGATGTGGTTCTGGTGGAACGCAACGAGCTGACCTCGGGCACGACATGGCATTCTGCGGCGCAGGTGACGAATTTCGGCATGAACCAGACGATGGTGGGCCTGAAGTCGCACTCGATCCGGCTGTACAAGGAACTGGCCGAGGACCCGGATTACCCGATCAACTACCACCACGGGGATGGCGGCATCCGTCTGGCCAATACCGAGGCGCAGATGCAGGGTTATCACCATTTTGCCTCGATGGCGCGCGGGATGGATGTGCAGTTCGAGGTGATCGACGCCGAGGAATGCGCCCGCCGCCACCCGCTGATCTCGACCGAGAACCTGATTGGCGGTTTGTGGGACCCTATGGATGGCGACATCGACCCGGCGCAGCTGTGTCAGGCGCTGGCGCGCCGAGCGCGCAAGGCCGGGGCCGAGGTTTATCGCAACACGCCGGTTGTCGGTTTGACCCAGCACGGCGACGACACCTGGACGGTCCACACCGAACATGGCGATATCGATTGTGACATCGTGGTCAACGCCTGCGGGTATCGGGTGAACGAGGTCGGCGCGATGATGGGGGTGCATCACCCTGTCTCGTCCATGGAGCACCAGTATTTCCTGACTGAAGAGATCCCTGCCATCCGGGATGCGGGTCACAGAATGCCCCTGCTGCGGTGCCCGATCAGTGACTATTATTGCAGGCAGGAAAAGAACGGGCTGCTGCTGGGGTTTTATGAACAGGACTGCAAGACTTGGGGCATGGACGGGATCGATCCGAACTTCGTCAATGCCCTGTGCCCAGACGATCTGGACCGGGTGACCGATGTGCTGGAGGGCGCGTTTGCTCGTATGCCGGCGCTGATGGAGGTCGGCGTTCACACGGTCGTCAACGGTCCGATCACCTATACGATCGACGGTGCGCCCTTGGTCGGGCCGATACCGGGCAAACGTAACGCGTTCTGCATCATTGGCCTGCGCGCCGGGTTGGGTGAGGGCGGGGGGCATGGCTGGCTGCTGGCGCAACAGATTGTGCATGGCGAGGCATGTTACGACACGTGGTGCCTGGACCCGCGCCGGTTCACCGGTCATGCGAATGTGGAACTGACGGCGCTGAAAGCCATCGAGGACTATCAGAACGAATTCCGCTTTCACTTCCCGCACGAACACCGCCCGGCCGGGCGGCCAGCCAAAACGACGCCTCTGACCCCCGTTCTGGCCGCCGAGGGCGCGGAGTTCACAGTGGTCAACGGGTGGGAGAGGGTGGAATACATCAAGCCCACCCCTGATTTCTCACCGTCCCTCAGTTTCGATTTTGACGAAACATTCAATCTGGTCGCGGCCGAGGTGGCCAGTGTGCAAAACAGCGTCGGCTTGGCCGAAGTGAACGGGTTCAATCGGATCGAGATCACCGGCGCGGATCGGCATGCTTTTCTGGACAGGATGTTCTGCGGCACCGTCACGCGGCGCGATGGTCGGGTCGGGCTGGGCTATCTGCTCAACCGTCACGGCATGGTCAAGGCCGAGGCGACCGTCGCCAACCTGCCCGCCAGTGACCGGGGGCCGGACCGCCTGTGGTACGGGTCCGCCGCGGCCAGCGAGTTTCACGACATGGATTGGCTGACCCAGCACTTGTGGGCCGACGAGGACGTGCAGTTGCGCAGCCTGACCAATGACCAGACCATTCTGGTGCTGGCCGGGCCCAAGGCGCGCGATGTCCTGTCCGCTTGTGCGCGCGGTGATTGGTCCGCCGAGGCTTTCCCGTGGCTCAGCATGCGCGAGTGCTTCGTCGGGATCGCTCCGGCGACGGTGATGGGCGTCAGTTTCTCGGGCGAGTTGGCTTATGAAATCCATGTTCCCAACGCCTCGCTCTATGCCGCCTATCTGGCGTTGCGACAGGCCGGAGAAGCCCACGGGTTGAAACTGTTCGGTGCCCGGGCGGTGGAGTCCATGCGTAT
This sequence comes from Ruegeria arenilitoris, assembly GCF_013030985.1. Classification (GTDB taxonomy): domain Bacteria; phylum Pseudomonadota; class Alphaproteobacteria; order Rhodobacterales; family Rhodobacteraceae; genus Ruegeria; species Ruegeria arenilitoris_B. The sequence continues at coordinate 38,877 of NZ_WPYP01000007.1, read as the reverse complement.
GGAAAAGAGCTTTCTGCATTGGAAGGCCGACCTGATCACAGAGTTTGACCCGTTTGAAACCTGCCTCGAACGCTTTGTAAAAATGGACAAAGGCGATTTCATTGGACGCGAAGCTTTGCTGAAAAGACAGGCTGAGGGGCCATGTAAGAAGCTGGTCGCCTTGCACATTCACGCCACGCAGCAACCTGCCCATCCCGGGGCGTCGCTGATGCAGGGGGAGAAGGTCGTGGGTACGATCACCTCGGGTGACTGGGGGCATCGTATTGGCTTGAACCTTGCGCATGGGTTCGTGCGGCCCGAACTGGCCGATGTCGGGACCGAGATGGAGTTGGATTCCTGCGGCCAGCGCGTGCGTGCGACGGTCATACCGCCATCGCCTTATGATCCAAGCTTTGGCCGTATGAAAGCTTGACCCCTCAGCCAACTTCACCATTGCCGTTTGCATCAATCTTTGCTTGGTTTGTTTCGAAGAAACCGAAACAACGGGTGCGCGGTGTCCAAATCTCTGAGCCTTCGCTGGCTGGAAGTCTTCCGGCTGGTCGCCAAATCGGGATCGATCCAGCAGGTCGCGTCTGAGACGGGGCTGTCGATCAGTACCGTCTCGAACCATCTGCGCAGTCTAGAGGCCGCGCTGGGCGTCGATCTGGTCGATCACGGGCGGCGTCCGATGGGGCTGACCCCGGCGGGCGAGGTGTTTGCGCGTTATGTCCGTGACGGGCTGACGGTGCTGAAACGGGGAGAGGCCGAAATCCGCTCGGGCAACTGGAAACATGCAACGGACCTGCGGCTGGCGCTGATCGACGATTTCGACAACCAGATTGCGCCAGACCTGTTTCGGTTTCTGGCGCACGCCCTGCCGCGTTGCAGCTTTCGCCACTATACGCGCCCCAGTCACGAGATCATCACCCATCTGCAAGAGCATAAGCTGGACGCGGGGGTCGCTACTCGCCCGTCGGATCGCACCGAGGGGTTGGTCGAATACCCGCTGATGCGCGACCCGTTTATCGTGATCCTGCCCAACACGTTCCGCGGCGAACCCGAAGATTTGTTGAAGCCGGACGCGGAATTGCCCCTGCTGCGCTATTCGCGGGACTACATGATCGGCAAGCAGATCGAAATTCAGCTGACTCGCAGCAAATACAATCTACCCAACCGGTTTGAAATGGAGTGCAACCAATCGATCATCGGTCTGGTCGCCGAGGGCAGCGGCTGGGCGATCACGACCGCCGCCTGTTTCCACCGCGCGCAAAGGTTCCATGACAGTGTCCGGGCGCTTCCGTTTCCGGGGCGCAACTTTGTGCGCACCGTGTCCCTGTTCACCACCGAGGTGTATCCCGAGACGACCTCGAAGCTGATCCAGAAGGCAATGGCAAAGCTGATCAGGCAGCATTTCACCGACCCGATGTGCGAGGCGCACTCCTGGTTGAGGGACGATTTCCGCACTATGGAGGCCGAGGCCGCCTAGGCGCTGGTCGGCGGTCCAAGGGATTGACGCTCGACGATATGCGTGGCCAGTTGCGTGCCAGTGTTCGGGGTCTGGTTTTCCAACATATCAATCAGCGCCAGCGCCGCCCGGCGGCCCATTTCCCGGTGTGGCACATGTACGGTGGTCAGCGCAGGTGAGGCGATCCGGGCCAGTTCGATATCGTCAAACCCGGTAACCGACACGTCCTTTGGTACCTTCAGCCCCATTTCGCGCGCCCGGTGCAGCGCACCGACAGCCAGCACGTCATTGCCGCACAGGATCGCTGTGGGTCGGACGTCCTGTGACATCAGCCTGGAAAACGCCTCGGCGCCGTTTTCGATCTGATAGGGGGTTTCAAGGATCGTCAGATTCGACGATGAAAGCCCGTTCTGCCGGACCGCGTCCCTTATCCCCTCGATCCGCAGACGTGCCCGATCATTGCCGGCGGTGATGCCGGAAATCACGCCGATCCGTTTGTGGCCCAGCTCGATCACGCGGTTCGCCAGCCCGGCCATCGCCGCGCGATTGTCAAAACCGACCGAGGCAACCTGTGCCTCTGCCAGAAATGACCACGCGATCATCACCGGGATGTCGCGGCGCGCGAGGTCCTTATAAACCTTCGGATCGCGGTCATGGCCGATCAGCAACACCCCATCCGCACCGCGCGCGACCAGTGTCCGTATCTGCTCTGCTTCAAGGTCGGGATCGTAGGCCGAACTCGAAACCAGCAGCGTGTAACCGTGCTGATGGAGTTCTTCCTGAAAAGCTTGCAGACCGCGCGCGAAAATTGCGTTCTCCATGGTGGGAATGATTGCGCCGATCGTCCAACTCCGCTTGGCCGCCATCACCCGCGCGGCAAAATTCGGTGTGTATCCCAGCCTGTCCACCGCCGACAAAACGCGCTGACGCGTCGCCTCAACCACCCGGTCAGGATCATTCAGACAGCGCGATACGGTCGCCGTCGAAACGCCTGCCAGCTTGGCGACATCATCCAGTGTGGGTACGGATCGAAGTTTCGACATTTTCAAACCTGAGATTTGCTTTTGCCAATAAGTGTAAGCTCAAGTGCCGCCTAAGAAAAGTGTAGATGTAAGCGCTTGCATTTTTGATGTAAGCGCTTACAAATTTCGATGAACCGAATCCGGAAAAAGGCCAGAAAATAGGAACCGCTGCCCATGCCTCGTGACTATTTGAAAAAAGCGACTTTGACGGCGCAATCCCATGCCTCTGAAGTGCACGATTCGGTAAGGACCATCCTTGCTGATATCGAGGTGGGGGGTGATGCAAAGGCGCTGGAATACGCGGCCAAGTTCGACAAGTTCGACGGCAATGTCCTGATGACTCAGGCCGAGATCGACGCCGCCATCGCCCGGGTTCCAGAGAAGCTGAAGGCCGATATCCGCTTTGCCCATGACAATGTGCGCCGCTTTGCCGAAACCCAGAAGGCAACCGTGGCCGATGTGCAGACCGAGATTGTTCCGGGTTTTGTCGCCGGTCAAAAGGCAATCCCGGTGGACGCGGCGGGCTGCTATGTGCCCGGTGGGCGCTATAGCCACACCGCCAGCGCGATTATGACTGTCACCACCGCCAAGGTCGCCGGGTGCCGCCACATCACCGCCTGTTCCCCGCCGCGCCCGGGTGAGGGGGTCGCGCCTGCGATTGTCTATGCCGCGCATATCTGCGGGGCCGACAGCATCTTGGCCATGGGCGGGGTGCAGGGCGTGGCCGCGATGACCTATGGCCTGTTCGGTCTGCCGCGCGCCAATATCCTGGTGGGTCCGGGCAACCAGTTCGTGGCCGAGGCCAAGCGCATTCTCTACGGCAAGGTTGGCATCGACATGATTGCAGGCCCCACCGACAGCCTGATCCTGGCCGACAGCAGTGCGGACGCCCTTGTGGTGGCCACCGACTTGGTCAGCCAGGCCGAACACGGCTACAACTCGCCCGTCTGGCTGGTGACCGATGACCGAAATCTGGCGCAAAAGGTGATGGAACTGGTGCCAAAGCTCATCGACGATCTGCCCGAGTTGAACCGCGAAAACGCTGCCGCCGCGTGGCGCGACTATGCCGAGGTGATCGTTTGTTCGGATCGTGAGGAAATGGCCACCTGTTCGGATGAATACGCCCCCGAGCATCTGACAGTGCAGGCCGAGGACCTGGATTGGTGGCTGGAGCGGCTGACCTGTTACGGTTCACTGTTTCTGGGGGAAGAAACCACCGTGTCTTATGGCGACAAGGCCACCGGCACCAACCACGTTCTGCCGACCTCGGGGGCGGCCAGTTATACGGGGGGGCTGAGTGTCCACAAGTATATGAAGATCGTCACCTGGCAGCGGGCCACGCGCGAAGGATCAAAGCCCGTGGCTGTTGCAACCGCCCGTATTTCCCGGCTGGAAGGCATGGAAGGTCACGCCCGCGCCGCGGATGTGCGTCTGGCAAAGTACTTCCCCGACGAACAGTTTGATCTGCAGGCAGATGGGTGAGCACCGGATGCCCTTGAACCAGACTGCAGGGGTGCCTTGGGCCGGAATCATGCCGCAATACCTTGCGGGAAATCACTTTTATCGGCACCGTATACCTTTACGGCCGAGGATTTCCGACAGACCGCGCGGGTTATTTTGAAGGCTGTCTGTGGGCCGAGGTCCGACAGAAACGGAGGGACTCATGTATAAGAAAATTCTTGTTCCCATGGCGCTGGATCACGGAATTTCGCAGCACACGCTGGAAGTGGCCCGTGCACTATCGGCGGCGGACAGCGAAATTGTTGCGCTGCATGTCTACGAGATGCCACAGGGGTCGGTCAGTGCCTATCTGGACAAGGACGCTGTAGCCGACGGGTTTCGCGCTGCGGCCAGTTTGCTGCGCGAAAAGACCGAGGAACTGGAGGGCATCCAGCCCGAGATCGTCAAGGGCCATACTGCCCGGACAATCATCGACTATGCCAACAACATGGACTTTGACTGCATTGTCATCGGCTCGCACAAGCCGGGGCTCAGCGACTATTTCCTGGGCTCGACCGCATCGCGTGTGGTGCGCCATGCCGGCTGCGCCGTGCATGTGCATCGCAGGATCTGAACCTACAATCGCGCCCCGGCGCCCCAAGCAGGATGGACAGACCGGATATGAATATAGACAAGAAGATCACGGACGATCTGGTCGCAAACGATATCTCGTTTGTTACCACTGTCCCGTGCAAACAGCTGGCCGGAGTCATCGACGAAATCGACAAGCGCGATGGCATCTATCACATCCCCTCGAACAAAGAGGACGAGGGCATGGGCCTGTGCGCGGGGGCGTGGATGGGTGGTAAGCGCCCCGCCATCATCATGCAGAACACCGCCATCGGCGTGACCATCAACACGCTGGCGACGTTGATCCAGTACTACCGGATGCCACTGCCCATGCTGATCTCTTATCGCGGAGAGCTACGTGAACCCATCGCCTGTCAGGTGGAAATGGCAGTGCATACCAAGGCTCTGCTGGCGCAACTGAACATCCCGACCTATCACTTTCACCATCAGTCGGATGTGGCCGAGCTGGATGCGATCCTGAAATACACTTTCATGTGCAACAAGCCGGTCGCCGTCCTGACCGACGCCAATTTCTGGGGAGGCTATGGCGACCAATGATCCGTTCTGAAATCCTGAAGGAAATCGCCCCGATCCTGCGTGATCAACTGGTGGTCTGCAATATCGGCATCCCCAGTCAGGAGCTGCACGCCATCGACGATCAACCGACCAATTTCTACATGTTGGGCACTATGGGTCTGGCCTCGTCTATCGGTCTTGGGCTGGCGCTGTCGCAGCCGAAGCCGGTGATCGTGATTGATGGGGACGGGTCCGTGCTGACCAACCTGGGCACGCTGCCGACCATCGCGAACAATGTGGCCGACAACTATATCCTGTTGATCATCGACAACGGCTCTTACGGGTCGACCGGGGACCAGCCGACCTATGCGGGGCGGAAGACCTCGCTGGCGAAAATGGCCGCGGCCGCAGGCTGTGACCGCGTGATCGAATGCCCCGCCGAAGACACCGGGAGGGTGCTGCAAGAGGCGCTGGACGCCCGGCAGATGACCGTGATCGTCAGCAAGTGCGAAAGCGGCAACGCCAAGATGCCGCCGATCACGATGGACCCGGTGGTGATCCGCGACCGGTTCATGAAGGCCGTTCAGGCGTGAAGAAATCAAGGCGCGGAAATGATGCTTCTTCCGCGCTTTCAGGGACGTTTACCGCGCCTGTTCCAATAGCCGACCGAACCCTAAGACGGGCTCTTTGAAGTTTGATAGCTGCAGCGCCTGAAACAGCATTGCCTGATTTGAGCTGATCACCGGTTTGCCGACCGTCTCTTCCAGCTGGGCCAGAACCTCGATGCTGCGCATGTCGGTGCAAGACAGAACCAGCGCGTCGGCCTCGGGGTGATCTGCCGCGCGGCCCAATTCGAAAACCGCCTCGGGGTCCAATGCGCCTTGGCCTTCATTGTCCAGTGCCTCGGTTACCTCGGAGCGCTGGATGGTCTCGAAACCCAGCTTGGCCAGAAATCCGACCGCCATATTATTGATTGCCGGAACATAAGGCGAGGCGAACCCGATGCGTCGGGCACCCAGCGTCGTCAATGCATGAACCAAAGCCCCGGCCGCAGTGACCGTTTTGGCCCCGCTTGCGGTACTGATCCGTGCAGCCAGTTCGCGGTCAAACTGCGGGCCGTGGGTCAGGGTGGCCGAGGTGCATCCGTAGAAGACCACGTCCGGCTTTGCCCCCATCAGCAGGCGCAGGGGCTCGTCCAGATCGGCGGCCCCAAGATCGTGCATTTGGGCCTCGTCCGGGATCTTATCTTCGTCATACCCGCCCATTCGGGCCACGTGCAGCGAAACACCCGGCGGGGCCATCAACGCCAGATCGGGTTCAAGATTGGTGTTGGTAAAGGGGACAAGTACCCCGAACCGGGCGCGGCCTCGGGACGTGCTCATGGCTGACCCTCCTGTTTCCATTGTGTCAGGATTTCTATTGCTGTGTTCATTGCATCCAGTGACCCGACGGTCATGCGCAGTGTATGCGGCAGACTCGCGCCGCCCTGTGGGCGCAGGAATACACCTTCGGAGCGTAACTTTCGGTCGGCACTTGCCGCAGCCTCGGGGCTGCCCAAGTTCAACAGCAGGAAGTTGGTGAAACTCGGATAGGTGGTGAAGCCCGCGTCCCTCAGGCCGGTAGCGGCCTGATCGTGCAGAGCAGCCGTCATCTCGCAAGTCTCACGCATATAGGCGTCGTCTCGCACCGCTGCTGCGGCGGCGATTTGAGCGCTGGCAGGGATGTTGTTGGGGTTCATCACCTTGCGCACCTCTTCGGCAATGACCGGCGGGAACAGCCCCCAACCGACGCGGAACCCGGCCATGCCGTAGGCCTTGGAAAAGGTGCGCAGAACGACCGTGTTGCCGGCCGCGATCATATCGAAACACATCTCGCCCAGATGGTCTGAGAATTCACCATAGGCCTCGTCGACAACCAGCAGGATGTCGGGCCGCAGTCCTTGCCGTAGTCGAATGAGGTCGGATTTGGGGATACGCGTTCCGGTCGGGTTGCCCGGGTTCGCGACAAAGACGATACCGGTGTCCGGCTGGACCGATGCCAACAGAGCATCAACGCTGACGGTGACATCCATTTCCCGGGCGGTGTCGAACCGCGCATCCGCCATGCGCGCCGCCGTCTGAAAGAAGGGATAGGCATGGACCGGGGCCAGCACCGCCCGATCTGGCCCCGAAAACACGCGGGCCAGGCAACCGATCAGGTCGAGCGATCCGTTGCCGCACAAGATCCCATCCGCATCGATCCCATGCAGGTCGGACAGGGCGTTTCGCAGGTCCGTCCAGTCCGGATCGGGATACAGCATCGACGTCCCCATGGCATGCGCCGCCGCCCCAATTGCCTTGGGGCTAGGTGGGCGCAGGCTCTCGTTCTGGGACAGCGAAATCAGGGTTTTGCCCTCGGGCGCGCTCAGGTCAGCCAGCGCATAAGGCGACATGCGCGCGATATGTGGGTGCGGGCGGGTCATGTCTGTCTCTGGTACTGGGCTCGGGCCATGTCCTGCGTGACCAGCCCCGCGCGCAGGTCATTCTGCACCGCGTCGTCCGAGCGTTCCTCGGGCGGACCAAACCCGCCCCCACCAGGCGTTTCGAACGTCAGCGTTTCACCGGCCTTGATCCGAACCTCGCCTTTGCCTGGCAGTTGGCGGTTGCCGGGCTGCACGGTGATACGCCCGGGCGCGCCGTCCAAACCGCCGTCACGGCCCTTGGCTGGGTTCTTGATCCGCTCGACCGACAGGAACAGCATCAGGTCCTGAGCCTTGGATGCGCTGAGTTCAATCTGCTGCCCCAGCCCGCCCCGCAAACGCCCGGCGCCACCGGAATCCGGTCGCAACTCGCGGCGGTGAAACAGTACCGGCGCGACGGCCTCTGTGGTTTCGACCTGACTGCCCCAGACGCCGCTGGGAAATGCCGTGGCCGACAGGCCATCCAGCCGGGGCCGGGCACCTGTACCGCCGTTGAACACTAGCTCAAGGGCAAAGAGATCATCGCCGCGGTCAACCGCCTCGGGCGCGTGGCGCAGAGGCAGGTCGTACATGCAGGATGCCCCCTCGGCCGGAACTCTGTCGGGCAGGGCTTGTGACAGGCAGCCATAGACCAGATCGGGTGTCATCTGCCCCAGCGTGTGCCGCATTGCAACTGGGGCCGGGGGCTGTGCGTTCAGGATACAGCCCTCGGGGCCGGTCACCCGGAACGGGTCGAGCGAGCCTGCATTGTTCGGGATATCCGCCCCGATGATGCAGCGTAGGGCAAAGACGGAATAGGCCGTGGCATAATTCAGCGGCACGTTGATCCCCTTGCCGACGCAAGCCGCGGTGCCGTCGAAATCCAGCAGCAGGTGGTCGTCTGCTATGGTGAGGGCGGCGTGCAGCTCGATCTCGTCATCATATCCATCAACCTTCAGCACGCGCCGCCACGTGCCCTTGGGCAAGGCCGCGACGGCTTCAAGGGTGCCACGTCTGGAGGTGTCGATGATATAGTCGGCCAGCGCATTCAGGTCGGTGATGCCAAACTCCTGCATCATCTGTACCAGCCGTTCGGCTCCGGCCTCGCAACAGGCGATCAGAGCATAAATGTCACCTTCATTGGCGATGGGCTCGCGCGAGTTGGCTTTGACGATGTCCAGCAGCAGCGCGTTGACTTCGCCTTGACTGACCAGTTTGCAGGGTGGGATCAGCAATCCTTCGTCATAAATATCGGACCCTTCGGGCCCCATGCCCAACCCACCCAGATCGACCAAATGCGATGTGCAGGCGGTGTAGCCAATCACCGTGTCCTGAAAAAACACCGGCATCATCAGCAGAAAGTCGTTCAGATGCCCCGAGGCGATCCACGGGTCGTTGGTCATGTAGATATCGCCGGGTTTCATCTCGCTCTGGGCAAAGCGGGCGCGCAGGGTTTTGACCGCCTCGGCCATGGTGTTGATATGCCCGGGCGTGCCGGTGACGGCCTGCGCCAGCATCCGGCCTTGCGCATCAAATATCCCGGCCGAGATGTCACCGCATTCACGCACGATCGGGCTGAAGGCGGCGCGGATCAGCGCTTGCCCCTGTTCCTCGACCACGGCCAGAAGTCGGTTCCACATCACCTGCAGGCGTGTATCTGACTGGATCATGCTTCCTCCTCCTCTTGCCGGGTCAGCCAGATATTGCCCTGGCCGTCGACGCTGGCGCTGAAATCGGCGCTGACGAATGTTGTTGTCTGGGCCTCGACGATCAGTGCCGGACCGCTGAGGGCCACTCCGGGCGTCAGGTCAGAGCGGTTGAACACGCCCGCCGGACGCCGGGCGCCGGTGACGTCGCACAGGATTTGCCGGTGTTCGGTTGCCGTGGCGGTGTGTTCCGCCGGAGCGTCAGGATAGGCCTCATGTGCGGGGGCGGGGGAGGAAACTGACAGCCCCCAGTTCAGGATTTCTACGGTCATGCCGGGCACGATCCGGCTGAATTGGCGGCTGTATTCCGTTTCAAATGCCTTTCGTAGCGCGTCAAGGTCTGAGGTGGCCAACGCGCGGTCGGGCAGGCGGATTTCGATCTCGTGACCTTGCCCGTGATACCGCATATAGGCGACCCGGCGCTGCAGCAGAGCACCTTCGGCTGCTCCGGCACGGACGACCTGTTCCGCCTCGGCCTGCATGGCGTCGAAGAACCGGTTCAGGCCCTCGATATCCAGATTGTCCAACCGGGCATAGCGTGAACGGATAACCTCGTACGACACGGGCGCGAACAGGAAGCCGACCGCCGAGCCCACACCCGGATCACGCGGGATCAACACACGTAGCATCTGGGCGCGTCGGGCCACGCGGGTGGCGTGCAGCGGACCGTTGCCTCCGAACGCGATCATCAACCGGTTGCTTAGGTCCTTGCCGGATTCGACCGCGTGCATCCGGCCTGCACTGGCCATGCTTTCATCGACAATTTCGCTGACCGCAAATGCGGCCTGATCGGGGCTGAGGTTCAGCGGATCGCCCACATCCTGCGACATCGCCTGTTGTGCCGCACCCTGATCGATCTGCAACCGCCCTTCGGCAAACCGCCCCGGTTCGATCAGGCCCAGCGTCAGGTCGGCATCGGTGACCGTTGGCTTGTCGCCGCCCTTGCCAAAGGCCGCGGGGCCGGGATCTGATCCCGCGCTGTGCGGACCGACCTGAATGCGGCCCAGGCGATCGACGCTGGCGATCGAGCCGCCCCCCGCTCCGATCTCGATCATCTCGATCACCGGAATGCGCACCGGCATTCCTGACCCCTTGATGAAACGCTCGGCCCGCGAAATTTCGAACTTGCGCGCGGTCTGGGGGTGAAAGTCGTCGATCAGGCACAGCTTGGCGGTGGTACCGCCCATGTCAAAGGACAGCACGTCGGCCTCACCCGTGGCCTCGGCGATGCGGGCGGCCAGAACGGCCCCCCCGGCCGGGCCGGATTCGACCAGTCGGATCGGCAGCCGGGCGGCGGTGTCCAGTGTGGTCATGCCGCCCCCCGCCGTCATCATCAGGATCGGGCAGGCCAGCCCCATTTGCCGGAATCGGGTTTCAAAATCCTGCAGATACCCAGCCATCAGGGGCTGCACATAAGCGTTGGCAATTGTGGTGCAGAGCCGGTCAAACTCGCGCGCTTCGGGGCTGACCTCATGGCTGAGCGAGATGACAAGATCTGGCATATGCCGCGCCAGAAGGCTGCGCAGCGCCAGCTCATGCGCCGGGTTGGCATAGGAGTGCAGCAGGCAGATGGCGACGGCCTCGACCTCAAGGGCCAGCAATTCCGAGACCAAAGGCGCGATACCGGCCTCATCCAGCGGCTCCAGCTCTTGCCCGCTGGCATCCATGCGCCCGCCGATCGTCAGTGAATGGGTGCGCGGCACGATCAGGTCGGGTTTGACCAGATCAATCGCGTACTGGCTATAGCGCCGCTCATATGCAATTTCGAGGATGTCGCGGAACCCGCGCGTGGTGACCGTGGCCGTGACGGCCCCACGGTGTTCGATCAGCGCATTGGTGGCCAGAGTGGTGCCATGGATGAACCCGGTCACCTGACGCCAGTCGGTGTCGGCAACCTCAAGCACATGCGTGGCACCGGCAACCGCGCCAAGGGCAGGGCGGTGCGGTGTGGTGGGTGTTTTGGTGGTCGCCACCACCTGAGACGCGCTGTCCAGCAGCACGGTATCGGTGAACGTGCCGCCGATGTCGATTGCCATACGCAATCCAACTGTTTGATTCATAAGGGTATCAGCCTGAAAGGGTGGAACAGACCCGAAGGCGGGTCAGGTGAAAACGGACTGTTCCCCGCGGGTCAGGCGACCAGATCGCACCCGGTTTCGCGACGCATCATCGGTTGTCGAAGGTTGGCTGTCACAGCTTCAGTTCCCCGTCGTCTGAGTGCCACGACATTGAGTGAGGAAGGACCCTTCCGTCAACACCTCATTCGAGGGATGCGCAGGTTTGGTGCAAATTCCAAGATATGATAATACATAGGGCGCGGCGCATCCCACTCTGAAATGTTTGGAAATTTCATCACAAGGGGGTAAGTCATGAAACTCAATCATTTTACACTAAGCATTCTGGTTGGTGCGGGCCTGATACTGGCGGGGCTGTCTCCGGCGCTGTCGCAGGACCGCGAGGAAAGTCAGGGCATGGTGCTGTTGCGCGGGCTTCCGACACTGGACACCCGCCACAGCATCGCAATCATCGAACTGGACCCGGAATCGGATCGGTTCGGAGAGATTCTCAGCGAGGTGGAACAGCCCGAGATGGTGCATCCGCTGCACCACCTCTACTACAGCCCCAATGGCCGGCTTTATTCCACCGGGCTTGATCCGTCCTGTAGCCTGGCCGAGGTTGGGCTGTCGCGCGATGCGGGCGGTGCGCCGGTGATTTCCGGCTTTGACTGTCTGGACACGCAGGGGCAGATGGTTGGCGAAGATATCATGTGGGCCAACTCGAACGGTCAGGAATACATGTTCGTGACCTTCCTGGGCGGAACCGGCGGGGATGACGGAGGCTCGGTCGGTGTGTTCGACGCCCAGACCAACGAGGTCGTCAAGGTTATCGAAGCGCGCAAAAGTCAGGTGGGCGAGGGCGCGCCCTACATCATGTACCCGCACGGGATATCGGCCTTTGATGACCGAATGGTGGTGACGTCGACGGTGCATCCGGACCTGGCCACCGGTGTCGGCAATGTGCTGACGATCATCGATCTGAACACGCTGGAGCCCATCGAAAACATCACGGTCGAAAAGGAAAAGCCGTTGAACTTCCCGTCCTCTCCGGTCGAGGTGCTGTTTGCGCGTCCTGACATGCACCCGGATATCAAACCGGCCATTCTGGCCAACACCATGTTTGGCTTCGAGACGTGGAAGGTGCCCTATGACGCCAGTTCCAAGACCTTTGGTGAGGCCGAGGTGATTTATAGCGGCGTTGCCAATGAAACCGCCGTTCCGCTGGAATTCTATGGCACCGAGGACGAGCTGTTCATCTCACATGCTCTGCCCGGCGTGGTAAAACGCTATGATCTGGCAGCCCTGCCCGAGCTGGTCTCCAGCGGCCCGGATATCGTGGCCGATCCGGGGGCGCATCATATGATCTTTTTCACCTCGGCCTCGGGCCGTGATCTGATTGCCATTCAGAACAACCTGCTGAACCTGGGCAATAGCGCTGACAATGACCCGACGGATGTGGATTTCATCGCCGGTCTGAACAGCCACACGATCTCGGTCCACGATCTTGAAACCGGTGAGCGTCTGGCCACGGTCAATATCAAGGATCGGTACAACAAGGGGATAGAGAACCTCGAAGGCCTGTTCGGATCGGGCTTTGTCCACCACCACTAGCGGCCCGGAGGGCGTTATGCGCTGGGTGCTTCTGATCCTCGCCGCTGCAGGTCTTGCGGTGGCGGGGTGGGCGGCTTGGGATCGCACGCGTCACCCGGTGGCGACGCCAATAGCCGATTTCTCGGCGCCGTTTGTGTTCGGTCGCTTTGCCGTACCGCCCGACAATCCACTGACCGAAGAGGCGTTCGCGCTGGGCCGACACCTGTTTTATGACCCGATCCTGTCGGGCAACAATCAGGTGTCCTGCGCCACCTGCCATGTGCAGGCGCTGGCCTTCACCGATGGGCGCGCGAAATCGCCGTCCCTGTCAGGGGGTGAGCTGGAATTCAGCGCCATGAGCCTTGCCAATCTTCTTTGGGGGCAAGAGAGGTTTTTCTGGGATGGCCGTGCGGCCTCGCTTGAGGAACAGGCGTTGATACCGATCCAGCATCCGGATGAGATGGGGCAAGATATCGACGCCCTGATGGCCGAGCTTGAGGCATCCGGCACTTATCGCCGTATGTTTCGTCAGGCCTATGGCGCAATCACGCCGGAAAACATGGCCAAGGCGCTGGCCACCTTCATGCGGATGCTGATTTCGTCCGGGTCGAAATATGACAGATATCTGCGCGGCGAAGCCCGCCTGACCGCGCAGGAGGAACACGGGCGCAAACTGTTCATGGCGCATCCCGACACCAAGGTTTCGCTGCGCGGCGGCAACTGCATCGACTGCCACAGCCAGTTTCTGACCTCGGGGTTTCGCGATGCGCTGGACGGGTTTTCCAACAACGGCTTGGACCCGGATGAGACCCTGCCTGATGGCCTGATGGCGGTGACGGGAAACCCGGCGCATAAGGGGTTTTTCAAGGTTCCGACCCTGCGCAACATTGCCGTCACCGCGCCCTACATGCATGACGGCCGGTTTGAAACGCTTGAGGACGTCATGGCCCACTACAATGACGGCATCGTGGTCAGTGACACGCTCAGCCCTCTGATCCTAGAGGCCGACAACGCACCCGAGGCCGCAAAGGGCACGGTCGGGCTGCGTATGACGCCCGAGGAAATACAGGCCATCATCGCCTTTCTGCACACGCTGACGGATGAGGCGTTTCTGACCGACCCGAAGTTTTCCGACCCGTTCGACGGAGGTTCCTGATGAGACCGATCCTTGGAGTACTGGCCGTAGCAGCCCTGATCGCGGGGTGGTTCCTTCTGAGCTCCGGACAGCGGAGAACCACTCCGGTCACGCTGACCTTTCACGCGCATATGGGGGATGAGCCTCTGGTCTATGATCAGTTTGTTTATGACAACCCGGGTGGGGAAGGGCAGTTCAGGGTTCGGGATTTCAGGTTCTACATCAGCAACCTGTCTCTGGCGCAGGGTGAAAAAACCTATGCCGAACCGGACAGCTATCACCTGTTGCGCTTTGATAATGAGGACAGGACGCACTCGATCACTCTGCCCGAGGTGCCCCTGAAATCCGTCGATACCGTGCAATTCCTGATCGGGGTTGATCCTGCGGCGAATGGCTCGATTGAGGTGCGGGGCGATCTGGATCCCAACAGCCAGATGGCGTGGAACTGGGAGGTCGGATACAAATTCGTGGTCGTGGAAGGCGCGCTTAAACAGGGGGATGACGTGTCCCCGCTGGTCTATCATGTCGGGTTTTCCGAAAACGCCCGCGAGGTCGAGTTCATGTTGCCGCCGGACGTTTCTGCGAGCGACGATCCCGAGGTGCACCTGATCGTCGATCTGGCGAAGTTCTTCGATGGGACAGCGCAGATTGACATGCAGGCTCTGCCGTCGGTCAAGTTCAACCGAACCGATGCCGAGATGCTGGCCGACAACTACGCCATCATGATCACTCTGGCCTTCTGAGGCGGGCCATTTTTAGGAAAATTCAGCAGTTCAGGTTGAAAACGCCCTCGACGGCGGGGGTGTGATCGGTGATTGTTTGGCGATTGACCGGGTGGAAAAAGACCGCTCTGTCAGAGGAATAGACTGAACGCCGTGAAGGCTGACATAAGTTGCGTCGAAAAGACCAGCGAAGGGAGATGAAGATGAAAAAGTTTCTAGCAGCCGCTGCGGTTTCCGCGCTGTGCGCCACCGGCGCTTTGGCCGAGGTCAAGGTTGGCATGATCACCACGCTTTCGGGCGGTGGTGCGGGGCTTGGCATCGACGTGCGCGATGGGTTCATGCTGGCGATCGCGCAATCGGGTCGCGATGACATCGAAGTCGTTATTGAGGACGACCAGCGCAAACCCGACATCGCCGTGCAACTGTCCGACAAGATGATCCAGTCCGAGCGGGTTGATGTGATGACCGGCATCATCTGGTCCAACCTTGCGATGGCGGTTGTGCCTGCGGCCGTGAACCAGAACGTGTTCTACCTGTCGCCCAATGCCGGCCCGTCGCCTTTGGCCGGGAAGGGCTGTCATCAGAACTATTTCAACGTCGCTTGGCAGAACGACAACCTGCACGAGGCCGCAGGTGCCTATGCCAACGGTGCGGGTTACAAGAACAGCTTCATTCTGGCCCCGAACTACCCGGCAGGCGTGGACGCGCTGACTGGGTATAAGCGGTTTTTCGAGGGTGAACTTGCCGGTGAGATCTATACCGAGCTGGGGCAAACCGACTACGCCGCCGAGATCGCGCAAATCCGCGCCAGCGATGCGGACAGTGTGTTCTTTTTTCTTCCGGGCGGCATGGGAATCTCCTTCCTGAAACAATATGCCGACAGCGGTATCGACAAGCCCGTGGTCGGCCCGGCCTTCAGCTTTGATCAGGGCATCCTGCAAGCGGTCGGTGATGCGGCGATGGGAGTGGTAAACACTTCGCAGTGGAACAAGGATATCGAAAACCCGACCAACGCGGCGTTTGTCGAAAGCTTCCAGGCGGAATACGGTCGTCTGCCCTCGCTTTACGCCAGCCAGGGCTTCGACACCGCCAACCTGCTGCTGTCTGCGCTGGACAAGGCCGATCCTTCAGATGCGAGGGCCTTCCGCAACGCGCTGCGTCTGGCCGAGTTCGACAGCACCCGCGGCGATTTCAAGTTCGGCCCGAACCACCACCCGGTTCAGACGATCTATGCCCGCGAAGTGATCAAAGAAGGTGACGTCTTCACCAACAAGATCATCGGTGTCGCTCTGGAAGACCATTTTGATGCCTACGGGGCAGAATGCAAAATGTAATTGACCATCTGCCTGCCCCGGCCAAAGGGGCGGGCAGACCGCCGGAGTTTCCATGTCCTCGATCCTGATTATCGAGCAGATCCTCAACGGGCTGCAGTTCGGCGTCATGCTGTTCCTGATGGCGGCTGGCCTGACGCTGATTTTCGGTGTGATGGGTCTGATCAATCTGGCGCACGGCTCGCTGTATATGGTGGGGGCTTTTGCGGCCGCTGCCGTGGCGGGGGCCACAGGGTCTTTCCTGTTGGCGTTGGTTGCCGCACTGGCCGCTGCGGCGCTGGCCGGGGCGATTGTCGAGATGGTGGTGATCCGACGGCTGTATAACGCGCCGCATCTGGATCAGGTGCTGGCGACCTTTGCCCTGATCCTGATCTTTTCTGAAGGAACACGCTGGGTCTTTGGTTCCTTTCCGCTGTTTCTGGACATTCCCGATGCGCTGTCGGGGCCGGTTACTCTGCCGGGTGGCATCGAATATCCTCTCTATCGCCTGACCCTGATCGGCATCGGGCTGGCCGTGGCCGTGGGCCTCTGGGCGCTGATCGAGCGCACCCGGCTGGGCATCCAGATCCGCGCAGGTGAGAATGACCGCGAGATGATTGCCGCGCTGGGCGTCGATATCTCGAAACTCTACACACTGGTCTTTGCGTTGGGTGCGGCGCTGGCCGGGCTGGCGGGCGCTCTGGTTGGCGCGATCCAGTCGGTTCAGGTGGGGATGGGCGAGCCGGTGCTGATCCTGGCCTTTGTGGTCATCGTTATCGGCGGTATTGGCTCGGTGCGCGGGGCGTTCATCGGCGCGCTGCTGGTTGGGCTGACGGATACGCTGGGCGGGGTGTTCCTGCCCGAAATGTTCAAGCTGTTCATGGACAATGGCGCGGCGCAAAAGACCGGCTCGGCGCTGGCTTCGATGGGGATCTACGTGCTGATGGGGCTGGTGTTGATCTGGCGGCCCACCGGCCTGTTCGGAGCACGCGCATGAGGTTGAACGAAAGGTACCTCAACGCGCTGGTAATCGCGGGTTTGCTGGTGTTGCCGCTTTGGGCGGTCTTGGCGGATCAACCGTTCACGATCACGCTGGTGACACGGGCGGTGATCCTTGCGCTGGCGGCGGTGGGGCTGAACATCATCCTGGGGATCGGAGGTATGGTCAGTTTCGGCCACGCCGTCTTTTTCGGGATCGGAGGCTATGCGATGGGCATCCTCGCCTATCACGCGCAGACCTATACCGCGCTTGATCTGGGGCTGTTCACTACCGATGGCACCAAATCCATGCCGGTGATCTGGCTGGTGGCCATGATCCTGTCGGCGCTGGTGGCGTTCTTCATCGGGTTGTTGTCCCTGCGGACGTCCGGCGTGTATTTCATCATGATCACGCTCGCCTTTGGGCAGATGTTCTTCTACTTCGCAATATCCTGGGCGCAATATGGCGGTGAAGACGGGCTGTCGATCTATGTACGCAACGGATTTCCCGGCCTGAACACGCTGGTGCCGATCCAGTTCTACGCCATCTGCTTCACTCTGCTGTGTGTCGTGCTGTTTCTGTTTGCGCGCCTTCAGGCGTCGCCATTTGGGCTGGCGCTGAACGCTGCCCGGCAGACGGCCACGCGGGTCGAGACCGTCGGTTTGAACCCGATGCGGCTGAAACTGCTGGCCTTCGTGATCTCGGGCGCGATCACCGGGCTGGCGGGGGCATTGTTTGCCGACCTGAACCGCTTTGTCTCGCCCTCGATGTTCAGCTGGCAGCTGTCCGGAGAGCTGATCGTGCTGATCATCATCGGCGGGGTTGGTCGCCTGATGGGGCCGGTCATCGGAGCCTGCGTCTTTGTCGCTTTGGAGCATTTCCTGGGCGAACTCACCGATTTCTGGCACGTCTATCTGGGTGTGGCCCTACTGTGCATCGTTCTGTTCGCCCGTGGTGGCCTGATCGGCCTGCTGACCGGGAAAGAGGGCGCGCATGTCTGATCCTGTTCTTGCTACGCTGAACCTGAACAAGAGCTTTGGAGCGCTCAAGGCCACCGACGATGTCTCTATTGATCTGAGGCCCGGAGAAATCCACGCCATCATCGGCCCGAACGGTGCCGGCAAGTCGACATTGATTCAGCAGGTATGCGGTGGGCTGACACCAGATTCAGGGCAGGTTCTGCTGAATGGTCAGGATGTCTCGGGCTATTCTACACAGGCACGGGCGCAGGCCGGGCTAGGGCGTACCTTCCAGATTTCGCAGCTGTGTATGGAGGATACGGTACTGGAGAACGTAGTGCTGGGCGCAATGGGCTCGGAACGCGTGGCGTGGCGGTTCTGGCGGCCCGCGCTGAAACGGCCCGAACTGCGCGACAGGGCCGAGGCCGCGCTGGAACGCGTGGGTCTCAGCGATGAGCGCGACACGCGCTGCGCCAACCTCAGCCACGGCCAACGGCGGCAGTTGGAGGTCGCGGTGGCCCTGACCCTGTCACCCAAAGCCTTTGTCATGGACGAGCCGATGGCTGGTCTTGGCGCCGAGGGATCGAAACGGCTGACAGGGTTTCTGGACGGATTGCGGCAGGAAGCGCCCATTTTGCTGGTCGAACATGACATGGATGCCGTATTCGCGCTGGCCGATCGGATCAGTGTTCTGGTTTACGGCAAGGTCATCGCCACCGGTACGGCCGATGAAATCCGCACCAGCCCCGAGGTGCGAGACGCCTATCTGGGGGATGCGGCATGACCCTGCTGCGGCTTGAAAACCTCACCGCCAGTTATGGCGACAGTCAGGCGCTGTTCGGCGTTGATCTGCAGATGGCGCAGGGCGAGGTGACTGCTCTGATGGGGCGCAACGGGATGGGCAAGACCACCACGGTCAAGGCGATCTGTCGGATGATCCGGTCGCAGGGCACGCTGATGCTGGACAGTCAGGATCTGCACACGCTGCCCAGCCATAAGGTAGCCCGCAAGGGGGTAGGGTTGGTGCCCGAAGGCCGCCGCTGCTTTGCCGATCTTACCGTGCGCGAAAACCTGACCGCCGCCGCGCGGCCCGGTGACTGGACCCTGCGCCGCGTGACTGAGCTGTTTCCCCGGCTGGGAGAGCGGAAGGGCCAGCGCGCCGCCTCGCTGTCGGGTGGAGAGCAGCAGATGTTGGCGATTGGCCGGGCGCTGATGACCAATCCACGCCTGCTGATACTGGACGAAGCCACCGAGGGCCTTGCGCCGATCGTCCGGCAGGAGATCTGGGCGGCTTTGAACCGCCTGCGGCAAGAGACAAATGTGGCGATCCTGCTGATCGACAAATCCCGCAAGGAACTGTCGGCGGTGTCTGACCGGGCCGTTATTCTTGAAAAAGGGCGAACAGTCTGGTCCGGCGCCATGACGGACCTGACCCCCGATATTTCTGAGAAGTATGTAGGCGTCTAATCGTGCGCTTCAGAACCGGTAGGTGGCCCCGATGAGTGGCCCGGACTGATCAAACGAATAGTTGCCGCCGTCAATGTCGTGATCAAATGAGATATAGCGATACCCGCCCCGCAGCAACCACCTGTCATTGATGGCATAATCCGCCGTCAGCAGAACGGACCAGGTTTCGCTGCCGCTGCGGAACCCTCCGTAATCGATATAGCCGGTTCCGGACCACGCGTCGGTGAAGAAATACCGGGCGCGTACCCCTACCACCGGATCGAACCAACTGGCATCGGCAGAGCTGGTTTGCGGGGGCGCCCCGCCCGGGGTCAGGGTGAATTCTGTGTCGGTGCTGTACCATCTGAAGCCGCCCGCCAGATCAATCTTTACGGATCGGTCATTGCGCACCCGGTATCCCAACAAAGCAGTCAGAAACTGCGTCTTGACCGAGGTCTCTAGTTCTGACCCCGCCGGACCGAGAGCCGTATTGCCGAAGGTCAGGTTGGTGTAATTGTAATCGGCCAGCACACTCCATTGCCCGTTTGTTGCGGCCATGGTGCCCATGAAGGCAAAGTCCAAATTCTCCAGCGCGTCGGAAAAGCTGAGCGTCCCCTCAAGCGTGCCGGACGCAGTTTCAATGCTCGTTTCGGTCTCGGGCATGTACAGATAGATTGTGGCCTCGTATGACCAATCGGACTGCTGCGCAGAAGCCATCGTTGCCGCTGAAACAAACACAGCCGCTGCCGCGCAGCCCTTCAATCTTTGCTTTAGTGCCATTCCGTCCCTCCGTTTTATTGTTGCCTGTGTTTCCTAGATCCTGCGGGGTCAAGCCGCTACGGTATCAGGTGTTTCCGCGCGCGAGCCCACGCGATTGATGTCGGTGTTCGGGAAGAACTCGGACCAGACGTGCCAGAAGATGCCAGCGCGCAGAGTTTCTACCCGGTGCAGTTGCCCCTGATCTGACATGCCCCAGAAATCGCAACGCGTAACGGGTTTGCCGCTGTCATTATACCAGACCCCAAGGCTTTCGTATTTTGGGTCCAGACTGACAACGACATCGCGCCCGCCGACGGTGGCATTGACGATCCAGTTGTTGTCAACGACGAAATCATCGGTCCAGCAGGCGGCGTCTTTGCCGATGGTGATCCCCCAGACAAGGGTCTTGTTCGGCAACCGGCCGTCCGAGCGGTCCATGTTGTCCATCACCGGCGCGTCTTCCTGATGCTGGCGACCGATGCCCCAGCCAAAGGTGATCTCGGTCGCCATGTCCAGCAGCCGCAGCAGAGGGTTGGAGGAAGGCATGTTCAGAAACACCTCACCCTCGGGGAAGGCCTTCTGGAATCCGCGGAAGGTCATCCGATAAGTCGGCCAGGGTTTCATCTGCGCTTCGGGACGTCTGGGGCAGGCAGGACCGTCGGCATTCGGGTTGCGGTCGGCCTCGCGGAAGCCATAGATGTGCTGGATTGGCTCGCCGGATTCATTGTCGCGCAGGATCAGGTTGTTGCCGTGCTGGGCCAGAACCTCAAGATCCAGCCGTTTGCCTTCAATCCGGGGGGCGTAGCCCTGCCCAAGATTGGCCATCGCGCAATAGGTCATGACCACATCTTCGCCGCCCAGCCCGTCCACATCGCCCGCCAGATGCGGCCGCATGATCTGCGCATCGGGGTGCGCACGGGCGTGGCCGTTGTTCTCGATAACGACGACCGGCGCGGTGGGGCCGACATATTTCTGTGCCTCGCTGATGGGAAAGAAGGCGGCATCATTCATCTGGTTGCGCAGGCCCAGATGCACCCAGACATAGGGAAAACCGTACAGAAACAGAACCAAAAGCGCAGAAACGATCCACAGCCAGAACGGCCCGCCACCCAGAATGAAATGCGCCAGTGTCGCGATGGCAAACGCGCCCAGTCCGACGCCAATCAGGCGGTACTCGTGCCGGATGAAACGCACCATGTTCTGGCGTTTCACCTTCAACAGCATCTGCGAGATGTCTCCCAGATCGCGGAAATAGACAAACCCGATCCCAAGCGAGACGATCATGCCAAGAACGAAGAGTATATTGCCGACCATATGTGCCTCCTGATCCGGGTTCTATTGCTGCGGAGAGGCGCGTTTGATCATGAACGCCTCGACCGCCTGTTGCGTTTCGGGGCGGATGTTCTCGATCCCCTCATAAGGCACGCCATAGGCGGGCGTGGTGTCGGGATATTTCTCTTTCCGCGCCATGTGACGCCCGAGGATGCGTACGAACTCCTGACCGCCCCACGCGCCGACTTCGGTGGACACCGAGTATTCCTCGCGCGTGTCGCGATAGAGGTCGAAGAATTTGGCCACGATCGCATTTTCGCCAGGCCCTGGCAGTTTCAGCTTGAGTTGGTCCTTAACGATCGCCTCGGGTTTGTTGACTGAATAGATGATCACGTGATCGCGTCGCGCCTTGGATTCATCGGCAAACAGCAAGGCGGCGGACTGGTCCACGCCGTCCACCAGCCGGTCGCGCGGGATATACTGATCCGCTCCGGCAAAGCGGGACAGGGTCGTATACAGGTCCGAGACATGGATGATGCTGTTCAGCAGGCCGTCGGCCTCAATCATGCCAGGCCAACGGATGAAGGCATCGACGCGGATACCACCCTCGGTCGTGTCGCCCTTGCCTCCTGCGTAGATCAGCGGGGTAAAGCCGGATTGCGGCGCGTATTTGGTGAAATGGCCATTGTCGCCCATCACGACGACCACCGTGTTGTCCGCCAGCCCAAGCTCATCCAGTCGCGTGAACAGATCACCCAGCCATTGATCCAAAAGCTGCATCTTGTCCACGTAGAGACCGCCATTGGCGCTTTCCGGCCCGGATCGCCCTGCGCGGGTATTGTCCAGCGGGATCATCGGCCAGTATTGCAGGAAGAACGGCGCGTCTCCACCAGCGAGGCGTTCCAGTTCCTCAAGCGTCTTGTCCTGAAACGCCTGGTTCATCTCGTCATATTTGGCGGCGTTCCAGCGTTCACCGGGTTCCATGCGGATCTCGCGGATGGGGCCACCGGTTTCGCCCTCGATCACGGTCATCATCGCGGCAGAGTCCGGTCGGAACCAACCGTCCAGTGTGTATTTGTCGTCATAGTCGCGGATCGCGACCGAAACCTGTTCCTTGATCGCGTCGTCGTTGAAGATGGTCAGCTGACCCTGTTGGTGAACCGCGTGTTGGGCATAATCAAAGCCCTGGTTCATGGCCCAGCTTTCAGCAATGTCGCCCATATGCCATTTGCCCACATGGCTGGTGGCATAGCCTGCCTGTTTCAGCACTTCGGCCAGTGTCACCTCATTACCGGGCAAGCCAAAGCCCGCAATATCGACGGTGGTGTCGCCCATGCCCATCCGCACCGGCAACCGCCCGGTCATCTGCGCCACACGGGTCGGCGTGCAGGAGGGTTCGGTATACATCCGCACCATCCGCATGGCCTGGTCCGAGAAATCGTTGATATTCGGCGTCTCATATCCCCGCACCGCGTTTAACTCGGGGATGCCCATGTCGCCAAACCCCATATCGTCAATCAGCACGCTGATGATGTTCGGGGACTTGCCCCCATTGCTGTCCCGAAACGCGGCCAGGGCCTCATCAACGGCTGCGTCATCCTGTGCCCATTGTTCACCGTGCTGGGCCTGAAGGATGTAAAACTCCGCATCGTGCTGAATGGGATTTTCCTGTGTCAGGGCCGGTGCGGCCGCAAGACTCGTCGAAAGCGCAATCCACCAGTTCAATTTCATTCCGTGTCCCTCCCCATTGTCAGACCGGCTCGCTGATGCCGCAAGATGATCTCACATTGAAACATTATGATGTTTACAGGAAAATTTCTACGGAAACTGCAGCGTTGCCGGCTTCCAAGCCTGTTGCGGGCCCGAAGGAGGACCACAACCGCGACGTGAAACCGCGCGGTTGTGGAAAGGTTGGTGGGAAGGGGTCGCTTAGGCGGCGACCTCTTCCATTGGCAGTTTGCGTGGATATGGATCGCCGCTCTTGTACGACCCTGCGGCCGTGAACAGCACATCGGTGGACGAGTTCAGCCCGGTTTCCGCGGAGTCTTGCAGAACGCCGATGATAAAGCCGATGCTGACCACCTGCATGGCGGTTGCGTTGTCGATGCCAAACAGGCTGGCGGCCATCGGGATCAGCAACAGCGACCCGCCTGCTACGCCCGAGGCTCCGGTCGCGGCAATCGATGCGATGACGCTCAGGAACAGGGCGGACAGGAAATCGACCTGAATGCCCATGGTGTGCACAGTCGCCAGTGTCATCACCGTGATGGTGATCGCGGCACCGGCCATGTTGATCGTGGCGCCGATGGGAATGGTGACCGAATAGGTCTCCTCATCCAGGTTCATGCGGCGGCACAGTTCCATGTTGACCGGAATGTTGGCGGCCGAACTGCGCATGAAGAACGCGGTAATGCCGGATTCCCTGAGGCAGGTGAAGACCAGCGGATAGGGGTTTTTGCGGATACGCAGGAACACAATCAACGGGTTCACGACCAGCGCCATGAACGCCATGCAGCCGATCAGAACCAACAGCAGATGACCATAGCTGGCAAGGGTCACAAAGCCGGTTTCGGCAATGGTCGAGGCCACGATGCCAAAGATACCGATGGGTGCGATCCGGATGATAACAGACACGATCTTGGTGATCGCGCTGTCCAGATCCGACATCAGCGTTTTGGTCGAGTCGCTTGCGTGGCGGAAGACCAGCCCAAGGCCGACGGCCCAGGCGAGAATGCCGATATAGTTGGCCTGGGCCAGTGCATTCACCGGGTTGTCCACGATTTTCAGAAGGATGTTCTTCACCACCTCGGCCAGACCGTCAGGGGCGTCCATCAGCTCGGGCGTGCCGGTCAGATGCAGGGTGACCGGGAACATATAACTGGCCACCACCGCAACCAGCGCAGCTGCAAAAGTGCCGAGGATGTACAGCAGAACTACAGGCCCCATGCGGGCCTGACTGTCTTTCTTGTGGTTGGTGATTGCAGCGCAGACAAGGATCAGCACCAGCACGGGCGCGACGGCTTTCAGCGCGTCGACAAAGAAATCACCCAACAGACCAACAGCCGAACCAGCAGCAGGCCAAAGGGTGGCGAGAAGGGCACCGGCCACAAGGCCGATGATGATTTGCGTAACCAGGCTACCGCGTAGAATAAAATTCATCGGGACCATCCTGTTTGACTGAGGGCCTGCCGGGGAATGGATTCTCCCGATCAGGCACGGTTAAGTTGCAAGATTGGGCGCTATATGGGCACTTTGGATCCAATTTAAACATCTGGACTTAACAAATAAGTCCAGATGAGGTTTTGAACCTAGCGTTCAGCCGTTTCGCACGGCCTGACTTTGGGGGATTCCGTGGACACCCGTTTCAGACTCCATGTGCAGGTCTGTACGGTCAGGCCGGGAAGGTTTGGCACCTGATCCGAGGCCCAAACGCTGGTGACCGAAAAACTGAAAGGTGTATCCGTGGCGGCGGGAAATATTCGGGCCAGTTCCTTTGATGGGAAGGTACCTCCGCAGGCTTCGAAATACCCGCTGACCAGTGTGCCATCAGGTGCCAGCGCAACCGAACCGGTGTAGAGCGAATACTCGGCCCCAAGCTCTTGCTTGTCGGTGTAGAGCAGGTCGATCGAAATGCGATCCCCGTCCTGAACTATTCCGGCGCGCATCGGGTCAGCCCAGCTAGACGGCACGCCGCCCGTGGTGCTGTCGCAGGCATACATGCCTTCATACTGGCCGGTCAGCGAAAAACTGTCTGCATGTGCCGGTGCAAACCCGCTGGCCACAAGAAGGGTGATGGCTGTTCTTCCAAGAATGTGTTCCGAGGGCATAATAGGCTCTCCTCTCCGATGCGGACAGGGATTGCGCCGTCACAAAATATCCGAGTGCTTCTCAATCACCTGGCCAAAATGATGCCGCCAGAGGTCCACGCCAAGCGTGCCGCTGCGATCCAGCGAAGATCCGACGACCGTATCCGCAATTATGGTCGGTTGCAGGCCCGCGTCAAACAGGGCGAACCCTGCGGCCAGAACACAGGTGTCGGCCTGAATGCCGCAGACCAGAACGCGGTCGACCTTCCAGCTGTGAAACTGATCGATCACTTCGGGCGGCGGGCCGTAGCCGTATTTCAGAACGGTGCGATCCGCCTGAACAAGGCCGTCATCGACCGAGCGGGGCTTCCATCCCAACTGTCTGAAAAAGGGCACTTTCGCTTCGTCATTGCGTTCAACCGTGGCGATGGACGGAAAATGTGATGCCAACAGCTGGCTGCGTTCGACCAGCCAATCCGGCGGGTCAAAGCTGGGTTGAACATCGACGACCAGTACTGCCTGTTTCAATGCGTGCCTCCGACGTTACTTACACCGCCTGATGAACCTCGATGATATTACCCTCGGGGTCGTGGAAGAAGAGCTGATGCCATTCTTTTGCGAAGGCGGTGCCATAGTCCGAATAGGGAATGCCATTGTCGTCCAGCAGCTTCTTGAACGCCTCAATGTCGTCGGTGCGAAAGGCGATATGGCCGCGCTCGACCGGGTTGATCGTCTCACCGTGTTTGAAGGCAACGTCGAGGTTTCTTTCGGCCAGATGCATCTGCATTCCGCCATCGGTCGCGAAGCGGATTTTACCGCTATAGCCCTTGTCTTCGGTTGCATCGGGGCGGGGGAAATTCTCAATCGGGACATCGGCCAGCCCAAGGACCTGCGTGTAAAACCGGTGCAGCCGGTCGACATCCTCGGACACAAAGTTGATGTGGTGGAATTCGAGCTTCATGCGAGTCCGGCCTTTTGGTTGATGTGTGGCGTCAGAAAATCCCAAGAACCCGCGACAGGCAAGCCCTGCGTCAAAGGGTTTGATATGGCAGGGAAATGCGCAGGTGGACGTGCCCAGAAAACCGTTGCGCCAGTGCAGGGATGCGGGGATAGTTAAGGTATTACAAGCTCCCGAGGGTCTCATGAAACCTTCTGCTCTGTTTGTTTGCGCATTTATCCCCCTGTTTCTGCCGGCCCCGGCAGCGGCCCAGTCCGACGCGCCGCCCAGTGTAATGGTCGCGCCGGTGACACTGCAGGACCTGCAGAAACAGGACCGGCTCGTTGGCCGTGTCGTGGCGGATCAAAGTGTCGATCTGCAAGCCCGGGTCGAAGGGTTTCTGGAAGAGGTCAATTTTACCGAAGGCGGGACGGTCGCCAAAGGCGATATTCTATTCCGGATCGAAAAGAAGAAATACGCCGCCAGTGTGACCAGTGCGCAAGCGGCGCTGAAAAGCGCGCAGGCCAGCGCGCAGTTGGACAAGGCGGCGTTGGACCGGCAGCAGGAGTTGTTCAACAAGGGCGATATTCCGCAGGCTGTTTTGGATACCGCTCTGGCGACCTATGCCGCCGGACAGGCCGCTGTGGATGAGGCGCAGGCCGATCTGAAGATCGCGCAGATTGATCTGGACTATACTGAAATCCTCAGCCCGCTTGACGGACGTATCGGGTTGTCGGCAGTGGATGCGGGTAATCTGGTCAGCTCGGATACCGGCGTTCTGGCAACGGTCTCCAGCATTGATCCGATACTGGTCAGCTTTTACGTCAGTGAGCCGGTTCTGCTGCAAGAACGTCGCAAAGGGCGGATCACGCCGGGTGACATCAAGCTGACCACGGGCATCGAACTGGCCGACGGCGAGGCCTATCCCACCCCGGGCAAGGTGACCTTTGTCGGTGACAGCGTCAGTCAGGACACCGACACGATCGAGCTGCGCGCCAGCTTCGCCAACCCTGACGGAGTGCTGATCCCCGGCCAGTTCGTGACCGTCCGCCTGACGGGGTCCGAAGACCCCAAGGTGCTGACCGTGCCGCGCAACGCGGTGCAGTTCGACAAACAGGGGTATTTTGTCTTCACAGTCGACGGCGACGGCAAGGTCCATCGGCAGAATATCGAGATCGGCACCCAGACCGCGATCCGGACGCAAGTCACATCCGGGCTGTCCGAGGGCGACCGCGTGGTGGTGCAGGGGCTTCAGAAAATACATGAAGGGCTGGTCGTGAAAGCGGTCGACAGTCAGGGTTAGGGGCCGGTTTGATCGCGCGCTATTTCATCAACAGGCCACATTTCGCAGCTGTCATTGCGATCCTGATGGTTCTGTTCGGTGCGGTCTGCGTGCGCCTGATCCCGATCACCGAATACCCCCATATCACGCCGCCGCAGATCTACGTCGATACTTCGTATCCAGGGGCGGACGCGCAGGTCATTCTGGAATCCGTCGCGACCCCGATCGAAGAGCGTGTGAACGGCATTCCGGGCATGTTGTCCCTGTCCTCCAAAAGCTCGAATGACGGCAGCTATATGCTGAACGTGTCCTTTGAGCTGGGCACCGATCCCGACGTGGCGGCTGTTGAGGTGCAAAACCGTATCGCGCTGGCCAGTTCCGAGTTGCCCTCGGCGGTGTTGCAGCAGGGGGTCGAGGTGACCAAACGGTCGGGCAACATGATCATGGTGATCAACCTGACCTCGCCCGACGGGTCGCGGGATGAGCTGTTTCTCAGCAATTTCGCCGCCGATTTCCTGCATGACCCGTTGCAAAGGTTGCCGGGCGTGGGGTCGGTCTCGCAATTTGGTCAGTTGGAATACAGCATGCGGGTTTGGATCAACCCGGTCCGCATGGCGGCGCTGAACATCACCGCTGCGGAGGTGGCGGATGCTATCAAGGACCAGAACGTCATCGCCGCCGCGGGGCAGGTCGGGGCACCTCCGTTTGCGGAAGGGCAAACCGACTTTCAATTCAAACTGCGCGCCGAAGGCCTGCTGCGCGATGCTGAGGAGTTCGGGCGGATCATCGTCGCCTCGGACCCCAGCGGTTCCGTCACTCGGTTAGAGGATATCGCCCGGATCGAGCTGGGCGCGGCGACCTATTCCGGCTCGACCAAACTGAATGGCAAGGACTCGGCCACTGTTGCGGTTTATCAGGAAAGCACGGCCAACGCGCTTGAGATTTCCGACACCCTGCGCGCGTTGATGAAGGAGTTGTCGGCGAAGTTCCCCGAAGGGGTCGCGTACGAAGTCACCTATGACGTCACCGACGCGGTGCGAGTGTCGATTCGCGATATCATGACCACGCTGGCCCTGACGGCGGGGCTGGTGATCGGCGTGACCTTCCTGTTTCTGGCCAGCCTGCGTGCCACCATCGTGCCAGCCATTGCCATACCGGTGTCTCTGCTGGGCGCAGTAGCGCTGATCTATGCAATCGGCTTCAGCGCCAACATGATCACCCTGTTCGCGTTGGTTCTGGCTATTACTCTGGTGGTGGATGACGCAATCATCATCATCGAAAACGCCGAACGTATCCTGCGGGACGAAGGCTTGGACCCGCGCGAGGCGACGCTGAAAGCGATGTCTCAGGTCAACCGGCCGATCATCGCCACGACCTTTGTTCTGGCGGCGGTGTTTGTGCCGGTGTGTTTCTTCCCCGGCGTGACCGGCACGATCTATTTTCAGTTCGCGCTGACGATCATCTTTGCCTTTGTCCTGTCGGCCGTAAATGCTTTGACCCTTGCGCCTGTGCTCTGCGCCATGATGCTGAGGACCGACAGCAAACCCATCGGGCCGCTGGCGATTGTTCCGGCGGTGATCGTTTGGGTACGGCGTCAGTACCTGCGTCTGGTTTCGCTGATGCTGCGCTATATGGCGGTGTCGTTGGTGGTGTTTGCCGGTGCTGTGGGTCTGACGGTGTACCTGTTCAAAACCGTGCCCACAGGCTTGATTCCGCAGGAAGACAACGGCGTTCTGATGGCGTCGATGGAGCTGCCCGACGGGGCCTCGCTGCAACGCACGCAGGCGTTCATGGACAAGGCGGGCGCGCTGATCGAACAGACACCGGGTGTTGAGGACGTCACCGTTGTATCCGGACACTCGATGCTGGCCGGAGGACGCCCCAACGCGGGTATGGTCATCGTCACGCTGACTCCTTGGGATCAACGCACCAGTCCGGATCTGCAGTGGTACGCGATCATGCACCAACTTGAGCGCAAGCTGGCCGCGCTGCCCGAGGGGGTTTCGTACGTGTTTCCCTTCCCGACCATTCACGGGCTGGGCTCGACCGGGGGGATTTCGGTTGAGTTGCTGGACCTCGGCAATGGTGATGGGGCGCAACTGGATGCGGTGATGAACGGCTTTGTCACCGCCCTGAATGCCGCGCCCGAGTTTTCCCGGGCGCACGGCAATTTCTCGGCCCAGAGCCCGCAATACAAACTGTCCGTCGACCGCGACCGGGCCGAGACTCTGGGCGTTAGCGTGGCCGATATCTTCACCGCGTTGCAGGCCAATCTCAGTTCGTATTTTGTGGACAACTTCATACTGAATGAACGCGTCTACTGGGTGGTGATTTCCGCCGATGCCGAATTCCGTCAGACGCTGGACGATGTGGACAACATCTATGTCAAAAACATCGCCGGAGAGTCTTTGCCGCTGCGCAATTTTGTCAGCAACGAACCGGTTCTCGCGCCGGATACGGTGCCGCGCTACAACCTGTTCACGGCGGCCTCGGTCAGTGCGCAACTGGCGGATGGGGTCAGTTCCGGCGATGGTATCACCGCCATGCAGGCGATAGCCGACAAAACCCTGCCCGATGGGTTCCGGATCGACTGGTCGGGCGTCACACAGCAAGAGGTCAAAGCGCAGGGGCTTGTGCCCTATATCATGCTGTCGGCACTGGTGCTGGCCTACCTGTTTCTTGTGGTGCTGTATGAAAGTTGGATCCTGCCGTTTTCAATCATCACCTCAGCCGTCTTTGCGCTGCTGGGCGCGCTGATCCCGCTGGCGCTGCTGCCCTTCGTGAACAGCAACATCTTTGCGCAGGTCGGGATGGTACTGCTGATCGGGCTGGCCGCAAAAAAGGCGATCATGGTGGTCGAGTTTGCCAACCAGCAACGCGAAGGCGGTGCCAGCATCCGCGAAGCGGCCCTGAAAGCGGCGGAAATCCGGTTCCGGCCCGTCACAATGACCGGCCTGTGTTTCATCGTGGGTGTTCTGCCCCTTGTTCTGTCCAGCGGGGCAGGGGCGGCGGCGCGGGTCTCGGTGGGCTACCCGGTTCTGTTCGGCATGATCCTCGACAGTACGCTGGGGTTGTTGATGATCCCGGTACTCTATGCAGCGTTCCAGTGCCTGCGGGAATGGCTGGTCAGTCTTGGGCAGGTGCGCCGCAAGACCTGAAAATTGTTGCAGTCTTTCAGGGTTTGCCGGATGCTGAGCGGCACCGGAACCGAGGCGGGCCCAAGCAACATGTCGCTGCAAGACCCCTTTACGGACCTGAAAATCGAACGGCAGGACAGCGGGTTTTACAAGGGCTACAACCTGCCGATCGCGCTGGTCAGCAAGATCGCTGTGTCGCTGCTGGTGCTTTGGGCGTTGGTCTGGCCGCTGAGCGCAAACGACACGTTGCGGTCGTGGAAATCGGGCCTGTTGAGCGAGTTCAACATCTTCTACGATCTGTCGGTTGCGCTGTTCGCCTTCTTTCTGATCGTCATAGCGATCATCCCGGCAACGGGTCGGAGGCGGCTGGGGGGTGATGACGAACGGCCCGAATTCACCAACTT
Organism: Ruegeria arenilitoris; assembly: GCF_013030985.1. GTDB lineage: Bacteria > Pseudomonadota > Alphaproteobacteria > Rhodobacterales > Rhodobacteraceae > Ruegeria > Ruegeria arenilitoris_B. The sequence goes on along the minus strand of NZ_WPYP01000007.1, from coordinate 7,887 downwards.
TTCATGGTTTTCGATGATGTTCGGGGCCGGGCTGGGAGTTGGATTGATGGTCTATGCCACCGCCGAGCCGCTGGGCCTGTGGGAGACCAACCCGCTGACCGTCTCGGGCGAGGTCGCCGCCAAAAGCCAAGAGGCGATCAAGGGGGCTTATCGATACACGTTCCTGCACACCGGGTTTCACGCCTGGGCCATCTATGTGGTCACAGGGCTGAGCCTGGCCTATTACGCCTATACCCGCGATATGCCGCTGACGATCCGCACCGCGCTGACGCCTTTATTGGGGGAGTATTCCAACGGCATCGCGGGGCATGTGATCGACATTCTGGGTGTTGTGGCCACGATCCTCGGGGTGGCGGTGACCATCGGATATGGGGTGTCGCAATTGGTGGACGGAGCGTTTCTGATCACCCGTGCGGAATGGCTGATGGACGGAGTGATGAGACCCTCGACCGCTGGGCTGATCGTGGCTCTGGCGACCGTGATGCTGATGTCGACCCTGTCAGCGGTTTCGGGTGTGGGGCGCGGGGTGAAATACCTGTCGAACCTCAATCTGGTCCTGTCGCTGGTCCTGCTGACGGTGTTCATTGTCTTCGGCTCGTTTGTGTTCGCCCTGACGACTTATGGGCAGGCGTTGGTGGACTACATCATCAATTTCATCCCGCTCAGCCTGCAGGCCTATGGCCCGATGTCCGAGGCCGAGTTCGCCTCGGCCCTGCCGCCCGAGGCTGCCCCTTTCGTGGCCGAGCTGTTTCCCGGCGCGACCGATGCCTGGGGCACCCGCGACAGTTTTCTGGCCGGGTTGGGTGACGAGGCCGCTGCTCTGCCGGATGCCGCGAAACACGCTGCCTATGAGGCCGGAACTCCGGGGCGCTTGTTCGGCTGGCAATCGGGCTGGACCACGTTCTACTGGGCGTGGTGGATTGCATTTTCCCCGTTTGTCGGCCTGTTTCTGGCCCGCATCTCACGCGGGCGCACAGTGCGCGAGTTCATCCTGGGCGCGGTGATCGCGCCGTCGCTGGTCTGTTTCGCCTGGATGACTATTCTGGGCGGATCGGCAATTGATCTGGAACTGAACGGAGGCGCCAATGGCGCGATCCTGTCGGCCTCGACCACGGCGACTTTGTTCGTGACCCTCAGCCAGATGATCTCGGGCCATATGTTGGTGATCGTCAGTTTCATGTGCGTGGTGCTGACGATGACCTTTCTGGTCACCTCGGCGGATTCCGGAATATTGGTGATGAACACGATCATGTCCGGCGGGGCCGAGGAAACCGGGGTCACGCATCGCATCCTGTGGGGCGGTTTGCTGACGCTGGTGATCGGGACATTGCTGATTGCGGGCGGCGGAGGGCTTGAGGCGCTGACCAATTCAATGATCATTGGCGCGCTGCCCTTCAGCGTTGTCCTGCTGCTGATGTGTGTCGCGCTGGGCAAGGCCATGATCAACGACCTGCGGCGTGCACGTTATGACGAAAGCCCCTCTGAACGTTAAGCTCACTTGAGGTTTACTTTATCTTTCCACCTGTGCTTGCGCCCTCGGATATGGCGATCTTTGCGTGTCAGCCGAAACAGGGGCGGGTGTTGGACAAGGCCCACATCGGCGCACTGCGGCATTGGCACCGGGAGGCCGCTCCGCGCGTCAAAGAGGCTGGGTTCGATATCATCTATGTCTATGCGGGCCACGGGATGACGCTAGCCCAACAGTTCATGCTGCCCCATCTGAACACGCGCAGCGACGAGTATGGCGGATCGCTGGAGAACCGCGTGCGCCTGACCCGTGAGCTGTTGGAAGACACGCGCGATGCCGTTGGTGACACCTGCGCCGTGGCCTTCCGGTTCGGGATCGATGAGATGCTCGGCCCCGACGGGATGCAGGCGGCCGAGGACGGCCGGGCCGTGGTCGAACTGTTGGCCGATCTGCCCGATATCTGGGACGTGAACGTCTCGGACTGGGCCAACGAATCCGCGACCACCCGGTTCCAGCCGCAGGACAGGTATCAGAATGACCATCTGTCTTACGTCAAACAGGTGACCGACAAGCCGGTTGTGGGGGTCGGGCGGCTGACCTCGCCAGACGTGATGCAGTCGATGCTGCGCAAGGGGATTGTTGACCTGATCGGTGCGGCTCGTCCGTCGATCGCCGCCCCGTTCATCCCGCGCAAGATTCAGGAAGGCTGCATCGACGAAATCCGTGAATGCATCGGCTGCAACATCTGCGCCGCCTCGGACGGGTCGGGCATTCCGATCCGCTGCACCCAGAACCCCACCATTGGCGAGGAATGGCGGCGCGGCTGGCACCCCGAACGGATCGCTCGACGGGGGCAAGCGACGCAGACTCTGGCGGTTGGCAGCGGCCCCGCCGGTCTTGAATGCGCCATGCAACTGGCGCGGCGTGGGTACGAGGTCACGTTGGCCGAAGGCGCGATGGATTTTAGTGGGCGGGTTTTGCGGGAAAGCCGTTTGCCGGGGCTGGCCGCATGGCGCCGGGTGGCTGATTATTGGTTGAACGACCTGCGCCAGCGCGCCAATGTCCGGATGTTCGCAGAAAGCACGCTGGATGCGGATCAGGTGTCGGAACTGGGCATCGAACATGTGTTTCTGGCCACCGGAGCCGCATGGCGCGCCGACGGTGTGGGTCGCAATTCGCGCCGCTCACCACCGCTGATCGAACTGGGGGCGGATATCCGATGCAACCAAACTTTGGGCCGCATTGCGCCGACTGCGTGACCACGGCCTGCGTCTATTCCGGGCGTGTGTCGCAGGTCGAATGCGAGGTGACCGTTTTGGTGACCGAACGGCAGCGTAACACTACCCTTTATGATCAGTTGCAGAGCAGGGGGTTGAAGACGCTTGAACTGATCTGCGCCGCTGCCACGCCTGGCCTGATTGCCGATGCGGTTTTCGATGGCCGCCGCGCTGCACGCATCGCGCAGCAGCAGGCCAGTACCGGAAATGAGGCGGTTCATGGTGGACTGACCGAGGACCTGCCGTCCAACGCTGCGCGGGAATATTACATCCATGCCCGGGGTGAGCGTGAGGGCAAGGACGACATGCACTGTACAGCCCAAAGCGTGTATTTCACCAACTCTGGTACTGCGGTCACGACCTTTGACGCGCAGACCAAATCCTATCGCCCGTCTACCCTGTGCGATATTTACGATTTCACCCGGCCGCCCGGTCAGCTTCGGGGCCTGGCCGTTCATCACTGATCTGCGCAGCGGATCGTTCACAGGCAGCAGTGGAGAGCAGGCCTTGATCGGGGCCGCCGCCGTGCAGATGGGCAATTTCTACGGCCTGCCGACCTCGGTCGGGGCGGGATGACAGATGCCAAGCTGCCAGATGCGCAATATGGTTTGAATAGGCGCTGACCTTTTCTCTGGCCGCCCATGCCGGGCCAACCGGGTGTGCGAGTTCGGCGGAATGCTGGGCAGCCGGAGTTAGGGCGCAATGCGGCCTGGGCCTATCTGAGCTGGAACCAGATCGAAAAGGCGGCGCCGTCAGTGGCGGGCAGCAGGGAAACATCTCCGCCATGCGCGCGCAGTGTGTTGCGGACGATGGCCAGGCCCATGCCGGTCCCGCCCTGATCGCGTTTCGTGGTGAAGAACGGGTCAAACACGCGGGCCGCGTTGCCGGCAGAGATCCCGTGCCCATCATCACGAACCGTCAGGCCAACCTGCGTCTCATCGGCCGCGGCTGAAAGTTGCACGGCCTGCGCGCCATGTTCCGATGCGTTGCTCAGCAGTTGCCGCAGCACGACCTGCAGACCTTTGGGGCCAATCGGGATTGTCACATCACCACCGTCGATCCGCAGATTGAGGGCAGGGAAGTCGCTGCTCAACCCGTCCTGCAGTTCACTCAACGAGGTCACCCCGTCATGACGTGACTCGCGTGCACGGGCGACCTGCCGCATGGCATCGATCTGATGCTCCATCTGCACGCCCGCACTGGCGATCTGATCAACCAGACGCAGGTTCTCGGCCGAGAGTGTTTCGTCATCACGCAGCAGTTCCGTCGCCGCGCGGAGGGTTGCCACCGGGGTTTTCAGCTCATGCGTGACATGGTCCGAGAAACTGCGGATCGTCGTCTCGCGGTTGCGCAGGGTCTCGGCCATGTCGATGACGCTTTGTGCGGTGGTGCCAAGTTCCTGAGTGCCGAACCGCGCAGGCGGCGACAGGGGGTCGGCGGGGTGCCGGACGACCTGAGTGGCGAAGCGTTCCAGCGCAAAGATCGGTCGCAGCAACAACCGGACCAACAGCCAGCCCAGAACCCCGGTGGCGGCGGTAATGATCAGCGCCAGCAATACGGCGGCGTTGCGATAGCCCAGTTCCGGCCCCAGATAGCGAAACGCCACCAGACCGCTCAGCGACAACAGCAACGTGCCGCACAGGGCGCCGCCCAATACAAAGGCAAGACCCGGGCGCCACTTGCGCCTCATGTCGCGGCACCCTGAATGCGGATGCCGACGCCGTGCACAGTCTCGATCACGCCTGAACAGCCCGCCTGCGCCAGCTTGCCCCGCAAGTTTCTGAGATGGCTGTCCAGCGTGCGGTCCGAGACCTGAGACAGAGCGCCCCAGACCGCCTGTATCAGCTGCGCCCGGCTGAGCACCTGACCGGGGCGTTCGATCAGCGTGGCCAGCAAGGTGAATTCGGTCGCGGTCAGGGGCACTGTGGCCTCATCCAGCCTGCAAATATGCGCGCCGGGATCCAGCGTGATCCGGCCGTGGGACAGGACCGCATTGCGGCGCGGCCCGGCCGAGCGTTTCAGGATCGCACGCACCCGCGCCACCAGCTCTCGCGGGCTGAAGGGTTTGGTGACGTAGTCGTCGGCGCCCATTTCCAGGCCCAGAACCCGGTCAATCTCATCATCTCGCGCGGTCAGGAACAGGATCGGTACTTCGGACCGGGCGCGGATGCGGCGGCACACCTCGAACCCGTCCATCTCGGGCAGGCCGATATCCAGAACGATCAGGTCCGGTGCTTCGCGGGCGGCGTGGGTCACTGCGATCTGGCCGTCGCTGGCGGTGACCACCTGAAATCCCGCGCGTTGCAGCGCCAGACTTACCAACTCGCGCAGGCGGGGGTCGTCATCAACCAACAGGATTTTCATTGCGCCTCGCTTTGCGTGTTTGCTGCAAGATAGCCATTCACGCGCGCGGTGCGAAAGTCCCATTCGCGCCAGTTCGGATCGGTTGGGTCGGGATGCACACAGCTTTGCGCCCAGTCCGGGATATGCGGGATCGGTTGCAGCGCGACCTGTGTCGACATCGCTTTGGCCGCAGTATGCCCAAGGCTGCACAGATAGAGCCAATCCGTCGGGGTCGTGTTGTCCGAGTCCGATGCGCGCGACAATGTGTCGGTTGCGATCAGGGCGGCGAAATTGATGAACGCGCAGGCGTAGAGCGTCACGGCACTCAACGCGGCGACCCGCAGCACCAGCCAGGCCGAGGACCGACCCTGTTGTACCTGCCACGCCACCATCGCCAGCCCGATCGCGACCAGACCCATCCAGATCACCGCATAGACGCGCAGATAGGTCAGGCCATAGGAATCGATATACAGGTCCAGCCGGAACGCGGCCGACAGGATCAGCAGCACGTTTTGCGCCAACCACAGCAGCAGAAGGGATTTCAGCGCCGGGTTTTGCTCCGAAAACGGGCGCGCCACCAGTGCGAAACTTCCGGCCAGCAGGGCAGTCGCCAGCAAGGGGTAGGCACCGCGATGGGCATAAGTGGCATAGCTCATGCCGTCGGGCAGAGACGCGCCGCCGAACAGGATCGAGAAATCCAGTACGCTCTGCACGGCCAGCATCAGGTTGAACAGAACCAGTGCCCGGAAGACCGACCCGGCATTCAGAAAACGCGGAGCATTCCAGCCGGGTAGTGTCAGCGCAATCGCTTCGTCGGGGGCGGGGGAGGTCAGGACCGGCCAGACCAACAGCGCCAACCCGGACCAGAACATTGCACGTCGGAGCAGTACGAACAGATCGAAATCCACCCGAAGCATTCGTACCAGCATATGTTCGAGAACAGGGTTCGCACTGATCAGCAGGGCGCTCAGAACCATTACGCCGCCAAGCGGAAACGCCCAGTTGCGAAGGAACGTGCGTACCGAAGTTCCGCTGAAAGAGCTGTGAGAGGCAGCCCGAGTGCGCGAGTCCCGGATGTGGGCCGCTAAGGCCACGACACCAGCGGTCGGAAGCCTTTTTATCAGACGGAGAACGGCGCTTGCCAGCCATGGCAGGCTTTCGCGTGTCTTGATCCCAGGCGGTATGCGCAGCAGGGCCACGGCACAAAGCAGCCCGACGGTGAGGAAGGTCAGCGACAGAAGCTGCACATGTTCCAGAATGGGTAGGGTGGCCAGCAGCAGCACTCCGGCAGGGGTCCACTGCTTGTTGCGGGCCGGGCTTTCGAAACTAACCGCCGCAAAGATACCCCATGCGAAAAGGGCTAACGAAAGCCCGGGACAATATCCCCAAAACAGAAAATCCCCCAGCAGAACAAGAAGGATCAGCGCGGCAAATCGGGGAAATCGGCGGATATGGTCCAGTATGTTGCCCGGTGGCGCCGAAGGGGGCGCCTGGTCAATCGATGGGCCGCTTTCGCTGGCCAGCCACCAGCCGTCATGGGCAAGGGACCGGGGCAATCCACGGATGATGAGTTCTTTGGGCATGTCGTTCTCCTGCTCGAGTTTCCCCGAAGGTGAACGCGCGGGCTGCAGATAATCCGCACCAGTTGTGCAGATTTCGTGCAGATATGCAGAATACTGCCTTTTGCCTTAGTGCGTGTGGCGGTGCCCCGACAATTCCCCGGCAAAACGCTGGTTTCGGACGTCTGCGGTGGTCAGGTTGTATTGCGCCCGAAACGCCCGCCCCAATGCAGCGGCGGATGAAAACCCGGTCGCCGTGGCAATTTCGGATTGCGGCATGTTTGTGTGTTGCAGCAGGCTGTGGGCGCGCTCCAGCCGAAGCTCTCGATACGTGATCAGAAGCTTGACGCCCGTTTTGCCCAGAAACCGCCGCTGCAATTGGCGGGTGGATGCGCCAACAGCCTGAGACAGATCTGAGATCTTCAACGGGTCTTCCACGTTGTTCAGCATTGCCTCTATTGCATGCCGTACCATCGGATCGGCCCCGGACCGTTGGATCAGGCGGGTCGCAAGCTGGCTGGAACAGCTGCGTTCCGGCTCGGTCAGACCGATATAGCCGCGCAGGGTATCGGCCAGATGCTCTCCGTGATCCAGTGCCACACAGTCCGACAACAGCCGGAGAGCGCTCAGCTTGGTTGCGGCGCTGTGCGTGCGGTTGTCAGGTGACCAGTGCGTGTTGCTGTGGCAGTCAGAAAGCCCAATTTCCTGTGCCGCAGCGGCGAAGTTGGGATGGATGGCAGCGGTTGTTTCTGCGGCCCGCCCGGCCTGCGCCAACAGCAGCACCGCGCCGCCAACCAATATGGACCGCGGCGCCAGATTCAGTATCTGCGATATCCGGGCTTTGTTGGTGCTGTCACAAGGCCAGGCTTTGTGAATGTCGCCCCAGAAAATCGCCGTGCGTCCCGCCCAATAAAGCGGGGCGCCCGCTGAGCCGGTTGCAGAGCATCGGACATTCACGACGTAGATGTGGTCTTCGACCAGATCGTTCAAAGCGTCGAAAAACTCGACAATCATCTCAGCCGATGCTTTTGCCTTGGGATCATTCAGGAAAACGTCGATATACCGTGTTCTTTCAGACGCTCTGTTGGCCGGCCGTGCTTGGTCGTTTCCGAGGACATAGTGTTTCATCGTTCCTCCAACTGCCATTCATGGGGTCGTCCCCCGCCGGTTTCCCGGCGGGGGTGTTTTTCACTCGGCGGCGTCTTGGTATGCGTCCATTGGGGGGCATGTGCAGACGAGG
>NZ_WPYP01000006.1 GCF_013030985.1 Ruegeria arenilitoris | reverse complement strand
ACACCGACAATCAGCGTCTGACCGGTTTGATCCTTGGTCAGATCAATGCGCGTGGCGCGCGGCATTACGGATATTCCTACGGCAACTACGCCAACAAGTATTACAACAACTGACCGCAGGCGTCAGGGCAGGCAAAAAAACAGCGCGCCGGTCTGGCGCGCTGTTCCTCATCCTGGAAAAAGCCACCGGTTCAAATGGTGATGCCAATTGCACGACATGATTTTTTCCTCCGGCGGAAGGAACTGTTCACGGCAAGTCTGGGTTTTGTCTTATTGGGTAGAGTGGCGTACAAACATGGCAGATGTGCTCTGCTCGCCGACCTCAGGAATTTTGACCGTCAGCGACAAGGCGTGAGTTGTTTAACCGCTGAATAACTTTGCTTTTAATATGATTCTGGCTTGTTATAATTTCACTGCCAAAACCATCCTATTCCCTCATGAGATTTGGTAAACATCGGTCTGGTAAGTACCGGTGGAAGTTTTTATAGAGCGCAGTAAAACTGAATTTCAAAAGTTGCGGTCATTTTAGCGGGAGCGCCAGATGTTTAAAGCTGCCTTGACGGCTGCCCTTCTGCGTGTTTGCGGCACTGTTCTTTGGTTGCTGTTCACCATGGTTTGCGCCCGGACACTGTCCGTGGAAGACTTTGGCTTTGTGTTTTTTTCTGTAAATGTGATCATAACAGGCGGCGTTGTCGCAGCGCTTGGATATGATGTCACGGTTCTGCGATACGGATCGCGATACGAAAAGGCCGGTAGGAAATCGGCTGTGCGCAAACTTCTGTCAGAAGCTCGATTGGTGGTTGTTTCCGGTGGACTGTTGGTTATTGCCGGTTTCGTAATTTTGACTGTTTTGCGCGTTGATACGCCTGTGACGCAAGACGTGAGCGTAGCCGGCCTGGTCGGCCTCTCGATTGTTGCCACAGCGCTGATGGCTGTGAACCGAGACGTACTGCGCGCTTGTGGAAAGCTGTCTCAAGCGCTTTTGGGTCAATCCGTCCTGCGGACGTTTGTCCCGCTATTAATGACCATTGGTGCGCTTCTCTTTACTGAACTCACTCCAATGGAGGTCTTGGTCTTCTATTTGGTGGGTTTGTTGACTTCCCTAGCGTGGGAACAGGCCTGCATTGCGCGGCTTGGACTTGGTTCTCAGGGAGAGCCCGGGCAAAACCATCACGCTAAAATGGCCTTTTCCGTATGGCCCGGCGAAGCCTCGCTAATCATTTTTCACCGGGCTTGTGGGATCGTTATTGGTCTTACGTCTGGCTTGGAAGCTGCAGCGTTCTTTATCGCGGCTGAGCGTGTTTCGCAGCTTGGAGTTTTTCTTTCCGATGCGGTACGCACAGCAATCGCACCAATAATCGCACAGGCCCGCAGTGATCAAGAAATTCAAGCCGCGATTGCAAAGAGCAGCATACTTATGCTGCTCAGTGGAGGAATTGGGTTCGTGTTGTTGCTAGCTGGGGGCTGGCTGCTGTTGCTGTGTTTTGGGCGCGAATATCTTCAGTCGTTTCCAATTCTCTGCGTTCTGCTGGTCGGTCAGCTCAGTTGGACCATGCTTGGCCCGACTGCATTGATCATGAACATGCAGGGCCTAGAGCGCGTACGCAGCCTTGTAACCATGATTGCCACCGCGGGTTTGTTGATTTGCCTGATATTCACCAAATCAGCCTTTACAGCCGGGCTTGTGTTTGCAGTGATTTGTTGGGTCATGAACGGAGCGCTTTGGTATCTGATCCGCGCTCGATTGGGAGCGGTGTCAGGTGTTTTCGGCGTCCGTTTCAGCGATGTCAGAGCCGTGTTTTCGGATGGAGACGAGATCACGGGAAAGCTGCGAAAGAGCCTAAGAATTGCAAATTTCAGATCCTGATAATTCCGTGAAAATCATGACCCGTCATAAAGATATTCCCAACCTCTTTCTAATTGGCGCGCCTAAAAGCGCGACGACCTTTTTGTACGATGTTCTTAGTCGCACTCCCGGTGTCTTTACGGCCGAAAACAAGGAACCGGCCTACTTCCACTTCGACGGTCAGATTCCACAGCACCGCGACGCTCCTCTCAAACCGCTCTACGCGTGTCTGACGCTAGACGACTACAAGGCGCTATATTCCGCAGCGGGGGATGCACGTTATGTCGTGGATGCCAGTACTCACTATCTGTCGACGCCTGAAAGCGCCGCGCGTATCAGAGCGGCACAACCAACTGCCCGTGTGATTGCAGTTTTGCGGGAGCCGGTCACGCGCGCTTATTCTCACTACCTGATGGGCGTTCGTGACGGGTTTATCTCGGAAGACCTCATGTCAGCATTGGATCGCGAAGAATACGAGATCGAACAATCTGACGTGCTTTGGGGTGAGCATTACCGCATGATCAGGCGGTCCGAATACTTTGCTGGGCTGAAAGCTTTTCACGCGGCTTTTGGGGACCGGTTTCGTCTGTATTTGTTCGAAGATCTCAAGAAAGACCCTGATGCGGTTTTCGACGACTTGCGACAGTTTCTGGATCTCGAAATAATTGAGCCCGGCGAGAAGTCTCTGCAATCCGCACGGAACGCGTATGCGGTTGATCGCGTCTGGATGATTACGCGTCTATTGAATGTTTATCGTGCGTCCCGTCTAAGGCTGTTGGTGAACAAAATCACTCCAGTAACGTTGCGGAAAATACTGCGGGAAACCTATGAGAAGATACGCCTGAAAGATGCCGGCAAACCCGAGATGCCAGAAGTTATCCGGGAACGTCTAACGATGCACCTGGAGGAGGACTATGCCCAGACCCTCCAATACGCGGAAAAACACGGGTTGTTGGCGCGGTTGGGCTAAAGGGAAACCGTAGATGTTTGAGCAAGAAACCGGAAAGTCAAATGCCGGGCGAGTGACAGTTTCGGCAGTGGTCGCGACCCTTGGCCGCACTGATGAACTGACCAGGCTTTTTGAAACTCTCCGCCATCAAAGCAGAGCATTGGACGAGATCATTGTGGTCGACCAGAACTCTGACAGTCGCTTGGTGCCCGTCATCTCGGATTTTGGCGACTTGCCAATCATACACATCCAGGATGAGTCCCTACGCGGGGTGAACCGCAGTCGAAACCATGGGTGGCGGCATTCGAGCGGCGATGTGGTTTTCTTTCCAGATGATGACTGTTGGTATCCTAAGGACTTTATTGAACTTGCGTTGTCCAAATTGGAAAGCACTGACGCCGATATCGTCTCGGGCCGTGCTGCCTCTGAGGACGGGCAATCGATCAACGGGAAATTTCTGGACCAGGCAGTTTGGGTTGACCGTAAAACGGCGTGGTTTACCCAGATAGAATGGGTGATCTTCTTGCGCCGTAAAGTTCTGGAAGACACCGGTGGTTTTGATGAACGGATCGGTCCCGGCTCCGGTACGCCTTGGGGGGCGAACGAAGTTCAGGATCTGTCACTTACAGCGCTGTCTAAACACTACCGACAATATTTTGACCCTGACTTGTTTGGTCATCATGCCGAAATGATCGTCACCGGCACCGATGCGCAAAGCTTGGAAAAGGGGCGCCACTACGCGCGGGGTTTCGGTTATGTGCTCGCGAAACACAGCTACGGTTGGGGTTCAGCGATCTATTGGGCTGCCCGCTCGGTAACTGGGGCGCTGGTATCAGCATGTCGGGGCGAATTCGGCATGGCAAGGTACCGCCTATGTGTTGCGCAAGGACGCCTGAACGGTTACCAGAAATCCCGCAAAACGGGGCTCCAGAACAGAAGCGCGCAGGGTAGATGAAAACTGTTTATTGGATGAACCCTCTGGTGATCATGTCCGCTTGGGCCTGCATCGGAGCCTTTTCGTTGTTGATGTCGCCCGAGATGTATTACCTGCTTATGCGCACAACAAAAACGATCGAGCCCATTCATTTGGGGATCGCACTGGCTGGTATCGGAATTTTCAGTTTGGGAGCGGTCTTGGGCATGTTTTCGGTTTCCGGCCAAAAACAAGCGCGCAACCTCGTGATCGAAGATCTGACTTTTATTTTGCAATCCGTGCGATTTCGCCGCGCTTGTCTGATCTATGCTGTTTTGATGATGGTTGCCTACGCAATTTGGCTGGGCCCGACTTTGAACCCGTCGGTCATCATGGCGTTTTTTACAGGTAAAGGGTTTGTCGGTCGTGATGTGGGAAACCAGATTGGTGGTATAACAACCATGACCCAGTTTGGCGTCGCACTTGCCGTGGTCAGCGGATACGGTATCGCGTTGAGCACCAAAAGAAACTGCCAAACTTTCTACTCGCGCCTGCTGTTCCTGATCCTGTTTCTGGCGCTCTACCGGTCATTTATCTGGAGTGAGCGCCTTGCGCTGGTCGAGTGTGCGATCCCCGCCGTCACGGCCTGGACGATCGCCAAGAACACCGGGCAGGCGTCTTTCCGCATCGCTCCTGTTCTAGCTGCCGCGGCCGTAGTTTTTTTCTTTGGCACGACCGAGTATTTTCGTTCGTGGAACTTCTATAGCCAGTTCGACATAAATATCGCGTATTTTTCCGCCTCGCGTTTTCTGTCCTACTACGTGTCTTCGTTCAACAATCTGGCGGTTTCGATCGAGTATTTTGAGCCCAGCGGGCTACCGTTAAATTCCATGAATTTCCTGTTCAAACTGCCTCTTCCCGGATTTGAAACACTCAACCAGATTCAAGCCGAGCTTTGGGAACATACATTCATGGGCGGGTTGGAGCGCTTCGGAAACCCAGAATTTAACCTGTTTACCGGGGTTGGAATGATGATCAGCGATTTCGGCATCTTTTGGGGTGTCGTCTTGCTGTTGATACCGGGTTTTATTTCGGGGCGCCTATATCGCTTGGTTCAATTTGGTCGGCTTTCTGGACTGTTTATCTTCCCGGTCTGGATGATTGGGCTTCTGGAATTTGGTCGGCTTCTTTATTGGGGTACGTCGCGCACACTTTTCATCTGGGTTTTGATCTTTGTGCTTTTGTCGATAGCTGGGTCTTTAATCAGGGCCTCAGCCAGAGCTCGGTTCAACCCATCCATGTCACAAACCTAAGAAGCCTCATCAAGCGCTGTCAGAAGCTGTTCCGCAGCACGCTTCCAGGTGAACATCGCGGCCCGTTCTCGCCCTTTACCAGCCAGATCTGTGCGCAGGTTTGGCTCGGCTTCAATGCGCAGCATGGCGTCCGTCCAATCCTGCTGTTGACGAGGATCAACAAACAGAGCTGCGTCTCCGCATACTTCCGGGACAGCACCACCAGTCGTAGCCAATACCGGGCACCCGCAAGACATGGCTTCGAGTGGCGGTAGTCCGAATCCTTCGGTCAGGGAAGGGAACAACAATGCGTAGGCGTCGTTATACAAAGCCTTGAGTTCATTGTCAGAAACCCGACCCAAAAACCGCAGCCCTTCGTGTTCGACCAGACCGTCATCTTTAAATACTGTACTATTTCCTCCGCCTGCCACGATCAGCGGCAAGGAGCCTTTGTCGCGAGCCTGTGCTGCGGACGCCAGTAGTCTTAAGTTTTTGTGAGGTGCAAGAGAGCCAATAGCCAAAAAGTAACCTCCCGGCTCAAGCCCGTGACGTGCCAAAGCTTCGGTGTCCGGAGAGATCTCTGCAAGATGATCCACTCCGTTATGAATGACGCGTGCTTTTCCCTCGGGGAAAACGCCATGTTTTTCTAACTCAAGGCGCGAGAAATCTGACACGGTCAACAAGACTCGCGAACGGCGCGCAAGGGTCGGCAAAAGGACACGATATAGACTGCGGAATGCCCGTGAATACGAGGCCGGCTGCGTGAAAACTTGAGCGTCATGAATCATTACGGCCTGGCGGGATCTCATCACCGGACCCGTATTGCACAAGCTCAGTAACCACTGATCGGACTCCAGCAGCCGAGGCAATTCTACTTGCTCCCAGAGATGACCGGAATGTCTGGACTGCCCCAGTTTATCCAGATTCAATATCTCTTCTGGCGTGGTTTCAGGTGCGTGAACAGGCGCGCTTGGCAAAGCCAGGTGCATGTCGGTTTCGGGTGATATTTGAGTGAGTGCAACCGCCAGTTCACTAGCGACCCTGTCAACACCTGTCATGGATCTCGTCAAGAAGCGACCGTTCAAAACGAGGTTATTTTTAGTGTTCATATTGTTGTTCCATCGTCATTATCGGCCTGCCTGTAACGTGCCATTTGTTCTGTCATGTACTAAAGAAAGTTCAATTTGAGTCGGCTAGCCGACGCGAACATGACTAAACAGAGAACTTCTACTCTCAAAAGCCCAACGAATGTACTTGGATAAACTCATAGGTGCCACGGCCACATACAGCGTCTCGCTGGAGCCTCGGAACAGGAGGTTAGGTTTAGTTGACATTAAATTCTCATAATCTGATCTAATTTGTTTCGTCCTATTGAATGAAGTTGGCGGTGACAAGGCTAGGGCACGAAAGCATTGAGAAGAAACTTCTAAACCGCTGTGAAAACTACAGTTCTCGGAACATCTTTATTCAATCTTCTAAAGTCAGATTGTGGTTAGTCTAGCCTAGAGATCATGCTACTCGTTGATACGAAAGCCTCTCAGAAGGGCTTCCGCGCTGTTGCAATTGCTAACATGACCAGTGGACTTCGAAAGTGGGATTGGACAAACCCTAGCGTCTTTTTTGGCATTAAGCCGTTTTTCATTATAGCATTTGGGCACTTAGTAAGGTGCCCAAACACTTTATATATTTCCCGAGCGCGATGCTAAGCAGTGGACCTCAAAATACGCCGCGTCTTCTGTGTTTACCGATTGATCCGATGGCGGACAAAAAAGCAGCTTTGCCAAAACCAGCCAAACTCCTTCCTTTGCTGCCCTCAACAACGTTCAAAACACTTACTCTAGTGGTCCGGTCGGCCATTTTGATTGCAGCCACTCTTCACATTTTTTAAGTTTAACTGGTTTGACAGAGCCTAAAACTACCATTCCATAGAATCTGAGATGTGCAGCATCTGAAGCAAGTGACCCGTGCCCAAACAATGAAGCCTGTTCGTCGTCGTTGCTTGGAAGGTAGTCTCCGTTCGACGACGACGTGGTGTCTATTTCGTCGCCGTTTAGTCTGAATTTGCTTTCTGCGTAGCGAGTTTCGGCCCTGCGCCACCATGTTGCTACAATGTCTAGCTCGGCCGAAGTTGGGTTGAACATGGTATTCCCGTTGTTGAAGCGCCAAGAATACCCTCCGCCGCCATATGCGCACCCAAGGGAACCCCCTTCATTGTCGCCGCCCAAGTGAAACACACGTTGGATTGGTGCATAAAGCGACAAAGGCCGCAACGCTGTGATCACCGTGAGGTCCGGGTTGGCCGAAAGTCCGAGACGAGACGACACTCGGTAACTGTCGTCAACACCATCTGTCTCCAGCCAGGAGACACCGTTTTCTTCGCGGTACACCGCTCGGCGCGAAGAAATTGGTTGGGTCATATGGAAATCATTCCCAGACTTGTCGCGAATTTGGCCAACCAAATCGAAATTCGATGTCACGGGGACATTGCCATCAACGTCCTGGAACAATGTTGAGCCGTCAGACGGGTCATACCATGCTAAAGGCTGAATTTCGGTAGGATTGAAACTGCGTGGACGACGCTTGGAAAGCTCGGCGATGCCAAACCCAAACATGGTTCAAGACACCACAAATGCGTGAATACCGGTCGCATCTGTGCCGGTTGCGTAAACGCGGACGACCCCCACTGGCAGAATCGAGTTGTCCGCGACTTGGATGCTGCGATGATTATTCGCCACGGTTTGAAAGGATACCATGCCGCCGTTTGTTACATATAGCGCGACCGCAACTTTCGACAGATCCTCGCTATCGTTTGGGGTAACCGGGCAAATGTCAGGCGTGGGCCCGTTCAGGGAAGCAGTTCGGCCGGCAAACGGGTTTTTCATTATTGATCTCCTATTCAAGTGTGTTCCGCATTCCCTGATCAAGATTGGTCTGGGTGCATGTCGAACGTATAAAATCCTCAACGAAAGAACTGGTTACCTAGTAGTTCTCACGTCAAAAGAAGTGCGCAACAGATGAATGGAAAACTGGGTTGGTTCTCTCGCTGCCACGCGCTCGTTTTCGAAGGTCATTGTCAGCTTTTGCAGCCGCCGTGTTGCTTTCGAGTGAGGCGCGAAATAGAGGTTTGAAGTTTTGCAGAATTAGGCATTGGTTGCTTGATGGGCTAGAGCACCTGTCTTCGTGGCATAGTCGGGTCGAGCGCGCACTCATTTTTCTCATCCAAAACGCCGGCGAAATTTATCTACTTGAGCAAGTCCAGTGCAGCGGTGGCAAATTGCGTGGTGTTGCTTCTATAAACCACAGATGCTGACACCGGTATTGAGGCGCACTGAGACACCAGAAAATGGAGACCTCACACCCGTCTAGTTGGTTGGGGGAGTGGTCAGAGATCGCTTTTAAAGTTTCCACTCCGGACCTTCTTGGGCTTATTAAGAATTGCAGTAGTTCGAGAAAGGCCAAATCCTGCTCCCGCAACCAATCTTTCTCAACGAAAGCAACACGTTAAGGGTCGGAACAAGCGGCTATATAGCCGCGTGTCAATCTCTCTGGAAGCACTGTGGAAGCATCAGGAGCGAATTCGCCCTGTGGTGAATGCGCAACAGAGACTATTTGCACAAGTCCCCGAAAATGCCGCGATAGATGCAGTAGCAGACGTTGACCGTTTGACAGATAGCCGCAATGCGGCACTTCTCAGCTTGAACTTCAGTAACAACTTAGCCTTTGGGCGTTTTGGTATTTTTGGAAATGCTATTCAGCCATTTTTTACAAGTTAGATGTTGACTGGGATCGGCGCGAAAGAGATGACAGGCCAAGTTTCATGGAAGCGCTTCCACATTCTCTTGATACAGTTCGGTCAGTTTATCTCGGTACCCACGCACAAAGCCTTTCCCGAAACTAGAATCCGCACGAATGATTTTTGCATGTGCATGATCCCAAGGTGCAGGAGGAAAATTACCTTCAATCGGGTCCTTGAGCACTGAGTAAACCTGTAATCCCTCTTGCGACATTATGCTGGTAATCTGACTGCAAACAGCCAATGCAAACCCCCACCTATGGCGGTCGCGGGCGGGGTTTTGATAAGTTTCCAATTTGTTGTCCACGTGCTCAGGCATATCCAATTTCGATAGTTCATCTACCGAAACACTCTTCCCACTCTTTTCGATCAGTTCATCAACGGGAAAAGCTTCTTTTCCTAGAGTGCCAGAGTCGTCCACCATTCGCGTACTGAAAAGCAGACGGACAAGTTGTTCTTCAGAGGCTACCTGTGCGGCGTCTTGCGATGACATAAAGTAAAGTTAACTTAGCCCTGAAAAATCGTTGTCGCGCTTGCAATTAGTTCGGTTGGCACAGATACACCATCCCACTCGACATCGCCGTAAGCTGTTTTTTCAGGTTCATTGTCATTTCGAGCGTGATACGAGATTTCACCCTCTCCACAAACACCAATATCAACGTACCCAGCGGCATTTTTGTATGTGAACATGAACTCTCCACATTCGTCCACAGCGATTTGAGGCTTCACATATTCGGGAAACAAACCTGAAGACTTGAGCTTGACTGCTTCTCCTAGCGCTGCTTTGAGCTGATCCAAATCTAGGTCTGCACCAAAGAGCTTGGCTGACTGGAAAAGAGCGAAGAGTTCGTCAACATAAGCAATTGAAGTGCGGCTGCTCTGCTCCTCTCTGTCTGTTTGGCTCACAAACACC
The DNA here is from genome assembly GCF_013030985.1 of Ruegeria arenilitoris. Lineage (GTDB taxonomy): Bacteria > Pseudomonadota > Alphaproteobacteria > Rhodobacterales > Rhodobacteraceae > Ruegeria > Ruegeria arenilitoris_B. The sequence goes on along the minus strand of NZ_WPYP01000006.1, from coordinate 288,235 downwards.
CGACCGTTGTTTGCCTCCCGGAAGCAAATGCCTGCCTGAGAGCTAGACAGAGCTATCTTCTGATTGGCTGTGAAATCAAAGCCTTGGCTTGACAATGCGTGCGCCATTACAACCCCATCTTATTAGTCAATTCTTCAGACAAAATCTCACCGAGAACATCTTTGTTCAGGCTATGAAAGTTGTCAAACACTTCCTGTAGGTTGTGCTGACCTGCGGTTCTGGCCATCAGGTCCTTCAAAAGAGGCACATTTCGAAACTTATAAGACAGAGAGTGCGTCAAGTTCGCTAGAACACGTTGGCCCGACAAAACAGATCGAGCATCCACTCTTTCCAGTCGCTCAGCTTCTTCGCTCTCAGACGAAAACTTACCCGCTTGGAAGTCCCATCTGGGATCATGATAGTCCATAAATATGTCTGGGACCCATGAGCCCTTTATAAAAACATTCGAGGGTCTGAGTTGAAGATCGGAATCGTCCTGCGGGAGTTGCTCGCTGAATGTGTCTGTTACGCTATACTCAATAGAAGCAACCGGTTTGAAAGCATCTACACAATTCAAGAGCGCCACAAGACGATCATTTGCACCAGGCCAAACTGTAGACCATCCTGAGTATTTCCTGCAGGAGACAGCGACAGCATTGTCGCCAAATTGCGCAGACCACTCAGGTTTCCCGTCTCTGGAAAAATCGTTGAGTTGGTACATAACCGGTCGCGGCTGGTTCGTTGGTGCACTTTCGCCAACAAAAACTTGAAACAATTCAGGTTTGTCGATAGCTGCGAAATGCGGCCGTAAATCTTCGATTTTTTCTTCTAGCCGGGCCTCATCGCTGGAGTCCAATGGCGACCGGAAAACGACAGCAAAATTGACAACCTCTATCGCGTGGTTGCCTGCGAGAAGGTCGATTTTTTCTACTGGCATTTTGCTCCCTCAGCCCTGTTGTCTCGGCATCTTAACACTAGACACGAAGACTGATTGTATCCTTATTTCAGCGACCGGCACTGTTCAAGACTCTCAATCATCCTTAAAAGTTCGTTAACCAGCCCTGCCTCCGAATAGTCTTCCCGTGGTACTTACTATGTAATAGACGATAGCTGTATTCCATCCGGGTTAACTTTAACCTTAGAGGGGCAGTGACGACGAATTGCTGCCCGGAAAATAGCCGAGGTCGACCTTCTGTCGGAGCGTTTCGCGTTTGCAGCGAACGGCAGCTTGGTGGCCTCTCAAGACAACCGATACTTATTGCGCGCCTTGGCAAGTCGTTCTTTTAGCGGGGTTGTATGCTCAGCAACGAGCCGAGCCAACACGTCGGAGTGACTTTCCAAAAAGTCACTAAAACTGTCAGCAGAAACGTCTGAAATCGCCGCGCGAGTGACAAACAACCCCGCAAGCTGCGCGTCCAGTTCTCGCATCTTAGCAGCGCGGTTGGCTTCCCTCACGTCGCAGGGCAGAACGCCCGCACAGTTCTGCAACAGATCATTCCCGATAACTGCCTCAAACTGCTGCCAGAGCTCATGTGAGGGCCAGCGCGCGCGGTTTGAGTCCATGGTGGGCATGCAGTAGCGAATACGCCCAAGCGCGTTTGTAAAGGCGTCCCCGATGATATCGTTTACATCCTGCCAGTTCCGCATCTCAAACCGATTGCGCAGTTGCTTGGAGCCAAGTCGCATCTCAAAGCGCCAGACCTGACTGGTCGCCCGGTCAGACAGATCAAGGGGCGGTTTGCCAACCGCTTCAAGTGCTGCATTCCAAATGATCAACCAACCCATCTTGTTTTGCTGGATGACCTCTGATCGCTTGTCGTAGATCGCCAATTGCCGGTTGGCGACGGCCCCGGCGCGCAAGCCAACCACGCGGGCACCGCTGGAAACAGTCGCGGTTTCATCAACACCGGTGTATTCCGTGACCTTGGTACCCGGTGGAACAACCAAGGCTTCGCGGTCGGGTTCAAACCAAGGGGCCAGTAAGTCGACGGCGAAGTCAGCCCGTGCGACCCTCAATTGAGTTTCTACGTACTTGACCCCAAAGGCTTCCATGCAACCGCGAAAGTGCTGCTCAGCGCCTTCAAGGCCGCCTGTAGCAAGGCCAAAGGCGCGAAAGTCTACGGTGATGCCCGGATTGTTGGGAATGCGATCTTGCGGGTCCTGAAAAAGCCAAACGGCCCCATGATCGCCGGTATGGGCAGTGAAGCCGCGTGCACCCTTGCTCGTCACGTTGAGCGACACAGAGCCAAATTCGAGGACGCAATCGCCGTAGGTCTCTTTGGCATGTTGCTTGGCGGATGCCAGTTCTTCGCGAAAGTCCTCGGGGATATCAGCCTGAATGGTGAATTTCAGCCCATCGAAGCCAGAATGCAGAATAGTAGCTTCCATTTGCGCTGACCTTCGCTTTCGTATTCGTGGAGGGGGGTGTTACAAGACCCCCCTCTATCGCGGCACGCCCTGCCGCCGGGTTGTATGACGATTTTAGAAAAAGTGTGCGGGGGCTTATGCCCCCTTAGTGCCTCCGGCGGGGCAGCATTTGTTTTAGGGCCGGAGCGAAGCCGCTCCGGCGCTGCCATCACTTGGCATTGGTTTGACGGCCAATCCAGATTTCAGCGCGCTCCGCGCATTTGGAGAGATTCAACAAGTCCGAATGGTGGAAGCTGTTCGAGTTGCGCCATTCGCCGGTATCGGTCTTGTAGGCGCGGGACATATCGACCGAGTAGAAGCCGTCATTGTCCCAAATGGTTGCAGTTATCAGGCCGATCTTAAATTTCTGTGCAGGCTGGTTTGCCATGGTTCAGTGTCTTTCTGTTGATGTTTAAGGAAAGGGGCGCAGGACCGTTTCGCCCGCGCCCCTAGAGAGCCAATCCGGCCCCAAAATCCCGCGCGGCGCTGCCAACCCCGTGCGAGCAAAACTCAGGTTTGCGAGGTGTTCCAGCGACGGCGACCTTCGGCCCAAATGCGCAGATCGCGGCGGCGGTAGCGCACGGAACGTCCCGGTTTGTAGTAGGAAGGACCAAAGCCAGTGATGCGCCACTTCTGTATGGTTCGCACACTTTGGCAGAGATAGTCTGCCGCTTCGGTCTCGGTGATAAACCCATCCCAATAGTCAGAAGTGGGGATGGTCTGCTCGGTGGCAATTGCCTGTTGTTGCATTCTGTTCGACCTTTCAACGTAAGTTGCTATGAGGCGAACATAGGGGCGCTCGGGTGCGATTTTCGAGCGAAACCGCTGGACGAATTAGCCGCGAATTTGAACAACAATTCGTCCAGTAGGCTAGGCGCGCTCACGAATGCAGTCTTTTAATTCCCGCATGACGCGCGAGGTTGGAATGCTTGGGTCGATTTTCCGAAACGCTTCAGCACAAAAGCGAGCGGCATTTGTTATCGGCTCACCCGTCGAAGTAACGTCCCGTGTAAACGCCTGATTGGTCGTTCCATCCCAAAGATTAGCGATGTTACGCATCCATAGCCGCAACCCGTATGAGCGGACTTGTCCGGGTCTTCCTTTTGGAAGGTTCGCACTCTTGCTGGTTGCCGCAATTTCCAATCCTTCAATCACTGAACGCAGCGTTGGAACATCCATAACCACGCATGGGACGCCAATTTCCAGATGCTTCAAAGACACCGCCAGAGAGGGCTCGCTTGGGGCGGTCAATGAACCAGAAATAGCATGTTGCGCATCACTGTCAGCGTGCCTGTCGAGTTCCGACTGTGCTTTCCATGACAACTGGTCAAGTGAAGTTTTCAGCCGATAGGCTTGTTTCGCTATGTCCTTCAACTCTTGCGCTACGTCGCTGTTTCGAGGAAGGTTCTCAAACTTCGCAGTTTCCCAGCGATATATGGCGGCGCTGTGTTCAAGGCTTTCCGCGAATGCTCCGATGTTCGCAGGGGTGAGCTCCCCGATCTCGCAAAGGAATTGAACGAAGCTGTCGTCGTATGTGTCTTTGTAGAACCTTGGGGGAACTACTTGGTTGTCGGGTGCGATAAGTATGGGACTGCCTCTTCGATCGTTTTCAAACCTAACAGGGTTCCGATTCCTCAAATATGGGTTTGCCTTTTACCGAGTAAGGTACGCATCGGGCAGGGTATACCCCGGGTAGGGACGAAATCGAGCAACCAATTGGTGAGGAATAGTATTTGACTATTCCGAGAAGTTGAGTTGGGGTGTCGCGATAAACGCTGTCGCGGCACCGAAATGTATCGAGCACATCAAGGTCTGAGGCTGCATAAATAATTGGTATTGAGGTTTGCATGCCCGTTTTTCTTCACGGCTTAGCGTTGCAGTTTTATCGGGGCATTGGGCCGGAAATGCAGTTGATTGCCCCCTTCGGCGACTTGAACATTTTCGTTGGTGCCAACAACTCAGGTAAATCAACAGTTCTGAACTTCATTTCTGCGCATTTACTCTCTCGTGACAATTCCGGGCGTTACATTACCAGTCTTTCTCAAGTTGAAGGGTATAGAGGTCAAAACAGCGGAAATTTATCTTTTGCCTTCGGAAGCCCAAAGGAAGAAGTTCTTAGGGCAGCGGTTGAGGCGTTGGCAGAAAGAGGCCTAGACGTTATTGACCAACAAAACTGCGTTAACACGGCAAGGCAATTGGTCAGTGCGTTAGCAGTGCACGGCCTCGTGTGGTCTATTCCTCCTTCGCCTTCGCACAATCAAATGTTACCCCTTAAGTCGAATGTTCCCGAGCACGCTTATAAGAAAGTTGCAGACCATTGGCTGGGTCTAACAGCTAGAGCGTTGACCGGGGGCGCACGCCGCGAGCGCAGTGACTATGCGAAGTCGATGGTTCAGTTCTTTTGTAGTAATGTGAAAACGCCGTCAGCTCCTGTCAGTTTGATTCCCGCCAAGAGAGAACTTGGCCCCAAAACAGATGCATTTGAGGGCTTCGGTGGCAAAGGTTTGATTAACCGGCTGGCTGAGCTTCAAAACCCTAGCTTCGAGAATCTTGAAGACAAAAAACGATTTGAGCAAATCAACGTGTTTCTGCGAGATGTGACAGGCAAGCCGGACGCCGAAATCGAAATCCCACACGACAAAGAACACGTTCACGTCCACATGGACGACAAAATCCTGCCCTTGTCCTCTTTGGGTACCGGCATTCACGAAGTCGTCTTGATCGCATCCTACTGCACGCTTCAAGAGAACGCGATTGTTTGCATCGAAGAACCGGAAATCCACCTGCATCCGCTGCTTCAAAGAAAGCTCATCGCCTACCTGCGAAAGAACACCAAGAACCAGTATTTTATTGCCACTCACTCGGCAGCATTCATTGATAGCGCAGACGCATCGGTGTTCCACGTAACCAACGACGGAAACCAAACAAGGGTGCGCAACATCAGCCTCAAAAAGGAAAGACGGCAGTTGTGCAACGACCTTGGCTACAAGGCGTCCGACATCGTCCAGGCAAACGCCGTGATCTGGGTGGAAGGGCCTTCGGACCGCATTTATCTGCGCCACTGGATAAGTGCGGTCGATAGCTCTTTGAAGGAAGGGACACACTATTCGATCATGTTCTACGGCGGCCGCCTTCTAAGCCACCTGAGCGCTGATGAAGAAGATGTTGAAGGCTTGATTGATCTACGGGCTTTGAACCGGCACAGCGCCGTCGTGATTGACAGCGATCTTGCTAGCTCTGCCGGGAAAATCCGAGAAACCAAGCAGCGCGTCGTTGACGAATTTGCTGACGCGGAGGGCTTGGCTTGGGTGACGGACGGGCGCGAGATTGAGAACTACGTCGATCACGATGTCTTGCAGTCGGCCGTCCAGCAGGTCCGTCCAACCAGATATTCGAAACCCCATCGGGGAGGAAAATTTGACCATGCACTTCATTTCATCAGGAAGCGCACTAAAGGCGAAGCGGATAAAAAGGACGGCGAGTTAGTTTTCAAGGACGTGGACAAAGTGAAGGTCGCCCGGCTGGTGTGCGAAGCACCTGCAAATCTGGAAGTGTTAGACTTGGCAGAACGCGTTGAAGCTCTGGTAGATTTCATAAGAAAGGCAAACTGAACCAAGCCCTACTTTTCTCATTCCGTGAGTTCGCTTTCGTCACCGTGGTTTTCCCTACCCGGGGTATACCCGGCCCCGCGTATACCCCGGGTAGGGAAAAAACCCCTATGTAACGTATCGTATACGTAGGCGCCCTACGTAATGTAGCCCGCCTATGTATATGTTTAGAGGGTTGGTCGCGCTGAGCGCCTTACCTAACTAGACGCAGCCCATGGGTAGGTTCCTGCGCACCTACAATTGTATTGAGGCGTTCGGCGTTTTCTTCTGCCGCCTGACGTACCGGATCATCGGCCAGATGTGCATACCGCATCGTGGTCTGAATCTGGCTGTGGCCCAGCAGCCGCCCAACCATCTGAATGGGCATTCCCGACGACACGGCATTTGACGCATAGGTATGGCGCAAGTCATGAATGCGGACATCATGCAGACCAGCCCGTTTACGTATACGACGCCATGGCTTTTGCAGGTCGGTGGCGTAGTGGCCGGAGACAGCCCCGGCAATGACATAAGGGTTGTCAGGAAGCCGCGGCAGGGCGCTCAGAACCGCTCGGGCCGCTTGGGGCAGGGGAATGCGCCGCGCGCCCGTCTTGGTTTCTGGCAGCTCCATTCCTGCATCTGTGATGAAGGACCATTGCAGGGTCTGGATTTCACCGAGGCGACACCCGGTCAGGATCAGCAACCGGAAGGCGGCGACAACAAAGGGCGACTCCGATCCATCGCGTTCCGCTTCTGCCAAGACCTGTCCGAGCCGTTGCAGCTCGTTTTGGCTCAGAAACCGTTCCCGTTTCTCTTCGCGGTATTTTGGGACATGGCGACAGGGGTTTGATCCGTCAGGCCGCAAGCCCCAGATTTCCGCGAGATTGAACATCTTGGACAACACGCCCAATGTCCGGTTGGCTTGATAGGGTTTGTCCCGAAACTTGTGGTGCAGTTCGGCTATGTCTTTTCGCTCTACGTCGACCACTTTGAAGCTGCCGATGGCCGGAACGATGAATAGATCAATCGCCCTGCGATACTCGCCTTGGGTGGACGGTTTGCAGCGTTCCTTGACGTGGGTGTCAAAGAACCGCTCACACAAGGCTGCGACCGTGGGTGCGCGGCGATGCTGGGCAATCTCTTCGGCTGGGTTCTCACCCTTAGCCACTTGCCCCATGAGTTCCTTTGCCAGCTTCCGGGCTTCGTCCACGGTGATCTTGCCATGCCGTCCAATGGAAACGCGCCGAGTTCGTCCGCCTTTGCGATACTGTGCCTGATAGGTCTTGGCCCCGGAGGGCATCACGCGGACACCAAACCCGGCAATCTGGCTGTCCCAGACAAAGTAGTCTTTCGCCTCAACCGGTAAGGCTTCTACGGCGCGTTTGGTCAGTTTGGGCATCCCTCATCCTTTCTCTGTCATCGCCCCGTGGAAGCATTGTGGAAGCAACTGGAAGCGGTTCATGGCGTAAGAGGTAGGAACGGGGCGTGCCGACCGTCAATAATAAAGAATTGATTCCAATAAGATAGGGTAAGTCAGAGCTTTCCGGCGTAGTCGGTGCAAGTGTGCGTAAGCTATCTCATAACCTGAAGGTCGTAGGTTCAAATCCTACTCCCGCAACCAGGTCGAATAATCTCAAAACTACCCGTTCAGACTACAATTGATCCAATGAACCAATTGCTTAACCTCCTCACCTCGCCAGGCTCATAGGATAGCGATCTTCTCCATCTCCTGTTCGGTCAGTGGCGACCGATCCAGATCGGCTTCCGCTGCCAGTTTCTGAAGGTGTCGAGATGTCAGAATTCGACTGCGTGCGATCATCAGCTAGCGACTGATCAGATTTGATACCCGTGCCAACTCGTCTTCAGTTGCTTCGTCAGCCAGGTTTTCAAGGGCTTCTTGTGCAGCTGGAGACAGCAGGCTGGCGAGGTTTTCGGTTCTGGCGGATTGCTTGTTTGGGGTACAGGTCATCGTGTCGAAATCTCCCCGGGTTTTAGTAGCCTGAGGGCTTGCCAGGTTGGCGTCCTTTTGCACCCCTGGGTGGAAGAAAACCTCTCGATGCATCCAATGGTAAATCGGCAGCAGGTTGAAGTTTTGCGCGTAAAATACAACGAATGCGGTTTAAGCAGAAGTTATCATGTGATTTTTCGGGTGCACTTACTATGGAGACCTGAAGCATGATGAAATGGACTACGACTACGCAACACTGGCTTATGCTTGGTGCCGAAGTTGATGAAAGATTGGATGAAAACCGGAGATTTCTAAAGGGCATTTCCGACTGGATCTATTATGCCCCCGACGAAGAAGGTCTCTCTCGGATGCTTCAGGAGTTGATTCAGGATGCCAATGAAACGCAAAAAGAAATCAAATCCGTTACGCCTCTAACGCAGTCGACAGCGCATCGATCAATGCATGCTTTTCATGACACGAGCACTAGTCCGGATAGATCCTGGGGCCTTGGTTGGGGAATAGGTGTGGGATTTGGTGCCAGCTATACTGCTGGTTTCCTTGTTATCATCCAACAACATGAACTTGTGACGGAAGACGAATTTAAGCAACGTCTTCAAGCTGTACAGGATCGAAAAGACGCTGAAAGACGCGCTATCGAAGCAGCAGCGTTGAAAGAAAAACAGCAAAACGAGCTAACGGATCTTCTGAAAGTGAAAGCTGATGCCGAGGGCTCGGTAAGCGAACTTCGGAGCAAGGCCGGCAACCTGGAGCAATTGGTTGAGAGGTCCAAGGAGATCACCACCAAGAAAAAGGCTCTTCGCGGGGTGGTTTATGTTGTTGCTGACGTGGAACACAAATCCATGGAACTGGCTCAAATCTATCAAACAACGGTCAAAGAAGAACACCTTTCAGCATTGGCCGAGCTTGAAGAAGCTTTGCAACAAAGCGATGAAATCAAAGCCAAGATCGAGATGCTTCAAAACGCTCTGGCTTAGCGGAGAATTGTCGTCTTCTCGGTAGGTGTCGGCCCGGAACATGCAGGGCCGACACAGGGTTCAGTCTGCCATACGGACCCCAAAATCAAACCCTTGCAGGATGTTTGACCGGATACCTTCGGCAATCGGGTAGAAGGCCGGCTGGAACTGCACAAGGTATCGGATGCCTGATGCTGTCAGGTTGTTCGCTTTCCCGGCGACATCAGTTTCCAGTTTGTTGAACAGCACGGATTCCGTGACAGCGTTTGGTGTACGTGTCGGCGGCAGGAAATACCACAATGTAACACCCAGCGCAGAAATGCAGACAATAGCTTGCACGATTTTGCGGGCATTCAGGGATTTGCTGGCCAGCCAACTGGTTTTGACAATGTGGAAGAGAGCACCCGCAATCGAGAATGTGAAGGCAACCAGAGGGACGAATGCAATCCGGATAGCGGTATTGCCCTCGTGATAGTTGAAACCACCTTCTTCGAAGCTTGATACCGGCGCCAGAACTCTCCTTGTTTCGTCCTCAACAATGGCATCTACCCAAGGCTCGAAAACCTGCGTTTTAAACTGTTCCGGAGACATGCCTGTGCGCAGTGGTATCTGATAGTTCATTGATATCATCGTGCGCCATTTGCGTTGTATCGGTGTACTGGCGACAAACTGGCTATAGTTCAGATTGGGCCCAATGACTGCGCCAAGTCTGTATTGAATTTCCGAGTTGTACCTATTGTTGGCTTGTCTGCGGATCTTCTCGTCGATCACACGGTAAAACGTTGCTTTGTCGCGGGGATCCCATCTTCTGGGAACAGGCACACCACTGGCGTACACTTTATTGCGAACCTGGGGGTAGGCGTATCTTGGAAGTGTGTATGGCGTTTGCCGGCCGAGGCCGTTTCTGTATTTTCGGTATGCTTCCTGCTGTTCACGTGGAATCGTGGCGATCACATCGTGGTACTTTTTGGCGCCTTCTGCATATGAGTTGAAGCTTTTGTTTATCGCCACTTCGCTCTCAAGGTAGACCTGTTTGAATACGTGGTTGAAGCCACCCATGTCGTCGATCACCTGACGTCGCAACAACTGGCGGACTTCGCGCTCGGTCTTCTGTTCCACATTGTCCGTGTAGATCGCCATGGCCGGGAACATTGCCAGAAAGGTTTTGGCTTCGGGGCTTTGTGTGTCGATCCCTTCCAGATCAATTCCCTTCAGGTCGACGTCATGCGAGTGAATGGAGCGTGTGATCAATACAAGGCTTGCCGCGGCGCGTTTTTGGGCTGCTGTCGACGTTTCCGAGATCGTATGGAGAATACGTTCCTGAATGAAGTAGCTGGCGGCAAAGCAGGCAGCCGCGACCAGTGTCATTGCCAACAGCGAGGACCGGAAGGGTTTGTAGGCGCGGATTGCCAACGACCAGAAACCGAGGGTCAGGGCGCATCCCGAGATCATGCGTCCCCACATCTCAATGTGGTCGATGTCGGATTCGTTAACCGAAGTACCGATGACGTCCAGAAGCCGGGCGTTGAAGGCAAGTTCGAAAAGCAGGTAGGCGGCGGTCAGAACGAACAGGAAGATGGCCTTCTTCTGAACGCCCAGTGCATTCAGAGGAATTCCGGCTTTCAGCTTCTGATCATCCTTTACCTTCCGCTGAATTTGCTTCGCAAGTTGCTTTATGTCTTCTTCGGAACCGCTTTCCAACAAGCGAGCTTTTCTCTCACTCTCCCAACGCTCAGTTCGTTCCTTGAAATCTATGAGAGCCTGCGAAAGCTCTTTTTCGGAACCTGGTATATCCTGCATATTAAACCTTAAACCGTCTTCTGCCTTGTCACTCGATCAGATTGATTTCGACCTTGTCGTCGTTGGTCTCCTCATCGAGGTCCACCTGGCGCTTTGCCGTGCTCACCGGTGCCTGATTGACCTGTGTAAGGATAGGGGCAGGCGCAGAAGGGGCAGATGTCGGTATGGGCTTTGAAGTGGTCGGCACCACGGACGCTGTTCTGCGGGGCGCAGATTGCGTTGTCTTGGCGGGCGCAGTTTCCTGTTGCGGAATGACTCCGGAAAGAAGTTCACCGACGGTGAAGTCTACGCTGCCATCTCGCTTCCATTCTTCAATTTTTTGATTGGTAACTTCTTCTGAGCATGCCGATACCAAAGTTGCGATAGCAAGCGCTGCGACCGGAATGGTTTTGCCTATAGCAGTCAATTTCTGAGCTCCTTGGGGGCTGTTTTTGCGAGATTGGTTGGGACCTGTCGTGTGACGAACAAATCCACCGGTGTTCGATTTGAAGACAGAACACTTGGTAAACTGCTAACGGCGCAGTAAGTCCCTGCATTTGTCTTCAATTCAGCGGGTCGGGTGGTGATCTGGTGAACCCCAACGGCATGGATCGGCGGCATTGCGACAGCGCTATTTCCACGCAGGATCTACTGTGCAGGTCAATTCTGGTTCACAAATTGTAGGGGTGTATTCGTTGTCCGAGAGGATGAGCAGTGTTCAATATTCGTCACTATCCGTGTTCTTTTTCGCTTTGACTAACTGTGTAGCCTTTTGTGATCATTGTCTTTTAGCGGCACAATCTCAAGTAGAAACGGTCGCGGCAAGGAAATTCTCGTAAACTGTCTGTTTCGCGTCAGACAAGCCGTGCTTCCGTCCCGCGACACAATCCTATGATAGGCGGCAAAGCAGGGCGAAAGGTTGGTTGGGAACCAAGAAAGTGCAAAAAAGTGAAAACCTACTCCATCGACGAAGTCCTAGATTCCCACCTCTCCGATCCAGAAACCGCCTTGTACTACTTGATGGATTTCTTTGAAGAGTGTCGCCCGACCGAACAGATCGAGTATGCGATTGAGAGAGTTGCGGCGGCCTTTGACCAACGGGTGAGCCCAAGTGCAGCACCGGTGCAAAGCAAAATTGCCCAAATTCGCATGGTTCAAGTGGATCAGCTAACGCCTGAAATGATGGTGGACTTGATCCAGTTGGCTGGTTTCAAAGCCAAGTCTTGGCCGTCCAACAGTTCGTCTAAATCGTTTAGCGGCGGTTCCGAAGCAGCGGTTCCCACGACTCCACGCATCGAATGACCAAGATTGCATTTGGGGCAAAGTGCTTGAGAGTGTTGCGTCAGTGATCGTCAATTGTGACGCTTCCAGCAGATCAGAAGGCCACTGACCAGTGTGTGAAGAACCACACCTGGTCGATACCACCCGTGGCGTGCGGCAAAGTGAATCATCGGCAATGGGCCGCCCAAATGGACTTCCAGATAGCGTTCAGTTGAGTTATTCGATTATCAATCAAGAGGGGATTTTGTCGGTGGATATTCAATCATTGGTTATAAATCCGGATAGCTGTGAAAAGTCTCGATTTGGTCCTGGCAACATATGAGCTTTCGCCGGGAAGAGCTGTCGTTGCTGACTCCGCTATTCTGCCAAGCCGAAAAGACCCGAATTGATGATGTCGGATCAACCGGTTGATAAGGTTATTGGTTTTTGGTGACAAAAGGAAGGTGTGGTCAATTTTGACAACGACACACACAGCAGCAGACCCCCATTCTTTTCCGTTGCCAAAGGACCACCGATAAACTTGGAAGTAAGGAGAAAATTTAGTCCAATGGGGAATAAAACTTTACGGTATGCAGCAATTTGCATGACCGCCACCCTTGCGCTTGCAGGCTGCAAGGGGCCGGAAGATGATTTCAAGGAAATCGTGTCGAAAGAAATATCTGGATGGGGCAAGCTTTGCCTCGGTGTTGACTACGAATACGACATTCCGACATTTCCAATGCCCGTGAGCTCAATCGAGAGTTTTTCGGCGATTGCCTGGGGTGAAGGCGTGCTTCGCGCCGGCCACGCGGGAGATGACTTGGCTGGATCGCTTTTCGGTGGACTGGCATCGATTGGGCTTTCGGAAAACAGCAATAATGGCCTGCCGATGGTGACCAACGTTGCGCTGCTTGAAGGGATGTTCAAGCAAGGTCTGGTTTCGCAGGCCGAGCTTGAGGTCAAATCTGGCTGGAGCAGTCGCCGGGTCGATGCGGTCGAGTTGACCGAAAAAGGCTCAAAGATTGATTTCTGGTCAGAGGATGCGTCAGAGATCTGTCTGGGCAAGCCAGTGTTTGGCGAGATTCAACGCTTCACCTACGATCAGAACGGCAACAATGAGAATGCAGCCACCGTCGATTTCTCGTGGACATTCGAAACACCATCCTGGATCGAAAAGAACGCTTTTGAGGATATTCCCGGCGTCCAAAATCCATCCACCGCGTCGATTTTTGTCGTGAAGTCATCTGACGGATGGCGCGTTGTCACCGAAAATGATGGAGGTGCCTGATGAAATACGCATCTGTTTTTGCCTTGATTGGCGGCATGTCTTTCGCCTCTGCAAGCGCGGCTCAGGACATGTATGCAGGGTCGATCTCGTGTCATGCCAAAGAGACTTGGGGATATGTGGCCGAGGTCACCGACACGGGTAATGAGATCAAGATGATCATCACCCAGAACGAACCCACTCGACAGCAAAGCTGGGAGTATTCTTCACCTATCGGGAAGGATGGCAAAGCGCCTCTGCGTTTGGGCAAACTCCGCGGAAGTATGTGGATCGACAAAAAGACCAATGACAATCTCTGGTTCACGGACCTCGAGAACTGGTGCGTGCCGAACGTCATCTTCAAAACGACCAAGCAGCAACTGTTTGATGAGTTCGAAGAGCTGAACACGCTGAATGCGCTTGAAACTCCCACGGACGAAGATGTTGCACGTTGGGCCGAGTTGATGTTGCGGCGGCCCCCGTCCTTCCTGTTCCCGCCAACAGAACAGGGGGAAGTTGAAGCCAAGCTCAGAGAGCTGGTGCGCCCTCAGGACGGGTTCCTGGAGCGCTATGTCGCCGCCAAGGTGGATGCGTTCTCAAATATGCCCTACGAGACCCAGGAGGATGTCGCGGCGGCTTTGGCAGAATTGCTGCCTTACACCAAGGAAGAACCAATTGGGCGGGATCGCCGCAACATGGTTGAATTCGGGCGTTCCGGCTCTTTGACCGATACATTGGTTTCGCGTGTTGGTACTGCCGTTCAGGCAAAAATGATGGCGGCCGGACACCCTGTTCAGGGGCCTCATGGCGCAGATATTGATCATTGTCAGTTTGTTGCGGACGCTCATGCTGGCGAATTCAGTTTCTACCAATACGCCAACCGTGTAGGTGTGCCGACTTCGTTCTGGACCAATGACATGCTGAACGAAGCCATATCGGAACTCGGTGCCTGCGGCTGGACCAATATTGCGAACCGCATTCAGAAAGGCATACGGAACGTTCAGAAGGACCGGCAGGTTCTTTCGGAAATGATGGCCTATGTCGATTATCTGAAGGATCAGGACCCGTCGCTCAAAGCGATCTACGAGGACAGGGTTTTTGATTACTCGAACGCTGTTCAGAACCAACGCTATCAAAACACCACGCTTTTCAAGGCAATCGCGGTTCCCGCAGAGATCGCCTATATCGATGTGGCAACAGCAGACTTTGATGCGGCCCTTGCAACCTATCTGGAGCCAAAAATACTTGCAGGTCAGAACGCATTTAACGGGTGCCGTTTCCTGCTGGCCCACAAGATCGTGGGTGATGAGGAATTTCACGGCAAATGCATGGAGTCCTACGACGGGTTGCGCCTGAGTGTGGCGGAACTTCCTTTCCAGCGAGAAATCGACCGTATTTCCGCGCTGGAGGTATCAGAGGATCAGATCGCCCAATTGTCCGTGTCTTCAAACCTGCCTGACATCAATTCCGAGCGCGATCCCGCGGTTCGTGCGGTAATGCAGGATGCACTTGCGAAGCTGGACAACGCGATTGTCAGCAAAGAGGCGGAATTCTCTGAGTTTGTGATCGCACGATACGAAAATGCCGGGGACGCCGGTGTTGGTCAGGTATCGGTTCTTTGCCAGTCTGCCCGCGGGGACGCGTTGAAAGACGCATGTGCCAAGGGTGAAGAGATCGCAAAAGAGCGTGAGTGGGCAGACAAAGCCGACAAGGTCATGGCCAAGATGCAGGGTTTTCGGCAAGAGCTGGACGGCATTCCGGTTTCGATGGACGGCATGAAGCAATTCCAGGAATTGCTGATGGCCCGGGTAAACGACAAGTCTGGTCTGCATTATGATCCTGAGCGCGCGGATGAGGCCATGAAGGCCTTGTTCGAGGATACAATGTCCAAGCAGGATTCGTTGACCGCTGATCTTAGGCCGGTCGTGACCGAATTCTTCGAAGCTCAGGAAATCAAGGATCTGCCGGGTCTGGGGGAATACTCAACGGTTGCAGATCTGGGTGCAGCCGCGCCCGAGCATCTGGTCTTCTATTGCAAGCACTTGGATTCGGATCCCTGGGTTTGCTCCCAGGGAATGGACAGCCTGCGCGACAAGCAGAAGGCTTACGTTTTCGGTCTACGGGTTGCTGCGTGCCAGGAGAAGCTGACAAAAATCAACTTCTCAGAGGATGACCTCAAGAAATCGTTTGTCTTTGAAGGTCACGGCAAGAAATCTCCGGGAATTCCTGCCATGGAGGTGATCTGCGAAAGCCCCGATCTTGATCTGGAAGGTAAGGATCGCCTGATTTTCGGAGATCGCAGCCGCTACTTCATCGGCGGGGTCTTGACCAAAGCAGACGATGAGATCGTGCTGGCTGTTGATGAGTATGACAATAAGCTTGGCTCCAAGTTTGGCGTCTACACCGGCTACGCGGCCGGGTGCATTCTGGGTAAAAGGCTGAATGGCACCGACCAGTGCCACCTGCCTGACCCCTACTGATACCAGTTGGTCGACCCGAACCCGCTTGCCGGGTCGACCTTTCCAACTCCTCTTGTGAAGGGTTCCGGGTGCGACCTGCCAGGATCGCACAAGAGGTATTGTACAGAGGCCCAAAAAGACCTCTTCGACGCCATCCTGTTATTCGGACGCTAAGGCGAGCAAGTCAGATTGCTTGCAGCACGCCAAGCTCACAATGGCCGGGCGTGTTCTCCGATCCAATCTGAGACCTGACTTTTCGAAACATCCCCGGAAGCCAGATCTTCCATCATCCTGACACCCTGAACCGGGTCTGGACGAAACGAAAGCCCGTTCAGGCGCAGAAAATTAGCTGCCATCACAAATCCAGTGCGTTTGTTGTCGTCCACAAAGGCATGGGCCTTTGGTTGCAATCAAGCTCTGTCGTGCGCGGGTGCTGAATGTCAGATGTTCGGATCCAGGTGCCAGGTGAGTCTATGGTGTCGAAATATTAGTTCAGGGAACCGCTAACATGCCTGTGACGTTGTACTGCTGGCAACGCTGCATGGATGTCCCGATGTTGACGGATGACGAGACCCAAGTTGTCTGGCAAATTCTCACGGACAAATCGCTGCCAATGTGCGACCGGCACTCCAGAATTCTGGCTAAGTACAGCCGGCTGACAGGCTAACCCGAACGCCGGCCTGCATCATACTGCCAGCCAATATGGTCCACCCTGCATTCAGTGCGGCAAACCGCGCAGGATAAAGGGGAAGCCCGTATTCAACCTGTGCTGTTGTTCACTGTTGTCGCGAAGTGGGCAAAGCCGGCGCTTGACCTGAAGGCGCCAACGGCGGCTAGAGCCGATAGTAACCAACGTATCCGACCATACCAGTACTCTGACGAGCGCTCCGCTTCTGTCTTTAGTTGAGGATATCGCCCCACGCCTTGTCCCAGCGACCCGCTTTCATATCTTCCGGGTCTATGAACATGCCAAGGCTTGCAACATCGCCAAACATCCAACCGACCAGATCGCTTGATGGAACCTCCAACAGGAACACGGGATTGCGGGCGCGCGAGTAGGTAAAGCCGTGATGTACCGGACCGCCCATTGTGGCGTATTCGTTTTCCTGGTCAAAACGCCAAAGCGTTTCATATCGAGCGCGGGTAGCGTCGGACACGTCGCCGGGGTGCGTGCGCATGGCCTCCTGAACCTGCATCTCGAAAACCTTCATGCTGACAGAGCGCGCCCAAAACTCGTCGATCACTAAGTGGGGTAACCATTCGACCCCGTCATCGCGTTTCCGGGGCCGCCGAACTTCAAGCCCGTCGAGCTCTGCAATCAAATCATCCACCGCGATCGTGTCCATCGCTGCATCCGGTTCGGCTAACAGCCTGCTATGGATATCCTCCAACGCGGCAATGGCGGCATCACGCGACGCGCGCTCCTCCTGTGCGGCCGCAAGGCTTGCCTGCGTTCTTGCCTGGCTTTCGTCGTTCTCGCTCTGTTGCAGCTCGCGCTTCATGCGTTCAGTGTTTCTACCCAAACTGTCCAGCGCCTGACGCTGGCCTGAAAGCAAACTGGCAACAAAGCCGCGCGCACTCGTGGTATCGAACGGACGAAAAATCAAAGAACGCGGATCGTATTCCCTTTGAATGGTGAAACGCTGGCTGTCATCTGAACTGTTCGAGCGAACGCTTGGGGGCGATCCGTCATGGGGGCGGACGGCTACCGGAAAGCGTGGTGGATGCGGCGCTACAGGAAAACCCACTGCGGCCAGCGCTTCTCGTGCTTCGTCACCGCGGGTACCGAAATAGAAGGGGTGGGGCACTTCGGGCCAAGCCCGTGTCGCGACGGGGCCGGTCAGGTGAAAGACGCGGGAGTCATCATCAATCCGCCCCTCGGACGGCATAAAAAATGCCAACCACCCGTCGCGTGGACCGAGGTCGCCCCAGATGCCATCGGGCAGTTCATCAAGCGCGATTTGCGCGACAAACAGCATCGGGCGGCCATTGGCCTGGGGCCATTCCATAGCTTCCGGCAGCATGGGTGACCCTCCGATCCAGCTTCGGCCCTGCTCTTTGGCGCCGGGCAGCAGCGGAACCAATTTCACCGGCGCGGCATGGTGGGGCAATTCGCCCGGTTCGTGTTCCAGAACGGCGAGGTTGTGTTCGAGAAACTCGGCGAGAAAGGCTTTGGCCTCTTTGGCTTCAGGCGTGTCCTCAGCCTTTTCAGAAGGTTTGTTGCGGCTGCTACCCCGCATACCCATCAGTTCGTGCATCGGATGGCCTGGCCTTGGCCGGAAGACAAGCGCCAAAATCAAAAGGGGCAAGCTTTGCTGGACCAGCGCCCAATTCTGCGGCGTACCTCTTACCCCGATGATGATCATTGTGATGCCGACAAGCCCAACGATAGGCGCAACATATTGGATGAGTTGATTAAGGCGCTGCATGGTCCCTGCCTGATTGTCGAAACAGTACGGCAACCTTGTTTCAACCAGGGGAAGAAATCCAGAGGCTGGATGAGCCTCTGAGCATTTGGCATTTAGCCCGCCGTTACCTCATCAAGCAGTGCCCGAGCATCGGTTACGTCGCTCGTATGCTCTCCTCCTGTGACCGTTTTCAAGACAGTGCTAAGTGCGGCGGAAGGCGATGCGCTTTCTTTGCACTGTCTAAAGTAGTCCACCGCAGTTCGGAGTTCGAACATCCTCGCGTGCTGTTGCTGCGCAGTTTTCAGAGCCGTACGAAACTCTGCTTCGGCGGGACCATCCCCGGAAACTGCCAGCGCGTAGACCCGGTCCGTTTCAGCTTGGGCCCAGCCCTCATTCGTCAGGTTTTGGTGTTCGCGCGCTTCGGCCAGCAAATCCAGGGCACCGTCCTGATCGCCTGATTCAAGAGTGACTTCGGCAATCAAAGTCAGGAAGAAAGGCCTGTAATTTCCAGCGCCGCTGGCCCACCAGGCCTCCGCCGCGTTTCGTAACGCGCGGATCGTAGTCGGGGCGGGTGAAACAAAGGCATCCACCCAGCTGCGCCAGAGGACTGCAGTCACAGACATGAATGTAAAGGAGTGTTTAGAGGCCAGTTCCTCAAGTTGGGTCACAGCTTCAATGACCTGATTAGGTTCTCGGCGCAGAAGGTGCAGCATGCACAGATAGGTCAGGGATTGTGCGATGCTATGGGCATGTTCAAGTTCTCGGGCGGCAGCGACCGCTTGCTTTTGAACCTCCAGTGCCTTGTCCGGCGCGCCGCGCATCCATATGGCCAGGCTCAGGAAACACGAGGTGATCGCTGCATGATCCGATCCATAGATAAAAGCCAGATGCCCATCCCGTTCCCGGCTGTAGAGGTCGAGCGCTTGCTTCAAATGCGCGTAGGCCGGGTTCAGTTCACCAATGTGAAACAGCACCGCCCCCATTGCCCGATGCGCCACCATCTGATGCTGCGTTTCACCGGTCGTTCCCGCCAATTTCAGCAATTCTCCGGCAACGTTCCTGGCCAGATCATATTCGGCACGGACCAAATGAAATGAATACAAACCGTTCAATACCGGGAACAGGTGCCCGGTTTCTTCGACGCGTTCACACAGGTCCCGAATTCGTTCGTAGACTGAGCCGGTTTCATCGGCGGCTATTCCGGCCGTTGAGCGCAGAACACCGGCTCTGAGAATCTGTATTTCAATTTCTTTTCGGTCACGGGCGTCGCTCTGGCTTTGCTCTCGCAACTGCTCGATTGCCAGGGAAAGCTGTGTGTTCGCCTCAATGTTGGCCGAACGTTGAACCGCACGCTGGCCCGCAAGGTGGCGGCAGTCGATTGCCTGCTTGCTCATCCCGGCCATCGTGTAGTGATGGGCCAAAATTTCCGGGCTGGCATCCCCTATGTGAAGGGCTTCCTGATTGAGCGTCTCAGCGACGCGCGCGTGCAGGACCCGCCGTTCGCTTTTCAAAAGGCTGTTGTAGGCAGTATCGCGAATAAGGGCATGACGATAGCTGAAGGTTTCCAGACCGTCTGTCGCGGCAGTTGTGACAATGCCTGCGTCAACCAGAAGATCCAAACCCGAACGCAACGCCTTTTCGCCAAAGCGCGAGACTTCGGCGATCAGAGGATAGGAAAACTGAGGGCCGATGACCGCGCCGATCTGAGCCACTTCCTTGGCCGAACTCAGTCGGTCGAGGCGCGCCATCAGCGCATCATGCAATGTGCTGGGAACAGGGCTTGCCGGAGAAGATGCACCAACCGGTTGGGCTGCGTGGTCTTCCATCAAAGCGCCTGATTCCAACAGGTCTTTTGTCACCTCTTCGACGTAAAGCGGTACGCCATCAGATCTGGCGGCGATCACCTCATATATCTCATCCGAGATGCGCTGACCCAGGGCAACTTCGTCCACAATCCTTTTGACCTGGTGGAAATCCAGTTGCCTCAAGACAACTTTTGTAAGGTTCGATTGCAGTGCCCAGCCCGGGTCGAACTCGGGCCGGAATGTCATCACGACCAGCACAGGAAGGTCTTTGATCCGATCCACGATCTGATCCAGCAGCAACTTGGTCGTCGGATCAACCCAATGCGCGTCTTCAAACAAAAGAAGCACCGGTTTTTCCGCAGCCATTGAAGCCAGAATCTTCAGCAACATCCCCAGCGTTTGATCCATGATTTTCTGCGGTGTCAAATCCAGTGGTCCCAACCGGTCTTCGAAGGGAACAGAGAGCAAAGACGCGGCCAGCTTCAATACATGGTCGGACGTATCCCCCAGGACCGAGGATATCTTTTTGAGCTTTGTTTCGTCTGAATCGTCGGGGCGAAGTTCTGCTACGATCTCGAACTGACGTATGACCGGATAAAACGCACTCGCAAAATGATAAGGTGAACACTGATACCGGGTTTGAGCGTGCGACGCCCCCGAAGCATTTTGGCGCAGTTCTTCAACCAGCCGGGACTTGCCAATGCCCGGCTCACCCGACACCAGCACAACCTGTCCCTGACCAGCGCTGGCCAGTTTCCACTTTTCGTTCAGCGTCCCATATTCAGCCGCGCGACCGACCAAGGGCTTCAATTGCACATCGTCCAGCGCCATGAACCGACTGACGGTTTCCCGTGTTCCGGTCACTTGCCAGGCTTCGACCTCTTTGGCGAACCCCTTGAGTTTGAATGCGCCGCGTAAAACATATTCGAAAGCGTCCCCTGCCAGCTGATGTGTGCTGGGGGCGATAATCAGTGTGCCGGGGTCGGCCATTGCCTGAAGACGTGCGGCCAGATTTGGCGTCTCGCCCATCGCTGTACCGTCCTCAAACATCTTTTCGCCGCGCAAATCGCCGACCACAACCAGCCCGGTCGCGATCCCTATTCGGACGTTCAGTTTCGCGTGGGTCTGGATGTCCGGGATTTCCTTAATGATCCGCAAGCCCGCACGAACCGCGCGTTCCGGATCATCTTCGTGGGCATGGGGAAATCCGAAAAAGACCATGATCCCGTCGCCGTAATAACTTGCGATGTGACCATCAAAGGCGGCAACGGACGCCGCACATGTTTCTTTGAACAGCCGCAGGACTTCGGCCAGATCTTCTGGATCGACACGCTGGGCAATTTCGGTGGACCCGACCAGATCGATAAACATGACGGTCAGTTGCCGTCGCTCCGCCACAATGGCGGGGCCGAGTGCCGTGTTTTGCGGGCGACGCCCACCGTCCGCACTGGCACGAACAGCTTTCATAAAACGCCGTCTCGGACCCAGAGGAAGCCCGATCGTGACAAGGTCTGCGTCGGTCAACTCTGTCAGATCACCGAGTTCGATTTCGTGCTCTTCAAAGGCTCTGGCGTATTTGGACAAACCGTGGTTGTCCAGCCAGACCGCGATATTGGACATTATTGATCGTCTTGCTTGCTGCTTCAGCAGAGCCCTTGCCTGCATCCAGCCAGCACGCATCCCCCTGTTTATTTGGTCTTTCCAGGATACCCCATAGGTCCTGTCGAAGTACGGAGTACTTCTTTCTCAATGAAGTACTCCGATGCGGTTTTGGTCAAGGGGGTTATCACCATTTACTGGGTTGGGCCCGATACCAGCCAGCCAGAGTTCACCGGGTCCTTAGTGCATACAGCAGAATGCTCCATGAGGCGCATCTTTCATCAATGTATCGAAATCCTTGCCGCGCATCTCGACCAGGGTTTTGTGGTCACCTGCCTCGAACCAGATTTTGTCCAACCCGGTCAGGCTGTTGTCGACAACAGTCGGCAAATCATAAGCTTCGCCCACAGGCGGCACCGCGCCGAGCGCACAGTCATCGAAAAGACCATCCATTTCGGATTCCGGTGCCAAGCCAAGACGGCGGTTCATCATCGATTGCAGTGCGGTCAGGTCAACCCGGTGATTGCTGGGCAGAACTGCAAGCAGAGGTCCTTCCTCCATGTGGATCAGAACCGATTTGGCAAGATGGTCGCCGGGAACATGCGCCGCTTCGGCGCACTCAGCAGCGGTCGCGGCATAAGGATGGGGAACGATGTCAAACGGAAGCCCTTGGGCATCCAGATGATGTTTTAGACGAGTCGCAATGGTCATTTAGCCCTCCGTATCATCGAAGGCGTCCCGGTCGCGAAACGTGTCATGGCGCGCAACTAGGGCGCAATTGTGTGTGAACCCATATTGTGCGCCGATTGGTCGGATCGGGCAAGGGGGTAGGACGCGCAAATCCAGCGTAGTAAAACGGCCCGCCTTGACAACATGCTGTTTGAAAACCAAGAAATTCTGAAGTGTTGGATAACCTGTTTATCGACCGTCAGTTCCAGATATCATCAGGTATTTGAGCCAAGGAGCTATTTTCATGAAGTACGGGTTTCCGGGCATCTGTATTCTGTTGGGAGCCATCGCGACAACAACCCAAGCGCAGTACCTGATCGCTGATGGCACACAGGTAAACGAACTGGAGATGTTTCAGGAATGCGACGTCTGCCCTGAGATGATCGTCTTGCCCCTTGGTGAGTTCCAAATGGGTGGTCCAATCGGCGACTCGATAAACGGATTGGTCATGCTTGATGGCAAGCTGGCTATGGTTGAGGTCGGGCACCCGGCCATTGGTGCGGATGAACGTCCTCTGCATCGTGTTGAGATTGATATTCCCATCGCCATAGGGCGCAACGAAATCACTTACGATCAGTGGATGGCTTGCGTCAACGATGGCGGGTGTGGTGAGCATGTTCCCGAAAACACCATCATAGATATCAATGACGCCGGAAAACGTATCGAAACTCCTGTTTACGGCAGCCACCCAGTTATTGATGTGTCTTATTGGGACACTCTGGCATATGTTGAATGGCTCAACGGCAAGGTTGGGGTTGATGCCTACCGGTTACCGACAGAGGCCGAGTGGGAATATGCAGCGCGTGCGGGTACTCAGACGCGTTTCGCACAAGGGGATGAACTAACGTCAGATCAGGCAAACTTTTACGGCCTCGGAACCGAGCGGTTAAGTGGATTTCCCCGTCCCGATTTACTCTCGCGGATGGTTCCTGTCCCGGTGGACGAGTTGTATGCGGCTAACGCCTGGGGCGTTCGACATATGTCCGGCAACGTTATTGAACAGACACGTTCGTGCTACACTGAAAAGTACGCTGGTTGGCCCACATCCAGCGAATGGCTGCTCCAAAGTGAAACAGAGAGTTGTAAGCGCGTTTCCCGTGGTGGCGCATTCAACACGGGTATGGACTCTGTTCGCGTGGCCTCCAGAGGATCGGGGTCCGAAGACCATCGGAGCCAGTATTCCGGCTTTCGTGTTGTTCGGCAAATGAAGTGACCGGAACAGGCTGATCACCAGTTCGGCAATTAGCCTGAGTTTAACGGCCGTGAAGTCACCGATGCTGGTCCTGCTGCGAGCGTCCTTAGGACCTACCCCGCCTCAATCACTTTTCGTGCCACCCGAAAGCACTCCAGCGCCTGAGGTACGCCGCAATAGATGCCGATCACATGGATGATGGCGCGGACTTCTTCTTTGGTCACGCCGTTGTTCAGCGCGCCTTTGCAGTGAATCTCCCACTCGTGCATCTTTCCAAGCGCCCCAATCATCGCCAGATTCATCATCGACCGGGTTTTCGCGTCGATCACGTCGTCGCCCCAGCCAAAGCCCCAGCACCAGGCGGTCATCGCCTCCTGAAACGGGCGGGTGAAATCATCCGCAGCCGCGAGGTTCTTTTCCACGTATTCGGCGCCCAGCGTGCCTTTGCGTTGTTCCAGCCCTTTGAGGAAAAGGTCTTCGTCGAAAATATCTGCCATGTGGGGTCTCCGGTGCTTCAGCGCGTCAAGCGGTGTTTGTAGAGGTGATCATAGTGCGGTTTCATCCGGCGATGCACCTGTTTCACCCGGTCCGGCGCATCGTCGATTTCGATATACTTGCGGGGCTGTGGCGCAAGGCCGGTCGAGTTCGCAAGGTTGGCGTGGAAAGACCCGCCGTCCCACCAGCTGTGAGCCGAAGGATCACCGCCCGCCTCCCAACTGAGGGCGCCTTCGATAAAAGGGATGCCAACGGCGTCGCAGAACGCTTGCGTCATGGCGTGTGGGTCTTCAAGCAGGTCGTCGCTGTCGATAACCGGCGGCGGGGTGCCGTTCAACGCTGTCAGCAAGTCGAACAGGGCGCGTTGTTCGGGAAAGCCGACCTCACCCTCGGCGAAATCGGGCCAGCGTTTGTACATTGAGGTGATGGTTTTTGCCGGGTCGCGGATCAGGAAGGCATGATCGAAGTGCGACAGGAACTCTGCATCCCACATGTGGTTGATGTAATGCGGAAAGTCCTTGAGGAAGACCGGCCTCCTTTCCGCACGCGCCAGAATGTCCTGCCACACGCTGTCCAGCGTCAGGCCCGGCGTCGTCACATCGCCGGGCTGGAACCGGTGCCACAGCGGGTCTTCGCCCTGATACCAGGCTTCGCCGAATGGTTCGTGCAAGCATTCCAGATCACCACGCTGTCGCATCATCCATTCAAAGGCCGTTGAAGTGGACCGGGGCACCGCCCAGAGCGCGAGGATTTTGTGCATGGGATTGGACCTCCGGGCTAGAGCCGTTTCAAAAGCTGGCCATGCGGTGTTGCCGGTGACAGGCCAAGCGATTTGAAGATGCGCCAATAAAGCGCGATGTCATGGCCGATCACCGGCTTGCCGAGGGCGGCTTCCAGCGTATCGGCC
Source organism: Ruegeria arenilitoris (assembly GCF_013030985.1). Classification (GTDB taxonomy): domain Bacteria; phylum Pseudomonadota; class Alphaproteobacteria; order Rhodobacterales; family Rhodobacteraceae; genus Ruegeria; species Ruegeria arenilitoris_B. Next base: position 263,444 of record NZ_WPYP01000006.1, on the reverse strand, counting down.
AGATGCAGCGGACGCTGTGGCAGACCATTCGGACCGGTTCGGAAATTGCACATCCCGTTGATCAGGATCGCATCGGCGTGCGGTGCCTGCTCGGCGACGTATTCGAAACTCTTGAGCGCCAGGTCACCGTCAAAGACCCAGCGATAGCTGTTCACCTCTTCCTGACTGGCGAACCACCCCTGATCGTGAAAATTGCCCGCATAGAGCACGTCGAACCCGGCCTCACGCAGGAAACCCACTGTGCCTTGCCACCATTCCGGCCAGTGATAGGCCGCGTTCAGCGCGACCTTTTCTACATTCATTTCTTGCAACGCCTCGACCATGGCGTAACCGGCCATGTGAAACTGTGTGCCGTATTTGTCGGACAGATCCGCGCAATGCTGACGGACGCCCTCGACCCCCAGTCCGCAGGCATGGACCCAGTTTGACCCGACCTGCCCGCACACATCGACACCGTTGCGGGACATGCAGTGGACGAAATCCTCGAGCATTCCGAAGTTCTGCTTTCGCTGGTCCAGCCCGTGCACATAGTCCGGCACATGCAGCATCCACCCATGCACGCCGACCGTTTCAGGGCACATGCGCAGGAAATCCGACGGCGCCGCGTCAAAGTCGAAGGGCGGGCAGGTGAAGCCCACCTGATGCGGGAACAGCTTGTACTCCGGCCGCCACTTTTCGGGCATCAGCATGGGCGGATCACCACGATCATTAATCCACCGCCTCGCGCATCCAGTGTTGCAGCCGTGCAATCGAGTGTTCCGACATCACCCCGCAGCCAGGGTCCAGCACCAGAGGGCCGGGGCGGTAGCCGCGGGATTTGAGGCCGCGATGGACGCTTTCGACCAGCCGGATGTCTTCCTCGACCGTGGTTTCGCGATCCTGCACGGCCAGTTGCCGGATCACAGCGCTCTCAGATCCGCCCTCGGTGAACCAGCCGCGCCAGACAGTACAGTGATCAGAGTCGCTGGCACGCCAGTGATAGGTGTTCAGCACGTTGCCGGGATAGCACTGGAACGAGAACATCGGCCACAGGAACCACGACTGATAGTCGCCCGCATGGGGCACCGACATGTCGATGGGGTAGGTCATCTTGTCGAGGCTTTGGCACTCGGTCATGTGCCGCAGAACGTAACCGCCGCCGGCGTCAGGCTGAATGTCATACGTCTCGGGCTTGACGACACCCTCGGCAAAAGTCGGGTGGTTGGTGGGGCAATGATAGCATTCCGAGTAATTCTCGATACTGACCTTCCAGTTGCAGCGTTCCGGTATCTCAACCCATTCCAGCGGTTCCAGATCGTCGATATGCGGAACAAAAGCGCGAATTTCCTCTCGAACGCCGGGGTACCATTCGTCCATTGGGGCGGCATCATCGTCGAGGTTGACGAAGATGAAGCCGTTGAACACCTCGGTGCGGACCGAGGTCAGGCAGATCGCACTGCGGTCGAAACCGGGTACGGACTTGATGTTCGGGCCGGCGCGCAATTGGCCTGACAGTTCATAGGTCCATGCGTGATAGGGGCAGACGACGACGCGGGTGTTGCCTGCACCTGTGACCATCTCATGCGCGCGGTGCTGGCAGACGTTGTAGAAAGTGCGAATTTCTCCGTCGCGGCCACGGATGCAGAACAGGCTCTGTCCGGCGATCTCAAACGCGAAGTAATCCCCTGTTTCCCGAACCTGTGCGACGTGACCTGCGAATTGCCACGTTCGGGACAGAAGCCCCTGCATTTCCTGCTCGAAGATCGCTGGGTCAGTGTAATACCGTGCATCCAATGAGTGGGTCAGGGGTGCGTTCATTCGGGCTCCTCCGCGTAGAGGCCAAGTTGGTGTCTGCGTTGGTGAAACCGCTCCACCCGTTCGACGATTTCGTCACTGGAAACCGCAATCACGAAGGACAGCAGAGTTTCCAGCACCGCGATGGTCGAGACGGAGGACGGGAAGAATTGTGGTGTGTCGGCAGCCACGACAAAGCCGTGCTGCGCGTTCAGGATGACCGGACTGGCCGGGCTGTCCGAGATGCCGACGACGGTCAGGCCCTGTTGCCGGGCCAGTTTGATCGCGTCGATCACCTCGGTCCGGTAGGGGTGGCAGGTGATGGCGATCAGCACGTCCTGTTCATCGGCCCAGGCCAGATCATCTACCGGGGTCGAACCGGGGCGGGGGATGGCGTGGAACTGCTTCATCCCGGTCGAGGCCAGATAGGTAAAGTTGCGCGCGTTGGCGTTGTTGACGCCCACGCCCAGCGTGAAAATCTGGCGGCAGTTCCAGATATCCTCGGCCGCCGCCTTCAGGCGCGCGGCGTCGATCCCGGCAAAGGTGTCCTCGATGTTGCGGATCGCGGCGCCGACCATATCGGCGTATAGGCCGCCCAGCTCTCCGGACTTGCCAATATCCTGCAGCCAGCGGGCGCGGTCTGGGAACGACACGCCGCCTTGCCGAATCGCATCCCGGAACGGGGCGCGGAAATCCTCATAGCCTTCGAACCCCACTTGCCGCGCCATGCGCACGAAAGTGTTGGGCTTGACCTTGGCGGCCTCGGCAATCTCGCGCACGGTCGAAACCCCAACATCCGTTGGGTTTTCCAGCACGTAACGCGCGGCTTTCTGCGCCTCGGGGGTGAGGGCGTCCCACTCCTGACTGAGGCGGTCGAGAACGATTGATGATACATTTGTGTCATTCATGATTGACGATGGTACATTTGTGGAATTAGCCTGTCGAGCAGAAACGCGACTCGGGAAGAGGAAAAATCATGTCCGAGAAGAATCTGCCCACCCACGCTCGTGTGGTCATCGTCGGAGGTGGCGTTATGGGGGTCGGTCTGGCCTATCATCTGGCGCATGAGGGATGGGGCGAAGACACCGTTCTGCTGGAAAAGGCCGAGCTGACCAGTGGCAGCACCTGGCATGCGGCGGGCCAGATCACGCATTCGACCTCAAGCTTTGGGCTGGGAAAATGCGTCGATTATAACATCGGTCTGTACTCCGGTCAGTTGGAGGCCGAGACCGGCCAACCGGTAACATGGCATGGCTGCGGGTCGTTCCGTCTGGCCTATACCGAGGATGAGATGGACTGGCTGCGCCACACCCTCTCGGTCGGTCGCTCGCTGGGCTTCAACATAGAACTGGTTGGACCCGAGAAGGTGGCCGAACTGCATCCTTTCTACAATCTGGAAGGCGTTTTGGGCGCGCTGCACACGCCAGATGACGGCCACGTGGACCCGACCAACGTGACCATGGCGATGGCTGCAGGCGCACGTCAGAAGGGCGTGCGCATCTTCCGCAATTGTCGCGCCACCAATATCACGCAGGCCGACACTGGCGAGTGGGTGGTTGAGACCGAGACGGGCACCATCACCTGCGAGCATGTGGTGAATGCGGGTGGCACCTATGCCCGCCAGATGGGCGAATGGTCAGGCCTGCAACTGCCGATGACCTCAATGACCCACCATTATTTCGTGACCGAGCCGGTGCCTGAGTTTCAGAACCTGTACAAGGAACTGCCGGTGATCCGCGATGACCGTAAAGTCTCGGGCTATATCCGGATGGAGCAGCAGCGCGGGCTGATCGGGATTTACGAGAAAGAGAACCCGAACTCGGTCTGGCATGATCATTGCCCGTGGGAATACGAGAACTGGCTGTTCGATGCGGATTACGACCGGGTAATGCCGTGGCTCGAGGAAAGCTTGAACCGGATGCCGATCTTTGCCGAACTGGGCATTCAGCGCGACGTGCATGGGGCGATTTCACATCCGCCGGACGGCAATCCACTGATCGGGCCCGCGCCGGGTGTGCGGAATTACTGGTGCTGCTGCGGGACGCAGATCGGAATCGGCTGGGGGCCGGGCCTGACACGTGAGCTGGCGCGCTGGATGGTGCATGGGGCGGCTGACATTTCAATGCGCGAGTTCGACCCGCGCCGGTTCGGCAGCTATGCCACCAAGGATTGGCAGGTGATCAAGGCCGAGGAAGACTATTGCCTGCGCCACGAAATCCCCTTCCCGCATTTCAACCGTCTGGAAGGGCGTCCGATCAAGCCATCGCCGCTGTATGAGCTGCTGAATTCCAAGGGCGCGGTGTTTGAAGAGGTCTACGGTTTCGAACGCCCCCGCTGGTTCGCGCGGGACGGTGTGGAACAGCGCGATCACTACTCTTTCCGCCGTACACCCGCTGACGACATGGTCGCCGCCGAGGTCAAGGCAGTGCGCGAAAGCGTCGGCATCATGGATGTCACCGCCTTTACCAAGGTCGAGGTTTCTGGTCCGGAAGCCTATGCCCTGCTGGATCGGTTGACCGCCAACCGGATGCCGCAAAAGGTCGGCTCGATCACGCTGACCCATATGCTGAATCGCCGTGGCCGGATCGAGTTGGAGACGACAATTGTCCGTATGGCAGACGACCGGTTCTATCTGGTCTGCGCCGCCTTCTTCGAGCAACGCCTGCTGGATCATCTGACGCAACAGCGCGCGGATGAGGATGTGCAGATCACGGCTCTGTCCTCCGATTGGTCGGCCCTGTCCCTGAATGGCCCCCGGTCGCGAGACGTGCTGGCGCAATGCATCGATTCCGATTTGACCAATGCCGGTTTCCGCTGGTTGTCTGCGCAAGAGATCGACGTTGCGGGTCACAAGGTCTGGGCCTTCCGTATGTCCTATGCTGGTGAGCTGGGTTGGGAGCTGCACATGCCCAACGCCGCCTGCCTTGACGTCTACAACGCGCTTTGGGCTGCCGGGGAGCCACACGGCATCACAGACTATGGCAGCTTTGCCATGAACGTGATGCGGATGGAAAAGGGCTTCAAAGGAGCGGGCGAGCTGACCAACGAGGTCACTCTGGCCGAGGCTGACGTGCTGCGCTTTGCCCGCACTGACAAGGACTATCTGGGCAAGGACAAAACGCTGAACACCGACCTGCCGTGGATCTGCGCCTATCTGGAGATCGAGCCGGACGGCGAGATTGACGGCCACGGTGGTGAAGCGGTGATGCTGGACGAACGTGTCGTAGGGTCTACCGCTTCGGTGGTCTACGGGCATACGGTCGGCAAAATCCTGGCCTTTGCCTATATCAAGCCCGAGGCTGCAACACCCGGCACCGAATTACAGGTGGTAATCCACGGCAAGCCTCGCGCGGCGCGTGTGCTGGGAGAACCAGCCTATGATCCGCAAAGCCTGCTGCCCCGCACAGACGCCGTTTTGGAGGTTGCGTGATGACTCTGCCAGATACAATGAGAGCCATGGTCACAATGGGGCACGGCGGCCTCGAACAGATGGTGCTGCACGAAAACTGGCCGCGCCCGGAACCCGCCGCCGGAGAGGTGCTGATCAAGGTGGCTGCCTGTGGCCTGAACAACACCGACGTCAATACGCGTTCAGGCTGGTACTCGAAAACCGTCACCGACGCGACAACCGGAGGTGCGTTTGAAGAGGTGGGCGAGGACGACCCGACATGGGGCGGTGCCCCGATCACGTTCCCCCGCATTCAGGGGGCCGATATCTGCGGAGAAATCGTAGCCGTGGGTGAGGGCGTCGACAGCGCCCGCATCGGCGAACGCGTCATCACCGATGGCTGGCTGCGCGATCCGACCGATCCCGGCAATATGGACAAGACCGGCTATTTCGGCTCGGAACGGGACGGAGGCTTTGCTGAATACGCCACCACGCTGGCCGCGAACGCGGTGCCGATCACATCTGGCCTGTCGGATGCGGAACTGGCGACCTTTTCCTGTTCCTATTCCACTGCCGAAGGGATGCTGACCCGCGCCAACGTGACCGTCAGCGACACAGTTCTGGTCCCCGGAGCCTCGGGCGGTGTCGGCGGCGCGCTGGTGCAGCTGGCCAAACGGCGTGGCGCCCGTGTGATCGCGTTGGCGTCCGAGGCAAAGCACGCCGATGTGGCGGAGCTTGGCCCTGACCTGATCCTGCCTCGGGCACCCGAAAACCTGCGCGCCGCGCTGGGCGATGAAAAGGTCACAGTGGTCGCGGATGTGGTCGGCGGTCCCTACTGGCCGAACCTGATCGACATTCTGGAACGCGGCGGGCGGTACACCTGTTCCGGTGCAATTGCCGGGCCAATGGTCGATTTCGACCTGCGGACCTTCTACCTGCGCGATCTGACCTTCACCGGCTCGACCGTGATCGACCCGCAGGTGATGCGAAATCTCGTGAAATACATCGAGGCCGGTGAGATCAAACCTGCCCTTGCCGCAACCTATCCGCTGGAGGAGCTGCGCGAGGCGCAAGCTGCCTTCATCGCCAAAAAGCACACCGGAAATATTGTGGTGATCCCGTGACACTGGACGACGTATTAGAGGCCGCACGACAGCTGCATCAGGCGCATCCCGATCTTTCAGCCTTCGGGGCATGGCCCACGGACCTGACGGCAACCCAACTACAATCGAGCCCTATTCCCGCAGTCGATCTGGTGCGCAATTTCGATGCAGGCGGCAGCGAAACTACCAAAACCTTGTCCGACGCGATCAAGGCCGCCGCACATCTGGCCCATTGGAAGCTGACCTATACCGAGGATGAAGTCGGCGCAGATTTCCTCAATCGCTATGGGTATTACGAACTGTTCGGCCCGACCGGTCATTTCCACTCGACTCAATTGCGGGGCTACGTGGCCTATTGGGGGGCGGGCCTGCACTATGACTGGCACAGCCATCAGGCCGAGGAGCTGTATCTGACGCTGGCCGGAGGGGCCGTGTTCCGGGTCGCTGGCGATGACAGCTTTGTAGGGCCGAACCAGACACGCCACCATGAAAGCTGGCAAAGCCACGCGATGACCACGACCGACCAGCCGATCCTGACCTTTGTCCTCTGGCGAGGCGAAGGCATGGACGATCTGCCACGGATGGATGCCGCATGAAGATCACCCGCATCCGCATCTACCAGACCGGCCTGCCCTATGTGGGCGGGGCCTATGTCTGGGGCGCAGGCAATGCGACTGAAACGGCCATCGCCTCGGTTGTTGTCATCGATACCGACGCCGGGCTGCAGGGGTGTGGCGAGTTCACGCCCTGCGGTGAGAACTACATGGTTGCCCATTCCGAAGGCGTGGCGGCGCTGGCGCGGCTGGTGGCGCCAAAGCTGTTGGGCGAGGACCCCCGACAGGTGGCGCGCATCGAACAGTTGATGGACCATCAGGTGCAGGGGCACGGATACGCCAAGGCTCCGTTCGACGCAGCGTGCTGGGACATTCTGGGACAAGCCTGTCATCAGCCTGTCTGGATGCTGCTGGGCGGTAAACTGACCGATGGTGCCCCGATGTACCGGGTGGCGCCACAAAAGGCGGTGGATGAGACGGTGGCCGAGATGAATGGTTACCGCGATCAGGGCTATCGCCAGTTTCAGATCAAGGTCGGTGGCGACTGGGTCACTGACATCGATCGCATTCGCACCTCGGTGCCTTTGCTGCAACCGGGTGAAAAAGCGATGGCCGACGCCAATCAGGGCTGGCGCGTGGACAATGCGATCCGGGTGGCGCGGGCAACGCGTGATCTGGATTTCATTCTGGAACAGCCCTGCCGCACCTATGAGGAATGCCAGCAGGTGCGCCGCGTGGCCGAACAACCGATGAAGCTGGATGAATGCGTCACCGGCATCCACATGGCCCAACGGATCGTCGCCGATCGCGGGGCCGAGATCTGCTGTCTGAAAATCTCGAACCTCGGCGGGCTCAGCAAGGCGCGGCGGGTGCGGGACTATCTGGTGGAAAACCGCATCCCGGTGGTCAGTGAGGACACCTGGGGCGGAGAGATAACCACTTCGGTCGTCGCGCATTTCGCGGCCTCGACCCCCGAGGAGTTTCTGCAGAACACCACCGATCTGATGAACTATAACACCCGGTCCACCGGCATCGGCGGGCCAGTGTCACGGGATGGTAAGCTCTACGCCTCTGATTCGCCCGGGCTGGGCGTGACCCCCGATTTCGAAAGCCTCGGCGTGCCAATGGCGGAGTTTGCCCTATGAAGATCAAGGCCATCACAGTCTTCCAGGTCGATCTGCCGCTGGAGCATCCCTATTGGCTGTCCGCCGGACGGCTGAAATTCGAAACGCTCGACGCGACGCTGGTGAAGATCGAAACCGATGCAGGGCTGACCGGCTGGGGCGAGGGCACGCCGTGGGGCCACACTTATGTGCCCGCGCACGGGCCGGGCATCCGCGCCGGGATTGAAACGATGGCACCGTTCCTCCTCGGCATCGATCCGCGCAAGGTGCTGGATGTGGAGCGCGCCATGGACCTTGCGCTGCCTGGACACCTTTATGCCAAAAGCCCGATCGACATGGCCTGCTGGGATATCGCCGGTCAGGCAGCGGGTCTGCCGATTGCCGATCTGATGGGCGGCGGTTCCCGTACACCGCGCCCGATTGCCTCCTCGGTCGGGGCCAAGACCGTCGAGGAAACCCGCGAGGTGATGGAACGCTATCGCAGCCGCGGCTACATCGCCCATTCGGTGAAGATCGGTGGCGATGTTGAACGCGACATCGCCCGCGTCCGCGACGTCGAAAGCATCCGGCGACCGGGAGAGGTCATCCTCTACGACGTCAATCGCGGCTGGACCCGGCAACAAGCCTTGCGCGTGCTGAGCGCCTGTGAGGACCTGAATGTCATGTTCGAACAACCCGGCGAAACGCTGGACGATATCGCCGCGATTTCGGGCCGCCATGCCTCACCCGTGTCTGTCGACGAAAGCCTCGTGACCCTGCAGGACGCCGCCCGTATTGCCCGCGACGGTATTGCCGAGATATTCGGGATCAAGCTGAATCGCGTGGGCGGACTGACCAAAGCCGCGCGGATGCGGGATACCGCGCTGGCGCATGGGATCGACATGTTCGTGATGGCGACTGGAGGTACGGTTCTGGCCGATACTGAGGCGCTGCATCTGGCCGCCACCATCCCGGACGAAAACTGCCACGCCATCTGGGCCTGTCAGGACATGATCACCGTCGATATCGCTGGCGGTCGCGGACCACGCAATATCGACGGCCACCTGCATCTGCCGGAAACGCCGGGTCTGGGCGTGCATCCGGACGAACATACTTTGGGAAAACCAATCGCAACCTACGAGGCCCCGCGATGATCCGCCTCTTCATCTGGCCAAAAATATCCCGGGGAGTGAATTGGCCGCAGGCCAAGAGAGGGGCTGGCCCCTCTGACAGCACACCCCCCGAAAAACGCAAAGGACGGGTCGAATGAAGATCAACAAGATAACCCTCTGGTCCGTCGACCTGACCAGCCATGCAACCTACCACATGGCTGAGGGTAAGACCTGCGCAACCGTGACCACTCATGTGCTGTGTCTTGAAACGGATACCGGCCTGAAAGGCTGGGGCGAGGTCTGCCCGATCCCGCATTACCTGCCCGCCTATGCAGGTGGCGTGCCGGGTGCGATTACGGAAATGGGGCCGGAAATCCTGGGCATCTCGCCGTTTGGTGCCGACGCGCCAATGCGCAAGCTGGACGGGTTCCTGCAGGGGCACCGCTATGCCAAGTCCATCGTTGATATCGCCCTGTGGGATCTCTTCGGGCAGGCCACCGGCCAGCCGATCTATGCGTTGCTGGGTGGGCGGACGCGGAAAGACATGCCACTCTACCACTCGATCACCTGCATCGCCCCGGATGAGATGGCCCGCATCGCCCAGACCGCTTACCAGACCGGCATCCGGCAGTTTCAGGTCAAGCTGGGCGTGGAAGGCGACTGGCAGGCCGATGCCGAACGCCTGATCAAGGTGCGCGAGGCCGTGGGACCGGGGCCGCTGGTCTATGGCGACTGGAACTGTGGCGCGTCGCGCCTGCAGGCCACGCGGACAGGACGGGCTGTGGCACATCTGGACGTGATGCTGGAACAGCCCTGCAAAACGCTCGAAGATTGTGCAGCCGTCCGGCAGGCCACAGGCTTGCCGATGAAGATCGACGAGAACGCCCACGATCTGGCCTCGCTGCTGCGCGCGCATGAGCTTGGCTGTATGGATGCCGTCGCGCTGAAACTGTCGAAATTCGGCGGGCTGTCGGCCATGCGGCGGGCGCGGGACCTGGCCGTGCACCTGGGCGCTGAGATTTGTGCCGAATGCACCTGGGGCTCGGACATCGTCACCGCCGCCTCGCTGCACTTTGCGGCCTCGACCCCGCACGGATCGCTGCTGAACACCTGCGATTTGTCGTCCTATGTTGCACCGCGCATATGCCCGCACGCACCAAACCGTGAAGAGGGTCGGATTGCCCCGCCCGAAGGTCCGGGGTTAGGTGTGACCCCTGACCCCGAAATCCTTGGTTCCCCGATATTGGAGATCGTGTGAGATGCTGAAGATCAATACTCAATCCGAATGGATCACCCGCGCGAATGAGGTTCTGCCCGCCGGGGGATTTGGCAATTTTGACCCCGGTATCATCATCGCCCGCGGCGAAGGCAGCCATGTCTGGGACGAGGACGGCAATGAATATATCGACTACCTGATCGGCTCTGGCCCCATGCTGCTGGGTCATGGCCACCTCGAGGTGATGGAGGCCGTGCTGGAGCAACTGCCCAAGGGCATGACCTTCTTTGCCAACAATTCCAAGGGCATCGAGCTGGCCGAGGCCATCGTCGAGGCCGTGCCCTGCTGCGAACAGGTCCGCTTTGTCGCCTCGGGCGGTGAGGCGGACATGTATGCTATCCGTCTGGCCCGCGCCTATACCGGGCGCAACAAGATCCTTAAATTCGAAGGCGGCTATCACGGTATGAGCGCCGAGGCGCAGATGAGCCTTGCCCCCAGCCGTCGGGTCAACTTCCCTCAGGCGGTGCCGGACAGCGCCGGTATTCCCGACAGCGTGGCCGAACAGATGCTGATCGCGCCCTATAACGACCTTGAGGCTGTCGCGGCGCTACTGGACGAACATGACGACATCGCCGCGATCATGGTGGAACCGCTGCAGAGGATCATTCCACCGCTGCCCGGCTATCTGCAGGGGCTGCGCGACTTGTGCGACAAGCATGATGTTCTGCTGATCTTTGATGAGATCGTCACAGGGTTCCGGCTGGCCTATGGCGGCGCGCAGGAAAGATACGGGGTGACGCCCGATATCTGTACGCTGGGCAAGATCATCGGTGGTGGCTTCCCTCTGGCCGCGCTGGGCGCCAGCGCCGAAATCATGAAGCATTTCAACAAGGCAAAAGTGGGCGAGGAGGGCTGGCTGATGCAGCTAGGCACCCTGTCAGGCAACCCGGTGGCCTCGGTCGCGGGTCTGAAAACAATGGAAGTTCTGCGACGTGACGGCGTTTATGATCAGCTCCGCGCAACCGGGGCGGAATTGCAGCGGATGCAGGTGGAGGCCCTGACCGAAGCCGGTATTGCGCATCAGGTCGTCGGGGATGAGACGCTGTTCGACATCTACTTTACCAATGCCGCCTGCCGCGATTACCGCAGCGCCCAACATGACGACCCCAGCCGCAATACCCTTTACAACGATACGTTGCGCGCGCATGGGATTTTCAAATCCCCGGGCAAGCTCTATCCGTCGCTGGCGGTGACTAAAGCGGATCTGGAACAGACCCGTTCAGCGGTTAATCAGGCCGTGCAGGCGATCAGCGCGGTCTGAGATGCTGCCCCGGAATAAAACGGGCCGCTGTCATAATGTGACAGCGGCCCTTACCAACTGGTAACTCGTTTAGTCTCGCCCCCTCGAATACCACTTAATCAAGTATACTGAACAAAAACTTTTCGACATATTCGAGACCGAACCAGCAATACAACCAGTCTGATACTTGTTTGCCTGATTTTCGCCCCGGTTACAGTGAAGTAGTTCACATTCAACAAATTTCCTAGCTTCTCCAGTCGAAAAAGCCCGGCCCGGCCTGTTCCAGAAGGGTCTGAGCCATGGCGCGGCCCATCTCGGCGCCGTCGGAAATCGCGCCGGTGATGTCCTCGGATATTGCCTCGGACCCGTCGGGGCGCAGAACTTCGCCGCGCAGACGCAGCTGACCGTCCAGTATCTCGGCCAGTCCGGCGATGGGGGTTTCGCACGAGCCATCCAGCGCCGCCAGCAAGGCGCGTTCCGCAGCAAGGCGCTGGCCGGTTTCGGCGTGGTGGATCGCCTCAAGCATACCCGCAGCACGGGAATCGTCGCTGCGGCGTTCGATGCCGATCGTGCCCTGCGCGATGGCGGGCAGCATGTCTTCGGGCGCGATTGCCGTGGCCGGGACGTCCTCCATGTTCAGACGGCGGATGCCGGCCATGGCCAGAAAGGTGCAATCTGCCACGCCGTCGGCCAGTTTCTTCAGGCGGGTCTGAACATTGCCGCGAAATTCAACCACGTTCAGATCAGGCCGCCGGTTCAGCAGTTGCGCGCGGCGGCGCAGCGATGACGTACCGACCACCGCGCCCTGCGGCAGGTCGTGGATCGAGTTCAGGCTGGGTGAAATGAACGCATCGCGCACATCCTCGCGCGGCAGGAAGGTGTCCAGCACCAGACCCTCAGGCTGTTCTACCGGCATGTCCTTGGTGGAGTGCACGGCGATGTCGATATCGCCCTGCAGCATCGCCTCTTCGATTTCCTTGGTGAACAGGCCCTTGTTGCCGATCTCTTTCAGCGGGCGGTCCGCGTCGATCATGGCGCGGTTGTCACCGGTGGTCTTGATCACCACAATCTCAAACGCCTCTTCGGGCAGGTCGAATGCCGTTCCCAGCCGTTGCCGGGTTTCATAGGCTTGTGCCAGCGCCAGGGGTGAGCCACGGGTGCCGATCTTGAGCGGTGAGTCGGGGGAGGGCAGGGTCAGTGTCATGCGCACAGCTTTAGTCGCGTCACATTGCCCTGACAATGGGGGCATGGCTTGACAAATTGCCGCCGAAGGAAGACCCGTTGCGGCAAACCGGATGATTGGGGGCAAAAGATGGCCGAGACAAAGAAACTGCTGCGGGCGCTGGCGGGCGAGGTACAGGATGTGCCGCCGATCTGGATGATGCGCCAGGCCGGGCGGTATCTGCCGGAATACCGGGCGACACGGGCGCAGGCAGGGGATTTCCTTTCGCTGTGCTACAACCCGGAACTGGCGGCTGAGGTGACGCTGCAGCCGATCCGCCGCTATGGGTTCGACGCGGCGATTCTGTTTGCCGACATCCTGCTGGTACCGCAGGCGCTGGGCGCGGATTTGTGGTTCGTCACCGGAGAAGGCCCGCGCCTGTCGACCATCACGCAGCAGTCGGAATTCGACGCGCTGAAACCGGTTGACGCCATTCATGAGACCCTTTCGCCGGTCTATGAGACGGTGCGCATCCTGTCGCGGGAGTTGCCGTCCGAGACCACCCTGATTGGATTCGCGGGGGCGCCGTGGACGGTTGCGACCTATATGATCGCCGGGCGTGGCACGCCGGATCAGGGTCCCGCCCATGCGCTGCGCGAGGAAAACACCGCCCTGTTCGAGGCGCTGCTGGAGCGGATCACGCTGGCGACGATCGAATACCTGTCGGCCCAGATCGAGGCCGGGGCCGAGGTGGTCAAGATCTTCGACAGTTGGGCCGGGTCGCTGAAAGGCGATGCCTTCCGGAAATATGCGGTCGAGCCCTGCCGGGTGATCACGCAAGCCATCAAGGAACGCCACCCCGGTATCCCGGTGATCGGCTTCCCACGTGAGGCGGGTGACGGATATATCGGTTTCGCCAAGGCAACCGGCGTGGATTGTGTGGCGCTGGACAACTCGGTGTCGCCGGAATGGGCGGCCGAGCATGTACAGGCGGATGGTTGCGTTCAGGGCAATCTGGCGTCGTCGCATATGGTGACCGGCGGGCAGGCCCTAGTGGATGAGACGCGGCGCATTGTCGAGGCGTTCTCGAAGGGACCGCATATCTTCAACCTCGGTCACGGGATCACGCCGGATGCGGATCCGGAAAACGTGCAGTTGATGATCGACACGGTGCGCGGGCGGTAAGCAAAGGAAGGGGGGGCAGCCCCCTTCTTGGCCTGCGGCCAATTCATCCCCCGAGGTATTTCTAGCCAGATGAAGAGGCGGGTGTCCGCTGTGCGTTGAGTTCGTTCAGGATGTCCTGACGGTGTTCTCCGCGGGCAGGGCTGGGTTCGGGCTGCCATTCTGAGGTCGAGAATCTGGGTGCAGCGGCGGCTTGTAGGGTGCCATCTGTTTTGCGCCATGTCTGGCGGGCGCCGTTCATTGGGTGTGCTTGTGCTTCGGTCGGGCTGAGGACCGGCGCGACGCAGGCGTCGGTGCCTTTGAAGAGATCCGCCCAGTGGTCACGCGGTTTGCCGGCGAAGATGTCAGACAAGCGTTGGGTGAGTGCGGGCCAGGTCGCCGGATCGAATTGCAATTGGAAGTCACGGTCATCCGACAAGCCCATTTTCTGCAGAAACAGTGCGTAGAATTTGGGTTCGAGGCATTGAACCGTCACAAAGCCGTCATCGGAACAGATGTAGGTACGGCTCCAATGGGGGCCGTCCAGCAGGCTTTGGCCGCGGGTTTCCGACAGGTTGCCGGATTGGTTCAGGCTCATGAGCAGGTTCATCATATGGGCTGAACCGTCATAGATGGCGGCATCGACCACGGTGCCCTGGCCCGTTCTCTGCGCATTCAGCAGCCCGGCCAGAAGGCCCGCGACCAGATACATGGCGCCTCCGCCAATGTCGCCGACCAGGGTGGCCGGGGTTTGCGGTGGCTGGCCGGGCGGAGAGGCATACCAAAGCGCACCGGACAGAGCGATGTAGTTCAGGTCATGCCCGGCTGTGTCCGAAAGGGGGCTGTCCTGGCCCCAGCCTGTCATCCGGCCGTAGACCAGCCCAGGGTTCATCTGGTGGCAGGGTTCCGGACCGAGGCCGAGTTTTTCCATAACGCCGGGGCGGAAACCTTCGATCAGCGCATCGGCCGAGGCAATCAGGCGTTTGGCGATCTCCAGATCGCTTGGGTCCTTCAGGTCCAGATCAATCGACCGTTTGCCGCGGTCGAGGATCGAGCGTTCGGGCATCCCAGGCGTTGCAGCCTGTCCCTTGCGGTGGATGGTGATTACATCGGCGCCCATATCCGCCAGCAGCATGGCGGCAAAAGGGGCAGGGCCCAGCCCCTCGATTTCAATGATCCGAATACCGTTCAGCATAGTCCCCCCTTCGATTAAAGGCAGGGTTTCGGGAACGCTGGCAAATTGCAAGGCCAGAGGTCAAACCCGCAAAAAAGCGCAGAACGTTGTGCGAAATTGGCCTGTTCTGTGCCGGTGGGCCGGGGTAGGGTCGCCGCCAGAACGGGGAACTTGCATGACGACCATTCTTTCGATCAAGGATTTGCGCAAATCCTACGCCGACGGCTTTGAGGCGCTGAAAGGCGTGTCACTGGACATCGAGCAGGGGGAAATTCTGGCGCTGTTGGGGCCGAATGGCGCAGGCAAGACGACGCTGATCTCGACCATCTGCGGGATCACCACGCCCACCTCGGGGTCGGTGACGGTGGGTGGTCATGACATTCAGGCCGAGTTTCGCGCCGCGCGCCGGATGATTGGTCTGGTGCCGCAGGAAATCGCGCTGGAGCCGTTCGAAAAGGTTTGGAACACGGTGAGGCTGTCGCGCGGGTTGTTCGGGCTGGGCCGCAATGACGCGCGGATCGAAGAGATTCTGCGCAAGCTGTCCCTTTGGGACAAGCGTAAGAACGCGATCAAGGAACTGTCGGGGGGCATGAAGCGCCGGGTGCTGATCGCCAAGGCACTGTCGCATGAACCGCGTGTTCTGTTTCTGGACGAACCCACCGCCGGCGTCGATGTCGAACTGCGCAAGGATATGTGGGAGATCGTGGCCGAGCTGAAACGGGCCGGCGTCACTATCATCCTGACCACCCACTATATCGAAGAGGCCGAGGCCATCGCCGACCGGATTGGCGTCATCGACAAGGGTGAGTTGCTGCTGGTGCAGGACAAGGACACGCTGATGGCGCAGATGGGCAAAAAACAGCTCGAGGTGATGTTGACTGAACCGATCCAGGCCATCCCAGGCAGTCTGGCGGAGCATAATCTGGTGCTGAACGGAAATGGAGATGCGCTGGTCTATACATATGACACCCATGCCGACCGCACCGGCATCACCACGTTGCTGAATGACGTGGCACAGGCGGGGCTGGTGTTGCGCGACGTGCAAACCCGCCAGTCGAGTCTGGAAGAGATATTTGTTAATCTTGTGTCCGGAGAGCCCGCATGAACTGGTCCGCTATCGCCGCCATCTACCGGTTCGAAATGGCCCGGTTCTTCCGCACATTGGCGCAGAGCTTTCTGTCTCCGGTCCTGTCGACCTCGTTGTATTTCGTGGTCTTCGGCACCGCCATCGGCAGCCGTATTCAAGAGGTCGAAGGGGTGTCCTACGGTGCCTTCATCGTGCCGGGGCTGATCATGCTGTCGGTGGTGATGCTGGCGATTTCCAATGCGTCTTTCGGTATCTATTTCCCCAAGTTTCTGGGCACGATTTACGAACTGCTCTCCGCCCCGGTGAACTTTATCGAGATCGTGATCGGATATGTCGGAGCAGCGGCGACCAAGGCGCTGTTCGTGGGATTGGTCATCCTCGTAACGGCCTCATTTTTCGTGGATTTACGCATCGAACACCCGTTTGCGATGGCGGTGTTTCTGATCCTGACCTGCCTCAGTTTTTCGCTGCTGGGGTTCATCATAGGCATCTGGGCCAGCAACTTTGAACAGATGTCGCTGGTGCCGCAACTGGTGGTGACGCCGCTGATCTTTCTGGGCGGGACTTTCTATTCCGTGTCCATGCTGCCGCCAGTATGGCAGACCATCACGTTGTTCAATCCTGTGGTCTATCTGATTTCGGGCTTTCGGTGGTCGTTCTACGGGTTGGCGGATGTCCCGATCGGGTTCAGCCTGCTGGCCATCTTGGCCTTTACCGGCCTGTGCCTGGGCATCATCGGCTGGATCTTCAAAACCGGTTGGCGCATTCGCAGCTAGGCTGTGTCGGGCGTTGCATTTTTGCCCACTGACCTTGGGAAATGTGTTCACGTCACCACTATCGGCCAAACGGTCCCTTGTTTACCGGTTGGGTGCACTCTACATCGGCATCCATGAAACTCAGCCTGCCGTTTCTCAAAAAGCAACCCTGCGTGGCCGTTGTGCGCCTGTCCGGTGCCATCGGGATGGCCGGACGTGGATCGATGTCCGACACCGCGCTGGCCCCCGTGCTTGAAAAAGCCTTTCGCAAGGGAAAACCTGCCGCCGTCGCGCTCGAGGTCAACTCGCCGGGTGGCTCACCGGTGCAAAGCTCGTTGATCGGCGCGCGTATCCGGCGCTTGTCCGAGGAACTGGATGTTCCTGTCATCGCCTTTGTCGAGGACGTGGCAGCCTCGGGTGGCTATTGGCTGGCCGCCGCTGCGGATGAGATTTATGCCGATGACAGCTCGGTTCTGGGTTCGATCGGGGTGATATCGTCGAGCTTTGGCGCGCATGTGCTGCTGAAACGTCAGGGGATCGAACGGCGCGTGCATACGGCGGGCGAGTCGAAATCCATGCTCGACCCGTTTTCGCCTGAAAAGAAAGAGGATGTCGCCCGGCTGGAAGGACTGCTGGCTGATATCCACGAAAATTTCATCACCCATGTCAAAACTCGGCGCAGCGGCAAGCTGGACGAAAGCCAGGACCTGTTCACCGGTGAAATCTGGCTGGCGCGACGGGCGCAGGAGCTGGGTCTGATCGACGGTATCGCGCATTTGAAACCCAATATGCAGGAACGCTTTGGCGACAAGGTCAAGTTCCGCCGCTATGGGCTGCGCAAACCGATCTGGTCGCGGTTTGGCGCATCACTGGCGCAGGATGCCATCGCCGGGCTTGAGGAGCGCGCCGCCTACGCGCGTTTCGGTTTGTGACGTGATTATCAAGATTGTCACCCTTTTCCTGATCGCCATGGGAGTCCTGGCGATGTTCGGCAAGCTGCGCTTTCCGGGGCAGAAGCGGTTGCAATCCTCAAGATGCCCGCGCTGTGGACGGTTCAGGATCGGCAAAGGCCCGTGTGCCTGCGAAAAAGGAGGCCGTACATGACGGCATGGCTGTTATCCGGCCTCGGTCTGCTGATCCTGCTGCTGGCAGGCGACGCGCTGGTGCGCGGCGCGGTGAACCTGAGCCTGCGCATGGGCGTGCCCGCGCTGATCGTCAGCCTGACGATCGTGGCCTTTGGCACCTCGGCGCCCGAGCTTTTGATTGCCATCAGCGCGATCAAGGAAAACGCGCCGGGCATTGCACTGGGTAACGTGGTTGGGTCGAATACGGCGAATATCCTGTTGGTTCTGGGCGTACCGGCCTTGCTGTCGACGTTGCACACCAGCGAATGCAACAGCCGCAGGAACTATGTCTTCATGCTGCTGGCCTCGGTGCTGTTCATCGGTCTGGCCTTCTGCGGCGTGTTCACCTTGGTCAGCGGCGCTATCCTGCTGGCGGCATTGGCTCTGATCCTGTGGAACGCCTTCCGCGAGGCGCACGCCCACCGCAAAGCCTGCGGACAAGCCTGCGCCGAGGATGAGGAACTGGACGGTCTGGAAGAGGCCGACCCCAACATGGCCTACTGGAAGATCTCGGTCTATCTGGTGCTGGGCCTGATCGGCCTGCCAATGGGCGCGCATCTTCTGGTCGAATATGCCACGGTCATCGCCCTCACCTACGGCGTCAGCGAAACAGTGATCGGCTTGACGCTGGTTGCGGTCGGGACATCTTTGCCGGAACTGGCGACAACAGTGATGGCGGCGCTGCGGCGGCAGGCGGATGTGGCGCTGGGCAATGTGATCGGGTCGAACATGTTCAACCTGCTGGCCATTGTCGGGATTGCTACCCTGGTCGGACCGATTCCCGTAGATCCGGAATTCCTGCGGTTCGACCTGTGGGTGATGCTGGGTGCCTCGCTGCTGCTGGCCCCGTTCGTGTTTTTCAAACAGGACATCACACGCACCTGGGGTTTCGTGTTGACCCTGCTATATGCAGTCTACGTCGTCGTGTTGCTGGCGTGATTTGATCAAGAGGAAGCGTCCATGACCCGAGCGTTAGTGACCGGTGCCGGAATTCGCCTTGGACGGGCCATGGCGCTGTATCTGGCGCGCCGCGGCTATGACGTCGCCGTGCATTACGCGACCTCGGAGCAACCCGCGCAAGAGACCGTAGCCGAGGTTCAGGCCCTGGGTCGCAAGGCGGTGGCTTTGCAGGCCGATTTGCTGGACGAGGCACAGGTCAGCGCGCTGCTGCCCCGTGCGGCAGAATTGCTGGGCGGGCCGATCACCTGTCTGGTCAACAACGCCTCGATCTTTGAATACGACAATATCCGCACGGCCACTCGGCAAAGCTGGGACCGGCATATGGACAGCAACCTGCGTGCGCCCTTCGTGCTGACGCAGGCGATGGCGGAACAGGGTCTGACGCCCGCTACGGATGAGGCGGGCGAGCCCGTCGCCACCGGTCTGATCGTCAATATGGTCGACATGCGGGTGCGCAAACTGACGCCCGAGTTCATGTCCTACACCATCGCCAAGATGGGCCTGTGGGCGCTGACCCGGACTTCCGCGCAGGCGCTGACCCCTGCGATCCGCGTCAACGCGATTGGCCCCGGTCCGACGATTCAGGGGCATCGGCAATCCGAAGACCACTTTAGGGCACAACGCGCCAACACGGTTTTGGAGCGCGGGGCGAACCCCTCGGATATCACTGCTGCCTTGGGGTATTTTCTGGACGCGCACGCGGTTACCGGGCAGCTATTGTGCGTGGATGGAGGGCAGCATCTGGGCTGGCAAACCCCAGATGTTTTGGGCGTAGAATAGACATAATCGCTGCAAGTTTTGCACTGCTCGCACTTCCGTTACCTGCCCGTTACAAAAATGTCTTTTTTTTCATATACTTGCCTTGTGCACAAAATAAAGTTAATTAAAAACAACGCCTTAGTAATGTGCCTAATTTTTGTGCAACTTAATGAATCTCCAAGTATGCAAGGGGATTTCGCCTCTCCCGGAAACTTATCTGCATAGTTATCCACAGAAACCGTGGATTTGTTTTCTCTTGATCTGGGGCCCTCAAGATTGCAGCCATGGTCAGGGAATCATATCTCAGGCCCATGACGATCCAGAACGAATCGAATCCGGACATTCAGCCCACCGGCTATGCTTGTATCCAGCGTTACGTGAAAACGCTGGACAGCTCGCCCGGTGTGTATCGGATGCTAGATTCCGACAGCCGAGTTCTTTACGTGGGCAAGGCGCGGAACCTGAAGGCGCGGGTGTCGAACTATACGCGCCCGGGCCATTCCGGGCGGATCGAGAAGATGATCGCCTCGACCGCTTCGATGATGTTCCTGACCACGCGGACCGAGACCGAGGCGCTGCTTCTGGAGCAGAACCTGATCAAGCAGCTCAAGCCCAAGTACAACGTGCTGTTGCGGGACGATAAGAGTTTTCCGAATATTCTTGTCGCCAAGGATCATGCGTTCCCGCAGATCAAGAAGCATCGTGGGGCGAAGAAAGAGAAGGGCGCCTATTTCGGTCCCTTCGCCAGCGCAGGTGCTGTGAACCGGACGCTGAACCAGCTGCAAAAGGCGTTCCTGCTGCGCAACTGCTCGGATTCCATGTTCGACAGCCGCACACGGCCCTGTCTACTTTACCAAATCAAACGCTGTTCCGGTCCATGTGTCGGGCTGATTTCCGAGGATGATTACCGCGAAAGCGTCAGGGATGCGAAACGGTTCCTGTCGGGGCGTTCAACCAAGGTGCAGGAGGAGCTGGCCGAGCAGATGATGGCCGCCTCCGAGGCAATGGAGTTCGAACGTGCCGCCGGTCTGCGCGACCGTATTCGGGCGCTGACGCAGGTGCAGACCTCGCAAGGCATCAACCCGCGCGGCGTGGCCGAGGCGGATGTGATCGGCCTTTACATGGACAGCGGGCAGGCCTGTGTGCAGGTGTTTTTCATCCGCGCGAACCAGAACTGGGGGAACAAGGATTTCTACCCTCGGGTTGGGGCCGATGTGTCCCCGGCTGAGGTTATGGAGGCGTTCCTTGGCCAGTTTTACGACAACAAGGAACCGCCGCGTCAGTTGATCCTGTCGGATGGGATCGAGAACGCCGATCTGATGCAGGAGGCTCTGTCTGAAAAGGCGGGCCGCAAGGTGGAAATCCTAGTTCCTCAACGCGGCGAGAAACAGGAACTGGTTGCCGGAGCCCTGCGCAATGCGCGCGAGTCGCTGGCCCGCCGCATGTCGGAAAGCGCAACGCAGGCCAAGCTGCTGCGCGGTGTGGCCGAGGCGTTTGACCTGGAAAACCCGCCGGGCCGGATCGAGGTCTACGACAACTCTCATATTCAGGGCACAAATGCGGTGGGCGGCATGATCGTCGCGGGCCCCGAGGGGTTCATGAAGAACGCCTATCGCAAGTTCAACATTCGCGGGGATGATCTGACACCGGGTGACGACTTCGGGATGATGAAAGAAGTTCTGACCCGCCGCTTCACGCGCTTGCAGAAAGAAGACCCGGATCGCGAAAAGGGCATGTGGCCCGACCTTCTGCTGATCGACGGCGGCGCCGGACAGGTGAGTGCGGTGCATGAGATCATGGTTGAACATGGTGTCGAAGACATCCCGATGGTCGGCGTTGCCAAAGGTGTCGACCGCGACCACGGCAAGGAAGAGTTCCACCGCATCGGTCAGCGCGCCTTTGCGTTGAAACGCAACGATCCCGTGCTGTATTTCATCCAGCGCCTGCGGGACGAGGCGCACCGGTTCGCCATTGGCACGCACCGTGCGAAACGGGCCAAGGCCGTGGGGGCGACCCCGCTGGACGAAATCCCCGGCGTCGGGGCGGCGCGCAAACGGGCCTTGCTGACCCATTTCGGCAGCGCCAAGGCGGTCAGCCGCGCCAATCTGGCGGACTTGAAAGCCGTGGATGGAATCTCAGCCGGGTTGGCGCAAAAGGTCTATGACTTCTTTCACGACAAGGGCTAGGCCTTTCGTCCGCGCCACAGGATATACAGCCCCGAGGCCACGATCAGCGCGCTTCCGATCCACATGGTCTGATCCAGCTGCTCGCCAAACATCACCACGCCCAAGCCGACACCAAACAGCAACCGGGAATAGCGGAACGGGGTGACGGCCGAGACTTCTCCGGTCCGCATGGCTTTCATCAGCGCGGCGTAAGCTGCCGTGCCCATCAGGATCGCGCCACCCACATGCAGGCTTGTGTGTAGGTCCAGCGACGCCATCGGCGCGCCCTCCCAGAACCGATAGGCCAGACCCGCGACCACGATGCAGAGAAAGCCATAGAACCCCAGTACCTCGGTCCCAAGCGTTGCAGGTGCAGCACGGCTGGCCAGATCCCGCCCGGCAAAGCCCAACATGCCCAGCACTGCAAGGATGGACAGGGCCGAGAAACTGTCTCCGGTCGGTTGGATGATGATCACCACGCCGATCAGACCGATCAGAATGGCGCTCCAGCGTCGCCAGCCGACCGCCTCGCCAAAGAACAACGCCGCGCCCGCGACGACGACCAGTGGCGTGGCTTGCAAGATCACCGTGGCGGCGGACAGGGGCGTCAGCGTGATCGCCAGCACATAGAACAGCCGCCCCAGAATCTCGAACAGCACCCGCACTTTCATCGGGCGCGACAGCACGTCTCGGTGAAACAGGTTGGTGCCACGCAACAGCGCCACCGCTGCAAAGATCACCGTTCCACCCGCCCCGAACAGGATCAGAATCTGCCAGATCGGCAACGCGGCGGACGCGCCCTTCAACAGCGCATCCTCCAGCGCGAAAAGCGCCATGCCGGCGATCATCCAGGCGCTGCCGATCAGGTTGGATCGGGGGTCGGTTTGAATATGTGCGGTCATGCTGTGCGGTCGCTCCTGAGCCGTCCGCCAATCTGACCGCAAAGACGCCGCGCGCCAAGCTGTATCTGACTGAGAGTTCCCGGTTGCGACCCTTTGCCTTTTGGCCCCGCAACTGCCTGTGATCGGGCCAGTTTTTTGCCAGCCCGTCTTTTCTGTCCCGGACCGGCGATGTAGGGTCGGTCCATGAAGTGGAACCTGCCCAATATCCTGACGGTGCTGCGCCTTGTTGCGGCTCCCGGTCTGGCCGTGATGTTTCTGTATTTTACTCGACCCTATGCGGACTGGTTCGCGCTGATCCTGTTTTTGACAGCGGCAATAACCGACTGGTTCGACGGCTACCTGGCCCGTGCCTGGAAACAGGAAACCAAGATCGGCGCGATGATGGACCCGATTGCCGACAAGGCAATGGTGGTGATCGCGCTGATGATCCTTGTGGGCTATTCGACCGAACATTGGACGCCGTGGCTGGTGCTGCCTGCCACTGTGATTCTGTTCCGCGAGGTTTTCGTCTCGGGCCTGCGTGAATATCTTGGCGATACGGCGGGCACGCTGAAGGTGACCAAGCTGGCCAAGTGGAAGACGACCGCGCAGATGATTGCCATCGCGGTTTTGTTCTCGCAGGGGATCTTCGAGCATAATTTTGTCATGGCCACCTTTGGGATGGACCCTACGGTCATTGATCAGGTTCTGACTGGGCAGGTCGAGGACTTCAACCACATCCGCTGGCATCTGGAAGGGATGTTCTGGTCGGGCCGCATCGGATTGTGGCTGTTGTGGATCGCTGCGACGCTGACATTGATCACCGGCTATGACTACCTACGTAAAGCCATGCCCCATCTGAAGGAGAGCTAACCGATGGACGTTCTGTATTTCGCCTGGGTGCGCGAACGCATCGGCCTGCCGAAAGAGAAGGTCGAAACACAGGCCGCGACGGTCTCCGATCTGGTGGCCGAACTCAGCGCGCGTGAAGACCGTTATGCGGCAGCCTTTGCCGATCTGTCCGCGCTGCGGGTGGCGTTGGATCAGGAACTGTCGGACTTTGACGCCTCGCTGGCCGGTGTGCGCGAGGTCGCGTTCTTCCCGCCGATGACCGGTGGCTAAGATGCGCATCGCAGTTCAGGAAGAAGCGTTTGACCTGGGGGCCGAGGCCAACGCATTCGCGGCGGGCAACGCGGCCAACGGCGCGATTGTGACGTTTACCGGCGTCGTGCGCGATCTGGCATCCGGCGATCTGGATGTGATGGAGATCGAGCATTACCCCGGCATGACCGAACGCGCCCTGACCGAGATCGCCGAAGAGGCGCAATCACGCTGGTCGCTGGGGGATGTGCTGGTGATCCACCGCCACGGGCGTTTGGCCCCGGGGGATCGGATCATGATGGTGGCCACGGCCGCGCCGCACCGCAAGGACGCCTTCGAGGCGGCAGAATACCTGATGGACTACCTGAAATCCCGCGCGCCGTTCTGGAAGAAAGAAATCACCAAAACCGGTGAAGAATGGGTTGCCGCCAAAGATGAGGACGAAGACGCACTAACCCGCTGGTAAGGGTCGCTGGTTTGTTTAGTTAAAGTCAGGGCATCGTGCTATTTTTGGAGAGTATTTTTTGAAATTTTACAATCCTAAGAACCGATTGAAACTGGCTTGTTTCGAAGCGAGTCGCTCATGGTTTGTTCAAGAGAAAGCGGTGAGCGATCAGATTAGATCTGATGCTAACATTGACCTTGATAGCTTCGCGAGGTTTCTGAAAGTCTGGCAGCTTGCGCGTACTGTCAAAACGGACAATCGGGGCCCGGTTTTGGATGGTTTGGCCGAGTTAACCAAAAAATACAGCACCCGCGTAAACGTCGCGGACGGAGATTTTGTTAGTGAGCTAGAGGCGTTTCGCAAGATAAGGGGAACGACTGGGAAGCCGTGTTCGATGGTGTCCAAGTTTCTGTTTTGCGCGAATCCGTTGGAGTTTTCACCCTATGATCAATATGCGCGTCGGGCATTGAGCGCTTTAGGCGCCAAAATAGGCATTGCTGACTATTCTGCCTTCTTAGAGGCTTTTGAAAGTTTCCACGCGGTTGTCCGGCAGGAGATGAACAACACGCTGTCGCGCGAAGATTTCGCCTATGAAGATGTCGTATTTGAGTCCGACGAGTTGTTCAGTCGCAGAGTGACGGACAAATACCTTATGTTGCTGGGTGGGTTCGGCGATGGCCGAATGGTTGAAGCCATCAATAAAGTCAAAAGCAAATTTCCCGAAAGCACACTCAAGAATCACGTGTGTGTCTTTGAGGCACGCAATTAATCCGCGTTGTTGATGCGGCCGCGCAACTCTTCGGCTTCTTGCCGCGCGGCGCGCAAGCCGTCCATGGCGGCGGCGAGTTCGGCCTCGGCTTGGGTCAGCTGGTTGGTCAGCTCGGCCTCGCGCTGTTGCAGGTAAGTGATCGCCTGATCGCGGGTTTCTTCAGCCTCGTGCAATTCCTGGCTCATGCGGTCCAGATCGGCCACGTCGCTTTGGCGGACGCGGGACAGGCGGTGCGCCAGCCAGTTGGCGAACCAGCCCATGCAAAAGGCCGCGAACAGGATAATGGCGGTGGCGATGATGAATTCGATTCTGTTCAACTTACTGGTCCCCTGCATCCGCATCTGAGGCGGGTGTGTCCGTCTGTTCGGCCTCGATGGTCTCGGCCTCGATCGCGTCCAGCCCGGTCTCGGTGTTTTCCACCGGTTCGGGGCGGATCAGGCGGAACTCGATCCGGCGATTTTCCTCGCGGCCTTCTTCTGTGTCGTTGTCGGCGATTGGTTGCGATTCCCCATAGCCCATGGCGGTATAGCTGGCAGTGGGCACGCGGCGCCCGCGCAGCTCGTTCAGGATGGATTGTGCCCGCGCCTGGCTGAGCTGTTGATTCATCTCTTCGCGGCCCTGACTGTCGGTATGGCCCTGAATCTCCAGCCGGATCGGGCCACATTCGCGCAGGATGTCGGCAATCTGGTTCACCGTATCGCGCGAGTCGGCGGCGACGGTGGCCGAACCGGGCTCGAAGGCGATCTTGGTGCCGGCCTGAACTTCGGCGATGCGTTCCTCGCACATCTCAGGGTCGGGCAGCTTGTCGGCGGGCTCGGGCGGTTCCTGATAGGTGATGGACAGGGTGAATTCCTGTGCATCGCCCAGTTTCTCGGACAGCAACCCTGCAATTTGGGCCCGCGTGTCGGGGTCGTGGCTGATGCCGTTCAGGACCAGATCGTCCGGTGTGACGGTCAGCGCACCGTTATGCAGTTGAGCCAGCGCCTCAAGTCCGGTCAGAACGCGCACCGGCCATCCCATCGGCAGCCCTTCGGGCGCGATGCGTGTTGCAGTGTGAACCTGTTCCGAGCCAAAGGCGGCTCGGGCATAGCTGTCGACCATGTCGCGCTGGGTGTCGTCGCCCAGACGCCCGCGAATCTGCACCAGCCCTTCGGGACTGCGCGTGGCAGTGAATTCGGGCGGTCCTTCCTCGCCCTCAACTTCCGGTTCCGGCAGGATGGCATGCAGGGCAAAGACCGGGGGCAGGGCGTTCTCAAGCTCGCCCACCACGCGGTCGAACACCGCGGCATCGGTGCCTTCTGCAGCGGCCAGTGTGATATCCGCATCCGACATGGTCACTGACCCACCGCCCAGATTGGACAGCGCGTTGATGCTCAGAACAGCAGCCTCGGACCAGCGGGGCGAAGGCACGCCCAGACCGATAGTGCAGCTATAGGTGCCTGCCAGGCCCGCCTCTTGCGCGGCGGTGATGATCGCGTCCCGGGCCTTTTCGTCCTGGGCCGAGCAGGCATCGAACTGGCCACCATCTGCGTCGATCAGAAAGCGCAGGGTAAAGGGTGTGATCACCGGGCGCGGGGCCGAGATCGACAGGCCGATCCGAAGGCTCGGGGGGGCTGTACGGGTCAGGTCCTGTTCCAGCTTTTCCTTTTCCTGTTGGCTGTCGGCAATCGCTGTGATCTTGACCAGGCCGGGGCTGGCCGAGATTTTGGCACGCGGCAGGCGCTTCAAAGCATCAACGGCATAGGCGATTGCGGCGTCCCACCCTTTGGGCTTGGGATAATCTGCGGTTTCCATCAGGTCCGATACCGGGGCGCCGCCGTCCAGATCACTCAGCCGTTCCATCAACGCTTCGCGGTTTTCGCTGGCCGGGATCAGGCCGATCACCGAAATGCCGCTGTCGTTGCGCAGGATCTCGGCAGAAAACCGGGGCGCGGCCAGCTCGGTTGTGGGTGCGACCTCCATTTCGTCGATCACGCGCGAGGTATCTACTTCGGTGCCCGCCGCCGTCAGTGCGTTAAACCGCGTGGCCTCATCCGTGGCTGTGCCCGTTAGAACGACGCGCAAACCGTCGGAATGCACTTCGGCCCAGTCATGCCCTTTCAGGTCCAGCGCCCGGCGTACGGCGAACTCGGACGTCTCTTCGACCTTGGTCACCGCAAAGCTGGCGGCCAGCAGGCACAGGCCCGCCGAGACGAGGAAGATAAGGGCAACGGCAAAGAAATAGGGCAAACGCATGTGCGGCTTATCGACTCCTCAAGCGATTGTGCGAACTCTTACAGAGCCGCGCGGTCAGGTGCAATCAGAGCAGCAGCGCAATGCAGAAGAAGATCAGCGGAATAAGGCCAGTGTCCCGGTTGGCGCGAAACAGTTGCAGCAGTTTCGCGTTGTCCTCGATATCCAGCCCGCGCAATTGCCACGCCATATGCCAGCCCATTGCCCACGGCCCGCCCAGGGCAACGGCCAGAGCCAGCACCGATGCCTGCGCCTGCGCCCCGTCGATGATGGCCAGCCCCATCAGAAAGACCGTTGCCACAAGGAAGTATTTCAGCCAGCGCGCAGTATCGGTGCCAAACAGCCGGGCGGTGGATTTGATGCCGATCAGTTCGTCATCCTCGGCGTCCTGGTGGGCATAGATCGTGTCATAGAACAGCGTCCAGGCGATCCCGGCCAGATAGAGCGTGATCGCGGGAACGCCGACCGTGCCCGTATGCGCCGCCCAAGCCAGCAGGATGCCCCAGTTGAAGGCCAGCCCCAGAAACACCTGTGGCCACCATGTGAATCGCTTGGCAAAGGGGTAGATCGTCACCGGCAACAGCGACAGCACGCCCATGGCGATGGCGGCCTGGTTGAAGCTCAGCAAAATCCCCAGTGCCATCAGGCATTGCAGCCCCATCCAGATCACCGCCTGACGCACGCTGACCTGACCTGAGGGAATCGGGCGCGACCGGGTGCGTTCCACCTGTCCGTCGTACTTGCGGTCGGTGATGTCATTCCACGTACACCCCGCGCCGCGCATCAGGAAGGCGCCGATGGCGCAGCCGACGGCGATCCACAAATCCTCCCACCTCGGGGTGCCATCGCTGAGGATGGCCAGCGCCAGGCCCCACCAGCAGGGAATCAGCAGCAGCCACGTGCCGATGGGCCGGTCCGCGCGGCTGAGGCGCAGGTAGGGGCGGGCGAAAGCGGGCGCGTGTGTGTCGACCCAGTTGCCACTGACCGCATCTGCGACCTGACCGTCTGGTGTTGGGGCGTTGCCTTGCATATGTAACGTCTCATGAGTGCAAAGATCAGACTGTATGTAGAGCACCCTCTGGGTCAGGGGCAATCGGTAGATTTGACGCGCGAGCAGGCACATTACCTGTTCGGTGTCATGCGTCTGGCCGTGGGCGGGCAGGTGGCCCTGTTCAACGGCAAGGACGGAGAATGGCTGGCCGAGGTGGCCGAGGCGGGCAAACGCGGCGGTGTTCTGAGCTGTGTGGAACAGACCAAACCTCTGCAACTGCCGCCCGACCTGTGGTTCCTGTTCGCGCCGATCAAAAAGGCACGCACCGATTTCATCGTTGAAAAAGCGGCAGAAATGGGCGCTGCGCGGATCATGCCGGTGCAGACCGAATTCACCAATTCCGAACGCATCAGGCAGGATCGCCTGCAGGCCCACGCTGTCGAGGCCGCCGAGCAATGCGGCGGCACCTTCGTGCCCGAGGTCGCCGATCTGCAACGGCTGGACCGCGTTCTGGACGCGTGGCCCGAAGGCCGCCAACTGATGTTCTGCAACGAGGCCGAGGTCGGCTCGGCCCTGCGTCTGGCAGCAAACGAAAAGGGTCTGCCCTGGGCGATTCTGATCGGCCCCGAGGGCGGTTTCTCGGACCGAGAGCGCGCACGACTGACGGCGCTGCCCTATGCACATGTGGTCAGCCTTGGTCCGCGTATCCTGCGCGCGGATACGGCGGCAGTGGCATCGCTGACCATGTGGCAGCAGGCGCTGGGGGATTGGTCTTGAATTGGAGACTCGCGACGGATGCGGATCTGCCAAAGATCGATACGTTCCTGTCGCAGCACATCCAGACCTCGATGTTCCCACTGGCCAATCTGCGCGATTTCGGCTTGCGCGGCGATGATCCGCGATCCCTGAACATCTGGGTGTTGGGCGATGGCCCGCGCGCCATTTTTGCCATCACCAACGAAGGCATGGTGCTGGCGCAATGCCCCGATTGCTCGGATGCCGAGCTTGCCGCAGCAATTGCCCTGATCCGGGGTCACAAGCTGTTTGGAGTCGCATCCGAGGCGACACAGGCCCGCCGGATCATGCAGCTGGCGGGCTGGGAAGACAGACCCGCCACCCTGAACAGCGATGAGCCTGGCTTTACCCTGCAATTGGATGACCTTGTCCTGCCGGACATGTCCGGGGCAACGTTAGTTCCGTTGGGTGATGTTGACCGTTCCATTCCCGAAACCTGGCGCGAAAGTTATCTTGTCGAAGCGATGGATTTCGCCCCCGAACGCGCGCGGGTGCAGGCAAAAAAGGACATTGCAGCCTATGTGCAGCGCAACTCGCACCGGGTTCTGCTGATCGACGATCAGCCCGTTGCCATGACCGGGTTCAACGCCCGCCTGCCCGAGGTCGTACAGATCGGAGGGGTCTATACTCCGCCCGACCTTCGCGGGCGCGGTTATGCCCGGCTGGCCGTCGCGTTGCATCTGATCGAGGCGCGCAACGGCGGGGCGTCCCGCGCGGTTCTGTTCGCGGCTTCTGATTCCGCGGCGCGTGCCTATATGGGTATTGGATTCAAACCCGCAGGGCAGTTTTCGCTGATCCTGTTCACAAACCCCGAGGACCCGGCATGAGTTTCATCCGACCCGAAGCCAAACTGACTCTGTGGCGCTGGCGCGAGGTGCTGGTGGCCGGGCTTGTGCTGCTCGTCGGCCTCAGCTGGATCAGCGGCCCCGGCGGGTTGCTGGGATGGATGGGCTGGGTGTTGGTGGTCGTATCGGTGGCGTTGGCCGTGATCGGCATTCAGCGTGCCCGCTTCCGCACCGGTGTTGGTGGCCCCGGCGTGGTGACCATCGACGAAGGTCAGATCACCTATCTGGGTCCATTGGACGGTGGCATGGTTGCTACGCGGGAAATCGAACGTCTGGCGCTGGACCCGACCGCGTCGCCTGCGCATTGGGTATTGGAACAACCGGGTCAACCATTGCTTCACATTCCTGTGAATGCCGAAGGGGCCGAAGCTTTGTTCGATGTCTTCTCGGCCCTGCCGGGGCTGAAAACCGAACAGATGCTGGCGGAACTGAACGGGGGCGCGGCCCATCCTGTGGTGATCTGGGAACGGACGCCCTCCCGCCCGGCACATCTTAGGCTGCATTGACACTGGCGCGGTTTGCCCCCACGACTGACCAAC
Source organism: Ruegeria arenilitoris (assembly GCF_013030985.1). Taxonomy (GTDB): domain Bacteria; phylum Pseudomonadota; class Alphaproteobacteria; order Rhodobacterales; family Rhodobacteraceae; genus Ruegeria; species Ruegeria arenilitoris_B. The sequence continues at coordinate 232,950 of NZ_WPYP01000006.1, read as the reverse complement.
TAGACAGACACATCAGGATCGGAGCGCGATTCATGTCCATCCCCCAGTCCGGCGGCGGGCCGATCGAACGCCATGAGCAACTGGCCGAATATCTGGAATCTGGCTGCAAGCCTAAGCAGGATTGGCGTATCGGGACCGAGCACGAGAAGTTCGGCTATTGCAAAGACACCCTGAAACCGCTGCCGTTTGAAGGAACGCGATCCATTGTGGCCGTTCTGGAAGGCTTGCGTGACCGCCACGGCTGGGCCGAAGTGCGCGAAGGTGACAAGCTGATCGGTCTGGAAAAGGACGGCGCCAATGTCAGCCTTGAACCGGGCGGCGCGCTGGAACTGTCGGGGGCTCCGCTGGAGACGATCCACGAGACCTGCGATGAGGTGAACACCCACCTGCGCGAGGTGAAGGATATCGCCGACGAGATTGGCGTTGGCTTCATCGGTCTGGGCGCGGCCCCGATCTGGACCCATGACGAGATGCCGTTGATGCCCAAGGGCCGCTATCGGCTGATGAACGACTATATGGAGAAGGTCGGCACCATGGGCCGCGCCATGATGCGGCGCACCTGCACCGTTCAGGTCAATATCGACTTCGGGTCCGAGGCTGACATGGTGCAAAAACTGCGCGTGGCACTGGCCCTTCAGCCGGTGGCGACGGCGCTGTTTGCGAACTCTCCGTTCTTTGAGGGCAAGGTGAACGGCCAGAAAAGCTGGCGCAGCTATATCTGGCGGCATCTGGACGATGCGCGTACCGGGATGCTGCCTTTCGTGTTCGAGGAAGGCTTTGGGTTCGAGCGTTACGTGCAATACGCGCTCGATGTGCCGATGTATTTCGTTTATCGCGACGGCCAGTACATCGACGCGCTGGGCATGTCCTTCCGCGACTTTCTGCAAGGCAAACTGCCCGCGCTGCCGGGTGAGACGCCGACCCTGTCCGACTGGGCCGACCACCTGACCACCGCCTTCCCCGAGGCGCGGATCAAGAAATTCATGGAGATGCGTGGCGCTGATGGCGGCCCGTGGCGTCGCCTGTGCGCGCTGCCCGCCTTCTGGGTTGGCCTGACCTACGACCAAGGCGCGCTGGATGCGGCCTGGGATCTGGTCAAAGGCTGGGATGCGGAAACGCGCGAAGCCCTGCGCATCGAAGCCGCGAAAGACGGGCTGCAGGCGCAGGTCGGCACCATCAACATGCACGATCTGGCGCGTGAAGTGGTTGCGATCTCAGAAGCTGGCCTGAAATCCCGCGCCTTCCCCGGTGCCGGGGGTCTGGTGCCCGATGAAACGCATTTCCTGAACGCGCTGAAAGACAGCCTTGAGACCGGCAAAGTTCCGGCCGATGAGTTGCTGGAACACTACAATGGCGACTGGAATGGCGATCTGACACGGGTGTTCCCGGAATACAGCTACTGATCCGTTCAGTCCGGCTTGCATTCGCGGGGCTGGCCCGATAGCAGGTTCCCGACCAAATTCAGAGGGCGTCATGGACGATCTTAAGGCAAAATATCTGGGCCAAATCGCCGAGGCTGGCGACGAAAACGCGCTTGAGGCGATCCGCGTCGCCGCCGTGGGCAAAAAAGGCGAGGTCGCGCTGAAGATGCGCGAGCTGGGCAAGATGACCCCCGAGGAACGCCAGGTCGCAGGCCCCGCGCTGAACGCCCTGAAGGATGAGATCAACTCGGCGCTCTCTGCCAAGAAATCCGCGTTGGCCGATGCCGCACTGGATGAGCGTCTGCGCACCGAATGGCTGGACGTCACCCTGCCGACCCGCGCGCGCCGTCAGGGCTCGATCCACCCGATCAGCCAGGCGACCGAAGAACTGACTGCGATTTTTGCCGAACTGGGTTTCTCGGTGGCCGAAGGGCCGCGGATCGAAGACGACTGGTACAACTTCGATGCCCTGAACATCCCTGGCCACCACCCCGCACGGGCCGAGATGGACACATTCTACATGCACCGCGCCGAGGGCGACAATCGCCCGCCGCACGTGCTGCGGACGCACACCTCGCCGGTGCAAATCCGCTCGATGGAGAAACAGGGCGCGCCGATCCGCGTCATTTGTCCCGGCGGCGTCTACCGCGCCGACTATGACCAAACCCACACGCCGATGTTCCATCAGGTCGAGGGGCTGGCCATCGACAAGGACATCTCGATGGCGAACCTGAAATGGGTTCTGGAAGAGTTTGTGAAGGCGTTTTTCGAGGTCGACGATGTCGAACTGCGCTTCCGCGCCTCGCATTTCCCCTTCACCGAGCCGTCGGCCGAGGTCGATATCCGCTGTTCGTGGGATAACGGTCAGCTGAAGATCGGCGAGGGCAACGACTGGATGGAGATTCTGGGCTCGGGCATGGTCCACCCCAAGGTGATCGCCGCCGGTGGCATCGACCCCGAGGTCTATCAGGGCTTTGCCTTTGGCATCGGCATCGACCGTCTGGCGATGCTGAAATACGGTATTCCGGATTTGCGGGCCTTCTTTGACAGCGACCTGCGCTGGCTACGGCACTACGGGTTCGCAGCGCTGGATATGCCGAACCTGCATGGTGGTTTGTCGCGGTGAACCAAAACTCGTTGAGGTATGCCGCTCAACTGGTTTTCGGGCTTGTTCTTGGTACAACCCCAAGCCTGTCCACAGCAGAGCAAGTCGAAAAAGACCGCCTATGTTCCGAGCTTTGGCAGGACACAGTTGCGGAGATCCGAAGTGCGTTCCCCGACGGGTTTTCATCGAACCAAGTTGTCTTTTTTGCCGGGAGTGATGGCAGGACTTTTGACTGCCTAAATGTCAATGCTCTCTCTAGCGTTCTTGAAGAATCAGAGCATTGGTCGCAGCAAATCGCACCGCACGCTGATGAAATGGCGAGAGAGTCAGGTGAGATTTCTGTCAACTTCTGTAACCTAAGTCGCCAAAGAATAGGCGGGTTTCAAGTCGTTGCAGTACACTTACCTTATGAAGCAGGGGAGCTGACTTCTTCAACATGCCAGAAGAGGCTCCGTGACCTCCCGAACCGTATTAAAGACAGCTTCAAGTAAGTTGGACGTGGTGCCCGTCCACGCTATGGATTCATAGTTTGTAGCGCGGAGCACAGGCCGTAGGCCGCCGCGCTATCGCCAAACCGCCCGCACGGGCTGGCGATTTGTCTCCGCAGGCACTCCGTTTGAACGATGCATGGGCTTGGCCAAGATAAACTGCCCACTACAACCCGAGGATCGCCACCCCGCGGTCTGGAGACAGCGCGGCTTGTTACATGCCCCCACGGGGTTGTTAAGTGACAGCGGGCGTGGGGGCGGTAGGCTCCGGCCTATGATGTACCGACTGATTTTCTTTCTGATGCTGATGGCCTCTCCGGCGCTGGCTGCGCGGGAGTGTCATGGCGATGCCGCCTGCCCCTTGGGCGACCGTTCTTATCATGTGCTGGAACCCGAGGGCTGGGACGGGCAAAGCCCTCTGCCCGTGTTGCTGCATTTCCACGGCTGGTCCCGGCAGGGCACCGTGGTGGTGAACCATGAACGCATCGCTGGGGCGACCAAGCTGCGCGGCGTGTTGCTGGTGGCCCCGAACGGGCTGGGCAAAAGCTGGGATTTCTGGTCGGCGGATACCGGCGATGTGCCATTTGCCGACCGGGTTTTGGAAGATGTGGCCAAGCGCTATCCGATTGATCCGAAACGCATATATGTCTCGGGTTATTCCTTCGGCGGCGCGATGGCGTGGCGCTATGTCTGCCAGTCCGGCAATGACACAGCCGCGCTGCTGGCCGTTGCGGGCAGCATCCGCCAGACCGAAGCCTGCCCCGAAGCCCCGCGCGAGGTGCGCCATGTGCACGGGTTGGACGACACGGTGATGGATTTCCCCTTTGGGCCGGGCGGCGATACGACCTATCCGGTTGCGCTGTGGCGCGAGAAGTACAACTGCAACGGCGCCACCCCGCGCGGGGATTGGAGCGTGAAGCCGTTCCTGACGCTCAGCCGTGTGGAATGGACCGATTGCGCGCAGGGGCAGGTGGTGCTGGACACCCATCCGGGCGGGCATTTCATCCCCCATGGCTGGATCGGCTGGCAATTGGACGAGCTTTTGGGCCGCACCCCCACCTATCCGTGACGCGCAGCGCTTGCACCCCGGCGCAATCTTTGCCATTGCCTGTGCCGACTGGATATCTGCCAAAAAAGGCCCCGTGCAATGAAATTCACTCTGTCCTGGCTGAAAGACCACCTCGACACTGACGCTTCGGTTGATGAGATCGCCGAGGCGCTGACCGATCTCGGGCTTGAGGTCGAAGAGATCGTGAACCCGGCGGACCGGCTGGCGGATTTTACGCTGGGCTATGTGAAACATGCCGAGAAACACCCCGACGCCGACAAGCTGCGTGTCTGCAAGGTGGACACCAATGAGGGTGAGCTGCAGATCATCTGCGGTGCGCCGAACGCGCGTGAGGGCATCACCGTCGTGGTTTGCAAACCAGGCATGTATATCCCCGGTCTGGACCTGACCATCAGCGTCGGCAAGATCCGTGGCGTTGAGAGCTTTGGCATGATGGCGTCTGAGCGTGAGCTGGAGCTGTCGGACGAACATGACGGCATCATCGAGCTGCCCTCGGGCGAGGTAGGTGACAAGTTCATCGACTGGCTGGCCGAGAATGAACCGTCCAAGGTCGACCCGATGATCGAGATTGCGATCACCCCGAACCGTCCTGATGCGCTGGGTGTGGCGGGCATCGCGCGCGATCTGGCTGCGCGGGGCGTTGGCACGTTGAAAGAGCGTGACTACGTGCCGGTGCCGGGCGATTTCGAAAGCCCGATCAAGGTGACCATCGACGAGGACACACTGGACGGTGCGCCGCATTTCACCGGTCGTCTGATCAAGGGCGTCAAGAACGGCCCCAGCCCGCAATGGTTGCAGGATCAGCTGAAGGCAATCGGTCTGCGTCCGATCTCGGCGCTGGTGGATATCACCAACTACATGACCTTCGACCAGAACCGCCCGCTGCACGTATTTGATGCGGACAAAGTGCAGGGCAACCTGCGCGTTCACCGCGCCAAGGGCGGCGAGACGCTGGTGGCGCTGGATGAGAAAGAATACACCCTGCAACCCGGCATGATGGTGATCTCGGACGACAAGGGCCCGGAATCCATCGCCGGTATCATGGGCGGTGAGGAAACCGGCTGTACCGAGGAAACGGTGAACGTGTTCCTCGAAAGCGCGTTCTGGGATCATGTGCAGATCGCGCTGACCGGCCGTGCGCTGAAAATCAACTCGGATGCGCGCTATCGGTTCGAACGCGGTGTGGACCCTGAATACACTCTGGAAGGGCTGGAGCAGGCGACGCAGATGATCCTGGATATCTGCGGTGGCGAGGTGTCGAAAGTGGTGGAGGCGGGCAAAGCCCCGAACCACGCGCGCGCCTATAAGCTGGATGCCGAGCGTGTGCAGTCTCTGGTCGGCATGGACATTCCCGAAAGCGAACAGCGCCAGACCCTGACCCGACTGGGTTTCCGTCTGGAGGGTGAGATGGCCCACGTGCCCAGCTGGCGCCCGGATGTCATGGGTGAGGCCGATCTGGTGGAAGAGGTCGCCCGGATTGCATCCCTGACCAAGCTGCAGGGCAAGCCGCTGCCGCGGATTTCCGAGGGTATCCCGAAACCGGTGATGACCCCGACGCAGCGTCGTCAGTCCATGGCGCGCCGTACCTGCGCGGCGCTGGGGTATAACGAATGCGTGTCCTATACCTTCATCGACCAAGCCTCGGCGGCGTTGTTCGGTGGTGGGGATGCGGCAACTCAGCTGGAAAACCCGATCTCATCCGAGATGAGCCACATGCGCCCCGATCTGTTGCCCGGTCTGCTGCAGGCCGCCGCCCGCAACCAGGCACGCGGTTACGCGGATGTGGCCCTGTTCGAGGTCGGTCCGGTATTCCATGATGGCGAGCCCGGCGATCAGAAAACCCAGATCTCCGGCCTGTTGGTCGGTCGCAATGGTCCCAAGGATGTGCACGGGGCCTCGCGCTCGGTTGATGTGTTTGACGCCAAGGCCGATGCCGAGGCTGTGCTGGCTGCCATCGGTGCGCCCGCCAAGGTTCAGATCCTGCGCGACGGGGATGCCTGGTGGCACCCGGGCCGTCATGGCAAGATTTGTCTGGGGCCGAAAAAGGTGCTGGGCGTGTTCGGCGAACTGCACCCGCGTATCCTGCAGGCGATGGACATCAAGGGCCCGGCAATGGCGTTTACCATCTGGCCGGACGAGGTACCTCTGCCCCGTAAATCCGGCGCCACCCGCGCCGCGCTTGAACTGCGCGATCTGCAAGCGGTCGAGCGTGATTTTGCCTTTGTCGTCGATGAGAGTGTCGAGGCACTGACGCTGGTGAACGCCGCAGCGGGTGCCGACAAGGCGTTGATCGAAGACGTTCGCGTTTTTGATGAGTTCATCGGTGGAAGTCTGGGAGAGGGCAAGAAATCTCTGGCCATCACCGTGCGTCTGCAACCGACGGACACGACGTTGAAGGAAAAAGATATCGAAGCGGTGGCCGAAAAGATCATCGCCAAGGTCACCAAGGCCACCGGCGGCGTTCTGCGCGGCTGACGCTCTGGTTCAGGAAAGAAATCAACGCGCCTTCGGGCGCGTTTTTCGTTGGGCTTTCCCGGATTGCGTCATAAGTAGGCTTGGGAACAAAAGCGGAGATTGTCATGGGCCTGAACGTTTACCTCTCTGGCGAAATTCACACCGACTGGCGCGAACAGATTATCGACGGCGCGCAGGGGCTGGATATCACCTTCAACAGCCCCGTCACCGATCACGACGCCAGCGATGATTGCGGCGTGGCCATTCTGGGGGCGGAGCCGAACAAGTATTGGCACGACCACAAGGGCGCGATGGTCAATGCGATCCGCACCCGCAAGGGCATTGCCGATGCGGATGTGGTCGTTGTCCGGTTTGGTGAGAAGTACAAGCAGTGGAACGCTGCTTTCGATGCGGGTTATGCGGCGGCGCTTGGCAAGTCTCTGATCGTGCTTCACGGCCCGGACCACCAGCACGCGCTGAAAGAGGTCGACGCCGCAGCACTTGCAGTCGCCGAGCAGCCGAGCCAGGTGGTTGAGGTGCTGCGCTATGTGCTGACCGGGAAGCTGCCCGGTTAGGCGCGGAACAACCTGGGCGATAGTCAGTCCGCGCGAGCGGGCGATCATTATGGCCTTGCCGCTCAACGGGGAAAACCGGGGAAACTGACACCTAGACCAAGGCCCGGTTTTCGCTAAAACTTCGGCAAATCCCGCGCGAAAGACGCGGGTTTCTTAGTTGTGGAAAGGAAAGTCGCGTGGATGAGGTCGTAACACAGGTGAACGCGTATGCGCCGCTTATAATAAATGCGGTTAAAGCGCTGGTTGTGCTGATCCTGGGCTGGATCGTGGCCGGGGCTATTGGCGGGATGGTGCGCCGTCGGATCAACGCGACGCCGCATATTGATCCGACGCTGGGCAATTTCATGGCCAGCCTGGTCAAATGGGCCATCCTTGCGATGGTTCTGGTCGCTGTTCTGGGGATTTTCGGGATCGAGGCCACCAGTATCGTCGCCATTCTGGGTGCCGCATCGCTGGCGATCGGTCTGGCGCTGCAAGGGACGCTCAGCGATCTGGCTGCCGGGGTTATGCTGGTGGTGTTCCGTCCCTACAAGCTGGGCCAGTACGTCGATATCGGTGGCACAGCGGGGACGGTGAAGGACCTGAACCTGTTTACCACCGAACTGGTGACACCGGACAATGTGCAGATCATCGTGCCCAATGGTCAAAGCTGGGGTTCGATCATCACCAACTACTCGGCCCATGACACGCGGCGTGTCGATCTGGTGTTTGGCATCGATTATGGCGACAGCGCAGACGAGGCGATGAAGATCATTCTGGACGTCGCCAAGGCGGACGGGCGGATTCACAGCGATCCAGAGCCTTGGGTGCGCGTGACCAACCTGGGCGACAGTTCGGTCGATCTGACGGCGCGCCTGTGGTGTGCTGCAGCGGATTATTGGGACGTGAAGTTCGAAATCACCAAGGCGGTGAAAGAGGCGTTCGACGCCAAAGGCGTGTCGATCCCGTATCCGCATTCGGTGGAGATCCACAAAGAGGCGTAAGCCTCCCGCCCGTCGATCGGGCATTGAAATGCCCTCCTCCGGTTGGGCCCGGCGCCGCGCTGATCGCGCGGCGCTGTTTCGTTTTTGAGACCGTTGGGTCAGAATCAACAGCGCCGCGCGATCAGCGCGGCGCTATGCTCCACCCTGTAAAGCGCCCTTTGGAAAAGGACGCATTTAGAGGTGGGAGTTCTCCTAGTTCAGCAGTGTTGTCGGATCGACAACGTCGATGTTGAGGGCGGTGCCTACGGCTTCGTAGGTCAGCTTACCGGCGTGGACGTTCAGACCTGCCAGCAGGTGAGCATCGTCCTTGCAGGCCTGTTTCCAGCCCTTGCTTGCCAGCGACAGCATGAACGGCATCGTCGCGTTCCCCAGTGCGATGGTCGAGGTGCGCGCAACCGCGCCCGGCATGTTGGCCACGCAATAATGCATGATGCCGTCCACGTCATAGATCGGGTCCGCGTGGGTGGTGGCTTTTGACGTCTCAAAGCAGCCGCCTTGGTCGATCGCCACGTCTACCAGAACCGCACCGGGCTTCATGGTCGACAGTTGCTCGCGGCTGATCAGCTTGGGGGCAGCTGCGCCGGGGATCAGAACCGCACCGATCACCATATCGGCGGTTTGGATCAGTTCAGCGGTGGCGCCAGCGGTCGAGTACTGGTTGTTGAATGTGTCGCCAAAGACATCATCCAGATACCGCAGCCGCGGCAGCGAGCGATCCAGAACAGTGACATCTGCGCCCATGCCGGCGGCAATCTTGGCTGCATGCGTACCAACAACACCACCGCCGATCACGATTACCTTGGCTGGGCCCACACCAGGAACACCACCCATCAGAACGCCGCGGCCGCCATTTGCCTTTTGCAGAGTCCACGAGCCGACCTGAGGTGCCAGACGACCGGCAACCTCGGACATCGGCGCCAGCAGGGGCAGGCCGCCATTTGCATCGGTCACGGTTTCATAGGCAATCGCGGTGCAGCCCGACTCCAGCAGATCGTGGGTCTGATCCGGGTCCGGTGCCAGGTGCAGATAGGTAAACAGCAGCTGACCTTCGCGCAGCATCTTGCGCTCGACCGCTTGCGGTTCCTTGACCTTGACGATCATGTCGGCGGTGGCGAACACCTCTTCGGCTGTGTCGATGATCCGCGCGCCTGCGGCGATATAGGCGTCATTGTCAAAGCCCGAGCCGATCCCGGCATTGGTTTCGATCAGGACCTCATGGCCGCGTGCAACGGCCTCTTGCGCGGCATTGGGTGTCATGCCGACGCGGAATTCCTGGGGTTTGATTTCCTTGGGGCAACCGATTTTCATTTTTTGCTCCTCCATTCATAAACTGCTTAAATAATGGGCATTCCGGTGCGCAATTTCTGTGAAACTCTGCCCGCGAATTGGCTTTTCTTTGGGAGAATTTCCGCTAGATTGCCAAATCTGTGCAAAGGAATTGCGTCGATGAGCGTAGATACGACGGATAGAAAGATTTTGGCGGCCCTTCAGCGAGACGGCCGCATGTCGAACGCCGAACTGTCCGAGCAGGTGAATCTGTCTCCATCCGCCTGCCACCGGCGGGTGCAACGGCTGGAGGCTGACGGGTATATCCGCAACTATGTGGCGCTGCTGGACGCGCGCAAGATGAATGTGCCGACGACGGTGTTTGTCGAGATCACGTTGCAGGGGCAAGCCGAAGAACTTTTGGACGCGTTCGAAAAGGCCGTGGCCCGTATTCCCGACGTGCTGGAATGTCATCTGATGGCAGGCACGGCGGATTACATCCTGAAGGTCGTCGCCGAAAACACCGAGGATTTTGCCCGCATCCATCGCCAGTACCTGTCACGCTTGCCGGGGGTGGCTCAGATGCAAAGCTCATTCGCGTTGCGCACGGTGTTCAAGACCACTGCCTTGCCGGTGTGATGTTCAGACCGGGCCGGGATAGGTGAACAGGGCCAGATGCAAGGCGTTGAAACCGAAATGCATCAGAACCGGGACCCAAAGTCGCCCGGTCGCAAAGTAGCCTAACCCGCAGGCCGCCCCGAGGACCGACGCGAACACCACCAGCGCCGGGCCTCCACCCGCATGTGCCAGACCGAATAACAGGCTGGCCGCTGCGATCCCGAAGGTGGCCCCGGATTTTGAGGTTATGATCGATTGCAGATAACCGCGGAAGAACGCCTCTTCGGTCAGGCAGGTTAAAAACAGGTTTGATAACGCAAAAACCAACCACCACGGGGGCAGGCCGATCTCGGGCCGGACCGCGCCTATGGCAAGCCCCAGCAGGAACAGCGCGGGCAGCAGCAACAGGCCGACCACCAGTGGCGCGGCTTTTGTCGGCTTTGCACCTTGGATCATGCCGGGCCAGGCCAGCAGAACCGCGAACAGAACCAGCGGTTTGTCCAGATTCAGATACATGGTGAAGACGGTGCTGTCCGCCCCGGCCTGCACCTGATCCAGCACCAGCAGGTTGTGAAACCCGGGAACCAGATGCGCCCCCAAAGCAAGACACCACAGGATCAGCGCCAGATGACCCGCCAGAGCCACAGGCCCGGACATGTGTCGCAACCCTGCAGCCCCCAGCAATCCAAGGCTTGCAATTCCCACCGCCAGCGGCGTGACCAGTCCAAGTGCCAGAGCGATGCATCCGAGCATGGCCAGCAAGGTCAGGCCCAGCCCCCGTCGACCTGACACCGCGCCCGTTTGCGCGGCAATCAGGATGAACCAGGGCCAAATAGCGGGCAGAAGGGACAGAAAATGCGCCACGGTGGTCTCATGCTTTGACGGGCCATTTTTGCCGTTGGATTGTGGTCCGTGGCAAGGGTGGAAACGGCAGCTTTACACCAACCCGTTGGCAATGCGTCAATTCTGACGCTTGTATCCCACCGCTTGCGCGTTCAAATAGGGAAAGGCCGAACGCCCGCCTGCGTTGCATGTATCAGCGTCCGCAGCGCATGATTGGCGAGGGTTTCATCAATTTCTCTGATGACATCAGGCGGTTACACGCGCCCTGTACGGTCCGGACCCGATAGACGATAAGGATATGACCTTGGCTTACGAAAACAATGATGCCCCCAAAGACTGGCTGGAAGCCGAGTTGGAAGACACGCTGGACGAAGATTTCGAGATTGAGTTCAGCGAGCCTATGCTCTCGATGGAAGTCCGCAAGATCTATAAAGATCAGCATCCGAACATGCTGGATCGCAAAGTCTATTTTCGAAACCTGCTGCGATTGCAGGCTGAACTGATCAGAGTTCAGGATTGGGTGCAACACACCGGGGCCAAGGTCTGTATCCTGTTCGAAGGCCGCGACAGTGCGGGCAAAGGGGGGGTGATCAAGCGCATCACCCAGCGCCTGAACCCACGGGTGGCCCGTGTGGTTGCTCTGCCTGCGCCCAGCCGTCGTGAACAAAGCCAGTGGTATTTCCAGCGCTACGTTCCGCACCTGCCTGCGGCGGGCGAAATCGTTCTGTTCGACCGCTCATGGTACAACCGCGCCGGGGTCGAGCGGGTGATGGGCTTTGCCAGCGAAGACCAGGTCGAACAGTTCTTTCAAGACGTTCCGGAATTTGAACGGATGCTGGTGCGGTCCGGGATCATCCTGTTGAAATACTGGTTCTCGATCACTGACGAGGAACAGCAGTTGCGATTCCTCATGCGCATTCACGATCCGATGAAACAGTGGAAGCTGTCGCCGATGGATCTGGAATCGCGTATCCGCTGGGAGGCCTACACCAAGGCCAAAGAAGACATGTTGTTCCGCACCAACATTGCCGAGGCGCCGTGGTACATTGTCGAAGGCAACGACAAGAAACGCGAACGCCTGAACTGTATCGAGCATCTGCTGACCAAGATCCCCTACACCGATGTGCCGCAGGAGAAGGTCAATTTGCCGGATCGCAGGTACAACCCGGAATACGAACGCCGCGTTTTGCCGGACGAACTGCACGTGCCCAAGATCTACTGATCACAAAAAAACGCCCCCGAAATCGGGGGCGTTTTCAGTTTGGAATGTCTGAAACATCAGAACACGAAATAGTCCTGCGACAGGTCCGACACCTGCGTATTCGCCAGAATCAGGCTGTTGCCGTTGCCGTCGTCGATCACCACATCGCTGCCGGACTGCGAAATGTGATTGTTCATCAGGTCGCTGTACCCCGTGATCGAGGCCGTGCCACTGAGGCCGATGTAGTCGTCGCTGGAGAAGTCCAAAACGGTGTCCTTCCCTGAGGTGAGGACGAACAGGTCTGAACCGGACCCGCCGGTCAGGTTGTCGTCGTCGCGGCCGCCGTACAGAATGTCACTACCCGCTCCGCCAAAAAGGTCATCCTCGCCACGTTCGCCCCGCAAGACGTCATTGCCGTTGCCGGATTGCAGCCAGTCGTTTTCGGTGCCGCCCAACATCAGGTCGTTGCCGTTACCGCCATGCAGCTTGTCGTTGCCCCGGCTGCCCTGGATAAAGTCGTTTCCGTCCGCACCTCTCAGAAGGTCCGTTCCCTGACCGCCGATCAGGGCGTCATCGCCGCCATAGCCGATCAAGGTGTCATTGCCCGTGCCGCCGTGAAGGAAATCACCGCCGTTTGCGCCGGTCAGCGTGTCGTTACCACCGCGTCCTTCCAACGAGCCCGCCTGGTCGAGGTTCAGTGCGAACCAGTTATCCCCATTATCGCCGACGGTGCCTGCGTTCACATATTCAGGTCCCGGTTCTACAGGTTCAGGCGCGGGTGCAGGCGCAGGTGCAGGTGCCGAGCCGCCGTTGTCCAGCACAACCGTACCATTGGTGGCGGCAAAGTTCTGCGTCACGATCACGGCGTCCCAACCGTTGAAGTTGCCTTCTTCGATGCCCAGCCCGATATACCGGAAGTCGGGGTTAAGGATATTGGCACGGTGGCCGGGGCTGTTCATCAGGCTTTGATGCAGCTGCACGACGTCGTCGCTGGCGCCGCTTGCTCCGCGTTCGGATTGCCAGGCGATGTTCTCACCCGATGCCCAGCTGCCTGAGAAATCGAAGCCCGCATCTCTCATCCGCTCGGTTGCGCTGGAGCCACCCTGACCGGTGTGGCTGAACGTGTTCGTCTGCAGCATCCATTCGCTGTGGTCTTCGGCTGAGTCGTTCAGCCTCTGTTCAAGCTGCAGGGGTTGAAGCCCCCGGCTTGTCCGTTCCTGGTTGATCAACGCAAGCATTTGCCGTTCTAGATCGCTAGCGATTGCCATGATTCTGCCTCCAGTGGATCGCGTTATTTTGGCGGGACATTAATGGCGAGACTTGGGCGAGATAAGGCCGCAAACCGGACAGCCCGGCCCGCTGAGCGAATTGTCACCGCCGATTTTGCCCGTTTTGTGCAAGAAATCGCGCAGAATACCCTGCGCATATAGGCGGGGCACCGCCGAGGTGCCCCGCTGTTTGTCTGTACGCTTAGGCGAAGTCCACCATGCAGACAGTGTCGATGGAGAAGAAGTTGACGAAATCGTCCTGCATCTCCGTGCCCATGTCCGATGTGATCTCGGTTTCGGTTGGGGCGTCGTCGTCCATGTCCCAGGTCAGCATGAAGTCATCCTCGACCTCAACGGTATCGGTTGCCGGGAATTCGTTCAGCCGGAAGTCGTCAATCAGAACCAGCAGGTCATTCACGAACTCTTCAATCGCCGCAAGAAACGCCTCGACGTCAAAACTATCGTCTGCCGGTTCTTCGGTCTCGGTGACGTCGGTGTCGGGTGTTTCGTCCACCGGTTCCTCGGTCTCGGTGACGTCGGTATCGGGCGTTTCGTCCACCGGCTCTTCGGTCTCGGTGACGTCGGTATCGGGCGTTTCGTCCGCCGGTTCCTCGGTCTCGGTGACGTCGGTATCGGGTGTTTCGTCCACCGGCTCTTCGGTCTCGGTGACGTCGGTATCGGGCGTTTCGTCCACCGGCTCTTCGGTCTCGGTGACGTCGGTATCGGGCGTTTCGTCCGCCGGTTCCTCGGTCTCGGTGACGTCGGTATCGGGCGTTTCGTCCACCGGTTCCTCGGTCTCGGTAACGTCGGTATCGGGCGTTTCGTCCGCCGGTTCCTCGGTCTCGGTGACGTCGGTGTCGGGTTCTTCCACCACGGGGTCTTCGGCAACAGGCTCTTCTACCGGAGGCATCGGCGCGGCGCCGTTGTCCAGTACAACCGTCCCATCGGTGGTGGCAAAGTTCTGGGTCACCATGACGGCGTCCCAACCGTTGTAGTCGCCTTCTTCGATACCGATGCCGATGTATTCGTAATCGGGGTTCAGGATATTGGCACGGTGGCCCGGGCTGTTCATCAGGCTCTGGTGCAGCTGCTCGACATCATCGCTGATGCCCGGCGCGCCGCGTTCCGATTGCCAGGCGATGTTTTCACCCGACCGCCAGCTGCCGGAAAAGTCGAACCCGGCGTCCCGCATCCGCTCGGTCGCGCTGGAGCCGTTCGATCCGGTGTGGCTGAAGGTATCGGTGTCCAGCATCCAGGTGCTGTGATCCTCGGCCGAGTCATTCAGGCGGGTTTCCAATTTCAGCGGGTTCAGCCCGCGGGATGTGCGCTCTTCGTTGATCAGCGCCAGCATTTCTTGCTCGAATGTACTTGCAGTCGACATGGTTGCCTCCGGTTTGAGTGGTCGTCTGTGCAGACGGGGCCAGTTACAGGGGGCACCGAACGGTCGGACAGAGGAGGCGGGGATTCAGGCGAAATCCGGCAGGGGCGTGCTACCAGTACGAGATTCGCTGCGCTGCAAAATGCCGGGCAAAATGTTGCTGAACCGGATTTGGCAGCTTGTTGCTTAGTGCGGTGAACGATTCGGCGAAATACAACCGGTGCCAGAAACGACAAACCCCCGGGCGGGGCCTCGGGGGTCGTCAAATAGTGTCATCCAAAGCTGGACGAGACTCAGGCAGCTCTTAGAGCAGACCTTCGCGCTGGGCTTTCTTGCGTGCCAGTTTACGGGCACGGCGGATCGCTTCAGCTTTCTCGCGCGCTTTTTTCTCGGACGGTTTCTCGAAATGTTGCTTCAGCTTCATTTCACGGAACACGCCTTCGCGCTGCAGCTTTTTCTTCAGGGCACGAAGCGCCTGATCGACGTTATTGTCGCGAACACTAACCTGCATGTGGTTGTCACCACCTTTCTAGATAGAGTTGCAAGGAAATTGCAGGAGTTGGCCGTATAGCAAAGCCGATGTATCTTGTCTAGTACTGGCCCCGAGAACCGGAGAACTGCCATGACCCTTACCTATGAAGATGCAAAACAACAGCTTTTGGACGCGGTCCTGATCCATGTGCCGTTCGATGGCTGGTCCGAGGCCAGCTTTCGTGCCGCGATCACCGATTGCGATATGGATGAGGGTCTGGCGCGGGCGATCTGCCCGCGTGGGGCGGTCGATTTGGCGCTGGCCTTTCACGCGCGGGGCGATGCGGCCATGGTGGAACGCCTGAAATCCACGGACCTGAGCGAGATGAAGTTCCGCGACCGTGTGGCCGCCGGCGTCCGGTTCCGGCTTGAGGCTGTGCCCGACAAGGAACTGGTGCGACGGGGGATGACGCTGTTTTCCCTGCCAACCCATGCGGCGGACGGGGCCAAGGCGCTGTGGCAGACCTGCGACCTGATCTGGGACACGCTGGGCGATACCTCGGACGATGTGAACTGGTACACCAAGCGCGCGACCTTGTCGGGGGTATACTCCTCGACCCTGTTGTTCTGGCTGGGCGATGATTCTCCGGATCATGAGAAAACGTGGGAATTTCTGGATCGCCGCATCGACAACGTCATGCAATTCGAAAAACTCAAGGCGCAGGTGAACGACAATCCGTTGTTCAAGCCGTTCCTTGCGGTGCCGAACTGGTTCGCCAGCCAGGTGAAGCCACCGATGAAAATGCGCGCTGATCTGCCCGGGATGCTGAACCCGCGCAAGTAAGCATCTGGGCCTTCCGGAATTTGCCTGCTAGGCATTGGGCAAAGGAGGATTTGCCCATGACCCAGACGATGCGCGCCGTAGAAATTTCGCAGCCCGGCGGCCCGGATGTTCTGCAACTGACCGAACGCCCGGTCCCCGAGCCGCAAAACGGCCAGGTGATCCTCAAAGTTGCTTATGCAGGGGTGAATCGCCCGGATGCGTTGCAACGGGCCGGGGCCTATGATCCGCCTCCGGGTGCCAGTGATTTGCCGGGGCTTGAAGCGTCGGGCGAAGTGGTTGCCGTGGGTTCAGGGGGCGAGGGGCTTTCGGTCGGCGATCAGGTTTGCGCGCTGCTGCCCGGTGGCGGGTATGCCGAATACGTGGCCACACCTGCCGCGCATTGCTTGCCGGTTCCGACGGGAATGGGAATGAAAGAGGCTGCCTGTCTGCCCGAGACCTTCTTCACCGTCTGGTCCAACGTCTTCATGCGTGGCGGGTTGAAGGCTGGTGAGCGGTTTCTGGTGCATGGCGGGTCCAGCGGGATCGGTACAACGGCGATCCAACTGGCCCATGCGTTTGGAGCCCGTGTCTTTGCCACTGCCGGATCGGATGAGAAATGCGAGGCCTGCGTCAAGTTGGGTGCCGAGCGGGCAATCAATTACCGCGATGAAGATTTCGTCGGGGTCATGCGGGCTGAAGGCGGCGCGAACCTGATCCTCGATATGGTGGGCGGCGATTATATCCCTCGGAACGTGAAAACGCTGGCCGAGGATGGCCGTCTGGTGCAGATCGCCTTTTTGCAGGGGCCGAAGGTTGAATTGAACTTTGCCCTGATGATGGTCAAACGCCTGACCCTGACCGGCAGCACCCTGCGTCCGCAAAGCGATCTGGCCAAGGCGAAGATCGCTCAGGAACTGCGCGAGGCGGTCTGGCCGTTGCTGGAGGCCGGGAAGGTTGCCCCCGTCATGGACAGCGAGTTCGATCTGGCAGAGGCCTCAGCGGCGCACGCGCGGATGGAAAGTTCGGGCCATATCGGCAAGATCGTCCTGAAAGTCGCGGGTTAACCGGGGCGCGCGGGCCTGTCCCGCGCGCTGTCCGTCAGGCCACCGCGCGGCGATACAGATGCCATGTGGCGTGGCCCAGAACCGGCATCACCACGATCAGCCCCAACATCATCGGGATCGCGCCAAGGACCAACAGGGCAGCGACGATGAACCCCCATGCCAGAATCACTCCGGGATTGTGGCGCAGCACCCGGACCGAGGTCACGACCGCCACCGGCAGCCCCACCTTGCGATCCAGCAGCAGCGGAAAGCTGACCACGCTGATCGCCAGCGCGACCAATGCAAACAGGAACCCGACCGCGTTGCCGAAGATGATCATCGTCCAGCCCGCGCCGGTGGTGAAGACCTGCGTGACAAAGGCGCCGATGGATGTGGGCAGTTCGGGGCCCAGCGTGTGGACATAGATGCTCTGCGCGACCATCAGCCAGATCAGCAACCACATGACCAGGTAAAAGCCCAGCATCAGGATTGCGCCGAAAGATGGCGACTGGAATACGCCGAATGCGTCCAGCCAATGGACCTCGCCCCCCTGTTCGCGTTTGCGGCTGATTTCATACAGGCCAACCGCGGCGACCGGGCCAATCAGGGCAAACCCCAGAATCAGCGGTGCCAGCAGCGGCACCAAGTTGCGGTTCAGTCCGAACCCGAACATCAGCAATCCCGCGATGGGGTAGATCAGCACGATGAATATGGCATCTGCCCGTGTTTCCAGAAAATCATTGTAACCGGCCCGCAGACAGGCGCGCAGGTCCTGCATCGTCAAAGTCTGAACCTTTGGCAAATGCCTCGTATCCGCGCTGCCGATACGGTTCACGCTTTCTGCAATATGATCGCCGGTCGCCCCGATGTGCTGGGCCGCCCAGCTGATCGGATTTCCAATCGTTTTGGCCATCGTCATCCCCTCCCTTTGCGAATCTGCGCAGCAGGGTGATTCCGGCATCGGTTGCCCTTGGCCGGACCAGCCGGCAACGCCTGAGCGCCAGTATAACACATTTTTTCGCGTTGCGGTTGCGTGGCGCGGAATCGTGCCGATTGCCCTTATTTTCAGGCGTGTTAGCTTGGGTTCAGGTAACAGGAGGTCAGAATGCAGCAAACGGCAAGAACCGTCGTCATTCACGAACACGGCGGCCCCGAAGTTCTGAAGATCGAAGACCGCCCCGTGGGCGATCCCGGACCCGGAGAGGTGCGCATCCGTCACCACGCCTGCGGGTTGAATTTCATCGATGTCTACCAGCGCACGGGGCTGTACCCGATGGATCTGCCGCACGCTTTGGGCATGGAGGCCGCCGGCGTGATCGAGGCGGTCGGCGAAGGTGTGACCCATCTGGAACCCGGCCAGCGCGCAGCCTATGCCGCCGCGCCCTCGGGGGCCTATTCCGATGCACGGGTGATGCCTGCGGCGCAGGTCTGTCCTTTGCCCGACGGGATATCCTTTGATGCGGCGGCGGCGATGATGCTCAAGGGGATGACGGTGGAATACCTGTTTCACCGCACCACGCCGCTGAAACGCGGCGATACCGTTCTGTTTCACGCGGCGGCCGGGGGCGTGGGTCTGATCGCCTGCCAATGGGCCAAGTCCGAGGGGATCACCCTGATCGGCACCGCTGGCACGGATGAAAAATGCAGCCTGGCGCAGTTCAACGGCGCCGCTCATTGTATCAATTACCGCACCGAGAACTTTGCCGAACGCGTGGCCGAAATTACCGACGGCAAGGGCGTGGATGTGGTGATGGACTCGATCGGTGCGGATACGTTCAACGGATCGCTGGACAGTCTGAAGCCGTTGGGAATGATGATCTCATTTGGCAACGCGTCGGGGCCGGTGCCGCTGATGGATATCGGGATTCTGGCCAAGAAGGGTTCGCTCAAGATCACCCGGCCAACTCTGTTCACCCATATATCCGAACACGCGGTCTGTCAGGCGATGGCCCGGCGTCTGTTCGGAAAGGTCGAGGGCGGAGAGGTCAAACTCCATATCGATCAGCGTTTTCCGCTGGAACAGGTCGCCGACGCCCACCGCGCACTTGAGGCCCGGCAAACCACCGGCAGCACGATTCTGGAACCCTGACAAACAAAAAACCCGGCCGACGGGGGCCGGGTCCAAAACTGACCTTTCGTCCGATCAGAACCGGTAGGCTGCGCGCACCTGAAGGGTGGTTGCGTCCACGTCGATGCCGGTACGATCGAAATTGCTGAATTCGTGATAGAGGATCTCGCCGGCAACGCTGATGTTCGGAGCGACGATCTGTTCGTAGCCTGCCCCGATGAACCAGCCGTCCTCGCTGCCAAGATTGTCGGTCCCGGCTTCGGCAAAGCCGCCGACACCGTACAGCAATCCGGTAGAAGTCACCTTGTAGCCCGCGCGCGCCTTGACGCGCCAGACATCCTCGACCTTGACGCCAGGAGCCAACCCGATGCTGGCCCAGTCATAGTCAAAACCAAGGCCGACAACCCAATCGCTCAGGTCGTAGTCGTAGCCCAGGATGATACCGCCGATTGCACCGTCGCCTTCCACGCCCGAAATATTGGTGTCGATATCGGCGTAACCGAACTGCAAACCACCGTAGAAGCCGGTCCAGTTGCCCGAGGACTGCGCCGCTGCTGCACTTGCGGACAAGGCCGCGATCGTTGAGACGAGAAGAAACGTACCTTTCATGTTTTATCCTTTCATCGGAAATGGCCTGCAGCAAATCCGCGCTGCCTGTTTGTCTGTATTGATCACTACGGCCCGGTCTCACGACCGGATCACAGTTTGTTCGAACATTCCGACCCAAAAAAGATGCGCCATATCCGTAATCCGTGGCAGCACCGGCCCGTTAAATCCGGGCACGTCCTTTCCTTTAAATGTAGGTCCCGAAAATGGCTGTTTCAAATGACAATCGGCGGCAGAGTGATCCGCCGCCGATCTGACTGAATCTGTCAGCGGGTTATTGCTGCAGTTCTGCCGGAGTTTTGTCGGCAATGGTTTCCCAGTTGGTGCTGGCCTGCTCGATAAAGCCGGGGATGTCGCCTTCCCAGCGTTCCTGAATGTCCTGCGACAGGTTCAGGTACAGTTTGTTGTCGACGATTTTCCAGTAGGTCGGGTCGCCGTCGAACTTGAAGCCCATCGCGGCACCAAAAGCGCAATAGCCACCGTAGGCAGGCAGGTAGGCTTCGGGATTTTCTTCGAACGCGACTTTGTTTTCCTCAGTGGCAAAGCGATACAGCGCGTCATTGTGCAGCGCGGTGATACGGTAGTCGCCCTTGGTCGGCTCACCTTCGGTGAAATAGGCAACCGGGTCGTAACCCTGCAGCGCCAGACCGGTCGAGCTTGCGTTCAGTTCAACACCTGCAGCCAGGGCCGAGCTTGCGATTGCAACGGACAGCGCAACGCCGCCAATGATGGATTTGATCTTGTTCATTGTTTTCACCTTTCGTGAAACGGGCGGCCCGGCGGCGCTGAAATTACACCTGGACGACCCTAGGGATTATTGTCCGTGCGACCGGTAATTGGCCGTCACGCAACCGAAGTGGGCAATCGCGCCATCACGTTCAAAACAATCAATTGTGAATGTGCGGCGGCGAAGGGGCGCTGTTCAAATTCGCGCATTTCAGCCTCAGGCGTCGGGTTCGAATGCAACCACGAAGGCGATGACTTTGTCCGCTAACATCTCGCACGGGCGCAGTAGCGCGCCACTGCTGTCGGTCAGGTAGAGGTTCAGGCTGATGTAATCGCCGCCGCCCAATTGATGCGCCACCAGCTTATGGGATTTACCGCCAGCCAGTGCCGTTCGGCAGACGATATACCGCCTGCCTTGGCTTTGCCCGGTGGACGAGCCGAGAGGGATGGCGAAAAATGCAGACAGAAACGCGTCCGGGGCGATCAAGACTGGCCGATTTTGGGTTCGGTCCCGGCCCTGATCCGCGCCAGGTTCGCGCTGTGGCGCCAATAGACCAGCAAGGTCAGGATGATGCCCAGGAAAAAGGTCGAACCATCTGTCAGCAGCAACACCCAGAGGGTCGATGTTGCCGCTGCGACCAACGCGCCCAGCGAGGAAATTCGCCAGATCGCGGCGGCGACCAGCCAGCTCAGGCAGCAGGCCACGCCCACGCGCCAGTCCAATGCCAACCACAGGCCCAGAAAGGTGGCGACACCCTTGCCGCCCCTGAAGCCCAGCCAAACCGGGAAGCAATGGCCCAGAAGCGCGGTCAGGGCGGCGATCTGGGCGGCGTCCTCACCGGCCAGTGCGCGGGCCAGCAGAACGGCGACCGCCCCCTTGGCGGCATCAAAAACCAGCGTCAGCGCGGCGGCGGCCTTGTTGCCGGTGCGCAAGACATTGGTCGCCCCGATATTGCCCGATCCGATATTGCGCAGATTGCCCAGCCCCATGACCTTGGCAATGATCATACCGAACGGGACCGATCCCATCAGATACCCAATCGCGGCCCAGAGGATCAGCTGGGTCATCGTGCTGTCGAGTAGGGGCATCAGGATCTCCGGTAAACTTCTTGGCCTGCTACATAAGTTGCGGTGACCTTACCCTGCATCCGCTGGCCGTCAAACGGGGTGTTCTGCGATTTTGATTTTAATGAAAACCGGTCCAGCACAAAGGGCACATCCGGGTCGAATAGCACCAGATCGGCGGGCGCGCCCTCGGCCAGACGGCCCGAGTCCAACCCCAGCCGTTTGGCCGGGTTCAGCGCCATGGCGCGGAACAGGGTGGGCAGGTCCAGCTGATCCGCGTGATACAGCCGCAGCGCCGCAGGCAGCAGCGTTTCCAGCGCCACCGCGCCCGAGGCCGCCTCTTCAAACGGCAGGCGCTTGCTTTCCTCGTCCTGCGGCGTGTGCATCGAGCTGATGATGTCGATCAGGCCGGACCGCACCGCGTCGATCACCGCTTGTCGGTCGTCCTCGGACCGCAGCGGCGGTTTGACCTTGAAGAAAGTGCGATAGTCGGCCACGTCCAGCTCGTTCAGGGTCAGATGGTGGATCGAGGTTCCGGCGGTGATGTCCAGACCGTTGCGCTTGGCGCGCTCCAGCGCAGGCAGGGCGCGGGCAGTGGTGATCTGGTCGGCGTGATATGCCGCCCCGGTCATTTCCAAAAGTGCGATGTCGCGGTCCAGTCCCATGCGTTCTGCCATCGGTGACACAGCAGGCAAACCCCGCAGGGCGGCGAACTTGCCGCTGGTGGCCGCCGCACCATTGCTCAGGCCCGGTTCCTGCGGGTGCGCAATGACCAGAGCGCCGCAGGACCGCGCATAGGTCAGGGCGCGGGAAAACACCTTGGTATTGGCGATGACGTGATCGCAATCGGTGAATGCAACGGCACCGGCATCCTGCAGAAAGCCGATCTCGGTCATTTCGCGCCCTTCGCGGTTTTTGGTCAGGGCGGCCATGGGCAGCACGTTCACAGGCGCATCCGCCTGCGCGCGCCGGGTGGCAAATTCCAGCGTTTCAGGCGTGTCGACGGCAGGCAGCGTATCGGGGCGGGTGACGATGGTGGTCACCCCTCCGGCAGCGGCGGCCAGGCCGGCGGATTTGTAGCTTTCCTTGTGGCGTTCGCCCGGTTCGCAAACCTTGACGCCGATATCGACGATCCCGGGGGCCAGACAATGCCCGCCGCAATCAACGACCTGCGCGTCCAGGGTTGGGGCGTCGCCTTCACCGCGCGCGGCAATCCGGCCTTCGGTCACGTGCAGCCAGCCCATGCTGTCCGTGCCGGATTCCGGGTCGATCAGGCGGGCGTTGGTGAAGATCAGGTTGCTCATGCCATGGCCCTTTCGATTGCGGCTTTGGTGGCGGCCGGGTCCGCCTGGTATTTGATCAGGTGCTTGTCGCCGCCCTTGGTGACGACCTGGACAAAGCTGCCAATGGTGTTGACCGCCTGTATCTGGTTCAGCGCCACCTTGCGCGGACCGGGGCCGGTGAGGGTGGTGTCGGACATCTCCCACGTGGCGACCAGCTCTTCGGAGGCCAGGTACCACGCGCGAATGCCGATGGCTGCAAGGCCCGCCGGCGCGCCGGTCCAGGGATAGGGATTGCCGATCAGCCAGAGGATGATCATCGCGCCCGCCATCGCAAAGGCGGCCAGCCATGCGTTGGTGCGGATATAAGCGCCTTTGTCGGGCGAGAAGGTCACAGGATCAGCCACAGGGCACCTCCGATAGCCAGCAGGATCACCAGCGCCAGAATGGCCGAGCCGATGCGGCGGGGTCGCTCATCCTGCGGCGCGGTTTTCGGCGCCGAGAACGGCTTGGCGCTTTCGGTTTCGATCGGACCGCCGGTCCAGTTGGTGGCCTCTTCAGTATAAAGACCGGCCAGATGCACCCTCGGGTCCGGTGTCAGCGTCGCTGCGCGGTCGCCAAAGGCGGCGCTGCGCACGACCATGACCCAGCCTTCGATGGTCTCCAGCGCGGCTCGATCCAGTTGATCGGCCGCGACGCCGCAGCCCTCGTTCAGATAGCCAAAGAGCCCAAGATCTTCGAGGTCAGAGACCGGAAAAACATCGATCTGGTCCGGGTCAAGCCCCGCCACCCCCAGAGCTTGATCGGCAGCGCCCGGTTCGCGCAGGAACTTCGCCTCTTCCGGGCGCATATCCAGCGTGAAAAGGCGGATCACGCCGCGTTCATGGGGGGCGACTGTCAGATCGCTCATGCGGCGTCTCGCAGGTTGCGGGCCAGCAGCTCCATCGCGGCCATGCGGACGGCAACGCCCATCTCAACCTGTTCCTGAATGACGGACCGGTTGATGTCATCGGCCAGCGTGCCGTCGATCTCGACCCCGCGGTTCATCGGACCGGGGTGCATGACGATGGCGTCAGGCTTGGCCAGTGCCAGCTTGGCGGCGTCCAGCCCGTAGCGGTGATAGTATTCGCGTTCCGAGGGGATAAAGCCGCCGTCCATCCGCTCCTTCTGAAGCCGCAGCATCATCACAACGTCGACGTCCTTCAGACCTTCGTTCATGTCGTCGTAAATCTCGGCGCCGAAGTCGGCGAACTGGCCAGGTACCAGCGTCGGCGGGCCGATCAGGCGGATACGGTTTTCCATCTTGCCCAGCAGGATCAGGTTCGACCGTGCCACGCGGGAATGGGCGACATCTCCGCAAATAGCGATGTTCAGACGGTGCAGACGCCCCTTGGCGCGTCGGATGGTCAGCGCGTCCAGCAAGGCCTGGGTCGGGTGTTCGTGCCGCCCGTCGCCTGCGTTCAGCACAGCACAGTTCACCTTCTGCGCCAACAGATCGACCGCGCCGGAATGCGGATGCCGCACCACCAGCAGATCGGGATGCATCGCGTTCAGCGTCATCGCGGTGTCGATCAGCGTCTCGCCCTTTTTGATCGAGCTGGCCTGCATCGCCATGTTCATCACATCCGCACCCAGCCGCTTGCCTGCCAGTTCGAAACTGGCCTGCGTGCGGGTCGAGTTCTCAAAGAACATGTTGATCTGCGTCAGCCCCGACAGCACGTCGGAATGCTTGGTCGACTGGCGGTTCATGTCGACATATTTCTCGGCCAGGTCGAGGATGGCGGTAATATCGGACTGCGACAGATGCTCGATGCCAAGAAGGTGACGATGGGCGAAACGCATGGGCGGGCTCCTGTCTGACAATCGAGCCGCTTATAGGAAGCCGCGCGCGCGAGGGCAACCTAAGGATCGGAACCTTCGGGCAGTTTCTCGCACCCGCCTTCGGGCAAACACTGCTCGCCGGGTTTGCACCACTTTCCATAGCCGCAATCGACCGCCTTGACCGGCACGCAGCCCTGATGTTCGGAACATTTGAATCCGGGGCGGCATTGCGAGTCGGTTTCTTCGCACAAAAACCAGCCGGGGCGCGAGCATCCGCCGCCCGGCAGACAGGATGTGCCCGCCGCGCAGGACTGGCCGTCGTCGCATAGCGAGGGCAGGCCTTCGATGGCGGTATTCGGGTCAAATTCGGGTGAGGTCCGTTCGCATTCGCCGCGCGCGTTGCAGAAGGTGCCTCCGGGGCAATCCAGCCGCGAATAGCATTTGTTGGCCCCCGCGGGCGCGCAGCGGGTGCCCCCCGCCACGCAGCGTTCAAACGGTCCGCAGGTGCGCCCGCCGCCGCAATAGGTGCCACCCAGCGGGATGCAGTGGCCGTCAAAGCTGCATCTTTGTCCGCCGGAACAGCAGCGGGTGCCGCATTGGAACTGACCGGGGCGGCATTGGCCATTGCGGTCGAACAGTTGCGCAAAGGATGGGCCGCTGAGCGGGATCAGCAGCAGGGAAATCAAAAGGAATCGCAACAGAACCAACATGAACACCGCAATGGTCGGTGCGATGAACGGTCCGATCAAGGCCTATTCGCTTTCCCTCGATCAAAAGCTGGTTAGATTGAGGGGTATGGAATCGGCTTTGGACTATCATACCGCGCGGGCGCTGCTGGACTGGCAGATCG
This sequence comes from Ruegeria arenilitoris, assembly GCF_013030985.1. Taxonomy (GTDB): domain Bacteria; phylum Pseudomonadota; class Alphaproteobacteria; order Rhodobacterales; family Rhodobacteraceae; genus Ruegeria; species Ruegeria arenilitoris_B. Next base: position 207,528 of record NZ_WPYP01000006.1, on the reverse strand, counting down.
AACTGGGCGCAACGGACGCGATCGGCGATGCGCCGGTCGACCGCTATGCGCTGCCCGATACCGCGCCCAAGGCCAAGAAACCCGCTGCGGTACAGGCCGCGCCTGAAAAGCCGAAAAAGGTGGACCCCGCCGCGGTCGCAAAGGCCGCCGCCAAAAGCGCCGGGTCGCTGGACCAATTGCGGACCGCGATGGACGGGTTCGATCATTGCGAGCTGAAACGCGGCGCGCGGCAGTTGGTGTTTGCCGACGGTACGCCGGGCGCGCGGGTGATGATCATCGGCGAGGCTCCGGGCCGCGAAGAGGACCGCGAGGGTAAGCCGTTCGTGGGACGCGCCGGGCAATTGCTGGACCGGATGCTGGCGGCGATTGATCTGGATCGTACGCAAAACGTCTACATCACCAATGTCCTGCCGTGGCGGCCACCGCAGAACCGCGACCCCAAACCCGAAGAGATCGGGATGATGAAGCCGTTCCTCGAACGCCACGTGGCGCTCGCCAAGCCCGAAGTTCTGGTGATCATGGGCAATATCAGTTGTCAGGCGGTGCTGGGCAAACGCGGGATCACAAGGCTGCGCGGGCAATGGGATCAGGCGCTGGACCTGCCGGTCATCCCGATGTTCCATCCCGCCTATCTGCTGCGCCAGCCGCAGATGAAGCGCCAGGCCTGGGCGGATCTGCTGGAGCTCAGGGCCAAGCTGGAGGGGAAATGATGCGCGTTCTGGCCTTTTCCGACCTGCATATGGCCCGCAACCGCGCGGCCGAGGTCGTAGCCGCCAGCGCCGAGGCTGATCTGGTGATCGGGGCCGGAGATTTCTGCAACATGCGGCAAGGGCTGGAAGAGGCGATGGCGATGCTGGCCGGCATATCTGCGCCGTTTGTCATGGTGCCCGGCAATGCGGAAAGCGCACAGGAATTGGCAGACGCCGCGCCCGAGGGCGGCCATGTGCTGCACGGCACCGGCATGACCTTGGACGGGCTCCGCCTGTTCGGTCTGGGCTACGGCGTGCCACTCACGCCGTTTGGCGACTGGTCCTGCGACCTTACCGATGCTGAGGCCGCCGAGTTGCTGGACCGCTGCGACGGCACCGACATTCTGATCGCGCATTCTCCGCCCAAGGGGTATGGCGATGTCACGTCGATGGGCGAAGCGGTCGGCTCGGTCGCCGTGCGTGATGCGGTGGAGCGGCTGCAGCCGCAATACGCGCTGTGCGGTCATATCCATGACAGCTGGGGTTATCGCGGCACAATCGGCCGCACGCAGATCGCCAATCTGGGACCCCGCGTAAATTGGTTCGAGGTCACCTTATGATAGAAACGGTCACTCTGCTGGCGTTCATTCCGGCAGCCCTGGCGCTGAATTTCGCCCCCGGCGCCGACATGATGTTCTGCTTTGGTCAGGGGCTGCGGTCCGGTGCCCGACCGGCGTTGGTGGCCAGCGCGGGCATCTCGCTGGGGTTGATGGTGCACGTGCTGCTGGCGGGGCTTGGGCTGGGTGCCGCGGTCAACAGCCTGCCGTGGCTGTTTGATGTCATCCGCTGGATGGGCGTGGCCTACCTGCTGTATCTGGCGTGGGGTGCCATACGGAACGGAGCGGTGTCTGCCGATGCGCCCGCGAAACCCACAAGCCATGCGTTTCGTGACGGAATGGTGGTGAACCTGACCAACCCCAAGGTCATCTTGTTCGTGCTTGCCTTCATCCCGCAATTTGTGAACCCCGCCACCGGCTCGATCCTGCCGCAATTCCTGATCCTTGGCGTGATCATTGCGCTGGGCGGGTTTGTGGTGAACGGGCTAGTGGGTGTTTTTGCCGGCGGCGCAGGTAAGGTTCTGATTTCGAACCCGCGCGCCTCTCGTATCATGGGCTGGGTGACAGGGGGGATTTTCACCGCCCTTGCCGTCCGGCTTGCCATCATGGAAAGGGCCTGACGCCAAATGTCACGCATTGATGAAAGCAAAGAGTTCATTCCGGTTCGGATTGCCGTTCTGACCGTCTCGGACACACGGTCGCTGGACGAGGACCGCTCGGGTCAGACGCTGGTCGACCGGATCGAGCGCGCAGGCCATTCGGTGGCCGATCGCAAGATCATCCGGGATGAACGGGGCGAGATCGCAGCCCAGTTGCGGCTGTGGGTCGGTGATCCCGAGATTGACGTGGTGATCTCGACCGGGGGCACCGGCCTGACGGGCCGCGACGTATCAGTTGAGGCGCATCGCGACGTCTATGAAAAGGAAATCGAGGCGTTCGGCACCGTTTTCACCATTATTTCTATGGAAAAGATCGGCACTTCGGCGGTGCAGTCCCGCGCCACCGGCGGCGTGGCGGGTGGCACCTATCTGTTCGCCCTGCCCGGGAGTCCCGGCGCCTGCAAGGACGCCTGGGACGGAATTCTGGAAAAACAGTTCGATTACCGTCACCGCCCCTGCAATTTCGTGGAAATAATGCCCCGATTGGACGAACATCTGCGACGGAAGTAGACTGGTTGCACGTATAACTGTTCGTAACCGCTTTGTGGCTTGGCATTTTTCTGTGCCCGGCTACCATCTGCGCATGGCAGCCTGAAGCGACCGGGGTGAAAGATTGATGCGATTTCTGAGGCAAAGCCTTGTTGGTGTCTTTCTGGCGTTTCTGACGCTGGCCTTGCTGTTTGTCGCGATTCAGATGATCACTGGCGCGGTGCAGGATGCGCTGACGCGCGAGAACACACCGCCCGAGGCGCGCGAACGCATCTTTGCTGTCAGCGTGCGTCCGGCAGAACTTGAAACCGTCACCCCGTATCTTGAGGCCTTTGGCGAGGTTCAAAGCCGCCGCCGTCTGGAATTGCGCGCGGCGCTGGGCGGGCGTGTGGTCTTTCTGGCAGAGGATTTCGAGGATGGCGGTGTTGTCACCGCAGGCGAGGTTCTGGTGGAACTGGACCCGGCGGACGCGCAATCGGCGCTGGATCGGGCCAAATCCGACTTGCTGGACGCGCAATTCGAAGAACGCGACGCCGAACGGTCGCTGCTGTTGGCGCAGGACGAGTTGAACTCGGCCGAGGCACAGGCGGCCCTGCGCGGGCGTGCCTTGCAACGGCAGAAAGACTTACAGGGTCGCGGGGTCGGAACCCCTGCCGCCGTGGAAGAGGCGGAACTGGCCGAGGCGGCGGCGCAACAATCGGTGCTGGCGCGTCGCATTGCTCTGGCGCAAGCGGAATCGCGGGTCGATCAGGCGACCACCTTGCTGGCCCGCGCCCGCATCGCGCTTGAGGCCGCCGAACGTGATCTGGATGACATGACCGTTCGTGCGCGGTTTGCCGGTACGTTGACGGATGTGACCTTGGTCGAAGGGCGACTGGTGTCGGCCAATGAAAAGCTGGCCGAATTGGTTGATCCTACCGCGCTTGAGGTGGCCTTTCGGGTCTCGACTGCGCAATACGTGCGTCTGCTGGATGCCGAGGGTGACCTGATCAACGCGCCGGTCACCGCATCCCTTGAGGTCACGGGCACCGATCTGATGGCCCAAGGCCGCATCAGCCGCGACAGCGGTTCCGCGGGCGAAGGACAGACCGGACGGCTGATCTATGCAAGGCTGGAGGACGCGCCGGGATTCAAACCCGGCGATTTTGTCACCGTAACTGTTGAAGAACAGCCGCTGGACAACGTGGTGCGTCTGCCCTCATCGGTACTGGACGCGGCGGGCACGGTGCTGGTGCTGGGCGCCGATGACCGGCTCGAGGCGCTGCCGGTGCAGTTGATCCGCCGTCAGGGCGACGAGGTGCTGCTGCGCGGGCAGGGTCTGGTTGGACGCGAGGTAGTGATCGGCCGCACGCCGCTGCTGGGCGGCGGGGTCCGGGTGCGCCCGTTGCGGGATGAGGCCAATGCTGGGGCCGATCCGGGCATGGTTGAACTGTCCGACGAACAACGCGCCCAACTGGTCGCTCAGGTCGAGGCCAGCGAACAGATGTCTAATGAGGCCAAGGCCAGCGCCCTGAGCCAGCTCAGCGCGCCCAAGGTTCCCGCCTCTCTGGTGCGCAGCATCGAGAACCGGGCAGGGGGCTAGGCGCCATGATGCGCGAGATCCCCGGCGCGGCGGGCGGTATCCTCAGCTATTTCACCCGGCACAGGACGGTCGCCAACCTGCTGTTGCTGGTGATGCTGGTACTGGGCGCGGCGGCGATCCCGGCGATGCGGGCGCAGTTCTTTCCGGATGTGATTCTTGAACGCGTGGACGTGGACATCAAATGGGAAGGCGCCGGCCCCGAGGATGTCGATAACGGCATTGTTCAGCTGCTTGAACCGGCCCTGCTGGCGGTCGAAGGGGTGGCTGGCACGACCTCGACCTCGCGCGAGGGGCGGGCCAATATCCGGCTGGAGTTCGAGCCCAACTGGGACATGTCGCGCGCCGTGGACGAGGTTCGGACCGCCGTCGATGGGGTGACCAACCTGCCCGACGATGCCGAGGAACCCTCGATCAAGCGCGGGGCGTGGCGGGATCGGGTAACGGATGTGGTGGTGACCGGCCCGGTCGATCCGGACCAGTTGGCGAAATTCACCGACGAATTGATCAACCGTCTGTTTGCGGTCGGCGTGACCCGCACAACCATCCGCGGCATTGCCGCACCCCGCGTGGTGGTCGAGGTGCCAACGGCGCAGCTGATCGCCAATGACGTCACCCTGTCGGAAATCGCGCAGGCCATCGCGGCCGAGGCGATGGCCAACCCGGCAGGTGATGTCACCGGCGCCAATGCCCGCATCCGAACAGGCACGGAAAAGCGCACCCCCGAAGAGATCGAAGGTATCGCGCTGCGTAACTTCGCTGATGGCTCCAAGCTTTTTGTGGGTGATGTGGCGGAAATCCGGGTCGAAGGGGTCACCCGCAACCGCAGCTATTTTGTTGGCGAAAACCCGGCCATGTCCGTGCGCGTGGACCGGTCCAATCTTGGGGATGCCATCAAGATTCAGCACACGGTCGAGGACGTGGTGACCGAGCTTCAGGCCAGCCTGCCCGAAGGCGTGACCATCGAGCTGATCCGCACCCGTGCACAGGCCATCACCGAGCGTCTGGATATTCTGGTCGATAACGGGCTGGTGGGTTTGGGCCTGGTGGTCTGCCTTCTGTTTCTGTTCCTGAACGCGCGCATTGCCTTCTGGGTGGCGGCGGGCATTCCGGTGGCGATGTCCGCGGCGATAGCCTTCATGTATATCGGCGGGCTGTCGATCAACATGATCTCGCTGTTCGGTCTGATCATCACGCTGGGCATTGTGGTGGATGACGCCATCGTTGTCGGCGAACACGCCGATTTCCGCGCGCGACGGCTGGGTGAGGCCCCGGTCGTGGCCGCCGAACGCGCGGCGCGGCGTATGGCGATGCCGGTTTTTGCCGCCACCCTGACCACCGTGATCGCCTTTTTTGGTCTCACGGCCATCGGTGGCCGGTTCGGAGAGCTGATTGGCGACATTCCCTTTACCGTGATCGCGGTGCTGCTGGCCTCGCTGATCGAATGTTTCCTGATCCTGCCCAACCACATGGCCCATGCGATTACGCATTCGGCCAAGGAGCACTGGTATGACTGGCCCAATCGCGTGGTCAATCGCGGGTTCCGCTGGGTGCGGGATCACCTGTTCCGCTCGTTGATCGCCTGGGTCGTTTGGGCGCGCTATGTGGTTGTGGCGGTGATGGTGGTGATTTTGGCCAGCCAGATCGCCCTGTTCATTAGGGGCGACGTGAACTGGCGGTTCTTCAATGCGCCCGAACGCGGCTCGGTCACCGGCAATTTCATCATGGTCGAAGGCGCCACCCGCGAAGACACGCTGGAAATGATGCACCAGATGCAGCGCGCCGCCGAAGAGCTGGGCCGGATTTACGAAGAGCGTCACGGGCGCAATCCCATCGATTATATTCTGGCCGAGGTCGGCGGCAATGCCGGGTGGTTCAACCTGAGTGCCGCCGATGGCAAGGACAAGGACCTGCTGGGCGGGGTTTCGATCGAACTGATCGACTCGGACCTGCGCCCCTATTCCAGCTTTGAGTTCGTGGGCGAGCTTCAGGACTTTGTCCCGCGCCACCCCAAGGTCGAGCTGCTGACCTTCCGCGGCTGGCGCTCGGGACCCGGCGGCGATGCGATCGACGTGCAGTTCTATGGCGCCGACGTGAACACGCTCAAGGCGGCGTCCGAGGATTTGCAGGCCGAGCTGTCAAAATACCCCGAGGTGTCGGCGCTTGAGGACAATCTGGCCTATGACAAGGAAGACTTCATCCTGGACCTGACGGCCAAGGGACAGTCGCTGGGCTTCCGCATCGAAACGCTGGGCCGCGTGCTGCGCGACCGGCTGAACGGGATCGAGGCTGCCACCTTCCCTGACGGCCCGCGCAGCGCCGAGATCCGCGTAGAACTGCCCGAGGGTGAGCTGACCGCCGATTTCCTGGAACGCACCCTGATGCGCACGCCAGAGGGGGTCTATGTGCCGCTGGCGGATATCGTTTCGGTCGAGCGTAAATCGGGCTTTGCGTCTGTTCGCCGCGAAAACGGCCTGCGGGTGCTTTCGGTGATCGGCGATATTTCCGAGGATGACCCAGCCCGCGCAGAGGATATCGCCCGCGCCCTGAGCGAAGAGATTCTGCCCAATATCGCAGCCGAACGGCAGGTCGAATGGCAGATGGCGGGCCTGAGCGAGCAAGAGGACGAGTTCCTGACCGAAGCGCGCACCGGGCTGATCCTGTGCCTGACCGGGATTTATCTGGTTCTTGCCTGGGTGTTTGCCAGCTGGACCCGGCCTGTGGTGGTGATGGCGATTATCCCGTTCGGGTTGGTGGGCGCAATCTGGGGCCATTACATCTGGGAAATACCTTTGAGTATGTTCACCGTGATCGGCCTGTTGGGGATGACCGGGATCATAATCAACGATTCGATTGTTTTGGTGACGACCATCGACGCTTATCAGCAAGAGCGCGGGTTGCTGCCGTCGATTGTCGAGGGCACGGCGGATCGGCTCAGGCCTGTCATGCTGACGACGCTGACAACGGTTCTGGGGCTGACACCGCTGCTCTATGAGGGCTCGCAACAGGCGCAGTTCCTCAAGCCCTCGGTGATCACGCTGGTCTATGGGTTGGGTTTCGGGATGCTGCTGGTGTTGCTTCTGGTGCCTGCGTTGCTGGCCATTCTCAACGACCTGGCGCGCCCGATGACCGCGATGCGCCGGGCGCTGCGGGCACCGGATCGGGTGGTGCAGGGTGCGGTTTCTGCCACTGGGCTGGCGCTGCTGGTCTGGTTCGGCCTGACGATGGTCTGGCCCGCGATTTCGGGTGCGCCGATTGGCCTGTTGTCGGGTCTCTATCCGGGTGAAGGAGGCGTTGCGGTCCTGCAAATGGGGCTGGGGGCCTTCCTCGTCGGTGCCGTACCGATCCTAATTCTGAGTGTCGTGCTATCCGGCTTGCTTTACGTACGCCTCAGAGGGCGGGCGGTTTAAGCCCGACGCAGGGCGGTATCCAACAGGTCGGTGACGCGGTCGCTCATGGGCAGATCGCCACGGCGGATCTGATCGATCGGAAACCAGCGGGCGTCCAGCGCGTCATCCCCGGCAAACGGTGTACCTGAGCGATACTGACAGGCGACCCCGACCAGCAGGTAATGCGACTGCACAGCGCCTTGCGCGTCGTGGCGCAGCAGGTCCAGATTGTCGAGATAGTGCAGCGGTTCGGCGATGACCGAGGTTTCTTCGTACAGTTCCCGTTGTGCCGCCTGCATGACGGTTTCACCCCATTCGACGTGGCCGCCAGGGAAACCCCAAAGTCCCGCGTCAGGTTGTTTGCTGCGCTGTACCAACAGCACGTTTGCGTCATGCAAGACAACGGCCAGCGTGCCGATCTTCGGGGTTTTCTGCATCGATCAGCCCGCGCTGCAGCCCCGAATATCGACCGCGTGGTTCGCGCCCAGCACCGTGATCCTGATCTCGGACCGGTCCAGCGCGAAAGGTCCGCCCGAGGCGCTGATCACCTCGGATGTGGCGACCAGCGTATCGCCCTGCCGCGTGGTTTCCGGCTGCGAGGCCCAAAGCGCCGGGTTGCCCGGTTCGATCACGGCAACCTCGCGCCCTCCGGCCGAGGGCATTTTCACGCGCGCTTCGATCTGCATTCCGTCCGAGGTTGGAGTCAGCTGGCAGCTGGCGGCGGTCACACGCGCCTCTTTCGCGGAATAGGGGCGCTGGGCCAGAGCCGCAGCGATAGCAGGGTTTCGGTCGGCGTCGGCGTTCAGCGTATGATCGAAATCCAGCCGCTCGGGGATGCAGACATCCTTGCAGACGCCCAGATCCATATCACCGCGCAGCCGCACGGGTTTGGTGGAGTCCTTGGGTGTGATTTCGACCGGCAACACCAGTTGATTGGCATACCCGATGGATTGCAGGCCGTTCTGCACGAACACCTCGGGCGCGGGCCAGGTGATCGCCACATCGCCTACATTTCGCGAGCCGCGCCAGTCAAACTGCGGCGGGATACCGGCATCGCCGGGTGCGCGCCAATAGGTTTTCCAGCCGTCCTTCAGTGTCAGCCGCAACGCGCCAAGATAAGTGCCGTTGGCGGTGCGCCCGCCATCCAGCACGTCCAGTTGCACAACCCCGTCCACATCCTGCGCCTGCGCAGGGGAGGTCAGGGCGAAACAGGCGGTCAGGGCGGCCGCGGTTGGCTTCAGAAAACGCTTCATACCCCATAAATGCGTGGTCTGGGCCGGGATTCCAAGTCACGTTCCGGTCACCCGGATGAAATCTGGCGAAATGTGGCCTCTTCCCTTGCCAATCCCCATGCACCGGGGCCATTGTTGAAAGGGGACGAAGCAAGAGATGTAAATCCATGGACCTGACCGGAAAACTGTTGATTGCGATGCCTGGCATGGGTGATCCGCGCTTCGATCATTCGGTGGTTTACATGTGCAGCCATGGGGATGATGGGGCGATGGGCCTGATCATCAACAAACCCTCGGACTTGCGGATCAAAACTCTGCTGGAGCAACTGAATATCGCCTGCCGCATCCCGATTGTGGGCGAGCGTCTGGTGCATTTCGGCGGCCCGGTCGAGATGTCGCGCGGTTTTGTCCTGCACAGCTCGGATTACGAGGCCAATCTGCATTCGATGCAGATATCGGACGATTTCAGCATGACCGCGACGCTGGATGTGCTCGAGGATTTGGCCTCGGGGCGCGGTCCTTTGAATTCGACACTGGCGCTGGGCTATTCCGGCTGGGGTCCCGGCCAGTTGGAGGATGAGATCGCCATGAACGGCTGGCTGACCACCGAGGCGAACTCGAAGCTGGTATTCGATGTGCCCGATGATGAGAAATGGGAGGCCGCGCTGGCGACGCTGGGGGTTGACCCGTTGACCCTGTCGGCCAGCGCCGGGCGCGCCTGATCAGCTGTCGCGCGGTGCTGCCGCCCGGCGCAGGCGGTCGTTGATGGCGGCACCCAGACCCTGATCCGGGATCGGTGATACCGCGATCGGACGTCCTGTGGCATTCAGCGTATGAAGGGCCGAGAACAGATTGGCCGCGGCTTCGGTCAGGTTCCCCTTTTCCGACAGGTTCAGATCGCAATCGACAGGGCCAAAGCCCAGCAACACCTCATCCCCTTGCCGGTTCTCTGCATTCAGCCGCACCGGCGCGTCCGGGGCATAGTGCGATTGCAACTGGCCGGGCGCGGTCAAAAGGTCTCCGGCCTGATGAATGTGGAGCTCTGTGCCCAGAACGGTTTCGACCTGTTCCAGCGCCACACCGCCCGGACGCAGCAGAGAGGGCTCTCCGGCCAGTCCGACGATAGTGGATTCCAGCCCGACACCGCAGGGACCATCATCCAGTATCGCCGCAATGCGTCCGTCCAGTCCGGCGCGCACATGGTCGGCGGTTGTGGGGCTGATCTGGCCCGAAGGGTTGGCCGAAGGGGCCGCGACCGGCCCGTCGAACGCCGCCAGCAGCGACCGTGCGGTGCCATGGGCGGGTACTCGCACCGCCAGCGTGTCCAGCCCCGCCGTGACCAGCGGAGAAATCCCATGCTCGTCGCGCAGCGGCAGAACCATCGTCAGCGGGCCGGGCCAGAAGGCGGCGGCTAGGGCCTCGGCCCGGTCGGACCATTCAACATACCGCTGTGCCGCCCCGACCGAGGCCACATGCGCGATCAGAGGGTTGAAGCTGGGCCGCCCCTTGGCTGCGTAAATGCTGGCCACGGCCTCACCATTGCGGGCGTCGCCGCCCAGCCCATAGACGGTCTCGGTCGCGAAGGCGACCAGCAGGCCCTGCCGCAGAAAGTCTGCCGCCTGTGCAATTCCGCCCGGATCGGCGGACAAATCCAATGTGCCGTTAGGGATCATATCTGGTGACGCCGCGTTTTGATTGCTTGTACCATTTGGCTGACTAGGTAATCGAATTGATCAAGGATGCATAAAGGTGGGCATTGCAATTTCCAACCCCACCCGCGAAAAACCATATAGTTAGCCCCGAGGGAACTCATGCCATACCGCGCGCCTATTTCCGACTATGAACTGCTTTTCCGCCACGTGGTCGGGTTCGATCAGATTGCCGCGACCGAGAAGTTCTCGGAAGCCAGCGAGGATGTCGTCGGTGCGATCCTGACCGAGGCCGGCAAGATGTGCGAAGAGGTGATGGCCCCACTGCAACGTCCCGGCGATCTGGAACCCGCACGTCTGGAAAACGGTGTGCTGCGGACCTCGCCCGGGTATGCCGACGGCTGGAAGGCAATCGCCGAAGGCGGCTGGATCGGGATGAGCGGTGATCCCGAGCATGGCGGTATGGGCCTGCCGATGACCCTGACCACAGCGGTGAACGAAATGATGTCGGCCGCCTGCCTGTCGCTGCAACTGGCACCGCTGATGACCCAGGGCCAGATCGAGGCGCTGGAACACCATGCGAGTGATGAGTTGAAGGCGCTGTACCTGCCCAAGATGATGTCGGGCGAATGGGCTGGAACCATGAACCTGACCGAGGCACAGGCCGGGTCGGATGTGGGCGCTTTGTCCTCGAAGGCCGAGGCCAATGGCGACGGCACCTATTCGGTTACGGGTCAGAAAATCTTCATCTCGTGGGGTGACAACGACTTTACCGAGAATGTCTGCCATCTGGTGCTGGCGCGTCTGCCCGACGGGGTACCGGGCACCAAAGGGATTTCTCTGTTCCTGGTGCCCAAATATCTGCCCGACGAAAGCGGCAATCCCGGCGTGGCGAATGATCTGAAAGTTGTCTCGGTCGAACACAAGATGGGTCTGCACGGCTCACCAACCTGCGTGATGCAGTATGACGGCGCCAAGGGCTGGCTTGTGGGCAAGGAACATGGCGGTATGGCCGCGATGTTCACCATGATGAACAATGCCCGTCTGGGTGTAGGCGGACAGGGTGTGGGGGCTGCCGAAGGCGCATATCAGCACGCGCTGGCCTATGCGCTGGAGCGCAGGCAGGGCAAGACGCCCTCAGGCACGATCATCGATCATGCGGACGTTCGCCGGATGCTGATGAGCATGCGCGCCGATACCTTTGCCGCGCGGGCGATCATGCTGGCCAATGCGGCAGCGATCGACATGGGCAATGCAACTGGTGATCCCGAGTGGAGCGCGCGCGCCGCGTTGCTGACCCCGATCTGCAAGGCCTTCGGCACCGAGACCGGGATGCGGGTGTCCGAGACCGGTGTTCAGGTGCATGGCGGCATGGGCTTTATCGAAGAAACCGGTGCGGCCCAGTATTATCGCGATGTTCGCGTCACGGCGATCTATGAGGGCACCAACGGCATTCAGGCCATGGACCTTGTGGCGCGCAAGATGATGGACGGCGGTGAGGCAGCTTCGCGCCTGTTGGACGAGATCGAGGATCACGCCGAAGAGGCCCGCGCCACCATGCCTGATTTGGCAGGTCCCGTCTGGGAGGCCACCGAAAGCCTGCGCGAAACCACCGAGTGGATCGTGGCGCAGTCCGACATGAACACCCGCTTTGCCGGGGCCGTGCCCTATCTGCACGCTTTCGCCCGGGTTCTGGGCGCGCATTACCACCTCAAGGCCGCATTGGCTGAACCCAATGGTCCGCGCTTCAAACTGGCGCGGTACTACATCAACGCGCTGCTGCCTGAATATGCCGGTCTGCTAACGCAGGCTCAGAACGGGGCCGGGGACCTTTATGACCTCAGCGCCGAGGAACTGGCGGTATAATGGACGGGGACACTCCTTTGGCGATCCGATACCCCTGGCCCGAGCCCCCGGCACCGGGTGAGGCCATTGAGGTCGCCGAGGGTGTGCTGTGGATGCGTCTGCCGCTGCCGATGGCGCTGGATCACGTCAACATCTACGCACTGGATGATGGCGATGGCTGGACGGTGATCGACACCGGTATTTCGTCGAACAAGACGCGCCGGGTTTGGGAAACCCTGATGGCCGGGCCGCTGGGCGGCAAGCCGGTGACCCGCGTGGTGGTCACGCATCACCACCCCGATCACGTCGGCAATGCGGGCTGGTTCCAGTCCGAGCATGGTGCCGAACTGGTCACAACCCGCACCGCCTGGCTGTTTTCTCGGATGCTGCAACTGGATGTGCAGGAAACCTGGCCGCAAGAGACGCTGGACTATTACCGCAGCGCCGGGATGCATCCCGAAGTACTTGCCAAACGTATGACCGAACGCCCCTTCAACTTCTGCGACACGGTCTATCCGATGCCGCTGGGCTTTACCCGCATCAAACAGGGCAGCGTGATCCGTATGGGCGGGCGCGACTGGGACGTGCATATGGGCAACGGCCACGCCCCCGAGCACGCCACGTTCTGGAGCCGCGATGACAATCTGGTGATCACCGGCGATCAGATCCTAAGCTCGATCAGCCCCAATCTGGGTGTCTATGTCACCGAACCGCTGGCTGACCCGGTGGCCGAATGGCTGGAGGCTTGCGAGCGGCTACAGGGGCTGGCGCGGCCCGATCATCTGGCGCTGGGTGGGCACAAGCTGCCCTTTACCGGCCTGCCGCTGCGGATGCGGCAACTGATCGACAACCACCACGGTGCGCTGGATCGCTTGCAAGACTATCTGGATGCACCGAAAACCGCCGCCGAGTGTTTCACCCCCTTGTTCAAACGTCAGATTGGCGAGGGCGAATATGGGCTTGCGCTGGTCGAGGCGGTTGCACATCTGAACCATCTTTACCACATTGGAACCGTGACCCGGACGCGGCGCGCGGACGGGGCGTGGGAGTTTCAGCACAAAGGGTAAAGCCATGCAGGACCAGATCGAAACATCGGCCGAGGCGGCAGAAGCGGCGGCATTGCCCAGATGTTACGAGTTTCACGCGAACCCCGACGCTGAGTCCGCGGCCAAGAATCTGCCCGAACCACTGCAAAAACCGGTTCAGACCAAAAGCCCGGCGCAATGGGCTTATGAACGGCTGATCCTTTATATCCAGAATTTCGAAAAGACTCTGACCGGCGATCAGGAGGTCGCCATGGGCTTTACCGGCGGTGATGCCGGGGTGATGCGGATCGAGGGCATGGGCTATTTCGATCCCGATATCATCACCTTCTACGGCTCGGACGCGACCGGCGCGCGGACACAATTGGTGCAGCATGTCAGCCAGCTGAACGTGATGTTGCGCGCCTTGCCCAAATCGGTCGAGGACAAGCCCGCCAACCGCATCGGTTTCCGGCTGGCAAAGGATCTGGAAGAAAGCTGACCGCCTGACTTGCATTTCACGTCTGCGCAGCCTTGAATGAATGCACCGTTCAAGGGGGTGCCGCGTGTCCGATTTCTCAGCCGTTACAAGCGCGTACAAGAAGGCGTGGGCGCGTCGACGCGTCTTTGTGCCGATCTATATCGCGGTGCGCCTGCTGCTGGTCGCCCTGATCGCGCCGGGCGTGGCGATTACCGTCAATCTGGCTGTGTCGCTGTCGAACCAGACCGCGCTGACGGATCAGGCCATCGCTGCCTTCATCTTGTCGCCGGTGGGCTTTGTTGCGGCGATTGCCGTGCTCAGCCTGTTTCTGCTGGCCGAGGTGTTTGTGTTCTCGGTCATGGCCGGTTCGCTTCGGATGGGCGAATCCGACCCATGGCGTGCGGGCAGTTCCGCCATCGGTCTGATCCTGTCGCGACTGCCTGCACTGTTCGGCTTTGCGGTGCGCTTTGTGCTGCGGGTCCTGATTCTGATCCTGCCTTTTGCAGTCGTCGCGGCCGTGATCGCGTGGTGGACGCTGACCGAATATGACATCAACTACTACCTGACCTTCCATCCGCCGTCCTTCTGGATTGCGGTGGTTTTGATCGGGGCCGTGGGTCTGGTCATGGCCTGGGTGCTGATCCGTCGCTTGTCAGCCTGGGCGCTGGGCCTGCACCTGGTCCTGTTCGAAGCCGTTCACCCCGCCCATGCCTTCAACGTCAGCGCCACCCGGATGGAAGGCAAACGCGGGCGCCTAAAGATTGAATTGGCAATCTGGCTGATCCTGCGCCTGATCATCGCGGGCCTGATCGCGTGGGTGGCGGGGCTTCTGTTTGCCATCGTGCCGTTGCAGGGGGCCAGCCATTTGCGCCTGGCGCTGATCTATAGCCTGTTGGTGGCCGGTGTCTGGTCTTTGGCTGGCCTCGTGCTGGCGGCTACGGCGCTGGGCGGGCTGGCGGTGCTGCTGGACGGGTTCTTCGAGATCAGGACCGAGGAACCGCCGCATCCCGAACCCGGCAGCCTGCGTATTCCGCTGTTCGCCATTTTGGGTGCAGCCGCAGTGGCCGTGCTGGTCGGGCTGTGGTTCGGGCAGCACTTGTTGGAACGCATACAGGCCCCGGACCGGGCCGAGGTGATCGGCCACCGCGGCGCTGCCGCCCTGCGGCCCGAAAACACCATGGCTTCGGTATTGAAGGCAATCGAGGACGGGGCCGATTGGGTCGAGATTGACGTACAGGAATCGGCGGATGGTGTAGTGGTCGTCGCCCATGACAGCGATTTCATGAAATTGGCGGGCGTGAACCTCAAGGTCTGGGATGCCACGATGGAGGATATCGCCCAAATCGATATCGGCAGCTGGTTCGGTCCCGAATATGCCGACGAACGCACGCCCACCCTGCGCGAGGTGCTGGAGGCCGCCAAGGGCAAATCCAAGGTCATCATCGAACTGAAATACTATGGCCATGACGTCGATCTGGAAAACCGCGTGGCGGCGATTGTCGAAGACCTGCAGATGCAGGACGACATCGCCACCATGTCGCTGAAATACCCGGCGGTGCAGAAGATTAAAAAACTGCGCCCCGAGTGGCGGGCCGGGGTTCTTGCGGCCACTGCCGTCGGCGATCTGACCGGGCTTGAGGGTGATTTCATCGCCGTTAACGCCGCCATGGCGACGCCGGGGCTGGTGCGCTCGGTCCAAGATGCGGGCAAGGATATCTATGTCTGGACGGTGAACGACCCGCTGCAGATGTCGGCCATGGCCTCGATGGGGGTGGACGGGCTGATCACCGACCGCCCCGCGATGGCCAACGAGGTGCTGCGGCTGCGCGCCGAAATGGGCCCGGCCGAGCGGCTGCTGCTGTGGCTGGCGACCACCTTCGGCATGTCCGTCGACACACAGGCGATGCGCGATGAGAGTCCGTAACCTGGGCGTGGCCCTCGTGCTGGTGGCGTTCCCTGCGGCGGCACAGGATTTCATGCGCAATATCGAGCTGCCCGCCCATCGAGCCCTGATCGCACAGCGCGGGGATGTTGATCCCATCCCGTTCGAAACCGATGGCTGTTCCGGCGGCTTGTCGGCCAGTTGGCGCTTTGTGGCCGAAACTTTCCCTAAGTTCCGCGCGCTTTACGAGGAACACCCGCCGTGGGAATATTGCTGCGTGACCCATGACCGCGCCTATCACAATGCAGGCGGGGCTGTGCAGGCCGAGGACAGCTATGACGCGCGCCTGTCTGCGGATGATGCGCTGCGGGCCTGCGTTAAACAGCACGGAGAAGACAACGCCGTCACCTATGCCGAACGGTATGACATGACGCCCGACCAGATTCGCACGGCGCATTCCGTCACGGCCGAAGCGATGCACGCAGCAGTGCGGCTGGGCGGCGGCCCCTGTTCCGGGCTGCCGTGGCGATGGGGTTTCGGGTATCCTGGCTGTTCGGTGTTCCTGCCTGCGCGCGAATGACGTGGTGACAGGCCCCGAAATTTCGATTATCCAACATCTTAAACACGCGAACTGGGAATCTGTGAACAATGGCTGAATACAAGCACGGCGAAATGGACGTAACCGTCCAGGAAAAAACCTTCCACGGCTTTATCAAGGCCACCACATGGTGCGTGGTTGCTATCGTCTTCCTCTGCCTGTTCCTGGCGGTCTTCGCCTCTTAATCCAACTTTCTTATCCAAAACGGGGCTCACCGTGATCAGGATTTTGCTTGCCTGCCTGCTGGCAGTGACAGTGGCAGGCTGCACCGGCTCGCAGCGACCACAGGCGGATCAATCCGAAATCGTGGCCCGATCCTATCGTGATCCGGGACCTTCCACCTTGACGCTGTATACCATGATCAGCACCCGGACCGGTTCGGGTGCCCATACTTCGTTGATGATCAGCGGCAGCGAGCGGGTGATTTTTGACCCGGCGGGATCGTTCCGGGCCGATGTGGTTCCGATCAAGGATGACGTGCTCTACGGTATCACTCCGAATGTGGAACGCGCCTACCGCAGCAGTCATGCGCGTGAAACGCACTATGCCCGCATCCAGAGGGTTGAGGTTTCCCCACAGCAGGCCGAAATCGCCCTGCAACTGGCCAAACAGATGGGGCCGGTGCCGGGGGCGTACTGCGCCAACTCAACCGCTCGGCTGTTGCAGCAGGTGCCCGGCTTTGAACAGATCGGCACCACTTTCTATCCGGTCAAACTGTCCGAGCAATTTGGCCAGTTGCCGGGGGTGGTCACCACGGAATACCGTGAAAACGACGACGCCGATCTGCAAAAGGGGCTGGCGACGAACAACGCTGTTCTGAACCAGCAGGAAACGGCTTTACCCCAATAAATACAGCAGCCCGTAGAGCGTTCCGGCCCCTGAAAATATGGCCGCCAGCACGTTTTTCGTGATAAGCCCGACAACCAGAGCGACCGCCGCCGCGGCCATTCGGGGTGCGTCCGGCTGTCCTCCGGTTGCGGTGGGCCAGACCACCAGCGGCGCAATCAGCGCCGGCAGGATGGCCACGGCGGTATAACGCAGATGCCGCAGCAACCAGGGCGGCATCGGGCGGTCTCCGACCAGGCCAATGAAGACAAAGCGCAGGGCATAGCTGCCAACGGCGAGCCCGATAATGATGGTCCAGACCGTAACGGGATCAGGTTGGGTCATGCGCCGACCTTTCTGCGCTCGGCGATCAGTTCAGCCTGCGCGCCTGCGACCATTCCGGCGCAACCGGCGATCAACAGGCCCAGATTGTACGGAATACCCACCGTCAGCAGTGAAACGATAATGGCAACCAGCGCGGCGGCGACATGCGGCAGGGTCCGCATCATCGGGCCGATCATGGCCAGAAAGGTGATCGGCAAGGCGAAGTCCAGCGCCCAGCTTTCGGGAATGCGCGTCCCAAGCACCGCACCCAGATAGGTGGCCAGAATCCAAAGCGGCGTAATCGGAGTGACCGAGCCAACGAAATAGGCCATGCGCTGGGGCACGGTCATCTTCGGCTCCTTCTCGAACTGCACGATTGAACAGGCATAGGACTGATCGACCGTCAGATAGGCCGCGCAGGCCCTCTGCCATAGCGGGGCGGCTCCCAGAAACGGTGTCAGCGAGGCCGAGTACATCGCCATCCGCAGGTTCACTGCCAGCGCCGAAATCAGGATGATGGCCGTAGGCGTCTGGTCCTGCAACAGCTGTAACGCCGCGAACTGCGCCGCCCCCGCAAAAACGGTGGACGTGAGCGTCATGGTCTGGATGATATCCAGCCCGGCCTCAGCCGCGAATACGCCGAACAGGGTGCCGAAGGGGACTGCGACAAAAATGAACGGGGTCCCGTCGCGAAAACCCTTCCAATAGTACGACTTGGATGTGGTGTCTGCCATGGCTAAATCCTATGGTGTTGCCCGCAGCACTAACGGTCTTGGGAAAGGGTTGCAATTGGCCACGGAACTGGATCTTTCGGATTACATCATCGCCCCCGACCCGGGCGCGGCCCGCCTGACCCGCGCGGTTGAAGGCGTGGATCAGAATGGCGAGGTCAGCCGGATCTCGGTGGTCGAAGAACGCCCGCTGACGATTTTCCTCAACGCGCAGGAAATCGTGACGGCGATGACCATTGGCGATTACCCGGAATATCTGGCGCTGGGGTTCCTGCGCAATCAGGGTATGCTGCTGGCTGATGATGAAATCACCCGCGTCGATTACGACGATGATCTGGAAACCGTCATCGTCCGCACCGCCCGACAGACGTCCTACGAGGACAAGCTGAAGAAAAAGACCCGCACCAGCGGCTGCGCGGTCGGCACGGTGTTCGGCGATATGATGGAGGGGTTGGAGGACGTGCGCCTGCCACAGGTTCAGGTGCGTACCTCGTGGCTGTATGATCTGGCCGCCAAGATCAATCGCACCCCTTCGCTCTATCTTGAGGCCGGCGCGATTCACGGCACGGTCTTGTGCCGCGAAAACCGACCCCTGGTCTATATGGAGGACGTGGGCCGCCACAACGCGGTCGACAAGATCGCCGGTTGGATGCTGTCCGAGGGCGAGGCGGCTGAGGACAAGATCCTCTACACCACCGGTCGCCTGACATCGGAAATGGTGATCAAGACCGCGATGATGGGCATCCCGGTGCTGGCGTCCCGCTCTGGCTTCACTGCCTGGGGTGTCGAGATCGCCCGCGAGGTCGGCCTGACCCTGATCGGCCGCATGCGCGGACAGCGGTTCGTGTGTCTTTCTGGTGAGAACCGGCTGTTGCGGGACGTGGACCCGTCGACCGTGGCGGTCGAGGACAAGAAACACAGACGAAAGAGCGCAGGATGATTGATGTAGTCGGAGACTTGATTTCTATCGTCGGTGGTCTTGAAAAAACGGTGTTTTCTTCAGTGCTGGTTGTCCTTGCGATATATACAATCAAATTCGAGCATGCAGATAAGCTGGCAATCGACATGGCTCTGGCCGGCTACCCACGGGCAAAACTGGATGAACTCGGTTGGGTTTCATTGACTGAACTGATCGGCACGCAGAGCAATACAAATGACAAAACCAACCGACGGCTGGTGCATAGGCGTATTCTCTTTTGGGGTTTGCCGAAATTGAATGATCTGAATGCGCCGGTTAAATCTGCGGCGCGACGGTACAGGTTAAATACAGTAGTTGCGATTTCTACCGGAACACTGGCTGCCTCGCATTTTTCAGTTTGGCTACCTGCGTTGTTCCTCCTCATTGGTTTAGCGTTTTTTCTACGGACGCCAAAATGGCCTTTGCCGAAGGGTTTGAATGCATGACCAAACCTCTTGGCATCATCCTCGCAGGCGGTCTGGCCACTCGAATGGGTGGCGGCGACAAGGGCCTGTTGCAGATCGGTGGGCAGAGCCTGCTGTCCCATGTAATCGAACGGCTGACCTCGCAGGTGGATGGGCTGGCGCTGAACGCCAATGGTGATCCCGAACGGTTCGCTGATCTGAACCTGCCCGTTCTGCCCGATACGATCGAAGGGTTCGCAGGCCCTCTGGCGGGTGTTCTGGCAGGGCTCGACTGGGCGGCAGAGCAGGGCGCCGACAGTATCGTCACCGCCGCTGCCGACACGCCGTTTTTCCCGCGCGATCTGGTGGCGCGCCTGACGCAGGCCGCCGAGGGGCAAACCCATCCGCTGGTGCTGGCGACCACGCCGCGCACCGGGGATGAGGCGCTGAAATCAGGCGGGGGCAAACGCATCAACCGGCACCCGACATTTGGTCTCTGGCCCGTGGCACTGCGCGATGATCTGCGCGATGCGCTCAACAATGGGCTGCGCAAGGTCGTGTTGTGGACCGACAAACATGACGGGCGTGAGGCCCTGTTCGACGCCGAGCCGTTTGACCCTTTCTTTAACGTCAACACGCCCGACGATCTGGCGCGGGCGGAAAAGCTGTTGGAGCAGGCATGAGGGTCTACGGCGTCACCGGTTGGAAAAACGCGGGCAAAACCGGACTGATGGAGCGGTTGGTGACCGAGATCACCGGCCGCGGTTTCACGGTTTCGACAGTCAAACATGCCCATCACAGCGTTGACGTCGACCAGCCCGGCACCGACAGTTATCGCCATCGCAGCGCTGGGGCGTCCGAGGTGCTGCTGGCCTCGGGCCAGCGCATCGCCATCATGCAGGAACTGCGTGGTGCGCCCGAGCCATCTCTGGATGATCTTCTGGCGCGTTTGTCGCCGGTCGATCTGGTGTTGATCGAGGGGTTCAAACGTGAAGCCCATCCCAAGGTCGAAGCCTTTCGGGCCGAAGCGAAAAACCCTTTGATGGCGCCCGAAAACGCAACCATCCGCGCCGTGGCCAGCGATAAGCCGCAGGCCGTGGATTGCCCAGTATTTGATCTGGATGACACCGCAGCCATCGCGGATTTCATCCTGCAGGAGGTCGGATTATGACCAAACCGAACATCTCTCCGCCGCCTCTGCGCAATGATTGTTTTGCGTTGCCCGCCGGGGTGAACTGGACGCCGGTGGATGACGCGCTGGCCCTGCTGCGCCAGCGATTGACGGTAAGGATGGGTGTCGAAACCCTGCCGTTGGAACAGGCAACCGGGCGCATTCTGGCCGAGGATGTCATCGCCAAGCGCTCAAACCCGCCGCTGCCGAATACGGCGGTGGATGGCTATGGTTTTGCCGGAGCTGCACCCGAGGGCCCGCAGGTGATGCCCCTGCATCCGGGGCGGACGGCGGCGGGTATTCCCTTTGATGGCACGGTGCCCGACGGCCATGCGCTGCGCGTTCTGACCGGCGCGGCCCTGCCTGCGGGGGTGGATACTGTCATTCTTGAGGAAGATGTCACCGTTCAGGACGGCCACATTGCCTTTCACGGCCCCCTGAAACGCGGTGCCAACACACGTCGCGCCGGTGAGGACGTGACCGAGGGTGACCCGGTTCTGCCCGCCGGGCGCAGGCTGACGCCCGCTGATCTGGCCTTGCTGTCTGCAACGGGTCTTGCCGAAGTCTCGGTCCGGGAAACGCTGCGGGTGGCTGTATTGTCGACCGGGGACGAATTGGTCGAACCCGGAGAGCCCGCCGGTCCGGGCCAGATATTCGACGCCAACCGCCCGATGCTGCTGTCGCTGATCGCGCGCATCGGGTTTCAGCCCGTGGATATGGGGCGCGTTTCGGATGACCGTGACGCCCTGCGCGACAGCCTGAACCGGGCGGCAGAGCAGGCGGATGTGATCCTGACCAGCGGCGGCGCGTCGGCGGGGGACGAGGACCACGTCTCGGCCCTGTTGCGGCAGGCAGGTGCGATGCAGGAATGGCGGATCGCGCTGAAACCTGGTCGCCCCTTGGCGTTGGGCATGTGGGACGGAACGCCGGTGTTCGGCCTGCCGGGCAATCCGGTGGCGGCCATGGTCTGCACGCTGATCTTTGCCCGTCCCGCACTGGGCCTGATGGCGGGTGAAGGCTGGCAGGACCCGCAAGGGTTCGATCTGCCCGCCGCGTTCGAGAAACGCAAGAAACCGGGCCGCCGCGAATATTTGCGTGCCCGTGTCCGTGATGGCCGGGCCGAGGTGTTCGCCTCGGAAGGATCGGGCCGGATCAGCGGGCTCAGCTGGGCCGAAGGACTGGTCGAGATCGAGGATGGCGCGCGTCACATCAAGCCGGGCGATATGGTCCGGTTCATCCCTTATGGAAGCTTTGGGTTGTGACTGTCAGGATCGAACGGGGCTTCGCCGAGGCGGAACGGCCAAAGGCCGCAGCCCTGTTCTGGCAGGCTTTTGCAGCCAAGCTGCACAAGGTCATGGGGCCGGACAAAAAGGGGCTTGTTTTCATTGAACATGCCATAAATCCGCAATTTGCCCTGGTTGCGCGGGACAGTTCAAACCAGATGCTGGGGCTGGCCGGTTTCAAAACCATGGATGGTGGGCTGGTCGAGGGCAGCCTGTCCGATATGGCAAAGATCTACGGCTGGTTTGGCGCCACATGGCGCGGTCTGTTGCTGAGCGTTCTGGAGCGCGATCTGCAACCCGGCGTGTCTCAGATGGATGGTATCTTTGTGGCCGCAGAAGCACGCGGGCAGGGGGTCGGAACCGCGCTGCTGTCCGCGATCAAGGATGAGGCCCGCAAATCGGGCATGGCTGAAGTGCAGCTGGATGTGATTGATACAAACCCCCGCGCAAAGGCCCTGTATGAGCGCGAGGGCTTCAGGGTCGTCAGCAAGGAAAAGACCGGTCCGTTTCGGTATCTGTTCGGATTCAGCAGCGCCACGCGCATGAGCTGGGCCGTCCCGGCACCTTAGTCGAACGTCCCGGCCACACGCCCCAGCAGCATGAAAGCCCGCGCCGTGCGGGTTTCGCCAAGGGCGGTCAGGTCGGCATCGCTGGCTTCGGGTTCAAAGGCCACGATCATGTGATCAAAGCGGCGCAGGAAATGGTGCGCGGCATCGCGAAAGATCGGGTCCTGTTTCATCCGTGCAGCCGTCAGCGCCAGCGAGGACCGGTCGCGGATGCCGCCCAGAGCGGCCACCGAACGCCCGCGCGCGCCTTGCGCGAACTGCCGCCAGACCTCGGGTCGGGCCATGTCGGGGCGCAGGTCATCCATATAGATGCCTTCCTGGCTGAGCAGGGTCAGCACATCCTGCGAGGCTTGCACCAGTTGCGCGGTCTTGCGGTCTTTCAACGCCAGACGCAGGGCGTTGAACCCTTCGGTATCATCCTGCGTTTCAGGAAAGTTCAACGCGCGAATGAAGATTTCGGTGCCAAGCGGCGGTGCGATGTCCTCGGCCTGTGTGCCCAGTTCCAGCGTTGTCTGATCACCTGTGCCGGTTGGCGCAGCTGCGCGCGGTGCCTCGGTTCGCTTGGTCGAAAACGTTGCCAGTGCACTTTCGGTCTTTTTTGCGGCCTCGGCGATTTCATCCAGTTTCTTGCTGACCGCCGGTTCGTACGTGCTGGCCGCACGCTGTTGCTGGATGACATAAGTCTGCCGGATCGCGTCGATCGCGGTCTGCAGGCGTTCGCTTTCCTCGCGCATCACGCGGCTGGCGCGCATCGCGGTGGCGGCAACCCAGATCATCGCCACCGGCATGAACACCGCCAGCAGGGTCACAACGAACCCACCGCCCTTCGTCTGGCCGGGCAGCACCAGAAACACCACTGACACCACCAGCCAGATCAGGCTTAGCACAATGGCTGCGATCTCGATCTCGGTCACCGCCGGGCGCGAGGGCTTGTCGTAGATGCCCAGCGAGGTCGGTCGCTCGGTTTCCTGCTCAGGCGTGGGCTCGGACATGGGAACGCTCCGGTCAGGCGTACTCGATGTTCAGAACTTCGTAGGACCGCACGCCGCCAGGGGTGCGTACCTCGACACTATCGCCTTCGTCCTTGCCGATCAGGGCGCGGGCCATGGGGGATTTGATGTTCAGCAGGCCGTTTTCGATATTGGCCTCATACTCACCCACGATCTTCCAAGTCTTTTCCTCGTCAGTGTCCTCATCGACCAGCGTGACCCTGGCGCCGAATTTGATCGCACCGGACAGCTTGGCGGGGTCGATCACATCGGCCAGCGACAGGATACCTTCCAGCTCTTTGATGCGGCCTTCGATAAAGCCCTGCTTTTCGCGCGCCGAATGGTATTCGGCGTTTTCCTTCAGGTCGCCCAGTTCGCGCGCTGTGGCGATGGCTTCGATGATCGCCGGGCGCTCAACGGATTTCAGGTTTTTCAGCTCTGCCTCGAGCGCGGCATTGCCCGCAGGCGTCATTGGAATCTTTTCCATACTCTTGTCGTCCACGCAAAAAGTGATGCGCCCCGCCGCATGGAACCAGCGTCGGGGCGATTTGATGGGTTGGCAAATACCTGACCCAAATGGGGTGTGAAATGCAAGAGGGCATGGTCATGCACCGGGCGGATTACAGCCTAGGCGTAGCTAATCACCTCGAATTCGATGCCATTGTCGTCGTCGAAGTAAAACCGCTTGCCCGGTTCGTAATCGGCGTGGGATTTGGGGGTAAAGCCTGCGTCGATCACTTTCTGCTCGGTGGCGTCGATGTCTTCGACAAGCACACCCACGTGGTTCAGGCCGCCAACGATGTCATAGCTGCTTTCGCCCGACGGTTTCGGATCACTGGGTGCATAGAGCGCCAGATAGGTATGCTTGCTGCCCACATGCACCGTGTATCCGCCCGCGATGGCCGGGCCTTCCCAGCGGGTTTTCCAGCCAAACACCTTATGCATCCACGCGGCCGAGGCCTGCGGGTCGCGGACGGTGAAGTTGGTATGTTCAAGCGTCGCCATCATGGGATCTCCTTTGCGAATTGAGGCTTGTCCTGACTCACCGTAATTTCTAAACCTAACTTTAGGTCAAGGGATTTTTGAGAGGGCGATATGGCAGTATCCGAAGGGTTGGCGATTGGGGCCTTGGCGCAGCGCACCGGGTTGGCGGTTTCCGCCATTCGGTACTACGAGGCGCAGGGGCTGATCGCGCCCTGGCGCAACGCGGGCGGGCAGCGGCGCTATCAGCGCGCCGATATCCGACGGCTGAGTTTCATCATGATTGCCCAGCAATTCGGCCTGACCCTGCCCGAGATTCGCGAGGTGCTGTCGGGTTTGCCGGGGAACCGCACGCCGACGCCGAAAGACTGGCAAAAGATCAGCATCGGGCTGCGGTCCCATCTGGACCAGCGAATCGATACCCTGACGCGGTTGCGGGACAATCTGGATGGCTGCATCGGATGCGGTTGCCTAAGCCTGCCGAAATGCGCCCTTTACAACCCGGATGACCGCGCGAAATCCCATGGTAGCGGTCCCAGATACCTCATGGGGGACGCTCCCGAGGCATAACTGCCGCATTGCAGCAATGTTACGCCGTGTTTTGATTGACCAAGGTCTTTCAGACCATGTAATCAGCCGTGAAACAATATTGCGCAGACCACGCAGTGAAAGCGCCAATTCGGAAAGTTAGCTAAGGAGCCCGCGATGGCCGAGATTGAACGCGAAGCGATGGAATACGATGTGGTGATCGTGGGTGCAGGCCCCGCGGGCTTGTCGGCGGCCATCCGTCTGAAACAGCTGGACGCGGACCTAAACGTCGTTGTTCTGGAAAAGGGTTCGGAAGTGGGCGCGCATATCCTGTCGGGTGCGGTGCTGGACCCCTGCGGCCTGGACGCGCTGATCCCGGACTGGAAGGAAAAAGGCGCGCCGCTGAACGTGCCGGTGCACGAAGACAACTTCTACATGCTGGGTGAGGCCGGTAAAATCCGCATCCCCAACTTCCCGATGCCGCCGCTGATGAACAACCACGGCAACTACATCGTATCGATGGGCAATGTCTGCCGCTGGATGGCTGAACAGGCCGAAGAGATGGGCGTCGAAATCTTCCCCGGCATGGCCTGTTCCGAGCTGGTCTATGGCGACAATGGTGAGGTCAAGGGCGTGGTTGCCGGTGTCTTCGGTCTGGAACCCGATGGGTCCTACGGTCCGGGCACCGAACCGGGCATGGAATTGCACGGCAAATATGTCTTCCTGTCGGAAGGCGTCCGTGGTTCGCTGTCGAAAGAGGTCATCGCAAAGTACGACCTGTCTGCCGGTAAAGAGCCGCAGAAATACGGCGTCGGCATGAAAGAGATCTGGGAGATCGACCCGGCCAAACACAAGGAAGGCACTGTCACCCACACCATGGGCTGGCCTCTGGGCAGCAATGCAGGTGGCGGTTCGTTCATCTATCACCTGGAAAACAATCAGGTCTATGTCGGTTTCGTGGTGCACCTGAACTACAAGAACCCGCACCTGTACCCGTACATGGAGTTCCAGCGCTTCAAGCATCACCCGATGGTGGCCGAGCTGCTGAAAGGCGGCAAGCGCGTAGCCTACGGCGCCCGTGCGATCACCGAGGGCGGCTATCAGTCGATGCCGAAACTGGTTGCACCCGGCGTGGCTCTGCTGGGCTGTTCGGCGGGCATGGTCAACGTGCCGCGCATCAAGGGCAACCACAACGCGATGCTGTCAGGCAAGGCCGCGGCCGAGGCCGCATTCGACGCGATCAAGGCCGACCGTTCGGGCGATGAGCTGACCGCTTACGAGACCGACGTGCACGATGGCCCCATTGGCAGCGACCTGAAAAAGGTGCGCAACGTCAAGCCTCTGTGGTCGAAATACGGCCTGACCGCCAGCCTTGTGCTGGGTGGCATGGACATGTGGACCAACACGCTGGGCTTCTCGCTCTTGGGCACGTTGGGCCACGGCAAGAACGACGCGCTATCGACCGAAGAGGCAAGCAAGCACCAGCCCATCGACTATCCCAAACCCGATGGCACGCTGTCCTTCGACCGTCTGACCAACGTGTCCTTTGCGATGACCAACCATGAGGAAAGCCAGCCCTGCCATCTGAAACTGACCGATCCGGACATCCCGGTGAAGGTCAACCTGCCCAAGTTCGACGAACCGGCGCAGCGCTATTGCCCGGCGGGTGTGTACGAGATGGTCGAGGATGAAGACGGTCCGCGATTCGTGATCAACTTCCAGAACTGCGTCCACTGCAAAACCTGCGACATCAAGGACCCCAGCCAGAACATCACCTGGACCACACCGCAGGGCGGGGATGGCCCGAACTATCCCAACATGTAAGCGAAAATCCGGGCACTGGCAGGGTCGTGAAGGCTCTGCCATTGCCTCTTGCCAGCCAAAGCCCTAGCTTGTTGCGCAGACAAGAATAGCAAGGCAGGATTTTGGTGGTTTCTCTGGTTCGTCGCGCAGCGCTGGCTGTGCTGTTCACCTCGTCTTTTGTTTTTCCGGTACAAGCGGATAATGGGTTCGGCGCCTATCTGGCCGGCCGTCAGGCGATTTACGAGAACGACTATACCGCAGCCGAGAAATACTATGCCCGCGCCCTGAAGGCCGATCCCGAAAATGCGACCCTGTTGGAAAGCGTTGTCGTGGCGCGCCTGTCCCTGGGTGAGGTGCTGCGTGCCCTGCCTGTTGCACAGGCGATCGAGGATATGGGCCTGCCCAGTCAGGCGGCGCGAATGGTGATCACTGCCAATCTGGGGGCCGACGGCAAGCTGGACGAACTGTTGGCTCTGGACCACGAAACACAGGGCGTGGGGCCTCTGGTCGACGGTCTGATGGCGGGCTGGGCCTATATCGGTCAGGGTGCAATGACCCGCGCCATGGAACAATTCGATGAGGTCGCCACGCAGGACGGGCTGCGGGACTTTGCGCTGTACCACAAGGCGCTGGCCCTGGCGTCAGTGGGTGATTTTGAAGGGGCCGAAGAGGTATTTTCGGCGAACAATGGCGCTGTGTCCCGCTTTTCGCGCCGCGCGGCTCTTTCCCGGGCTGAAGTCCTGTCGCAACTGGACCGCCATGACGAGGCGCTGCAGTTTCTGGCAGAGGTCTTTGTCGCTGGCAGTGATCCGTCCATCGAAGGTTATGTCGCGCGTCTGAGCGCCGGTGAAACGCTGCCGTTCACCCATGCGCAATCGGCTCAGGACGGAATGGCCGAAGTGTTCTTTTCCGTCGGCGCCGCGCTCAGCAACGAGGCGGCTGAGAACTACGTCCTGCTGTATGTGCGCATCGCCACCTACCTGCGGCCCGATCACGTGGACGCGATCCTGCTGAGCGCCGAACTGCTGGACGAGCTGGAACAATATGATCTGGCGGTGGACGCCTATCGCAAGGTGCCGCCCAGCAGCAGCGATTACCACGCTGCCGAACTTGGCCGGGCCGAAGTGCTCAGCCGGTGGGGCAAAAAAGATGCAGCCGCCGAAGTGTTGCAGACGCTCGCCAACCAAAGCCCAAACCTGCCCAGCGTGCATGTGGCACTGGCCGATCTGCGGCGCCAGCAAGAGGAATACGCGAGCGCTATTGCGTCTTATGACAGGGCGATTGAGCTGACCGAGAGCGGCGTGGGCGGCAACTGGTTCCTGCATTATGCCCGCGGTATCTCGCATGAGCGGCTGAAGAACTGGGATCAGGCCGAGGCCGATTTCCGCCGTGCCTTGGAGCTGAACCCGGATCAGCCGCAGGTGCTGAACTATCTGGGCTATTCGCTGGTCGAACGGCAGGAAAAGTTGGATGAAGCGCTCGAGATGATCGAACGCGCCGTCGCCGCGCGACCCGACAGCGGCTATATCGTCGACAGTCTGGGCTGGGTCCTGTTCCGACTGGGCCGCTATGACGAAGCGGTCGAGCATATGGAGCGCGCGGTCGAACTGATGCCGGTCGATCCGGTGGTGAATGACCATCTGGGGGACGTCTATTGGGCCGTGGGTCGCGGGCGTGAGGCCGAGTTCCAGTGGAGCCGCGCCCTGTCCTTCATCGACCCGTCAGATACAGATGGCGAGGCCGACCCCGAACGCATCCGCCGCAAGCTGGAAATTGGGCTGGACGCGGTTCTGGCCGAAGAAGGGGCCGAGCCGCTGAAGGTCGCCAATGGCCATTAAGGCCTTCGCGCCCGCCAAGATCAACCTGACCCTGCATGTAACCGGCCAGAGATCGGACGGCTATCACCTGCTGGATTCGCTGGTGGTCTTTGCGGATATCGGCGACACGCTGGCGTTCACACCGGGCTCCGAACTGTCAATGACGGTCACCGGTGAACATGCGGCGGGTGTGCCCACGGACAACCGCAATCTGGTCTGGAAAGCCGCCGAGTCTGCGGGCTGGGCAGGGCATATCGATCTGAACAAAGTGCTGCCTCATGGCGGCGGGATCGGCGGCGGGTCGTCGGACGCTGCAGCGACTCTGCGGATGGTTGCGGATCAAGGGGTGGCTGTCTCGCCGGATGCCGCATTGTCTTTAGGTGCGGATGTTCCGGTGTGCATGTTGGCATCTGGCACGCGGATGCGCGGTATAGGCGAGCGGTTGGACCCGATCACTTTGCCCCCATTGCCCGCCTTGCTAGTTAATCCCGGCGTCGAAGTGCCCACAGGCACGGTGTTCTCGGCTCTGGTCAGCCGTGACAACCCGCCCATGCCGGACGCAATGCCAGCCTTCAACACACCCGAGGACTGTGCCATGTGGTTGCAGGATCAGCGCAATGACCTTGAGCCGCCCACCACCGGGTTGGCCCCGGATGTGGCCAGTGTGCTTGAGGAACTGGCAGATACCAAACAGGCCCTTCTGGCCCGGATGTCAGGCTCAGGTTCGACCTGTTTCGCGCTTTATCCAACGATGAATGACGCGCATTTCGCGGCTTATGAAATCGGCGCGGCCCATCCCAATTGGTGGTGCCGCGCGACGCAGCTTAATTGAGGCGCGAGACCACGTAATCGGCCAGATCGCGCAGCAGGGTGCGGATTTCATGATCGGGCAGGGCGTCCAACGATGCCTTGGCCTTGGCGGCCCATCCGAACGCGTCCGCGCGGGTGGCGTCCAGAGTGCCGTATTTGCCCATAAGGCTTAGCGCGTGGTCCAGATCACCGTCTTCCTGACGGCCCCGGCCGATGGTGCGTTCCCAAAAGGCGTGTTCCTCGGGGGTTGCCTGCGCCACGGCCTTGATCACCGGCAGGGTCAGCTTGCGCTCACGGAAATCGTCACCGACATTCTTGCCGGTGGTTTTGCTATCGCCCTGATAATCCAGCAGATCATCGGCGATCTGGAAGGCAATACCCAGCGCATCGCCATAGTCGTACAGAGCCTTGACCTGCTCCTCGGACGCGCCGGCGATGACGCCGCCGACCTCGGTTGCAGCTGAGAACAGCGCGGCGGTCTTGCCACGCACGACCTGCAGGTAAATCGCCTCATCCGTGCCCAGATCGGTGGCGGCTGTCATTTGCAGCACTTCGCCCTCGGCAATGGTGGCCGAGGCATTGGCCAGAATGTCCAGAACCCGCAGCGATCCGGTCTCGACCATCAGCTGGAAGCTGCGGGAAAACAGGTAATCGCCCACCAGAACGCTTGATTTGTTGTCCCACAACAGGTTCGCCGTAGGCCGTCCGCGCCGCTGGGCGCTTTCGTCCACCACGTCGTCGTGCAGCAGCGTGGCGGTGTGGATGAACTCGACCGTTGCCGCCAGCCGAACATGGTGGTCACCCGGATAGCCGAACAACCGCGCGGCCGCCAGGGTCAGCATCGGACGCAGGCGCTTACCACCGGCCTCAACCAGATGTGCGGTCACTTCGGGAATGCGCGGCGCATGTTCCGAGGCCATGCGCGTGCGGATCAGCTCATTGACCGCGTCCATTTCGCCAGCCAAGATTTCCGCCAGCCGCTCATGCGGTTTTGTGATCGTGTCGATATCCATCACACTCCTGATACAAGGCTCGACTTTCGGCGGTCCTTGCCCTTACATCCATCCCCATGAAAGAACTTTTGCGCAGCACCGATCCAACGATCCTGGCCTTTGCTTCGGCCCTTCTTGAGGGTGAGGATATAGACTGCTTTCAGATGGACGTAAATATGAGCATCCTCGAAGGCGGCATCGGAATCTTCCCCCGTCGCCTGATGGTGCGGGCGGATGACCTGATCCGGGCGGAACGGGTGATGCGCGACAATGACATTCCGCTGGGGCGATGAACCTGTTTCCCGATACAGACCTGACTTGTAACGATTTTCTGAACGGGCATGTGCGCCTGTGGCAGCCGCGTGCGGGCTATCGCGCCGGGGTGGATCCGGTGCTGCTGGCGGCATCAGTTCCGGCGACACGTGGTCACACCGTGCTGGAATTGGGCTGCGGGGCCGGTGCCGCGATCCTGTGTCTGCTGGCCCGCGTGCCGGGGCTGCAGGGGGTTGGGGTAGAGCTGCAGCCTGCTTATGCCGATCTGGCCCGCCGAAATGCAGTCGAAAACGGCGCGTCGCTGGAGGTGATCGAAGCGGACCTGAACGCTCTGCCTGCCGACCTGAAGCAGAGGCAATTCGACCACGTGATCGCCAACCCTCCTTATTACCGCTCCGGGGCGCACAGCCCTGCCGCGGATAAGGGGCGCAGCGTGGCCTTGGGAGAGAAAACACCTCTGACGGACTGGTTCGACGTCGCAGCCAAGCGCCTCGCGCCTCGCGGGTATCTTCACATGATCCAAAAGGCCGACCGGCTGCCCGACATGCTGGCGGGCTGCGCCGGGCGTTTGGGCTCGGTCGAGGTGCTGCCGCTGGCCGCGCGTACTGGTCGCGGTGCCGAACTGGTGATTTTACGCGCCAGAAAGGGCGGTAAGGCGGCGTTTCGGCTGCACGCGCCGCTGATTTTGCATGACGGTGACCGCCACGAAAAAGACGGCGAAAGCTATACGACTCAGGTCTCAGCCGTGTTGCGCGACGGGGCCGCGATCTGCGGCATTTTCGACCGATAGGCAGTAACCAGCCGAATTTGTCGGATTTATGACATTTTCTGTGCGTCTGCAGCGTGACAGGGTGGAAACGATGTGGTCAACTTCTTACGTGAAACTCAGACACCAACAGAGGAGTATCGCCATGAGCGTGAGCGCACACCTGACCGAACTGAAGAAAAAGCACGAATCTCTCGGTCTTGAAGTAGAACAAGCCCAACGCTCGCCTGGCATCGACGATCTCCATATTGCTCAGCTTAAAAAGCAGAAGCTTAGGCTGAAGGAAGAGATCGAGCGACTGTCGAACTAGCGTCTCATACTGGCCCGCGCGGCGATCGCCGCGCCGCCTGCGATGAACACGGCCGCGATCGCCAGACCCCAGGACGGGGCGGCGATCCCGGCCACAACCAAAGCCAGCGTAGACAACAGGGGTGCCGCATAGGACGCCGTGCCCAGCATCTGGATGTCGCCCTGCTTAACCCCGATATCCCAGACATAGAACGCCAGCCCGACCGGTCCCAGCCCAAGTGCCGCGACCGATATCCAGCCGATGGAGTCATCGGGCCACACAGTGTCTTCGACCGCCATATGCAGAAGGCCCGAGGCAACCGCCGCGGCGATGCAGAACACGGCGACGGAACTGGTCGGTGTATCCCCCAGTCGCCGCGACAGGACCGAATAGCCCGACCATGTCAGCGCGCAGAGCAGCGCCAGCCCATAACCCGGCAGGTGATCGGCCTGAAACCCCATGCTGCCGCCCCCTGCAATGATCACAGCCGCCCCGGCAAAGCCAAGGCAGGCACCGATCAGATGTCCGAGGCGCAGGTTCTCACCCGGCAGCAGCCCGGAAAACAGCACGATCAGCAGCGGCCAGAGATAGGCGATCAATCCGGCTTCGGCCGCCGGGGCCATACGCAGGGCTGAGAAATACAGCGCGTGATAGCCAAACAGCCCCGCTGTGCCGAACAAGTATGTTGTCATGGGCACCGTGCGCAGCCGGCGCAGTCCACCATTGGCCCCGGTCCAGATCAAGCCCAGCGTGCCGCCGATCGAAAAGCAGATGGTGTTCAGCAGCAAGGGCGGGGTCGGAGACGATCCAACGGTGAACAGGGCCAGCAGGGACCACAGCAAAACGGCGATAAACCCGATGGCAGTTGCGTGCGTTCTGGTCATGGGGATGGGATGTCTTCGACCGGGATGATCTTGAATTCGTCCGAGATATGCGCGGTTTTCTCGATCTCGGCAACGAACCAATCCCGAAAGGCTGCGATCTGCGGACGGTTTTCGGCACCGGGCAGGCACAGAAAGCGGAACCGCCCGCGGGTCTCGATGGCGACCTTGAAGGGGGCAACCAGCCGCCCCTCGGTCATGTCCTTCAGGATCATGGCGCGGCGGCCCAGCACCACGCCAACACCCGCAACGGCGGCATCGATCGCGTGATCGGCGTTCGAGAACCGCGCGCCATGCTCGGGCGTGAAATCTATCCCCACGGCCCGGAACCAGGTGGGCCAGTCACAACGAGGCCGCAGAAACGCAATCGAGTCGTCGTGGATCAGCGGCGCGTCCTTCAGGCTTTCGACGGTCGGAAACTGTTCGGCCAGTTCGGGGGTCATAACCGGGGTCAGCCATTCTTTGCGGACGGGGACGGAATACACCCCCTCATCCGGGCCATAGCCAAAGCGGATGGCCACATCCACATCGTCGCGTTCCAGATCCACGATCCGCAGGGTGGCTGAAAACTTCAGGTCAATCTCGGGATGCGACCGAGCAAAGTCATAGAGCCGCGGCGCCAGCCATTTGGCCGTCAGCGCAGGGCCTGCGGTCACCGTCAGGCTGGTGTCGTCGCCCTGCCGCCGGGTTGCCTGCCACGCGGCCTGCAGCGTGGCAAACCCCTCGGCCGCACCGGGGGCGAGGGCGCGCCCGGCCTCTGTCAGTTCTACCGCGCGGTTCAGGCGTCGAAACAGGGGGCGGCCCAGATGTTCCTCAAGGGATTTGATCTGAAAGGACAGCGCCGCCGGCGTGACATGCAATTCGTCAGCCGCCTTGGCGAAGGACATGTTTCGCGCGGCGGCATCAAAGGCCCGCAAGGCAGTCAGAGGGGGAAGGGGTATGCTCATCGTGTCAAAAAATTCTTAACTGAAGTCTGTAGAAACCTCGTTTGTCAGCTTTAAATGTAAGGCGCATATTTAGTTCAAGTCAAACAGAGTTGAACTGAAAGGAAGACTGCCATGATTGAGGTCACCACGAACCCGGCCACTGCCCGCGCCTTTCAGCGCGCACATCTGGAACGGTCCCGCGCAATCAACAACGCCCTGAAATGGCTGTTCGGTTCCCGCTGAGCGCAGCGCGCGCGTTCTTACGGGATAAAAAAGGGCCGGCCCAATAGGACCGGCCCGAATTTTTTGCAGGATCGTCGGATCAGACGAAGAACTGCGCACCGTTGGCCGAAATGGTCGAGCCGTTGATGAACTGAGAATCGTCGGACGCCAGGAACGCCACGCAGCGGGCGATTTCCTCGGGCTCACCCAGGCGACCGGCCGGGATCTGACCGATGATGGATTCACGAACTTTTTCCGGAACCGCCATGACCATCTCGGTCGCGATGTAGCCGGGGCAGATCGCGTTGGCGGTGATGCCTGCGCGCGCACCTTCCTGTGCCAGCGATTTCACGATGCCCAAATCGCCCGCTTTGGTTGCGGCATAGTTTACCTGCGCGAACTGGCCCTTCTGACCGTTGATCGAGCTGATGACGATCACGCGGCCAAACTTGCGCTCGCGCATGCCGGACCAGACGGGGTGTACGGTGTTGAATACGCCGGTCAGGTTGGTGTCGATCACTTGGTGCCACTGTTCCGGGGTCATTTTGTGGAACGGTGCATCGCGGGTGATGCCCGCGTTGGCAACCACGATGTCGATCGGGCCAACCTCGGCTTCGACCTTTTCGATACCCGCTTTGGATTCGTCATAATCGGCCACGTTCCACTTGTAGGTGGCAATGCCGGTTTCCTCGGTGAATTTTGCCGCCGCTTCGTCGTTCCCGGCATAGGTGGCTGCAACATTATACCCTTCGGCCTTGAGCGCCTTGGAAATTGCTGCGCCGATGCCGCGGGAGCCGCCGGTTACGAGTGCTGTACGTGCCATTGAGGATTCCTCCAATTAAGTCTGCTTGGTAATTCTGTTACTCTGAGAGAGATTGTTGCGCAATATCGTTTCGTGCTCGATTTCGTTTTTCTGTCCGGTGATATTGTCGCATCTATTGGGTAAAGGGTGATTGTAACAAAAAAGGGCGCCCGACGGACGCCCATTTATGATTAATTGTCAACGCACTTAGTCGCGCTCCACGCAGAGAGCGACACCCATGCCGCCGCCGATGCAGAGGGTCGCCAGACCCTTCTTCGCATCACGACGCTTCATTTCGAACAGCAGCGTGTTCAGAACGCGGCAGCCGGATGCGCCGATCGGGTGGCCGATGGCGATCGCGCCGCCGTTGACGTTCACGATCGACGGGTCCCAACCCATGTCCTTGTTTACGGCGCAGGCCTGCGCAGCAAAGGCTTCGTTGGCTTCGACCAGGTCCAGATCGTCAACCGACCAGCCCGCTTTCTCCAGTGCCTTGCGTGACGCGTAGATCGGGCCAACGCCCATGATCGACGGGTCCAGACCGGCGGTCGCGTAAGATGCGATGCGGGCCAGAGGCTCAATCCCGCGCTTCTCGGCATTTTCGGCCGACATCAGCAGGGTTGCCGCCGCGCCGTCGTTCAGGCCGGATGCGTTTGCAGCGGTGACCGAACCGTCCTTGGTGAAGGCGGGGCGCAGCTTGGCCATCGCCTCCATGGTTGCGCCGTGGCGGATGTATTCGTCGCTATCCATCACGATGTCACCCTTGCGGGTCTTGATGGTGAAGGGCACGATCTCATCTGCGAACTTGCCGGCCTTCTGCGCGGCCTCGGCCTTGTTTTGCGAGGCGACGGCGAATTCGTCCTGCATGTCACGGCTGATCTGCCACTTCTCGGCGACGTTTTCGGCGGTCTGACCCATGTGGTAGCCGTTGAAGGCATCCCACAGGCCGTCGCGGATCATGGTGTCGATATACTTCATGTCGCCCATCTTGTGACCGGCGCGCAGAGCGGCGGCGTGGGGCGAGAGGGTCATGTTTTCCTGACCGCCGGCGGCAACGATTTCGGCATCGCCCAGCTGAATGTGCTGAGCACCCAGCGCGACGGCACGCAGGCCCGAACCGCAGACCTGGTTGATGCCCCAGGCCGCGCTTTCCTGCGGCAGACCGGCATTGATATGTGCCTGACGGGCCGGGTTCTGACCCTGAGCCGCGGTCAGCACCTGACCCATGATGGTTTCGCTTACCTCACCCTTTTCGACGCCGGCGCGCTCGACGACGGCCTCAAGAACGGCGGCCCCCAGGTCATGTGCGGGTGTGTTTGCAAACGAGCCGCCAAAACTGCCGACACCGGTGCGTGCTGCGGATGCGATTACTACGTTGGTCATATAGACAATCCTTTACCATCAAGGTCCTGTGGGAACCGTAACGGCGCGGATCGCAAAGGCAAGGCCCCTGTGAACCAGAGCGCCTCCTGATCCCCCGCTCCAACTGCACATGGCATAGCGTAATGCTGCAATTGCAGCAACGGTCACCTTGTCTCAGGGTGCCCTAAGGGCAGTTTTGCGTGGTTAGCTGCCGGTTTGCTGGGTTTTCACGTCCTTCCACGGGGCCGAAACGGTGGGGGCACCGAACAGGAACCCCTGCAAACAGTCCACGCCATTGGCCACAAGGAATTCGGCGTCTGCCTTGGTTTCCACCGATTCGGCCGTCACCAGAATTTCAAACTCTCGTGCCACCGCGACCAGGGCGCGGACCAGCGCCTGATTGTCGGGGTTGTCGCTGATGCCGCGCACGAATTGCCCGTCGATCTTGGCGGCGTCGAACAGGAACTCTCGGAAATGGCGGAAGCTGAAATTGCTGGCTCCGAAATCATCCAGCGCAAAGGCGACGCCGCGCGGTTGCAGCCGATCCATGAAATCGATCACCAGTTCCGGCACCGTCATCGCCGAACTTTCCGAAATTTCGAGGATCAGCCGTTCGCCGATACCGGCATCTTTTTTCAGAAACCGCTCCAGCACCCGCGAATACCGCGCATACCCGATCGAGCGCGCGGACATGTTGATCGACAGGCGGATGTCGGGGTTTCTGGCCAGCGTTCGCAGCCCCATCTCCAACGCGACGCAATCCAGATCCCGCCCGATGGGAGTGTTTTCCAGTTGGGGCATGAAATCCCGTGCGGGAATGACCCGCCCGGTTTCATCCAGCACCCGAATGAATCCTTCGTAGAACGCTACACCAAACGGGGGATGCGCCTGCATGATGGGTTGAAAGGCCAGTTTACACTGTTTGTGCTTTACGGCCTCGGTCGCCATTTGAACGGTGGAGGTGTCACGAGATGTAACAGCCGCGTTCAGAGGGCTTTCGGCACCCTCGGGCATATCTGCCTGTTCTTTTCCCCGCATAGCCTTGCCATTCCCATTACGTCGCCGCTCGGGATCTGATTTCAGAGCAAAACTATGAATCTGCGGTTAAGGGGGGAGAAAATGATGCGGTTCAGCGCACCGTTTCCCAGACGCGGCCCAAGGCGGCCGCTGCGCCGATTACTGCGCCCATGAAGCCCAGTGCCAGCATGACAAACCCCAGCGCGATGAGGCTGGGGGCGCCGCCTGCCAATGCCGTCAGCATAGCCAGCACCAGCCCGACCAGACCAAGAACGGTTGATACACTCGTCAATCTGGACATTTCGGCCTCCGGCTACTTGATACGGGTCACATCCGCTGAATATGGAATGTGAATTTCCGCTTTCAAGGAACGGGGGGTGCCGGATCGGCGGATTTAAGCCTGTTTTGCCTGCGTATTGGGCGTTTCTGCCTCATATTGCTCGAATCCGGGCGTTCCGCGATCTTCGGGGTAGCGGGCCAGGTGTTTGGCTTTGATCTGCTCAGAACTGTCACGGCTGCCGTCATGGCTGTAACCCGGTGGCGCAAAGCAATAGGCCAGACGCTCGCGCAGGGTCAGCCCCGGTCGCGTCGCGTCACGCCAGATGCCGACCCATTCGTGGAACGCCACGCGCAGCGGGTTGAACGTGCCGATATTATGGACCAGGCCATAATCGACGCGGTCATCGTCTTGTTCAGGTACGAAAGTGCCGAACATCTTGTCCCAGATGATGAAGACACCTGCATAGTTGCAATCCAGATAGCGCGCGTTGCGGCCATGATGGGCACGGTGGTGGCTGGGGGTGTTCATCACCGCCTCGAACCAGCGGGGCATCTTGCCGATGGCTTCGGTGTGAATCCAGAACTGGTAGATCAGGTTCAACCCGCCGCAGAACAGCACCATCGCCGGGTGAAAGCCCAGCAGGATCAGCGGCGCGCGCACCAGCATCATGAAGGTGAAGGTATAGGTCCAGGTCTGTCGCAGCGCGGTGGTCAGGTTGTAGTGTTGCGAGCTGTGGTGATTCACATGGCTGGCCCAGACCCAGCGGATGCGGTGGCCAAAGCGATGCACCCAGTAATAGCGCAGATCGTCCAGTACAAAGCACAGGATGATCACCGGGATCGAGGTGCCCAGGTTCAGCGGCGTGATCTGCCACAGCCACATGAAAAACCCATAGGCGATGAAGCCCAGCAAAAAGCCCGAGGCGATATTTCCCGCCCCCATCACCAGCGAGGTCACCGCATCGCGCGTCTCATACCGGCCGCCCTTGCCCTTGATGGCGATCCACACAAACTCGGCCAGAATGGCGGCGATGAAAAACGGTACCGCCCACTGCACGGCATCGGGAAAGGTCACTTGGTCGGTCATGAGGGGTCCATCAGATGTTCCCAGTGCGGGCGTTCGAATTCGTCAAGGCGGACGATGGCTTTGGGTGTGCCGAATTCGTGGAACTGGATCTCAAACCCTTCGGGGTGATCCAGCCAGTCGAAATCCAGCAGATGCCGGGCTACGGTATCGGCACCGAAAGACCACAGCAGCCCGTTGCCGGTCTCTGTCCGGATCAGGGCCGAGTGTTTGTCATGTGCAATGGTGATGTCGATGATCTCGTCGTCGGGCGCGTGACGCAGCCATTCCGCG
Organism: Ruegeria arenilitoris; assembly: GCF_013030985.1. Taxonomy (GTDB): domain Bacteria; phylum Pseudomonadota; class Alphaproteobacteria; order Rhodobacterales; family Rhodobacteraceae; genus Ruegeria; species Ruegeria arenilitoris_B. The sequence continues at coordinate 169,041 of NZ_WPYP01000006.1, read as the reverse complement.
CGCGCGGTCTCGGGGGTCAGTTCGCGTACCCGTGACCGCCCGGTCAAATGCAGCAACACCGTCACGCCAACGATGCCTCCGACAACCAGAACCAGCAGTATTTCAAGCGGCATTCCATCCTCCCGCCCGCAGAGTGCAGAGCAGTCAGGATGCTGTCAAAGGTTGCGTGGCGTCAGCCTGCTTCGAGCGTGTCGAGTATTTCGTGCTGCACCACACGTTTCACAAAGGGCACCAGTCCGTCGGGGCCCGAGGCGCGATCCTTGAGGTGAATGCAGATATCCGGCCTGCGTGCGGCGATGATGCCGACCAACTCGCCGCGTATCTTGTCATCCAGACCGGCGCCCATGATGGCGCAGACAATCCGGGGCTCGGCATCCAGTTGCCGCCGGACCTCGTCGGGGTCATGTGCCCCCAGCCATTGAATCGGCATGTGATCCAACTGCCGCGCCACATCGCCGATGACGTTGGGCAAGCGGCCAATCAACAGAACGACGGGTTTCATAGTCGCCTCCCTTCCAAAAGGTAACAAACGAAAAACCGGCCCATCGGGGCCGGTTCCAGTCTAGCACAGATTGCTGGGAATGGCGTATTCCTTAGCTTTCAGCGCCCACCAGCGTTGAAATAATCGCTTTTGCGCTGTCCGAATTCCAATCGGCGTCCCCGATCAGCCGGGCGATCTCATTGCCGTCGGGATCGAGGATCACCGTGATCGGCAGCGCGATCACGCCGAATTCCCGCGCCACGGCCGAGCCTTTGTCCTGATGGCGGGGCAGGTTTTCGATGCCGTTCTCTTCGAAGAATTTCTTGATCCCTGCAGGCGAGTTGCGCCCGGTGGCCAGTGTCAGCACCTCGAACTTGTCGCCGCCAAACTCTGCCTGCAGCTCGGCGATCTGCGGCATTTCCTTGCGGCAGGGCGCGCACCACGTGGCCCAGAAGTTCAGCAGAACATATTTGCCCCTGTAATCCTCAAGCGTCGCGGTGCCGCCGTCATCTTCCAGCTGAAACTCGACCGCTTCGACCGGTTTCGGCTCTTTATGCAGGATCAGCCGTTTCAGCGTGCCCTCGCGCAGCGGGCCCAGAGTTTCCGCATCCATGGCCAAAGCCGCATTTGCACCCAGCGCAAGGGCCATATAAAGGGGGATCAGACGAAATAGGCGCATATCAACTCCGGGTTTTCTTACATGACCGATCAATCCTCGAACCAGATGTGGGGCGGCCGCTTTGCCGCCGGTCCAGACGCGATCATGGAGGCAATCAATGCCTCGATCGGGTTCGATCAGCGGATGGCAGCCCAGGACATCGCAGGCTCGCGCGCCCATGCCGCCATGCTGGCGGCCACAGGCGTTATTACTGATAGTGACGCCGAAGCAATTCGGGAAGGGCTGCTCACCGTTTTGTCAGAAATCCAGAACGGCGAATTTCAGTTCTCGACCGCGTTGGAAGACATCCACATGAATGTCGAAGCGCGGCTGAAAGAGGTGATTGGCGAGCCCGCGGGCCGTTTGCACACGGGCCGCAGCCGGAATGACCAGGTGGCGACCGATTTCAAGCTGTGGGTTCGCGATCAACTGGACGCGGCCGAAACTGGTCTGTTGGCTCTGATCCGCGCGCTTTTGGCGCAGGCCGAGGCGGGCGCCGATTGGGTCATGCCGGGCTTCACCCACCTGCAAACCGCGCAGCCGGTGACATGGGGCCATCACATGATGGCGTATGTCGAGATGTTTGGTCGTGACCTGAGCCGCGTGCGGGATGCGCGCGCGCGGATGAACGAATCCCCCTTGGGGGCTGCGGCGCTGGCCGGAACGTCCTTTCCCATCGACCGCCAGATGACGGCGCAGGCGCTGGGCTTTGACCGTCCCGCTGCCAACTCGCTGGACGCCGTCAGCGACCGCGATTTCGCGCTGGAGTTCCTGTCGACTGCTTCGATCTGCGCCGTGCATCTGTCGCGGTTTGCCGAGGAACTGGTGATCTGGTCCTCGGCCCAGTTCCGGTTTGTCACGCTGTCCGACCGGTTCTCGACCGGGTCGTCGATCATGCCGCAGAAGAAAAACCCAGACGCAGCCGAACTGATCCGCGCCAAGGTGGGACGGATCTACGGTGCCAACACTGCGCTGATGATGGTGATGAAGGGGCTGCCGCTGGCCTATTCCAAAGACATGCAGGAAGACAAGGAACAGGTCTTTGACGCCGCCGACAACTGGATGCTGGCGCTGGCGGCGATGGAGGGCATGGTCAAGGACATGACCGCCAACCGCGAAAGTCTGGCTGCGGCGGCAGGGTCCGGTTTCTCGACCGCGACCGACCTGGCCGACTGGCTGGTGCGGGTGCTGGGCCTGCCCTTCCGCGACGCGCACCACGTTACCGGGTCGCTTGTGGCAATGGCCGAGGGCAAGGGCTGCGACCTGCCCGACCTGACGCTGGAAGACATGCAATCCGTCCACGCCGAGATCACCGATGATGTCTATTCTGTCCTTACAGTCCAAAACTCGGTAAACTCGCGTCAGTCTTATGGCGGTACCGCACCTGATCAGGTGCGTGCCCAGATCAAACGGTGGAAGGCGCTGGTATGATGCAAATACTACGTGTGGTCCTGCTTATCGCGGCCGGGTTTGCCCTGGCCGCCTGCGGTGCCGATGGCGAACCGATCCAGCCAACGGCAAGCCTGGGTGTCGGCGTTGGCAGCAGCGGCACCCATGTCGGTGGTGGTGTTGGGTTCCGACGCGGTGGTTTGGGCGTTTATCTGGGCGTCTGACACCTTTGCAAATTGATTACCGCGCCCCTATCTGCATGGTATGACTGGCCCTGCGCCAACTCCTAAACATAAGACGACACGATGAAATTTTTCGGCCTGATCCTGTCCCTCGCCGTGCTTGCGGCCTGTGATCCTTCCTACACTCCCCGTTCCGAACCCGAGGCGAATTCGGGCAGCTCGGGCGTCTCGGTCTCTGGGTATGCGCGGGTTGGTGTGTCGACAACCAACTGACGGAACGCTTGGGGCTGCGCAGAATCCATTGATCCGGCGGGCGGTTTTGGTCTAAGCGCGCAGTCATGGATCACTTTCTCTACCGCGACGGCGCGCTTTACGCCGAGGATGTCCCGATCTCCGAAATCGCTGCCGCGGTCGGAACCCCGTTTTACGTCTATTCCACCGCGACCCTGCTGCGGCATTTTCAGCTGTTCGATGACGCGCTTGAGGGCACCGATCACCTTGTCTGCTATGCGATGAAAGCGGCCAGTAACCAGGCGATCCTGAAAACGCTGGCGCAGGCGGGCGCCGGGATGGACGTGGTCTCGGGCGGGGAATATCTGCGCGCCAAGGCTGCGGGTGTTCCGGGCGACAAGATCGTGTTTTCGGGTGTGGGTAAAACCGCCGATGAAATCCGCACCGCGCTGACCGGAGGCATCCGCCAGTTCAACGTGGAATCCGAGCCCGAGATGGAAGCGATCAACGCCGTGGCGCTTGATCTGGGCGTCGTTGCGCCGATCACCGTGCGGGTGAACCCGGACGTGGATGCCAAGACCCATGCCAAGATCGCCACCGGCAAGTCGGAAAACAAGTTTGGCATCCCGATCGCCCGTGCGTCCGAGGTTTATGCCCATGCCGCCACCCTGCCGGGGTTGGAGGTGATCGGCATCGACGTCCATATCGGCTCGCAACTGACCGAGCTGGAGCCGTTCGAGCTGGCCTATAGCAAGGTCGCTGAGCTGACCGAACAACTGCGCGCCGAGGGCCACAACATTCGCCGCCTTGATCTGGGCGGGGGGCTGGGAATTCCCTACACCCGTGCCAATGACGCGCCGCCGCTGCCGGTGGAATATGGCGCGTTGATCAAGAAAACGCTGGGCCATCTGGGTTGCGAGATCGAGATTGAGCCGGGCCGTCTGATCGCAGGCAATGCGGGTCTTATGGTCAGCAAGGTGATCTATGTGAAATCCGGCGAAGGCCGCGATTTCCTGATCCTCGACGGCGCCATGAACGACCTGATCCGCCCTGCGATGTACGAGGCACATCACGATATCGTCGCTGTTCAGGAGCCCGAACCGGGCGTCGAGCAACAGCCCTATGACATCGTCGGCCCGGTCTGTGAAACTGGTGATACCTTCGCCAAACAGCGCAACATGCCGCCGCTTGCGGCTGGTGATCTGGTCGCCTTCCGCAGCGCCGGGGCTTATGGTGCCGTGATGGCAAGCGAATACAACACCCGGCCCTTGATCCCTGAGGTTCTGGTGCATGGGGATCAATTTGCAGTTATTCGTGAACGGCCAAGCTTTGACGAAATCATAAACCGCGATACCATACCCACGTGGCTTTGACGCGATGACCGCGCGGGCCCGCTCTGGAGGCCCGCCTTGACCGCAAGACCGACCCTGCCGATCCCGAGACTGTCCCTGTGGCTGACGCACGCAGGGATGCTGGCCGAGCAGGTTTTGCGCGCGTTTTGGCCATTTTTCACGATTTGCATGGCGATTTTGGCGGCTTTGATGCTTGGGCTGCAAGATCTTGTGGGCGTGGAAATCGTTTGGATTGTAGGCGCATTGGCCCTTTTGGGGCTGCTTGCGGCGCTGGTCCTGGGCGCAAGGCGATTCCATATGCCGTCACGGACCGAGGCGCTGATGCGGCTGGATGCCTCTCTGCCCGGGCGTCCGATTCAGGCGCTGATGGATGATCAGGCCATTGGCGCGATGGATGCGGATTCGGTTGCCCTGTGGCGCGCGCACCAGGCTCGTATGGCGCAGCGGGCGGCGCAGGCCGAGCCGGTCAGACCCGATCTGCGGCTGGCTGACCGCGACCCCTACGCATTGCGCTATTCCGCCCTGCTGGCGCTAGTGATCGCGGGTCTGTTCGGGTCGTTCTGGCGCATCGGATCGGTGGCCGAAATGGCCCCGGGAGCTGCCATCGCCGGGCAGGGGCCCAGCTGGGAGGGTTGGGTTGAGCCGCCGCGCTATACCGGCCTGCCGACGCTTTATCTTGCGGACCAGACCGACCCAACGCTGTCGATCCCGCAGGGCAGCCGTATCACCCTGCGGTTCTACGGCGAAGTTGGCGCTCATAGTCTGACGGAAACAACTACGCCTTTGGGAATTGAGGGCGCGAGCGAGCCGGAACAGGAATTTGTTGTCGAACAGTCCGGTCGGCTCAGGATCGCAGGCCCGTCCGGGCGCGACTGGGCACTGGATGTGGTTCAGGATACCGCGCCCAATATCAGTGTCGCGGATGTGGCCGAAGCCGAGGCGGGTGGGCAGATGAAGCTGCCCTTTGCCGCCAGTGACGATTATGGTGTCGTCTCCGGCAGTGCCACGATCAGGCTGGACCTCGATGCGGTGGAACGCCGTTATGGTTTGACCGTTGCCCCCGAGGTGCGCGAGGCGATCGAGGTTGAACTGCCGATGCCAATCACTGGTGATCGGGCCGATTTCACCGAGGATCTGATCGAGGACTTCTCGCAGCATCCATGGGCGCATCTGCCGGTGACAATCACCCTGACGGCACGCGATGCAGCGGATCAGGAAAGTCAGTCCGAACCCTACATGACCAAGCTGCCCGCGCGGCGGTTCTTTGATCCGCTGGCGGCAGCGGTGATCGAACAGCGCCGCGATCTGCTGTGGTCGCGGGACAACGCACCGCGGGTCGCTCAGTTGCTGCGCGCGGTTTCCCATTTGCCCGAGGGGTTCTTCCGATCCGACACCGCCTATCTACGCCTGCGCGTCACCCTGAGGCGGCTGGAGGCGTTCACCAAATACAATCTGAAGCCCAAGCAGCAGGAAGAAATCGCGCAGGCCCTGTGGGATCTGGCGGTCATCATCGAAGAAGGCACGCTGGCCGATGCGCTGGAGCGGATGCGCCGGGCGCAGGAACGCCTGTCCGAGGCGATGAAAAATGGCGCCTCTGACGAGGAGATTGCCGAGTTGATGCAGGAACTGCGCGAGGCAACGCAGGACTATTTGCGCCAGCTGCAGCGTCTGGCGCAGGAAAACGGTGAGTTTGACGAAAACCAGCAAGGCCAGAATGGCGAAACCTTGCAGATGACGCAGGAAGACCTGCAGCGGATGATGGACCGCATTCAGGAACTGATGGAACAGGGCCGCATGGCCGAGGCGCAGCAGGCGCTGGAAGAGTTCCAGCAGATGATGGAGAATATGCGCATCACCCAAGGACAAGGTCAGGGCCAGCAATCCGAAGGTCAGCAGGCCATGGAGGGGCTGGCAGAAACCCTGCGCGAACAGCAGGGGCTCAGCGATCAGGCCTTCCGCGATCTGCAAGAACAGTTCAACCCGGGCGCACAGGCCGGCGAGAGCGAAGGCAATGAGGGCCGCAGCGGTGGTCTGGGCCGGGGTCAGAGCCACGAAGGTCAAGGTGGTCGAGGGCAAGGGTCCGATCAGGCTGAGGGCAACCAGCAGGGGCAGGGATCGCTGGCCGACCGCCAGCAGGCTCTGCGCGATGAGCTGGGCCGTCAGCAGCAAAGCCTGCCCGGCGCGGGAACGCCCGAGGGCGATGCCGCACGCGATGCGCTGGGTCGTGCAGGCCGCGCCATGGACGAGGCCGAAGAGGCGCTGCGCAGTGACGATCTGGCCGAGGCCATCGACCGTCAGTCCGAGGCGATGGAAGCGCTACGCGAAGGGATGCGATCACTGGGCGAAGCTTTGGCCCAGAACCAGCAGAACCAACCCGGCCAGGGCTCGCAGGACGGCGACATGCAGGCCAACAACCGCGATCCGCTGGGCCGCAATCCGGGCGCGAACGGGTCGATCTCGACCGATGACAACATGCTGCAGGGCGAAGACGTCTATCGCCGCGCCCGCGAATTGCTGGACGAAATCCGCCGCCGGACCGGCGAGACGGATCGCCCTCAGATCGAGTTGGAATACCTCAAGCGACTGCTGGAGCGGTTCTAGCGCCGCCCCGCAACCGGATCAGTTCTGCGCCGTTCCCGAGGTTTGCGCTTCGAGCCACAGCCGCGCCTGATCCACCATCGTCACATAGGGTTCAAGGATCGGTTCGGCCTGTGGAACAGCCTGGCTGATCTCCTGCGCGTTGCTGTAGACCAGCATCAGCACAATTCCGATAATCAGGATCAGGGCAAAACCGCGCATGAACCCACCGGATTTGCGCGGCGCGACACTTTCTGCCTCGGTGACATCGCTGCGCAGGCTGGAATTGATCGCCTCGACATCCGGCAGCGCGTCCTTCTGTCCCGCATCTTCTGCGGTCTCGGTGGCTGTCAGGTCTTTGATGGCACGTTCCGTGTCGGGTTCGGGCTCGGGCGGGGTTTCCAGCGCCAGATCGGGCTGGGTCTCAAGGCTGCCGCCTTCGTGGGCGCGCAGGTCGGCCTCGCGGGCGGCCTCTTCCTTGAGGATGTTGGCAACCGCCGGGTCGATATTTCCGGTTGCTGCAGGTTTTTCTGGTGCCACTGCGGCCGCGGGTTCGGGCGAGGGCACAGGTTTGGGAGGCGGAGCAGGTTTCTTGTCTACCTTCACCTCGGTAACACGCGCAAACGCTGCCTCAGCAGCCTCCGCGGGCTTGGGCTCTGCCTCGGCAGGTGTGTCCTCGACAACAGGCTCGGCCGCCTCAGGGGCAGGTTGATCTGGATACTTGGCCTGAAACCAGGTGTTCTCGCAGTTCGAACACTGCACGTCGCGGCCTTCTTCGGGAATGACCTCGTCTGGCACCTCGTACTGGGCGCTGCAATTCGGACAAGTAAGACGCATGCTGCCTCCTGGTCGGGTCCTGGACCCGATAGTAGTTTTTTCAGGGATGATATTCCGTTAAAACCTGACCGCAAAGGGTGTTTTCGGTTTCACGGCCCAAGTGTCACCAATTCGACCCGGTGCAGGCATTGAAACCACCACCGCGCTCGGGCAAGAAGGGCGGCAACTAAAACGGGGGCCCCTGTGATCGAGCTGGAAAATGTCAGCTACACCTATGGTGGTGGCGAATTGCTGAGCGACGTGTCCCTGCAGCTGCACCCGGGGTCGTTCCACTTTCTGACCGGCCCGTCGGGCGCGGGCAAGACCACGTTGCTCAAGCTTTGCTATGGCGCACTGCTGCCCACATCCGGGCGGCTGAGCGCGTTTGAACAGGACGTCGCCCGGCTGGATCGGGACCAGATGGCTCTGCTGCGCCGCCGGATCGGTGTCGTGCATCAGGATTGCAGGTTTCTGGACCACATGACCGTGTCCGAAAACGTTGCCCTGCCGTTGATGGTATCCGGGCAGGCCGAGACCGCCAAGCGAGAGGATTTGAGCGAGCTGCTGTCCTGGGTGGGCTTGGGCGCACGCCTGGATGCGCATCCGCCGGAATTGTCGGGCGGCGAACGCCAACGTGCCGCGCTGGCCCGTGCGGTGATCCTGTCACCAGACGTGGTTTTGGCGGATGAACCCACCGGCAATGTGGACTGGGAGATGTCGCAACGCCTGCTGCGCCTGCTGGTCGAACTGAACAAGATGGGCAAGACCGTTCTGATCGCCACCCATGACCTGAGCCTGATCCGCGCCGCCAAAAGCCAGGTGCAGGCACGCGTGCTGCGGATCTCGCAACGTCAGGTGCAGCTTGCGGGGGCGGATCTATGAGCAAGGGTATGATCCGGAACCTGTTGCAACGGGATGCGCGCGCCGACCGGGTCGTGCCACCCACCGGCTATACCGCGCATCTGACCCTGTTCGTGTCGGGCGCGATGGCCTTTCTGGCGGTGTTTGCGCTGGCGCTATCGCTGGCTTCGGGGCGACTGGCGGATCGCTGGGCAAGTGAACTGGCCGGGGCTGCCACACTGCGTATCAACGCCCCCGCCGATCAACTGGCAGCCCAAACCGCGGCCGCCTTGGCTGTGCTTGATCAGACCCCCGGTGTTGCTTCGGCCCGGGCGCTGACGGCCGAAGAACAAGCCGCGCTGTTGTCGCCATGGTTCGGCCCCGACCTGCCGCTGGACACGCTGCCCATACCGCAATTGATCGAGATTATCGAAGGTGAGCCTGGTCTGGATGCAACCGGCCTGCGCCTGCGGTTGGGGGCCGAAGTGCCGGGCGCGGTTCTGGATGACCACACCCGCTGGCGCGAGCCGTTGGTGGATGCGGCCATGTCGCTGCGGCGATTGGGCTGGGTCTCGATCCTGCTGATCGGTGGCGCTACGGCGGCCATGATCACGCTTGCCGCCAACGCCTCGCTGGCAGCCAACGCCCAGATTATCGAGGTGCTGCGCCTTGTCGGCGCCCGCGACCGCTTTATCGCCCGCGCCTTTGTTCGCCGCTTTACCTATCGTGCGTTTTTCGGTGCGGTTGTCGGGATTCTGCTTGGAATGACCGGCGTGCTGCTGCTGCCCGAAGCCTCGGACGAGGGGGGCTTTCTGACCGGTCTGGGCTTTCAGGGGGCAGGCTGGCTGCTGCCCGCGCTGATCCCCGTATTGGGGGCCGCCGTCGCCTTTCTGGCCACCTGGACCGCCGCCAGCCGCAAATTGAAGGAGCTTTCGTGATGGCCACAGCGTTTCAATGGACCCGTTCGCTGATCTTCATGATCGTGATCTACGCTTGGATGCTGATCCTGGGCATCGTGTTTGCACCTTATGCGCTGCTGACCAAACGCGGCGCGCTACAGGCCTGCAAGACCTATGCCCGCACAACCATGTGGCTGGCCCGCTGGATGGTCGGCATCCGCACCGAAGTTCGTGGTGCCGTGCCCACGGGTGAGGTCGTGGTTGGGGCCAAGCATCAGTCCTTCCTTGATATCATCATAATTTTCGATGCGGTGCCGCACGGCAAGTTCATCATGAAAAGGGAACTGCTCTGGACCCCGGTCATCGGCATGTATGCGCGCCGCCTTGGCTGTATCCCGGTGGATCGCGGTAAAAAGGGCGTAGCGGTGGCCAAGATGGTCAAGGACGTCTCGAAGGAATTCACGGAACCCGGCCAGTTGGTCATCTACCCGCAGGGCACCCGCGTCGCACCGGGGGTGCATCGTCCCTACAAGGTGGGCACGGCGGTTCTGTATGAAGGCCTTGGGTTTCCCTGCGTTCCGGTGGCGACCAACGCCGGTGTTTTCTGGCCGCGCACGGGCGTTTTGCGCAAACCCGGACTGGCGATTGTCGATTTCCTCGATCCAATCGAGCCGGGCGTTGGCCGCAAGGATTTCCTGCAACGGTTGGAAGACGTGATCGAGACACGGTCTGACGCATTGATGAAAGAAGTGGGGTTTGACCCGGATGGAGTTCATTGAAGATATCGAAGCGCTCGAAGGGCTTTATGGCACGCCCGCAGCACCTTCGTTGCGCAAGGTGGCGCATAGCCTGACACCGCTGTACCGCAAGTGGATCATGGCCTCGCGCCTGTGCATCCTGAGTACGGTCGGCCCCGAAGGCACCGATGGCAGTCCGCGCGGGGATGATGGTCCGGTGGTGCTGGAGCTTGATCCCATGACGCTGGCTCTGCCGGATTGGCGCGGCAACAACCGTCTGGATTCCCTGCGCAATATCGTGCGTGACCCGCGTGTGGCGCTGATGTTTCTGGTGCCCGGGTCCAACAACGTCGTGCGTGTAAACGGTCAAGCGCGGCTGACGGCGGATGCCGATCTGCGCGCCCGGTTTGAAAAGAACGGCAAACAGCCTGCCACCGTTGCGGTTATCGAAATTTCCGAGATCTACACCCAATGCGCCCGCGCGATGATGCGTGCCCGCACCTGGAGCGCGGGCGACGAAAGTGCCAATCTCCCCACTGTGGGTGAAATTCTGGCCGAGGCGAGTGCCGGGGAAGAAGGCGGCGCGCGTTACGATTCCGAGTGGGGGGCTCGCGCCGCAAAGACCATGTGGTAAATCAGGCCGGCTTGGCGTTCATGGCCTGAAACATCGTCATGAATTCGTCCACATTGATCCCCAGCCCGCGCGCCAGTTTCTGAGCGAAAAGGGCCTCATCCTCGTCCATATTGCCGTCTGCGGCTGCGATCATCAGCGTGGCCTGCAGCACCATGCGTTTCTGGTCCGAGGTCAATCCGGTGCCGAAAGCGGCGAACTGTGCCTCGGTCGGTTTTGCCTCGGCCATGTCGAACATGCGGCGGATGCGGGCCTCGTCAAAGGTCTCACCGGTCATTTGCTTGGCAATATCGGCCATCAATGCAATCTCAGAAGGGTCCAGCGTACCATCCGCCTTTGCCGCGTGGCACATCGCATCCATCGCCCGCAGGGCCGCCGGGTGCACATTGCCCATCTCTGCATGCCGCTGCGCCGTGCGCTTGGACTGAACAGCAGATTTCAATCCGGCAATGATCAGAAACACCGCGACGACACCCAGACCCCAAAACCCCGAGATCATGTCGGCGATTGACATCGAGGGTTGATCCGGCAGGTCCGCAGGGTAAGTCCCCACCACTTTGCCCATCGCCAGCTGCTCGGCATTGACCGAGTAGTAGCTGTCACTGTCACAATTGTTCGGGGCCATGACATAGCCGATCGAACTGCGCCACACGCCCGCGAACATGATGTGAGTCTTTTTGGTCAAATGGCACAGCGCCAGCGGGCGACCGGAACTGTCCGTGACATCGGTCGGCGCAACAAGGGTCATCTGTTCGGCCGTGCCCCAGACGCCACCGGCACGGCCCGCTTGTGCGTCCTGACCTGAGAACATGGTGAACAACAACGCTACAGCGCAGAGAAGGGCAAACCGCATATCAACCTCAATAAATGTTACGTTTCAATCGACTGCGCCGATTCAGGTCCGGCAATCACGGTTGATTGATCAACTTATACGGTAACAAAACTAAGGCGATGCAACGGCAGAAAAAAGGCGGGCTGCTGGGCCCGCCTTTCTGGTTTCCTTTTGCAGCTGGATCAGCTGTGGATCGGGCCGTCGCCGCAGGCCAGCGCAGCCTCGCGCACCGCTTCCGAATAGGTCGGGTGGGCGTGGCAGGTCAGGGCCAGATCCTCGGCCGAGGCACCGAATTCCATCGCCACACAGACCTCGTGGATCAGGTCACCGGCTGCCGGGCCGATGATGTGGCAGCCAAGAATGCGGTCGGTTTCTTTGTCGGCCAGAATCTTGACGAAGCCGTCGGCGGCAAAGTTGGCCTTGGCGCGCCCATTGCCCATGAACATGAACTTGCCGACCTTATAATCGCGGCCGGCTGCCTTGAGCGTCTCTTCGGTTTCGCCGACATTCGCTACTTCGGGCCAAGTGTAGATCACGCCCGGGATGACGCCATAGTTGACGTGGCCATGCTTGCCTGCGACCTGCTCGGCGGCGGCCATGCCTTCATCCTCGGCCTTGTGCGCCAGCATCGGGCCTTCGGTGACGTCGCCAATGGCATAGATACCCGGCACGTTGGTCTGCCAGTCGGCACCAACCTTGATCTGACCGTGCGGGGTCATCTCAACGCCCAAGGCTTCAAGCCCCAGCCCGTCCGAGAACGGCTTGCGGCCGGTGGCGACCAGAACGGTGTCGGCATCGATCACATGCTCGCTGTCATCCTTGCGCAGCTTGTAGGTGACCTTGGCCTTGGTCTTGGTGGCATCAGTCTTTTGCACCGCCGCACCCATGACGAATTTCAGGCCCTGTTTCTTGAGGATGCGCTGGAAGGTCTTCTGCACCTCGGGGTCCATGCCGGGAGTGATCACGTCGAGGAATTCGATCACGGTGACCTCGGCCCCCAGTCGCTGATAGACCGAGCCCAGTTCCAGACCGATCACACCGGCGCCGATGACGACCATCTTTTTCGGGATCTTGCCAAGTGACAGCGCACCGGTCGAGGTCACGACGACCTTTTCATCGACTTCAACGCCCGGCAGCGAGGCCGGCTCGGACCCCGATGCGATGATGATGTTCTTGGCCGAGTGGACCTCATCGCCCACCTTCACCTGACCGGCAGCGGGGATCGAGCCCCAACCCTTGAGCCAGTCGATCTTGTTCTTCTTGAACAGGAACTCGATGCCCTTGGTGTTGCCCTCGATGGTTTCTTCCTTGTAGGCCTGCATCTGTTTCCAGTCGACCGAAGGCGATTTGCCCTTCAGACCCATCTTGGCAAAGTTGTGCTCGGCCTCATGCAGTTGATGGCTGGCGTGCAACAGCGCCTTGGACGGGATACAGCCCACGTTCAGACAAGTGCCGCCCAGGGTTTCACGCCCTTCGACAACAGCGGTTTTCAGGCCCAGCTGGGCGCAACGGATGGCGCAGACATAGCCGCCGGGACCGGCGCCGATTACGATGACGTCATATTGGGACATGATTTTTTCCTTTATTGGTCACACTCCTCAAGGGAGAGTGGTCGCAAGAGGTCACACTCAAAAAGACTGTGCTCCTTTAATGAGAGAAGCTACGCCAAAGACGAAAATCCCGAGCGAAGCGATGCCAAGAACGGTGTTAGTAGCGATGATATGCTTGTCCCAAAACTTATGGTAGCTGGTTCCAGGTGCCGATGCAGTGAATGAGTATGAGACTAGTAGCGCGAGTAGAATCGCAGATATTCCAGCCAAGAAACTCGCCATTGCTAGTTTGATTGCACTTAGAGAAATTGAAACCGCAGTCTGAGCAGAAGCGTTCCCCAAGAACGTCAAAAGAGCGAGTATCCCACCTGCATTCAGAAGAATTATGGACCTGACATAGGCAAGCCCAAGAACATTAGCCTGTTCTAGACGGGATACTTCACCAGCTTCATTTCGTACTTTGGTCATCGATAATACTACACCGGCTCCAGCAGCTTGATCGTGATATGCGCAATGCCGCCCCGCTCGTGGTGCATCGCCAGTTCTTCCGAGCCGAAGAAGGCCCGCGCCTTGTCCAGGTTCGTAACCTCGAACATGGCGATGGCATGGTCACGCTGGTCCGGGTCGCGCCAGACGTGCAGGTCGCGGATACCCGCGGCCTTGCGCATCGGCTTGTCCTCGCGGAACACTTTCAGCCAGGCGTCGAAATCGGCCACATCGGCCTGCCACAATACATGCGTTGCCATGATTACAGATCCATCAGTAGGCGGCGCGGGTCTTCCAGCGCCTCTTTTACACGAACAAGGAAAGTCACGGCGCCTTTGCCATCAACGATCCGGTGGTCATAGGACAGGGCCAGATACATCATCGGACGGATCACGACCTGACCGTTGATCGCCATCGGGCGGTCCTGGATCTTGTGCATCCCCAGAATACCCGACTGCGGGGGGTTCAGGATCGGCGACGACATCAGCGAGCCGTAAACACCACCGTTCGAGATGGTGAAGGTGCCGCCCTGCATCTCGGCCATGGACAGCTTGCCTTCGCGGGCGCGCTTGCCCTTCTCGGCAATGGCTTTTTCGATGGCAGCGAAGGACATGCTGTCGGCATCGCGGATCACCGGAACCACCAGACCGGTGGGCGTACCGGCGGCCACACCCATGTGGACGAAGTTCTTGTAGACGATGTCGGTGCCGTCGATCTCGGCGTTCACCTCGGGCACTTCCTTCAGCGCGTGGCAGCAGGCCTTGGTGAAGAAGGACATAAAGCCCAGACGCACGCCGTGCTTCTTCTCGAACTGGTCCTTGTACTGGTTGCGCAGGGCCATCACCTCGGTCATGTCCACCTCGTTATAGGTGGTCAGCATGGCGGCGGTGTTCTGGCTGTCTTTCAGGCGCTTGGCGATGGTCTGGCGCAGGCGGGTCATCTTGACCCGTTCCTCGCGCGCCGAATCCTCGGCTGCAACAGGCGCGCGCGGTGCAGGCGCGGGGGCCGGAGCGGCAGCAGGGGCCGGAGCGGCTGCGGTTGCCACGGCGCGGGCCACGTCCTCTTTCATGATGCGGCCATCGCGTCCGGTGCCGGTGACCTGATCGGCGGACAGACCGGCCTCGGCCATCGCTTTTTCGGCCGACGGCGCATTGGCCACGTCCTTGCCCGCGGTAGCTGCCGCCGGAGCAGCGGCTGCGGCCGGAGCTGCGGCAGGGGCGGCAACGGCGCCTGCGCCGGAGATGACGGCCAGTTTGGCCGAGGCATTCACCGTAGCCCCTTCCGGAGCCACGATTTCCGCCAGAACGCCAGCGGCCGGGGCCGGAACCTCGACCGAGACCTTGTCGGTTTCCAGCTCACACAGCATTTCGTCTTGCGCGACGGCATCGCCAACCTGTTTGAACCAGGTTGAAACGGTGGCTTCGGTAACCGACTCGCCCAAGGTGGGCACCATCACATCGACGCTGCCTGCGCCTGCTGCCGGCGCGGTCCCTGCTGCAGGGGCAGCAGCGGCAGCGGCAGGGGCGGGGGCGGCACCTTCGCCAGCGGCGATGGTCGCCAGTAGGGCATCGACGCCGACGGTTTCACCTTCGGCGGCCACGATTTCGCCCATCACACCCGCTGCGGGCGAGGGAACTTCGACGGTCACCTTGTCGGTTTCAAGCTCACAGAGCATCTCGTCCACGGCCACAGCATCACCTGGTTTCTTGAACCAGGTCGCAACCGTGGCTTCGGTGACGGATTCGCCAAGCGTGGGAACACGAACTTCTATGGTCATCGTTTATTTTCCTTCGATGCTCAGCGCTTCGTTCACGAGCGCCTCTTGTTGGGCTTTGTGTTGGCTGGCCAGTCCCGTGGCGGGCGAGGCCGAAGTGGCGCGACCGACATAGAGCGGCCGTGTGTGTTTGGCACCGATGCGGGTCAGCACCCATTCGATATTGGGTTCGATAAAGGTCCAGGCACCCTGGTTTTTGGGTTCTTCCTGACACCAGACCATTTCGGCCCCCTTGAAACGCTCAAGCTCATTGATTAGCGAGTGGGCGGGGAAGGGGTAGAACTGCTCGATCCGCATCAGGTAGACATCGTCGATCCCACGGGCGTCGCGTTCTTCCAGCAGGTCATAGTAGACCTTGCCGGAACACATCACGACCCGTTTGATCTTGTCGTCCTTGACCAGCTTGGTGTCCGAGTTGCCCTGTTGCGCATCGTCCCACAGTACCCGGTGGAAGCTGGACCCGGTGGTGAACTCATCGGCCGCACTGACCGCCAGCTTGTGGCGCAGCAGCGATTTCGGGGTCACCAGGATCAGTGGCTTGCGGAAGGTCCGGTGCAGCTGACGGCGCAGGATGTGGAAATAGTTCGCAGGCGTTGTACAGTTCGCCACGATCCAGTTGTCCTGACCGCACATCTGCAGGAACCGTTCCAGGCGCGCCGAGGAGTGCTCGGGGCCTTGCCCTTCGAATCCGTGCGGCAGCAGGCAGACCAGACCGGACATCCGCAGCCATTTGCTTTCGCCCGAGCTGATGAACTGGTCGAACATGATCTGAGCACCGTTGGCGAAGTCACCGAACTGCGCCTCCCACAGGGTCAGCGCGTTGGGTTCGGCCAGCGAATAGCCGTATTCGAAGCCCAGCACCGCATATTCGGACAGCATCGAGTCGATCACTTCGTATTTCGACTGGCCCGTACGGATATTGTTCAGCGGGTAATACCGCTCTTCGCTTTCCTGATGGACAAAGCCCGAATGACGCTGGCTGAACGTGCCGCGCGTCGCGTCCTGACCGGACAGACGCACCGGGAAACCTTCTGTCAGCAGCGAGCCAAAGGCCAGTGCCTCGCCCGTTGCCCAGTCAAAGCCCTTGCCGTTGTCGAACATCTGTTTCTTGTGGTCCAGCAGGCGGCCCACAGTCTTGTGCAGGGCAACATCCTCAGGCGCGTGCGTCAGCGCGTTGCCGATCTCAGCCAGGGTTTTTGGCGTGATCGCGGTTTCGCCGCGCACGTATTCCTCTTTGTTCTTGTCCAGATGCGACCAGCGCCCGTCCAGCCAGTCGGCCTTGTTGGGCTTGTAGTCCTTGCCTGCGTCAAACTCATCGTTCAGATGCGCCTGGAAGGCAGCTTTCATGTCCTCGATCTCGCCCTCGGGGATCAGGCCATCTTTGACCAGACGTTCGGTGTACAGCGACAGCGTGGTCTTATGCGTCTTGATCTTCTTGTACATGATCGGGTTGGTGAACATGGGCTCGTCGCCCTCGTTGTGACCAAACCGGCGATAGCAAAAGATGTCGATGACCACGTCCTTGTGGAACTTCTGACGGAACTCGGTCGCCACTTTGGCGGCGTGCACCACGGCCTCGGGGTCGTCGCCATTCACGTGGAAGATCGGCGCCTCGACCATCAGCGCGATATCGGTGGGATAAGGGCTGGAGCGCGAGAAGTGCGGCGCGGTGGTGAAACCGATCTGGTTGTTGACCACGATATGCATGGTGCCGCCGGTCTTGTGCCCGCGCAGACCCGACAGGCCAAAGCCTTCGGCCACAACACCTTGACCGGCAAAGGCCGCGTCGCCGTGCAGCAGGATGCCCATCACTGCGGTACGGTCGGTGTCGTTCAGCTGATCCTGCTTGGCACGGACCTTGCCCAGAACCACCGGGTTCACCGCCTCAAGGTGCGAGGGGTTTGCGGTCAGCGACAGGTGCACGCTGTTGCCATCAAACTCACGATCGCTGGAGGCACCGAGGTGGTACTTCACGTCGCCCGATCCATCCACGTCCTCGGGCTTGAAGCTGCCGCCCTGGAATTCGTTGAAGATCGCGCGATAGGGCTTGCTCATCACATTAGCGAGGATGTTCAAGCGGCCCCGGTGCGGCATCCCGATGACGATGTCCTTGATCCCCAAGGCGCCGCCGCGCTTGATGATCTGCTCCATCGCGGGGATCAGCGCCTCACCACCGTCCAGACCGAACCGCTTGGTGCCCATGTATTTGACGTGCAGGAACTTCTCGAAGCCCTCGGCCTCGACCATCTTGTTCAGGATCGCCTTGCGGCCTTCCTTGGTGAACTGGATTTCCTTGCCGTAGCCCTCGATCCGTTCCTTCAGCCACGCGGCCTGTTCGGGATCGGAGATATGCATGTATTGCAGCGCGAAGGTGCCGCAATAGGTCCGCTTCACGATCTCGACGATCTGGCGCATGCTGGCCATCTGCAGACCCAGCACGTTGTCGATAAAGATCGGCCGGTCCATGTCGGCTTCGGTAAAGCCATAGGTCTTGGGGTCCAGCTCGGGGTGCGTGCTGGCGGCGCGCATACCCAGCGGGTCCAGGTTGGCGGCCAGATGGCCCCGGATCCGATAAGCCCGGATCAGCATCAGCGCCCGCAGGCTGTCCAGCACGGCGCGCTTGACCTGATCATCGCTGACCTCAACACCCTTGTCCGCAGCCTTGTCCTTTATCTTCTTGCCCGCCGCCTTGGCGTCGATCTCGGCCCATTCGCCGGTCAGCGCGCCGGTCAGATCATCCGCAGGCATCGGCGGCCAGTCGGTGCGCGCCCAGGACGGCCCCTCGGCCTCTTTCTGAACGTCCGGCGTGGCGTCACCCATGGCCTTGAAGAACTCGGCCCAGGCGGCATCCACCGCGCCGGGGTTCTTGGTATACTGGGCATAAAGCTGCTCCAGATACTCGGCATTGTGCCCCTGCATAAAGCTTGAGGCGTGAAACGCGGAATTGGGCGTATGTTCGGTCATTGGGCTACCTCATATGGGTTGGGACCGTATTGGTTGGTGCCTGGTTGAGACGGGCGGGTCAGCCACCACAGAACCAGGAGGGGCGACACAAACAGAACGAAAAGTGTCGGAAGGACGACCAGCAATGTGGCGCGGGTGAACAGAATGTCCAAATTGCCGCCATGCTGGAAATGAGAAGCGAGGCCGATGCCGAAGACCAGCACGGCAAATGCCCCGAGGATCAGAAGGATCGGCAGCAGAGCGTAAAGCCCGCTGCGCCCGGTATCATGCATCCGCCGCCATGCAACGGTCAGATGTGGGATGAATACGATCAGCGTCACAATGCTCTGGACCGGTGCCGAGGACGTTGCGGTGACGGATTTCACCTCATCGCTCTGGCTGACCGAGACCTGCGTGAAGAACTGCGCATCGATGATCCCGGCAATAAAGCTCCAGATCACGATGAACAGGAAAAAGAACCAGTATTCGGGCCGCGAGGCGCGACCCGAGAAGGTGAAGAACTTGGAGAAACAGGTGCGGATGGCGTCGGAGAAGGTCATGAAGCCCCCGCCCTGTACGTGTAGGAGTATCCGGTTCCAAAACCTGTTACATAATTAAGCCATTCCAAGCCCTTGACCTCAAGTATGTGTGGATAAGGTGCATGAATGGAAGTGCTGTACGTGACTCGAGGGTACGGCCAATCAAGTTTCGGATTTCTGGTGCGTTCCGAGATCACCTGCGATGTGCCAGACGGGTTTCTTTTCAGTTCCGGTCGGCTAAAGGCGTTTCCGAGCTCACGAGAGGCTTTGCCCTGCCCAAAGATTGCAGTGCAAGAGCTTTTGTATTCCACAAAATCTGCTTGGGATTGCTGGTCCGCGCGGCCGAAATCAACAAGTATTAGAAGCGCGGAAGTGCCGGAGGAAAAAGCCACGTAGTGAGCTTGATCGTTCAAGTGTGCTTGCCCAACTTCAGGGCGGTGGCAATCCATGGCAAACCCTCCGCAGAAGGTTCCATTTGGATCGCCTGGGTCGATCTCGTCCGACTTGAGAAAAGGCAACCCAATCCAAACGGTTCGGTCGACTACTTTTTTAGCCTCCGCGCCTTTGACTTGCTGCCAACCCAAGCCTTCCGCCCGCTCCACAAGGTCAGTAATGGAGGAGTAGCGAGCCTCGCACATATCAATAGTCGCAATGGCCGAGATATCTTTTGCGGCAACTTGCGCCGCCAAGAGAATAGAAAACGGCGCGAGAATTGAAACTCTAGCGAGGCTCATCGAGGTCACTTACCCAATCGCTTCCAGCACAGCTTCACCCAGCTGCGCCGGGCTTTCGGCCACGACGATACCGGCCGAGCGCATGGCTTCGATCTTGTCCTCGGCACCGCCTTTGCCGCCGGCGACAATCGCGCCCGCGTGGCCCATGCGACGGCCCGGAGGGGCAGTGCGGCCTGCGATGAAACCAGCGGTCGGTTTCTTGCGGCCCTTCTTGGCCTCATCCGCCAGGAACTGCGCGGCTTCTTCTTCGGCCGAGCCACCGATCTCACCGATCATGATGATCGACTCGGTTTCGTCATCGGCCAGGAACCATTCCAGCACGTCGATATGCTCGGTGCCTTTGATCGGGTCGCCGCCGATGCCCACGCAGGTGGACTGGCCCAGACCCACATCGGTGGTCTGCTTGACCGCCTCATAGGTCAGGGTGCCCGAGCGCGACACAACGCCGACCGAACCGCGCTTGTGGATGTGGCCGGGCATGATACCGATTTTGCAGGCGTCGGGCGTGATGACACCAGGGCAGTTCGGGCCGATCAGGCGCGAGCTTGAGCCTTCCAGCGCGCGCTTCACCTTCATCATGTCCAGAACCGGGATGCCTTCGGTGATGCAGACGATCACTTCCATTTCGGCATCAATCGCTTCGAGGATCGAGTCCGCTGCGAAGGGCGGCGGCACATAGATCACGCTGGCATTGGCTTCGGTCACGGCTTTCGCCTCGTGGACCGAGTTGAACACGGGCAGGTCAAGATGTGTCATCCCGCCTTTGCCGGGGGTCACACCGCCGACCATCTTGGTGCCATAGGCGATGGCCTGTTCGCTGTGGAATGTGCCCTGCGAGCCGGTAAAGCCCTGACAGATCACTTTGGTATTTTCGTCGATGAGGACTGCCATTTTTTGGAGTCTCCTTAGAGAAATTTGCGTTTTACTCGCCATGTGGCGGGGTCAGTAATTTGCGTCAGCCGGAGCTTGGACCGGTCGAGATTGTCCAAGTGTTCTCTCCATCGTTGCACGAAACTGGGCGGCCTGTGGCAAGCGATTGCTCGCGCATTGCTTCAGCATCAGGCCCTTCCAGACAGTCGAAAACGATAGGAGCACGTGTAGCCGCTTCTTCAGCGTCTTTATTTTGGTTCAAAGCGGCTTCGTCGGCGCAACCGGCCAAAGTCACCAAACACAGAACCAAGAAAGACCTCGCCATCAGCCCTTAACCGCCTTCACGATCTTCTCGGCACCGTCTTTCAGGTTGTCCGCCGCGATTACGTCCAGGCCAGAGGTGTTGATGATCTCTTTGCCTTTCTCGACATTGGTGCCTTCCAGACGCACGACCAGCGGAACCTGCAGGCCGACTTCTTTTACCGCGGCGACTACGCCCTCGGCGATGACGTCACAGCGCATGATGCCGCCGAAGATGTTGACCAGAATACCTTTGACCTGCGGGTCCGAGGTGATGATCTTGAACGCCTCGGTCACTTTCTCTTTGGTGGCACCGCCGCCCACGTCGAGGAAGTTGGCAGGCTCGGCCCCGTACAGCTTGATGATGTCCATGGTGGCCATTGCCAGACCGGCACCGTTGACCATGCATCCGATCTCACCGTCCAGCGCGATGTAGTTCAGGTCGTACTTGGAGGCTTCGAGTTCCTTGGGGTCTTCCTCGGTCGTGTCGCGCAGCTCGGCGATGTCGGGGTGGCGGTAAACCGCGTTGCCGTCAAAGCCAACCTTGGCGTCAAGTACTTTCAGATCACCCTTGTCCGAGATGATCAGCGGGTTGATTTCCAGCATCTCCATGTCCTTCTCAACGAAGGCGTTATAGAGCTGACCCATCAGCTTGACGCATTGCTTGACCTGTGCACCTTCCAGACCCAGCGAGAAGGCGATGCGGCGGCCGTGATAGGGCTGATAACCGGTGGCCGGGTCGACCGAGAAGGACAGGATTTTCTCGGGCGTGGCTGCGGCCACTTCTTCGATGTCCATGCCGCCTTCGGTCGAGCACACGAACGAGATGCGGCTGGTCTGGCGGTCCACCAACAGGGCCAGATACAGTTCGCGTTCGATGCCGGAACCGGCCTCGATATAGATGCGGTTGACCTGCTTGCCTGCGGGGCCGGTCTGATGCGTGACCAGCGTGCGGCCCAGCATCTTCTTGGCTTCTTCGGCGGCCTCTTCAACCGACTTGGTCAGACGGACACCGCCCTTTTCACCGGCGTCGGCCTCTTTGAAAGAACCCTTGCCGCGGCCACCCGCGTGGATTTGTGCTTTGACAACCCACAGGGGGCCGTCCAGTTCACCGGCTGCGGTTTTGGCTTCCTCGGCGCGCAGAACCGCGCGACCTTCGGAGACCGGAGCGCCATAGCTGCGAAGAAGAGCTTTGGCCTGATATTCGTGAATGTTCATCGAAATTGTCCCGTCTGACTACGATTACACCGTTATAGAGATGTCTATGGGGCATTTATAAAGGGTTTTTTTAAGCCGATGCGGTTTTTGGCGAAGATTTTTCGCTTTTGTGATCACAGGTTTTTTGCGTGTGATCACAAACCCGCGGATCAGTCCCGTTGAGGTGGCAATCTACGCCCGGCGCCGTTGTCAGCTTAGCGAATCTTGTCACTCGGGCGGCGCTAGTGGCATTCGAACATGAATTCGGTCTGCGTCCATTCTCGTGTTTTCAAATGTTCAGCGCTGATCCACCACGTCATGATACCAACATCGCCGGGCCACAGCGACCCGAAACTGTCATAGGTCAGCTGCAGAAGCAGCAGTTGATTGAGGCGTTCGTAAACACCGGCTTGAACTATTCTGCCCTGACCAAACATCTGGTGGCGCTCTGGATCGTCGCCCGGGGCGAGTTCGTGATTGTTGACGTGTTCACGCAAAGGTTCTGGCAGGGCCAGCCAAGCCTCATCACTGCCAGTTGCCGCATGTTTCACGGTGTCACGTGCGAGGTTCTCAGCTCCGCCCAGTCCAACGGAATAGAGGCTTCGTGTTTCGGGTGCAAACCGGCGGAACTCCTCATCCAGCCTCTCGGTTGATTGCCAAAGACGTTTGCGGTCTTCGTCGTTCAACTCTGCCCATGCAGGTTGTTCCTGAGCCCAAGCCCACAGATCCAAGACGAATTTGCGAAACGGCTTATACCCCTTTGTCCAGCGTAACGGCGTATGCTTGATCCAAGCGCGCCGCGCCCGGGGATTTCCCAGTGTCCGGTAAGATCTGCTCCAACAGAGTTTCGCGGCACGCAGAAAGCTCCCGCATGAGATGCCCGGCCAGTATCTTAACGCTGGCATGCCAAACAAACCCGGTTTCCCTTAGCGCGGCATCAGGGGCGAGTTTGTGTTTGATCAAGATGTCCACCAACCGTGGCCTGCAAAACTCTGGGTTGGCAGCTTCCAACTCTAACGGGTCGATGCCGTCGCCGTCGACCGCCTCCTCATAGGGGGCGGGGTGGAACTCCACAGGCCAGCGCGGCAGTGTATGGGCCGCGCGCAGCGGATTGTCGTGATTGAGAAGGCTTCGCCCGTAATATTCCCCAAAGGCGTGTGGCGTTCGCGCGGGTGGCTGACGAAGTGAACCTGCGGTTCCAAGATATACGACGCTACCGTGCTGGTTCTGGACAGTATCGCAGAAAAACAGAAGCAAACCTGTTTGCGGCAGACCTGTATCAGGGCGCAACGCGGTTACAGCTTCCAGATCTATCTGGGCACAGAAAGTAAGGGGCACCCCCGCAGTTGTCCGAGGCCAGGGGTGTTCGCCCAGCATCGGCAGACCCCCTATATAGCTGTCCGTTTCGTTCCAGTTCGCACAGCCACGGGGCATCCGTGACACTACGATTGGGTCAATTTTAGACAAATCAATTCTCGCTAAGATCGTGGCGAGAATGGTAGGCAACTACGTAGAAACGGAAAGAGCGCCCGGTAGGGCGCTCTGGAAATGTTGCATTTTCAACGCATTAAGCTTTAGGCCAGCGAGCTGTCGATACCTTTGCACGCTTCGATCAGGCCCTTCACGGCGTTGACCGAATTGTCGAATCCGGCCTGCTCTTCTTCGTTCAGCTTGATGTCGACGACACGCTCGATGCCGCCCGCGCCGATCACGGTGGGTACGCCGACATACATGCCTTCAACACCCAGCTCACCGTCACAATAAGCGGCGCAGGGCAGCACGCGCTTCTGGTCTTTCAGATAGGCTTCGGCCATTTCGATTGCCGAAGTTGCAGGCGCATAGAAGGCCGAACCGGTTTTCAGCAGGCCGACGATCTCGGCGCCGCCGTCACGGGTCCGCTGCACGATGGCGTCCAGCTTTTCCTGGGTGGTCCAGCCCATCTCGACCAGATCAGGCAGCGGGATACCAGCAACGGTCGAGTAACGGACCGACGGCACCATGGTGTCGCCGTGGCCGCCCAGAACGAACGCGGTCACGTCGCGCATCGACACGTTGAACTCTTCCGACAGGAAATGGGCGAAACGGCCCGAGTCCAGAACGCCTGCCATGCCGCAGACCTTGTTGTGGGGCAGGCCCGAGAACTCACGCAGAGCCCAGACCATCGCATCCAGCGGGTTGGTGATGCAGATGACAAACGCATCGGGTGCGTTGGCGGCGATGCCTTCGCCGACCGACTTCATGACCTTCAGGTTGATGCCCAGCAGGTCGTCGCGGCTCATGCCCGGTTTGCGCGGCACACCTGCGGTTACGATGCAGACGTCGGCGCCGGCGATGTCCTCATAGGACTGGGTGCCTTTCAACTTGGCGTCGAAGCCTTCCGAGGGACCGGATTCAGCGATGTCCAGCGCTTTGCCTTCCGGGGTGCCTTCGGCGATGTCGAACAGGACAACGTCACCAAGTTCTTTCATTGCTGCGAGGTGGGCGAGCGTGCCGCCGATCTGACCTGCGCCGATCAGCGCGATCTTGGGTCTGGCCATTTGGAAAATCTCCGGTCGGTTTTGAAATCGCGGTTGTGCTAGTCGGTAAATGGCTTTCGCGCAAGGGTTATGCGGCGTGGCATACAACCGCATACCGTTTGTATGGCGCCAGGGTTTGCGCTAAACGGCCTGATAGACAAGCCTATTCACGGGATGCCACATGTTCGAACTGGACCTGATGTTTTTTGCTGTGGCGATCCCTGCGGTGATCTTTGCCGGCATCTCGAAGGGTGGGTTTGGGTCGGGCGTGGCCTTTGCGTCGTCGTCGATTCTGGCGCTGATCCTCACGCCCGGACAGGCGCTTGCCCTGATGCTGCCGATCCTGATGGTGATCGATGTGGCCACACTTGGCCCATACTGGAAGCGCTGGAGTTGGCCGGATTCACGCCTGTTGATCCTGGGTGCTGGGCCAGGTGTTGCGCTGGGCGCGTGGCTGTATCGCGCGACGGATGACGACCTTTTGCGGTTGTTGATCGGAGGGATCTCGGTTGGTTTTGTGATCTGGCATATGGCGCAGAGCAAGGGCCTGATCCGTGGTTTTGCCAACCGCCTGCCATCCCCTGCCGGGCTGATTGCGGGTCTGGTCGCGGGCTTCACCAGTTTCGTCAGCCACGCAGGCGGCCCGCCGGCCGCCGTGTACCTTCTGTCGCAACGCCTGTCGAAGACCGAGTTTCAGGCGTCCACCGTGCTGGTCTTCTGGGTCATCAATAGCGCAAAGTTCATACCCTACGCCTATCTGGGCCTGTTCACCTGGCATACGGCGCTGGCGGATCTTCTACTGACCCCATTCGCCATCCTTGGCGCATGGTTGGGCGTCCGGGCGCATTTCATGCTCTCCGAGCGCCTGTTCTTTGGCATCGCCTATGTGCTGCTGACCATGACCGGCAGCAAACTGATCTGGGATGCACTGACTTAGACGTTGGGGGGCAGCGCCTCGGCCATCTGCTCAAAGGCCTGTCCCGTGGCGATCAGGCAGGTCATTCCGTCGGGCAGGGTCACCGTGATGGTCCAGCTGCCGGTCTGGTCCGAGGCATAGACCTCCATCACCGCGCCCTGCCGCGCGATGCCGATGCCGCGGCGCGTCTCGCCATAGGTCTCGGTCAGACGTTTCACCACATCCTCGCGCGGGGCACAGGTGCGGGCCTGTACCTGTTGCGCGGCCAGAACCATGATTCCAAGGCCCATCGTCATTTTGAAAAGCGTCTTTTTCATCTCTCACCCCTTTCGATTCCATCTGGCAATCAGGGTGCGGGTGGGGGACAGAAATCTGGTTAAAACTCCGCGCGTTGCGTCACGTATGCTGCGTTGCGGCAATTTTCCTCTTGAACTTTCCGGCAAAAAATGGCCCATTCCGCGCAACAATCTTTCAAAGGGAGAGGCCAATGGACCCCCGTCAGCGCCCCTATCGTTCCGTTCTTTATATTCCGGGCTCGCGTGACCGGGCGCTGGATAAGGCCCGCACCTTGCCGGTGGATGCGATCATCTTTGACCTCGAAGACGCGGTCTCGGCGGACGAAAAACCCAATGCCCGCGAAACTCTCAAAGCGGCGCTGGCAGCGGGGGGCTATGGCTCGCGCGTCAAGATCGTTCGCATCAACGGGCTGGATACCGAGTGGGGTCATGCCGATGCCGAGGCCGTGCGCGAGATGGACGCCGATGTGGTGCTGCTGCCCAAGGTGAACTCCGCCGCCGATGTGGATGCGCTGGCTGCGATCACCGGTGACATGCCGATCTGGGCGATGATGGAAACCCCACGCGGGATGCTGAATGCGGCCGAGATTGCCGCGCACCCCCTGATGGCCGGGTTCGTCATGGGCACCAACGATCTGGCCAAGGAACTGCAGACCCGTTTCCGCCCGGACCGGTTGCCGATGATGACCTCGCTGGGACTGTGCCTGCTGGCCGCCAAGGCCGAGGGTCTGATCATTGTCGACGGCGTCTACAATGCCTTCAAGGATGGCGAAGGTCTGGCCGCCGAATGCGAACAGGGCCGTGACATGGGTTTTGACGGCAAGACCCTGATCCACCCGGCACAGGTGGATATCACCAATGCAGCCTATGCCCCGTCGGATACCGAAATCGATCTGGCCCGCCGCCAGATTGCGGCCTTTGAAGAGGTCGAGTCACAGGGGCAGGGCGTCGCTGTCGTAGATGGGAAGATTGTTGAAAATCTGCATGTTGTAACTGCCCGCGAAATTCTGGCAAAAGCGGAGGCAATTTCAGCTTTGCAAGCGGGGTAAGCCAGCATGGGCTTTGTTCTTCTGATCCTTGGGGTGGCGCTTTGGTGGGCCGCTCATCTGTTCAAACGCGTGATGCCAGCGCAGCGCGCGGCCATGGGCAATGGTGGCAAAGGCGCGGTGGCGCTGGTGCTGGTCGCGGCAGTGCTGCTGATGATCTTCGGCTATCGCATGACCGATTTCATCCATGTCTGGTCGCCGCCATCCTTCATGATCCACATCAACAACCTGCTGGTGCTGATCGCGATTTTCCTGATGAGCCCCGCTGGTCAGAAGGGGCGTCTACTGAACAAGATGCGCCACCCGATGCTGGCCGGTTTCCGGGCATGGGCCTTTGCGCATTTGCTGGTGAATGGCGATCTGGCGTCGATTATCCTGTTCGGCGGTCTGTTCCTGTGGGCCATGGTCGAGGTGGTCGTGATCAACCGCGCCGAGCCTGACTGGACCCCGGCGGAGCCCGGCACCTATGGCAAGGACGCGATGTTCTTTGTCGCTTCGATCGTGCTGTTCGGGATCATCGGTTACATTCACGGGCTGGTCGGTCCGTCTCCGTTCCTGTCATAAGGAGCAGGCAAGATGGCAAAACTCTATCGTCTGTTGACCGAAGAAGACACATCCGCTTTCTGCCACAAGGTGTCGGATGCACTGGCAAAGGGGTGGGAGCTGTATGGCGACCCGTCCTATGCCTATGACGAAAACAGCCGCATGATGCGCTGTGCGCAGGCCGTGACCAAAGAGGTCGAGGCCGATTACTCCCCCGAAATGAAACTGGGACAGCAATAATGGCAAAAACCAATCCGGGCCGCTTTTTCGAGGACTATTCCGTCGGGCAGGTGCTGCATCACGCGGTGCCGCGCACCGTAACCGACGGCGAGCGTGCGTTGTATCACGCACTCTATCCGGCGCGACATGCGCTGTATTCCTCGGACGAGTTCGCCCGGAATTGCGGATTGCCGCAAAGCCCGATCGACGATCTGGCGGCGTTCCACGTGGTGTTTGGCAAAACCGTTCCCGATATCTCGCTGAACGCGGTTGCCAATCTGGGCTATGCCGAGGGGCGCTGGCTGAAACCGGTCTATTCCGGTGACACGCTACGGTCCGAGTCCGAAGTGATCGGGGTCAAGCAGAACTCGAACGGCAAAACCGGCGTGGTCTGGGTGCGTACGCGCGGCTTGAACCAGCGTGATGAGGTGGTCATCGAGTATGTGCGCTGGGTGATGGTGCGCAAAGCGAATATCGACGCTCCCGCGCCCGAGGCGGTGGTGCCGGACCTGAAAAACGTGCTGGAGCCAGGCGATCTGGTGGTGCCCGAGGGCCTCGATTTCTCGAACTATGATTTTGTTCAATCCGGCGAAGCCCATCGCTGGGGCGATTACGAGATCGGTGAAACCATCGACCACGTTGACGGTGTGACCGTCGAAGAGGCCGAGCATATGCTGGCCACCCGCCTGTGGCAGAATACGGCCAAAGTGCATTTCGACCTGACCTTCCGCCCCGATGGTCGGTTGATCTATGGCGGTCATGTGATCTCGATGGCGCGGGCCCTGTCGTTCAACGGTCTGGCCAATGCGCAGATGATCGTCGGTTTGAATGGTGGCGCACATGCCAACCCGTGCTTCTCGGGCGATACGATTAAGGCGTGGTCCGAGGTTCTGGACAAGGCCGAAACCAGCGTGCCCGGCGTTGGGGCCATCCGCCTGCGACTGGTCGCCACCAAGGGCGGTGCACCCTTTGAACTGAAAGGCGAAGACGGCCGGTACAAGCCCGAGGTGCTGCTGGACCTGGATTACTGGGCGTTGATGCCGGTCTGACGGCACCCCACATTCATTTGATCGCAGCCTGCAACAATCATGCTAGGCTGCGGTCATGGTCCTGTTTCGCTCACTTGCTGCCTGCTTGTTTCTGACGCCGCCCGCGATGGCCTGCGATCTTGCGCTGGCCTTGGCGGTAGACGTGTCCGGGTCGGTCGATACAAGCGAATACCGCATTCAGATGGATGGTCTGGCTGCCGGTCTGCGCGACCCTCTTGTGTCCGAGGCGTTGGTACGCGGGCAGGCGCAGTTGATGCTGGTGCAGTGGACCGGAGCCTCACGCCAGAAGATCACGATACCGTGGACCCGGATCGACAGTTTCGACACGCTCGAACGGTTTGCCGATCAGGTGGCGGCCGACCGCCGGGTCTGGCGCAACTTCTCGACCGCAATCGGTGAGGCGCTTGAGATGACCCTGTCCAGCTTTGACGAGGTGTCCGACTGCACGCGCCACCTGATCGACATCTCAGGCGACGGGGTGTCGAACGAAGGGGTCGAGCCGACAGAGGTCCACGGCGTGTTGCGCAATCGGGGTATCACGGTCAACGCCATCGCAATCGAGGAAAGCGAACCCGACCTGACCGCCTATTTCTTTGAAAACGTCATTGTGGGTGAGGGGGCATTCGTTGTCTCGGCCGCCGGATTTGCGGACTATCCCGAACGGATCCGAAAGAAGCTTTTGCGTGAAGTGACGCAACAATCTGCCGCTTTGGAGTGAGTGTCGCAGATTCGTGATCACAACGAATGCGGCCTTAAGGCGCTAACATTGATTTGGCAGGATAAGTTTTGTGATCACGGTATTATTTTGTGTGATCACAAATTTCCGAAATCTGCAGTTTTGTCCCCATTTTGCCTGTTTTTGCGCTCGCAGCACGTGACAGATAGGCAAAAACAGGTAAAACGACGAGTAGCCAACGAAAGAGGAGCCGACATGGCCGATGTCAATCGGGGCAACCGCCCGCTCTCGCCACATATAATGATCTATCGCCCCCAGATGACGTCCACGTCTTCGATCATGGTTCGTTTGACCGGGATCGGGGTGTTCGCTGTTGCCATTCTGGTCGTCTGGTGGCTGCTGGCCGCATCGACTTCGGAAACCGCATTTGCGGGGATCGACGGATTTATGCGCAGCTGGTTCGGTGACCTCATCCTGACGGCTGCGACCTGGGGGCTGTGGTATCACACGCTGGGCCGTCTGCGGCATGTCATCTGGGATTTCGGCTACTGCCTTGACATCGAGACCGCCGAGAAACTGGGCCTGGGCATGTTCGTTGGTGCGACCGTCCTGACCCTGATCACCGTACTTGTGGTTTAAGGAGACGGCACATGCGATATCTGACTGACCGCAAGCGCGCGCAGGGCCTGGGCGCAGGTAAAACCGGAACACTCACCCATTGGCGGGTCATGGTTCGGGCGATGATCCTGACCGTGCTGGTACCCATCTTCATCTTCACATTCGGCGCTGGCATTGGCGGAACCCACGAAGAGGTGGTGGCCTATTTCAGCCGTCCGTTCCCGGCGCTTGTCACGGCGCTCACGCTGATCGTGGGGCTGCTGCAACTTATGTACGAGGCGCAGGAAGCGATTGAGGACTATGTGCACGGCGTCATGGAGAAAGTCTCTCTCGCCGCTATGTGGGCCCTGGGCTACACGCTGATGGCGGCCGGGCTGTTTGCCCTGGTCAAGCTGGCCCTGTGATGATGCGCGGTAAGGAACAAGAACAATGACAGCAGCATATGAATATGAAACCCACGAATACGACGTCGTTGTCGTAGGCGCTGGTGGTGCAGGTCTGCGAGCGACGTTGGGCATGGCGGAACAGGGCCTGCGCACGGCTTGTGTGACCAAGGTTTTCCCGACCCGCTCGCATACGGTTGCGGCACAGGGCGGGATCGCCGCGTCACTGTCGAACATGGGTCCGGATCACTGGCAGTGGCACATGTACGACACCGTCAAGGGCTCGGACTGGCTGGGTGATACGGATGCTATGGAGTACCTCGCGCGTGAGGCACCCAAGGCCGTCTATGAGCTGGAGCACTATGGCGTGCCCTTCAGCCGGACCGAAGAAGGCAAAATCTATCAGCGCCCCTTCGGCGGTCACACCACCGAGTTTGGCGAAGGCCCCGCAGTGCAGCGGACCTGTGCCGCTGCTGACCGGACCGGCCACGCGATCCTGCACACGTTGTATGGTCAGTCGCTGAAGAACAACGCCGAATTCTACATCGAATATTTCGCCATCGACTTGATCATGTCCGAGGACGGGCAGTGTCAGGGTGTTGTCTGCTGGAAGCTGGACGACGGTACGATGCACGTCTTCAACGCCAAGATGGTGGTGCTGGCGACCGGCGGTTACGGCCGGGCCTATTTCAGCGCGACCTCGGCCCATACCTGCACCGGTGACGGTGGCGGCATGGTCGCCCGGGCGGGTCTGGCGCTGCAGGATATGGAGTTCGTGCAGTTCCACCCGACCGGCATCTACGGCTCGGGCTGCCTGATCACCGAAGGCGCGCGTGGCGAGGGTGGTTACCTGACCAACTCGGAAGGCGAACGGTTCATGGAGCGGTATGCGCCCCAATACAAGGACCTGGCGCCGCGTGACTATGTCTCGCGTTCGATGACCATGGAAATCCGCGAAGGCCGCGGTCATGGTGACAACGGCGACCACATCCACCTGAACCTCAGCCATCTGCCGGCTGAAGCGCTGGCCGAGCGCCTGCCCGGGATTTCGGAATCGGCCCGCGTTTTTGCCGGTGTCGACGTCACCAAGGAACCGATCCCGGTTCTGCCGACCGTGCACTATAACATGGGCGGTATCCCGACCAACTATTGGGGTGAAGTTCTGAACCCCACTGCTGACAACCCAACCGGTGTTGTGCCGGGTCTGATGGCTGTGGGTGAAGCGGGCTGTGCCTCGGTTCACGGCGCGAACCGTCTGGGTTCAAACTCGCTGATCGACCTCGTGGTGTTTGGCCGCGCGGCGGCGATCCGCGCCGGTGAAGTTGTTGATGCGAAGGCTCCGAACCCGGTTCTGAATCAGGCATCGGTCGACAAGGCGTTTGACCGGTTTGACGCGGTCCGCAATGCCAGCGGCGCGATCGCGACCGCTGATCTGCGGCTAGAGATGCAAAAAACCATGCAGGCCGATGCTGCCGTGTTCCGGACTTCGAAGACGATGGCGGAAGGTGTCGAGAAGATGACTGCCATTGCCGCCAAGATGGATGATCTGAAGGTCACCGACCGCTCGTTGGTCTGGAACAGCGACCTGATGGAATCGCTGGAGCTGACCAACCTGATGCCAAGTGCGCTGGCCACCATTGTCGGGGCCGAGGCGCGCAAGGAATCCCGCGGTGCCCACGCGCACGAGGACTTCACCGAGCGTGATGACGAGAACTGGCGCGTGCACACCGTCAGCCGGGTTGACGGCAACAAGGTAGAGCTCAGCTATCGTCCGGTCATCGTCGATCCGCTGACAACCGAAGACGAAGGCGGCATCAGCCTCAAGAAAATCGCGCCCAAGGCGCGGACGTTCTAAGGAGAGGAACTTATGGTACAACTGACCCTCCCCAAGAATTCGCGCATCACAACGGGCAAAACCTGGCCCAAGCCGGAAGGCACGACCAATGTGCGGAAATTCCAGATTTATCGCTGGAACCCGGAAGACGGCAAAAACCCGCAGCTCGACACTTATTTCGTCGACATGGACAGCTGCGGCCCGATGGTTCTGGACGCGCTGATCAAGATCAAGAACGAGATTGATCCGACCCTGACCTTCCGCCGGTCGTGCCGCGAAGGCATCTGTGGCTCTTGTGCGATGAATATCGACGGGATCAACACGCTAGCCTGTATCTATGGCATGGATGAGATCAAGGGCGACGTGAAAGTTTACCCGCTGCCGCATATGCCGGTGGTCAAGGACCTGATCCCTGATCTGACCCACTTTTACGCCCAGCACGCATCCATCATGCCGTGGCTGGAAACCAAGACCA
The DNA here is from genome assembly GCF_013030985.1 of Ruegeria arenilitoris. Classification (GTDB taxonomy): domain Bacteria; phylum Pseudomonadota; class Alphaproteobacteria; order Rhodobacterales; family Rhodobacteraceae; genus Ruegeria; species Ruegeria arenilitoris_B. The sequence goes on along the minus strand of NZ_WPYP01000006.1, from coordinate 136,452 downwards.
ACCGCCCGGCGAAAGAGTGGAAGCAGTCGATCGAAGACCGCAAGAAGCTGGACGGTCTCTATGAATGCGTGATGTGCGCCAGCTGCTCGACCTCGTGCCCGAGCTACTGGTGGAACGGTGACCGTTATCTTGGGCCTGCCGCGCTGCTGCACGCCTATCGTTGGATCATCGACAGCCGCGATGAAGCCACGGGCGAGCGCCTGGATGAGCTGGAAGACCCGTTCAAGCTGTATCGTTGCCATACGATCATGAACTGCGCCAAGACCTGTCCTAAAGGTCTGAACCCGGCCAAGGCGATTGCCGAGATCAAAAAGATGATGATCGAACGCGGCGTCTAAGCGATGCCTAAATGACAGCACTTGCCGCGTTGCGGCAGGTGCATGACGAGTTTGCAAAACTATGCAATGCAAACTGTCCTGTTCAGGTCTAACTTGCCTGCAGGGAGGAGTGATGGAACCGAAACGGGATCGCTCCGATGCAAGAACAAAAAGCAGAAAACACCAAAGCAGCCGAAGCTCTGGCATTGTTGGAACAGGCTTGGGCCTATTACACACCAGAGGCGGTGCAGGTTTCTGACGAGCAGCACGAACCTGAATTGTTCGAATACGCAAACGCCGCCTGACGCTTGAATTTACGCAAAGATTGGGCAATGCATAGACATGCCCATTCTATTGCTTTTACTGGCCGCCGGCGTGTTCGCCTATTTCATCTGGCGGTCACGGACATCCTCTTTGACGCGCGACTGCCGGTGGCGGCAGCACCGTAAGGAAGGTGTCTGGATTTGCGCCTATTGCGGGGCGCGACAAGAGGGGATGAACTCTCCGACAACCTGTCTGCAGGGCAAACAGTAAACAACAGGGCGATATCACGCCCTGTTTTGGTTCATGCAGCGTCGGGAAAAGCTGCCTGCAGGGCAATTTCCACCATGTCGCCAAAGCTGCTTTCGCGTTCCGACGATGGCAAAGCCTCACCAGTCAGCAGGTGATCTGACACGGTCAGAACGGCCAGAGCACGGCAGTTGTGGCGCGCGGCGAGGATGTACAGCTCGGCGGCTTCCATCTCGACCCCCAGAATGCCGTGCCGCACCATCTGTTCATTCAGATCGGGGCGTTCGTCGTAGAAGACGTCTGACGAATAAATCCCGCCGACATGAGTAGGTGTGCCTTTGGCTTCGGCAGCCTTGGCCGCGGCTTGCAGCAGGCCCCAATCGGCGCAGGGGGCGAAGTTCAGTTCTTTCAGGATGCCGCGTGACGGCGTGCTGAGGGTGGTCGAGGTCATCGCCAGAATCACATCGCGGATTTTGACGCTGTCCTGCATCCCGCCACACGATCCGATGCGGATCAGGGTTTTGGCGCCATAGTCGCGGATCAGCTCGTTGGCATAGATCGAAAGCGACGGCATCCCCATGCCGCTGCCCTGAATGGTGACCGGGTTCCCTTTCCAGGTTCCGGTATAACCCAGCATGCCGCGCACGTTATTGACCAGTTTTGCATCCTGCAAAAATGTTTCAGCAGCCCATTTCGCCCGATACGGATCGCCGGGCATTAAAACGGTTTCAGCGATTTCACCTTTTTCGGCACCGATATGAATTGTCATTTTCGATCCAATTCCGTCAGATTTCCATATCCGCGATATCAGCGCCGGCATTCAAGGCATCGTGAACCCATTGCGGTTTGCGTCCGCGGCCTGACCAGGTTTGTTCCGGGTTGGCCGGGTTTTTGTATTTTGCTTTGGTTTTTGAGGCTTTGGCCGGTTTTACTGCGCCTTCCGAGAGCTCTGAAAGAGAAAACCCAAATTCAGCGGCAGCTTTTTCTGCGGCTTTCAGCGCCTCTTTGCGCTCGCGCTTTTCTGCACTTTTGAGAGCAGCTTCTACCTGGTCGCGCAATTCCAGAAGTTCTTTGCGCGACATTTTCTCTAGGCTGATCGCCATTTCTTTCTCCATTCCGAAAAACGCCACGAATGGGCGTAATAGCCCACCGTATGTCTAAATCCGGTTTTTATCCATCCCTTGCTCAAGCGTAAAGGATTTGGAGGGGATAACGGAAAAGCGGCCGTTATTCGGCCGCAATGTTTTGTGGATCGACCAGAGTCACGATATCGCCCATGATGGCATTCAGTTCAAAATTCTTGGGCGTGTAGATTTTGGAAACACCCATCGCCTTGAGCTTTACGGCATCCTCATCGGGAATAATTCCGCCGACAACTACGGGGATATTGTTCAAACCGGCCTCGCGCAGGCGGGTCATGACATCCTGTACCAGCGGGATGTGGCTGCCGGACAGAATCGACAGGCCGATCACATGGGCCTTGTCATCGATCGCGGCCGCGATGATTTCCTCGGGCGTCAGGCGGATGCCCTCATAGCTGATATCCATGCCGCAATCGCGGGCGCGGAAGGCGATCTGTTCGGCGCCGTTGGAATGGCCGTCCAGACCCGGTTTGCCGACCAGGAATTTCAGACGGCGGCCCAGCTTGTCGCTGACGGCATCCACGGCGGCGCGCAGGTCGTCCAGACCTTCGGTTTTGTTCGACACCGAACCCGAAACGCCGGTCGGGCCGCGATAGGTGCCGTAGACCTTGCGCATTTCCTCGGCCCATTCGCCGGTGGTGACACCGGCCTTGGCTGCAGCAATCGACGGCTCCATGACATTGGCCCCGGTTTGCGCCGCCTCGCGCAGCGCGGCCAGAGCGGCCGTGACTGCCGCGTCGTCCCGTTCCGACCGCCACTCGTTCAGCCGGGCGATCTGTTCCTGTTCCACGGCCGGGTCGACGACCATGATGCCGCCATCCTCGGTCTGCAGCGGCGAGGCTTCACCTTCGGTCCATTTGTTCACGCCGACAACGACGGTTTCATTGCGTTCGATCCGGTTCAGACGTTCCGCATTCGAATCGACCAGGCGCGACTTCATGTATTCGATCGAGGCAACCGCGCCGCCCATCGAATCCAGGTTGGCCAACTCGGCCCGTGCGCCTTCTTTCAGCTCCTCGACCTTGGTGTCCACAGCCGGGTTGCCGTCAAACAGGTCGCCGTATTCCAGCAGGTCGGTTTCATAAGCCAGGATCTGTTGCATCCGCATCGACCATTGCTGATCCCATGGGCGGGGAAGGCCGAGCGCCTCGTTCCATGCGGGCAGCTGCACCGCGCGGGCACGGGCCTTTTTCGACAGGGTCACGGCCAGCATCTCGATCAGGATGCGGTAAACGTTGTTTTCGGGTTGCTGTTCGGTCAGGCCCAGCGAGTTCACCTGCACCCCATAGCGGAAGCGGCGGAACTTGGGGTCTTCGACGCCGTAGCGGTCCTTCAGAATCTCATCCCAAAGATCGACAAAGGCGCGCATCTTGCACATCTCGGTGACAAAGCGGATGCCGGCGTTCACGAAGAACGAAATCCGGCCGCAGAGCGCCGGGAAATCCTCGGACGGGACGCGGGGGCGCAGTTCGTCCAGTACGGCGATGGCGGTGGCCAACGCATAGGCCAGCTCCTGCTCGGGCGTCGCACCGGCCTCTTGCAGGTGATAGGAACACACGTTCATCGGGTTCCATTTCGGCACGTTGGTATAGCAATACTCGGCCACATCCGCGATCATCTTCAGCGACGGTTTCGGCGGGCAGACATAGGTGCCACGGCTCAGGTATTCCTTGATCAGGTCGTTCTGAACGGTGCCCTGCAGCTTGGACACATCCGCGCCTTGCTCCTCGGCCACCGCGATGTACAGCGCCAGCAACCAAGGGGCTGTCGCATTGATCGTCATCGAGGTGTTCATCTGCTCCAGCGGAATCTGGTCGAACAGAACCCGCATGTCGCCCAGATGGCTGATCGGCACACCCACTTTGCCGACCTCACCCCGCGCCAGCGTATGGTCGCTGTCATACCCGGTCTGAGTCGGCAGATCGAAGGCCACCGACAAACCCGTCTGACCCTTGGCCAGATTGCCACGATACAGCGCGTTTGACGCCTTGGCGGTGGAATGACCGGCATAGGTTCGGATGAGCCAGGGGCGATCTTTCTGCGGCTGCGTCATAACGGGACCTCGTGCTTTGCGTGGGCAAGAAAATTGCGTTCAAGGGTTCTAAAGCGCAATTTTCGGGATATGTCAATTCGCTGCGTCGCGGCATATATGGTTCTTCAGATTGTAGGTGCTACGGTTTGGTGGCAGGGTGCGCGCATGACTCAGACCGTTGAACTTCCGCTTTGGTTGTTTTTGCTGATCCTGGTGTTTGCCGCGGTCACGCTGGCTTCGCATTTTCTGTTCCCATCGGTGCGCTGGTTTTTTCGCCGTCGGCTTGAGCGCGCGGTAAAGCGACTGAATAAACGGCTGCAACGGCCCATCCAGCCATTCAAACTGGCGCGGCGGTACGACATGATTCAGCGGCTGATCTATGATCCTCAGGTTGGGCAGGCCGTTCAGAATTTTGCGCGCGAGGAACGTGTGCCCGAGGCCGTAGCCTTTGAAACCGCCCGCCGCTATGCGCGCGAGATCGTTCCGTCCTTTTCCGCAGTGGCCTATTTTAGCGTCGCCATCCGTCTGACCCGGATGCTGAGCAACGCGTTCTATAATGTGCGGCTCAGCTACATGGATGAGCAGGCCCTTAGGGAAATCGACCCCGATGCCACTGTCATCTTCGTCATGAATCACCGCAGCAACATGGACTATGTGCTGGTCACCTATCTGGCGGCGCAGCAATCGGCCCTGTCCTATGCGGTGGGTGAATGGGCGCGGGTCTGGCCGCTCAGCCGCCTGATCCGGGCGATGGGGGCCTATTTTATTCGCCGAAAATCAGGCAGTGATCTGTATCGGCAGGTGCTGGCCTGCTACGTGCGCCACGCGACTGAGGCTGGGGTGACGCAGGCGATGTTCCCCGAAGGCGGCCTCAGCCTGACCGGCGCGCTGGGGCGGCCCAAGCTTGGCCTGCTGAAATACATCATCGACGCAAGCGAGCCCGAGGGGCGCGACGTGGTCTTTGTGCCTGTTGCCCTGAACTATGACCGGGTGCTTGAGGATACGATCCTGACCAAGGCCGCCCTGGGAAATGAACGCCGGTTTCGCGCCCGCATCGGGGTGATCACGTGGTGGATACTCAAACAGATCGGGCGGCGGCTGGTTGGACGCTATCAGCGATTCGGTGTGGCCTCGGTGCGGTATGGGCGGCCGGTATCGCTGCGGGCATTCCGGGCGGATCACGACGCCAATCTGATGACGGATCTGGCGCGCGATCTGATGATAGGCATCAAGGCGGCGATTCCATTGGTTCCGGGGCCCGCCGCGTGCTGGCTGGTGCGCGAGAAGGGCGAGATCCCAGAAGAAGACGCCGTGCAGTTGATCGACCAGCTTTTGCGACGCAACGGAACTTCGACGCCGTTGGAGCGCACGGCAATCGAGGCTGGCATCCAGCATTTGGTCGACCGACGCATTCTGAAACGCGAGAACGGGAAAATATCCTCGTCAGGTCAAAGGGTTGACCTTCTGGATTATTACGCGGCCTCGGCGCCATTGGACGCGAATACGGCTCTTTCTGCGCCCGCAAAGGAAATTTCTGCACCCGCTGGGTCATAAAATTACAAAATACACTCAAAATATGTTGCAATATTTCTCTCCGACCAATATCTCATCGGATAGAGCCCGCGATTCTGCATCGCGGCAATGAATTAGAATGAAGGAGGCCAACATGGCTCTGGACACCGACAGCGGTATCGCGTCCTACGACGCGCCGGAAAAAGACCTCTATGAGATGGGTGAGATCCCTCCGATGGGGTTTGTGCCCAAGAAAATGTACGCATGGGCGATCCGCAAGGAACGCCACGGCGAGCCGGACACCGCGATGGTGCAGGAAGTGGTGGACGTCCCCGAACTGGACAGCCACGAGGTGCTGGTGCTGGTGATGGCCGCGGGCGTGAACTACAACGGCGTCTGGGCCTCGCTGGGCAAGCCGATCTCGCCGTTTGACGGCCACAAGGCACCTTATCACATCGCCGGTTCGGATGCGTCGGGCATCGTCTGGGCGGTGGGTTCGAAAGTGACCCGCTGGAAAGTCGGCGATGAGGTTGTCATCCACTGCAACCAGGATGACGGCGACGACGAGGAATGCAACGGTGGCGACCCGATGTATTCGCCCAGCCAGCGGATCTGGGGTTACGAAACGCCGGACGGATCGTTCGCGCAATTCACCAACGTTCAGGCTCAGCAGCTGATGCCGCGTCCCAAGCATCTGACATGGGAAGAAAGCGCCTGTTACACGCTGACGCTGGCAACGGCCTATCGGATGCTGTTCGGTCACGAACCGCACGACCTGAAGCCGGGTCAGAACGTTCTGGTCTGGGGCGCATCGGGTGGTCTGGGTTCTTATGCAATCCAGCTGATCAACACCGCAGGCGCCAATGCGATTGGTGTGATCTCGGATGAAAGCAAGCGTGACTTCGTCATGGGTCTGGGCGCCAAAGGTGTTCTGAACCGCAAGGACTTCAACTGCTGGGGTCAACTGCCTACGGTGAACACGCCTGAATATGCCGAGTGGTTCAAAGAGGCTCGCAAATTCGGCAAGGCCATCTGGGACATCACCGGCAAGGGTGTGAACGTCGACATGGTGTTCGAGCACCCGGGCGAAAGCACCTTCCCGGTTTCGACCTTCGTGGTGAAAAAGGGCGGCATGGTCGTGATCTGCGCCGGCACCACCGGCTATAACCTGACCTTCGATGTGCGTTACATGTGGATGCATCAGAAGCGCCTGCAGGGCTCGCACTTTGCGCACCTGAAACAGGCCGCCGCCGCCAACCAGCTGATGGTTGAGCGCCGCCTGGATCCCTGCATGTCGGAAGTGTTCACGTGGAATGAACTGCCCGAGGCGCACATGAAGATGATGCGCAACGAGCATAAGCCGGGCAACATGTCGGTTCTGGTTCAGGCCCCACAGACCGGAATGCGCACTCTGGAAGAGGTTCTGGACGCCCGCGGTTGAATCGCAGGTAAATAACTTTCAGGCGCCCGCGAATCGGTTTATCGGTTCGCGGGCGCAGCTTTTTTGGCGCATAGGTTTATTCTTTTCAGCGACTTACAGGCATTAACCCCACTTTTTTTGGGGAGTAGAAACCAGTGAATAGTCTAAAAAACATTGCACATGTTATGGTTGTGTTAACCCTTCGTTAACCGTTTCGGAGAGACCCTGATGGCGCAGAATGAGTGGATACTGGACGTGTTGTCGGACCTCAACGCCTTCGCTGTTGAGAACGGTTTGATCGCGCTGGCCGAGCAGTTGGACGACACCAAGCTGATCGCCGCCGCCGAGATCGCGTCCAAGAAGGCTGAGGTACGGACGCCAGCGGATGGGAACAAAACTCGATATGAGCCAAGTCCTGGAGGACTTGGAAAACACCAGCACGCTTGAAGAACTAAGCACTGTTGCTGTCCGATTGCGCGACAGGCTGAAGGTTGAACACCTCATTTACCATTGGGTCGATGGCGCCGGAGATCAATACGGCTATACGACCTATCCCGATGCCTGGGCCGAACGCTATCAAGAGAGAAATTACCACCGGATCGATCCGGTCATTCTGGGCTGTTTTCAGCGGTTTCACCCGGTCGATTGGAAAACGCTGGACTGGTCCGGAAAGGTGGCCAAGGCGTTCCTGAAGGACGCGCAAAGTCATGGGGTCGGAAATCAGGGCTATTCGATCCCGATCCGAGGACCGAAGGGGCAATTTGCCTTGTTCACCCTGAACCATTCTTGCGACGACGAGGCCTGGCAGAAATTCATCGAGCGTCACGGCCGAGAACTGATTCTGATCGCGCATTACTTCAACCGCAAAGCGCTTGAGTTCGAAAGTGACCGTCAGCCCGATTCATCCCGCGGCCTGTCACCGCGCGAAGTGGATGCGATGACCCTGCTGGCACTGGGCTACAGCCGGGCGCAGGTCGCTCATTCGCTTTCCATTTCCGAGCATACGCTGCGGGTTTATATCGAAAGCGCTCGCGCCAAACTTGGGGCGCAGAACACCACCCACGCCATCGCCACGGCACTCAGCCGGGGATTAATAGTGGTTTAACAGGCGAACGCCCCACGAACGGGAAATTAACCATGACTTTGTACCCCCTTCGTTCCTGCACAGGACGACAAGGGGAAAAAAGTCATGTTGCGTTATCTGTTTGCTGATGAGCTTTACAAGTTTCCGGATCTGGCCGACGGAATGTTCCGGGACCGCGCGGATCAGTTCAAAACCCGGCTGGGCTGGGACGTCCACGTCAACGAAAAAGGAGAGGAGCGGGATCAGTACGACGACCTGAACCCCCTGTACGTCATCTGGGAAGAAGAGGATGGCAGCCACGGCGGCTCCATGCGTGTTCTGCCGACCACCGGACCCGTGATGGTGAACGAGGTGTTTGGACATCTGACCGGCGGCAAGCCGATCTGCAGCCCTCTGATCTGGGAGGTGACACGTTTTTGTCTGTCCCGCACGGCCAGCCCACATACGGCGGGGGCGATCATGCTCAGCGGTGGCGAGATGATGGAAGGGTTCGGCCTGACCCATATCGCCGGCGTCTTTGACGCACGCATGATCCGGATTTACCGTCTGATCGGGTCTTCGCCCCTTGTTCTGGGTTCTCAGGGGAAAGGGCGCGATCAGATTTCGGTGGGGCTGTGGCCTTATTCGGCCGAGGATTGCAACCGTGTCGCCGAACGTGCGGGCATCCCGCGCGAGCTGTCCCGCCTGTGGTTCAAGACCGCCTTCGGCACCGGGCGGCAGCACAGGTTCGCCCTGTCGGCCTGACCTGCGGAAAAGCCAAATCCCTCTCTGGTGATAGCTGGCGCGGCCCTGTAGGGTCGCGCCATGTCTATGCCCCCTGTGACCTTTTCCGAAGATCAGGCTGCCGCCTATGACAGCATTGCCGAGATGCTGCGATCGGCCGGTGTTGACCTGGATGACGACGCCCTTCTGAAGCTGCCGGGGGCGGGGAAATCCGGTGTCATGGCGGTGATCGGCAAGGCGGGCTCGGGTAAAACCTTGCTGCTGGCCGAGCTGTACAAGGCGTTGGCCGAAACCGGCGTGCAGATTGTCTCGGGCGATTTCGAAAGTCGCAAGGCGAAGGAAAAGCGCAGCCTCGCCATTCTTGCGCCCACCAACAAAGCGGCCAGCGTTTTGCGCCTGCGTGGTGTGCCGGCGACGACCATTCACCGCATCCTATACACGCCGGTTTATGACCCGGAATACGAACGCATCGCCGAATGGCTGGCGGGTAACGACGAACGCCCCGAGATCGAAGGCCTGACCGATGAGGCGCTGGACCGAGCCGCCGCGTTCTATGAGAACAACAAGTCCATCCCCGGTGCGCTGGCCGCTGCAGGATTGCGCGGGTCGGATTTCATCACCGGCTGGAAACGCCGGGACGAGCCCTTGGATATCGGCTTCGTCGATGAGGCCTCGATGCTGGACGACCGCCAATTCGAGGACCTGCAGGAAATCTTTCCGACCCTGCTGCTGTTCGGCGACCCGGCCCAGCTGGCCCCGGTCAATCAATCCGGCAGTATGGTGTTTGAGGCTCTGCCCGAGCCGCGCAAACAGATTCTGCATCGGGTTCACCGGCAGGACGCGGATAATCCGATCCTTGATCTCGCCCACGCGCTGGCCGACCCGCAGATGGGGTTCGAGGATTTCGAGCGGTTGATTGAGCAGACGGCCCGGCAGGATGATCGCGTGATATGGGGTCAGCGGGTCGAGGTCGATCTGATGGCGCGCAGCCCGGTTCTGGTTTGGCGCAACGCGACACGCATCCGCTTGATTCAGGCGTTCCGACATGTGCACGGCGCGCCGGATACCGAGCTGTTGGAAGGTGAACCGCTGATCTGCGACGGCATCGAGCTGCCGCTGAAGCACCGCAAGAAACGTCTGGACCTTGAGGCGCGCGGGCTGATCAAGGGCGCTCAGGTGATCTATCTGGGACCGGGGCGCAAGCCGGGATTTTCGCGCCTGCACGTGATGGGGGCCGAAGACCCGCAGGTCAGCGCCGCCTCCATCGTCAAGATCGAGAAACCGGATGAGGAAGAGCCCTTTATCCCTTTTGCCGCGCGCATGGGCGCGACCTTTCTGCATGGCGCGGCGGTGACCATTCATAAGGCGCAGGGCTCACAATGGGACACGGTTCAGGTCTTTGCGCCTGATATTTACGCTGCCGCCCGCATGGGCCGGACCGAGGCCGGACAACCGCTGTGGAAGCGCTTGGCCTATGTGGCCATCACCCGCGCGCAGGAGCGTCTGATATGGGTGGTGCGGAACCGTCTGGCCAAACCCACCCATCCGCTGCGCGTGGACGACCTGCGCGCCGTTCCGGTAGCATCGCTGACACTGGAGGCCGAAGAGATATGAGCACCATCATCGTAACCGGCGCAAGCTCGGGCATCGGGCAGGCCACAGCGGAACTGTTCCTGGCCGAGGGCTGGACAGTTGGTCTGCTGGCGCGCAGTGCGGATAAACTGCACCAGATGGCATCGGGCCGCGACACTGCCATCCCTTTGGTCGCGGATGTGACCGACCCGGATGCGGTTCAGGCCGCGTTTGCGGAGTTTCAGGGCAAAACGGATCGTCTGGACGTGTTGTTCAATAATGCTGGTATCTTTGCGCCCGGTGGCACGATTGACGAGATCGCGCTGGAGGACTGGTACCAAAGCGTCAACGTCAACCTGAACGGCATGTTCCTAAGCGCGCGCGAGGCGTTTCGGATCATGCGCCACCAGTCACCGCAAGGCGGGCGCATCATCAATAACGGCTCGATTGCTGCCTATGTGCCGCGTCCGAACTCGGTGCACTATTCGGCCACGAAACACGCCATCACCGGCCTGACCCGCAGCCTGTCTCTGGACGGTCGGCCATTCGGAATCGCCTGCGGTCAGATCGATATCGGCAATGCGCGCACGCAAATGGTACAGGGGCTGGTGGACGCAGCCATTGAAGCCGGACAGCAGCCCGACCCGACCATGGCTGTCGAGGACGCGGCACGTTCTGTACTGCATATGGCCAGCCTGCCGCCCGAAGCCAATGTGCAGTTCATGACCGTGATGGCCACGACGATGCCCTATATCGGCCGCGGTTAGGCGTCAGTTTTCGCGCAACAGCCGGAATGCCGTCGAGGCACCCCAACCAGCCGCAATCGCGATGACCAGCGACATCAGCCCGTACCAGACCGGTTGCTGGCGGGACAGGTTGTAGAGGAACCTCTCCAACCCGACCTTGCGCACGTCGATTGTGGTCTCGAATTGCGAGACGACCTCTTTGCCGCGGGTCAGGAAGATACGCGCCTTGTAGTCGCCCTCGGTCAGGTCGGCTGGCATTGCGATCGAGGTACGGAACAGGGTCTGTTCGTCTACCGCCACGGTGTTTTCGCGGATCGAATACAGCCCCTCATCCTCGCGTATACGCACCACGGCATCCGCAAAGGATTGCGCGCCACGGATATGCATTGCTGCCCCGACCGAGCGGATGGCCCGTTCAATTGAAATGCGATAGCGCAGATCCTCGGTATCCGAGAGGATATCGTCCAGCGGCCCGCTGGTGGCAACGGCGTAAAAGCTGGGCGCAAGGTCGACCAGAACGCTATCGGTATTGACCCAGATCCCGATTTTGCGAGCCTTGCGCCGGACCATCACCGGGCCGGACGGCCCGGCCACGGCCACGATCACCTCAAGCGGCGGACCGGGCGGAATGGGTGTTTCCCGTTTGACGGCCCCAAAAATCAGGATTTCCGAGCCGTCAAAGGTCGCGGTGATGGCAACGCGATCCTGGCTGAGACCCAGCACAACCTGCTCGTCCACCGCAAAGGCAGGGGTGCAGCACAGGATCAGCAGGGCAATCAGGCGTTTCAGCATGATCAGTGGCCCCCTTCGCTGCCAAGCGAGTAGAGCTCGGACGGTTCGATCAGCAGGTCCAGCGCCAGCTTGCCGCAGACCACCAGAACCAGTGCCGCCAGAAGAACCCGCAGTTGCTCGGCCGGCATCCGTGCGCCGATCACTGTGCCGATCTGTGCGCCCACGACACCCCCGACCAGCAGCAGAACCGCCAGAACGATATCGACCGTATAGTTCGTGGTGGCGTGCAGCATGGTGGTGAAAGCCGTCACGAAGATGATCTGAAACAGCGAGGTGCCAACCACGACTTTGGTGGGCATGCCAAGCAGGTAGATCATCGCCGGTACCATGATAAAGCCGCCGCCGACCCCCATGATCGCCGACAGCACGCCGACGCACAGCCCGACCATCATCGGCGGAATGACCGAGATATAGAGGCCCGACGTGCGAAAGCGCATCTTAAACGGCATGGCGTGAACCCAGCCTCGCTGACGCCGTTTTGCGGGCGCGCCGCCGCCCTTTTTAGCCTTGCGCAGCGCCCGCAGGCTTTCGATGAACATCAGGCCGCCGACCACGCCAAGGAAGACGACGTAACACAGCGTCACCAGCAGATCGACCTGGCCCAGGCTTTTGAGATAGTTGAACACCACTACGCCAAGGGCAGCGCCAATTAACCCTCCGGTTAACAGGACCGTGCCCATTCTTAGGTCCACCGTCCTTCGTCGGAAATGCGCCAAGACACCGGAAAAGGACGAGGCAACGATCTGGTTGGCTTCGGTTGCGACGGCGACGGCTGGGGGGATGCCGATGAAAAACAGCAGCGGCGTCATCAGGAACCCGCCGCCCACGCCGAACATGCCGGACAGGATACCGACCATCCCGCCCAGCCCCAAAAGCAAAAAGGCATTGACGGAGACTTCGGCGATAGGAAGGTAAATCTGCATGTGGAATTACCGGATGAGAGCGGCCGCGCCACCTTGGGCGACCCGGGCTGTCTCAAACCATATGGGTGAGGCGTTTATGCGGCGCGCCGGGAACAAATCCCACGGCCACATGGCGAATATCGTACGCTCGGGCAGACACCCGAAAATCCGATTTGGCTGAAGAATGGGAAGACACCCGGAAGGCGGGCGTTTTTGTGTTTCCGGCGCCCTGATGTGGGACAATCCGATCTGGGCTATAGCAGGAAACACATTCATACCCCTTTAGAGCGGTTGCCGCATGTAAAATCAACTCTACATGCGGCACCGCGGCGAACTGGACCGACAGGTGTTCGGAACTGGACCTGTCAGCGCTCTTTCACATATGGCTCGCCACCGGCGCGCGGTGGCACAGCTTTGCCGACGAACCCGGCCAGAATGACCACGGTCAGGATATAGGGCAGTGCGTCCATGACTTGCACCGGAATGACCACGCCACCCAGATCGATGTTCTGGAACCGCAGTGCAATCGCCTGCAGCAGACCGAACAGAAGACAGGCCCACATCGCGTGCCATGGCCGCCACTTCGCAAAGATCAGCGCGGCCAGAGCGATGAACCCGCGCCCGGCGGTCATCTCCTTGACGAACCCGGCCTGCAGGGCGGTGGCAAGATACGCACCAGCGATCCCGCACAACACGCCGCAGATGGCGACGGCGGCAAAGCGCAGGCCGACGACTGAGACACCGGCGGTATCCACGGCCGCCGGGTTTTCACCCACCGCGCGCAGACGCAGCCCGAACCGGGTGCGGTACAGAATCCACCATGTCAGCGGGACCATGAGGAAGGCCACGTAGACCAAGATGGAATGACCGGATAGCAGCTCGGAGTACACCATGTGAACTGAATTGGCGTCAGACATCAGTTCAGAAACCGGTTGCCCAGTCAGCTCAGCATCTTCGGGGCCGATTGCATAAGGGAACTCTGCGGATTCGAATCGAGCTCCGCCGAAGAGAGAAGGCGTACGCCCGCCCTGCTTGAACCAGCTTTGTGCGATCAACACGGTAAGGCCAGATGCAAGGAAGTTGATCGCGACACCCGAAATCAACTGATTGCCCCTGAAGGTGATCGAGGCCAGCCCATGCAATCCGGACAGAACCAGCGAGGATGCGATGCCTGCCAGCAGGCCCAGCCAGACCGACCCGGTCACAGCGGCAACCGCCGCCGAGAAAAAGGCCGACATCAGCATCTTGCCTTCAAGACCGATGTCGAAAATGCCGGCGCGTTCGGAATACAGCCCCGCCAGACAGGCCAGCAGCAGCGGCGTAGCCAGACGGATCGTCGAATCGAGGACCTGGATGAGTGTTACGAAGAACTCCATCACTCTGCCCCCTTCCGCAGGCTCAGGAACAGCTTTTCAAGCGGCATCCTGACCATGTTGTCCAACGCTCCGGTGAACAGGATCACCAGCGCCTGAATGACTACGATGAGCTCGCGCGGGATCGAGGTCCACAGCGCCAGCTCGGCACCGCCCTGATACAGGAACCCGAACAGCAGCGCCGCGAGGAACACGCCAAAAGGATGTGACCGCCCCATCAGCGCAACGGCGATACCGATAAAGCCCGCGCCCTCGGTGGAATTCAGAACCAGACGTTCCGCTTCGCCCATAACGTTGTTGATGGCCATCATTCCGGCCAGAGCGCCCGAGATCAGCATCGCGACGATGGTGATGCGAACCGGCGAAATCCCTGCGTAGACAGCGCCGGTTTCAGAATGGCCATAGGCGCGGATTTCATAGCCCAGCCGCGTGCGCCAGATCAGCGCCCAGACGACGAAACAGGCCAGAACCGCCACGAAGAACGAGATATTCGCAGGTGCACCGCGAAATACCGCGTTTTCGGCGGTCGAGAACATCGACTGGAAGGTCGGTAGGTGCACCGCCTCGGGGAAACGTGCCGTTGCCGGGTCTTGCGAGCCCTGCGGGCGCATCACGTTGACCAGCATATAGTTCAGGAAGGCCGCCGCGATGAAGTTGAACATGATCGTGGTGATCACGATATGGCTTCCGCGTTTGGCCTGCAGATAGGCCGGGATCGCGGCCCAAGCCGCACCGAACAGGGCCGCAGCAAGCCCGGCGCCGAGCAGGGCGATACTCCAGTGCGGCCACGGGATGTATAGGCAGACCATGGCAACGCCAAGCCCGCCCAGCATCGCCTGACCTTCACCACCGATGTTGAACAGCCGCGCGTGGAAGGCGACCGCCACCGCCAGCCCGGTGAACATGAAGTTGGTCGCGTAATAGAGCGTATAGCCCCAGCCATAGGTCGATCCCAGCGCGCCGGTGACCATCAGGTTCACCGCCTCGAGTGGGTTCTCACCGATGGCGAGGATCACCAGCGCTGAAAGGATAGTGGCCAGTATCAAGCTGATCAGCGGGATCAGGACGACATCGGCCCATTTGGGCATTTTATCCATGTTACGCGGCCTCTCCCGCAACACCGGCCATCAGCAGGCCCAGTTCTTTTTCATCTGTCTCATGGGGCAGACGCTCGCCCATGATATGTCCGTCAAACATCACCGCGATCCGGTCGGACAGCGAGAAGATTTCCTCAAGCTCGACCGAGACCAACAAGATCGCTTTACCCTGATCGCGCAGGGCGACGATCTGTTTATGAATGAACTCGATCGCGCCGATGTCCACACCACGGGTAGGCTGGCCGACCAGCAGCAGGTCCGGGTTGCGTTCAATCTCGCGCGCGACGACGATTTTCTGCTGGTTACCGCCCGAGAAGCTCTTGGCGGTCAGCCAGCCATTGGGCGGGCGCACATCGAATTTTTCGATCTTGGCTTCGGTGTCGGCGCGCAGGGCGGCGTTGTCCATGAATATGCCGCGCTGATAGGCCGGGTCGCGGTGATAGCCGAAGGCCACGTTCTCCCACGCGTGGAAGTCCATGATCAGCCCTTCGCGCTGGCGGTCCTCGGGCACATGGGCGATGTGTTGCGCGCGGCGGGCCTGTCCGTCAGACCCGTGCCCGCTAAGCGCTAGGGGTGCACCGTTCAGCTTGATCAAGCCCTGACCCGGACGCATCCCGCCCAGAACTTCCAGCAGTTCGGACTGACCATTACCCGCAACACCGGCGATGCCGACGATTTCCCCGGCCCGCACGGTCAGATCGATGCCTTTGACCCGCTCAACACCCGCCTGATCGAAGACGCGCAGGTTTTCGACCTCAAGAATGGGTTTGCCAGGTTTCGCAGGCACCTTGTCGACCTGCAGCAGAACCTTGCGGCCCACCATCAGCTCGGCCAGTTCTTCCGGGCTGGTCTCGGCGGTTTTGACCGTCGCCGTCATCTGCCCGCGTCGCATGACCGAAACAGTGTCGGTGTTTTCCATGATCTCACGCAGTTTGTGCGTGATCACGATGATCGTCTTCCCTTCGGCCCGCAGCCGGTCGAGGATGCGGAACAGCTGATCCGCCTCGGCCGGGGTCAGAACGCCGGTGGGTTCGTCGAGGATCAGGATCTCGGCCTTGCGGTACAGCGCCTTCAGAATTTCGACCCGCTGCTGCATCCCCACGCCGATCTCGTCGATGCGTTTGTCGGGGTCGACGAACAGCTCGTATTCTTCTTCCAGCTCTTTCAGTTCCTTGCGGGCCTTGGACAAAGACGGGGCCAGAAGCCCGCCATCCTCGGCGCCCAGAACGATGTTTTCCAGAACGGTGAAATTCTCGACCAGCTTGAAATGCTGGAACACCATCCCGATACCCGCCGCAATCGCCGCCTGGCTGTCAGGGATGTCGGTCTTGGTGCCGTTGATCCAGATCTCACCTTTATCGGCTTTGTAAAACCCGTAGAGAATGCTCATCAGCGTGGATTTGCCCGCACCGTTTTCACCGATGATCCCATGGATCGTGCCGGGGGCGACGCTGATGGAAATGTCTTTGTTGGCCTGAACCGGCCCAAAGGCTTTGGAAATCCCTTTGAGCTCAATGGCGGGGACGGTCATGTTTTGTCCTCAGATTGCCGAAGGGCCGCGCGGACCGCGCAGCAGAGTGGATGCGAGGCGGGGGTCAAACCCCCCGCCCCGCGCGATATCAGAACTGCAGTGCCGGGCAGCTGTCGTTCTCGTAATAGCTGACAACGCTGACGTTGCCGTCAATGATGTCCTGACGGGCTTTTTCAACGGCTGCTTTCATCTCATCCGAGACCAGCGCGGCGTTGTTTTCGTCCATCGCAACGCCAACACCGTCTTCGGCCAGACCCATGGCGAACACGCCGGTTTCCAGGTCGTTGCCTGCGTTCATCGCGTCGTAGACGGCGACGTCAACGCGTTTCAGCATCGAGGTCAGAACCTTGCCCGGGTGCAGGTGGTTCTGGTTGCTGTCCACACCGATCGACAGGATGCCTTCGTCGGCTGCGGTTTGCAGAACACCAACGCCGGTGCCGCCAGCTGCGGCATAAACCACGTCAGCGCCCTGGCTGATCTGCGCCTTGGTCAGCTCGGACCCTTTCACCGGGTCGTTCCATGCAGCCGGGGTGGTGCCGGTCATGTTTGCAACCACGTTGATATCCGGGTTCACCGCTTTGGCGCCTTGCGCATAGCCGCAGCCGAAGTGACGGATCAGCGGAACATCCATACCGCCAATGAAACCGATTGTGCCGGATTCCGAGGCCATGGCGGCCATCATACCAACCAGATACGAGCCTTCATGCTCGGCAAAACCAACCTGACGCAGGTTCGGCGCGTCCAGCCAGTTCACGTCGACCACGACAAATTTCGTGTCGGGGTAGTCGCCGACAACCGTGCTGAGCGGATCGGCCATTGCGAAACCCATGGTGATGATCGGGCTCAGGCCAGCTTCGGCAAAGCGGCGCAGGGCCTGCTCGCGCTGGGCTTCGGATTGCAGTTCGATCTCACGGTAGGTACCGCCGGTTTCCTCGGCCCAACGCGACGCGCCGTTATGCGCAGCTTCGTTGAACGACTTGTCGAACTTGCCGCCCAGGTCAAAGATCAGGGCCGGTTCGGCCAGCGCCGCACCAGCAGTCAGCGCGACGGCGGCGGCAGCGCCCATCAAGGATTTCATCAGGGTCATTTCATACTCCCGTTTGTTATTGTCGGTTGGAGCCAAGATAGCCCCGTTTACCCACTGCGAGCGAGCATAACTGTTGTGATGGCGGGAATTAAGGACGTTTGCAACCGGTGCGGTCAACTGATTTTTGACCGGATGGTCTAAAAAAAGCAGAGTTGGCCCTCAGACGAGGTTGCATTCCATGACGACGGCATCGACTTTTTCAGCGTTTTCGCGCAAATAGTAGCCCTTGCGCAGGCCGCAGGGCGTGTATCCATACCGTTCATACAGGGCGATGGCGGGGTAATTGTTTGACGCGACGTCCAGAAAGGCGCGGGTTGCGCCCAGGTTTTGGGCTTTCGCGTGCCATTCCTGCATGGTTTTTAGCGCCAGACCTTGCCGTTGATGACTGGGATGGGTCGCGATGGTGAGCAGTTCCGCCTCATCCGCGATGACTTGGAATAGGGCAAAAGATTCAGCGTTCCCAACAACGTAAGTGAATCGATTGTCCAGCAGATCGGCGAATTCCTGATCCGTCCAGGGGCGCGACTGGGTAAAGGCCGCCGCGTGGGTATAGGCCAGATCCTGCGGGGTCATCCGTCCAACAAAACGGGTGGCGTATCTTTTGACGGGGCTGCATCTGCGGGCCGCACATACAGCGGGGCCGGGGCTGTGGTAACGCTCTGCCAGTTTTGCGCCGCCAGCCGAGCGATAGCCCGCACCTGAGCGTCTGCGTCATCATTCAGGATCAGGGGGCCGAGTGATTCTGCCTGTTCCTGCGCCATTAGCGCCGGATCTTGCCCGGGCAGCACGACATAGACCTGTTCGCGCGGGGCGCGGATTGCGGGCAATCCGTCCCCGGTTGCGGCCAACGCGTCGAAGCCCGAAACGCCCACGGCCGGAATTCCAAGACCCAAGGCCAATCCCCGCGCGGCAGAGACCGAGATACGGATGCCGGTGAAATTCCCCGGACCGATCCCAACACCAATGGCGGTCAAGTCACGCCAGGTACAGCCCGCTTCGGCCAGAACCTCTTGCAGCAGTGGCATCAGCCGCTCAGCCTGACCACGAGACATGGATTCGGTGCGGGACACGAGGATGCTGTCACCCCGCAACAAAGCGGCCGCGCAATGCGCGGCCGATGTATCAAACGCCAGAATCAGTGGATCAGACGGCAACGGGGCGCACCTCGGTCACCTCTGGAATGTAGTGGCGCAGCAGGTTCTCGATCCCCATTTTCAGCGTCAGGGTCGAGGACGGGCAGCCCGCGCAGGCGCCCTGCATGTGCAGGTAAACAACGCCCCGGTCGAACCCGTGGAAGGTGATGTCACCCCCGTCCTGAGCCACCGCCGGACGCACGCGGCTGTCCAGCAGATCTTTGATCTGATTGACGATTTCGGCGTCTTCACCAGTGTGTTCGGCGTGTCCCGAAGCGGCCTGCGCGTCCGAGCCCAGCACCGGTTGACCGGACTGGAAATGCTCCATCACTGCGCCCAGAATGGCGGGCTTGATGTGATCCCACTGAACGTCGTCAGATTTGGTCACAGTCACGAAGTCATTGCCCAGGAATACGCCGGTCACACCGCTGACCGCAAAGATGCGCTTGGCAAGGGGTGATCTTTCTCCGGCTTCCGCCGAAGGAAAGTCAGCGGTTCCAGCCTCCAGAACGATCTGGCCGGGCAGGAATTTCAGCGTTGCGGGGTTCGGCGTGGATTCGGTCTGGATGAACATGTCACGGCTCCGTTTCAGTTGAGACTGATATGCGGGTCCGCGCAGGGGAAGTCAAGATTTGGAACCGTTCTAAATTTCACCCGCCAGTTGCATGGCTTCATCCAGCCGGTCATCGCCCCAGAACAGCTCATCCCCCACCAGAAAGCTGGGGGCCCCGAAAATCCCGTTCGTCTGAGCCGTCTTTGTCTGTTCGATCAGGGCTGCCTTGATGTCGGGGTCGTGACAGCGGGCCAGCGTTTCCGCAGGCAGGCTGGCCTGCGACAGGCAGTCAACCAGCACATCGTCGTCCGAGATGTTCAGCCCATCGACAAATTGGGCGGCATAGACGGAGCGGACAAACGCAGCCCTTTGTGGTTGGGCATCAATCGACAACACCAGCCGCGCGGCCTTCAGGCCATTTTGCGGAAACGGATCAGGCCGGGTGAACCGTAGGCCGCGCCGGGCCGAAAGCCGCTCCATGTCGCGCCACATATAGCGCCCTTTGGCCGGGTAGATGTTGAACGGGGAATTGTCCCAGCCTTGCGCGGCGAAAATCGGACCCAGCAGGAAGGGCTGCCATTCGACCGAGACCCCGTGCTGCGCCGCCAAATCCTCGATCCGCATCGCGCTGAGATAGGAATAGGTCGAGGCGAATTCGAACCAGAACTGGATGCTGCGCGACATGGACGTGCCTCAGGTGATCTCTTCCAGTTTTTCCTTGCTCAGGTCACCGGGAACGATGGTGATCGGGATCGGAAGACTGCCCGAATTCTTGGTCAACTGCGTCACCAGTGGACCAGGGCCTTTCTTTTCGACGCCTGCGCCCAGCACCAGCACCCCGATCTCAGGGTCGGATTGCACGTGTTCAATGATTTGCGGAACCGGATCGCCTTCGCGGATCGCCAGCTCCGGGTCCACACCCTGCTTGTCGCGCATCCACTTTGCGAACACCTCGTAATGTGCGTGGATACGCTCGCGCGATTCTTCGCGCATCGTTTCTGCCACACCGATCCAGTGGTTGAATTCATCCGGTGGGATAACCGACAGGATAGTGACGCCGCCCCCGGTATGGGCAGCACGCATGGCGGCAAAGCGCATCGCGTTCAGGCATTCGCGACTGTCATCCAGAACGACCAGGAATTTGCGCATGAAGTGTCCTCAGTTGTTTCAGGCGATCATGCCCGACCAGATGCGTGCTGGCAACCAGAGCCTAGCGCGTGCTTGCCGCCCAGTCCCAATACATCTCGCGTGCGCGGCGGGCGACGGGGCCGACCTGATATCGGGTGCCTTCGATCGCGGTGACCGGGGTGATCTTGCTCATGTTGCCGCTCATGAAGACCTCATCCGCCTTGTGGAAATCCTCAAAGCTGAGAATGGCTTCGTGCACAGTCACGCCGTCGGCGCGCAGGTTCGTGATATGGCGGGCGCGGGTGATCCCCGCCAGAAAGGTGCCGTTGGGGGTGGGGGTGAAGACCTCGCCGTCGCGGACCATGAAGATATTGGCGGTTGCAGTTTCGGCCACATGGCCCAGAGCGTCGGCGACCAGCGCGTTGGAAAACCCGTTCGAGCGCGCCTCTTGCAGCATCCGTGCGTTGTTGGGGTAAAGGCACCCTGCCTTGGCGTTCACGACCGAGGATTCCAGAACCGGGCGGCGGAACCGTGTGTATCCCAGCGTGGCCGCGGCAGTTTCGGGGGCCATTGGAATCTCTTCCAGACAGATTGCAAAGCCGGTGCTGTTTTCCAGCGGAACGATGGCGGTCGCGTCGCCGTCGATGCCCCAATACATCGGGCGGATGTAGACGGCCGATTCCGGGCCGAAGGCTTGCAGCCCCTCGTGGACGATTTCGACCATCTGTTCAGTCGTAACCGAGGGTGTCAGCATCAGCGCCTCGGCAGACCGGTTTACGCGGGCGCAATGCGCCTCAAGGTCCGGGGCCATACCTTCGAAATAACGCGCGCCGTCAAAGACCGACGATCCCAGCCATGATCCATGATCGGCGGCCCGCATGATCGGAGCGTTCCCGTCATGCCACTGACCTTCGAAATAGGTGCGGATATTCTTGCCGACTGCCATGACGCCCTCCCAAGCTTTTGCGCAAACCTAGGAAGGCGTTGAGGCAAGGTCCAGAGCAATCAGCCCTGTTTTGCACCAACCATGCCCACGATTTCGTAGGTCTGCTGCAGGATCGGGGCCGCGACTGCGCGCGCCTTTTCTGCGCCTTTGGCCAGAATCCGATCGATCTCGGCCTGTTCCCCCATCAGATGGGCCATTTCGGACGAGATTGGCGCCAGTTTCGACACCGCCAGTTCCGCCAGCATCGGTTTGAATTCACCGAATTGCTTGCCTCCCATTTCGACCAGAACCTGCTCGGCGGTCTGGTCGCTGAGGGCGGCGTAGATGTTCACCAGATTGCGTGCCTCGGGGCGTTCGTCCAGCCCGTCGAGCTCCGAAGGCAAAGCTTCCGGGTCTGTCTTGGCCTTGCGAATCTTCTTGGCAATCGTGTCGGCGTCATCGGTCATGTTGATGCGGCTCATGTCGGACGGGTCGGATTTCGACATCTTCTTGGACCCGTCGCGCAGGCTCATGACGCGGGTCGCGGCCCCTTCGATCACAGGTTCGGTGATCGGGAAGAAGTCGACGCCATAGTCATGGTTGAATTTGATCGCGATGTCGCGGGTCAGCTCAAGGTGCTGTTTCTGGTCGTCGCCCACCGGTACGTGAGTCGCATGATAGGTCAGAATGTCAGCGGCCATCAACGAAGGGTACGCGAACAGGCCCAGCGAGGCGTTCTGCTGGTTCTTGCCCGCCTTGTCCTTCCACTGAGTCATCCGTTGCATCCAGCCCATGCGGGCGACGCAGTTGAAGATCCACGCCAGTTGCGCGTGCTCGGGCACCTGGCTTTGGTTGAACAGGATCGACTTTTCCGGGTCGAGCCCGGCGGCGATAAAGCCTGCGCAAAGTTCACGCGTCGAATGTGCCAGTTCCTTGGGGTCTTGCCAGACGGTGATCGCGTGCAGATCGACCATGCAATAGATGGTTTCGATATCGGGCTTCTGCATATCCACGAACCGCTTGAGCGCACCCAGATAGTTGCCAAGGTGCAGGTTTCCCGACGGCTGGATGCCGGAAAACACGCGCGGTGTGAACTGGGTCTCGGTCATCGAAGGGAACTCCCGTCTGGAAAAATCAGCCCCCGTCGCTTACCCATGAGGCCAAGGGACGTCAACAGCCGCGAAAGGCCTGCCCAATGAGCAGTGAGAATTATACACCCGCCGTGAACCCTCTGCCGCCCGTAGTGATGGCTTTGGTGCTGTTCATCATTGGGATCGAGATAGCCTTCACCCTTGGCGCGCGCGGGTTGGTCGGCGGACCTTCGGCGGTGGGTTGGCGGCTGGATGCGTTGCAGAGCTATTCCTTCTCGCCCGACATCTTCGACTGGATGATCGAAAACGGGCGCTGGCCGTTTGAACATGTGATCCGGTTCGTGACCTACCCGTTCGTGTCCGGCAACTTCACGCAGGCCGTCTTTGTCTGTGTTTTCCTGCTGGCCATGGGCAAGATGGTGGCCGAGGTCTTTGGCGGGTTCCAGATGCTGGTCGTCTTTGTGCTGTCCGGCGTGGGCGGTGCGCTGGCCTATGCGTTGCTGCTGGACCCCAGCTATCCGCTGGTCGGAGGGTTTCCTCCGGTCTATGGCCTGATCGGTGCATTTACGTGGTTGCTGTGGCGCAAGCTGTCACTGGTTGGTGAAAATCAGCACCGCGCCTTTAGCCTGATCGCGGCACTGATGGGCATTCAGCTTGTCTTTGGCCTGATTTTCGGCGGCACATCCGATTGGGTGGCCGATCTTGGCGGGTTTGCAACCGGGTTCGGTCTGTCCTTCATACTGGCGCCGGGCGGCTGGGCGCGGATCGTGCGGCGTATCCGCCGCGACTGATCACGACCGTCGCAGAGCCTTTTTGAACTCGGACACCTCGAACGCGCCGAACAGGTGGCCGAGGAAAAAATAAGATGCGGCTGCAACCTTGATCAGGAGGATCAGCGCCAGATAGCGCCATCCGGGCAGCTGGAAGGTCCAGCCGAACAGGTGGATGGCGGCATACAGCACAACGCCCATCCCCAACGACGCCGCCACGATGCGCCACGCCCGACGTTTGAACCGGTCATCAAACCGCGCCTCTTCGCCCATGCGGCGTGCGCCTATGGCCAGTAGAGCAACCATGGCCCACCCGGCGGTCGAGGCTGCAATGGCAGGGGCAATCCATCCGACCAGCGGATAAAGACCAAAGGCCAGCCCCGCGTTCACGATCATGGCCACAATGGCATAGTGGAACGGGGATTTCGTATCCTCGCGCGCGAAGAACAGCGGCTGCAGCAGCTTTTGCAGCATGAAGGCGGGCAGCCCGATGCCATAGACAGCCACCGCCAGCGCCGTGGCCGTGGTGTCTTCGGCGCTGAACTGGCCGCGTTCGAACAGGACCGAGACGATCGGGTTTGGCAAAACGATAAAAGCCACGGTCGAGGGGATGGTCAGTAGAAGGGTGAATTCTCCGGCGCGGGAAAAGGCGTTGCGGGCGCCGTCCTTATCCCCGGCCCGCAGGCGTCGCGACAGATCGGGCAGCAGCACGATGCCGACGGCAATGCCCACCACGCCCAGAGGCAATTGATACAGCCGATCCGCTGCAAACAGCCAACTAACCGCCTTTTCGGTTTTCGAGGCCACCAGCTGCCCTACCACCAGATTGACCTGCGTGACGCCCATGGCGAGTGCTGCGGGAACGGCGATGCGGACCATGCGGCGCATTTCGGGGCTGAGTTTCGGCAGGCCGAGACGGATGCGGATGCCAGCCCGTTCGGTGGCGACCCAGACCAGGGCCAGCTGCGCGATACCCGCCAGCGGGATGACGGCGATCAGCCATCGGATCACCTCACCACCCATCGCGGCCCCGGCAATCAGGGCGGTGCAGGCAAAGATGTTCAGCAATACGGGTGCAGCGGCGGCAGCGGCAAAGCGTCCGGTGGCATTCAGAACGCCCGAAAACAACGCCGCCAGCGACATGAACAGGATGTAGGGGAAGACAACGTATCCATAATCAACGGCCAGATCGAACCGTTCGTCGCCATAGAACCCTTCGGCGGTGATCCAGACCAAAGCGGGCATGAACGCCATCGCCAGCCCGACCAGCGCCAGAACCGCCACAGCCAGCAGGTTGAACGCGTCCTGCGCAAAGCCTTCGGCGTTCTCGCCCCCCTCCAGCCGTTTGGAAAACATCGGTACGAAGGCGGCGTTGAATGCGCCTTCGGCAAAGAAACGGCGGAACATGTTGGGTAGGCGGAAGGCGGCGACAAAGGCATCCATCACCGGCCCCGGCCCGATATAGGCGGTCAGCAGGATTTCCCGCAGGAAGCCCAGAATACGGCTGGCCAGAGTCCAGAACCCGACCGTGAACAGGCCTGAAAACAGCCGGATCTGCTTCATGAGGCCGCGCGCTCGGCGCCTTCGGTGATGGCTTTGCGCAGTTTGCCTTCAAGCGTGCGCTGCTTGCTTTCCGAATGGTATTTCAGCCCGAACATGTCCTTGACGTAGAACGTGTCCACGACCTGCTCGCCATAGGTCGCGATCACTGCGTTGGCGATATAGACGTTGGCGGCGGCCAGCGTATGCGTCAGATCATACAACAGGCCGGGCCGGTCGCGGGTGTCGACTTCGATAATCGTGTAAATCTCGGACCCGTCATTGTCGAAAGTGATATGGGTGGGCACGTTGAAGGCACGCTCGCGCTTCTTGATCTTGTCGCGTGACTTCAGCGCCTCGCGGGCGACGACCTCACCTTTCAGCGTCTTGTGGATCATCTGGGTCAGGCGTGGCAGGCGGCTGGCCTCGAACGGGTGGCCTTCGGCGTCCTGAATCCAGAACGCGTCGGTCACGTAACCGTCCTTGGTGGTATAACTGCGCGCATCCACAACGTTGGCCCCGACCAGCGCCAGAGCCCCCGCAATCCGTGCGAATATCCCCGGGTGGTCACCCATCGCGAAACAGGCGCGGGTGGCGTCGCGGTCTTCGTCGGGATGCAGGCGGATTTCCATCTCACCCGGGTCGCCGCTGTGTTCCAGCGTCCGCAGCATCTCGGCAAATTCCACATGGGTCGACAGGTTCAGACCCTGCCAATAGGGCGGGTAATGCCGCCCGGTCTCGGCCTTGAGGTCGGCTTTGGACCATTCGGCCAGTTCAGCGCGCAGCGCCTTTTTGGCTTCGGTGCCACGGTTGGCGCGGTTGAGGTCCTCCATCCCGGTTTCAAGCGCGCGTTTGGTTTCGGCATGCAGGGCACGCAGCAGGGTGGCCTTCCAGTTGTTCCACGTATTCGGCCCGACGCCGCGAATGTCGCAGACCGTCAGCACCGTCAGCAGGTCCAGCCGCTTGACCGTCTTCACCGCCTTGGCGAAATCGCGCACCGTGCGCGGATCCGAGATGTCGCGTTTCTGCGCCATGTCCGACATCAGCAGGTGATAGCGCACCAGCCATTCCACGGTTTCCGAATCCGCCTTGTTCAGCCCAAGTCGAGGCGCAACCTTGCGGGCGATCTGCGCGCCGAGAATCGAGTGATCTTCGGGCCGCCCCTTGGCGATATCGTGCAGCAACAAGGCGACATACAGAACCTTGCGATTGACCCCGCCCTTCAGGATCGACGAGGCCAGAGGAAGCGATTCCACCAGCTCTCCGCGTTCGATCTGGTTCAGGTTGATGATGCACTGGATGGTGTGCTCATCCACCGTATAACTGTGATACATGTTGAACTGCATCATCGCCACGATGTGTTCGAACTCGGGCAAAAAGGCTGAAAGGACGCCCAGTTCGTTCATCCGGCGAAGGGCGCGTTCGGGGTTGCCGTGTTTCAGCATCAGATCAAGGAAGATACGTTGCGCTTCCTTGTTTTCGCGCATCTCTTCGTCGATCAGGTTCAGGTTGGCCGTGACCAGCCGCATTGCGTCCGGGTGGATCAGCATGCCCGTCCGCAACCCTTCTTCGAACAGGCGCAGCAGGTTCAGCTTGTCGGCCAGAAATGTCTCGGGATCAGCTACGTCCAGGCGACCGTGCACGACAGCATAACCAGCTTTCACACTGGGGCGGCGGCGAAAGATGCGCTCTAACAGGGCGGCACCTTTCATGTGGGTCGCTTCCAGCTTGGTCAGAAAGATGCGCGTAAGTTCCCCGACCCGCGTGGCCTCGCGGAAATAACGCTGCATGAAGACTTCCACGCCGCGACGTCCGGCACGGTCCTCGTACCCCATGCGGGCTGCGACCTCGACCTGCATGTCAAAGGTCAGCTGTTCCGTGGCGCGCCCGGTGACCAGATGCAGGTGTGACCGCACTGCCCAGAGGAAATCTTCGGCCTTCACAAAGGTCTCGAACTCGTCCGGAGTGAACAGGCCCAGCGGCACCAGTTCCGCCACATCCTGAACACCATAGATGTATTTCGCGATCCAATAGAGCGATTGCAGATCGCGCAGCCCACCCTTGCCCTCTTTGACGTTGGGCTCGACCATATAGCGCTGACCCTGCTTCAGGTGTCGCTCGTCGCGTTCCTGCAGCTTGGCTTCGATGAACTGCCGTTCGGTGCCCTTGAACAGGTCGGATTTCAGACGGGTGTCCAGTTCAGTCCCAAGTTCTTTATCCCCGGCCAGATACCGCTGTTCCAGCATCGCGGTGCGGATGGTGAAGTCCTCGGTGCCCAGCCGCAGGCAATCCTTGATGGTGCGCGAGGAATGGCCGACCTTCAGCCGCAAATCCCACAGGATATACAGCATGGACTCAATCACGCTCTCGGCCCAGGCGGTGATCTTGTAGGGGGTCAGGAACAGCAGGTCGACATCGGAAGCCGGAGCCATCTCACCCCGGCCATAACCACCGACCGCCAAGACTGCGATCTTTTCACCCTGCGTCGGCGTGGCCAGAGGGTGCAGAACTTCGCTGGACACCTGCATCGCCGTGCAGACCAGCCCGTCGGTCAGATAGGTGTAGGAATGGGTCAGCGGCCGCGCGTCAAATGGGCGCTGGGAAAAGGCGTCGGCAATGGCCTGACGCCCGGCTTTCTGGGCGTCACGCAGAATGCGCACGGTCTCATTTCGCCGTGCGCCATTGTCCGAGGTTTTGTCGAAGGCTTCCGACAGCTGCGCCATGACGGCGGCGCTGTCGAATATTTCTTCGGCCGGGCAAATCAGCTCACCCTTCGGGGTCAGCGTCAGCACCGGTTGATCAGAAACCGGCGCCTGTGAAGCTTTGTGGGGCAGGGTCAATCACTACTACCTGTTTATTCTGGATCGTGGCGACTGCCAGACCGCGTTCATTCGTACCGTTCGGACGCAGGCGGAAGATGCCGCCAACGCCCTGGAAACCGGCGTTTTGCGTTAGTGCCGAAGCGGTTAACGCATTGGATTTGCCTTGGCTCACCAGTGCGGCAATTGCGGCGATGCCGTCGTAGGCCAGGCCGCTGTTCGGGTGCGGGGCCTCACCATAGGTATTGTTGTATCGCTGGCGATATGCTTGGGCCTTTGATTGGTCTGGCAATGCAAACCAGCCACCCTGTACCCCCGGCAGGTCCAAGGTTTGGGTGGGAATATCCCAGCGTGTCAGGCCAATGTACTGGGTTGTCGCGGGTGATACACCTGCTTCTGGCAGCAATTGGGAAAAGAGTGGCAGTGCCCCTGCGGTTGTCGCCGTCAGAAACAGAGAATCTGCGCCGGACGCATCTACAGTTGCTTTGACCGCGGAAACAGAATTAATGACACCTTGCTGCGAACGACTATAGCCGACGGACCCCGCGTTGTTCACACGGCTGCCGCTAAGAGCGGTGGCGATAGCAGCCTGTCCCAATTGGCCGGCGGTATCGTCGCTGTGAACGATAACCATATTCGATTTACCTTGGGACCCGGCGAAACTGACTAGGCGGTTGGCTGTATTGTCGAAGGTGTAACCCAGAACAAAGACGTTTCCGCCTGCGATACTGGTATTGTTCGAAAAGGACAGGACGTTGACGCCGCTATTCAGAACGGCAAGACCAGCGGAGTTGGTGGCTTGGGAATAGAATGGACCAACGATAATCTTTGCCCCGTCCGCCACCGCCCGCTGTGCGACCTCGGCGGCCGTATTCGAGCTGCCGCGCGTGTCATAGACACGCAGATCGATCTTGACGTTCTGTAGGTCGGCCATCGCCAGTCGGGCTGCGTTTTCAAGGCTGCGCGCCAGTTCTGCGTCGCCCGCCTGCCCCGATCCTGCGGGCACCAGCAAGGCAACGGGGACAGGTTCGGATGTGTTGATCGAAGGCCCGCCGCCAATGCCGGTTGTCTCACAAGCGGCCAGAAATACTGCGGTTGCCAGTACGGCGGCGGTACGCGCCAGTTTGCGAACGGGCTTGCAAACGGTAAACATCTGAATGAAAACTCCCTGTCCCGGCGGCTTGGGGTGCCACCATTCTATTGAGCCGCGATAATAAACGTCACGCTGTGAGGGTCCAGCTTTGAATTTCCAAAAAGTCAGATTGGGCGCCGGCCTGTATTTTGTTGCCACTCCGATCGGAACGGCACGCGATATCACGCTCAGGGCGCTGGACGTGCTGGCCTCGGCGGACGTGATCGCCGCCGAAGACACGCGCAGCCTGCGCCGATTGATGGAGATTCATGGCGTCCCGCTCGAAGGGCGGCGCATTCTGGCCTATCACGACCACAGCGGTGCGGGTGCACGCGGCAAAATTCTGGATGCGCTGGGTGAAGGAAAATCGGTTGCCTACGCGTCCGAGGCTGGAATGCCGCTGATCGCTGATCCGGGCTACGATCTGGGGCGGCAGGCGGCCGAGGCCGGGCATGTGGTGACCTGCGCACCGGGACCGTCGGCGGCGTTGATGGCTCTGACCTTGGCGGGTTTGCCGACGGATGCGTTCTTTTTCGCGGGATTTCTGCCAAATGCCTCCGGTGCCCGTCGGTCGCGGATCGAGGCGCTGCGCGATGTGCCTGGGACACTGGTGTTTTACGAATCGCCAAAACGGGTCGCGGCCTGCCTGTCGGATCTGGCCGGGGTGTTGGGGGAAAACCGATCCGCCGCGATGTGTCGCGAATTGACCAAGAAATTCGAAGAGGTCCGGCGTGGATCTTTGGGCGAACTGGCGGCAGGGCTGCAAGGGCAGACGGTCAAGGGTGAGATCGTCCTGTTGGTGGATCGCGGCCATTCAGAAACTGTTAACGAATCCGACGTAGAAGAGGCTTTGAGACGGGCCCTGGAAACGCATTCGGTTCGGGACGCGGCGGATTTGGTGTCGGAAATGTACAAACTGCCGCGCCGTCCGATCTATCAGAAGGCCCTGAAACTGGGAAAGGGATGACATGACCGCACGATCCGTCCGAAGTTCGGTCTCCTATCACGCCGGACAGGCGGCCGAGCAGCAAGTGGCATCCGACTACGAACGGCGCGGGTTTTCAATTGCACATCGTCGCTGGCGCGGGGCAGGGGGTGAGATCGACCTGATCGCCCGAAACGCGGAGGGTGTCGTTTTCATCGAGGTCAAGAAAAGCGCCAGTTTCGAGACGGCTGCAGCCCGGATCAGCCGACGCCAGATGGACCGGATTTACGCCTCTGCCGCTCAGTTTCTGGAAACGCAGCCGGGCGGATAACTGACAAATGCCCGGTTCGACGCGGCCTTGGTGGATGCATCGGGGGCTGTTCAAATCATCGAAAACGCCTTTGGTCAGGCCTGATCCCCATTGAACCCATGGCCCCGCTGGGCCATGTATCTGGCGTGAAACTGAGGGACACGCCATGAAAATCGCCTTTCAGATGGACCCGATCGGGGCCGTGGATATCAATGCAGACAGCTCCTTCCGCTTGGCCGAAGAGGCGCAGGCGCGCGGGCATTCGCTGTTTTTCTACGGGCCCGACCAACTGGCCTATCAAGAAGGGCGCATCACCGCACGCGGCCACGATATGAAGGTGCAGCGTGTGGCGGGCAACCCAGCCGAGCTGGGGTCTGAGCGCGAGGTTGATCTGGCAGAATTCGACGTGATCTGGCTGCGTCAGGACCCTCCGTTCGACATGCACTACATCACCTCGACCCACTTGCTGGACCGTCTGAACGGGCAGGCGTTGGTGGTCAACGATCCGTTCTGGGTGCGCAACTACCCCGAGAAGCTACTGGTTCTGGATTTCCCCGACCTGACGCCTCCGACGACCGTTGCGCGTGATCTGCAGACCATCAAGGCGTTCAAGGATAAACATGGCGATGTGATCCTCAAACCGCTTTACGGCAATGGAGGTGCGGGCGTGTTCCGGCTGGATGCGAATGACCGCAACCTGACCTCTCTGCACGAGTTGTTCACCGGTTTCTCGCGCGAACCATTGATCGTTCAGAAATTCCTGCCCGATGTCAGCAATGGCGACAAACGGATTATTCTGGTCGATGGCGACCCGGTCGGTGCCATCAACCGCGTACCCGCCGCAGGCGAAACACGTTCGAACATGCATGTGGGTGGGCGGCCAGAAAAAATCGGCTTGTCTGAACGTGATCTTGAGATCTGTGCCGCGATTGGCCCGCTGCTTAAAGAGAAAGGTCAGGTCTTCGTCGGGATCGATGTGATCGGGGATTATCTGACTGAAATCAACGTGACCTCACCCACCGGCATTCAGGAACTGGAGCGGTTTGACGGCGTGAACATCGCCGAAAAGATCTGGCAGGCGATCGAGGCCAAGCTTTAAGCCGCGACCTTGGCGCTGATGCGAAAGCTCAGCGCCTCGGCCACATGCGGGCGGCGGACATCCGGAGCGCCCTCCAGATCGGCAATCGTCCGCGCCACGCGCAGTATCCGGTGAAACGCGCGGGCCGACAGGCCGAACCGCTCGGCGGCTTTCAGCAGCAACTCCTTGCCCTCGGCGTCCGGGGCGGCGATCTCTTCTAACACTTTGCCTTCGACATCGGAGTTTTGCCGGGTCGTCGTGCCAGCGAAACGGTCCGCTTGGATGGCCCGGGCCGCTTCAACGCGGGCGGCAACGGTGGCAGAGCTGTCTCCGGATGGCGGCAGGTCCAAGTCGGTAAACCCCACGGGGGGAACTTCTATCCGCGGATCGAACCGATCCATCAGCGGCCCGGAAATTCGCCCCAGATAATCCTCGCCGCACACAGGCGCGCGCGAGCAGGCACGAGCGGGGTCGGTCAGGTATCCGCATTTGCAGGGGTTGGCGGCGGCCACCAGCATGAAGCGGCACGGGTATTTCACATGGGCATTTGCACGGGCGACCATGACCTCACCCGTTTCAATCGGTTGGCGCAGGGTTTCCAGCACGGTGCGTGGAAACTCGGGGAATTCGTCCATGAACAGAACGCCATTATGAGCGAGTGAGATTTCCCCCGGTTTCGCCCCTTTGCCGCCCCCGACGATAGCGGCCATCGAGGCTGTGTGGTGCGGCTCGCGAAACGGGCGGGTGCGGCTGATGCCGCCTTCGTCCAGCAATCCGCACAGCGATTGGATCATCGAGGTTTCCAGTGCCTCAGTCGGGGTCAGTGGCGGCAGAATTCCGGGTAGGCGCGCGGCCAGCATGGACTTACCCGACCCCGGCGTGCCGATCATGATCAGGTGATGACGCCCGGCGGCAGCGATTTCCAGCGCGCGTTTGGCGCGTTCCTGTCCCTTCACATCGCGCAGATCCCGAGCGCTTGGGGCAAGGTTCACCTCTCCGGGTTGAGCGGCAGGCAAGGGCGACTGGCCCGAGAAATGGCGCACCACGTCACCTAAAGACCCGGCACCGATCACTTGCGTTGCATCGACCCAGGCGGCCTCGGCGCTGGAGGCTTTGGGGCACAGCAGCGTGCGATCCTCGGCCGCGGCTGTCATGGCGGCGGGCAGGGCGCCGACGACCGGGACCAAGGAACCGTCCAGAGACAGCTCGCCCAGTGAAACCGACCGTTCTGCGGCATCGGGTGGGATGATTTCCAGCGCGGACAGCAACGCCACCGCGATGGGCAGGTCGAAATGGCTGCCTTCTTTCGGTAGATCGGCAGGAGACAGGTTGATGGTAATCCGTTTCGACGGCAACGCGATAGCCATCGAGCTTAGCGCGCTGCGGACGCGGTCGCGGGCCTCGGACACGGCCTTGTCGGGCAGGCCGACGATGGAAAAGGCGGGCAGGCCCGGCGAGACGGCGCATTGCACCTCGACCGGGCGGGCATCGACCCCTTGGAAAGCGACGGTATGAGAACGGGCGACCATGAACGACCTTTTTGGTTAACAAGTCGTTGCTGACATGATCGCGGTTTAAGAATCGTTAACAGTATCCGCCCTTGTTATGAATTTCGGCCAAGCGCCCGGGTCTGCGACGGTTTTGTCACGGCAAAATTGATTGCAAAAGCCCCAACGCTGCCCGTTCAGTTCCAGAAAATGCGTGACCGGTTTGCCGGAATAGGGGCATGTGGCGTTGACCGAGGGGCCGTCCTCGACAGGGCGTGCGTCCGAAGGCCCGCCGATTGGCCAAGGCTGCGATGGCAGGTCCAGCGCATAGGGAAAGGGATCATACGTCACGGTCAGCCCCATCGCGCGCCATTGCCGGACGGGCGTGTCTGCCAGCAGTTCCCGACAATAGGTGCGGTTGGCCTCGGACACCGGCAAGCCGTACCCGATGATCCGCGCGGCAACTGGCGTGTAAAACACGTCCGCCAGAGAATACTCGCCAAAGAGCGGACCGGTTTCTGCACCGGACACAGCTCGAGCATGGGCCCAGAGCGTTTCGATCCGTTCCAGATCGGCCAACGTCTCGGGGGAGGGCTCAAACCCCTGCCAGCAGTGCTGAAGCTGCATCGGGCATTCCCCGCGCAGGGCATTGAACCCGGCGACCATCTCGGCGCAGAGCCACCGGGCGGTGGCGCGGGCGGCGGGGTTCGTGGGCCACATTCCGGCCTCGGGGTGCCGTTCGGCCAGGGTCTCGGCCATGGCGAGGCTTTCGCCCACGACCGTACCGTCAGGTAGGCGCAGGGCGGGCACGAGGCGGGCGGGCGCAAGAGCTTTCATATCCTCGGCCATGGTGCCGGAATAGAGGCCGATCATGTGGCTTCGATAGGGCAGGCCGAACTTTTCCAGCATCAGCCAACCGCGCATGGACCAGCTGGAAAACAGGCGGTCTCCGATAAACAAGTCATAGGTCATGCCGTAACGATGGCGCGGTATGATCAATCAGTAAATCAGTGATTTGTGCGGGGTATGATCACGGGAGGTGATTGATCCGCCCCACCGACCAGCGGTCACCATGATGGGTGATGTCGGTGACCGAGAGGTTATCGATCCGATGGCTGAACGCCTCATAGGCCGAGATATCAAGGGCACGCTGGACCTGCGTCAGGATCACGCCGAAATGGGCAACGATGACCAGATCGCGCCCGGTATGGTCGGCGATCAGGCGGTCGATCACGGCATCGACGCGGGCGCGTACCTCGTTCCAGCTTTCGCCCTCGGGCGGGCGCACATCGCCGGGGTTGTCCCAATAGGCAAAGGACAGTTCGGGGTCTTCGGCCTCAATATCTTTGAAACCGCGCAATTCCCACCTTCCAAAGTGAATCTCGCGCAGGTCGCGGTGATGCGGCAGGCGTCGCCGGGTGCCTTGGATGGCCGAGGCCGTATCTACAGCGCGGGACAGGTCGGAGGAGATTACCAGCGCGCCCTCTGGCAGGTGGTCGTGCAGCCGCGCAATGGTCGCCTCATCGCTGAGATCGGCGGGTAGATCGGACCAGCCGACTATGGTTTTTGCATGGGTCGGCCCGTGGCGGACAAGGTGCAGGCGGGTCACGGCAACTGTCCTTTCAGAACCAGCGGCAGTCCTGCGGTGACCTGCACCGCCAGATCGGCCTGCGCCGCCAGCGCGATATTCAATCGCCCCTGCGCCTCGCGGAACCGGCGGGACAGGGCGTTGTCGGGCACGATGCCGTGGCCGACCTCGTTCGAGACGATCACGACCGGCGCATGGCAGGATTTCAGCGCCTGCAACAGTGCAGCCTGCGCCACCTCCAGATCGTTTTCGGCGAGCAGGTGGTTGGTCAGCCACATGGTCGCGCAGTCGATCAGGCAGATATGGTCAGGGGTCAGATCGGCCAAAGCCGGACCAAGATCCAAGGGTGCCTCGACAGTCGCCCACCCTTCGCCGCGTTGGGCGATGTGGCGCTGCACCTTGTCGCGCATCTCGTCATCAAACACTTGTGATGTTGCGAGATAAACCCGGCTTTTTCCTGATGAAACAACAAGTTGTTCGGCAAATGCCGATTTGCCCGAGGCTGCGCCGCCCAACACAAAGGTTAAATCCGGATACACTATAATTACCTTTCATGTGATCCGCTCGGTTTTGTTCTGCGTATCGACCATAGGTCGGCAAGGCAAGTCCGGCCCCGCGCCTGTGAAAAGGGGAGATTTCCATGGCACTGGACAATGCGAACGATTTCTCGATGTCCCGGCAAGCGATGAAGGCCGAATTGCTGGACGCTGAGACCGAATTGCGGCTGGCTTATGCCTGGCGCGATGAGCGCGACGAACAGGCGCTGCACCGGCTGATCACGGCCTATATGCGGTTGGCGATTTCGATGGCGGCCAAGTTCAAGCGCTATGGCGCTCCGATGAACGATCTGATCCAGGAGGCCGGTCTGGGCCTGATGAAAGCCGCTGACAAATTTGATCCGGATCGCGGCGTGCGCTTTTCGACCTATGCGGTCTGGTGGATCAAGGCGAGCATTCAGGATTACGTGATGCGCAACTGGTCCATGGTGCGGACCGGGTCGACCTCGTCGCAGAAATCGCTGTTTTTCAACATGCGCCGGGTTCAGGCGCGTCTGGAGCGTGAGGCCGCGACCGAGGGCATGGATCTGGACCGCCACCAGTTGCACCAGATGATCGCCGCCGAGATTGGCGTGCCCCTGCGCGATGTCGAGATGATGGAGGGCCGGTTGTCCGGCTCCGATTTCTCGCTGAACGCGGTGCAGTCGGCGGATGAGGACGGGCGCGAGTGGATTGATGCACTGGAAGACGAACGCGCGCAGGCCGCCGAGACGGTCGAGAATAATCATGACACCGAACAGCTGCGCGAATGGCTGGTCACGGCCATGCAGGCCCTGAATGACCGCGAAAGGTTCATCGTGCGCGAACGCAAACTGCGTGAACCGGCCCGGACGCTGGAAAGCCTTGGGAAGGAACTTGGGCTGTCCAAGGAGCGTGTGCGTCAGCTCGAGGCCGCGGCCTTCGTGAAAATGCGCAAGAGCCTTGAAGCTCAATCGCGTGAGGTGCAACACTTCATCGCATGAGACAGCTTGCGATTCTGCTTTGTGCACTTGTGGTTATGGTCCGTCCCGGCCATGCCGATGATCTGATCCCCGATGACGTTCTGGCCGCGATGATGTCGGCGGACGTCGTCATTCTGGGCGAGGTTCACGACAATCCCCAACACCATATTATTCAGGCAGAGGCGTTGAAGGCCGTGAGGCCCTCGGCCGTCGTGTGGGAAATGGTGACCGAGGAAGGTGCGCAGCGCCTTGCGGACAAGGCCGTATCCGATCCCGAGGAACTGGCGCGGATTCTGGAATGGATCGAATCCGGCTGGCCGCCGCTCAGCATGTATTACCCGGTGTTTCAGGCGTCGGACGCGCCGGTTTATGGCGCCATGGTCCCGCGTGCAGCCGCCCGTGCGGCGATGGAACGGGGCGCGGCCACCGCCTTGGGTGCGGATGCGGCGCGGTACGGGCTGACCGTTCCGTTGCCTGCTGAAGAACAGGCCGCGCGCGAAGCCGATCAACTGGCGGCCCATTGCAATGCGATCCCGGAAAGTGCCTTGCCGCAACTGGTCGCTATTCAGCGGCTGCGTGATGCGGTATTGACCCGCGCAATCCTGCGCGCGACAGATGAAACAGGTGGACCGGTCGCGGTGATCACAGGCAACGGTCATGCGCGAAAGGATCGGGGGATTCCGACCTTTCTGTTCCGCCTGCGCCCGGGGTTGAAAGTGTTTGTACTGGGCCAATCCGAGGACGGTTTGGTAAATGGGGAATTCGACGCGGTGATCGACAGTCCAATCGTTGAGCGCGAAGACCCTTGCCTGGCCTTTGAAACACAGAATTAACCGCTGGAACTGTCTGTCCCGCTTGCCTAATGTCGGGGCCGACCGGGACGGGAAGGGTTCAATATGCTGGCATCGAAACGCATTCTGCTGATCATCGGCGGTGGGATCGCGGCGTATAAGTCGCTGGACCTGATCCGGCGTTTGCGGGAACGCGGCGCGACGGTGACGCCCGTATTGACCCGCGCGGCCGAGGAGTTCGTGACGCCCCTGTCGGTGTCTGCCTTGGCCGGAGAGAAAGTCTATCGCGACCTTTTCGACCTGACGGATGAGGCCGAAATGGGGCATATTCAACTGTCCCGTTCGGCTGATCTGATCGTTGTGGCCCCGGCGACTGCCGATCTGATGGGCAAGATGGCCGGGGGGCTGGCCAATGATCTGGCCTCGACCTTGTTGATGGCGACCGACACGCCGGTTCTGTGTGCGCCTGCGATGAATGTGCGGATGTGGGATCACCCGGCCACACAGCGCAACCTGAAACAGTTGCAGGCGGATGGCATCCGTTTTGTGGGCCCGAACGAGGGCGATATGGCCTGTGGCGAATACGGCCCAGGACGCATGTCGGAACCGCTGGAGATTGTGGCCGCGATTGAGGCGGAACTAGGTGATGGTCCGCTGGACGGCAAACGTGTGCTTGTAACCTCGGGCCCGACGCATGAACCCATCGATCCGGTGCGCTATATCGCCAACCGCTCGTCCGGGGCGCAGGGCGCAGCGGTGGCGCGGGCATTGGCCACGCTGGGGGCCGAGGTGGTGTTTGTAACCGGCCCTGCAGATGTACCGCCGCCCGACGGTGTTCAGGTTGTGCCGGTTGAGACCGCGCAGCAGATGTCCGACGCGGTGGATGCGGCACTGCCGGTAGACGCGGGTGTGTTTGCAGCGGCGGTTGCCGACTGGCGCGTTTCCAGCGCCTCGGACAAGAAGCTGAAGAAAAGCCGCGATGGATTGCCAGTGCTGGAATTCGCAGAAAACCCCGACATCCTGAAACGTGTCTCGCATATGGAGAAAGGCCGCCCCGCGCTGGTCGTCGGGTTCGCGGCTGAAACGGACAATGTGGTCGAACACGCCACCGCCAAACGAGGGCGCAAGGGCTGTGACTGGATCGTGGCCAATGATGTAAGCCCTGCAACAGGGATCATGGGCGGATCGGAAAATGCCGTCATCCTGATTTCGGACAACGGTGCCGAGGAATGGCCGCGCATGGGCAAGGATGAAGTGGCCAAGCGACTGGCGCGTAAGATCGCCGACGCGTTGACCAGCTAAACCAAAGGAGCAGTGATGGTTGCTATTCGTGTGATCCGAGAGGAAGGGTCTGATCCGTCGGTCCCTCTGCCGTCTTACGAAACCTCCGGGGCGGCCGGTGCGGATGTGCGGGCAAATCTGCCGGACGGGGCCTCGATCACGCTGGAACCCGGTCAGCGCGCCTTGGTGCCCACCGGGTTGCGTATCGAAATCCCGCAGGGGTTCGAGGTGCAGGTACGTCCACGCTCCGGCTTGGCGCTGAAACACGGCATCACCCTGCCCAATACCCCCGGCACGATTGACAGCGACTATCGCGGCCCGCTGGGCGTGATCGTCCTGAACGCCGGGCAAGAGGCGTTCGAGGTCACTCATGGTGAACGCATTGCGCAACTGGTTGTGGCCCCCGTGGTACAGGCCGCGTTCGAGTCGGTGGAGGCGCTCAGCGACACGGTCCGCGGCGCGGGTGGGTTCGGCTCAACCGGACGCGGCTGATGCTGCTGGTCCTGATCCTGGCTGCGGGCCTGTGGGGCATCGGCTATATGGCCGGAGTGTCCCGGACTGCGCGCATGACCTCGGTCGGAGTTCTGTTGCTGGGCGTGATTACGGCTCAGCTGGTGCTACCGGATGGCCATCCGTTGCGTCAGGCGACTGGCGGCTCTGCTTCGCTATGGTTGATCTTGGGTGGCGCGGCCATTCTGGTTCTGGTTTACGGGAGGGTGCTGAAAGCGCTGCGAGACCGCGCAGCCCCTACCGCCGCCAAGGAGCCCGCGATGCCATCCGACCAATTCTCTGAAACCGAACTGGAACGCTATGCCCGCCACATCGTTTTGCGTGAACTGGGCGGGCCGGGTCAGAAGAAAATGAAAAAGGCCCGTGTGCTGGTCATCGGCGCCGGGGGGCTGGGTGCGCCTGCCCTGCAATATCTGGCCGCTGCCGGAGTGGGCACCATCGGCGTGATCGACGATGATGAGGTCGAAAACGCCAACTTGCAACGGCAGGTGATCCACCGCGATGCCGATATCGGGATGCCCAAGGTGTTTTCGGCCCAGCAGGCGATGGAGGCTCAGAACCCCAACGTCACGGTTCTGCCTTATCACCGTCGCCTGACCGAAGAAATCGCCCACAACCTGTTCGCCGACTTTGATCTGATTCTCGACGGCACCGACAATTTCGATACCCGCTATCTGGCCAACAGAACAGCGGTTGCGTTGGGCAAACCGCTGATCTCGGGCGCACTGTCGCAATGGGAAGGGCAACTCAGCGTCTTTGACCCCGCCAATGACGCGCCCTGCTATCAGTGTATCTTCCCCGAAGCGCCGGCCCCCGGCCTGGCCCCCTCGTGCGCCGAGGCGGGCGTGATCGGGCCGTTGCCCGGCGTGGTCGGCTCGATGATGGCGGTTGAAGCGATCAAGGTGATCACCGGGGCCGGGCGGGCCCTGCGGGGTGAGATGCTGATCTATGACGCGCTCTATGGCGAAAGCCGCAAGATCACTCTGTCGCGCCGAGCCGATTGTCCGGTTTGTGGATCCGCGGCGTAAACCGCTCTGGATCATCCGGCCTGCCGTTCCTAACTCTGTGGTCAAAGGAGACATGCATGACCAATCCGATCCTGTCCGACTGGACCACGCCGTTTGAAATCGCACCCTTCGCGGACATTGCGGACACAGATTTCGCCCCCGCTTTGGATCAAGCAATGCAGGCCCATAACGCTCAGATCGACGCGATTGCGGGGAACCCGGACGCGCCCACGTTTGCCAACACGATCGAAGCGCTTGAGGCGGCAGGCGAGGAGATGGACAAGGTTCTGTCGGTGTTCTTCACTGTCGCTGGGGCGGACAGCAATTCGGCACGTGAGGAATTGCAACGCGACTTCTCTCCCAAGCTGGCGGCGCATTTCTCGGGGATTTCCTCGAACAAGGCTCTGTTTCAGCGGGTAGCCGACCTGTGGGCGCGCAAGGACGAACTGAACCTGACCGACGAACAGGCGCGGGTTCTGATGCTGACCCATCGGGGATTCGTGCGGTCCGGCGCGGCGCTTGAGGGCGATGAGGACTCCCGGATGCAGGAGATCAAGGCGCGGCTCGCTTCGCTGGGGACCTCGTTTACCCAGAACCTGTTGGCCGATGAACGCGACTGGTCCATGGACCTTTCCGAGGATGATCTGGAAGGCTTGCCGGGTTTCGTGGTGGATGCCGCCCGCGCCGCGGGGCAGGAAAAGGGGGCGGATGGTCCGGTGGTGACCCTGTCCCGCTCGCTGATCGTGCCCTTCCTGCAATTTTCGCCCCGCCGAGACCTGCGGGAAAAGGCCTATCGCGCATGGACCGCGCGGGGCGCCAATGGCGGAGAGACAGACAACCGTGACATTGCTGCTGAAATCCTGCAATTGCGCGAGGAACGGGCCAAGCTGCTGGGCTATGACAATTTCGCGGCCTACAAGCTGGAAACCGAAATGGCCCGCACGCCTGACAAGGTCCGAGACTTGCTGATGCAGGTGTGGGAGCCCGCCAAGACCCGCGCCGATGCGGATGCGGAAATCCTGACGCAGATGATGCAGGCGGACGGCGTCAACGGGCCTCTGGCCGCGTGGGACTGGCGCTACTACGCCGAGAAACGCCGCAAGGCCGAGCATGATCTGGATGAGGCTGCGCTCAAGCCATACCTGCAGTTGGACCGGATGATCGAGGCGTCCTTTGCCTGCGCCAATCGCCTGTTCGGGCTGGAGTTCGCGTCGCTGGGCGTACCGCTTTATCACTCGG
The DNA here is from genome assembly GCF_013030985.1 of Ruegeria arenilitoris. Lineage (GTDB taxonomy): Bacteria > Pseudomonadota > Alphaproteobacteria > Rhodobacterales > Rhodobacteraceae > Ruegeria > Ruegeria arenilitoris_B. The sequence goes on along the minus strand of NZ_WPYP01000006.1, from coordinate 95,808 downwards.
ATTGCCGGGCATGGGAGGTCACGCGCAACGGTGAGCATATCGCGGTATTCATCGGCGACTATTTCGCGCGCGGATCGAAACGGTCCGGCGCGTGGTGCAGTGCGATGCGGTCGCAGGCCAAGTTTCCCAAGATACAGGCGCCGGTCGTGATCAATGTCTGCAACTTTGCCAAGGGTGATCCGGCGCTGTTGTCCTATGACGACGCGCGAACACTATTCCATGAATTCGGCCACGCCCTGCACCAGATGCTGTCGAATGTGACCTATGAAAGCATCTCGGGCACATCGGTTGCGCGGGATTTTGTCGAACTGCCCAGCCAGCTTTACGAACATTGGCTGGAGGTGCCCGAGGTTCTGGCCGAATTCGCCACTCACGCGGAAACCGATGAGCCGATGCCGCAGGAAATGCTGGAGAAAGTGCTCAAGGCCGCCAATTTCGATCAGGGGTTCCAGACGGTGGAATATGTCGCCTCGGCTTTGGTCGATCTGGCGTTCCATGATGGTGCAGCCCCAGCCGATCCGATGGCGAAACAGGCCGAGGTGCTGGCCGGGATCGGGATGCCACAGGCCATCGGGATACGTCACGCGACGCCGCATTTCGCGCATGTCTTTGCGGGCGACGGATATAGCTCGGGCTACTACAGCTACATGTGGTCCGAGGTGATGGACGCCGACGCCTTTGCCGCGTTTGAAGAGGCGGGCGGGGCTTTTGACCCTGAACGCGCCAAAGCGTTGGAGGACAACATCCTGTCCACCGGCGGTTCGCGCGAGGCCGAGGAACTCTACCTGGCGTTCCGTGGAAAGTTGCCGGGGGTTGAGGCTCTGCTGAAAGGACGCGGCTTGATCGCCGCTTAATAGCCCAAACTGCGATCAACGAGGTGCAGGAAGGGCTCGCCCTCCTCGCCTCGTCGAATGTTCTCGCAGATTACCTGCGCTGCCGTCACGGGCCGCGTTTCCGAGGCTATATGCGGGGTGACCGTCACATTCGGATGCGCCCAATAGGGGTGGTCTTCCGGCAAAGGCTCGACCCGGAACACGTCCAGCGTGGCGTGGCCGACCTGACCTGAGTTCAGCGCGTCCAACAGGGCGTCATCGTCGATCAGCGGTCCGCGACCGGGATTGATGATACGCGCGCCCTTGGGCAGCAGGGCCAGTGTTTCGGCGTTCAGCGTGTTTGTCGTGGCAGGTGTGTCCGGCAACAGCAGGACAACGATTTCGGCCTGTGACAGGGCGGCGCGCAGCCCGTCCTCGCCATGCAAACATGTGACGCCGGGGATATCCTTGGCGGAACGGCTCCAACCGGTGACGTCAAAATTCAACGCGGTCAACGCGCGGGCCGCAGCCTCGCCCAACGCGCCGAGGCCCAGAATGCAAACCCGGCGTTCGGTGGCCAACGGCGGTGCGTCAGGTGTCCAGACGCCATCCTGAACGGTGATGTGCTGATCCATTCCAAGGTGATATCGCAGCACGTGGCCGACCACCCACTCGGTCATGCCCTGTGTCAGGCCGTGATCCACCATCCGTGCCAGCGGGACGGTCAGGGTGTCGTTGTCCGCGATCTTCTCAACCCCGGCCCAGAGGCTGAGAACGGCCTTCAGCCGCGTGTAAGGTGTGAAATCCAACAGCCCGCCATTCGGCGCATAGACCACATAGTCGACCTGATCCGGCTCCAACTCGGTGCTCAGGCGAAAGCCCAGCCCCGCTTCGGTCAGGTACTTGGTCAGCAGCGGCTCATAGACGGGCCACAGGGCAGGGCGCGCGGAAAACAGGATGTTCACGGGCATGAGGGGCCTTTCAGATCAGCGAGGGCGGTGGATATGGGCGCTTTGGACAATACCGAAGGCGGCCATCAGAACCAGCATCGCCGAGCCGCCATAGCTGACCATCGGCAGCGGCACGCCCACAACCGGGGCCAGCCCCATCACCATTGACATATTGACGGCAAAGAACAGGAAAAAGTTCAGCGCGATGCCCAGTGTGACCAGCGACGAGAACCGATCCTTGGTCGACAGCGCGGTGACCAGACAGAAAATCAGGATCAGGCCATAGAGGGTCAGAAGGGTGATGCCGCCGACAAATCCGAATTCTTCGGCCAGCGTGGTGAAGATGAAATCGGTGTGTTTCTCGGGCAGGAAGTTCAGCCGCGATTGCGTTCCTTGCATGAACCCGCGCCCGTTCCAGCCACCGGACCCCAGCGCGATTTTGGACTGGGTGATGTGATAGCCCGCGCCCAGCGGATCGGTCGAGGGATCAAGGAAAGTGTCGATCCGGCGGAACTGGTAATCCTTGAGCAACTGCCACTCGGTCCCACGACTGTTGAACACCGTGGCGATCAGACCCACCACGGCTGCGATAACGGCGGCGAAATAGGCCCAGTGAACACCTGCCAGGAACATAAGCCCTCCGCCCGCCGCCAACAGCAGGATCGAGGTGCCAAGATCGGGTTGTTTCAAAACAAAGAATGTGGGGATCAGGATCAGGACAACCGGGATCAACACCCAAAGTGGCCGCGACGTTTTATGAGATGGCAACCAGTCGTAATAGGCCGCCAGAACCATGACGAGCGCGACCTTCATGACTTCGGAGGGTTGAAGTCGCATGAAGCCAAGGTCGATCCAACGTTGCGCACCCATGCCGACCGTTCCGAAGAACTCCACAAACACCAGCAGGGCGATTGAGACGAGATAGGCCAGCACCGACATGTTGCGCCAGAACCAGATAGGCACAAGCGCGATGATGAACATGACGGTCAGCCCCAGCCCGAAACGCTCCATCTGCGGCTCGGCCCACGGCGTCCATGATCCGCCGGCCACCGAATACAGCATCAGGAACCCGGCGCTGGCCACGCTGATCAAGAGCAGCGTCAGCGGCCAGTTCATATACAGGAACTTACGGAGCCCCGAGGGCGTGGATTTGACAGCGTATTCAAGATAGCTCATGCGCGGTCCTTCTCGGTCGGACGCGCTTTGGGGCGGCGGTCGCCTTCCAGCCGTTTTTGTTGTTCCTTGATGCGGTCCCGGTCGGCGGTCGGATAAGCCTCGAGTGGGGGTGTGCCGTTATAGAGCGCCTGCAGCATGATATCACGGGCCACCGGGGCGGCGGCTTTGGAACCGCCTCCGCCATGTTCGACCACCACGGCAACCGCGTATTTCGGATTGTCATAAGGCGCAAAGCTGACGAACAGCGCGTGGTCACGGCGCTCCCATGGCAGGTCTTCGTTGCGGATCACGCCAGCGGCACGTTCGGCCTTGGTGATATTGCGCACCTGGCTGGTGCCGGTTTTGCCTGCCATCCGGAACTCGTCCGCGATGATGCGGCTGCGGTAAGCGGTGCCGCGCCGGTCGTTCGAGACCGAGAACATCGCCTGACGCACTTGCTCCAGGTTGTTGCGGTTTACCGCCAGCGGCTCGCCCGCGCCCGAGGGTTGTTCAACCCCGTTCACCGAGCGCACCAGCCTTGGCTCCACCGCCCGACCCGTGGCAATGCGCGCCGTCATCACCGCCAGTTGCAGCGGCGAGGCCAGCATGAAGCCCTGACCAATCGAGGCGTTTGCCGTGTCGCCCACCAGCCAGTCTTGCCCATGCACGCGCTGCTTCCACTCCTGATTGGGCGCTAGCCCGGCAGCCACGGCGGACATCGGAATGTCGTGCTTGACGCCCAGCCCGAAGGTGCGCGCCATGTCAGAGATCTTGTCGATCCCCACCCGCAAGGCCACGTCGTAGTAATACACGTCGCAGCTGCGTTTCAGTGAGGTTTCCAGATCAACCGTGCCATGGCCGCCCCGTTTCCAGCAGTGAAAGCGGCGGCTGCCAACCTTCAGATGGCCGGGGCAATAGACGGTGTTGGACGGCCCGATCACACCGGCCTCAAGCGCAGCCATGGCAGTGATCATCTTGAAGGTCGAGCCCGGGGGGTAGGTGCCCTGCACCGTCTTGTTCGCAAGTGGGCGGTAGTTGTCCTGCGTCAGCGTCCGGTAGTCTGCGACTGAGATACCGCGTACGAACAGGTTTGGATCGAAACTGGGGGCGGAACTGATTGCGCGGATATCGCCGGATTCACAGTCGATCACCACGGCGGCGGCGCTTTCACCTGCCAGCCGGGCCTGCGCGTATTGTTGCAGGTCAGCGTCCACCGAAAGCTGCAGATCGGCCCCGGCGGTGCCTTCCTGCCGGTCCAGTTCGCGCATCACGCGGCCGGTGGCGTTGACCTCGACGCGCTTGGCCCCGGCCTTGCCGCGTAGGGCGATCTCTTGTTTGGCTTCCAGCCCGACTTTGCCAATCTGGAACCGGGGGATGCGCAGCACCGGTTCAGGGTCTGCGATCTGGCTCAGGTCATAGTCGCTGACCGGGCCGACATAGCCAACCACATGGGCGAAGTCCTCATATCGCGGGTATTGCCGGGTCTGCCCTACTTCGGGGATCACACCGGGCAGAGCTGGGGCGTTGACGGCGACCTTCGAGATATCTTCCCACGTGACCTGATCGGCCAGCGTGACCGGCAGGAACGGGGCCGAGCGGCGCATCTCAGTTTTGGCTCGCGCGATCTCATCCTCGGTCAGGGGGATCAATTGAGACAGATTGGCGATCACCTCGTCCACATCGCCTGCATCCTCGCGCACCATGACGATCCGGTATGAGGGCGAGTTCTGACCGATGATCTCTCCGTTTCGATCATAGATTCGGCCACGGGTCGGCGGGATCAGGCGGATATTGATCCGGTTTTCCTCGGCCAGCAGACGGTATTCATCGGCCTGATCCACTTGCATGAATCGCATTCGCGCGGCCAGTCCGCCGATAAAGGCGGCCTGCAGTCCACCCAGTATCAGTGCCCTGCGAGGCAGACGTTTATAGGCGAGGCCTTGGGCTTTGGGTTTGCGTTGCTTCATCCCCGTGCCCCCAATGCGCCGGCTTCGGCCGAGGATTTACGCCGCACCCCGAATCCGTTCTGGCTGAGCAGAACGATCAGAGGATAAACCGCAATTGTCAGAACCACTTGGATCACCACGGGCCCCAATGCTGCCTGTTGCACCGACAGAATAGCAAGAACGATCCGATTCAGCATAAAAACAGCCGTGATGACCACGGCGACGGTGGACCATTCGCCGACAAAGCCCGAATCCCGCAAGCCGAACGCGGCCGAACGCAGGTAAGCAGCCCCAAGAACCACCAGTGCCGCCAGCAGGCCGGGCGGGCGCTGCAGCAACAGATCGGCCATCAGCATGACGATGGCGACGAGCAGGGTCGGCACATATTCGGGCCGCCGCAGCACCCAGGCAAAGGTCAGCGCAATCAGCAGATCCGGAAAGGGCCAGCGGTTCGGTTTTGTATCCAGCGGCAACAGGTGCAGGAACAGGATCAGTGCGGCCAGAAACAGGTAAAGGCCCCGCTTGGACCAAAGCTGCGAGGTTTGGCTATCCATCGCCCACCTCCACCGGAGGCAAGGCCGCTGCGGGCTGGGTGGGGCCAACGATGCGGCCCGGGTCCCGAATGGTGGGGGCTGACTGGTACCGCAGCACACGCAGGAATTCGAGCCGTTCGAAGTCTGCCGACAGACGCACCCGCAGGCGGCCTCCGGGATCGGCGGTGATCTGGCCGATCAGCAGACCGGCCGGGAATACGCCGCCATCACCCGAGGTCACAACGCGGTCACCGGGGCGGACCAGTTCGCGGTTCTCCAGAAACTCGACGGCAGGGGCCGGAGTATTGTCGCCCGTGATCAGGGCGGTCTGGCCTGAGGGTTGAATCGTCGCCGGGATCGCGCTGGACGCATCGGTCATCAGGATCACCCGGGCCGTGTCCGGTCCCACGCCCGAGATGCGCCCAACCACACCGATCCCGTCCATCGTGGCCCAGCCATCGGTAATGCCGTCGCGTTCACCTACGTTCAGCAGCACCGACTGCCGGAAGGGCGAGCCGCTGTCGGCCATCACAACACCGGTGATATAGGTCAGACGCGGATCGAGGCGCACATTGTTCAGATCCAGCAGCCTGGCGTTTTCCTGCTCCAGCTGCAGCGCGGCCTCTTTCCAGGCGCGCATCAGGCGCAACTCGCTGCGCAATTCCTGGTTCTGTTCGCTCAGGCGCTGATAGCTTTGGAAATCACGGGCCAGATTGACCACGGCGGTGACTGGCACCATCGCCCATTCCATCGACGGCACGACCCGATCGACGACCTGTGCACGGAACCGTTCCACCCGCGGGCTGTCGATACGCCAGACCAGAAAGATGGCCAGTAGGCACAGCACCACGATCCCCAACAGCAGGCGGCGCAAGGGGGTGGTATATTCGTCGCGCTGTGATCGGTCTTTTGCCACAGGACTCCTTCCCGTGCTGCTCGTGCCGAGTTTACCCTATTTGCAAAGGGTGCGCGCCTTAGCTTTCGTAGTCAATCGCGTGGCGCAGTTGTTTTTCGTATTCCAAAGCCTTGCCGGTCCCCAAAGCCACACAGTTCAGGCTTTCATCGGCTATCGATACGGCCAGACCGGTCTGTTCGCGCAGGGCCAGATCCAGATCGCCCAGCAGTGCACCGCCGCCAGTCAGCATTACGCCCCGGTCCACGATGTCCGCCGCAAGATCGGGCGGCGTGGTTTCCAGCGCAGTCATCACCGCCTCGCAAATCTGTTGGACGGGTTCCGACAGCGCCTCGGCCACCTGGGCCTGGCTGATCTCGATTTCCTTCGGCACGCCGTTCAGCAGGTCGCGGCCGCGGATATGCATCGACTGGCCGCGGCCGTCATCGGGCATACGCGCGGTGCCGATGGTGGTCTTGATACGCTCAGCGGTGGATTCGCCGACCAGCAGGTTCTGCTGACGACGCAGGTACGAGATGATGGCCTCGTCCATCCGGTCGCCACCAACGCGGACCGAGCGGGCGTACACGATGTCGCCCAGCGACAGAACCGCAACCTCTGTGGTGCCGCCGCCGATATCGACGACCATGTTTCCGGTCGGATCGGTGATCGGCATCCCTGCGCCAATGGCCGCAGCGATAGGTTCCGCAATAAGGCCCGCGCGACGGGCGCCAGCGGACAGAACCGATTGACGGATCGCGCGCTTCTCGACCGGGGTTGCGCCATGGGGAACGCAGACGATGATTTTGGGTTTCGAGAAGGTCGAGCGTTTGTGCACCTTGCGAATGAAGTGCTTGATCATTTCTTCGGCTGTGTCGAAATCGGCAATCACACCTTCACGCATCGGGCGGATCGCCTCGATCGAGCCGGGAGTCCGGCCCAGCATCAGCTTGGCGTCTTCGCCAACAGCCAGCACTTTTTTCACACCATCCTTGACGTGATAGGCCACCACGGATGGTTCCGACAGGATCACGCCGCGCCCTTTGACATATACCAGCGTGTTCGCTGTCCCAAGGTCGATAGCCATGTCCGCTGTGAACAGGCCGCCCAGATTGCCAAAGATGCCCATGTTTTCAATGATCCCGTTCGTCAGAATTTCTACTGCCCGCGACTCGACGGTTCCGGGACGGATGTCTTATAGGGTGCCATCTCGCCCGGTAAAAGGGCTGATTCCGCGACAATCAGCACCTTTCCGCCTTTATGACAGGGACTTTAGAAGGCAAAATGCTCTCTTATCAACACATTTACCACGCTGGGAATCTGGCTGATGTGCAAAAGCACGCTTTATTGGCAATTGTGCTGGAGTATCTGACCCGTAAAGACAAACCGCTGACTTATCTGGAAACCCATTCGGGTCGGGGGTTGTACAAGCTCGATGCGGCAGAAGCGGTGCGCACGGGCGAGGCCGAGGCCGGCATCCGGCGCGTCCAGCAGGCCAAGTGGTTTGACGCGGATCATCCGCTGGAACAGGCGATCCGCGCTGTTCAGAAAAGGCATGGGGCTGAGGCTTACCCCGGATCGCCACTGATCGCCGCCAATTTGCTGAGAGATCAGGACAGCCTGCATTTTGCCGAGCTGCACCCGCAGGAACATTCCGCGCTGGCCATGGCGATGTCATCTTATGGGGCCAAGGTGTACCAGCAGGACGGGTACGAATTGGCGCAGTCCCTGCTGCCCCCTACGCCACGACGCGGTATGATGCTGATCGACCCAAGCTATGAGGTGAAGTCGGAATATGACCGCCTGCCCGGAATAATCGGCAAATTGCATCGTAAGTGGAATGTAGGTGTGATTGCGTTGTGGTACCCGATCCTGACGGACAAACGCCACAGTGCGATGATTTCCGCTCTGAAATCTCAGGACCTGCCGAAGACCCTGTGCCACGAAGTCAGGTTCGACCCCGTGAGGGAAGGGCATCGCATGGTGGGGTCAGGTATGTTCATCATCAACGCGCCCTATGGGCTTGAGGATGAAATGGCCCGCCTGTCAACGCTGTTCAAATCTCTGAGAGCTTAATTTTTGAAAAGAGGTGGTGCTCCCGCCTCGCTTGTCCGCATCAAAGATGCAGCCAATCGACTTGGGCCCGGCAGCGCGCCGCAGGCGCGCTGCCGGGCCCAAAACCCAAGAAGGGTCGGCGAAGCCGGGCCGCCGCGGGTGCGGGAGCCCCTGCCTGTCGTTTAAGTCAGGTCTTTGTAGCTGATCTCGCGCGCGTCGGCGCCAGGGCCGGTTTTTTCGCGGCGCACTTTCAGGCGGTTCAGCGCGTGAATATAAGCCTTGGCCGAGGCCACCACCGTATCGGTGTTGGCGGATTGACCGGTGGCGATCATGCCATCCTCTTCCAAGCGCACTGAAACCGTGGCCTGCGCATCCGTGCCTTCGGTCACCGCATGCACCTGATAGAGCTGCAGCCGGGCGGTGTTCGGATAGATCACGCGGATCGCCTTGAACGTCGCATCCACCGGCCCGTCGCCGTGTTCGGTTGCGATGACGTCCATGCCGTCCACTTCCAGTTCAACAGTCGATTCCGCCTGACCACCGGTGCCGCAGGTGACCTTCATCGACACCAGTTGCAGATGGTCGTTGCTCTCGTCATCATCCAGCGTCATCAACGCAATGAGGTCGTCGTCGAACACCTCTTTCTTGCGGTCAGCCAGATCCTTGAACCGTACGAAGATGTCCTTAAGCTGGTTGTCGCCCACCTCATAACCCAGCGTTTCGAGCTTATCGCGCAATGCCGCACGGCCCGAGTGTTTGCCCAAGGGCAAGGATGTTCCCGACAGCCCGATATCCTCGGGGCGCATGATCTCGAAGTTTTCGCGGTTCTTCAGCATCCCGTCCTGATGGATGCCGCTTTCATGCGCAAATGCATTCTTGCCGACGATGGCCTTGTTGAACTGCACGTTGAAGCCCGACACCGTCGCCACCCGGCGTGAGATATGCATGATCTTGGTAGTGTCGATTCCCGTGTTCCATGGCATGATGTCGTTGCGGGTGCGCAGCGCCATAACCACTTCTTCCAGCGCGGTGTTGCCTGCACGTTCACCCAAGCCATTGATGGTGCATTCGATCTGGCGCGCGCCGCCGGCCACAGCGGCCAGAGAGTTCGCTGTCGCCATGCCAAGGTCGTTGTGGCAATGGGTGGCAAAGATCACCTCGTCCGCGCCCGGCACGGTTTCGATCAGGCGTTTGATCAGGTCGGCAGATTCCAACGGTGCCGTGTAGCCCACTGTATCCGGGATGTTGATCGTGGTCGCCCCGGCCTTGATCGCAATCTCGATCACGCGGCACAGGTAGTCCCATTCGGTCCGGGTTGCGTCCATCGGCGACCACTGCACGTTTTCGCACAGATTGCGCGCGTGGCTGACGGTTTCGTGGATCTTCTCGGCCATCTCGTCCTGCGTCAGGTTCGGAATGGCGCGATGCAGCGGAGAGGTGCCGATAAAGGTGTGAATCCGGTTCTTCCCGGCGTGTTTCACCGCCTCCCAGCAGCGGTCGATATCGGCGAAATTTGCGCGGGCCAGACCGCAGATGCGGCTGTTTTTCGACCGTTGGGCGATTTCGGACACCGCTTTGAAATCGCCTTCGGATGCGATGGGGAAACCGGCTTCGATGATGTCAACGCCCATTTCGTCCAGCAGTTCGGCAATCTCGAGCTTTTCGTCATGGGTCATGGTGGCGCCGGGGCTTTGCTCGCCGTCGCGCAAAGTGGTGTCGAAGATCAAGACGCGGTCTTGGTCGGTCACGTTGGTCATGGGATTCTCTTTCTTCTTCTGTCCTAAAGCCTATGGCGCGCGGGCGTCCTCCTCTGAGCGGGCGCGCCGGATGGCACGCTCAGAGGCGGATTAGGATCAGTAGGCCACGCAGAGACGCACCGCGAAGGGCGGTGTCGGCAACAAGGATATCTGCGCGGTTGATCATGGGGATGAGGTTATACAGAGCCGCCCCGGAATGAAAAGAGCAATTTGCGACGTAACTGCAGGTGAGCGGTTTCTTTTCCGTGCCGCATTGATCCGCGCAGGCGGGCGGCTAGGTGGTTTGCCATGGAAAACGCACTGATCATTGGCGCATCAGGAGGGATCGGACAGGCAGTGTGTCAGCACCTGAGCCGGCAAGGTGTGGCGGTGACCGGCCTGGCACGTTCGACAGAGGGGTTTGACCTGACTGATCCTGATGGCGTGCACCGCACTTTGAGTACGCTCACCGGGTCGTTCGATCTGATCCTTGTTGCGACGGGTGCGCTAGAGATCAACGGCGCGGTCCCGGAAAAGACAATCCGTGCTGCATCTGCGCAGGTGATGATGGACCAGTTCGCGCTGAATGCCGTGGGCCCGGCCTTGATTTTGGGGCACGCGACACGCCTGTTGCCCCGCAACCGGCGCGCGGTTTTCGCCGTGCTCTCGGCGCGCGTGGGCTCGATCGGGGATAATCGGCTGGGCGGTTGGGTCAGCTACCGGGCGGCAAAAGCGGCAGTCAATCAGATCGTTCACACGGCGGCCATCGAGCTCGCCCGCACCCACAAACAGGCGATCTGTGTTGCGCTGCATCCCGGGACAGTGAAAACGGAGTTCACCCGGAAATACCTCGGACGAAATCCTGCTGTTACCCCGGACGAGGCCGCATCGAACCTGTTGGGCGTGATGGGGCAACTGACCCCGGACGATACCGGCGGATTCTTTGACTGGGCGGGGCAACCGGTGCCGTGGTAGCGGTTTTGCGTCAGCCGTCGGTGTTGTCCGAGTCTGACGGAGCCGTCTCGGGGGCCGCTTCGGGAGCAGCATCGTTTGCCGTTGTCAGCGTGCCGTTGTTCCAAATGCCGGTTTCCGTTTCGCCGTTGGCATAGCGTACGGTGCCAGCGCCATGGCGTTTCGCGTCCACGAAAGTGCCTTCGTAGACATCGCCGTTGGGATAGGTCGCAGTTCCTTCTCCGGTAATCTTGCCTTCGGTCCATTCCCCGGAATAGGTGAACCCGTTCGCCATGATGATCTCGCCCTGCCCGTGGCGTTTTCCGGCCAGAAACTCTCCGGAATAGGTGGTGCCGTCCGGATAGGTGGACAGCCCGTTGCCCTGCCGCAAACCGTCCACCCAGTCTCCTTCATAGCTGGACCCGTCTGCCATGGTCAGAATGCCCTTGCCATGGGTTTTGGCGTTCTTGAACTGGCCCCTATAGACGGTGCCGTTGGGATAGGTCGAAACCCCTTCGCCTTCGATCACCCCGGCGATCCAGTCCCCCTCGTAGGTCGAGCCGTCCGGATAGGTGATAAGGCCCTTGCCCTCGGCCAGATCGGCCTTGAAGTCCCCGACATGGACCGAGCCGTCCGGGTAGGTCACCTCGCCCAGCCCTTCAAGCAGGCCATCGGTCCATTCACCGGTATAAAGGAACCCGTCCGTACCGGTATAGGTCCCCTTGCCGTGGCGCAGGTCGTTGGCATAGTCGCCTTCGTAAACATCGCCTTTGGCATAGGTCATCTTGCCTTTGCCTTGCCGCCGACTATCCACCAGTTCGCCCTCGTAAAGGTCCCCGTTGACATAAGCCAGGCGCCCGGTGCCGGTGATGCGATCTTCGACCCAGTCGCCGACATAGGTCATCCCGTCAGGCCTGGTCAGGCTGCCCTGACCGTGGCGCTGACCATTGCCGATGTCGCCTTCGTAGATGCTTCCATTGGCATAGGTCACCTTGCCCTTGCCCTGTTTGACGCCTTCCACCCAGTCGCCGTCATAACTGTAGCCGCCCGGTTCGCTCAGCACGCCTTTGCCGTGATGCCGGGCGTTCTGAAATCCGCCCTCATAGCGCACGCCGTTAGCGTAGATGGCCGTGCCCGTGCCGTTGATTGCACCGTCAGCCCATTCGCCGTCGTAACTGCCACCATCGGCATAGATGATCTTGCCCCGCCCTTCGGGCTGACCCTTGGCGAACATCCCCTCATAGATTGAGCCATCGACGTAACGGGCGATGCCCGCGCCCTTGATTTCGCCCTCGACCCATTCGCCGCTGTATTCGAACCCGTTGGGCAGGCGGTAGGTGCCGGTCCCGTGGCGCAGGCCGTTTTCAAAGGTGCCTTCGTAGACGCCCCCGACCTCGTCATCCACCTGAGCTTCCTGCGCGGTTGCGCCCGCAGCAATCAGAGCCATCGCGGATGCGGCAATTGAAAGGCGAAATGCGTTCATGATCGGTCCTGCCTGTCCGGGGTTCTTCCTTTTTCGCAAAACTACGGCACGCGCAGGGGCAGAGCAACGGGTTTTGCCGCATTTGCCTTTCACTCGCGCAATGATCTGCTAAATGGCAGTAAGACCGACGAGGGCAAGAGGGCAGCATGGCCGACCGTTTCCGCATCACTCTGGCGCAACTCAACCCCACCGTGGGGGACATTGAAGGTAATGCCGCCAAGGCATTAACGGCGTGGGAACAGGCGCGCGAGGCCGGGGCCGATCTGGTGGCGTTCCCAGAGATGTTCATCACCGGCTACAATACGCAGGATCTGGTGATGAAGCCCGCCTTTCACCAGGCGGCAATGGCAACGGTCAAAGAACTGGCCGCGCAATGCGCTGACGGCCCGGCGGTAGCGATTGGCGGTCCCTGGGTCGAGGGGGGCAGCCTGTACAATGCCTACCTGATCCTCAAAGGCGGCCGGATCGGCAGCAAGGTGCTGAAGCATCACCTGCCCAATGAAACCGTGTTTGACGAGGTGCGCCTTTACGACTCTGGTCCGTTGGGTGGACCTTATGCGGTTGGCAATACGCGCATCGGCAGCCCGATCTGCGAAGATGGCTGGCACACCGACGTGGCCGAAACGCTCGAGGAAACCGGGGCCGAGTTCCTGCTGATCCCCAACGGCTCGCCCTATTTCCGCAACAAATACGACGTTCGCCTGAACCATATGGTCGCCCGCGTGGTCGAGACGGGCCTGCCGTTGATCTACCTTAACATGGTGGGCGGGCAGGACGATCAGGTCTTTGACGGGGCCACCTTCGGTCTGAACCCGGGCGGAGAGCTTGCGTTCCGGATGCCGGTTTTCGATGAGGTCGTGACTCATATCGACCTTGAGCGTGGCGATGACGGCTGGCGCATTGTGCCGGGCAAGATCGTGCCGCAGCCCGATGAATGGGAGCAGGACTATCGCGCGATGGTACAGTCTCTGCGCGACTACATGGGCAAAACCGGGTTCAAGAAGGTTCTGCTGGGCCTGTCAGGCGGGGTTGATTCCGCCTTAGTCGCCACCATTGCCGTGGACGCAATCGGGGCCGAGAATGTCCGCTGCGTGATGCTGCCTTCGGAATACACCAGTCAGGCCTCTTTGGACGACGCCGAGGCCGTCGCCAAGGCGCTGGGCGTGCACTACGACTATGTGCCGATTTCGGACAGCCGGGCGGCGGTGTCCGAGACTCTGGCCCCGCTCTTTGCCGGTCGTGATGAAGACCTGACCGAAGAAAACATCCAGTCCCGCCTGCGTGGATTGCTGTTGATGGCGATCTCGAACAAGTTTGGCGAGATGTTGCTGACCACCGGGAACAAATCCGAGGTCGCGGTGGGCTATGCCACGATCTACGGCGACATGAATGGCGGCTACAACCCGATCAAGGACCTGTACAAAACCCGCGTGTTCGAGACCTGTCGCTGGCGAAACGCCAATCACCGCGACTGGATGATGGGGCCTGCGAGCGAAGTGATCCGCCCCTCGGTCATCGACAAACCCCCCAGCGCCGAACTGCGCGAAGATCAGAAGGACAGCGACAGCCTGCCCGATTACCCGGTTCTGGACGCGATTCTGGATATTCTGGTCGATCAGGAGGGCTCGGTCGCCGACTGCGTGGCCGCCGGTTTCGACGAGGCCGACGCGCGGCGGGTCGAGCATCTGATCTATATCAGCGAGTACAAGCGCTTTCAGTCCGCCCCAGGAACACGGCTGACCAGCCGGGCTTTCTGGCTGGACCGCCGGTATCCGATTGTGAACCGCTGGCGGGATCGGGGCTGAACTGAGCGGGAGTCGCTGAAAAACGCCGAAAAGAGTGTTTCGTGGTTTGATCCATTTTTCAGACCACAGGGTTATTGTTTCCTAAAAGCGGATGGCGCTTTAATTTTCCAGGCGTTCAGGGAACTGACCGCTTGAAATTGAGACATTTTTTTGCCACATTTTAGCTTAATTAACGCCTCACATGGGGCAGCGTGACCTCAATTCGATGTATGAACTGTTGCGCACATATGGTGAATATCTGAGTTAACGATTTGGTGTTATTATGTATGAGGGATATGACAAGCCGCTTCACCCACCGTTAAGGTACAAGTCTATGGAATCCGAGGGGCGGGTTCTGGACGAGGCCAAGCTTGACACGGCGATTGCTGATCTTCTTCGGGAAGAAGAAAGCGAAGACCCCGAGCCTGCGGCCGAGCCAGCGAAACCCAAGGCGGCCTTTCCGGTCTTGCCCGAACAGGCGGAAATGGACGAAGAGGCGCAGACCCGCAATAGCGGTCTTGCGGCAACCTTGCGCCAGAAATGGGCCGAACTGAGCGGCGCAGCGTAACCATCCAGCGAATTCAAGCAGTGCGGCGCGGGTTTTCTCGCGCCCGTTGGCGTGTGCGCCACAGCTGTCAAAAAACATCTCGTCTGCGGCAGAAGGCATGTTGCCTAAGCGCCCGCCCCACGCATTCATGGCGGCCCGAGCCATGATGTAAGAGCGGTTGATGCCCGGTCCCAAACCAACCCCCGTCGAACCCGATCTGCACCTGCCCAAATCCGTGGATGTCGTTGTCATCGGCGGTGGCATCATCGGTGCATCAACCGCGTTAGAGCTGGCCGAACGCGGCGCCTCGGTGCTGTTGTGCGAAAAGGGGCAGATCGCGGGCGAGCAAAGCTCTCGCAACTGGGGGTGGGTCCGTCTGGGGATGCGCGACCCGCGAGAGATTCCGCTGATGGTCGAGTCGCTGCATCTTTGGCAGGGGCTGGATCAGCGTATCGGGCGCGAAACGGGCTATACGCGTGCGGGCATTCTGTTTGGCGCTTCGGGCAAACGCGGCAGAGGCAACCTGGAACGGTGGTTGCGTCACGTGGATGGGTTGCAGACCGGTGCGAAGCTGGTTTTAGGGTCCGAGTTGAATGATCTGCTGCCGGGCAATCAGGTCTCTCATGAGTGTGCCCTTTTCATGCCGCAGGATGGCCGGGCGGAACCGCAACTGGCTGCCCCGGCAATTGCCGAGGCAGCGCGGGATCGCGGCGCTGTTCTGATGACCAATTGCGCCGTCCGCAGTGTCGATACCCGGGATGGTCGCATCGCAGGCGTATTCACCGAGCGTGGCCGCGTGTCCTGTGACTTCGTGGTTCTGGCCGGTGGTGCCTGGTCACGTCTTTTTGCCGGGAACGCGGGGATCGACCTGCCGCAATTGAAGGTTCTGAATACGGTTCTGCGGACCTCACCGACGGAAGGGCCGGACGCGGCGCTTTGGTCCGATGATTTTGCCATGCGGAAACGGGCAGACGGGGGCTATTCCATCGCGTCGGGGCATGAAAACACGGTGGATATCGTACCCGACAGTTTTCGGCTGGCGCGGCAGTTCCTACCCGCATTTACACAGGAATGGCGATCACTGCGATTTCGTCTGTCAAAGCGTTGGAGCATCGAGGTGCAGCAGGACCGGACGTGGCTGCCCACCGATGTTACACCGTTCGAACATTGCCGTGTGCTGGACCCCGAGCCCTCACCCAAAGCCCTGCGGCAGGCCTGGGCTGCAGCGCGCAAGGGGTTCCCGGTGTTGGAGCAGTCCGAGCTAGTTCAAAGTTGGGCTGGCCTGATTGACGTCACGCCAGACGCGGTGCCGGTGATCTCGGGAGTCGATCACTTGCCGGGCATGTTCATCGCAACCGGGTTCTCGGGCCATGGGTTCGGCATCGGCCCGGGGGCGGGTCGCTTGATGGCTGATCTGGTTGCTGGAACTGCCCCCTGCGTCGATCCGGCCGCCTTCCGCCTGTCCCGTTTCACGGATGGCTCAAAAGTGCGGCCGGACCCCGGATATTGAGGGGCTAGCCCATCATCTGATAGCTGACCGGCACGAAGCGGAACCCGTCGCCGCGGGTTTCGACGAAGCCAGCGGCAGGGAAGGGCATGTGATAGCCGATCATCGGCACCTTGTCGGCAGCCAGCATGCCCAGAACATTGCGACGCGAGGCGGTGGCCGCCGCCTTATCCATGTCAAACCGCACTTCCCATTCCGGATGGGCAAAGGACCAGACATAGTGGTTGGCCAAGTCAGCAGTCAGGACCAGCCGCTGACCGTTGCTTTCCAGATGATAAACCGTGTGGCCGGGCGTGTGCCCATGAGCCGCGACGGCGGTGATACCCGAGGCAACTTCACCACCGTCTTCGATAAAGGTCATTTTCTCGGCCAGTGGTGTCACCTTGGCGGCCACCATATCGCCGACCCGGTTTCCGGCCTCTTGCGCCGCCCAGAAATCATACTCGGGTGATGCGGTGACATAACGTGCATTGGGGAAGGTCGGCGCGTCATTCGTGGTCATGCCGCCGATATGGTCGGGGTGCATGTGGGTGATGACAACAACGTTGATCTGATCGGGGGTGACATCCGCATCCGCCAGCGCAGCCTGAATGCCACCTTTACCAAGGCCAGTGTCGAACAGCACCAGTTCGGACCCGGTATTGACCAGCGTAGGGGTGAAGAAGAACTGCGCCACTTCTGGCGAGATGAAGTTGTCGGCCGACACCTTGGCGAAATCCTCATCCGAGGCACCTCCGCCGAAAATCTCCTTTGCACCGTCACGGGGCAGGCTGCCATCCAGCAAAGTGGTGACGGTGAAATCACCCAGCGTGAACGATTTGGCGATGGTCGAGTTCGCCTTGGCCTCGGCTCCGGCGGCCAAAAGCGGGGTCGCGGCTGCCGCAAACGGCAAAGCGGCCGCAGAACCCAATGCGGCGCGGCGTGTGAGTTTGATGGTCATTGTGGTTCTCCCTGTCAGAACACCTGTTGGTGAGTTAGGTCGGCAAGAGGCCCTTGCCAGACTATACCCTTAAGAAGTGGGATGCGTGTATGAACATGTCGTGTTAATTCTTGTTCATGCCGCGATCTGAAAACAAAACCGTCCCTACTGGCGAAAGTGTCGAGCGCTTTTTGTCGGCGGTCCAACCGGCATCAAAGGCCGGGGATGCGCTGGCTTTGGATAGGCTTTTCCGCAAAACAACTGGGTTCGAGCCGGTCATGTGGGGTCCATCGATCGTGGGCTATGGCCGCTATCACTACCGCTACAAATCCGGACGTGAGGGCGATTTTCTGGCCACTGGCTTTTCCCCGCGCAAGGCGGCGCTGTCGATCTACATCATGCCCGGCTATGCGGATTTCGGCGACATCCTGTCCCGGTTGGGCAAGCACAAGCTGGGCAAGTCCTGCCTTTATGTGAACAAGCTGGCGGATATCGATCTGGACGTTCTGGCCGAGTTGATCCGCGCCGGGCTTGAGGATCTCGAGAAGCATTGGCCAGTCGAACCGACCTGAATAGCTGGCTGGTCAATTCCCAACTAGGTCGTTGCAAAAGGTGTTCGTCTGGACAATTGGCCCGTCCTGTGACATGAGCCGCGCCAACAGGAGACACCCATGACCACCACCCGTTTTGCCCCGTCGCCCACCGGTTACATCCATGTGGGCAACCTGCGCACCGCCCTGATGAACTATCTGATCGCCCGCAAGGCCGGCGGCACGTTCATCCTGCGTATCGACGACACTGATCCTGAGCGGTCGAAAGAAGAATATGTCGACGCCATCAAGCAGGATATGGAGTGGCTGGGCCTGCATTGGGACCGGATTGAACGTCAGTCCGAGCGTCTGGACCGCTATGCCGAGGCCGCCGACAAGCTGCGCGAGATGGGCCGGTTCTATGAGGCGTTCGAGACGCCCACCGAGCTGGACCTGAAGCGCAAGAAGCAACTGAATATGGGCAAGCCGCCGGTCTATGACCGCGCTGCGCTGAACCTGTCGGATGCCGAGAAAGAGGCCCTGCGCACTGAGCGCGGCAATGGTGTCTGGCGTTTCAAGCTGGACCATGAACGGATCGAGTGGAACGACGGCATTCTGGGCGACATCTCGATCGATGCGGCTTCGGTGTCTGACCCGGTTCTGATCCGCGGTGACGGTCAGGTTCTCTATACGATTGCGTCCGTGGTGGATGACACCGAGATGGGCGTGACCGATGTGGTGCGTGGCTCGGATCACGTGACCAACACTGCAACGCAGATTCAGATCATCGAAGCGCTGGGCGGCACCTGCCCGCGTTTCGCGCACCACTCGCTGCTGACCGGCCCGCAGGGTGAGGCGTTGTCGAAGCGTCTGGGAACGCTGGCCCTGCGCGATTTGCGCGAACAGGGCGTTCAGCCGATGGCACTGCTGAGCCTGATGGCGCGTCTGGGTTCGTCCGATCCGGTCGAGCTGCGCTCGGACATGGCCGAACTGATCGAAGGCTTTGATGTCAGTCGCTTTGGTGCCGCGCCGACCAAGTTCGACGTGCAGGACCTGTTCCCGCTGACCGCCAAACATCTGCAATCGCTGCCGCTGGCGAACGTGGCCGATGCGGTGGCCGAGGCTGGCGTTCCGGCAGAGCTGGCCGAGCCCTTCTGGGCCATGGCGCGCGAGAACATCACCACTCTGGGTGATCTCAAAGGCTGGTGGGAGCTGTGCCGCGACGGGGCAGAGCCTCTGATCGCCGACGAAGACCGCGACTTCATCGCTGAGGCAGTCGCTTTGCTGCCCGAAGGCCCGTTTGATGGCGAGACCTGGGGTACCTGGACCAAAGCCGTGAAAGAGGCCACGGGCCGCAAGGGTAAGGGTCTGTTCATGCCGCTGCGCAAGGCGCTGACGGGCATGGAGCGCGGGCCGGAAATGGCGACCCTGCTGCCGCTGCTGCAGGTGATCCGCGCGCGCGGCTGATCACGACAGAACTGATTATTGAAAGGCGGAGCCCATCGGCCCCGCCTTTTTCTATGCGGTTTGCACGATCGACGCAGAAAAACGCCTCAGGCGGTCATCGACAAATTCCGTCTCGGCCGGTTTCAACTGCTGGTGCCGGGGATAGCGGGGTTCGGCCCGGTCGTTCAGAATCGGCGCGTCCCACCCGTCGGTCGTGGCAAAGAACCGGTCGGCACCGTCCTCGCCAAAGGTGCGCAGATACCCCTGCACGACCACGTCGATATAGCTGAGCAACAGCGGATGGCGATTGATGGGCTCGGAGTGACGGCCCTGCGGTACCGCGTAAACAGCGATTTCAACATCATGGGTCAGGGGGTGCGTGACGGCGTGGGTCGTGGGAATCCGGTTATAGGCCCATTCCCGTTCGTCCAGTGCTGCCCAGTCATTTTTTGGGACATGGGCGATCATCCCCTCGATCCGGGACTCAGGGTCCGGAATCGCGGTCAGAAAGGCCACGGGGCGCAGATCGGTGTGTCGCCATGCCCGCCGCCACCCCTTCAACTGCGCTGGATGTGGGTCGGGAAAATCATGGGTCGTAAGGTTCACCAGGCTGCCATAGCCAAAGAAATAAGGGTCTGCCATGCGCCGCAAGTCCTTTTTGAGCGATTGATGTATGTCAAACCGCTTTTTTGTCGGACATGCAATAAGATCGCATCTTGAAATTTGGGAGGTCTCGATGAGGATTACCAAACGGACAAATATCGCGGTGCGCCTGTTGATGTATTGCGCGGCGCATCAGGATCGGCTGGTGACGAAGGCCGAGATCGCCGATGTGTGCAACATCTCGGAAAACCATTTGGCGCAGGTGATCAACCAACTGAGCCAGCTGAACTACCTGAGCACGCAACGCGGTCGCAACGGTGGCATGTCTCTGGCACGTCCAGCCGATCAAATCCGCATCGGCTCGGTGTTCCGCCACGTCGAAGGCAACCTGCCGATTGCCGAGTGCTTTGCGGATGCAGACAACACCTGCCCCCTGACGGATGCCTGCCGGTTGCGGCTGGCGCTGCAGGACGCGGCAGAGGTGTTCTATGCCTCGCTGGATGAGATCACGCTGGACGCGCTGGTTTGCGACAACGACCACTTGCTGCAAATCCTGCAACCGGTCGCCTGCGTGCGCTGAGATCAGTCGGTAGCCCGCAGAATGCGGGCCGGACGTACGGCCAGGGGGCGCAGGGCAAAGGCAAGGCCCGCGCCCAAGGTCACCAAAATGCCGGCCAGAACGATGCCTAGGGCTGAGGTCCAGATGACCGAGAAGCCGGTGTCGAAGATGTAGGTGGCGACGGCCCATCCCCCTAAAATGCCAGTCAGCAGGGCAACGGCCCCGGCCGCCGCCCCCAGCAGGGCCGAGCGCAGGGCGAAGCTGATCAATATGCGCCGCCGGTCCGCGCCCAGCGTCTTTAAGATCGCGGATTCGTAACGGCGCGCGGTTTCACCTGCGGCGGCGGCTCCGATCAACACAAGGAAGCCGGTCAGCAAGGATACTCCCGCACCGTAAGAAGTCGCGGCGGCCAGCCCGGCCAGCAGGCCCGAGACGCGGTCAATCGCATCGCGCACCCGGATTGCAGTGATGTTGGGGAACTGCCCTGCCAGATCGCGCAGGATGGCGGCCTCGGCCTGTTCTTCGGCATAGACGGTGGCGATGAAACTATGCGGCGCCCCGGCAAGGGCGGAGGGATTCATCGACATGATGAACCCCATGCCAGCGGTCGAAAAATCAACCTCGCGGAAAGAAGTGATTTCGGCGGTGATGTCGCGGCCCAGAATGTTCACGGTCAATTCGTCGCCAAGGGCCAGACCTATCTCTTCGGCTTCTTCAGCGGCGAAGCTGACTTGCGGCGTGCCTGAGTAATCCTCGGGCCACCATGCGCCTGCGGTGATGCGGGCGTTTTTGGGCGGTGTGGCGGAATAGGTTACGCCCCGATCCCCATCCAGAACCCAGTGATCGCCCGCGACATCGCGGGCAGGCTGGCCGTTGATCTGGGTGATGATCCCACGCAGCATCGGGGCGCTTTCGATGCGGCTGACGGCGGGGTCGGTTTCCAGCCGTTCTCTAAACCCGGGCATCTGGTCTTTTTGAATGTCGACAAAGAAATACGACGGGGCCACGTCGGGCAGGTTGCCCGAGATCGCATTGCGCAGGGTCCCGTCGATCTGGCCAACCGCTGCTAGCACCGAAAGACCCAGCCCCAGAGACAACACAACCGAAGCAGCCCCTTCACGCGGATCCGAGATCGCCGACAAAGCCCATCGAAGGGCAGGTCGGCCACGGGCGGCTGTGGTGCTGATGCGGGCCAGTCTACGGATCGCAAGGGCCGAAAGGGACAGCAGAACCAGCGCGCCGACCAGCCCTGCGGATGTCCAGAGCGTCAGGCGCACCGAGCCGCTGAACCAAGCGGCGGATGCGATCAGCAGAGCCAGCCCGATCCCGGTTGCGACCACGAAGGCGGTGCGTGGAAGCGCGCGCGCGGATGACAGCGCGTCGCGGAACAGGGTTGCGGCGCGGACCTCCTCGGTCCGGGCGAGAGGCCAGAGAGTGAACAGGAACGCGGTCAGTAATCCATACAGCGCGGCCTCGGCCAGAGGGCGGGGGTAGAGCGCGAAAACGGCAGGGACGGGCAGGCGAGCCTCGATCAGCGGAGCCAGCAACAGGGGCAATACCGCCCCCAGAGCGATCCCCAACGCAATGCCGATCCCTGACAAAGCCCCGATCTGGATCAGGTAGGTTTGGAAAATCGTTGCGCGATCCGCGCCCAGCGTGCGCAGTGTGGCGATGGTTTCGGTCTTCTGCGCCAGATAAGCGCGGACGGCAGCCGATACGCCTATGCCACCTACCGCCAGACCGGACAGGCCGACCAGAACAAGAAAGGCGCTGAGCCGCGCGACAAACTCGGCAATCCCCGGCGCCCCGTTGCGGGCATCGGTCCAACGCATGCCGGTGCCGT
This sequence comes from Ruegeria arenilitoris, assembly GCF_013030985.1. Taxonomy (GTDB): domain Bacteria; phylum Pseudomonadota; class Alphaproteobacteria; order Rhodobacterales; family Rhodobacteraceae; genus Ruegeria; species Ruegeria arenilitoris_B. The sequence continues at coordinate 73,557 of NZ_WPYP01000006.1, read as the reverse complement.
CGAAACTCCGCTTTGCATCCGATGACAGCAGTTCGAGGTTGGCCCCTGGTGGCAGGTTCAACCTGTATTTTGTGGAAAATAACGTCCCCGGTGCCAACAGGCCGGATGCCTGCAAGTCACTCGTCCGGACCAAAGTGCGCGGCCCCAAGCCAAAGCCATCTGCAGCGCCGTCGGGTTCATGGATCAAGGCGGCCGTCAGCACGAAATCCTGCGTCCCAAGTGCAAAGCGGTCTCCGACGGACAGGCCTAGCCGATCCATCAGCACCGGGTCCATGACCGCTCCGGGCAGGCCCTGTTGGCCGTCCAGCGCGGCGGAAAGCGATTGGTCAGGCTTCAGCTTTGCTGTTCCCAACAACGGATAGGCTGCGTCCACGGCTTTCACCTGCGTCAGGGCGCGCTGGATTTCGCCCCCCTGACGCACGACGGCCATCGAGCGGAAATCCACAACCTCGGACACTTCGGTTGCGGCTTGTTGCATCCACGCGCGCTCGTCCTCAGTGGCAAAGCGGTAGGTGAATTCCAGCTGCGCGTCTCCGCCCAGCAGCGCCGCGCCTTCCTGCGTCAGCCCGGTCTGGATCGCAGAACGCACCGACCCGATAGCGGCAATGGCAGCCACCCCCAGCGCCAGACAAGCCAGAAACACGCGAAAGCCGCGCACGCCGCCGCGCAGCTCCCTGCGTGCCAGACGACCGGCCAGACGCAGGCTCATTCCGCGGCCTCTTGTTGCGTGTCTTCTGCGATGGTGCCATCCCGCAACCGGATCACCCGGTCGCATTTTCGCGCCAGACTGTGGCTGTGGGTGACCAGAACCAGCGTGGCACCGTGTCTGTCACGCAAACCGAACAACAGATCGACGATGGCCGCACCGGTGGTTTCGTCGAGGTTCCCCGTCGGCTCGTCGGCCAGCAGGATCTGAGGGCGCGGAGCGGATGCGCGCGCCAGCGCCACCCGTTGCTGCTCACCCCCCGACAATTGCGCGGGGTAGTGGTCGCGCCGATGCGACAGGCCCACCGCGTCCAGTTCGGCCGCGGCACGAACAAAGGCATCCTTGTGCCCAGCCAGTTCCAGCGGAGTGGCCACGTTTTCCAGTGCGGTCATGGTGGGGATCAGGTGAAAGTTCTGAAACACCACCCCCATTGCATCACGCCTGAACCGGGCAAGCGCATCCTCATCCATTCCTGTCAGATCATGGCCCAAAGCAGTGATTTCGCCCCCGGTCGCCTGCTCCAGCCCGCCCATCAGCATCAGCAGTGAGGACTTGCCGGACCCTGACGGTCCAACCAACCCCAGCGTTTCGCCTTGGGTGACGGTCAGGGTGATGTCATGCAGAATATTTACCCGGCCGGCATTGCCATCCAGCGACAAAGCGGCATTTTGGAGCGAAAGAATGGGTGTCGTCATGGGGCTTTCCGGATGGGGACGGTCAATTGGGATATGGAGCGGTTCAGATGTTGCGCAAGGCTTTGATGTCGATGCTGTTTGCGTGTTGCGGCTTTGCGGCCACAGCCGAGCAAGTGGTGATCGCCGCATTAGGGGATTCGCTGACGCAAGGCTATGGGCTGCCCGAACAAGACGGTTTTGTGCCTCAGTTGGATCGCTGGCTGCAGGCGCAGGGTGCGGATGTGCGCCTGATCAACGCCGGCGTGTCCGGGGATACCACGGCAGGCGGCGCGGCGCGGGTGGACTGGACCCTTACGCCAGAGGTGGACGGGATGATCGTGGCGCTTGGCGGCAATGATCTGCTGCGGGGGATCGACCCGGCGGTGTCGCGGGCCAATCTTGAAACGATTGTCAAAGCGGCGGGCGCGGCGGATGTCGATATCCTATTGGTCGGAATGCAGGCGCCGGGGAATTATGGCGCCGACTATAAACAGGCGTTTGATGCCATCTACCCGGATCTGGCAGGCCAGTATGAAACTGGCTATGCCCCCAGTTTTTTCTCCGGCCTGACTGCCGAGGGCGATCCCGACGCCGCCCGCCAGTTTATGCAACCGGACGGCATTCACCCGAATGCCGACGGCGTGGCTTTGATCGTTGAAAACCTGGGACCTCACGTGCTGGAGCTTATCGCGGCGGCCCAGCAGTGATCAGACGACGGTCACGACGGTCCCAACCGGCACACGTTCATAGAGGTCGATCACGTGTTCATTCATCATTCGGATGCAACCGTTTGAGACCGCATGACCGATGGTCTGCGGCTGCGTGGTGCCGTGAATGCGGAAATAGGTGTCGACGCCGTTTTGGAACAGGTACAGTGCCCGCGCGCCCAACGGGTTGTCGCCGCCCCCGGGCTGAACATAATCATTGTCCTTGAAGCGGGCATAGGTGACGGGTTCGCGCTCGATCATCTCGTCGGTGGGGCGCCAGGTTGGCCACTCTTTCTTGACGTCGATGGTGGCAGTGCCGGTAAACTCCAGCCCGGCTTTGCCCACTCCGCAGCCATAGCGAACCGCCTTGCGCGGCTCGGTCACGTAGTACAGGTAGAACGACCGCGGCGCGACCAGCAACTGTCCCGGCTGGAACTGCTTTTTGATGCGCACAAATTGCGGGGTGGGGTCGTATTCGACAGCTTTCTTCTTTGCGGCCGCAACGCCGGGCACAAGGCTGGCGGCTGCGGTTGCGGTCAGAAAGGTACGGCGCGTGAACATGGCAGCTCTCTTCAAAACAACAGACAAATCTTGACACCAATGTCGGAAGGATAACCGATCTGGTCAATCGCTGGAGAGAAGTAAACCGATTGTGATGTCATCGCAGAGACACACATTCAGGCGCAAGCGCGTACGCAGGCCTGCGATCAGAAAAGAAAAAGGGCAGAGATCGCTCTGCCCTTTCAATAGCTTATGCAAGCACGATGTTGTCGGCGCTTTCGCGGCCGTCACGACCGGCGCGCAGCTCGTACGTGACCTTCTGGTTGTCGGCCAGACCGGTCAGGCCCGAGCGTTCCACAGCCGAGATGTGGACGAAGATGTCTTTGCCGCCATCTTCGGGTGCGATAAAGCCGTAGCCTTTGGTGGTGTTGAACCATTTTACGGTGCCTGCGGGCATATCCGTTGTCTCCTGTTTAGTGCTGCCCACGGAGTTGCGGCAGCCTGGCGTCGTTGTCTGGATCGATAGACTGAGCGCCGTAGAAGGAGACAGTAGGTCGAAATAGAATAACGTTAGCCCTCTAGATATGGCATCGGCAACGGCGCGGGGCAAGGGAGGAGTCTTGTCCTGCAGGAAACAAAAGATCCCCGGATATTCAATGTGGATGGCCAATATGGCCTGATGGGCCCCACCCCACACGTTACTGATAGCCCGCCCGGAAAACAGGTAAAGCCAGATTAAATTCCGTACATTTTGCTTTCGGTTGGAAACAATAGCTGGATCGCGTTCAGGCTTTTTTCGGACAGAGCAATGGGTTTTCGGCCACTTTCGGTGTGACCACCTGCACCCGCTTGGTTGATATGTGGGATCACGTTTACGCGCCGTGAAAAAGCTGAAAACCAGGGTTTCGGCAGCCTTTCGGAAAGCCAGCCATTCAGCTCATCATTGTATTCGAGCCGAAACAGGTGATCGACGTGGTTAACGCCGGCCCGGTCAAATGCGTAGGCCTCAAGGCTGAGGGGCGACAGGTTTTTCGTGGATATCCAATTGGGGGCCTGTTCTTTCCACCCTTCCTTCATGCCTAGCTTGCCAAGCTGGACCCAGTCCTCGAACTTCATAGTCGTAGCTTCATCCCAACCGGTTTCAAAGTTGTAGCGGCATTCGGACTCGTGCGCGTAGTCTGATGGCAAAATCTCCGGATTTCTTCGACAGGTGTCGCGTCAGATAATTGCGGACCGATGTGGAGCCACAGAGTGGCTTGGCAATGAATACAAGCCCTTTCGAAAAAAGCACTTTTACAGAATCGATCCTTTGTTTCTTGACATCCGCTCTTGCCGGGGTGGTGACAGATTGAACCAGGTTTAACCGGTTGCCAAGTTGACCGGATGGATTTCACCCAGGAAGGTTTCGAGTGCGGGCGGCCCGGTGGGGTCGCCGCGCCCGACATTGCTGTCGCACCGGTCCCGTAAGTTTATAAAGACACTGGCGGGTCTCTAAAAAGGTGTACGTCACTCAGTCAGATCAGTCGGTGACGGGCAGTTTGTCCACGACGCTTTTGTATTGGGCCGAGGCAATAAAACATTCCGGCAGCTGGTCGATCACCTCATCAATCGGGTCATACAACCGATCGGCGCTGGTCTTGAACTCTTCCGGGATGTCTTTCGGGGTCCGCTCGCGCCGTTTGGGCGGTGTGAATTCCAACCCGGTAAACCGCGAAATCGTTTCCTGATGATCCCAAAGCGCGTCATAGCGAACGCACAGAACGGGAACATCTTCAAACGTGATCCATTCTTTGATCTGTTTTGCCTGCTGCAGCACGTCGCGTTCGAACAACTCATCAAAGGTGCCGGTGGCGTGCAGATGATAGAAGTGCTGATCGATCCAGTCCGCGCCGTATCTTTCCTTAGCGGAAAAGACGGAAAACGCTGAATCCTTGGTCGGCCCGAAACAAAAAACGACCCGGGTATTCTCGGGCCATGTGGACAGTGGCTGAGGAAAGTCGTGAGTCTTGTATACGCACGGAGCGTAGAACTCCGTGTCACTTAGCCGGGCAACAAAATCCACCTTGTTGGCCGATACCGGATCGACCTCTTTCAACGCTTCAGCAAGGGCCAGAAAGGTCAACGTGCTGCCGGATCGGCCATTACTGGCCACAATGACACAGTTTTTCGGTGCGTTTTGTGGAATGCGTTCCAACCGCCGAATAGCAACCCGCTTGCGGACGCTGCGCTTCCACTTGTCGATGCGTTTATCGATAAAGTCGATCATCGTGCGAACTTTTTGTGTTTCAACCGCTTGGGCTCCAGGGCATCGGGACCCAGGCGGCGTTTCTTGTCCTCTTCGTAGTCTTCGAAGTTGCCTTCGAACCATTCCACGTGGGCATCGCCCTCGAAGGCCAGAATATGCGTGCAGATACGGTCAAGGAAGAAACGATCGTGTGAGATGACCACAGCGCAGCCGGCGAAATCGACCAGGGCGTCTTCCAACGCGCGCAGGGTTTCGACGTCCAGATCGTTGGTCGGTTCGTCGAGCAGCAGGACGTTGCCGCCCTCTTTCAGCAGGCGGGCCATGTGGACGCGGTTGCGCTCACCGCCGGATAGCAGCGAGACCTTTTTCTGCTGGTCGCCGCCCTTGAAGTTGAAGGACGAGCAATAGGCGCGGGAATTGACCTGCGCGTCGCCCAGCTGGATGATCTCAGCGCCGCCGGTGATCGCCTCCCACACGGTGTCGTTGTCCTTGAGGTCGTCGCGGGACTGGTCAACATAGGACAGTTCGACCGTGTCTCCCAATGTGATGGAGCCGCTGTCGGGCTGTTCCTGACCGGTGAGCATCTTGAACAGCGTCGATTTACCGGCGCCGTTGGGGCCGATGACGCCAACAATGCCGCCGGGGGGCAGGGCGAAGTCCAGCCCTTCGATCAGCTGCTTGTCGCCCATATGTTTCGACAGGCCCTCGACCTCGATCACCTTGCCGCCAAGGCGCTGGCCGTTGGGGATGACGATCTGGGCGCGGGTCAGCTTTTCGCGTTCGGACTGCTCGGCCAGCTCGTTATAGGCGTTGATCCGGGCCTTGGACTTGGCCTGACGGGCCTTCTGGCCCTGACGCATCCACTCCAATTCACGCTGCAGGGTCTTCTGCTTGGACTTGTCCTCGCGGGCTTCCTGCTCCAGCCGCTTGGCCTTTTGTTCCAGCCATGCGGAATAGTTGCCCTCGTAAGGAATGCCGCGGCCACGGTCGAGTTCGAGAATCCAACCGGTGATGTCGTCCAGGAAATAGCGGTCGTGGGTGACGATCAGGATGGTGCCCTTGTAGTCGATCAGGTGCTGTTGCAACCAGGCGATGGTCTCGGCGTCCAGGTGGTTGGTTGGTTCGTCGAGCAGCAGCATGTCGGGCGCTTCCAGCAGCAGCTTGCAGAGCGCAACGCGGCGCTTCTCACCACCCGAGAGGTTGGCGATGTTGGCATCGTCCGGCGGGCAGCGCAGCGCCTCCATCGAGACGTCGATCTGGCTGTCGAGATCCCAGAGGTTTTCCGCGTCGATCGCGTCCTGCAGGGTGGTCATTTCCTCCATCAGCTCGTCCGAGTAGTTCTCGGCGATCTCCATGGCGATTTCGTTGAAGCGGTCAACCTTGGCCTTTTTCGCGGCCACGCCCAGCATGACGTTTTCACGGACGGTCAGAGATTCATCCAGCTGCGGTTCCTGCGGCAGATAGCCGACCTTGGCGCCCTCAGCTGCCCATGCCTCACCGGTGAAGTCGGTGTCGAGGCCGGCCATGATCTTCATCAGCGTCGATTTACCCGCGCCGTTGACACCGACGACACCGATTTTCACGCCGGGCAGAAAGCTCAGGTGAATGTTTTCAAAGCACTTCTTGCCACCGGGATAGGTCTTGGAGACACCCTGCATGTGGTAGACATATTGATAGGCGGCCATGTCGCGTCCTTTGGGTCGGGGAAATCAGGTTGGGCGGTGTGATAGCGGATGGTTGGGGTGGGGGCAATTCCTCGTTAACCATTTAGTAATCCAACTGGGCTGAATGTTTCTAAACACTCCTCACAAAGATCCGGAAGAAGCGTTTGCGGTATTAGCCGTTGGGTCTGAGCATAGGTTTCGTTGTTGCCTAGCGCCGCGCTCAGCACTGATTTCCAGCAAGCAATATCATACTGGTCGAGGTGAAAAACTTCCTTCAAATCTTCTATCGTGAGGATGTTATTTTTCATCTTTTCATATGTGTTCGGTGAGCAAACCTTCAAGAATGCAGCTGCCACAACAAACTCTCTGTGCCCGGAGTCGGCTTGCCTGGAAGAAACCAAAGCGAGAACTGACAAAATCCTCTGGATCGTCCTAAGAGTCATTGGAATCTCCCCATGATAACGATCCAAATAGCTGCGAACTGTTTCGTGCATGGGAATCGGTATCTGCATCTGACTTGATGCGAAATTGAGGTAAATTATTTTTTCGGAAGAATAATCAACGTTGGTTGGGAGTTTCAGTACGACGGAACAAAACTTGTGTAAGTAAGTGGTCGCGTCAATTCGGTGACCATATCTGGCTCGTACGCTATTCTTCAATTCTTCTAAATTGGTTCCTAGAATAAAGTGTACACCATTCACGTTGAAAAAGTGTTTGATGATTTCAAGCAGCGATAGCGCGTAGTCGGGGCGACAGCGGTCTAACTCGTCTACTACAACTACGAGCTTCTTTGAGGGTCTGTCCTCGCGGTTTTCCGTTGCTTTGGGCTCTGTTAACTCAGTCAACGCGAGACGAAATGCTTCCATAGCTGCTATTTTCGCCTGATGCGCATCCCAAAAATGGTTAGCTTGTTCGTTGCCGGTCGCCCTGTCGAGGAAGGCTTTAGCTTCTTCACCCGCAGCCTTTGCGATTTCGTCGCCTAGATCGCTAAGAACTTCGGTCGCACCAAAAGTGACAGCCGACAGCCCTATTCTTCCTGCTGCTTTGCTCACGGCCCATGCGGTTTTTTTGAGGTTGTGTATCCGCGTTTGGTCTTGTTCTTGCTGTTCGTCCTTCTGATTCCGGAATCGGTCAGCAATTGCTCCAGTCAACGCAACAAGAGGATCATCAAGATAGTCATGCTTGAACGCATCAAAATAGACAGTTTGAGTAGTGTTCTCTCGGCGTTTCAAGTGTTCTCCGACCCAGCATTTCAAGAAGAGCGATTTTCCGGAACCCCACGCACCGTCCAGTGCGATCACTAGTGGGTCGTCAATGCGTTCGATTAAATCTGAAAGCTTGTCGCCCGTAGGCTTGCGAGAGAGTTTGTCGTGCTTGTCAAACCCATCTTCATAAAGCTTGATCTTGGGTTCGGGGATGGTCAGGCGCATATTTGGCTCCAATTCACAAATCAATCAGCGCTACTATTAGCGGCTGTCTCGGGAACGGCCAGACTGCTAAATGAGGGGAGGCGCGAAAGTCTCGGAGCCTTTGATGTCCTTGAGACATCTCATTGCCGGCTGGGCGCAGCCGGGACGGATTGATTGGATCGGATTGCGGCCCGAGCGGCGAGTAGGGATGATTGTTGTAGATGAAGCTTTGATCTCTGCCGGCGGGCTCGACGGTGACCGTAGCCGTGCGGGTAAGCGGGCGGTGACTCTGATCCAACAGGAGCATCTGGCGGCGATTGGCTCTTTTCTGGGGCAGGGGCCCGTGGCACCTGAAGTCCTGCGGCGCAATCTGGTGGTTTCGGGGATCAATCTGGCGGCCCTCAAAGGGCGTGAGGTGCAGGTGGGGGATGCCATTCTGCGCTTTACCGTAATCTGCGCGCCGTGCAGCCGGATGGAAGAGGCGCTGGGCAAGGGCGGCTACTCCGCCGTGCGCGGGCATGGCGGTTGGTGTGCCGAAGTGGTGCAGCCCGGGCGGGTCAGGCAGGGTGATCCTGTGCAACCTGTTGATTGACAAGACGCTTCAGTTCTGAACATCAGCAAGGGATGTTGCGCAGCGCCATTCCATATGCACGACCGGGGCAGGTCATCGGTCTGTTCGGCGGGTCATTCGATCCTCCGCATCGGGGGCATGTGCATGCCACGCTTGAGGCGATGAAGGCCTTCGGGCTGGATCGCGTGTGGTGGCTGGTCTCGCCGGGCAATCCGTTGAAGGAACGCGGCCCCGCGCCAATGCAACGGCGGGTCAGGGCCGCGCAGGCTGTTATGCAGCATCCGCGCGTTGAGGTGACAGATGTCGAGGCGCTGACCGGAACACGTGCAACGGCGGACACCTTGGCGGCGTTGCAGCGGCTTTACCCGCATGTGAAGTTCGTCTGGCTGATGGGTGCCGACAATCTGGCGCAGTTTCACCGCTGGAAAGACTGGCGCCGGATCATGGATAGCGTGCCGGTCGGTGTGGTAGCCCGGCCAGGGGATCGAATTTCGGCCCGGATGTCGCCTGCGGCCCGGTTGTATGCGCGCTATCGCATCGACGGACAGGCGCGGCATCTGCTGGGACGGGCGCAAGCTCCGGCGTGGTGTTTCGTCAATGTTCCTATGGTCGATGTCAGCTCGACCGAGCTGCGCACGCGGGGCGAATGGGATGGCGGGGTGTTGCCTGAATAGCCACGATGGGCGCATAATCGCATTCAGTGGTTGTTTGCCTGTGATCTCTGGGATTTTAATTGACCCATGGTTGATCGTCTTTCACGTCGTTTGTTTCTTGCCGGGCTGGGGGCTTCGGCCGTTTCAGGTCCGGCTCTGGCCGATGCCCCTGTCCGGTCTTTGCGGCCTCTGCTTCGGAAGGACCTGTCCGGCGGGGCCGAGCGGCTTGTTCGGGCTGCAGGGCTGCGGGGCGAGGTGGTCTTTGCCGTCTCGGATGTGGAAACTGGCGCTCAGATTGAGGCATTTGGCGGAGATCAGGGCCTGCCCCCTGCCAGTGTCGCCAAGGCGTTGACCGCTCTCTACGCTCTGGATGTTCTGGGGGCAGACTATCGGTTTGAAACCGCATTGATGGCGGACGGTCCGATCGAGAACGGCGTGCTGCATGGTGATCTGATCCTTGTAGGCGGCGGAGACCCCCTGCTGGATACCGACGATCTGGCCGCTATGGCGGCCAATTTGCGCGAGGTTGGGATTACCGAAGTGCGCGGCGCGTTCAAGGTTTATGACGGAGCGCTTCCCTATGTCTTCAGCATCGATCCGGGGCAGCCGGATCATCTGGGATACAGCCCGGCCGTCAGCGGCGTTGCTCTGAACTTCAACCGCGTGCATTTCGAATGGAAGCGCGGTGGCACCGGCCATGATGTGACCATGGATGCCCGCACGGCCGATTACAGGCCGTCGGTGGATATGGCGTCGATGCGGGTCGAAAAGCGTAGCCTGCCTATCTACACTTATCAGCCCAGTGCCCGGCAGGACCGTTGGACCGTTGCCCGGCGCGCGCTGGGCAATGGCGGCGCGCGCTGGTTGCCGGTGCGCAAACCGGCGCTTTATGCCGGGGATGTATTCCGCACGCTGGCGCGGGTGAATGGAATCGTTCTGGGCCGTGTACAGATCACACGCGAAACCCCGCAAGGCACCGTCCTGGCGGTGCACCAAAGCGACCCGCTGGAGAGTATTATTCAGGGCATGCTGAAATACTCGACCAATATCACAGCTGAAATGGTTGGAATGGCGGCTTCGAAAGCGCGGGGTGCCGAGTTGCAGAGTCTGGCTGATTCCGCTGAAGAAATGAACCGCTGGGCCTATGAAACCTACGGTGTGCGTGGCATCGCGATGGTGGATCACTCGGGGCTTGGCGATGCGTCACGCGTCGCGCCTGCTGATCTGGTGACAGCGTTGGTCAAGGCGCATAAGGACGGGGCTCTTCAGCCGCTGCTCAAGAAATTCAAGCTTTTGGACAGTCAGGGGCGGCCGGTCAAGGATCATCCGATCAGGGTGGATGCCAAGACAGGAACGCTGAATTTCGTATCGGGGCTGGGCGGATTTATCACGGCACCGGATGGATCAGAGCTGGCCTTTGCCATCTTTACTGCTGATGTCGATCACCGCGCGACCATCCCCCGGGCGCTGCGCGAACGCCCCGACGGCGCGCGCAGCTGGAACAACAGGTCGCGCAAGCTGCAGCGCGCGCTGATCGAACGCTGGGGAATGTTGGCAGGCAGCTAGGGTCAGGTGGTGTGGCGCGCCCGTGCACCGCGTTCGATCGCGGCGGCGTGCAGACGGTCGATATTCAGCTCGTACCGGATCTCTTCCAGAAGGCGCAGCTCGGTCTCGGCAAGCGACCCGTCCGCCGCGGCCACGTCACAGGCCAGCGCATAGGCGGTTTCGTGCAACCGCTCGGGCAGGTTGTCGCGGATCAGGCCGAACAGGGCATCCAGCCCGTCTTCCTGTTCGAACAGGTCGAACACTGTTTGCGACACACGACGGGTGCGGTCGATGTCGTATTCGGCGAAAACCGGCAGCATGTTAACCGCGCCTTCGATCTTGACCAGCTCGGCGGTGCGGATGGTCTCATCCGAGGCAGAGACCGCAACCATGATCGCGACAAGGCAATCCTGTGGGGACATCGGGTGGGGTACTTGTTCGGTCATGGTGTCGTCCTGATTGGTCTTTTCTGCGCTCGCACGATAGGAGGGCTGGCGGGCAGGTTCAACGGATTTTGCCGGATTGGGTCACAGAATGGGCAACGGCCCCCGTGTTTTGGTCTGGCGCAGCACGAAATTGCTGCGGGTGTCACGCACCAAACCGGACTTCAGCAGCCGCTGCATGATGAAATGCTCAAGGTCTTCGGGCGTTTTGGCATAAACCTTCAGGATAAAGTCATGATCCCCGGTGATCGAGGCGCATTCGACAATTTGCGGTTCGGTTTCGACCAGCCGAAGGAACGCGTTGATGTTGTCCTCCTGATGGTCTCGCAGAGCGACGTGAACATAAGCGATGGCGTCCAACCCCACGGATTTGGCCCGCACCTGAGCGATGTAGCCGGAGACCACGCCGGTCGCCTCAAGATCGCGCACCCGCCGCCAACATTGCGAGGCCGAAAGGCCGGTGCGGTCGGCAAGGTCCTGCATCGACAGGCGGCCATCGGTCTGCAACTCTTGCAGGATTGCAATATCAGCGGGTTGAAGCGTTTGTTTCATTAAAGATGATCCTGCGATATATATTTGCCAAAGTATCGGTAAAACGACGTTGCAACAAATCAAAATCGTCAGGGCGCGCGGCTATACTTTCCTCAAGGAGGAAAAAGTGATGCCAAAATCGACCAAATACGTCTCCAAGGTGGCTGATGCGCGCGGCCATATCGCCTATACAGCTGAGGAAGACGCGGTTTGGGCTGATCTTTATGCCGCGCAAGAGAAGAATGTGCAGCGCTACATGGCCCGCGATTACCTTGCTGGGCTGGATAGGCTGGACCTGCCGAAAACCCGTGTGCCGTCCTGTGCCGATATCTCGGAACGCCTTTTGGACATGACCGGGTGGCGGGTGCAGCCGGTGCCCGCACTGATCGGGTTCAAAACGTTCTTTGGCATGTTGGCAGACCGGGTCTTTCCCGCCGCATCCTTCATCCGCTCGCGCGAGGATTTCGATTACATCGAAGAGCCCGACATCTTTCATGAGATTTTCGGCCACACGCCCTTGCTGAGCGATCCGCGCTTTGCGGCCTTTAGCCATGCTATCGGCAAGGCCGGGACGAAGGCGGGCGACAAGGATTATTCCTGGCTGATCCGGCTCTACTGGTTCTCGATCGAGTTTGGATTGCGTCGGCAGGACGGAGAGATCAAGGCGCTGGGGTCCGGGCTTGCGTCCTCGCCAACCGAGCTGGTCTATGCCGTGGAAAGCGACATTCCCGACCGCGATCCGTTCGATATTCTGACGATCCTGCGCACGCCCTATCGGATCGACATGCACCAGATGGGTTATTTCGTGCTAAACTCGCCTGAGGAGCTGTTTGCAGCCGCGGATCGAGATCTGCTGGCGGATGTGCGTCAGGCGCAGTCCCTTGGGTTGCTGCCAAACAAGTTCCCGGAAAAAGCAACCGCAGCGGAGTGAACGGATCATGACCACATCAGGACAAACCTGCAGCCTTTCGGACCGCACCTGCGTGCCTTGTTCCGGCGGTGTCCCAGCCCTGACCCGGGACGAGGCGAACACGCATATGGCGGAACTGTCGTCTGACTGGAAACTGGACGCCGAGGCAAAAGAACTCAGCCGTCACTACAAGTTCAAGGGCTTCGCCAAGGCAACCTATCTGGCCAATCTCTGCGCTTGGCTGGCTGATCAACAGGGGCATCACCCGGATGTCAGCTTTGGGTGGGGCTATGTGGACGTCAAACTGACGACCCATGAAATCGGTGGTCTCAGCGAGAATGACTTTATCTGGGCCGCCAAACTGGACCAGTTGACCGGGTAAATCAGCCTTCCAATCAGGAAAAACCCCGCAGTTTATTGACTCATGCTGCACCGGCACAATAGGAGGGGCCGGTCGGTTGCATGGGGCGGTCGGCGCTGTTTTTCCCGATGGAGCAAATCTGATGTCTGAACTGCGTGAAACCGCGATGTCGTCCAAGGCCTGGCCTTTCGAAGAGGCGCGCCGGGTGCTCAAACGCTATCAGAAAGCGGCTCCGGAAAAGGGATATGTGCTGTTTCAAACCGGCTATGGCCCCTCGGGCCTGCCGCATATCGGTACGTTTGGCGAGGTCGCGCGGACCTCGATGGTGCGCCATGCGTTCGAGCAGATCAGCGACATTCCGACCAAGCTGATCTGTTTCTCGGACGATATGGACGGTTTCCGCAAGGTGCCGACCAATGTACCGATGCAGGAAGAGTTGAAAGAAGACCTGCATCTGCCGTTGACCAAGGTGCGCGATCCGTTTGGCACCCATGCGGGTTTTGCCCAGCACAACAATGCGATGCTGTGCGATTTTCTGGACAGTTTCGGGTTCGAATACGAATTCGCGTCGGCCACTGATTACTACACCAGCGGTAAGTTCGATGAGGCGCTGCTGACCGCGCTGGAGCGGTTCGACAAGATCCAGGAGATCATGCTGCCGACCCTCGGGCCCGAGCGGCGTGAGACCTATTCGTGCTTCCTGCCGATCAGCCCGAAAACCGGCCATGTGCTGCAGGTTCCGACGCTGGAACGCAACGTGGCCAAAGGCACGATCGTCTATCAGGAGCCCGATGGCGAGAAGGTCGAACTCCCGGTCACCGGCGGTAACGTCAAGATGCAGTGGAAGCCGGACTGGGCCATGCGCTGGGCCGCGCTGGGCGTGGATTACGAGATGTCGGGCAAGGACCTGATCGACTCGGTCACGCAATCGTCGAAAATCTGCCGGGCGCTGGGCAAACAGCCACCTGAGGCGTTGAGCTATGAGTTGTTCAATGACGAGCAGGGACAGAAGATTTCCAAGTCGAAAGGCAACGGCCTGTCGATGGAGGAGTGGCTGACCTATGCCGCGCCCGAAAGCCTGTCCTACTTCATGTATCAGAAGCCCAAGACGGCGAAGCGCCTCTATTTCGACGTGATCCCAAAGGCAGTGGATGAGTATCATCAACAATTGCGCGCCTATCCGGGGCAGGAGCTGAAGGCTCAGTTGAATAACCCCGTTTGGCATATTCACAGCGGAGATGTTCCCGAGTCCACGCTGATGGTGCCGTTTGCGATGTTGCTGAACCTGGCGTCCGTTTCCGGGGCCGAGGACAAAGAGGCGCTGTGGGGCTTCATCCGCCGTTACGCGCCCGAAGCGACGGCGGAAAGCCATCCCGATCTGGATCAGGCGGCGGGCTTTGCCGTGCGTTACTTCAACGACTTTGTGAAACCGACCCGCCAGCATCGCGCGCCGACCGACCAGGAACGCGAAGCGCTGGAGGCGTTGAAAGCCGCGCTTGAGGCCTATGACGGTCCGATTGAAGACGAAGCGCTGCAATCGGTGGTCTACTCCATCGGACGCGAACGCTTTGACCCGATGCGAGGCTGGTTCACCGCGCTTTACGAGGTGCTGCTGGGCGCCTCGCAGGGTCCGCGGTTCGGCGGCTTCATTGCGCTCTACGGTGTGCCCGAAACCATCGCATTGATCGACAAGGCGTTGGCCGGAGAATTGGTCTGATTTGACCTGATACTGCGTGGGGCTACCCTTTGATCAGGAGGTGGCCCCATGCGTCGTTATTTGCTTGCTTTATCCCTGTGCGTCGGACTGGCCTCGGGCGCATTTGCCCAGAGTGACGAGATCGAGGCCAATATCGCGGCGCAGATACAGGCGTTCAAGGCGGATGATTTCGCTACTGCTTTCACCTTTGCCAGCCCGACAATCCAACAACTGTTCCGGACGCCCGAGAATTTCGGAGTGATGGTTAAACGCGGCTATCCGATGGTCTGGCGGCCTGCGGATGTGCGGTTTCTCGAACTGCGTGAAATCGCTGGTTCACTGTGGCAGAAGGTCATGATCACCGACGGCGCGGGCCGGGTGCATATCCTCGACTATCAGATGGTGCCTCTTGAAAACGGCTGGAAGATCAATGGCGTGCAGCTGCTGGGTAACTCTGATCCAGCCGCGTGATGCAACACCACCGTCACGGTGACATGAGCGGCGATTAATTCCTTTTCGGTACTCAGGTTTTTGGGTTCGGGGCGGTGCCTCCGGGCACTGGGTTTATGCGCGCTGATGCGGCGCGA
The DNA here is from genome assembly GCF_013030985.1 of Ruegeria arenilitoris. Classification (GTDB taxonomy): domain Bacteria; phylum Pseudomonadota; class Alphaproteobacteria; order Rhodobacterales; family Rhodobacteraceae; genus Ruegeria; species Ruegeria arenilitoris_B. The sequence continues at coordinate 58,354 of NZ_WPYP01000006.1, read as the reverse complement.
TTGGGAAAGGGATTTCTATGAATAAGGCAATCACCGACGGCATCGTGTTCATGCCGCCTGCTTTCGCAAATGGTCTGAACGTGTGGTCCAGCGGCGATGGCACGCCGGGCTCGCCCACCTATGACGGGTCGGGCACCGGTGCGTTTGTTCCGGCCGATGCGGATTTCGGCGGCTGCCTTGAGATACTTAAGGTCAGCGCCACGCAGCGTCTGCGCTATATGGGTCAAACGCCGTTGCTGCCAGGATGCTATCTTCAGGTCAAGGCGCGGGTCAAAGCGATCAGCGGGCCGCTGCCCGAAATACGCATCGCCGGTTGGGCTGGCGGTGCCGGAGACGTGCAGGTGACCGGTGTGGTCGAGCAGGGCCCGGCGACGCAGTTGTCCGGTTACGGCACGGTGCATGAGATCACCGCCATCGTTGGCACCGGCCAGCGCCCCGGCGTGGATATGCCCTGGGGCGTGCAGGCGCTGTACGGGCATTTCGGGCTGGACATCGATGGTGCAAACGGGGCCGTCATCCGGGTCGACGATATCGAGATTGTGGATGTCACCGGTGTGTTCCTGCGCAACCTGATCAGCCTCGTCGATGTTCGCGATTTCGGTGCCATCGGCGATGGTGTGGCGGATGACTCGGCGGCTTTTGAGGCGGCGGATCAGGCTGCGAACGGGCGCACGGTTTTCGTGCCCGAAGGCACCTACCTGCTGGCTCAAGACACGTCGATCGCGTCCGAGATCGACTTCGAAGGCACAGTTACGATGCCCGACGACAAGATGCTGCTGCTGACCAAAAATTTCGACCTGCCGACCTATATCAACGCCTTTGGCAATGAAACGCTGGCGTTCAAGAAGGCGTTTCAGGCATTGCTGAACAACTCGGACCATGAATCGCTTGATCTGGGTGGCCGCAAGATTTCAGTCAGTGAGCCCATCGACATGGCCGCCGCGGTGCCGAACCGGCAAAGCGGGTTCTCGACACGCCGGGTAATCCGTAATGGCCAGTTCGACGTCCAGAACAGCTCGGCCTGGGATACCGAGACTTTCATCTCGGTCGCGACCTACAACCCGAACGACCCCACCCGCCTGGTGAACGTGGCCAACGTGGCCAATATTCCGGTCGGCGCTCTGGTACAGGGCAGCGGGGTCGGGCGTGAAATCTATGTCCGTTCCAAGAACGAGGGCGCAGGTGAGATTACGCTGAACGCCCCACTGTATGATGCGGCCGGCACGCAGACCTTTACATTCCAGTCCTTCAAGTACCTGCTGGATTTCAGCGGGTTCAGCACGCTGCGCAAGTTCGGGATGGAAGAAATCGAGTTCCAGTGCAACGGCCGCAGCAGCGCGATCCGTCTGGCTCCGTCGGGCAGTACTTTTGCCGTGACGAACTGTTTCATCAGCCGCCCCAAGGATCGGGGCATCACGTCTATCGGGACCGGATGTCAGGGCATGCTGATCGACAATTGCCAGTTCCTGTCCACCGAAGAATCCTTCAATGTGGAGGATCGCAAGTCGATCGCTCTGAACTCCACCGCCAATGACGTCAAATTGCGTCACAATCGGGCGGTGCGGTTCCGGCATTTTGCCATTCTGGGCGGCACCAACAATATGATCCTGGGGAACCACTTTTTCCAAGGCGACAGCATTCCACAGGGTGTTCGTAGCGCCGGTTTGGTCATGATCGGCACGTATAACAGCTCGACCATTTCAGGAAACTATGTGGATAACTGCTCGATCCAGTGGACCAACGAAAGGGATGCCAACCCGGTGTATACTGCGGGGTACTCGTTCAGTTCGATGGCCATCACCGACAATATCTTCTATTCCAGTGAAGTTGCGCCCTGGTTCACCTATCTAGTCATTCGGCCTTATGGTGCAGGCCACTTCCTGAACGGTGTTATCGTGACCGGGAACAAGTTCCGCTCGTCCAGTGGCAGTATCACCCGGGTGGAACGGGTGGACACCACCTATGCCGATCTGAACAAATACGCGCATCGGGATGTGACGTTCGAGAACAATACGTTCCACGGGGTGGACCAGAAAGTGTCGAACCCCGTGCGGGTCAGGTACGCACAAGGTTCTGCATCGCAAGCCTGGACCGTCCAGACTTCGGGTCAACTGCCGTTCGGCGGTCTTGCCCGCAGCTGTGATGCGGTCACGGTTCTGGGGTCCCTGAGAACCGTGTTCGGGTCGCTGACCTTTGCCAACCCATATGTCGAGTTGGAACAGGGCGCATCTAACGACGCGATCAACCTGCGCTGGCCCGAAGCGGTTAGCGGCGAGGTTTCCGCAACCGTGCGAATGGAGCGCTGACTTCACGTCTGGCCGTCCTGTCACGGGGCGGCCAGTTCACCGACCTCAGAACTCATTCCAGATCGCCAGCTTCAGCCCCGTATCGCTGCGCGCGTCATTGCGTTCGAGGCCCAGCACCCAGGTGGCTGACCCGTTCTTCGTTCGGATCATGACCGAAGGCCGGGCTCTCCAGAAAAGCGAATGGCCGGGCGTATAGGCTGTTTCGATCTGTATCAGCGGGTTCAGCAGCCGATCACCGGACAGACCCGCCGTGATATCCAGCTTGCGATACAAGGCGTCATGCGTGCGCAATTCCAAAGCGGTATCGACGGCCACCCAACCGTTCCCCCAACCGGTCTGGAACCCTTTGCCATAAGAGAGGGTCAGCTTGTACATGGCCCAGGCGTCCCGGTGCCGGTGATGGGCACCCGCCCCGAACTCGGCCGCAAAACGCCCCCATCTGTCGAAATCGGCCACAGGAAGCCGGGCAAACAGAAGCGCGTGACCATAAAGGTCGCGATTTTCCTCGAAGTCCAACCCGATTGTCAGCTTTGGCCTGTACCCAAATTCCGCGTAAAGACCTGTTTTGTAGTCATACGTGCCGTCGGGGTCCTTGAAGGCGGTGACCGAGGCTGCGGTGAATGCCGAACCCTTTTCCCGCAGCCACGCCCCGGGCCATGCCGGAGCGGCGGCAAGCAGCAGGGACAAGAGAAGGATGATCCGGCACATGCGCGCAGAATCCGTCAGCATGGTTAACGGATGGTTAGTAACCTGTTCATTTTTTGGAAACCGACAAAGAGGTCTCGCCCGCAAAGGAAACACGAGACCTTTGCAATTCCTGTGTTAAGCTTGTGAAACGATAAGGAGAATCCAGATGCCGAAGATTTCCAAGAGCGCGAGCGTCCAGACAGTTATCACCACCTTTGAAATGACGCCGGGTACCTGCCACGATCTGCTGGAGGCGCTGACCGACGCCTATGCCGAGTTCATCTCGAAACAGCCGGGTTTTATTTCGGCCGGGCTGCATGTGAACGATGCCCAGACGCGGATCGCCAATTACTCCCAATGGGAACGCCGCGAGGATTTTCTGGCCATGCTGCGCACTCCGGAAATGCGCGACCGCAACCGCAAGATCAACGAGCTGTGCAAAAGCTTTGAGCCGGTGATGTACGACGTGGCAGAAACTTTTGGCAGTTCCTGACTTGGATCAAAGCCTTAACGACCAGCCCCGCCCAAGGTGGATGTAGGAAAACGGAGGTGCGCGCCATGTATCATAACATTCTTGTTCCTATTTCTTTCGACGCCGAACGGGATATTTCCGGTCCGTTGAAACTGGCTGAGATTCTGTCGACGCCGGATGCTCAGGTCACTCTGCTGCATGTGGTCGAGCACATCCCGAACTATGCGATCTCTTACATGCCGCCTGAATACCTGAACGAAGCCCGCAAGGCGATTCAGACCGAACTGGACGAGCTGGCGGCGAAACTGCCCAACGCGACAGGCGTGGTGATCGAAGGGCATTCCGGGCGCACCATTCTGGACTGGGCGGATGCCCACAAGCCGGATCTGATCATCATGGCATCGCATCGGCCGGGTATGCAGGATCTTCTTTTGGGCTCAACTGCGAACCATGTGGTCCGCCACGCCGCCTGCGCGGTTCACGTGGTACGCTGATCGGGAGCAAGATCGGCAGAGGCAAGGCGCCAGGCCTTGCCAAAGCCACCGTTCAACAGGGCCTCTGAAATTTCGAAACAGACAAAGCCGAAATCGGTGAAATCGACATAAAGCTTCGCTTTGGGGCGCAGGGCCAGATACCGTGCGCGCAGGTGGCCGTGTTCCGCACTGTCCCGCGCGACGAACCGGGCCTCGGCGTGTAAGGTCAGGCGCGGGTGGGTCAGGGGATCACCAGCCTCTCCCGGCTCTCCGATCAATAGCGCGCAGGCCGGATTGGCGTGCAAGGCCCGCGTATGATCCGCCAGGGTCGAGATCAGGGTCACCAGCCCGCCAGCCTCATCCGTTGCCAGCGCAATACGGGATACAGAAGGCATTGTTTTGCCTGGTTGCAAGGTGGCGAGGGCACCATAGGTTGCGCCTTCAATCAGGTCGCGAGCCAAGCCGCGGGCCGTGTCATCGACCGGACGAAAAGGGTTGGCTTCAGTCATGGTTTATGTGTCCCGTGGTGTCTGCAACGGGCCGAGCATAGCTGCTTCATCGGGCCGGTGCGAGGTCTTGTTGCGGGTCGAGCCCGGGCCTCGGTTTCGCCACAAATCCGGGTTAGGGGAAGGATATGCCAGTCGACACGCCCAAGCCCGAAACAGAACCGATAACCCCCAAGGTATCGAGGCGCCAGAAACGCGCGGACGCCTTGCGCAAGCGCGCCCTGTCTCCGGTCCGGATACTGATCATGGTTCTCATGCTGCCATTGACGATCCTGAGTATCGTCGTGGCCGTTTTTCTGCGCACGTCCGGCTATGAACGCGAAGAGGCCCTGATCCACTTGATTGCCCCGGCGGGGTGTGACGCGGTCGAAACGATTGTGCCGGGGCCGTTTCTGGCTGGCGGCCCGGGGTATCATCCCCGCAACGACCCCGACGGCGATGGCGTTGCCTGCGAAACCCTCTCGGGCACCCCGGTTTCCGGCGCAGTCCCGCAGCGAACCGGAACGCGGCCATCACGAACCGTCGGAACCGCGAAATTCGTGCGGCCATGATTGGTTCACTGCCGCGCCGGCGCTTGCATAATTCCGGCCAGTCGCCAAAGTTGGGGCAATGACCCGCGACGAATTCAACACCTTCTGCGCCAACCTCAAAGCCACCAGCCATGTGGTGCAATGGGGCAATGCCGATGTGTGGAAAGTGGGTGGCAAAGTGTTTGCAATCTGCGGCTGGAACGACGGGCGCGACGCGTTCACTTTCAAGGCCACCGATCTGGCGTTTGAAGTCCTCAGCGATGAACCCGGCATCCGCCCAGCGCCCTATCTGGCCTCGCGGGGGATGAAATGGCTGCAGGTCTATGAAGAACGCGGCATGAGCGACGCCTCACTGCGCGACCATATCGTGACATCCTATGATCTGGTCGTGGCCAAGCTGACCAAGAAGATGCGGGTCGAGCTGGGGGTTTAACCCTTCATCGCCTGCAGCAGTTCCAGCAGGCCTTTGCGGTCATCATCATCGGCATAGTCCCCGGTGGCCAGACGCTGAGCGATGTTCAGACGCAGGCGTTCGTGCTGGGTGCGCACCTCTTCGCCGGCGGTTTCGGCCAGGGTTTTCATGATCACCGCCACCGCCTGCTGCCGTTTGGTGGTGGGGTTGGCGATGTAATCGACAAGGCTCTGTTGCCCGGAATCGAGGATGTTTTCGGCCAGATCACGCAACTGCTCGCCATTGGGCAGCAGCGGGGCAGGGGCGTCTTCGGGCGGCAAGATTTCCGGCACGCTGCGAGGGGCCTCGACTAATGCATTTGCCCCGTCGACAAAGGCTTCGGTGATCATCCGAGTAATCTTGATCGCGCGCGGATCCTTGAACAGGGCCGAGGCGATGGCCACGCCGTAATCCGTATAGACCCACGGATTGACCCGCCGCCCACCGCGACCCTTGGGTTTTGAGATCACATTCTGTGATTGCAAATCGGCGACCTCGGCATCGGTCAGCTGAAAGCGGTAGCCCTCGAACAGGTTCTTGTTGCGCGACACGGCCTGATTGAACGCGCTGACGGATTTTCCGTAAAACTGCGCCAGATCCTCGGCCAGCACCACACGGGTGCCGCGCATTCGGTGAATGGCGCTTTGGACCTCATGCGTGCTGGGCAGATTTTTGGGGTTCGTCATGGCAACCGTTTGGAATCACAATTTGTGATTTCAAACGTGGAGGAGAGAGCGCTGGGCTGCAACCTTGAAGTGTGGAGTGACGTGTAGGGTTAGGTTTTATCCTATGAGGCGTCGGAGGGATAGGTTGGAAACCCATCCTACGCTTGTAGCCACTCCTTGAGTTCCTTCAGCGTGCATGTATAGATCGCTGTGAAAGCTATCATTTTGAGCCACTTACACTAATGTCACAGAAAGAACTGGCATTTGAGATTGCGTACTCTCAACTGCGCTCGCAGAAGGAAGACCTGAGAAACGCCCGAAACCAAGCAGGTATGGCTGCTGCTATGACCGGTCTCATAGGTACGGTCTTTGCCGGGTTGGTTGAACTAGAAGACATAGTGGGAACAGGCGACTACACATTTCTGTCGATACGAGTAGAATTCTGGCTTGTCATCTTTACCTTCTCGGCGTCCCTTTATTTTGCAGCGATGGTCAGCGTCGCTCAGAGAACGTGCAATTTTGAGCTTAATCCCATTTGGATTATCGGTCGAGAAAACAAAATGGAGTCGCTGGAAGAAACCAAAGCTTTGTTGGCGAAAGACTGCGACACATATTTTGACGAAAATGAAGAAGTTATAGCTGAAGCGCGTAGTAATCTCTGGCGCGCAATCGTACTGGGGTGCTTGCAAATCCCCGCCTGGCTAATCAATCTGGTATAAAGGATACCCAAATGGCAAAAAAACCGTCTTCCGGAAAACCGAGTGTATCGTCGGGGGCAAGCAAGCGAGGCACTGCCTCAAACACCGGAGTACGTAAGGGCGGAAGCTCGCAGGGGAACAACGCCAGCCAAAACACGGGGTCAGGCAAGCCAACGACGCGCGGCAAACAAAAGTAAGTTGTGGTATGGGGTAACGCGTAACGTCTGGTCGCGGAGAGCTCGTATGCCGTTACCGCTTCCTTCGCTTCACATTCCCACCCCGCTGCCCCGGCCGACCAGCCGTTGACCGTCCGCGCGACTTCACTGCGTCTTCCGAGGCTTTCTCGACCGCCCATTGGCGCGCCATGGGGTCGTCGGCGACGGCCAGATCGACCGCTTCCAGACGTTTGATCTCATCCCGGATGTTGGCGGCCTCTTCGAATTCCAGGTTCTCTGCGGCTTTGCGCATCTGGTCGCGCAACCCGTCCAGATGGGCCTCGAGGTTGGCGCCGTGCATCGGTTTGTCGATGGTGGCGGTGACGCGGTTCATGTCCACATCGCCTTCGTAGAGACCGGCCAGAACGTCCTCGACGTTTTTCTTTACTGTCTCGGGCGTGATGCCGTGTTCCTCGTTGTAGGCGAGCTGTTTGGCGCGGCGGCGGTTGGTTTCCTCCAGCGCGCGCTCCATCGAACCGGTGATCTTGTCTGCATACATGATCACGCGGCCATCAGCGTTCCGCGCGGCGCGGCCGATGGTCTGGATCAGCGAGGTTTCCGAGCGCAGGAAGCCCTCTTTATCCGCGTCCAGAATGGCGACCAGCCCGCATTCGGGGATGTCGAGCCCCTCGCGCAGCAGGTTGATGCCGACCAGCACGTCGAAGGCCCCCAGACGCAGGTCACGCAGGATTTCGATGCGCTCCAACGTGTCGATATCCGAGTGCATGTAGCGGACCTTGATGCCCTGTTCGTGCAGGTATTCGGTCAGATCCTCGGCCATGCGTTTGGTCAGCGTGGTGACCAGCGTGCGATAGCCATTGGCGGTGACCTTGCGCACCTCGTCCAGCAGGTCGTCCACCTGCATCGAGACCGGGCGGATTTCGACCTCGGGGTCCAGCAGGCCGGTGGGGCGGATCACCTGTTCGGTGAAGACACCGCCGGTCTGTTCGATCTCCCACTTCGCGGGGGTGGCCGAGACGAAGACGGATTGCGGGCGCATGGCGTCCCATTCCTCGAACTTCAGCGGGCGGTTGTCCATGCAGGACGGCAGGCGGAACCCGTGCTCGGCCAGCGTGAACTTGCGGCGATAGTCGCCCCGGTACATGCCGCCGATCTGCGGCACGCTGACGTGGGATTCGTCGGCGAAGACAATCGCGTTGTCGGGGATGAATTCGAACAGGGTCGGGGGCGGTTCGCCCGGTGCGCGGCCGGTCAGATAGCGTGAGTAGTTCTCGATCCCGTTGCAGACGCCGGTGGCCTCGAGCATTTCCAGATCGAAATTGGTGCGCTGTTCAAGGCGCTGCGCTTCCAGCAGTTTGCCCTCGCCGACCAATTGGTCCAGCCGGAAGCGCAATTCCTTTTTGATGCCGATGATCGCCTGCTGCATCGTCGGTTTCGGCGTCACGTAGTGTGAATTCGCATAGACCCGGATCTGCTCCATCGTGTCGGTCTTTTCGCCGGTCAGCGGGTCGAATTCGGTGATCTGTTCCAGCTCTTCACCGAAGAAGGACAGTTTCCACGCGCGGTCCTCAAGGTGGGCGGGCCAGATTTCAAGGGAATCGCCCCGCACCCGGAAAGACCCGCGCTGAAATGCCTGATCGTTGCGGCGGTATTGCTGGGCGACCAGATCGGCCATCACTTGCCGTTGGTCGTATTCGTGGCCGACCTTCAGATCCTGCGTCATCGCTCCGTAAGTTTCGACGGAACCGATACCGTAGATACACGATACCGAGGCGACGATGATCACGTCATCCCGTTCCAACAGCGCCCGCGTGGCCGAGTGGCGCATCCGGTCGATCTGTTCGTTGATCTGGGATTCTTTCTCAATATACGTGTCCGAGCGCGGCACATAGGCCTCGGGCTGGTAGTAGTCGTAGTAGGACACGAAATACTCGACCGAGTTCTCCGGAAAGAACCCTTTGAATTCCCCATACAACTGCGCCGCCAAAGTCTTGTTGGGGGCAAGTATGATGGCGGGGCGCTGGGTTTCCTCGATCACCTTGGCCATGGTGAAGGTCTTCCCCGTTCCGGTCGCACCCAGCAGAACCTGATCGCGTTCACCGTCCTGCACACCGCCCGCCAGTTCCTTGATCGCGGTCGGCTGGTCGCCCGCGGGGGAAAACTCGGTATGCATGATGAATTCCTTGCCACCCTCCAGTTTCAGGCGGGCGCGGACATCTTCGGCGGTCAGTTGAGTCTTGTCGGAATGAGCGTATGCCATCAGGGGAGATTCCTTTCGCGCCTGATTTTGATCTGTTTTTGTTCTTGTTCAAGGGGGCATTTCAAACACTCTAAGTTGCGACAATTGCGGACTTGTCCACGCCGCGCGTCTGGCGCATAAACACTCCTAGCCAAGTGAGTACGGAGAGGCGACATGCGCGCACGGATTTACCAGCCTTCGCGAAACGCGATGACCTCGGGGATGGCCAAGACCCGCAAGTGGGTTCTGGAATACGCCCCCGCGTCTGCGCGTGCGGTGGATCCGCTGATGGGCTGGACCTCGTCGAACGACACGCAGACCCAGGTGCGCCTGAAGTTCGACACCAAGGAAGAGGCGCTGGACTACGCCAAGGACAATGGGATCGACGCGCAGGTCAGCGAGCCGCACAAGCGCAAGCCCAACCTGCGCGCCCGTGGCTATGGTGAGAATTTTGCCACCGACCGGCGCGCGCCCTGGACCCACTGAATTGATCGACATCCGCGAGGCCGATCCGACCTCGGATGCGCTGCGCCCGGTGGTTGAGGCGCATTTTGCCCATAGCGAAACCGCTGGCCCCGCGGAAAGCAATCACACCATGGATGCCGAGGCGCTGTCCGGGCCGGGGATTCGGTTCTGGGCCATGTATGACGCGGGTCAGCCAGTCGGGTGTGGTGCGCTCAAGGTGCTGCCGGATGGCACGGCCGAGGTGAAATCGGTGCATATTCTGGCGCAGGCACGCGGCCGCGGTCTGGCGCGTAAGATGATGATACATCTGGCCGAACTTGCCCGAACCGACGGAATCTCTGCGTTGGTTCTGGAAACCGGCGCGGCGCATCTGCCGGAATATGACGCGGCCCGCAAACTCTATGAGGCGCATGGATATTCCTATTGCGGGCCGATCTACGGATACGAGGCCGACCCAAACAGCGCCTTCATGCGCTTGGGTCTTGAACCCCGCCCGTAAAAACCGCAAGAAGGGCGCAGCGGTCCCGTAGCTCAACTGGATAGAGCAGCTGACTTCTAATCAGCAGGTTGAGGGTTCGAGTCCTTCCGGGATCGCCAGTCCTATTTTCAAGCCCGCCAACACCCGCTAATCCGCGTGATTTTGCGTTGTGCCCGTTTGTGTCGAAAAAAATATTGCAACCGGTTGCAAAAGGAAACATTGTATCGCCAAATCAAAGAATCGGGAGAACCGCATGCTGAGAATCGGACTGCTTGGTGCCGGACGCATTGGCCGGGTGCACGCACAGGCCATTGCCGCGCATCCTCAAAGTCAGCTCTGCGCGGTTTCCGACGCGATTTCCGAAGCGGCTGAAAGCCTTGCTGCGGAACAGGGAGCAAAGGCCCGTGAGTCCCAGGACATCATCGCGGACCCGTCAATTGATGCGGTGCTGATCGCGACGCCGACGGATACCCATTCTGACCTGATCGAAGCCGCCACGCAGGCTGGCAAGGCGGTTCTGTGCGAAAAACCCGTTGACCTCAGCCTTGAACGGGCGCTGGCCTGCCAGGCGGTTGCAGCCGAAACCGGTCGTCCGGTGATGGTCGGGTTCAACCGCCGGTTTGACCCCAGTTTCTCGACCCTGAAATCGGCCGCCGATCAGGGTGAGATCGGCACGACCGAGATGCTGTCCATCACCTCATACGACCCGGCCCCGCCGCCGATCAGCTATGTCAAGGTTTCGGGCGGTCTGTTCCGGGACATGATGATCCATGATTTCGACATGGCGAATTACTTGATGGGCCAGCTGCCGGAACGGATTACTGCCGTTGGCACCTCAATCGTCGACCCCGAGATCGGACGCGCGGGGGATGTGGATACTGCCGTGGTCACAATGACTTATGCCGATGGCAAGATCGTGGTGATCAAAAATTCCCGGCGGGCAGTCTACGGCTATGACCAGCGGATCGAAATGCTGGGCTCGGGCGGGCTGCTTCAGGCCCATAACATTCTTGAAAACGCCGTGGTCAAATCGACGGCCGATGGCGTGACCGGGGCCAAGCCGACATATTTTTTCCTGGAACGCTACATGCCCGCCTATCGCGCGGAATGGGACGCGTTTGTTCAGGCCGTGCTGACCGACTCGGCGATGCCGGTGACACTGGAGGATGGCGTTGCCGCGTTGGCGATGGCCGAGGCCGCGACCAATTCGGCGCGGACCGGGCAGCCCGTCCTATTGGCCGATGTTTTGAAACCGGTTGCAAAATGAGTCGATATCCGGAAACTGTAGCAAGCTCTGTCAGTTTCCGGAGCGGAGGAGATTCGGTGGATCCGAATGACTGGGGCTGATGCCCCGGCAAAAAAGACAGACTGTTTTTTATGGGAGGAAACAAAATGAACAAGTTCGTAAAAGGCGCACTGGCTGCCGGTGCTCTGGCCCTGGCCACGCCTGCATTTGCGCAGGAAATCGTGGTTGTGTCGCACGGTCAGGCAAATGACGCGTTCTGGAACGTCGTCAAGAACGGCGTTGAACAGGCGGGCAAGGATGTCGGCGTCAACGTCGAATACCGCGCGCCCGAGACCTTCGATATGGTGGCCATGTCGCAACTGATCGATGCCGCCGTGAACCAGGAGCCTGACGGGCTGATCGTTTCGATCCCCGACGCGGATGCGCTTGGCCCGTCAATCGAACGTGCGGTTGCGGCCGGTATCCCGGTGATTTCGATCAACTCGGGGTCAGATGTTTCCAAGGATCTGGGCGCACTCCTGCACGTTGGTCAGGATGAATTCGACGCGGGTAAAGCCGCCGGTGAGGCACTGGCCTCGATGGGCGGCAAAACCGCGATCTGTGTGAACCACGAGGTTGGCAACGTCGCACTTGACCTGCGCTGCGCGGGCTTCGCCGAAGGTTTCGGCGGCAATGTCGAAGTGCTGCCGACATCAAACGACCCGTCTGAAATCGAGTCGAAAGTCGCTGCTGCTTTGGCCGCGAACGAAGATGTAGACACTGTCATGGCGTTGGGTGCCAGCTCGGCCGGTGAACCGACGGTAGAAGCTGTCAAAGCATCGGGACGTGACGTGAACGTGGCCTCGTTCGACCTGTCGGCCAACTTCCTGCAGTCGATTGCAGACGGTGACGCGGCCTTTGCAATCGACCAGCAGCAGTATCTGCAGGGTTATCTGGCGGTTAACTTCATGGGCCTGCACGCCAAATACGGTCTGATGCCGGGTGGCAACGTACCTTCCGGTCCAAACCTGGTAACTCAGGAAAAGGCCGCACAGGTGATCGACCTGTCATCGCAGGGCATTCGCTGACCCGACGGGGCAGTGACAAAAGAAACGGCGCTACGTGCGCCGTTTCAACCGAATTGGGAGGAAAACATGAGTCAGTCAGCGCAAGTTGCAGCGGACGAAAGGGTCAAAAGCGAACCGTTTTTGACCAAGCTAATGAAGCGCCCCGAACTTGGTGCGATGGCAGGTGTCGTCCTTGTGGTCATCTTCTTTGCGATCACCGCAGATGAATCGATGTTCACTCTTGCCGGAGTGATGAACTTCATGACGCCTGCGGCGCAATTGGGTATCCTCGCCATCGGGGCCGCTTTGCTCATGATCGGCGGCGAGTTTGACTTGTCCATCGGTTCGATGGTGGCGTTTTCCGGCCTGTTCTTCGGCGTCTGCGTGGTGACCTGGCAGTTGCCGCTGATCGCCGCGATCCCGATGACGTTTGTTTTTGCGGCCATGGTCGGTGCGATCAACGGCAATATCGTGATCCGCTCGGGCCTGCCGTCCTTTATCGTGACGTTGGCGTTTCTGTTTATTTTGCGGGGGCTTTCTCTGGTCGGTTTGAAAATGGCGACCGGGGGATCGACCCAGTTGCGCGGCGTGCGTGACGCGACCGATAATGACTGGCTGGCGCCGTTTTTCTCGGGCGAGGCCTTTGGCAGCCTGTTCGCTTGGCTGGCCGAGAAGGGTGCGATCGATACCTTCAAGAGCGGTGCGCCGAAAGTGCCGGGTATCCCGGTCGAAATCCTGTGGTTCATCGTGATGGCGCTGGCTGCAACATATGTACTGCTGCGCACTCCTGCGGGGAACTGGATCTTTGCTTCGGGCGGCGACAAGACGGCCGCATCCAACTCGGGTGTTCCAGTGAACCGCGTCAAAGTCTCCCTGTTTATGCTGACGGCCTGCTGCGCCGCGTTGGTGGCGATCATCACCGTGATGGATGCCGGTTCAACCGACGCGCGCCGGGGTTTCCAGAAAGAATTCGAGGCGATCATCGCAGCCGTGATCGGGGGCTGTCTGCTGACCGGTGGCTATGGCTCGGCTATCGGGGCGTTCTTCGGCTCGATCATCTTTGGCATGGTTGTCATCGGCCTGACCTATACCGACTTCGATCAGGACTGGTTCCAGGTCTTCCTGGGCGCCATGCTGCTGATCGCCGTTCTGTTCAACAACGCGATCCGTAAACGCGTAACCGGGGAGCGCTGATATGACCGAAGACACCAAGTTCCACCACGGCGATGCGACCGACGTGGCGCCCATCGTTGAAATGAAAGACATCGAAAAGCACTTTGGCAACATCATCGCCTTGGCTGGTGTCAGCTTTGACGTCAAACCGGGTGAATGCCACTGCTTGCTGGGCGACAACGGTGCGGGCAAATCGACCTTCATCAAGACCATGTCCGGGGTGCACAAACCCACCAAAGGCGAGATCTTTTTCGAAGGCAAGCCGCTGCATTTCGACACCCCGCGCGATGCGATGGAGGCGGGCATTGCGACCGTGTTCCAGGACCTTGCGATGATCCCGCTGATGAGCGTGACGCGGAACTTCTTCATGGGGCGCGAGCCAACCAAAGGAAAGGGTCTGCTCAAGCGGTTCGATGTTGAACAGGCCAACGACGTTTGCATGGAAGAGATGCGCAAGATGGGCATCAACCTGCGCGGACCGGATCAGGCGGTGGGCACGCTGTCCGGTGGTGAGCGGCAGACCGTTGCGATTGCGCGCGCGGTTTATTTCGGTGCCAAAATCCTGATCCTGGACGAACCGACCTCGGCCCTTGGGGTGCGCCAAACGTCGAATGTTCTGGCGACCATAGACCGAGTGCGCAGCCAGGGCGTGGGCGTTGTCTTCATCAGCCACAACGTGCGCCATGCGCTGGCGGTGGGCGATCGATTTACCGTGTTGAACCGGGGCAAGACTCTGGGCACCGCGAAACGGGGCGAAATCACGCCCGAGGAACTGCAAGACCTTATGGCAGGCGGTCAGGAAATGGCCGAATTGGAAGGGTCTTTGGGCGGTACGGTTTAACACCGTTCCTCCCCCCCCTCAGGGGCCAGAGGCCCACCAACTATCGAAATTGCGGAATTGGCCATAATGGCCTTGTGTTGAAAGGGATCACAATGGGCAAGACAGTCCGACTGACCGCAGCGCAAGCTTTGGTGCGCTATTTGGGCGCGCAGATGAACGAGGGCGGAGAGCCGTTCATCGCAGGTGTCTGGGCCATTTTCGGCCATGGCAACGTGGCAGGGCTGGGTGAGGCATTGCACGCTGTCAAAGACAGCCTGCCCACCTATCGCGGCCATAACGAACAAACCATGGCGCATTGCGCGATTGCCTATGCCAAGCAGATGCGCCGCACGCGGACCATGGCGGTTACGTCCTCGATCGGGCCGGGGGCCACAAACATGGTCACGGCGGCGGCGCTGGCGCATGTGAACCGCCTGCCGGTTCTGTTCGTGCCGGGCGACGTGTTCGCTACCCGCGGTCCCGACCCGGTGTTGCAGCAGATCGAGAATTTCGGTGACGGTACGCTCAGCGCCAATGACTGTTTCAAACCGGTCAGCCGCTACTTTGACCGCATTTCCCGGCCCGAGCACCTGCTGACCGCCTTGCCGCGCGCCTTCCGTACCATGACCGACCCGGCCGATTGCGGACCGGCGACGCTGGCCTTCTGTCAGGACGTGCAGGCCGAGGCCTATGACTATCCCGAAAGCTTCTTTGAACCGCGCGTCTGGTATCAGCGCCGCATCCGCCCGGATGAGGGCGAGCTGGCCCGCGCCGTCGCCGCGATCAAGGCGGCCAAACGCCCGGTCATCGTTGCCGGGGGCGGGGTGCATTACTCGGGCGCAACCGATGCGCTGCAGAGCTTTGTTGAAACGCACAACATCCCTGTTGCGGAAACGCAGGCCGGTAAATCGGCCTTGGCCTGGGATCATCCGCTGAACCTTGGCCCCATCGGCGTGACCGGCGGCGAACCCGCCAACGATGTCTGTGCCGAGGCCGATCTGGTGCTGGGCGTCGGTACGCGCTTTCAGGATTTCACCACCGGCTCGTGGGGCCTGTTCTCGAACCCCGAGCGTGAGATGATCAGCCTGAACACCGCCGCCTATGATGCCGAGAAACATGGCGCCATGCCGCTGCAAGCCGATGCCCGTGTCGGGCTTGAGGAGTTGGGGACCGCCTTGCAGGGATTCCGCGCCGACCCTGTCGCCGACACGCTGAAAGCGGATTGGTTCGGCAAGGTCGACAAGCTGACCGACGCGCCGGGCGATGGCAACGCTCTGCCCACCGACATGCAGGTGGTCGGCGCGGTGCAGCGCGCCTCGCATGACGATACGGTTGTGATGTGCGCGGCGGGCACTATGCCCGGTGAGCTGCACAAGCTGTGGAAAGCGCCGCGCCCCGGGGCCTATCACATGGAATACGGCTTTAGCTGCATGGGGTACGAGATTGCGGGCGCCATGGGTATCAAGATGGCACAACCCGAGCGTGACGTGATCTGCTTTACCGGCGACGGCACCTATATGATGGCGAACTCGGAAATGGCCTCGGCCGCGATGATGGGGATCTCGTTCACCGTCGTGATCACCGACAACCGCGGCTTTGGCTGCATCAACCGCTTGCAGATGGGCACCGGCGGGGCCGAGTTCAACAACCTGCTGGATCACGCGGTCCACGACACGCCCTCTGCCATCGATTTTGCGGCCCATGCGGCGGCGATGGGGGCAACCTCGGTCAAGGTCAGCTCGATTGCCGAGCTTGAAGAGGCGCTGGCCAAACGGGACGACGTCAAGGGTCCGTTTGTGGTCGTCATCGACACCGATCCCTACCCGTCCACCGAATTTGGCGGCACATGGTGGGAAGTGGCCGTACCCGAGGTCAGCATCCGCCCCGAAGTGAATGAAAAACGCGCGGCCTATGAGGTCGCACTTAAGGAAAGAAATACCAAATGAGCGTGAAAATCGGGATCTCTCCGATCGCCTGGCAAAATGACGACCTGCCGGACCTGACCGCTGCCTATACCATGGAGCAGGCGCTGAAAGAGGCGCGCGAGATCGGCTATACCGGTGTCGAACGTGGCCAGCGGATGCCCAGCGACACCGAAGGTCTGCGCGCCTATCTGGACGGCAATGATATCGCGCTCTGTGGCGGCTGGTGCTCGGGCAACACGCTGGTCAACGATTTCGCGGCCGAACGCGAGGCCGTCCGCGAGCAGGTCGAACAGTTCGTGGCGCTGAACAGCCCCTGCATCGTCTATGCCGAGTGTTCCAACACCGTGCAGGGTCAGATCGGAACCCCGGTCAATGATCGCCCCAAGCTGTCGAAAGATGAGGTTTTGGCCTATGCGGCCAAGCTCACCGAATTGGCGAAATGGATGGCCGATCAGGGTATGCCGATGGCTTATCACCATCACATGGGCACGATCATCGAAACCGAAGATGACGTGAACTGGTTGATGGAGGGGGCGGGCCCCGAGGTGAAGCTGTGCTTTGACACCGGCCACCTGCTGTTCAGCGGCGGCGACCTCATGGCAACCCTCAACCGCTGGGGTGACCGGGTACATCACGTGCATTTCAAGGATATCCGCCCGTCCATCGTGCAGGATACGCGTGAGAACAATCGCAGCTTCCTGGACGCGGTGATCGCCGGGGCCTTTACCGTGCCCAGCGATGGCTGCATTGATTTCCAGGCGGTCGCCAATGCGCTCAAGGCGATGGATTACGAGGGCTGGATCGTGGTCGAGGCCGAACAGGACCCAGCCAAGGCACCGCCCTATGAGTATTCCAAGAAGGGTTATGACCATATCGTTGATGTCTGCGGACAGGCGGGATTGGAAATCACGGCGTAATTCACCGCGCAAAGGCGCAACACCAAAAGCCATGAAAAAGGAGATTATCATGGTGCATCAAGACCTCGGATATGTCGGCTATTTCGACCGGGAATCCTGCGATCTGGATGAATTCAAGGTGTTGACCTCTCAGAACCTTTCAGCCGATGCGGTGCCCCATGCCGCGTCGGTTGAAAAGAACGTTCCGATCTATGACATGCAAGCCCTGCGCCCGGTGCTGGAGCAGACGGACAAGCGTCAGGCTTTGCTGGCGGAATGGGGCTGGGTTTTTAGCAAATCAGCCGGCGTGATTGCCCTGAAAGGGGCCTATCCGGACACCTCTGTGATTGACCGAGCCTCCGAGGTGTTTCGACAGATTATCGATGAAGAACTCCGAAGTGGGGCGGGTGAGGGTGATCACTTTGCCGCCTCGGGCGCCAATGACCGGGTTTGGAATGCGCTACAGAAGCAGTGTTTGCGCGATCCCGAAGGGTTTGCGTTGTATTTCGGAAACACCGCGATTGCAGCTGCCTGCGAGGCGTGGCTGGGCCCCAACTATCAGGTTACCGCGCAGGTCAATCAGGTGCGCCCCGGTGGTAAGGCGCAGCAAGCGCACAGGGACTACCACCTGGGGTTTCAAAGCGCTGACAGCGCCGCCCGGTATCCCGCTCATGCCCACCACCTGACTGCGGCGCTGACCTTGCAAGGCGCCGTTGCTCATTGCGACATGCCAGTGGAAAGTGGCCCGACCAAGCTGCTGCCGTTTTCGCAGCTTTATCCATCGGGCTATCTGGCGTTTCACGATCCCGCGCATCGAGACCATTTCGAAGACAATTTCATCCAACTGCCGCTGTCGAAAGGGGACGCGGTGTTCTTCAACCCTGCGCTGTTCCACGCTGCCGGAGAAAACAGCAGCGCCGATATCGACCGCATGGCGAACCTGCTGCAAATTTCGTCGGCCTTCGGGCGCGCGATGGAAGCAGTGGATCGCAGTGCCATGTCGCGGGCCGTGTGCCCGCATCTGATTGCACTGAAACAGCGCGGCGATCTGAGTGTGTCGGAACTGGATGCGGCGATTGCGGCCACCGCCGAAGGCTATCCTTTCCCGACCAATCTGGATACGGACCCTCCGATCGGGGGCAATGCGCCGGAAAGCCAGGCGGATGTCCTGCGCCGGGCGGTGACTGAAGGCTGGACCGAGGCGCAACTGACCGAGGCGCTTTCGGCCCTGCAGGCAAGGCAAGCTGCCTGAATCAATATTGGGGTGGGCCATTCGCCCGCCCGTCAAGGAGACGACACCATGGCAGACCTGCTCAAGAAACCGTTCGGATCCCGCGGCAAGGTCCACGACATTACTCCGGCCAGCGCAGGGTGGCGATATGTCGGCTTCGGCCTTTATCACCTGCGTGCGGGTGACAAAGCTGCCGAGGATACAGGCGATCGCGAGGTCATCCTGGTCATGGTCGAAGGCAAGGCGCAGATCACCGGGGCCGAGCAGGATTGGGGCGTTCTGGGCGACCGGATGGACGTGTTCGAAAAGACGCCACCGCATTGCCTGTACCTGCCAAACGGAACCGGGTGGGAAGCCGTCGCCGAAACCGATTGCGTCATCGCCGTCTGCTCGGCCCCCGGCAAAGGCGAGCATCAGGCCCGGCGCATCGGCCCTGACGGCATTACCCTGACCGAGCGCGGCAAGGGCGTGAACACGCGCTATATCAACAATATCGCGATGGAGAACGAGGATTATGCCGACAGCCTGCTGGTGACCGAAGTGTTCACGCCGAACGGCCACTGGTCGTCTTATCCCAGCCACCGCCATGACGAGGATGATTACCCCCGGATCACCTATCTGGAAGAAACCTATTACCACCGCCTGAACCCGGCCAACGGGTTTGGTATCCAGCGGGTTTATACCGATGATGGCCAGTTGGACGAGACGATGGCCGTGTCCGATGGCGATGTTGTGACCGTTCCGCGCGGCCACCACCCTTGCGGTGCACCCTACGGGTTTGAGATGTATTACCTGAACGTCATGGCCGGGCCTCTGCGGAAATGGCGCTTTGTTGCGGCCCCCGAGGTCGCGTGGATCATGGAGCGTGACGGATGACCCGAGACTTTGCCACCTATCCCAGCCTGAACGGCAAGACCGTCTTCATCACCGGCGGGGCAGGGGGTATCGGTGCGGAAACGGTCCGCGCTTTTGCGGCCCAAGGGGCCAAGGTCGGGTTTCTGGACATCAATGCCGACGCCGGGCATGCGCTACTGGCGGATCTGGACGGCGAACACGCCTTTGCCCAATGCGACCTGCGCGATATTGAGGCGCTGCGCGTGGCCTTGGACCAACTATCGGAAGATTTGGGCGCCGCACATGTTCTGGTCAACAACGCGGCCCATGACGACCGGCACGACTGGCGCGAAGTGACACCCGAGTACTGGGACGAGCGTATGGCAACCAATATCCGCCACATGTTCTTTACCATCCAATCTGTCGCGCCCGCGATGATCGAACGGGGCGGTGGGGCCATCGTCAACCTCGGCTCAAACTCGTGGTGGGAGGCTGGTGCGGGCTTCCCGGCCTATGCCACCGCCAAATCTGCCGTGCATGGCCTGACCCGCACCATGGCGCGCGAGCTGGGTGATCACCGCATCCGTGTGAACACGGTGGTGCCCGGCTGGATTATGACAGACCGGCAAAAAGACCTCTGGGTTACGCCCGAGGCGCTGGCCAAACAGGTCGACCGCCAATGCCTGCCCGATCCGATTGACCCTGTCTACGTGGCGCGAATGGTGGTTTTTCTGGCCTCGGACGATGCAGCCATGTGCAGCGCGGGGAATTTCATGGTTGAGGGTGGGTCGATCTGATCATCAATTGGATTTGATATGGTCTTGCCGGACCTTTGTCTTCAACCATTTGATCAGACGGTCTAGCAATGGTTTGAGGAACCAACCCACGCAGCGACCGATACCGGTTAAGATCGGTCGCGCTTTGCGTATCATCGCGCGGGCGTAGTCATTGGCCTCTTGTTCCTGTTCTTCTATCTGACCACCTTCGCTGTGTTTGTGCACATGGTGACCAACCTCGTGGTAGAATGTGAACTCGTTTCTCAGAGTTTCAAACCACTTGGTCAGTCCTTCGGGCGGTGTTGTGGGCGCCGTCAGCACTATCCCCGAGAAGAACAGGTTGTACTTGCCAAGGTAGTCAAGCTCGGGCCGTGCGGCGATTACGTCTATGCGGGTGACGTCCTCAAGCGACAGGCCGTTGGTTTTACTCCAGCGCTGAAGGTTTCGAATGATGCGGAGCGGATCGGCGACTTCATCGGCAATAAACACCGGTATGTTCCCGGCCAATAAGGTCGACGGCGTGTCGTCCAGACGTTTTGCCATCAGGTTTAGGGTTCTGCGATGGACTGGGTGCAGTTTACCTTTTCTCAGCCGGGTGATTTCCTGGCGAAATGCGTCGGAATCCACCTCGCTCAGCAGTGCAAGCAGGATGCCAAAATACTTGGGCATTGGACCCGGAGGGTTGTCCCGCCATGCCGAAGAGGCAAGCTTTTGCTGAATTTCCGGAACAGAAGCTTTCGGATCCGCCAAAAGTGTGCGCCACGCGTCGCGCACTGTCTCGACATGGTTTGTCGAGATACCCCGCAAAAGCCTGTTAATATCGCGCGCAGCACTAGTTTCCATAACCTTCGGTTATTCAGAGAATGTGCCGAAAGTATGAAAACCCTTTTGAAGGCAAAGCACTAGACGCCACCGGCCTACATTTGCGGCGGCGCTCCAAAGGCCCGGATCACGCTGCGCGCGGCGGCTTCGACCGGGTCGTGGGTCTCTTTCAGGATGGTGACACGGTCGAACCTTTCGGGGTCGCGGTTCACCGCCTCGCGCAGTGCGGCACCGAAGGCCATGCGGAGCTCGGTCCCGATGTTGAACTTGCAGATCGAGGTTTCGCGGGCGAGACGCTTGCGCTGCTCGACCGGAACGCCAGAACCGCCATGGATCACCAGCGGCACTTCGGTCATGGCGTCGATCTGACGGATGCGACCCTCGTCCAGACCGCCCTCTTTGTTTTGCTGCAGATGGACGTTGCCGACCGAGATGGCCATCGCATCCACGCCGCTCTCCCGCGCGAACTGCGCGGCCTCGGTCGGGTCGGTTCCGTTTGACCCTTCACCGCCGGAGTAGCCGACAAAACCGATCTCACCCTCGCAGGAAATTCCGGCTGCATGGGCCATTTCTGCAATCGCGGCGGTCTCGTCGATGTTCTGCTGCAACGGCTTGCGCGAACCGTCGAACATCAGCGATGTGAACCCGCTGTCGAGCGCGATCTTGCATTCCTCAAACGTATAGCCGTGGTCCAGATGGGCGACCACCGGGACCGAGGCGTTCTCGGCCAAGTGACGGAACATCTTGCCCAGAACGGGCAGCGGCGTGTGTTCGCGGCAGCTGGGGCCGGCCTGCAGGATCACTGGGGCGTTTTCGGCCTCGGCGGCGGCCACGTAGGCGCGCATGTCTTCCCAGCCCAGGGTAACAAGGCCGCCCACGGCATAACCTTGTTCAAAAGCGGGGGTCAGGACGTCTTTCAGCGTGACGAGGGTCATTTGAATTTCGCGATCATGTCTTTGATGCCCGGGATCGTTTCGATCTGATAGGCGTGTGTCGGTTGGAAATATTGGACCAGTGAGCGCTGGCTGAGACCGCCGAGGATGGTGAAATAGTACATCTCATATCCCGGCAGCACGCAGCAGGGGTGATACCCTTTGTCGATGCAGATCGTTGAGCCATCGACGATGTGATAGGCATCGCCGGGCTCGTTATCCTCTCGCTGCAACATTTGCAGGCCCGACCCCCAGTTGGGTTTGAAGCGGAAGTTGTAGGTCTCGTCGTGGCGGCTTTCATCCGGCAGGCGGTTGGTGTCGTGCTTGTGGCTGGGAAAGCCGGACCAGCCGCCCTGGCCAACAGTATACAATTCGCTGACCAGCAGACGGCCGACCTTGTCGTGTTGTTTTTGCCCGAGGATGTGCTTGATCTTGCGATGGGTTTTGGTGTCGTCGCTGCCGTATTGCACAAGGTCATGCTGGCGGACGTCGAAGGGATCGAGCACTTTGTCGTACTTGGCGCCCGCGATGAACACCTCGGTCTCGTCCGACACGCAGATCATCTGCGCCTTGGCGCCGACGGGGATATATACGCCCTCGGGTTCGCCATCCCAGACATCCTCGCCCCGGTTGCCGAGCTTGGCGAATTGAACGCCCTCGACGTCAACATCCACGCTGCCGGTGGCGGGGACGATACAGGTTTCATAACCCGGCACCTGATACTCGAATGCCTCACCCTTCTTCAGCTTGACGATGTTGAAATAGTTCAGCGGCACCGTCGGGTCGCCGGCATCGACTATGGGTTTGTTCTGATTGTCATAGGGTGCGATATGCATGAGGGACTCCTATGTGGTCGGGCCGGGATGATCGGCCAGAAACGCGTCCAGTTGCTGTGTTGTTGGCATTGCCTGGGCACAACCGGGTTGTGATACAACGATCGAGGCACAGGCCGACCCGCGCATGACCGCATTTTTCAGCGAATGCCCCGCCGCGATTGACGCCAGCAGGCCGGCCATGAAACTGTCGCCCGCGCCGTTGGGTTTGACGGCGGTGACAGGGAAGATACCGGTGCGGATTTCCTGACCGTCCACCAGCGTCACCGCACCCTGTTCGCCCATCTTGTAGATGACGATCCGGCCCGGCTTTTCCGCCAGTTCCTTGGCCTTGGTGAAGCCTTTTTCGATGCCACCGGCCATAAAGCCGAACTCTTCGTCATTGCCGACGATCAGGTCACTGGCCTCTCCGGCGCGCGACAGGACGTCGGCGGCCACCTCGGGCGAGGGCCAGCTATAGGGGCGGTAGTCGATGTCGAAAATCACCGGCAATCCGGCTGTGCGAGCGTTGTCGAAGGCGCGGAAGGTGGCGCTGCGCGACGGTTCGGCGGCAAAGACGGTGCCTGCCGAGATCACGGCTGAAAAGGCGGAATAGTCGACCTTGTCCATATCCTCTTCGGTGACCTGAAAATCGACGGCCCCGTTGCGATAGATGACGTTCTGGAAATTCTCGATCCGGCTTTCATAGACGGCCAGTGACATGCGGTATTCACCGCCAACGACACGGATATTGGACGTGTCGACGCCATAGTGGCGCAGCCGGTTCAGGCAGAATCGCCCAATTGCATCGTCTGAGACCGAGGTGACCAGCGACGCCTGACTGCCCAGCTTGACCAGACCCGTACAGATATTGGCCGACGATCCGCCCAGATCGGCGTGGAACGTATCGGCATCTTCGCTTTTGACACCAATGGGATCGGCGAACATGTCCATGCCCGCGCGCCCGAACACGGCAAACCGGTTTCCTTTGATGCCGTCTATCAAAGCGCTCACGTCATATTCCTCCGGCAAGCTGGGGTCGGCAAAGTTTGGACCTTGCGTTGAATCGATTCACACGATACTCATTTTGCAACCGGTTGCAAATAATATGTTCGGAGCCGTAACAGATGCCTGAAATCGGAATTGGAATCGTAGGTGGCGGCTATATGGGCAAGGCCCATTCGGTCGCCATGTCGGCTGTGGGGGCGGTGTTCAACACGGCGCTGCGCCCGCGTCTTGAGATGATCTGCGCCTCGAGCCCAGAAAGCGCCGAACGGTATCGGGCGGCTTACGGGTTCCGCCGCGCGACCGAGGACTGGCGGGTGCTGGTCAATGACCCCGCGGTCGAGGCCATCGTCATCGCGTCGCCCCAGAATACCCACCGTCAAATCGCCGAAGCGGCCCTCGCCTTGGGCAAGCCGGTGCTGTGCGAAAAGCCGCTGGGCGCGTCGATGTCGGATGGTGCGGCGATGGCGGCGGCGGCCGAGGCCGCCGGTGTTACCAATATGGTCGGGTTCAACTATGCCCGCACACCCGCGACGCAATACGCGCGCAAACTGATCGCCGAGGGCGAATTGGGCGATATCACCTGGTTCCGGGGCGAGCATACTGAAGATTTCTATGCCGACCCCGAGGCCCCGGCCACGTGGCGCACGACCGGAATGGCCAACGGCACGATGGGCGATCTGGCGCCGCACATGATCAACGGCGCACTGGCGCTGATGGGGCCGATTGCCGAGGTCATGGCCGAGGTCGAAACCGTTCACCACACCCGCCCCGGAGGCACCGTGGACAATGACGATCAAGCGCAGATCATGTGCCGGTTCGAAAACGGCGCGATGGGCAACATCCATGTCAGCCGTGTCGCGACAGGCCGCAAGATGGGCTACGCCTACGAGGTTTCGGGCACCAAAGGTGCGCTGCGGTTTGATCAGGAAGACCAGAACGCCCTGTGGTTCTATCGCCATGAAGGCCCCGAGGCGCAGCGCGGCTTTACCAAGATCCTGACCGGCCCGGCGCATCCGGACTACGAACCCTTCTGTCAGGGTCCGGGCCACGGCACCGGATATCAGGACCAGATCATCATCGAGGCCAAGGATTTCCTGCAGGCGATCCATACCGGAAAGCCCATCTGGCCCACCTTCCACGACGGGCACGAGGTCAACCGTGTCGTCGCTGCGGCGCTGGCGTCATCCCGGCACCGGCAGTGGCAAAGCATCCGCGATTTCTGATCGCAAACGGCAAAACATGTAAGAGAGACAATTACCATGGCAAAGCTGAAATGGGGCATGATTGGTGGTGGCGAAGGTAGCCAGATTGGACCGGCACACCGTCTGGGGGCTCAGGCCGACGGCATGTTCGAATTCGCAGCTGGTGCGCTGGATCACCGTCCCGACGTGGGGCGGGAATACGCGCAGCGATTGGGCGTTGTCGCCGACCGCGCCTATGGCGACTGGAAGGAAATGCTGGCTGGTGAAAAAGACCGCGCTGACCGGATTGATCTGGTAACGATCGCCACGCCGAACTCGACCCATTTCGAGATTGCCAAGGCGTTCCTTGAAGCCGGGTTCAATGTGCTCTGCGAAAAGCCGATGACCATGACGGTGGAAGAGGGCGAAGAGATCGTTCGCGTGGCCGAGGCCTCGGGCAAAATCTGTGCGGTCAACTATTGCTATTCCGCCTATCCGATGGTGCGGCAGGCCCGCGCGATGGTGCGGGCGGGCGAAATTGGCAAGGTGCGTCTGGTCGTCACCAATTTCAGCCACGGCCACCACGGCGACGCCACCGATGCCGACAACCCGCGTGTGCGCTGGCGCTATGATCCTGCGATGGCGGGTGTCTCGGGCCAGTTCGCGGATTGCGGTATCCACGCACTGCACATGGCCAGCTTCATCTGCGATGACGAGGTGAAGACCCTGTCCGCCGACATGGCCTCGACCATTTCCAGCCGCGAGTTGGAAGACGACGCCATGATCAACTTCCGGATGGAGGGCGGTACGGTGGGTCGCCTGTGGACCTCATCAGTGGCCATCGGGCGGCAACACGGGTTCGACATTCAGGTGTTTGGCGAAACCGGTGGTCTGCGTTGGGCTTCGGAACAACCTAACCAATTGATCTACACCCCCGTTGGCGGGCGCACTCAGATCATTGAAAAGGGCGAGGGCGGCCTGCATGACGAGGTGCAGCGCCTGTCCCGCGTGGCAATCGCGCATCCCGAAGGGTTTCCGCTGGCGGTCGCGAACATCTATTGCGACCTCGCCGACGCGATCC
Organism: Ruegeria arenilitoris; assembly: GCF_013030985.1. Classification (GTDB taxonomy): domain Bacteria; phylum Pseudomonadota; class Alphaproteobacteria; order Rhodobacterales; family Rhodobacteraceae; genus Ruegeria; species Ruegeria arenilitoris_B. The sequence goes on along the minus strand of NZ_WPYP01000006.1, from coordinate 32,425 downwards.
GGGGTGAGGCCCGTGACGGCCTGCCTGATGCATCCGACGGGGTCCGGTCGATCGCCGCAGTGCACGCGGCTGTGGCATCGGGCAATGAGGACGGCGCCTGGAAAGACGCGCGCCCGCCGATGTTCCGATGATCAGGGGCGGGGCCGCAATGTGCCCCGCTCAATCACCCGGCAGGGGAAGATCCGCGCCTCCGGGTACCGTTCGGGGTCTTTCAGCATTTCCTCGATCAGATCGACGGACGAAGTGATGATCTGCTTGATCGGCTGGTGAATGGTGGTCAGATCAATATTCTCCCACCGCGACATCTCCATGTCGTTCAGGCCAATGATGCCGATATCGATACCCGGTTTCAGTCCGTGGTCGCGCAGGGCAGATAGCGCGCCAACAGACAGAATGTCGTCCCCGCAGAAGTAACCCTCGGCTGGGGTGTCCGCCAGCAGACGCAGCATCTCGGTGCGTCCGGCGTCAAAGGAATAGGCCCCGGCGAAAGAATGCGACACCTCAAGGTCGGGGTGCCTTTCGGCCTCTTCCATGAAACCGCGATACCGGTCCATGGCCGAGGTCGCATCCTGCGGCCCGCCCAGGTACCCCACGCGCCGATAGCCGCGCGCCAGCAACTCGCGCGCTGCCATGCGCCCGCATTCCACGTTGTCGATTCCAACGACGTGCACCTCGGGCGAAGTGGCCGATCGGCCGAAGGTATGCACCACCGGCACCCCCGCATCATGAAATGCCTTGGCAAAGCTGGGCGGAAGGGTCGATGAGGCGACGATGGCGGCATCCACTGAATACTGCCGCAGCATCCGCACCGAATTGGCCGGTTCGGTCTCGTCCGTCAGGTTGACGATCAGCGGCCGCAGCCCGCGTTCCTGCAGGGCGCGGGTGAACTGGTCGAACACCTCAAGGAAAATCGGGTTGTGAAAGTTGTTCGAGATCAATCCGATCAGCTTGGTCCGCCCGGTGGTCAGCGACGAGGCCAGCGCATTGGGGCTGTAGCCCAGTTCTTTTGCAGCTTTTTCAACCTTGCTGCGGGTCTTGGCGGACACCGAAGCGCCTTCGGTAAAGGTGCGCGAAACGGCCGAGCGGGACACGCCGGCCAGTGCGGCGACGTCTTTCAGGGTGACACTCATGACTGGCGCCCGCGGATCGGGGGAAGGCTGACAAGCAATTTCATGGTGGAATACTACGCGCCAACGGTCAAAACTTGCAATCGGTTGCAAGCGTCGGGCCTAAATTACGCCGGGTCCGTGTTGTTTGCGCGGTTTGAGGGGGGGCAATGGTGGGTGATGAGAGACTCGAACTCCCGACGCATCGTTAAAAAACAATGACTTATTGGTGATATTGTAACCGTGTAACCGGCCCTAAAATGGGCCGGATGACGTTACGCAAAGATGAAATTGTCTAGTCATAAGGTATCAACGGTCTAACGCCTAAGCGGGATGCTAGAAATTCTTACGCGCGAGAATCCGTCGCTTACCCCGGCTTGAGTCAACGCACCGCCCAGTGCGTCATAAATCGTATATGCAGCATTAGTTGGGCCGATAATTATCTCTTCCAGTAGATCAGGAATAGTTGCGCCCACAAATCCCTCGCTGGGATAGTCCATCAAAGGAAATTTGTAGACCCTCTGTGGAACTCCATTAACTACTTCCAGATCAAACTTCACCTTATTGGACGGAAACATCGTGGGTGACAGAATAACACGCCATTCCCGCTCTTCTGCGAACCCCGGATGCTTTGTCGACAGTGCTGCGAAATGAAAGATGTTCTGAAATATTGTCTTTACCGCTTCGCCACCTAGTTGGCGCGCCAGTTCCATATTTTGCTCAAACGCATCCACCACTTTGGAGAACTCTTGAACAAACCGATCCTGGTCCCCATAGAAAACGGGGCTTGTAAAAGCATTAGTCGCAGTCGACTCTCTGAGAAAAGGGCCGTTGTTCATGACTAGCGCGACATTCGTGTTTCCACCGTAAGCTCGCCACATCGAGAGGCGACCGTATTTGTCCTCATCAATGGTTCCATTTCCATGCTCGCTAACTGAGATTATGAAGCTCTCTCTTTCGCGATCGTATCCACGTTCATCGAATGACTTCGCCAATCGGTCTACCAGCCCAGCTTCTATTCCTTCCAACAGTCCCTTGAGTCTTGCCCCCTGCGTCTTGTCATTCCAAGCGGCTGCCAAACATGATTGACCATGCTGAACTTCCGAGAAGTCGTTCATTTCGGAGGCATTGCGCATCCAGACCTTTTGATTCTGGATAATGCTCAATGCATTTGATGCACTTGTGTAATGCACAAATTTAGTTCCGCTCGACTTGACTTGATTCATCTTTTGAACGGTGTATGGGGAGACTTTTTCCCAAAAATCTCTGATTAGTTCTTCGCTCATTTTTGCGGCTAGCCTCATTCTATGTTTTCCGCCACGGTAGCGGGCTTCTTCGTCCCCGTCACGCTCACATGGAATCCCCTGTGGTTACGCTAGTAACCTGTATTCAGATCGTCCAAAGCCAAAATACCGCCAGCTCGCACCGGCAGTTAGATCGTCCAGGTGGGCATCGGTGGGGTAGTTACAGCAGCCACAAACCGACCCAATAATGGACCAGATGAGATGCTGGTAGATTAGGATTACATCGGATGAGCAGATGGCCTATGGTCGCGGTGTAAGCATAGGATAAACACTTGTCTGACGTTCAAACGCTATTAAACCTACCGGTTGATACGATTGCTGTGCTGACATGCGGTTACTTGGGTTATCGGCTTGCCTACACTGGAAAAGACGCCAAACACAAAGCTACAGACACGGTCTTCCTTTCGTTGGCCTTCGGTTTAGTGGCGAAACTTGTTTTTGTTTTCATGGAAGGCAACGGCTGTCCGCTTTGGGCCATTGTTGTCACGGCGTTAGCTTGCTCGTTACTTGTAAGTGCTGCTTGGCGCAAATGGGTGCAGAAGCGTGTTTTTAAACTTCTGCGTGATACCAAGGTTTCGTCCCACGACAATTTTCAATCCGCATGGGAATCTGTCATCGCTGATGATGGTATGGAGCTGTCTCAAATCATAGTCCGTCGCACAGACGGAGTTGCCGTCATGTGTAATGATCTACACGCATTCAAAAAAACACGCACAGGAGCATTCTATCTAGGACATGATGGTTCTGTTGCGCTCTACGTTACTCATCAACGTGATAAGGGCGGGGACTGGGAAGACGTGTCAGATGAATTAGACAGCGAGGATGGCGGGAAATTAATGACCATAATTCCCGCCGACCAGGTCGCTTCCACGCAACTTCGAAATAGTTGATTACTTTGACTTCGGAGGGGGAGCTGGTTTGGTTTGCTGAGAGGTTGTCGGCTGTGCTGAGTTTTGCGAGGTTGTGAACCCATCATTAGTTGCTTGTGTTGTTTCAGATGATGGTTTGCCTTTAGCCATATCGATCTCCTAGTTTCTTGTTACCGCATTTGGTCACGTGGGCAGTCGGTATTCAAGCCGCCAATTACTGACCGCCTAATCGCGTTCAGCTTGGAAGGCTAATTCGTGCAGATCGGTAATGTCTTCATCTCCTGCCAAAACAGAAAACGCATACCTAGCGCTTTTTTTCATTTCCGAGATTCCGGTCTGGTTACCTATCTCGAAGCCAATAGTCAGAGCAGAAAGGATGCTTCGCACATCGTTTACTTTCGATATGAACTCACTTTCAATCTCAAGTAGTAGCTTTTTTACTTGGCCTGAGTTTAGATCAGGGTCGTCCCATTCTGCATACCAAACTTCCCACCTGCCGCTTTCCGTTTCATGTGGCTCCATTATGTAAAAGCTATCGTAATCAAAGCGCTCATCTTCCTCATGAACTTTGATTGTCAGCGCTTCATGTGTTTCTTCGAATGGCGGTTTCTTCATTGCTGTCCCGGAAATTTGGATTTGGTTCTTCTGCCAAGTGACTACTATGCTACCGATTGGTCACATAAAAGTTGTTCTCTCCCTCTGGACATTCTTCCCGCATTTTTACGCAAAGCGCTCGCTCTGACGCGTCACTATCGCCATAGACTTCGACGGTATGACCACACCGTTCGCACTGACCTGACAGCCCATCTACATCCCGGTATTCGCCTTCAAGGGTGGTGTCAGTGACCTGGACCTCAACTCGCATAACAGCTCCTAAACTTTGCAACCATGACACGAGGGGTAGATGAGAATCGAGATGGTTAAAAGGTATGATTTTGATACAAGAAACCCGCCAGCTTGCACTGGCGGGTCTTTTTCAGTCTAGAGCGAGACTAGTTACAGCCGCCCCTCACGCTCCAGCTTCTCAATAGCCGCATGCGCCTCGTTGATCACCGAGCGACTATCCGGCAGGACATAGAGGGGGTGATCTTCCCATGCGCGGAACACTTCGTCCGATGCATCTTCATCAGGTTCCTGAGTGCGGGTAAGAGCGGCTACTGATGAGAATTCATCTTCCAGCTTTTGCATGTCTTTGAGAATGCCCATGAGATTATCAATGACCTCTCTCAACTCTTCTAGCGGATAATCACTATCCCGGAGATCATCAACGATCTGGTCTAACAAGTCTTCGGGTATTCCCGCGCATGTGCAAAGGCTCAATCCGAATAGATGATCCCGCATCGTCTCATCACTAACAGCGTTGTTATTCACAAGTGTGGACTTGTGGCTGTGCTGAAATACAGGCGCATCAAGGAAGCGCCGAAACAGCTCTTGCTCTGTCAGAGTTGCTCCATTCGTTGAAGTCGCGTATTCTGTTGCCATAAATGGCTCCTTTGATGTTGTCATTTACATGAATGTGACGCGGTCCTGTCGCCAAACTGAGCCGCGTCACAACTACCTTATAGCACAATTTTGACGGGAAGTTCGTAGGAAAATTAGGACCGTATCGGTCCTATGCTGCCTCCGCGACCTGAGCATCATCCAGCACCGACACCGGCCAGATGTTCCCGATCTCACCCAGAGCGGTGACAATCTCGGTCTCAGGGTCAGTGCCGCATTCTTCGAACGGTTCAGATACCAGCTTTTCCAGCTTAGCTTTAAGTGCGTGGTAGATGTGATCCGGCAGATAGACTTCTTGGGTATTGGTGGGGGTCTGCACGAAATTATTCCTCTTAAAGATGATTTGGTGCGTGCAGGCTCGCATGAGCGGAATCGGGTGCGCAAGAGGAAAATTGTCGTAAGTCATTGTTTTTATTATAAGTAAATTCTTACTTACCGTTAAAAATTTGAACCCCGCGCAGGTGACTTATATCGCATTGGCGATCCTGCACGGGGTTCTGGTGTAGCCTTTGCTGCAACTACATTTGTTATTTTATAACAATTTGGGCGTGATCGCCAGACCTTTTCGCAAGGCGTTTCTCACGACGCTTGGCGACTTCGGCCTCAACAGCTTCAATCAACTTAGCACCAGTCAAACCTTGTCCACCGGTTCCGAGTTTCTTGGTAAGGCGAGCGCGGTTGTTGCTGTCTGCCTTTTGGTCTTTCTTGTGCCGTTCAATCTGTTCCGGCGTCATCGCACCCAGAACCTCTTTCGGCGTCATGTCGTTCGGTCTGGCGCGCGACCGGCGACTGGCATTGTAGATTTCGCGGCCTTCCTCTGAGCGCCAGCGGTCGGTCTCGTTCTGTTTACGGCCAACCGGATCAGCATCGCGGTTTTCCTCAGCCTTGCGTTTTGACCGGGCAGAGGCCGCATCGGACATTGCTCGGTGGTAGGTGTCTGATCCTTGTTCCGACCTAGCGGCCAGAGCCAGTGCTTCACGTTCGGCACGCAACGCCTTGTCATAGCGTGTCAGGCGGGGCTTGTGGTCGATCCGGTCACTTGATGCCTCAGCGGCGCTCACAAGAGGCTCTGAGGCGGTCTGTTCATCTAAACTGTCCAAGTCATCAAGCTTGGACAGTATATTCTCAAGCCGGTCGCTCCGGCGCTGTGCGTAGGCTTCGTCGCTGATGCCAACTGACATTTCATCTTCGGCGATTGTCGGAACACCACCTGCAAAAAAGGCGCGAAGATTCTCAGCCTTTTCCACGTCATCCCGATTGGGTTCTGCTATAAGCATGGTAGTTCCTACGATGTTGAGATTGGAGGGGGCAGTGGTGCGACGCTGCCCCTTCTTCGTTTAGGCTGCCAGCAGCACAGCAAGGTCGCGTGCTACGTCACACGGGAACGACTTTGTCACCTTGCCAGCGAAAGGGATGGTCAGCTTCACACCATTGCCTTTGCGTTCGATCAGGTAGTTGTGCTGCATGTTTACGAGTTTCTGGGCTTTCTCATCGCCATCAACGAAAGCGCGCAGTGTGTTCGCCAGATCGGCGACACCTTCTTTCGAGAAAGGGATAGGGGTCTGATCGTCAAATCCGATCAAAGCACCAGAACCATACGGGTGCAGATTCACACCTTGGATGCCCGGCAAGATGGTGCCTTTGGCGATTTCACAATTTACCATGTATCCGATGGTTTCGGCGTAAGAGAGGCCGCCAATTGCATCACCAATGGCTTTGACTTGGGCATGGCGCTCCGGGGAAAGTTTGATAGCGGGGCTAGACATAGGGTCTCCTGTTTCGTCTTTCCGACACTCTAACAGTTAACTGTTAAATATTCAATCCGGGTGGTTGAAAATAATTAATGAAAACAGCGTTATAGATAGCTATAACGGAAAGCCGGTGTTTACCGCCCCGGAAGGTGATTAGAGAAAATGTGGAGTTTTGCCCGCTCTTCTTATTCTTCTTAATTAGAAAGAATAAGTAAGAAGTAATATCTATATATACGAGCAAAACTCCACATTTTGAAAACGGGCAGAATTCCACATTTTGGGCATAGTCCCACTTCTCCGGGACGGGCAAAACTCCACTTTTAGCGGGCAAAACTCCACATCTCCGGGTTAGCGCACACCTCGTCGCCTGTTGTTGAGGACATTCCCCGGCCTTCCTTGGCGGCTGATTTCATCTACTACAACGCCTCTCATCGTAGCTTCCATCTGCGCAGCCATGCGCTCAGCAAGATCGGCGTTTTGCTGCGGCGTGCCAGCGGAGCCATTGACGGTGATCGGCGAATTGATTGTGACGTTCGGTGCGGCACCAGCGCCCACAGACTCAGAGCGCGCCGCTGAGACCGCCTGAACGGGTGCCCGGCCACCCACATACCCGCCAGACGCATACCCCCGCTTAGCGGAGCTGTGCAGCGCTTCTAGGTTGCCAACACCAATGCGCTGGGTCGCCTTCTTGCTCATGACGTATTCCCCACGGTGCACAACACCAGCCGGTTCATATTTGCCGCCATCGCCGGTGTAGCCACCTTCGGCAAAGAAGCCACCCATGAAGGCACCAGCCGGGCCGCCGATGAAACTGCCGATAATTGACAGAAACAGCTTCTTAGCAGCCATTTTTGCCAAGTCTTGGGCGAGACCGGCCAGCGCTTCGCGCGCGGTCATCGTGCCGGTCACAATCCCGGTGAAGGCATCGGCGGCCTGATCTGTGAATGACGCACGCGCGGCGTCAACCTCATCGAACTTCTGTGCGGTTTGCTGTGCCGATTGCGCGGCGTCTGCATATCCACGCGCCAACGCGCGGACCTCGTCACGCAGCGCAGGTGTGATCTCCCTCCCGGACTGTTGGGCTGCATGTAGCAATTCAGCTTCACGGCGGGCCGTCGCAATTGCCATTGAATACTCACCGCCAGCAGCGGCACTTGCGACAAGGGCGGTCGCCTCAAGTTCCAACATGGTGATTTCAGAACGCAGGGCAGATGTGATGCGCTCATATTCGTTGACTCTGCCAGCGCCACCACTACCCCCGGTCTCAAATTTCTCATTCAGCATCGACGGCGCGACACGCGGACGAATAGAAGTGACGGGCGCTCGATCCGATGAGGGCAAATTGCTTTCGAACCGGCGGCGGTCAACTTCGGCCTGACCGTCACCTCGGCCAGAGGATGTATAGCCGCCGTTATCCGGCAGCTGCGTTTTCAACAGGGTCGCTTTGCCAATGGCCTTGTCCAGTGCATCGCCAATGCCACCGATAGCAGAAATCACATTTGCGAAACGGGCACCGTCTATTTCTGCCAGTTCCTTGGCGACTTCGCGGGCCTCACCGACCAGTTCGCCGATTTCCTTTTCGAATTCGCTGGCTTCGATCTGGCCGCCTTCAAGCGCGTCCACCAACCGTTTCAGGTCGCCCATGATATCAGCCAGGGCGAACCGGGCGTCGGTGTTGTCGATCTCAAAAACACGCACACCGTCAGGACCGGTCATGCGGTTGATCAGGTTGAACAGCTCGTCGTAGGTGCCGTGAAGGCTGCGCAGATCGTCGGCATGGGCGGCAATGGCCGCCTTGTTACCTTCCAGCCCATTAGCCAGCTCTTTGCCAAGCACAGCCTCAGCGCGTTCGATATCGCCGAATATACCTTCAAGGTTCTTCTTGGCGCTGAGAATGCCAGAAACACCTTCTGACATGGCTACGGCCAGCCGCTTGCCGAAAGCGCCCATCCGGGTGGTCAGCTCGTCGAACTTGCGGGTGACTTCATCTGCCGATGCAACAACGTCATCATCTAGCACCGCGCCCAGCTCGTGGGCTTTGGCGATTGTGTTTCTCAGCTCAGCGTCGCTTTGGGCCATTAGTGCGACAAAGCGTTCGCCGCCCGTGCCGCCAAAGAGTTCATCTGAAAGACGAATACGGCTCGTGCGATCCAGACGCCGTGATCGCTCAAAGATTTCCAGCATCAACTCAGAGGGCTTTTCCAGACGCTCGCTTAGCTGATCCGCGCTGAATCCAAGGCGCTCGAACATTTCAGCACCGCCACCCTTGCCGGTTTCAATGAACTCATCTGCGCGGATGTTCAGCTCTTTGAAAGAGTCGATCATCGCATCTACTTCGATGCGGTTCTGCTGGGCGACGAAGCGCCATTCCTGATGCTCTTTCAGCGACAGCCCGGCGCGTTCGGCTTCGTCGCCCAGCTCGGCTATGCCTCTGGTGGTGTCAGAGATAGCCCTGAGCGTCGAAGTGGACGCGACACCAGCGGCCAGCGGAACAGCCATGCGCGCGAAACTGGCAGCTACGTTCCGGCCCATCTTGGCATAAGTGGCGTCGATACGTTTGGCCGATTGTTGCGCCCGGCGTTCCATCTGTTGCGCGCCGCGTCGTTGGGCGCGATTTGCACGCTGCAGACCCTTTTCAAGTTTGTCGATCCGGGCTTCGATAGGGACGATAAGGCCGGGCAGTGTTGCGTCGTTCATGCTTCTTCCTCAAGGATATCTGCCAGTGTTTTGAAATTGGGGTCGTTGTATTTCGATTGATTGGATTCCTGCGCCACCGCGCGATGCACGGCCATCGCAGCGGCGATAGCGCCGTCGATGCGGTCAGTTGTTTTGCCCTTGTGCATTCGCACTAACCCGGTGGTTTCGTTGCGGCTGGCAACCACACTGTCAAAGTGGTGCCGCAAAACAGGGTGACCGTCTTGCCTGATCATGCGCCCGTTGACGGTTCGTTCCAGATCACCAATTGCGACACCCATCGACAGGGGCGCTTGGCGAAGTTCGATCACGGGCAATCCATCGTCGTGCAAGCGCTGCATGATCTGGCGGGCAAGGTGGGGGTCAAAGGCGATCTCTTGCACATCGTGGCGCGCTGCCAGCTCGCGCAAGTGATCCTCCACGGCTTCAGGATCGATGATCGGTCCGGGAGTGGCTGTGATCAGGTTATCATCACGCCAGCGCTCATAAGGAACACGGTCGCGATCACTGCGCTCTTTGAGGTCTTCACCGGGCACAAAGAACCAAGGCTTGATTGTGATCTGGTCATCGTCGTGCCGCCACGCAGCCACAACGGCAGCGGTGTCACCATTCTTCGCCATATCCACACCAACCCAGCATGGCAGCGCTTCAAGGTCGGTCTCGTCGTCATCGAATTGCCGGACGTCATAGGTCGCCATGCTGAACAATGGATCACGGCTATTCCCGTGCCAGATGTTCAGGTTGTATTGCTGGAAACTGTAACGCTCTGCCGGGTGGTCCTTCGCTTCTTTGGCTAATGAGCGCAGACCGGACAGGCTGGGAAACCCATGTTTCAGGCCGGGGTTAACCCGGTGCCATACGTCTTCATTCTGCCAATCGTCATCGGGTTCGGCCGCAAAGATGATCGGCAAAAACTCGGGGTTGTCGATCTCTCCCAGAGCAACACGTCGGGCATAATCATACTGTTCTGCGGCCAGCGTTTCGTGACCGCGCCCAGCGGTGGTGGCGATGACCAGAAGGCTATCGTCGGTTTTTGCCAAACCTGATTTCAGGGCTTCCCACAGATCCCGCCCTTTCCATGCGTGTATTTCATCAGCCAGGACAAAAGCCGGGGTGGTGCCGTGTTGTGCGCGGCCATCGCTGGACACGGCGCGCAGCCTAGCGCCGCTGTCCCGGTGGGTGATCTGCTTAGCGCTGTTGAACGCGTCGTGAATGCGTGTCGCAGCAACCAATCGCTTGTCCTGCCGGATGATCTCGGCGGCTTCACGAAAGCCAATGCCTGCCTGTTCCCGATCAGAGGCCGCAAAGATCACCTGACCGGCAGGCACTTTTTCGGGTCCGATCACATGCAGCAGCGACAAGGCAGCGGCCAAGCTCGTTTTTCGGTTGCCACGGGGCAGCATCAGAAACACCGTTTTAACGATCCGGCGCCCGTCAGCGTGGCGTGGTCCATAGATGCGCCGCACAATCCGTTCCTGAAACGGTGCAAGCTGGAATGCTCTGGGGTGCCGGTTGACGTTGGCGGCTTTGGGCGCGCGGTTTTCATTCACCGCTGCCGGGTGGCGCAAGCGCTTCAAGAACTTGACGGCCCGTTCCCCGTGCCCAAGAGGGTCATCTATGGGGCTGCCGTCATCAATCCATGCCGGGTATGTGCTGGCTTTGCTCATGGTCACACTGCCAACGGGTTATCGTCGTCATCGTCATCCGACTGCACAGCGCCAATCCGGGCGCGGCTGGTCGGGGTCAGGCCATATTCGGCGGCGAATTGGCGCGCTGTCTGCATATAGCGAATTTGCAGCCCGCCCATTTTCAGGTCAGGAAGAACACCGGCGCTCATGGTGTCTGCGATCAATCTGGACGCGCCAACAGACACGCAGTAAGCCTCTACACCTGCCATGTCGGCTTTGGTGATGACGCGCCGGGCGATAAGCTGGGGCATGACACGCCGCCACTCCGCTTTCGCATGTGCGGATAGGTATTTCGGCACCGGCGGGGCTTTGGTTAGGGCTTCGGCATCAGGGGACAGTGGCGGCTTCACACCGCGCGAATGCACACTCATACCGCCACCACCGAACAGCGCAGCTCAAGGCCGCGTTTGCGGCCCAGCTCGGCAATCTCGTCAATGTTATAGGCAGCGCCGTCAAAGATCACGCGGTCAGCAGTGGTGATGCCAGAGAAATACCGGATGCGGAACACGGCGCTACTTGAGTCACTTTCACCAAATCCGGTCAGGTATTCGTCGGCGCTGAGCTGCACCAGCTCTGCCCTGACCGTCGCAACGGGTGCTTGTGTCTTAGACACGGCACCAGACGCGGCCACAGTCTCGGTTTCACGCTCAATGGTGATCTGCTTATCTAGTTTTCCAGCCCGGATCATGATCACGGCCTCCACCGGACAACACCCGATACCGTAGCAACGCCGTGGCAGTAGGCTTTATCGGGGTCAGGGTCACGCATGTATTTAAAGCTGGGGCGTCCGTAGGAGTTGATATCGTTCTCGACCAAATCAGGCGCATCCCAAAGCGCATGAGTAACGGCAGCGCCAATCTGCCGGGCCGTGTCTGCGCCGTCTTCAACTGCCCAAACATGCAGGTCCAGCCAGACCCGCGTCAGATACCATTCTCCAGACCGGCCAAGATTGGCGGTGTCAGGGTTCGCCAGAATAACACAAGGCAGCTTGTCCGGGCGTGTCGATCCGGCCCGGATATGGTCAGCGGGAACAAGGTCGGTCACAGCCGAACTGGCGATCAGCGCCGACCTGATTTGTGTCTGAAACTCGATATCGGGCGCGATCATGTTTTGCCCTCTGCCGCTTTCTTGATTGCCTGACCGATTGCACGGCTGATGCGCCGCTGTGCACGGGGTTTAGCCAGACGGGCACCCGGACGCATGAACGGCTGTGCCTCCTGTTTTACGGTGCCGAACTCCTGCAAGTGGCCGTGGCGCACGTCTTCATTGCCGACGGTTACAAGTGCTTGGTTAGGACCAGCGGTGCGTCTGCCACCACCTTCTGCATAGGCCGGTGTGGTCTCGCCCGGTGCGGTGACCTCGATGGACTCTTTCAAGTCACCTTCATCAACAGGCACCAGAGCACGCATTGCGGCTGCGTATTCTTCGGCGCTTTTCACAAGCGCAGGGCGCAGGGACTTTGCGATATCATCGGCCATCGATCCAAATCGGGCGCTCAGAATGTTCGATTGCTCGGTCAGGCTCTTATTCTTGGACATAGCCAGTCACCGGATTCTTGTAAGGGGAAAGCAGCTCACGCACGCCAAAGGGCACCGGGGCAGTGGTCATCCCGAATGACGCAGCCTCCCGCTGCTCATACCAATAGGCTGCAAGCTGCAAAGCGGCCTCAGTCAGGGGCGCTTCACCGGCCACAAACGGCGTCCCGGTGTAATGGCCGATCCATGTTTCAGCGGCGTCCAGCTTGTGCGCCAGCAGGGCGTCATCAAGATCATGATCAAGGTTGAGCTGCGATTTCAGCAGCGCAACAGGTGTCAGTGCGGCCATCAGCTCGCCTCTCTTTCTGAAAAAGTTATTTTCGGTGTGTCTTGTGCGGACCTCCCCCCGCCGGTCCCCTCAGAGCCCCCAAAGTTCGAACCCACCCCGGGGCTTGAAATATATCGGTCGATGAAAGAGTGTGCCTTGGTTGCTCGTTGCCCTACTAGGGGGCTCCTCAAACGTCTGAAGGCGGCATTAGAAAACAGTAGGACCGATGGTGTGCGGTCTTGGGGACGCGGGTTCGAATCCTGCCGGGCAATAACTCCTTCGGCTTTGAAGCTATTCTCAACATTTCTGATGTGGTTCATGATCTGCGCTCCTGCCGTTGCTTGTGGCGGCTGTGACAGGACGTGCAGAGCGGTTGCCAGTTTGAGCGATCCCAGAACAGGTTCATGTCGCCACGATGAGGGATGATGTGATCAACCAGCGTGGCCTTGGCTCCGCAACCGGGCCATGCACAGCGATTATTGATCTTTAGGAATGCATCACGAGCTGCGCGCCATTTGCTGCCGTAGCCTCGTGTAGATGCAGACGGGCGACGCGCATCATGGCGCTTGTTCCGGGCGCGGGTGCGCGCAACCTGACAGGCGCAGCGCTCACCATGCGGAACGATATTGCCACATGTGCAGATATGAGGCGGGCGGGGCATGTTAGGCGTGACTCACCATCACTTGGCAATGCCCACCTTCTTTACAGCGGGCAAAGAGGCGGTTTGCGCCGGGAATGGCGGGCCAGAGTTCAGACAGGCTTTCGTTGATCAATCCTTGACCAAGCATGAACTGCATAGAACCAGCATCGTCTGTCGGCACAGCGCCGGAAGTCGCAACCAACATCAGCCTGTAATAGCTTTGGTTCTGCACGGTGGCATTGGTGATGTCGTGGTCCGTTATCTCGGTCCAGTTGCCGCCGACAGTAACAGTGTCATTCTTAGGCATTAGATCATTTGTCCTTCTCGTATGGTGCTGAGGGCGCGCAGGCCAGCCAGCCCGGCGCGGTCGAACTCAGGGTCAAAGCCGTTCTCAACGGCTTCTTGGCGTTGTTCTTCAGTGGGGCCTTGGTGCTCGTTTTCCGATGCGCCGTGAATTGCCATGAGCTTGCTCATGTGGGCTTCAAAGGCGTCCGTGATTTCTTGGGGTGTGGCATTCAGGGCGACTTCGGGCGGCCAGCCCATCCAGCCAGTCGCATAGCCATAGAGATGCTTGAACAGATCGGTCCAAGGTAACGGATCAGTGTTTTCCGGTTTGGTTTCGCCATCGTCTGCACTGTTCGGAAATAGCGCCGTGACAAACTCAAGAAGAGCCGCGATAGCGGCGTTGAAGAACCCAGACAGGGGTTGCGTCGCGACATAGCCAAACAGGGTATCAGTGGCCGCTCTGCCAGCCCCAGCGGTGATGACCTGCCAGACAGTGAAAGTGTCAAACTCTTCCAGCCTGCGTAGCAGCTCAGGAAAGCCACCGTGCAGCCGTTCAAGGCGCATGGCAGCCCGCAAAGACGGGCGCAGGAACACGGAGTGATCACCGTATTCCATTGCGATTGCGTCATATGCGAGCTGCGGTTTCATGGGCTGGGTTAGGCAGCCAGAGACAGTTTCGACAGGGCTTCACCCATGACAACGCGGCCACCAACGCGGCGACGGGCGATCAGCTTCACGATGTCATTCACCGCGCCGGTAATCTCATCTTTGATGAGTTCGAAAGCGATGCGATCCCCAATGGTGTATCCGGTATAGAAGTCGCCAAACACGATGGGTGTGTTCCCTGCGCTGGGGTCGGGCATGTCAACGGCTTCGAGAACCGGGCGGCCCATGATCTGCGGAGGTTGGCGACCAGCGATACCTTCCTGCCAAATATACTGACCATTGCCATCCTTGAGCTTGCGCACCAGCGCCATGGTCTTGCGGTTCATCATCCACGCACCGTTCAGCGCGTAGGCGGTTTTCAGTGAGTAGAAATGATCAATCAGCGTGTCACCGTCGATTGCACCAACCTCGTTGTTGGCGACTTCGTTTGAGGTCAGCACACCTTCCGGCTGCGTGGTGCCATTGCCGTTAATGAACCATGAGGATTCTTTCTGACCGAACCGGCGTGCGATGTGGTTGCCAAGGTATGCGGACAGGTCAACGTGAGCGTCTTCCAAGAGCGTTCGAGTCACAGGAACCACGACACCAAGTGTGTAGTTCTTCAGGTCGATTTCCTCAAAAGACGGTTCGCTTTCCGGCTTTGCATCGGTCTCACCGACTTCGGTAGGATTGACCTCGTCCACAAGGCGGGGGATTTGGAGGCTTGAACCGCTCATCTGGATTTTCTGAGCTTCGCCACGCATCGGCGAGAACTCGGCTACCTTTTCCAGAATGGTTTTGCTGACAGCATCAGGTGCTAGAATGCCGCCGGTGCCGGAACCATAGGCCAACGACTTCACCTCTGCGGCGAAAGACTTCATCTCGTCTTCGCCCATGACGGGGTTTGCCGGGCCGGTGATCTGGGGCCGGTTGCCTTTGGCTTCCAGTTTGTCCAGGCGCGCAATGACCTTGTCGAATGCCTTGGTGTCGATCTGAGGCACTTGCGGCGTGTCGTTGGCCGGGGTAACGGCCTTCTGCTCGGTCTCGATTTCTTCGTTTTCCAATTTGGGGGTCTCCATAGAGGGGGTCAGAGGGTCATCCGATTTAAAGGACGTGATCTGTGCGCCCGGATGACATGGGACGGCGACAACAGAGATTTCGTGCAGGTGGGCAGCGGTGATGGTGCGGCCCTTGGCGTGGCGTTTGTGCTGTTTGGTGACAAAGCCGATGGACAGGCCAGACACGGCATTGCTGCGGATCATGGCGCGCACTTCACGGGCACGCTCAACGTCATCCACCAGCAGGCGGCCTTTGACAGTCAGGCCTTCGTCGGTTTCCGCGATCTGATCCCAAACGCCGATGACTTGCCCCTGATCGTGGGCAAACAGCATCGGCAGGTTTTCGGGGGATGTGAGCGCACCCTTTTCAATCACATCCCCAACCCGGTCAGCAGAGCCAAACGGCCATGCAATCCCGGTGATTTCGCCTGCGTCAGTAACTTCGAATGCGGCTTTGATCTCAATACGGTCAGTCATGCGGCAGCCTCATTCAGAGCTGCCGACATGTCGCCTGTTTGGGCTGCATCGGTTGTATTGGTAGTGTCAGATTTGCCACCCCAACGGGCATCTAAAATGTCCAGTGCCAGCGGATACAGATCGTCAATCGGAGTGTTCCGGGCATAGGTGTCTGTGAGTTGTGCAGCACGTTCCGGCTTGGTGCCACCACCAATCAGACCAAGCCGGATGATCTCGATCAGATCAACCAGTTTGAACTGCATGTTCACGGCGCGCAGGTAGAACGCACCAATGCCAAGATCGGCAATGCGCTCAAGCTCAGTGATCATGTCATCGGTCAGGGCAAAGGTATAATTGCCATCGCCGAAAAAGGCGGTGTGGGTCAGGTTCATTCAGCCTGTTCCTTCTGGGTCGTGGTGTAGGGGTTGCTCAGCTCGTCACCGCCTTCACGGGGCGGCAGGTTGAGGCCTGCGCGAACGTCGTTGGCAGACAGAACACCCATGCTGCGATACTGGCCGTATGCGGTGGCACGGGCAGCGGTGTCAGTGGTCAGCAGATCGTCGGTGACGGCTTCAAAGTAGCTTTCGCGACGTTCTTCGGGGGTCAGAAGGCAACGCGCGTAAGCCCATGACCAATCGGTTAGCCACGGCTTTAGCGTCATGTCGTAGAACTGTCGGTTGAGCTGTTCCAGATTT
This sequence comes from Ruegeria arenilitoris, assembly GCF_013030985.1. Taxonomy (GTDB): domain Bacteria; phylum Pseudomonadota; class Alphaproteobacteria; order Rhodobacterales; family Rhodobacteraceae; genus Ruegeria; species Ruegeria arenilitoris_B. The sequence continues at coordinate 15,931 of NZ_WPYP01000006.1, read as the reverse complement.
GACCAAGTGGCGCGGCTCAGTTCACCCAGCATCGCGGCCGGGATATTGAACACACGGGCGATTTCTCTGATCTGATCCAGACGGCTTTCCGCAAACTGAGCGTCGGCGAGACTCAGGGAAATAGGCCGCGCTTTCATACCTTCATCCAGAAACGCAGGCTTACCAGTATTGTCGCCAGAAAAGCAGAGTTCCCAATCGCTGAGAATTTTCTTCTTTGCTTCGGCGGTGAGCGCTTTCTCGGCTTCGATGACGATGGAAGGGCGCGCACCGTTCTTTAGTTGCCGGGCCATGTAGGTTTCAAAGGTCAACGCCAGCGCAATTGCTTCGCGACCCATGGCTATAGGTGAAACACCGCCTGAAACTTCGATGCGTAACACGTCGCGATATGACCAACGCTCTTGGCCTTGGTCAGTCGAAACCAGATAGAAGGGTTCCCCATCCGGTTCGAAGCGCTGTTGAATTTTGCTGGGTTCCAATCTGCGGAACTCAAAAGGAGTTTCATCGTTGAGGCGGGTGAGAAGGGCGTGGCCTGAGCCATGCAAAAGGGCATCGCGCGTTAGCTGCTTGCGAAGATCGTTTGCATTCGTCCACTCGTTCGCCTCATCATGCACAAGGCGATATACTGGATGATCTTTCAGTGTTTCCTTGGATGCCCGGTCATAGAGCTTAAAGGGCAAATCGCCGATTGTTTCCGAGATAAGCGACACCGCACAGTTCACAGCGGGAACGCGCATGGCGTTGCTGGGGCCGACCGAAACGCCAGATGCGGTTGGCGTCACCCCAAAGAAGGGAAACACGTCTGTGTCGGTTAGGGTCAGCGCCTTTTCTTCAACGCTGAATCCGAGTGCTTTTTTGATCTTGGTAAGGGCCATGCGATCCACGTGAGAATAGTAGTGTGGCAAAAATACCACACTGTGAATCGCGGTTAAAGAAAAAAGTTACGTTTGTAACTAGATGGCCGTCAGCCTAGGTCGTATGAGGGCAATTTGTTGATTGCGTCGATTTTGGTTTTGAGCGTCACGTCGCCGTAGTCGTCACCTGCCGTTTTCCCGGCGTGGCCTTGGATGGCATCAACGACGCGATCTGAGATACCAAGTTCGCGGCACTGCGTTTTGAAGCGGTGCCGCCACGCATGGTTAGGTAGCAACCCTTCCGGGGTCAGCCCGGACTTGCTCAGCCATGCTGCCACCTGATTTGCGATACGCTTCGCCTTGCGTGAATAGTCCTCTTGTTTCGTGCCGCCGTGGAACATCGGGCCGGATTCATGGGCTTCAACAAAGTCAATGAAGCCTTCGCTTATGATCTGAGGATGCAGCGGGGCGTCACGATACCCACCTGTCTTAACCGAACCGGCGTCGGGTGTGATCCTAATCACCCATTGCCCGTCGATCTTACGCACATCCTCTTTGCGAAGCTGGGTAATCTCTGAAACGCGCGCACCAGTGAAGGCGCAGATGATAGGTGCCCATCGCTTTGCAGCGACCAAGTGCGATTTCTCCCTGACGTAGCCGCGCTCATCTTCGTTGGGTTTATAGGTGCGGCTGGCTTTCAAGACCTTGTTCGCTTCGGCCTCTACATAGCCGCGTTCCCGAGTGTGCTGTTTCTTGGGCTTTGCTTGCCGCACATTGGCAGCCGGGTTCTCAGTCAGAATTTCGTTCTCGACTGCCCATGAAAACAGTGACCGGATCGTTGAGAGGTATACATCGCTCACGGTCTTTGCGGACAAGTCACCCATCAGGTGATCACGCCACGCAATCAGGTCTTTCTTGGTGACCCGTGTGGCATCGTTATGTTTCAGGTATTTGACGAGCTTATCAATGACCGGCTGTTGTCGGCCAGTGCCAGACCGCATGAACCCGGCTTGCTGCCGGTGCGCAACGTAGTCTTTCCAGAGCTGTTTGATACTGACCGGAGTAGGGGCGTTTTCCGGGGGCTGTGCGTCCACAATGATCGGCGCAGTGGGTGTGCCGGTAAAATCGCCTTCGTCGCGCTCAGTGGCGCGCGCAAGGGCTTCAAGCTCTGCTTGGCAAAGGGCACGGGCTATCGCTCGCCATTCGGTGCTACCCGGTGCTGCGTCCAGACTGCCAGCAGCCCGGAAACGTTCAATTTGTGCACCGACCAGCTCACCCAGCTCGGCGTCGTTGGCGTTCCCGGCGATGGCGGTGCGTAAGCGGTCAACTAACAGATCATCAATGCCTACAGCAGAGTAGCGAGGATCGTTGCGCAGTTGGTCATCCAAGGCGACGCGCTGGTGGTAATGGCTGTATGCGATCTGACCCGGTGCCAAGGGATAGCGGGCAGGTGTGGCGCGGCCCCGCTCGCTGTTCAGCTTCTGCTCAGCGAGTGCGATCTGGTGTTGAAGCTGTGCAACGGCACCCGGAAGCAGCTTGAGCGCCTGACGATAATCGCCACCCAAAGCGGTGCGCAGCTCGGTCTTGCCGATGATTCCACGTAACTCTTTCGGCACCACAAGCCGGGCATGATACCGACCAGAACGGTTGACGAGGTTGCGAACTTTGCCTGCCATGGGAACACCTTTTGTAACCAAAGTTGTAACCTTCAAACGGACATACGTCCTTGTTTGCAAGGCTTTTCTTTTAATTCAAAAGGTTAGGATGGTGGGTGATGAGAGACTCGAACTCCCGACATCTTCGGTGTAAACGAAGCGCTCTACCAACTGAGCTAATCACCCGTGACGGTGCATGTAGCCAAGCCAGCGCGCGGGCGCAAGAGGGTCTGGCACAATTTCTTTGATGCAACGCCGGGTCAGGTGGATTCCGTTGACCCTGGCCCTCGTATATTTCGTTCATTTTCCGCAGGCTGCGCCCCTGGTCGAGGGGAAAGGCGCTTGCGTGTCATGGGCGCCCTCAGATATTCCCGAAGGGACTGTAACCTTCCAGACGGGAGAGCACATGATCCTGTCCCTTGCCCGCCGATGTGTAATCGCGGCTTTGGTTTTGGGCACCTTGACGCTGGCCCCGATCCGGGCCGGAGCGGGAGAAGTTTTGGTTTTCGCCGCCGCCAGTCTGAAAAACGCTCTGGACGAGATCGCGCCAGTTTTCGAACAGCGGACCGGGCATGAGGTGACGGTGTCCTATGCCGCCTCATCCGTGCTGGCGCGGCAGATTCAGCTGGGGGCCCCTGCTGATCTGTTCATTTCGGCGAATGTGGACTGGATGAATGTTCTGCAAGATCAGGGCCTGATCAACCCGGAGTCGCGGGTGGACTTGCTGGGCAATGAGCTGGTTCTGATCGGCAGTGCGGGTCAGGATCAGATCGGCCGGATGCAGCCGGATGTCGATCTGTCTGCAAAGCTGGGGAGTGGGCATTTGGCGATGGCGTTGGTCGACGCGGTGCCAGCGGGGATTTACGGCAAGGCGGCTTTGCAGAATCTGGGGCTGTGGGAGGATGTGCAGACCCGGATCGCGCAAACCGACAATGTCCGTGCGGCCCTTGCGCTGGTTGCGGCAGGGGCGGCACCGCTGGGGATCGTCTACCAATCGGATGCGCAGGTCGAAGACCGGGTTCAGGTCGTGGCCTCGTTTCCACCCGATTTGCACCCGCCGATCATTTACCCGGCAGCCGTCACCGCCACTGGCTCAGTCGAAGCAAAGGCGTTTCTGGACCATCTGCAATCGGACACTGCCCGGGCAATCTTTACAAAACAGGGCTTTGCCCTGCCGGGGCGCTGACGGATGGATTGGTTGGGTCCGGCAGAGCTTGAGGCGCTCAGACTGTCGTTACGTGTGTCTTTCTGGGCGACGCTGGTGACCTTGCCGTTTGGTGTTTTTGTCGCTTACGCGCTGGCCCGCTGGCGGTTTCCCGGGCGCCAACTGCTGAACGGGCTGGTGCATCTGCCACTGATTATGCCGCCGGTGGTGACCGGGTATCTGCTGCTGCTGACCTTTGGTATCCAGGGGCCGCTGGGCAAGCTGCTCGCCGAATTCGGCATCGTCGTGGCCTTTCGCTGGACCGGCGCGGCGCTGGCGGCGGGGATCATGGCCTTTCCGCTGATGGTGCGCGCCATCCGCCTGTCGATCGAGGCGGTGGACCCCAAGCTGGAGCAGGCCGGGGCGACACTGGGCGCGTCTCGGCCCTTTGTCTTCGCGACCGTCACCCTGCCAATGATCCTGCCCGGCGTGATCGCCGGTGCCATCCTCGCCTTTGCCAAAGCGATGGGAGAGTTCGGGGCCACGATCACCTTTGTCTCGAACATCCCCGGCCAGACCCAGACTCTGCCCTCGGCGGTCTATGCCTTTCTGCAGGTGCCGGGGGGCGAAAGTGCGGCGACGCGATTGGTGATCGTTTCTATCATCATCGCGATGGGGGCACTGTTGCTGTCGGAATATGTCGGTCGTCGTGCGGCCGCGCGGGTGTCCGGGTCATGAGCCTGTCCGTCCGCCTGCAGCACGATCTGCCTGATCTCACGCTGGACCTCAGCTTTGATGCGCCCTCGGGGGTGACGGTTCTGTTCGGGAAATCCGGGTCGGGCAAGACCACCGTGGTCAATGCCGTGGCCGGTTTGCTGCGTCCCAAGGCAGGACGGGTGGCCGTTGATGGGTGGGAACTGTTCGACACCGAACAGAACCTCTGGCTGCCGCCACATCGCAGGCGCTTGGGTTATATCTTTCAGGAAGGCCGCCTGTTCCCGCATCTGACCGTGCGGCAGAACCTGTCCTATGGGCGCTGGTTCGCGCCAAAACGGGCACGTCGCGAGGACCCGGACAAGGTGATCGAGATGCTGGGCATCGGCCATCTGCTGGACCGACGCCCCGCGGGCCTGTCGGGCGGGGAAAAGCAGCGTGTCGCCATTGGCCGCGCCCTGCTGGCCAGCCCGCGGCTGATCCTGGCAGATGAACCTCTGGCCGCGCTGGACGACGCGCGAAAGGCCGAGATCCTGCCCTATTTTGAACGCCTGCGGGATGAGGTCTCGGTGCCGATTCTCTACGTCACCCATTCCGCGGCCGAGGTCGCGCGGTTGGCAACCTCGGTTGTTGCTTTGCAGGATGGCAAGGCAGTGCGGCACGGCCCGGCCTCCGAAGTGATGGCCGACCCGTCGATTGCCCCGGCGGGCGTACGGGCCGTGGGGGCGGTGCTGAAGGTCCGGGTCCGGGACCATCACGCGGATGGGTTGACCGAACTGGATGCCGGCGGCGCGCGCTTATTCCTGCCGCGCATTCCGCATCAGGTGGGGGAAGAGCTGCGCATCCGTATCCCTGCGCAAGAGGTCATCCTGTCCAACAAACGGCCCGAGGGGCTGTCGGCCCTGAACATGCTGGAAGGCGCGGTTGATACGATCCGCGCGGGCGACGGGCCCGGAGCCATCGTCTCGGTCCGGACCCCGGCAGGACCTGTACTTGCGCGCGTCACCCGCCGCTCGGTCGAGGCGCTGGGACTGGAGCCCGGCAAGCCGTGCTTTGCGGTGATCAAGACGGTTGCTCTGGCGCCGCAGGACGTCGGCGGGCGGTTGGGGTCCCGCTAAGCCCGGACTTTACTCATAAGCCGGGCCTACTATGATTTATGGAAATGTCCGAGTGTGTTTAAAGCCAAGGATTTATTGCTATGCGGTTTCTCAGAATTTCTGGCGCAGTTGTTCTTCTTTTGCTGCCAACGCTGGCGCAAGCCGTGGGAATTGGTTTTGCCGTCAGGCCCGGATACCGTGCAACGGTCACGCAGTTGAAAAACGGCAATTACCAGGTGGCCACTCATGGCTCGTCCGCAGCAATCGCCTATTGGTGCGGCATCGGAGATTTTGCCATCCGCACCCTCAGGCTGCCGACGAACCAGCGCATTTACGTCGCCAAAGCCTATGACAAGCAGACACGGACCGTTCAGTTTTCGCTGACACCGCCCGAGGGCGGTGACACCTCAAAGAGTTATTCGATCTCGGTCAGCCGTGTGGGTGAGAATATGTCGGCATCCGGTGCACAGAGCCATTGCTTTGACAACATCATGGATTTTGACTTCTGAGTGAAATCAGACCCACTTGGCCAAGGGGGGCAGGCTCATCAGCACTGCGTCCGGGTCGTGGCCTGTTTCCAGCCCGAATTTGGTGCCCCGGTCGTAAACCAGATTGTATTCGGCATAGAGACCGCGATGCACCAGTTGGGTGTTCTTGTCGTCGTCGCTGAATCCCTGCACGCGGCGCTTTTCCACCAGGGGCAAAAAGGCAGGCAGGAAAGCGCGACCGATATCCTGTGTCAGCGCGAAATCCGCCGCCCAGTCACCGGTGCAGTAATCATCCATGAAGATGCCGCCGACCCCACGGGCGCGTTTTCGGTGCGGGATATAGAAGTATTCGTCGGCCCATTCCTTGAGGCGCGGGTAATGCCCCGGCCCGTGCGGGTCCAGGTGCGCCTTCTGCGTGGCGTGGAAATGGGTGGTGTCGTCATCGTATTCGATGCAGGGGTTCAGGTCTGATCCGCCGCCGAACCACCACGCGTGCGGCGTCCAGAACATGCGGGTGTTCATATGCACCGCCGGAACATGCGGGTTCTGCATATGCGCGACCAGCGATATGCCCGAGGCCCAGAACCGCGGATCATCCGCCATGCCCGGAATACCCTTGCGGGCAGCCATCGCCTGCTGCGCACGGGCGCCCAGCGTGCCGTAAACGGTCGAGATATTGACGCCGACCTTTTCGAAAACCCGCCCGCCGCGCATCACCGACATCAACCCGCCGCCCGCGTCCGAGCCGTCCTCGGACTGGCGCGTGGTTTCCTTGACCTCGAACCGACCGGCCGGGGCATCGGAAAACGGCCCGGTGTCGTGGCTGTCTTCCAGCGCTTCGAACGCGGTGACGATTTCATCACGCAATTGACGGAACCAGGCAGAGGCGGTGGATTTCTCGGTGTCGAACATGGGGATCAGTGGGCCGGGGCTGCGACGGGGTCCAGCAGGGTGCGGCCGCCGTCAATGGTCAGAATTTGCCCGGTGATGAACCCGGCGGCGTCCGAGGCCAGATATTGCGCTGTCTCGGTCAGTTCCGAGGGTGCGGCGATCCGGGCCAAAGGGGTGTGTTTTTCGATATCGTCGCGGAAATCGCGGTTTTCTTTCAGGGTGGACTGCAGCGAGGCACTCATCACCGAGCCCAACGCGATGGAATTCACCCGGATACGGTTCGGGGCCAGTGCCACGGCCAGCGAGCGGGTCATCTGATCCAGCGCGGCGGTCGATACGGAATAGGCCATCAGGTCAGGGTGCGTACGCCGGGCAGCAATCGATGAAAGGTTGATGATCGACCCGGCCGGATTTTCGTCATCGTCTCCGGCCTGCTTGATCATCCGTTTGGCGACAAGTTGGCTCAGCCGAAGGGCGGGCATCAGGTTCTGGTTCAGTAAGGTGCGGACCGAGTCATCTTCGGTATCCAGTGGATCGGAGGGGATCACCTGCCGCGCGCCGTTGATCAGGATGTCCACCTGATCGAACGCGTCGAGGGTGGCCGACAGCAGGTTAGCGATGGTTAGCTTTTCGCGCAGGTCTCCGGCGAAGAACCGGATGTTGCTGTCATCAGCCTGCTCGCCCAGTTCCTCGGTCAGCCGTTTTTCGTCCATATCGGCAAACATCACATTAGCGCCTGCATCGGCAAAGTGGCGCCCGATGGCCAGGCCGACCCCATTGGCCCCGCCGGTCACGATTGCGGTCTTGCCAGCTATGGAAAAGGACATGCGTATTCTCCTGAGTTGCGGCGCAGGTTAGCCGGGATCACCGCCGAGGGCGAGAGGCATGAAAGACCTTGAACCGATTGTCGCCGGTCACTTCTTCGACAGCGGCAAATGCGTCGGTCAAAGCGGCCTCATACGGCAGGTGGCGGTTGGCCACCATCCACAGCGAACCATTGCGGGTCAGGTTCCTGACGGCCGACCGGATGAAGCCTTGTCCCAGTTCGGGTTCGGCGCTGCGGCCGGTGTGGAAGGGCGGGTTCATCACCACCGTATCGATGGGCTCGGACGCACGCCACGTCACTGCATCGGCCCAGTGAAACTGAGCGCGCGGATCGGCCACATTGGTGCGGGCGCAGGTCAGGGCGGTGTGGTCGGCCTCGACCAGATGCAGGGCCTTCAGGCCCGCAGCCTGCAGCAACCCAGCAGAGAGGTATCCCCATCCCGCGCCAAGGTCAGCGACACGGGCGCCCAGCTTGTCGGGCAGCGCCGCCAGCAACAGTGCCGAAGCCGGATCAATGCCATCTGCCGAGAACACTCCTGGCGCGGTCTGAAAGCCGTCTGCGGTCTGATGCTCGGGCGCGGCCCAATCCGCAAAAGCCCGGCGATCCGACTGGAACCAGAAAATCTTGCCATGGGCCTTGGAGATCGGCCCTTCGATCGCGACGCGTTTGCGGATGTCTTTCAACAGGCTGTCCACGCCATCGGTCTTGGCACCGTCCACGACGACGACTCCACTGGCGCGACAGCACGCCTGATGCACCATCGAACGCGCCAGCGCCTTGGCGCGCGGCAGGATCACGATGGCGTCCTGACAGGGATCATCCGAATTGGGCACGACCGGGAATCCCTGATGGGCGAAGTGATCGTGAAACGGTTTGAACGGCTGCACCACCTGCGTTTCACGCGGCAAGGCCGACAGGTCACTGGCTGTAGTCGGCCCAAGCACCGTCAGGGGTTGCGTCAGCAGAAGGCCGCTTTGCAGGGCAAGATCAAGACGAGGGGACATGAGCGAATTCGAAAGAGCAGCGCGGGCTTACTCTTCCCGCTCCATTGTGCATTGCAGCGGGTGCTGATGCCTGCGGGCGAAATCCATGACCTGACCCACTTTGGTCTCGGCGATCTCGTGGCTGAACACACCCACGACCGCGACGCCTTTTTTGTGGACGGTCAGCATGATCTCGAACGCCTGCGCGTGGGTCATGCTGAAGAAACGTTCCAGCACATGCACCACGAACTCCATCGGGGTGTAGTCGTCATTCAGCAGCAGAACCTTGTACAGCGGCGGGCGCTTGGTCTTGGGGCGCGTCTGTACCAGGACCGACGACTCCGGGTCGTCGTCGTCCGGTTTGTCAGACATGATCCATTGGTGTTCAAGCATTGCGTTCTACTGTCCGATTCAGGCTTCGGTTTATCTGTGCGCTTATATAACGTCGTACCAGCCAGAGAAAAGAGCCAGCAGGACGTATTCGACATGGGTCAAAACCTTACCACAATCGGCTTCGATGCGGATGATACTTTGTGGCACAACGAGCGTTTTTTTCAGCTGACGCAGGCTCATTTCACCGATTTGCTGGCCGATCATGCCGAGAAGGACCATCTGTTGGAGCGGCTTCTGGCGGCCGAAAAGCGCAACATCCGGCATTACGGATACGGCATCAAGGGCTTTACCCTATCGATGATCGAAACCGCGATCGAGGTGACCGAAGACCGGGTTCCGGCCTCGGTCATTCGCCAATTGGTCGAGGCCGGGCAAGAGATGCTGGCTCATCCGATCGAGTTGTTGCCCCATGCGCGCGAAGCGATCGAGGGTGTCGCGGCGACTCATCAGGTGGTGCTGATCACCAAGGGCGACCTGATCGATCAGGAACGCAAACTTGCGCAGTCCGGGTTGGGTGAACTGTTCGACGGGGTCGAGATCGTCTCGGAGAAAACGCCGCAGACCTATCAGCAGATATTCGATCAGTACGAGGGCGGGCCTGCATCGGCGATGATGGTCGGGAACTCGATGCGGTCCGACGTGGTGGCCCCGATTCAGGCGGGGTGCTGGGGCGTGTATGTTCCGCACGGTCTGGTCTGGGAGGTCGAGCAGGCCGAAACGCCCACCGACAACCCCCGTTACCGCGAGTTACAGGATCTGGGCCAGCTGTCGAACCTCGTTCAGCGTCTCGGTTGATGTTGCCGAATGGTCTCAGTTTCGAAAATTCGACGCAGAGCGGCGGCATTTTCCGGTCACATTCATGGATGTGGTGGGGCAGGGGGCGTGTTTGGCCATATGTTGTAGGCTACGCGAAGGGCAACCAAACAGCGATTTGATCAGCTTTTGGTTTATTTCATTGGGTCCCTGTGCTAGCCTTGAGGGCAATAAAATAATTACAAGCTGACCGGGAAAACCCGGCGGCCCGAGGTAGACAGAGGCAAAGATCGTGCAGGTTCGGCGGACAGTTCCGGCCCGAATGGGCTTATTTCTTATAGCATTCTTGTGGCTGCTCTCCTTTGCGCCGTTGCAAGGGGTGGCCGCACCATATGCGGCGATGGTGATCGACGCGCGCACCGGTGAGGTGCTGCATTCGCGCAACGCCGATACAAGGCTGCACCCGGCTTCGCTGACCAAGATGATGACGCTCTACATCGCGTTCGAAGCGGTGCGGAACGGCGAGATTGACTTGGATACGCAGGTTCGTATCACCAAAAAGGCCGCGTCCGAGCCGCCCTCGAAACTGGGTCTGCGCACGGGGCAGACAATTGCCTTTCGCTATCTGATCCGCGCTGCGGCAGTGAAGTCGGCCAATGACGCCGCCACCGCCATCGGCATCGCTATCAGCGGCTCCGAGGCCGCCTTTGCCCGCCGCATGACACGGACGGCCAAGGCCATGGGCATGAGCCGCACCACCTTCAAGAACGCGCATGGCCTGACAGAATCGGGTCACCTGTCCACGGCGCGGGACATGACCACGCTGGGGCGCCATCTGCTGTATGATTACCCGCAGTATTACAACTTGTTCTCGCGCCAATCGACTCATGCGGGGATCAAGACGGTTCCGAATACGAACCGCCGCTTGCTGGCGGCCTATAAAGGCGCGGACGGAATCAAAACCGGCTACACCCGCGCTGCGGGCTTCAACCTTGTGGCCTCGGCCAAGCGCAAGGACGAACGGATCATCGCCACCGTGTTCGGCGGCAAATCCGGCGCATCGCGCAATGCCAAAGTGGCCGAACTGCTGGACATGGGGTTCCGCCGCGCCCCGTCGCGGGCACCAATCCGCAAACCGGCGCGTCCGGTTTATGCCGGGAATGCCGGGCTGGGCGCGACCGTCGCGGCCCTGACCGGCGCGCCGAAAACCAGCCTGCGGCCAGTGCTGCGCCCTGGACCTGGTGCCGCTGTGCAGGTGGCCGGTACCGTTGCGGCGACTGCAGCCAAGAATGGTGCGCGTATTCAGAACGGTATTGCCGCAGCTATTGCAGCTGCAGATGTCCAGTCGCCGACCGACGACACCACGCGGCCCGCTGCGCGGCCGGAGGATCTGGTTCTGGCGTCGACCGATCCGACCGTACAGCCCGAACCTGAACAGGAAATCGTCACACGCCTGTCCACATCCGGCGGGCATCTGTGGGGCGTAAATGTGGGCCGCTATACCACCCGATACGAGGCGGAAAAGGTTTTGTTGAAAACCGCCCTGTCGGAAATGACCACTCTGGAAGGAACACTGCGCAAGGTGAACCAAAGCTCGCGCGGGTTCGAGGCGACGTTCCAGGGCATGACCCGCGAACAGGCCGATCTGGCCTGTCGCAGGCTTCAGGCCCGGAATGTCACATGTTTCATGATCGGGCCGTCATAAGACCCGACATACTCTCTCCTGAATGGGTCTGGGCTGCGAGGAAACTCGCAGCCCTTTTTTCAGGGGGCCTTAATCGAACACATGCCCGTGCTGGTATTGTTCGTCCTGCCCGGCGGCGGCGGTCAGGGCGGCCACATTATCCTTGGTGAAGAACCCGTCATAGTGGTGGCAGCGCTCAATATACTCGGTGATCAGCAGCGTGTATTTCGAGTGTTTAGAGAAAATCTGCTTCAGGTTCGGGTCGTCTTTGCATTCGCCGACCACATGCGCCAGGAACGCGACGCCCTTGTCCTTGAGCGTGTTCACCACGAAATCGACGTTCTTTTCCCCTGCATTGTGATCGCCATCCTGAATCTCAACCGCCATGTGATGCAGACGACGGCCGAAATTGCGGACGAAGTCCTCGGTCGGCATGGGAAGTTGTTCAAAGGAATTGACGAAGGAGGGCGTGTTGTTCGCCGTGAAAACTTTCGCAGGGGACTTCTTGTCGTCATCCACGTTTGCGTTCCGGTTCACGTTTGTCGACGAGTTCATGTCAAAGATGTTGTACGCCCCCCAGAAATAATAGGGCACCATGGTCAGAAACTCGAGGATCGCGTCCTCTCGCTCGCCGGCCAGAATGCGGGTGGCAAGGTGGTCGATCCCCAGCATCAGGGGTGAGATCTTGCTGTCCGACCCAAATGCGGCGGCCTGATCCAGCTGCGCCTGTTCCGCGTCGCTCAGCAGTACGCGATCCCCCAGCCCCAGGCTGTCGGTGTCGTTGAAATCCAGCGTGGAGTAACCAACCCGGTTGCAGGTGAAATCGGAAGGGGTGCTGAAGCAAAACCCATCCAGCGTATAGAACGGATTCTCGGTATCACCTTTATACTCAAAGCGGATGTTCTGATCTTCCAGAGTCTTGCTGAGGGCATTCAGATCGGTCGCGCCATAGACTTCGCCGACATAACGGGTCTGCGGCGTGTTGCGCGCCATCGGATACATCCGGTTGATGCGTGGGATGAAGTCCTCAAAGCTGGGGTTCAGCGGGGCCATCACGATCATGGCCGGGTAATCGGGATGCGAATGCAGGACCGAGAATTTGTGGGTTTGCCCCAGGTAAGTCGCCGTATGGCGATACGGGGTCATCACGTAAAGCTCGGTCAGCGTATCAAACAGCGCCGTGGTTTCCACCTGCAACACGATCGCCCGCATCGGGCCGACCTGATCGGCAACACCTGAACTGGTGCGCCGCTCGTAGATCATCGGCAGGTATTCGTTGAAAAAGTCCGAGTTCTTCTTGTCCCCTCGGGGTTGGTAGGACATCAAATCGAAAGACATTAAAACACCTCCTTGCGCTTGCCCGGCGGCAGTCGGGCGCGGCCTTGCTTGGATTTCCAATAATCAGAACATGCACTTGCAGGCATGCTAGGGTTTGAAATCCAACTGGGCAACAGTAAGAAAGTGGGGTGCCTGTCTTACGACCAAATGGCTATCGGGTGAATTTTGTCACCTCGACCCCGCCTGCGATCAGGTTCTCGCGCACCGATCGGGCGATTTGTACCGCCGTGGGCCCATCACCATGCAGACAGATCGTGTCAATCGAGGTCTCCAGCCGTTTGCCGGATTCTGTGATGATGGCGCCCTCGCGGACCATATTCAGGATGCGCGGCCCCGCAAGATCGGGGTCGTGGATAACCGCGCCGGGCAGGCTGCGATCAACCAGCGTGCCGTCGTCATTATAGGCGCGATCCGCGAAAATCTCGCCAACCCAATTGCAGCCCAGCTTACGCACGGCTTCTTCTTGTTTTGTCACGGCCAGCACCATGATGATTATGTCCGGGTCGACATCCAGTGCGCCTTGATAGCAGGCCCGCGCCATGTCGATATCGACCGAGCACATATTTGCCAGCGCCCCGTGCAGTTTCAGATGCCGCACTTCGGTCCCGACCGCCTTGGCCATGCCCATCGCCGCCCCCAGCTGAAAGCGTACCAGATTGCGCAAGCTGTCATGCGGCACCTTCATATTGCGCCGACCAAACCCTTGCAGGTCGGGAAAACCGGGATGCGCGCCGATTCCCACTCCGTTCTCAGCCGCCATCGTCATCGTCTTTGCCATCACGTCCGGGTCGCCCGCGTGAAAGCCGCAGGCGATGTTGGCCGAGGTGATGATCTTCAGCAGGCTTTCATCATCGCCCATCTTCCAGGGGCCAAAGCTTTCCCCCATATCGGCATTCAGATCGACGCTGGGCATCGGCAACACTCCTTACTCGGTGGCAGAGATCATTCCGCCGATCAATTGGTAGGACAACAGGTCCGGGATGTCATGCGGGTCACGCACCAGCGGTTCAACCCGCGCCCTGAGCCGAGACAGGTCGGCTAGGTAGGCTGCGTGCAGGGTGACGGCTTCGTCCATCGTCACGAATTCGAACCGTATCTGACCGCCTGCCGGGGTCTGCGCCGCGCGGGGCAGGTCGCAGGGCAGGACGGTGGCAATGCGGGGGTACCCTCCGGTGGTCTGGCATTCGGGCAGAAGGATAAAGGGATTGCCGGTGCCGGTCATCTGGATGTCGCCCGGCGTGATGACTTCGGACAAGATGTTCAGCTGGCCTTTGGCGGCAAAGCCCTCGCCATCGCTGTCCAACTGCATCCCCATCCGGTTCGCCCGCGCCCCGCGCCGGAATACTGTCTGGGCAAAGCGATCCAGTGTGTCCTGATCGAACAAGGGGGTCTGAAAGCTGGCAACCACGCGCAGGGTGCCCCCGGTGAAGCGCTCATCAGGTCGCAGTTTCATTCCGGTGCTGCCCGAGTGTGGGCCGGTTGGCAGCATGTCACCCGTCTGCACTGCGCGTCCGACCTTCGCTGTCAGGTGGGTCGAACGCGACCCCAGAAACAGTGGCGCATCGATTCCACCTTCGACGTGCAGATAGCCATAGGTTCCCTGCGTCACCGCGCCGATTGTCAGCTTCTGTCCGGTCTCAAGAGTATGAGAGGCATTCCAGAAAACCGGACTGCCGTCGATATTCGCTGACATCGGCGCGCCAGTCAGAGCGATGCTGATCGGTTGAGTGGCCTCAAACGTGCCGCCCATTCCCGCCATTTCCAATGCGGCGCAATCAGGGCTGTGCCCCAACAGGGCGGCACCTTCGTGAAGGGCCAGTTGATCCGCTGCACCGGACCGCGACAGGCCCTGATCCAGATAACCCGAGCGCCCCTGATCCTGCACCGTGCAGGCCGGTCCGATCTGATGCACCAGCAAGCTCATGCGGGGATCTCCGTGCAGGTTGCGCCGCCCGTGCCATCATTGGTCTTGCGGATGGCTTCCAGTTCGTCCCGGCTGACCGGAAGGAATTGCATCTCATCCCCGGGGCACAGGGCAAAGCTCTGTTCGGCGTCGGAACGGAAACAGCGGAATGCAGTCTGGCCCACATGTCGCCACCCGGTTGGGGTCGGACCTGAAAACAGCACGAATTGCGAGATCGCCAGTACCAGAGCCCCTTCAGGCACCATCGGGGTCAGTTCCTTGAGTCGCGGAATGTTGAACTCGGGCCCCAGAGGGCCGAGGTAGGGCTGACCGGGCGCAAAGCCGATAGTCAGCACGCGCACACGGGTATTGCTCAGGCGTTTGATGGCTTCGGCGGGCGATAGCCCCGCTGCGGCGGCGGCCTCATCCAGTTGCGGCGCAAGCTGGCCGCCATAGACGGTCGGCACCTTCCACAGACGACGCCCAGCGGGCAGCGACGCCTGATACCAGTCCTGCTCGCGCAGCATCTGCTCAAGACGTGACTGGATTTCTAAGTGCGGCAGGCGAAGTGGGTCAAACCGGACATAGGCCGAAGCAAGAGAGGCCGAAGTCTCCGCCACACCCTCCCAGTTCCGAGAATCGATAGCGTTGCGGAACGCAAGGGCGGCGCGATTGGAAGGCTCTGCCATCGTATCTGCAAACGAAACCAACAGACCGTCCAGGCCAACGGTTCGTATGCGCGGGAAAGGGGCAGCCTGCTTAGGTGTCATATCATGATGCGTCTGGACGTTTCTTTGCGGCGAGGTGAACTTATCCAGAGCCAATGCGCAAGCCCCGGGCTCGGGCCTGTGTCGCTTTCCACGTCCAAAATACGAGTCGAGTCGGCAAAATCGGCCGAAAACTGAATCGATTTCCAGCGACCGAGTCGGGCTGGCCTTGTGGGTGCGGCCGACGGACTTACTATATATGGGGTAGGTGTGGACGCGGCCGGATGAGAGCTCTGTGTTGCATCACCGGCATTTGGATGATCTGGCAGGGATTTCTCTGTTGGCGTGACGGTTAATTATTTGAAAATACTCATAAAATAAAGAAATTGCAAAAAAATCGCGCAGGATGTGATTTTCCACTTGCGGCTAGTGCTGGTTATACTTAGAACCCCCTTCACCGGCGCTGCTGAGGCGGTGCTGACGGGTCGGAGAGACGGCCTGACG
>NZ_WPYP01000005.1 GCF_013030985.1 Ruegeria arenilitoris | reverse complement strand
GGCCGAGAACCATCGCGACCTCGCGCTGTTCAATATGGCGAACGACAGCAAGCTCTGCGGCTGTGACCTAGTGAAGATGAACGTCGTCGACGTCATGGCGTCAGGTCAGATCAAAGAACGCGCCTCCATCCTGCAAAGCAAGACTCAGAAACCTGTACGCTTCGAGATTTCCGAAGGCACACGTGTTTCTGTTGAAAAGTGGATGGAGGATGAACTGATGGTCGGCTCAGAGTACCTTTGGCCGGGACGGTTTCATGAGCGCCTGCATATCTCCACCTGTCAATATGCGCGGATCGTTCGTGATTGGGTGACTTCAATTGGGTCGGAGGCAAGCGCTTACGGCACACATTCAATGCGCCGAACCAAAGTCACGCAGATATACAAGAAGACGGGCAATCTGCGCGCCGTGCAACTCTTACTCGGTCATACTAAGATGGACAGCGCGGTTCGGTATCTCGGTGTTAGGCTTGAGGACGCTTTAGCCATAGCTGAAGCTATTGAAATCTAAAAGCATGCGGGTCGCATTCGACTGCGGCCCATAAGAGACGTTACACACACTGCTGGCGTTCTGCAGTCGCACCCGCATTCCGGCCATTCGGCACATGTGCAAAAATCGGCGCTGCTCGAACTCACCGATCGCGGGACAATGCAGCTGTTGAAGCTATTTGTAAAACACACCCGGCTCCAAGATTTCAAAGCCTTTGATCTCGAATTCATACATTCCGCTCTGGTCTGACTTTTCGGCGCGAGCGATCAACTTACCTTCCTCGTTTCGAAAGACCGCATGAGCGGTGTGAATTGCACGATAACAATGACTTCCGTCTGGATAAATATACTTCAACACTGGATTACTCCCCAATTTTCACGCCCACTGATGGCTATCAGATCAAACTTTATGACAGTCTGAGATATGCGGCGAGCAAATTCCTTTTTTACTTTTCTGCGCCACAGCTTGGTCATTGGGATCTCTACCGCCGTTGGATCGAACGCAGCGTGTTCGCCTACAAGGTAGCGCTGCACCGGCAACACGGCCCATAAGAGACATTCAACACTCAATCGCTATCGAGAGCCGATCCTCATTGGCCATATTCACTGTGTCCTCCCGCATACGTCGCCTCGATCTCGTACACCAACCTATTGGGGCGCCAATTGCGTCGCACCCAGCAACGCCATCGGTAGGGAAACCTTGTGGTGCTCCAACCTTAAACCGTCAGAAATTGTTGCAAGTTAACCGGAATGCAGGCAGCGTTGACTGAATTGAGGGAGAATATTTGAAACCCTGAGATCATCCATTTGTGACAATTTCACTCTGAACACTGGATGGTACTTCCTAACGCAGGAGACCGGTCATGGAATATAATAGGCTTTTTCAAATATTTGTTGTTCATAGCGAAATAGAAGACGAAACTGTTTCTGGACGACTTCTGCGGGCGATAATACGCGCCGTGCGAGACCGCGGCTATGAGGTGCTGACCGCACAATCCACGGAACAGGCCATATTCCAAATTCAAAATGATGCTTCAATTGCGTGTTTTCTCATTGGTTGGGATAGCGGCGACGAGGGTCTGGACACCGAGGAAGTATTGGCCTCCATTCGTCATCGTGGGCTGGAATCACCGGTTTTTCTGGTGACTGAGCGGCATCGGATTTCGGACCTTACTGATGGTGTGCTTGAACAAATACGGGGCACAGTATTCCCACAGGAGGACACGCCAGACTTCATCGCAAAATATGTCCTTCGAGCCTATAGTGAATACGTTGAAGGCCTGAAAACACCATTCTTCGGCGGCATGATCGATTACGTCGAAGCCGGCAATCAGATGTGGCTCGCGCCGGGTCACAACGGCGGCATCTTCTATGAAAAAAGTCCCATTGGCCGGGTCTTATTCGACTATCTGGGCGAGAACTTCTGGCGCGCGGATTTCAATTTTGTACCGGACCTGGGTGATATTTTCGGACCGACAGGTCCGTTTCTGAAAGCCGAGCAACAGGCCGCAGAAATCTTCGGCGCGGACCGCACATATTTTGTTTTGAACGGAAGTTCCACCTCGAACAAAATGGTCAACGGCTCATTGATTGCGCCGGGTGATCTGGTCTTGTTTGATCGCAATAACCACAAGTCTCATCACCATTCGGCTTTGATGCTGAATGGCGGCATACCGATCTATCTGCCCGATGATCGAAATTCGTTCGGCATGGTGGGCCCGATTGAATTTGACGCTTTGGACGAAGACAAGCTGCGACAGCAAATCCGGGACAACCCGCTGGTGACCGATCCGGACGCCTGGAAAAAGGATCGTCCGTTTCGGGCCGCCTTGCTTGAGAACTGCACCTATGACGGCACCATTTATCAGGTTGAAACGATCCGAGAAAAGCTGGGGCATCTGTGCGACTATCTTTTGTTTGATGAAGCTTGGGGCGGGTTCATGAGGTTCCATCCGATTTATCGAAACCGATATGCCATGGGACTGGAGAAGCTGGGCACGGATGATCCCGGAGTGTTCGCGGTGCAATCGACACACAAGCAACTGGCAGGAATGTCGCAAGCCTCGCAATTCCATGTGAAAGACAATCACATCAAGGGACAGGACCGGCGCGTCAATCACAAACGGATCAACGAAATCTTCATGATGCACACGTCGACATCACCGTTTTACCCTATGTACGCGTCGCTTGATGTTGGAGCCCAGATGATGAAGGGCAAAAACGGCACGTTTTTATGGGACGAAGCGCTGCGCCTAGGCATCGACATCCGAAAGAAAGCCCGAGAACTTGCCCGCGGATTCAGAAACGACGAAAGCGATCCTAATAAGAAATGGTTTTTTGACCCGTTTGTTCCGGACAAGGTCACGATCAAAGGCTCCGATCATTGCGAGAACATGACTGACGCCACGTGGGAGGATCTGCCAACCGATTTGCTTGTCAACGAACAGCAATGCTGGTGGTTCCGCGAGGGGGCCGATTGGCATGGGTACACTCGGATCGTGGACGGTTACGCCATGGTCGATCCGACAAAGATGCTGTTCCTGACACCCGGCGTGGACCGGAAAACAGGCAATTATCAGGATTGGGGCATACCCGCAGCGATACTGGGCGCCTTCTTGCGAAGCCGTGGCATTGTTCCTGAAAAGACGGATTTCAATTCAATCCTCTTCCTGCTGACACCGGGTCTGGAACGCAGCAAGGCGGGCACGTTGCTGGCAGAACTTGTCAGCTTCAAGCGTTTGTTCGACTCGAATGCTATGGTTGAAGAAGTTTTGCCCGACTTGATCCGGGACTACCCCGACCGTTACTCTGGTATGCATATTCGGGAACTCGCCCAAGGACTGCATGATCTTTACAAGCGGCATGACGCCAAGGCTTTGCAGAAAAAACAGTTTCAGCAAGCGCATTTTCCGGAATTGGCGATGAGCCCGCATGACGCCCACAGCGCATTTATCGCCAATCAGGCAGATTATATTCCGATGACCGACGTCAAAGGCAGGGTCGCGGCCACTTTGGCCCTAGTTTACCCGCCAGGTATCGGTGTCGTTGTTCCGGGCGAACGTTATGATGATCGCGCACAGCCGCAAATCGACTATTTCATGCTGTTTGAAGAGACCGAAAACCAGTTCCCTGGCTTTGAAAACGAAGTTCAGGGTGTCTATCGCGAAGAAGTCGATGGCGCGATCCGCTATTTCACTTATGTCGTCAAGGAATAGTCCAGTGGCACCAGGTGTGTCTTGAGTTACCAGTATGCGCCCTTTCCAGTGTTGTTTACAGATATCGCGGAGATCCCATGACCAAGGGAAATCAATCCGCGAGCAAGATCTCTGATGCACCAGCCGGAGACAAATCTCTAGGTGTCTGGACCTGTACGGCATTGGTTGTCGGTAATGTTGTGGGATCGGGATTCTTTCTGGCACCCGCCGCTTTGGCACCTTACGGATCGGTGGCCGTGATTGGCTGGATCGTGATGTCCGTTGGCGCATTGTGTTTGGGTCTGGTCTTTGCCCGACTTAGCCGGATTGCCCCTGAAACAGGCGGGCCTTACGCCTATGCCCGGCTTGGGTTTGGAGATTTTGCAGGGTTCCTCGTGGCCTGGGGGTATTGGATATCGATCTGGGCCGCACTGCCCGCCATCGCCATTGCCGCAACCGACTATCTTCAAGTGTTCATACCCGCGCTCAAGGGATCGCCCGGCATGAAGGCCATCATTTCGCTTGGATTGATCATCGGCGTTGCATGCCTCAACCTTGCTGGCACAAAAGAGGCTGGGCGGTTTCAACTGATAGTGGTTGGCCTGAAGCTGGTCCCGTTCATGGCCGTGTCCATTTTGGGCCTGTTCTGGGTTGATTGGGAACAGTTTACGCCGGTCAACCCAACACCCATGTC
Source organism: Ruegeria arenilitoris (assembly GCF_013030985.1). GTDB lineage: Bacteria > Pseudomonadota > Alphaproteobacteria > Rhodobacterales > Rhodobacteraceae > Ruegeria > Ruegeria arenilitoris_B. The sequence goes on along the minus strand of NZ_WPYP01000005.1, from coordinate 296,978 downwards.
GTTTTTCCTGGCCTTAGCCGCGACAGCGCCGTTCATCATGTTCGCGTTTTCAGGCGTCGAATCCGCAACGGTTCCTGCCGGAGACGTCAAGAACCCGCAAAAAACCATAGCGATCGCTACCATCGCAGGAACCTTGATAGCCGCCGCGTTATATACTTTTGGAACTGTTTCGGTGATGGGAGTGATGGGTCGATCAGCCCTGGAACATTCCAGCGCGCCGTTCTCCGATGCGGCCGATCTGATGTGGGGAAGCTGGGCAAAATATGTCATTGCCGCCGCTGCGGTGTTGTCGTCGCTGGCGGCTCTCAACGGTTGGACCATGGTTATGGGGATGGTGCCACTGGCAGCCGCGCGTCATGGTTTGTTGCCCCCCGTCTTTGCCGAGTTAAGCAGCAAGAACGTCCCGGCCAAAGGTATCACCATTTCGGTCACACTGGCTGTGGCAACTCTGATGCTGCAATCGTCCGGGTCCAAGGCCCTGATCAGCATCTATGAGTTCGTGGTGCGCCTATCGACGGTTTCCGACATGGTGCCCTATGTATTCTGCTGTTTCGCCGAAGCGATCATTCTTTTGGTTCTGGGCAAACGTCAGGGATACCTAAACCCAAAAACATATTTACCTGTGGCAGCGATCGCTTTCCTGTTCTCGATGGTCACAATATTCGGCGCCGGGGCCGAGGCGGCCATGTGGGGCCTGTTGCTGCTTCTTACCGGATTGCCGGTCTACGTCCTGATCCGGACAAAATGGACAGGCGAAAACTAAGACCCAGTGTTCTAACGAACGACAAATGGCTCACGCACTGTAGACTTGTGGCAATCGCCCATCAAACAGCAGCCAGATCGCCACGACGGCTAGGGTCACCAGCAGCGCTGCAACCAGCAGCTCGACCTTATTAAAGGCAGGTTCGTCATGAGAACCTTCGCGTCGTGCCCATACAAAAACCGGTACGCCAATCGTGTAGATGATTGCACCGGCAAGCATGAATTGCACACCTGCCGCGAATACAAGCCAGAAGCCATAGAGCGTCGCCAGCACGCTTACGATAAGGGCTGTCCGCTTGCCGATCTTCGCAGCTTCCGGATAACCGCCGGTCCACATCAATTTCCAAAGGAATGCCGCCGAACCAATGTATGCCGGAAGTACGACAACACCGGTAATAGACAACATCACGTTCCACGCATTGTCCGAAAAATACACCAGTATCATCGCCGCTTGCATTATGAACGTAGAGATCCACAAAGATACTGAAGGGATACCAGCCTGATTGGTCTTCGCGAACAATTTTGGAAAAGTACCGTCTTTGGCGCAAGCCCAGGGCAGTTGCGCAACAAGCAACGTCCAGACTAGCCAGGAGCTGAGCAGTGCTATTATAACGCCCAGGTTGATGAATATCTCTCCCCATAGCCCGACAAGATCGCCAAGGATCGCAGCAGTCGAGGGTGGCGCCAATTGGGACAATTCGCCTTGAGACAAAACGCCAAAGGGCAATACCGAAACCAAAACAAAAAGACCTGTCGCTACAAGAAATCCGAGCAATGTTGCCCGGCTCACGGTCGCCGCATCGGCCTTGTCCGACATGACAACCGCGCTCTCAATTCCGATATACATCCATAGCGTGACAAGCATTGTGCTTTTGACTTGATCCAGGACGCTGCCAAGCGGTTTGTCATGAGTTTGACTGTCGGCCACGTTACCCCAGAAATCCGAGGTGAACAGACCTTTCCCAATCGAAAAATAGGCAACAATCAAAAGGAACAGTATGAGCGGGACAAATTTTGCGATTGTCCCGATATTGTTCAATATTGCGGCACCACTGGTGCCTCGCATGACCAGAAAGCACATTCCCCAGATGATTGCAGAGGCTGCAAGAATGGCTTGCCAGGTATTGCCGCCCTCAAAATACGGGGGAAAGAAGTAATTCAACGCATCCATGAGCAGGACCGCATAGCCCACATTTCCGAACACGACAGACAGCCAATACCCCCAGGCAATCAGGAATCCGACCAACCTTCCAAAACCGGCCCGTGAATACATGTAAATGCCCGAGGTCATCTCGGGCCGAACGTCCGCCAAAACCTGAAAACTTCTGGCAAGAAAGAAGATACCCAAGCCCGAAACAACCCAGGCGATCAGTATGGCCCCAAGCCCTGCCGAGGCGGCCATGTTCTGGGGTATGTTGAAAACGCCTCCCCCGAACATGGCGCTGACGACAAGCAGCGTCATGGCAAAGAGACCAAGTTTCTTGACCTCAGCAGACTTTGACGAAGCCGCGCTTGAAGATTCTGAACTGCCGGAATGCTCTGTGTTTGACATGGTTCTTTGTTCTTCCGCGATGAGCTGGCACCCAACAGGTTGTGCCGGATAATTTGGAATTGAACGCGTCTTATCGTGCTGTCGTGATCGTAATCTCGGAAATTGAGAAAAACCAATACCGTAAAATAAATGCGTCCTTGCTGCCTGCTGGCGTTGGGTTCACCAACACCGCCTGCGCCCCAACCTTAGCATGAATACTCAGGAGGACGGTAACGTGACGACTCGGCCCCGGTTCATGTGGTAGCCTTAACACGGTCCAATTTCCGGTTCACGATGAACACAACTGAACAAAAACGCAGACTTTTTGAAGTCGTCGGAGAAAACCCGCGGGCCCATCTGAGCCCGTATTGTTGGCGCAGCCGTATGGCGCTTGCTCACAAACGGCTGAAGTTTGCTTCAACGCCATGGCATATTACCGAAAAGCAGCGGATCGCGCGTTCGGACGGCGTAACTGCGCCTGTATTAGTAGATGGTGGAACGTGGGTTCGCGACAGTTGGCAAATCGCATGCTACCTCGAAGAGACTTATCCCGACTATCCGCTGTTTGATGGTGCTGCGGGGAAAGCGAAGGCGTTGTTTGTCAACAAGTGGGCAGACAACGCACTGCATCCTTTGATTTTTCCCGCCGTCATTGCAGAGCAGTTTCCCCTGACGGCACAGTGTGACAAAGCTTATTACGAGGAAAGAACCAAGCGTAAGTTCAAACAAAGTGTCGAAGAAATTGGCGCGGATCCGGAGCCGGCGCGCGCAGCTGTCCTCAAGGCGCTTGGCCCGCTTGAGAGCACTTTGGCCAACGTTTCTTTTTTGGGAGGCGGCGCGCCGGATTATGCCGACTACATTCTATTCGGCACGTTTCAATGGGTTCGGGTTGTCAGCCACAGACCATTCTGGTCGTCAGATAGCGCCTTGCACAGATGGTTCGAGGCGTTGCTGGACGCTTTTGAAGGTATGGGGCGGGCTCAACCGCCTCGCAACGAGCTTTAGGGCAATAATGAAGATCGGTTGGTCCGAATATAATCCGCCGTGCGGAAAACGAGGGCTGCCAATGTTGCGGTTGGATTTATCGCACCGGGCGTGGGAAACAGGCTCGCGCCTGCGACAAACACGTTTTCGACTTCGTGGAGTTGCCCAAAGGAATTTGTCACCGACGCAGCCGGATCTCTGCCCATTATTGTGCCGCCTATCATATGCATGGGATTACGGGGGCCGGCCCAGGCTTCGCTGGTTCCGGCAGCCTTGAATATACGCAAACCTTCGGATTTCGCCATTTCCGACCTGGCGACATTTTCCTGCGGCAGTGAATTGGTGACATGCGCCTGGGGCAGTCCATAGCGATCTCGTTTTGTCGGATCGAGGGATATACGGTTTTCCTTGATGCTTTCCTCTTCGCACAGCACAGTCATGTTGCCGTAGTGCGAGCTGGCCCTGCGCAGGTAGGCATCCAGTGCATCCCCAAACAGCTCAGGTTTCGCCAGAGCAGTTCCAAGAAGGTCATTTGGCTTCGCCGCTTGCCCCACTAGCCACGCCCGGCTGCCAAAAGCGCCCTTTGCAGGTTGTTTGTTGTCATAGCCCACAAGACACAGTGTGTTTGCACCGGTCACGCCCGTATGCGGTTCCGTTTCCTGCTCAAACAGACCGTGGATCGTAGTGAGCGCATGGGACGTGAAATAATGGCCAAGTGTTCCACTGCGGTTGCCCAGCCCGTCCGGATGCTTGTCAGCGGTTGACAGCAACAGAAGACGAGCATTCCAAATTGTGTGGCAGGCGGAAATCACGATATCGGCTGGTTGAACGTTCTCTTGCCCATTCTCATCAATGTAGACAACACCGGTTGCTCGTGATCCTGCAGGGTCGGTCTCGATACGTGTTACATAGGAATTGTGGCGCAGCTCAACTCCGGCTTTTATTGCTCGCGGCCACTGCAAAACCAGAGGATTGGCCAAAGCTCCGATTGGGCATCCGGCATCACACCAACCGTCCAGAACGCAACCCGCCCTGCCATCATAAGGAACGCTGTTTACCGCGAGCGTGTTCGAGGTGAGTTTCAAGCCCTCGGCATCAAAGCCCTTGGCGATCGCGTTGGATTGACTGGACATGGGAATTGCCGGCATCGGATAAGGTGCGCCCGGTGGGGTGTTGGGGTCAAGATTCCCGGAGACCCCAAAGTAAGTCTGTGCGTGATCATACCATGGCTGCAGATCCTCATAGCTGATGGGCCAGTCCAGACTGCGGCCATATTGCGAGCGGACGTGAAAGTCATCCGGGTGAAGCCGATACCAGTTGGCGTACCAATGTAGCCCAGCTCCACCAGTACCCCACCCCATGGCAAAATTAGCGGCACCGACAAGATCGCCGGTCTCCTGAACCTCAGGTCCCGCCCACCGAAGACGCCGTGACCAGATTTGCGAGCTGATCATTTCTGAGAGCTTCCTCTCAGGCCCGGCCTCCAATACCAGCACGTGGAAACCGGCCTCACCCAGCTCAGCCGCCATTGTACTGCCAGCGATGCCAGATCCGGCAATGACGACTTCAACCTTTTGATGTGAAATCTTCGTCATTTGACCTCTCGATGCTGATGGGGTTTTCCCGCTTCGCACTACCAGGGTTTAGGTGGTGAAATGTGGGCCAGATACGGTATCCCCAAATCTGCAAATCCGGCTTCGGTGCCATAAACCACATCAACAGCGTCACTGCGCGAGATGAAGTAGAAGAAGTTCGGATCCGGTTCGTTCCAGACCTGCATTTTTGACGCCACTGCGGCCGCAATCATTTCCCTTTGCTGATCCAATGTGAGTTGTGGAAAAGGTGCGCTAAAACGGTGGTGGCTTTCTGCACCAATTCCGATGATGCCTTTTCGATAAAAGCCAGCCATGTCGCTTGCGTTCAGATATCTCAAAAGAAGCACGGAAGAGGCCTGATCCCCTGACAAGCTCTGGTCGACGAATTTCGCCACCCCGGCACGGCGGGCACCGGAAACGATGACGTCGCACCAGGCCGCAAGCGTATCTGCTTCACTATGCGTAAGCTGTTTGTAACTGGTCTGTTCGACGGTCTTTGCCTCCGCATTTCGAGACAGGCTGCGCATACCAAGGCTTGCCCAGATCGGGGTCGGCAGTATGCGAGTCAAAAAGCGTCTACGGCCAATCATTCGACCTGCCTCCGCCAATTGCGTATGGAAGCGTTATCTTCGCAGCTATGCTCTTTTTGTCAAATTGGCGGATTTGGTACCTTCAGCAGAGTGTCATCAAATCTCCTGTTGCCTTACCAACGTTCGATATGAGGCAAAGGAACGCCCGGTCCGCAAGAAGTGCTTCCTTCGCATTTGAATAGGAGCACCTCTTTTTGGGCGGAGCTTGGATAATTCGCCCCAATGCAGTCATTGATAGCGTTCAAATGCCCATCGATGGTACTCTCGAAAAGTGGACCTTCATGCGTGTTGCAGCCCGTTGGGATCATTTGGGCAGGTCACGCCGTCGCGCAGAACGCTCTGGCCGGTCAACTTAAACGCCTTGGTTCACGCACCTGTTTGTGTATCATGTCACGAAACGGTGCCGCCTTACAGATTTGAACAGTCTTTGGCCAAACTTCTGCGGAGTGTCGTTAATGCACGCCATCGATGATCTCGCATGGCCTGAAGCGTACATTGAGCTTCTGCCGCTGATAACTGACCGCTGGTCAGTAAAGGATGAAATCTATTTTCACCGACAGTTAAGTGCGGGTAAGTCAGGTGCCCTTGTCTATATTGTCGACATTACATGCGACGCATTCAGCGGTCAGGCCATTCTCAAATTCGATGCACTTCCCGATCCGGAGTGGAAAGAGAAGGCCGAAAACCAAAGGCATCTGGAGGCGTTTGAAGCAGTCCCCGCGTTTGGATCAAAGCATCTGGCGCGCATCGTCCAGTCATTGGACCACAACGGTAAGATCGCGATCCTTTCAACCGTTGTGGCGCAGGGGCTGGAATACTCGCTTCCTTGGAACGATTGCGGCTACGAGCTGGCCTTGAACGTTCTTCAGCGGCTGTCGAGAAGCCTCCTTGGCGACTGGAACGTCGATTATGAAATGGCGCCTGGACTGCACTCGCCTCGGGATCTTCTTTCGGGATGGCTCGGCTACAGGCTGAATCCCGAGCCAGGTCGTCTACACCAGTTCCTTTCGGATGTTTGCGGTCATGATCCGAACGAACGTTGCTTAATGTTTGAAGGGCATTGGTACCCGAACCCGCTGGCTTTTGCCTGCGACGAGAAACTGCCAGGCCGATTGAGCATTAGAGCGGCCAAAGGGCGGGTGCATGGGGATCTCCATGGGTACAACGTACTGGTTCAATCCCACCAAAGCCGTGATCCCGATTATTTTCTTATCGATTTGGCGCTGTACGAAGACAACCAGTTTTTGTTTTACGATCACGCGTACTTTGAGTTGGCATACCTGCTGGCGAGGCGTGGAAACTGTAGCCCTGCTCAATGGGATGCCATCCTTGATGATATTGGCCTCTTTCATTCAAAACATCACACATTGGGGCTTTGGCAGGATGATGTAGGGATCGTCGAGTTTGTTAGAACTTTGCGGCGCGGGGCGATGAGTTGGGTTGAGCGTCACGAAAGTCATCGGCTCAGCTTTATGGAAAGCCAATACCTGCTAGCCCGTGTTGCAGTGGGCTTGAACTTTGCACATAAACACCTCAGCGTCGGTGCGCGCAGCCACGCATTCTTGTATGCAGCTCACAATCTCAAAGACTACATGACGCTGAACAACGTTGATTGGCCCAGGCATGGGCCTGTGTTCCAGTTCCCAACAGAGCATGAACCGATATCTGGCTCTCAACCTGGCACCAAAACACATGCACCAATCACTGAGCCGCCGGCCGAAAAAGACCGTCTGTTTGATCGGATGGTTACCCAGCTTCCTACCCCACAAAAACCGGTCATTGCAGTGCTGCCGTTTGACTGCCTAAGTGGCCAAAGTGACGACAATGGGTTTGTGGCGGGCATCAACCATGAACTTGTGACCGAACTTGCAAAAGTGGATTGGCTGTCGGTGGTCTCACCCACTTCCACCAAGCTCCTCAAGGATGCTTCTTTAGCCGGCGAGGAGATCGCGCAACGTCTCGGGGCTCATTATTTGGTCGAAGGCAGCGTGCGTTACGATGATCAGCGTGTTCGTGTAACTGCCCATCTGGTGGATACCTCAAATGGGCATGATCTTTGGGCCGATCGCCTGGACCACAAAACTGAAGATGTTTTTTCCCTGCAGGAGGAAATTGCCTCAGCAGTTGTCGGGCATATAGACTGGGAATTGCGGTTCGACCTGCGCGAACAAGCCCGGCTGAAACGTGGCGAGGTCAATGTTTGGGACAGGGTTCAGAAAGCGCTGTGGCATCTATTCAAATTCACCGATGAAGATACCCAAAAAGCAAAGGATATTTTGACCAGAACCATCGACATGACGCCGGACTATGCACTTGCGCACGCAGTGTTGGCAAATGCCGAGCTTCGGAAGCTGTTCTTTGACCAGGTCGATGATCGGGAAGAGGCGAAAGAATGCGCACTCTATCACGCAGAGCGCGCTGTAGCGCTGGATGAACAAAGTAGTTTCGCGCATGCCAGTCTCGCCCGTGCATACACCCAGTTCGACAAACACGACACCGCGATAGCGGAGGCAGAACTTGCAGTCAGCCTCAACCCAAGCGCTGCAAACGCCCATTTGGTCCTTGGATATGCGCATCTCGCAAATGGGCAGGCGACGCTTGCGTTACCGCATTTCGAGACCGCAACTCGGTTTGGGCCATCCGGTCCATATTTCAAGATCAAATTGTTGGCTAAAGCCTTTTGCCTTTATTTTCTCGACAGATTTGACCAGGCCGAAGCTTGTGCGAGAACAGCATTAGAGGGGAAATCGGTTGATCCATTCGGCCGCTACGTGTTGGCGGCAATATTGATACGGCGAAAAGCCACGGACGAGGCGAGACGAGTAATTCGCCAGAGCCAAGAAAAACGCCCCGACATGACCTGTACGCGCGTCCGTCTGGCATTCGAAAACCTGCAACAACGTGATCGTGACAGATTTGTTGGAGATCTTATGAAAGCTGGTTTGCCGGATTGAACTTCGCGTCTTGTTGGCTGGGCAGTGCGGCATAGTATTTCATTCAAATCGCAACACGCAAAACGATGCCAGATACCGTTCCACTGGCATTGCATGTATCAATGAGGCGGATGGTCCGGAGCAACTGGTCGACGGTGCAAACGGGTTGCGATTAGAACGCCACCGATAATCAGCACACCGCCGACGCCTTGATAAATCTGAAAGTCCATACCCTTTAGAGCAACGGCTTCGACCGCAACGAGTATCGGTACGAGATATGCAAACAGGGAAGCAGTCGATGCGCCAACTTCGTTTGTCCCGAAATTGAGCAAATGGAGATAGATAGCACCCATGCCAACTCCAATGAACAAGATCGAGCCCCAGACCTGCCAGGAATAGTCTAACGGTTGAAGCGTGCCAGCTTCGTGAATCACGACAAACGGCAGCAATACGACAATTCCAACAATGAAAATCACAAACAAACCTTCGTCAGGCCTAGGGTGCATGTCCCATTTTTTGAGAAGAACCAAATATAGCCCGCGGCAAGCATTGGACGTTATCATCAATAAGAAGGCGAGATGCGGGTTGAAATTGATTAGATTTTCTAGATTTCCACGAAACGCAAAAATCAGCGCTCCAATGAGTGCAACCGCTACGCCCAAATACTGGACAGAACGCAAGCGTTCGTTAAGCAGCAATGCAGAAAACAAGATCGTCAACAAAGGCACACTGGTGTACCCCGCGCCAAGATCTATAAGGTCGTTGGATCGGAGCGCTGAATATACAAACCAGGGCGTCGCCACCACACCAATGCAGGCAAGGATTGTATAGCGGAGCCAACTGCCTTTGAATTGCTTAAGCGGGTTGCTCCGCCCTCTCATAACAAGAGGAAAAACAAACATTGCTGCAATCAGGCAGCGCCAAAATGTCAGTGCAACCGGGTGTACTTCACTAACTGCCAGATTGCCGAACAAGAAGTTCCCAGCGCTGATCAGCATTGCAAGCAACAATGCCCCATAGGCCAGCGCAGTTTTATTCAACTTCATGATTACATCAGAGCATGACCGGCTTTTGAAACATAGCATCAATCGATGCGCCGTTTGCGTGAACACTGTCCTAGAAAGACTTGCACTGCTTCGACCTCGAAACTCGAAGGCGGCCCATAAGAGACATTCACCACCCAGAGGTGATGCTGCAGTCGCGGCCCGCATTACCGACATTCGCCGCGGACGCAAAATCTGGTGCCAGATGAATTTACACGCGATGGACAATTCTAACTTTTTGCGAATAGGGCCAAAGGTCCTACCTGGGGTTGTCAGCCGACCTACACCGAAAGCGAATTCACTGCTCGACTACTCTACCTGAAGTTGGTGCGTAAGAATCTCTACCATCTTTTGAGCCTCAGTTGCGTCGAGTCTTCCGTGATGCAACAGAAACTCTGCGACATTTCGATCCGTGTAACGACCTGTAAGTATGTCGTCGCGCAAAATTAACTTGAGACGCGCAAATTTGGCAGCATTGTCATGGCAGATAATGCACTTCTCTTGGAACAGGCGTCCAGATTCGTGGATAAATTCGAACTGGTCAATCAGGTCGTCGATTTCCTTGTCGGATAACCTGCCGTGGCCTGCCTCCAGAAAATCGAGGACAAGGCGCCCAGAGGCTTTTCCGACAAGGCCATTCTCAGTCGCAACCAAATTTTCGGAAACAAAATCTCCGGCATGCGGGACGTGACAGGCTGCGCAGTTCTGTTCGTAAATCAGATGCGGATCAGACTGCTGGGCGTTCAGGGAAACTGCCCAGAAAACGACGCTGATTGCTAAGCCAATTTTCACAAGCTGTTTCATGTTCAAAGCTCCATGCTGTACGACGGAAGACCAGCGATCAGTATAAACGACATCGAAGCAATCAACCTTGAGAAGGGTCAACCTCTAAGCAGGCTTTTGCTGCACTCGATTGGCGGCTTTGGGCGAGATTTAATGATCTTCGTCAAAGCATATGCGGCAGTAGGTCGATACAGATTATTGTGACCGCCGACATGATGCTCTGCGGGCATCTCACACGCGAGGCGTACATGGCGATCCAGTTGGGCGCCGGTGCTGATCCATAACAACGCGGCCCGCGCTATGCTGAAAAGCAAGCCGAAAAAGACGCATCGTTTACCAGATGGATGCAGATGGCGACGGCCTTGTGTCTCAGGTCCAGTTCCTTGCCGACAGGGGGGTAAACTCACGTCTTCAGACGAAGACAGCGATGGATTCCTTTCGACGCCCGAGTTTATCGCGGCACGTTTGGCCATAAACCAAGCAAATGATATAGCGCTAAGCCCCATTTCAAGCTTTTCGTCATCGTCGTCGTTGATGACGGTGATTGGGTAATGCGTATCAATTCTGCGTTGCCCCTAAATGCAGCGCGGGGTTCTTCAGCGGTCGGTGTTGCTGTACGTAGATTGGAGCGGAAGGGATATCGGTGTGACTTGCTTGGACTCGGTTGCAAGATCGTCCTGAGCGGCGATCTCTTGCTCTAAGCGCACGCTTAATCGAAGGTACGTAAGCCGACTGCCAATTGCGCGACCCTTTCATAAGGCTCAAGTCGAAGTCTAGCGACAACAATCGTTGCCGCCTTTGAGATATCTGAAAAGGAAAAGAAAATGCGCAAATTGGCTCTTATCACACTTATCGCGATGGCCACCCCTGCTCTAGCACAGGACCTCAGCACAGACACGGTACTTGGCACCACGATGGAACAAGTAACCTCCAACTTGACCGAAATGGGCTACGAGGTCCGCAAGGCCGAAATGGAAGAGGGCAAGATCGAGGTCTACTTCGTCAAGGACAAAACCATGGGCGAGGTTTATGTGAGCCCCGAAACAGGCAAGATCATCAAGCTCGAGACGAAGTGAGCTGACGATGTCGATTGTTACAGATCCTGCAAGCGGGCGCGACAACGCCCGTGACATCGCGGTATGGGATCCACTGGTAAGGCTGATCCACTGGTCGCTTGCCCTGACTATCCTGCTGAACGGCGCAATAACCGAAGAAGAAAGCAAGCTGCACGAGTGGGTGGGTTATGCTGCTCTGGGGCTTGTCGCCCTTCGTCTGGTCTGGGCCGTCATCGGTCCAAGGCACGCGCGCTTTTCCGCTTTCCCGCCAAACCCGGCAAGAGCGATCCGACATATGCGGGCGGTTCTGCACGGCGACCGCACGGTTCATCTGTCGCACAACCCGCTGGGCGCCTTCATGGCCTACAACCTCTGGCTAACAGTGATAGCCCTCGGCGTAACCGGGTACATGATGACGACGATCCGGTTCTTTGGCATCGATTGGGTGGAAGAGGCACATGAGTTCGCCTTCAACTGGCTCATGCTGTCGGTTGCGCTTCATGTTGCCGGTGTGGCGTTCGATAGCTGGCGTTCCGGTGTAAATCTGGTGCGCGCTATGATAAATGGGCACAAACGCATTCCGGACGGAACAGAGGTGGAATGAAACGTCGCACAATGACGCCGATTACAAAGGAACGACGCGCGACAGTGCTTGCGGGTATCATCATCCTGCAAGCGCTTTGCGCGCTGTTTTTCATCGGCGACGTGATTGCCGATCTGAGCGGCGGCGGACATCTTGAAGACCTCCATCTCGGACTCGAAGCGCTGGCAGCACTCGCACTTGTCGGTGGCGTCGTGTTCCTGATGGTGGAATTGCGACGGCTATTGGTACGGGTGAACGACATGGATGCCGGTCTGAGGGTTGCGCGCGGGCAGATGGCCGAGGTGATGGAGGGTTTCTTCGAGGACTGGAATCTGACGCAGGCAGAGCGCGACATCGCGACGATGATCCTCAAAGGGCTCGACAATGAAGCCATCGCAAAAGTCAGAAACACAGCGCCTGGCACCGTTCGTGCTCAGGCCACCAGTATCTACTCAAAATCCGACACGCATGGTCGGGCCCAATTCGTCAGTCTGTTCATGGAAGAATTGATGTCGGGCGACTTTTCCACGGGTGAGGTGGCGAAAAGCCATCAGCCGCTTGAAGCAAATGCACCGGGGGACAAACTCCACGCAAAATAGTGGATTGGTCTTGGATTCAATTACTGACATCAGTCTCAAAGCCGTCCGCAGGTCAAATTGGGTTAAACCCAATTTTCCGGGCAGACGGACATCTTGGACCTTCGCGTGATGTGCGTTTGTCCTAAGCGGTGAATTCCCCAGTGGCATGTCATAAGGAAGAGCTTCAGGCGGTTTTGGTGTTGCCTACGGGTGAAGCGCTATTTCGCAGGCTGTCCTATCAGGATCGACGCGCCCGCCAGATATGCATCCAAGCCACCACAGAAATGACCAACCAGACACCCGCGCGCAGGGTCATCGCACCAACAGTGCGCATCTCATAGGCGTTGCCTTGCAGCACGTGAGCTCCGAAGGCCAGGAAAACCAGAACGGTGGCAACCAGAATGCCTGTCGAAATCCAAACTGCTGGCCGATGCCGCAGAAACAGCCCTATGCCGGCCACGACATAGGCGAATCCCGCCAGAAAGTTGAACCACAGCACGAAGGGCACCGCATTGCCGACAGCGGCGCGCGCTTCCTCGCTACCAAACAAGGCCCGCCCGCCTGAAAAAACGGTCAATGCGCCGAACACTATTGCCACGCTTGCCGCAATGTTCAGGGCGCGGTTGCCAGAGTTTGCATTTTTCATGTCACGTCCCCTCCCTCTCCATCAAGCTTGCCGTCGCGAAGATGGAACAGCTTGTCAAACCGGTCATAGATCTTTTCGTCATGGGTGACCGCGATGATGCAGGCATCCTGTTCTGCGGCGAGCTTGCGCATCAGGTCCATCACAATCCCGGCCCGCTTGCTGTCGAGCGCCGCAGTTGGCTCATCTGCCAGAATAATGCGCGGGCTGTTGGCAAGGGCGCGTGCGATGGCTACACGCTGCGCCTCACCTCCAGACAGAAGCGCGGGCATCGCATCCTTGCGGTGGCCGACCTCCAGATAGTCCAGCAGTTCGATAGCGCGCCTTTGCGCCTCAGCCGTCGATTTTCCAGCCAGTTTCAGCACCAGCGCAACATTATCTTTGGCGTCGAGAAATGGCAGAAGATTATGGAACTGAAAGATAAACCCGATCTTGTCGAGCCGGAGCTTACGCAGATCGTCTCGCAGCCATTGGTTGTCGTAAACCACCTCATCGTCCAGCGTAACCTTGCCCGCACTCGGAGCAATGATGCAGCCAATGGCATTCAGAAGCGTCGTTTTACCCGATCCAGACGGACCAAGTAGCGCCACCACTTCGCCCGCCCGGACTGACAGATCAACATCCTTCAGAGCGTCGACGCGAGTATCGCCCTCGCCAAAGTGCTTGGAGACATCAGCAACATCTACAATCACGCGGCGCGGATCATTGAGCATGACGTCACCCTCCGATTGCCGTGGCTGGATCGACCTTGAGTGCGGCACGCACACCAAGGCCGCTGGCGACGATGCAGACTAAGAGGATGATCCCTGCTAGCGCGGCGGCGTTGATCGGCTCCAACACCACCCGACGGGGGAAGTAGTCCTTGACGAGCAGGATAAGGATCAGACCAAAACTCCAGCCAACCGCACCAAGTGCAATGGATTGCTGCACGATCAGCCCGACGATCGTGCGGTCGGGCGCGCCGATCAGTTTGAGTGTGGCGATCTGCTTCAGCTTTTCCATGGTCATTGTGTAGATAATCAGCGCGATCACAACGGCTGAAACGGACAATAGGATGCCCAGAAACAAACCTATCTGACGCTTTGCACGGTCCACCACAGACATCAGCAAGATAGACTCCTGATCGGCTTGTGTCAGGGCCCCAAGGTGTTTCCACTGCCGCACCGTCTGCGCCACTGCATGCGGGTCAGCGTTCGGCGCAAGCCTTGCGATCACAGCTGCAACACTGTCCTGACTTTCGAGCAACCCTGCGCCTCGCGCCTCCTGAACGCGTTGCGCCGACGGGGCCAGTTGCGTCTGCAGCACCTGCGCATCGCGCAGGGTGATGAACGCTGCCGGATCACCGGCGGAATTCATCGTATCCTCGACCAACCCGACCACAGTGAAAGGATCGCGGCCCAGTCGGATCACATCGCCTACGGACAATCCGGATTTGGCATCGGCCACGATCTCGAAATGGGACTGGCTGATCCCGCGCCCAGCCGAGATTGCTTCGGGTCCACCGGGATGACCGGGCTCGTATCCGATCACGTAGAGGCGTAGCGTTTCACCGCGAAAGGGCGCCTCGACGGTCTGGTAGCTGATGCTGCCCGCTTCGGCCACACCATGCAATCGCACCACGGCATCACGGGTGCCGTCGGGAATTTTTGAGGCTTCTGCAAACGGCCCCTGTGTACCTGATTCAACAATCCAAAGATCTGCCTGCGGTGCTTTGACGATGTTCAGCGCGTCCGCGACCAGCCCATTGTAAATACCGATCATTGCCAGCACGACCGCCATCAGAAGGCTGAGGCCGAGGCAAGTCAGCACGAAGCGGAACAGATTATGGCGCACATCGCGGTAAGCGAGGTTCATGGCGCATCCCTCTCGGCAACCCGAACCATGCGTCCCTCAGACAACCCTTTAACGGGTGCCACAATGAGCTGCGCGCCGTCGGCAATACCACTGACCAGTTCGACCCGCGCATCCTCGGTCCGGTGACCGAAGACTGCGGGCACCTGATGCGCGCGTCCATCCTGTGCGACCCAGATACGACCTTCATGCCCATCAAACCCGGTTATGGCGATCTCTGGAACCAACACCGTATCGGCCAGCTCTGTCACCGTGATCCAAACTTCGGCCTGTTCACCAAGAAAAACCTGTTCCGGGCACCGATTGCATGCAATCCAGACCCGGCGCTCTTCGTTCACCCGGTCGCTTTCAATACCGATCCGCGCGATCTTACCCGTGAAGACCTGATGCGGCAGAGACCGCAACCGCACTTCGGCAGTTTGTCCGAGTCGCAGAGGCCCGGCACGCTCTTCATCAATATAGGCCAATGCCCAGACAGTGTTCGGATCTATAAGGGTAAAGATAGGTTCACCAGCGATAACAACGGTACCTGCTTCGACATGGCGCTCAACGACGACCGCGTCAAATGGTGCCCGCAACACATGATGATCGAGCAATACGCGTTCGTATTGCAGGGCTGCCTCGGCGTCCTTGTGCATGGACTTGGCTACTTCAACATCGCTTTCTGCGACGGCCAGATCGGCCGCTGCAACATCGACATCACGCTGCGCCTCTTCTGCAGACTGAGTCGAGACGGCATTGCGTCCGGCAAGTTCCTGCTGGCGCGCATTTGTCGATTGCCGCTGCGCCAGAATGGCGCGGGCGCGAATCACGTTTGCCTCGGCCTTGCCTAGGGTGGCCTCTGCGGCGGCAAACCCCGCCTTGGCGCGCGCGACTTTTGCTTGTTGTTCCGTAGGATGAAGTCGGGCAAGGACCTGCCCCGCTTTGATCGCATCGCCGCTGTCGACCGAAAGTTCGGTCAGTGCGGCACCAACTTCAAATCCGACATCCGAGACGATCCGTGCTTCGACCGTACCCAACCCATAAACGCGCACAGGGACACTCTTTTCAATGGCGGCGGTGGAAACACTGATCGGGCGCTCTGTTAGGACAAACCAGCCAAAGACTGCGAGGACGACAACAAGGGTTACTCCCAGAATGATACGGCGGTTCATGGCGAAACCTCCGTACTTGCTTTTCGGAACAGCCGCATCTGAGCGTCGAGCAATCGGCGTCCTTCGGATTCCAATGCGAAACTGCGCTTCCCCAAAGTCCAACGGATCGCCAGCCCCTGCACCAGCGAGACCAACAATAGCGCCCCGTCTTCTGGCCGTAGGTCTGTGTCGAACAGGCCCGCTTTCTGTCCCTTGGTCAATTCAATGGCCAGCAAGGCGACCAATTCGGTCATCAGCGCAAGAACGGATTGGCGCAGATCGTCGTTTTCTACCTGTAACTCACGCGAGAATAGGATGGACGGGATGGCCGGCATTGTCTCGATCTGGTGCAATTGCGCCAAGATCAACGCTTTTATCCGGGCTGTCGGATCGTCGGATGTCTTCAGCGCGTCAGCCCACGCAGTCTTGAGGCGGTCAGAAATCACCGCAGCCACCGCCTGCCATAAATCCTGCTTGGTCGCGAAGTGCCGGAAGATTGCGGGCTGCGTCAACCCTACTGCATCAGCAACCGACTGCGTGGTCAGACGATCCGGGCCCAACTCGTCCGCGAGACGCAGCATTGCCTGTACGATCTCAGTCTTGCGTTCATCTGCAGGCTTACGAGTAGGCATTGCGCACCTGTTTGTTAGTGATTAGTTACTAACTAATTAGGTCGAGATACCCTTGTCGTCAAGCACATCTGCAGTTGATTACGGCATAGGGGGTCGAAAGTGATCGCATGGCATCCTTTAGGCGCGAGAAGATTGACAGAATATTGCGGAAAGAGCCCTACGACTACGCAGCACCTATAGTCTAGCTTCAGGAAAAATACGGCATCAAGCAGCTTGGGCTCGCCGCCGACCTCAGAGGCAACACAGCATCATGTGATATAGCCTCGCATCAACGTCGGGTTGTCGTTTTGGGAGGGCATGGCGGATCAGAGGATCAATCATGGAAACACCAAACTTACCTGCCATCCACCTTAGGCTATTTTCGCTGCGGCGCGACCCGTCAGAAGAGACACTCGCCGCAAAGCCACAATCACGCGATCGGCTAACTCACACTGTGCGCAACTTTGCAGACTTTCGCACCGTTGCAGGGAAGCGGCCCCGACGTCTGCATTCGAGTACTCCGTCATGGTGCTTCATTCTGCACAATTGCGAGTCAGCCTGCGCATGAGTGTGTGCTGATAGCGAACCACCTATGACAGCAGGCCAACTTTGGTTGCCTATGCGCCGAACTTACATCATATCAACCCACATTGAGCCAACGCCCAATCAAACGGGCTCTAGAAACACGTCCTCCAGCATGCGCTCTGAAACTGCTCCAGGTGCTCCGATAGCGATCAGGCGGGTTTCGGGTTTACGTGCCCCCCACCTCTCCTCGCGCGCAATGTCGATGCGTTTGCCAACGACCTGCACCACAACGCGATGGTCCGGGTCCTCTTCAGACAGCACAAAACCCTTTACCCTATAGACTTCGCCTGGCAAGCGTTTGATCGCCGCGCGTAGCCCGGACAAGGGGACGGGTCGTTCGGACTGCATCATGGTGGTCGAAAACTGAGCCGCATGGTCGTGATCGATACATCCACAGCCGGGGCCATGTTCTTGATGATCTGGCAGTTCGGCATCCAGCTGCTCGGCGGCGAAGCGCCCCACCGATAGAAGGATGTCGAGCGGTACGTCAGCATTGACTGCTTCGACAAGCCGGTAGCGACGGAATCTCGATCCGAGCCAGTCGTGCACCTTTTGAACAGTTGCGCGGTCAACCAGATCAACCTTGTTGAGGATCACCATGTCAGAAAAAGCGATCTGGCGCAGTTTCAGTTCCATCTGTTCCGGTGCAGCGAACACCTGCTCGGCATCCACAAGGCACATGATGCTGTCTAATCGGATCATGTCGCGGAACCGTTGATCGGTGAAGGTCATCGCAATCGACGACGGGTCAGAAACTCCACTTGCCTCAAGCAGGATGTATTCAGGCCTCTCCGGCCTCTTGAGGACGGCTTCCACTGTTTCGATCAAGTCGTCCCTGATCGAGCAGCAGACGCAGCCGTTGGCTAGGCTCATGACGTCATCCTCAACGCCGACCACAAGATCGGCGTCAACGTTGATGGAACCGAAGTCATTGACCAAAACGGCGACACGCAGCCCGTGATTGCCCGTTAATATACGGTTCAAAAGAGTTGTCTTACCGGCCCCGAGGAAACCGGTAAGGATGGTGACGGGGACCGCCGAGGTCGAGCCGAATTCAATCATGGTTTAATCCTCTGCGATCAGTCTTCACGGGGACCCATGACGTCTGAGACCTTGATCGTGAAATCTTTCGGCCAGTTTCCATCGGGTTCACGATAAACGTCTTCCGGATAGTACTCTTTGGGGTCGATCTCCATGTCGCGATATTTTTGATCCTGTTGCTCGGCGCGGGTCAAACGGGGGTTCGGCAATGTGACTTCGTCGGGCAATTCAAGCCGTCCGGCATCCACCTCGGCCTGCAACTCGCGGAATGGTGGAACCGTGCCCGATTTTCCAGGCAGAACAGCCTTGCGGTACCAAATTGCATCCTTGGTGACGTTCACCACCGCCACATCGAGCCCCCACTGGAACAACCCATCATAATGCGCGCGGATACCAGCCAGCATCTCCGCATCAATGTCTTCATCCTGGGTGTAGTGCGTCACCATGCCCAGCCGAGGACGCGCATCCGCAAACAGTTTACCGACCGCGTAATGCGACGTGTGGTGCGTATCGATTGTGTAGTTGAACAGCTGCTGCGGGATACCGTATTTATAGGTCATTAACTGACCGATATCCTGTCCTGACATCTCGGTCACGAATACATCGGCGCCTTCGCCATATTTGCGTGAAAGCTCATCCGGGCGGCCATCACCGGTCCAGACAAAGCTAAGTCCGTTCCAGTCGAGACGATAACCCACTGCGCCGTCTTTCGCATGGCTTCGAGGCCACGAACGCACGGTCACTCCGTCCTGATCATAGACAATGTCGCCCTCCTGCCGGAAATCGAACTCGTTCACCTCAATTTCATAGCCATCACCGATTGGGAAAACATCGAACGCTTCCAGATGCCAGCGCAGCATCTGCTTCATCCCATCGACCATACCTTTTGTGCCCAGCTCGGGAGTACGGCCAGATGGGCCATGGATGCGCAGCGGTGTATAGCCACCGGACCACGCCCGGAACGGGTAGATGTAGGGGATGTCTGCGTAGTGATCGACATGTAAGTGCGAAATAAAGATGTCGTTAATCAACTGACCTGGCACTTGCATGCCAATGATGTTGCGAACACAACCCGATCCGAAGTCGAAGAAGAAACGTTTTCCGTTACCTAATTCGACCATGATGCAAGTGCCGGCCTGATCTTCGCGCGGTGGGTATGGTGTTGAGCCGCAGAATGAGATGCGCATCTCATCCCGGCCCAGCTCTTCGCTCAGAGGGAAATAGTTGGCATTGGAGCCGGTCATATACTTTGTCGGACGGAAGTACTCTGGAAGAGAGATACCGCCGGCGGGTCGGCCACCATAAGGGTTCTTGAGCGATTCACCCAATGGGCCGCTACCTTCATGGGCTTCGGCGCTTCCCGCTGCGAACCCTGCCGCTCCGGTTGCAGCGGCACCAGTTGCAAGACCTTTCAGAACACTCCGACGTGACGGGTCCTGAATTTGCTCGGTTTCCCTGACCTGTTTGTTCGCCAGGTCTCTTCCATTGTCTTCCTTGGTCATGCCTCGTCCTTACTCAGAAGTGTTGCGGAGTTTTCGCTGAACCATTCGGCGCAGCTCGTTCAAAAGTTCAGATTTGATGTGAGCCCATTCGGCGCGCTCGGACGCTGTGATCGACGTGTCGTCCATCAGCGTGCAAACCTTCCTGAAATCTTCGACGGCTTCGCTCAGAAACACATCTGGTTCAACACGCTCAGACAGCGCATCTGCAAGTTCAGGGATCTCATCGTGCAGGTCTGTTACCACTGAAAAATTTCCGGTGCCCACTACCCATTCCAAGATCAGGATAAGTGCGGTTGACCATGACGACCAAGTGAGTCACCGTTAGTTGGGGGTGAGTTTGCCTTGAACAAAGCTAGTGATTTGCCGGTAGATCAACCCGTTGGGCAACCGTCACCGGAACTTGTCCGACAGGCTCTACAGCGCATTGTAACAAGCGAGGCGTTTCAATCTTCACCCCGCCTTCAGCAGTTTCTTACCTATGTGGTCGAGGAAACCCTGGCAGGTCGCGGTGCGCAGATCCGAGGCAAGGCAATCGCCGTTGAAGTCTATCAAAGACGCATTGATGGCACGGGCGGTCAAAACCTCGTTCGCGTAGAGGCGCGACGGTTACGTCGGCTGTTGCGAGAGTTCTACGAAGACTTTGGTGATGGCGAAGGTGTCCACATCTTTGTCGATCCGGGCGGGTACAAGCCACGATTCTCATTCGAGCCCTCGGTTGAACAGCAATCTTCAGAGACGCCTGACCAGAATAAGCCTGCTGGCAAATCGCGGCTGCCGCTCTTTGCTGGCTTGGGTGTTTTGGCAGCCTGTGCTGCTTTTGGCCTGTGGGTGGTTAAGGAAAGCGCAGTGCCGCTGGCGACAACTCCCTCCAAAAAGCAGGCAGAGCGCACTGCTCTCGGTGAACAGTCTTTGGTGAGACTCCAAGCGGCAAACATTGCCGAGCAAGCCCGCGGACTGTTGTTTCCTGTTTTTGATGTCAAACGCCAGCAAATGGCGCTGAGTATGTTTCAGCATGCGACCGAGCTCGACCCGGCCTTGTCTGACGGGTACGCCGGATCGGCTCAAGTCTCGGCGACGCTGGCGCTGCTTTCAGCGGATGCGATACAAAAGGATGATCTTCTAAGACAAGCTTCGATTCTGGCGGATAAAGCACTTGATTTGTCCCCGGCAGACGCTTGGGCGAACGCGGCACAAGGTTGGGTACTTGCTGTTTCAGATCGACCGGACGATGCATTGAAACATGCAAAAATATCTTCTGAGCTTGCACCTACGGATGGCCATGTTCTCGACCTTGTCGGGATGACCGCTATCCTGACCAACTCTCCTGAATTCGCAGCGGATGTTAGCAATCCAGAAAGATCCCGAATAGGGTCTGGCCGGTTTGGTGCGCGGAATATCTGGGGGGTATCCCAGCTTATGCTTGGGAACTATCAGAGCGTTGTCCAAGCCTTTGAAGGAGCGCCGGCCGCAGGTGCACCGGTAAGCGCACCCTCACTCCTGTTTCAAGCAGTTGCTCACGATCAATTGGGTAACTCTCAAGAAGCTCAGAAACTTATCGATGAATTGCGCGATACTTGGCCAGATTTTCCATCTGAGTTCCTTGTGGAGCGGATTTTCCACCGCGAAAAAGAAACGCGAGAAAGAATACTGAACGCACTGGACAGGTACTGATGCATTCCACCAAAGATTAGCGCACGAAATATGCGGCAACTTCTTCAAGCTCGGTTGCAACACAATGACGGCAGGCGCAACGCAGATCCTGCTAAAAATTTAATTGAGGCATGGGATCAGTTTGGCAAAGAGCCCTAGGTTGCGCTTTTTGAATGCCAAGCAAGTACACAAGGGCTGTATCAAGAAAACGCAAGGCAGTAACGATGATTGCCTAAAAGACCCGCCAAAGACCAAACCTGAGAATTTGCAGACCCGACTTTACTGTGCTTCGCAGGCATTAAATCTCAACGCAGCATTCGGCAGTATGGGCTCGAAGCCGACCTCAGTGGCGACGCAGTAATCCTCGTCAGCGTCTGTCACTCAGCATTCAAGGCCGGCCCTTTCCTGACCTTCACCCCATAGTCTCCATGCTGCGGCGCGGCCCGTCGAACCTGCCGTTCGCTGCGAGCGCAAAATCCAAAGGCTGCCAGAATTCGCGAAATGCGGACAAAGCCGCCTCAGGCCGGCGCTGCAGATTTCGCATTACCACCGACAACCCACAGGCAAAGCAAAGCAAGAAAAACCTCTATCGCAAATGCGGCAAGAATGCTGTCAGATGGCAAGCCATCGAGGACGAAACTAATTGTCCTACCGAGGGCAAAAGCAGAAAATACCGTGACTCCAAGCAAGGCTGAGGTCTGGACCAACTTTTGGTAACATGCTCCGCACAAGATGATCAGGCCAAGAACCGCGAGATTGGTAGCAGGTGCGCGCAACTCGCTCATCAGGTTTGGCTGCGGCGAGAGTACGATGCCGTAGTTGGCGTAGAAAGACTGTGGGTCCAGTGTGATGGCCAGACCTATGGCGAATGCCGTTAATCCGGACATGCCCAAGATAAGTCTGCGTCTAAGTTCAAGTTTCATGATTGTCTCCAATGTCCTTTGGCCTGGCTCAAGCGGCTCTGGTCCACGCACCAGACATTGCAGCTTTATTCGCGAAGTCGGCGAAGTCGCGTGGTGCGCGTCCAAGCGCACGCTGGACACCGTCCGCGAGGTTCGCATTGCGCCCGTCCAGCGTTTCACGCGCGATGTCCGTGATCACATCAGCAATCATCTCGCCATTCGCGTGCGCGATTTCCGCGTGAAAGTCTTCGAATGAAATTGGCAGGTATTGCACAGTCCTGCCCATGGCGCGCGAAAGCTCTGCGGCCATGTCGGCAAACGTCATGAGACGTGGTCCCGTGACCTCGTACAGTTCGCCGTCGTGTCCTTCTTCTGTCAAAGCAGCTACGGCAACATCGGCGATGTCGTCCACGTCGATGATCGGTTCGCGTACATCGCCGGCGGGCATCGGCAAGACACCTGCCATGACCGGACCAAGCAATGCCCCTTCAGAGAAGTTTTGTGCAAACCATGCTGCACGAACGATAGTGAACGGAACTCCGGAATTGCGTACGACTGCTTCCGCTCGTTCCGCATGAAACTCGCCACGCCCGGTCAGCAGCACAAGACGCTGTAATCCCTTTTCACGAGCCAATGCTGTGAAGGCTTCGACTTGCTCAACCGCGCCAGGAAAAGCGATGTCAGGAAAGTAAGAAATATAGGCAGCCGAAACGCCTTCCAGGATTGCGGGCCAGTTCTGCGGTTGTTCCCAGTCAAATGGCGTTTCACTGTTCCGCGATCCGCGCCGGACTGTCTTCCCTTTTTCTTCCAGACGTGTCGCGATCCGCGATCCGGTTTTGCCTGTTGCGCCAAGTACGAGAATGGATTGCTGTGTCATTGGTCATCTCCATGAGTTCAGTTGATGGCCCGAAATTAGGCAATCAAAAGAGATGTTCTATTCTTCAAAATCCCGCATTCTTATCCAATCGTCCAATATGAATAGACGAACAGGTGAATTTCGTCCAATCTCATGACATGAACCAGTTTAACCCTCATGTCCCCGACCCCGATGCACTGGCGCAGCCGATTGGCGATCCGCTGGGGGAAATCCTTCATCTTCTGAAGCTCACCGGCACATTCTACTGCCAGTCGCGCATGTCCGCTCCTTGGGGCGTGTCCATACCAGGCTTTCCCGACATACTGAGCTTTGCGGTCATTACGCACGGGCGTTGCTTCATGAAAGTCGGACAAGACGACCCCTTTGAGGTCGAAAAAGGCGACCTGGTCTTGATGACCAACGGTGCGCCCATCGGTTTTTTCAGCTCGGAAGACACGCCGCTTTTGACGCTGGAAGAGTTGCCCATTCGCAAGGTGACCGAGCTCTATGAAACGCTGGAATACGGTGGTGGTGGAGCGGAGACGGGCATCATGTACGGCCTCGTCCGGATCGATCACGCCGCCAGTGGTATGTTGATGGGCTTGCTTCCGGATGTGCTCAAAATCGACCCGTGGGAAGAGGATGCCGGAAGCTGGCTACAGGCAACTTTGCAATTCATCGCAAAAGAGGCGCGGGAATTGAGACCGGGTGGCGAAACCGTGATTACGCGCCTGGCAGATGTCGTTGTCATCGAGGCCATTCGTCGTTGGCTGAACAGCGCACCAGACGCAAACCGCGGCTGGCTGAAAGCGGCGCGAGACCCGCAGATCGGGCGCACGATAGTCGCCATTCACCGTACGCCTGCTGCGGCTTGGACAGTCGAGGCTCTCGCGGAGGTTGCTGGTATGTCCAGATCCGCGTTCGCGGCGCGGTTTACTGGGTTGGTAGGCGTTCCAGCAATCCAGTATCTTGCAACGTGGCGTATGCACCTGGCCAGCGAAAGGTTGGTGTCTACCGATCAACCAATCTCGCAGATTGCCGCTGACATCGGATACTTGTCAGAGCCTGCGTTCAACAAAGCCTTCAAACGGGTATTTGGCGCACCACCGGGAAAAATCAGGAAGAACGGAGTTCACTCCGTATCCAGGCGAAACTTGAGAAACTGAGCATCTTCGTATTCGATCTCGCCGATGTGTTTGGCACCGAGTTTCCGGAGTGCACCCAGATTCTTTCTACTTGGTGGCAGCAGAAACGTGACAAAGGGGATACGTTTATCAGCGATCGCAAAGTCGATTGCCATTTTGGAAATCCGTTTCCCAAGTCCAAAGGCGTCGGGCCGCAAAACCAACCCAAAATCCCACTCGTCACCTTCTTTTTGAAAGCCCCCCCAACCAACATACCGACCGCTTGACAAAAACGCCCAATGTCCAAGACCGTCCCTCGCCCAGTAGCCTTCCTTTTTGGCTATAAATTTTCTTGCGACCTCAACATTCCATTTGAACGTCAAAAGCGGCATATGCTCTGCTACCCGGGGGTCGGACATATGAACCGCAATGTCATTCGGATCGATTTCCGAAAGGCGTGCAAATGAAATCCCATCTTTCATCATTGTACTCATTTGATGGCCCGAGCTGTCCCTTGCATGCAAAGTAATTATGGCGCGAATACTGCTTCACAGCTTTCTCGCGACAATGTACCGGCTCGGCAATAACCCGGCTTGATCCGCTGTCTCAACGATATCGAAGCCCGCACGTTCAACAGCGTGCTGGAGTTCAGCTACGGATACAAAATTTACGAACGGAGCTTTCCCGAGCACCTGCATAATCGGGATCGCTATTCGGCTGATTATGCCATATTTGAACCCTCCACTCTCTGGAGCGCAGACGGTCTTGGAAATGAATACCCCACCGGGTTTTGTAAGGGTCGCAATGTGTTCGAGTGCATGACCCATGTCAGGTACAAGGTGCAGTAGATTATGCGCGAGGACAGCGTCGTAAGAACCGTCGTCAGGATCGTGCTGCAGAACCTCGGCCACTTTGAACGTGACATTCTCCAGCTCTTCTTCAGCGAGTTTCTCGTTGGCGATTTCGATCATCCCCGGTGCGAGATCGGAGGCAGTGACTTGAGCCACATGCGGTGCCAGTAGCAACGCGGTTGACCCCGTCCCACACCCGATTTCCAACACACTGTCTTCGGCTTGCAGGTAGGACTTTGTACGTTCGAGCGTGTTCAGATACCCTTCCATGTTCCGGATAGGATCAGCCGCATATTTGCGCGAAATCTTGCTCCAGAACGCGGCATCTTTGGACAATGCGGCCATCTTTTTTTCTCTCTTTCAAAATTTTCACAGCAGCTAGTAAATTAAAACACGATTTTATGGAATTGCCAGATATTGCAGAACTGTTATGCATTAATGCATGAATTGGAACGCTATCAATTTCGATTGGAACCAGGCACGGTCCTTTCTTGCAACGGCAGAAGAAGGTTCGTTTTCCGCAGCGGCGCGCGTGCTTGGGCAGACCCAGCCAACTGTCGGTCGGCAAGTCGCCGCGCTGGAACAGGCGCTCGGCGTCACCTTGTTTGAAAGGGTTGGCAAGTCGCTTAATCTGACAACCGCTGGTGCTGAGCTGTTGGTACATGTCAGTGAAATGGCAAATGTTGCGAATAGGATTTCTCTGACTGCAACAAGCCAGTCACAAGCCATTGAAGGGCAAGTCAGGATCACTGCGTCCGACGTGATGTCAGCCTATCAGCTGCCGCCCATTCTTAAGCAAATCAGGCTCGCGGCACCGCGGCTTGAGATCGACGTCATTGCGGCAAATGATATACGAGACATACAGCGGCGTGAGGCAGATATTGCAGTTCGGCATGTTCGCCCAACACAGCCGGACCTGATTGCAAAGCTGGTGGCAGAAGCGACGGCACATTTTTACGCCGCCCCTTCGTACCTAGAACAGGTTGGACGACCAAGAAATGAAGAAGAAATTGCCAAGTTGGATTTCGTCGGTTTTGGAGACATTGACACGATGATTGGATTTCTCAATCCGGCCGGCATCGAAGTAACCCGCAAGAATTTCCGGATTGGGTCGCAGAGCGGGATAGTATCATGGGAGCTTGTGCGCCAAGGCTTCGGCATTAGTGTTATGTCAGACGATGTGGCGGCCCTGACACCCGGTGTGGAGCGTGTTCTGCCCGAACGCGAGCCGTTCAAGTTTCCTATCTGGTTGGCCACACACTCTGAGTTACAAACAGCGCGAAGGATCAGGTTGGTATTCGATCAGCTTGCAGACCATCTCGGCACGCGAACAATTCTCTGAACCTGAGGTCGTCTGATGTCACGAACTAGAGTCTGCTTCGGGCTCTTTCCGCGCTTCGCAGGCGTTGCAGCATCCAAATCAGAGGAAACATCCGGCACCGAAAAAGACGGCCCTTAGCTGACGTTCGTCATAACGTTCATCGCCACAGTGCAGCTTCCCCGAAGCAGACATTGAGTTACCCCAAATTGAACGTTGTTCGCACTGCCAAAACGCGATCCAAACCGACGTCAGAAGTTCCTACCGGCGAGACGAAGAGTGTTCCGCGCTCTTCTAAGCAGCGGAGTATCGATCATGCGGCCACCAAGGATCAGAGCAGGCTATGTCGCGGGCATCAAACAATCTTCCCGTAGTTTAGATCAGGGCAATGGTGGCGATTTCGCCGATCGGCAGCCCGCGTCCAACTTCCAGGTCAGACAAGACACTAATCCAAAACTCAGGACATTTCCCAACTTGGCTGCTTTCCGATCCGGTCCAACAAGAAATCCATGAGAACCCGAACCTTAGCGGACAAGACGTTTGCTTTCGGATAGACAAGCCACAACACAGATGCGTCAGTCACCCGATAGTTTGGCAAGACCTGAACAAGACTGCCTTCCGACAGTTCACGGTGGACGCTCCAGAGCGAATTCATTGAAATACCTGCTCCAGCTATCGTGGCAAGTTTTTGGCTTAGGCCATCGTCAAAAGTTAGCTGACAGCGGGCCGCGCGAGGATCAAATTCTCCGGAGGAACCGTCAGTACCGGTGAGAGGACGCGGCTCCTGATCTCTGAATGCGATCAAATCATGATCCACCAGATCGGATGGCACTGCCGGTGCCCCACGCTCGGCCAAATACCGGGGAGAGGCACAAAGTACGCGAGTGTCGTCAGCGAGCTTGCGGCCCTTGAGGCTGGTATCTTCAAGCGCTGAGTTCCGAATAGCCAAGTCGTAGCTGCCCTCAATCAGGTTGAATTGGCTGTCGGACAGTCGAAGGTCGAGATTAACCCCCGGGTATTGCACGACGAATTCTGGCAGGATAGGCGCGATGTAAAGCTGGGCAAAAGTGCTGGGCGCGGTAAAGCGCAGCGTTCCTGTGGGCTGAGTTTGTCCCTGCCCCAATGCGGCGCGTCCAGCACTCTCTTGCGCCAGAATTTCGCGGGCATAGGGCAGAAATTCAGCGCCTTCCAGGGATAAAGCAACTTTACGGGTCGAGCGGTGCAGCAAGTCAGCACCCAATGTGTGTTCGAGCTTGGCAAGCCGGGCGCTTGCTACAGCCGGTGCAAAACCGAGTTCGCGCCCTGCTGCGCTAATGTTGAGCTTTTCAGCTGCAAGTACAAACAGGCGAAGGCTTTCGGTATCCATCACATTATATCCAAAATCCGAATTATCTATCTTTGAATGGCCCATTTTTATTCATTCTTCAATGCGTATCTTCGAGGCAAGCCAAAAGCGGGCGCGATGCGAACGCATTTTGCTTCCCAAATCGCGAACCGAAATCGGTGTAAAGAAGGAGAAGGCTATGCCGGGTGCTGCAACCGTCAATTACCACGTCCACAGCGCGTCGAGGCAGGCATTTCAAATTGATGCTGGTGGTGTCGCAGGAAATCTGATCTCGCCAGAACTTGTTGCGACGGAAATTCCACTTCGGGACCTGCGGGGGTCTGAGGATGCAGTTTCGTTCTCTACGGACGGCGTTTCGTTTGTCACATCACCCAGCAATGTAACCTCGTTCGACGATGGAAACGATTGGCAACAGGTTTACGACCGCGAATTGACAGAGTTGCTTATTCAGCATCTGGGTGCCAAAGAGGTCGTTGTTTTCGACCACACATTAAGAGTCGATGACCCTGACTCCAATCGCAAACCTGCCCGCAATGTTCATAGCGACTACAGCACTGAGGGGGCGGAAAAGCGACTGGTAGACATTCTCGGGTCAGACAAAGCTGTAGAGTGGAACACGGGGCATTATGCCTTCATCAATATCTGGCGCCCTGTCGAAAACCAGATCAATAGCGCACCGCTTGGTTTTGTTCGCCCATCCAGCGTCACAAATGAAGATTGGATTCTGATCGACCTGATTTACCCTGATCGGCGCGGCCATATCATGGGGCTGGCGGCGAGCGACGCACATGAATGGGTTTATCAGTCACACATGACCCCGGATGAGATTGTCCTATTCAATATCTACGACAATCAAGGCTTGCCTTCAGTGGGTCACAGCGCAGTCGATTTGGTCGAGGATCCAAGTGTCCATTCAATTCGAAAGAGCCTTGAAAGCAGAACTGTTGTTCGCTTCTGACAAGTTGGCGCAAAGCCAGACAGATACCTAAAGCGAGCTTCAAAAACGCTCGGCTATTAGAGATCGGATGAATACTAAGTTCAAAGGGCAGTCCGTCCTCAACCATCTGAAGCCTGGCTTGTGAACAAAGGAATGAACCATGTCCAAGACAATTCTCATCACCGGATCAACCGACGGCCTCGGTCTCTTGACTGCCAAAACCCTCTCGGCAATGGGACACAGAATTCTGCTACATGGCCGAAACCCAGCTAAGCTTGAGGTGGCGGCGACGGAACTCGGTGGCCAGACAGAAAGCTATGTCGCCGACTTTTCAAAGCTAAGTGATGTCGAAGCACTATCGGCGGAGATTCTTGGCCGAAATGACCGCATCGATGTCCTGATCAACAATGCTGGCGTCTACAAGACGCCCAACACTCGAACCCCGGATGGCTTCGACGTTCGCTTTGTGGTCAATACTCTCGCACCGTGGGTGTTGACGCAGCGGCTGCTGCCGATCATCCCACAGGATGGCCGCATAGTTAACCTGTCTTCTGCCGCACAAGCTCCGGTCGATGCAAAGGCGATGACCGGCCATGGTTCGCTGGACGACTTCGGGGCCTATGCTCAAAGCAAACTGGCGATCACTATCTGGTCTCAGGAACTGGCAAAAGCGCTACCAAAGGGCCCGTCTGTCATTGCGGTGAACCCTGGTTCACTGCTTGCCTCTAAGATGGTGAAAGAGGGATTTGGCGTCGCAGGAAATGATATGAGAATAGGTGCGGACATCCTGTGCCGTGCCGCGCTGGATTCTGAGTTTGCCAATGCCTCCGGCAAATACTTCGACAACGATTCAGGTCAGTTGGCGCGACCCCACGCTGCAGCAATGGATGAAGATCATAGAAAATCTGTGATGGAAGCCATCCACGAGGTCACGGCTACCGTGCGGTAAGCTCGCAAAGAGGGGAGCTGTGAGAGCATTGACGTTTATTTGTTGAAATAGCGTTCAATGCTGTAGGCTGGTGGCACGGGGAGGACATATGGTGGAAACCGATAATTCCTTACACTTTGGGAATGCCATTAGTGAGTCTTGGGAGCGCTGCGAGCTTAAATACAAGCTTGTTCGGGATGCAGCTCGCCCCATCCTTCGCCTGCAATCATCTGAAGTGGCTCCTCGGTTAGAGGAATTGGTAGAACGTTCGGGTGGACGCCAAGGGATAATCAGCCAACTCGCTCAATTAGCTGCCAATGCTGGTCATTGTCTTGTAGTCACAGATACAGAGGGCGTGTCGGTGCGTTTGGAAGGCACTGAACAAGGCCGTTCAATCTTTGAAGAAAACGGAATTGCCATCGGCTCCTGTTGGGATGAGCGCATTGCTGGAACCAATGGTGTGAGCATGGCGTTATCTGAGAGAGATGCCTTCACCGTAAGCGGAAGAAACCACTACTTTTCGTCATTGCACCCATTTGCTTGTACAGCCGCCCCGCTATTTAACGCAGAGAACCAAACTCTCGGTGCAATCAGCTTGGCTATGTTGGATCGCAATAACTCTGCAGATTATCTGTTTGCGTCTCAGCTTCTCGGTACTGCAGCAGACCGCATTCAACGTATCCTATTCGAAAAGCGGTTTGCAGACAGTTTGATCATATCTGTTTCCTCAGTTAATGGGCGCGACTTGCTGAAGCGGGATGAACTTGTGGCACTGAATGAAGCTGGGATCATCCTGGGTACCACCGCAGGAGCGCATCGCCTTGTAGGTGACAAGACGCCCGCGGCCCTGAAAGGGAAGGCTTTTGAGCTGGTGTTCGGCACTGATGCAAAGGCGATGGAAAGCGTCCCCGAAAGAGTCATGAGTGTTCGGTCGAAAGAAGGGCCTGTTCTCAATTTCTCGGCGCGGCCTAATAGGGGTAAGCGTACTTCTCCAGCGTCAGGGCGGAGCCTTAAGGCAGTCGCTTCGCAAAAACCGAAGCGTATCCGACTGGCCGCTTCGTTGCGCCAGCTTTCAATTGGAAGCGATCGAATGGCTGCGCTCTGCACGAGAGCGCTGGCACACTACCGGAAGGGATTGCCGTTCTTGATCGAAGGAGAGTCCGGAACCGGAAAAACTGCCCTCATTGCTGCGATCCTCGAAGCTGACAAGTCTAATTCGGGACGCATAACGAAAGTGGATTGCGCGTCGCTGGGAGAAACTGAACAGGACAAACTTTACTTTCAGACCTTGCTTGAGCAAGCGCGTATTGCGGGTTCCTTTGGAGTAGCAGACCAAGAACAAATCGTGCTGGTTTTTGAGAACGTAGACGAACTGCCAAAATTCGCGCAGGCTCGCCTCAGGATGCTAATGGGTGAAATTGAGGCAAACGGGTTGCTGCTCGCAGAGCAGAATTCGGAGCAGACGCCCAAGATTATCGCGACATGCCGTCAGCCACTTCACATTGCGGTACAGGACGGAAAGTTCCGTGATGATCTCTATTTCCTGCTGGCAAATACGATTGTTCAACTTCCTCCTCTTCGGCAGCGTGAACGGGTTGAGGCCTTGGCTGGTGAGATCGCTCGACAATTGGCAGGAGAGGCAGTTCAAATAACAGAAGAAGCCAAATGTATGATTTCCTGTTCTGATTGGCCGGGTAATGTCCGAGAGCTAAAAAACGCCCTGCAGCAAGCGCTTATGGAAGGGGACGGTCGGCGTATCTCACGACTGGACTTGCCGGAACGCACCATACCCTTGTCCGAAAAACACAGGGCCATAGAAACAAGACAGAGTTATTCCGACCAGTCCTATGATGAGCGGACTCTCATTCAGGATGCGCTGATTGGTGCCCGATGGAACGTCTCAAGAGCAGCGCGCAATATAGGGATGGGCCGCGCAACCATTCATCGGAAAATGAAACAATATGGCATCGCACGACCCCGTTAGCATCAACATGGTCGGCTACAAATAGTGTTGCCGACAAGCGGTTGAGCGAAACTACTTGTGGATGACTTTACCGAAAGCGTCGAGCGCGCTTTCATGCATCATTTCGCTAAGCGTTGGGTGTGGGAATACAGTTTCCATCAAATCTGAACCCGTTGCATTGAGCTTTTGCCCAACGACGTATCCTTGTATAAGTTCGGTCACTTCGGCCCCGACCATATGCGCGCCAAGCAGTCGTTCGGTCTTGGCATCAAAGATGGTTTTGATCATCCCCTGCGCGTCGCCCAAGGCAATGG
This sequence comes from Ruegeria arenilitoris, assembly GCF_013030985.1. Classification (GTDB taxonomy): domain Bacteria; phylum Pseudomonadota; class Alphaproteobacteria; order Rhodobacterales; family Rhodobacteraceae; genus Ruegeria; species Ruegeria arenilitoris_B. The sequence continues at coordinate 264,987 of NZ_WPYP01000005.1, read as the reverse complement.
CTTTGCCGTTGCCCTGGTAAGGAAACCGCCCGACTTTTATTTCAAAACCGGCTTCGATTGCTTGCGCTTCAGTCATGCCAACGCTCGCGATCTGAGGGTGGCAATACGTGCAACCTGCAATACTCTCCGGCTTGACAGGGTGACCTTCAAGTCCAGCGATGAGTTCCGCGACCATGACGCCCTCGTGACTTGCCTTGTGGGCAAGCCAAGGAGCCCCTGCGACATCTCCGATAGCATAGAGTCCAGGTATATTGGTGCGGCAATACTCGTCTGTGACGACGTGATTTCGGTCGATCTCAATACCCATCTCTTCGAGGCCAAGGTTCTCAACGTTGCCGGTGATACCTACAGCTGAAATCACGGTGTCAAACTCCTGAACCGTAACCTCGCCGTCCTTTTCGATATGAGCAACAACTCGGTCGCTGAGACGTTCAAGCTGCGTAACTTTCGAGCCCTCGAAGAATTTCATACCCTGTTTGCTGAAGCTCTTCTTAGCATAGGTCGATATCTCGGCGTCTTCGACAGGCAATATGCGATCCATTACTTCCACAACGGTCGTTTCTGCTCCGATCGCGTTGTAAAAACTTGCAAATTCGATACCGATCGCACCGGAACCGATGACCAGCAACTTTTTCGGTTCGTGCGGCGGCTGCAAAGCATGTTTGTAGGACCACACGCGGTTCCCATCAGCTTCAAGTCCAGGAAGATCTCTCGCGCGGGCACCGGTTGCCAGAACAATATTGTCCGCACGCAATTTCTGCTCTTCCTCGTTGGATTTCACAACAACTTCGCCATTCCCTGCCAAGCGTGCTTCACCCATAATGGATGTGACTTTGTTCTTCTTGAACAAATAGCCAACGCCGTTTGAAAGCTGTTTGGCAACTCTCCGCGATCGCGCGACAATTGCTTCGAGGTCGTGTTCCGGATCTTCAATCTTCAGCCCAAAGTCTTTTGCATTCTGAGCCAAGTGTAGCACTTCGCTTGAGCGTAGAAGTGCCTTTGTGGGAATGCAGCCCCAGTTAAGACAAATGCCACCGAGGTGTTCACGCTCGATACAAACGACATCCAACCCCAGTTGGGCTGCACGGATTGCGGCAACATAACCACCTGGCCCTGCTCCGATTACGATCATATCGAATTTGGTTTCAGTCATTTTGGATCTCCGTGGTGAGCGGCCTAAACCAGGCCAAAAGCATCTGCTGTTTCGGTAAAGCGAGTGAACGTAGCCGACGTGGCAAACACCGCGATGAACAGAGCAACACCTCTGCGCCACGTGTCATGCACCATTGGAAATTGGCGATCTGCCAGCAGGATGATCGGTAAGATCATGGCATAGATCGCGAATTGGCAAGCTTCCAACCCGAAGGCGAATGCTAACAGTTCGAGGAAATCAAACTGACCTGCGAACATCGCCTGAGACGCAGAAGCGGCAAACCCGTAGCCATGGATCAGTCCAATTACGAACAGCGCCAACCAACTCAGCGGATGCCTGATCTGAAAGCAAATAAATGCGCCAGCGACAACGATCGAAAGCGCAATGCTAAATTCCACCAACGGTATGAACCAGATCGTTGCGGGCGCGATTCCATAGAGGCCGGCAGCAAGAGTGGTCATATGTCCGATAGTGAAGGCCGACGCCAGCCCCAGAGCTTGGCGCCAGCTTTGTGCAGCGATGGCGATCAGGATAATTATCGCCAGGTGATCAAGCCCAAAGTAAATGTGTTCTGCGCCGATTAAGGCTGCATCGCGCATAACGATCCATTTGTTTGAGGCCGCCGGATACGAAACATCCAGCACACCAATCACCGCTTGTGTCTCGACAGAGTCGCTGCGATGCAGCTTCACGACAGTTCCAAACCTGTCCATCACCTGAAAATTGTTACCAAGGTCTGATGCGAGACGAAGATCTCGGTTGAGAGATGCAGACGGCATCGAAAGCGCGACGTCTACAGTAAGATCGAAATACGGCAACGCTGTCGGATCAAATCGGGCGACCTTTTCAAATGATGCTTTCGCAGATTTGACGGTGCCAAATGAGGGTCTCTCGGTATCGGCCCAGAACCGAAATTGCTCAACCTTCGTAGTCGATTTACGACCATCAATCCAAACGGACACCGATTGGTTCAATAGGTTACGGAGCTCTGAACCGGTGTTTTCAACCGCTTGCTCATCCAAAAATATGTCAGCGCCTTTTCTGACACTAAACGGCGGCAAACGTGTGTCGTTCTGCCCTTGCCAGTCATCCGGAAGTAGAGCCAACGGCGCGGGCATACGAATTAGAACAATAGACTGGTCCCCACCCTTTTCAGCAATATGGATAATTCGAGGATCGGAATAACTGAAATGGGCATCCGCGCCCTGCGGTAAACCATACAGCATCAGCAAAGCCATCACCGTGTGGATTGCCCAAGTTGCGAAACAGCTTCGCGCTGTACGTACGGAGTTGTCCATGGCTGATCACCCTCAGAATAGGACTCCGACACGTCAAGCAACGGAGCCCTTGGATTGTCGTTTAGAAAATCAATCGCGCGGATCCCAGAAGCGCTGAGCTGTCTGGTCCTTGTGGAAGGCTATGTCGTCGGGGAAGCTGACGAGTTCCATTTGTGCTCCCCAAGGCGACATGAAGTACACCCATTGTTCGCCTTCCAACGGAATACCGGGAAGGTCGTGGGGCTCCGCCAATACACGCACGCCGTTGTCACGCAGGTACTGAACGGCAGCCTGCATGTCGTCGACATAGAACGCCAAGTGATAGCCGCCGATGTCGCTGTTCTTTGGCGGGTTGGGGTTCTGATCCGGCGAGGTGTATTTGAATACTTCATAGGCTGGGCCATTGCCGCAGCGTACCATGGTAATGACATCAATGACCGCGCGCGGATTGACGTTCAGGTTTTCGGTCATCCAGTCATCTTCAAACGGACCGAATGGACCGAAGGAAAAAAAGGACTCGCATCCCAGGACGTCGACAAGGAATTCAACGGCTTCATCCACGTCGGGTACGGTGATCCCGATGTGCTGAGTTCCGCGCATGCCTGGTAGTTCGGCAAGTGCGACTGCCGGTAGGCCAAGTGCCAGTGTTGTGGTGCACGCGAGATTGCTAAGTTTTTTGAACATTTTCTCCTCCTTCGGATTGATGCTGTTTTGGGGCAAGCGAACCCCGTTTTCACGCAGGCCGAGCGCCTCCAATGCAGCCAGGCCGAAAAGCCTGACCGCACCGGGGAGAGGCGCTTGTGGCGTCAGATGTTTTGAGCGTTCATCTCTTGCGCGATGTACTCTGCCTGGCGGATGACCAGTGCGACGATGGTCAATGTGGGGTTGGCCGCGCCGGATGAGGTGAATACGCTGCCGTCCGAAATGAACAGGTTCGGAACATCGTGGGCCTGACCCCATTTGTTCACGACACCCTTGTCAGGGTCCTCATGCATCCGGGCCGTGCCCATGTTGTGGCTTGCCGGGTATTTGGCCAAATGGTGTGTCACCTTCGCGCCAACGGCATCATGGATTTTATCCATCACTCCATAAGCATGCTTCAGCATACGTTCATCGTTGTTATGTGGCGTGCGGTTTACGATTGGCACTGGAAGACCATGCTGGTCTTTTTCACTGTCATGCAGCGTGATGCGGTTCTGCTCTTGCGCCAGATCTTCACCCACAATGTACACGCCGGACAGATAGTCATATTTCTCCAAGGCTTCAGCCAAATCCTTGCCCCAGGCTCCGTTCCCGCGTTTCAGAAAGAGCGACATAACCGGAAGACCAAGAGTCAGTTTCTCGAGGTGATACCCTCCTGTGAAACCACGATCGGGATTGTTGGGGACTTCGTCAGCAACGATACCAGCCACCTGGGTCCCGCGGTGGATGTGTACACGTTCCGGCATCTCGCTGTAGACGCCACCATTAACGTGAACCATGTAGTTTTTTCCTACCTGGCCGGAAGAGTTAGCCAAGCCGTCCGGGAACATCGATGATGCCGAGTTCAAAAGCAGGCGCGGGGTCTCAATCGAGTTGCCAGCGACCGCGACGATACGGGCCTTTTGAACATGGTGGTTGCCGTCTTTATCGGCATAAATCACACCTGTGGCTTTTCCGGCTTCGTCGTGCTCGATCTTCAACACCATACAATTGGTGCGAACTTCACATTTGCCCGTTTCCTCGGCGGCCGGAATTTCAGTGATGTTTGTCGACCATTTAGCACCGATCTTGCAGCCCTGCATACAGAACCCAATTTGTTGACAAGCGGGTCGGCCTCCATAGTCTTCTGAATTGATCGCCATCGGTCCGGACTGGATTTTCGTATAGCCAACACGGCGTGCACCTTCGGCAAGAACACGGAAGTCGTTGCTCCAAGGCAGATGCGGCATGCCCGTAGCCTTACCTGTCACGCCCATCTTGACTTCGGCGCGATCGTAGTACGGCTCCAGCTCTTCCAATGTGATCGGCCAGTCTTCTACATTGGCGTTCTGAATATCGCCGTTCACGGTGCGCATTTTGAACTCGTGCTCATAAAAGCGCAGCGAAACACCCGCCCAATGAACCGTCGAGCCGCCAAGACCCTTGACCAGCCAGTTCGGCAATGTCGGGTGGTTCTGAGCCCCGTGCCAGCCCCCGGCCGAATATCGCTTGTCGAAATCGGTCAGCTTGAGAAACATGCCCCATTCATCGTTTTCGATGTCGTCAAACTCGAAAACGCCGCCGGCCTCCAGAACAACCGAAGAGATACCTTTTTGAGCAAGTTCATTGGCCAGCGTTCCGCCGCCAGCCCCCGAACCAACGATGACGACAACGCTGTCGTCGTCCAAGTCAAATTGGTTAGCCATTTTGCTTCCTCCCGCTTTCTTTATCTGCCAACAGCCTTCAAACGCTCCTCGAGCGTCGGGCCCGGCGGAATCCAAGTCGCATCGCTGAATCCACGGTCGATGTAGCCGCCTTCTTCCCAAGAGGAGCCCTCATAGCCGAATTGCGGCCAAGCTTTTGGATTGATGTAGATGCCGCTCCAGGTGGCCCATCGGAGTTTCTGAAAAAAATCGCTGTCCTGAACGATGCGCAGAAGTGCTTCCCGTTTTACGTAGGCATCCACATCTGCATAGGGAGTGCCATGGAGCTCGACAGATCGCGCATTGAGATCCTGCAACCCATCAGACAGAAGTTTCGCGGTTTCCTCCGAAGTATCCGCCTCGGTCAGGACACCCGTCAAAACGTCCTGATAGATGCTCAGCGGCAGAAAATCCGGGTGAGGGAAGATATCTTGAACGATCTGCAGCATTGTGATTGCCTGATCCTCGTTCAACGTTGCTGCAAAGACGTTGCCCGCGGCCCCGACAATCGCTGTTGCACTTGTCCCAGCCAAGATTGATTTGACCAGAAAGCTTCGGCGACTTAGCCGATCTTTTTGCGCTTTTAGCGGTTTGGGATTCTTGGTTTCGAAATCCATATTCTCCTCCTTTTTGGATTTTGAGCCCGTTCTTTCGGACCTGCTAAACGGCCTGATGACGTCTGGGTGAGGGCCCATCGAGGCGATCCTGCGTGGATCAGAAGCGGTGAAACCCGCCCTTCTGAGAGACGTAGAGGGGCGCGATCCCCTCCAGGATGCCGCGGATGTATGGCGTCGCATTCTCCGAAACGATGGCTTCGCACCCGTCGATCAATTCGAAGAACCGACCTGCGTAGTTTTCGGCAAACCCTCTCACATGCAGATCGCCATTCTCAGCGTCCGCATATCGTTCAATAACGTGCCAGGTGGCGCCGTCGTCCGTGCGATACCATTCATAAACCAGCGTGCCCGGTTCGTTTTGAGTTCTCGTGACGAGCTCAGTCATGAGGTCTTCGAACTTGCTGCCGTTTTCTGAGGGCACACCAACTTTCAGGTGAATGTGGATCGTTTCGTTAGACATGGTTTCCTCCCTTTACTTAAAAGCCGCTCTCCTCTTGCGGCTCATGTCTTTGTTCATGCCGCGACAGAGTTCTGTGCTTCGAAGTGAATGGATCGCAGAGCTGAAACTGAAGCTGCGTGTAGGTCTTGAACGAGGGTGCCAGGAGCCCGCATAGCTTTGTCGGTGGCAAGCTCCAAACTCGTGTGAGCGTCACAAGAGACTGCGCCCAATCCGAGATCGGCATTAAAGGCGTCAACCGCCCGAGTACCGGGTCCAACTGAGCCCTCGGTCAGGATCAGGGCATGGGCCAAAACCCGGGTTTTAGTTTCGCCAAGTGGTTTCCAGCGCTGCGCCGTACCCACGACCTTTTTCCCCTGAATGGAGAGATTCCAGTCGCCGTCGCAGAAACTGGTGGGCGTTGGACCTGTGGCCAGCCTAACTCCTGTGGAACCCAGCCCGTTGCGGATGATGCCAGTAATAAGCCTATAGCCATCATTGATCGTGAAACCGCGCGGCGCGGTGAAAGCGATTGCCAAATTGACAACCCCCGACCCTTGCGGAACAGCGCCGCCCCCGGTTGGCCGAGTAAAGACCGGCCAACCGCGCTTCAGCGAATGCGATGAAGCATCCTTGAAACCGTGGTATTTACGATACGAAGCCGGACAGACCAGTGCATCGTTTTCGCTGGCCCAGAGGCCCACGGCAGATTCCCGTGCGGAAAAAAGCTTGGCTTCAAAAGCCAAACCCTCGGCCGGGCTTGAAAACCACCGTAGAAGGCCGGTCACTTGCCCATTCCTTCAATTTCTTCACATATCGAAGTCAGAAGGTCGCCCGCCGGGGCCCCGTCGAGGGCACGATGGTCAAAAGTTAATGACAGGCCCACATGCGGACGCAGCTCGATGCCGCCATCTTCGCTTCGAACCGCCCTGTCAGTAAGGCGCCCGATACCCAGAATGCAGATTTGCGGGGCATTGATGATTGGTGTGAAGTGCTCGACCCTGGTCAATCCAAGATTACTGACAGTGAACGTGCCGCCAGTCATTTCTGTAACGCTGAGCTTGTTGGTCTTTGCCCGAGCGGCAAGGTCTTGTCGCGCCGCCCTAAGTTCAGAAACATCCATCTCACCCGCGCCAAAGATCGCTGGTGCGACCAACAAGTTGCCCGGCAAGGCAATGGCAACCGACAGATCAATCCCGCTGGAAAGCTTGACGTCTTTTCCTTCCACTCGGCCATTGGCGTCCGGGTTCTTTTTCAAAGCGCGGATGACCGCTGACATCAAAAGATCCTCAACCGAAGCCTTGGTTCCTGCTTCGGCCAACCGGGCCTTTTCCGCCAAAAGAGCGGTCGCGTCGGCGCTGCCCTGATGCGTCAGCTGAGCGGCTGTCTGCAGGCTTTTCACCATCGCGTCCGCGATCATCCCGCGCACACCCTTGAGCGGGACATTCCTCACTCCGCCGCTCATTCTATCGATCCGATCACGGCGCCTTTGGCGACGACAGCATCGGCCTCTTCTTTGATGCTTACGGTACCGGATGCCGGGGCAAGGATTTCATACTGAACCTTAGCCGTCATAATTTCGGCAATCAGGGCACCTTCTTCGACGGTAGACCCATCATCAACCAGCCAGCTTGTGATGACGGTTTCCTCGTCCTCTTCCCATAGATCCGAAGGGATAACGATATCAGTTGCCATTTAGGCACTCCTTCCTTGTTCGGGGCGGCAAATTGCTGCCCCGTGCTTGATGTTTTCACTGGTGTGTGGCTCAGGCGGCTTTCATGTCGTTCCAGGCTGCGACGATCTTGTCCGGGTTCGGCAAGCAGTGTTGCTCCATGACGCGAGAGAACGGGATCGGAACATCCGGGAAAGCAATCCTTTTGGGTGCGGCTTTCAGCACCGAGATGTTATGCTCTGTAACCGTCGCGATGATTTCACCCGAGACGCCGTAGCTCATGTAATCTTCGTCAACGACGATCAGTCGGCCGGTTTTGGCCACTGAGGCTCGGATCGTTTCGCGGTCCAGCGGCACGAGGCTGACGAGGTCCACAACTTCGGCGCTGACGCCCTGTGCTTCCAGCGTGGCAGCGGCCTTAAGCGCATTGTGAACGCCCATGCCAAGGCTGACAATTGTGACATCTGAACCTTCGCGCACCACTTTGGCCTTGCCGATTTCCACAGTGTAGCTTTCCTCGGGTACATGAACGGTTGCACCGGCTTCGGTGCCCAACCACCCCATGCCTTGAAGGCTCTTGTGGTACATGTAGACCACGGGGCTATCGTCGCGCATTGCTGCCGTCATCAGCCCCTTAGCATCGTAGGCGTTGGAAGGGGCCACGACTTTCATACCCGGTAAGTGGGCAAAAGTGCCGTAGACACATTGCGAGTGCTGTCCAGCGTCCGAGTAACCACCGCCGGTCGAAGTCATCAGCACCATCGGTACTTTGAAATTACCACCCGAGAAGTAGATGTTCTTGGCCATTAGATTGTAGATCGCATCGAAGCAAACGCCGAAAAAGTCCACGAACATCAGTTCGACAACCGGCCGCATCCCGTCCTGGGCTGCGCCAACTGCGGCGCCAATAAAGGCTGTTTCCGAGATCGGAGTGTCGCGAACCCGTTCGGCACCAAACTCGTCCAAGAGGCCGCGAGTATTGCCGTAAACTCCGCCCAGTGCACCGATATCTTCACCCATCACGAATACGGAAGGGTCAATCTGCATTTCCTGCTGCATCGCCTCGGCCATAGCTCGGGCGATGGTCAGCTTTCTTTCGTTTGGTTTGTTCATTTTTTTCCTCCCTCAAGCTCAGGCAAAGACTGCTTTCAGCGCATCTTCAGGTGCTGGTTCTTCGCTCTCCCGGGCGAATTTGATTGCAGCCTCGACGCGTGCCGCGCTTTCGGCTTCGATTGCGTCGAGTTCAGCTTCGCTGGCTGTGCCATCGGCGAGCATTTTGGTCCGCATTTTCGGAATAGGATCCTTTTCGAAAAGCGCGTCCTTTTCGCCTTCTGGCCGATACCCTTCGGCATCCCCCATGAAGTGTCCCGCCAGGCGATATGTCTCGATTTCCAAAAGGGTCGGACCTTCGCCAGCGCGTGCGCGCGTTATGGCTTCTCCGGCTGCGTCATAGATCGCGTAAGGATCATTACCGTCGATGCGTTTTCCGGGAATGCCGTAAGCCGCAGCGCGATCTGCGTTGTTCGTAACCGCTGTTGAGGCTTCTTTGGAAACGGAGATGCCCCATGCATTGTCCTCGATCACGCAGACAAAGGGCAGGTTCCAAACGGCGGCCAAGTTCATGGCTTCATGCCATCCGCCCTGGTTGACTGCGCCTTCGCCAACAAACGCAACCGCAACTCCGGGTTTGTTTTGCATTTTTCGGGAAAGAGCCGCACCTACAGCTGGCCCCATGCCTTGCGCGATGATCCCCGAGCAAGCAAAGTTTACGTCGGCATCAAAGATGTGCATGTGGCCGCCGCGCCCACCGGACAGGCCCGTCTTTTTCCCGAAGATTTCTGCTGCCATTTTGTCGAGGTCGACACCCTTGGCGATCGCTTGATGGTGGGGGCGATGCGTCGCTGTAACGACGTCATGAGGATTGAGGTGCGCACATACGCCGACGGCGACCGGTTCCTGACCGTCACTGAGATGCATTTCCCCAGGAATCGGCCCGTTAGCCATATTAAAAACGGGCGTTTTACCCTCGAAATAGATACCGGCAATGGTCTCTTCGAACCGGCGGCTCGTGACCATATTGCGATACATCCAATGCTGTTCTTCACGAGTTGGCGTCATGTGCTCCTCCCAAGCATGCGATCGTGATGTCGCTCATGTTTCTTTGGGAAAGCTGGCAAGAAGCGCTGAATGCGGCAAGGAACCCGTTAGCCCTAAATCTCGCCAATTGCTTAACTGTCTCATCGCGAGACAGTTTGAGACAGTTTGAGACAAAGACCCTCAAGCAATCGCGACCACCGCATGTGGTTGCTTACTAAAACCGATATTGGAGCTTCATCCAGATTATTCTCAGAATCGGAAAACTGAACTCCGATTTGGGCCAATTTATCCCAATGGGTGTTCAATCTACTTATGAGCCATCAAACATCCATCCGGAGATGCCCAATGAAAGCAATGACCCTTGTTGAATACGGCGAGAATGCAAAGTTCGAACTCGCCGAGATTGAGACGCCGACTGCTAAACCTGGCCACGTTGTCGTGCGCATTGCAGCCACCAGCGTGAACACAGTGGATACTATGATCCGCGCGATGGGCAAGGATCTCCCTCTCTCGCCCGAATTACCCGCTGTTCTGGGTATGGACTTTGCCGGAACTGTAGAGGCTGTCGGGGGCGACGTGAGAAGCTTCGAGGTTGGCGACGAGGTTTACGGATGTGCTGGCGGCCTACTGGAGCTGCAGGGTGCACTGGCTGAATACATGGTCGTTGATGCGCGTCTTATTGCACACAAACCCAAGTCACTTTCGATGCGAGAAGCTGCTGCGATCCCGCTGGTTGGCATTACTGCCTTTGAGGGGCTGACACGCGCAGGTGCTCAAGCCGGTCAGAAGGTTCTAGTGCAAGGTGGTGCCGGTGGGGTCGGTCACTTGGCCGTGCAACTTGCCAGGCATATTGGTGCAGACGTCTTCGCAACCGGGACCGGTGCGTCGCAACTTGAAGTGATCGAAAGCTACGGTGCGACGGCAATCGATTTCATGAAAGAGAAGGTCGCAGACTATGTCGCGGAACACACTGCCGGTGCAGGTTTCGAAACCATCTTTGACTCGGTTGGCGGGCCAAACATGACTAACTCCTTCGAGGCAGCAGCGCTGAACGGCAGCATCGCCTCAACCGTTGCTCTGGTCGAACTGGACCTTGCTCCAGCACATTTCAAAGGTCTTTCACTGCACATCATCTTCATGCTGATCCCGATGATCCACAACTACAAGCGCGAGGAACATGGCGCGGTCCTGGCCAAGTTGGCCGAAATCGTAGACGCAGGCGCATTGAAGCCACTGCTTGATGACCAGCGCTTCGGGTTTGAACAGGTCGGTGATGCCTATGATCGCCTGACCAGTGGTCAAGCCATCGGCAAGGTCGTTGTCGAACTCTGAATCACTGTACCAAAACTAACCTGTCGGGCAGCGCGCATTCCATATGCGTCGCTGCCCGCTTTTCTTTCCACTAACCCAGCTTGAGAACTCAAGGAACTAAATTGCGATGCATGCGGCGACCCGACAAAATTCTGACGCTCGGCTCAACGAACTGGATCCTGCACCGAGGAAATATGCTTCTGGTGTTAGTCTGCTAAGGCGCAGCCAGTTCGACCTGAATCTCAATCAACAATGCACCCCGAAAGACGTCAGGGATTGGCTGTTGAACACAGCAATTCTGACTAAGGACACCATCGACCTCACAAAGGAGTTTGCGGAACGGTTGGCGCAGGCTGGGTTGGGGGTTCGTCGCCTAAGCCTCAATGTTGGAACACTGCATCCGCAAGCCTTTGGGTATGCGTGGAACTGGAGCACAACCGACGGGTTATGCGATGAGATTCAAATTGGCGAGGAAGCCCTTCATTCTGATGGCTACAGAAAAAACCCTCTTTTCAACGTGATGGAGTACGGCCGAACGGTTCGGGTGGCTCTTGAAAACGATGAAGGCGAAGCGGCAAGCCCCCTCATGAAAAATCTTGGTAAGGAGGGCTTCTCGGAATATGTGGCGCTTCCGATGTCTGCGAGTTGCGGCAGATTTAACGCAATCACACTGGCCACGCGACAGCGAGGCGGGTTCGAAAGGAAACAACTGGAAAGCTTGACCCTCCTGATCAAGCTGTTCGGTTTGCATGTAGATCGACACGTCGCAGAGCGGATTACGAAGAACATTTCCCATACCTATCTTGGATGGGAAGCAGGCGAGCGCGTTGCAAGCGGGACGATCAAGCGGGGAACGGGCGTTCCGATCAGGGCGGTTGTATGGAGCTCTGACATGCGAGGTTTTTCTACGCTCTCGGAAAACATGGATACCCAAACCGTCGCGACGGTGCTCGATCACTACTTCTCAGCAATGGCAGACGCAGTGAATCAGCATGGTGGCGACGTCCTGAAATTCATCGGTGACGGTATGCTCGCAGTGTTTCCAATTGCTTCATTTGAAACGCCTCACAGCGCTGCTCAGGCCGCTATTCAAGCCGCGCGGCAAGCACTATCCGAGTTGGATTTGCTTAACGAGCGCATGCGCAATGAAGCGAGTTGGTTTCCTCTACACGCCGGCATTGGCCTACACTTGGGCAAGGTTTTCTTTGGAAACATCGGAGCGGCGCAGCGCTTGGACTTCACCGTCATTGGCGAGGCTGTAAATGTGGCGAGCCGCATCGAGGGGTGTTGTAAAAAACTGAAACGGAACCTGCTGTTCTCCTCAGAGATCGCTTGCCTTCTTGATGATGAAGTCGAGTCTCTGGGCACTCAATGCCTCAAAGGAATGAACAAACCCGAGCAACTGTATTCATTGCGTTCAATGGTTTGAAGCTGGGTTAGGGTCGTATTTTCAAGTTGTATATATAAAAAAACTAAAAACTGAAATCTATTTGCGCGCATTTATAAATTATTTCAATCCAATAAATTGCGCTTCGGGTGAGGTGCTTCTCAAGAACCGCTTCGCCTGGAGGAAACGCCAACCTCCAAAACCGTTCTTGTCCGAACGGTTCGAAACAGCAAATGAGGAACCAAAATGAAGTATGAGAACTTCACCACGTTCAATGTGAAGGTTGAGAACGCAATCGCCACCGTCACGTTTGATTTCGGATCCGTCAACGTTCAGGGTCAGAAAATGCTGGCTGACTTGAACAGTCTCGCTATGCGGCTGGAGAGGGACCGCAGCATAAAAGTTGTGGTGTTTGAATCTGCCAATCCGGAAATCTGGGTTTGCCACTACGACACTGAACTTCTGAAAGACATGTCGACCGAGGCTGTGTCGCGCGATGAAGCCCAGTTGCTGGACTTGCAAGCCGTCTGTGAAAGGATCAGCCGTGTACCGCAGGCAACGATCGCGAAACTGGAAGGCTTCGCCCGTGGCGGCGGCCACGAACTGGCCTTGGCGCTGGATATGCGATTTGCAGCACGCGGTAAGTTCAAGTTTATGCAGATGGAAGTGGGCATGGGCATCCTGCCTTGCGGCGGTGGTGCATCACGCATGGCCCGTCAAACCGGTCTGGGTCGCGCACTGGAAATCATCCTCAGCGCGCAGGACTATGATGCGGATGACGCGGAACGGTTCGGCACCATCAACAAGGCGCTGGAACCCGACGAGATCGGACCATTTGTCGACGCGCTGGCCAAACGAATCGCACAGTTCCCAGCAGAGTCGATCAATGCCTGCAAACAAATGGTCTACGAGTCCATCGACAAGCCGATTGATGAAGCTCTGAAAGCCGAAGCCTATTGGCTGTATCAGGCAACCAGCAAAACCCCTGCGGTCAAACGCTTTGCAATCGCGGATGAGCAGGGACTGGAACATGACATCGAAAACCAGCGCAACTGGGGCGAACTGGTGATGAAGGTTCAGGACATCAACTGATGTCTGTCACCCAGAACAAGGAAACCGTTCAAAGTTTTTTTGAGCGGTTTTCCGAAACCGATGTGGAGGGCGCACTGGCCTTGCTGGACGCAGACGTCGTTTGGCAAGCGATGGGCCTCAAAAGCAACCCACCTGTGGATACACGGATGGATCGAGAAGGAATAGCAGAGCTTATCAAAAAGATGCGTGAAAGAATGCCCGATGGCCTTCAGCTTACGCCAACAGGCTGGACTGTCGAGGGTGATCGGGTCGCGATGGAAATGGAATCCTATGGAACCAAAGTGAACGGGACTGTCTACAACAACTTCTACCATTTTTTGGTGATGTTGAAGGACGGCAAGATCACTGCAATCCGCGAATACATGGACACACTGCATCTCAAACAAGTTCTAATCGACGACGTCTGACTGAGCAGTGCATCTGCTGGGTACTCTTGAAATACAGACGTCGATAGGCCGCGGACCCGGTGCCCACAGTTTTGTACAATTTCACTTGCCGCTGCGGCGCCGAGGGCGGCGCAGCTCCCCCAAACGGAGACTAATGAAATCATGTCGGTCACTTCACTGGAACGCTCTCGTACAATTGAGCGCCCTACGCGAGAAGAGATGCTGCAACGCGCACCTTCTGTTCAACAATTCTGGACCAAGAACCGGGACTTGTTCAAAGACGCCTGGACTGATTGGGAAAATGCAGAGGGACGAAAGCACGCGCTTGACCCGTCCCTTTTTGATCCACAATTGCGATCAGCTGTCGAGCAAGCATGGGATGACCCAACCAAAGAGGCAACGGTTCGGGACCTGTGGAAAGAAGTTTTTCCCGGTGTTTACGCGACACAGTTCTTCGACCCGCAACGTCTTGCCGTTCTCAGGGACTACCTTGACGAGGTATCCAGGGCGGATATTCCGCTGCGCCCTCCGTATGGGATCGTGCTGAACCGGGGCGGCGCGCTGCTTGATCCGCGCTCGGAAGGGTATCTTGCGGCCCCGAGTTTTCAGGCGTTTTACCAAGGGCTAATGGACAGCTATATGAGGCCGATTTCTCGCCTGCTGTTCCCCGACGTTGTCGGCTATGACACGCAGACCTTTGGTTTCTCCATTCGCTGGCAAGAAAACAAAGATACCTCGCTGCGTCCGCATACCGATGCGTCCTCGGTAACACTCAACATCAATCTGAACCTGCCGGGCGAGGATTTTTCAGGGTCGGCTGTCAGCTTTTTCGACAATCAAACGCGTCAAGTTAACAAGCTTACATTTGAGCCGGGCACTGCATTGATACACCATGGCAGTGTTCCCCATGCTTCCGAACCGATCACGAGCGGTGAGCGCTACAACTTTGTGCTCTGGCTCTACGGTGAAAACGGTCGAATTCCACCTCAAGGAGCGGAGAACAAGGAAATAGACGCGCGTCAGCGATGGACTGTGCCAGCGGCCTCATCCGACACTTTTGCACCGTTTTAACGGAGCAGTTGAGTCACCTTCATCGATACAGAAAAGCACTTCGTCCGTCTGCACATCGTTGCCAAGTTACAAAACTGTGCCTGGTTTCGGCGCGGCTGACGAGCCGCGACAACCAGACTTATCTCCGTTTCACCTGCCGAAACCGCAACCGAAAAAGGGGCCGATATGTCCAGAGTGATCGTGTATTTTGCCCATCCTGGGCAGCGCCATAGCCGGGCAAATACGGTCATGGCAAAAACGGCAAAGGCCGTCGAGGGTATAACCTTCGTCGATCTGTACGCTGAATACCCCCGCCACGACATAGACGTCGAGAAGGAGCAACATCGCCTGCTGAATCACGATGTGATCCTGTTTCAGTTCCCATTGTATTGGTACTCAACGCCGAGCCTTCTGAAAGAGTGGCAGGATCTCGTCCTGCAACACGGGTTTGCGTATGGTCACGGCGGCGACAAGCTGACAGGCAAGTTGATGGTGCTTGCGATTACCACAGGCGGTTCTGATGAAGCCTATACCGCTGTGGGATATCAAAACTATCCTCTTCGCTCATTTCTGTACCCCCTCGAGCAAACCGCCCGGCTGTGCGGGATGACTTTTGTGCCGCCTTATGTGCTGTATTCCGCTCTGCAAGCGGATGAGGAAGGTGCCATCGCAAAACACACAAGCGGTTACACGAAACTGTTGAACGCGCTTCAGGACGAGACCTTTGATTTCGCAAGGGCTGAGCAGCAAGACACCATGACATTTTCCGATCTGCCCATCCGAGAGAAGGCCTGACCCATGAACGATTTTTTGTTCCTAGCGTTCGTCTTTCTGACAGCTGGTGTTGTCGCAGTCCCCGTTGCTACACGTTTGGGTCTGGGGTCAGTCTTGGGTTATCTGATCGCTGGCATTGCGATCAGCCCTTTGCTGGCTGCACTCGGCGTGGATGTAATCTCGATCCAGCATTTCGCTGAATTCGGTGTCGTGATGATGCTGTTCCTTGTCGGGTTGGAGCTTGAGCCAAAAATGCTCTGGGCCATGCGATCCAAGCTGATTGGTTTAGGCGGACTTCAGGTTGCTACGACAACCGGTCTTGTGATGGTCGTCGCGCTGTTCTTTGGGCAGCCTTGGACGGTTTCTCTTGCTATCGGCATGGTCCTCGCTTTGTCGTCGACGGCGATTGTCTTGCAAACCCTGAACGAAAAAGGGTTGATGAAAACGGAAGGAGGCCAGTCAAGCTTCTCCGTCCTACTTTTTCAGGACATCGCGGTCATTCCGATGTTGGCATTTATCCCTCTTCTGGCATTGCCGGAACTCACGGATGTTTCACACGGTGTCGTCTCCACCACAGGTCACGGGGCTGAAGTGGCACATACTGGAGACGCGCACGCATCCGATGGGCACGGGGACGGTGATCACGCAAGCCTCAGCCTCGTGGACGGTCTGGCCGGTTGGCAAGTTGCATCCATAACCATCGGAGCAGTGGTCGCCATCGTTCTCGGTGGCACATTCCTGACCCGTCCGATCTTTCGCTTCATCGCGATGGCTGGCCTGCGTGAGCTTTTTGTGGCAACCGCTCTTCTCTTCGTTATCGGAATTGCGCTTTTGATGATCGTCGTCGGCTTGTCCCCAGCGCTTGGGACCTTCTTAGCCGGTGTGGTTCTTGCGAACAGCGAATACAGACACGAGTTGGAATCGAACATCGACCCATTCCGAGGGCTGCTTCTGGGGTTGTTCTTTATCACCGTCGGCGCGGGAATTGATTTCGCGCTGCTTGGTGAAAACTTTGTGATCATCTTGGCATTGACGCTTGGCGTGATCCTTTTGAAAGCCGGGGTTCTGTTTGCTCTGGCTCACACCTTCCGGATCAAAGGAACCGACAAGTGGCTCTTTGGATTGGGGCTTGCTCAAGCTGGAGAATTCGGGTTCGTTTTGCTGTCCTTCACCGTCGCAAGCCACGTCATCCCGAAATCAATCGCAGATCAACTGCTGTTGGTTGTCGCGCTGTCCATGCTGCTTACTCCGGCTTTGTTCATCATCTACGACAAACTCATCCTACCCCGTTCAGCCCAGGAACAGGAACGAGAAGCAGACGCAATTGATGAGGACGGAGAGGTGATCATTGTCGGTCACGGGCGTTTTGGTGGTGTTGTCAATCGAATGCTGCGAGCGGCGGGGTATACCACAACCGTTCTCGACTACAGCGCGTCACATCTCGAACTGCTCCGTTCGTTTGGCTTCAAAGTGTTTTTCGGTGATGCCACTAGGCCTGACTTGTTGCATGCGGCCGGAATATCTAAAGCACGGTTGCTGGTGGTCGCGATTGACGAAAAAGAGCAGATCAATTCTCTGGTCCTCCACGTACGCCATAACTATCCGAATGTAATAATCATCGCGCGGGCGATAGACCGTGAGCATGTCTACGACCTCTATGCGGCCGGCGTTCATGAAATCATCCGCGAAACCTTCGATTCTTCTGTGCGATCAGGGCGATCAGCGTTTGAATTGATGGGGATGCATCCCTTTGACGCTGAACTTTTGGCTCGTAAGTTTTCGGAGGATGACCGGCACATTCTTCAGGAAATGGCTGAAGTCTATGACCCAAATATCCCGTTGCACGAAAACGCCGTTTACATCGAGAAATCACGGGTCCTGATGGAGGAACGCGACGCACAGATTTTCGGCAAAGGCCGAGCCTATGGAGATCGTACGGATTCCGGTTGGTTGCCGCCGTCTGGTAAGGACGTCGAGGCAATTAGGGCCAAAAACGTGAGAAAAGACAAGGCTCCGCATCAATAGAGTATGTTTCAGAATGGAAACCGGCGGGTCGTCTCAGTACATCACACATCCGTTTAACTGGGCCCTTACAGTTTGGCTTGGGACGGCCCAGAGCCGACATTCGTCGATCAACCACGCGCCGCACCGCAGCATTCACCAGACCGGCCATTCGCTGCGAACGCGATATCGAGAGCCGTTCGAACTCGCACTGTGCGGACAAAGCGATCCTTCGCTCAAAATGCGCCAATGTTTTCTTTGGCTTCACTGTCATTCCAAAACAGCGTGAACCAGGAGTGCTTTCCGCAAGAAACGGGTCGCGGTGTTGGGGTCGCGCCAGCTAATTTGTTTGACGAAACGATATTGGTGGAACCTCAAGATATGACAAAGCAACCCATGCCAACGATGGACTTGAAAGCCGGTATAATGCTGCTTCTACTTGCTGCGGTTTGGGGCGGATCGTTCTTCTTTGGCGAAGTTGCTCTGTCCGAAGTGCCGCCACTGACAATTACATTGCACAGGGTGATCTGGGCAGTTCCAATTCTGGCCCTCATCGTCAAATTCAAAGGGTTGAGTGTTCCAAATACCCCGCGGATATGGGGCGCTTACCTCGTCATGGGGGCGCTAAACAACGCCATCCCATTCTCGTTGATCTTTTGGGGGCAAACGCAAATCGACAGCGGGCTGGCCTCAATCCTTAACGCCACGACGGCAATGTTTGCAGCCGTCGTGGCTGGCTTGCTTCTTAAGGACGAACCGTTGACGCCCAAAAAGATAGCTGGTGCTTCACTAGGTATTTTGGGCGTGGCCTTCATAATGGGGCCAAGCGCATTGAATGAGTTCAATCCGAGTAATCTGGCACAGTTAGCCATCCTTGGAGCGACACTCTCTTATGCTTTTGCCGGTGTCTGGGGCAGAACTGCGCTTTCGGGCCAACCACCACTTGTGAACGCACTTGGCATGCTGGCCGGAAGCACAGTGCTTATGATCCCAATCGTTCTCGTGATGGATGGCCCTCCAAACTTTGCTCTGTCCGCTGGCGTATGGGCCGCCCTGCTAGGTATGGCCGCGCTATCGACAGCACTGGCCTACGTTCTTTACTTTGCAATTCTTGCGCGAGCTGGTGCCGCCAACCTTCTGTTGGTGACACTGCTGATCCCGCCATTTGCTATCGGCCTTGGTGTTACATTCCTTGGTGAAAGGATGGAGCCGAGCGCTTGGATTGGGTTTGCCATCATTGCTCTGGGCTTTGCCGTGACCGACGGTCGACTCTTTTCCTACATATCTAAGCGCAAGCCCCAACAAGCTGAATGAGGTGTATTTGGGGGACCCTCTGACCACGCACGTTACAGAGTGACGATCCCCGTCGTCACAAACTGGCCCGGCCAAGCGTCGGGTCTTTTTTGGGCGTATGAGCAGATTTAGATGGGAGGGAAATCTGGGAGTAGCTGAAGCTGCCGTTCAATCGCCCTGCAGCATAACGCAGTTTGGGCTCAGAGTTGCCATTCTCTGCAACTAGTTCGATTGGCTGGTCGCAGCCCAATCCGGACAGTCATCGCCGAGTTTTGCAAACTCCGACATGCGCAACATTGCTACAGTTCCAGAAGCCAACACGAAGGTCAGCCAAGAACACACACATCTCACAAGTTCGCTGACTCAGCTACTCGCATCTTGATATCTTTTGCTCTGCTTCCAAGCTTCGAGGTTCTGTTGAACGAATTGATCGATGGAAGTTGGCAACGAGCCTGTCAATTTGAGCACATTGTTGGTGACACGATCCTCAGATCCGCCAGCGATTGCGCCGTCCATAGCAGCCAATGTCTTCGCGTAGTCTTCTGGCAATCCGAGGCTCTGATGACGCTCCGCCAGTTCTTCTACGGTTAGATGATGGTGGACGATCTGCCGCCCTAATTGACTGCTTAGCGCCTCAGCAACCACATCATAAGAAATCGCTTCCGGGCCAGTGAGTATATAGTCAGTGTTTTCGACTGATGGAGTGACCAGCAGCACCGTTGCACAGGCTGCTATATCGCCAGCATCGATAAAGCCAACTCGGCCGTCATCTGTCGCTGTGTAGATGGCTGACTCATCGCGAATGGGATCTCGGTGATGAAGCTCTGAGAAGTTCTGCATGAACCAGGTTGGACGCAGAACGGCCCATTCTGGAGCGTTCGCGCGCAGCCAGGCGTGGACTGCGCCCATCATGGGTCCGCCTTCTTCCAAAGAAGAGGCACTGAGTAGCACGAGACGTTGGACGCCCGCGGCAAGTGCCGCCTCAAGACCGGGCTGCATTGCTCCCAGCGAATCCACAGTGTCTGTGGGTGCCACGAGGTAGACAGCCCTGACACCTTCGAAAGCATCCGTGAACGTGGACGGATCGCTCCAATCGAACCGAAATTCATCTTTGTTTCGAGGCCTGCGTGTTCCCACGCGGGGAGCCAGCCCTTTTGCAATTAGCTTTTTTACGACGCGGCTACCAGTCTTGCCGGTGCCGCCGGTGACGAGAATATTCTTAGGCATCGATAAAGCTCCCGAGTTCGGATTTTAGTGTTTCAACGCCGCCGACGGCATTCAGCAGCACCTGTGGGTTCCAGTAATCCCGGTAGTGAACGATGCGGCCGTTTTTCACTTTGATCACAGAAATATAGTTTTGATCGTAGCGTCCGGCTTTGCCTTCACCTTTGCAGGAGAACTCCAACACAAATGTTTCACCGTCTTTGGCAACATGGGTGACTGCCGGGCTCATGGATTCAAAGCTGATGAGGCCTCCGGCTTTTGGCAGATAGGCTGCCATAGTGTCTCGACCGCGGAGTTCTCGTACTGAGCCTTCTGGAGAAAACGGGAACTCGAACACGATGCCTTCGTCACACATGTCCAAGAAGTTCTCGCCTGCTTCTGCGATGATTGCATCTCCGAGGGCACCGCGCAGCATCGCGCCAAAGCTGGGAATGTTG
Source organism: Ruegeria arenilitoris (assembly GCF_013030985.1). Classification (GTDB taxonomy): domain Bacteria; phylum Pseudomonadota; class Alphaproteobacteria; order Rhodobacterales; family Rhodobacteraceae; genus Ruegeria; species Ruegeria arenilitoris_B. Next base: position 244,396 of record NZ_WPYP01000005.1, on the reverse strand, counting down.
TTTGTGTCAGACATGATCTCATTACCTCTTGTTGTTCCCTTAACGGGAGGGTTGTTCTGTGAGTGGTGGTTTGGTTTATGTTGCTTTTCCAAACTGCATGATCAGAACACCCGAGATCGACAACACAGCACCAGCGATGCGATAGAAGTCTGCTGGTCTAGGTGCGTTCCCAAGAAGCCCGTTCTGGTCCAGGATGAGTGCCATCATCATTTGTCCGGCGACGACTGCGGCAATAAAAGCCGCGGCCCCAAAGCGTGGGATCAGAACCATGGTCGCCATCACGTAAATGACACCGATCACACCTCCTACCCACGCCCAGGGAGGAGCCGCATATAGAGAAGAAAAGCTTGGCAATGTCGGACGGAGCCAAGCGACCCCGGCCATCAGGCAAACGAATGAAATTCCAAATGACAACAGGGTTGCCCAGAGCGGGTGACCAACCGCGCGGCTGAGCTCTGCGTTCATTCCGGCATGGATGGGTATCAAGGCCCCGCAAAGCAGAGGTGCAAACCACAGGAGTGCAATTTTCGGGTCCATCTTCGCGCCCTTTCCGCAAGTGCCAAAAATGTGTTGCAGTATCCAGGAGTTTGCCTCAAACTTCGTCGGAACGATACTGTTTCGTCCTATATAGGGGAGAATCACGATGGAACGCAAGAGTTCCGACGAAATAAATTCTGATCGGCCGCGTCGGAAGCCAGCCGGGGCCGCCGTTTTGCAAGACACGGTGACGGAAGCAATCCAGCGCGCCTTGTTCGAGGAATGGGCGGAAACGGGTTACTCGGCTCTTCGAATGGAGCGCATTGCGGCACGTGCAGGCGTCGGAAAGGCGGCGCTCTATCGACGGAGCAAATCCAAGTTTGAACTGGTGACCGAAGCGGTGAAATCAGCGGCTACGAATATCACTCCAATTCCGGACACAGGATCCTTTGAGAAGGACGTTGCCAGGCTTATGCGCAGGATGGCTGCAACTCTGCGTCATCCGCTTGTTAGGCGGATTCTACCCGACCTGCATGCTGAGCACGCCCGTTCTGATGAATTGGCAGAATTACTTGAGAGTGTGACGCGAGATCGCCGAGCCCAAGCTATGGTCATGTTGGACAGAGCTATTGAGCGTGGTGAGCTGACAAAAGACACAGATCGGCAAATGATCCTGGATATGTTTATCGCACCGCTTTACTGGCACGTCATTGTTCAGCATCGACCTGTCAGATCAGCAGACATTCAACGATTTACCAATCTGGTGCTAAGTGTATAAAAATAAACAATAACCGTAAAGCAAATTGAAGAACTGAGACGAAGGTCGTTTCGGTTTTTCGGCACCGCCTATCAGCTTAGGGAACCCAATTTTGGTGGGTGATCGCATAGTTTAATGCTTCGAGATCTTCAGTCAGTTGGCTGAATGAGATTGGTCCTCCCAGGCATACCCTGACCGCTTCATCGGGCGTTCCTGTCACCGTAAAGGCATTGCTCGGCATAATCCCGATTTGGCGATTGGCCATGTGACTCATCACGTCTGCTCGGCTGGATCCTTCGGGCAGTGTCAGCCAGATATTGAATGCCTCCCGACCGCCCTCAAAGTCTTGGCTCCGCATAATCTTGGCCGCCAAGTTCTGTCTGCGGCTCGCCTCCTCGCGGACGAACTTCTGTACCGCCGCGGCTGTACCATCCTCGATCCATCGCGCCATCAAAGCTGTTGTGATCGGTGACACCATGACATTCGATGCCTGCAAGGCCCGAGTGAAGTGCGTTCTCGACAGACCTGATGGAACCACCGTGAGTGCCAGCCTCAAACCAGCGCCAAGGCATTTCGAAAGACCCGCGATGTACCACCCCAGTTCTGGAATCTGCTGTGAGACAGCTGGCGGCGCATCCGAAGACACAAAGCGACATGCGTCGTCTTCAATCAAAGGCACGCCATGCTTTCGCAATACGGATGCGATCTGTTCACGCCTCTCGATTGGAATTGTAAGCGTCAGGGGGTTTTGCAACGTTGGGTTCAGATACAGAGCAGTGGGCGCATATTCTCGAATGGCCGCATCCAGTTCATCAGGGAGAATACCGCTGCCGTCTGATCTCACGCCAACAAGCCGGATGCCAAGTTGAGCGCCTATGGCACGAATACCGGGATAGGTCACACGCTCACAGATCACGGTGTCTCCGGGTTTGGTGAGCAGCGTCAGGATCGACAATAGGCTGGCATGCGCGCCAGGAGTGATTGCCAAATGGTCAGCGGTAACGTCGATACCATTGATGTTCATCCAGCGCGCCGCGGTTTCCCGGTCCTGCCGGCTGCCGATTATGGACTGATAACGAAGCAGAGGAACAAGGTTTGCAGCAACATGCGTGAGGCCTTGCTCCATGCGGGCCACAAGAGCCGGATCGTCTGGTTCCGGGGGCATGTTCATGTTCGGATCTTCTTCAAGCGCGCGTCGCGGGTCTGCTTTTTCTGATGTTTCTTCTGGCTTTCGGATAAACGATCCTCGCCCAACAAAAGTATCGATGTACCCTCGCTTTGCGGCTTCAGAGTATCCGCGGGACACCGTCGTGAAGTCTAAGCCAACCAGCTTGGCGACGCTGCGTTGAGGCGGAAGCCTGTCACCTGCATCAAGCACACCTGTTTCTACATCATGTCTGATCGCTTCGGCGATCTGGACATAGAGTGGCTTTCCGTCGCCGCGCAGATTCGGTGTCCATGACTTCAAGGCTTCGCTCCATTCAATATAGGAGATTGTGCCTGTCACCTTTACCTTTTTCCGAGCATTTATCAACAAGTTGTCGCACTCGCCAACACATTGATTGGCTATTGATTGCATTTTGTCTGAAGATGAACTATCTGAGGCGCAACAGAAGGAGATCAAAGATGTCCGAACTTGCAATTGACGGCCACGACGACAGTGAAGAGCGCCCCATCAAACCCGCGATCATGAATGGGATGCGCCTCAAGTGCCCCAAATGCGGGGAAGGCAAACTGCTGCATAGCTACATCAAAGTGAACGATGAGTGCTCGAATTGCGGTTTGGATCTGAGCTATCAGCGGGCTGATGATGGTCCGGCTTATCTTACGATCCTGATCGTTGGCCACCTTATGGGATTTGCGTTGCACATCGCCTGGGTGACATGGCGGCCGGAGCCCTGGGTACTGGCACTTAGCATGTCGGTCATTGCAGTCGTTGGCGCGTTGGCACTGCTGCCGGTCATGAAGGGCCTGATTGTCGGATACCAATGGGCCAAAAGAATGCACGGGTTCTAGCCAGCCTACTTTTGCAGACTGGCCATGCGCCTGTGGCTTGCTTCTGCTGCCAAGCTTCGAGGTCATGTCGAACGAATTTGGCAATCGAAGCTGGAATGTTCCCGGTCAGGCTCTGAACGTTATCGGTTAGGCGAGCCGACCCTCCCAATGAATTCTCAGCCCTTTCAAAGGAAGGATTCCTTGATGGATTTCGATTTTCTTTCACTTGAAGCGACAGGAAAGACAATTGCGGATCTCACATCAGCCGCGTCACTTATTCCTGCGAGAACCGCTGTCAATGTGGCCTGGCTGAACGATGAGGATGATTATGACAGGCTGCGAACGGTGCGCCGGATCGACGATGCCGGACTATTGCCAGTGCCGATATTTGCAGCTCGACGCCTTCAATCAAAAAAACACTTGTTTGACCTGACCGAAAAACTCCGGTTTGCCGGCGCACAAGGACAAGTCATGGTCGTTGGCGGTGATCCATCCTTGGCGTCGGGTCCATTCAACAGCGCGATAGATCTCCTTCGAACGGAGTGGATTGAAAAATACGCGATCAAGAGGGTTACCTTGCCAGGTTTTCCTGAGGGGAACGCCGCCATAGGTTATCGTTCGGACGTGGCCTTACTAGAGGAAAAAGTTAAACTTCTAGAGTCCCACGGGTGCAACGTGAGCATAACCACTCAACTTGCCTTTGATCCAACCAGAATTCTCAACTGGATAAGCCAGCTTCGAAACGTTGGTGTTAGCCAGACCATCCAAATTGGATTACCTGGGCCGACTAAAAAGGATCGCCTGCTCAGGTTTGCACGCTCATTTGGGGTTTCGGGTGGCGGACTTAACAACGTGAGTGACACCGTGGACGGGATCGTTGATTTCTCCCGTCTGGTCTGCTTGATCGAACAAGGGCTACAACGACGCAATTTAGCTGATGTTGCGGTTCACCTTTATCCTTTTGGTGGCACGAAGACTGCCGTTGAGTGGCTTACTGCGGTTAAGGCGCGACAAACACGGGATACTTCGAGCAAAATGTTGGCGTGAGGCCTTACCAGATGCAAAAAAGGCCGGCCCATTGAGGTCGGCCATTCTGGTTTTTCGGGAGGGTTTCTTCATATTGTTGAGGGTATCACGCCGCCAGAGCGACCGAGTCCTTTCCGGCAGGGATCCGAAGTGGGCACGTGCTGTCGGTGACGGCTCTCCAGATTGCCTGGACGACATCCTCGGAGAAGGTGAATTCTTTCCCTTCCGTGTTCATGAAAGCCGCCATGGTCTGCTCGGCGAAAGGCTTGTAGTCCCCAGGGGTGTCATTGGCTTCTGACATCAGTGCCATTGCGTTCTTGCCAAAATTCGTCGTTGGGGCCTGACCCGGCAACACGATATGGGCGCGAATGCCCAGAGGAGCCAGTTCAAGGGCAAGGCATTCGGTGAAAGCGTTCACCGCGGCTTTGCTGGCCGTGTAGACCGAAGCCAGCGGTAGCGGTTTGAGTGTGACGCTGGAAGAAACATTCACGATCACCCCTGATCCCTCTGCGCGCATTTGCGGCAGCACGGCACGGACCATTTCCATGGTGCCGAACGTGTTGGTCTCAAAAATCCGACGCAGGTTATCTTCTGATGTGCCCTCAAAAGGGGAAAGCCAGCCCACGCCTGCATTGTTCACCAAAGCGTCGATAGGGCCAGCAACTTCCACTGCCTTTGTGATATTCTCGCTGTCCGAGATATCCAATGGCAGGATCGTCAAACGATCCGAGGCCGGGCATAGTGCTTCATCTGGCTTGCGCATTGTTGCGATTACCGACCATCCCTTTTCGAGAAAGAAGCGCGCTGTCTCCAGTCCAAATCCCGAAGAACATCCTGTGATCAATACAGTCTTCATGACGTTATCTCCTGTTCGTTGATGCATTGAAAATAATCAACGCAGTCGGTATTATATATAATCGATCATCCATTATTTGTTATTGATAGTCCAATATGGCAGATCCATTCTCTGAAATCATCGCGCTCCTTCAACCCAAAGCATCCTATTCAAAACTGGTACATGCATCGGGGCCATTTCGGGTGCATCGTGAAGATGTAAATGAGGCCTTCTACTGTTCTCTACTTTCGGGACGTGCATGCCTAGAGATCGAAGGGAAAGAACCACTCGTTTTGAATGCGGGTGACTTTGTGCTGATCCCTGCGGTCAAGTCATTCACCTTTTCCAGTGTGGCCCCTCCACCGCCCGATGGGTTGGTCAACTATCCCATAGAGGGTGAAGACGGAGTATTCAGGCTTGGGTCAACTGATGCGGATCCGGAGGTTCAACAGCTGGTAGGCCATTGCACCTTTGCCAGCCCGGATGCCGATCTCTTGGTCTCACTGCTACCAGACCTGATTTTTGTTCGTAGTGAGGGTCGGTTGGCTGCCCTCACGGGGCTTGTTCGCGACGAGGCTCGTGCAAACAGGCCAGCACGGGACGTAATCGTCGAGAACCTATTACAGGTGTTGTTAATTGAAGCCTTCCGATCCGGCGCGGATACAACTCCAGCCGCGGGCCTTTTGCGTGGATTGGCAGACATGCGGGTTGGACCCAGTTTGCGAGCCATGCACGCGGCCCCGGCTCACAGCTGGACTGTTCAAGCTCTTGCAACCGAAGCCGGATTATCTCGTTCTGCATTCTTCACACGGTTTGAAGGGGTCATGGGAATGCCCCCAATGAGCTATTTGCAGAACTGGCGGATGACATTGGCAAAGCATATGCTCCGAGCGGGCGACCTCAGCATTGCCGAAATCTCTGCCCAGATCGGGTATGGGTCGTCCAGTGCCTTCAGTACGGCATTTTCGCGCTATGTTGGATGCCCGCCCGCGCGTTACTCAAAGGCAAATCTGCTGGAAGCTTCGGGCTGAGCTTGTCAGATGACGCCTCCATTGGCGCGAAGTGTTTGCCCGCTAATCCAACGGCCATCAGGTCCGGCCAGAAGCGAAACAGCGGCAGCGATGTCTTCGGGTGTTCCGAGCCGCCCAAACGGGTTCATCTTTTTGATGTTCTCGATCACCGCCTCGGGCTTGCCAGTCATGAATAGGTCGGTCCCGACCGGCCCAGGCGCTACAGCATTCACCGTGATGCCACGTGGGCCCAATTCTTTGGCCAACACATGAGTCAATGCTTCCACTGCGGCTTTTGTCGCCGCGTAGATTCCATATGTTGGCTGATAGAGACCCACCACGCTGGAGGACAGGCTTACAATCGCGCCGCCTGCGTTAATACGTTTGGCTGCCTCCCGCATGCCGCGAAACACACCCCCAATGTTGACGGCGCAGTGCGCCTCGAAATCGGCATCAGTTGTAGAAGCAACCGCGCTCAGGCGCATAATTCCCGCGTTGTTAACCAGAACATCGGCAGAACCGAATTCTTGTTCAGCCGCATCGAACAATCGCGGCATGCAGGATGCTTCGGAGATGTCACCCTGGACCGCGACTGCTTGGCCGCCAGCTTTCTTGATAGCGTCTACAACCTCGTTCGCTCCGGCTTCATCACTCGCATAATTGGCAATGATTGCATGACCATCCTGAGCGAGGCGGAGTGCAATGGCTGCACCAATCCCCTTGCTTGCGCCGGTTACAATTGCAGTTCGTTGTCCGTGTACCATGCCAATCTCCTTTCTGCTTGCCGCGAAGATAGGCACGGAGACAGGCCAGATAATCAGTCTTGAGCTGGAATGACAATTCGGTAAAAGCGAACAATGATCGATAGACTTGAAACCATGCGCCTGTTTGTTCGCGTCCTGGAGCGCGGGAGCTTCACAAAGGCAGCTTCTGACCTGAACATTCCGCGGTCTACCGCAAGTGAAGCCATCCAAAGGCTGGAGCGTGACCTTGGTTGTCGGCTGCTGGATCGCACAACTCGCCACGTGGCCCCAACGCCAGACGGGCAGGCCTATCACCATAGATGCGCGTCAATTCTGGCTGATCTGGAAGAAGCTGAAGGAGCACTGCGTGGGCACGAACCATCAGGATTGCTGCGCGTCGATGCTCCCGGCACTCTGACGCGGGTCTTCCTGCTGCCGCACCTGGCTGATTTTTTTGCGACGTACCCCAAGATCACCATTCAACTCGGTCAGACAGAGCGCCTGGTGGACCTGGTGCGAGAAGGCGTTGATTGCGCCATCCGAGCAGGCATTCCTGATGACAGTGGAATGATCACACGGCACCTGATCGATCTCCCTGAAATCACCTGTGCGAGTCCAGAGTATCTGGCCAAGTATGGCACTCCAACGTCGGTAAACGATCTGAAAGGTCATCAGATGGTTGGTTTTCTGTCCTCGCGAACAGGCACAGTAATGCCGCTGGAGTTCAAGATCGGAGACAAGGTTAAGGATGTAACGTTACCGGCCTTGGTCACCGCAAACGACGCTGACACTGTGCATCATTTGACCCGAAACGGGTTCGGGATGACTCAAGCGCCGAAATATCGTTTTCTGGAAGACTTGGAAGATGGTCGTCTTGTGGAAGTCTTACCGGATGCACCGCCATCCCCAACCCCGCTGGCTGCGTTTTACCCACAAAATCGACAACTCTCACCGCGCGTCCGGGTTTTCCTCGATTGGATCGTTCGCATATTCGACAAGACCGCGCTTTGACCAAATGTCTAGCGCCGTCCGCTCGACTTTGCAAAGTCGGCTTTCTGCGCATTGCTGCCATTCGAGCTTCGCGCAGCAACATTTGGTCAGGGCTCTCTCCTGCCATCAGATGCAATGCAGCATCTATGGTACATTGGGCCGGTCAACGTCGGGTTGTCGTTCTGGCAGGGCATGGCGGATCGGAGTATCAGCCATGGAAACGCCAAACTTACCCGCCATTCGTGCCCTTCGCCCAGCCTGGAACAAGGGACGCATCGTCGGTCGGAAACGTCCGTTGAAACCCAAACATGTTTGGGCAATCTGGGTTCGACTTGAATTGGCCGAGAACCATCGCGACCTCGCGCTGTTCAATATGGCGAACGACAGCAAGCTCCGCGGCTGTGACCTAGTGAAGATGAACGTCGTCAACGTCATGGCGTCAGGTCAGATCAAAGAACGCGCCTCCATCCTGCAAAGCAAAACTCAGAAACCTTTACGCTTCGAGATTTTCGAAGGCACGCGTGTTTCTGTCGAAAAGTGGATGGAGGATGAACTGATGGTCGGCTCAGAATACCTTTGGCCGGGACGGTTTCATGAGCGCCTGCATATCTCCACCCGTCAATATGCGCGGATCGTTCGTGATTGGGTGACTTCAATTGGGTCGGAGGCAAGCGCTTACGGCACACAGCCAATGCGCCGAACCAAAGTCACGCAGGTTTACAAGGAGACGGGCAATCTGCGCGCCGTGCAACTCTTACTCGGTCATACTAAGATGGACAGCGCGGTTCGGTATCTCGGTGTTAGGCTTGAGGACGCTTTAGCCATAGCTGAAGCTATTGAAATCTAATGCGTACGGGCCGCATTCGACTGCGGCCCAGAGCTGCCGCCCAATAGGGATGCCGGATGCTGCGGTGCGGCCCGTCAGACCTGCCATTCGCTGCGAGTGCAAAAACTGAGGGCGTTCGAACTCACACAACGCGGACGAAGCTGACTTTGGAATCCCAAGATCAGAAGTCTGCTTTTGCGAACGGCTGAGGTGCGAATGGTATTGCACCGTTTTCAAGTAGTGTTTCCCTGAGTTCCTCTGCGAACCTGTGCGCAAAGGCTTCACGTTCTGACGTTGGCCTCGAAAAGTAGAGACTGTCCGCGACATCCTGATCGGGATCAAGCGCCGTTCGGTTATCTAGAACCTTCTGATGAAAGTCAGCCAGGTGCCCAAGCTCGTGCAGGAAAGTACGGTAGAGTTTTGTGTTCCGCACTGCTTCTTCGGTTAGCTCTGCTACGTAGTACCGCTTTGTCTCCAAAAATGGGTGCCCATCTCGAATAAGGAGATCATATTCCGCGCGGTCTTCTAGCGTCATTCGCTTGGACCACTTTAGCGGTGCGCCTAGCTCTTGCGCCTCCAGTACTATTGCAGTGCCGCAATAGCCTCCAAACTCTGCGAAATACAAGAAACGACCCCAAACGGGGTTCTGCTGGCGTTGCTTTCGCGTGGGTTGCCGAAAGGCGATTATGCTCGGTAGCGCAGGTACGAGCTTCGACAACGAAGCAAGCAATTTAATGACATCTGAGGGAGAACAACCAAACGAGAAACCATTGTGCGGCGCTTCATAAAGCAGGGTCAACTGACGACCCGCAATGGCTACTTGCTCAACTTCGGGCCTCTCAAGCCGTTCATAGTAAAGCGAGCAGTTCCCATATTTGTCCAACCAGCTTTCAGGAATGCGCATATCGTTTGATTTAGAGAAGCCGGAACTCTTGGTACCGATCTTTCTGTTTCGACGCTCTGGCCGCCATACACCGTGCAAAAGGACCTCCGATTTTCCTGAAGCGGACGTTAGTGGAGGCCGCAGCACTTTGCAATTTGGGCTCGTTGCTGACGCCGGAGCCATCGCGGCATCGGGTGATCTGACACGCTGCGCGCGGATCAGGACGGCCCAAACCGAACACTCAGCACTGCTAACGGATGCTGCAGTTACAGCCTGCTTTGCGGTCATTCGCTGCAGAGGTAGTATGAAGAGCGTGACGAACTGACAGCCTGTGGAAAAACCCGTCCTTCACTTCCCTTCAATCAACGCCCGCTTTCAGCGTATTGCCACTGTTGCGAAGAGCAGCAAGGGCAGTAAGCCGGAATTTCGATGCGGGTGCGTTGCCAATTGGCATACGCTTCACTCGTTGAGGACTGATTTCAGTTATACTGCTTGCGAGCAGTTATTATGTGAATAACTGCTCAAGCAAATTCCGCGCAGTCCAAGTTGATCTGATGGACCGTCGTAAAGCGATCATTGCACTAAGCGTAAGGGGTGGAATTTGAAGTCTCCCAAGGCCGGATAGTCCATTCTTGATAAATTCCCGAAGGGGTGTATCGTTTTGATATCCAACAAGTTGCGCGGAACCTAAATCACGGAGTTTCAAGGGACGCACCGCTGCGGTGCAAGGGAGGAACTATGCAAAAATCAATTCTCGGCGCTTTGGCCGTATCCACAGTGCTGTCACCAGTCGCGGCCATTGCGCAAACCGAGGTGCAATTCTGGCACGCATTCACCGGCCGTCTGGGTGAACTGGTCGCGGCACAAGTTGAAGAGTTCAATGCAAGTCAAAGTGACTATGTCGTCGTGCAAAGCCACAAGGGCAATTATTCTGAAACACTCAACTCTGGGATCGCGGCGTTTCGCGCAGGAGAGCAGCCGCACATCCTAATGGTGTTTGAAGTCGGAACCGCGACTATGATGTCCGCAAAGGGTGCGACAAGGCCAGTTTTTGAAGTGATGGCCGAAAGCGGTGCTGCATTTGATCCGAACGCCTATATTGGCGCTGTCAAAGGGTATTACACAACCACCGAGGGCGAAATGCTGTCGCTGCCGTTTAATTCCTCCACACCTGTCTTGTGGGTGAACCGGGACGCATTTGAAGCCGCTGGGGTCGACCCGGATACCGATCTGTCGACATGGCAGAAAGTGGGTGAAACGCTCGATGCCCTCAAGGCTGGCGGATCCCAATGCCCCTTAGTGACAGCGTGGCAAAGCTGGATTCACCTTGAGAACTTCTCGGCCTATCATGACGTGCCATTTGCAAGTCAGGACAACGGCTTTGCCGGGCTTGATACAGAGTTGATGCTAAACGGCGCGGCGCAGGTCGCACATCTGACCGCCATGGGCGAATGGGCAAAGGACGGTAAATTCATCTATACGGGGCGTCGAAATGAAGGTGGCGCAAATTTCCGCTCTGGCGAATGTGCTTTGTTCACCGAAAGCTCGGCTGGCTATGCAGGGATCAAGGCAGAAGCCGAGTTTGATTTCGACGTCCGGCCACTGCCCTATTGGGAGGGCGTCGGAAACGGCCCGCAGAATACCATCATCGGTGGTGCATCGCTTTGGGTAATGGAAGGTCATGAAGATGCCGAATACGCAGGTGTTGGCGAATTCCTGAGTTTCCTGTCTTCCAGTGACGTGCAGGCCAAATGGCATCAGGACACCGGGTATCTGCCCATTACCGCAGAAGCAGGTGAAGCAACTCGTGCTGCCGGTTTTTATGAAGACAACCCCGGTACCGACATAGCTGTTATACAGATGACCGCGAATGAGCCGACTGCGAACTCCAAGGGTCTGCGTCTGGGTTCTTTCGACCAGATTCGTGGGATTATCGACGAGGAACTGGAGGCGATTTGGGCGGGAGACAAAACTGCTCAGGAAGCGATGGACAGCGCAAAAGAGCGCGGCGATGCGCTTTTGCGCCGGTTCGAATCCGCCAACAACTAAGGCAATGAAAAAGGTGGGCCAGACGGCCTGCCTTTTTTGCCCAGAGGTCTGATGGAAAAACGGGTCAAGTTCCGCGGTTGGTTGTTGCCGCTTCTGCTGATTGCGCCGCAAGTCGTGATCTCGGCGATTTTCTTTTTCTATCCCGCCGGACAGGCGATATGGCAATCGCTGTTCATCCCTGACCCCTTTGGCCTGTCGATGCAATATGTGGGCCTTGGAAATTTTGAATTCCTTCTCTCCGACAAATTCTACCGCGCGTCGTTTGCGACCACTGCGGTTTTCTCGATCCTTGTCACGCTGTGCTCAATGATCCCCGCACTGTTTCTTGCCGTAGTCGCGGATCGTTTGATCAAGGGGTCTGGCGTTTACCGCACCTTATTGATCTGGCCCTATGCCGTGGCCCCTGCCGTTGCAGGCGTGCTCTGGCTGTTCATGTTCAACACCCGCGTCGGCGTGGTGTCGTGGTATCTGGGGCAACTGGGGTATGACTGGAACCACGTTTTGAACGGGACAGAGGCTATGGGACTTGTTGTCGTTGCATCCGCCTGGGGGCGGATCAGCTATAACTTCCTGTTTTTCTTCGCTGCCCTGCAGGCGGTTCCAAAATCGGTTATTGAGGCAGCAGCCATTGATGGCGCGCATTTCTGGCGGCGGTTCTGGACAATTGTGTTACCGCTCTTGTCACCCACGACCTTTTTCCTGCTTGTAGTCAATGTCGTCTATTCGTTCTTCGAAACTTTCGGTGTGATCCACACAATCACCGGAGGGGGCCCGCAGCAGGCAACAACAATCCTCGTCTACAAAGTTTACTCGGACGGATTCGTCAGCCAGGATCTTGGATCATCATCCGCGCAATCGGTCATCTTGTTGATTGTGGTTGGGCTGCTGACCATCCTGCAATTCAAGTTCATTGAGAAACGGGTGCATTACTGATGGCACGCGAAACTCACGGCATGGTCGAAAAGCGAGGCACGGGGCTGTGGCTGACCCATGTGTTCATGATTCTTGGCGTGCTGGTGATCTTCTTCCCGATCTGGCTGGCCTTCGTGGCCTCAACTGTGACCCAGTCGGACATCATTCGCCCGCCCATGCCGGTATGGCCGGGTGATCAGCTTTGGATCAACTATAAGAATGCGCTGTTCTCGGGCATCAATGTGCCGGTCGGAACAATGCTGTTCAACAGCCTTGTCATGGCGATCGGGATCGCAGTGGGCAAAATCATCATTTCCCTTCTGTCGGCATTTGCCATTGTCTATTTCAAGTTTCCCGGTCGGAGCATCTTTTTCTGGCTGATCTTCCTGACACTGATGCTTCCGGTCGAGGTGCGTATCGTACCCACCTACGAGGTGGTGGCCGGCTTTGGCATGCTAAACTCATACTCCGGCTTGATCTTTCCCTTGATCGCCTCTGCCACGGCGACGTTTTTGTTCCGGCAGTTCTTTCTGACAATCCCGGATGAACTGGCAGAGGCGGCCCGCGTTGACGGCGCCCGCCCTATGCAGTTCTTTTGGGATATCGTTGTCCCGATGAGCCGCACAAACATCGCCGCTCTTTTTGTGATCCTCTTTATCTACGGCTGGAACCAATACCTCTGGCCGCTATTGATCACGACGGAGCCGGAAATGAACACAATCGTGATGGGTATCAAACAGATGTTCCCAAGTGGGGATGACTTTGCCCACTGGCCAACGATCATGGCGACCTCAATTCTGGCGATGATCCCACCAGTGATCGTTGTGGTGGGCATGCAAAGGCTGTTTATTCGCGGCCTTGTCGATAGTGAGAAGTAACAGATGGCAACGGTTTCCCTGCAAGATATCAAGAAGAGCTTTGGCGACACCGAGGTGATCCACGACGTCTCTACAGACATCGCCGACGGCGAATTTATCGTCATTGTCGGGCCGTCGGGCTGCGGTAAATCCACCTTGTTGCGCATGGTCGCAGGATTGGAAACGGTGACGTCCGGCGACGTCTTAATCGGGGGCGAGCGAGCCAACGACAAGGAGCCGATGGACCGCAACATTGCAATGGTGTTTCAGAATTACGCGCTCTACCCACATATGTCGGTGCGCCAGAACATGGGCTACGGCCTAAAGATCGCCAAGCTGCCAAAGGGTGAGATTGACGCCAAGGTGCTTGAGGCGGCTAGATTGCTGCAACTTGAACCATTGTTGGATCGGAAGCCCCGAGAACTCTCAGGCGGTCAACGTCAGCGCGTCGCAATGGGGCGCGCCATTGTTCGTGAACCGGCGGTGTTTCTTTTTGATGAACCTCTGTCGAACCTTGATGCCAAGCTGCGCGTTCAGATGCGTCTAGAGATCAAGGAACTTCAGTCAAAATTGGGTATTACGGCTCTCTACGTTACCCATGATCAGGTTGAGGCGATGACTATGGCAGACCGAATGATCGTGATGAACGGCGGTGTTGCAGAGCAGATCGGCACCCCGCTCGAAGTCTACGAGACTCCACGTACCCTTTTTGCCGCACAATTTATCGGCAGCCCGGCGATGAATGTATTAGATGCGGAAGTTAAGGAAGGTTGGGTCACCTTAGGCGATCGACGCATTGTCGAGATCGGTGGATCTGACGGCCCTGTAAAATTTGGTATCCGCCCAGAGCATTTGATCGCGGAGGAAACTGGACCTATCCATGTAAATGCCAAAATGGCCGAGCCGCTTGGCGCGAATACGCTGCTGCATTGTGAACTTATCGATACAAACGAAAGTTTCACGGCCAGTTTGCCCGGTGTTCATATCTTGAGCGGCGAGAACTCCATGATGCGGTTTTCGATCCAGCCGACAAAGTCACATCTATTCGACATTGATACGGGCTTGCGTCGTATGGGCTAGCTGGTTTGTGGATCTATGCGATATTCCAAATCGTCCAAGGTGCTGAATCGGCACCGCGCACCAAAGATTGTTTCGAGGCTTAAGTGGCATATTTTCAGTTGTCATGAAGGGCGGCTTTGACCGGTCTTAACCTGCCCTAACAACAGCTATTGCCCGCTAGAAGTCGTTCCTTCAAGGCGCAGCATCCGGCGGATGGGCTCAGACCTGGCCTCGCAGGCACCGCTGCATCTGCCTGACTAAGACCCGACCGGCACTGCAAGGCCGGCCCAAAGAAGACATTCATCGCTGTCGCCAGCGCTGCGCTGCGGCCCCTTCAAACCGGCCATTCGCCGCAGCTGCAAAATAAAGAGCACGCGTACACACGGATTACGCAACAAAAAATGCCGTTGACGGCAATCACCTCAAGGTCTGCAACCACTGAGAACTTTTACCCAGAGGTCTGTCTCAAACCTACCTGATGATAAGTCGCAATCACTTCAATGATGGTCCGTATGGCCAGTGGCTTATGCTTTGTTGGGGGAGTCATCGCATAGATGCCGCCTGAGCGGAGCGACCAATCAGACAGCAAGCGGACCAGTCGGCCCGCGGCGACATCGTCATAGACAAGAAAGTCCGGCAATACCGAGAAACACGCGCCAGCGGCGATGGCTCTGCTTATCGCTGGCGATGCATTGAGTTTGAAAGACGAAGTGACGGTAATGTCCTGAACCTCGCTACCTTTCGAAAACTGCCACGTGGCCGCATTGTTGAGGGAGGCGTTGGTGACGAAAGATAGCCCAGTCAGGTGATTTGGCTCGGTGGCACTTTGAGCCAATCCGGGTGACGCAACCACCCATTCCTCGAACGACCCGACTTTGCGCATTTGATTTGATGAGTCGCTCGGCCATCCGACACGGAAGCCCAAGTCAAAGTGGTGTTCAACGGGGTCCAGTCGATCATCGCTGAGGTGAAGATCAATCGTGACGCCTGCGTTACCCTGAACAAACTGCGCCAAAAGCGGGGCGAGATGAAGCGTGCCGTAATCCACTGGCGCTGTTATTCGAAAATGCCCCTCGGGGATCGCTTTACCAGACTGGACCTCTGCATAGGCTTCTTCGGCTTGGTTTAGCGCTGCCTTGGCTTGTTCATAAAACCGTAGTCCCGCACCTGTCGGGTGCATGTGGCGCGTGTTGCGATGCAATAGTGCTGTGCCTAGTTCTTCTTCCAGGGCCAGAATTTGCTTGCTGACAACGGCTTTACTTATGCTCAATGCTTTTGCTGCGCCGGTGATCGTACCCGCATCCACCACGGCGACAAAGTAGCCGATCCTGTTGAAGTTCACGTTTTTCAATTGTCACCTTTTAACTGACAGTCATTCCACAAACTGTCTCTTTAGGTGACGTTATGTGGTCACTAGGTTCTCTGCAACAATTGAAGGTTTTAACGCAAAGCGAGCTGACGGTGCTGCTCCATACCGAAACAACCGAAATCATCAATCTGTCGGATTCCCACAAAACGCCGACAGGCGTCGCTCATCTGGCTGCTTAGGAGGAACCTATGAAAAACCTAATTGCAATATCAGCAACGTTACTTGTTATGGGCGTTCCTGTCTTTGCTGGCGAGGAAGAGAACAAGGCGATTGCCCTGCGGGCTCTGACTGAGATGTTTGATGCTCAGAGCGGTAAATTAATCGATGAGCTCTATCACCCGCGCTACATTCAGCATTCTCCATCCATCGCCGATGGGCGTGAAGGTATCCGGGCAAGCGTGATCTGGATGAAGGAAAACGGCATGAAACCGCGGCGCGAAATTGCGCGTGTTCTGGCGCAGGGTGATCTCGTCGGCGTTCAGGCGCGCGTGAGTATTGGCGATGAGACCGCCATCGTTGGAGACATCTTCCGTTTTGAGAACGGCCAGATCATCGAACACTGGGACACGACCCAAACAGAAGTTCCCCAATCCGAAACTGCCAACGGCAATTCCATGATCGACGGTGGCGGAGATGTGGACAAATACGTCTCAAACATGGATCTTGCGCGCAACACGATGAACGCGATCGAGTTCTTTGACCGGGGGATCGCCGGGGACATCGAAACTCTGAAGCGACTCTTCGGCGCAGATTACATCCAGCATAACCCGAGGGTCCCGAACGGAACTGAACCCATCTTTGGCTTTTTCAAGGATAGTGACGGCACACTTGGCAATGTTACAGTGCATCAGACAATCTCTGACGGTGATCTGACCATGGCGCTGGTGGAATATGCCGATTGGGGCAATGCGGTGATCGAGATTGTGCGCCACGATGACGAAGGCAAGATCGTGGAGCATTGGGATATTGTGCAAGAAATTCCAGACGCCGAGGACTTCGCCCACGGGAACGGTATGTTCTGAAGAGACAGGTGGCGGCATGCTGACTGCCACAGTCCGAGAGGAGCCAGATATGAAAGCCAGTAAATCCACGCGTCGCAGCCTTTTGACCGGACTGGCCGCTCTTGCCGGAGGGATTTTCTTTTGGCGTCGGGCTGATGCAGCAGGATTGACACCCCGCGCCGCCGAAGGGCCATTCTATCCAACGCCTTCCATGCGGATGCCGGATGTAGACAACGATCTGGTCAAGGTCATGGGGCTCGTGGAAGAAGCCGGCGGAGAAGTGATCACGCTGAAAGGTCGCATCACAGACAGAAATGGCCTACCTCGGTCAGGACATAGGATCGAAATCTGGCAATGCGATCTCAATGGAAAATACCTCCATCCAGGAGACAGCCGGAATGTGGTCTATGACAAGGGCTTTCAGGGTTTCGGTCATGACATTACTGACGAGGACGGCCGTTACAGCTTCCGCACGATCAAGCCCGGTAAATATCCGGGCCGTACACCCCATATCCACGTAAAAGTCCTTGATGGCGATACCGAACTGCTCACAACGCAATTCTATCTGGCCGGTGAGCCCGAAAACAAACGCGATAGCCTCTACCGCCGCCTTTCAGACGAACAAGCTGAAAGCGTTTCGATGTTTTTTGTTAACACGGACTCAGGAACCGAGACTGAAGTCAACGTACAGGTTTGAAACTTCCGAGTTGCATATAGCTGACATTCCGCTCCACGCGGCATTCGGCACATGAGCTCGAAATCGACTTAGTGCTATGCGGTGGCACCAGTGCAAGCCGAAAGGTTGTACACTTCATTTGCGGTCCTTTCCGGACTTTCGTCCTATTTTCGCGATGCTGCGGTCGCAGCCCGCTTTCCAGACAATCGCGGTACAGGCAAAGCTCACGGGTCGGCGAACTCACAGAATGCGCAACGAAGCAGATTTTCGCTGTAGCTGCACCAAGGCCCGGTTGTGGAACTTGCCATTGCTTTGGTGCTGAGCCGAACTCACGGCAGAATGTTTGCTTTCATTGCGTGTATGTCATCAGCCAGTTTTTGGCCGAAGTTCTGAGTTATCAGAGACGCCGGGCGATGAGCGGGGGTGAGAATTGAAACACTGCTGCTGATTCTCGGGCTAAAGCGGCGAAATACGATACCACCGGTACCGTGCAAGGGATCGTTGCAGCTAAAAGCTGTAATCAAATCGCAAATCAAATAGCACAGGCCCGCTTTGACAAACTGTAACCCTGGTAAGAATGTCCGCAACTCGAACCTGCGCTCAAAACTCTTTCCAGTGTTCTTGAAGGCCGCAGAGGTCTGAAGGAATGTCGGATGCTCTGAAAAAAGTGTTGCCAGATTTGCGCCATCCAGGTCCTCTGTTGAAATCAGGGATTTTGCAGCCAGCGGGTCCGAAGAAGGCATGGCACAAAGGCATTCCAGGTCGAAATCTTTCTGATGAATTGATTTTCGTGGCTCAGGTGTTTCGGTAAACCCGAGATCGTATTGCTGCGAGGCGATCAGTTCCTCGATGACTTTGGATGAGCGCATCATCAACGAGGCCTTGATAGCGGGCTTGTCTTGTAAAAACTGGCCGAGAACACTTGGCATGAAGAACCCTGATGCGGCTGGGTGGCAAGCGACGCGCAGGCGCCCACGCTTCAGGTTCGATATTTCCTGTAAAGTGTTCGTGGACTGTGTAAGCCGCGACAGGACGGCCTCGGCCTCTTCCAGAAAATAATGAGCTTCGGGCGTCGGTGTCAGCCGGCCATGCTCTCGTTCGAAAAGTCGAAATCCGATCTCATTCTCCAGGCCCGCAATCATCGCGCTGACCGATGGTTGCGTGCGCCCGAGCGTGCGCCCGGCTTCGGAAATGGACCCAGTGCGGAGCACTTCGCGAAATGTCGTGAGTTGACGGATTGTCAGGTTCATTTGGTTGGATCCCCGGTTAGGCCATAGATGCAAACTATGGATATAACGTAATTTCCAATTTGCTTCTATGGAAGACGAGAAAGTAGGTATTGCGACGACGGACAATCACGTCGCGAGGGAGGAAATGGAGCGTTTCGTAAAATACCTGCTGACCAGCATCATTTGCATCGTGGCATTGGGCCAGTTTGTTCAGGTCATCACCCGCTATGTTCTGCAAATACCGGTGATGGGGCTTGAGGAAACCATGGCCTACCCGGCGCTGTGGCTCTATGTCCTTGGGGCGGTAAACGCCTCGCGGGAAAACACTCATATCCGCGCGAATGTGCTTGAGATCTTCCTGAAAACCCCGCGCCAGCACGTCATTCTGGCGATCATCGGCGAAGTGATCAGCCTGATTGTCGGGCTCTGGCTGCTGAGTTGGTCCTGGGAATTCACCCGCTATTCCTGGCGCGTCTGGAAAGAGAGCCCGACGCTCTACATTCCCACATTTTATGCCGAGGTGGCTCTGACCATCGGTCTGGCGCTGATGATGATCTACACGGCGATCCATCTGGTCCGCCACATTCTTGGATATGATACTGACGAGGAGATTCACCTTGGTTGAAGTCGCCCTGCTTGCCGTCGCTGTCCTGGTGATCCTGCTGACCCTCGGGGTGCCGTTGCCCTATTGCTTCGGCGGTGCGCTGATGGTGATGTATTTCATCGGCGGCGCCACCATGAAGGGCAACATGCTCTGGGGATTCCAGCAACTTGGAAACCCGATTTTGCTGGCCATTCCGCTATTTGTTCTGGCCGGATCCATCATGAGCGAGAGCGGTATAGCCGCCTCTCTGTTGCGCTTCGTCAGTGCCTTTATCGGCCACGTGCGTGGCGGTCTGGGTGTCGTGGCAGCGGTCAGCTGTGCAGTAATCGGGGCGATCTCGGGGTCCGGCCTGACCGGTATCGCGGCGATCGGACCGCTGTTGATCCCGGAAATGGAAAAGCGCGGCTATCCCCGCGAATACGCGACCGCGCTGATTGCCAATTCCTCGATCCTTGGTCTGCTGATCCCACCCTCGGTCACCATGATCATCTACGGCTGGGTCACCGACACATCGATCCTCGCCTGTTTCCTCGCGACGCTTGGGCCGGGTCTGTTCATCATGTTCAACTTTTCAATGGTGAACCTGTGGATGTCGCGCAAGTTCAACCTGATACTGGATGAAAAGCCCTCGTTCAGCGAACTCAGCAGCGAAGTGGCAAAACGCGGCGTTCACGCCTTCCCCGCACTGTTGATGCCGGTAATCATCCTGGGCGGCATCTATGGCGGCATCATGACCCCGACCGAAGCTGCAGCAGTAGCGGTGATCTATGCACTGCCCGTCGGCTTTTTGGTCTACAAGGGGCTCAGGTGGGAAAACTTCCTGATGGCCGGTAAGGAATCCGCAACCGCCGTCGGTGCCATCCTGCTGA
This sequence comes from Ruegeria arenilitoris, assembly GCF_013030985.1. GTDB lineage: Bacteria > Pseudomonadota > Alphaproteobacteria > Rhodobacterales > Rhodobacteraceae > Ruegeria > Ruegeria arenilitoris_B. The sequence continues at coordinate 224,229 of NZ_WPYP01000005.1, read as the reverse complement.
TGATCCTGTTTTCGATGATCCTGAGCCAGATGTATGTGATGGAGGGCATCCCGCAGGCACTGGTCGCCTCGATTTTCGAGATCACTGACAACAAGGTTCTGCTGCTTATCCTGATCAACATTATGCTGTTTCTGGTTGGCATGGTCGTGAACGACGTCACCGCAATCATCCTGATAGCACCGCTGCTCTTGCCTCTGATGAATGCCATTGGCGTCAGCCCGGTGCAGTTCGCCGCGATCATGGGGGTTAACACCGCGATGGGGGGCGTAACGCCACCCTATGCTTCGATCCTCTATCTCGGGGCGCGGATCGGCAACGTGAAGGTCACCAAGGTGATCCCGCCCGCGATGATCCTGATCGTGACCGGTTATGTGCCCGTGGTGTTCCTGACATCGCTCTGGCCGGACCTGTCGCTCTTCCTGCCCAGACTCTTTGGCTACTGATCTTGAACCAACTAAACCCAAACGGAGGAAACCCAATGAAACGCATGATGATAACTGCCGCAACCGGAGCGCTGATGGCGCTGTCGACCACCGCGATGGCAGCTGACCTGAAGATGAGCCATGTGCGCCCGCAAGGTACGACGATCGACGTCGAGCTGAACGCCTTTGCCGCCGCCGTGGAGGAAGCAACCGGCGGTGACGTCAACGTCAAAATTTATGCCGCCTCAGCATTGGGCGACTATACAACAGTGCAGGAACGTATCTCTGTCGGCGCGGTCGACATGGCGACCCAGCCGGCCGCCGCTGCAGCAGACCGCAAGATGCAGATCAGTTCATTCCCCTACCTCGCCGGAAACTGGGAACAAGCCCGCGCGATCTACGGCCCCGGCGGAGTGGTGCGTGAAACCATGGATGGGCTTTACGCCAATCAGGACATCACCATGCTGGCCGCCTATCCGGTTTACTTTGGTGGCATCGCGCTCAACACCGATGCAGTGTCGCCGGGCGATCCGTCGGTCGATAACGGCATCAAAGTGCGGGTGCCCGGCATCAAGAGCTTCCAGCTGACCGGCGATGCATTGGGCTACATCCCCGCGCCCATCCCGTTTTCCGAAGCCTTTACAGCGGTACAGACCGGCGTTGTTGACGGTGTGATCGGCTCGGGTGCCGAAGGATACTATGCCTCGTTCCGCGACGTGACCAAAACCTACATCCCGGCCAACACCCATTTCGAAGTCTGGTACATGATCATCTCGAATGAATCCCTTGCCGGTCTGGACGCCGAGGATCAGGATGCGCTGAAAGCGGCCGCGGCAGAATTTGAAGCGACGCGCTGGACCGTGGCGGAAGCCGACCAGAAAGCCAACGAACAGAAACTGGCCGATCTGGGTGCCACCATCGTCTCGCTGAGTGACGCGGAACTGGCCGCGATGGCGGCCAAGGTTCAGGCAGAAGTCTGGCCGGTCGTACTCGAAGACGTGGGCGTGGAATGGGGTCAGGCGATCCTTGACAAGGTTTCCGAGTAATCGGCCTCTCGTCTGATACAATCCGGGGCGACAGCTTTTCAGGTCGCCCCGGCTCTACTCAAACCTAAGTTCAGAAACTGAGATCATGGAATCCGACTTTGCAATCATAGGCGGTGGTGTTGTCGGCCTGTCTGTCGCATGGGGCCTTTTGAAACGCGGCAAGCGCGTTCTGGTTCTTGATGGTGGCGACGGCAGCTTTCGCGCCAGTCGGGGAAATTTTGGACTTGTCTGGGTGCAGTCCAAGGGCATGAAGCAACCACGTTATGCCACGTGGAGCCAGCAATCCGCTGCAGCATGGGCCGGGTTCGCCGATGAGCTTGCCGACGCGACCGGATATGACATGTCGCTAGAGCAGGCGGGCGGCTACGACTTGCATTTCTCGGAAGACACGCTGACGAAAACGGTCACTCAATACGAGGAGCTGAAGGCGAAGCTGGACGGCAATTACCCATATGAAGTTTTGGATCGGAAGGCGCTCCTGACGGAGGAGCCAGAGATCGGCCCGAAAGTCGTCGGTGCGATCCTTCATCATCAGGACGGCCACGTAAATCCATTGAAATTGCTGCGGTCTCTCGCCGACGACGTCAGGCGGCTTGGTGGACAGGTGCAGAACGAAAAAACTGTCACCGAAGTTGAAAAATCTGATGTCTTCACCATCACCTGTGCGGATGGAGCCCGGGTGCAGGCCAACAAGGTGATCCTTTCCGCCGGTTTGGGCGCGATGGATCTTGGGCCCAGGCTGGGCTTCAAAGCCCCGATCCGGCCACAACGCGGCCAGGTTTTGATCACCGAAAAGCTGCCAAAACTCATCAACCGCCCCTCGCTGATCGCGCGGCAGGTGGATGAAGGCGGCGTCCAGATCGGTGCCACCAACGAAGAGATGGGGCTGAACGATGGGGTCACCCAGCCTGGCCTCTCCGGTCTCGCCTTGGAGGCGATCGCGGCCTACCCGGTGCTTGCCAGGGCGCAGCTCGTGCGCAGTTGGGGGGCTCTGCGGATTCTGTCGCCTGACGGCCTGCCAATCTATCAGGAAAGTCCCGAAATGCCCGGCGCCTTTCTGGTCACGTGCCATAGCGGCATCACCCTTGCGGCGGCTCATGCCCGTTTCTTGCCCGACTGGCTGGAAGGCACCAACGCCGCCCCGGATCTGGAGGTGTTCAGTGAAGACCGCTTCGTCGTTTCTTGAGTTGGAGGAAGGGCGCCCGCTGGTTCCAGTATGGTTCGAGGGCCGGGAACTGCAGCTGCCCAAAGGTTCAAATCTCGCGGCCGCAATGCTGGCCGCCGGTGTAGGGACGTTCAGGTACACACCGGTATCGGGCGCTCCACGCGCGCCATTCTGCATGATGGGGGCCTGTTTCGACTGCCTCGTCGAGGTTGACGGTGTGACCCGTCAAGCCTGCATGCTCGAAGTCACGGACGGGCTGCGCTTGTCGATGCCGCGCAAAGGAAGGGATGTGACCGATGCAGATAACTGATCTTGTCATCATCGGGGCTGGCCCGGCCGGGATGGCCGCGGCCGCAACCGCCGCAAATGCTGGCCTGCATGTTATCCTTCTGGACGAGCAGCGCCGTCCCGGCGGGCAGATCTACCGCGATGTGGATCGGGTCGCACCTATCAGGGGCGAACTGCTGGGTAAGGACTATATAGACGGATTGCCCCTCACAGCCGGGCTGGATCACGGCAACATCACCCATATCAGTGGCGCGGTGGTCTGGTCGATCGAAGAGGGAATTCGGGTGCTCTACACCGCTGACGGAAGAGGGGGCGCAATCGAAGCGAAACGCATCCTCATCGCCACAGGAGCCCTGGAACGCCCGATGCCACTGCCGGGCTGGACCCTGCCTGGCGTGATGACAGCGGGGGCGGCACAGATTCTGTTGAAGCAATCCGGCGTCCTGTCAAAAAACGCGGTTCTTGTCGGATCAGGACCGCTGCTTTACCTGATCGCCGCGCAGATGATACGAGCGGGCACACCGCCGCTGGCACTGGTCGAAACGCAGACAAGAGCGGATTTTCTGCGGGCTCTTCCGCATTTGGGTGGAGCCCTTCGCGGTTGGCGATACCTGTTCAAGGGGTTGACGATGCTATCGGAAATCCGTCGTGCCGGGGTACGCCGCTATACTTCCGCGACGAATATTTCGATTGAAGGAGAAACTTCCGCCGACGGCATCCGCTTTATTGCGGGGGGAAAGCCCCGACATATTCCTTGCGACACAGTGCTCTTGCATCACGGTGTCGTACCTAACACACAGGCGGCCCGCTCCATTGACGTGGCGCATCACTGGGATGCACGGCAGCATTGCTTCGTGCCGAACCTCGATGACTGGGGCGGGACTAATGTCGAAACGGTCCATATCGCCGGTGACGGCGCTGGCATCGGCGGCGCGAAGGCAGCCGCATTGGCAGGCCGCCTTGCAGCGTTGAAAACGGCCGCCGATCTGGGTGCGATTTCGACGATCGAGAGGGACACCGCCGCCAAACCAATTCGGCGGCGCATCGCGCGGGAGTTGGCGGTACGCCCTTTCCTTGACGCCGTCTTTCCACCCGCAATCGAAGCCACAAAGCCCGCCGACGCGACTATCATCTGCCGTTGCGAGGAAATCACTGCCGGAGACATTCGTCGCCATGCCGGAATCGGCTGTGTGGGTCCGAACCAGGCCAAGGCCTTCAGCCGTGCCGGAATGGGACCATGCCAAGGCCGGTATTGCGGACTGACTGTGAGCAGCCTGCTGGCCGAAGCGAACAGCGCTACGATGGACGAAACCGGATACTATCGGATCAGGCCACCGTTGAAACCCGTGACTCTCGGCGAACTGGCAGCGATGGGCGGTTCGGTGAACAGCGCAACCAACTAAGAAAGAAGCCTTCATGATCGAACGTATCAACACCAGCCAACGCATGAGCAAGATCGTCAAGCACAACGGCGTCGCATTTCTCTGCGGGCAGGTTGGCGAAGGAGCCACAGTGGCCGAACAGACCCGAGAGTGCCTGTCTCGCGTCGATGCGCTTCTGGACAAAGCGGGTTCGTCGCGGGAACAAATGTTGCAAGCGATAGTCTGGTTGTCCGACATGGCCGATTTTGGCGAGATGAACGACGTTTGGGATAGCTGGGTTCCCACCGGGCACGCCCCGGCTCGCGCTTGCGGCGAGGCAAAGCTCGCTCGGCCGGATCTGAAAGTCGAGATCATCGTCACCGCTGCGTGTAATGCATAACGGTAAGCGGCTTGGAAAAGGCAGATACTTTTCACTTCGAGTTTAATAGATCGACGTGTCTAGAATGAACCTAATTTGAACCTGACTAAGTCTTCAATGACAGGAAAACCAACCGCGGACCTACTGATTACAATCCAGTTGATTGAATGTCGGCTCTTTCAATTCGCGCTGTTAATATCACGGTTGAAGCGAATGACGGCTTCCCGCCCTTCGTGCCGTTTTTCAGCCCCCTACCCTTCCCGGCCCAATTTTAGCCAATAGCGCGTGTACCGGAGTTCACCCGTTCTGGTCAGAGCTCCCTTCTCTACCAGATCCTGCAGATCCCGTGTCGCGGTGGCGCGCGACGTTCCTGTGATCGAGATATAGTTCTCGGCACTCAACCCGCCTTTGAAACCGTCCGGCCCAGCCTTGAACAAACGCGCGATTACCTTGCTTTGGCGGGCGTTGAATTGATCACGATGCCGGTCATAGAAATGCGTCTTGGCTATAAAGAAGCCGACCCGTTCAAGCGTCACCTGCTGTGCTTTAAGGACTGTCTCGGCAAACCAGATAAGCCATGGTGTGACGTCCAGTGTCTTTTGGTGGCGTTCGAGTTGGTCGTAGTACGCCTTACGCTCTCGCTCGATCGTGAAAGCAAGCGCTATAAGGCTTGGCTGACCAATGTTTTGTGCCAGGGACTTTTCAGCCAGCGCCCTGCCCAACCGGCCATTGCCGTCTTCAAAGGGGTGAATGCTCTCGAAAAATAGATGGCTCAATCCGGCTCGGATCAGTGCCCGCAATGGTTCGGGACCATCCGGTGCAGTCCGGTTAAACCAGGTTACGAACTGGTCCATTTCAGTCGGAACCTGATGTGAAGGTGGTGCTTCGAAATGCACCGTTGGGCGGTCGAGCCTGCCTGAGACGATTTGCATCGCATCCTCATGGCTCCTGTATGCTCCAATCGTTTCCAGATGTCTGTCATGGGACAAAAGCATGTCATGCCAGCGAAACAGGGTGTTGTGTGATAGCGGCTCTGAGTAGGTGGAGTAGACATCCACCATCATTTCGGAAACGCCCTGCTCACGCGGTTTGGATGGATAGCTGTCGGGAGCCAATCCAAGCTGCCGACGCAAGGAAGATTGCACGCTGAGCCGATCCAGCATCTCACCTTCGATCGCGCTGGTTTTCATCGCTTCTTCACTCAGCAAGTCGATTCGTAATTGGTCACGATCCGATGCGTTCACATGATGTACCGCTCCAAGAACTTCTCCTGAAGACAACAGGAACTGTTGCTCGTACGGTTCGAGCATTGCAGCATCATAATGAAATGACGGCCAGTCAGGGTTCTGCCAGTTCCACATCGTGAGGTATAAGATTCCTGTCTATAACTCATTATTTATGCGTTTGTGACGTATAGGCGTCAATCCTATCGCTCACCTTTTTCGAACCGTTCAATGCGAAAAATGATTAGAAGGGTAGTCTGACGACGGTAAATCTATTTCCGCTTCACAAATCCTACGAAGCATTGGAGGTCCGCGATAGCATTGCCTTTGGAGACAGTTCTCCCTTTTCGATCTTAGCCAGCAATGAATGCAAGTAAGCCCCCGGAGACTGTATTTTTTCAACACGTTGAAGGATGTATCCGAGAACGAAGAAACGAATAGCTGGGCCATAGTTGTTTTAATAGAGTAACGGAACCCTTTCAGGCACGGCAGCGAGGATGGCATCTTCATGCCGGTCGCTTAACCGGATCAGAACACCCAAACAACTTGGCAATCCCTCTGCAGGGGTTTGCCGAACTGGTCCGATCCCCCTTCCCCTTGGGGATGCGGCTGGCTAAGAAGTTCCTCCAGACTTTTTCAGGAGGCCCCCTTGGACCGCATCGCCCGCACCATCGCCACCGAGATCAACGCCCGCCCCGAACAGGTGGGGGCAGCGGTGAAACTGCTGGACGAAGGGGCCACCGTCCCCTTTGTCGCCCGCTACCGAAAAGAGGTGACCGGTGGGCTGGACGATACCCAACTGCGGACGCTATCCGACCGGCTGACCTATTTGCGAGAGCTTGAGGCCCGGCGTGAGACAATCCTGGGCTCGATCAAGGATCAGGGCAAGCTGACCGACGATCTGGCCAAATCTATCGCGCAGGCCGATACCAAGGCGCAGTTGGAAGACATCTATCTGCCCTACAAACCCAAGCGCCGCACCAAGGCGATGATTGCACGGGAAAACGGGCTCGAGCCGTTGGCCGATGCCATTCTGGACGACCGCTCCGCCGATCCCGAAGTTTTGGCGCAGGGTTATATGACCGAGGCGGTCCCGACCACAAAAGATGCGCTGAACGGCGCGCGGGACATCATCACCGAGAGGCTGACGGAAAACGCCACCCTTTTGGGCGAGCTGCGCGATTTCATGCAACGCGAGGCCCTGCTGGCCTCAAAAGTGATCGACGGCAAGGAACAGGAAGGCGCGAAGTTCAGCGACTATTTCGGCCACACAGAGCTTTGGTCGAAAACCCCGTCGCACCGGGCGTTGGCGATGCTGCGGGCCTCGAAGGAAGGGATCGTAACGCTGGACATCGCGCCCGAACCCGAAACGGGCGCGGCGCGGGCCGAATCCATCGTCGCTGCACATCTGCAAACGCGCGGCGACGGCCCCGGTGATGTCTGGCTGCGCAAAGTGGCCGGATGGACCTGGCGGGTGAAACTGTCCCTGTCGATGATGGTTGAGTTGATGGCCGACCTGCGCAGCCGGGCACAAGACGAGGCCATTCAGGTTTTCTCTCGCAATCTCAATGACTTGCTGTTTGCCGCACCGGCCGGAGCGCGGGCAACCCTGGGTCTGGACCCCGGAATTCGCACCGGCGTCAAAGCGGCCGTTGTTGACGCCACCGGGAAGGTGGTCGCAACCGATACACTTTACCCGTTTCAGCCAAAGAATGACCTGCGCGGTGCACAGGCCACCATTCTGAACCTGATTGCCGCGCACAAGATCGAACTGATCGCCATCGGCAACGGCACCGCCAGCCGCGAAACCGAGAAGATGGTGGCCGACGCGCTGAAGCTGTTGCCCAAAACTGTTAAAGCCCCGACCAAGGTGGTTGTGTCCGAAGCTGGCGCCTCGGTCTATTCCGCCTCGGAACTGGCCGCGCGCGAGTTTCCCGATCTCGACGTTTCCTTGCGCGGTGCCGTATCCATCGCCCGCCGACTACAGGACCCGCTGGCCGAACTGGTCAAGATCGAACCCAAATCGATTGGCGTCGGCCAGTATCAACATGACGTGGATCAGCACCGCCTGTCGCAATCCCTCGCCTCGGTAATCGAGGACGTGGTGAACGCTGTGGGCGTCGATCTGAACACGGCCTCAGCCCCCCTGCTCTCTCACGTCTCTGGCCTGGGTCCCGGGCTGGCCGAAGCGATAGTGCTGCACCGCGACCTGAACGGCGCGTTTCAATCGCGCAAGGAACTGCTGAAAGTGGCCCGCCTTGGCCCCCGCGCTTATGAGCAATGTGCGGGCTTTTTGCGCATACGCGACGGGTCGGAACCTTTGGATGCGTCCTCGGTTCACCCCGAAGCCTATGACGTGGCGCGTCGGGTTGTTTCCGCTTGCGGGCGCGATATCCGACAGATCATGGGGCATGACGGCGCTTTGAAAGGATTGCGAGCCGAGCAATTCGTCAACGACACTTTCGGGCTGCCGACCGTTCGGGATATCTTTGCCGAATTGGAAAAACCCGGCCGCGATCCAAGACCGAGTTTTGTCACCGCCTCATTCACCGATGGCGTCGAAGAGATCACCGATCTGAAACCGAGTATGGTGCTGGAAGGTACAGTCACCAATGTCGCTGCCTTTGGTGCCTTCGTGGATATCGGCGTGCATCAGGACGGGCTGGTGCATGTCAGCCAACTGGCGGACCGGTTCGTCAAGGATCCGCATGAGGTGATTAAAACCGGACAAGTTGTCAAAGTCACCGTGGTCGAAGTGGATGTCCCCCGCAAACGGATCGGCTTGACGATGCGCAAAGATGGCGGTGCCTCGGCACGTGAGGATCGCGCCAACCGTGGACCGAAAAAGAGCTTTGGCGCTACAAATGCCAAAGGTGCACAACGCGCAAAATCTGACGGTAATGCGCACAACAGTGCATTCGCGGATGCACTCAAGTCGGCGATGAAGGATCGGTGAAGTTCTAAGGGGCTGTTCACGGCCCCTACTTCCGACGCTTAGGTGAATGCGTCGGGCTCAAGTTCTTCCCAGAAATCGAAGATGGCGTTGGCGTTCAGACCCGAACGCCAACCATGGGCGCGGAAATGCTCCCGGTCCAGATCATTGTCGAGCCCTGCAAGAAACAGCCGTTTGTCCGCATCCCTCTGTGTGGGGTTTCGCCGCGAAACCAGCTCTTCGACGATGGACAATCTACGTGACCGCTCGGCCCGTTCCGCTGCGCGCGCGGCATAGGCCTGATCTTCCCGCGCCTTTTCGGCGTCGCGCACGCGCGCGGCCTCAACAGCTTCGGGACTGGGCTCAGCCGGCGCTTCCTTCTCCGGCGGCTGATAGTCGTCCCGCAACGCGGCGGACAAATAGCCAACCGTAGATTTCACATCGCCCTGCCCACTGACATAATCCAGCTTCTGCTGCACGTAGTCCTCGCCATGCTCAGCGATCCATTGGCGTGCAAGTCGATCCGATACCCCCTGCTTGCGCAGCGTCTTGTAGACCTGCAGGTTGCGAACGCCATCGCTGTCGTCGATTTCGAACATCGCCTTTTGCGGGTTGCCCTTGATCAGAAACCGGATATCGGTGACCGTGCGTCCCTTTTTCTGAAACTCTGGCTCGATCAGAATGTCCGAGCTCTTGTTCACCTCGGCAACGGCAGGCTTGATGATTTTCGCGTTCAGGTGCTTGAAGCTGCTGTAATAGTCGCTGCCATCGACTCCCATCAGCTTGCGGAACACATCCAGCGCCCACCATCCCGTCGACCCTGTCCGAACAAAACGATAGCAATTCTCATAAAGCGCCAGACCATGGCCCGAGCTGAAGTTCCTTTGGATCTGGACATTGATCAGCGCATAGATCTTCGGGTCATAGAGTTTCTGGGCCAAAGCCGGAGAATAAGCGTACTCGCAAATCCCGTTCTTTAGCTTGGCAAAACTGAGCAGCGAGGACACACCCCATTCCTGCCGACCCTGTTCGTCCAGCATATCCCACTCTGCGACCGTTTCGGCCAGTGCTCGCAAGCTGGCGCGCAGCGTATCGAAATCGTTGGAGTTGTAGCCTACCATCATCGCAAGGGTGCGGGCGTCAATCGTGTGCGTCGGCGCAGAGGTCAGCGCGTCATAGGCATTTAGCAACAGGACATTGGACAGCTTACGCTGCAACAACGTAAGTTTGCCGCTGATGTGAATCGCGGCGACGTTTTTCTTGACCGTCTCCCGGCGCAAAGCCCCGGAAAGCTGATCCATATCCAATTGTGTATCCGGCATGATTCTGCCTGACTGCTCGTTTTTTAGATATCTGACATGAAAAGTACCTGCGGATCAAATCAATTTGGGTACCCAAATACAGGAATGAAGGAATCCCGTATCCGGGTACCTTGCGCCAAACTCAGAGAAGTTATCCACAGAACTGACCCATGAATGCGCCTCAATTGGACTCTGGCACCGAAATCCTCACACCGAAAGGTCCGAATTTAGGGTCTAATCTGCCCAAGAATTCAACACCCTGCGAATCGGCACCCTTCTTCCCGGAAACCGGGGCCTTTTGTCCTGTATATGGGTCCTTTTGGTACCGGAACCGGGTACCTTTTGTCCCGTATTCAGGCACCTAGAACACCCTTACCTATTGTTTTATATATGTTTTCTTGGCGCAAAGATTCTAAAACTTCTAAAAATAATAAACTCTTTGTTGCCCTCAGTGTTCCTTATTCTTTGAGTTTCGTGGCGAAACCGGGCGCCAAGGCCATATTCTGTGGAAAACCCATTTTCAAAGGATAGCCTCAACGCAAAATGTTCGCTATGTTGAGCAATATACGCCGGTAAGGCGAACATTATCTGAGGCATCGACAGTGAATAAATCTACCCAACCTCCTCTGCCGCCCTATTTGAACCTGGATCCCGAGCTTTCAGCGGAGAAGCTGCCTGATCCTATCGGGACCTCTCGATTCGCAAAAGCGGCTACCTTCTGTGCGAAGGGGCGCGAAGATCTGGCCCGTCGGGGATATGCCCCGGATGGTGAGAAAAGACTGCGCCGATTCTCGATTTGGGAGATCACCAAATACTTGATCCCAGTGGCTCCGGCTCATTTGCGCCGCGTTCTGAAGGCCAACCCGGACCTGCCCCAGGGTGAGGGTGAGGCCGGATCGAAATGGTTCACGTTGGAAGAAGTGCTCACACTCAGGAAGCACTTCGCCGCTGAAGGCGTCAGCACCAAGGAATATTTGCCCTACCGACCGGAAGGGTTGCCCGCCAAAGTCGTTGCCGTTGCCAATTTCAAAGGCGGTGTCGGCAAAACCTCGACCGCGGCGCATCTGGCCATGTCTGCTGCGTTGGACGGGTACAAAGTGTTGGTCGTCGATCTGGACAGTCAGGGATCGATGACCTCCATTCTGGGCGGCAATGTTGCGGATGAATGGCAAACGGTATTTCCACTGATTGCGAAGGATTACGCACGGGCCGTGCAGGAAGAAAACAGGGTAAGGGATGCTGCGGGCCAGCCGGAAATTCCCCTGGATGAGACCCTGCAGGAGGCACTGAATACCCTGCCCCGCGATGTCATTCAAAAGACGCACTGGCCCAATATCGATCTGATCGGCGCCCAGTTGAACCTTTATTGGGCCGAGTTTCAGATCCCGGTCTGGCGCATGGGGCTGCGCAGTTGGCCGCTGTGGGACGGTTTGACCAATTTCCTGCACGATGAGGGCGTTCTGAACGATTACGATATTGTATTCCTCGATACGCCTCCTGCACTTGGGTACCTAACGATCAATGCGCTGGCTGCTGCGGACATTCTGTTGGTTCCCCTCGGCGCGTCATTCCTGGAATTTGACTCGACGGGTCGGTTCTTCGACATGCTCTACACGACTTTCGCAAGCATTGAGGACGGTGAGAACGCGGCGCAACGGGCGGCGGGTTTGCCCGAACTTAAGTTTGAATGGGATGTAGTGCGGGCGATCATTACCCGGTTTGACGCCAGTCAGCAGACGGATATGGCCAACGTCATCCAGGCCTATTTCGGCGATTTCATGAACGCGTACCGACAGGACTATACGGCATTGGTCGGGCAGGCCGGCGAACAGGTGAACGGCATCTATGAGGCCGATTACAGGGATTTCAACCGGGACACGTACGTAAGGGGCCGGGAAACTTTTGACCGCACCTATGCCGAATTTAAACAAGTTCTGATCGGCTGCTGGTGGCGTGACGCTCAGATGGGAGGAGAAGCAGATGGCTAAGCGCAGAAGATTGACCGCTCCGGATACTGCGGAACTGGAACAGCTTGAGGCCGGTTTCGCCGCGAAACCCTCAATCAGCCCGTTTGAGACCAAATCCTCGACGCCCCCGATTGCTCAGGTTGCGGCAGAAGCCGCGACATTGAATGGTATGACCGCTGTCACGGATCGTCTGGCACTGGCTCAGGATCAGGGGGATGCGGCGCGGTGGCGCGATGCTCAGGACGCGGGATTGGTGGCGGAAATGCTGTCACTGGATCAGATCGATGCGGACTTCATTCGCCGCGACCGGATGGTCGAAGACGAAGAGGCCATGGCCGAGCTACTGGAATCGCTGCGTGTCCATGGCCTGCGTACCCCAATCGAGGTGACACGGGATGGGGGCAGCTACGGTCTGATCTCTGGGTTCCGTCGCCTGAACGCCTTTCGGCGCCTTGCGGAAACGGATCCGCGTTTTACTGAAATCCCGGCCTTCATCCGCGAGGCAGGTTCGGGGCAGGGCGCTTATGTGTCCATGGTCGAGGAAAACGAGCTCAGGTCAAACCTCAGCCCTTATGAACGCGGTCGCATTGCGGTGCTGGCTGTGGGGCAGGGGGTATTTGCGTCGACCGAAGCGGCCGTCGATGTCCTGTTTGCAGCGGCGTCCAAGGCAAAACGATCCAAGGTTCGCAGCTTTGCGATGGTGCACGAAGCGTTGGGTGACCTGTTGCAACATCCCGTTGCTTTGTCCGAAAAGTCTGGCTTGAAACTTGCCTCGGCACTGCGGGACGGCGCACAGACCAAACTGCGTCAGGCACTGGCCGGGGTAGGGGAACTGGATCCGAAAACGGAATGGGCTTTGCTGGAAGCCGCGCTGAAAACGTCGCCCGCTCCGTCAAAGGACAAGGCGCGGGGGGGGCGTCCACAGCAGGTCCAGCGGCTGTCGCCTGTCGCCCTTTCTGGGGGAGGCGATGTCATCGCCGAGGTTTCTGCCGGAGAGCTGCGCATTCGTATTCGTGGCAAAGAGGTCTCTGCCGAAGACGCGCAGAACATCGTAGAGCAGCTTGCCGGATACCTCGGAGAGTTTCGCAGCGAAACCTGAGCCTGGACCAAAGCACCTGACGATACGATTAGGGCTAGTAGTGCGCAAAATGCTATTATTTTGCGCATGTAACCAAAAGGTCGCCATATAACAGGTCGCCAAGATTAATTTCTGTTGAGCGGGGAACCCAACATAAGTGGGTTCTCTTGCAGACTTTTCACCATTGACCCTCGTGCAACTAGGCTCAGGACCCATTGATTTCCGGCAGGCCGGGCGGCTCACGGTTCGAAAACCGATCGGTGAGCATGTCTGGTCTTTTCCGGCTGACGGATGCGCAGATGCTGCGTCTTGCGCCCGTCTTTCCTGAATCCCACGGTAAACCCCGCATAGATGATCGGCGGGTCTTGAGTGGCATTATCTTCATCCATCGCAATGGGTTGCACCTAAGGGATACGGGCCGCACAAGACACTCTGCAATCGTTGGGAGCGCTGGAGCGATAAGGGCATCTTTGCCGAGACGATGGCCGATCTTGTCGCCGAACACGACGAGCAGAAGACGGTCATGATCCCCTTTCGGGACCTTGCCAGGCAATGCCCTGCCGGGCAGTGGACGCGACCGACCTGAAAGTGCATCGCACAGAGTCCAGCTTGGGCGTCAAAAAAAAGGGGGCGTGGACGCCTGATTCACTGCCCGGCAGCCGCATCCGAAGGATGCTGCCGAGAGGGGGCGAACTAAGGGCGGAAACAACGCAAGAAACCCGTTCGATACGACAAGCGTCGTAGCAAACGCCGCAACCGTATCGAGATTAGTTTCGGCAGATTGAAGGATTGGCGACATGTGGCAACGCGCTACGACCGCTGACTAAAAGTCCTTCTGCCTGCCACCGCACTCACAGCGATCGTCATTTACTGGCTATGAGGCCGGAGCCTAAGCTGTGTTTCACCCCAGAACCGCATGACATTTTGCTCAGCCGACAAGTTACCGGCCGCTGGGCGGATTCTTGCGCCTTGACTGCCGCGGGGTTGGAGAGCGGTTCGGCTGCGCCTACATATCTGGCAACACGAGACCATCGCATACGCGTGAACGTAAGGAAACCGATATGAGGAAGACAACCGTAGCTTGCCTGCTTGGTGGCGCATTGCTCTTGACAGCTTGCGGAGCCCCGACATCGCCAACTCAGGCTCAGGCGCAAAGTGACGCTCGGTGTGCTGCTGGCATTCTGGGGGGTGCCGCTGTAGGTGGCGTGTTGGGCAACCAGATTGGTTCAGGCACAGGTAAGACTCTTGCAACGGCGGCCGGTGCCGGGCTTGGAATGTACGCAGGCCAATCGGCTTGTAACTGACAAAATCACACCGACGTCAAAATGAGGGGCTTGCCGAAAAGCCAGCCCTTTCTTTGACTCTGCATAGTTATGCGCTGAGTCCCGGCGATGGAACCACGAAGGAAAACTTACTCAGTTTCCAGTGTGCTGTCTCGCTGAGTGCCGCTTCCCTTGCCGGGTATCATGTGTGCTGCGATTGTATTTGGCGCCTATGGTCGGAATGCAGGCTCTTAGTTTCCGGGTGAACTGTACGAATCCTGCGCGCCACGCAGGCACTCACTATGTAGTTTGCTATCGGTTTGTAGCTCCATTCCCCGAACATCGCTTCACTAATGCCGAAGTCCGCGTTCGGTACTAAGTCGCCTGTCAAATACACAAGGACGGCGCTGAATTGCTGAAAATTCAAAGCCTTACACTGCCCACAAAACTCGGGTTACTCCACTGTATAAGACCCCGGAATAGCGCCATTGCGCACCCGGATCGTATTCATGGGAAAGACCAGCCCGACCGATGCAGGGCTGACCGAACTTTAACCTGAACTTCAGATATGTAGGGCTTGACCCAGAGCCTTCAGACAAGCTTCCTGCAGGCCTTCGGACTGTGTCGGGTGGGCGTGGATGGTTGCGCCTATGTCCTCAAGGCAGGCGCCCATTTCGATGGCGAGCGAGAAAGCCGCCGAGAGTTCCGACATCTGCGCGCCGACAGCCTGAATGCCCACGACAGCATGGTCGCTTTCGCGCCAGACCACGCGGACAAATCCGTCTTCTCGTTCGCATGTCATGGCCCGACCATTGGCCGCCAACGGAAAATCGCTGGTCTTTGTGCCGTCAATCTCGCCGGGCATTGCGCCACAGGTGACGATCTCGGGGTCGGTGAAACAGACTGCAGGGATCGCGCGTTTGTCCCACTCGACGATGTGACCCGCGATATGTTCGGCTACCATTTCGCCCTGCGCCATAGCGCGATGGGCGAGCATGGGTTCACCTGTGACGTCCCCGATTGCATAAATGCCCCGCATCGAGCTCTGGCAGGTCTCATCGATCTGGATGAACGGCCCGTCCATGGTTAGCGACAGTTCCTCAACCCCGATGCCATGGGTGCGCGGGCGGCGGCCGACGGTCACCAGGACCTTGTCGGCCACAACATTGCCCTGATCCGTGGCCAGAACACCATCAGAAAAGCCTTGCACCTTGGTGTCGGTCATGACCGTGACATTCAGGGCCGACAGACGTTTCGACACCGGTGCGGTTAGCTGTTTGTCATAGGTGGGCAGGATGCGGGCTTCGGCCTCGACCACCGTGACCTTGCTACCCAGCTTGGCAAAGGCCGTGCCCAGTTCCAGCCCTATGTAACCGCCGCCAACAACGGCAAGGCTTTCGGGTACGTCACCCAGCGCCAGAGCTTCGGTCGAAGACAGGATATCGCCGCCAAAAGGCAGGAAGGGGAGTTCGACCGGGGCCGAGCCCGACGCGATGACGATGTATTCAGCAGTGATTTCACGGCTCTCGCCATCAGTATCGCTGACCAACACGGTCTTTCCATCCAGAAACCGGGCGCAGCCCGACACGAACCTGACGCCTGTCTTTTTCATCAGGCCTGAGACACCGGTATTCAGCCGTTTGACGATGCCGTCTTTCCAGGCAACAGTCTTGGCGAGGTCAATTTTCGGGGCTGGGGCGGTGATGCCCAACGGGCCGTCATTGACCGCTGTGATCCGGTGAAACTCGTCGGCTGCATGGATCATCGCCTTGGAGGGGATACAGCCCACGTTCAGACAGGTTCCGCCGGGCTTGGCCTCGTCCACTACGATCGTGTCGATTCCCAACCGACCCGCACGAATGGCGCAGACATACCCGCCAGGACCAGCGCCGATGATCAGCAACTTACATTTCAGGTCCGACATTCAGCCCTCCACAAACAACATGGCCGGGGTTTCCAGCAGGGATTTCAGTTTCTGCACGAAGACCGCCGCATCCCAGCCGTCGACCACGCGATGATCGAAGCTGCACGAGATGTTCATCATCTTGCGCGGCTGGAACTGTTGGCCGTCCCAGACCGGGCGGATCTGCATTTTGTTGACGCCCACAATGGCTACTTCGGGGTGATTGATGATCGGCGTGGTGGCCAGCGCACCCAAGGGCCCGAGCGAAGTGATGGTGATGGTGCCACCCTGCAATTCCTCGCGCTTGATCGTGCCCTCGCGGGCGGCTTCGGCCAAGCGGGTCAGCTCGGCGGCATTGTCCCACAGGCTACCCGCTTCGGCATGGCGGATCACCGGCACGTTCAGCCCGTTTGGTGTCTGGGTAGCGATGCCGACATGCACCCCGCCATGGCGATGGATGATGCCGGCCTCATCATCGAAACGCGCGTTCAGTCCGGGCTGTTCGCGCACCGCTTCAACAATCGCGCGCATCAGGAACGGCAGCATGGTGAGTTTTGGCCTGTCGCCCTTGTGCTTGTCATTCAGCGCCACCCGCAGGGCGTCGAGCGCCTCGATTTCGACCTCTTCTACGATGGTGATATGCGGAATCTGGCGTTTCGAAAGCTGCATCTTTTCGGCGATCTTGCGCCGCATGCCGATGACACGCACCTCTTCGATGCCGGTATTGGCGCCACGGGTGATCTGACCCTGCTGAATGCCGCCCGAAGCAATCCACTGATCCAGATCGCTGTGGCTGATCCGCGAGGCCGGACCGGACCCCGGTACCTGGCGCAAGTCGATCCCTTCTTCACGGGCACGAGCGCGTACCGAGGGTGAGGCCAGCGGCTTGGTGCCTTGGGCTCGTGCCACGGCAGGTGCGGCCCGCTCGGGTGCCTTTGCGGGTTCAGGCTTGGGCTCGGCCTCTGGCTCTGGCTCAGGTTCCGGCTCAACGTCGGGCGCCTCGGCCATAGCAGGCGCGTCGCCTTCGTTGCCTTCGCCGTCGACCTCGATGCGGATCAGTGTGGCACCAACGGCCATCAGCTCGCCGATCTCTCCACCCAGTTCCAAAACCTTGCCATTCACGGAGGATGGCACCTCGACTGCGGCCTTGTCGGTCATCACCACAGCCAGAATGTCGTCTTCTCTGACAATATCGCCAGGCTTGACTTGCCATTCGGTCAACTCGGCTTCGGCGATACCTTCGCCAATGTCCGGCAGGCGGATTATGTGCACGCCCATGGCTCAGTCCTCCATGACGGTGTTGAGGGCTTCACCCACCCGCATTGGGCCCGGGAAATACTGCCATTCCTGGGCATGCGGATAAGGTGTGTCCCAACCGGTTACCCGGATAATCGGTGCTTCGAGGTGATAGAAGCATTCCTCTTGCACAAGGCTCAGCAGCTCGGCGCCAAAGCCGCAGGTGCGCGTGGCTTCATGCACGATCACACAGCGACCGGTCTTCTTCACCGAGGCGGTGATCGTATCCAGATCCAACGGCATGAGTGTCCGCAGGTCGATCACCTCGGCGTCAATGCCGGTTTCCTTCGCGGCGGCCTCGGCCACGTAAACCATGGTTCCGTAGGCCAGCACGGTCACATCCGCCCCCTCGCGGGTGATCTTTGCCTTGCCCAGAGGCACGAGCTCATCGCCTTCGGGGACATCGCCTTGGGCATGCTTTTTCCAGGTTGTCAGCGGCTTGTCGTGATGTCCGTCAAAGGGCCCATTATAAAGCCGTTTAGGTTCCAGGAAAATCACCGGATCAGGGTCGGCAATCGAGGCAAGCAACAGCCCTTTGGCGTCCGCGGGGTTGGACGGCATCACCACCTTGAGGCCCGACACATGGGTAAACAGCGCCTCCGGGCTCTGGCTGTGGGTCTGGCCGCCGAAGATACCGCCGCCCGTGGGCATGCGGATGACAAGCGGACAGGTGAAATCGGCGTTCGAGCGGTGCCGCAGGCGCGCGGCCTCACTCACGATCTGGTCATAGGCGGGATAGACATAATCGGCGAACTGAATCTCGATCACCGGTTTCAGTCCATAGGCGGCCATCCCTATTGCGGTGCCGACGATGCCGCTTTCGTTGATCGGCGCGTCAAAGCAGCGGCTCTTACCGTATTTCTCCTGCAAACCCGCGGTGCAGCGGAATACCCCGCCGAAGAACCCTACATCCTCACCAAACACCACCACACGGTCGTCGGCCGCCATGGCCACGTCATGGGCATCTCGAATGGCTTCGATCATTGTCATTTGGGCCATCTCTCAATACCCCGCTTGCTGGCGTTGCCGGATCAGATGAGGCGGCATCGTTTCATAGACACCCTCGAACATGTCGCGCGGCGATGGTGCCTTACCGTCGCCCAGGGTGCCGACGCTCTCGGCCTGTTTCTGCGTTGCTATGACCTCATCCATAATTTCGGCTTCGGCCTGCGTATGGCGTTCGTCTGACCATTCGCCGATCGTTATCAGATGCTGCTTCAGCCGCTCAATCGGATCGCCCAGCGGCCAGGCGCTGGCTTCCTCACCCGAACGATAGGCCGAGGGATCGTCAGACGAAGAATGCCCGCCCGCGCGGTAAGTCACATACTCGATCAAGGTCGGGCCCAGCCCCCGGCGCGCGCGTTCGGCGGCCCATCCGGCGACCGCATGAACGGCTAGATAGTCGTTGCCATCGACACGAAGCGAGGGGATGCCGAACCCATGACCGCGCGCGGCAAATGTACCGACGCCGCCTCGGGCAATCCCCTGAAAGGTCGAAATAGCCCATTGGTTGTTGACGATGTTCAGAACCACCGGCGCCTTGTAGGTTGAGGCAAACACCATCGCCGCGTGAAAATCGCTTTCCGCAGTTGAACCGTCACCAATCCAGCCAGCGGCAATCTTGGTATCCCCCGAAATGGCCGAGGCCATGGCCCAGCCCACCGATTGCACGAACTGCGTGCCCAGATTGCCTGAGATCGAAAAGAACCCGTGTTCTTTCGAGGTGTACATGATGGGCAACTGCCGTCCGTGCAGCGGGTCATCAGCGTTGGAATAGATCTGGTTCATCATCGTCAGCATCGGGTAGTCCACTGCAACCAGCAGACCGGCCTGACGATATGTCGGGAAGTTCATATCACCGGGGCGCAACGCACGCGCAAAGGCACAGCTGATCGCCTCTTCGCCCAGATGCTGCATATAGAAACTTGTCTTGCCCTGGCGCTGCGCCATCAGCATACGCTTGTCAAAGGCGCGCAGGGTCAGCATATGGCGCAAGCCCGTACGCAGCTCATCAGGCGTCAACGCACCTGCCCAGTCGCCGATGGCCTGGCCCTCTTTGTTCAGAACCCGAACAATCGAAAAAGCCATGTCACGAATGTCATCCGCGGCCACGTCGATCGGCGGCCGTGGAACCTCACCAGCGCGGGGAATTTCGAAATCCGAGAAATCCGGCGTATCGCCTGGACGGCAGCCCGGTTCAGGTACGTTTAGCGAAAGCGGTTTGGATTGTTCGCTCATGCTGCCCCCTCCTGTTGATGGCCGCGTGCACGATCCAGAATGTCACCGACAATCTGATCGGCGACCCGTGTGGTCGATTGGCCGGTGCGTTTCGAGGTTTCCAGAATCTCGGCAATTCGCGTCGCGACCTCCTTGAGCCGGGCTTGGCGATATGCCTCACCGGCTTTGTGGATTTCACCTGCCACGCTGATGATGCCGCCTGCATTGACCACATAATCGGGCAGATAGCGTATTCCCCGCGCGCTAAGGGTCTCAGCAACAGAGTCTTCGGCCAATTGGTTGTTGGCCGCGCCACAGACCAGCCGCGCCGACAGTTTCTGCGCGCTGTCATGGGTCAGAATGCCACCCAGAGCGCAGGGCGCAAAGATGTCCATTTGTGCGTCAAAGACCTGATCTACAGGGCAGATATCCGCACGCAACTGGTCGCGGGCCAGATCCAGCGCGGCCTGATTGATGTCTGATACGATCAGCGACGCACCAGCAGCATACAGTTTTTCCGCCAGGCTCATGCCCACGTGTCCCAGACCCTGAACAAGCACGCGGCGCCCGGTCAGGTCGTCGCTTCCGAAAACGTCTTGCGCGCCAACCTTCAGGCATTGGAATACCCCTTCGGCGGTAAAGGGTGACGGGTCACCGTTCCCATGCTCACCCCCTTCGAGACCAACGGCGAAATCCGTTTCCTCGGCCACAATCCGAATGTCTTCGGGCGAGAAGCCCACATCTTCGGCCGTATAGTACTGCCCCTCCAGCGCATCGACCACGCGGCCAAAGGCGCGCAGCATTGCCGGAGTTTTGTCTTCGCGGGCATTGCCGATGATCACCGATTTGCCACCGCCCAGCCCGAGCCCGGCCATAACGTTCTTGGCCGTCATGCCGCGTGCTAGTCGCAGCACGTCCTCGCGGGCAGCCTCCCGACTGTCGTAAGCCCACATTCGACAGCCACCCGCCGCCGGGCCGCAAACTGTCGAATGCAAACAGATGTAAGCCTGCAACCCGCTGCTGGAATCCTCGGCAAAGATCAGACGTTCATATCCGGGCGGCGGGGTTTCTTCCGTGATGATGAGGGGCATGGTTTCACCATTGGTTTGCATGGCAGGGATGTAGTCAATTCGATCCGTCGGGATCGTCACTTCCAGCCTATGGTCCTGTGCTGGGTTGAAAAACCGCTTTTCCAAGGTATTTTGAAATAATCTGAGTGGAATACACTACAAATCAAAGGATTCATGGTGCCTTATACTACTGATCAAGTAGATCGAGAGATTCTTCGCGCGTTGCAAGAGGATGGACGCATGTCATTGGTCCAACTGTCTGAACGTATTGGTCTGTCCGCCACACCTTGCAAACGCCGGTTGGCGCGCCTTGAAGAATCTGGGTTGATTTCGGGCTATAGCGCCCGCATCGACCGCAAAACGGCAGGCTTTCCGATCACAGCTTTCGTCTCGGTCGAATTGGAGAGGCAGGACGCCGAAAAAGTGGTGGACTTCCAGCGTCAGGTTGCCCTGTTTGACGAAGTGGTGACTGGAACGTTGATGACCGGCGCACAGGATTTCCTGTTGGAAGTTGCGGTTGAAAGCCTTGAAGAGTTTGAGACGTTCCTACAAACGAAACTCATGCGGCTACCGGGATTACGAGTGGTGCGTTCACGGTTTGCTTTGCGCCAATTCATCAGTCGAACGCGCATCCCATATTGAGAGCACAAGCGCCGTCCGTTGCGCAAATTCAAGCCGGAATATCCACTGATGCTGCGATACATCCGATGTCCGCAAAAAGCTGCAGAGCAGGCATAGGGCGAATTATCTTTTCGGAATAGGACGCTCAAAAACCGCTAGCGGGCCATTTCAGATTTAGTCGTCTTGCGCTGCTAGGTGATCCAACAACCGAGTTCGGAGCTCACGCCCCTGTTCTGACGACGAGAAGAGGAAGAGAACGATTCTCGCAGACTTTCAAGCGGATGCGAAGCTTGCAAAAATCCGCCGCTCTTTCCGAGTGGCGCAATCTTCTCATGGTATTCATAGCTGACCTACTGGCGTAGCCGAGGCCGGATTGGGATTGTCCGAAAGTGACCCTAAGTAAGCAAAACTTTTAAAATTCAAGAAAATGTATATAATCCACCGAATTACGCCAAAAGATTGTCTCGTTCACGGGGCGCGTCATGGGGGGCAAAAAAGCAAATACTTCCCAGGGGAAGGGTAGCGAGTGGCATGCCTCGATGTCGGTCGCCTTGGCGCTTGGGCTGGGCTTCTTTGTTCTTACTTCCGTCGCAGGTGTATTGGGTGTGGGTCTGGTTGTTGGCTACCGCAATACTTCGGATTTGCTGACACAGAAGGCGCAGCTTATCATCGGCACCCAACGCCAACAGGTAGAGCGCTATCTGACAGCAGCTTCTGACCAAGTCGATTTTATCGCGAGCAGGATTGCCTCGGGAGAGGTGGAGGCGGACGGATCAGAAGAGTTTGTTAGCCTGTTGCTTGGCGCCGTTTCAGCGACCCCTCAGATTGTTCGGATACAATTCATTGACAGAAAGCAAATTCTGACAGGCGTTGAACGTACCCAAGAAGAGACCCTACCCATTTTCCTAAAGCTCGGGGACGATGTCGATCTGCGCCACCTTATCGATGAAGCGGTTGAAACCGGAAAAGCTAGTTGGGGCAATATTCTTTGGCGCGAAGAGTACGGTCAGTCGGTGCTGAGTTACCAAAGTCCGATCATTCAAAAAGGTAGAATAATCGGGGTCTTATCAGCTTGGGTTTCGGTCGTGAAACTTTCTGAATTTTTGGCTGATCAGGAAATGGAGTTCGGTGCAAATGTGTTCATGCTGTACGGTAGAAATGCCGTATTGGCCCACCCGCTCATGGCATTTGGTTATGCTGGTTTGAATCGTGCGGCACCACTTCCGCAGCAAGACCGTTTCTCCGATCCAATCGTTTCGGCCATGTGGCAGCCGAATGATCACCTTAGCGTCGCAAAGTACTTTCTGACCGGCGCGAACACTCGTTTCGTATCCTACGCTGATTGGGAGTATGTCATATTCTTTGAAGAGCTGACCAACTATGGCGATCAAGCACTTACCGTAGCCACATATTTTGAAACCCATGACATCATTGCGGAAGCAGCTCGATTAAGATGGGCGATTTGGTTCTGCGCTATAATGGCGGTCATTTCGGCCGGGGTGGCGGCTTTGATCGGTCAGAAAATTGCCAAACCCGTGCGGCGGCTGTCCGACAGCGCAAAGCGTGTACATGATCTGGATATTTCGAATATTGCCGAAATCGAAGGGTCCTTCTTCCGAGAACTGGATGAGGCGGCACGATCATACAATTTCATGCTTGAAGGCCTGCGCTGGTTTGAACTCTATGTGCCCAAGCGTTTGGTCCGCCAATTGATGCGCCACCACGCAGGTAAACAGATCAACTCATCTCACCGAGATGTCGTCATTATGTTTACGGATATTGTTGAGTTCACGACACTGTCGGAACATCTTACGGCTTCTCAAACGGCATTGTTCCTGAATGACCACTTTGCTGGGCTGGCGGACTGCATCCAGAAAAACTGCGGCACTATCGACAAGTTCATCGGAGATTCGGTTATGGCTGTCTGGGGCGCCTTAGAACATCAGGACGATGCGGCCGATCTGGCTTGCCAGGCAGCAATTGAGATCGCTCATTGGATTCAGAAATATAACCAAAATGAACGAATAGCGGCTGGCTTGCCCTATTCTGTCAGATTACGCATAGGGCTCCACATCGGTCGCGTGGTTATTGGGAACATCGGCAGTGAAGGGAGGCTGAGCTATACTGTCGTTGGTGACGCAGTGAATGTCGCGCAACGTTTGGAAGAAGCCGGAAAAGTATTGGGTGATACCCAAGCTGAAGCGAATATTCTTGTTTCCAGCTCTGTTCGTAGCGCCTTGGTCAAGCCAATAGAATTCAAGCGCATCGGCGCACACAAGCTTCGCGGCAGAGACGAGCTGGTGGAAATTTATTCTCTGACAATAAACTAGTCGCGAAACCTGAATTTCGTATAGGACGGTTAGCTGGCTCTGGGGCAATCAGCTAATATTGGAAGAATACCGACAGAACACGGGCCAGGGTGCAGACTGTTATGAAAACCAGGCTCGTTTGATAGCCGTGATGACAATAAAACAAATGTGCTGAGTTTCATCTTTGTCCGAAGAACACCCGTGCACTGGCACCAAACGCCCAGCCGCCGGTGAATGGCCGCTTTGGGCTGACAGTGAACAAGACCGGAAATCACGTACAAGCTTTGGTAAGCTGGCGTAGGCCGTAAAAAGGATGGCCACTAGAGGCATTTGTCGGTGCTGCTAGCCCCAAGTGCAACTTTCCCAAACTGGACGTTCAGCCAAGGCCAATCAAGACGGTAGCACAATCAGCGCTTTTGGGGATTGGAGCACCTGACTAGCGTTTGTACAGGCTTCGGCGCCGATGTTTGCGTTATTCACCAGCAGGGCAGACGTAGGCAACGTCTTCAAGGGCAGCCAAAGGACGTCGTTCGCACAACCGCTCAGTCTTCGGACGATGAGGCACGGTATACGTTCACCGACTAGGTATGGGCGCATACGTAACGGCGAATGCTCCGAGACGTTGGAGCTTTCCATAAGCACTTGATCTGGTTGCCGCAATTCGGGATGAATGGGAGTAACTCGTTACGATTCCTTTATTTTACTTGGAGTGGGAGCCCTACTGAAACAACGTACGGCACTCAATTCGACCTTCCTTAGTCATTGTGCCAGCCAATAATCCGCCGACATCCAGTTCATAGATGAGAGGACGACCAATGCGTATGACTGCTGGAAATTTGTTACTCATAAACATTCTTTTGACCTGTGGATTTTACGTGTTCAGCTTTGTTGCCCTAGGCAGTACGGTTCCGACAATTGAATCCACAGGGGCAGAAATTGTTACCTGGTTCTCGGAAAATGGCGGCCAGGCACGGACCTATGCCTGGGCTTCAACTTTTGTTTCTCTGGGCCTGATGATTTTTGCCGGTCAGGTCTCAGCCCTTCTTCCTGCGCCACATCGTTATGTGTTTTTTGCGGGCGTCTTTGGGTTTGCTCTGACAGCGCAAGTTCAGGCGTGGATTTGGGCTGGCCTGGCTTTTAATCCGAGCGGTCTGTCAGAGGGGGCAGCGCAGGTGATTTTTGCCATCGCCGCGTTTTGGGGTCCGGTTGTGAACGCCTCTACGACTGCCATGGCCGGCGCAATTGCCGTGCTAGGGTTTGGTGAGCACAGGATTATCCCACCTTGGTTGACCTGGCTCAGCATCGTGTTTGGTGTCGAACAGGCCATCGAAACGATCACGGTATTCGGGCATTCCGGGTTCATTGCACCGGGCGGTACAATGAATGTCTACCTTGGCGGATTGCTCGGATTCATCTGGGTCGGCGGGGTTGTTCGCTGGTCGATGCAAAAATTGAAAAAAGCGTAAAGGTAGGCGTTTGCCGTACGGGTTGGGTGTGGTTGTTCAACATTCCGCCGTATCGGGTGCAGACACGATAAAGCAGCGGACCAATGCGCATCTTCGTGTTTGGGACACGGCTTGTTTTGACTATCCTTGGCGCAAGAGACAGGCATTCTCCGGACTGCCTTTCACATGTCTGTAGGATGAGGTTCCCGGCTAAATGCTGCACGAGCGTAAGACGCTAGAGTTGATGCAATCGACGAGCTGCCGGCCTTTATCGCGCCTTGGCCAGAGATTTGGCTTTTTCGTATTCGTCCAGCAAAGGCTGCATCATCTTCGGATCATTTATCACCTTTTCCAGCCACTGTCGGAGAGGGAACGTCTCGCCTTCGGCGATCATCGCCGAGAGGCTTTCAAGGATCGCCGCTTCCTCGTCGAACTGCCCAAGAGCTGCATTACCAGCAGCCTGGTAAACCATCATATGCGGCCCAAACGGTCCGCCGAGGTCCAGGTTCTCTTGCAACGTTTTCAGGCTGTCCCGGTAGTGGCCCGCGTGAAATTGAGAAATACCCATCATATTTCTGTAGGGCCGCCGGATGCTAAGGGGGTCCAGGCTCAGCGACCGTTTGAGGGGCGTGATCGCCTGTTCCGGCTTGCCGGCGTATAACAGGAACATTCCCAGATAGCCATGCGCAAGACTGGAGCTCGGCTCCTGCTCTACGGCGCGTTGGCCGAATTCAATCGCCTGCTGCGGTTGGCCCATTAACACTTCAAGGATGCCCAGCGTCAGCAGGGCGCGGACGTTGGCGGGGTCTTTTTCCAATGCGATTTCGGCATGTTGTCTGATTACAGCACGGCTTTCATCCGTGTTCGGAGCCAAGCCGAACCAGGTGCGGTGCGATTCCGCGAACCCCAATCCTGCATGACCGTGAGGGGCATCCGGTTCCAGGCTCACCACCCGCTCTAGCAAGGTGTGCGCCGCGTCAAACCGCGCCGGGTCGCTTGGGGGGTGAATGATGTCCAACGCCTGCTGGTACAGGATTCTGGCGTCACGGCGCGTCCAGCGTGCATCCTCGATCCGCGAGGTCAGTTCCGGGAACAGCTCGATCGAGAAGGTGGCGCTGATCTCCCGCGAAATCTCGGTCTGCGTATCGAACCGATCCGCCGTCATGTAATCGAACCGCTTGGCCCAGATTTCGCCCCGGCTGTCCACATCGACAAGACCGATGTTGAGCCGATAGCCATCTGTCATCGTCTGCAGACTGCCCCGCAAAATATGAGTCGCACCCAGTTTGCGCCCTTCGTCGATCAGATCAACGGCCCCATCAGACAGCCCGGCTGTGGATGCGTATGAGATCACGCGCAACCCCTGCACACGCGCCAGATCGGTTGTGATATCCTCGGCGATGCCTCGGGCCGCCACGGATGAAACAGCGCTGTTTCCCAAAGGATTGAACGGCATCACGGCAACGACAGGTAAGTCTCCCCACAAGTCATTGTCCGCGGTGGCCTGATCCGTTGGCGGGATTTCGGTTCCGACATTTTGGATCAGCATCACCCCCGTTACGGCCATCAAAAGCATCAATAAAATCAGCAAGAGCCAGTTCGGAGCCCGCCAACCCGTTCTGCCGGACTTTCCTGTCCGCCCCGAAGCCATGGAATGCTCCGAAGAAATGTCGCGAAATTCGAACGATGGAACATATGACCCTTTGGGAATGGTAATCACCAAAGGGTCATTGCTGCCGTCCGTCAGGTAATAATGTTCCAGTTCCCGCCGCAACCGGCGCGCTTCCAATCGCACGACGGGATCCGAAGTCGCGTCGAAATCCTCGGACCGGCCCAGGACAGAAACGCCAATCGATTACCCTTTCAGGCGGTCAGCGCGCCCGGCCAGTGTTTCATCGACGATGTATTTGAGGAACGCGCGTCGGCGGTCATTCGCACCAAACTGAGAACTCTCAAACATACGGTCGAGCTGTTCGTCTATGGCCGCCTGTTCCAGAGGCGGCGCTGACTTCCGCTCGGATAACTGACTTTCCATCGAAGTGTCTGTCGGTTGTTTTCGTTCCATCCAAACTAGTCAAACAGTACCCGGCTCAATCGGGTCACGTCCAGTATAACATTCAAACAAAAGAATTATTAACGTTCGATACACGTTCCGAACATGTTCGGTACCCCAATCCCCAAGCCCCGGATGTTAGCCTGATGTCTCCACGGACGTCCAAGCGGGCATACCGTTGGAACCAATTTCTCACTGACGGCCAATGGCCTTTGCCGGGAGGGGAGCAAGTGGAAAACTATCTTGCTGCCGGATGTTCGGAACTGGTGAAACAATCGCCCTGCGATGAATTCACCATCTTGTCTTTGTCTCGGAGCGATCCAAAGTTCCAGGCCATTTGCCGCGATTTCGGCGAGGCGGTGGCCGCATACCGCAGTTTTCAAATTCAGGGGGAACGCGGGCAAGCCCGAGCGGCCGAGTATCGACAGATCTGCGAGGATTTGCGGATCGAATTGATGGAATACGTCGATCAGTCCACGGCCCGACCCAAGGCGCGAGGGCACCAATGAGCCAACAAAACGGTCGCCCGACACCGCGACCTGAGTTCCGGCACGAAAGGAGACGGGAATGATCAAACGAACCTGCAAGACGCTGTTTATTGCGTGTCCATTTGTGCTCGGCCTCGTTTGCAACTGAGACAGGGCAAACCGGAGTTTCGGACAAGCTACCGGAGCCCAGAGAACCGGCATTACCGCCCCACTTGTGAGCGGCATAAACGATGGAGGAGAATATGTTCTTAAGTATTGGTAGAAGATGTCGGCATGTGGCCTTGGCCTGTACCGCGATGGCCATGTCTTTCGGCGCAGCGGCGGTTCACGCCGAAAACCTGCCGACCGGGCGAACCGCAACGCAGATCAGTGACGAAGAGTATCCCGCCAGCTATTTCCCGAACACGGAAATTCTGGGTACCGATGAAATGCGGGTCACGGCATTGGGAACCGGAATGCCGAACCAGACAAAGGCCGCGGTGTCCATTTCTTTCCTCGTTGAACTGGGCAATGGCGATGTATTCCTGTTCGACATCGGTATGGGATCGATGGGCAATCTGTTTTCCCTTCGGCCAGACTTTTCGAAAATTGACAAAGTTTTCGTCAGCCACCTGCATGTCGACCATGTCGGCGACTTCATGGGGTTGCACATCGGTAGTTGGCTGTCGGGCCGATACACTCCTTTGCGGATTTACGGCCCCAGCGGATCAACCCCTGAAATGGGCATAAAGGCCTTCGTTGAAAGCAGTAAAGCCGCATACGCCTGGGATCTGGACGGCCGTACCGGAGCCTTGCCGGATGACGGCGCCAAGATCGAGGTGACCGAATTCGACTACATGCAGGAAAACGAGGTCGTCTACGACGAAAACGGCGTGACGATCCGGTCATGGCCCGCGATTCACAGTCTGGATGGCTCGGTGAGTTATTCTCTGGAATGGAATGGGCTGAAGTATGTGTTCGGCGGGGATACATATCCGAACAAATGGTACGTGAAATATGCCAAGGGCGCCGATCTCGCCACTCATGAGGCCTTCCTGCCACCTAAGGCACTGGCACCCTATTTCGGTTGGAGCCTGGGGCAAGCCACATATGTTGCAACGCGCGTCCATACCGAGCCGGCGGCATTTGGCAAAGTCATGGCCGAGGTCAAACCGCGCCACGCCGTGGGATACCACTCGGTTTTGTCGCCGGAAAACTACCAGGCGATCCTGGAAGGCATCCGTTCGACCTATGATGGCGAGCTGACACTGGCCGGAGACCTGACGGTCATCAATGTGACCAAGAACAAAATCGTGGTGCGCGAAGCGTCCGTGGACGAGTACGCACTGCCCCCTTCCGTGTCTCAGTCATATATCGACGCGCCGCGGTCCAAGGAAAAGGAACCGTCCGAAAAAGTTCTGGCCGGAAAATGGAAAGGATACACTCCGCCGAAGATGCCGGATGACAAATAGCCCGCATTTGGAAGGCGCGCCCCCCGCCGGGCGCGCTTTAAAACCCAGGTATCACAGGTCGATACGTCGCTGTCCGATTGCATAAGGGAAAGTGTTCCAAGGAAAGAACGGAATGATGACAGCCCCCACCAAATCCCCGATATCCGAACCGGCCCGATCAGGCGTATTGGTGTCGGTTGCTCTCAACGCCCTGGCATCGAGCCCCGCATCGGCGGCAGATGACTCGGAACTGGCCAAACAGTTGTCGAACCCGCTGGCATCGTTGATCTCGGTTCCGTTCCAGTTCAATTACGACACCGGCTACGGTAGCGCCGACGGCGATCAGACAACTCTGAACATACAGCCCGTCATACCTTTTTCGCTGAACGCCAATCTGAACCTGATTACACGGACGATCATTCCCTACAAATGGCAGAACGATGTTTCGGGCACGTCCGGACGCAACGAGGGGTTCGGAGATACGACGGTAAGCCTTTGGTTCAGCCCGGCCAAATCGTCCTTTACGTGGGGTGTCGGACCCATCTTCTATTTGCCGACATCGAGTGACCGGGATCTGGGCGTGGGCGAATGGGGTGGCGGTCTCACGGGTGTCGTTCTGGTTCAGGAAGGGCCCTGGACCATTGGCGGGTTGGGGAACCACATCTGGTCCTTCGAAAGCGACAACATCAATTCGACTTATCTTCAGCCTTTCCTGGCGTACACCACCAAAGACGCCTGGACATACACGGTGAATTCCGAATCCACCTATGACTGGACCACGGACGAGTGGACCGCCCCTGTGAACCTCATGATTTCAAAACTGGTCAGGTTTGGGGAACAGCGCGTGTCTCTGCAAGCTGGCGCGCGCTACTACCTGACCTCTCCGGATACCGGCCCCGATGGGTGGGGGGCTCGGCTGTCCGCGACGCTTGTGTTTCCGAGATAGGTGAAGGGAGGACGTGACAGCGTTTCTACGGCCAATGATGAGAGTGTCGACACAAATCAGATGCCTGTTGGCGATAATTGCGGTTTCAGTCTTTGCGACCGCTGCAAGGGGTGACGTGATCCCCTACAGCGGGGCGGAAGTCGCCAGAAATATTGCGATGTTCCGCATAGAAGACGAGGGCGTTCGTCTTGAGCTTGAAATCTACCCCGAGGACCTGGCTGAATTCGATCTCGCTTTTCAGGTAAGGCTTGCGTCTGCATCGCTTACGACCTCGACCAAGTTTCATCAGTCATCCGGCGAGGGTCTGGAAAGCATTCGAATTGCGCGGGCTGACGGGAAACCGCTGCCGTTTGAACTGCTGACTGTGGAACGCCGGCAGAGAATTGATCGGGCCTCGCCTTTTGCCGGAATGACCGACCCCCTCACCGGAAAGCCGATCCCCAGCCCGCCTGAAAACCCGGGCGTTATATTTTTTGAGGTTTTCTACAGTTTTGAGGGCGCGCGACCTGAAACTCTGATCCTGAGCCCGCCATATGCCGAGGATGGGTCGCCCGCAGCATCAATTGGGTTCATGGTTTTTGACCGTTCGGTCCCGGTTTCGCGGTTCAGTTTTCTGAAAACAGATATGCAACTGACGATTGACTGGACCGATCCGTGGTTTTCGGCCTTCACAAACCCCAATCTCAATCGCTCGGCAAAAGACGGTACGTCGTCATTCCTGTACGTGGCACCGCGTGAGCTTCGTCACGAAATCCTCATCCGGGTTCGGGACCTTGCGCCATGGATCGGCCAGGAATTTTCCACGGGCACCAAGCTGGACCCCGCGCTTCAGTCACGGATTTTGACCGCTGCCCTGAAAGAGTTCAAAGACCGCAATCCGCTGAGCATCTCTGGTGAGGCGATCGTACCTGCTGCGGCCCGTGGAACATTTCTAACGTTGGGGGAACGAGGGTTTCAGGTCGTTGAAGGCGCCCCAACGCTCATGGCCGATACGACATTTGTCGGCGTGATACTGACTTATCCGATATCCGAGTTGCCAGCCTCAGCGTCAATCAACTGGGACATGTTTGATGACGCGATCCGGAAGGTCCCGATGACTCTGACTGATATTGCCGGCCCGTTTTTTGCCTGGGCAGCGCCGGGCGAACCTGTCGTTACGTGGACCAATCATCTGAGGCGATATGACGACCCCGAAGTTGCGCCGGTTCAGGCGGCGGGGATGTTTGTCATACCGGTGTGGGCGGTGTTGGCTGTTGTCCTGTCCGCCGGCGCAGGCATGGTCGCGTTCCTGTCCTCCAGGAAACTTATAGGGGCAGGCGTCGTGGCGCTCTCGACGATGTCTCTTTTAGCGGGCATCGCTTTTTCAGGGAAAAATGCAATTCCTGTCCTGATCCCGATCTCTGGCCAATCCGACACCCAGATCGCGACTGGCGCACTATCCCGGCTGCTGACCAACACATATGTAGCTGCGCTTGAAGTGTTTCCTGAAGAGCGGAAAAAGGCGCTTGAACCAATCGTTTTCGATGCATCGCTGACTGATGTGGCGGCTGAGCTGGAAACCAGCCTGACGATCCGGGTGCCCGGTGGCGGCCGGGCGCAAATCACGGATGTCTCGGATGTTGCCATCGTCCAAGGAGAAATGACCGGTAGAGGACGGTTCGAAGGTGTCGTGCAGTGGCGCGTCGACGCGCGGGCAGGGCATTGGGGCCATGACCACCGTCGGCTCGTTGAATATCGCGCCCGGGTAGAGTTCCGACCTGACCGGGGAAACTGGCTTCTCTCCGCCATCACAGTTCTGGAGGCACGTTCACCTGATGTCTGATCTCATGCGAAAAATCCTGTTGATTTGTGCAACTGCGTTTCTGGTCCTCTCTGCCGTCGCAAGCCAGGCGCATTTTCTGCTGAACCTCAACGTGCGCGTCTTTCATGTTGAACACACAAGCGACGCGCTCCGCATCTTTCTGCGCATGCCGATGCCCTATCTTGTCGCGGACAAGACCGGTGCACCACGCGAAGACGGCCTTCCGTCAGCGGCACCTTTTACCACAAATGCCTTTGAGGACGGTCAGGTCGTCCACTTTGTTGATCTCTCCGAGTTTGCCACAAACCCGCTCGGGCTCGGGCAAATCGTTGAATCCGGTACAGTTTTGACAACTCAGGATACGCGCGTTCCTGGTGTTGTTGAATCCGTTTCGGTCCATCGGGTGGGTGAAGAACCCGGGTTTGCAACTTTGAAAGAAGCCCAACAGTCCGTAGCCCAAGGCTCAACCCTGCACAGTGGCCCGCCCGCTTATGTCGGCGATGTCGTGGTAGATATTGTCGTGTACTATCCGTTCGGATACGCGCCTTCGGCCTATACTCTCGCAAGCCTGCTGGACCCCGGTCTGCCGGATCAGGAAATGACCGCGAACCTCATTCTGGACTACGGGTCCGGTGACCCATTGGTTTTTCGGACACGAGGGCTGATGAAGGATCCTGTCGAGGTTTCCCGATCCAGAATAGCGGGGATCACAACCTTCGTCTGGGAGGGCGTGCGCCACATCCTTGAGGGCATCGACCATGTTCTTTTTGTTATTTGCCTCGTCATCGGCGCACGCGGATTGCATTCCCTGCTATGGCGGGTCACCGGCTTTACAGTCGGCCACAGCGTAACACTGTCGCTTGGGTTCTTTGGCTACGTGCCATCCGGTGCGTGGTTTGTCCCGTTCGTGGAAACGGGTATTGCGCTTTCCATCATCTATGCGGCTTTTCTGGCGGTGCTGGAAGACAGTGCCGAGGCCAGTTCCGGCAAAAAGGTTTTTGTCATAACTGTCCTGATGGGCCTACTTCACGGCCTCGGCTTCAGTTTCGTTTTGCATGAAATTCTGCAGGTGACGTCGCCGAATATCTGGCAGAGCCTTCTGGCCTTCAATGTCGGCGTTGAAGTCGGGCAACTTGCAATTGTCCTGGTGACCTGGCCGCTC
The DNA here is from genome assembly GCF_013030985.1 of Ruegeria arenilitoris. Taxonomy (GTDB): domain Bacteria; phylum Pseudomonadota; class Alphaproteobacteria; order Rhodobacterales; family Rhodobacteraceae; genus Ruegeria; species Ruegeria arenilitoris_B. The sequence continues at coordinate 191,064 of NZ_WPYP01000005.1, read as the reverse complement.
TTGTCCCTGTTCGCAAAGCTCGGCCCGACACCGGAAATGTCGTTGAGGGTCTCGGTTGCGATTGGGTGCGGAGCGGTTGCCAGCTGGTGGGCTTTTGAACGCGGAAGGTCCTTTTGGGAGGTGCTTTAAGTGTCTGGCCGACCGAAGAGGTCCTGCTGCATCTGCGTGTGGCGGCACGAACGACATTTCAATAGCAGACAATAGCTGCATGGAGAATGTTGTATTTGAGCAATAATGGTTGCGAAACTGTTAACGGGTGAAACTAAAAATCCAATCTCCTTTAGCTTGCGAATATTCTGCCTGCGATGGCGATGGGGTTTTGTCGAATTGCAGGGTGCTGCTCTTCGGATTTGCACACGATTGCCATGTGTATGGGCTGAAACGGGTGCGAGGTTCGAGAGTAATAATGAAATCAAATCTGCTATTGGCGATTTCCTTTTTCGTTTTGATTTCAACATCATCGCTTGCCGCACCCACGTCCGACTCGAAGGTTGGCGATACGGTTACCAACCCTGTAACCGGACAAGATACCACCGTAAGCGCATTGATCGTGGACCCGGCTTCGACGCCAACAGCAGGGACAACAGCCTTTGTCGAAACGGCGGACGGCTATGTTTTTCTGGTCAAAGGCGCGGGCGACACGATTTACAATTCAGACAATCCTCCGTTAGCTTTTAATATTGTTTCCATTACCGGAACGACGGCCCAACTCAGCAATTCCGGTGCGTCTGGCACGGCCAGTTTGTCGACGCAGATGACCGTTTCCCAATACGACAGCAACTTCAACAGTTCCGGCACAGCAGGCACCGTGACCCCACCCGAGGATGTTTCGGGGCCGAACGGCGTCAATCAGGTTGTTTATGGCCAGAACGGTAGCAACGGGCGTGATGGTGCGCTGGTTGTGCCGCCAAGCTCGGGCGGCGGCGGGAAAAACGGTCCAACTCAGACAAAGTCCCTGTCCACCGATGTCAATGCCACCAGCAATATCGGTTGGCAGGTCGGCAGTGTCGGCGGCAATGGCGGGCAGGGTGGCGACTCGTATCTGAGCTTCTGGAGCGGGCGTGACGGTGGCGATGGCGGTAAGGGTGGTACGGTCACCGCGACGCAAACCACGACCAGCACGATCCAGACGTCGGGCGATGGCAATGACGGTATTTTCGCATTCAGCCGCAGCGGCAAGGCAGGGAATGGTGGCAGCGGCTTTGCGGCGCCGGGCGGCGGCACCGGCGGGCATTCGGCCGATGGCGGCAACGTCACCGTAATCCAACAGGGCACCATCTCGACAACCGGAGATTCAGCCGACGGCATTTATGCGCTGAGTGTGTCGAACAATGGCGGAAATGGCGGATCTCAGTGGGGATTGGTCGGGTCCTCCGGTGACGGTGGTTACGGCGGCAGTGGCGGTACGGTGACCGTCAATACGACGTCTACCGGCAGTATCCTGACAACCGGCGATTTTGCGAACGGAATCTATGCCCAGTCCATTGGCGGTTCGGGGGGGTCTGCGGGGACCAGTGGCAACCTTTTGGTTTCCTTGATTGGTGGCGCGGATAATGGTGGCAATGGCGGTCAGGTTACGGTTTCACATGGAGGCGCGATCGAAACGCAAGGCGATTTCGCACGCGGGATCGTCGCGCAATCCATCGGTGGCGGTGGTGGCTCGGGCGGAACGGCGGGCGGTTTGGTGTCGCTGTCTCTGGGTGGTGTCGGCTCGAATGGCGGCAGCGGCGATAAGGTCAGTGTCACGGTCCTGGGCAGCGGCAGTATCCTGACCTCGGGCGTGGGCGCCGACGGTGTCATGGCGCAATCCATCGGCGGCAGCGGCGGTACGGGCGCGAACTCTTACGGTCTGGTCGCCATTGGCGGCACCGGGTCCAAAGGCGGCACGGGTGCTGCGGTCAGTGTCAGCAACTACGGGCGCATCGTGACCGACGAAGACGGGGCACGCGGTATCATCGCGCAGTCCATCGGCGGCGGCGGCGGTGACGGCGGCTCGTCCGGAGGCATGGTGTCCGTGGGCGGCAGCGGCAACGGTGGCGGCAGTGGTTCGACCGTGACCATCGTGAATGACGGCATCATCACCACATCAGGAGACGATGCGATGGGCATTCTGGCTCAATCCATCGGTGGCGGTGGTGGCAATGGCGGCTCATCCGGGTCCGTGGGTGCGTTTGTCGGCGTTGCCATTGGCGGCGATGGCGGTGCCGGTGGCGATGGCGGCGACGTCAATGTGACGCTTTCGAATACGGACAGCAGCCAGCCTTCGGCGATTCAGACCTCGGGTAAGCGATCGACAGGCGTCTTTGCACAATCCGTAGGCGGCGGTGGTGGCAATGGTGGTGGTGCGGTTTCGGTCGCCGTGGGGGCCTTTGGCGCGGCGTCGGTGTCCGTAGGCGGCAAGGCAGGCAATGGCGGCGACGGCGGCAACGTAACCTTAAGCGGCAGCGGTTCAGCTTCGGTGCAAACGGGTGAGGATGACTCTATTGGCGTCATGCTGCAATCGGTTGGCGGCGGTGGCGGCAACGGTGGCTATGCTGTGTCGGTTGCGGCATCCGGCGGCCCGATTTCGGGATCTCTGGCTGTGGGTGTCGGTGGCGATGGCGGCACTGGCGGCACTGGCGGAGACGTAACGGTCGGCCAGTTCAACAGCAGTGGCGTTGCCACAGTCGCAGGGTTCGAGGGCACAGTTGTCACGACCGGTAATCGGTCAACAGGAATGCTTTTCCAGTCTGTTGGAGGCGGCGGCGGCAATGGCGGACTGGCGGTCGCTGCGACCGGCGGCGCTTCGGCGCTGTTTTCCGGCAATGTCTCGGTCGGGATTGGTGGTAAGGCGGGCAGTGCAGGTAATGGTGGGATAGTTCAGGTCTATACCAAAGCGGATGTTACCACGACGAATACGAATTCCAGCGCGATTATTGCGCAATCGGTTGGCGGCGGCGGCGGCAATGGCGGCGGCAGCATCGCCGCAGGGGTTAGCGCAAGTGGTGTTGCAGCGATTGGGATAAATGTAAGCGTCGGCGGCGATGGCGGTGGCGCAGGAACCGGGGGCAAGGTGACTCTGATCGCAGGTGGCAATGCGATCCAGACCAGTGGTGCGTTTTCAAGCGGTGTCGTGGCGCAGTCCGTCGGTGGCGGTGGCGGCAATGGCGGTTATGCCGTCGGGGCCAGCGCAGATATTGGCGGCGCGGCGGCCGGATCGGTCAGCGTGGGTCTTGGTGGCAAAGCTGGTGGCGGCGGGGCAGGGGGAACCGTTACCGCTCAGGTCGATGCGGATGTCACCACGCGCGGTGATGATTCCGGAGCGGTGGTCGTACAATCCATTGGTGGTGGAGGCGGCAATGGCGGCTTCAGCGTAGCGGCGGGCCTGGCGGCTGGTGGCGCAGGTGCTGGGACTGTCGAAGTGGGCCTGGGCGGCAGCGGCGGCAGCGGCGGCGTTGGCGGAACCGTCACGGGCGTTCGCGTTAATGGTGATGTTCGGACTGAGGGGCAGCGCTCCACGGGTGTGGTAATCCAGTCCATCGGCGGCGGCGGTGGTAACGGTGGATTCAACGTCACTGCAGGAGTTGCCGCGGCAGGTGCCGGGGCCGGTACAATCCACGTCGGGCTTGGCGGCGACGGGGCCGCGGGTGGCGCTGGCGGTGTGGTGGAAGGCCAGATTGCCGGCAATGTCACAGCATTGTCCGACAATTCTAGCGGTGTTGTGTTCCAGTCCATTGGCGGCGGCGGTGGCAATGGCGGGTTCAACGTCACAGCCGGGATCGCCGGGGCCGGTGCGGGTGGCGGGGCTGTCACGGTCGGCCTTGGCGGCGGCAGCAATAGCGGCGGGATCGGGAATTCCGTCACCGGCCGTGTGACCGGCACTGTCAGCACAGGCGGGACGGATTCCACGGCGGTTCTGGCGCAATCCGTTGGCGGCGGCGGTGGCAACGGCGGTTTCAACGTCAGCGCCTCACTGGCGGGTGCGGGTGTTGCCAGCGGTGCGATCTCGGTCGGCCTGGGCGGTGATGGTGGCACCGGGGCCACTGGTGGTTCAGTCAATTTGACAACAACCAATTCTATAGAAACGGCCAAAGATCGGTCCTCGGGCGTGGTCGCGCAATCCATTGGCGGTGGTGGCGGCAATGGCGGGTTTAACATTTCCGGCACTGGTGCGGGCGCAGGCACGGCCAGCGGCGCGGTCAGCGTCGGGCTGGGCGGCACCGGCGCAGGTGGTGGTGACGGCGGCGCAGTCACTCTGACATCGGACGGGACAATCCTGACGAAAGGCGACTCGTCTACTGCTTTCCTGGCGCAATCCATCGGTGGCGGCGGTGGTAACGGCGGCTTCAACGTCAGCGCGTCGGTGCAGGGGTCGGGTACAGCTGGGGCCGGCGTTTCGGTTGGCCTTGGCGGCAAAGGCGCGGGTGGCGGAGACGGCAACACCGTTATCGCCAAGTCCAACAAGGCGGTTGAAACCCGCGGCGACCAGTCCTCGGGCGTCGTGGCGCAATCCATCGGCGGCGGCGGCGGCAATGGCGGCTTCAACGTGGCACCAGTCCTTTCCGGCGCAGGCACAGCAAGTGGCGCTGTCAGCGTCGGGCTTGGCGGTTCGGGTGACACCGGCGGCAATGGCGGTAATGTCACACTGACCTCAAACGGAACCATTCTGACCGATGGTTTCGCCTCAAGCGGTTTTGTTGCGCAGTCCCTCGGCGGCGGTGGTGGCAATGGCGGCTTCAATGTCTCGCCGACCGTATCGGGCGCGGGCACCGTCGCGGGGTCGCTTTCTGTCGGGCTGGGCGGTTCAGGCGATGGCGGCGGCGACGGTAACCTGGTCACCGCCATCACCACGGCAAATGTGGTGACCAAGGGTGATGCTTCGGTGGGCATTCTGGCGCAATCCGTTGGCGGCGGCGGTGGGAATGGCGGCTTCAACGTCTCGCCCGCATTGGCGGCGGCTGGAACGGGCTCGGGCGCAATTACTGTTGGTCTGGGCGGGTCCGGTGGTAGCGGCGGTACGGGCGGCATCGTCGATCTGACCGTTACCAACAGTGTGAGAACAGAAGGCGCGCAATCCAGCGCGGTTGTTGCCCAATCCATCGGTGGTGGCGGTGGCAACGGTGGTTTCAACGTTTCGGCCTCGGTCGGCGGTGCGGGCACAGGCTCGGGCGCAGTCGCCGTGGGTCTGGGTGGCCGTGGAACGGGTGGCGGCAGCGCCTCGGCGGTCACCGCAGATGTCACCGGCAACGTTGTGACGCTGGGTGACACCTCAACCGGTCTGCTGGCGCAATCCGTCGGTGGCGGCGGTGGTAATGGCGGTATGAATATCTCGGTCGCGGTTGCTGCGGCGGGCACCGGCGCGGGTGGCGCGTCGGTGGGTCTGGGTGGCGCATCCGGCACCGGTGGCAATGGCGGCACGGCGAAGGCCACTCTGACCGGCAATGTCTCGACGCAGGGCGACGATTCCGGTGGCGTCATCGTACAGAGCCTTGGCGGCGGCGGCGGCAATGGTGGCATGAACGTTTCGGCCACGGTGACGGTTGCCGGAAAAGGCAGTGGCGGTGCCTCTGTCGGCCTTGGCGGCAGCGGCGGCAACGGAGGCAACGCGAGCACGGCCACAGGTACGGTTGTGGGCAATGTCACCACAGCGGGCGACAATTCGGGCGGTGTTCTGGTGCAATCCGCGGCCGGCGGCGGTGGTAACGGAGGGCTGAATGTTTCGGCCGCCGTGAACATCTCGGGCACCGGAGGCGGTGCAATTGGCGTAGGCATCGGCGGGTCCGGTGGCGATGGCGGCAATGCAAGTGCGGCCAAGGGTTCGGTGACGGGTGACGTCACCACGAGCGGTGACAATGCAACCGGCGTTCTGGTTCAGTCCGTCGGCGGTGGCGGCGGCAATGGCGGTGTCAACATCTCGGGCGCGCTGAGCATTGCGCGCACCGGGTCCGGTGCGGCGGGCATTGGTGTGGGCGGCTTTGGTGGCGATGGCGGCACCAGCGGCGTGGTCGACAATACCTTTGACGGCAATGTCAGCACTTCGGGCGCACGTTCGGCCGGGATCATTGCGCAGAGCCTTGGCGGTGGTGGCGGTAATGGTGCCACGAATATCTCCGGAGCGATCTCGGTGGCCAGCAACTACTCGGGCGCGTTGGGGATCGGCGTTGGAGGTTTCGGCGGCGATGGCGGCGCGGCAGACACTGTTACGCAGCAGGTCACCGGCAATGTCACGACGACGGGCGACGACTCAGTCGGCATTCTGACCCAAAGCCTTGGTGGCGGCGGCGGCAATGGCGGCACGAACATCTCGGCTGCCCTGTCCCTGTCCCGGTCGGCCAACGCGGCGGTTGCTATTGGCGTTGGCGGGTTCGGAGGCGGCGGCGCAGATGCCGGGGCGCTGGTGCAATCGATCATCACGGGTGGTGTGTCTACCAGTGGCAACAACAGTACTGCGATTCTGACGCAGAGCCTCGGCGGCGGTGGCGGCAATGGCGGTACCAATATCTCGGCCTCGCTGGGCATCAGCCAAGAAAACGGCGGATCGATCAGCCTGGGTGTTGGCGGTTTCGGCGGCGGCGCGGGCAATGCGGGTGATGTGATCAGCACGTTGCAATCCTCGACGGATGGCAGCGGCACGACCTCGGTGGTCACCACTGGCACGGACAGTATCGGTGTCATGGCGCAATCCGTTGGCGGTGGTGGCGGTAATGGTGGCCTGAACGTCTCGGGCGCAGTGAACCTGACAGGGAAATCCGGTGCGGCGGTTGCCTTGGGCCTTGGTGGCTTTGGCGGCGGCGGCGGCAATGCCGGGGCGGTGACGCTGGATGTTCAAAGCGACGTTGTGACGGCGGGCGACGGGTCGCATGGCCTGTTCGCCCAAAGCCTTGGCGGCGGTGGAGGCACCGGTGGCGTGAACATCTCGGGCTCTCTGGCGCTGACCAAGCCATCCGGCTCGGACACGATCTTCTCGGTTGCGGCGGGTGTTGGCGGCTTTGGCGGGTCGGGCGGAGACGCCAGCGACGTTGATCTGGATTACACCGGCAACCTGCAGGCGGTGCCGATGGTGCAGCAATCCGACGGCTCGTTCGCCGTGGATGAAAGCAAGGGCGCCAGCGGTATTATTGCGCAATCGCTGGGTGGCGGCGGCGGCAATGGCGGCACCAATGTGTCCGGCGGCATCGCGATCAGTGGTAAACCCGGGGCAGGTCAGACAGACAGCAGCAAGTCTTATGCCGTGGTCGTGGGTGTCGGCGGTTTTGGTGGCGGTGGCGGTGATGCCGGGAATGTCGATGTGAACATCGGCGCAGGCAGCACGATCATGGCGCATGGCACCGGGCAATCCGGCCTGCTGGCGCAATCGCTTGGCGGCGGCGGCGGCAATGGTGGTCTGAACGTCTCGGGCGGGATCGTGTCCGACAGCTCTCTGATCGTGGGTGTCGGAGGGTTTGCGGGCGACGGTGGCAAGGCGGGCAACGTCACGGTCACGTCGCAGGCGGATATCACGGTGACGACGAACCCGGACGATATCTCGATCCCCGACACCACCACGTTCGAGGACAAGCTGCGCGACTTCCTTGGCGACACGATTGTGGATGAGACCGAAGAACTGGCCTCGACCTTCGGGTTGGAGCGGCTGTTCATCGACATGGGTGTCTTCAACGAAGAAAAACCGGACACCGATGGCTCGGCCGGTCTGATGGCGCAGTCCATCGGCGGCGGTGGCGGCAATGGCGGCCTGAACGTCTCGGGCGGGATTGCGCTCAGCAAGGACGGCAAGATTCCGTCGGTCACTTTCGGGGTCGGCGGTTTCGGTGGCGATGGCAATATCTCGGGCGATGTGACAGTGGATCACGCTGGCACCGTATCGGTTGCCGGCAACTGGAAACACGGTGTTCTGGCCCAATCCATCGCGGGTGGCGGCGGCAATGGTGCGCTGAACGTGACCGGGCAACTGAACTATGGCGATTCCAACAATTCCAACGGCAAGACCGATCTGAGCATTGTCGGTGGTCTGGGTGGCCACGGCGGTATCGGGGCGGATGCGGGGAACGTGTCGGTCACACAAACCGGCAATATCGCGACCAACGGCTATCACGCCCGCGGGATCTTTGCCCAAAGCATCGGCGGCGGTGGTGGCACCGGCGGCATCAATGCGACATTCGTCGGCACCAAGGACAGCTCACCCATTGCCATGGGCATTGGCGGCTTTGGCGGCGGCGGCGGCGACGCAGGCGACGTGACCGTCGCGCGCGGCACGGCTGCGCTGGCGGCGGGGACTATCGTGACCGATGGCGTCGGCTCGCACGGGATCGAGGCGTCAAGTATTGGCGGCGGCGGCGGCGACGCCGGGATCAATGCGGTTGTGGGCATCAGCAAGACCACCGGCAACCAGAGCAATGGCGGCACCGGCGATTCAACCGACCGCAAGACGCCGACCAATTCGGGCGTCGATGACTCGGTCATCGCCAATTACAACAAGGTGCTGGACGAGTTGGAAGGCAAAACCAACCCGGCGGATTCTTCCGGCAACAAAACCGGTGTGTCGGCTGTGGTCGCCATCGGCGGTGATGCCGGAACCGCAGGCGATGGCGGTACGGTGGATATCGACCACTACGGCGATATCGTCACGCTGCAGGACAGCAGTCACGGCGTCTTTGGTCAGTCCATCGGCGGCGGCGGCGGCAACGCGGCCCTGAACCTTGGCATGACCTATGAGTTGGCCTCGGATGCGACCAACAAGGGCTTTGGTCTGGCCATCGGCGGTGGCACGGGTGAAGGCGGTATCGGCGGCTCGGTCGATGTTCGCAATACCGGGAACATCACTACTGTCGGGGCGAATTCTCATGGCCTGTTCGCGCAATCCGTCGGCGGCGGTGGCGGTAATGCGGGCTATAACTCGGCCTCGACCTCGGTGGATGGCGGCAACGTCAACATTCAGATCGGCCGGACCGGCGGCACCGGCGGCAGCGGTGGTGATGTCTATGCCAGCTCGAACGGGATCATCAGCACGGCTGGCAATGGGTCCTATGGGTTCTTCGCGCAGTCCATCGGCAATGGCGGCGGCAACTCGTCTTCGACCTCGGTCAGCATCGGCACGCCAAAAACCGGAGACAGCAAAGGCAACAAAGCCAGCCTGTCAGTAGGTCTGGAAGGCGGCACCGGCGGTGCTGCGGGCGATGTGACCTCGGTGGTGGCGGGCACAGTTGTCACGCAAGGCACCGACGCGCATGGCGTGTTTGCACAGTCGGTTGGCGGTGGTGGCGGCACTGGTGGTAAGGCCAGCAACTCGGCCGGTAAGGGTATTTCGGTGGCATTGTCCATTGGCGGTACCGGCGGCAGCGGCGGCGTCGGAGGCAAGGTCGACGTGACCAACACTGCACAGATCGCCACGTTCGGAGACCGCTCGGTCGGTCTGATGGCGCAGTCCATCGGCGGGGCAGGTGGCACCGGCGGGATGGTACAGGCCGGTCAGTCGAACCTCGACACGATCAAGGCGGTGGTCAATCCCTCATCTGTGGGCACGACCGCATCGATCAATATCGGCGGCACCGGTGGAGACGGCATGACCTCGGACACCGTAACCGTGGTCAGTAACGGGATCATCACGACCGAAGGCACCATGTCGCACGGCATCTACGCCCAGTCAGTTGGCGGCGGCGGCGGTATGGGGGGTGTGGTCGAAAACCGCATCATCAGCCTGCGTAAGGAGATCGGCAACACCGCGACCCTGTCTATCGGTGGCAACGGTGGCACCGGGGCAATGTCGGCAGCTGTTTCCGTGACCAACCGTGACCTGATCCAGACCACGGGCGACAAATCCATTGGTATTTATGCGCAGTCGGTTGGCGGCGGCGGCGGTGACGCGCAACAGGTGCGCAACATCATTCTGGGCCGGTCCTCTGACGGGTCCACCACCAACGCCATCCTGATCGGAGGCACCGGCGGCACTGGTGGGGCTGGCAGCACCGTGACCGTTGTCAACGAAACTGACGGAACGATCCTGACCACCGGCGCGGAAAGCCATGGTATCTTTGCGCAATCGGTCGGCGGTGGTGGCGGCAATGGCGGATCGACCATTTCGGTCGATGGACGCTATGGCGGGGCCGAGGCCAGCACACGGCGGGCGCTGCAATTCGGCCTGGGTGGCTCGGGTGGAACTGGTGGTATTGGCGGCGCCGTATCGGTGACCAATGCCGGGACCATCGTGACCACCGGCGCCGGAGCGCACGGTATCTTTGCGCAGTCCATTGGCGGCGGCGGCGGTAATGGCGGCAGCTCGATCACGGGGACGGTGCGGCTCAAGACCGGGGACAGCAGCTCTCCGACCGCGCAGCTGAACATCGGCGGCTCGGGCGGCAGCGGCAATGTTGCGGGCAACGTGGTGGTCACCAACAGCGGCGACATCCAGGTCGATGGCGCCGGGGCCTATGGCATCATGGCGCAATCCGTCGGCGGTGGCGGCGGCAATGGCGGTCTGGCCGTCGCGATGGATGTGAATGACCTCAAGAACACCATGACCGGCAAATCCTATTCCAAGATCGCCATTGGCGGCTCCGGAGGCGATGGTGCGGATGGCGGCGACGTCACGGTCAACCACACGGGTGCGATTGTGGTGAATGCCACAAACGGGTTCGGTATCTATGCGCAATCCGTTGGCGGCGGTGGCGGCAATGCCGGGTATTCTGTGTCCTCTCCGCTGGTCTCGGCGCTGGACTACACGATTTCGCAGGTGCTTGGTGCGCGCGAAGGCTCCACCGGGTCGGTGGGAACCGTGACGGTCAACACAACCGGGGACATCCTTGTAAATGGTGAAGGCAGCCAAGCGGTTTTTGCCCAGTCCGTGAACGGCGGCGGTGGCAATACCAATACCTCCGTCGATTTCACCACCACGACCAGTGGCGCAACCGGCAGCGTTGTCAGCAGCGATATCGCGCTGGGTGGTGACGACGTTTCGGGCATGGCAGGCAGTCAGGTTGCGCAGTCGCATACGGGCAATATCGCCACAACGAGTGACAGATCGACGGCGATGATGCTGCAGAGTGTCGGCGGCGGCGGCGGCACCTCGGCAACCAATGTCGATGTGCAGGACGGCGACGGTATCGACATCACCGCGCGTCTGGGTGCGATTGACACCGATGACGCCGGCGGCGGAGATGTGAATGGCAGCCGCACGGGCGATGTGGGTACCGATGGCGCGTTCTCGTCTGCGGGCTCGGCGCAATCCATCGGCGGCGGCGGCGGAAAACTGGTGCTGAACAGCACCGGAGCCGTCGATACGAACAAGGTCGCGTCGGTGATCCTGGGGTCGGACCCCAGCTTTGACAATGACGGTGGCAATATCACCCTGTCGCTGGACGGCGACGTGTTCACCAGCGGTGACCGCTCCTTTGGCCAGAGCATCCAAAGCATCGGCGCAGGCGGTGGCGAGGTCGTCATCTCGGGCCTTGGACAGGCTGACGTGACGTTGGGCGCGCAGGACGGCTCGACCGGTGACGGTGGTGATGTCGATTTCGCCAATGTCGGTGACGTGACCACCAGCGGCACCGGATCGCACGGCTTCGTCATTCAGAGCATCGGCGGCGGCGGCGGTCTGGTTTCGACCGACATGGAGGCCAGCCGGGTCACCGTGGATCTGTCGACCAACAATGGCGGTGACGGCGGAGATATTGGCTTTACCCAAACCGGGACAATCGTCACCACCGGAGAGAACGCGATTGGCGTTGTCGCGCAGTCGCTGGGCGGCGGTGGCGGCATGGTGGACTCGGTCTTCCGCGGGACTGCGGGTGGAGCGGGGTCCGGCGGTGCCATCGATATGGCCCTGACCGGCAATATCCTGTCGGTCGGCGAAGGCGGTATCGGTGTTCTGGCGCAATCCGAAGGGCGCGACGGGGCGGGGGCCATTACGTTGGGGTTCGATGGTGTCGTCATGGGTGGCACAGGGCAGGCGGACTCTGTTGCCTCAATCGTTGTGGACGGTGGCGCGAACAATGTGCTGACGCTGTCGGAAAACACGGTGGTGCTTGCCGGGAACAACCAACTGGTGAACGGCGGCGACGGCAATGAGCAGGTCTCGCTTGCGGGCGCAGCCCTTGGCAACATCGATCTGGGCGCGGGCACCAATGGCCTGACGGTCGAGGATGGCGGCGCCTTCTATGCGCTGGATACGATCAATCTGGGCGCGGCCGGGGTGATGCAGGTGAATGGCGACTTCGTTCTGGGGGCGAACTGGGGCTTGAACACGGAGTTTACGTCGAATGTTCAGGCGGGTGACTTTGTCTTTGCCGGAAACGTCAGCCAGACCACGAACCTGACCGGCAGCCTGGCCTTTGGCACAACGGCAAGCTCGGTCTTTGACGTGTATTTCCTGACCTCGGGGGCTGCGGGTGGTGACAGCGATCTGATCAATGTTACCGGCGATGCCACGATGGGAGGCACCCTGTTACCGCAACTGAACACGCTGGAACGGGCCTTGCCGCTGGTTATCGTCAACCCCGATGGCGTGGCGGCGGATGCGGGAACAACGATTCAGGACACCGTGGTGCTGGATTACTCGATTGGCCTGAACGGTTCGACCTCGGACGGCAGCTCGATTGATTTGGTGATCACGCCGGATTACTCGACCACCAATATGAACGCGAACCAGGCAGCCGTTGGGGATTACATCAACCAGGTGTTGAACGGGCAGGGGTCTGCCGCGCAAGGCGAGTTGTTCGCGTTGATCGGCAACATGATGTCCGAGGCTGATGTCATCGCCGCAATCGACAGCCTCACCGTAGGGGACTACGCCTCGGATGCGGTGGACGCTTATTATGGCACTCGGGTATTCGCTGACACTCTGCACAATTGCGAGCGCTTTACCGACTATCAGGCGGGTGATGATCCGCGCAATTGTATCTGGTTTACCGGAGGAAGGTCCTTCTACGACCGGGATCAGACCGGCATCTACGATGAGCTGGACATCAACGCCACAAACCTCACTGCCGGTGTCCGTCTGCCGGTCGGGGATGAGCTTTATGCCGGGTTCGCGGTGGGCCATGACCGGATCAGCCTGCGGAACGGATCGCAGTACAATGCGACCGGCGACCGGTTCAATCTGGGCGCGTCGCTGACCAAATACACCGGCGCGTGGGAGTTTGCCGCCATGCTGTCTGCCGGATGGTCCGACTATGACACGCTCCGGGCGGGCGGGATCATTGGCATGTTGCCCGGTGGCGGCATCGTTGACACCGCTGGCGTCAGCGCGATCAAGCACAAGATGAACCACCAGAACCTGCGGCTGAGCTTTGCTTATGACCACAGGTTTGCCGGTGGCAGCTCTTATCTGCGGCCCGAGATCGCCGTAGATGCCATGCGTCTGGCGACCGACGCCAACGGCGACGCGACCTTGTCGGGGATTGTCCTGCAGGACGACAGCGAAATGATCTATGCGCTGACCCCGTCGCTGGAGATCGGAACGGAACAGGTCCTGAGCGCCAAGCAGAAACTGCGCGCAAGCTTGCGGGCCGGTGCCATCATCTCATCCGATGCCACCGTGTCGGTCAGCGCCGGGTTTGCAGGGGCCAGCGCCGCGGACGGAGGGTTCTCGAACACCAGCTATATCGGCGACACCCATGGGCTGGTCTCGGCCCGGCTGGGACTGTTCGCACTGGACGACAGCAGCTTTATCAACCTGAGCCTTGATCATATGTTCGGAGACTCGACCGAGGCCCTGCAGGTCGGTCTTGGTCTTGGTGTACAATTCTAATCAATGAGGGACAGCAGTATGAAAACTTGGATTTGCGCATTGGGGGCCGCACTGGGCCTGGCACTTCCACTTGCCGCGCAGGAAAACGACGCGCCGCTTTGGTCGGTCAATTGCAGCAATCTGGTCAACGGCACCGAGCTGATCTGCGAAATGACCCAAAGCATTGTTTTGACCGAGAACAACCAAAGGCTTACCTCTATCGCTTTCGTGAAACCGGCGGGGAAAGACGAGGCTGAAACCGTACTGACCCTGCCGTTTGGTCTGCTGTTTTCCGAAGGGTTGGTCGCCAAGGTCGATGGTGCCGAGGTTGCGCGCCTAGAATTCCTGACCTGCGAAGCGCAAGGCTGCTTTGCCCGCTCTCCTGTCTCATCGGACTGGATGTCAGCAATGCGGGCCGGTGATCAGTTGACGATCGAAGGCAAAAACAGGGTCGGAGACCCGATTTCCTTCGGGTTTGATCTGGCCGGATTCAGCAAAGTGTCTGATCTTCTACCCTGATGGGCCGGTCATTTGCGGAGCGCGTGATCCGGGCTGGTGTCTGTGCCAGAGGGTAACCCATGCCCAATGTCGCGCAGCTGACCGCGTGGTTGGTTTCGGACGGAAGGATGCTGGGTGACAATACCCGGATCATCTCACGCTATTGCCCTGCCTTGACGGAACTGGACGTGCCCTTGTCCAGGGTTCGGATCGGGCAAAGCTACGCCAACCCTTTGATCAGCGCTGGGGGATGATCTGGATACCGGACGGGGCACGGAAATACACCGTGCCCGCAGCGGTTTCGACTACAAGCTCCTGCTAAAGCAGCCCGTTTGAACATGTTGTCGATACCAGAACCTGCCTGCGCAAACGGATATCGGATCTGGACCTGAAATCGCAGCATGAGGTCTATACCGAACGTGCTGAGGGCGGCAACACAGTCGCTGGACAATTTGCGGGACTATAACGCTGCCGCTGGCGGCAGGGGTAAGGACGCAATCGAGTTTGTCATCGGTATCGACTATGGCGCGGTGACTTTTTGCAATATCGGCAGCCCCGACCGACTGGACTTCACCGTTGTCGGCACCGCTGTCAACATCGCCAGCCGTGTGCAGGGTCTGTGCAAGGAACCGGGTGAGTCCCTTCTGGTGTCGTCAAACGTAGCAGGACATGTCCGGCCGTTGGTCCAGACAATCGGAAAGCATCAGGTCAATGGGTTGGGGCAGGAGATCGAGATATTCCGAGTCATACCGCAACCGGGATGACGACCAGACACGGTCCCGCGCAAGTATGGCCGTTACTGCCCTGACAGCATCCTGCGTTTTTCAGCCATTGCCTCGCGGCGATTGCGTTCGATCCCCAATCTGAAGGACGCTTCGACAAAATCGATATGGTCTGTTGCGGCTTTTGCGGCGCGCGCCTCATCTCCGTCGATCACGGCCTTGCCCAGTTCCAGATGCTGGGCCAGCAGTTTCTCTCCGGTGCCGTCAATTGTTTTCAGAAAATCGCGGTTATAAAAAACGCCCTTGCGCGTGAGTTCATAGATCGACGCCATCATGTGGATCAGAGTCGCATTCTGACTGGCATCCACGATTGCCGAATGCAGCGCGAAATCCGCCTCTTGCGAGGCCTTGGTGTCCTTTGCCTGCCAGGCCCGTTCATTCTCGGCCAGAATTTCTGCGATCCGCTCTTTATCCGCCTTGGTCGCGCGTCGTGCCGCAAGGCGGGCGGCAAAGGCCTCTTGTTCGCGCCGGTATTCGAGATAATCAAAAAAGGCAGGTTCGTGCCGTTCGTAGAGCGCAAGCAAAGCGGGCATCATTGCTTGACCGGTCAGAGCGGCCACAAACGTGCCTTCACCATGCTGCGTGGTGACCAGACCGCGTTCTTCGAGAACCGCCAGAGCCTCGCGCAGTTTTGGCCGCGATACCCGCAGCATCTCGGCAAGATCCCGTTCTGAAGGCAGTTTGCGGCCCTGTTTCAGGATGCCGGACGCAATCAGATCCTCAATCTGGGCAACGACGGCTTCGGCCAGCGATTCGTGTCCGACCGGTTCAAAAATCGCTGTGGGGCTCATGGCGCTGTGCCTCCGCTAAGTGTCAGATTAGGAGTTACTGGTAAATAAATATAACCATATCAGGCAAAAATTCAAGCGACCGTATTGGGCAGGATAATTGAGCGCAGCCTTATGTATTTGAACGATTAATGAGCAATTCCTGAAACCTGATGTCGTTGAAATGTCCCGGAATGGCGCGAATTTAGTTCAGAAATGGGTGAAGGTGAAAAAAGCCAGTGGTAAATAAAATTGTTGACTGGTTTGGACTGGTAAAGTTAGTTTACCACCGGAGAGGCGCTGGAAGAGCCTGCGCCACTGATTGGGGTAGACGCCCTGACCAACCTGGAGGAGATTTTATGAAAAAGACCCTGACGAGCCTCGCCGTGGCCGCCAGCCTGCTGGCCGCACCCGCGGTTGCCGCTGACAAGCTGTTGCTGAAAACCCCGATCGCCTTCTCGACCGAACTGCCGGGCCTGGGTTCGCCGATCCCGCGCGTGGCCGAGCAGCTGGACCTGATGTCGGGCGGTACGCTGAAGATGAAAGTCTACGAGCCGGGCAAACTGGTTCCCCCGTTCGAGATTCTGGACGCCGTTTCCACCGGCAAGATCAATTCGGGCTACACCACTGCCGGTTACTGGGCTGGTAAAATCCCGGCCGCGCCGCTGTTTTCGGCCGTTCCGTTTGGCCCCGAGGCTGGCGAATACATGGCGTGGATGTATTACGGCAACGGTATGACCCTGTATCAGGAAATGTATGATCAGGCCGGCTACAACGTTAAAGTTCTGCCCTGTGCCATCATCGCGCCCGAAACCTCGGGCTGGTTCGCAACCGAGATCAACTCGCCCGAAGACCTGAACGGTCTGAAGATGCGTTTCTTCGGTCTGGGTGGCAAGGTCATGCAAAAACTGGGCGTTGCAACCTCGCTGCTGCCGGGCGGTGAAATCTTCCCCGCGCTGGAAAAAGGCGCGATCGATGCGACCGAGTTCTCGATGCCTGCCATCGACGCGCGTCTGGGCTTCCACAAACTGGTGAAATTCAACTACTTCCCCGGCTGGCACCAGCAAGCGACCGTATTCGAACTGCTGATCAACAAGGACGTCTGGAACGAATCCACCGATCAGCACAAAGCGATCATCGAAAACGCCTGTAAGGCCTCGATGGCGGACAGCTTTGCCGAAGGCGAAGCCATTCAGCACGCGGCTCTGATCGACAACGTTGAAAACAACGGCGTCACCATCAAGCAGTGGTCGCCCGAGATGCTGGACACGTTCCGCACAACCTGGGAAGAGGTTGCTGCTGAAGAAGCCGCCAATGACGCCTTCTTTGCACAGGTTCTGGCCGACATGAACGAGTTCCGTGACGGCTATGATCTTTGGAAGACCAACGCCTTCCTCCCTCGTCAGTAATCTCCCTCACTGACGATGCCGGGGCGGCTTTGACCGCTGCTCCGGCCCTTATCCTTATTACTCGGAATTTCTAACCAATCACTGCCCGCACTCCGGGCTGCTGAGCGAGGAATGACCATGGACAGCCAAAAGAACCTCAACGATCCGGTCGAAGCCTATGAAGGCATCCTGGAGCACCCCGAGACAGACCGCCAGAAGATTGCTGTCGCCATCGACACTGGCGTCAAGGCGGTAGGCCATGTGGTCATGTGGGCAAATGTGCTCCTGATGGGAGCGATTTTCTCTCAGGTCTCGCTGCGCTACCTGTTCAGCCAGAACTATCCAAAGCTGGATGAGATCCAGTGGCACTTCTACGGCATCGTTACGATGATCGGTATTTCCTATGCTTTGATCACGGACAGCCATGTGCGCGTTGACGTGCTGCATATGCAGCTTTCACGCCGCGCGCAGCGGGTTATCGAGGTGATCGGTATCCTGACCCTGCTGACCCCGTTCATCTATCTGATGGTGGATCAGGGATATGACTATTTCTACGAAAGTTTCCGCGTCAACGAACGGTCGGACAGCCCCACCGGTCTGCCTGCACGCTGGGCCTTTAAGGCGGTCATTCCGATCAGCTTCATCCTGCTGGCACTGGCTGCGCTGGCGCGGTTGATCCACGACGGACACGCGTTGCTGTACGGACCGGAGTCCGAGCGCGAAGGCGCTCCGCTGCGCCGTATCCTGCTGGTGCTGGCCGTGTTTGCCGCCGTCTGCGTCGGCCTGACCTTCCTGGTCGAAACGACCGAGGAAAAGCTGGTCATCGCGATGTTCCTGACCTTCATCGCGCTGCTGTTCACCGGTTACCCGGTGGCCTGGGTTCTGGCCGGTGTCGGTGTGGCCTATTGTGGCCTGGCCTATCTGTTCGACAATGATCTGATGCTGTGGACCGGGTTGGAGAGCACCTTTACCGGGCTCGACTACCTGACCCTTGGCGCCGTAGTGAACCGGGTCTATGCGACCATGTCCAACGCTGTTCTGGTCGCCCTGCCGATGTTCATCTTCATGGGCCTGATGCTGGACGAATCCGGTGTGGCCGAGCGTCTGATGTCCTCGATGCAGCGCCTGTTCGGCACCGTTCGCGGTGGTCTGGCGATCACTGTGACCCTGATCGGGATCATTCTGGCGGCCTCGACCGGCATCATTGGTGCGTCCGTGGTGCTGCTGGGTGTGCTGTCGCTGCCCTCGATGATGCAGCAGAAGTATCAGCCGACGCTGGCTGCCGGCGTGGTTTCGGCCTCGGGCACGCTGGGCATTCTGATCCCGCCGTCGATCATGCTGGTGATCATGGCCGACCAGATGGCCCTTTCGGTGGGTGACCTGTTCATGGCTGCGGTGTTCCCCGGTGTGATCATCGGTGGCCTCTACCTGACCTATATCTTTATCCTTGCCTTGGTGAAGCGCGACGCGGCCCCCGTGCCCGAAGGTGCCACGGCCCCCGACTGGGCTGCCGTCAAGGATGTGCTGATCGCGGTCATCCCGACCCTGATGCTCATTCTGGCCGTACTGGGTTCGATCTTTGCAGGTCTGACCACGCCGACCGAAGCTTCGGGTATCGGTGCGCTTGGTGCAACGCTGCTGGCCTTGGGATATCGCAAGCTGACCTTCAAGAAACTGTGGAACGTGCTGGTGTCGACCTTCAACACCACCGCTTACATCTTTGCGATCTTCCTGGGCGCGACCGTGTTCTCGTATGTTCTGCGGGAAATGGGCGGCGATGAGTTGATCGAACATGTGGTGCAATCCACCGGCTTCGGCGCCAACGGCACGATCCTGTTCATCCTGTTCATCGTCTTCCTGCTGGGCTTCGTTCTGGACTGGATCGAGATCACGCTGATCGTGCTGCCGCTGATGCGCCCGATCGTGAACGGCCTTGGCATCGACATCCCGGGATTTGGCGTTCTGGATGAACCGGCGCTGGTGTGGTTCGTGATCCTGGTTGCGGTGACGCTGCAAACCAGCTTCCTGACCCCGCCTGTTGGCTTCGCCCTGTTCTATCTGAAAGGTGTCTGCCCGCCCGAGATCAAGCTGATGCACATCTACAAGGGCATCATCCCCTTCGTACTGCTACAGCTGACCGGTCTGGCGCTGGTCTTCCTGTGGCCGACCCTCGCCACCTGGCTGCCGTCGGTCGCTTATTAAGGAGCTGCCCCGATGCGTCTGAACCAATGCCATAACTTCCACGACTTCCGGCGGCTGGCCAAACAGCGGCTGCCCGGTCCCATCTTCAACTACATCGACGGTGGTGCCGATGACGAGGTGACGTATCGGGAGAACACCAACGCGTTCGACCGCTGCGATCTGTTGCCATCGGTGCTGTGCGGGGTGAAGGACGTGGATATGTCCGTCACGGTGATGGGGCAAAAGCTGGACATGCCGGTCTATTGTTCGCCCACCGCCTTGCAGCGCCTGTTCCACCATCGGGGCGAACGCGCCGTTGCAGCGGCGGCCGAGAAATACGGGACGATGTTCGGTGTGTCTTCGCTGGGCACCGTTTCGCTGGAGGAGCTGCGGCAGAAGCACAAGAATCCGCAGGTCTACCAGTTCTATTTCCACAAGGATCGCGGTCTGAACGCTGCCATGATGCAGCGCGCCAAAGAGGCGGGCGTCGAGGTGATGATGCTGACCGTCGACAGCATCACCGGCGGCAATCGCGAGCGCGACCTGCGCACCGGATTCTCGATCCCGTTCCGGCTGACGCTGGGTGGCATGATCCAGTTTGCGATCAAGCCGATGTGGGGGATCAACTATGTCACCCACGAGAAATTCCGCCTGCCGCAACTGGAAGAGCACGTGGATATGGGCGGCGGTGCCAGTTCAATCGGTGGGTACTTCACCGACATGCTGGACCCGTCGATGAACTGGGATGACGTGGCGCAGATGGTGCGTGCCTGGGACGGTCAGTTCTGCCTCAAGGGCATCATGACCGTCGAAGATGCCAAACGCGCGGCCGAGATCGGCTGCACCGGCATCATCCTGTCGAACCACGGCGGCCGTCAGCTGGACGGCTCGCGCACGCCTTTCGACCAACTGTCCGAGATCGTGGATGCGGTGGGTGACAAGCTGGACGTGATGATGGACAGCGGCATACAGCGCGGCACCCATGTGCTAAAAGCCTTGTCGCTGGGGGCCAAGGCGGTCGGTGTCGGACGGCACTATCTGTATCCGCTGGCTGCGGCAGGGCAGGCGGGCGTCGAGCGTGCTCTGGGTCTGATGCGGGCTGAGATCGAGCGTGACATGAAACTGATGGGCGTCACCAGCGTCGACCAGCTGAGCCGCGAGAATATCCGGTTTCGCGCCGCATAAACCACAACGGGGGCTGCCATGACCAATGATGAGCTGATCAAACATTTCCGTTCCATCGTTGGGTCGCGCCACGTCCTGACCGGAGAACGCGCGACAGAGCGGTTTCGTCGCGGGTTCCGCTCGGGCGAGGGCGAGGCGCTGTGTGTCCTCCAGCCCGGCAGCCTGCTGGAACAGTGGAAAGTGCTGCAGGCCTGCGTTGCGGCCGACAAGATCGTCATCATGCAGGCCGCCAATACCGGCCTGACCGAGGGCTCGACCCCGTCGGGCAGCTATGACCGCGACGTGGTTCTGATCAACACCCGCCGGATGGATACTCTGGTGCCGTTGAACAATGGAGAGCAGATCGTCAGCTTTCCCGGCGCCACGCTGTTTGCGCTGGAAAAGATGCTGGCCCCGCTGGGGCGTGAGCCGCATTCGGTGATCGGGTCCTCGTGCATTGGCGCCTCGATTGTGGGCGGCGTGTGCAACAACTCGGGCGGATCGCTGGTTGAACGCGGGCCTGTCTATACCGAACTGTCGGTCTACGCGCAGATCACCGCGCAGGGCGAGCTGGAACTGGTCAACCATCTGGGCATCGATCTGGGCAACACGCCCGAAGAGATTCTGACCAGCCTGGATGCAGGCACGTTCGAGCGCAATCCGGGGGCCACGAACAAACGTGCCTCGGCCAGTGATTATGCGCAGATCGTGCGGGACGTGGATGCGGAAACTCCGGCGCGGTTCAATGCAGACAGGGCCAAGCTGTTCGAATCCGCCGGGTCAGCTGGCAAGATGGCGGTCTTCGCCGTGCGGCTGGATACCTTTCCCAAGAACCAGGCCGAGCAGGTTTTCTATATCGGCAGCAACAACCCGGATGATCTGGCCGCCCTGCGCCGTCATATCCTGTCTGATTTCAAATCCCTGCCGGTCTCTGCCGAATACATGCAGCGCGAGGTGTTCGACATCACTGCAAAATACGGCAAGGACACGGTTGTGATGATCGATAAGCTGGGCACTGACCGGCTGCCGATGTTCTTTGCTATGAAGGGCGCTGTTGACGCGCGACTGCGGCGCATCCCGTTCCTACGCAATTTCACCGACCGGTTCATGCAGGCTGCTGTCTCGGTCTGGCCGCGGGTTCTGCCGAAGCGGATGGTCGAGTTCCGCGATCGCTACGAACATCACCTGATCCTGAAAATGAAGGATGACGGCATCGCCGAGGCCAGTGCCTGGCTGCCCGAATTCCTGAAAGACCGCGACGTGGATTTCTTCGAATGCACCGCGCGCGAGGCGAAAATCGCAGGTCTGCACCGCTTTGCCGCCGCCGGGGCCGCCGTGCGTTACATGGCGATCCACGCGGATGAGGTCGAAGACATCATCGCACTGGACGTCGCCCTGCGCCGCAACGATCAGGACTGGCTTGAGAAACTGCCGCCCGAGATCGAGAACCAACTGGTTCACAAGCTGTATTACGGCCATTTCATGTGCCACGTGATGCATCAGGACTACGTGGTCAAGAAAGGTGCCGACCCCAAGGCGCTGAAAGCCGCAATGCTAGCGCTGTTTGATCAGCGCGGTGCGGAATACCCGGCCGAGCACAATGTCGGACACCTCTACAAGGCCAAGCCCGATCTGGCGGCGCATTACAAGTGTTGTGATCCGACCAACTCATTCAACCCGGGCATTGGCAAGATGTCCAAGGCGCGCAATTACCGCGAGGACAGCGCTGCCTAACCGATTTTACGGCAGGCGGTGACCCAAACAAGCACGCAAGGATCAGACTTGCGGGGCCCGGGCATAGGGAAGATGTCCGGTTTTCGTCCAGACCTTGGCGCCGTCTGGGCCTGCGGTGGCAGTCAAGGCTTGGCCTTCGGGCAGACGCAGCCAGTCGTTTTTGTTCAGGACGTCTTCGCCGGTCGTAATTGATCCGTCGATGATCAGCACCTCGATCCCGCCGGGCGCGTCGGATGTAAGGGTCGCGCCCGCGTCCAGATGGCTATAGGTGACCACCTCGCGTACGTCCTTATGCAAGGTCGCGGTGGCGATGCCGTTTACCGGGGCGGACAGCTCATCGGCCATGGTCTTGCGGAGCTGCGTACGGTCATCCATGTCGAACTGCCAGAGTTTGACGAAGATGGTGCAGCCGGGGTCCGATCCCGGCGTATGCTGCGATGTTGGCGGGTTGCGCACATAAGTCCCGGCGGGGAAATCGCCGTGTTCGTCCTGAAACACCCCGTCCAGCACAATGAACTCCTCACCACCCGTATGGGTGTGCGCCGAGAATTTGCTGCCGGGCGCATAGCGCACGATGGTTGTGGCGCGTGCAACCTCGCCCCCGATCCGGTCCAACATGCGCCGGTCCACACCTTTCATGGGCGAGGCTTGCCACTCGAGCTGATCAGAGTGAACAACGACGCGGGAAGAGAAATCCGAGTTGAGTTCCATGAGGCGGGTTCCTTTCGACCTAAGGGGCTGCGATCTGCGCGCGCCTTTTTTCACACCACAACTGAACATGGGGCTGAGGTTTTAGGATTTCCACCTTGGCGAATTCGGCAGTGGCGTTGAAATGGGCACTCAGGCCCCGCGCAATTGTGCCACCAGATAGTCGATCAATGCTCTTATCCGAGCGGTCAGGTGGCGGTTTTGCGGATAAGCGGCATAGAGGCCGACGGAAACCGCCTCCTGCGGCTCAAAAATCAGTTGCAACTGTCCCGTATCCAGAAACGGCTGCGCAGTGTACAAAGGAATGCGCCCGATCCCCAACCCGTCAGCGGCCATATGGGCCACGGCGCGCGGCGAGTTGGCCCGGAAATTGCCGGACACCCGAACCGAATACTCGCCGCCCGGTCCCTTGAAGGTCCAGTGGTCGGTCGTGTTGCCGGTGGTCTGTAGCAAGCAGTTATGAGAGGCCAGCGCCGCGGGGTCTGTCGGGGTTCCAAATTCGGCCAGGTAGTCAGGTGACACACAGCACACGATCCGCATGTTCATGAGCTTGCGCGCCACGAGGTTCGAGTCTTTCAGGACACCGAAACGAATGGCCAGGTCATAGCCTTCCTCGACCATCGGGACATGGTGATCCGACAGGTGCAGCTCGACCGAGACCTTGGGATGTTCGGTCTGAAACGGTTTCAGCAGGTGGATCAGTTCCGCAGAGCCGAACCCGGTTGGCGCGGTGATCCGGATGCGGCCCGCCAACTCGGTCTGGCGTTGCTGGACCAGGCCCTCTAGCTCATCGAACTGCTCCAGCAGGGGCAGGCAGCGTTCGTAATAGGCGCGTCCTGTATCGGTCAGGGTGACACTGCGGGTGGTGCGGTTGAACAACTGCGCGTTCAGGCGGTCCTCAAGCTGGGCGACATATTTGCTGGCCAGCTTGGTGCTGATGCCAACCTGCCGAGCGCCCTCGGTAAAGGAGGAATGCGCTGCCACGGCCGCAAAGGCCCTCATGCCCTGAACAGTATCCATTATCCACACTTCGTTCATAGTAAGTCACTAGACAGATATATTATCGCCCGATGAAATTCAAACTAAGTTTGGGGCTCAGATGCTGATCCTCAGCCGAACCCTACCATTCAGAGAAAGAGCCAACAGATGTCCAACGCTATCCGAATTCACAGTTTTCCGCTGTCCTGTCATGCCCACCGCGCAGTTCTGTTCGCCAGTCTTGCCGGTATCAAACATGACGTCATCGACGTTGATTTGGCCGGTGGTGAACACAAAAGCGAAGCGTTTCTGGCGCTGAATCCAGCGGGGCAGGTGCCCGTGCTGGAAGAGGGCGATGCGGTCGTCTGCGACAGCAACGCCATCCTGGTTTACCTGGCCCGAAAATACGCGCCGTCCTACCTGCCGACTGACCCGGTGCTAGAGGCCGAAGTGCAGAAATTCCTGACCCTCGCCGCGGGTGAGATCGCCTTTGGCCCCGCCGCCGCGCGGTTGATCACCGTATTCAACGCGCCGCTGGATGTGGAGTTCACCCATGCCACCGCTGCCAAGGTTCTGGGCAAGCTGGACGCACACCTTGAAGGGCGCGACTGGCTGGTTGGCGCTGCGCCCTCGATCGCGGATGTCGCGATCTACAGCTACACCGCGCACGCGCCCGAGGGTGGTGTTTCGCTGGAGCCTTACACAAATGTGCGCCGCCTGTTGGCCAATATCGAGGCGCTGGACGGCTTTGTTCCGATGCCCCGCACGGCGGTTGGTCTGCACGCCGCCTGACTCTGAACCGGTCCGGTTGCGCAATGGCGCAGCCGGCCCCTTCGACACATGAGGTCCGTCATGAATGTTCCTGTCACCGTCGATAGATCACCCTTTCACACAGGCGAACAAACCATGCAGGCCCGTGTGGGGAAGCGGGAGAAGGTCGAAAAAATAGGTCGCGACTTTATCCGCCCTTACATGCCCGATCAGCATCGGCAGTTCTTTGGCAAGCTGCCGTTCATCGTTCTGGGTAGCGTGGATTCCGACGGGTGGCCCTGGGCGTCGATGATCTCGGGCAGGCCGGGGTTTGTCAGCTCGCCCAATGACCGGCGGCTGGACGTTGCGATCCGGCCGTTGGAAGACGACCCACTGGGCGCTGCATTGCAAGCCGGTGCCCCTATCGGTGTCGTGGGGGTGGAGCTGTCCACACGGCGCCGAAACCGGATGAATGCGACCGTGGGCCGTGTCGATCAATGCGGCTTTTCACTGGATGTGGTGCAGTCCTTTGGCAACTGCCCCCAGTATATACAAACCCATGATGTGACCTTTGTCCGAGAGCCTGAGGCCGATGTCGCGCGCGCCCGCGCCAACCGGTTTTCTGAACTGGATGCGCAGGCCCGCGAAATGATTTCGACCGCCAATTCCTTTTACGTCGCCAGTTCGGTGACGACCCCGGAACACACCGGCGTAGATGTGTCGCACAGGGGCGGGCGCTCGGGTTTCGTCAAGGTCGACGGCAACAGCCTGTTGGTGCCCGACTTTGCCGGCAACAACTTTTTCAATACGCTGGGCAATTTCCTTGTGAACCCCCGGGCAGGTCTGCTGTTTCCGGACTACCAGACCGGAGATCTGTTGATGCTGACCGGAACGGTAGAGGTTCTGGACGAAGATCATCCCGATATCGCCGCGTTCCAAGGTGCAAACCGCGGCTGGTTGTTTCATCTGCACCATGGGCTGCGCATCCATGACGCCTTGCCGTTCCGGGCTGAATTTCTGGAGTTTTCGCCCAATAGTCTGATGGGGGATGACTGGAAGACGGTTGAAGCCCGTCAGAAGGCTGAAATGCAAAGGAACCAGTGGCGCACCGTGCGGGTCGCCTCGGTGCGCGATGAAAGCGAGGTGATCCGGTCCTTTACCTTTGAGCCGACGGACGAGTTGCCCTTGCTGCCCTTTGAGGCGGGTCAGTTTCTGACGCTGCGCGTCCAGCCCGAAGGCAGGGCGCCAGTGGCCCGGACCTACACTGTCTCTTCTGCTCCGGCGGATGCCTGCTACAGGATATCGGTCAAGCGCGAGCCCGGCGGTTCGGTGTCGAACCATCTGCATGACACGTTTTCGGTCGGTGACCTTATTGAGATTCAGGCCCCCAAAGGGCAGTTTTTCCTAAACCCTTCCGAAACCCGCCCCGCCGTTCTGTTCGCCGGAGGGGTCGGCATCACGCCGATGATCTCAATGGTTCGCCACGTCCTGAACGAAGGCCTGCGCACCCGCCACACCCGCAACCTGACCGTTTTTCACGCCGCGCAGACCGTGGCGCAGCGGGCCTTTCATGCGGATTTGCGCCGGGCCGAGGCCTCCGGCGACGGCGAGATCCGCTATGTCTCGGTTATTTCGCGGCCCGAACAGGGCACGCGCGCAGGCGTGGATTTTGATGCCGCGGGCTATATCACGCCTGCGCTGATCCGTGACACGCTGCCCTTGGATGACCATGATTTCTTTCTGTGCGGCCCACCGTCCTTCATGCAGGCCATCTACGACATGCTGCGCGAACTGGGCGTCAGGGACGGTCGGATTTTTGCCGAAAGCTTCGGCCCCGCCGCGCTGAAGCGGCGATCCGATGGCGTCACACCAGAACCACAGCCCGAGGCCCAAGTGGCTCAGGTCACCTTTCAGGCCAGCGGTCGCAGGGCGCAGTGGGAAAAAGATGGGCCGACCCTGTTGGAAACGGCTGAGGCTCAGGGGCTGGAACCATCTTTCGGGTGCCGTTCAGGCTCTTGCGGCAGCTGCCTGACGCGCAAAATCGCCGGTAAAGTTGCCTATCGCACTGAACCGACGGCGGATCGTTCCGAAGACGAGGTGCTGATCTGTTGCGCCGTACCCGCCGAAGGGACAGCCGAGGTGATACTGGATTTGTAGCATGACCCGGCAGAAAGGGTTCGAGACATTGGCGCGGACGCAGGTTAGAAAGATGGGATTGCACCTGTGATCAAGTGAGGATTTCCGATGACCAACCCAAAACTCAGAACCACCTCGGGCAATGGCCGCATCTATGACAGCGTGCTCGACACGATCGGTAATACGCCCACGATCCGCATCAACAATCTGGGGCCTGAAGGCGTCAATCTGTTCGTGAAGTTCGAGGCCTTCAATCCCGCCGGTTCGGTCAAGGATCGCCTTGCGGTCAACATCATCGAGGCCGCCGAGCGCAGCGGGGCCTTGAAGCCCGGTCAAACCGTGGTCGAGGCGACCAGCGGCAATACCGGCATCGGTCTGGCCATGGTCTGTGCGCAAAAGGGTTACCCTCTGGTCGTCACAATGGCCGAGAGCTTTTCCACCGAACGCCGTCAATTGATGCGGATGCTGGGGGCCAAGGTCGTGCTGACGCCCAAGGAAGAAAAAGGCTTTGGCATGTATCGCAAGGCCGCCGAGCTGGCCGAAAAACACGGCTGGTTCCTGGCGCGCCAGTTCGAAACACCGGCCAATGCCGAGATTCACGCCGCCACGACCGCGCGGGAGATTTTGGGCGATTTCAACGGGGAACCGCTGGATTACTTCGTGACCGGCTATGGGACCGGCGGCACGATCACTGGTGTCTCGCGTGTTCTGCGTGCCGAGTGGCCCGATACGAAAATCATCCTGTCCGAGCCTGCCAACGCGCAGCTGGTGGGCAGTGGCATTGCGACAGAGCGGGGCAAGGACAACGAGCCCGTCGCCAGCCACCCGGCGTTTGAACCGCATGTGATTCAGGGCTGGACGCCGGATTTCATCCCGTCGGTTCTGCAGGAGTCCATCGACAACAGTTACTTCGATCAGCTGATCCCGGTGCCCGGCCCGACGGGTGTCGAATGGGCCCAGAAACTGGCCAGCCAAGAGGGGATTCTGACCGGTATTTCCGGCGGTGCGACCTTTGCCGTGGCCATGGAAATCGCCGAACAGGCCGAACCCGGCGCGTCTGTTCTGTGCATGCTGCCCGACACGGGCGAGCGGTATCTGAGCACACCTTTGTTCGGCGACATCTCGGTGGATATGACAGACGAGGAAGCCGAAATCTCGCAATCGACGCCCGGCTACCACGTCGGCTGACGCCG
This sequence comes from Ruegeria arenilitoris, assembly GCF_013030985.1. Lineage (GTDB taxonomy): Bacteria > Pseudomonadota > Alphaproteobacteria > Rhodobacterales > Rhodobacteraceae > Ruegeria > Ruegeria arenilitoris_B. Next base: position 163,086 of record NZ_WPYP01000005.1, on the reverse strand, counting down.
GGTCGCCCAGGGCTGTCCGGACGCGTTCCTTGCCTAAGGCCCCCCGTAACTGCAATGATATTGGCAGGTTACGGGGGATGGTGCCCGGGATCGGGCAAGGGGCGCATATGCACAAAGTTCGACTGTTTCTGCAGGCCGCAATCCTGATGTCTCTGCTCTGCGCCTTCCCGATTGCGGCACGGGCGCAGAACCAGACTTGGGCCGAGGTGAAGCCGATCATGGATCGCCGCTGCGTCGTTTGCCACAGCTGCTATGACGCGCCGTGCCAGCTGAAACTGACGTCCCCGATGGGCGTTTTACGCGGGGCCAGCAAAGAGGCCGTCTACCATACCGAGCGTTTGCAGGACGCCCAACCCACCCGGCTGGGGATCGACGCACAGACCGTTCCCGAATGGCGGGCGTTGGGGTTCCATGCCGTCATTCGCGGGCAGGACGCGGGTTTGCTGGAACGTTATCTCGAACTGGGCCGTCAAAACCCGATGCCGGTTGATGCACCCCTTCCAACTGAACTTGGTCTGGCAATCAATCGCCCTTTGGTCTGCCCGACATCGGATGAGTTCGACGCATTCAGCACGGCCCATCCGCTTGCAGGTATGCCTTATGGCACAGCGCCGCTTGCCGAGGCCGAGTTTCAGACGCTCATGGGCTGGGCGCGCAGCGGTGCGGCCCTGCCCTCCGCCGCGCCCGACATTCCTGATGTGATCCAGGCCCAGATTGCGGATTGGGAGGTGTTCCTAAACGCAAGCGACCTCCGCAGCCAGTTGATGAGCCGGTATCTGTACGAGCATCTGTTTCTGGCCCGGCTCTATTTTCAGGGTGACGATCCGCGGCGGTTCTTCCATCTCGTGCGCTCGACCACGCCGTCGGGTGAAGATATCGACATCATCGCCACGCGGCGGCCGTTCGACGATCCGGGTGCGGCGCCGTTTTACTATCGGTTGCAGCAGGTCACGGAAACGATCGTGCACAAGGAACATCTGGTCTATGCGCTTGGGCCGGATCGCATGGCGCGCTACCAACAGCTGTTTCTCGACACTGATTGGACGCTGACGGACCTGCCCCCGTTTGGGGACGCCGAAGGTGGCAATCCCTTCAGTACCTTCATGCACATGCCTGCGCGCAGCCGCTATCAGTTCCTGCTGGACGACGCGCTGTTCTTTGTTCGCAGCTTCATTCGCGGACCCGTTTGCCACGGAGAGACCGCCGTTGACGTGATCGAAGACCGGTTCTGGGTCAGTTTCCTTGACCCGGACGCGGATTTGTCGGTTACCGACCCCAGCTTTCTGCAGGAGGGCGCCGCTTTTCTGGAGCTGCCCGTGTCCGAGGCAGACGCCGGTGTGCTCGGCACATTGCAGGGGTTTTCGCACAGGAACCAGGTTGAATACCTTGAGTTTCGGGACGCGCGATACCGGGCTGCGCCGGTGTATCAGACCGGGTTCGACTATGGCTCGATCTGGGATGGTGACGGGACCAACACCAACGCCCTGATCACGGTGTTTCGGCATTTCGACAATGCCTCGGCCATGACCGGGTTTCACGGCGGTATCCCCGAAACCGCCTGGGTCATCGATTTCCCGATCTTCGAGCGCATCTACTATGACCTCGTTGCGGGCTACGACGTGTTTGGACGGGTTGAACATCAACTGTCCACGCGGCTGTACATGGACGAACTGCGGATGGAGAGCGAGGATACCTTTCTGGCCTTCATGCCGCGGGACGTCAGGCCACAGATGCATCAACACTGGTATCAGGGCGTTCTGGCTGAATTGCATACCTATTGGCACCGCCGCCGCGTTGATGACAGTTTCCCGACCGGTATTTCCTTTCAAACGGATCAGCCGAAACAGGAATTTCTTCTGACCTTGCTGGAACGCGGTAAGGGGTTGTGGCCGGTCACGGACCCGATCAACAGATGTGCGGCTGAGGCGTGCCAGTCGGGGCAGCTGGCCGACGTGCTGCGGGATCTGGCCGATCAAACCGGCGAATGGGTGAAATACCTGCCAGATCTGTCTGTTCTGGCGGTCGAACAAGACGGCGGTGAGACGGCGCTGTACACCCTTGCGCACGACAAGGCGCATTACAACGTCGCCTTCCTGTTCGATGAAGAGGCGCGCCGGGACCCCGCTGCGGACGTTCTGACGATCCTTCCCGGGCTGATCGGCAGCTATCCGAATTTCTACTTTCACACCCGACAGGATCAGTTGGAGCCTTTTGTCGGGGCGCTGAAAGGTATGCGCTCGCAGAGCGACTACATGGCCGTGGTGACGCAATTTGGTGTGCGTCGGACCAGCCCTGAATTCTGGCCGTTGAGCGACCGGATTCACGATCTATTCCAAGAGCAGAAACCGGTTCAGGCGGGTATTTTCGATCTGAACCGATACAAGGATCCAAAGCCGGGGGATGACCCCACTTAGGTGCGGCGCATTCGTCGGTCTGACACATAGCAGTGATCGACCGCGAGGGGCGTTAACTTGCCCGAATTCCCCTTGGCGCTTAAGTTAAGTCTATGTGGTCCTTTGCTGATATCCGTCCTGCCTATAGCCGCGCCGAGCGTGTGAGCGACGGAGTTGTGCACATATTGGGCATCACGTCAGCCCTGATTGCGGTCCCCGTATTGATAACAATCACCGCCTTTCACCGGTCCGAACCCGAGGCCATTCTGGGGGTCTCGGTCTATGGTGTCACGCTGTTGCTGATGCTGACCTTTTCGGCGCTCTACAACATGATCGAAAGTGACAAGTGGTCCGATTTGCTGCGCCGTCTCGATCATTCGGGCATCTATGTGAAAATCGCTGGCACCTACACGCCGTTCCTTCTGCTGTCCGGCGGGCAGGGGCCGGGGCTTTTGATTGGCCTGTGGTCTTCGGCAACGCTGGGCTCGGTCCTGAAGTTGATTGATCCAGCCCGGTTTCGCTGGTTCGGGCTTGTCCTCTACCTGATGATGGGCTGGGCTGTTGTCTGGGCCGGCCCCTCCATGCTGAACGAACTGCCAACGGTGGTTGTTTGGCTGATGATTACGGGCGGTGTGGTCTATACTGTCGGAGTTGTCTTCTATCTTCTGGAGCACCTACCGTTTCACAACACCATCTGGCACGTGTTTGTTCTGACCGGAACGGTTCTGTTCTTCATTGCTATCTCTGCCCGGGTTCTACTGGGACCACATCCGGTTGCCTGACGGACTTCGGGATAAGCTTGTCTCTGACTGCGCGTTTTTCTCGCTGCGACACGGGAAAGAAAGGAAAAATTGGGGGGTTGACTTGCCTCGGTAGTAATCGACTAAAAGGGTCGGGAAAAATACCCGATTAAAAAAGTCGGGCAGAACGAGGACTCCCCATGCTCAAACCCACGCTCAAACTCACCTCGGCGCTTGTTGCTGCGGCCCTGATCAGCGGTGCCGCCATGGCCGATCAGGCTTATGGTCCGTTCCCGGTCACCGTGAAAGGCTATGAAGGCGACAAGACCAATTCGGTTTCGTATTCCGGCCAGATCGCGCGCCACGTGTTGCATGACAGCCTGAAAAAAGCGGCTGCCAAAGGCGATGGCGGCAACAACGCCGCCCAGGTCGAGGCGCTGATGCTGGCCTATTTCAACGGGTCGGAAGGCGATCTGGAAATCATCGCACCCGCGTCGAAAGACGGTTTTCCGGTCAAGCAATCGACTGTGAATGAAATCTCCAAGGGCAAGAACATCTCGGGCAAGTTCTACAACGGTGCCATGACCGCTTGGCCGGGCAACCAGTCGGGCGTCGACGTCGCGCTGCAGATGATCAAACTGGCCGCCGCATCCGAGCAGGGCTATGACCCGGTAAACGGCATGGACTGGGCGCAGCTGATCTCGAAATTCACCCTAGGTGCGATGGCGTATAACCAGGCGGTAGACAACTATCTGGACGAAAAGCTGGACGCTGGCACCAAGCCCAACGACCAGCCTTACAAAGAGGGTGCCTGCTATACCGGCAAAGAGCATGTCTGGGATGAGGCGTTCGGCTATTTCGGTGCCGCGGCGCATTCAGCCGCCTTGTCGGCCGAGCAGAACTATGCCGTGGCCAAGCAGAAAGACCTGGTCGCCGCAGACGCCAATGGTGACGGTGTGGTCGATCTGAAGACCGAGATGGTCTTTGGCCCGGCCTACTATGCCGCCGGTGCCGACAAGGGTGGCAACCAGAACACTCAATACATGGCGACCATCTTCAACGCTTTCCGCGATGGTCGCGCGCTGATTGCCTCGGCCAATGGTGAGGCGCTGACCGACGCGCAGCGCGCCGAGCTGAAGGGCTATGCCGATATCATCGAAACCAACTGGGAAAAGACGCTGGCCGAGGCCACGTTCAAATATGCCGGATCGGTCTACAAGGATATCGACAAGCTGAAATCGGGCGAGGACAGCGACAAGGCCCTGCGCAATTACGTCAAACATTGGGGTGAGCTGAAGGGCTTCTCGATGGCGTTGCAGTCGGGCAAGAACAACCTGGGCGCAACCGCGATCGACCTGAACTGGATGATCGGCTTCAGTCCGGCGATGCCCGACGGCAAGATGGTGTCGGATATCGATGCCGACGGTAACTTTGTCCGCGAGCGTGAAATGACGCTGGATGACTATCAGGTCAACATGCTGAAGGTGCAGAAGCTGCTAATCGACAAGTTCGGCATCGAAAGCCGCGCCAATGACGCAACCGCAGATCTGGCCGCGCTGGCCGAAAAGCTGGGTGCAACCGAGGCTGCCGAAACCGACTGAGGATCAATTGATCCCAACCCGGCGGCCACAGGGTCGCCGGGTTTTCCATCGAAAGAGACCCCTTGGAATTTCTCGAACACATAGGCGCGGTCTTTGCCGATTTTTCCAACCCCAAGAAGCGCGTCTTCGTGGGGTATTTGTTCTTGACCGTTCTGCTGGCGCTGATGTGGCTGGTAGCGGTGCGGCGGTCCTCGATCCGCGCGGCGTTGCGAGAGGTGTTTGATCGTACGATCCTGTTCTCACCATCGGCGCGGGCAGATTACAAGATTCTCGTGATCAACCGGGTTTTTACCCTTTTTATCTCACCGATGCTGGTCTCGCAGTTGGCGATCGCAACCGCGCTGTTTTACGCGCTGCACGACGTTGATTTCCTGCAGCGCGGCCTGTTCGCCGACACACCAAAAGCTGTGATTGTCGCGCTGTTCACTGGGGTGATCTTTCTGGTGGACGACTTCACCAAGTACCTCGTGCATCGCTGGATGCACCGTTGGCCGGTTCTGTGGGCAATCCACAAGGTTCACCACTCGGCCGAAACGATGACCCCGATCACCGTTTACCGCGTTCATCCGCTAGAGGGCGTTCTGTACGGGCTGCGCGCGGCGGTCGCGCAGGGCACGGTGATGGCGGTATTTTTGTTTTTCTTCGGCAGCGCAGTCGATCTGTACACGGTGCTGGGCGTCAATGTCCTGTCGTTCCTCTTTCATGTGACGGGTTCGAACCTGCGCCACTCGCATATCTCGATCCGCTATTGGCGCTGGCTGGAACATGTCCTGATCTCTCCGGCGCAGCATCAGGTGCATCATTCGATTGCGCGCGAACATCATGACAAGAACTTTGGCGTTGCCTTCGCGGTTTGGGATTGGCTGTTCGGATCGCTGCACCTGTCCGAGCGAGACAGCAAGTTGACCTTCGGGTTGAAGCCGTCCGAGGCCCATGCCTCGAACCTGCTCGATATCTATTTCCGTCCCTTTCGGGACATCGCGAATGTTTTGCGGCGACGAGTTGGCAAGGTGCGCGCTGGACTGCCAAGCCGGTCGAAACAAAAGCGCGATCCCATAGCGTAACCCCTCAAACAGCGCTGGTTCGCCGGGCGGTTCCGCGCCGACCGGACAGTTAGCAGTTGAAATTTTCCGGTTTATCGATATTAGAAGCTGCAGGCATGGAGTTTTGGACAGATTATCGATAAAATGGAAAACACCACCCCCACATGGACCCGCGAGGCGGCGCAGGCCGTATATGACCTTCCTCTGATGGACCTGTTGTTCCGCGCACAGACCGTGCATCGCGAGAATTTCGATCCAAACAAGGTCCAAACCTCCAAGCTGTTGTCAATCAAGACGGGCGGCTGTGCCGAGGATTGTTCCTATTGTTCGCAATCGGCCCGGAACGGCTCAAAGCTGTCGGCTTCGAAGCTGATCGAGGTTCAGCGCGTCCTGACCGAAGCCCGCAAGGCCAAAGACGGTGGCGCGACCCGGTTCTGCATGGGCGCGGCCTGGCGCGAGCCGAAAGACCGCGACATGGATGCGCTGGTTGCGATGGTCGAAGGCGTCCGCGACATGGGGATGGAGACCTGCATGACGCTGGGGATGCTGGACGACAATCAGGTATTCCGCCTGCGCGATGCGGGGCTGGATTACTACAACCACAACATCGACACATCCGAACGGTATTACCCCGAGGTCATCACCACCCGCACCTTTGCCGATCGCATCGACACGATGAACCGCGTGCAGGAAGCGGGGATCAAAGTATGTTCGGGCGGTATTCTGGGCATGGGTGAAGAGATCGGCGACCGCGTCGATATGCTGGTCACCCTGGCCAATATGGGCCCTGCGCCCGAATCCGTGCCGATCAACATGCTGATGCCGCAGGAAGACACTCCGCTGGCCGATGCCAAGCCGATCGACCCGATCGATTTTGTGCGCGTGATCGCCACCGCCCGCATCATGATGCCGAAATCCTATGTGCGCCTGTCCGCTGGCCGCAGCGACATGACCGAAGAGTTGCAGGCGATGTGCTTCTTCGCCGGTGCGAACTCGATCTTTGTTGGGGAAACGCTGCTGACCGCCGAGAACCCCGAAGAAGACACCGACGCAATCCTCTTTGCCAAGCTGGGGCTGCAGGCCGAAACCGTTGCCGGGCAAAGCTGTGCGGAAGCGGCTGAATGAAAGCATTGAGTCGCCTGCACTCGATGCTTGAAACGCTGGACGCCCGGCATCGCCGCCGGGCGCTGGCCCCGAGGCGTGGGCTGGACTTCGCCTCGAACGACTATCTGGGTCTGGCGGACTCGCCGCTGTTGCACCGCGCCGCGCAAAAGGCGCTTGAGCGGGGTGTGCCGCTTGGATCAGGCGGATCGCGGCTGTTGCGCGGCAACCATCCTGAACATGAGGCGCTGGAGGAAGAGGCAGCTGCCTTTTTCGGTACTGAGGCCGCCTTGTTCATGGGGGGCGGGTTTCAGGCCAATCAGGCGATATTCTCGACCTTGCCCGCGGCGGGGGACCTGATCCTGTATGACGATCTGGTCCATGCCAGCGCCCATGAAGGGATGCGGACGGGCCGAGCCGAAACCCGGTCCTTTGCCCATAACGACGTGGCCGATGCCCGCCGCGTTCTGGCGGATTGGCAGGTCACCGGCGGATCGGGGCAGGTCTGGATCGCGGTGGAAAGCGTCTACTCGATGGAGGGCGACATCGCGCCCTTGACCGCACTGTCCGACCTGGCCGTCGAACACGGGGCCATTCTGGTCGTGGATGAGGCTCATGCCACCGGCGTTTTTGGTCCGAACGGAAAAGGTCTGGCACATGGGCTGACGGCCGATGTTTTGACCTTGCACACATGCGGCAAAGGTCTGGGTGTTGCGGGCGGTCTGATCTGCGGGCCACGGGTGATGATCGACGCGCTGATCAACCGGGCGCGGCCATTCATCTTTGCAACCGCACCGTCGCCGTTCAACGCGGCCCTCGTACGGGCGGTGCTGGATCAACTGCAAGCCGACACCAGCCTGACCAATGCCGCAACCGCCCGACTGCACCTCGCCCACGCCGAGGCACGCCGCACGGGCGTTCCGCAAGATGTGCTGAACAGCCAGATCGTTCCCGTCATTCTGGGCGACGAGGCGCGGACGATGCAGATGGCCGCAAGCCTGCAGGCGCAGGGCTTTGACGTCCGGGGTATCCGCCCGCCGACGGTTCCGCGCGGCACCTCGCGGCTTCGGATCTCGGTCACCGGCAATGTAACCAACGCCGATATCAGCGCCCTGTTCGAAACACTTGCCCAGCACCAAAGCGAGGCCGCATGAGTACCGTAATTGTTGTCGGCACAGATACAGGCATCGGCAAAACCGTCTTTGCTGCGGGTCTGACCTCTGCCCTTGGCGCGCGGTATTGGAAGCCAGTGCAATCTGGGCTGGAAGAGGCAACGGACTCGGAAATCGTCGCAGAGCTGACCGGGGCCGAGGTGCTGCCCGAGGCCTATCGCCTGAACATGCCCGCCTCGCCGCATTTGTCGGCCGAGGATATGGGGATCGAGATCGACCCGGCCCGTCTGGCCTTGCGGCAAGTGTCCGGCCCTCTGGTGGTCGAAGGCGCGGGCGGGCTGATGGTGCCGTTGAACCGACAGGTCTTTTTCCTCGACGTGATCGCCCAATGGCAGGCGCCCGTTGTGCTGGTGGCGCGCACCTCTCTGGGAACGATCAACCACACGACCTTGTCTCTGATGGCCCTGCGCAACGCAGGGTGCGATGTGGTCGGCGTGGCCTTTGTCGGCGATGCCGAGCCGGATGTAGAACAGACCATCGCCCAGATGGGCAATACCCGCCATTTGGGCCGTTTGCCTTTCATCGACACCCTGTCCCGAGACACTCTGACCGACGCCTACAGCGCCATTGACGTCGACACAATCCGGAGCGCCCTGTGACCCCGCTTGAGTTTGACGCCCGCCATCTGTGGCACCCTTACACCAACGTGCTGAAGCCCGGCCCGATGCACCTGATCACCGGGGCCGATGGTGTTTGGCTAACGGCTGAAGACGGGACGCAGATGATTGATGCGATGTCCTCGTGGTGGTGCGCCGTACACGGGCATCGTCACCCGGCCATCATCGCGGCGATGCAGGCGCAGTTGGATCAGATGCCGCATGTTATGTTCGGTGGCCTGACCCATTCCCCAGCGATCGAGCTGGGCCGCAGAATGATCGACCTTCTGCCCGATGGGCTGGACCGTATTTTCTACAGCGACAGCGGCTCGGTGGCCATCGAAGTGGCGCTGAAAATGGCGGTGCAATACCAGATGGCACAGGGCCGTAAGGGCCGCACGCAGTTTGCCACCATCCGCGGCGGCTATCACGGCGACACCTGGAAAGCGATGAGTGTCTGCGACCCGGTTAACGGGATGCATGGGCTGTTTGCGGGCGCTCTGTCGGTTCAGCATTTCCTGCCCCGTCCACAGATCGCCTTTGGTCAGGACTGGTCCGAGGATGGTGACCTTAACGGGCTGAACGCGCTGGAAGAGTTGCTGGAAACCAAGGCCGACCAGATCGCGGGTCTGATCCTTGAGCCGGTCGTGCAAGGCGCGGGCGGGATGTATTTTTATCACCCGACATGGCTGCAACGGGCGCATGAGCTATGCAAGGCGCATGACGTGCTGGTCATTTTTGATGAAATTGCCACCGGCTTCGGGCGCACCGGAGAGCTGTTTGCGTTGCACCACGCCGGTGTTGTGCCGGACATACTTTGTTTGGGCAAGGCGCTGACTGGCGGGCATATCACGCTGGCCGCGACCGTCACGACCGAGACCGTCGCGCGGCGGATCGGCGAAAGCGAGGCCGGTGTCATGATGCACGGCCCGACATATATGGCCAACCCGTTGGCCTGCGCGGCGGCAGTTGCCAGTCTGGAGCAGCTGAGCATCCGGGATTGGCGCTCCGAAGTCGCCGGTATCGCCGACCAGATGAAGCAGGAACTGGCCCCCGCACGCGGATTGCCCGGGGTTTCGGATGTGCGTGTCCTAGGTGCCATCGGCGTCATTGAGATGGAGGATTGGGTCGATCCATCCGTCGCACACGGGCTGGCACCGGAAACCGGCGTCTGGCTGCGCCCCTTCGCACGGAATATCTACTGTATGCCACCCTACATCATCTCTCCGGATGAGCTGAGCCGCGTGACATCGGCGATGGTGTCACTGGCGAAAGGCGCGTCATGAGACAGAAATGGCTGTCCCGCTCGGGCACCCAAGAGGTGCTGTTGGTGTTCGGAGGCTGGGCTCTGGGCCCCGCGCCGTTTCAGGGTCTTTCCGGCGATGCGGATACCTTGTTCGTGGATGACTATACCCGGCTGGACAACCCGCTGAGCGACCTCGCACAATATGACCGGGTCAACCTGATCGCCTTTTCCTTTGGCGTAGCGTCGGCCGCGCATTGGCTGACGCAGACAGGGCTGCAACCGGATCGATTGGTCGCGGTCAGTGGCACTCTGTCCCCAGCCGATGCCGAACACGGTATCGCCCCGGATATGATCCGCGCCACAGTGGACCAACTGTGCACCGCCAGCTTCGCCAAATTCTGCCGACGCGCAGGGTTGGAAACAGCAGCCCCCGCGATCGAGATTGATGCCGCACGGGCCGAGCTTTTTGGAGTAATCGAACGCGGCACGGCGCCAGATCGCAAGTTTGATCGGGTCTGGATTCCACAAAGGGACCGGATCATTCCCACCCGCGCGCAACAGGCCGCATGGGCCGGGCAGCAGGACGCCGTGCGCGAGGTTTCCGCGCCACATGTTCCCTTTGCCGCCGGTCAAAGCTGGAAGGAGTGGATCGCATGAACGCCCAGTTGACCGACCGTGTCCAGCGCAGTTTCAGCCGCAGTTTTATGACCTACCACGACTCGGCGGGTCAGCAGGCCCGGATCGCGGATCGTCTTGCGCAGGATCTGCGCAATGGTGGCGCACCCCAGCACTTCTTCTCGGCTTTGGAGTTCGGTTGTGGCACCGGCCACTTGACGCAGCGGCTTTGCGAGCATTTCGCGTTCGACACGCTCACGGTCAACGACCTGTCGCCCGAAGCCGATGAGACCGCCGCCATCCATGGGGCCGATTTCCTGTGCGGCGATGCCGAGACCATCGCGTGGCCCGCGCAACCGCATCTGATCGCGTCGGCCTCGATGATCCAGTGGCTTCCCGATCCAGCCGCTTTTCTGCGTCGCGCCGCGATGGCGCTGGCACCCGGTGGCTGGCTGGCCGTTTCTGGATTCGGTCCGCAGCAATATCACGAACTGGTTCAGGTCGGGTCTGCGGCGAAAGCGCCCGGCCTGTGCGGGCCGGATGCTCTGACTGCTGCTGTCGAGGGCACTTTGGATGTCGTCTCTGCCGGGGAAGTGGAACGGCAGATGCACTTTTCGTCACCCCGGAAGGTGTTGGAGCACCTGCGTCGGACCGGTGTAAACGGGCGGGCGCAGAAAACCTGGACCAAATCCAGCCTGATGGCCTTTACCAATGAGTACATCCGGCAGTTTGGGGGCGAGTCCGGCGTTTCGCTGACCTATCACCCGACATGGATCATCGCCCGCAAACCCGGCTGAACCGGTCTAGGCCAAACGCGTCAGGTGACGCTGCATCACCGAATGGGCCTTGGCCGCGTCGCGATCCTTGATGGCGGCCAGAATGGCGGCGTGATCCGGGTCGGCGCGCTGACGCCATTTGGCCGTGTGCAGGTTGTTGAAGTGCCACGCATACAGCACTTGCAGATTTCTGATCTCGGTAATCATGCGCGGCATGTTGCAGGCCGCGATGACGGCCATGTGGAAGCGCTGATTGGCGTCCTCCCAATCATCGGCCGTTGTGGCGCTGTCGCATTCTTCGTGGATCTGTTCGATCAGCGCGATCTGATTGGTTGTCAGGTTGGGCACGGAATGCAGCAACGCGACCGGTTCAAGCGCACGCCGCATCACCCGAAGTTCCTGAATGGCGTTCTGGTCCATCGGCGCCACGCACATCCCCCGGCGCGGTACCGCAACCGTCAGCCCCCGTGAGGCGAGGTTCAGCAGGGCTTCGCGCACGGTCACCTGGCTGACCCCGAACTCGCGGGCAATCAGGTCCTGCCGCAGCTTTTCACCAGGCTTCAGTGCCCCCTGGACAATCCGCGTCGACAGCCTGTCGGCGATGTCATCCGATTTCTTGATCTGCTGCTCGGACACCTGACCCTCGGTTCATTGCATGTGTTCACAGACGCTTACCGTCATGCAGAAGGTTGAGCAACAGAGCTGTGAACGAGTGGGTTTTGACGGGAACCGGAATGACCTGACGGCACTTGAGGCTCAGACCCTGCTAGCAGGTTTCACAAACGCCAATCACGCGGCTAGGGTACGGGGAATGGTCTGACGTAAAAGTCTGAAAAGGGATAACAATGGATTTTGCCCCATCGCCGCGCGCCGTGGAATACCGCGACCAGCTGAAACGTTTTATGGAGGCGTATATCTATCCGCGCATCCGCGACCACAAGGAAGAGATCGAGGCAGGTAATTTCCCGGTCAATTTCATGGAAGATCTCAAGGCGTTGGCCCGGTCCGAGGGGCTGTGGAATCTGTTCCTGCCCTCCTTGCGCGACGATGAACCCGGTACACGGCTGAGCAATCTGGAATACGCCCCGCTGGCCGAGATGATGGGGCAGGTGACGTGGTCGTCCGAAGTGTTCAACTGCAACGCGCCGGACACCGGCAACATGGAACTGCTGCACATGTTCGCCACGCCCGAGCAGCGCGAAGAATGGCTTGTGCCGTTGCTGAATGGTGAAATCCGTTCGGCCTTTGCGATGACCGAACCCGACGTGGCCAGTTCGGATGCCACCAACATCACCACCTCGATCCGGCGTGAGGGTGACGAGTATGTCATCAACGGCCGCAAGTGGTTCATCACCAATGCCTGCCATCCGAACACCAGGATGTTCATCGTCATGGGCAAGACCGACCCGAACGCGGACCGGCACAAGCAGCAGAGTATGGTGATCGTGCCCAAGGACACGCCCGGTCTTGAGATCGTGCGCAACCCCACGATTCTGAACATGCACGATCCCGAGGGCCATGCGGAACTGGTCTTCAAGGATGTCCGGGTACCCGCCAGTAATCTGTTGGGGGAAGAAGGCAGCGGTTTCGCTCTGGCGCAGGCGCGGTTGGGGCCTGGGCGTATCCACCACTGTATGCGTTCGGTCGGCGCGGCAGAAATGGCGCTGTCGCTGATGGTCGAACGCGCGCAAGAGCGGAAGACCTTCGGCAAGCAGCTGTCAGAGCAGGGTGTGATCCGGGAATGGATCGCGAAATCGCGGCTTGAGATCGATCAGGCGCGGCTGCTGACCTTGCAGGCGGCGTGGAAGATTGATCAGGTCGGCGCCAAGGCGGCGCGGCGCGAGATTTCGCTGATCAAGGTGGTGGCGCCCAATGTGCACGCCACCGTGACGGACCGTGCGATGCAGGTTTTCGGTGCCATGGGCATGACGCCGGATACGCCGCTGGCCGACAGCTATACCTGGGCGCGGGCGCTGCGCTATGCGGATGGCCCGGATGAGGTGCATCTGCAGGCCATCGCAAAGCAAGAGCTGAAAGAGTCGAACTTCGGCATGTCAGCACAGTGGCTGACACCGCCAAAGCGTTGATCTCTTATTTGCCTTTCCAGACCGGGTCGCGCTTTTCGGCAAAGGCGCGGGCGCCTTCCAGCTGGTCCTCGCTGGCGTAAAGCACATCCACCGTGCGCAGCTGGCGCTTGGTGATGCGGTTCATTGCGTCCTGGAACTTGCTGTCTTCGGCATCGCGCACAACCTCTTTGATCGCGGCGTAGACCAGCGGCGGTCCCGAGGCCAGCAGACGGGCCAGCTCCCACGCGCGGTCCATCAGCTGATCGGCGGCGACGATCTCGTTCACCAGACCCCAGCGGTTGGCTTCCTCGGCATCGAACCAGCGCCCGGTCAGCAGCAGCTCCATCGCGATGTGATAGGGGATGCGCTTGGGCAGTTTGACACTGGCCGCGTCGGCTACAGTGCCCGAGCGGATTTCCGGCAAAGCGAAGGTGGCGTGTTCTGCTGCGATGATCATGTCCGCCGAGATCGCCAGTTCCAGGCCGCCACCGCAGGCGATGCCGTTCACCGCCGCGATCACCGGCTTGTTCAGATCGCGCAGTTCCTGCAGGCCGCCGAAACCGCCGACGCCATAGTCGCCATCGACCGCATCGCCGTCTGCGGCGGCTTTCAGGTCCCAGCCGGGGCAAAAGAACTTCTCGCCCGCGCCGGTCAGGATGGCCACGCGCAGGTCCGGGTCGTCGCGGAATTCGGCAAAGACCTCGCCCATTCTGCGGCTGGTGACCAGGTCAATGGCATTGGCCTTGGGCCGGTCCAGCGTCACCTCAAGGATCGCCCCTTCGCGGCGGGTTTTGATCGGGTCCATATCTCAGGCCTTTCTGATGAGGGCATCCACCGCAACGGCCTTGTCGGGCGTGCAGAGGAGCGGGTTAATCTCGACCTCGCCAAGCGTGTCGGCGTTTTGCATGACATAGGCCTGAACGGCCTCAATCGCGGGGATGATTGCATCCATATCAGCCGCCGGTTGGCCGCGATAGCCTGCCAGCAGCGGCGCAATCTTCAGCTTGCCAAGGGCGGTGCGGATGTCGTCGGGAGAGCTGGGCACAAGCAAGGATGCTGTATCGCGCAGCACTTCGGTCAGCACACCGCCTGCACCCAGGGTCAGCACAAAACCGTGGGCTGGGTCGCGGACCACACCGACCAGCAGTTCGGCGACGGTTCCGGTGATCATCTCTTCGACCAGGATCTCGTTGGTTCCGATATCGGCGGCCACATCTGCCACGTCTTTGGCCTGAACGCCCAGTCGAACGGCGGAATGTTCGGATTTATGCGCAAGACCAACGCCCTTGACGGCGAAGGGCGCCTCCATCTCCTGCGCTGCGGCTTGGGCTTCGTCCGGGCCGCGCACGGTGCGATTTTGCGGGATGCGCAAGCCGCAATCGGCCAGCGCCTGTTTGGATTCACCCTCGGTCAGGGTCCGGTTTGCCTCGGCGGTGCCGGGCAGCCAGACCGGATGCGTGGACGGTGCCGCGACCTGAGCCGCAGCGCGGGTGGCGGCCAGTGCTTCGCGCAGACCCATGAAGGGCACAACGCCTCCAGCCGTCAGCTCCTGCGCGACGTCTTCGGGAAGAAGTTCCGGCAATGTCGCGGCAATGGCAAATCGTGCGCCGGTGTCGGCGCGGACTTTCATCGCCGCGCGCGAGGCGCAGGTCCAGTCGGTCGCGTCAGTTGTCGGATAGTCGACGATCGAGAAGGTCAGGTCGATATCGTCGCCGGTCATACCGGACCATGCCTTGGTCATCGCTTCTTCGTCGCGCCAGATATAGGTGTGATAATCCAGCGGGTTGTTCAGCGCGACCATCGGCCCGAGCGCATCGCGCAGATGGGCTTTCTTGTCGTCGGTCAGACGCGGGAAGGTCAGGCCGGTGCCCACGGCCATATCCGCGATCAGGCTGGCCTCGCCCCCCGAACAGCTGATCGAGGCGATGTTGCCGCCCGGCAGCGGTCCATAGCAATGCAGCAGTTTCAGAGTTTCAAGGAAATCGGGCAGGGCCGACAAGCGCGGAATACCCAGACGTTCCAACAAGGCCTGAGCCCCGGCATCGCTGCCCGCCAGCGACGCGGTATGCGATACGGTTGCGGCCTGCGCCTGTTCGGATGCGCCGACCTTGAGCGCCACCAGCGGGATGCCTTTGCCATGCGCCTTAGCGGCCAGCGCTTCCCATTCGCGGATGTCTTTGAAGCCTTCGATATGCAGGCCGACGGCGGTCACACGCGGATCGTCGATCAGGGCCGAGGCGATCTCGGCCTGGCTGGTCTGCGCCATGTTCCCGCAGGTCACCATGTAAGCAATCGGCAGGCCGCGTTTCTGCATGGTCAGGTTGATCGATATGTTTGAGCTTTGCGTCAGGATCGCGACGCCCGTTTCGACCGGAGTCGCCCCATGCTGGTCCGGCCAAAGCAGCGCGCCGTCCAGCGCGTTGATGAAGCCATAACAGTTCGGCCCCAGAATAGGCATGTCCCCGGCGGCTGCGATCAACTGGTCCTGCAGGTCTCCGCCCGTGTCATCTTCGGCCGCAGCCTCGGAAAAGCCCGAGGCGAAACACACCGCGCCGCCGGCGCCCATGCTGGACAGGATGTGAACCGCCTCGATCGTGGCGTGGCGGTTGATGCCGATGAACACGGCGTCGGGGGCTTCGGGAAGGTCTTCGAGGTGCCCATAGACCGAATGGCCCGCGATCTCCGTGGCCTTGGGATGTACCGGCCAGATTTGACCCGCATAGCCCATGCGCTTGGATTGCAGAATAACCTGTTGGCACCAGGCGCCGCCCCCAATGACGGCAATGGTTTTCGGGCGCAGAAGCCGGGTAAGATCTCTCTTCATCGACAATCCTGATCGAGTCGTTGGAAATGCCCCCGGCGGTAAGCGGGTCTGGACGGGATGAGAGCGTAACCTGCCAGAACCCTCTCACCGCCGGGACGTGGCCTCATGCGCCGAGGGGGCGCAGAAGATCGCGGCTGATGATGTGACGCTGAATCTCGCTGGTGCCGTCCCAGATGCGTTCAACGCGGGCATCGCGCCAGAAGCGTTCGATCGGGAAGTCATCCATCAGACCCATGCCACCATAGATCTGCAGTGTCGTATCGGTGACCCGCGCCAGCGTTTCCGAGGCGTACAGCTTGGCCGAGGCGATCTCGCGGTTCGAGGGCAGGTTCTGGTCCAGACGCCACGCGGCGGCCAGGGTCAGCCAGTCTGCGGCGTCGATCTCGGTGATCATGTCGGCGATCTGAAAGCCGATGCCCTGAAACTTGCCGATGGGCTGACCGAATTGCTTGCGCTCGGCGGCGTAATTCAGGGCGTAGTCAAAGCAACGGCGCGCACGACCGACCGAGAAGGCCGCAACTGTCAGGCGGGTGGCATAGAGCCATTCGTTCATCACCGCAAAGCCGCCATCAACCTCACCCAAAACCTGTGCGTCGGGCAGGCGACAATTGTCGAAATACAGGATGTAGTTCTTGTAGCCCTTGTGGCTGACCGAGTTATAGCCTTCCTTGACCTCGAACCCCGGAGTGCCGCGATCCACCAGGAAGGTGGTGATGCGTTTTTTGGGGCCTTTCGGGGTCTCGTCCACGCCGGTCGCAATGAAGACGATGAAGAAATCCGCGTGTTCCGCGCCCGAGATGAAGTGCTTCGATCCGTTGACGACCCAGTCACCACCATCGCGCACGGCCTGGCATTTCATGCCGCGCACGTCCGAGCCTGCATCCGGCTCGGTCATTGCCAGCGCGTCCATTTTTTCACCACGTACGGCGGGCAGCAGGTAACGTTCACGCTGTTCGTCGTTACAGGCCATCAGGATGTTTTGCGGACGGCCAAAGAAGTGGGTCAATGCCATCGAACCACGGCCCAGCTCACGTTCGACCAAAGTGAAATCGAGATGCGACAGACCTGCGCCGCCGACCTCTTCGGGGAAGTTGCAGGCGTAAAAGCCCAGATCGATGCATTTCTGCTTGATCTGCTCGCCCAGTTCATGCGGGACCTGACCGGTGCGTTCAACTTCGGCCTCGTGCGGGTAGATTTCGTTTTCGACGAAGCTGCGAACAGTCGAAACGATCATTTCCTGTTCTTCTGACAGACCAAACTGCATGGCGCGTGTTCCTTAGATAGGTGATTGACGCAGGAAACGGCATTGCGCAGTGTCGCGACATGCAGAATTGGCCTAGATTTGTGCAGGATTGGAATAAATTTTGACCCGCCAATATAACATTCTGATTTTCGACGGATTCTCGAACCATTGCCTTGCCAACATGGTCGAACCGTTGCGCGCGGCTAATACTCTGTCGCGGCAAAGTCTGTATGCTTGGCGATTCTGTTCGATAGATGGGAGGACGGTTCAAAGTTCCAGCGGGCTTACCGTGACCCCGAATGGTGCCCTGAGCGAACAGCGAGGAGACGTTCTGGTGGTCATGCCGTCCTATGGTTATCTCAAGCTGGACACGCGCGAAACCATTCGTGCGATACTGGCGGCCGCGGGAAAGCACTCGCAACTGGCCGGTTTGGATACCGGAAGCTGGCTGTTGGCCCGGGCCGGGTTGCTGAACGATCACCGCGCGACGATTCACTGGGATGAACTGGCCCGGTTCGAAGAGACCTTTCCTTTGGTCAACGCGGTTCAGGAGCGCTATGTCATCGACGGCAACCGGCTGACCTGTTCCGGGGCGATGGCGGCGTTTGATCTGGCCTCGGCGCTTATTCGTCGCGATCACGGGCCGCTGCTGTCGATGGAGGTCGCGCATCTGCTGATGAGCCGGGGCGGCGCGGATCAATACACGTTGCCGCTCAAATCCGAAGACACTCTGGTCAACCGGGCGCTGACCTTGATGCAGGCGAATCTGGAAACACCGCTGCCGATCAAAGAGATTGCCCGCAAAATCGGGTGTTCGCAAAAGCGGCTTGAAGGGCGGATACAGGCCGAACTGAAAACCACGCCGCAGGCGCTGTACCGGCGTCTGCGTCTGAATCTTGCCCGCAAGCTGGCAGAAGAGACGGAACAGTCCATCGCTGAAATCGCCGGGCGCTGCGGCTATGAAAATGCCAGCGCCATGACCCGGGCGTTCAAGGCCGAGTTCGGGCAAACGCCGACCGCGTTCCGCAGCGGCAGTTGAGGCACGGGCAGGGTTTAAAACATTGCGGACCGGAGCGCTTTCTGCACAGTAGCAAAGCAACCCCAAGTCGCAGGACGAGACCTTAGCAAAGGAGTCAGAACATGGCCCAATCCCCAGACGTCAACCGACAGATCGTTCTGAACGAACGCCCCAGCGGCCAACCGGACGAAAACACTCTGCGCCTGACCACGAACGTGGTTCCGACCCCCGGACCGGATGAGATGCTGGTGCGCACGGTTTACCTGTCTTTGGACCCCTATATGCGCGGGCGAATGAACGATGCGAAATCTTATGCCGAACCCGTGGCCATTGGCGGCGTCATGACCGCTCAGGTCGTGGGACAGGTCGTGGCGTCGAACCTCGTGGGGTTTGAGGCCGGCGATTATGTCCTGTCCGGCAGCGGATGGCAGGATTATGCGATCTCGGATGGCACCGAAGTGATGAACCTTGGCAAATCCCCGCAGAACCCGTCCTGGGCTTTGGGAATCCTCGGGATGCCCGGCTACACCGCCTATGCAGGCCTGTTGAAAATCGGTGAGCCGAAGCCCGGTGAAACAGTGGTGGTTGCGGCCGCGGCGGGGCCGGTGGGCGCAACCGTTGGACAGATCGCAAAGATCAAAGGGTGTCGGGTTGTGGGCGTCGCAGGTGGTGCGGAAAAATGCGCGCATGTTGTCGATAATCTCGGGTTTGACGCCTGTATCGACCACAATGCACCGGACTTTGCCGAGCAGTTGAAACAGGCTTGCCCGGACGGGATTGATGTCTATTTCGAAAATGTCGGTGGCAAGGTCCTGTATGCCGTGTTGCCGCTGTTGAACCCTTTTGCGCGGGTGCCGGTTTGCGGTGTTGTCGCGTGGTACAACCTGCCGGGGCTGCCCGAAGGGCCGGATATGGGCCCCGCAATCATGGGCACGCTGCTGCGCATGAAGGTGAAAATGCAGGGTTTCATCATTTTCGACAGCTTCACACGTGAGGTGTACGAGGAGTTCCGCCGCGACATGACCGGATGGATTGCCGATGGATCAATCCAGTACAAAGAGCACATGGTAGATGGGCTGGAAAACGCACCCGAGGCCCTGAACCAACTGCTGAGCGGCGGCAATTTCGGCAAAATGGTGGTCAATGTAGGGGCGTGATGTCGCCCCAAAAACGCGTTCACCCGATGCAAGGCACCGGGTGAACATTGATCAAGTTGGTATAGTTAAGCTGTCGTGCCCTTGATGCGGATGGCCGAGCCCAGCGACCCCGCGCACAGCCCGACGACCACCGCAATCAAAATCTCGATTGTTTCGACGTTGGCAAAGCTCCAATGTGCAAAGAGCAACGTTTCTATCACGCCTACCAAGCCACCCATCAGAGCACCAAGCCACACGCGCCGTGTCATCATCCCCAGCGCAAGACCCAGAATACCCGGCAGGCTGATGATGTTGGCCCCGATTGTTCCCAGAAGTTCCAGCATGTCTTGCCCCTCTTATTCCGCGCGATCGGTCAGGAATGACCGAATCTCGGCACTGCCATCCGCCACCTGTTGCTGCAGCTTGCCCGAGGGCTCTCCGGCCAGCTCTTCGGTGATTTCCTGATATGTCTCAAGGTAGTTCGGTGGCAAGGTGTGCGCGATGCCTTGGTGACAGTCGATGCAGGTCATGTTGTTGTCGATCGCGCGCTGGTGTTCGGACGCGGCGCGGGTTTCCTGGATGGTAAAGTCCATATAGTCGAAGTTGTGGCAGTTGCGGCATTCGCGGCTGTCCGACGCCTTCATCTTTTTCCAGACGGCCGAGGCCATGCTCAGGCGATGCTCTTCGTACTTCTCAGGCGTGCTGATGGTGCCGACCATCTCGTGATAGACATCCTTGACTGCCATGATCTTGGCTTTGATCTTGTGGTTCCACTCATGCGGCACGTGGCAGTCGGAACAAATCGCGCGCACACCCGAGTGGTTGTTGTAGTGGATCGTCTCGCGATATTCGCCCAGGTTGGTTTCCATCGTGTGGCACGAGGTACAGAATTCCTCGGTATTGGTCAGTTCCAGTGTCCAGTGGAACCCGCCCCAGAACAGGATACCGGCCAGAAAACCAGCCAGGACCAGAAAGCCCGAGCTGAACATGACAGCCGGTGTCCAGATTGCGTTCCAGAGGCGGCCAATCCAACCGCGATTTTCGGGGGAGTCTGCCATATCGGTGCTCCTTTCAGACTTGCGTTGGATTAGTTGCCGGACGAGGGTTCAAACACGTTGTCGACCAACGCAGGAGCATCCGCCTGAGGCACGTGGCACTGGTTGCAGAAATATCGGGTGCCTGCGACTTGGTCCAACTCGTTGCCGTCGCGATCCAGATAGTGAGTCATCGACAGGGTCGGTGCGTTGCGGTCACCGGCTTTGGTCCAGTCATGGCAGGACAGGCACTGGTTGGTGCGCACGTCGATCTGGTACTGCTCGACCGAATGCGGGATCAGTGGCGGTTGCTGGCGATAGTTGCGCTGCATCCGTCCTTCGACATCCTTGTGAATCTGATGCAGGGGGATGGGCTCATCTACATCTGCCCCACGCAGGGTTTCCACCTCGGCTGACTGGGCAAGGGCGAACCCGCTCAGGAGCAAAACGGGGATCAGGGCAATTCCGCCTGTCAGGATTGATTTTTTCATCTTGGCACTCCCTTAGATAGGTCTGGCTTCGCGCGGCTCAGGCGCGGGAACTGGATCGGAAGGTGCGACGACGTGGTCGTCGAACCGGTGAGTAAAATTGAAGACATCGACGGCGCAGACATCGATGCAGCGACCGCAATTGGTGCAATCCGGCGACAGGATCAGAGGCGTCGTGCCGGGCTTGCCCTTCAATGCGGGCGAAATGATCTGGTTTTCGGGGCAGACCGCATAGCAATCCATGCAGTCATCGCAGGCCGTCCGGTTGGCGGCGCTGACACGCAGCAGGCTTTTGCTGCCGATCAGGCCATAGAAAGCGCCGACCGGGCAGATGTGGCCGCACCAGCCGTGGCGCGCGACGACCAGGTCAAAAACGAAGATCGCAGCAATCAGCGCCCAGACAAATCCGGCGCCGAAGATCAGCCCGCGGTGCAGCATGGTGATCGGGTTGACCAACTCCCACGCGATCACCCCGGTCAGGCCCGAGACGATCAGCACCGTCGCCAACACCCAGAGGCGGGTGCTGCGTTTAGGCTGCCAGCCTTTCGGCAGGTCCAGCTTGCGGTGTAGCCAGTTTGCGGCGTCAGTGACAGGGTTGATGGGGCAGACCCAGGAACAATAGACGCGGCCGCCGATCAGCGCATAGGCGACCAGAACGATCACCCCACCGATCAGCGCGGTCAGTTCGGGCCAATGCCCGGCCACAAGGCTTTGCAACAGAACCAGAGGATCGGTCAGGGGCAGTACGCCAAGCGTCAGCGACCCTGCCAGCGTTCCCTGCACGATCCAGATGCCGAACCAGGGGCCCAGCAGGAACAGCGCCAGAAAGAACAGCTGACTTGTGCGGCGCAGCAACAAGAAACGGTGCGCGCCGAACCAGCCTTTGGTGGCAACGGCCTCTTGTCCGACAGGCAGATGGGTGCGGGCGCTCATTGTCCGACCCCCGGCAGGTCATAAGACGGAGCGAAGCCGCCTGGCGTGGCCAGATTGTCCGTGCCCGGTCCCGGCAGGCGGTCGGGCAGGTCGATCAGGCCGTCCACAAGGGGACCGCCATGGCTTTCTTTTTCTTCCCAGCCCTTGCGGTAGTGATCTGCGCTGCTGCCGCGCGCCAGCCGGGCGGGCAGCACCTTGATGGCGGCTTCGGGCAGAACGCAGCTTTTCTCGCACATGCCGCAACCGGTGCAGCGGTCGGCATGGACAGTCGGGATGAACATCGCATGGTGACCGGAGCGGTCGTTATGCGCGGTTTCCAGCGTGATCGCCTCGTCAATGACGGGGCAGACGCGATAACAGACATCGCAGCGCAGGCCGAGGAAGTTCAGGCAGTTTTCCTGATCGACCAGAACCGCAACGCCCATTTTGGCATCGTCGATATTGTCCAGCCCCGGATCCAGCGCACCGGTGGGGCATGCAGCGACGCAGGGAATGTCGTCGCACATCTCGCACGGCACATCGCGTGCCGTGAAATAGGGCGTGCCGGTTGCAACGGCATCGACCCCAAGCTCGGCCAGTTTCAAGGTGTCGTAAGGGCAGTCCCGCACGCATAGCCCACAGCGGATGCAGGCCGACAGGAACTCTTCTTCCGGCAATGCGCCGGGCGGGCGCAATGCCTCGGCCGGCAGCGCGCGGGCATCGCGGGCCAACCAGGCCAGCAATGATCCGGCGACCACGCAGCCGCCTGCCGCGCGCGCCGAATCCTGCAGGAATCGGCGCCGTTGCGGCGAGAGAGGAGTACCGGTCAGGGACATGGGGACTACCTTTGCGATCCTTCCCGTTTACGCGCGTTCGACTTTACACGCGCATTTCTTGAAGTCGGTCTCTTTCGACAGCGGGCAGGTTGCGTCCAGCGTCAGCTTGTTGGTCAGCTGATGCTCGTCGAACCAGGGCATGAAGACCAGACCGCGCGGCGCCTTGTTGCGTCCGCGGGTTTCGACCCGGCTGGTGACCTCGCCGCGGCGGGTGGAGAGGACGATCTCCTGCCCGCGACGCAGACCCCGATCTTTGGCGTCCTGCGGGTGCATGTAGACGACCGCATTCGGATAGGCGCGGTGCAGTTCCGGCACCCGACGGGTCATCGAGCCAGAGTGCCAGTGTTCCAGTACACGACCGGTACACAGCCACAGATCGTATTCTTCATCCGGCTCCTCGGCGGCAGGCTCATAAGGCGCAAAGATGATGCTGGCTTTGCCGTCCTTCTTGCCATAGAACTTCACGCCTGCGCCTTCGGGCACATAGGGGTCATAGCCTTCGCGGAAGCGATACAGCGTTTCCTTGCCGTCGACGACCGGCCAGCGCATGCCGCGTGCCTCATGGTACATTTCGAACGGTGCCAGATCGTGCGCGTGGCCGCGACCGAACTCGGCATATTCTTCGAACAGGCCTTTCTGGACGTAGTAGCCGAAATGCTCGGATTCGTCGTTGTCAAAGCCTTCGGCGGTTTCGGACAGCGGGAACTGGTCGATCGTGCCGTTGGCAAACAGCACCTCGTACATGGTCTTGCCGCGATGTTCCGGCATGGTGGCCAGCAGTTCTTCGCCCCAGACTTCTTCTACGGTAAAGCGTTTCGAGAACTCCATGACCTGCCACAGGTCCGACTTGGCCTCGCCCGGTGCTTTGACCTGCTGCCGCCAGAACTGGGTGCGGCGTTCGGCGTTGCCATAGGCGCCTTCCTTTTCGACCCACATTGCGGTGGGCAGGATCAGGTCGGCGGAAACGGCTGTGACCGTCGGATAGGGGTCGGATACGGCGATGAAGTTTTCCGGGTTGCGATATCCGGGATAGCCTTCCTCGTTGATGTTGGGCGCGGCCTGCATGTTGTTGGTGCACTGCACCCAATAGGCGTTCAGATCGCCGTCTTTCAGTTTGCGGTGCTGCAGCACGGCGTGGAAGCCGGGCTTGGCCGGAATGGTACCAGCGGGCACGTTCCAGGCGGTTTCGCAGATTTCACGGTGCTTGTCGTTCATCACGACCATGTCGGCGGGCAGGCGGTGGGCAAAGGTGCCGACCTCACGCGCGGTGCCACAGGCCGAAGGCTGGCCGGTCAGCGAGAAGGGCGAGTTGCCCGGTTCCGAAATCTTACCGACCAGCAGGTGCACGTTGTACATCAGCGAGTTCACCCACGACCCGCGGGTGTGCTGGTTGAAGCCCATGGTCCACAGGCTCATGACCTTGCGGTTCGGGTCGGCATATTGCTTGGCCAGTTTTTCCAGCCGGTCGGCGGGCACGCCCGAAAGTTCTGCGGTGTATTCCAGCGTGTAGGGCTCGACCGCTTTGGCGTATTCTTCAAAGCTGATCGGTTCCATCTTGCCGGCATTGGGGTTCGCGGCCTCTTGCTGCAGCGGGTGGCTGTCGCGCAGGCCATAGCCGATATCGGTGGCGGTTTTGGTGATGTTGACGTGGTTCTTGACGAACTCTTCGTTCACCGCACCGGTCTGGATGATGTAGTTGGCGATATAGTTCAGGATCGCCAGGTCGGTCTGCGGGTTGAAGACCATGCCATTGTCGGCCAGCTCGAACGAGCGGTGCTCGAAGGTGGACAGCACGTGCACCTCACAGCCCGGCTTGGTCAGGCGGGTATCGGTCAGGCGCGACCACAGGATCGGGTGCATCTCGGCCATGTTCGAGCCCCACAGCACGAAGGTGTCCGCGTGCTCGAGGTCGTCATAGCAGCCCATCGGCTCGTCGATGCCGAAGGTACGGATAAAGCCCACAACGGCCGAGGCCATGCAGTGGCGTGCGTTGGGGTCGATGTTGTTCGACCGGAACCCGGCCTTCATCATCTTGGCGGCGGCATAGCCTTCCCAGACCGTCCACTGGCCAGAGCCGAACATGCCAACGCTGGTCGGGCCTTTCTTGGCCAGCGCCTCTTTCCATTTTTCGGCCATGACGTCGAAGGCTTCGTCCCAGCTGACCGGCTCGAATTCACCGTTTTTGTCATAGACGCCGTTCGATTTACGCAGCAGCGGCGTGGTCAGGCGGTCCTTGCCGTACATGATCTTGGACAGGAAGTAGCCCTTGATGCAGTTCAGGCCGCGGTTGACCGGCGCGTCCGGGTCGCCCTGGGTGGCGACAACGCGGCCGTCCTTGGTACCGACCAGAACCGAGCAGCCGGTGCCGCAGAAACGGCAGGCCGCTTTGTCCCAGCGGATATCGGGGGCACCGGTTTGCGCATTGGCCTGACCGGTGGCCAGAGGGATGCCTGCGGCTGACGCAGTGGCAGCGGCCGCTGAGGCCTTGAGGAAAGTCCGGCGAGATTCTGAAGTAGTCATAGCGTGAGCCTCCGGCTGGTGGTTTGGCTTGGGGCCTCGGGATGCGGAGCGCTTTCCGCGAGATCCTCGAAATGGTGATAAGTCAGCGTCAGAGAAATCACTCCGGGGATCTGGTGCAGATCCATGATGATCTCGGACGCTAGGCGATCGGGTGTGTCTTCGACAACGATGACGAAACGGCCATCTTCGGCCTGGGCGTGAACTTCGACGCCCGGCGTGTCCCGCATCGTTTGCGCGGCAGCGTCGGTCTGTTCTTGTGCAACATGTGCAAGGCAACCGCAAATATTCATTGAACCGTTTCCGTTTGAGTTATGGGCCGACGTTCAAACGCGACAGCATCGACAGGGCAGAGCGCCACGCAGGCACCGCATCCGTTGCAGGTCTCAGCATCCAGTGCGGGTTCTGCCCGTCCGCCAAGTTGCAGTTTGAACCGGATGGCGTTCTGCTCGCAATTGTCCTGACAGACGCGGCAACTAACGCCGTTCATGGACAAGCACGAGGCATCCTGAATGGCTGCGCGCCAGGGCCAGTCGGCCAGGCGTTCGATTTGCAGGGCATCCGTCGGACAGGCCTTGGCGCAATCACCACAGAACGTACAGGGATCGTCGCCGGGCTGAAACACCGGGAAACCATCCTGGCCAATCGCAATCACGTTCTCGGGGCAGGCCTCGGCGCAGTCGCCGCATTTGGTGCACTGATCCACAAATCCGGGCACAGCTGAACCCGGCGGGCGGACAGTATTACTGTCCTCCCGGAACATGCTGGCGCTTAGAAACGCCCGGCGGTTCGTCATCTGGCTCATGTGGCTGGACTGTTCGCGTTTGATTCTTCTTTTACGATACCTCATTAGCGCTTCTAAAGTTGATGAATTTTGATCCAGATCATAAACGAGAGCTTTATTTTTCATCACTTTGCGTACCCCTGAATGATCAGAACAGCCAACCCGGCTGCGGGGACAGAACGGATCAACGGTTTGGCGCTGTTTTTAGACGTAAAACGCACCAAACTGGCCCGTGCGGCGGGCCAAAGTAGAGTTGTTACATTTTATTGCTATGCGGCGTTGCAGCACTGAATTTGAGTCCCATATCGAAACTCGGAACGCTGCACTGCAGAATTCGCGAAAGGATCGGCCCAAATGTTCAGGCTGGACGGGACCAATCATCCGACTGAGGCGCAAGCTGCCAATGCCGGGAATCAGGGTGGGTAAAGGACAGGATCATGTTTTCAAATGTTCAGAAGACTTCGCTTAAACTTGGTTCCGAGATGGCGCAGGATGCGGCCGCGGTTCAGGACCGGACGTTTGACATTGTAACCCGCGCGCTGGACCAGTCGGGCGTCCAGTGGCACCTGCTGGCCCAGTCGGCCCGGTTGCAGTCGGAAAAGATAGCCGAAACCCATTCGGAACGCACCCGGGACCTGATGCAGGGGTTTGCCGATGCGACCCAACGCCTTATGCGGTCGCAGTCCATGGCGAAAGACTGGGCAAGCTACCTGAAGGACGCCTCGCAACGGGTGGTTTTGACCATGGACGCGCTGCGCGAACGCGGCGATGTGTTTCTCGAGCATGAGGCCGCGGGTTGCCCTCCGGTGCTGGTCTATGACTACGACGTCATCGTCGATGGTAAAACGCTGAAACGCGCCTGCAATTACCAACTGCTACGTATTCTGCCGCCCGAAGGCGCGATGGTGGATGATAAAAAACGTCCCTATATCATCATTGACCCGCGCGCGGGGCACGGCGGTGGGATCGGAGGTTTCAAGCCGGACAGTCAGGTGGGCGTGGCCCTGTCCAAGGGTCATCCCGTCTATTTCGTCAGTTTCGGGCGTGATCCGGTGCCCGGCCAGACCCTTGCTGATGTCATGCACGCCGAGGCCGGTTTTGTCCGCACTGTGCGGGCGCGCCACCCGGACAGCCCTCAGCCCGTGGTGACAGGGAACTGTCAGGGCGGGTGGGCGACCCTGCTGATGGCCGCCTGCAATCCGGACCTGACCGGGCCGTTGATCCTGAACGGTGCGCCGGTTGCGCCATGGTCGGGTGAGGTGGGTGAAAACCCGATGCGCTATAATGCGGGCGTCCTGGGGGGCACATGGCAGCCGATGTTCTGGTCCGATCTGGGCGCGGGCAAGTTCGACGGCGCCAATCTGGTGATGAACTTCGAACAGCTGAATCCCAGCCGCAACTATTTCGGCAAGTATTTCGATCTGTATCGCGACCCCGAAGCGGGCTGGAAACGCTTCATTGAATTCGAGCGCTGGTGGGGTGGCTATTTCATTCTGAACGAGGCCGAAATCCATTGGATTGTCGAGCAGCTGTTTGTCGGCAACCGGTTGGTCAAGAACACCGCTCAGCTGGAGCCCGGCGTGCCGGTGGATATCAAGGCCATCAAAGGCCCGATCTTTGTCTTCGCCAGTCAGGGTGACAACATCACGCCGCCGCAGCAGGCGCTGAACTGGATTGCTGCAACCTATGCGGACGAAGAGGAAATCCGCCTGCGCGGGCAGCGGATCATCTACATGCTGCATGATGAGGTCGGCCATCTGGGCATTTTCGTTTCGTCCAAAGTGGCGCGGAAGGAACATACCGAGCTGGCCTCGACCCTGGAAACGGTCGAGGCGATGGCGCCGGGCCTTTACGAGATGGTGATCGAGAACATCGAAGGCGAAGGTCAGGACAAGCGGTTCGAGGTCCGGTTCCATGACCGTACCCTGGAAGATGTGGCCGCGCTGGATGACGGTCAGGAGGACGAAGCCAGCTTTGCCGCCGTGGCGCATATGTCCGAGGTGCAGGCCAATGTCTATGAAACCTTCGGGCGTCCGGTTGTGCGGTCCCTGTCCACACCGTTGGGAGCAAAGGCCCTGCGCGATTTGCATCCGTTGCGCGTGCAGCGGGCTGCCATGTCCTCTGCAAACCCGGTGATGAAAGGTGTGGAGCATCTGGCCGACACGGTGCGCGAACAGCGCGACCCCGCCGCGCCGGACAATCCTTATCTTGAGCTTGAGAAACTGACCGCCGACTGGATCGAGCAGGTCATGGATCTGAACCGAGATCTGCGCGATGCGTGGTACGAGGCCACGTTCTTTACCATCTGGGGTGGGCCCTTGGCTGCGTGGTTCGGCAAGAAATACGCGGCACACCGCACCTTGCCCGATCCCGAATCCCTGCGTTCTTTGCCACAGGTCGAAGCCGCGCTGGCGCATATGAAACAGGGTGGTTTGGCCGAGGCGGTGATCCGCCTTTTGCTGCTGTTGGGCGCCAGCAATCAGAGCTTCCGGGCCGAGATCTTGCACCGCTGGGCGCATGTTTTCAAATATGAAGCCCCCTTTAAGGACCTGACCGTCGAACAACGCCAGCGGATGTTGCACGAACAGACCGTGATCGTGACCTTCGACGAACAAGGCGCAATGGGCTCGTTGCCCGATCTGCTGCCGCGCACCTCGGACAGAAAACAGGCAGTTGACCTGATCAAGCGTGTTCTGGGCGATATCCCGAACCCGTCGCCCGAACTTGTAGAGATGGCGCAGGCGCTGTACGAGACACTCGATATTGCAGAGATCGAAAAGAAATCCGATGCCCCGGCCAAACCTGCCCCCGGATCCCGGGCGCGCAAGGCTGCCGCAGTGAACAAGGTCATGCCGCAATGAAGATAGAAGAAAACCGCACTTACGCGCAGGTTGAGGTCGGAGACGAAGCACAGGTGACGCGCTTGTGCACAATCGATGACCTCTATGCTTTTGCCTCGGCTTCGGGCGATCACAACCCGCTGCATCTGGCAGCGTATGATGGTGATGGGGACGGCCGCCCCGAGGCAGTGGCACCGGCCCTGTGGCCTGCCGGTCTGATCGCGGCGGTCCTGGGCAATATCCTGCCCGGTGCCGGCACGCAGACCCGGTGGGCGAACCTGTCCTTCCACCTTCCCGTTATAGCCGGCGACGAAGTCACCGCCTTTGTCACCGTGACTGAAAAGCGCGAGGACGGCGACTTGCTGTGTGCCGCCGAAGTGCGACGCGTCGGCGACAATGCCTTGGTCCTCAGCGGTGAGGTGCAGGTTACGCCACCGGCCAAACATATGACCTTCGACTCGGTCGAGGTGCCCGGCCTGATCGTTCAGCGCCACCGTCACTTCGATGCGTTGATCGCAAAGGCCGAGCCGATGGACCCGATGCCCACTGCGGTGGTCGCCCCGGAAGAGCCGAACTCGCTGGGCGGTGCGCTGCTGGGCAAGGCCAAGGGTATCATCACGCCGATCCTGTTGGGTGACCCGGACAAGATCGCCGCTGCTGCGGTCGAACTGGGTGCCGATCTGTCGGGGATCGAAATCATCGAGGCCAACAGCCACGAGATCGCCGCCCATCGTGCGGTTGACCTTGTGGTCGAAGGCAAGGCAGAGACCCTGATGAAGGGGCATCTGCATACGGATGTACTGCTGCACGCGGTTTTGCGCCGGGACAGAGGGCTGCGGACGGGGCGGCGCCTGTCACATGTGTTCGTGATGGATGTGCCGGGCATGTCGCGGCCGATCATGGTGACGGATGCGGCGGTCAACATTGCCCCCGACTTGGAAACCAAGGCCGACATCGTGCAGAACGCCATCCATCTGGCGCATTCCATCGGGATCGAAACGCCCAAGGTTGGCGTATTGTCGGCGGTTGAGACGATCAACCCGCATATGCCCTCGTCCGTTGATGCGGCGCTGCTGTCGAAAATGGCCGAGCGCGGCCAGATCACCGGCGGTCTGGTCGATGGCCCATTGGCGATGGACAACGCGGTGGACCTGAACGCGGCACGCACCAAGGGCATCACCTCTGAGGTGGCCGGGGCGGCGGATATTCTGGTGGCCCCGAATATTGAGGCAGGCAACATGGTGGCAAAACAGCTGACCTATATCTCACATGCCGAGGCGGCGGGGATCGTTGTCGGTGCCACCGTGCCGATCATTCTGACATCGCGGGCGGATGATGACGCATCGCGGCTGGCCTCCTGCGCGGTGGCAGCACTGCATGCGCAGGCGAACAAAGGTAAAATCCATGGCTGACCACGTTCTGGCGCTGAATGCCGGTTCTTCTTCGTTGAAATTTGGGCTGTATGAACTGGGCGAGCGCAACCGCCCAAGAATGCGGTGGCATGGCCAGATTGAACGCTTGGGGGATGCGCCCCGGCTTCTGGCGGAATCTTCTGGAGGGCGGTCAATCAACCAGCCGCTTACCGATGCCAAAGGGCACGATGGCGCCATTCAGGCCTTTCTGGATATGGCGCGGGAGTATCTTCCAGACATTCACATCCGCGCTATTGGTCACCGGGTCGTTCATGGTGGAACCGTTTATTCCGAGCCCGTGCGGATCGACGAAAAAGTTGTTGAAACACTGGCCGAGTTCGTTCCTTTTGCCCCGCTGCACCAACCCTATAGCCTTGCCGGTATTCAGGCGGCCAGCGCCGCCTTTCCCGACACGGTTCAGGTTGCCTGCTTCGACACCGCCTTTCACCGGACACACCCGTGGGTCAACGACACTTTCGCGTTGCCACAAAGCTACTATGACAAGGGTGTGCGCCGTTACGGGTTTCATGGCCTGAGCTATGATTACATCACGCAGAAACTGAAGGAAATTGCCCCGAGCCTGTATGACGGCCGCGTGGTTATCGCCCATCTGGGAAATGGGGCATCTATGTGTGCGGTCTCTGGTGGGCGGGCGCTTGCCTCGACCATGGGCTTCTCTGCGCTGGATGGATTGCCGATGGGCACCCGCAGCGGACAATTGGACCCCGGTGTCGTGCTGTACATGATGCAGCAGGAGGGTATGAGCGCGGATGAAATCGCCGAAATGCTCTATCGCAAGTCTGGTCTGCTTGGCCTGTCGGGAATGTCGTCGGATATGCGCACTCTTTTGGCTGCGGAAACGCCCGAAGCGCGTCGCGCGATCGACTATTACGTATTCCGTATTCGCCGTGAACTTGGGGCTTTGTCCGCCGCGTTGGAAGGGCTGGATGCCTTGGTCTTTACAGGCGGGATAGGTGAGAACTCGGCTCAGATCCGACAAAGAGTTTGCGAGGGAATGCGCTGGATCGGCATTGACATGGACCACAACAGAAATGCCGATGGCGGCACGGTTCTGTCGACCGATTTCAGCCGCGTTCGCATCCTGACGATCCCCACAAACGAAGAAATGGTGATAGCCCGCGCTGCGGCGCAGATGATATAAACGCCGCTATTGGTCCGGTTTGTTTTTCCGTCGCCGGGCGTACCTAACCAACGTTCCCAGGATCGCGCTGATGACATCGGGCGTCAGCGCGCCCAGCGGGTCGCGCCGGAGACCCGCCACGGTGCCGCGCACCTCGGACAGGGTGTCTGTGATCTCGGTCTCGATGTCTTGCAAGGCCATGTCGCGCAGCTCGACCGCTGCCGTTGTATCGGCCTGCGCGTTCTGAGTGTTGGCCAACAGGGCAAGGATCAGCGCCAGCAGCAGGTTGGCCCCGGCCATGATCAGCGCGGCGAGCGGTTTCGACAGGCTTGCCGACAGCCAGAAGAACCCGGCCACGTTCAGCATGATGACCGCCAGCCCTACGGCCAGCCCGGCTGCGGCGTAGAATCCTGTGCGGCGGGCCGCCACCGCGACATGGCGTTGTGCGATCAGCCGTTCGGCGCGCAGTACGATTGAAATGTTGCGGGAAATGCGGCTCATGATCGGGCTCCTACCGGGACCGGCCTAGCAAATAGCCAAGCGTGAAAATACCAAGCGCAAACAGGATCGGCCGTTTGTGCGGCAGGTCTTCCAATTCGGTCAGGGCTTCTTCCAACTGACCGGACCAGTTGTCGAAGTTTTCGGCAATCCTGTCGGCAACCGAGTCATTTGGTTCTGGCTCGGAATCCTGATTGCTGGCTGCGGATTGCTCGGCCAGTTGGCGACGCAGATCGGCGACCTGGGCTTCAAGCTCGGCTTTCGTGACCATGGGACCGGTCCTCTTGCAATGGGTGCGCGCGGGTTGAGGCTAACACCCTCAACCCCGGCTTCAAGGACCATGTTAATGCGCTTTTCCGGTTTAGGAAAAGGGACTTATCTTTTTTCAGGAATAGTAGTCCGCAACCAGAAGGAAATCGGGCGCAGCGTCTTCTTCGATGGTGGCAAAACGCGGGATCGGATCTTCGAACACGTTATCGGTGCGGTCGTCATTGACGGTCGAGACTTCTCCGATCAGGCAATCGCCCCTTTCGGCCCAGAACGCGTGCCAGATACCAGGCATCAGGGTAACGCTTTCGCCCGGTTTCAGGCGCAGCAACTCGCCGGGTTTGATGGTGACCGGGCAGCCATCGCTGGGCACGACAACGGGATTGTCGCGGTCTATGCCACCTTCGGCGTCCGAGGCATAAATCTCCATCACCAGATCGCCGCCGCCCCGGTTGATGATATCCTCGGCTTTGATGATGTGGCGGTGCATCGGTGACAGCTGCTTGTCACGCGAGACCAGCAGCTTTTCGGCGTAGAGCATCCCCCGGCCATTATTCAAATCGCCCACATCGCCGTTGCGCAGGGTGAACAGAAACAGGCCAAGCTCGTCAAAGCGGCCCTGCCCGTAATCGGTGATGTCCCAGCCCAACCCGCGCTCGCGTATGCCTGCGGCCTTTTCACTGCGCATCTGTTCCGGGGACCAGTTGGCAAAGGGCGGCAGCACCGCTCCGAATGAGCGGATAAAGGCCTCGGCCTCGGTCTTGATGGCGTTGATGTCGGATCGTTTCATGTCTGTCTCTTATGGATCAAAGCTCGTGCGCCCAGGGCGGGTTTGCCCCGGCGCGGGATACGGTGACGGCGGCAACCTCGGCCCCTTTGGAAAGGGCTGTGCGCAATTGGTCGGGGGTCAGGGCGCGTAGGGCGGCTTTGCTTAGATGACCGTCGCGTTCGAGTTGGGCCAGAACGCCGGCGTTGAATGTATCGCCTGCACCGACCGTATCGACCACCTCGACCGGTTGAACAGGGACCGAGGTCTCGGACCCATCCGCCAAATAGCCCGACGCACCGTCGCGGCCCCGGGTGACGATGACAACGGCCGGCCCCGCCTGCAGCAGCAGAGGTACTTTCTGACCGATGGTTTCGGGGCCTGGAACGATCCAGTCCAGATCTTCGTCCGAGACCTTCACGATATCCGCCTGTGCGACCATCCGGTTCAGCCGGGTGCGATAGCGGGTCTGGTCCTTGATGAAATCCGGCCGGATATTCGGGTCGATCATCACCGCCCGATCCGCCCCGTGTCGGGCCAAAAGCGCGGCATAGGCGTCGGCGCAGGGTTCACAGGCCAGGCTGATGCCGCCGAAATACAGCGCCGACACGGCGGGCAACTGGCTGGGCATATCCTCGGGCATCAACATCCGCCCGGCCGAGTTTTCATCCATGAAGCTGTAGGTCGCGTGCCCGTCCTTCAGTTGCACAAAGGCCAGCGTTGTCGGGCGGTCCGAGCGGATCACATGGCTGCCGTCCACATGGCTGGCCTGCAGGGCGTCGGCCAATTGTTCCCCGAACATATCCGAAGACAGCCCCGTCAGCAGCCCGGCCGGAGCCCCCAGCCGCCCCAGTGCTATGGCCGTGTTGAAAACGGCGCCGCCGGAATGGGGTACAAAGCCTTCTTCGCCCGAAACGGTCGGAGTGGGGATCATGTCGATCAGGGCTTCACCACAGCATAGGATCATGCCGGGACCTTTCTGTTTCATGGGATCAAGCGCGTATTTTAGCGCGTCAGGGCACTTTTACAGAAATTGTTAGCGCCAACAATGCCAAATTCGTCTTGTTCCGACACATACAGGTTGAACGATCGCCGAAGATCGCTGAACCGACCGCCCGCGTTGAACGCATCGCGGAACGCGTCCTTGAACAGCCAGCGGTTCTTTTCGGCGACACCGCCCACAAGGAAAACGCCGCCCGAGGGCATGAGCACAACGGCCAGATCGCCCATCACCGCGCCCAGATGGGTGGTAAACATATGCGCCGTTTTCACTGCAATCGGATCGGTTTGCGTGCGGGCGTCCTCCAGAATGTCCCGGGCGCTGCGTTTTGGCGTATCGGCTTGACCGGCGGCCATTCCGGCAGCCTGATACAGGATCGGCAGGCCGGTTCCGCTGAGGAACATTTCGGCCTCTAGCACCAGAGTGTCGTCAAAAAAGCAATCCGGGGCGATGTGGCGGGCGGCGCGGAAAATCTCGACCTCATCCACATGGCGGGGCGACAGGCCGACATGGCCGCCTTCACCCGATGCCGTGTGGTAGCGGCCATCGGAATAGAGCAGGGCGCCGACGCCAAGCCCGGTGCCCGGTCCAACCACCAGCCTGGTGCCGGGTGGCGGGGTGGTTTCCCCCTGCAGAACCTCGACGTCGTTGCCGGTGACTTCGGCAACGGACCACGCGGCGGCAGTGAAATCGTTGATCACAAAGGTATGCTGCGCACCGGTGGCCTTGCTGATATCGGCCTCGGAAAGATCGAGATTTGCGTTTGTCAGGCGGATCGTCCCGTCCCTGACCGGGCCGGCCCCAGCGGCTACAACGGCGCGCGGATCGGTGCCGATCTCGTCGCGCAGGCTGTGAAACACCGCAAGCAAGTCAGACAGGGTGCCCGTCGGGTATTTGCGCAGATCGGCCAGCTTGCCGTTCGAAATCACACCCAGCCGCGTATTGGTCCCGCCAATATCTGCAACCAGATTCCAGTGTTCGTGCATGGTACCGGCGGGCTGTGCAAGGGGCAGAGACACCTTGCTTCCTCTCAATTTGGTTTCCAGAGCAGGCAGATTTTCAATCCTTGATGCGTGGATGAACAGTCCTTTCACCGGCACGCCCTGGTCCAGAGCCTCGTGCACAGCCTGCAGGATCTGGTTGAACCGGGCAGGATCTTGCTGGCGTTCCGAGTTGCTGCTTTCGGTGAAATAGAGGGGCAGGTCTTTGGTGAAGCCATGCTGGATGCGGGTCAAGGCTGCGGCGTCGATTGGTCCGCGGGCATCGCAATGCAAACCGCACCAGTCAACCGGAGTACCGATGATGTCGAAATCCTCCTGCCAGCCCTCCGGCAGGTATGGCTCTAATTCCGCTACCGTGACTTCCGGGTAGGCGTTGTTGAATATGCCGCTTAACAGGTCAGCGGAACGAGAGTCGTTCTCGGCCCATTCCGGAGGGATTTCCGCACCCAGATTGGTCATGCCCAGCCCGCGCATCGCCTCAATCGAGCGGCCATGGGCCAGTAGCATGTGATGCATCCTGCGTGTGGTGGTACGGATGTCGCGCAAGTCCGGGGCGCCGTACCATGCAGGCGCGTCTATCGGGGCAACGCTGAACATGCGGTCACCAATGCGGCTCATGAGGGTTTCGGTATAGTCGGCAAACCAGCCCGCAACATCGCGGTTTCGCCAGCCACCCAGATCGTCCAGCGCCAGGGGAAGATCGGTGCCACAGAGCGTTACACAAGGGCGGATACCATGCTCAAGCAAGGCATCGGCAAGACGGTCGTAGTCGTCCAGCCCGACCTGATTCACCGATCCCCTGCCTTCGGGCAGAACATGTGCCCAACTGGTCGAAAAGCGATAACAGTCAAACCCGGCCTTTTGCACCGGGCCAAGGTTCAGCGGTTCAGCATCGTGGTGACCGCCAGAGGTCGAAAAGCCAAAGAGGAAGTCCTTGGGAAAATCAGCGCGGATATTTTGCATGATCAGTACCTGTTGGGGCGGGACCGGTAGGGGTGCCACCTATCAGTTTGGCCTCCGGCATTCCAGTTGGTGCGGGGTTGTGACGCCTTAAAGCGCTCTGCTGGGTCTCATGTGCTCGGCGATATCAAAAAATGATAGCGCTAACAACATCTGAATCCTGACCGCTTGTCAGGCAAGGCGGGTCGCGTAGTGGGCCTTTAAGCGCAGCTGAACCCTTATCTTGACAAGTAAGGTCGCACTGTTTCAACCTAATTGAAACGTTTCAATATAGGATAAGCCCGGTAAATGCGGATTGCGGCGCAGCTTTATACCGTTCGGCAGGTTGGGGATCTGGCATCCCAGCTTGAACTGATCGGCGCCTGCGGGTTCGTGGATATCGAAACGATTGGGTTCCATGATCTGCCCCCCCGTGGTGTGGCGCAACAGGTGGCGCGATCAGGCCTGACTGTACGCTCGGCGCATTTCGACTGGCCCGAGTTTGAAACGCGGTTCGACGATATTGTGGAGCTGTTGCGTCTTTTGCACTGCCCTGTGGCCGTCATGCCGTGGCTGGAGCCCGAGGAACGGCCTGCCACAGCCACGGAATGGGCTGCCATGGCGGATCGGCTGGCGGGCTGGGCGAGTCAGCTTGCAGCACAGGGTATTCGTCTGGCTTATCACAATCATGATTTCGATCTGGTGGGCGATACCGGCGAAACGCCTCTGGACCTGATTCTGTCGCATGAAAACCTGTATTGGCAGCCCGATATCGGGTGGCTGGAAGTTTCGCAGCAGGACCCGACAATGCTGCTGCAGCGCTATGCGGACCGGATCGTTTCGGTTCATGCCAAGGACGCGGACCCGTCGGCAGGCTACGGCGATGAGCGTTGGC
This sequence comes from Ruegeria arenilitoris, assembly GCF_013030985.1. Lineage (GTDB taxonomy): Bacteria > Pseudomonadota > Alphaproteobacteria > Rhodobacterales > Rhodobacteraceae > Ruegeria > Ruegeria arenilitoris_B. The sequence goes on along the minus strand of NZ_WPYP01000005.1, from coordinate 126,186 downwards.
GCAATCTGGGTCAGGGCATGGTGGACTGGCCCCGCGTGCTGCGCATTCTGGCAAACAGCCCGTGCAGCGATCTGTTCGTCGAACATGATGAAACGCCCAACCACGCCGAGACCTTGCGGACAGGACGAACCTTTCTGATGCACCAGCTTGCGGCGGAGGTCGGGTAATGGCACGCGCAACGATCAAGTCCATCGCGAAAGAGACCGGCTATTCCGTCGGTACAGTCTCGAACGCGTTGCGCGGGGCAGTTTCGGTCCGCGAAAAGACAAGGCAGGAGATTCAGGCTGCTGCCACCCGCCTTGGCTATCGCGTCAACATGGACGGGTTGAAGCTGCGCACCAACAAATCCTACCGCATTGCGGTTCTGGTCAGTGTGTCGCCGGACGCGGCCGATGAATGGGAAGGGGTGGAGTTCACTCGCATTCTGGCCGGAATCTCTGCGGCGTTGCAGGGCTCGCGGTATGAAATGAGCGTGTTCAACGTGGCAGATATCCCGGATGCCATGGCGACCTTGGCGCGGATCGTTCAGGATGGGCTGGCCGATGGCGCCATATTCTCGGGCACGCTGCAAGGTGACCCGCGCATCGCGTATCTGCAACATAATGGGTTCCCCTTTGTGACCATGGGGATGAGCGACAGCGAAACGCACCATGCCTTTGTGGATTTCGACAGTCAGGCCGCCGCATTTGACGCCACTGCGCGGCTGGTGCGGCTGGGCCACCGGCGCATTGCCCTGGTCAACCCTCCGACCGAGTTGATCTATGCGCGTCAGCGTCAAACCGGGTACCAACAGGCCTTAGTCAATGCACGGATCGCGCCGGACCCGGCCTTGATCTTCAACGGCCCGACTACGGCGCGCACTGGGCAGCACAGTTTTGACGCACTGATGCGGCTGCCAGATCGCCCCACGGCCTGTATCTGCGCGAATGAAGCCATGACGTTGGGCGTGCTGTCCGCCGCCCATGCCGCAGGGGTCCAGATTGGTCGCGATCTGGTGGTGATCTCAACCGACGATCTGCAGCTCAGCCGCTATTTCGTGCCGCCGCCCAGCACCTATTATGTGCCGATCGAAGAGACCAGCCGCTTGCTGGGCGAATACATGTTGAAAGCTTTGGACGGGGCAGACCCGTCCGAGACCCAGAAAAAGATCAGGGCCACACTCATCGAGCGCCAACCTGACACCCCCGCGCCGCAAACGGCGCCCATCAAATAAACCAACAGAGGAGTACTTGAAGATGTTGAAAAACCTACTGGCCGCAGCCGCCCTGACCGCGATAGCCGCCCCGGCGGTCTTTGCCGCCGATCTGGAAGGGCGGGTGCTGAAGATCGGAACCGACGCCACCTATCCGCCGATGGAAACGGTCGATGAGGCGACAGGTGAGATCGTGGGCTTTGACGTGGATGTGATGAATGCGATCTGTGCAAAGGTGAATTGTGTTCCGAACTTTGTGAACACCGCCTGGGATGGCATCTTTGCCGCGCTTCAGCAGGGAGAATTCGATCTGGTGATCTCGGGCGTTTCGATCACGCCTGAACGCGAAGAGACGATGGATTTCTCGGAACCCTATATCGTGGTCAGTCAGGCCATTCTGCTGCAGGTCGACAACGGTGATATGACCTTGGACGATTTCAAGGCCGGTGGTCAGAAACTGGCGGCGCAGACCGGCACCACCAACGCGCAACTGGCCGAGGAACTGGTCGGGCGCGAGAACGTCAGCCTCTACGACAACTTCTCGGCCGCGATTCTGGCTCTGCAGAACGCTGATGTGCAGGGCGTCATCATCGACGGCACCTCGGCAGCGGCCTATGAACAGGAGTTCGCGGGTGAGCTGACCGTAGGGATCACCGGTCTTCAATCCGACCCGCTGGGCATTGTCTTCCAGGAAGGTGACGCAACCGTGGATGCCATCAACGAGGGACTGGCGGCGATCAAGGCTGACGGTACCCTGGACGCGTTGATCGGCAAATACTGGAGCACCGAGTAACCCGGTCCTTCCCGTAACGGCCCGGCGCCACCGGTGGCCGGGCCGCATATCAGCAGAGAGGTCCCATGTCGCGCCTAAGCTCGATCCGTCCGAGCAACCTTGTGTTGCTCGCCGCTGCTCCGTTCATCATCTATCTGTTTGCCACCTCGTCGAAATACCTGCGCTCGCTGATTGCGATCCTGGGGATTGGCAATAATGCAGGGCCGATCTTTGTCGGGTTTCTGATTGTTCTGGCGGTTGCCATCCTTGGATACCTCTGCGCCCGCAATGCGCGTTTTCAGACGGTACCGGGGTGGTTGCGCATCTCGGCGCTGATGGCGTTGCCTGCGGCTATGGCCCTGGCGGTTCTTGGGTTCGTTGCGCCACAGGTGCTGATGCCCTTTGCCGAGTCTGTCTTCTTTCACGCGCTCAGCGAGAACACATCGACCCTGATCGACAGGTCCTCGCAGACCTGGGTGCTGTTCCCCGAGGTGGTCGAGGCCGTTCAGACCGGTTTGCAGATCGTGCTGGTGATTTACGCACTTGTCGTAGCAGCTGTCCTTCTGTCTTCGCGCCTGCCCAATGGGTCACGAAGCTATGCGCAGCTGGGTTTTGAAATCCTGACCGGCGCGGTGCTGTTCTACCTGTTGTTCATGGCGCATTGGCAATTCGCAACCGGTGTGGCGATCACGTTCCGGGCCGCCATCTTCGCTTATATCTTCGCCGCTATTCTCGGCCTGATCTGGGTTGGGCTGCAATCATTCAAACCAAAGGCCCGCACCACGGTTACCTATGGCTGCATCAGTCTGGCCTTGCTGGCTATCTCGGCGTTCTTCTTCATGCAGCCCCAAGTGAAATACGAACTTGTTGGCACGCTGGACGCCCGCATCGCCATCGTACGGGGCACCCCTCAAGCGCAGGCCGACATGATCCGCTTTGGTGAGTTTCAGGAGGAGGGCGAAAGCCAGCAATACCGCATCCGCAGCGCCCCGGATGCCGCCAGCGCACTGGAACAGATTGAAACCGTCGACAGCGTATCGGGCGCCTTTGTTCCGGTGGGCATAAATACCAAAGGTTATCCGGTGATCTGGCAAACCAGTTTTTTGCCGGACAAATACCGAAATCCGGCACTGGCCTTTGCCGTCTTTGGCTTTCTGCTGCTGACGCTGACGGTGGGCGGGGCCCAGCACAAGCTGCACCCGCTGGCCGTGGGGGCCGAATTCTTTGTCGACACGATCCGCGGCATTCCGATGTTGGTGATCATCCTCTATATCGGCCTGCCTCTGGCCGGTGCAGTCAAGGATGCCACCGGCGGCGGCATCGATATGACCAACATGACACGCGGGATCATCGCGATTTCCGTGGGCTATTCCGCGTATATGGCCGAGATTTTCCGGTCCGGCATCGAAGCCATCCCTCGCGGGCAGATTGAGGCCGGGGGCTCGCTCGGCCTGTCGCGCTGGCAGACCGCGCGGCTGATCATCCTGCCGCAGGCGTTGCGGATCGTGACGCCGCCTTTGGGCAATGAATTCATTGCGATGATCAAAGATACCTCGTTGCTGTCGATCCTGTCGGTCCGCGACATGACCCAGCGGATGCGCGAGTTTCAGGCGGCCAGCTTTCTGCCCTTTGCGCCGTTTAACACCGCGGCAATCCTCTATGTCGTGATCACGCTGGGCTGCGCCAGCTTCCTGAAATGGATAGAACGCCGCACGGCGAGGGAAGACCGATGAGCAAACTGGAGCTGGGGGTCTGCTATTACCCCGAACAATGGGATCGGTCGTTGTGGCGCGAAGATGCGCGCCGGATGGTCGAGATGGGCCTCGACTGGGTGCGCATTGCCGAATTCACTTGGGGCCTGATCGAGCCAGAACGCGGGCAATTCCAGTGGGTCTGGCTGGACGAGGTGATAGACTTTCTGGGGGATGCCGGGCTGCGGGTGATGATGTCCACACCGACGGCTGCGCCTCCGAAATGGCTGATTGATGAGCACCCCGAAATACTGCCGGTCGGCCCGGATGGGCGGGTGCGGGGATTTGGATCTCGCAGGCACTACTGCTTTTCCAGCGAGGTCTATCTGGCCGAGTCCCGTCGGATCGCCACCGAGTACGCGCGTCGTTATGGTGAGAACCCCTATGTTCATGCCTGGCAGATCGACAATGAATATAACGATCACGACACGGTGCTCAGCTATTCGGACGCGGCGCGCGACGGGTTCCGGCGCTGGTTGGCCGAGCGTTACGGCACGATCAACAATCTGAACAGGACATGGGGCACGGTATTCTGGGCCTCTGCCTATTCCAGCTTTGACCAGATTGAACCGCCCAATGGGCTGGTGGCCAGCCCCAATCCGACCCACGCGTTGGATTTCGCGCGCTATTCCTCGGATCGGGTGCGGCTGTTCAATCGGGCTCAGGTGGACATTCTTCGCGAATACTCTCCGGGCCGGGATATCACGCACAATTTCATGGCAGGCAGTTTCGAGTTTGACCACCACGCCGTGGCGGCCGATCTGGATATTGTCGGGTTCGACAGCTATCCGCTGGGCAATCTGCTGGGTTCGACGCTGTCTGATGAAGACAAACACAGGTACCTGCGCACGGGCGCGCCGGACTATCAGGGGTTTCACTGCGACCTCTACCGATCACAGGGCAGGGGCCGCATGTGGGTGCTGGAACAGCAACCCGGCCCAGTGGATTGGGCGGAAAAGAACCCGTCCCCGGCAGACGGCATGGTTCGGCTGTGGACTTGGGCTGCCTATGCGCACGGGGCGCAGGCGGTGATGTTTTTCCGCTGGCGTCAGGCCAAGTTCGCGCAAGAGCAGTTTCACACCGCCCTGCTGCGCTCGGACGGCAGCCCGGATCAGGCCGCGCTGGAACTGGCGCAAGTGGCTCAGGAGCGTGATGCGTTGCCTCCGGCCGAGCGTCAACGGGCATCGGTGGCGATCCTGCTGGACTATGCGTCCATCTGGGCTGCGGATATCCTGCCGCATGACGATGCGTTCCCGAATGCGCAAATCTTCCGTGAATGGTACGCGGGGCTGCGATCTTTTGGCGTCGATCTGGATTTTGTCGGGCCAGATGATGATCTGACCGGCTATACACTGATCGTTTTACCGCAAAGCATGATCGTCTCGCCGGACCTTGCGAAAAGGCTGCGGGACAGTCAGGCAAAGCTGCTGATCGGGGCGCGCGCGGGCAGCAAGACCGCTGCCATGCACACGCCGCAAAACCTCGCCCCCGGAGAGCTGGCCGATCTGGCCGGTGTCCGGGTTCTGAGGGTCGAATCATTGCCCGATCTGGCCCGGGAATCAGTACGGCTGCAGGACGGAACCCAGCACGAATTCACCGGATGGCGTGAAATCATCGAGACCACACATTCGGTAACAGCCCGTTTTTCCAGCGTTTACCGCGACGGCAGCCCGGCGATTGTGCAGTCGGATCGGGCGATGTACCTGGCGATGATTCCGCGCGGGCCATTGTTGCAGGCCGTTCTGGCACAGGCGCTGAACTGGGCAGACATCCCGGTAACGGAAAACAACCGGGATATGCGCGTCACACGACGAGGAGAGTTGTTTTTCGCCTTCAATTTCAGCGCAACCGAGCAGGTCCTGCCTGATCGCGAAGAACGTCACTATCTGTTTGGTACTTCAGAAATCCCGTCCTATGGTGTCTCAGTCTGGATGGAGCCGTGACCTGTTCGCGGTTCTGGCGGATGAGATTGCAAACTGGACCTATGAAAACTGATAACTGTCACTTTTGGACTGACAGCGCTGCGGCAAAGGTCTAGCCTGCACTGACAAAACAAAAAAACTACAAAGTCCAACAACGGGAGAAACGAAAATGGCTGAACGGAAAACGCTTTCCAGACGCACTGTCCTGAAAAGCGCGGGTGCTGCTGCGCTGGCGGCACCGCTTTACAGCAAAAGCGCGCTGGCGTCCTCGGGTGAGATCAACATTCTGATGTGGTCGGATTACCTGCCGCCCAGCTTCATTCAGGAGTTTGAGACTCTGACCGGGATCAAAGTGAACTACACCGGGATCGGGTCGAACGAAGAAATCATCAACAAGATGAAGGCGACCAAAGGTCAGGGTTTTGACATCGTGTCGCCGACCAACAACCGCTCGCTGCAATGGGAGCCGCTGGAACTGCTGCAACCCTTCGACATGAACAAGGTGCCGATCGATCTGGTGAACCCAGCAATGGCCGCAATCGGCACGGATGCGTGGAACTTCGGTGACAGCGGCGTGCATTGGTTGCCGCATATCTGGGGCACCGAAGGCATCGCTTACCGCACCGACTTGTGGCTGCCGGAAGGCGACGCGCCGTCTTATGGCGATGTCTGGTCCGAAGAGAATGCAGGCAAGACCATGGGTCGCGCGCATTCGATGATGCTGGGCGCAGGTCTTTACATGGAACGCGCGGGTGAGATGGAGCCGGGCTCGGTCTGGGCCGCGTATGGCGATGAAGAGACCATGCGCAAGGTCTGGGGTCAGATCACCGACTGGTGCATCGCGCGCAAGAACCGGATCAAGCTGATCTGGAACGATGCGGATACCCAAAAGAACGGCCTGCTGAACGAAGGCGTTGTGGTTGGTCAAACCTGGGACGGCCCACCGCTGGCACTTAAATCGGCGGGTGAGCCGGTGCACTATCAAGCCCCGATCGAAGGTGCGATGGCCTGGGTTGACGGTATGGCAATGCCGACGGGCGCGGCCAATATCGATCAGGTCTATGCCTTCATCGACTTCGCCTTTCAGGCGAAACCGGCAGGTGTTGCGATTGACAGCCACGGCTACAACTCGCCGGTTCTGGGTGCCGACCAGTATTCGGGCGATACCTACAAAAAGAACTTTGCCGAGGCCTATCCGGGTGACTCGCTGGCGAACCTCAACCCATGGCCGGCCGAAGCGCCGTGGTATGCGGAAACCCGCACCGAGTTCGTCAACAAGTTCAAAAGCGCCTGATTGCTTTGAAACGCTGCCCTCCGCCATTGCGCGGGGGGCCATTCACCCGCGCGCCGTTTCGGCGTGACGGACCCTATTTTGGTGCGGTCAGCCACCGCGCCTGACGGAGATACCAAAAATGAGTGCAGGGGTCGGTGTAGATCTTGAAAATCTGTGGATCCGTTTCGGTGACTTTGTCGCCGTGCGGGACGCCAATGTGAATATCAACGGGGGCGATTTCTTTTCGTTCCTTGGCCCCTCGGGCTGCGGCAAGACAACGATCCTGCGCGCAGTGTCCGGGTTTCTGGACCCAAGCGAGGGCCGGGTTCTGATCGGCGGCAACGACATGCAGGGCATCGGGCCTAACAAACGCCCGACTGCCCTGATCTTTCAGAACCTGGCGTTGTTCCCGCTGATGAAAGTGTGGGAGAACATCACGTTCTCGATGGAAATCAACGGCGCCAATGCCAAGGAACGGCGCAAGCGCGCCGACGAGTTGCTGGACATGATCGCGCTGCCGGGGCAGGGCGACAAGCTGCCCAGTGAACTTTCGGGCGGTCAGCGTCAGCGTGTTGCGATTGCACGTGCTTTGTGCGCCGAGCCTGATGTGCTGTTGCTGGATGAACCGCTGTCGGCACTCGACCTCAAGCTGCGTCAGCACATGCGGACCGAACTGCGTGAAATTCAGCAACGGGTTGGCATCACCTTCATCTACATCACGCACGATCAGGGCGAAGCGCTGACCATGTCGGACAACATCGCCGTCATGCGGGCGGGGGTGATTGATCAGATCGCGGATGGCAAGACGATTTATAACGACCCCAACACCGCCTTTGCGGCCTCATTCGTGGGCGAAAACAACGTGTTCCGTGGCAAGATCAAGCAGGTCATGGGCAGTGAGGCGCTGATCGAGACCAACCGCTCGGGCGATCTGGTCGCGCGGATTTCGACGGCCAATCAGGGCAAGATGAAAGTGGGCGACGACGCCATGATGTTCATCCGCCCCGAGGCCCTGGCCATCGCGCCCGACGGCGCCACCGGCGATCACTTTGTCACTGCTCGGGTGAACCACGAGGAGTTCGAAGGCAACGTCTTTAACATCTTCACCGAAGGCGAAGGCGGCAAAGAAATCAAAGTGTCGATCCCGAACCACGGTCAGTCCTTTCAGGACCACACCGGACAGAACATCACGCTGGAATATGAAACCCAGAACGCGGTTTTGGTTCCGGCGGGTGAACTGGCCGCGGAATAGGGGGACGACCACATGCCCCGTTTTCTGAAGGACTTCTTCAACCGCAACGGCGCCGGCATGGGGCTGGCGATATTGGGTTTGGTCCTGTTCTGGACCATCGGCCTGATCATCCTGCCGCAGCTGTCGATGCTCGATTTCTCCTTCCGTCCGAATCTGCCGCCGCCAGAGATCGGCGGGCCAAAGGACGTCTACACGCTGGAGAACTACAAATACCTGATCTACGGCCCGGAAGGCGGTAGTCAGGACTATAACGCAGTCGATCTGCGCGTATTTTTCCGCACGCTGCTTGCGGCCGTGTGTGTGACGATCTTCAACCTGATCATCTGCTATCCGATTGCCTATTATCTGGGTCAGTCCAAGGGCAATCATATTCGCATCTTCGCGATCATGCTGATTATTCCCTACTGGATTAACGAGATCCTGCGGGCCTTTGCATTGCGGATTATCTTCGGCGAGACCGGCGTGCTGAACACTCTGTTCATGGGTTTGGGCATCTGGGACACGCCGTTTGACTTCATTCGAAATGACATCGCGCTCTATGCCGGTTTGGGGTACGCCTACATCCTGCTGATGATCTTCCCGATGTACAATGTGATAGAAAGTCTGGATGGCAACCAGATCGAGGCCGCACGGGATCTGGGAGCGCCATGGTGGCGGATTCATTGGCGGGTTGTGATCCCTTATGCCAAACCGGGCATCAGCTCGGGCTGTACCATGGTCTTCATGCTGTCCGCAGGTGCGCTGGCTGCACCACAGATTCTGGGCGGGCCTTCGTCGCTATGGTTCACACAACTGATCTATCAGCAATTCAACGACAACAATGACTGGCCGCAGGGGGCCGCCTACGCCATCGTGCTGCTGGTGACCTGTATCCTGTTCGTGCTGGCAATGATGCGCCTGTTCAAGGTGAACATGGGGGATATCGGGAAATGAACAATTCCTTCCTTCGTGTAAGCATCTGGGTCTATCTGGCGATCTTCTTCCTGTACCTGCTGGGCCCGCTGGTGATCATGTCGGTCACGGCCTTCAACTCTTCGGCTTTCCCGAGGATGACGCCGTGGGAATGCCTGACCTTCCAATGGTTTGGTGAGCTGTTTCAGGATCAGCGTATCCTGAACGGCATCAAGAACTCGCTGATCATCGGCGCCGGGACGGTTGTTCTGTCGGTAGCGATGGGTCTGGCGGGCGCTCTGATGCTGACGCAGATCTGGCCCAAGTTGCGCGCGACCTATTACACGGTCATCATCGCGCCGATCCTGATCCCGGGCGTGGTTCTGGGTATCTCGACCCTGGTGTTCTGGGACCGGATCAACCGGATGCTGGGGCTGGGTGCGGACAGTTTCCTGTCCAACGGCATCTTCCTGACGGTGATCGGCCAATCCACCTTTATCGCCAGCTATTGCATGCTGGTGCTGGTGGCGCGGCTGCAGCGGTATGACATCGCCCTGACTGAAGCGGCACTGGACCTCGGGGCGTCCCACGCGCAGGCGTTCCGTAAAATCCTGCTGCCCTTCATGCGTCCGGCGATTGCATCGGCGGCGGTGCTGGCGTTCCTCGCTTCGTTCGAGAACTACAACACCACCACTTTCACCTTTGGTGAATACCCGACGCTGACCATCGAACTGGCGCAAAAGGTGCGATACGGCATCACGCCGTCGATTTCCGCTCTGGCCTTCATCATCGTGGCGCTGACCGTGTTCTTCGCCCTGTTGAACGAAGCCAAGCTGAAACGGCAGGAGCTGGTTGCCGCCGCGCGCAAGAATGCCACGGTCGAGGAGCTGGCGGGCAAGATCAAACTGCCCAGCTTCTTCTCCGGCAACATGGCAGCGGTTCTTGTAGTTGTGTTCGCCGTGGCCACCATCACCGTGATCGGCACCGCGACGGCTTACAACCCGGCGCAATGCATCGCCGACGTACGGGAGCAGAAGCAACTGGAAGCCCAGCAGCGCATCGATGAGCTGCGCAAGCAGCGCGAAGAACAGCGCAGACTGCGTGAGGAAGAACGCAAACAGCGCTTTGAAGGTGTGTTTGAGCCCGGTGATCTACAACCCGGAACAACGGAAGAGGAAGCGGAGCCAGACACCGGCACCAATAACTCTGGTTTCGGTAACGTGTTTGCCCCGAACACCTTGGGCGGTGACGCTGAAGAGGGCGAACCGGAACCCGAAACGCCGCCTGCCGGCAATGGCGGGTTCGGCGGGGCTTTCGATCCCAACAGCCTGCAAAGCGATGACTAAGCGTCACGCCTGAGCGAAACCCACGCGCCCGGAGAGTTACCCCTCTTCGGGCGCGTCCTTTTTCAGGATCAGCACGTCGCACGCATCGATCTCATGCCCGTTCCACGACACGGGGGCGGAGGTGTAGTTGATCAGGAAAACGTGCTGTTCAGTCTCACGCCGCCGCAACCCTGCAGGCAGCGGATGCAGGGTCAGCCCAACCTCTTGCGCAGCCATTGAGATCACTCGATCCCAAAGAACTTCATCCGGGAAGCCTGACAAATACCAAATGCCGTTCTCGCCCTTCAGGGCAGATGCCCCGTTGGCATAGGACAGCAGGTCCGGGGCGTTGCCTGACAGGTGATCAATCCAGTGCTGGGCCGCGCCGCCGCCAACGACTTCGCGGCGTATGTTTGGGGGCAGGGTTTCGACCAGTTCAACTTCGCAGTTCAGTTCGGTCAGGCCGGGGCGCGTTTTGGGGATCTGAAAGTCGCGCGTGATGGCTCCGCTGCGGGGGCCATAGAGTGTCAGGTCGCTCAGATGTTGTTCTGCCTTATCGTCCAAAGTGGCCAGCCCGGGGGCGAGGATCAGTTTGTATCCTGTCTCGGGTGTTTGGGACGCCGAGAGGATATCCACCGAAAACCCGGCCCGGCGCAGTGCACGATAGGCCGAGAAGACCAGCCGGAAATAGTTGAACCCCGCCCCTTGTGGTTGCGTGGTCCAGGCCCAGTCCGACGCGTAATCGAACAGAATGGCCACGTCTGCCTGTGTCTGGGTGACCGCGCCCAGCCCTGCCAAGTCTCCGGCGGTTTGACGGGCCTCGGCCAAGGCCGGGGCGGGGGCGTTGTTCGGGGTCAACAAGCCCGCGTGCATCTGTTCCTGTCCGAACGGGGCTTGCCGCCAGCGGAAATAGCTGACCACCTCGGCCCCATGCGCCACCGCCTCAAGCGACCACAGGCGCACCATGCCGGGTAGGGGGGCGGGATTATAAGGCGCCCAATTCACTGGGCCGGGTTGTTGTTCCATCACCCACCAGCGCCCGCGCCCAACAGCGCGGTAGAGGTCGTGGTGAAAGGCCTGCATGTCGGGATCGCCCTGCTGCAGGAACGCGGTTTTATGTGCTTCGTCGGCCTCAAGCCGGTCGGACAGGAAGCCGATCGGGTAACTGTCCCATGTGGCGATATCCAGATCCTCACCGACCTTGAAATGGTCGAAATCCAGTATCCGCCCCATATAGTTATGCAGCAGCGGCGCATCGGTCAGCGGCCGCAGCACATCCACCTGCACCTTGTTGAACACCGCCACCTGATCCGAGCTGAAACGGCGAAAGGCCAGAACGTGGGCGGGGTTCGGCTCGGTCACGGTCAGGTTGGGCAAGTCGATCTGATCAAAGCTGTCGTATTCCATCGCCCAGAATACATTGCCCCAGGCCGCATTCAGCACTTCAACCGAGCCATACTGATCCGCCAGCCACCGCCGAAACGCCTGCAAGGCCGGTTGGCTGTAGCTGACCGTGGTCTCGTGGCAGCCATATTCGTTGTCGATCTGCCATGCCGCGATATGCGGGTTGTGCCCGTAGCGGTCCCCCATGATCCGGGCAATCCGCTCACACTCGGCGATATAGCCCTGGTGGCTAAAGCAATAATGCCTGCGCGAGCCGAATTTGCGCGGCTGCCCCTGTGCATCCACGGCCAGCATGGCGGGGTGTTTGTCCAGCATCCAACGCGGTGGTGTCGCCGTGGGCGTGCCCAGTACCACCTTCAACCCTGCAGTCCCCAACACCTCAATCGCGCGATCCAGCCAATCGAATTGCAGATCGCCGGGGCTCGGTTCCATCCGGTTCCAGGCAAACTCACCGATCCGCACCCATGTCAGGCCGATTTCCACCATGCGGGCGGCGTCCTCGGCCCACATCTCTTCGGGCCAGTGTTCGGGATAGTAGCAAACGCCAAGTTCGGGCTTCATAGAAGGACTCTGTGCTCGGCCTGTCCCTTGCCAGCGCCGGGGGCGGCAAAGGTCATGCCATTGGTTGGGTGGTTGGCCAATGTCTCTGCATCCAGGCCCTCGCGGGCGGTGGTGCAGAACAAGGTCGTCAGGTCATCACCTCCGAACGCGGGGCAGGAAGTATGAGCTGCCTCAAACGCGACGGCCGTCAGGAACTGGCCCGCAGGAGTATAGGCCGCCACGCGGTTCGCACCCCATTGGGCGATCCAGATGTTGCCATCTGCGTCGACCACAGCGCCATCCGGGTTCAGCCCCTCGGCTCGCAGATTGAGGAAAACCGTGCTTTCGCCCTCGGGCCAGCCGGTTTCCGGGTTCAAAGGCCAGCGCATGACCTGTTTCGTGACTGTATCCGCGTAATAGGCGCAGTACCGATCCGGAGCGAAAGAGATCGCATTCGATATCGTGACGTTTGGCACCAGTTGCCGCAATTCTCCCTGCCAGTACCGATAGATCGCACCTGCGCCGGGTTCGGCATTTTTTCCCATCGTGCCGATCCAGAACCCGCCCCACGGGTCCGCGCGCCCGTCATTCGAGCGGGTGATCGGGTTGCCCGCCTCAAGCGGGGATATCAGCCTTTTCTGCCCGGTCTTCAGGCTGAATCGCCAAAGCCCGGTTTCAGAGGCGATCAACAGCGTGTCCCGGTCGACCCAGCCCGCAGCCGAAACATGTTCGTCGAACTGCCAGCTTTGGTGTTCGCCGTTTTCCCGCGTCATCAGGCGTTTGCCGATGATATCGAACCAGAAAAGCTGTTGCCGCTCAGGATGCCAAAGCGGCCCCTCGCCCAGTTCGCAAGGGCAGTCGTCGTAGACGATGCTCATCCGGCGGCCTCATCATAGGCGGCCACGATCCGCGCGGCGAGATCTGCGACCTCAGAGATGGCCATGCCGGGCTTGAACAACGCCGATCCGATGCCGAACCCGTCGGCGCCGGCCTTGATCCATTGGTCGAAGTTCTCGGGCCCGGCGCCTCCGACGGCATAGACCAGCGTACCCTTGGGCAACACCGCGCGCAGCGCGGACAGCCCCGCCGGACCGGCCAGAGCACCGGGAAAGAGTTTCAGGCCAGAGGCTCCGGCCTTGAGGGCCGCAAAGGCCTCGGTCGGGGTAAAGATGCCGGGCCAGCTTTCCAGACCCAGTTGATGGGTGTGCGAGATAACCTGCGCGTCGCAGTTCGGCGACACGATCAGCCTGCCGCCAACCTTGGTCACCGCGTCCACCTGATCCGATGTCAGAACGGTGCCTGCTCCGATCAGGGCCCGGTCGCCGAACTGTTCGGCCAGAATACCAATCGACTCCAGCGGATCGGGTGAGTTCAACGGCACTTCGATCTTGTCGATCCCGGCGTCGATCAGGGCCTGCCCGGTGGCGGCGGCATCAGACGGGCGCAGACCGCGCAGAATGGCGATGATGGGACGGCTCATGCGGCTTGCCTCGTCAGGTTGCGGGCCTGTAGCAGGCCGGCCAGTGTGCAGTGCGTGCTGTCGGCGGTTTCGACAAACGCGCCCTGTTGTTGCAGGGCCTTGGCGTAGATGTCCGTGAGTCCCTCGGCCCCGATGATCGCCAGTTGCTGCCCCAGCCAATAGGGGCGGGTCGCAGCCAGTTCCGCGCCGATCAGAAAGCCTGAAAGCTGCGCCCTCGTGATGCCGCCATCCTGGCCTTGCAACAGGTCAGCGGCGCGCAGGCCAAACAGTCGCGCGGCCAGTTGTTCGGGTTTGGACAGTGTATCTGCGGCAGCCTCGGCAAAGGCGGCGTCGTCCCAGCCCTGACCAACCGAGTGTTTCAGCACTGATTGCCCGGCCAACAGATCGAACATTTCTCCGGTCATGAAGGTGCGGAAACTGACGACCTCTCCGGCGCTGACCTGCACCCATTTGGTGTGGGTGCCGGGCAGGCAGATCACCCCGTCCCAGTTCTGACGCGAGGCCAGAAACCCGGCGATCTGGGTTTCTTCGCCGCGCATGACATCGGGTGGTGCCGTTTGTTTCAGACCGGGCACCACGAAGGCGCGAATGCGGGGGTCGGTGCCGGGAACACGAAACGGCGCAACCGGCGTTGGCTCACACGGAACGGCGGAATAGGGGGCTTCGACCCAGCCCTGCCGCGCGCCCACCATTCCACAGGCGACCACGTCAAGCGGCGCCGTGCCCAGCCAGCCTTCGATCAGTTCGAACAGCGCGGCTTGAAACCCGCCTTTGTCCACCCTTGCCATGCCTTTGTCCGACTGCGCCTGATCCAGCACCGCATCACCCTGCATTGCCCAGGCCCGCAGATGCGAGGTTCCCCAATCGACTGCAATCCATTCCGTACTCATGGCTTTACCCCGTTACGACAACGCCGCCATCGACGGCCATGCATTGTCCGGTCATCGCGCGGCTGGCGTCCGAGGCCAGAAACAAGGTCGGCGCGACCATATCCTCGGGCGTCAGGTGTTCTTTCAGGCATTGACGGTCCAAATGCGCGGCCAGATCTTCGGGCGTGGCCCACATGTCCAGCTGTTTCTGCGTCAGAACCCAGCCCGGAGCCAGCGCATTGACGCGGATGTTCTGCGGCCCCAGCTCGCGCGCCAAGGATCGCGTCATACCGGTGATCCCGGCATTTGAGGTGGTGTAGATCGGGTAGCCTGCATTGCCCATCATATAGCTGATAGAACTGAAATTGATGATCGCCCCACCCTTGCCCTGCATCTGGCGCGCGGCCTCCTGACAGGCAAAGAAATAAGCCTTGAGGTTCACCTCGATCATCCAGTCCCAGAATTTGGTGGTGGTTTCGTCCAGCGAATGGCGTTTGTCATTAGCGGCGTTGTTGATCAGCACGTTCAGTGGGCCATGCGCCTCGGCGGCTTTTTGCATGGTGACGTGAAGCAGCTCGGTGTCGGTCATGTCGCCTTGCATGAACAGGGGCGCGCGGCCGTGTTTGTCGCGCATCTCTTCGACGAACCCGCTGGCGTCAGAACGGCCAATGAACGCGACGTTGGCCCCTTGCGCCATGAAACCATCCGTCAAGGCAGCGCCTACACCGGACCCACCGCCGGTGATATAGACCGAAGCCCCGTTGAGATCGTGGAAAGTGGCTGGTTGATCCATCAGTGGCTCTCTCTGGTCACAAGGCGGGTGTCTTTGCCGACAAGAAAATCAAGGTCCGCGCCCTGATCGGCCTGCAGCACGTGGTCGATATAGAGTTTCGCATAACCGCGTGTGTAATGCGGGTCATCCGGTTGCCACGTGGCGCGACGGGCGTCCAGTTCCTTTTGATCGACCAACAGTTCCAGCTTGCCCTTGCTGGCGGAAACCCGGATGCGGTCACCGGTTTTGACCAGTGCCAGCGTGCCGCCTGCCTGCGCTTCGGGGCTGACATGCAGGATGACGGTACCATAGGCGGTGCCGGACATGCGCGCGTCCGAGATACGGATCATGTCGCGCACACCTTCCTTCACCAGCTTGGCCGGGATCGGCATGTTGCCGACCTCGGGCATCCCCGGATAACCCTTGGGGCCGCAGCCCTTGAGCACCAGAATGGTCTCGGGTGTCACCGGCAGGTCGTCGCGGTCGATATTAGCTTTCAGGTCTTCGATATTTTCGAAAACATAAGCCTCGGCCTCGGTTTCCAACAATTCATCCGTCGCCGCCGAGGGTTTTACGATGGCGCCGTTCGGGGCCAGATTGCCGTGCAGGACACGAAGGCCCGCGGCCGGTTTCACCGGCTCATCAAAGGGGCGGATGACATCTGTGTTGAAACACTCGGCGCCTTCATAATGGGCCGAGATGTCCTTGTTGAGGACGGTTTTGGACGGGCGCAGGAAGGATTTGAGTTCTTTCAGAACGACCGGCACGCCGCCTGCATAGCAGAAATCCTCCATCAGGTATTTGCCCGAAGGCATACAGTTCACCAGCAGCGGAATTTCCGAACCAATCTCGAAATCCTTGAGCGTCAGGTCCACGCCCACACGGCCGGCCAGAGCCAGAAGGTGAACCACCGCATTGGTCGACCCGCCCACGGCAGCATTGGCAAGGATGGCATTTTCAAACGCTTCCTTGGTCAGGATATCCGACGGTTTCAGGTCTTCGTCCACCATCTCGACGATCCGTTTGCCGGTCAGATGCGCCAGCGCCATGCGGCGAGCGTCGACGGCGGGCAGGGCGGCGTTGGTGGGCAAGCTCATGCCCATTGCTTCGACCAGCGACGCCATTGTGCTGGCCGTGCCCATAGTCATGCAGACGCCTGCGCTGCGGGACATGCCGGATTCGGCATTCATGAAGTCCTGCAGGGTCATCTCTCCGGCGCGGACGGCTTCGGAGAATTTCCACACATCCGTGCCCGAACCGATATCCTGCCCGCGATACTTGCCGTTCAGCATCGGGCCGGAACTGACCACGATTGACGGCAGATCGACCGAGGTCGCGCCCATCAACTGCCCCGGCGTGGTCTTGTCACAGCCGCCCAGCAGGACGACGCCGTCAATGCCATAAGCGCGGATCGACTCTTCGACATCCATTGCCAGCAGGTTGCGGAACAGCATGGCGGTGGGCTTCATCTGGGTCTCGCCCAGTGACATGACGGGGAACTCGACCGGGAAGCCTCCGGCCTCCCACACACCGCGTTTCACACCCTCGGCCAGATCGCGCAGGCCCGAGTTGCAGGGGGTGAGTTCCGACCAAGTGTTGCAGATGCCAATAATGGGGCGTCCGTCAAAGGCGTGATCGGGGAAGCCCTGGTTTTTCATCCACGAGCGGTGGATGAACCCGTCTTTGTCGAGCTTTCCATACCAATGCTGTGAACGGCGTTTCTTAGTCATTCGCTGAGCCCTTTCAAGCGGCTTTGGCGGGCTGGCACCAGTCAGGCAACCAGTCTGAATGTGCGGTTAGAAGGTCCGTCACCAAATTGCGGATCTGGCGTAAGTCCAGCTCGGCGGCGGTGTGCGGGTCCATCATGGCGGCGTGATAGATGTATTCCGGGTTCTGGTCGACCAGCGCCCGAACTGTCAGTTCCTGCACGTTGATCTGCGTCCGCATCAGCGCAATCAGCTGGGGTGGAATGTCGGTGACGACCGAGGGCTGTACGCCATTGCTGTCCACTAGACAGGGTGTTTCCACCACCGCGCCCAAGGGCAGCTGCGGGATTTGACCGGTGTTCGGCAAGTTGCCATAGGCCGCATAGGGCGTGTCGGTGACGATGGCGTTCATCAGGTCGGCGGCAAATTCGTGGCTGCGGGTCACCTCGATATCGCGCCCGTCGGTCAGGGTTTTGGCCTGTTCCTTCCAACTGGCGACCTGCTCGATGCAGCGGGTGGGGTATTCATCCAGCGGAATCGAGAATTGCTCGATCAGGTCCTGCCGTCCGTCCTTGATGAACCACGGGACGTATTCGGCCAGGTGCTCGGAGCTTTCGGTGCAGAAATAACCGAGATGGTCCATCACCTCGTATCGCACCTTGTTGGGGCACCGCGGCATCAGCAACGGAGCCTTGGGGATCTGGCCGCTGGCGTACCCTTGCCGCAGCGAAGGGTAGAGATCGCGACCCCGATGTTCGAGTTTCAGGAAGAAGGCGACGTGATTGACGCCGGCAACCTTGTAACGGAAGTCGCCCTTGGGCAGGTCAAGGTCATGCGCCAGTTCCTCGACCGTATTCTGGACCGAGTGGCAAAGGCCTACATGTTTCAGCGTAGGGAACTGCGCGGCCAGCGCCCAGGTGTTGATCGCCATCGGGTTGACGTATTGCAGCAGCGTCGCATTGGGGCAGAGCTGCATCATGTCGCGCGCCACGTCCCACAGAACCGGAACCGTGCGCAGACCGCGCATGATGCCTCCGACCCCCAATGTATCGGCAATGGTCTGGCGCAGGCCGTATTGTTTGGGGATTTCGAAGTCGGTGATCGTGCAGGGATCGTACCCGCCGACCTGAAATGCAGTGATCACGAAATCGGCCCCATCCAGTGCCGCGCGGCGGTCGGTGTGGGTGGTGACAGTTGCTCCGGTTCCAACTGAACGGATCATTGCCTTGGCTACAGCTTCGCTTTCGGCCAGACGCTCGGGATCGATATCCATCAGGGCAAAGTGGCTGTTTGCCAGTGCTGGGGTCAGCAGAGCGTCGCCCACGATGTTCTGCATGAAGATCGTGGAGCCCGCTCCGATAAAGGTGATCTTTGTCATTGAGGCAAACCTCTGGTTTGACGTTATTTTACGGCACCGAGGGTCAGGCCCGCAATGAAGTGTTTCTGCATGAGGAAGAACATGGCCACCGGCGGCAGGGCCGCGACGATGGAGCCGGCGCTCATCAACTGATAAGCGGCCCGGAATTGGGCGTTGAAGCTGGTGATCCCTGCGGTGACGGGTTGGCTTTCAGCGCCTTGGGTCAGAACCACGGCCCAGAAATAGTCGTTCCAGATGAAGGTGAAGATCAGCACGCTGAGCGCGGCGATGGCCGGTTTCATCAGCGGCAGGACCACGTACCAGAAGATGCGCCATTCGGTGATGCCTTCGACGCGGGCGGCCTCGATCAGTTCAAAGGGCAGCGCGCGGATGAAGTTGCGCATGAACAGCGTGCAGAACCCGGTCTGGAAGGCGATGTGGAACAGCACGAGGCCGGTTTTGGTGTTGTAGAGGCCCAGTTGCAGAGTCAGGTCGCGGACCGGAACCATCAGGATCTGGAAGGGCACGAAATTGCCCGCCACGAACATGAAGAAGATCCAGAGGTTCGATCTGAACTTGTAAATCCCCAGCGCGAAGCCGGTCATGCAGCTGAGCGCGACACAACCGATCACTGTCGGGATGGTGATCAGGAATGAGTTCAGCAGATAGCGCGGCATGTCCGAGTTGAAGAAGACCTGCCCATAGTTGAACGCGCCCTCAAAACTGGACGGCATGCCCCAGTAGTTTGCATTGGTGAAATCCGCCGCCGGTTTGACCGAGAACAGGGCGACCGCCAGCAAGGGTCCGAGCCACAGCAGCAAGGCCAGCGGCAACATGGCCTGATAGCTGATCTGCGCAGTACGGGATTGTTTTTCTATAGGTTTGGGAAACATCTCAGTGCCCCCTTTCTTCGCGATACATCGACCACAAGAAATAGGCGATGAAGCAGAGCATGATGAGGAACAGGATCACCGCGATGGCGGCACCGTATCCCATGCGGAAGCCGTATTCGGACAGGGCGACCTCGAACATGTAGTAGGCCAGCACGCGAGATGAACCGAAGGGGCCGCCCTGGGTCATGATCGAGATCAGGTCGAAGCTGCGCAGCGCGCCGATGATGGTAACAACAAAGGCGATGAACGTGGCGGGGCGCAGTTGCGGCAGGATGATGTGCCACAGCATCCGTCCACCTTTTGCGCCGTCCAGACGTCCGGCCTCGATCTGTTCCGGGTCCACAGCGTTCAGGCCGGTGAGGTAGAGGATCATGCAATAGGCCGTCTGTGGCCAGAGCCCGGCGAAGATGATGCCGTAAGTGACGAACCGTTCGTCACCCAGAACGTTCAGCGGGCCGAGACCGAAGAGGCTGAGGAATTCGTTCAGCAGGCCGAATGTCGGGTCGTAGAACCAGGTGAACACGAGGCCGACGACGACCTGTGAGATCACGAAGGGAAAGAAAAACAGCGACTTATAAAGGCGGATGCCCCAGACCGTCTGGTTCAGGAACAGCGCAATGAACAGACCCGCCGGGATCGCCGCCAGATACAGGATCAGCCAGATCAGGTTGTTTTTGAGTGAGGTGTAAAACGCATCCCGGTCCACCCATTCCCAATAGAGGTCTTCGTAGTTTCTGAACCCGACATATTCGGCGGCCCCAAGCCCGTCCCATTCGTACAAAGACAGGTTGAAGGACTGGAACACCGGAATGATCACATAGACCATGAAGAACAGAAGGCCGGGGGCCAGAAACAGCCAGGGCGCGATGCGCTGTTGGTTGCGGTGGAACCAGCTTTCCTGTTCGGGGACTTCAACGGCTGACATGCTGATACTCGAGGGTTTAGGTCAAAGGGGTAATGCGGGTTGTCACCCGCCTTACGAACGATGAGGTACAGGCCGGGCTTGGGCCCGGCCTGACCGGTTTAGTTGTCGTAGATACGCTGACGGGCGCGTTCCAGTTTGGACAGGATGCGGTCGGCGTTATCCGGTTTGACCATGAACTCCTGGAAGCCTTCCATCGATACTTTGGCCATTTCCGCAGGCGCGTCGCGGTCCCAGAATTGGGCGACGCCACCGGGGCTGTTGGACGACAGCATGGCGAAGCCCTGTTGCAGGAACTTGTCGTCATCTACCGCAGATTGCGCGTTCACGGGCAGCTGGCCGAGGTTTGCGCCGTTGTTGATCTGGGTCTGTTCGTCCGGTGAGACGGCGAAGCGCAGAAACTCGCGCGCGGCTTCTTTGTTCGATGCGTTGGCCGGGATGTGGAACGTGTCGGTCGGGGCGTCTTCGGCCAGTTCGACATCGGGGTTGATCGCGACGAACTGGTAGAAGTCCAATTGATCGTCGGTCAGTCCAGCTTCGCGCAGCGGAGCGACGGCGAAGTTGCCCATCAGATACGCGGCGGCTTCACCGTTGACCATGAAGGGCAGGGCCTCCTGCCAGCTGTAGGTCTGGTGATTGTCGATGAACGCGCCCATATCGATCAGCTGTTTCCAGTTGGCGAAGGTCTGCTTGACCCGGTCGTCTTCCCAGCTGATTTCACCATTGGCGAGTTGGTTGTGGAAGTCGAACCCGTTGGTGCGCATGTTCAGGTAGTCGAACCAGCCACCGGCGGTCCACAGGAACTTGGTGCCGATGGTATAGCAGGCGCGACCCGAGTCGACGATCTTTTGGCAGTTGGCCAGCTCTTCTTCCCAGGTCGTGGGTTCGGTCAGGCCCAGCTCATCAAAGATGTCTTTGCGGTAGTAAACACCCCACTGGTAGTAGGTATAGGGCACACCCCATTGTTTGTCGTCGATGGTCATCGCGCCTTTGGTGGATGCCAGATTGTCGGCAATCTCCGGCTCGGCCCACAGGTCCGAGACGTCTTCGAACAGCCCGGCTTCGACATAGGGCTTCATTCGGTTGGCCGCATACCATGTGGCTACATCCGGCGTGTCCGCTGTCAGGAAGTTGCGGATCTGCGTCTTGTAGGCCTCGCGGTCGATCACTGTGGTTTCGATCTCAAGTCCCGGGTGCTTGGCCGCGAACCGCTCGATCATCGCTTCCATCGTCGCGCGCGGCGCCGGGTTCGATGTGTCGAGAAAGATTCTCAGCTCGCCGGTCAACTCGGCCGCAACCGGAGCGGCAAGTGCCACACTGGCCGCCAGCGCCGCCGCTGTACGCGTGAACATGGAATGCATGGTTTCCTCCCTTAGCTTCCATTTTTGTAGCTTTTAAGGTTCCAAATAATGAAACCGTGTTTTACATATTGAAAACTACACATCGAATCGGTTAGTCTTGTCAAGACCCCCGTGAGGATGGCGATGGGTCAATGGGAGGAGAACAGGCGCTCGTGGCTGGTGACGGAACAATAGGAAAAGCATGTGACGTGCTGGATCAGGTGGCGGCTTTCGCCCGCCCGGTCCGATTTGCGGAACTGTTGGAGAGCAGCGATTTCCCCAAGGCAACGCTGTATCGGTTTCTGCAGACTCTGACCAATCAGGGGATGCTGTCGTATGATCCTGACCGTCAGACTTATACGCCGGGATTGCGGTTGGTGCGGCTTGCCCATGCGGCGTGGACGCAAAGCTCACTGGCGCCGATTGCGCGTCCGTTTCTGGATGCGCTCAGCCGGGAAACAGGGGAAACAGTCCATCTGGCGCAGCTCGATTCCAGTCAGGTGCTGTATGTCGACAAGCGCAACGCTGCTCAGCCTATCGAGATGTATTCGCAGGCCGGAAAGGTTGGTCCGGCCTATTGCACCGGAGTGGGCAAGGCGATGATGGCGTATCTGGACGAGGCGGCGCTGGACCGCGCGGTGTCGCAGCAAAGCTACCACCGGTTCACCGACAAAACCCTGACATCTGAGGCGGCGCTGCGGGCAGACCTCGAACTGATCCGCAGCCGCGGCTATGCCATTGATGACGAAGAGCATGAACCCGGCATCATCTGCATTGCCTGTCCGATCCTAACCTCGGGTGGGCGGATGCTGGGGGCGATTTCCGTGACCGGGTCGACCGAACGGATGAATTTCGAAAAATTGGAAACCTGGGTTCCCCGAGTTCGCCGAGTGGCCGAACAAATCGGAGCCGAAGCACAGGCCTGGCGGTTCCCCGAGACCCGCCCGAGCGCCGATACAGACAGGATGCAAGCGACATGACGGGTGTGACTTTGAACCAGGCGATCAAGCGGTATGGCGAGACGCAGGTAATTCACGGCATTGATCTGGAGATCGAGGACGGAGAGTTCTGCGTCTTCGTTGGCCCTTCGGGATGTGGCAAATCCACCTTGCTGCGGATGATCGCGGGGCTTGAGGATACCACCGAAGGGCAGATTCATATCGGTGCGCGCGAGGTGACGCATGTGGATCCGGCCAAGCGCGGCGTGGCGATGGTTTTCCAGACCTATGCACTGTACCCGCATATGACCGTGGCTGAAAACATGGGGTTTGGTCTGCGCATGAACGGCGTTGCCAAATCCGAGATCGACCAGAAGGTGCAGCAAGCCTCGAATATTCTGAAGCTGGACCAGTACCTCAAGCGCAAACCAAAGGCCTTGTCCGGCGGTCAGCGTCAGCGCGTGGCCATCGGTCGCGCCATCGTGCGCGGCCCCGAGGTGTTTCTGTTCGACGAACCTCTGTCCAACCTTGATGCCGAACTGCGCGTCGAGATGCGGGTCGAGATCGCACGGCTGCATAATGAGATCGGCGCCACGATGATCTATGTCACCCATGATCAGGTCGAAGCGATGACCATGGCCGACAAGATCGTGGTGCTGCGCGATGGTCGGATCGAACAGGTCGGCGCACCAATGGATTTGTATCGCGATCCGGACAACCGGTTCGTGGCGGGGTTCATCGGCTCTCCGGCGATGAATTTCCTTGAATGCGACTATGCGGATGGCAAGGTCTCGCACCCGGCGCTTGGCGCACCGCTGGAGGTGGCGGCCAACGTACCTGCAGGGCAGAGCAAGGTCACGCTGGGTATCCGCCCGGAACATATCGAGATCGACCGCGCGGGCGACACCTGCACCGTTGATCTGACCGAGGCGCTTGGCGGGGTAAGCTATTCATACCTGCTGACGCCGAATGGCGACAAGCTGATCGTCGAAGAGCGCGAGGATCAGCGCAGCAAGCAAGGAGAGCGGATCGGTCTTGTCGTTCGCCCGGAACGCGCAATGTTGTTCGATCCGGATACCGGCCAGCGGTTCCGGTAACCATCACACAGCACCCCAAATCAAACGCGCCGATCACGCGATCCGGCGCGTTTATTTTTGGCTTCAAATTTTCTGGATTTTGTATCCAATATCCGTTATGGCGATTTGAAAGGGCCATTCCGCCCGTCCTGACCCTGCATTTTCAAAGGATAGATCCGATGTCGACCAACGTTTTCACCGGCACCATGCCTGCGCTCATGACCCCCTGTAAGGCGGATCGCACCCCTGATTTCGATGCGTTGGTGCGCAAGGGGAAACAGATGATCGACGCGGGCATGTCGGCTGTAGTGTATTGCGGATCGATGGGCGACTGGCCGCTGCTGACGGATGAGCAGCGCATGGAAGGTGTCGAACGCCTGGTCGCAGCCGGACTGCCCGTTGTGGTCGGCACCGGGGCCATCAACACCAATTCTGCCGTGGCCCACGCAGCACATGCGCAGAAGGTCGGCGCCGTCGGCCTGATGGTAATTCCGCGCGTGCTGTCGCGCGGCACGTCCCCGGCGGCGCAAAAGAACCATTTCAAGGCGATCCTGTCCGCCGCACCGGATGTGCCTGCGATCATCTACAATAGCCCGTATTATGGCTTTGCCACGCGCGCCGATCTGTTCTTTGCGCTGCGCGCCGAGCATTCCAACCTGATTGGCTTCAAGGAGTTCGGCGGCAAGGATGACCTGCGTTATGCGGCCGAGAACATCACCAGCCAGGACGATCAGGTGACACTGATGGTCGGCGTGGACACTGAGGTTTACCACGGCTTCGTCAACTGCGGTGCAACCGGTTCGATCACAGGGATCGGCACGGCCCTGCCGCGCGAGGCGCTGCTGCTGGCGTCCTTGTCGAAAAAGGCGGCACGGGGAAATGCCGAGGCGCGCCAGCGCGCCCAGGAACTGACCGAGGCGATCCAGGTGCTTTCCAGCTTTGACGAAGGCCCCGATCTGGTGCTGTATTACAAGCATCTTCTGGTGCTGAACGGGGAACAGGAATACCGTCTGCATTTCAACGAAACCGATGAGCTGACCGATGCGCAGCGTAACTATTGCGAACAGCAATACGACTTGTTCCGCACATGGTTCGCCGATTGGTCCGAACAGGGCGGAGTGATCGCTGAATGCATGTGATCGACAGCCATACCGGGGGTGAGCCGACGCGGGTCATCCTCGACGGCGCACCGGACCTGGGCTCTGGTCCCTTGGCTGAACGCGCCCGCAGGCTGGCGACTGAGCATGAAGGGTTTTACCGGTCGATCATGTTGGAGCCCCGCGGTCAGCCTGCGATGGTCGGCGCGCTACTGGTCGAACCAGTTGATCCCTCCTGCGTGACCGGTGTGATCTATTTCGACGTGGACGCCGTGTTGGGCATGTGCGGGCACGGTACTATTGGTCTGACGGTCACACTCGCGCATCTGGGGCGGATCGGTGCAGGTCGGCACAGGATCGAAACGCCCGCCGGGGTCGTGACGGTTGAGCTGCACGATGCCAACACCGTCACCGTCACAAATATCGAAAGCCGCCGGGTCCTCAGTGATGTGACGTTGGATGTGCCGGGCTATGGCGCGGTGACGGGGGATGTCGCTTATGGCGGCAACTGGTTCTTTATCGTGGATCCCAGCCCGATCCCGGTTGAGACCGGCAATATCGGTCAGTTGACCGATATGACGGTCGCGATCCGTAAGGCCTCGATTGCGCAGGGCATCGGAGGAGAGCAGGGCGAGCCAATCGACCACGTGATCTTTCAGGGCGCCTCGCCTGATCCCGGGGTCCATAGTCGCAACTTTGTGCTTTGCCCGGACGATAACTACGACCGCTCGCCCTGTGGCACTGGCAGTTCAGCGCGTCTGGCCTGTCTGGCCGCGGACGGGGCGTTGGCGCCCGGCGAGGAAGTCATCCAGCACAGCGTCATCGGCAGCGCCTATCGGCTGTCCTATCAGCCGGGTGTGAACGGAGGGGTCATCCCCTCGATCACCGGGCAGGCGCATATCATGGCCGAGGCAACGCTGGTATTTGACGCAAACGATCCATTCAAAGAAGGCATAGAGTTATGACCATGCAGGTCGTTGTGATCGGCGCCGGTATCATCGGCATCACAACGGCGCTGGAATTGCAGCGCCGGGGCCATTCCGTTCTGGTTCTGGATCGCGAAGGCGTCGCCGCGCAGGCCTCGGCCGGAAACGCGGGCGCCTTTGCCTTTTCCGAGGTTGAACCGCTGGCAACCCCCGGCATCATGAAAAAAGCGCCGAAATGGCTGTTGGACCCGCTGGGGCCGCTGTCCATCCCGCCCGCTTATGCCTTGAAGATCGCGCCGTGGATGTATCGGTTTTGGCGCGCCAGCCGTCCGGGCCGCTACGCGGAGCTCCTTCACGCGCAGGCCAGTTTGATGGACCTGTCCAGCGCAGCCCTGACCCGGCTGATCGCATCGGTGGTTGGCGAGGCGATGATGCAACGCGACGGGCAGATGCAGCTTTATGAAAGCGAGGCGGAGTTTCGCGCCAGCCTGCCCACATGGGAGCTGCGCCGCCAGCACGGTATAGACTTCGAATTGCTGGAAGGCCGCGAGGCGATTGCCGAGCGACAACCCGGACTCAGCCCCCGGTTCACCCATGCCGGATTTACGCCGAACTGGATCAACACTGTCGACCCCAAAAAGTGGGTCGAGCATCTGGCGCAGGTCTTTCAGAACCGTGGTGGCCGGATCGAACATCAGGAGATACGTGCGCTGACCCCAACCGACTGCGGCGTAAGGATCACTCTGGCAGACCGCGAGGTTGAGGCGGACAAGGTCGTGCTGTGCGCGGGGGCATGGTCGCATCACCTTGCGCGGACTCTTGGTGATCACATCCCCTTGGAAACCGAGCGCGGCTATAACACGACCCTCCCCGAGGGTGCATTTGATTTGCGGATGCACCTGACATTCTCTGGCCACGGTTTTGTGGCCAGCCGGATCAATGGCGGTGTCCGGATCGGTGGCGCGGTGGAGCTGGGCGGCTTGGAACTCCCCCCGAATTTCAAACGGGCCGATACCTTGCTGCAAAAAGCGACGCAGTTTCTGCCCGGTCTGAACACCGAAGGCGGCACGCAATGGATGGGGTTCCGTCCGTCGTTGCCCGACAGCCTGCCGGTGATCGGGACCTCACCGCAGGCAAGGGACGTGATCTATGCGTTCGGCCATGGTCATTTGGGCCTGACCCAATCGGCAGGTACGGCTGAACTGGTCGGCGCCCTCATCGACGATCAACCCGCCGCAATTTCTCTGAACCCATTTTCGGCCGCCCGCTTTTAAGGACAGGACATGCGCAGCAGCAAGACCATTCATGTGATCTCGGCCCATGCCGAAGGGGAAGTGGGTGATGTGATCGTTGGCGGTGTTCAGCCGCCACCCGGAGCGACCCTCTGGGAACAACGCGCCTTTGTCGCGCAGGACCAGACCCTGCGCAACTTTGTGCTGAATGAACCGCGCGGCGGCGTGTTTCGGCACGTCAACCTGCTGGTGCCGCCGAAACACCCCGAGGCCGACGCCGCCTTTATCATCATGGAGCCTGAAGACACGCCGCCCATGTCCGGCTCAAACTCGATCTGTGTGTCCACCGTTTTGCTGGATGGCGGGATCATTCCGATGCAAGAGCCCGAGACCCAAATGACGCTTGAGGCCCCCGGTGGGTTGGTGAAGGTCCGGGCCGAATGCCGAAACGGCAAGGCCGAGCGCATCTTTGTGCAAAACCTGCCCAGTTTTGCCGACAAGATATCCGTTCCGCTGGAGGTCTCGGGCATCGGCACCCTGACCGTGGACACCGCCTATGGCGGGGACAGTTTCGTTGTGGTCGATGCGGCGGTATTGGGGTTCGAGATCGTTGAAGACGAGGCCCGCGATATTGCGCGTATGGGTGTGGCCATCACCAATGCGGCCAATGAACAGCTTGGGTTTACCCACCCCGAGAACCCGGATTGGGATCACATTTCCTTCTGCGCTTTTTGCGGACCGCTGGATAAAACCGAAACCGGCCTGACCGGCAAATCCGCCGTCGCCATTCAACCGGGCAAGGTTGACCGATCCCCCACCGGCACGGCGGTCTCGGCGCGGATGGCCCTGATGGCCGCAAAGGGTCAAATGACGGTTGGCCAAACCTTCGAGGCGGTCTCGATCATCGGTTCACGCTTTACCGGACGGATTGTCGAGCAAACCCAAGTCGGCGACCGCCCAGCTATCATCCCCGAAATCAGCGGCCGAGGCTGGATCACAGGCACGCACCAACACATGCTGGACCCGGACGACCCCTGGCCCGGCGGGTATCGGTTGAGCGATACGTGGGGCGTGTGACCCACAGTTCAGGATTTAGAGCAACTGCTTGACCAAACTCGCTTTTGTGCCCACCTCTGTATTGCTACTGTAAGTTGAATATGAAGGGCTTTGGGGTTCAGTGAGATTTCGTTTTACCGTAGCGGTCGTAGCAGTGGCTTCTTTGGGCTTCGCGCTTAGCGCAGGGGCCGACGAGTCAACCAAAGCGAATGCTCTTATGAATGAGTGCAAGGAACATGAAGAGGCTCCTTCGGAGGCTTACGAAGCCTGTTCGCAGCTGCTAAAAACGGATGATCTTTCAGAGGACGACCGGTTTAGTATTTTGCTCCATCGAGGGACGGCGAGCCTCGTCGTCGACCAGCATGCAGCGGCAACTCAGGATTATACCGAAGCTCTTGAGATCAAGCCGGACTCTGGTCTAGCCCTCACGGCTAGGGCTTTTGCTTTCATCAAAATAGGTGAATTGGAGCGCGCTGAGCAGGACAATGCCAAAGCACTGAAACTTGATCCCGAAAACGAAGTCAGTCTGTTTAACGTAGCCAGAATTGAAATCAGCCGTGGCGACATTGAAGCTGCCATCAGGGCGACCGAAAAAGTTCTGGATGTCGATCCCGACAACACTGTTGCCCGAGAAAACTTGTTGAAAGCGCATTATGAAACCGGAGGGTTGCAGCGCCTCTACGACTTTCTTGAACGCGCCAAGGAAAGATGGCCGGATCAAAGCTGGGTGCACTATTCCATAATGTTCATTCATATGACGAAAGCGCCTGATCTTGATGCCGCTTTGCTGGCCGCCGGTGAATATACCAAAGCAATTGGAAACGCGGACGCCCCACTTGTTTTTGCATGGGTACACCTTCAAATAGGCGATGAGGAAACAGGCAAAAAGATTATTAGAGAACTGGCTATCGACGAATGGGCGGAAGAGTTGAGAGAGTCGTATAATGGTAGGCTGCCGTTATTGCTTAGCTTAAAGTATGAACTCTCTGTCCTTGCAAAAGAAAATGCCCGTCTGATAGCAGCATTGCACTTTGACGTTGTTGATTGCCGCGACTTGGCAATGCAGGAGCTTGATCTGTACTTGGATAACGCAGGCGATCTCGGGAAGAAATTTTTGTTGAAGCAAGTTGAACTTGTTTTGGAGCATGTTGATCACGAAGAGTACAATCGCTCCCAATCCTACCGAACAGAAGTTCACACCAGATATTTCGAAGCAAAGAACAGGTCCGACCGTTTTCCGGAAACTTCCCATTTTCGGATGCACAAGACAAATCATTAGAAACAAAACGCGACGTCGGAGCCTCTGTACGCTCTGAAAGCGCAAGCAATCTGTACGCCCGTGTCAATTTGCGCCCCCACTAGAGGATTGATCCGAAACGCAACCTGTTTTAAGGGAGGCCCTGTCAAATCAGAGTCACCCTTGGGGCGGTAGGATTCTCGCGCCCCATCCGCAGCCACGAATACGTGGCACACTCTTGGATCGCACGCCCCGAAAGGCTTAAAAAAGGTAAAAGAATATGGCAGAAAAATCGAACTTCGATATATTGTATACCATTGTAGACGAAGCGCCCGAGCTGGCCAGCGCGTCGTTCCTGCCCATCATTCGCAAGTTCGCCGGCGCCGCGGGTGTCAGCGTTGGAACCAAGGATATTTCGCTGGCGGGCCGTATTCTGGCGACCTTTCCGGAAAACCTGACCGATGCACAGCGCATCACCGACGATCTGGCCGCGCTGGGTGAACTGGTGAAGACGCCCGAGGCCAACGTGATCAAACTGCCGAACATCTCGGCCTCGGTCCCGCAGCTGGTTGCTGCGATCGAAGAACTGCAGGCGCAGGGCTACGATATTCCGAACTATCCCGAAGAGCCCGCGAACGACGCAGAAAAGGCGATCCGCGCGCGTTACGATGCCATCAAAGGCTCGGCCGTGAACCCGGTTCTGCGCGAAGGCAACAGCGACCGCCGCGCGGCAAAGGCCGTTAAAAACTACGCTCAGAACAACCCGCATTCGATGGGTGAATGGGCCGCGGACAGCAAGACCAAAGTCTCGTCCATGTCCGACAACGACTTCTATGCAAACGAGAAATCGGCCACTATCACTGCGGCGCAAGCTGGCGATGCAAAGATTGAGTTTGTCGGCAAAGACGGCAGCGTTACCGTTCTGAAGGATGGCTGGACACTGGACGAAGGCACCGTGGCGGACGCGACCTTCATGTCGGTCAAGGCCCTGTCTTCTTTCCTGGCCGAGGCCATCGAAGACACCAAAAAAGACGGCACCATGTTCTCGCTTCACATGAAAGCGACCATGATGAAAGTGTCGGACCCGATCATCTTTGGCTATGCGGTCAAAGCTTGGCTGGCCCCGGTATTCGAGAAATTCGGTGCCGAACTGGACGCGCTGGGTGTAAACCCGAACTCGGGTCTGGGTGACCTGCTGGACCGCGTCAAGGACAATGCCGAGATCGTGGCCGCCATCGACGCGCTGAAAGGCGACCGTCCGTCGATGTACATGGTCGACAGCGACAAGGGCATCACCAATCTGCACGTGCCGTCGGACGTGATCATCGACGCCTCGATGCCTGCCGTGATCCGCGCAGGTGGCAAGGGCTGGGATGAGACCGGTGCCAAAGGCGATACCAACTGTGTGATCCCCGACCGCTGCTATGCGCCGGTTTACGACGAAGCGATCAACTTCTTCAAAGCCAACGGCGCGCTGAACCCGGCCACCGCCGGTGCCGTCGCCAACGTCGGCCTGATGGCGCAGAAGGCCGAGGAATACGGCTCGCACCCGACGACGTTCCAAGCCCCTGCAGATGGCACCATCCGCATCGTTCTGGCCAATGGCGAAACGCTGCACGAGCACGCGGTTGAAAAGGGCGACATCTGGCGGTCCTGCACCGTCAAGAAAGCGCCGATCGAGAACTGGATTCAGCTGGCGATGGACCGTCAGCGCCTGACCGGGTCCGAGGCGATCTTCTGGCTGGACGCAAACCGCGCCCACGATGCCGAACTGATCAAGTACGTCAAACCGGCGCTTGAGGCCGCGGGCGTGGCCGACAAGTTCCAGATCATGGCGCCGCGTGAAGCAACCCGTCAATCGCTGGAAACCATCACAGCCGGCAATGACTCGATTGCAATCACCGGCAACGTGCTGCGGGATTATCTGACCGACCTGTTCCCGATCCTGGAGCTGGGCACCTCGGCCAAGATGCTGTCCATCGTCAAGCTGATGAAAGGCGGCGGTCTGTTTGAAACCGGTGCGGGCGGTTCGGCCCCGAAACACGTGCAGCAGCTGGTCGAAGAAAACCACCTGCGGTGGGACTCGATGGGTGAGTTCTGTGCGCTGGGTGAATCGCTGAACTTCCTGGCCGACAGCAAGGGCAATGCCAAAGCGGGCGTTCTGGGTGCTGCGGCTGAGGCGGCAACGCAGGGCATTCTGGACAACAACAAATCGCCCAGCCGTAAAGTTGGCCAGCCCGACAACCGCGACAGCCACTACTGGTTTGCACGCTACTGGGCCGAGGCCCTGACGGCGCAATCCGACGATGCGGAGCTGGCGGCTGAGTTTGCCCCCATCGCCAAGGAACTGGCCGACAAGGAAGAACAGATCCTGGGAGAACTGGCTGCCGCACAAGGCGCGCCTGCCGATCTGGGCGGGTACTATCACACCGATCCGGCCAAGACCGCTGCAGTGATGCGCCCCAGTGCGACGCTGAACGCAATCATCGGCTGATCAAGCAGGGCCACGCCTTTGGGCGTGGCCTTTTTTGCTTTAGATCAGAGTGTTGAATAGAAAAAGGGGCTGACCCCCAAAGTCAGCCCCTTTTTGAGTGAGTGGAGAGGCAAAGCCTCACCGGTTAGTTGCTTATAGAATATCACTTCCAGCGCAGCTGGGTATTGGGGGTTTCCCGTAGGTGCTTTGGTCAGTTCGGGGGAACAGCGAGCTCAGGACAAAAAAGGGCCGGTCCTGAGACCAGCCCATTGGTAGTTAGTCAAACCGTGGGATCAGTTCGACGCTGCCATCAGCTTTTCATTGTGCTCACGCAGCGTGTCCGAAACGATGGCGTACCATTCGCCGGATTCGCGCATCTCGTTCAGGCCTTTGTTCAGCATCGCCAGATATTGTTTTCCGAACGGATTGCTGCGGTGGCTGATGAAACGCAGTGAGGACAGCGAAGTCACAAACGGGTTTTCCACCAGATCGTTCGAGGTAAGGCCCATTTCCACCATGGTGTCCGAGAACAGCTGAACCTCGAAGGTTGCAACGTCAGCGGTGCCGGTCAGAACTGCGTCAAGGCACTCACGCGCAGTGATCGGCTGCATCAGGGTCATGCTGTCGCCGTTGTGCAGACCTTCTTGTTCGAGGTCGTGGATGAACCATCCATCCATACGGCAGATTGTTGCGCCTTCCAATTGCGTGAACGTGGTGGCGTTTGCGTATTCGCTTTCTGGCAGGGTGTAGAAACCCACAACGATATCATAAACTGGCACGGATGCGTCGAACTGGGTGCAGCGCACTTCGGTTTCCCATGACCACTCATAAGTGCGGTTGGTGCAGTCCGGCATATTCCACGCCATCGACACGTCAAATGCGCCCAAAGGCAGCAGTGTTTCCAGGTGCGAGTTCCAGTCGTCCACGAAGCTGACCGAATAGTCACGCGCGTTGCCGCCACGCTGCAGCGCGGTAGTGCCCAAACGGGTGATTGCACCGCCGCCATTCAGTGATTCATCGGCGAACGGCGCCCAGCCGTTACCAGTCACCAGCTTGATCGGCGGCTGATAGACGCTGGAACGTTTGACACTGGCCGCGCGTGCTTCTTCGGCCGCGATGATTTCCTGAGCGGACTGACCATTCGGCAAGCTGCCGTCTTCACAGGGCAGGGCCAGTACAAGACCGGGCGCCAGATCGTTCGGGTTGGTGATGACATTGCGGTTCGCGTTGAAGATCGGCTGATAGTTCGAGGTGCCATAAGCCGCGATCGCGATGGTGGCCATCGTATCGCCGTCCTCGACAGTATAGTTTGTACAGGCTTCCTGTGCGGCCGCGGCTCCGGCGCTAAGGGCAGTGACGGCGGTGGCCGACATCACGACTTTCTTCAGGTTGAATTCTAACATGTCCACTTCCTCCAGACATTTATTGTTGTCAGGCCGGTTGGGGCCTTAGCCATTTTCCATTTGATGACGCAGAGCGGTTGAAACGATGTCTCGCCACTCTCCAGATTGCTGCATGATCGCCAGACCCTGGTTGAGCGTCTCAAGGATCGCTTCCCCATCCGGATTATCTTTGTGGGTCATGACGTTAAGCGACTTTATGGCCGCCAGGTTGGGGTTTTCGATAATGCGGTGCTCGTATCCCAGTCGACCAATTGCTTCGACCGCAAGATGGGCTTCGATTGCCACGATGTCGGCCGTACCTTCCATGACCGCGTGAAAGCAGTCATCCGGTGAAACGGGGCGCATCAGAGTGATCGCCGGCTCGTAAAGGCCGACCGTGTCCATATGCGACAGTGACCAGCCTTCGGGGCGGCAGATCGTGGTGCCGGCAAAGTCGGCATAGGTCAGGGTCTGTTCATAGCCCGAGCCTTCGCGGGCAAAGAACGTGTCCACAACCTCGTAGAACGGGTTCGAGAAGTTGTAGGTTTCACAACGCGCGCGGTCCTTGTCGGACAGTGTTGCGGCCTCTTCGCAATTCGGGCGCGACCAGGGGAATGTGGCGTCAAAGGCCAGAGTCGGCATCAACAGGTCCAGATGCGAGGACCAATCGTTGACGAACTGGATCTTGTAGCTTTGCTCGGGCGCGGCACGCAGCATCGCGGTTTCCACCAGATTGGTGTAAAGGCCACGATTAGGCAGGGCCTCGTCGGTGAAAGGCGCATAGTCGCCGCCGGTAATCAGCAGCAACTGGCGGTCCCGAATTTCCGGACGCTCACCCTCATCCGCGTTGCGGATCAGGGCGGCCCCCTCGGCACGGGCGGCTTCGATCTCTTTTTTGGCCTCGGCCTTGGCCGCGATCACGGCTTCTTCGCTGGCCTTTTTGGCTTCGGCTTCGGCCTCTGCTACGCGGGCTTCGGCATCGGCGATTGCCTTGGCGGCTCGCCTTTCGGCGGCCTTTACCAGTTCCGCCGCCATGTCAGCGGCCATCGCTTCGGCTTCTGTCTGCGGTTCAGCCGGGGCACGTCCGATATCCTCAAGACAGGGCAGGGTCAGGACGTCGCCCACGCGGATGATGTTCGGGTTGTTGCCGATCACGTCGCGGTTGGCGTCAAAGATGATACGGAAATCCTCGGTCGAATACACTTCGATCGTCAACTCGCGCAGGCTGTCGCCGCGTTGGATTTCGTAGGTCGAGCATGCCTCTTGCGCCGAGGCGGTACCGGCCGCGGCAGCTAGTGCCAGGCTGGAGATGAACAGATGAGGTTTCATGGGTCCTGTAGCTTTGCCTTGGTTAGTTTTTTGTAAGTTTCACAACGCCGATCGAGGCATTGTCCTGATCCGGATCGCCTTTGGCCCGAAGGGCCTGCCACAGCGCGTCGGCGATGTCCTGTGCCCAGGCGTTCGAATTGCTTTGGACGATGTCCTGAATTTCAGCGTCGCTGAGATACTGCAGCCCGTCACTGCCCAGGATCAGCACATCTGATGCGGTCAGCTCCAGCGGCGTTTCGGGGCAATCGACCTTGGGGATTGCAGCCCCCATGATGACCGAGGTCAGCTGGTTACGGTCGGGATGCGCCTGTGCTTCGGCCTCGGTCAATTTGCCTTCAGTCACCTGCGCGTCGATCACCGGAGCCATCGAGTGATCTTCGTTGATCTGGCGCAGAACCCCGTCGCGGAACAGGTACAAGGGGCTGTCACCAATCGAGATCCACAATGCGCGGTGACCAAGCAACAGCAGCCCCAGCAGGGTCGACCCCATGTTGAACTTGTCGCCTTTGCCCTCGCAATGCGCCGCGATCAAAGCGTTGGCTTGCATGGCGGCCAGAGGCAGCGCGTCGGCCACTGCCGCTTCGGATAGCGGGGTATTCTCAAGCTCGGCGTCCAGGGACTCGCGCCAAGCCGCAACCACGAGTTCCGAGGCAACCTCGCCCGCCGCGTGGCCACCCATACCGTCCGCAATCACGACATAGCCTGCATCCGCTGCATCGAACATACGTGCGGCAATCGCGTCTTCCTGCGTCTCGCGCTGACCCTGATCCAGGATCAGTGCAATATCATATGCCGGAGTTGCCAGCATCTATCAGGCATCCCGCCAATCAAAGCCGTCATCGCAGAAGGCGGCAAAACGGATCGAGGTTTCGCTGATGCGGATCAGGTCGCCGCTGGACAGCGCAACGGTGCTGAGAACCGGTTTGCCGTTCAGGCGTACCAGATTGGCCTTGCCGCCGTGACCCAGATAGCATTTGCGATCTTCGGGGTCATAGGCGATCACCGCATGGTTGCTGCGCGAAATTCCGGTGTCGCCAAAGTCCAGCTGAATGGCCTGATCATCGTTGCGACCAATCTGCATCAGGCCTTCGGTCAGCGTGATGCATGCACCCCGGCCCGGGCCAGAGGTGACAACCAGCCAGCCGACCGGGAAGGTCTCTTGCGCGGTTTCGGTCTTGGCGATCGGTTCCGAGCTTTCCATCAGGTCCTGAACATGGGTATCCGCACGTTCGAACCCCAGGAAGGTGGTCTTGACGCGACCACGACGGTCATCCGCCGCAGGCGCCGCGACCGGTTGTTGCGGTTCCGGCTGAACTTCTGGGGCGGGCTCGGCCTGTGCCACCGGTTCGGGCTGTGCCACAGGTTCGGGCTGAGTCAGTTCAACGGTTTCGACGACCACCTCGACAACCTGCTCTTCCTGAGCAGGCTGTTCCGCGGCAACGTCTTCCTCGGTGGCGACGTGCAGGGTCACGACCGGCTCTTCCGGTTCGGATTGAGCTTCGGGCGCTTCGAAAATATTGTCCTGGGCTTCCGCGACGACCGCGGCCACGATGACCTCGTCTTCTGCGTCGTCGGTCGCTTCTTCGTCGGTCGCTTCTTCCGAAAACTCGGGCATCTCTTCTTCGGGGATCAGATCATCACTGTCTTCGTAGCTTTCCGAAGACATGTTGCCACCGCCCAAAGCCGCGCGTAGCGCGTTGAAATCCGCAATCGGCTGAGGCGCTTCAGCCTCAGGTGCGGCGGTTTCTTCTACCTCGGTTTCTGCTTCGGGTTCCTTGGCTTTTCCGGCACCTTCAAGCAGCCGGCTAAGAGGGCTTTTGTATTTGAACATGATGTCGATACCTTTGCTTTCTTTCACAGAACCTGCGTCTTGCGGGCTGCTATTCACCTCTGCGCGCATCGGCACAACGGCACTTTTGATCCGGAAACCAAACCAAATTTTATCTGCCGCGACGGGCCGGTCCCCGTCAGGGTGGCGGATTTCCGGGCGCCACCCTCAGCTTTCACAATGCGGCAGACCACGTGCGACCGGTCAGATTACTCCTGCGCCAACTGCATCACGGCGTCCGTCTGGGCACCATCGCGCAACACGGTCAGTCGCGCCTGCGACTGTTTTTCCGCGACCAAAGCGTCCAGCATGGCATCCAGGCTTTCCTGCCCGTCGATGGCCACCCCGGTCTGCGCTTCCGAGACCAGGACATCGCCCCGCTGCAGATCACCCGCTGCATCCGCAGGCACTGTGGTCACAACCGTTGTCCAGCTCTGACCATCCTCATTGCGGACGGTAAAGCCATAGCCGTTTTCCAGCCCGATCGCGCGGATGGCGGGCAGGGCCAACAACCCGTTCAAAGCAAGGGTTTTGCCCAGCGGACGATAGCGGGCTGTCACGCGGATATAGCCGTCAGGATCAATTGCCAGATCGTTCAGAACCTGCGCGGCAAAGCTTGTGTTTTCGCGAATGGGGTTCCCGTTCAGGGTATAAATCGCGTCGCCGCGTTTGACCCAGTCACCAATCACCGACATGTCTTGCGCGGGATCAACACCGGTCACGGCAATGATGCTGCCGGTCGATGCGCGACGTCTGGACGTCTGGAACGGAATTTCGACATCCCAATGCGAGAAGGCAACCTGTGTTTCTGCCGGGGGTGTTGAAACGGCCGGGGCAGGGTCAGTTGCAACGGTCTCTGCCGTCAGGGTCTCTTCCGGATCAGTTGCTTCGGCCTGTGTCTGCTCGACAGGCGCCTGAGTTGGTTCTTCTGCAACTGGGGCCGGCTCAACCTGTTCCGGCGCGGTTTCTGTGGTGGCGACCTGCTCGACAGGTTCTTGTGTTGCTGCCACCTGTTCTTCTGTTTCCTGAGCCGCAGGTGCTGACGCAACTGCAACGTCCTGTGCCGGTTCGGAATTGTCACCGGACATCAGGAAAAATCCGCCCGCGGCCAGACCGACCGCGACGACAGCTGCGCCGGCAATCAGTTTACCACTGCCGCCCGATCCGCTTTTGACCACGGTATCGACCGCGACAGCGGATTCTTCTTTGGGCGTGAACTTAGCGAGTCCATTTTCGTCTTTGTCTTCATTGCCCAGGGCAAGATCGGCATTTCCGGCCAGCAGGGCAGTGACCACAGCTTCGGCATTTTCGCTTTCGGCTTTGATCCGGGCCTTTTCGGCTTCTTCATCCTTGCGGTCCATGCCCACGATGACCGAGACCGGGCGGTAGTCGAACGTATCGAACATGACGTCCGGGCCACGGAACATGCGCAGCCAGTCCAGCGCGGTTTGCAGACGATCGGTAACGTGCACCTCCATCGCCTTGTCGATCGCCTCAAGGAACCCTTCGGGATAGCCTTTGAACCGACCGGCCAGCGGAGTGTAGGGGTCTTCCTGACTGTTGTTGAAGGCGTTCAGGCGGGTCTGGCCGTCAATCGGGCGCTCACCACTGATGGCGTGGTACAACGTGGCGGCCAGCACATAGAGATCGCTGCTGGGGCCCTGATCGGCCCCGCGCACGTAGAATTCATGGGGCGAGTATCCGTCCTTGATCACCCGCAGGGTCAACAACGCAGCGGATTGGTTTGCGGCCTGTTCGCGCGCGGCGCCAAAGTCGATCAGAACTGGCTCACCGTTTTCATTGATCAGGATGTTGTCGGGAGAGATGTCCCGGTGCAGCATGCCGCTCTGGTGAATGAACGACACCGCCGACAGCATCTTTTCGGTGACCTGAACGATGAAATCCGGGCCGGTTTTGTTGTCGGGGTTTTCGACATAATCCAGAAGGTCGCAGCCCTTGATGAAGTCCATCGCGATATAGGCTGTGTCGTTGTCCTCGAACACCTGATGGACGTCGACGATATTGGGATGGACCAGGCGCGCGTGGTTGCGCGCTTCTTGAATGAACAGATCGATGATCGCGCGCAGATCGTCCTTGTGGTCAGGATCGGTTGCTTCAACCAAGTCGCCGTTGCGGTGGCACAGCGCACCCGGGAAGCACTCTTTGATTACCACCTCGCGGTCCAGACTGTTGCGGGCCAGATAGGTGATCCCGAAGCCGCCATTGCTGAGGTAACGCAGGATTTCATACTGCCCGTGCAACAGCTTTGCGCCGGGTTGAAGTCCTTCGATTTTCGGTTCGTCGTGCGATGCACCGACCGCCTGGTTGTGGCTCATTTCTTTCCGCCCGTTACTGATCGTTTTGCGGTTTTCTTAACTGGGCCAAATTGCCCACGAACTCACAACCAAACACAACCGCAGGACACTTGAGACGGTTAGACGTTTCAAATTTGACTTTATTGGGGCCGCCTGATGGCTTCACTATGGATCGTTTTTATGGAAATACTACATGTTGTTGTTATGAGTATTTGGCCATCTAAATATTGAAAATGGCTCTGCACAAAATACAGACGGACCGACTCTTTGTCTCCGCTTGGTCAACGGAGTCGATACGTTCGAGACCCGATTCCACGGGCCTCGAATCGCCGCGTCACGGCGCAATTTTAACGAGAAATTGTCAGGTCCCGGTTTTCGGCTGTACCGAATCCACCCGGCTGCCCGCCCAGGCCAGGTTGTCACTGAGCTGCGCGAGGATGCTGATCGCGTCCTTCAGGGGGGCGTCACCGCTTTCGAATTGCAGCAGCAACAGCAGGTCCGTGGCCTTTTCGAACTCGCCCGGTATCCAGTCGGCCTTGGGATCGATTTCTCCGCCTTGCTCAAGACGCTCGGCGAAATCTTCGACGATTTCCTGACACGAGTGCAGGAAGGCCGAAGGTTCGATATAGGATGATTCGCGCAGATCCGCGTAGATGCTGGCAATCGCCGCCAACCAGTCCTCGAGGATCGGATTTTCCAGAGGGGGCAACGCAGATTCCAATGCGGCATGCACGGACACGGCATCGGGCTGCGGCGTCTCGGCCTCGGGGCCGGTCAATGTCTCAAGAAATGGCAAAAAGTCCTGTTTCAGATCGGTGCGCGCGGCCTCGAGATCGGCCAGACGACGGTCGGATGCGATCTGCAGCACCTGTTCGGCCAGGTTCTGACCGCCGCAGTTTTCCCAGAGGGCGAAATCAGGTTCGGGCTCCTGCGCCATGGCGCGCACGGCCACCGGTGTCCCAATTGGCACGACCGAGCGGAACAGATCGCCCTTTTCCTTGTTGAGCCGTGACACAACCCGATCCAGCGCATCGCGAACCGGCGGCAGATCGGCATGGGTGACCGCCAAAAGGCTGTTGGCACGCAGTTCCTGCGGAACTTGTGACCAGAGATGTCGTTCGGTTTCGCGCCATGCGTTGGTACCATTGGTGCACCAGATTGCGCAGTCCACGAATTTCAGCAGATCGAGTGTTTCTTTATACGTATCGTCCAACGCCCCGGTTCCGGGCAGGTCGAACAGCGAGATTTCCTGCAAGGCAGGGGTGTTCAGCCCGACCGAGATAAAATCAGGCGCATCTTCGGCGGCCTTCTCCAGAGCGATGCCGGAATAGGTTTTGGGCTCTTTGTCCCACCAGCCGACAGTGGTTTCCGGTGTGTCGGAATAGGCGACGATCACCAATGGCAGTTTCAGGTGCTGCGGCCCGGTAGGCAGAATGTCCGCCCCGGCCAGCATGTTGGCGAGGCTGGATTTGCCAGCCCCGAATTCCCCGGCGAAACCGATATTGACCGCGTTGGACAGCCGCCCGGCATGGGCAAGTGCGCGCTCGCGCATCTCGTCCAGTGCCGTGTCGGCCGGCAGGTTTTCGGTCGCGGTCAGAAAGCGTTCAAGTTGTCTTACTTCCTGTTCGGTTCCGGGAAATTCGATCATTCCGCAGCCTCTGTTAATCTCTTGTCGATGTCATCCGCGCCAAAGACGGCGCCCAGTTCTTCGGCGATGTGCTGGGCGTGGTCAAAGGCTGCTTGCGCCTGAGCCCGCTCATTGGTTTCGCCGCTTCCGGCGCGATGTTCAAGATGCCCGGCCAGCAAGGCCAGATAGTGATCCAGAACCGTGTTCAGACGTTCCAGCAAATCGCTGCGCGCGGTGTCCACCAGATCATCGCCGATCATCTCGAATTCCTGCACGATCATGCGTTCGGCCCGGGCCACGACAC
Organism: Ruegeria arenilitoris; assembly: GCF_013030985.1. Classification (GTDB taxonomy): domain Bacteria; phylum Pseudomonadota; class Alphaproteobacteria; order Rhodobacterales; family Rhodobacteraceae; genus Ruegeria; species Ruegeria arenilitoris_B. Next base: position 85,705 of record NZ_WPYP01000005.1, on the reverse strand, counting down.
TCTTGCGTGAGATCAGTCGCGACAGCCAGTTGACCCGCAGTTCGACCGTAATGCCACGGGTCAGCGCGGTGGTGTCCGGGCGGAACCACCGTACGGCACTGGTGTTCATCCGGTTGTCCGTCGGGTCCTGCCAGCCGGGCAGGGCGCGCAGAGCCGCGTTGCTTTGCATGTCGATCGTGTACAGTTCGCTCAGCATCCGTTGGCGCACAACCTGCGTGGCCCCCTGCACAAGCTCACGCATACGGTCGCGCAACGGAGTGAAGTTCAACTCGGTTTCACCGCCCTTGGCCAGCAGCGGTGAATCCCCGTTCGGCCCCCGCACCACGACCGATACGGCCTCGGCCACGGTGTCGTCCATGACGCCGCGCAGATTGGCCAGAACGTCATCCATGTCGTGGATGATCCCGGCGGTCTTGTCGGCAACAAGCGTCCGCAGTTCGGTCAGAGTCTTGTCGTTTTCGTCCCCGTTTTCGGTGGCGGGGGTCGTTTCGTCCTCGATGGCGCGCAGATGGGCCCTGCTGCGCTCGACCTCGCCTTGCGCGAAGGTGTTGAGATGTTGCCACGCCATCCGCAGCTGTTCGTTGCGCGGACCCTCGGTCAGGGCACCGGTGACATGGCGGCGCAGGTCCGGCAGACCCGAGGCGATCATTGCGGCAAAGCGCAGCACGCCTTCGCGGCTGATCGGACCGGGGCCCTGTTTGATCTCTTCCACGCCGTCCAGATATTGCTTCATCTGTGCCGGGTGGGCCCGCAGCCAGGCGAGAACCTCGTCATGGTTGATGCCGGTCTCGTCACCGGTCAGGGCGTAATGCGCCCATTGGGCGCTGCCCATCAACACGTCGATGTCCGAGTTTCCAAGGGCCTTTTCCAGGCCTTCCATGACATCGGCCCGGACTTTGCCGGCATCTTCAGCACCACCACCCAGCTCATCGACGCGGTTGATGAAAACCACGATCTGGCCCAGCTCCAGCGCTTGCATCAGGCGGAACAGTTTCAGATCGGCCCGCGACAGGGCCTGATGCGCCGACAGGACCACCACGAAGAAGTCGGATTCCTTGAGGTACTGGCGCGAGATTTCTTCGCGGATCAATAGCGGGTCGTTAACGCCGGGTGTGTCCGTCACCGTCAGCGGAAACGGGAAGTGGCCGATGTCGAAATAGACCTCGGCCTTGCGGGTAATGTCGCTGTAGAGACCGCGATCCGAGCCCGGATCGTGTTCCCCTGCTTCGGTGGGATCATCCCCGGCACAGACATAGCGCGCCAGATCGTCCGAGGTCAGTTCGTCAAGGTCGTGATGCTGCCCCAGCAGGTGCTTGTAGCTTTCGCCCAAACGCAGCTTGGCGCGGGTCTTCATCGCCTCGACCTGCTCTTCGATCATTTCGCGCTTATAGCTGTCCTCGTCGTCGGGGAACATGTTGCGCAGCTCTTCGCCTTCGGCGATCAGAGCCTGCCACTGGCGGTTGTCGAAGAAATGGAACTCGGCCCCCGAGGTCCGCCCCGTGGGGTGGCCGAAATGCATGTCGGTGATCACCGTCGTCCAGGGGTTCACGTCCGACGGCAGGTATTCGGCCTGACCGGTGAAGCCGTTGATCAGACGGGACTTGCCCGCCTTGATCTGCCCGACAAAGGCAATCGAAGGTTTCAGATTTGTCAGATCGCTGACAATGCGCGAGATGAACTGGCGGGTCTCATCATTTGAGATGCCGTTCATGTCTTCGGCAATACGGATTAACTCGCGACGATTATTTTCACTCATAAACCTTACCCTGGTAACTTGTAATCACGGATCGAATTCATCGAAAAATTGAACGAAAGGGGCGCAGTCATCCGCCCGGCCTTTTCAGACTGGCCCACAGATTGATAACGGCACCCAGTTTGCGTGCCTCGTGGACAGAGATTGCAAAACGCTCACCATCATTCATGATGGCCAGCCCGGCACCTTTGCCGCCCGAGGGGCGCATGACAATCAGCTGCGGGTGATCCATCGTTGAGGCCGTGTCGCCATCCCAACCGGCAAGATCGCGGGCGAAACGGGCCAGCAGATCGGAATCGGGGTGCAGAGCTTCTCCCTCGGCACATGTCCCGTCCATACTCAATGATGCCCCGTCATTGCCTTGGGCCAGAACCCGGCCTTGGGCAAATCGTTCCGAACCTTCATAGAACCGTTGGGCCAAAGACCCGTTGGTGTCTTCCGCCGCTGATTCCTCGGTGGGTGCAGTGTCGTCGAGCTCGGGCTCATCCGGGACGATGGCGATCATAGGCTCGGCAGGCAGTTCGATTTTCTCGCAGGCGCTCTCGATCTCGCTGAAGGTGATGCCCACATCGTCGGCCTCGAGCGCTGTGTCAGGCTGCAGAGAGATAAGCTCCAACGGAGCAGGGGCCGCCGCAATGTCGGTCACCAGTTTCGCCAGTTTGTTAGCCAGCTCCTCGCGGGATTCGGTTTCGAAATCCGGGGCGATGCCGGACTGAACACGAAACACATCCGTGATCCGGGAGCTGTTGACCTCGATCGCAAGGCAGTCGCCATTGGCGGCGGTGAATTCCAACCGGCGCGGCAGAATGGTGCCGCGAATGGTGCCCAGAACCTTTTCGCGCCGAATCCGGGCAGTTTCCCCCGGAACCGTGACCGCCGGGTTCAGGCGCGCCACAGACGAGCGCCCGATGTCGTCGAGCATCTCGAGAATGTCTGTATCCATCATGCCGTGACCCCCCTCTGGTCCGGTCTAGACTGCGGCCGCGACGGGCCCCAGGCTGAGATGTGATTTCGTCAGCGCCAACCCGACATTGGCGCTGCTGCGACAGATGTAGCAGACCACATGATCGGGATATTCCCGGGTCCGCAGAAAAATATTGAGCCGGTCATTCGAAAACACCGCGATTTCCCCGAATCCCGGATTGTCGGTCTCTTCAACCCCAGCCGCACGCAGCAAGTCCTCAAAGGCTTTGACGCCGCGCCCCTGAAACAGGTTAGCCACGGCAAGGGCAAGACTGTCCAGAACGTCCGCGCTGTCTGAATCCAGGGTGTTGGTCCCAAGCAACATCCCCGTTTCCATATCGACATACCCGGCTGCAATACAGTCGGGTATGGTTTCCATTGCGGTGTTCAGTGCGGCTTCGATCGTCATCGCTTGCTACCTGACATTCTGGTTATAAAACACGGAACTCTGCCCCGCCGTTTTCTGTTGCGTTCGGAACAGGGCCAACCCCGCCCTTGGCGTGGCGCGCGAAATGTTCGGCTGCGATCTGGTCGAATTCCTCGAGAAACGCCCCGAACACTTTTTTCATGCCTTCGACATCGTTCGGCAAATCCTCATCCGCAGTAACGTCACGCCACATGGATGCCGCGCTCAGGGGTGCGCCTTCTGCAACAGTCAGCAAGCCTTCCTGTTGTTCGCCCTTGTTGTCCGACGGGGCAGTCTCCTCTGCGGTGGTGCCGTTTGACATGGACACGACCTGCATGTTCACGAGGCCGCTGGATTCGGGCTCCGGTTCGTATTCGTCCTCGGCGCCATTCGACTGCTCGGCCAGCAAGGCGGCGATTGACGACACCGAAATTTCGGAACGTTTTTCCTCGGGCTCTTCGACCGATACCTGATCCTGTTCGGGCGTATCCGCCAGCTTGCCTTCCAGCGTTTCCAGGATCGGGTCCGATGAGTCGCGAGCAGGCTCTTCCGGTGTTTCTGCCTGCGTGTCAGCGGCCAGGATATTGTCATCCTCTTCATCCAGCTCACTATCATCCAGCAGGTCAAACGTGTCTTCGTCTGCCGATGTTTCCTTGAACTCTGCAAGGTTCAGACTGTTGCTTTCCGTGTCCCGGAAAAAGGCGCGCAGATCGTCGCCTTCGGTGTCCGGTTGCGGCTCGGACACCGGTGTTTCGGTTCCCATCTCAGCGCGCAAACGCTCGGCCTCAGCCGCGTCAATTCGTTCTTCGCGGCCGGTATCCTCGGCGCGACGCTCGACACGGGCCGGGCGGACGGGAAAGCTGGTGACAACCTCATCTTCCTTGGTGGCCGCGGGAACGGGGTTTACCAGTTTCAACGGGGCCGGTTCGTCGGTCTGTTCCACCATTCGCTTTGGACGGACCGGCTGAATGGGTGCGTTCCCGGCCAAACCGTTGTCGATCTGATAGCGCGTCAGCATGTCGGCGCGGTCGTCCATGATCTGTTCAGTGATCTGAAGGAAGCTATCGACCATCTTGCCGCCGCCACTGCGCGCCCACTGTTCGGCATCGCCACTTTTGTCCCGGGCAGTGATTGCGTCACGGGCCGAGAACAAGATCGACCGATTGAACAGGTGGCCCGCTTCGCGGTTGACCCGGCGCAGCACCTTTTGGCGGTCTTTCGGACCCAGCACATCGGCGCGGGTTACCAGCAGCAGAGAGTTGTGCTGCAGCCGTTCCGGCAGAGACACCCAAGTCGCCCGTTCGGTTTCGCGCCAAGCCTGAGTGGCATGGGTGCACCACAAAACCCCATTGGCCTGCCCAACCGCACGGCGCCAGACATCGTTTGAAATTTTCGGGTCAGAGATGCCGGGGGTGTCGATCAGGTCCACCGCTTCCAGAATGTCGGCTTCAAGGAAGATGCGCACAAACTGGGCGTCGTTGACACCGACGGATTCCAGCTGATCCAGAGTGATGTTCTCGCGTGTCCCGTCGTGACGTTGCACATAGGCCGATTTCTTGCCCCAGCTGAACCAGACCGGCGGCAGCTGCGTTGCAGTGACCTGTGTCGGCAGCGCTTGCGAGCGCAACAGGAAATTCATCAGCGTCGATTTCCCGGCACTGAATTCTCCCATCAACGCAAAAATCGGTTTGCGCCGGGACCACTGCTCAATGCGTTCCCAAGCCTTAGGAGAGACGAAGCGGGTTTGTGTATCTTTTGCCATGTCGCTACTTATGCTGCCTCGTTACTAAGATCTTTCAGGATGTCACCCAGGATATCGTCGCGCGATTTCTTGGGGGTCATGCCCGCCATCAGGGCCGCCTGGTTCGGATCCTGCTCGGCCGAGGCCGAAATGTTCAGCAGGGTCTCTTTCTGCTCGCGCAGGAAGTCGGACAAACCAGCCCGAACATTTTCCAGAACGGCCGCGATCTGGTTTTCCTCAAGGTCTTTGGTGATCGAGTTCGCCTCGGACGCGATCAGGCGCGTATAGTCAGCGGCGTAGGCTTCGAACCCTTTGCGGCGTTGCCACCAGCGGCGCCACCAGGTGCTTTGCAAGTCCAGCGCGATGGTGCGGCCAATACCCAATGGTGGCGGCACGCGGGGCACGATGGGCGCCTCGATGCTGAATTCACCCAGATGGTTGCCCAGCAGCTTTTGATACAGCGCTTCGACATCCGCCGCTGCGGCACTGTAAAGCGCCCCGGCGTCTTTGCGCATGGCGCGAGAAAAGCTGAAATAGGCGGCCTTTTGCAGGGTGCGCAGGCCAGCCGGGTCATATTGCCAGGTGCCTTGCTCGCCATTCAGTTCCAGATGCGAAATCAAGGAATCCGTGGCGCGTTTGACAAAGTTATCTTCGGCCGACTTCAGACGCTCCAGCACTTTGTCGCGCAAAGAGGCCGTCAGTTCGGCGGCCTTTTTCTCGTATTCCGCAGCAACCTTGGTGATGGCTTCCTCGGGTGCGACGCCGTCCAGATCGCGCACAACCCCTTGCCCTTCGGACAGGTTCTTTGCCACGGCGGTGGCACGAATTTGGCTGGCGATGTTGCGGGCCCGATGGCGTACACGATCCAGCAGGCGGGTGCCTGCACCGTCGGCGATGCGCTCGTTCATGGCCAGCAAAAGGTCCGGCAAGCCGGACAGCGCCCAGATTTTATCAAGCGATGGGGCCTGATCTCCAAACCCTGCAGCAAGGTAGAAGGTGTTGAGGGCCTCTCGTGACTCCTCCGACAGGATATCAGGGTTTCCGGTCAGGGCGGCCTCGGCCCAGATCGCGCTGCCGAATACAACGCTGGTGTTGGTGTCGATACTGTTCTGCTTCAGCGTTTCCTGAATCCGGTCGCGGATCTCGGGTACCTGATTGACCGGGTCGGACAGTTCGTCGATCCGGTTCACGAACAGGATGATCTGGCGGTTTTCGAACTGCGCGATGATCCGCATCAGCGCCATGTCCATGGTGGTCAGCGCCTGGCTGGCAGCCAGCACCACAACGCAAACCTCGGACCCGCGCAGGCTGCGCAGGGTGATCTGCTCGCGCACCATGAACGTATCGTTGACGCCAGGCGTGTCGCACAGCTTCAGCGAGATCGGGTATTGCGGAATGTCCATGTACAATTCCGCCGATTTGGTGACATCGGCAAAGCGCCCGGTCTTGGGGTTGATATCCGGGTCATCGTCGTCGCCCAGGCAGACATAGCGCTGGATCAGTTCGTCGTCGAAATAGTCATACTGGTGGCTTTGCCCCAGAATCAGGTCGAAATGCTGGCCAAGGCGCGCTTCGGACTTGGCCTTCATCTCTCCGATCTGGCGGCGGATGTCTTCCATCTCGTCATCGGCACCGGCCCGATTGGCCAGTTCGCCCAGACGGCCACCGCCGACCATCAGGTTGTCCCACTCTTCTTGTTCAAAGAAGGTGAATTTGGCCTTCTTGTCGCCTTCTGTGCGGGTGTTGATATTCAGCGTGGTCACCACCGAGGTCCACGGGTTCACATCCGAGGGCAACAGGGCAGGACGCCCGGCCAGAATGTTCACGATCGAGGATTTACCGGCCTTGACCTGTCCGACCAACGTCACGCTGGCCGTGAAATTCTCCATACGAGTCTTGAGCGTCGCTAGACGCGCCGAGGACCGCGCGTCCGCCACCTCTGTCAGCTGGTCGATCTGCGCCGTCAGCGCCGACATGGCCGAGGTCATCGGCGTCAGCGCTTCGTTTCCCACGGACAGAAGGTGATCGTTTCGGGCCATGGTTAGCCTCCGGTTCCTGTGGCGGCAATATGGGGTTGGACCTGACCTTCAGGAGAGCTGGTCAGGATGTCGATCCGGGCGATCAGGTTCAGAGCGTTGCCCAGAATCGCGGCTTCGTCCCCCGGCGTGATTTCTTCGTAGGCGCGGGAATCGGCAAGCACTTCGATCGCGCTGAACTGTTCACTGTTTTCCAGCAGGGCCAGACGGCGCCCGGTCGGAAAACCCTGGGATTTGGTCTTGGGCAGCGGCATACGAGAATTGGCGAGCAGGTAGTGCCCCCCAGAATGCGTGCGCAACGAAACGCCAAAGCCTGTATTCGGGTGGTCCCGATTCAAGGACTTCAGTTCTCCAAGGAAGCTTTCACGTGCAAGACCAACGGCGTCTTGCTCAGCAGCGGCAGAGTTCATCATGTTGGTCACGGTTAAGACCCTTGTGTTCGAGTTGAGCAAAAAACTCTTACGGCGCCCGAAGGCAGAAAAGACTCATTAATTCCCGCTCTCCATCAATTACTGGCAAGGCGGTGTTATTTTGACGCGAATAAGATTTTTTGGCGGTTGAAATGTGGCGCAAATATGGTCGCAGCCGCGTGCAAGGTTTCAACCCATGGGCGTGCGGCCGGGTTCGGGGATCATTGTGACGTTGGGCACACGCACTCGGGGAATGTTGCTTTGCTCATCTTTCTGGCCGTAGAGATCTGTATTCAAACGGATTTACTTGCTCGCTTCAGAGGGCCTTCTGATTCATAAGAACCAACCGGCCAATGTGCTGACCGCCAGGGCTTTGGGTGAATTTTTTGATGCTTCACCTTACTCAACGTAAGCGCGTTAAACATGTGGCTGAGTATTTCGCTAATGTGAGCATTTAAAAATGGCGGTTTTGTCTGTGATCCAGATTTAACTGTATCCCTCTAATTAATGCCAAAGTTCAGACAGGCGTCGATCCGAGTTACGAACAAACACCCCGATCGTTGTTCCCGCACCTGGCGCGGTGCTGTGGTAGCCACAAAATTTCAGGTTCGATCGCCGCCGGTTGGCGTTCAATAATATTGCGCGCAGGTGAATTTCCCTCTCGCGCTCGACCACAGGCTTTGTTATTGAGCACGTCAATCCGGCGCTCAGGGCCGGTACTGCGGGTGTGGCGAAATTGGTAGACGCACCAGATTTAGGTTCTGGCGCCGCAAGGCGTGGGGGTTCAAGTCCCTCCACCCGCACCATTCATTCATGGAAGATTTGATTGGATTTCCTTGTGGCCGGTTTTGGCCCACACCTTTTCACGCGCTGGGTCTTGGTGTTTGCCGACAAGTGATGCGCAGTTAAACAATGCTCCAAAAACGAAAAAACCGGCTATACTCCAAGCATCAGTAGACAGGAGATTGCCATGCTTTATCCACTTGCAACGCTTGAGGCCGACAAGCTCAACGCAGTTCGGGCGCTTGAACAGGAAATCGGACGTCCGGTTGTCGCGCTTGCCGCTGTTGACGCCGATACGGCCAACCTGCCGCAAGATGACCTGAAAAAGTTGCAGGCCCTTGAGGATGAGCTTGACGTCGTTCTTGTTGCGGTGCGGCCAAGCTAAGCGTTCCGAAAATCCCTGATACTTTCAGCTGGGGCGCCCCGACAGGGTTTCTCAAGCCATCGGTGAAAATACCGCAAACCCTTGTTGGTTACCCTCATACTTTGAACAGAATTGCGCTGACCTGCGCGATCTTTTCACGCGCCGTCTGCAAGCCTGCTCTGTCGACAGACGTATCGTGGAACAATCGGCTCAGCGCAAATTCCATATGAGACAGAGCTTCGGTCGAGGACATCGGCTGTGCCTGCAAGGCAGCCCGCATCCAGATTCCGTCGATCAATGCCGTCAGATTGAAAGCGATCTGTTCGGCCAAGGCCGGTTCAACCATATGGCGCAAGGCGCTCATCAGGTTGCTGCGCATTCGGGAATGGATGACATTTTGAATGCGTAGATACTGGGCGTTTTGCGGCACCTCTGCGCACAGGCAAACCCAGGAGTTGCAGATTTCGTGCTGAAAAAGAGTCGGTGCGAAATTGCCGTAAATAATCGCATAAAGCCGTTCAGCCGGAGTGTGGCTATGCGTGAATAACGCGGTCACACACCGGCGGGCTTCGGCATTGGATGCACGCAGTACGGCCTCGAACAAAGCTTCTTTGCCGGGGAAATAGTGTTGAACAACACCTTTGGACAATCCTGCCTCTTTGGCGACCTTGTCAAAGGTCGTCCCCGCGATTCCATGAGTTTTGAGAATTTCAAACGCCGCCTCGGTCAATTGCTTGCGACGCATGTTCTTGATGGTCTGCTTTCTCATGTTAGGATCGCTTTCATGCTCAGCGTAATGCATGCGAAAGTATCATTCGGTAAGGCAAAAAACAAACACTGTTGACAAAAAACGGTCCGATGCACCAAATTACCTGCAATCGTACTATTTTTTAGATACGGACACTAAAGGCCGAAAACGGTCAACGCACCAACGGAGGTTTAACCATGAATTTCTCACGCAAACTGAGGCCCGCCTTGCTGGCTTCCGCCACGCTCATGTTAACAACGGGCGCGGCTTTGGCCGAACCGATCAAGATTGCCGTCAACGAATGGACCGGCCAGCACATCTCGGCCCATTTCGCAGGGGCGCTGTTTGAAGAGTTGGGCCACGAGGTCGAATTCGTCACCGCCGGGGCCGTGCCGCAGCTGGCCGCGATTGCAGAAGGCAGCCTGCATTATCAGCCCGAGCTGTGGACCAACAACGTGGGTGATATCTACCCCAAGGCCGTTGAGGCCGGGGACATCATCGTTGTCGGCGGACTGGGGCTCGAGCCGCAGGAAGGTTGGATTTACCCCCCATACATGGCCGATCTGTGCCCCGGTCTGCCTGCCTATGAGGCGCTTTATGACTGCGCACAGGCCTTTGCCGCTGCGGACACCTTCCCCGATGGCCGCCTGATCACCTATCCGGCGGACTGGGGAACCCGTTCGGCCGATCTCGTTGAACTGATCGACCTGCCGTTCAAACCGGTGCCCGGTGGTTCGGAAGGCGCGATGCTGGCCGAGCTTAAAAGTGCCGTTGCCGCCCAACAGCCGATTCTGATGATGATGTGGCAGCCGCATTGGGTGTTTGCGGATACCGACGTTGAATGGGTCGAATGGGACACGCCGCACGGCACCTGTGATGAGACCAGCCAGAAACGCGGTGAGGCCTGTGGCTTCCAACAGGCGACCGTCGACAAGATCGTCGCCAAGGATTTCGCCTCGACCTACCCGGACGCGATGAAGATGGTCGAGCTGATGAGCCTGACCAACGATGTGCAGAACGCCCTGATCCTGGAAGTGGACCAGAACGGGCGCGATGTGAAAGAGGTCGTGGCCGAATGGATGGGTGCAAACCAGGACGTCTGGCAGCCTTGGGTTGAAGCCGCAAAGCAATAACCACCACTGACTCCGGTGGAGCATGTTTTCGCGTGCTCCACCTTTTTCAAGGCTGCCGAAATGACCACATCTTCCCCGACCACCACCCCGAAACTGTCCTGCAAACATGTCTGGAAGCTCTACGGCAAGGGGGCGGATCAGCATCTCAGAAACGTCGACGTCGCCGGGCAGGGGCCCGATGAGGCCAAGGCTCTGGCGCAACGCATTCGCGAGGGCGACGGCATCGTCGCCTCGACCGATGTCAGCTTTGACGTCATGCCGGGCGAAATCTTCGTGATCATGGGCCTGTCGGGCTCGGGTAAGTCCACCATCGTACGGTGCCTGTCCCGCCTGGTCGAACCCACCGCCGGAGAGATCCTGCTGGATGGAGAGGACCTGCTGAAAGCGTCCTCGAAAGAGCTGATCGACATTCGTCGGCACAAGATGGGGATGGTGTTCCAGAGCTTTGGCCTGATGCCGCATCTGAATGTTCTGGAAAACGTGGCGTTTCCGCTGAAATTGCAGGGTCTGGACGACAAGGAGCGTCTGGAACGGGCCGAGCGGGTGATCTCGCTTGTCGGTCTGGAAGGCCGGGAAGCCAGTTTCCCCAGCCAACTCTCGGGCGGTCAGCAGCAGCGTGTCGGCATTGCCCGGTCGCTGGCCGTGGAGCCCGAGGTCTGGTTCCTCGATGAACCTTTCAGCGCGCTTGACCCGCTGATCCGGCGCCAGATGCAGGACGAATTCCTGCGGCTGCAGCAGGAACTGCACAAATCCATTGTCTTCATCACCCACGATTTCCTTGAGGCGTTGCGCATCGCCGACCGGATGGCGATCATGAAGGACGGTGCAGTTGTTCAGATCGGACGCCCGGTTGATCTGATCCTGAACCCGGTTGATGACTACGTTCGTGAATTCACCAATGACGTCCCGTGGGAGCTGATCCTGACCGCAGGCGATGTCGCTTCGGACAATAGCCCGCCCGCAGGGATCAAAGAGGTTCCGGCCTCGACCAACGTGGCCGACCTGCTGCCCTATCTGGCCTCGCACGACAGCGGCGTTGCGGTGCGCCGGGACGACAACGCGCTGGTGCACATGACCAGCCAGAACGTGATCGCCGCTTTGGCCAGCGGTGTCTCGGACGCCTCTGCGGTCAAGGACTGACGACATGGATGCAGCTTTGAACAGATCGCTGGTGGTCTGGCTTGCGGTCACGGTTCTGGTGGCGGTTTGCGTTGTGTTTGCCAAAAGCCTCGGGCCGCTGGTGACCTATCCCGATGCGCTGGTCCTGCCGGTCACTGATCCGATGAACACCGCGATGCGGTGGTTCGTCGTGACTTTCGGGTGGTTCTTCAAAGGCATATCCTGGCTGCTGGACTGGCCGATCCTGCTGGCCAAGACGGTGCTGCACGCGGTGCCATGGGCGGCCTGGTTCGTGCTGTGGGTCTTTCTGGCCTTACGGGCCGGGGGCAAGGGGCTGGCGATCTTCACAGCTGCCAGCTTGCTTTACATGGTGACGTTCGGGTTCTGGACCCAGTCGATGAATTCTTTCGCGCTTGTGGTTGTGTCGATCCCGATGGCGGTTGCCTTGGGCTTTGCGCTGGGAACATGGGGGTTCATGTCAGAGCGAGCTTATCGGATCATCATGCCGATCCTCGACCTGATGCAGACAGTGCCCGCTTTTGCCTATCTGCTGCCGATCCTTTTGCTGTTTGGTTTTGGCACAACTGTCGGTCTGGTCGCCTCGATCCTGTTTGCCTTCCCGCCGATGGTACGCAACACCATCGTCGGCCTGCGCGGTGTCCCGGATGAGGTGATCGAGTCCGGTCTGATGAGCGGTGCCACACCGTCGCAGCTGTTCTGGCGCGTGCGGGTGCCGACGGCGCAACGGCAGATCCTGCTGGGGGTGAACCAGACAACGATGGCGTCGCTGTCGATGGTCATCATCGCGTCGATCATCGGAGGCACCAACGACATCGGCTGGGAAGTGCTGTCGACCATGCGCAAGGCACAGTTCGGAGAAAGCCTGCTGGCCGGGATCGTGATCGCGCTGATGGCGATGGTGCTGGACCGGATCACATGGGGATTTGCGGTGCAGTCCAATTCGACAAAGCGTGGTGCCTCAGGCTGGATAACCTGCGCCGTCCTGTTTGGTGCGGCTTGGCTGTTGGCTCTGGTCTTTTCGCCGCTCAAGGACTGGCCCGAGGCATGGGTCCTGAACCCGGCCCCGGCGATGAACGCAGGTTTGGAATGGGTCTTCGTTGAATTCCGCACCTTGCTTGAGGCGATTAAGCGGGCGGCGCTGTTCTATCTGATGTTGCCGATCAAAATCGGCCTGGCACAGGCTGTCAGCCCCTTTACGTGGGGCTTCGCAATGACCCCGGCTGTAACTGTTGGCTACGCGCTGATCGTTGCAGCGGTAGCGGGGTATATGATCTTCAAGAGGCGGGTGCTGCCGGCGCTTTGGGTGATCCTGTTTGCTCTGGTTCTGTATTCAGGGCTGACCGGTCTGGCGTGGGTTGCGCTTTGTGCAATCATTATCGCTTTGGCCTGGCAGGCTGGTGGCACGAACCTCGCCCTGTGGGCGCTGGCCGGGGTCGCTTTCCTGTTGCTGACCGGGATATGGGAGCCTTCGGTCATCTCTCTGTATCTTTGTGGGGTCGGGGTGCTGCTGTCTTTCCTGTTCGGCAGCGCCATCGGCATCTGGGCGTCCGAGAATGACACCGTTTCTCGTATGGTGCGGCCGGTGATCGACACGCTGCAGACCATGCCGTTGTTCGTGATCCTCATCCCCTTTGTGATGGTGTTCAAAATCGGTGAATTCACCGCGCTGCTGGCCATCATCGTCTATGCGATCGTCCCCGCGATCCGCTACACCGAGCACGGTCTGCGCAATCTGCCCCATGATGTGATCGAGGCTGCGACGGCCATTGGTACAACACCCCGCCAATTGCTGTGGCAGGTAAAGCTGCCGCTGGCGGTGCCGTCGATCATGTTGGGGCTGAACCAGACGATCATGTTCGGCATTTCGATGCTGGTGATTACCGCGTTGGTGGGTACGGATGATCTGGGTCAGCAGATCTATATTGGCCTCGGCGACGGTGATTTCGGGGTCGGCATGACTGCCGGGATCGGTATGGCCATCATCGCCATGATTGCCGACCGCATCACACAAGGGTTCAGCCAGCAAATCCAGGCCCGCCTGGGCGTGAAACTGGACAACGCTGTCTGAAAACAATGTAACCCGCATGGAAACCGCGGGCACCCGAACCAACCGTCGCCCTCGATCTGTGCTACATGTCAGTGACCGAGGCACTTACGGGTAATCGGGCGGATCCGAGGCAGGGCAGGCGGCAGGTTTTGCGCCGATCGCAACCGGCGCAAATATCGACGGGTCGAACCCGTGAAGGTCGGGTCGGTGCCCTGCTCAGTCGCGTTCAGCACGGCACCGTCCGAGAAACTGTCGACCGACAACGTTGAGGCGATCGCATCTTTGGCCAGCGCTACGTTGGCCTGAGGGACTACCAGACCATCCGAAGCTGAAACGTCCCCTGGACCTACGCCCGCAGCCGGCCCAAAGCAGTCATTATAAAAGGCTGCTCACTGGCCGAATTGAGTATTTTGCACAGAACTAACCTTTCAACGCGGTGAAAATCAGAGGACGGGGTGGGGCGATACGTAACAAATCGGTTTAATCTGATAAGCGTTCCGATATTTCCAATAGCACTTCACTATTCTTGTTCATTCCCCCCGATAGCGATTCAATCACAGGCTGCCGTAACAATCATTTCTACTTTCAATACACTACGGGCAAGCCTGGACTCTCCGCAGGCACGGGCTGGAGCGTGGCCTTCGGGCACCCAGGCGTCCCAAACGGCATTCATCTCGGCAAAGTCTGCCATGTCGGCCAGCCAGATTTCGCATTTCAGAATACGGGTCTTGTCGCTGCCTGTTTTGGCCAGCAGATCTTCAACCTTAGCCAGGATGTCGCGTGTTTGTTCAGCGACCGTCGGTGCATCCGATGTCTGGCCGCATAGGTAGGCAACGCCGTTGTGCTTGACGATCCGGCTCATGCGTTGGCCGGTTTCGATACGGGTGATGGTCATGTTTCGAGTCTTTTCTGTTAGTGGATTTTACGGTGGTTTTGGGTGGTTTTAGGGTAGGTCGTTTACCAACTCGTTTTGGTATCCGAAGAGCGCAGGCAACCCACCCGTATGCAGCATGACAACTTTCTGCCCGGGTTGAATTTCTCCTGTGTTCACCAGATGCAACAACCCTGCGAAGGTTTTCGCGGAATAAACGGGATCAAGGAAGATACCTTCGGTGCGCGCCATTTTTTCCAAGGCCGCGCGGGTCATGCCACTTAGTTTCCCATAGCCTGGAGGCAGCGCTTCATCCAGCACGTTGATCCTGTCCTGCAAAGGGACTGCGTCGATTTCCAGCAAATCCGCCAGTTTCTGCAGAACGGTATTCATCCGGACCTTTTGCTTTTCATGATCCCTGCGCACGCAGACTCCAAAGACTGTCGAGGCGTTATCTTCCAAGACCACTCCGGCCAACAGACCTCCATGTGTGGCTCCGCTACCCGAAGGGACGACGACCGCGTCGAAATCCGGCATCTGATGACACAGTTCTTGCCCAGCAACGACATAGCCCAAGGCACCCAAGGGTGGATGATTCAATCCAAGGTGAATGACATAAGGCTTGCGTCCCCGAGACTTCAGTTCGTCGGCGCGCGCGTGCAACGCAGCATCTGCTCCGGCTTCGTCCTCGCCTTCGGGATAACTCATGTGTTCGGCGCCCAAAATCTTTGCCAGCAGCACATTCCCGGAGCTGTAATACTCCGCGCCCATATCTGGCACACGCTCCTCCAGTTGCAGCACGGATTGCATACCCAATTTGGCAGCAGCGGCTGCAGCAGATCGAACAAAGTTGGACTGAACTGCGCCGGTGATCAGAATGGTGTCGGCACCTTGCCGAAGTGCTTCACCGAAATAGAACTCAAGCTGCCGCGTTTTATTCCCGCCGAACCCAAGCCCTGTCAGATCATCGCGCTTCAGCCAGAGATCTATTCCCAACTCCGAAGACAATCTGTCCAACCGCTCCAAGGGGGTTGGACCCGTCATAAGTTGGGCTCTTGGAAAACTGTCCAGACTGTTTTTTTGTGTCATCGTCGGCCCTTCGATTTTACGCGATCGTAAATGCGCGATGAAAGAGAACACCGCAGGCTATCAACGAAACCACGCGGATAGCTGTTGTGACGAGTGATTGTGGCAAGTAAGGGCCGACGGCGCGACCGAGAAAGCTGCCAATCAGGGTAAGCGCGACGAAGCCCCACAATTGCGGCCCATAAGTGAACGCCTGCGTTTTTGATAGGCTATGCAACAGGAACGCGATGCCATATGCCACTAGCGCAATGGGTTGAACTAACTTTGCGACCTCTTTCGCTGAGCGCCCCTTTGCAATCAATCCGAATACCATAAGTGGGCCCGGCGTTGCCGCCCAAACGGTCGCCAGCCCGGATGATCCTGAGACAATGGAAAATCCTGCCGTTCCAATTGAGCGGCGCAAGGGTAGCAAGGTCGTAAGAAGCCCGATCAGCAACAGGCTGGCTGTCAGGGCCAGGACAAACGCTTCGCTCAGCCAGGGGTAGACGGCGAGACCGGCAACCACTCCGGCGAGGCAACCGATGATTGCCGTGCGAATTGTCTGACGGTCGGTCTTGAGCACATGTCGATCTGTCGCGACCGCCGAAACGACCGTGTTCAACAGCAGCAATACGGGAACCGCTGTCGATGTACCAAGCAGTATCATCATTGGCGGGCCCGCAATAATGCTAAACCCAATACCAACGCCGACTTGCAGCATTGCGCCAAGGCCTATGGCGACCATCAGGATAGCAAGGTCAACGGGCACTTAGATCCCCCATGTCCAGCGCAATACTGCTGAAACCTTATGTCCAAGGCATGATGCCGGAATAGGTTTCGCGCGTCGCAACGGTATGCGCCATCTGTGCCAGTGTCGTCAAATCGAAGACCGGAAGCTGCAGTTCTTGCTGAAGTCGCGCGGCATATGGCGGCAAGTCGGTACACTCCAATACCAACGACCGTATTTCCGGTGATTGATGTCTAAGTCGCCGTGCGGCCTCAAGCACCTCGGCCTCGATCAAGTCTGTGTCCATGCGAGTCCGCGTATTCCGCAAGATCACTTCAGCGAATTCGCTGGTGTCCTCCAATCCCTGCACTGAGACGGGAATACCGGCCGCGCCGACACCTTCGAAATGCCTCGGTGTCAGCGCAGACGCGTCGGCTGTAAGTACGCCTACCGGCGCGTTTGCCCCGGTCATGTGAAAGGCCAAAGGCACTTGGATCAGACTTGAAGCAAAGACAGGCACAGAAACAGCTGCCGCCAATTCCTTTTGAAACAAGGCCAGAAAGCCACAGCTTCCCGTGATGGCTCGAACGCCCTCAGCCTCAAGCCGTTTTGCGCCCTCAATAAACGGAGCAAGCAACTCAGGCGTCGGGTTGTTCAGCAATGTCGGGACGGTGATGCCGTCGATCATTTCATAGAGCACCGGAAATGGCAGGCTGGACGGGTTCTTGATATGGCCAGGCGGTTTTGGGAAATAGCTTTCAAGGCACAAAACCCCGATTGAGGCCCCACAGATGTTCTGACCGCCTTCATATATTGGCATGGTGCTTTGGTCCTTTCGAATTGGAGATTTAGAAGCGGGCCAGCGAGAATGGGTCCAGGTTTATGTTTGGGCTGCGGCCGGACACGAGGTCCGCCACAAGTTCCCCTGTCTTCGGTGCCATCATCAGGCCGTAGTGAGAATGCCCAAATGCGGCGTACAGCCCTTCTTTGCCATTGAGCTGCCCAATCGCGGGCAGGCTGTCGGGAAAAGAGGGGCGTCGGCCCATCCAAAACTGTGCCTCACCTGTATTAAGGTCCGGCACCAAGGATTTGGCCTGATCGGTGAGTATCTTTTCTTTTCGGGGGTCGGCCGGGGCATCGACGTTGCCGAATTCAGCCGTGCCAGCAACCCGCAGGCCGCCCTGCATCGAACTTGCGACGACCTTTGCGTCCACATCCATGACAGAATTGTTCAGCACAGCCGAAGGGTTTGGGAACTCAACATGGTATCCCCGCTCGGCTACCAGGGGCACGGGTAGTCCCAGGGGTTTCAGCAGGTCAGCAGACCACACTCCGGCCGCAAGGACGACATGGCGCGCATTCAACGTGTCTTGCGACGTGGAAATTTGCCAGGCGCCATCCTCGGTGCGGATCAGATTGCTGACTTCGGCGTGCACAAATTCGGCCCCTTGCGCACGCGCTTTTTCGGCCAGAACAGCACCCAAACGTCCCGGAGAAGTTGCGCGCGCCTGGCCTTTAATCACAATCGCCGCCTTGAACTCCTCTGACAATGCAGGTTCCAGGCGCCGCAGTTCAGCGCCGTCGACACGCTCCAACTCACCACCTTTTTCCCGGCGGATTTGATAACCAAGCTCGTCCATGTCGGCCTGGCCGGGGTTGCGGAACGCGTGGATGTAGTAGCTGTCGGCGATCAGCTGTTCGTGCCCAGTGCCTTGGAGATGCCGACGGTACAGATCAATGGAAGGGCGACACAGTATTTCCATCGCATCCGAAACCTCGCGCACGGACTTTTCGCTGGACTTACCCAGAAAGCGCAACCCCCACGGGATCATCTTCGGCCAGAATGACGCCCTGACCGACAGCGCACTTTTCGGGTCCAGCAGCATTTGGGGGAGTTTCTTCCAAATGCCTGGGACTGCTTGCGGAATGATCGACCAGGGTGACACCACACCCGCATTGCCGAACGAGGTTTCCTGCCCCGGGTCACCCCGGTCAACAAGGCGGACCGGTATGCCCCGCTCTTGTAGAGACAGTGCGCAACAGATGCCGACGATCCCTGCGCCGATGATGGTAACTTGCTCTGTCATCGTGTCAGGCCGGAGAGTGGCTACGATTGCGCGAGATCAGCTGGGCGACGATGACCGGCGAGGCCACAGCGAGTGCGATAAGGTCAGCGGTTAGGCTTGGTGCGACGAAGATCACTCCCGCGATTGCCATCAGAATTCGCGATACCAAGTTCAGCGGTTTCAGCCAGTAACCAACCACAGCTGCGGACAGGGCAATGACCCCGGCGATACAGCTTGTCGCGGTATATGTGAACTCCCATAGATTGAACCCAGTGGAAGACACGAACAGCAGAACCGGAGCGTAGACAAAGGCCATTGGTGCGATCACCTTGCCCAGCCCCAGCGTAAAAGCGGACAGGCCGGTGCGGAACGGGTTCGAGTTCGCAATGGCCGCTGCCGCATAAGCCGAGGTGCAGACCGGAGGAGTGATCTCGGACACCACGCCATAGTAGAGCACGAACAGGTGGCTCGCGATCGGCGGAACGCCTAACTGCGCCAGCGCGGGCTGCGCCACGGAAACCAACATGATGTAAAGCGCCGTGGTCGGGATGCCTGCACCCATCAGGATGCAGACGATGGCAATGAAGACCAGCGAGATGAACAACTGCAGGTCTTCCATAGCGAACAGCTGGAAGCTGCCGAACGAAATCATGTTATACAGGTCTGAGGCCAGATTGCCTGCGCCCTGAGTGACCATGAACCCGATACGGAAGCCGATGCCGGTTGTGTTGATCACACCGACCACGATGCCAACCGCAGCGGCGGCGGCGCCCACGGCCAGAGAGTATTTCACACCCAGCTCGACCGCCTGCAGCATCTCAGGCACTTCGATGCGTTTCTGCGGGTTGAGCGTCGCGATCACTGACAGAGCGCATAGGATTGCGGTCATTGTCAGGTCGAACCCGCCATCCGAGAATTTCCACAACACAAAGGCCAGAAACGCAGCAGCGTAGATCAGCGTCGGCGGCTGTTTGATGCGCGACATGCCGGCGATCACTGCAAGCGAGATGCCGCAGAAGGCGGACATGAACGGCGTGTAACCAGTGAACAGCACGACCAGCAGGCCGATCAACGGCACGATGTTGGCCCAGCCTTCGGCCCACACGGCCTTGAGTTGCGGCAGTTGTTCTTTCGCCAGACCCTGCAGGTTCAGCTTGCGCGCCATCAGGTGCACGACCGCGAAGACACCCACATAATGCAGGATCGCCGGGAAGATCGCCGCGATCACGATAGTCGTGTAGGGCACCTCGAGGAACTCTGCCATGATAAAGGCCGCGGCCCCCATGATCGGCGGCGTGATCTGGCCACCGGCTGACGACGCGGCCTCGACCCCGCCTGCAAAATGGCCGGGGTATCCAAGGCGCTTCATGTTGGGAATTGTCAGCGCGCCGGTCGAAACGGTGTTGGCCACCGAAGAGCCCGAGATCGTGCCGAAGAAGGCCGAGGATACCACCGACACCTTTGCCGGACCGCCGGTATAGCGGCCCGCCAAAATCGTAGCGTTGTCGATGAAAAGCTGCCCCAATCCCGTGCGCTGCGCGATCACGCCAAACAGCACGAAATGGAACACGATGGTCGAAACAACCCAAAGGGTGACGCCGTAGATGCCCTCCTGCGGGAAGTACATCGACGATACGAAGGTTTTGAAATTCACACCGGGATGCTGCAGCAGCCCGGGGAAGTACGGCCCAAGCAGAGCGTATGAGATAAAGACACAGATGATCAGTGGCAGCACCCATCCCAAAGTGCGGCGCGCGATGTCCAGCACCAACAGGATGATGATCACGCCCAAAACCACGTCATAGGTGTTGGGGTTGCCCATTCGAAAGGTCTGTTCTTCGATCCCCAGAAATGGAACGCCACGCCAGGCGAGGCCGACATACAGTGCCGCGATGATCCCCAGGGCCATGAAGACCAGATCATATAGCGGGATGTTGCCAATACGGAACCGGCTGACCTTTAGCGCATAGAGGCTTTTGGCCCCGATGATCGGAATTGTTGCGTAGACCAGGATGAACAGCAGGGCCAGATAAATGCCCATGTGCCAGTGATCAGCAGGCAGGCCAAACCCGGCCGTGAAGAACTCATAGAATGCGAAGAGCAGAGCGACGACACGCAGAACCTTGCCGGTCGTCGGTGTAACCTGCCGAACGGCGGCACCTTCGTCAAATTGTTCTTCGATGGCAGCCAGTTCTTCGGCTGTCAGCTCGTGGTCATCAAGTTTCTGTGTCTCGGACATGATGGCCCCCCTGATTACGCGTATTTCGAGTACCCGGTGCCCCAGATGGGACACCGGACGTTTAGGTTTCGTCAGACAGAATTACTGAAGAAGCCCGGCTTCTTTGTAGAACTTCTCAGCGCCGGGATGCAGCGGAACACCTAGTGCCTCAACTCCGTTTAGAGCTGTGTCAGGCGTGATCTGCTTGCCCTTGGCATGGCCGTTGTCCAGCAGCTTGCGCGTGTTGTCGTTCCAAAGAGCTTTGGTCAGTTGATAGACCAGATCGTCGGACAGGTCCGAGGATACAACCAGCATCGCGCTGACTGCAGGCGTTTTGGTCTCAGCGTCGATGCCTTCATAGACACCACCTGGAATGGCCGAAGGGATATAGGCCGGGATGATCTCATTGATCTTCGCCAGATCTTCTTCGCTGAACGAGTGCAGGTTCATACCCTTGGTCGAGGACAGCTGAACCATCGCGGCAACCGGCCAACCTGCGGCATAGAAATAGGCGTCCAGCTGACCATCTGCCAGACGCTCGGCGCTCTGGCTGTTGTTCAGTTCGGCCTCGTCCATATTGTCACGGTTGACCCCCCAGGCGTCCAACATCTGCAGCACGGCAACCTGCGTGCCTGAACCCGCCTGTGCAATACCAACACGTTTGCCTTCAAGATCGCCCAGATCATTGATCGTCTGACCTGCTGGCAGAACCAGATGCAGATCTTCAGGGAAGAGGTTGGCCACGATGCGCAGCTTTGGGTGGGGTTTGCCTTCGAACTTACCCTCGCCCAGATACATCGAGCGGGTGACGTCGGCTGCAGCCAGACCGGCCTCGAGCTCTCCGTTCTGCACAGCGGCGTTGTTGAAGACGGACGCGGTGGTGGACTGAGCAATTGCGATCAGGCCCGGAACGCCGCACTGTCCGCCTTCTTCACACGGACGCGAGCCCGGAGGGGCAGAGATCCCGTTTGCAATGGTGCCGCCGATGGGGAAGTAGGTTCCGCCTGCGCCACCGGTACCAATACGGAAAAAGGTCGGATCCTGTGCCAGCGCTGGGGCGGCAAGTGCGCCCATCAATGCAAGACCAGCCAAGCTTTTCACAATTTTCATCATCATCTCCCTTTTTGGATCGTCGGATTCGGTTTGGCCGAATTTCGATCCTGCAAGCGTAATGGCAAATTTCATAAAAACAAATTTGTTATATTTCACAAAACTAAGGTTTAGCTTATATATTTATCATGAACCTTACGCAGCTCACCGTTTTTCGCGAGGTGATGGAGACCGGCTCTATCTCTCAAACCGCAAAAAAACTGAACCGGACCCAGCCCGCGATCAGCCTGGCCTTGAAGAACCTCGAAAAGAGCCTTGGCCTGACACTGTTCGAGCGAAAAGGGCGGCGATTGGTGCCTGTTCCCGAGGCCCATTACCTTTTGGCTGAAACCACAGGTATTCTGGACCGCCTTGCGACGATTTCCAGCACAATGGAGGGGCTGATCAAGGGGCATTCCGGCAGCCTAAACGTCGCTACAATGCCGGGCCCGTCCGCCTTCTTGTTCCCTCGCTTCATAAGCCAGTCAGTCGGTGAAAACCCCGAGATACGCATCACACTGTCAACGCGCAGCTCGCCTCAGATCATGGAGCTTGCCGGGACGCAGAACATAGATTTCGGATTTGCGGATTTTGAACAATCAGCTGGGAAAGAGCCACAATATTCCGCCGAACTGATCCGGGCAGATTGTTTTTGTGCCATCGATCGTGACAGCCCACTTAACTCCCGCAAGATCGTATCCATTTCCGATCTTGACGGGGTCCCGATGGGGGGATTGCATGATGCGCATCCGTTCCAAAGCAAAATTCGACAAGAGTTTCAGGATGCATCTGCCAACTACAATCCAACGGTGACCTGTCAGTATTTTCTGCCTTTGATACCCTTTGTGAGCTCAGGTCAGTGTTATTCGATCGTGGATCCGTTAACCGTCGCGACTGAACGAGAGCTAAACCTCTCCAACGGAAAGATCGCGTTTTTACCTTTCGAAAAACCGCTCAGATATGAATACGCGATCCTTGAACCTGACCACCGACCACCGTCTCAATTGGCTTTGAAAATCAAAGCGGGTTGGAAAGCCGAAGTGGTAAAAATGTTGGAAGGGGTGAAAGCCAGACCTGATGTAGTTGGGGTAGATGAAGCGAGCAACTAACAGAGCAAATCGCTTTGGCGTTACAAAACGATACTGATGAGAGGAAATTTCGCTTTGCATCGACTGCGGTAGGTCAACGAATGTCCGCAATGGGCCGACCTTACTTGGCCATTTGCGGCAATGCGCGGTTCACGATCTTTAGTGCATCCTGCAGAAATGGGGAGTAAGGGCTCAAAGCAGCCATTCTCTGCAGATCGAGTCAACTGGTGGAATGAGCCCTTTCCCGCCATTTTACATGCTTCAGCCTTTCGCTTGCGCGGCACATCGCAAACTGCGGAAAGCGGAAGATGGATGTACCACTCTCGAACGGCAGGAGAGTGGACTTAGCAGCTAATAGCGTGCACCGTCGCAGTCTCTGCAGCCAGACCATCAGGGGCATTCAGGCTCGCGACCCAGGGCTGCGTATGTCTCTCTCTACAAGTGCAGTACTTGAACGCCCAAAAATAGGCCTGTTAGCCATCTGCATTTATCAAGTCGCTTGCCTTTTCACCTATCATAATTGCTGGCGCATTAGTGTTGCCGCTGACGATTTCCGGCATAATCGAGCAATCAGCTACCCGTAGGTTCATTATTCCATGTACATTTAGTTTTGCATCAACAACAGACATGTCATCGCTTCCCATCGCGCAAGTGCCGGTTGGGTGATAGATCGACGTGGTGTTGGATCTGGCCCAATCAAGTGTGCCTTCATAATCGTCGTGACTCAGATCTGCCGTCGGTCGAAACTCTTCCGATATCTTCGAGGCCAGAGGGTTCTGTTTGGCAATCCTGCGCGCGATATTCACTCCGCCGACGATGGTCCTGCAATCCGTATCCGTGGATAGGTAGTTCGGGATGATCTTGACATGTTTGGACGGGTCCGGGCCGTTCAAGCGCAATTCTCCCCTGCTTTCCGGGCGCAGCTGACAGACCGACATTGTGAAGGCCGAGAACGGATGTACGCCCTCGCCCGGGCTGTCAGCGGACCAGGGTTGGACGTGAAACTGTATGTCGGGTGTCTCTACATCCGGGCGTGTTTTCATAAAGCCGGTGGCAAGGCTGGCCGCCATGGTCATAGGCCCGGCACGGAACAGAGCGTATTTCAGAGCGATCCGCGCCTGATTGAACAGGCTGCGGACTTCATCATTCAGTGTTGGTTCATTGCACTTGAACACCAATCGCGCCTGCAAATGATCCTGCAAGCCCTTACCGACGCCAGGCAGGGCGTGGACCGGTTCGATCCCGTTTTCCTTCAGGTGGTCAGGGTCGCCGATTCCTGACAGCATTAGAATCTGAGGAGAGTTGATAGCGCCGCCAGACAGAATAATCTCGCGCCGAACTTTCAGAGTTTGCTCGACCCCCGACCTGTCCCGGTAAACCAGCCCGGTCGCCTTTTTTCCGTCCAAAACCACGCGTGTCACCAATGCGTTGGTGATGATGTTCAGATTCGAACGACTTCGGATGGGTTTAAGATAGGCCACAGCAGCGCTGCAGCGACGACCGTTGCGGGTGGTCAATTGGAAATAACCTACGCCTTCTTGTTCAGCGCCGTTGTAGTCGGGATTGAACGGGTAGCCTGCGGCCTGCGCCGCGGCAACCCAAGCGTCGCAGATGGGGCGTTGAATGCGCATGTTCGACACAGACAAAGGCCCACCAACGCCGTGAAACTCATCTTCACCGCGTTCTTGATCTTCGCTGCGTTTGAACAGGGGCAAGACATCGTCCCATCCCCAACCTTCATTGCCCATCTGCCGCCAGCGATCATAGTCCTCTTTCTGCCCGCGGACATAGAGCAGGCCGTTCAGCGAGGATGAGCCGCCCAGAACCTTGCCGCGTGGCCAGTCGATGGACCGGCCGTTCAACCCCGGATCAGGTTCGGTACGATAGCACCAGTCAACCGAAGGGTTATGCATTGTTTTGAAATAGCCGACGGGGATGTGAATCCACGGGTTGGTATCGCGACCACCTGCCTCGAGCAATGCAACAGTTGTGTTGGGGTCGGCACTCAGCCGATTGGCAATGACACAGCCCGAAGACCCCGCGCCAACAACTGCATAATCAACTTCCATGACCGCCTCCTCACAACGTCGTTGAAAAAAACTCTATGCAAGATGCAAGATTTATACTAGCCTTTTTTGATACAAAATGTCTCATTATTTGCGAACAGGGAGGTAAGCAATGGAGATCGGTCGGAAACTAAGTGGTATTTCGCGGCGGGATTTTTTCCGCGTGGCCGGGCGCTATGGAATGAGTTCGACACTGCTGGCGGCAGGGGGATTTGGTGGCGCGATGAGCCTGGCGAACCTCGCGCAGGCCGCCGAATCAACATACGAGAAGCGCTTTTCAAAAGAGCCGAAGCACACGCTGAAATTTGGTGCATCAGGCTTCAATACACGCAACCTGCTGATCGAACGCGCGGGCGCGATCGAATTTGCGCGCGATTTGGAGGAGCGCACGGACGGTGAGATTCGCATCGAGTTCATCGGCGACAACCAGATCTGCGGTCAGCTGAGCTGCGTCGAGAAAACCCAGCAGGGGATCGTCGACATCTATGCCGCCTCGACTCAAAACTCGGCTGGTGGTGCGCCCTATCTGAACGTATTGGACTACGCCTATATGTTCCCCAGTCGCGCTGCGCAGTACCACTTCTTCTACAGCCCGGCGAGCCAGCGTATTTTGCGCGATCCGCTGGAAAAACGGCACGGTCTGAAATTCCTGTTCACCCATTGTGAACTGCGCGGGCTGCAAATGGGCTCGACCTTTTCGGATAAACCGACAGTCACCAAGCTGGAAGAGCTGTTCGGCACCAAGAACCGGGTAACGGGTACGCAGCTGGGCCGTATCGCCATGCAGCTTCTAAATCTGAACCCCGTTCCTGTGGCGTGGGAAGAAACGCTGGACGCGCTGAAGACCGGTCTGATCGACGGCGCCGAAACATGGGCCTCTGCCGTGGCTTACGCCAACATGTCGCCCGTTGTGTCGCAGTCGGTGAACCTGAAATTCTTCTGCGGTACCGAGCACACCTCAATGTCCGCCAAGGTTTTCGACGGGCTGGGCGGTGAGCTGCAGGATGCAGTCATGGAATCCTCGTACTTTACGCAGGCGTTGATTCAAGGTGCCAACGAGGCTGCGCTGCTGAACACCGTAGGCTTCTCGGACCCGCAACTGCCCAACACAATCTTTGCCGAAAACGGTGTGCGCCCGGCCTTCCTGGCGGATGACCAGATCAAGCTGGCCGAAGAGATGTGTGCTCCAAATTACAACCCCGAGCCATGGGCGCAGTGGCGCGAGCGTCTGAACAAGTGGTCCGGCGGTATCGATACATATCAGGAGATCTACGACATCGCGCGCGAGATTCCGGCTGACACACTGCCGGAAAACGTTGAGCCGCGCCGTTGGTGGAGAGGCGAAGCCTGATAAACTGAACCGAACCGGCCCCAGGCGGGCCGGTTCAACCAAATACCGACTGGGAGGACGGGTACATGTCTTTTTGGGCAGATATAGGGGCGATACTCAGCGCCTTTCTCAGCCAGGATTCGTTCGAGATTCAATCCGCGCTGGAATCCGATGCCACTTGGGCGTTGGGGGCAGTGGTCTCGGCCCTTGGCGGGTTTGTGATCATGCTGATCTATCGGGCAGTGCCCTTAGTCGAACGACACCTGGAACGGTCAGTTATGGTGTATTCCTATCTTGCCATTGCCCTGATCATCTTTTGGGGCGTGATCGATCGGTTCGTGTTCAACGACCAAGAACCGTGGTCCACCACAATTCCCCCTCTGTTGTTCATGGTGATGGCGTGGTTTGGGGCGTCCTACAATGTCCGCCTGCGTACGCACCTGAGCTTCAGTGAGTTTCGCTCCGCGATGCCGAGGGCCGGGCAACTGGCTTGTCTAATCCTCGACGCTGTACTCTGGTTCATCTTTGCGGTGATCGTCATCGTGACGACCACGCGACTGGTGGCGCTCTCAGCGTCCAATTTCCAGATCGTACTCGGCACGGACAACATTATGCAGTGGTGGTTCCTTCTGGCCGCGCCGCTGTCCTTCTTCCTCATGGTCGGGCGCGTGTTTCAGAACCTGGCCGATGATCTACACAACTGGAAAACTGGCGAGCCTCTGATCCAGCAGGCCGTGATCGGAGCAGACTGATGACAGACGGAACCATGGTCACATTGATCTCGCTTGGGGTCACCTTTCTGTTCATGCTGGGCGTGCCGGTTCTTCTGGTCATCGGCTATTGGGTTATTGGCTGTTCCTTCGTCCTGGGTCTGACGCTGGACAATATGGGCGCCGAGCTATTGAACGTGTTCAACAAGGGCTTTGCTCTGCTGGCGATGCCGCTGTTCATCCTGACCGGAGACCTGATCAACAAGTCCGGCATCGCCCGGAGGCTCAGCGATTTCGCCTATTCCTGTCTGGGTTGGATACGCGGAGGGTTGGCCATGGCATCACTGGGCGCCTGTGGGTTGTTCGCGGCGATTTCCGGGTCGAACTCGGCAACAACCGCGACCATTGGCTCGATGCTGCACCCCGAGATGGTCAAGGGCGGTTACGACGAACGGTTCAGCGCGGCCACCGCCGCAGCGGGAGGCACCGTAGGGATCATTATCCCGCCGTCCATTATCTTCATCGTTTACGGGTTTTTGATGAACCTGCCTATTTCCGAGTTGTTCGTGGCGGGTATTCTGCCCGGTGCGCTGATGGTCATGGGGATGCAATTCGCCTGCTGGATCATCTGCCGCATGAATGGCTGGGGCCATCTTATCCCGTTGCAACTGAACCGGGTTCTGAAAACCGCGTTCGGTGCGTGGCTGGGCTTTTTTGCCATCGGTCTGGTTCTATGGGGCATCTATACCGGCAAATTCTCACCCACCGAGGCCGCTGGCGTGACCGTAGGTTTCTGCGTAATCGCCGGATTGGTCAGCTATCCTATCAACCGGATCATGGGGGCCCGAAACGATATTCCGCCCACAGAAAAAACCTTCGCGGAGATGTTTGTGGTTGAAGGCTTCACCATCCCCGAGATCCCTTCGATCGTGATCCGCTCGGCCCAGATCACTGGTATCCTTGCGCCGCTGATCGCAATTTCGGTGGTGATGCAGCAGATCCTGTCATTGCTTGGCGCGCAGCAAACCATCGGAGATTTCGTCACCTCGATGGGTGGGTACTACGCGGTATTGTTCACCTCGATGGTTATCGTTTTCTTCTCGGGAATGGTTTTGGAAAGCCTGCCTGTAACCATAATTCTCGCCCCAATTCTTGCACCAATTGCGGGCTCGGTTGGGATTGATCCAATCCATTTCTCGGTGATCTTCCTTGTGGGGGCGTCCATTGGGTTCATCACTCCGCCCTATGGGCTAAACCTCTATGTGGCCTCGGGAGTGACAGGCGTACCCTATTTCCGATTGCTTCGGTATACGGTGCCCTATCTGGTGGCGCTTCTGTCGGTTTGGATTTTAGTGTCACTTGTGCCCGATCTGGCCTTGATCCTGCTGCCAAATAACTAGACTGTTGCAGGATGGCCGAGACGGAAACACAAGACAAAGAAACTCATATCCCGACCAACTTGCGCCTTCTTCTGATCCTCGAGGAGGTGGCGCGGCGGGGAGTTTCCGTCAAACCATCGGACCTGATCGAGGCATTGGGTCTGGCCAAGCCAACTATTCACCGTCTGCTGCAAACCGCCGAAGCCGAAGGTTTCCTGCAGCGAGATCTGGATGGCAGATCATATGGCCCAGGACACCGGTTGCGACGGCTTTCGGTCAATACCATGTCATCCGAACACCTGCGCACTGCGCGACTGGCAATCTTGCGCAGTGTGGCTGAAACTGTCGGTGAGACTTGTAACCTCGCCATTCCAGACCGCGAGGGTATGATCTATCTCGACCGGGTGGAAACCAAGTGGCCTCTGCGAATTCAACTCCCGGTCGGGACTCAAGTGCCCTTCCACTGCACCGCCAGCGGCAAGATGTACCTGTCCACGCTACGGCAGAAAAAGCTGGATGGTTTTCTTTCGGCAGGACATCTGCAGCCACAAACCGAACGCTCGCTGACTGATCCCAAGGCATTGCGCGCGGAGATCCAACGTATCTCTGAGAATAGTTATTCAACCGATGACGAGGAATTCATGACCGGAATGACTGCGCTGGCTGTACCCGTTCAGGATGGGCAAGGCCGATTGGTGGGCACGCTTTCGGTTCACGCACCGACACAACGTCATGACGTCAACAGTCTGATGTCGTTTCTGGGCATACTGCAAAAAGGGGCGAATGAGCTTTCGGCTCTTTTGACCGAGTGACTGGTGCCTGCGATGACAGTCAAAATGTGAACAGTTTTCTACCAGCTGCAAATTCGATCACCGACCGGTTTAGAGAATTCTGCACCGCCGTGGCAGAGTGTGATCAAAGTCCAGTGTGCGCCGTTCGTTCAACTTTGCAGAGTCCGCATTTACGTACCGCTGCCATTCCTCGCTAATGCAGCATCTGTCACTCTGGGTTCACTGCCGACGTTCTCTGCAACTTGTAGCAGCGCCGGCTCGCACCCCATATCGAGCGTCTTGTGCGGCCCGTATTCCTTGGGTACATCACGCCAAACGTAAACCGTTGCGATCGATGAAGGTAATTCCGCTGCGAACGCGTCTATCATCAACTCGAGGCTTGCCGTGGGGCCTTGGGAAGAAGGGCTCAAGACGCGACATCTGCGCATCCGTCAGTCAGAAAATACCTCTGCATTTGACAACTTGTTTTATTGATCGGAGTGAGTGGTTTCAAACCTCCGACCCTGCCTCCCGAAGATTGGTAAAGACAGCCAAGATATTGTTTTTAGTCAACGGAGCGCTGTTTTTTTCTGAGGTGATTTGCCAACCAATCCAACCCATCTATGCACGGTGAAGAGCCCTGCCATGAGTCAGGCCATTCACTTTCTCCAGGATAGCGTCTGCGTCAATGCAGTGGTGGCGATAAAGATCACCGATCGTTCCGGTCTGACCAAAGTGCTCGACGCCCATGGGTATGGTCTGATGTCCAAGCACTGCGCCAAGCCAGGAAAGAGTCGCAGGATGACCATCGATTACGGTGACAAGCTTGCAGTGGGGCGGTAGGTCGGACATCAGAGTTTCGATGTGAGAGCGTGCCGCCTGGTTACCGCGAGAACGCGCTCGTTGGGCGGCGGTCCATCCGGCATTCAGACGATCTGCCGATGTCACGGCCAAAACACCGATATCGCGACGGCCCTCGCCAATCATGCCGGCGGCCTTGATTGCCTCTGGCGCGACGGCTCCTTGATAGGCAATTACAACTTCGCAATTGGGTCCTGGTTTTCGTAACCAGTAAGCCCCATCGATGGCACCTTTTAGGAATTCGTCGTCTACGCGCTTGCCTGGTTGTTCAATCGGGTTGGTGGTCAGGCGCAGATAGACGGACCCTCCGGTTTCATCGCGCAGCCAGGTGCGCTCGTCCGGTTGCCCTTCGCCGTCGCGCTGCATGTAATCAAAGGCCCACTCCATGATCACCGCCAGCTCGTCGGCAAAGGCGGGTTCAAAAGCGGCCAGCCCGTCTTGGCTCATCCCGATGAGCGGTGTTCCAACGGATTGGTGTGCTCCACCTTCGGGTGCGAGGGTGACGCCCGATGGTGTGCCAACCAGCATGAAGCGCGCGTCCTGATAACAGGCGTAGTTCAGCGCATCGAGGCCGCGGCTGACAAAAGGATCATAGACGGTGCCAATCGGGATCAGCCGCTTGCCGAACAGGGAATGCGACAGCCCTGCGGCACCCAGAAGCAGCATGAGGTTCATTTCGGCGATACCAAGCTCGATATGCTGCCCGTCCGGCGTGAATTCCCATTTCGCCGTCGAAGGGATCCGGTGTTCCATGAAGGCGTCGGCTTGCTCGGATCGGGCAAATAGCTTGCGCCTGTTCACCCAAGGACCGAGGCTTGTCGTGCCCGTCACATCTGGGGAGGTTGTCATTATGCGTTCGGCCAATGGGCTGTCGTCTTTTGACAGCTCGTCAAGGATCTTGCCAAACGCCATCTGGGTGGAGGTCTCGCGACTGGTGTCAATCTCGATTGGCGGCACATCCAGCTTGTCATCAAAATAGCGGCGCGGACCCTTGGCAAAGAACGGGGTGCTGGCCAGAAAATCCTTGAGCGCGTCTGGGTCTTGTACCGTCAAAAGCGGCTCCCATTCTTCGCCTTCCGGCACGCCCATATGCGACTGCCACGCGGCAAACTGGCTATTGTTCATCAGCCCGCCGTGATTGTCCTTGTGGCCGGCAATGGGGGTGCCCCATCCTTTGACGGTGTAGGCCAGAAAACATGTCGGGCGATCATGATCGATGGCTGCAAATGTCTGGGCCATGGTCTCGACGCAGTTGCCGCCAAGGTTTTCCATCAGGGCAGCAAGTTCCGCGTCCGTGCGCCGTTCGATCAGAGCGGTCACCTCTCCCTGATCCCCCAGATCGTCCAAGAGTCGCTGACGCCAGTTCGCGCCACCCATGAAAGTCAAAGCGGAGTAGTCCTGGTTTGGACACGCATCGATCCAGTCACGCAGGCGGTTGCCGCCGGGTTCTTCAAAGGCCGCGCGTTGCAGAACCCCATACTTAACACGCACGACATCCCAACCGAACGCATCGAAGATTTTCTCGATCCGTTCGAACAGCCCTTCCCGGACGATCCCATCCAATGACTGCCGGTTGTAGTCGATGATCCACCACGTGTTTCGCAGGTCGTTCTTCCAGCCTTCCTGCAACGCCTCGTAAACGTTGCCTTCATCCAGTTCGGCATCGCCAACGAGGGCCACCATACGTCCCATTGGGGCGTCTGAGCCCCAGCTTTTGGCCTTGATGTAATCCTGAATGATCGAGGCAAACGAGGTGATCGCGACACCCAGACCCACTGACCCGGTCGAGAAATCAACATCGTCGATATCCTTGGTCCGGCTGGGATAACTTTGCACACCCCCGAACCCGCGAAAATTCTCCATCTTCTCGCGCGTTTGATTGCCCATGAGATACTGCATCGCGTGAAAAACTGGCGAGGCATGGGGTTTGACTGCAACCCGGTCTTCTGGACGCAAGGCCGAGAAATAGAGCGCGGTCATGATCGATACCATCGAAGCAGACGAAGCCTGATGGCCGCCGATCTTGATCCCATCCACCTTCGGTCGGACGTGGTTGGCATGGTGAATCATCCAATGCGACAACCAGAGCAGGCGCTGCTCCACGATCTTAAGTTGGGTGGGATCAATGTGCATGGCGGTCTCCGGGTTCAGGCGGCGCTGCGGGCAGGGTAGGGCAAAGCTTGCTCCAGGTCTGCAAGGATGTCTTCGACATCCTCCAGCCCGACGGACAGACGGATCAGGCCATCGCTGATCCCATGCTCGGCCCGCTCTTCCGGCGTATACGTCGAATGGGTCATGGATGCGGGGTGTTGGATCAGTGTCTCTGCATCGCCCAGGGACACCGCGCGCTGGATCATGTTCAGGCGGTTCATGAATTCAATCCCACCGGACAGGCCGGACTTGATTTCAAACGCTATCATGGCGCCGGGTTGGGACATCTGACGCTGCGCGACATCATGCTGGGCGAAACTCTCAAGCCCGGGGAAGTAAACTTCGCCGACGGCGGGATGTGCTTCGAGGAAGTCCGCGACAACCTTGGCGGACGCACAGTGACGATCCAGGCGCAGGTTCAGTGTTTTCAGACCGCGCAGGATCAGCATTGCGTTGAAAGGGGCCATTACCGCGCCGGTCATGTCCTTCATCCCAACAAGGCGGATCTCAGCAATCTGTTCGGCGGACCCGACAACCAGACCGGCAACCACATCACCATGCCCGCCGAGGTATTTGGTAGCAGAGTGCAGCACGATGTCTGCCCCGTGTTCAATCGGGCGGGTCAGATACGGGCTGGCATAGGTGTTGTCGACGACAACCGTTGCGCCGACCGAGTGCGCAATTTCGGCGCTCGCGGCGATGTCCACCAAGCGCATGTTCGGATTGGCCGGAGTTTCGAAATAGACAACGCGGGTTTTGTCAGAAACTGCTGCTTTCAGGTTCTCGGGGTCTGTCATGTCGACATGTGTGATCGTGACCCCCCATTTCGCCAAACCGTGGCGCATGAATGCGAAGGTGCAGCCATAGAGCGTTTTGTCCACGATGACTTCGTCACCAGGCGACAGCAGGGTCCAAAGCACGGCCGTGATCGCCCCCATGCCGCTTGAGAGTGCCAGCCCAGCCTCGGCGCCTTCAAGCACGGCAATGCGTTGTTCCAGAAGGTCGCATGTGGGGTTTGAAATACGGCTGTAGATATGACCTTCACGCTCACCGGCGAACATCTCTCCACCAGCCTCTGCGGTTTCAAAGGTAAACGTGGACGTCAAATGTAGCGGTGGTGTCAGAGCGCCGTCGTTTTCCAGAGGGTTATATGCGTGGTGAATGGCGCGGGTGGCAAATCCGGTTGGACGAGTCATTACAAGCTCCTGAATCATGTTGGAGCTAGTTTGCGCCTTAACTTTGAGCTAATGATTGCAAAGTATGCCAATGATAAGGCAAAAGTTGGCAGATTATGCTAAGGGTGAGGGTGAAATGGACGCGAAGGACAGGCAGATCATTCGAGCGCTGCAGCGGGACGGGCGCATGACGAACCAGGATCTTGCCGACGAAGTGAACCTGTCCCCGTCACCGTGTTTGCGCCGGGTCAAAAACCTTGAAGCCAACGGAGTTATAAAGGGATACAGCGCCGACGTAGATGCTGCCGCGTATGGGATGGCCATTACCGTCTTCGTGCGTATCCGGTTAGAGCGGCACAATGAAACGGACGTTCAAAACTTCGAAAAGCGTGTTCGGATGATTGAAGAAGTTCTGGAATGCCACGTGCTGACCGGGGCGATGGATTATCAGTTGCGGGTTTTGGTATCGGACCTCGAGGCTTATGAAGACTTCATTCGAAACAGAATTCATCCGATCGGTGGGATAGCTTCGATCGATACCAGCTTTGTCTATGGAACAGTGAAAAAAACCGCCGTTTTTCCGCCCGGATAGATGGACCGAGTTAGAATGGGTTGATACCAAATGGCTAAACATCTCAGCTGTTTGATTTTTCCCACCGCATTTTCCCATTGTCAGCATCGCTCTAGCCCGGAGCTTT
Source organism: Ruegeria arenilitoris (assembly GCF_013030985.1). Classification (GTDB taxonomy): domain Bacteria; phylum Pseudomonadota; class Alphaproteobacteria; order Rhodobacterales; family Rhodobacteraceae; genus Ruegeria; species Ruegeria arenilitoris_B. The sequence continues at coordinate 51,917 of NZ_WPYP01000005.1, read as the reverse complement.
TGCGTAAAGCTGCCAGCGCGATGACATTCGGTTAGTGCTCAGGTTCAACGAACCTCGGATCACTGTCTTGAAAACAACAAAGGCGCCCGCTGGCGCCTTGTTTTATTGGTCGGAGTGAGAGGATTCGAACCTCCGACCCCTGCCTCCCGAAGACAGTGCTCTACCAGGCTGAGCTACACTCCGACCGTGGCGGGTGATCTATACCCGCGGATTTGGATGTGCAAGAGGGATTCTGAAGTCCTTTGCAGGAATTCCCGGAGGACGATTGACGCTGATTTCCCATCAGGGCAGGGGATCGGTTCGGTAGAGCCGGATTTTCGTGCCACCATGATCCACGACGGGGCCCGGGGCCAGCAAAGGCAGGCGGGTTGCGCGGGCAAGCGATTGGTTGCTGGTCACGATACCTGCACGCCAACCGCTGAACCGTGACATCAGAACTTTTCCCAGACTGCCATACAGAGAGCGCAGGCGCTTTTCGTCCCCGATTCTGGCGCCATAGGGCGGGTTCACGATGACCAGACCCACGGGACCTGCCGGAGGTTTGATGTCACTGACCGACTTGCACTGAAATAGGGTGTGTGCTGCAACTCCGGCGCGGTCGGCATTGGTGGCGGCCGCGTCCACAGCGCCGGTGTTTCGGTCCGACCCATAAAACACCATGTCCGTTTCTGACCGTGGGTCGTTCTGTTGCATTGCGGCCCAGGCTTTCGAATCGAACCCCTGCAGGTCTTCGAAGGCAAAACGGCGCGACCGTCCTGGGTTCAGGCCCAAAGCGATCTCGGCCGCTTCGATGACAAATGTCCCCGAACCGCACATCGGGTCCAGAACGGGCTCTGACCCGTCGTATCCGCATTCACGCAGGAACATCGCCGCCATCGTTTCGCGCATCGGCGCCTTGGCAACGGCCGGCTTATGGCCGCGCTTGTGCAGCGGTTCGCCCGAGGTATCGACGGACAAGGTGCATATGTCCTTTTCGATGCGCAGCAAAACCCGCAGGCCCGCGTCCGACGAAATCGGAGCACCCAACGTGCCGGTGATCGCCTGCTCGATCCTCTGACGGGCGGCGCCTGCGTGGTAGATACGCGACTTGCGGCTGGTGGCCTCGACCTTGACCGGAACATCGGGGCGCAGGACATCGGACCAGGGAAACTTGCGCGCCCGCTTGTCGAGTTGCGCCAGGTGAACTGCAGGGAAACTGCCCAAACGGACCAGAACCTTGTTGGCCCCGCGCATACACAGATTTGCGCGCCAGACCTCGGGCCAGGCACCGCGGCAGCTTACCCCGCCGGGTACGATTTTGGCGCCTGCGAATCCCTTCTCGACAGCTTCGGCGTGCAAAGGTGCCTCAAGGCCCGGGGTGGCCACCAGAAAAATCTCAAGATCGCTCGTCTGTTCCATTGGATGTGCTTACACCGGAAGCTTTCCGGGTGCGACACGCAAATTGAGCTGCGACAAAACGTAAATCTGCCGAGGAAAGTGCCATTCAAAGGGCAGTTTAGACGGTAACAGGTTTGCTTTTAGTATCATCCCCGCGTAAACGACCCCCAATCAGAATTACGCCCGCGGAATTCGGACGCATTTCGACGCTTTTGCGACGACTGTCTAGAAATCCCGCGTTATTGTCTGACCCTGAATAGGTGTCGGCAGGGCTGGCGCAGGTAAAGAGGCTTGGAAGACAGTAGCAACATGCAAACTTTCAAACTGAAAAAAGGGTTGGAGTTGCCGGTGCAGGGTGCGCCGGAACAAACCATCCATCCGGGACCGGAATTTAACACCGTCGGGGTGTTGGGGGGCGACTACCTTGGCCTGAAACCGCGTATGCTGGTTCAGGAAGGTGACGTGGTCCAGCGCGGTACACCGCTGTTCTGTCACAAGGACGCACCCGAGGCGATGATGGTCGCCCCGCTTAGCGGTAAAGTCGTCGACATCAACCGTGGTGCCCGGCGTGTATTGCAAAGCGTCGTGATCGAGGTTTCTGACCCCAACGACAGCGGTATCGATTTCTCGGGCATGGGCAACGCGGACAGCGCAGAAGGTGTCACCGAAAAGCTGTGCGCAGCAGGCCTGTGGACGGCCTTCCGCACACGGCCTTATTCGAAGATGCCGGTGCCGGGTAGCAAACCGGCGGCGATTTTCGTCACCGCGATGGACAGTGAGCCTCTGGCGGCTGATGCGGCGGTGATCATCGCCGACGCTGGCGAGGCTTTTGCCGCAGGTCTGGGCGTGATCACCAAGCTGACCGAGGGCAAAACCTATCTGTGCCAAAAGGACGGTGACTCCATTCCCGGCGCAGATGTGACGGGTGTTGAAGCCGCGGCTTTCTCGGGACCCCATCCCGCAGGTCTGGCAGGCACGCATATTCACTTCCTCGAGCCGCTGGCGGGTGACAAGCAGGTCTGGACAATCGGCTATCAGGACGTGATCGCGATTGGCCGGTTGTTCCAAACCGGGCATCTGGACCCCAACGTCGTGATCGCTCTCAGCGGTCCTGGTGCGCGGCGACCGCGTCTGATCCGCACCGTCATGGGTGCCTCGACCGATGATCTGACCCGCGATGAGATCGATGTGGACGGCACTGCCCGGGTCATTTCGGGTTCGATCCTGTCTGGTGTGCAGGCCGACGGGCCGACCGCCTATCTGGGGCGCTTTGCCCGTCAGATTTCGATCATTCGTGAAGACCACGACCAGCACACTATGGGCTGGATTCTTCCGATGCCGTCGAAATTCGCGATCCAGCCGGTGCTGGGCTCGGCCTTTGCGCGCAAGCTCTACAAACTGACCAGCAACCTTAATGGTGGTCGCCGCGCTATGGTGCCCACGGGGACGTTCGAAGAGCTGATGCCGCAGGACTACCTGCCGACACAGCTGCTGCGGGCGCTGCTGGTGATGGACACCGATACCGCTCAGGCACTTGGTGCGCTGGAGCTGGACGAAGAGGATCTGGGCCTTGTCGGCTTTGCTTGTCCGGCGAAATATGAATACGGGCTGGCGCTGCGCGACTGCCTGACAAAGATTGAAAAGGAGGGCTGATCCGAATGGGTTTGCGCAGCTTCTTTGACCGGATTGAGCCGAACTTTACCAAGGGCGGCAGGTACGAGAAGCTTTTCCCCATCTACGAGATGGTCGAAAGCTTCATCTACACTCCGAAAACCGTAACCACCGTCGCGCCGCACGCACGGTCCTATGTGGATATGAAGCGGATCATGACCTATGTCGTGATCGCGACGATCCCCTGTATCCTCTGGGGGATGTGGAACACCGGCTATCAGGCGAACTCCGCGATCGCCACGTTGGGCGCGGATGCCGCCACCGGCTGGCGGATCGCCCTGTTGCAGATGTTCGGCATTTCGCTGGACCCGTCCAGCATCTTCGCCAATGTCATGCACGGGCTTTTGTACTTCCTGCCGATCTATATCGTGACACTGGTCGCAGGCGGTATTTTCGAGGTCATCTTCGCCACCGTGCGCGGACACGAGGTAAACGAGGGTTTCCTTGTGACCTCAATGCTTTACACGCTGATCATGCCGGCCACTACGCCGTTGTGGCAGGTGGCATTGGGCATCATCTTCGGCGTCGTGATCGGCAAAGAGGTGTTTGGCGGCACCGGCAAGAATTTCCTCAACCCCGCGCTGGTGGGTCGGGCGTTCCTGTATTTCGCCTATCCGGCGCAGATGTCGGGTGATGCGGTTTGGACCCCGGTTGACGGGTTCTCGGGCGCCACGGCACTGGCTGTTTCCGCAGCCGACGGGATGCAGGCGCTGGCCGCCGAGGGCATCACTTGGTGGAGCGCGTTCTACGGCACCATTCAGGGCAGCTTTGGCGAGACCTCGACGCTGGCCTGTATCATCGGCCTGATCTTCCTGCTGGTGACCAAGATCGCCAATTACCGATTGATCGTGGGCTGTCTGGCCGGGACGATCGTATTCACCTGGCTGCTGAACCTGATCGGGTCGAACACCAACCCGATGTTTGCAATGCCCTGGTACTGGCATGTCGTGCTGGGCGGGTATGCGTTCGGTCTGGCCTTCATGGTGACGGAACCGGTATCGGCCAGCCACACCAATCTGGGCCGTTATATTTATGGTGCGCTGATCGGTGTCATGGTTGTTCTGATCCGCGTCCTCAACCCGGCTTTCCCCGAAGGCATGATGCTGGCCATCCTGTTCGGCAACGTCTTTGCACCGCTGATCGACTATTTCGTCGTTCAGGCCAACATCAAACGGAGGGCGCGTCGCCATGTCTGATACGCAATCCCCAGACAATAACGAGGCACCCAAGGGCGCGATTGCCAAGTTTCTGGCAGCCTCGCCGGATTCGGTTGGCAAAACAATCTTCATCGCCGTGGCGGTCTGCCTTGTGGCCTCGATGGTCGTGTCCGCCGCCGCGGTCAGCCTGCGCCCTGTTCAGGAAGCCAACGCGCTGAAAGACAAGCAGGTAAACGTTTTGCAGGTGGCGGGCGTTTATGAGCCCGGCATCGACGTCTCCGAAGCCTTCGCCGCGTTCGAGCCGCATGTGCTGGAGCTGTCCACCGGAGACTTCGTCGATGATCAGTTCGACCCGGCTACGTTCGACGATATCGCCGCCGCCAGCGACCCCGAGCTGAGCGTCGCACTGGATGACGACCCGGCAGGGATCGGCCGCAAGGCCAAGTACCGCGTGATCTATCTGTTGCGTGACGATGCAGGCGCGCTGGACAAGGTGATCCTGCCGCTGCACGGCTATGGCCTGTGGTCGACGCTCTATGGCTTTATCGCGCTGGAAAACAACGGCAACGATATCTACGGCCTGCAATTCTATCAGCATGGTGAGACCCCGGGCCTGGGCGCCGAGGTGGACAACCCGCGCTGGAAAGCGCTGTGGAGCGGCAAGAAACTGCGGGATGACGCGGGCGATCTGCAGATCACCGTCGCCAAATCGCAACCCGCAGCCGGGCCCGATTTCTATGTCGATGCGCTGGCTGGTGCCACGCTGACCTCGGTTGGTGTCGATAACCTGGTGAAATTCTGGATGGGTGACGCGGGCTACGCTCCGTTCCTGGCCAAACTGCAAGCAGGAGAACTCTGATGTCTCAGACCAAGAAAGAGATGCTGGTCGACCCGCTTGTCGACAACAACCCGATCACGCTGCAGGTTCTGGGCATCTGTTCCGCGTTGGCGGTAACCTCGTCGCTGCAGGTGGCCTTTGTGATGGCGCTGGCGGTGACCTTCGTGACCGCGTTCTCGTCGATGTTCATCTCGATCCTGCGCAACCAGATCCCGGGTTCGATCCGGATCATCGTGCAGATGGTAATCATCGCCTCGCTGGTGATCCTGGTGGATCAGGTGCTCAAGGCCTATGCCTTTGAGATTTCGAAAACCCTGTCGGTTTTCGTCGGTCTGATCATTACCAACTGTATCGTGATGGGCCGCGCCGAGGCGTTTGCAATGAAGAACCCGCCGGTGGCTTCGTTCATCGACGGTGTGGGCAACGGTATGGGCTATGGCCTCATCCTGATGCTGGTCGGCTTTATCCGCGAACTGTTCGGCGCGGGTTCGCTGTTCGGTGTCACCATTCTGGAGACCATCAACAACGGTGGCTGGTACGTGCCCAACGGCATGTTGCTGCTGCCGCCGTCGGCGTTCTTCATCATCGGTCTGATCATCTGGGCCTTCCGCACATGGAAGCCGAACCAGGTGGAAGAGCGTGAATACAAAATTCAGCAGGTAGAGGCCCACTGATGGAAGGTCTGATTTCACTGGCCGTAAAGGCCATCTTTGTCGAAAACCTTGCGCTCAGCTTCTTTCTGGGGATGTGTACCTTCATCGCCGTGTCCAAGAAGATATCGACCGCGCTGGGTCTGGGCATCTCGGTCATGGTCGTGCAGGCGATCACCGTGCCTGCCAACAACCTGCTGCTGAACTATCTGCTGAAGCCGGGCGCGCTGGCATGGGCCGGGTTCCCGGATGTAGACCTGACCTTCCTTGGCCTGATCTCGTATATCGGTGTGATCGCGGCGATGGTTCAGATCCTCGAGATGGTTTTGGACAAGTATTTCCCGCCGCTCTACAACGCATTGGGGATCTTCCTGCCGCTGATCACGGTTAACTGCGCCATTCTGGGTGGCTCGCTGTTCATGGTGGAACGCGACTACAACTTTGCCGAGGCCACGACCTATGGTCTGTCTTCCGGCTTTGGTTGGGCGCTGGCGATCACTGCGATGGCCGGTGTGCGCGAAAAGCTGAAATACTCGGACATCCCCGATGGCCTGCAAGGTCTGGGCATCACCTTCATCACCGCGGGTCTGATGGCGATGGCCTTCATGTCCTTCTCGGGCGTGAAACTGTAAGGAGGGCGCAATGGAAACTTTTAGCTTAGGCGTCATCCTTTTCACCCTGATCGTTCTGGCGCTGGTCGCCATCATCATGGCCGCACGTTCGCGTCTGGTTTCGACCGGCAACGTCAACATTACCATCAACGGCGAGAAAACCATTTCGGTGCCCGCAGGCGGCAAGCTGCTGCAGACGCTGGCAGCCGAGAAACTGTTCGTCCCCTCCGCTTGCGGCGGTGGCGGCACCTGTGCGCAGTGTCGGGTAAAGGTGCATTCCGGCGGCGGCTCGATCCTGCCGACCGAAGAAAGCCACATTACCAAGCGCGAAGCCTCCTGCGGCGACCGTCTGTCCTGTCAGGTTGCGGTCAAGCAGGACATGGACATCGAGGTTCCCGAAGAGGTCTTTGGCGTCAAGAAATGGGAATGCACCGTCCGGTCAAACGAAAACGTTGCGACCTTCATTAAGGCGCTGACGCTGGACCTGCCCGAAGGTGAGGATGTGAATTTCCGCGCCGGTGGTTACATCCAGATCGAGGCCCCTGCACACGCATTGAAATACACCGATTTCGACGTGCAGGAGGAATACCGCGAGGATTGGGACCGCTTCAATCTGTGGCAGTATGAATCGGTTGTGAACGAACCGATCGAACGCGCCTATTCGATGGCCAACTACCCGGACGAAAAGGGCATGATCATGCTGAACGTCCGCGTCGCGTCGCCGCCTCCGGGGTCCGAGGGCATCCCTCCGGGTCAGATGTCGTCGTACATCTTCAACCTGAAGCCGGGCGACAAGGTCACGATCTCGGGTCCGTTTGGCGAATTCTTCGCCCGCGAGACCGACAAGGAAATGGTCTTCATCGGCGGTGGTGCTGGTATGGCACCGATGCGCAGCCATATCTTCGACCAGCTCAAGCGTCTCGAGAACCGCAACCGCAAGATCAGCTTCTGGTACGGTGCGCGCTCGAAAAAAGAGATGTTCTTTGTCGAGGATTTCGACTCGCTGGCCAAGGAATTCGACAATTTCGAATGGCACGTTGCCCTGTCGGATGCGCAGCCCGAGGATGACTGGAAAGGCTATACCGGCTTCATCCACAATGTTCTGTTCGAAGAATACCTCAAGAACCACCCCGCGCCCGAGGATTGCGAGTTCTACATGTGTGGTCCGCCGATCATGAACCAGTCGGTCATCAACATGCTGCTGGATCTGGGCGTGGACCGCGAAGACATCATGCTCGACGATTTCGGCGGGTAAGAAACGAAAAACCGGCGCATCACGCGCCGGTTTTTTTATAGGCGCAGATCGCTGGCCTCTTTGGGAAGACAGGATTTGACGTCGAATACAACGCTCTGATCCTTGCCATAGGCGCGCACTTGCGCAGGATCTAGGTCCAGAAATTCCCGATGCGCCACCGCCAGCACCACGGCGTCATAGGTGGCGTTCTGAGGGTCGTCGATCAGTTTGATTCCATATTCGGCCTGGGCAGCGCGTGGGTCGGCGTGGGGGTCAAAGACGTCCACTGTAACGCCGTAATCCTGTAGTTCTTCGATGATATCAACGACGCGCGTATTGCGCAGGTCCGGGCAGTTTTCCTTGAAGGTCAGCCCCATCACCAAAACCCGCGCCGCGCCCACATGGATGCCGTCGCGCATCATTCGTTTGACCAGTTGCGAGACCACATAGCCGCCCATGCTGTCATTCAACCGCCGACCGGCCAGAATGATCTGGGGGTGGTGACCGACAGCCTCGGCCTTGTGGGTCAGGTAATAGGGATCGACCCCAATACAGTGCCCGCCAACCAGACCGGGGCGAAAGGGCAGGAAGTTCCATTTGGTACCAGCGGCCCGCAGAACGGCGTCAGTGTCGATATCCATACGGCCAAAGATCATCGCCAGTTCGTTGACCAGCGCGATATTCAGATCACGCTGCGTGTTCTCGATCACCTTCGCGGCCTCGGCCACGGGGATGCTTTCGGCCTTGTGGGTGCCCGCTGCGATGATCCGGGCGTAGAGCGCATCCACCAGATCGGCCACCTCGGGGGTTGAGCCGGAGGTCACCTTGCAGATATCGGAAATCCTGTGGGTCTTGTCGCCCGGGTTGATCCGCTCGGGGCTGTAGCCGGCAAAGAAATCGCGGTTGAAGGTCAGGCCAGATGCGCGTTCCAGAACCGGCACACAATCCTCTTCGGTCGCGCCAGGGTAAACGGTGGATTCATAGATCACCAGATCACCGGGGTTCAGCAACCCGCCAACCATTTCCGAGGCGCGGAGCAGGGGGGACAAATCGGGCTGCCTGCCTTCTGTGATCGGGGTAGGGACCGTCACGATAAAGGTGTCGCAATTGGCCAAGTCGGACATGTCGGTCGTGAAAACCAACCCGGAGGCTGCGGCCAGATCCTCGGGCTCAACCTCTTGCGTGGAATCCTGCCCTTTGCGCAGGGCTTCAATCCGGTCCGGGTTGATATCAAAGCCCACAACCGGGCCGATCTTGCCGAAGGCCACGGCCAGCGGCAGGCCAACATACCCAAGGCCAATAACAGCGATCCGACGGGAATTCGGGTTGGTTTCAAGCATTACGGCCCCTCGGGTCACTTTTGATGATAGTCGCGGAACCATTCGACAAATCGCGCAATCCCGTCTTTGAAATCTGTCTGCGGCCGATAGCCTGTCAGTCGTTGCAGAAGGTCGTTGTCGGCCCATGTCGCAGGCACGTCGCCCATCTGCATCGGCATGTAGTTGCGGATCGCCTTTTTCCCAAGCGCCTCTTCGATCGCCTCGACAAAGTCCATCAGCCGTACCTTGTCGCCATTGCCGATATTGACCACACGCCACGGCGCCGCGGGTGACAGGCTGTCGCCTTCCTCAATCTCTTCCGCATTGGCGGGACGCACCGGAGGAACGTCGATCAACAACCTGATCCCGCGCACGAGGTCCTCCACATAGGTAAAGTCGCGATACATGTTGCCGTGGTTGTAGATATCGATGGGACGGTCATCCAGGATGGCATCCACGAATTTGTACAACGCCAGATCTGGCCGCCCCCAGGTTCCATAGACAGTGAAGAACCGGAACATCGTGGTCGGCAGGTTCCACAGATGGGCATAGGAATGGCCCATCGCCTCATTCGCCTTTTTGGTCGCGGCGTAGATGGTCAGGGGGGTGTCGGCCTTTTCCACCTCGGTAAAGGGCATGACCTCGTTGGCGCCATAAACCGAGGAGGTCGAAGCCATCAAAAGATGCGCGACCTCATGCTGCCGGGCGACCTCCATCACGTTGAAAGTGCCCACGACGTTCGAGCTGACATAGCTGCGCGGGTCTTCAAGGCTGTAGCGGACCCCGGCTTGCGCAGCGAGGTGAACGATTACCTCGGGCTGGAACTCATCGGCGACCTGCATCAGGCGTTCGTGGTTTTCCAGCAAGTCCTCGGTCGCGGAAAATCCCGGCGACTGCAACAGCATCTGGTGACGGCGCTGTTTCAGTGTGACGTCATAATAGTCCGTCATCCCGTCATAGCCATGCACGCGGAACCCCTCGGACAGCAGCAGCTTTGCCAGATGGAACCCGATAAATCCCGCCGTGCCCGTGACAAGAACCCGTTTCATGCAACCCTCGACCTTAACGCAATCTTTGACGCATCAGGGATACTGTCGCCGGGGCAAGGTCAAGGGGATTCTGGGCAAAATCGCCTAGCCGACGATCATCTGCTTCATCCGAAGCGCTTCGTATTCCAGCTCTTCCAGGCGGAAATGCACAACGTCGCCGATGGTGATGACGCCGCACAGGTTCCCGTCGCACAGAACCGGCATGTGGCGGAACCGGCCTTCGGTCATGGATTTCAGAACGTCGTTCAGATAATCATCCGGCGTGCAGGTCTTGACCTCGTGCGTCATCAGATCTTCGACCGCCTGCGGCAGGGTCTGGCCGGGCGTGTCCGCCATGCGCCGCACGATGTCGCGCTCGGACAGGATGCCCTGCAAGGTGCCATTCTGGTCGGTCACCAGCACCGCACCAATCCGCTTTTCCTTGAGTGTGTTGACCACGGAATGGATCGTCTCGTTCGGGCGCACCGAAAACACCGCATCCCCTTTACCTTCCAGCAACTTGGCCACGGTTGTCTGCGAGTGCGACAGGTTCGACTCGGTCGATTGGCTGTACGTGGTCTTGTCAGCCTTGTCGCCACGCGATGGCGATTGGTAAGAGGTTGGGGCCATGGGCAATCTCCTTCATGGTTATTGCAAAGTCTTTCCCTTTCACCTTAGCGCAGCTAAACGACCTGTATAGGGTGCATTTGCACTGATCGGCGGAATCTCCCGCCAGCGGAGGAACCTTAAGCCATTGAACGAGCTGTATCTTACCCCACCCGTGGCCGCGTTGATTTTCTTTGCGGTGGTCGTGTGCGGCCATAATTTCCGCATGGCGTGGAAACAGCAGGCGCCGGGATGGCAGAAACGGGCGTGGCTGTTCGGGGTACCCGCGGGGATCGGCCTTTTGGTTCTGGGCTTTTTGCCGCTGAAGCTGTGACGCCGGTTTGACTCCGGCATGGGTGGCTGGCATATGCCGGGCACTGAATTTTCGGAGACCACCCCATGCGTCTTGTGCCTGTACTGGCCTTTGCCACACTTCTGTCCGGCTGCCTGTTCGACAAAGAGCCCGAAGTGGTTCGCCTGTCGGGCGAAACGATGGGCACGACGTTCAACATCACCGCCATTGGCGAGGATCTGGACGAGGATGCCCTGGCCGCTGCGGTTCAGGAAACTCTGGCCGAGGTCAACGCCAAGATGTCGAACTGGGACCCGAACTCCGAGGTCTCGACCTTTTCCGCCGCAACCAGCACCGATCCGATGCCCGTATCCGCCGAGTTCGCGCAAGTGATGACGGCCGCGAATGAAGTGCATGAGAAAACCGGCGGCATTTTTGACGTCACCCTCGGCCCGTTGATCGAGCTGTGGGGCTTTGGCCCCCGCACGCCGGAAGACCCGGTGCCCTCGGATGCCGAGATTGAGGCCGCGCTGAGCGGTGTCGGCCAAGCCCGGCTTCTGACCCTGGATGCCGAGGCAGGCAAGCTGGCAAAATCCGAGCCCGGCGTTGGAATCAACCTGTCTGCGATCGCCAAGGGCTATGGCATCGACGCCGTGGCCGAGACCCTGCGCGAAGCGGGGATCGAGGATTACCTGGTCGAGATTGGCGGCGATCTGGTCACCAAGGGCCAGAACGACAAGGGCGAAACTTGGCGCATCGGCATCGAAAAACCGCAAGCCGGTGCGCAAACCCCGCAGCTGATCGTATCGGTGGGCGATCTGGGTATGGCCAGCTCGGGCGATTACAAGAATTTCTTCGAACAGGACGGTGTGCGCTATTCGCATATCATCGATCCGACGACGGGCCGTCCGATCACGCACCGGACGACCTCGGTCACCGTTCTGGCCGAAAACGCGATGATGGCGGATGCCTGGGCCACCGCGATGCTGGCTTTGGGTCAGGAAAAGGGCCTTGAGCTGGCCGAAAAGCATGAACTTGCCGTGTATTTCATCTCGCGGGATGTGACAGGCGGCGAAGAAGCCTATATCACCGTTCACAGCACTGCGTTCAAAGACGCGCTTGGCACCAACTAACCGGTAGGACCCACGATGAGCACCTTTATTCTGGCCTTCATTCTGCTGACCCTCGTTGTGGTGGGCATGTCACTGGGTGTGATGCTGATGGGCAAGACCATCAAGGGCAGCTGTGGTGGCCTGAATGCGATCTCGGGCGCGGATAAATGCGTGGTCTGTCAGAAAGACGTCGATCCGAACTCGCCGCTGCGCGACAAGCTCCAGTGCAAGCGCGCGAAGAAGATGCAGGAGCAGATGGAACGTCAGGCCGAAGCGTAATTAGCACTTCGCCCCGGGCCGGGAATTGGCTAACTAGGTCCCTGAATACCGGGGGTACCGCATGGCCAAAGCCAAAAACATCCTGTTCATCATGTTCGACCAACTGCGCTGGGACTACCTGAGCTGTTACGGCCACCCGCATCTGGATACCCCCAATATTGACCGTCTGGCCGCGCGGGGCGTGCGGTTTGATCGCGCCTATATCCAATCCCCCATCTGCGGCAGTTCGCGTATGTCCACCTATACCGGGCGCTACGTGCATTCCCACGGCGCATCCTGGAACGGCATCCCGCTGAAGGTGGGTGAGATCACCATGGGCGATCATCTGCGCAAGGCGGGGATGGACTGCTGGCTGGTCGGCAAAACCCATATGAAGGCGGATGCCGAGGGGATGGCGCGGCTGGGGCTGGAGCCCGACAGCCTGATCGGTGCCCGCGTGGCGGAATGCGGGTTCGATGTTTACGAACGCGACGACGGGATGCGCCCCGAAGGCCCGGATGGGTTCTACGACCCGGACGGGGCGAAGAAATACAACAAGTACCTCACCGACAAAGGCTATGAGAGTGACAACCCGTGGCACGACTTTGCAAATTCCGGGCTGGATGCGGATGGCAACGTGTTGTCGGGCTGGTTCCTGAAAAACTCGTCTGAGGCGGCAAATATCGCTGAAGAGGACAGCGAAACCCCCTATTTGACTGGTCGCGGCATCGAATTCATGGAAAGCCATGATGCTTCGTGGTGCTGTCACCTGAGCTTTATCAAGCCGCACTGGCCCTATATCGTGCCGGAACCCTATGCCTCGATGTACGGGCCCGAGCACGTGCTGCCGGTGATCCGGTCCGAGGCCGAGCGTGAGAATGCTCACCCGGTTCTGCGTGCGTTCATGGATACGAAAATCGGCCAGACATTCTCGCGCCGTGACGTGCGCGAGGCGGTGATCCCCGCCTATATGGGTCTGATCAAACAGGCCGATGATCAGATGGGCCGTCTGTTCGACTGGATGGAAAAAACAGGCCGGATGGAGGACACGATGATCGTGCTGACCTCGGATCACGGCGATTTTCTGGGCGATCATTGGATGGGAGAGAAGACGTTCTTCCACGATGCCGCGACCAAAGTGCCTCTGATCATCTATGACCCATCGCCCGAGGCAGACGCAACACGCGGCACGGTCAGTGATGCGTTGGTTGAATCCATCGACCTCGCCCCGACCTTTGTGGAAGTGGCCGGGGAAGAGGTCGCCTCGCATATCCTCGAAGGGCATTCCCTGCTGCCGATCCTGCATGGTCAGCAGGATGAAACGCCGCGCGATGTGGTGATCTGCGAATACGATTACTCCGCATCGCCCATCGCCGACATGCTGAATGCGTCCGTCCGCGATGCGGTGATGTTCATGGTCGCCAACAAGAAATGGAAACTGATCCATTGCGAAGGTGGTTACCGTCCAATCCTGTTCGATCTTGAAAACGATCCGGATGAACTGATCGATCTGGGCGACAGTACCGACCACGCCGATGTCATCGCGGAAATGTACGATCACCTCTTTGCCTGGACCCGCCGCCCGTCGCAGCGCACCACCAGGTCGGAACAACAACTGATCGAGATGCGCACGAAAAGCCGGGGCAGGGGGGTTGTCCTGGGGATCTATGACGAAAACGAGGCTCCGCTGGATCTGACCGTCAAATACCGGGGGCGCAAAGCACGGCCTTTTGCTGAATATATCGGCAAGGACAAACCCTCCGGGCATTAATTCTGTTCGGACGCCGCCAAAAGGCGGTTCACCCGACGCAGGTCAGACGATACAAGACCAACCAAGAGCAGAAATCCGGAGAGCCGAAATGACCGCCCCCAAACCCGTTGTCCTGTGCATTCTTGATGGTTGGGGCCTGTCCGAGGACACCAAGGCCAACGCGCCTTATCTCGCCAACACGCCGACCTTCGACGCGATCATGGCCAACGGTCCGCACGCGACCCTGATCACCCACGGGCCGGATGTGGGTCTTCCCAGCGGGCAGATGGGCAATTCCGAGGTCGGTCACACCAATATCGGCGCAGGCCGTGTTGTGGCCATGGATCTGGGACAGATTGATCTGGCAATCGAGGATGGCTCGTTCTTCGACAACGACGCCCTGCAGGATTTCATTGCCAAGGTAAAATCTGCGGGCGGCACCGCGCATCTGATGGGGCTGGTGTCGGATGGCGGTGTGCATGGACACCTGAACCATATCGTTGCCGCGGCCAAGGCGATCACCGACGCGGGCGTGCCCGTCGCGCTGCACGCGATCACCGATGGCCGCGACGTGGCGCCGAAATCCGCCTTCACCTATATCGCCGAGCTGGAAGATCGCCTGCCCGAAGGCGCGCGCCTTGTCACCGTCAGCGGGCGCTATTTTGCCATGGACCGCGACAACCGCTGGGAACGCGTCAGCGAGGCTTATGAGGCAATGATCAAGGGGCAGGGCCGAACCTCTGCGACCGCTCATGGCGCGATTGACCACGCCTACAACCAGTCGGAAACCGATGAGTTCATCGTGCCCACGGTTCTGGACGGCTTCAACGGTGTGAAAGACGGGGACGGGGTCTTCTGCCTCAACTTCCGCGCTGACCGCGCCCGCGAGATTCTGCGCGCGATTGGTGAACCGGATTTCTCTGATTTCGACACCGGCCCGCGCCCACAACTGTCTGCCCTGTTGGGAATGGTCGAATACTCGGACGGTCACAATGCCTATATGACCACCGTGTTTCCCAAACGGGACATCGTGAACACGCTGGGTGAGTGGGTCGCCAAACAAGGTCTGCGCCAATTCCGCCTTGCCGAGACCGAGAAGTATCCACATGTCACCTTCTTCCTCAACGGCGGTAAGGAAACGCCCGAGGTGGGAGAGGACCGATTCATGCCGAAATCGCCCAAAGTGGCGACCTATGATCTGCAGCCCGAAATGTCCTCGACCGAAGTGACTGCCAAGTTCGTCGAGGCGATTGAGGCGGGATACGACCTGATCGTCACAAACTATGCCAACCCGGACATGGTCGGCCACACGGGCGACCTGCAGGCGGCGATCAAGGCCTGTGAGGCCGTGGATCAGGGTTTGGCGCAGGTTGTTGCCGCGTTGGAAATGGCAGGCGGCGCGATGATCGTGACCGCCGACCACGGCAACTGTGAGATGATGGTCGATCCGGAAACCGGCGGGCCGCACACGGCGCATACGCTGAACCCGGTCCCCGTGGCACTGGTCGGCGGCCCCGAGGGTGCGACGCTGCGCAACGGGCGCCTGTCCGATCTCGCACCGACCCTGTTGCAGCTGATGGGCCTGGAACAGCCGCCGGAAATGACCGGGAAGAGCCTGCTGTCATGACCATTCGCGCGCTTGTTCTGGCGCTGCTGTTTGCGGCTCCGGTCCATGCACAGACCGACCCGTCCACAGCCGCGCTGAATGCGGCGCAGATGCTGGAGGACGCCTCGGTCGCCTTGACCGAGGCCGACAGCGCTCGCGACCGTGTGCGCGCCCTGACCGAAACCATTCAGGCCTATGAGGCCGGTCTGACCGCCATGCGCGAAGGCCTGCGCCGCGCCGCCACGCGCG
This sequence comes from Ruegeria arenilitoris, assembly GCF_013030985.1. GTDB lineage: Bacteria > Pseudomonadota > Alphaproteobacteria > Rhodobacterales > Rhodobacteraceae > Ruegeria > Ruegeria arenilitoris_B. Next base: position 36,159 of record NZ_WPYP01000005.1, on the reverse strand, counting down.
AGGCGCAGCTGACCGTCGAACTGCGCACCCGCGAAAAGGACATCGCGCAGTTGCTGGGCGTGTTGCAGACGATTGAAACAACCTCACCACCGGTTCTGATGCTGCACCCGTCGGGCCCGCTGGGGTCAGCCCGGGCGGGAATGATGCTGTCCGAGGTCACACCGGGCCTCAACGCCCGCGCGCAGGCCCTGGCCCATGACCTGCAAGAGGTGCAGACCTTGCGGCAGTTGCAACAAAGTGCGGCGGAAACCCTGACCGAAGGGCTGACCGGCGTCCAGACCGCCCGCACGCAGCTGAGCACCGCCATCGCCGACCGCACCGATTTGCCCAGCCGTTTTGTCGAGGACCCGGTGCGCACAGCGATCCTGATCTCGTCCACAGAGACCCTGGAAGGGTTTGCCAGCGGTCTGTCGGAAATCTCCGAAGGCGAAATTGCCGAAACCAGTGCTGATATCTCCGACCGGAAGGGAGAGATCGCTTTGCCCGTACAGGGTGTCGTGCTGAATCGCGCCGGGGAAACGGATGCGGCAGGCGTCAAACGCCCCGGAGTGGTGCTGGGCACGCGTCCCCGCGCAATTGTGACCGCGCCGACAGCCGCCACCATTCGCTATCGCGGACCACTGCTGGATCTCGGGAATCTGGTGATACTTGAACCCCAACCCGGACTTTTGTTCGTGTTTTCGGGCCTTCAAGAGGTTTACGGCAACACCGGACAGGTGATCCCCGAGGGCACTCCGGTGGGTCTGATGCCCGGTGAAACGCCCGAAATCGGCGCTATTTTGTCAACAAGCGGTGATGGCACTGGAACTGACCGGTCAGAAACGCTCTATATAGAGGTAAGACAGGATAACAGCCCCGTGGACCCGGAATCGTGGTTTCGGACCAGTAAGGATGGATGAGTACGTATGAAGAAATTTGTGATGGCCGGTCTGGCCGGAACCTTGGCAGGTATAATCGCAACCACTCAGATCGCGGGCCCTCTGCTGGCGCAGGAGGCCGAGAACAACGCCAGCGTCTATGAGCAGCTGGACCTGTTCGGCGACATTTTCGAGCGCATCCGTGCGCAATATGTCGAAGAGGTTGAGCCTGAAGAGCTGATCGAGGCGGCGATTGACGGCATGCTGACCTCGCTGGATCCGCATTCCAGCTATCTGTCACCGGACGACGCGGAACAGATGCGCGTGCAGACCCGTGGCGAATTCGGCGGGCTGGGCATCGAGGTCACGCAGGAAGAGGGTTTTGTGAAAGTCGTCTCGCCCATCGACGACACGCCCGCAGATGCGGCGGGAATCGAAGCGGGTGATTTCATCACCCATGTCGATGGCGAAAGCATTCTGGGCCTGACACTGGACAAAGCGGTCGATCTGATGCGCGGGCCGGTGGGTTCGGAAATCGTCATCACCGTTGTGCGTGAAGGTGAGCAGGAGCCGTTCGACGTCACCATCATCCGCGACACCATCAAATTGACCGCTGTACGTGCCCGCACCGAGGGCACCAGCGTCGTGCTGCGTGTGACCACCTTCAACGACCAGACTTTCCCCAACCTCGAGGAAGGTCTGAGCGAACAGATCGAAGAGGCTGGCGGCATCGACAAGGTCAACGGTTTTGTTCTGGACCTGCGCAACAACCCGGGCGGTCTGCTGACGCAGGCGATCAAGGTCTCGGATGCGTTCCTGAACGAAGGTGAGATCGTTTCGACCCGTGGTCGCGATCCGGGTGAAGGAGAGCGGTTCAACGCCACCCCCGGCGATCTGGCCGAAGGCAAGCCGATCGTGGTTCTGATCAATGGCGGCTCGGCTTCGGCGTCCGAGATCGTCGCCGGTGCGCTGCAGGATCACCGCCGCGCCATCGTGGTGGGCACCAAGAGCTTTGGCAAAGGCTCGGTGCAGACGGTCATGCCGCTGCGCGGGGACGGGGCCATGCGCCTGACCACGTCGCGCTATTACACCCCGTCGGGTCGCTCGATCCAGGCGCTTGGCGTCAGCCCTGACATCATCGTCGAACAGCCGCGCCCGGCACCCGCATCGGACGACGAAGACTCGGACCGCCCCGCCCGGTCCGAGGCCGACCTGCGCGGCAGCCTGAATAATGACAGCCTCAGCGAGGACGAAATCCGTCAGATCGAGGAAGACCGCGCCCGCGCCGAAGCAACTGCCGAATTGCGGGAAGAGGATTACCAGCTGGCCTATGCCATCGACATCCTCAAGGGTCTGTCGGCCTTCAACCCGAACGGGCCGTCACAATAACAGAAAACGGGCCGCCGAATGGGCGGCCCTTTTTTCTTGCGGGTGGGTCAGCTTTCCACCTTATGCAGCTTTTCCTCATCCAGCATCATTGCCAGCAAGACGCCGACTGAAACGGAGATGGTCGCGAAAATGAAGGCCATGTTCATTCCGGTGTCAAAAGCAGCGGCGATGGCGGATTGGACCTTTTCGGCCTCGGCAGGGGTCAGTTTTTCCATGACGGCCTTGGCAGAACGCGTGGTCAGCGTCCCTCCATTTATGACCCTCTGACTGGCTTCCGACATGTCAATTCCGGCGGATGTCAGGCGCTCCCCCAGGCTGCGCAGGCTGACGCGGTACATGATTGCCGTCGCGCAAGCGACCGAGATGGCGCCATAGACAAGATGGGTCATGAAACTCAGCCCGCCGACCAGCCCCGCCCGTTCCGGTTTCACCGCACAGACGGCGGCGGTGCCGGATGGCCCGACCGTCAGCGTGGCCCCCAGCCCGATCATCGCCATGCCGGGCAGAATCTGGAAATAGCCGAACCCGGCAGGCATCACCACGACGCTGGCAGCCCCGACCGTGGCGCAGAGATAACCCCAGAACAAAAGCCGCTTGGGGCCGAAATCGTTGTACAACCGGCCCGACAGGATGGACCCCACCGCCAGAAGAACCGTCAAAGGCGCCAGCCCAAAGGCCGATTGCAGAGTCGACCAGCCCAGAACCTTTTGCATGTATTGCGGAAAATACATCAGCCCGACAAAGGCGGCCGACACGTTGAACATGTTCAGCCCCAGAGTGATCCGGAACTCGCGGTTCGCCATCATCTGCGGCAGCAACAGCGGCTCTTTGACCCGCTTTTCCACCTGCGGGAACAGAACGAACAACACCGCGCTGACAAAGAACAGCATCAGCAGCGGGGCCGAGGTCCAGCCCCAGTCCGCGCCCACATCCAACCCGTAGAGCAGCAGCAAGACGGCAAAGGACAGCACGGCCATCCCGGCAAAGTCGATATGCTCTCCCTGCTTGTGTTGGGTTTCGCGCTGCATCAACAGCAAGGCGGTCACCATCGAGATGATTGAAAACACCACGTTGGCCAGGAAAAACAGCCTCCAATCCCCAAGGTTGACCACCGTTCCACTGATCAGAGGGCCAAACACGTTGCCACAAGTGACGCCAGCCAGGATCAGCCCCATGATCATGGCCCGATGTTCGGGCCGCGAAACCTTAGTCGCCCCGAACGCCAGTGTACAGGGCCAGACGCAGCCTGCGCCGATGCCCTGCAGGGCGCGGGCAAAGATCAGGAAGTCCAGGCTGGGCGAGACAAAGCACATGACGGACGAGAACAGAAAAATCGACAGCCCGATCAGCATCATTTTGCGGTGCCCGAACATATCGCCCATGCGCCCGCCGGCGACCATCGTCATGGCGAAGAACAGAGCATAGATGTTCAGAACCCACTGCGTGCTGGTAATGTCCGCATCGAAACTGTTCTCGATGGCCGGAACCAGGATCAATGCACCGGTAAAGTCTATGCCGATCCCGAACCCCGTCACCATCAATGCGATGACTTTGACAATGCTACTGCGATCCATGAGCTTGCCCAGGCTGCTGCGGGTCACCCTAGGATGCACGGAAATCCGTTGAAAAGATAGGGATTTGCCCCGGGCGGATCACTTGTCGGTGCTTTGCGTCCGGCGAAACGCGCGTTTCAGCATGTCCAGTTCGGCGCGCAAAAGTTCGACCTCGGCCCGCAGATCATCCGCTGCCGGAGAGCCTGCGATGATTGTGAAATCGCCAATCTTTTCCGAAGTCGCCGCATCGACGAGCACGAAACAATGCACACCGTCGGACAGCGCAGCCACGGGCACTGGAACAGTCAGGGTCCACCCGTCTTCAGTTGCCGAAACACGCACGTCTTCGAGATTTTCGCCCAGATAGCGCACCTCGATCCGTGGCTCGCTGTCGGCCTGCAGATGCCCCTGCCAAAGGCCGTTTTCGAACCGTATATGCGTCAAAATCGGAAGCGTCATGGTTGGAACTCTCACAAATCGGCGCGGTGGTGGCGGCAGAAGGTCAGGTCGCGCAGCGTGGCGCGGTTCATCCGGGGATTGTCAAAGATCAGGTCCAGCCAGATCTTCTCGACCCGCTGTTCGTTCAGGGGCAGGTGGGCCAGATCGAAATCCACGGAATTGGACGGGCTGGACAGGTCCAGTTTGCGCAGCACCTGTTCGGTGTTGGGGCCGTGCTGGATATTGAGGCGGGCGAACATCTCAAGTGGCTGTTCAAGCTCAATCTGCACATCGGCGCGCATCAGATGCTGTTTGGTCAGCCCCTGCGCGGCTTCGGGCGGCAATTCCACGGACAGCGACAGGAACGAGCCTGAAAATCCGAACACATCGACCGTCAGTCCGAATGCGGCCAAGTCCTTGTCGCGGGAATTCCGGGTCTGCCGCATCCCGATCTCGGCCAGAGGGCAGTCGTGAAACAGCGTTACCTGCCGATCCATCTGCGCCCGACGCGGGGCCGAGGCCACCCCCGGGCGCGACAGCGGCCCGCGCCACAGATCCGGTCGCCAGCACCAATCCGTACCCAGAGGTTTGGGGAACTGGACCGACCCGATTCTGGGTCGGGTCAGCCGGCCATCGGCTTCATGGATCAGCATATCCAGTTGTGTGCGCAGCTTGCGCGCATCGTCTCGCTGTTGACGCAGCTGCGGCTCAGACGCTTCAGCCGCACCGCGCAATGCCTCGCGCCAACGCGCGACGACCCGATGGTGAATATAGCGATCCAGTAGTCTGCCCATGGCCCCAACGTTCAGAGTGTGACCCTGTTTAGTCAAAGACGGCGCAGGGGTTAAAGATGAATAAACGATTTTGAGGATCAAAACTCTCAAATTCGTGAACAGATGGGCGGGTGGTCAACCCGGCGGCAATCTGTTACCTCGCCGCATTCTTGCAATCGCCGGGGCCAGTGCGTACCGTCTGTCACCTGATTGCATTGGATCATCCCAAAATCGCATCCAATAGATTTGAGGCACGACCGGCGCATGGAATCCACCCTGTTCGCATTCATCTGGAAACATTCCAGGAAACAACAGCTTGTCCTGCTGTTGCTGACGATCCTGTCGTTTCCGTTTCTCTATGCCTCGCTTGAGCTGCCCAAGCAGATTATCAACGGTGCCATCGGCGCTCCCAATGACTCAGTCACGGTGCTGGGTTTCACGGTGACCCAGGTGCAGTACCTGATGATCCTGTGCTTTGCCTTTCTGGCCACGGTGATCGCCAGTGGGTTGATGAAGATGCGCATCAACACAATGAAGGGCATTCTGGCCGAGCGTATGCTGCGCCGCCTGCGGTTCACCCTGATCCACCGCACGATGCGATTCCCGAAATCCTATTTCGCCACCACCAGTCAGGGCGAGCTGGTGTCGATGATCACCTCTGAGGCGGAACCAATGGGAGGGTTGATGGGCGATGCCATCGCCCAGCCGGTGTTCCAGTTCGGCCAGATGATGACCATCGTCACCTTCCTGTTCATGCAAAGCGTCTGGTTTGGACTGGCCAGCATTGCGCTGATCCCGCTGCAGGCGTGGCTGATCCCGAAACTGCAGCGCCAGATCAACCTGCTGAACAAAGAGCGCATTCAAGAGGTCCGCAGCCTGAGTTCAGAAATTGGCGAAAGCGCGGCGGGCATCAGCGATCTACGTACCAATGGTGGCTGGCGCTATCGGCTGGCTCAGTTCAGCCACCGGTTGGGGCTCTTGTTCGAGATCCGGTTCAAGATCTACAACAAGAAATTCTTCATGAAGTTCCTGAACAACCTGATCACGCAGATGACGCCGTTCCTGTTTTATTCGGTCGGCGGCTATCTGGCGATCAAGGGCGAAGTGACGGTGGGTGCACTGGTCGCGGCGCTTGGGGCCTACAAGGACCTGAGCGGCCCGTGGAAGGACCTGCTGACCTATTACAATCAGGTTCAGGACATGTCCTTGCGGTGGGAAGTTGTGACCGAACGCTTTGCCCCCTCGAACATGATCCCGGAAGAGCTGTTCGTGGGCGAGCCCGAGGTGATCCCGCACCTGACCGGCGAGATCGAGCTGCGCAACGTCACCGTGCGCGACGATGACGGCAAAACCATTCTGGAAGATATCGACCTGACCATTCCCAAAGGTGCGCGGGTGGCGATCCAGTCGACCCATGCGTCGGAACGCAATGCGCTGGCACAGGTGCTGACCCGCGAAGTATTGCCGGTTCAGGGTGAGATAATCATGGCGGGTCACAATCTGAAAGACCTGCATCAATCCGTGATCGCCGCCCGGATCGGCTATGCCTATTCGCGACCCTATCTGTTTAACGGCACGGTTGGCGATAACCTGATGATGCCGTTGCGCCCCCATCCGCGGCATGAGGCAGACGCCGCAAAGGCCCCCAGCCGTTGGCAGATCGAAGCTGCGCGATCCGGCAACCCGACCGACTCTCTGACGGATGAATGGATTGACCCCGAACTGGCCGGGTTGGATGACATCGAGGACATTCGGGACTGGTGGTTCCGGCTGGTCGAAGCAATGGGGACCGACGAGGTTTTACTGCGCCGTACACTGCGCACCCAGTTCGATCCCAAACTGCATCCTGATCTGGCACGGGACGTAGTCAATCTGCGCGAAACGGTTGCAGAGCGGCTACGGGAAAATGGGCTGGACCGACATGTCTACCGGTTCGATCCTGACCGCTTTAACCCGACTGTGCCGCTTGGGGGGAACTTGCTATTTGCCACCCCTTCGCGGGATATCACGCCCGAGTCTCTGGCCGGCGACAGGCGGTTCAAGAACATACTCAGCTCACATGATCTGGCCGAGGATGCCATGAGCATGGCGAGCGACGTGGTCGAGACGCTGGATCAGGCCTTTGGGCGCGGCGGGACAGATCACCCTCTGTTTCTGCGTTTGGGCATGTCGAAGGACATGTTCCACCGTCTGCTCGATATCAAGGATCGACGCAAAGCCAAAGGTGACGACGACATCAGCGAAGCCGAACGATCTTTGCTGCTGACCGTCCCGTTTCTATTGACAGCCGAGCAGATTGGCCCGGATTTCCCGAAGGAATACAAGGACAAGATCCTTTCCATCCGAAAGGAACAGTCCGAACGACTTCAGGGCGCGCTGAACGGCATGTTCATTCCATTGTCGCCAGACAGTTACTTCCCACGCCTCACTGTGATGGAGAATGCGCTTTACGGGCGGGTCTCCATTACAGCCGGCGCCCACGCCGAAGAGATTGAGGATCTTGTGGCGCACGCCATGAACGAGGCAGGCCTGCGACGCCGGGCGGCGGCGACCTTGTTCGATCTGCAAACCGGGCTCGGCGGGAACAACCTGCCGACCGTGTTTCAGGAACGCGCGGCGTTTTCGCGGGCGGGGATCAAACGCCCCGATATTCTGATCCTCGACAAGGCGCTGGCCAGCCACGATTCCCAAAGCCGCCTGCGCACGCGCCTGCGGTTGCGGGAACTGTTGCCCGACTCAATCATGATCTTCATGGAGGATCACTTTGCCCACCCCGAAGCCTATGATCTGTTCATCGAAATCAAGGACGGGCGCATCGACGGCGTTGCGCGGACCCTGGACCGCCACGAAGACGGGGCCTCGGCCGATCTGAGCCGGAAACTGCAGATTATCGCCTCGACCGAGCTGTTTTCGGGCATCGACGCCCGCAACCAACGCCTGCTGGCGTTCTCGGCGCAATGGTATGAAGTGGCTGAGGGTCAGATGATCTTTTCCCGCGGGCAATCCCCCGATGCGGCCTATTTGTGCATCAAGGGGCAGGCCAAGCTGATCTGGACCGAAGAAGGCGGCGGCAAGCGACCTATTTCGATTATCGAACCCGGCCGTCTGATCGGTGATCTGTCGATCATCACCGGCGATCTCCGCCAACTGGATCTGGAAGCCATCACAGATTGCACCTTCCTGCGCATCGGCGCCGAAGAACTGCGGGCCGTGATCGAAAGCGACGCCTCGGTCGCGGTTCAGCTGCTGCAGACCGTCGCCGGATATCTGACCACATTGTCGACCAGGCTGAACGAAGTCCAGAAAACCGCCGATGTATTCCCGGACTTACCGCAATCCCTCGAAGGCGAGAGCACCGGCAACAATGCGTGAACCCGCCGCCTATTCCGCCCATGAACAGCTTGTGGCCAGCGCCCGCGCCCGGCCCGAGCTGTGGCGCCTTATGCTCGGGCTGTTCATTGTCGGCGTGCTGTATGTGACGCTGAATTCGGTTCTGTTCGCCCTCATCGGAGGTCTGATCCCCCCGGATCAGGTACAGGGCTTTTTGCGCGGCACCTCGGTTTTGGCCACATTGGTCTTGTTGATGAGTTTCGGGTTTCTGACGCTAGGCGTCGCTGTTGCGGCCCGGCAAATGCAGCGCCGGTCTTTGCGCGCGATTCTGGGGCCGCGCAATCGGTTCCGACAGCAATTTGTTCTGGTCGCACTGGCCCTGACGGTTCTTGGCGTGGTCATGGCCCTTTTGCCGCCATACGGAATGGGCGCGCCGCTGACCCAGAACCTTGCCCTGTCCACATGGGTGTTATTGCTGCCGATGTCGGCGACTGCGGTACTGATTCAGACCAGCGCCGAGGAAGTGCTGTTTCGCGGTTATATCCAGCAATGTCTGGCGGCCAGATTCCGGTCTCCGGTGATCTGGATGGGCGTGCCCTCTTTTCTGTTTGCCGCCGGGCATTACGCGCCGGGTGTAACCGGGGACAACGCGCTTCTCGTGACGGTCTGGGCCTTTGTCTTCGGCCTTCTGGCGGCGGACCTGACCGCAAGATCCGGGACGCTGGGACCTGCTATCGCCTTGCATTTCCTCAACAATACCGTTGCATTGCTATTCATCTCACTGCCTGACACCCTCAGCGGCCTGGCCCTGTACCTACTACCGTATGAGATGACCGAGACCGGGATGCTGCGCCAATGGCTGTACGTGGATTTCGCAGTGATGATTGTCTGTTGGCTGACAGCGCGCCTTGCGCTCAGGCGTTGATTGCATTTCCTGCCGTTGCGTCTTATTTGACGTCAAAGCCGCATAACAAGGTTCCGACATGAACTGGATCACAAACTACGTCCGCCCCCGGATCAACTCGATCTTCTCGCGCCGGGAAGTGCCCGAAAACCTATGGCACAAGTGCGACGAATGCGGCACGATGCTGTTCCACCGCGAGTTGGCGGAAAATCAGAACGTCTGCACCCAGTGCGGTCACCACATGGCGATCACCCCGCGCGATCGGTTCAAGCACCTGTTCGACGGTGGAATTTTCACCGAGGTCGAGGTACCTGCGCCCAAAGACGACCCGCTGCATTTTCGCGATCAGAAGAAGTATCCCGACCGCATGAAAGCCGCGCAGAAAAAGACCGGTGAGAAAGAGGCGATGCTGGTCGCCAGCGGAGAGATTGGCCGCACGCCTATCGTCGCCGCCGCGCAGGATTTCTCGTTCATGGGCGGCTCGATGGGCATGTATGTCGGCAACGCCATCATCGCCGCCGCGCAAGAGGCGGTGAAGCTCAAGCGCCCGCTGATCCTGTTCTCGGCCGCGGGCGGCGCACGAATGCAGGAAGGTATCCTCAGCCTGATGCAGATGCCGCGGACCACCGTGGCCGTCGAGATGCTGAAAGAGGCGAACCTGCCCTATATTGTCGTGCTGACCCATCCGACCACGGGCGGCGTGACGGCATCCTACGCAATGCTGGGCGATGTGCATATCTCGGAACCCAACGCGCTGATCTGCTTTGCCGGGCCTCGCGTGATCGAACAGACCATCCGTGAAAAACTGCCCGAAGGGTTCCAGCGCGCCGAATATCTGCTGGATCACGGGATGCTGGACCGCGTCACCAAACGCACCGAAATGCGCGAAGAGCTGATCACCATCACACGTATGCTGATGAACCAGCCTCCGGCGGTCAAAGGCGACCTGCCTGCGCCCGAGCCCGAAGAAACCCCTGCCGAAGCACCGGCTGAGGACGCGGGCGAGAAATGACCGGCCAGACATCTGACCTCATCCTTGACCGGATGATGGCCCTGCACCCCAAGATCATTGACCTGACCTTGGACCGTGTCTGGCGCCTGCTGGATGCTCTGGACAACCCGCAGACCAAATTGCCGCCGGTGATCCACATCGCCGGCACCAACGGCAAGGGCTCGACCCAGGCCATGATCCGGGCCGGGCTGGAAGGGGCAGGGCTGTCGGCCCATGCCTATACCTCGCCGCATCTGGCGCGGTTCCACGAACGCATTCGCCTGGCCGGAGAGCTGATCTCGGAACCTGACCTGACGGCGGTTCTGGACGAATGCTACGCAGCCAACAATGGCGAAAACATCACCTATTTCGAGATCACGACCTGCGCCGCCCTGCTGGCTTTTGCCCGGGTAAAAGCAGATTACACGCTGCTTGAGGTCGGCTTGGGCGGCCGTCTGGATGCCACCAATGTCGTCCACCAACCGGCGGTCACAGTGATCACACCAGTGTCAATCGACCACGAACAGTTTCTGGGCGACACACTTGGCAAGATCGCCGCCGAAAAGGCTGGCATCATAAAGCCGGGCGTGCCCTGCATCGTCGGCCCGCAACCGGACGAGGCGCTTGAGGTCATCGAATACACCGCCGCGCGCCTAGGGGCTCCGCTGCTGGTCCACGGCCAGCACTGGCACGTGCATGAGGAAAACGGGCGCCTGATCTATCAGGACGAAACCGGCCTGCGCGACCTGCCACTGCCGAACCTGCTGGGCGCACACCAGATCCAGAACGCTGGCGCCGCGCTAGCCGTGCTGCGTCACCTGAACCTGGGCGACGATGCCTATGAGGCCGCCGTGACCAAAGCCGAATGGCCCGCGCGGATGCAGCGCCTGAAGACCGGTCCGCTGGTCGCAGCCGCTCCGCAGGCCGAGCTGTGGTTGGATGGCGGCCACAACGCCGCCGCCGGAATCGCGCTGGCTGACGTTCTGGCCAAGCTGCCCGACCGCCCCACGCATATGATCTGCGGTATGCTCAACACCAAGGACGTCTCCGGCTATCTGGCCCCGCTGGCGAAACAGGCGCAAAGCCTGACCGCCGTTTCCATTCCCGGAGAGGCCGCCACGCTCAGCGCCGAAGACACCGCCGCCGCTGCGGCCAAGGTCAACCTGCCTGCGACAACCGCCGACAGCGTTGCCGATGCGCTGAACACAATCGTGGCGGCAGACCCGCAGGCCCGCGTACTGATATGCGGCTCGCTTTACCTGGCCGGGAACATCCTGCGCGAAAACGGCTGAAGAAAGCCCGCCAAAGCTTCATCTGGCAAAAAACCTCGGGGGAGGCGCGCAAAGCGCGGCGGGGGCAGCGCGCCCCTATTTCCCCCAATCCTGATCCTGCATCTCGCGCAGGCGCGAGGCGGTGCGTTCAAATTCAAACGTCCCTTCGCCCTCGACATACAACATCTCGGGCTCGGCTGCGGCAGAACAGATCAGACGTACCCTCGCTTCATAAAGCGCATCGATTAGGGTCACGAACCGCTTGGCTTCGTTGAAGTTGTTCCGTGACAGGCGCGGGATGTCTTCCAACACCAGCACCTTCAGTTCCTCGGCAATCGCCAGATAATCCGCAGGCCCCAGCATCCGCCCGCACAGATCGTAGAACGACGCCCGCGCGACGCCATTGCGAAAAGCCGGAAGCTCAACAGCGCGGCCTTTAACCTGCAAGATCAGCGGTTCCGCTGCACCGCCGGACAAGTCGTTCCAGACACTGCGAATGCTTTGACGTGCTTCCGGGCCGATCGGCGTGAAATAGACCGGCGCGCCCTCAAGCCGGTTCTGTCGGTAATCGGTGGGTGAGACCAGTTCCCAAACCTGAAGCTGTTCCTTGATATGTGCGATGAACGGCAGAAACAGCTGCCGGTTCAACCCGTCCTTGTACAGGTCATCGGGATGCCGGTTCGAGGTCGTCACGACCACAACCCCACCCTCGTACAACATGTCAAACAAACGCCCCACGATCATCGCATCGGTGATGTCGGTGATCTGCATCTCATCAAAGGCCAGCAGTTTGACCGTTTTCACTACCTCCTGCGCCACCGGGGCCAGCGCATCCTCGACCCCGTCCTGACGAGCCTTATGCATACCCGCATGGATTTCCTGCATGAAAGCGTGGAAATGCACGCGTCGCGCTGGGATATCCCCCAGCGCATCAACGAACATATCCATCAGCATGGACTTGCCGCGCCCGACGCCACCCCAAAGATACAACCCTTTCGGTGGCAAAGGGGCCTTGCGAAACAGCCCTCGCTTGACCGGAGCCGCAAGGGCTGCACGAATGCGCTCGAAATGGGGCAGCACGGCCTCTTGCGCGTCATCTCTTGTCAGGATGCCCTGAGCAACCCGGTCGTTATAAATCGAAATTAAATCCGTCATGAACCCGAGCCATAGCGCCCCCATTAAGGCTTGAAAAGCAGCCATTTTGCCGACGCATCAATTTTCCTGAACCGAGACCGAAAATCTGCTGATTTGACGCTGTGTGCAAAACCGCTAACTTCCGCCGAACCCAATCCCCGAGGTCACGATGCCGCAATCTGCCCGCCTGTTGAACCCGATCCTGATCGTTGGATGTATCATCATCACGGTCAGTTTCGCCGTGCGCGCGTCATTTGGGGTGTTTCAGATCCCCATCGCCAGCGAGTTTGGCTGGCTGCGCACCGATTTCTCGCTGGCGATTGCAATCCAGAACCTCGCCTGGGGCATCGGGCAGCCGATCTTTGCGGCGATTGCGGAAAAGATCGGGGACCGCAAGGCCATCATTCTGGGTGCGTTGACCTATGCCGCCGGGATGGTGTTGTCGGCATGGTCGATTACGCCGTTCGGACACCAGATGTACGCCTGGCTTGTGGGCTTTGGTATCGCAGGCACCGGCTTTGGCGTTGTGCTGGCCGTAGTCGGGCGCGCCTCGTCGGACAAGAACCGCTCGATGTCTCTGGCCATTGTCACGGCGGCGGGCAGTTTCGGTCAGGTGATCGGTGCCCCAACGGCCGAGTGGCTATTGAGCTTCCTGCCGTGGCAGCAGGTCTTCATCGTCTTTGCCGCTGCAATCCTAGCCCTTGTGCTGACGCTGCCTTTCATGCGCGCGCCGCAACCGGTCAGCAAAACCGAACTGGAAGAAAGCATGGGCCAGATTCTGGGCCGCGCCTTCCGCGACCCGTCTTACGCGATGATCTTCCTGGGCTTTTTCAGCTGCGGCTATCAGCTGGCCTTTATCACCGCCCATTTCCCTGCTTTCGTGACCGAGATGTGCGGCCCGATCCAACCCGGCGGCGTCCTGCATTCACTGGGCATCACAACCACTTCGGCCCTTGGGGCCGTGGCCATCTCGCTGGTGGGGCTGGCGAATATCGGCGGTACGCTGCTGGCGGGCTGGGCTGGCAATCACTTTCCCAAGAAATACCTGCTGGCAGCCATTTATACCGGTCGCACACTGGCGGCGGCGATCTTCATCCTCATGCCCATCACCCCGATGTCGGTCATCGTGTTCTCGGTCGTCATGGGCTCGCTCTGGCTGGCCACGGTGCCCCTGACCTCGGGCCTTGTCGCGCATCTCTATGGGCTGCGCTACATGGGGACGCTTTATGGCTTCGTGTTCCTCAGCCACCAGATCGGGGGATTCCTCGGCGTCTGGCTAGGTGGCCGTATGTATGACGTTTATGGCGACTACACGATGGTCTGGTGGATCGGTGTGGGCGTCGGCGCCCTCAGCGCCATCGTCCACCTGCCTATCCGCGAGAACAGACCTCAGGTGGTCGCCGCCTGATCACGCCTGGTATTTGCTGATGATGTATTGGCTGGTCATCAGGTCCAGATGCGCGCCACCACCATTCTTGAACAGCGTGATCGCGGTTGGGTCGGGGGCAAACTGGTCCAGATCATAGAAATCGGCTACCAAATCGCCGCGCGTGATCACGCCCTGTTCGATCGGAATCTTGATCTCACCAATATGATCAACGGTTGAGTCAAAACTGTCCATGTAAATACGGGCACGTTGTAGTGCGAGGTCTTCGGCCTCGCGCATTTCCGGCTTATACGCACCGACAAGGTTCAGATGCTGCCCGGGGCGCAACCATTCGCCCTTGATGAAGGGTTGTGTGCTCATTGTGGCCGTTACTACAATATCGGCCCGGTCTACCGCATCCGCCAGATCATATTCGACGTCGATATGCCCTAGTGTCCCGGCCATAGCTTCGGCCTTGGCAGTGGTGCGGTTCCACACTCGTATTTTGGCTTTCGGGAAACCTGCAGCAAAGGCTTCGCACAGGGACCGGGCCACCGGCCCCGCGCCCACGATCAGGATGTTGCGGCTGTCCGGGTTCGCCAAACGCAGCGCGCCCAGCAGGCTGTCTCCGGCTGTTTTCCACTTGGTTACCAGGAAAAAGTCGACCAATGCCGCCAATCGCCCATCGGTGTCGTCGTAAATGCAGACGGACCCATCGATCGCAGGGCGCCCAGCCTGAACATTGCCCGGGAAAATGGTGATGGATTTCACGGCGATGCCCAGCCCATCAATCCAGGCCGACCGCGACAGTAGCGTGTCCGCGCCGCGATATAGGAACGTATCTTCTATCTGAGCCTTGGAGCGCTGATGCCCTTCTGCAAAGGCTTGGGTCAGTTCCACCCAGTCCAGATTGGCCTCTCCCTCGGCAAACGGGATTTGCAGGGCGTTCATCGGGCCTCTTCCTTGGTCAACAAACCTTCGGACACCAGGCGGGCCGCCCAGCCTTGCGGGCCGGTGAAGTGATGCGTTTGCCACCCACGCGCCCGCGCCGTTTCGATATTGTCGATCCGGTCATCCGCGAACAGCAAAGCCTCGGGCGCCACGCCGCAATCGGCCTCGACCATCTCATAGATCGGGACATACGGTTTCACTGCCTTCATGCGGCCCGAGACATAGTGCCGATCAAACTCGTTCAGAAACGGGTAAACCGTGGTGGCATAGTCGAAATTCTGCACCCCGAAATTGGTCAGCGCAAAAACGGGGATATTCTTGGTGCGCAAGGCACGCTGCAGACGAACGGAATGCGGGATTTCGGGTGCGGCCAGCTCGATCCACTTGTCATGCCACATGCGGATCTCATCACGCCATTCGGGGTACTTCTCGGCCCAGTCATAGATCGTGTTGGTGAAATGATGCCCCTGATCCACCAGATCGTTCATCCCGTGCAGATCGACCTCGGCGAACATGGCGCGACGGCGCTCTTCGCCAATGACCTTGTCGTAATAGCGCTCCGGCTGCCATTCGATCAGAACGTTCCCGATGTCGAAAACCACGGCTTCAATCGGCATGCTTTGCCCCTGTCAAATCAATCCAGTTTGCACCGACTGAACCAATACCCGCCCGGATTGACAAGGGCGGAACCGCAGCGCGCAGCGCTGCCCG
Source organism: Ruegeria arenilitoris (assembly GCF_013030985.1). Classification (GTDB taxonomy): domain Bacteria; phylum Pseudomonadota; class Alphaproteobacteria; order Rhodobacterales; family Rhodobacteraceae; genus Ruegeria; species Ruegeria arenilitoris_B. The sequence continues at coordinate 20,491 of NZ_WPYP01000005.1, read as the reverse complement.
GCCCAACCAGAGAAGACGCATCTTTGATGCGTCGCCGACGGGCGGGAGGGTTAGCCCCGCAAGGCTGCCCTCAATTCCCGCTCCAGCGCATCCAGAAACCGGGACCGGTCCGCCTTGCCAAAGGGTTTACCACCACCGCCTGCGCCCAGCGGATTGGCCGCGCGCAGATCCGCCATCAGGTCGCGCATCGCCAGTTGCTGGCCAATATTGGCGGCCGTAAACGCCTCACCATTCGGGCGCAAGACGCGCGCGCCGGCTTCCACGCATTTCGCGGCCAATGGGATGTCCGAGGTCACCACCACATCCCCAGGCCCGCAACGCTCGGCAATCCACTTATCCGCCTCGTCCGCGCCCTCCGCCACGATGACCACCTGCACCAGAGGGTTGGCCGATGGCCGCAGCCCGCCGTTTGACACCAGCGCCATCGGCACCTTGTGCCGGGTTGCTACCCGTTCGGCCTCGGCTTTTACCGGGCAGGCATCGCCATCGACATAGAGCGTGGTCACGCCTTCTTGACCTGCTTCTTTGCGGGTTCAGCGGGTTTCTTGCGCACCTTGAACTCTTCCGGGATTGGCATCCGGTTGAACGCGTCCAGACCGGCGATCTTGTAGGCCTCCGCCAGCGTCGGATAGTTGAACGTGTTCTGCACAAAGTAGTCCACCGTACCTTTCAGGTTCAGCACCGCCTGCGCGATGTGGATCAGCTCGGTCGCACCTTCGCCGACAATCTGAACACCAAGAACCCGGCGGGTTTTCAGCGAGAACAGCATCTTCAGCATCCCGTGCTCCAGGCCCATGATATGCCCGCGCGAGGTTTCACGGAACCGGGCCACGCCAACCTCATAAGGAATGCCGCGTTCCTGAAGTTCCTCCTCGGACATACCGCAAGTGGAGATCTCGGGCACCGAGTAGATGCCATAAGGATACCACGGGCTTTCGGGCAGGGTGGGTGTGTCCAGCGCATGACAGGCGGCGACGCGGCCTTGCTGTAGCGAGGTCGAAGCCAGCGAGGGGTGCCCGATCACGTCGCCGGTCGCATAGATATGCGGCACGGCGGTCTGATAGGTCTTGCGATCCACCTTGATCCGGTTGCGGTGGTCCGTTTCCAGCCCGACAGCCTCCAGATTCAGCTTGGACGTCGCGCCCATGCGACCGGCAGCAAACAACAGCATCTCGGCCCTGACATGGCGGCCGTTGTCGAGCGTGACTTCGACGTGGTCCCCCGCATCTTCGATCTTTTCCACGGCGGATCCCAGGCGCAGATCAACACCGTTTTCACGAATCTGATGGGTGAAATCATGGATCAGCCGGCTATCGATGAAATCCAGGAAGGTTTCACGCGGCTCGATCAGCGTCACCCGCACGTCCAGCGCCGAGAACATGGTGGCGTATTCCACCCCGATCACCCCGGCCCCGATCACGACCAGCGAGCGCGGGATTTCGGCCATCTCAAGGAACTCATCCCCATCCACGACCGTCTTGCCATTGAAGGGCACATATTCAGGGCGATAAGTCTTGGTTCCCGTCGCGATCAGGAACTTGGCCGCCGTCAGGCGCGTGGTTTCACCCGCATCCGTGGCGACCTCAACCTCGTGCGGGCCGGTGAATTTGGCCAGACCATCCAGAGTTTCCACGTGGTTGCGGTTGAACTGGTGTTCCAGCACGTCGACCTCGTGGTCCAGCGTCATGTGCAGGCGCGCCTTCAGGTCCTCGGCACGGATTTGATCCTTGACCCGGTAGGAGCGGCCGTAAAAGCTGCGCTCGCGCCAGCCGGACAGGTTCAGCACCGTCTCGCGCAGCGTCTTGGACGGGATGGTTCCGGTGTGCACCGAAACGCCGCCAAACCGATCCTTGCGGTCGATCACCAGCACCCGGCGTTTCAGTTTGCCCGCCTGAATCGCCGCCGAGCGCCCGGACGGACCGGACCCGATGATGATCAGATCATAGTCGAATTTTCTCATGTCTCAGTCTCCGTACAGCGCTTCGGCGTGGAAGGTGATGTGGTCTTCCATGAAGGTGGACACAAAGAAATAGGAATGGTCATAGCCGGGCTGCAGGCGATTGGTGGCCTGCTGACGGCGCGCGGCGATCGCTTGGGCCAGCGCCTCGGGGCGCAGCAGGTCGATGAACTGATCATTGGTGCCGGTGTCGATCAGGATCGGGCCGTCAAACCCTTTTTCCTTCATCAGCACCGAGGCATCATGCTTGGCCCATGCGGCCTCGTCATCGCCCAGATAAGCGCTCAGCTGTTTGCGACCCCAATCCGATCCGGTCGGGTTCGAGATCGGCGCAAAGGCCGAGACCGACCGGAACCGGTCCGGCAGGTTCATCGCCAGCGTCAGCGCGCCATGGCCACCCATCGAATGGCCGGTGATGGCCTGACGGTCCATGTCGATGGCGAAGTTTTCAGCCAGCAGGGCCGGCAATTCCTCGGCCACGTAGTCCCACATGTTGAAATGTGGCGCCCAGGGGGGTTGCGTTGCGTTCACATAGAACCCCGCACCCTGGCCCAGATCATAGTCTTCGTGATCGGCCACGCCCTCACCGCGCGGCGAGGTGTCGGGGAAGACCACGGCGATGCCCTGTTCCGCCGCCCAGGCCTGCGCGCCCGCCTTGGTCATGGCGTTTTCATGGGTGCAGGTCAGGCCGGACAGATACCACAGAACCGGAACCGGGCCATCCTTGGCCTCGGCGGGTAGAAACAGGCCAAAAGTCATGTCGCATTGGCAGGCTGCGGAGGTATGGCGATAAACGCCCTGAACGCCACCGAAACAGGCGTTTTCGGAAAGGGTTTCCATCTGGCAAAGTCCTTAGCTTTGGGTCGCGACATGGCTAACCCTCCAAGGACCCGGCGTAAAGGCCGCGCGCCTTCGGCGAGAGTATTTTTTAAAGACGAAGCTCAGAGTGTTGCGACCCAGGCGATCACAACCGGCACAGTCAAGATACTGGCCGCCGTGGACAGCAGGATGGCGGCTGATGCGCGATGCGGAGCCACACCGTAATGAGCCGCCAGCATATAGACATTTCCCGCCACCGGTAACGCCGCCGCTGCGATGGCCACCGCAGCCGGAAACGCGGCAACCGGGATCAGCCACAGCAGCACCACGGCAACACAGATCGGGTGGATGACCAGCTTGCAAAAGCTCAGCCAGGCGGCAACCTGCACGCGTTCGGCAGATTTTGAGGCCAGTGAGGCGCCGATGGCAAACAGCGCACCCGGCGTGGCGGCCCCGCCCAGAATGGTCAGAAAGTCGTTCAGCGGGTCAGGGACCGGCACCTGAAATGCCGACCACAACAGTCCGGCAGATATCGAAACGATCATCGGATTTTTCAGCAAACCCATCCCGATCAGACGCAGGGTCGCCGGCGTCAGCCGCCCGTCGCGCCCGGCATTGATCAAAATCACGATCAATGAGGAAAACACCACCAGATCAACCGTCAGAACCAGCATGACAGGCCCGATGGCCGCCTCGGACAGCAGCAAGGCCAGCATAGGCAGGCCCAGAAACCCGACATTGCCGATGGCGGCGCATTGGGCCTCGACCGCGGCGGTGGGGATGTCGAGCCCGCGCATCCAGGCTACAAGCGTTGCCAGCGCATAGACTGCCATAGTGCCCAGCAGATAGCCGATGACAAGGCGACCGTTGAAAATCTCGGCAAAGGGCAGGGTGGCGGCAAAACGGAACAGCATTGCCGACAGCGCAAAGAAGAATACGAACTTGGTCAGGTAGGCCGTTGCTTCTTCGGTGAAAAACCGGCTGCGCCCGGCCCAGTATCCCAGGCCGATGATCGCAAAAAACGGAAGCGTGCGCAGAAAGATATCGACCATGGCCAGAGTGTTAGCATCGTTTGGCGGCGCAGCAAGCCTTTAGCTGACGCGATCATCAGACTTTGGGTTCTGACGGAAAAATGAACAGAATCCACAACGTCGCGATCATGGAAATCACGCGAATCGTTGTATCTGAACCGAACGGTTTATAGTTTTAGAGGATCATCTACCCAAGGAGAGCCCATGACAGAGACAGCCGCCATCCTTCGCACGGGCCGCAAATTCGATCAGGTTTTGCGAGGCGCCCGAGAAGTTTTCATGGCGGATGGGTTCGAGGGTGCAAGCGTCGATGACATCGCGCGCGCCGCCGGGGTGTCCAAGGCAACGCTCTACAGCTACTTCCCCGACAAACGTCTGCTGTTCATGGAGGTCGCGCAGACCGAGTGCAAACGTCTGGCCGAAAACGTCATCTCGATGATCGACGATTCCAAACCGGCACGCGAGGTTCTGACGATCACCGCGACGCAGCTTACCGCATTTCTGGTGTCCGACTTCTCGCAACAGGTGTTTCGGATCTGCGTGGCCGAACGCGACCGGTTCCCCGAGCTTGGCATGGCGTTTTTCGAGGCCGGACCCCAGAACGGCCAGCGCCACATGGTCGAGTATCTGGAGAAGGCGGTGATAAAGGGCGAACTGGCCATCGAAGACGTCCAGATCGCTGCCGAGCAGTTCTCGGAACTCTGCAAGGTGCGCATCTGGACCAAGGCCGCATTGGGCATCCAGACCCGTTTTAGCCAGTCGGAAATCGACACAATTGCACTGCAGGCGGTGGACATGTTCATGGCCCGCTACGGGGTCTGATCAAGATTTGAGCTGCGTGCGGGCGTTTGCCAGACAGGAACCAGCAGCATCGTTCATTTCCATCAATGTAGAAATCTGCGGATGCGTGGTGTTAGTCCGCGCTGAGGAATTTTCCATCAAACCGAATACCTGCGCCTATTTTTTGGCACAGGTATCCAAGCTCATTCAATAAATGTTCTGGCCAGCCGGTCGCTGATCGGTTGCGACAGATAGCTGATCACCGCCCGCTCACCAGTGTTGACGAACAGATCGGCGGGCATACCGGGCACCAGCTCCAGCGCAACAACCTCTTGCGGCTGCTCGGCATCCAGCTTGACCCGCGCCTTGTAGTACGGCTCGCCTGTGCGCTCATCCTCGAGCGCATCCGCTGAAATGTCGAATATTCGGCCGCTTGCTTCGGGCACGTCCGCCTGCGCAAAGGCCGACAATCGGATGCGCGTGGACTGACCAATCCGCAGCTTGTCGATATCCCCGATCCTGACCCGCGCCTCGACGATCAGCGCCTGATCGGCAGGGACGATATCCATGATCGGCTCACCCGGGCGGATCACGCCGCCAGCCGTTGTTATGCCAAGGTTTACGACACGACCGCTGGTCGGTGCCAGAACCTGCGCCCGCTTCAGCCGCGCCAGAGTTCCCGCAAATTGCGGTCGGATCAGATCCAGCTGCGCCTCGACCACGGCCAGCTCCCCGGCAATGACCTCATCCCGCAGCTTTTGCTGACTGAGCAAGGAAAGCTCCAATTCCTGTACCTGATCTTCAGCCTGCGCGATCTGAGTGCGCAACGAGGCGTCAACGCCGCCAAGGCGCTCCAGTTCGATCTGCCGGGCGCTGACCCTCGTGACGGCGACCAGACCCTTAGCCAGCAACGATTGCAGGTTCGTCAGTTCGGTCTGCGTAATCTCCATCTGGTTTTGCGTTGTGCGTCGCTGTTCGTTCAACCCTGCAATCTGGTTGCGTAATCCGGTGATCCGCTGCGCGTTGATCTGTGCTTCGGTGCGCCGTGCGCGGGCTTCGGCGTCGAACAGCTGTTTCTGGGTAAGAAACGGGGACACCCAATGCAAACGCTCCATCCCTTCCCGGAACCCGGCCAGAGCGGTGGCTTCGTCAAACTCGGCCTGTCCACTCATCTGCGCCAACAGGCGGGCGCGGCGAACCGAAAGCTCTCCCAACTGGCTGCCCTGCACGCTGAGGTCGACGTTGATCTCGGTACTGTCGAGCTGCACCAGGGGTTGCCCGGCCTCGACGAATTGCCCGTCGGCCACCAAAATGGAGTGGATGATGCCGCCGTCCAGATGCTCGACTGTCTTACGATCGCCCTCAACCACGAACGAGGCGGGCGCGACCACGGCCCCGTCCAGTTTCGACGCAAAGGCCCAATAGACGCTGCCCCCGACGAACACCGCCAGAGTGAACAGCCCGAACAGGACATACCGGCCGATGCTGGATGAGGTGTCGGTGATCTCTTGCAACTGCGCCTGGTGGCGCCCGACGGTGTTGCGGGAAGGTGTATACTTGATCAGGTCCGTCATTGGGCCGCTCCTGTGATCTGAGTTTCGCTGGCCGGGCGCGGGGGTGTCTGCAGCACGTTGCGGCTGTTCACCTTCAACACGTCCTGTTTGTTGCCAAACTGTGTCTGGCTGCCACTGCGCAGAACCAGCACCTTGTTGGCGGCCTGCAACGTGGCCGGGCGATGGGTCATGACGACCGCAATCGCACCGCGTTCCTGCACGGCCAACAACGCATCGCGCAGGGCCTGTTCACCCTCGGCATCCAGATCCGAGTTCGGTTCGTCCAGCACCAGCACAAACGGATCGCCATACAGGGCCCGGGCCAGAGCCAGCCTTTGACGCTGGCCGCCGGACAGAAAGAACCCCTGTCCGATCCGGGTTTCGTACCCATCGGTCAGGCAGCTGATCAGGTCATGCACCCCGGCATCACGCGCGGCGCGCAGTACCTCGGCATCGTCGATGGCAGTTGAAAAGCGACCGATGTTTTCGCGAATGGTGCCGTCGAACAATTCCACGTCCTGGGGCAGGTAACCGATCTGATTGCCCAGATCCTCGGCATTCCATTTCGACATTGGGCTGCCATCCAGCAGGATCTCGCCCCGTTGCGGATGCCAGATACCGGCCAGCATCTTGCCCAGAGTCGTCTTGCCCGACCCGCTCTGGCCAATCACGGCCAGAACATCCCCGGCTGTCAGGCAGAAATCTATTCCACGAAGGGTCGCATTCATAGCGCGCGGAGGGGCCGCCTGCGCGATCCGGACATCCAGAGATTTGAACGCACGCGGCAGGTGCAGGTTGGGCGGTGTCTCGGCGAAATCCTCGGTCAGTTGCCTGATCTTGCCGTACGAGCCGCGCGCGGCCAGAAATGTGCGCCACTGGCCGATCAACTGATCAATCGGAGCCAGCGCGCGGGCCAGAACGATGGTGGCGGCGATCATCACACCCGCCGTGGATTCTCCGGTTATCGCCAGCGCCGCGCCCAACCCCAGAGCCGCGGACTGCAGGCCCATGCGGATGGTTTTGGACATCACCGAAAAGCTGGCGATCCGATCCGCAGCGCGGGTCTTATGCTGATGCGCATCCGCCTGCAGGGCAGTCCAGCGGCGCACCAGATCGTCTTTCATTCCCAGCGCGTGAACCAGCTCGGCGTTTCTGTCGCCGGTTTTGAACAGCGCGTCCGAGCGACCGCGCGCCTGCGATGCCAGCTGCATCGGCGCCCGAGCCCGGGCGTTGTTGATCAGCGCCATAAGGGTCAGGGTAACAGCCCCAGCCAGGCCGAGCAGGCCCAGAAACGGGTGCAGCACATACAGAACCAACAGGTAAATGGGAATCCACGGCGCATCGAAGAAAGCGGTCAGGGTCGTGCCCGAGATGAACTCGCGGAACCCGTTCACATCCTCGACCAGGTTTTCACCGGCCTTGCTTTCACCCTGTACCCGACGGTGCATTGCAGCACCAAGAACAGGTGCGCCGACGCTCAGTTCGAACCGGGCGGCCAGACGGCCAAGGATGCGCATCCGCATCAGGTCGAGGCAGGCGATCACGACGAAAACCCCAGCCAGCAGCAACGACAGGGCGATCAGGGTGTCAGGGTTTTGGCTGGTCAGCACTCGGTCATAGACCTGCAGCATGTATAGCGGCCCGGCCAGCATCAGAAGGTTCAGAAACAGGCTGAAGACCGCTACCGCAACAAAGCCTTTGCGCAGCGACCCCCAGGCGGTTTTGACGGGATTGGCGTTCTGGAACATGTCTTTGGCCCTTTCCGGTTAGAAAAACGGGGCGACTGAAAGCCGCCCCGCCAAGGATCAGTTACGCGACGAAGTCGTCTTCGGTCAGATCGGCGCTGTTCACACCCGCCAAGCGAACCGAACCTTCGCTACCGAATGAGATCACAGCGTCGTTGCCATCTTGCGCAACACTCACCGTGCCACCGAAATCGGGGCCGAAATCACCGAATTGCAGCTGATCATGACCAACCTCGAAGTCCTGAATCACGTCGGTTCCGAAATTTGCGCCGAAGGTGAAAGTGTCCGCCCCGGCTCCGCCGATGAGGATGTCATCGCCCCCTTCACCCGAGATCAGATCATCACCTGCGCCACCGTTCAGCACATTGGCCTGATCGCTGCCAACGATTACGTCGCCATCATCGGACCCGACGACGTTTTCGATGGACCGCAGTACATCGGTTTCGATCTGGTTGTCGATGACGTTCTGACCGATCACGCCGGTGCCGCCGACAGCGTCCACATCCAGCGTCGCGCCTGCATCGACCAGCGTGTCCTGAACCACAGGACCGTTCGCACCCGCCGGGGCGTTGTGCAGGTGGATCGCCGAAACCACACCCGGGATCGGGGTGTTCAGGTCCGCCTCATTCAGGCCAACAACACTCAGCTCGCTGGAATAAGTGACCACACCCGTGTTCAGGTTCTGAGTGATAACGACCGAGGCTTCGCCCGTTGCCGCACTGTCCGAGGTCGGCCCCGGTTCCTGCGACGCATCCAGACCACCGCTGAGCGTGACTGTCCGAATGCCATTCACGGTTTCAACGCCATCGACCAGAAGCTGCCCGCGAATTTCGCCGCCGGGGAAGTCTGCGGTGTGGATGTTGTAGTAGAGATTGCCCAGGATGGCTTCCTCAACAAACCACGCGGCATCCGGGATGTTCGAGCCGAACTGGTCCGGGTCATCAACGACCGCATCGGTGACCGAGACGGAAAAGCCGGTGTCACGGGTTGCAGTGCCATTGCCATTGGCGTCCAGACGGACCTCGACCGCGACATCCAGATCCGAGAAATCGGCCGTGTCGATACCTTCGCCACCGTCGATCAGATCATTGCCCAGACCGCCGGTCAGAACATTGTCAGCATCACCCGCGATCAGCACATCCTCGCCCGCGCCGCCGACGATATTGCCATTGGTGGTTCCCAGATCGACAAAGATGTCATCGCCAGCGCCCAGCAGAACGTTGCCGTTGATCACGCCTTCGTCGTCATTGACGATGGTCACGCTGCCCGCATCCGATGCGTCGATTGCATTAACTGTGCCGCGAATCTCACCTTCGTTCAGGATTGCGCCCAGCAGGTTCAGGCCGCCATCCACGCGGATACCTGCGGCGGCGTCCGAGTCTTCCGACCCCGCGATCAGGCCTTCATTAACCACGACTCCTGCAAAAGACACGTCGTCCTGATTGGTGAACAGGCGCAGACCGTCGCCGACCTGATTACCCTCAACCGCGTCCCCGCGCCCCTGGAACGTGCCTTCGTTGACAACAACCGCCGAGACCACATCACCCGACACATCACCGGTTTGCAGCGAAACGCCCGAGCCGTTGTTGCCTTCGCCTGCATCGACCAGACCAGTGTTGGTAAAGCTGTAATTGTCCGCAGTACCGTCGGCATACACCGTGCCATTGCGCTGACTACCGGTGCCGAGGATGTCGCCTTCGTTCACGACCTCTAGGCCGTCACCGTCAATGTTCAGCGCGCGACTGTCCGAGGTCACGGTGCCGCGGTTGACGAAGGACCCGCCTGCGTGATCGCCGGTGCCGAAGTACACACCGTTCTGAACGCCCGCGAACAGGCCGGTGTCCTCGTTGACCAACTGGCCCTGAAAACTGACGTTGTTCACGGCGCGGAATGCACCGACGGTATTGTTTGCGCCCTCGGACGTGACCGATCCGGTGTTGGTGATCGAGCCGGTAAACAGGGCAGGGCCAAAGCCGCCACCTTCCTGACGGACGCCTTCCAGACGGATACCGTCTCCGGCTGTGCCCAGACCCGCACCTGCGTTGCCACGCCCGGCGATGGTGCCGTCGTTGGCGATCTCGACCTCGCCATTACCCTCGTCAGACAGCGACAGCGAAATCCCCGCTCCGTCGTTATGTTCGCCCGCGTCGATCGTGCCTGTCGCAAGGTTGTTGATCGAATAGTCGCGCGCCGTGTCGTCGGCATAAACCGTCCCGTTGCGCTGGTCGCCGGTACCCAGAATGTCACCGCCATTGACCAGATCAACGCCCGAGCCGTCGATATTCACCGCGCGGCTGCCCGACTGGATGGTGCCAAAGTTCAGCACGTCCAGATCATGTTCGCCGTTGCCGATATACAGGCCGTTGCGCGGACCTTCGATCACACCGGTTGAGGTGTTGAGAATATCGCCCTCGGTATTCGCGCCATCCGCGATGCGGATACCGGCGGCAGTGCCCTGATTGCTCTCGGTCGAGATTAGACCGCTGTTGACGATCTCGGTTTCCAGAATGGCACCTTCCGCGCCATCATCGATGCGAATGCCATCCCCGGCCAGCCCGGTGTTTGCAGCCGCCTGACCACGGCCCTGAATGGTTGCGCCAACGCCGTTAAAGACATCAGTATCCACACGGTCGCCAACTTCATCACCGACTTGCAGTGAAAAACCGGCGCCTGCGTTGCCTTCACCGGCATCAATGGTGCCACCCGTGAAGTTCGAGATCGAGACGTCTTCGGCGGTGCTGTTGGTATAGATCGTGCCGTTGCGCTGATCGCCAGTGCCGATGATGTCGCCAAAGTTGCGCACATCAATGCCCTGACCCTGAATATCAACCGCGCGGCTGTCCGAACTGATGACGCCTCCGCGGAAGTTGTCGAGACTGCCCGAGCTGCCGGAGCCTGCAAACTGCACGCCGTTGAACTCACCCGCGATCTCACCGAAGTTGCGGACAGAAGCGCTGCCGGTGACCTGAACGCCGGTGGCCAGCGCGTCGGGGCCATTGTTGGCCTCGATCTGGCCCGAGCGGAAATTAAAGACATCAACGTCCTGACCCTGCGCCAGAACCGCCGCAACTGCGTTATTGGTGACAATCTCACCAAAGTTCAGCAGGCGCGAGACATCATTGGCTAGAACAAAGGCCGGAGTGTCATCGACAACCGTGCTTTGGAAGAAGTTGTTGATAAGGGTTTGGCCGTCGCGGGTCGTCTCTTGCGCCAGAGTGGATGTGGTCAAAAGACGGGCACGTAGGCTTTCTAAAAATTGGGACAGCATGGGGGACTCCATCATGGGTTTGCGTCTTGCGGCCCGCCCGATGGTCTGGGCGCTCCACGTAGCAAAGGGGTAGGACCCGCCGCCCGTCAGCTGAAATTCATCCTGCGAATTGGGGGTATAACCAACGCAAATAGTCACGGCTGCCGTGAAATCCGGCTTCAACGCACTGCGTGTTTTCAACGGGTTACGCGATCTCCAACCAGCGCGCGAAGCTATTCAATGGCGCGTTTTGACGGTTTTGTCAGCGATTGTGATCCCGAAATCCTACTGCCTTGCCCGGGTCGGCGTATGTTTAGAGCATCCCCGCGGGGTCGAAACACGCAGCACCGGTTTACGACCATGAATTTCAGAGATTTGGAATATATCCTCGCCATTGCCAAACATGGTCAGTTCAGCCAGGCCGCCGTGGCCTGCAATGTCTCGCAGCCGGCAATGTCCAATCAGGTCAAAAAGCTCGAGCAGGAATTGGGCACCGACCTGTTTCTGCGCCTCAACAACGAGGTACGCCCGACCGCCTGTGGCGACCGCGTGATTGCTATAGCCCAACGCGTCCTGAAAGACGCCCAGACCATCCGGGACACCGCAACCCAGTTCCGAAACCCCGAGGCCGTTCCGTTCAACATGGGCATGACCCCGACGCTGGCCCCCTATCTGACGCAGTATTTCTCGGAACTGTTCAGCACATTGTTCCCCAACATGCGGGTCACGATGGTCGAAGACCTGCCGCAGAACATGTTGCGAATGGTCGAAGATCACACTCTGGACGTGGCGCTGGTGGCCAAGGTCAACACTGCGGCGACGCTGGATTTTACATCGATCTGGACAGAACCCCTGTTTCTGGCTGTCCGCGAAGGTCACCCGCTGTGCCATTTGCCATCCCTCGCACCCGAGGATGTGCCTGCCCACGATTTCATCCGGTTGCCGCACAGCTTTGGCTATGATCTGGAAGATCGCTTGCCCAAACCGGACCCCGCGCACCGGGTCAGCAAACGTTTCGACCTGAGCGCCTTGCGGTTCGAGACGATTTGCCGCCATATCTGCCACTCGGACGATTGCACCATAGTCTCGGCGCTGGCAGCCGAACAATTCAGGCGTGACAGGTGGCCCCTGTGCTTTGTGCCATTCGATGCACCGGGAAACCTGCGCAACCTTGGGGCGGTTACGCGCCCCGGCTGTCCACGCCGACCGCTGCTGGACCGTATCGGTGCCTATATCAACAAGACACCGCCCATCGGCGTCACGCCAACCTTTTCGGGGTGATGTCATCCCAAAGATCATGATACCGCCTTGGCGGGCACAGAACTGGCCGCTCAAAACCCACATCTCAAAGGCACTTTTCCGACAGATGGGTGCGGTCGGGTCACCTTAGAATCCTCTTGCCCATATGGTCTAAAAAGCCGAACGTGTCGGAGTATCCTGCCAGTTCGACGGCTGCCCGCGACGGCGCGCGCAAGTCAGTTGACAATGGATTTTGTATTTTGGATACATTGAGCAGAGATTTCGCGGCGATCAGAGTCGTCCAAGAATGCTCTGACCACAAAGAGCAACGCGAATGTCTGAATAAAAACCATTTTTGGGAGACCCACATGAAACTGAAACTAATGGCCGCAACTGCTGCGATCGCCTTGTCGGCTGCCGCGGCACAAGCGAACACGCTGGTTTATTGCTCGGAAGGCTCGCCCGAAGGCTTCGACCCGGCCCTGTTCACCGCCGGCACGACCTTTGATGCCTCTTCGCACCCGATCTACAACCGCCTGCTCGAGTTCGAAACCGGCACAACCAACGTGATCCCCGGCCTGGCCGAAAGCGTCGAGGCCAGCGATGACGGCCTGGAATACACTTTCAAACTGCGTCAGGGTGTCAAGTTCCACTCGAACGACGAATTCACCCCGACCCGTGATTTCAACGCGGATGACGTGATCTTCTCGTTCATGCGCCAGAAGGACGAAGGCCACCCGTACAACCAGATTTCGGGCGGTACATGGGAATACTTCCAAGGCATGGGTATGCCGGAACTGGTCGAGTCCATCGAGAAGATTGACGACTACACGGTGAAATTCACCCTGACCAAGCCCGAAGCACCTTTTGTCGCCAACATGGCGATGGACTTTGCCTCGATCCTGTCTGCCGAATACGCGGATGCGATGATGGCAGCGGGCACGCCTGAAAAGCTGAACACCGCACCGATCGGCACCGGCCCGTTCTCCTTCGTGGCCTATCAGAAGGACGCGGTGATCCGCTATGCCCAGAACGCCGACTACTGGAAAGATCCGGCGGCTGTTGAAAACCTGATCTTCGCCATCACCCCGGATGCTTCGGTTCGCTACCAAAAGCTGAAGGCCGGCGAATGCCACATCATGCCCTATCCGAACCCTGCCGACATTCAGGCGATGAAGGATGACGCAGACATCAACATGATGGAGCAGGAAGGTCTGAACGTCGGTTATCTGGCCTACAACACCACCATGGAGCCGTTCGACAACCCGAACGTCCGCAAGGCGCTGAACATGGCGATCGACAAGAACGCCATCATCGACGTGGTGTTCCAGGGCTCGGGCCAGGTTGCCAAGAACCCGATCCCGCCGACCATGTGGGGTTATAACGACGCGATCACCGACGACGCCTATGATCCCGAAGCGGCCAAGGCGATGCTGGAAGCCGAAGGCGTGTCCGATCTGTCGATGAAGATCTGGGCGATGCCGGTGCAGCGTCCCTATAACCCGAACGCTCGCCGTATGGCCGAACTGATCCAGGCCGATTTCGACAAGATCGGTGTGGGCGTCGAGATCGTGTCCTACGAATGGGGCGAGTACCTGTCGCGTTCGAAAGAACTGAACCGCGATGGCGCCGTTCTGCTGGGCTGGACCGGCGACAACGGCGACCCAGACAACTTCCTGGCGGTACTGCTGGGCTGTGACGGCCGCGAAGCGTCGAACCGCGCACAATGGTGCCACGAGCCGTTCGAAGATCTGATCCTGAAGGCCAAGCAGACCACCGATCAGGCCGAGCGCGCCAAGCTGTACGAAGAGGCTCAGGTCGTCTTTAAAGAGCAGGCACCCTGGGCGACCATCGCACACTCGGTTGTCTTCATGCCGATGCGCAACGAAGTGCAGGGCTACAAGGTACACCCGCTAGGCGGCCACATCTTCTATGGCGTAAGCGTCGAGTAAATCACCACTCACTGACCGGAGCCGCCATCGGCGGCTCCGGTTTTCTTTTTGGGAGGTCGGCGTCAATGCCGGATTTGTCCGAGTACCGTCAACTGGCAAAGGACATGTCAGTGGATGCCGTGGCGCTTGTGCCCGGTCCGAATTTCACCCGCGCTTTGGGAAAACCCTTCATGAGCCACGAGCGACCCTTTGTGGTCGTGATCCCGGCCGAAGGGGCGCCAGCCGCGGTAGTCCCCAATCTTGAGCTTGGGTCATGGGAACTGGTCGGGTTCGAAGGCGCTGTCTTCGACTGGTTCGATCAAACCGGCTATAACGACGCATTTGCAGCGCTGGCCGATCATATGCCGCTGACGTCACTGGCCGTCGAAGGGCAAGTGATGCGGGTCTTTGTGTCCAAGGCTTTCACCAACGCGCTGCCAAATCTGCGCATCGTGGATGCCGAGCGTGAAATTTCCGGCCTGCGGATTTGCAAGACCGAAGCCGATATCGCAGCAATGCAGGCGGCAATTGATATCTCGGAACGTGCATTGGCCCGCGTGATCGCGGATGTGCGCGTAGGTCAGACCGAAGTTCAGATCGAACAGGCCCTTATTCAAGCCCTGTTTGCCGAAGGCGCGGCCTCACTGGCCTTTGCGCCGATCGTTACCGCAGGGGATAACTCGGCGCGGCCCCATGGCAAGGCGCGTGCGGACTACCGGATCAAACCGGGCGACGCGCTGCTGTTTGATTTCGGTGCCCGCAAACACGGGTTTGCCGCCGACATAACCCGCACCTTCTTTGTGGGCGAGGTCTCGGACGAGGGCAGGGATGTCTATGACACCGTTCTGCGCGCCAACCTCGCCGGGTTCGAGGCCTGCCGCCCTGGCGTCACCGCCCACGATATCGACGACGCGGTGATCAGCGTGCTCGAGGCCTCGCCCTATGCCGACCGCATCCGCACCAAGACGGGCCACGGTTTGGGCCGCGACGTTCACGAAGCACCGTACATCATGCGCGGAAATGACCAGAAAATTTTGCCAGGTATGGTCTGGACCAACGAACCTGGACTTTATGAACTGGACAATTTCGGCGTACGCATAGAAGATGACGTGCTTGTTACCGAGGATGGCTGCCGGTCTCTGACCAGCTTTCCCAAAGATCTCACAATCATAGGTCGCTGATGTTTGGCTACTTACTCACACGCCTTGGCATGTTCGTTCCGACATTTCTGGGCGTGACGCTGATTTCCTTCATGTTCATCCGGGTCCTGCCCGGTGACCCCATCATTGTCATGGCCGGTGAACGCGGCATGACCGAAGAACGCTATCAGGAGATGGTCGAGAAGCTGGGCTTCGACAAACCGGTCCTGCAGCAATACTGGGATTACCTCGTCGGCGTCCTGCACGGTGATCTGGGCGAAAGCTTTGTCACCAAGAAGCCGGTCTGGGATGAGTTCTTTGCCCTGTTTCCTGCGACATTGGAACTGTCGATCTGTGCGATGATCTTTGCGGTGGCGCTTGGGTTGCCTGCAGGTGTGATCGCGGCGGTCAACCGGGGCAAGTTCTTTGACCGCGCCCTGATGTCCTCGGCGCTGGTCGGGTATTCAATGCCGATTTTCTGGTGGGCGCTGCTGCTGATCATCGTATTCTCGGGCAATCTGGGGTGGACGCCGGTCTCGGGCCGGATCGATCTGCTGTACTACTTCCCAAGCGTCACCGGCTTCATGCTGATCGACAGTCTGTTGTCGGGGCAACCGGGTGCATTTGGTTCGGCCGTTCGACATCTGATCCTGCCGACCATCGTTCTTGGTACGATCCCGCTTGCGGTGATCGCGCGCCAGACACGCTCGGCCATGCTTGAGGTGTTGGGCGAGGATTACATCCGCACCGCCCGCGCCAAGGGCCTCTCACCTTCACGGATCAATGGGCTGCACGCGCTGCGTAATGCTTTGATCCCGGTGATCACCGTAATCGGCCTGTCCGTCGGTACCCTGTTGGCGGGCGCAATCCTGACCGAAACAATCTTTAGCTGGCCCGGCATCGGCAAGTGGATGGTCGACAGTATTTTCCGCCGCGACTACCCGGTGGTGCAGGGTGGCCTGTTGATGATCGCCGTGATCGTGATGCTGGTGAACCTGCTGGTCGATGTCCTCTATGGCATCATCAACCCCAAAATCCGGAGGCGGTGATGGCTGAACTGTCTGCAAACGCGCCCAAAACCGAAGACCGGCCCAGCGCCCTGCGCGAGTTCTGGTATTACTTCAGCGAAAACCGCGGTGCGGTGTTCGGCCTGTGGGTCTTCCTGGTCTTTGTCTTCTGTGCCGCCTTCGCACCCCTGTTGGCGCCCTATGACCCGACCGAACAGTTCCGCAATCACATCCTGCAGCCCCCTGCGTGGCAGGAGGGCGGTAGCTGGGCCTTCCCACTGGGCACCGATCCGCTGGGCCGGGATATGCTGTCGCGGCTGATCATGGGGTCACGCTATTCCTTCTTCGTCGGCATCGTCGTGGTCTGTGTGGCCGTGACCGGCGGCGTGATCATCGGGCTGCTGTCCGGTTTCGCGCCGAAATGGGTCGACACGCTGATCATGCGGGTGATGGATATCATCCTGTCTTTCCCGTCACTGCTGTTGGCGCTGGTTCTGGTGGCCATCCTCGGCCCGTCGCTGACCAATGCGATGATCGCCATCGCCATCGTGTTCCAACCGCATTATGTGCGCCTGACCCGCGCCTCGGTGCTGTCGGAGCGGCAGAAGGACTATGTGACTTCGGCCCGTGTGGCCGGTGCGGGCAAGGCACGGCTGATGTTCAAGACCGTGCTGCCAAACTGTCTGGCCCCGATCATTGTGCAGGCGGCGCTGTCGTTTTCTACCGCCATTCTGGACGCCGCCGCCCTTGGCTTTCTCGGCATGGGCGCGCAGCCGCCCACACCGGAATGGGGCACCATGCTGGCCGAAGCGCGTGAATTCATTCTGCGTGCCTGGTGGGTGGTGACCTTCCCTGGCCTGGCCATCCTAGTCACGGTGTTGGCCATCAACTTGATGGGCGACGGGCTGCGCGACGCGCTGGACCCGAAACTGAAGCGGAGCTGACGACATGAGCCTGTTGGATATCCGAAATCTCACCGTCGAATTCGCCACTGCTTCGGGCAAGTTTCGCGCTGTGGACGGCGTCGATCTGTCGGTCGACAAGGGCGAGCTGATGGCCATCGTCGGCGAAAGCGGCTCGGGCAAATCCGTGTCGATGCTGGCGCTGATGGGACTGCTGCCATGGACTGCCACGATCACCGCTGACCAGCTGAGTTTCGAAGGCATCGACCTGACCAAAATCTCGGCCCGCGACAGGCGCAAGATCATCGGCAAGGACATCGCCATGATCTTTCAGGAACCGATGTCCTCGCTTAACCCCTGTTTCACAGTTGGTTTTCAGATCAAAGAGGCGCTGCGCATCCATCTGGGTCTGAACCGCAAGGAACGGCACCAGCGCGCGATTGAGCTGTTCGATCAGGTCGGTATCCCCGCCCCGGAAAGCCGTCTGAACACCTTTCCGCACCAGATGTCGGGCGGGATGAACCAGCGGGTGATGATTGCTATGGCGATTGCCTGCAAACCCAAGCTGCTGATTGCGGATGAGCCGACAACAGCGCTGGACGTGACCATTCAGGCCCAGATTCTGGACCTCCTGATGCGGCTGCGGGATGAGCAGGGCATGGGGCTGGTGCTGATCACCCACGATATGGGTGTCGTCGCCGAGACGGCCGAGCGGGTGCAGGTGCAATATGCCGGTCAAAAGGTGGAAGAACAGACCGTCAAGGACCTGTTCCGCACGCCGCGCCACCCCTATACGTCGGCGCTTCTGAGCGCATTGCCGGAACGGGCGACATCGAAAATGCTGCCCACCATTCCCGGCGTTGTGCCGGGTCAGTTCGACCGGCCCAAGGGGTGCCTGTTCAGCCCCCGATGCCAATATGCCGACGACCTCTGCCGGTCTTTGCCACCCACGCCCCACAGCGCCGAGTATGGCAAGGCCCGCTGTCACTATGTTGAAAAGATAACCGCCGGAGAGCTGGCATGACCGCCCCTATTGTTCAGGCCAGTTCGTTGGCCAGGTTCTACACCGTCAAAGGCGGTCTTCTGTCGAAACCGGCAACGGTCAAGGCTCTGTCCGGCGTGGATTTCGACCTGCAACCCGGCAAGACGCTGGCCATTGTCGGCGAGTCCGGTTGTGGAAAATCAACACTGGCGCGCGTTGTGACGATGATCGAGGAGCCGACCTCGGGCAACCTGACCATTGACGGCGTCGACATCACCCCATCGAAATGGGCGCAGATGCGCGAGACGGTGCAGATCGTGTTTCAGGATCCCTATGGCTCGCTCAATCCGCGCCAGAGGATCGGGCAGATCCTGCAGGAACCGCTGATCATCAATCGCCCCGATATGTCGGCGGCCGACCGCGAGGCGCGGGCGCGCGAGATGATCGACCTCGTGGGGCTGCGTCCTGAGCATTACGACCGCTACCCGCACATGTTCTCGGGCGGGCAACGCCAGCGTATCGCCATCGCGCGGGCGCTGATGCTGAACCCGAAAGTGCTGGTACTGGATGAACCGGTCTCGGCGCTGGATGTCTCGATCCAGTCGCAGATTCTGAACCTTCTGGTCGAGCTGCAGGAGCGCCTGAATCTCGCCTATCTGTTCATCTCACATGACCTGTCGGTGGTGAAGCATTTCGCCGACGACGTGATCGTCATGTATCTGGGCCGTGCTGTTGAGAAAGCCCCGAAAGAGTTGCTGTTCGCAGCCCCCCGGCATCCCTATTCCAAGGCTCTGCTGTCGACGACCCCGCGCGCCGACCCGGAGGCGCGGAAAGAACGGATCAAGCTGGAAGGTGAGCTGCCCTCACCGATGAACATCCCCCAAGGCTGCGCCTTTGCGCAACGCTGCTGGCTGGCGACCGAGGAATGCCGTGCCGCCCCGCCCGAACTCGGCGGCGAGACGCATCAAGTGGCCTGTCTGCATCCTTTGGATTGATCGGGCTTATTCGCCTTTTCGCGTGGCAATGACCATTTCCAGCAATTGGTCCTTGGTGCGCAGGATATGCCGGGTCAGCAGGGCGCAGGCGTCTTCGGCCCGGCCATCGCGGGCCAGTGACAACAGCTCACGATGGTCTTTCTTGGCCGGTTCGCGCTGTTCCATGACGCTCAGGTGCATCCGGACATACCGGTCGGTTTGCACATTGACCCGCTGCAGGATTTCATTGCTCAGCCCGCGATCCGCAGCAGCATAAAGCGCCATGTGGTATTCGTTGTTGAGGCTGCCCCACCGGCCTACATCATAGGCGTCATAGGACTTTTCCATCTCATCAAGTATCCGGTCGCATTCGGTGAAATCGGCTTCGGTCATCTGCGGGATGGCGCGTTGGAACAGGTCCACTTCCAGCAGCACGCGCAGATCAAAAATCTCTCCGATTTCCGACAGGGAATGCTTGGTGACCGATGCCCCGCGATTGTTGGTCAGTTGCACCAGACCTTCAGCATCCAGCCGCTTCAGCGCCTCACGGATCGGCATGCGCGAGACGTCGTAATCTTCGGCCAGAGCTTCCTGCCGAATGGTCTCGCCCTCGGTCATTTCACCGCTCAGAATCCGCTCGCGCAGATCGTTTGTGATGACGTCCGGCAGGCTTTGCCGGGGGATTGCACGTGTTCTGGGCATATGGTCGGTCTCGGGTGAGGAAAACTTGTATCCAAAATACAAAAGGCGCGGTCAATTTCCAAGTCCCATACAAGCCAAGATTACGAACAGGTGACTCACTGCGTTCCGCGGAAGTTCAATGGGATTTCATCCCGGTTTCACAGCCTTTCTGCAAACTGGTTGCTGGCAATCAACACGAGAGACCCGGCGAATATACGTGAATAACTCTAACCAATGTGAAAAGTTCAAACCATTAACTGGATTGATTGAGATATTTGCGAAAAAAATCACGCGCGATTCGGCCAATCTGCCATTTCGGCGTAAGGCCCTGTTGTGGACATATGCCAGCCTCGTCTTTTACCTGTTGTAGGAGCATTGCGCGGTTAAGCCCCCCGGACATTGCCGTCGCCCCAAGCAGAGGATCAGCGATCAACTCGACCCATATACTTTCCTCAGCCGAAGGTTCCGGCCATTGCGATCTGTCTGGACGGGTGCGAGCCGGAA
>NZ_WPYP01000004.1 GCF_013030985.1 Ruegeria arenilitoris | reverse complement strand
TCCTGATCGCCAAGCGCAAAGAGGTGCTGAGCATCGACGCGATGCCGGAAGACCGCGATCTGGACTTCCACAAGGTTGAGACGGTTCACTGATCTATCAACGAATCGCAGAGAGGGCGAACGGAAGAACGCCCTCTCTGAATCTCAGAGATCCTTAACATGTTGACCGCGGTTGAAATACTGTAATAGCAAAGGGACTCAACGTGGTTACGCTCATCTGTCGAGCGTATTGAAAACGTGGTGATAGCCACGGTTGTTTTTGACAAAATCCTCTGTAACGGAAATGCAGCTTATGGCCAGGTTTTGGCTGGAAGCTGAAAGTCAGTACGACCATCTGAACAGTACTAAGGAGCGTCTCGTGCGCTTTGCGCAAGACAAAGGTCTCGACGTCGGGCAAACGACGTTGAAAAACGTCACGACTCATTTGGATGGCAATCAGATTAACGGTGACCCAGCACGGTGGGTTACATTCTTCTGTTTTTGGTATCACCCCAGAGCGTTGTGGGACTTTATGATGAATGCGCTCGAAGTTGCAGAAACCGACGATCATTACCAAGCTATTGCGACGAGCCTCGCCGAGCACATATTGGCCCACTACGGGTCAGTGATTCCTCACTTTGAGGGTTTGGCGCAAAAGGACGATAGCTTTGCGCGGATGCTGACAGGTGTGTGGCGCCACAGAATGAGTGACGATGTCTGGATGCGCTTGCGGGTGATCCAATCTAGAGTTGACGACCCATTGCCAACATTGATCCCGATTGAAAATGGCGTCGAGTATATGGCTGAAAATCTGAGCGAATTTGACCGAATGACCGCCAACAAGGGCCGCTATCTGCCGGATGAGAATGGCGCTTGGAGGCATCGTTCCGAGTTGAATGGCCGAGACGCTGGTTGTGATTGAATCCTGATCGCCAAGCGCAAAGAGGTGCTGAGCATCGACGCGATGCCGGAAGACCGCGATCTGGACTTCCACAAGGTTGAGACGGTTCACTGATCAACGTTTTAAAGAAACAGAAGCGGGCGTGTCTGGCGCCCGTTTTCTTTTTGGAGCGGATTCCTACTACGGCTATGTCCGCTATGCGGATAAAGCGGACTTTCACCCGACTTGAACTCGAACACACTTCGACAAGTTTTCAGTTGACGGCTTGAAAAAACTGCCCGTATCCCGCAAGCATTCAGCAAATCATTGCTACTTTCGTTGAACGCTTGGTGACGGAGTTTTTGGCTTAAGTGACAAAGTTCAAAGGATTATGATGCGCGCAGTCGTATTGGTTTTTTCGCTTGTCTTCTTGGTGTTTGCTGGAACAGTTCGAGCTCAGAGCGTCATTCCTCTTTCTGAGAAGGGCGGATTATACGCAGCCTACGTGGTTCCGAGTGATGACTTCGACCGTGTGGACGTGCAGTTAATTGTTCTTTCGGGGGCGTATGATGATCCGGAACCATCCGGTACAGCGCATCTAACTGAGCATCTGGCTGCGTTTTCAGCGGATGCCACAATACTCAGAAAGCCCCGCGAACGCGACATCTATGCGACAACGCATAACGTATCGACGGTATACACGAATTCCGGAGTACCTTCTGACATAGAAATGTTGTTGCAGCTGTCTCGGGCCGTTCTTGACACGCCATCGCTGCCGGCAGGATTTGCGGAAAGCGAAATTGATATCGTTCAACGGGAAACACAGTTGCGCGAAAGACAGTCTCCGCTCCGTTGGCTCCGAAGAATTGCGCTTCAAAACCTCTATGGCACTCTGCGCGGTCGGGCAAACAACACCATTGAAGATCTTTCCAAATTGAACCTTGAGAAGGCTTATCAGTTTCACGAAACACACTATGCGCCATCCAATGTGACGTTAATCGTGTCGGGGAAAACTGAACCTGATAAAGCCGAGGAACTCGTTGCTCGTATATTTGGGGACACTGAACCTTCTGAGGCGCCTCAGAAACCCTGGTTGGACCACAAACCGGATCCCGAGCTCAGGTTTGTCGAACGCATCAGGTCGGACAAGCTGGCGCATGACACAGTCCAGTTTGCGAAATTCGTGGACTTCGAAGATCGGTCAACCAGCATTGATATGCAGGGCGCATTTTTCATCGCCAGCGATATTTTGAAAGAAAGGCTCTACAAGGCCCTGTACTATCAAGACGAGCGCGTTTTCAGCGTCGACGCCGACTGGTTTCTTGCCAAGAATGCTGACCTAGAACTTACCATAGATTTGCACCTGATGCCCGGTTTCAGCTTGGACGCGGCGCACAGCCATCTGACAGAGACTCTGGCCAATTTGTTGAACGAACCGATCACCAGGGATGAAATCAATCAAGCGCGCCAGGCGCAGGTCGTCTCGGCCCGGAATGCCACGCGCCGACCCGTAGCGTTTCTATCATTCCTGGAGAACGTGGCTTCTGATGGCTTCCCCCCTATCACCCCGTCGGTATTTGTCGAAATCTTGAACGATACCACAGATCAGGACGTTATTGATTTTGCCGAAAAGGTCATCAAGCCATCAGCGACATCTGTCGTGTTGGCCGAAAAAGCAGAGTAACATGCAAACACTCAAAGGCCGTTTCTTTGCCACTCTCTTTGTGGTTCTCAGCCTGCTGTCTGCTCAGCAGGTCCGGGCAGAGTTGATCGCAACGACTGGCGATGCGAATATTGCTTTTCTGACGCCTCTGAAGAACGGCATTTCGGAACTCACCTTGGTTTGGCCGATTGATCGACCGACAACAGAACGGGTGGCCGCCTTACGTGCTGGTCTCGCAAGTGTCGTGTCAGGAGGAACATCAAGCCGTTCCTCACACAAAATTGCTAAGTACAAGCAGTTGAAGGGGATCAGGCATTACATCGAAACAAGTCGCCATAATCTGATGCTCACTGTCTCGGCGCCAAACGAGGTCTTTCCAGAGACCCTCGTCCACCTCGAAAATCTCTTGCTTGAGCCGGAATACTCAGACGGCTGGTACGCAAGAGAGCTGCAGTATACCAACCCTATCAAGTCTACCAGGACCAGAAGGCCAGAACATGTTCTGAATGAAGTGGCGAAATTCCTGGAGTACGAACCTGATGAAGCGGAAGCCGAGGTCGGGGATGGCAAATTTCGTTTCGGCCAGCCCATTCAGGCAATACTGAGATCTGGGGATGAAGAAGTTGAACGCCGCACCCTTCGACTGGTCAACAAGCTTCCCCGCCCGAAAGGAAAGTGGGAATTGCCTTTCGCAAAATGGGCTGAAGCGTTGATGGGTACGAACGAAGAAGCCTTCACCCTTCCGACGGGTGTCATTCACTTTGCCGACCCCGACTCTACCGAGATGCTGATCCTTTTTGTCAAAGCTGAAGAGTTTGCAGATGAGGCTGACCAGGTTGGGACAAATGTCTTGGTAGATTACATCGGCGCAAACCAAGGGTCCGAGATGTTTCGGATCATCCGCCAGGAAATGCGCGCGGCTTACGATCCACGCTCAGACTTCGTTGTGATGGGAAAGAAAAAGGCAATTATCTCATTAAGCGCAACAGTTGAGGCGGTAAGGTGGCCCGAGATCCATCAGAAAATAAGGGAAATCTACCAGAGTGTCCGCAGCGGGAAGATTGAACAGGAAGGATTGGAGCTTCAGTTCGGTCAGTTGGACCGGACTTACTATCGCGACTTTTTCACTGAGCCTGCCTGGGGAACGCGGCAATACCTGCACGAGTATCCCGAGGGTGCGGACGGCACTATAGAAATTCCGCTTTTTGGAGTGTTTCAAACACTGTTGTTGGAGGAGACGGCAAAAAACTCAAATGAGCTTTTACCGCCTTTGGACGATTTTCTTCTCATTCTGATCGGAGGAGGAAACTCTCCTTCTGACACCATGCAGTCAAAAGGATACTGTTCGCTGCCGAAAAGCACCCCCTTAAGGTATTGCCTTGACGTTCTTTCCAATGCTGAAAGCTTATAGTTGAAACGCAGTTGTTGCTAAAATCGTCAATTCAATCGAAAGACTAGGGTCAGGACTCACAGCCAGTATATGACGATTGCCGCGAGAGCGATGACTGACAGGAAAGCCCTTGGGCAGCGGTAGTATGTCTCGCATCACCGCCTTTCACCTAGCGGGACTGAATGTCCGGTTTGCGCGATCCGCGGTTTGCTGCGCAAGCGAAGCTACGAAGGATGGCGAAGGTCTGGTAAGGGCTCTAAGAGGACCTCGGAGCAATCGCAGCATCCTGTGATATTGGATCGCGTCAACGTCGGGTTGTCGTTGTGGGTGGGCACGGCGGATCGGAGGATCAGTCATGGAAACACCAAACTTACCTGCCATTCGCGCACTTCGCCCAGCCTGGAACAAAGGCCGTATCGTGGGTCAGAAGCGCCCGCTGAAACCATAACATGTCTGGGCAATCCGTGTTCGCCTCGAGCTTGCCGACAACCATCGCGATCTTGCACTCTTCAATATGGCAATCGACAGCAAGCATCGCGGCTGTGATCTGGTGAAGATGAAGGTGGTCGAAGTCATATCATCGGGTCAGATCAAGGAACGCGCCTCAGTTCTGCAAAGCAAGCGCATACGGAACCCATTCAATGAGGCGCACGAAAACCACCCAAATCTACAAGAAAACTGGCAATCTCAGAGCGGTTCAGCTCTTGCTAGGCCATACCAAGATGGACAGTACAGTCCGGTATCTCGGCGTCGAACTCGAGGATGCCTTGGCCATCGCCGAAGCCATTGAGATCTAGAGCCAATGGGTCGCCTTCGCGGGCGGCCCAAAGCTGCCGTGCACGTTCATGCCAAATGCTGCGCCGCGCCTTCCTCGAAGCGGACATACATTGAAGAAATCTAAGAGCCTCATCGATTAAAAAACGACAATGAGTCCCATTACCGTACCCCAGAGACAGATCCACGGCTGAAACTGTGCTTTTACGGGCGGCGACCGATTATCGCGCATAAGGTGTGAACGCGAAATCTTGTCAACTCAGACAAAGTAAGTTAGCACGACCCAGGGTGGTATAACTATAAGTTCTTGCAACCTGTGTATATTCACAATGTTGGTTCAAAGGACGTCTGACAAGAATTGAATGAATGTTAGCGGAAACTGAGAGTTTTGAACCGGTCACCGTAAAACCGATACAAAGAAATGCGTCAGCCTTTTCAGTACTCAGAAAGGTAATGCAAAACCCCGTCGAGGGCTGGCCGGACTCCTTGTACGAAGATTTCATCTTCGAAAAACAAATCCTTGGTAACCGTGTTGTCCTGACCAGCGATCCAGAAATCGTAAAGGGCGTTTTGCTTAGTCAGCAGTCGGATTTTCCAAAGCCGGAAATCGCACAATCGATAATGTCACGATCCATAGGAAAGGGCTTGCTGACTGCAGAGGGTGCAGAATGGAAGTTTCTGCGCAAGGCGACAGCCCCGGTCTTTCAACGCAAGAGCTTGTCAAACTTGCTTCCGCATATGATTGCGGTGGGCAAAGAGGTTGCACAGCAGTTTAGATCCAATCCCGGCGAAATTGATGTCCTGCCCTCTATTTCAAAGGCGACCTTTGAAACGATTGCAAACACATTGCTCTCGGGTGAAGAAGATAATCTGGACTATGAACGCATCTCTAACGACGTTCACAAGCTTTTGGCTTTTGTTGCTAAAGTCGACCCATTGGACTTGTTCGAAGCGACCAGAAATCTCCCCAAACCATGGGCGCGCGCGGGGGTGAAAGCGGCAGGAAGACTCAGAGAAGATGCCATGAAAGCACTGTCCAATCGTAGAAAATCCGATAACGCAACCGATGATCTGTTGTCTCTTTTATTGGCTGCCCAAGATCCGGAAACCGGAAAGAAACTGTCTGAGATCGAATTGAGGGATAATATCGTGACCTTCATCGGCGCAGGCCGAGAGACGACCTCACACGCTATCGCGTGGACTTTCTATCTGTTGGCGAACAGCCCCTTTTGGCAAGATCAATTGGTGGATGAGCTTTCAGAAGTCTTGGGTGAAGCCCCATTGACTGCAGATAATTTAGGGCGATTAAAAAAGCATGAGATGGTTCTGAAAGAGGCGATGCGGCTGTACCCTCCGTGCCAGGGCATGCACCGCGTTGCCGCAGCAGATGTCGAGATCAATGGCTTGAAACTCAGAAAAGGCGATATGGTCTTTCTGGCCACATATCCGATGCACAGACACAAGAAGCTCTGGGAACGGCCCAATCACTTTGAACCGCGCCGGTTTGATGCGCAGAGAATGTCGTCATACCATCGGTTTCAGTATATCCCGTTTTCGGCTGGGCCGCGTATTTGCAGTGGCCTAAAATACGCGATGTTCGAAGCCACGGCCATCCTCGCCAGCGTCGTCCGTACGGTAAGGCTGGCTCCGGTCGAGGGGTTTGTCCCATATCCCAATTCACGCATAACCCTTCACGCAGAAGGCGGTATGAAACTGCGCGTTTCGCCACGCCATTGACGCTTTGGGCTCGGAAGCGATCAAATCAGGACACGTTATGAACATCGATCACAAGCCTTTTGAACCAGTCACAGTGGACACCCTGTCTGAAGGCGCATCGAACTTTGCCCTTCTCAGGAGAATGTTCAGAAATCCAGTCGAGATATGGCCTCGCAAGCTGTACGAAGACTTCACGCATGAAGTAAATTTCTTCGGCAAGCGCTATGTGCACGTAACCGATCCAGACATTGTTCAGGACGTGCTACTAAAGAACTACACCCTGTTTCCACGTTCGGAAATCTGGCAGTCAATTCTCAAACGTGCGGGCGGTGAGGGGTTGCTGACAATCGAAGGGGAACGCTGGAAGTTTCAACGCAAGGCCACGTCTCCGATTTTCCGCTCGATTCATCTGAACAAACTTTTGCCCGGCATTATCCGCATCGCGGATGAGACAGCTGAATTGCTTTCATTGGAACAAGGTCCTGTCGATGTATTCGAAAAGATGGACAGGGCATCGCTCAAGGTTATCGTGCAAACACTGCTGTCGGGTGAAGGGTCTGATTTGAACGCCGAAGCGATATCCAAAGATATCGACCTGTATCTTGAGTATAACGGCCGGATTGATTTCTTTGATCTCTTCAAGATTACGCGCGACTTGCCGAAACCCTGGGCCCGAAAGGGCAGGGACGCGGTTGAGCGTCTGCGGGAAGAGTGCACAAGGACTATCGGGCGCCGCCGTCGTTCCGGCGTGGAAAGCGATGACCTGTTGAGTATGCTGATTTCAGCACGCGACCAAGACACAGGGACTGGCTTGTCCGACATTGAGGTTAGAGACAACCTTATTACTTTCATTAGTGCAGGCCACGAAACTGTAGCTTTGACCCTTTCGTGGGCAATGTATCTGTTGGCCAACAGTCCAGAGTGGCAGGAGAAGCTGCTGGAGGAAGTAAACGAAATCTGCGGCGATGCCCCACTACAGCCGGATCACATCGGCAAGCTAAAAAAACACGAATTGGTTGTGAAGGAGGCGATGCGATTATTCCCGCCGGTCTATGCGCAGGAAAGGGTTGCCTTGGAGGACGTGACGTTTCCGGATGGCACCTCTGTTCGCCGCGGCGACACTGTGGTTCTGGCTACATATCCGATGCACCGGCACGAAAAGCTCTGGGAGAATCCCAACAGGTTCGACCCTGAGCGGTTTGCACCGGACCGAGCCAAAGGCCATCATCGTTTTCAGTTCATTCCATTCTCGGGCGGACCGCGGATTTGTATTGGAATGGGGCTTTCAATGCTGGAAGCTGTCTCTATCCTAGCCTCGATTGTCAGGTCGAATGAGATAAAACCTGTAGATGGTCATACACCTTATCCGACATCTCGTATCGTGCTTCGCCCGGCCGGAGGGGTGAAGCTGTACTTAACGCCAAGAAAGTAACCTTTTTTATAAAGGGCGGCGGGAGGGGCAAGCCCCCTCAATCAACCATCTGAGTATTATGCCGCATGCTCAGTTGAGTGCTTTGTTTATCAGCACCATCGTATCAGTCCAGGCTTCGCGGGCACCCTGCGATAACTCGGACATGCCGGTGAACCCATGGATAAGGCTCGCGTAGACCCGCATTTCTACGTTGGCGCCGGCCTGTCGCAGTCGCTCAGCATAGGCCAGATTGTCGTCCAGATATGGGTCGAATCCCGCTGCCAAAATGATGGCTGGGCACACGCCGGCCAAGTCATCTGATGCCGGTGTGGCAAGCGGATTCAAAAGGTTCTTCGGGTTCGGCGTGTAAGCATCATTAAACTCTTGAATCTCGTTCAGATCCAAGAGGAACCCTGATCCGAGAGTGGCAAAAGACTGCCGCGCCGTTGATCGCTCGGTATTTGGATACCAAAGAATCTGCAGGCACGGTGGGATGGGGGCTGATCGGCGGTGATTGGCGACCACGGCCGCCAAATTACCACCAGCGCTGCCACCCGCTAAAGCGATCTTGTTTGGATCGATGCCTAACTCCTGATGGTTTTCGGCCACAAAATCGAAAACTGCGAGGCAGTCCTCGATCGCTGCGGGAAACGGGTTTTCTGGAGCAAGACGATAGTCAGGGACGACCACGATACTTTGCGTATCCTTGGCCATTCGATTGCTGGTTCTGCGATGGCTTTGAGGTGATCCCATTACGTGACCCCCGCCGTGAAAATGAATAATAGCACGCGCCGAAGAAGGCAGTCCTGTAGGACAATGCAACTCACACTTGATGTCGTCACCCGGCCCAGGAACGGTAAGGGTTTTAATGGATACATTCGAATCTAATCGGTGAGCTAGCCATGCACCGCGGATATCCAGATCCTTTCGTTTTTCTTCCAGAGTTGGAGGATTTTGAGGATCTGGCGCAAACTTCTGACAAATAATCTGCATCAACGGGTCAAGGCGTTTGCCTTCTACTTCTACCGGTTTCCCCGCAATAATCTTCAATACCGGCATTGGCGCGCGTGCAAACGCACGTACCACATATTCCAACAATTTGTGCCGGAAAGTAACGGGAGTAGCTGTAATCAGCTCACTAGATTGGACAAGATTTTCAGGCAGGTTATCCGCTCGCTCAGGTTCGAATATTTGTTTGTCAAAACAAACTGCTAGCAAAACTTGGTTTTGTCGGCAACAAGCTGGAAATCTAAAATCACCATTTCCACTGATCCTCCCCGACTGAAGTGGTCCACTACTATAGTTAAGAAAACGGAGGAACCAAATGGCGAACAAGGGAAACTGCTGAGCCCCGCCCATCGCAGTGCCTGCATCAACCATGTGCGCTCCAAACTGCGGGTCTCAGAACGCCGCACGTGTCGTGTCCTGAAACGGCACCGATCCACACAGCGAAAACTGCCGAGAGGTCAAGCTGACGAGGAGCGACTGGTGGCGGATATGATAAATTGGCCCGCCAGTATGGTCGCTACGGCTTTCGCCGGATCGCAGAGCTGCTGAGAGATTTGGGCTGGCAGGTGCATGGCAAACGGGTCGAAAGACTTTGACGGCGGCAGGGGCTTGAAGTGCCAATGAAACAACCAAAGAAGGGGCGGCTCTGGTTGAATGACGGATCATGTGTACGGCTGCGGCCAAAGCATCGAAACCACGTGTGGAGCTATGACTTCGTGTAGGCGCGGATTATTCTAATGTCATATATGGCTTAAAACTTGTCCATTTATGACATCCCCTATTTTGTAAGGCCAAACACGCGCAATGTCGCGTTGCCGATGGCTTGCGATGTCGGGAACCTGTGGTTGGGGTCAACCCAGAAGAAATCATATAGGAAACTGAAGAAATCGCTTTTGTAAGGCTGGTCAGCGTCGGTTTCGTCGTAGCGGTGCTTCTCCATCGGACTCCGGCCAGTATAGTGCTGGAAAATCTGCGCGAGCCGCTGAATTGTTTCTTCCAGATTTTCATTTTGCTTCGGTCTGGCACGCGGACGCTTGTGCTGTTCCAGCGCCTCGCCGATCAGGAATTGAATCTTCGGCAATTTTTCTTGAACCGCATCTACGAGATGTTCGCTGTAGCCAAGACATTCGTGACCAGAATCCAAAGAGTCTTCAAAGTAGTTTTCCGGCTCGTTACCCATACCCACCTCGTCAAACTCCCATTGGATGGAGGGTGGCAGGTTTGAAAGCTGCTCCAGCAAAGAACTGATGGTCTTGTCCAGCTTGCTGTAGATCGCTTTGCGCTCTTTCGCTGGTAGTGGTGTTATGCGCTGGTCTTTGGGGTGGTTGTGCTGAGCAATCCAACCAATGTCCGCAACAAACCCTTCCGCGATTGGTAAGGGGAGTTGCATCTGCTTCTACATGTTTTCGAAATCCAATTCGCTTTTCTTATCCTGACTATCCAGCATAGACCCTAAGCCTGTATTGTTGTCTAACGTATGGTTGCTGTGTGGTGCCCTATGTAACGTAACCTATACGTAGAGCGCTCAATCCCTTGCTGCTTTGCCTATGTAGGGTAACGTTACTGAACAACCCGCAGAGCTGAGGTTCTCTTATTTCAGGCAGCGAACGCTATGTCTCTTGGGCACGGCCTTTGAGGCGTGCCGCACTGCTCAAGAAGTAGATGGTGGCAAAGCGTCGTAAGAAAAGGGAACACACCTTCATGCTCCCCTTTCCTTGTTGCTGCTTGGCAGCTTTAGCCAGTCACGCCGATTTGGGGGCAATTCTTCGTCTGCATGGCCTGCGTGATGGCGTCGTAGTTCCCTTTGGCTGCCGCCAATTGGTCGGCGTGATCCTGTGTCGCAGCCATAGCCAACGCGGCAGGCCAGAACAGAACCAGCGTCACGCCTGTAATGACTGCGTCATCCGTAGCCGCTTTCTTTTGGTCTGCCGTCAACTTGTTAACGTTGCTTGCAATCTGGTTGCGCTCGGCGTGCAATTGCTGGCACGAACGCCCATCAAAGATAGCCGGGCTGACATACGTGGCACCGACCTTATCCGGCGACTGCGCGCAGGCAGCAACAAAAGGCAACAGGGCAACGGCAGTGAAAAACCTGCGCATGAAATACTCCTTTACATACATGCGGTTATGGTTCGGACTGACTACGAGAATGAGGCTTAACAGTGGCAATCCGAGACTTTTTCGGTGTCCGGTTTGAAATTTCTAGCAGGCACTGATGCGTACGGGTGTTTAACACCTAACCCACGTCGGGTTGAGAGATTCGACGTGTCCCGGGGTAACTCCGGTGTGGAGCCGCAGCATAAGCAGGCATGCCAATTCGTACCGCGTCGCAGTTCTTGAAATGAGCCCCATGTAATGGAGTGAAACTGAACAACCTTTGGTGGTGCCGCGGTTCCTCGGAGTTCGAATAGCGCAAGTCATCAAGACAACTCGTGCGCTTTGTCCAAGCGGACTCGCTGGCTAAATTGGAACTGAAACCAGCAAGCCGAACCAAGTTCACTTCCGATAATTTGCGGGGGGAGTTCCGAAGATGAATCACGTAAGCCTGTAACCCAGATTCTTGGAATCACCTGTTTTACATGGCTGCTGACTTCAATCAACACGTAAGACATCCACGGCTTTTGTGGATAAGTGCGCGGATAATTTGGTGTTGAGTACGCGTTTCATCTTAAAAACTAAAGGTTTCGCTCTGTTTGCCTAAAATTTAAGCAGCAAATTTCATGCTTGTTTTACAAAGACTTTTTGTGCCTTTTTTTCGCGCGTCAAAAAGAAACTCGGCTGTTGCGCGTTGTTTTTTGGCAACGCGATTGAAGTTCAGAGATTCGGTGTACAACCTTACCTAGCGGCACCCGCTCCAAATACCCGCCCCTAAGTCTCACCTTGCGACTTATCTGCCAAAGCGACGGATCGCAGCAATGTGAGGCTATTGAACGACCCGCAAAGGGGTGACCTGGACGTCCTAGCGCACGGCGCGTGCCAGACGGGCTGCAACCGATCCCGCTGCCCGTTGCACCGCATCATCTGCCAGATGTGCATAGCGCAGGGTCGTGGTCAGATTTTTGTGGTTCTAAATCTCCTTAAGGGTGAACTGGTCGATCCCGTTTTACATAGCAGCTGGGGCAAAGGTGTTTTGCAGGTCATAAATACTGACATCCTCCCAGCCAGTCTGCTACTTAGACATCTTCAACCATCTTTGTCATTCCTAAGTCCGAGACGTTTCAATTCGCGAGACCGTCGGTTGCCGTTCTCCTGAAGCGATTTCCACGTTTTTGGCTTTCGTGACTCGCGGTGCCACAGCCCAAGTGGTTCCTGTCCTTCGGCTTCGAGGACAGCTCTGAGATTGGTCCGATGACCTCTCTCAGGGCGGTTACGTTTGGGATCGCGATTATTACCTGATGGCTTGGTTTCCAGAAATCGTTCGAAGAAGCTACGTGTTGAGCCAATAAGAGATGCGCACAGAATGATTTCCACCAACAGCGCTAACCAGAATTCTGCGGGCATTTTCTCCTCGTTAGGCGATAGCAACCTTAACTTGCTGAAATCCAAAGTCTGAACGATATGACCACTAATCGCCATTTAGAATTGTGACTCGACGCCAGTCTTTTGTTCAAATGTGCCAATAATGATCAATCGCAGCACGACGGATGAATGGCGCAACGTCCTCCACTAGACCTCTTTTTCCGATTAGCTGACTGCCCTCAAGGGCGCAGAACGAATGTCCTTGCGAACGGCACGGGCCAAACGGGTCGCCACTGATCCAGCCGCTCTTTGAACCGCGTCATCTGCCAGATGCGCATATCGCAGGGTCGTGGTTAGATTCTTGTGACCCATGATCTCTTTCAGGGTGAACGGGTCGATCCCATCTTTCATCGCAACAGAAGCGTATGTGTGCCGCAAATCATGAATGCGGACATCTTCCAGTCCAGCCGTCTTACGTATACGTCGCCACGGTTTTTGCAGGTTGTTGAGCGGTCCGGTCTCAGACTCGCCCAATATGACGTAGGGGTTTCCCGGTTGCCGGGGCAGGTCCATCAGGATGTCCTAGGCTTCTCTCGGCAACGGGATGCGGCGGCGTCCGGTCTTGCTGTCCGGCAATTCCAGATGGTGCGAGGTTACATAGTCCCAGCGCAGCGTCAGAATCTCACTGAGGCGGCATCCGGTGTAGATCAGCAGCAGGGCCGAGACGACGTATACAGTCTCTGTGCCGTCTTCCAGCGCCTCGGCCAGTACTTTACCAAGCTGTATCTGTTCCGCGTCTGACAGATAGCGTTTCTTTTCTTCTTCGCGGAATTTCTTGATCCGGCGCGCGGGGTTTGATCCCGGCTGCCGCAAGCCCCAATCCTCGGCCAGATTAAACAGCTTCGACAACATGGCCGGCGCCCGGTTGGCCTGATAGGGGGTTTCGCGCAGCCCGTGGTGAAAGGTCACCACATCGGCGCGGGTTACCTCGGCAATCGGTATTGGGCCAAGTTTGGGACGGATGAACCGGCGGATCACGCTGTGATAGTCGCGGGCAGTGGTCGGCTTGCAATGCTGGTCGACATATTCCTCTAAGAATCGGTCACAGAGACCCGCAACGGTCGGTGCGTGCCGTTTGGCCTGTCTCTCAGCGGAAGGGTCCGACCCGCGCCACATCGCCCAAAGGCTGCTTTGCCTGCGTCCGCGCTTCCTCGGCGGTCAGAACGCCATGTTGGCCGATGGTGATCCGACGTGTCCGGCGCCCGGTCCGGTACTGAACCGGATAGGTCTTCTTGCCGGAGGGGCAGATTCGCAGCCCAAAGCCGCGCATGTCACGGTCCCAGACAAGGTACTCCTTGGCCTCAATGGAAAGACCCTCTACCGCGCGTTTGGTCAGCTTGAACATATCCAGAACACTCCTTTCTTCCGACCTGCTTCCGGAAGCTATACGGAAGCAAATGGCGGCGAATTCTGGAGTAACTCATGAATTCAAGGCGCAACGATTGTCAACTTAAATTACTGTTTTTGCTTCATTTTTGTCAGTGCGGCGAAATCTGGCGAAATGCGGAGAAATGGCTCTGGCCGTTCTTTTAATCAGTGGGTCGCAGGTCCGAATCCTGCACGGCTCACCACTTTTTTATTATCTGTGGTTTCGGTGCTGTTGGCTGGCTTAGGCTGCCCCAAGCTTATCCTGTTCCTTTTGCCTTGGTTGTGGACATGGTCCGGGTCTTAGGGCTTCTGCCGCTGAGCACAGGTCGGACCGCTGGGCCCAAGAGAGCAGGACGCAGGGCGATCAGGTAACACACCCAGCTGACGCACCAGAACAGGGCCGCAGAATTTTCCAGGAGTTGACCATGGGCGGTTAGCGGTGCGGTAAGGCGGGTTGCGATGGCGCACCACAGCAGCACCATGGCGCAGGTCAGGCTGCGCGGTGCGCGTAGCGAACCCTCTGACGTGTGGGATGCAGCGCGGCCGGTGAAGGCCATGATCATGCCGGAAATCGCGCCGATGGTGAGGGCATGCAGGGCGTCTTGCGTGGGGTAGGCCGCCGGGTAAAACCACAATGATCCCATCAACAAAAGCCCGAGGGGAAGCCAGAGAAAGGCCGCATGCAGACCGAAGAGCAGCGGGTTGCGCCCTGTGCTGAAGCTGCGCCAGCGGGACATCGCCGCAAGCAGGGAAAGGGCGGCGAGAATCAGCAAGGCATTGGCGAAATCGGCGGCGTCCAGAAACAAAGCAAGGGCGCCACAGGCCAACAACGCAATGGTGATCACGCGCAGCCTTTCGTTGTAGGGCAAATCCAGAACAGGCAGGTTTTGGTGTTGACGCCAAGTGTTGGTGAAGGCCGGGACGGCACGAACGCCGATGGTGGCGATCAGGATGGCAAAGCCGATCAGCACCGCGCGAACAAGGGACAGGCAGGCGGCGACATCACCGGATTTAGCGAGAGCCATGTAAGTGGCTTCGACCAGGCCCAAAGCCAGCATTGCGAAAGCAAACGGAGTTTTGACATAGGCGTTTGCGGCTGCGATGCGCCATATCAGAAGGCCAAACAATGCGATGAAATAGAGCCCGTTACAAATCAGGATCAGGCTGAGGGGGAGGCGATCAGCCATGGCCGTTGTGAGACGGCCCAAGGCCCAGAACCCCATCAGCAGTTTCAAAATCAGACCCTGTTCGGGGGGCTTGG
Organism: Ruegeria arenilitoris; assembly: GCF_013030985.1. GTDB lineage: Bacteria > Pseudomonadota > Alphaproteobacteria > Rhodobacterales > Rhodobacteraceae > Ruegeria > Ruegeria arenilitoris_B. Next base: position 346,809 of record NZ_WPYP01000004.1, on the reverse strand, counting down.
CCACCCAATTGGGCAGGGCGGTCAGCAGGTAACCGCCGACAGCCAGTGCGGCAAAGCCGAACAGCAGCTCATGCACATGCCACAGCACGGTTGGCTCGAACGCCGGAGCCGGCAGACCCAGACGCACGCCCAATGGCCACCACCCGATACAGACAAGCGCCCAAAGCGCCGCGCCGCTGAACATGGGGCGATAGGGCGCGGCCCAGAATGATCGTGAGGTCACTCTGCCGGGACGGCCCGGTCGGCGGACCAGTCCGCGCCACATGCACCTTGCAGGAACCCATCGGAAAAGCGGGCGTCCGGCGTGATGGATTGAAGCTCTGCGGCTGTTGTTTGTGCCGTGGCATCTCCTTGCTGGAGGGCGTGATAGGCTGCGCAGATGGCAGGGAAACCCTGTGATTGCGGCGACAGGCGCAGGGCGGTGACGCCTGCGCGCGCCAGCGTGTCGGTCTGATAAACGGCAGCGGCGTGGGTGTCCGACAGGGTTTGCACACCGTTCATGGTCATGAACGGCTGACCTTCCAGCGTGTTGACCTGCAGCCCGTCCGGATCGTCTTCGCAGGCAAATTGGCAGTTGTCTTTGGTGCGACCGTGCAGGCGTGCGTGATAGCAGCGGCCCGAGATTGCCAGGGGCAGGCGGCCATGCCCCCAGACCTCGACAGCAACGCCGAGATCCGCGGCGGTTTTGGCCAGCACCTCAACGCTTTCCAACGGCAGTTCGGGGGGCAGGCACACCCGTGTGGCGCCCAGCGAAGCAAGCCATGTCAGCGTGCCTTCGTTGTAGACATTGACCAGCGGACCAACCCAGAACGGCGTGCCCTTGGGAAGATGGGGCAGGGCAGACAGGTCGTTGACCTCGACCGGCAGTCCCATTTCGACAAGATCGGCGGTCAGCTTGCGCTCGCGTTTCAGGGTGACCAGTGCAAGGCTGGTCAGGGCGACCTCTTTGCCTGCGTTTTGCAGCGTGTCGATCGCCTCTGCGATATGCTCCTGATAAAACGGCAGGCGTTTGGAACAGACCAGTTCACCCAGAACGACACGGGCAACGGGGGTATCGGCCAAAGAGGTGTGAAACTCCAGCCAACGGTCTTTGGACCAGAAGAACTGGGTCGGCCCAGCAGTGAGATCCATGGCTTATCTCCAGGTTTTCTTATAGGCGCCGGTGGTCATGGCCTGACCCTCGGACAGACGGGCCAACATGCCCTCGGGCAACGGGCGGCCTGCATCCAGCGCATCCACGGCGGCGCGGAAGTTGCGCACCACCTGCGCCACGTAGGAACGCGACCGTTGGCGGCCTTCGATCTTGAGCGCGGTAACGCCCGCCTTTTGCAACTGCGGGATCAGCTTCTCGGCGTTCAGGCTGACCGGGTCTTCGAACAGGTGGCCGGTTTTCTCACCTGCGCTGAAGCATCCTTTGCACAGGGTCGGATAGGGGGCGGCTTCGCCTTTGTTGACGCGGTGAATGATGTAACCGCCCAGGCGCGCATCCAGCACCCCGTTTTCGTCACGGTATTCCACATGACTTGCCGGAGAGCAGACGCCGTTCATATTGGGCGATTTGCCGGTGGCGTAGGACGACAGCGAACAGCGGCCCTCGGCCATCACACAAAGACCACCAAAGACAAACACCTCGGTTTCAACCTCGGTTTCGGCGTTGATCGCGGCGATTTCCGGCACTGAAAGCACGCGCGGCAGCACGACACGTTTCACGCCAAAGGTCTCGGCATAGTAGTTGATGACATCCGCATTGGCGGCGGCAGCCTGTACCGACAGGTGACGGCGCAGGCCCGGATGATGGTGTGCGGTGTGGGCCAGAAGGCCGGCATCGGCCAGGATCACCGCATCGGCGCCGCAAGCTTCGGCATCGGCCACGGCGCTGTGCCAGATGGCCTCGTGCCCGGCGCGCGGAAAAGTGTTGATGGCAACCAGAACCTTGGCACCATGCTGGTGGGCAAAGGCCACGCCCTCGCGCATTTCCGCCCGGTCGAAATTCAGGCCGGGAAAGTTCCGGGCGTTGGTTTCATCGGCAAAGCCGCAGTAAACCGTGTGCGCGCCCGCCTTTACTGCCGCACGCAACGCGGCAGGGGTGCCAGCGGGGCAGACAATTTCCATTACCATAGTTCTGCCTCTTCAGGTCTGCTCAGGTTAACGCCGGTTCTTCGCTCGATCAGTGCAAGAACCCTCTGCATGGAATGCGCCAATGGGCCGGACAGGTCCGAGAGTTCCTGCGCGAAGTCCAGCTCGGCATCATCGACGGCGTTGCGCAGGGCCAGCGCCGCGGCCGTATCGCCTTCGATCACCAGATCGCGGGAAAAGAACAGCGCGTCCCCGTCATATGCGCCGTGAACAAGGCCCAGCAGGGCGGCAAGCGGCCCGGCAATCCGTGCGGCACCATCTGCCGGGCCGCGCGTGACGGACACACGCGGGTTGCCGCCGTTCGGATCAAGACAGATCACAAAAGGCAGGTCGGTCGGATCAAGGATGAACCGGCTGTGATCATACTCACCCAGCCTGCGGAACATGCCCGGGTGTTTTTGGGCAATCTTGCGGGAAAAGGCGGACAGAATGGCCGACAAAGGGGCGAACGGCAAAACGCGCAACGGATAGGTGGCCACCTGCGGAAAGCGCGGAATCTGAGCGGGCGATTGGGACAAGCAGGGCTCCTTTGGCACGGTCGACATGTCTCTTGCCGGGCACTCATAAGTGTTTGCACGCTGTCGCAAGTTGACGATTGTCAATTTCGCTGTGGATTTTCGCTGATAGGCAGGCCGGGCTTTCTTGAACAGGAGCTCTCGTGCGATCGTTGCCCTCTTTCCCCAGCCTGCGCAGTTTCCTTGACTGGTGCGGGGATGCCAATCAGTTGCTGACGGTTTCGGAACCCGTCTCTGTCCGTCATCAGATGACAGCGGTTCACCGCAACGTGCTGGAACGGGCCGGCCCGGTGTTGCGGTTCGATTTTCCGGTGTCGGACGGTGGTATCCCTTCAAAAATGCCAGTTGTCGCGAACCTGTTCGGGACAACCGAACGCGTATGCGCCGGACTTGGGATCAAACCGGTGGAACTGGACGAGATGGGCGCGTTTCTAGCCGCGCTCAAAACTCCGACGCCTCCGGACGGGGTGCGGGATGTCCTGTCGCGCTGGCCGATGTTGAAGGCCGCTCTGGCGACGCGACCCAAGATCACCAAGTCTGGCCCTAGCCAGCAGGTTGTACTGGAAGGGTCGGAAATCGATCTGGCCTCTATCCCGGTGCAGACCCATTGGCCGGGCGATGCGGCGCCGCTTGTGACCTGGCCGGTGGTCATCACCCGACCTCACGGGTCCGAGGCGGGCAATGTCACGTCCTATAATGCGGGCATCTACCGCGCACAGGTGTTGGAGCGGGACAAGCTGATCATGCGGTGGCTGCCCCACCGCGGCGGCGCGGCCCATCACAGGAGCTGGGCGAAACGCGGGGAAAAGACACCTGTTGCCATCGTTCTGGGGGCGGACCCGGCCACGCTGTTATCTGCCGCGTTGCCTCTGCCCGAGACCGTGTCGGAAATGACCTTTGCAGGCGCGCTTAACGGCGCCCGCCCCCGTATGGTGGCCGCCAAGTCGGTGCCCTTGATGGTTCCGGCCGAGGCCGAGATCATCCTTGAAGGTTGGGTATCGCCCACCGAATCCGCGCCCGAGGGGCCGTTCGGAGATCACACCGGATACTACAACCGGGCCGAGCCTTTCCCGGTCATGCAGGTTACAGCCGTGACCCATCGGCAGGACCCGCTGTACCTGTCCACCTATACCGGACGCCCGCCGGATGAACCTGCGATCATTGGCGAGGTTTTCAACCGCCTCGCGCTGCCCACCATTCGCGCCCAGATCCCCGAGGTCCGCGACCTCTGGCTGCCGCCCGCCGCGTGCTCGTACCGCATGGCCGTTGTCAGCATCGACAAACGCTATCCCGGCCAGGCGCGCCGGGTGATGATGGCGCTGTGGGGGATGCTGCCGCAATTCAGCTATACCAAGATGATCGTGGTGGTGGATGACGATATCGACCCCGCAAACTGGGATGACATCGCCTGGGCGCTTGCCACGCGTATGGACCCGGTTCGGGATGTGATGACGCTGGAGAACACGCCGATGGACTATCTGGACTTTGCCTCACCACAACCCGGGCTGTCGGGGAAAATGGGCATCGACGCCACGACCAAGATCGAAAGCGAAACCAGCCGGGAATGGGGAACCGTGATGAAAACAGCGGACAAGGATGCGGAGTTTGCGGCGAATCTTGTTTCGCGCCTGATGGCAGGAGGAAGGTCATGAGCCAGCAGCGCGTGATTTTGGGCGTGGCCGGAGCCTCGGGTGCAGCGCTCGGGGTGTCAGTGGCGCGGCAGCTATCGGTTCTGGGCGTTGAGATTGACCTTGTCACCAGCAAGGCGGCAAAGCGCACGCTTCTTGAGGAATGCGGGGGGGATGCGTTTGAGACCCTCGGGGGATTGGCAACCCGCCACCATTCCATAGACAACATCGGCGCCAGTATCGCCTCAGGGTCGGTCCCGGTGTCCGGGATGATCGTTGCCCCCTGTTCCATGCGATCCCTGGCGGCAATCGCGCACGGTCTGGATGACAACCTGCTGACCCGCGCGGCCAGCGTTCAACTCAAGGAACGCAGGCGGCTGGTTCTGCTGACCCGTGAGGCGCCGCTAACGTTGGTGCATCTGCGAAACATGACAACCGTGACCGAGATGGGCGCAATTGTTCTGCCGCCGGTGCCGGCCTTTTATCTGAAACCGCAATGCGTGTCGGACATCGTCAACCAAATTGCGGCCCGTGCGATCGATCTGTTGGGGGTATCTGCCCCGGTTGCAAGCCAATGGGCCGAAGCGGGATTGATGCCCGAATCTAGTGCCGAGCCCGTGCGGTTCTGAACAGCAGCAGAAACACAAACACCGAACCGATCGAGGTCGTCACGATCCCCACCGGCAATTCCTGTGGGGCCAGAAGCAGCCTGCTGAGGATGTCTGACCCTGTCAGCAAGGCAGCGCCCACAATAGCAGCGGTGGGCAGAAGCCGGTTGTGCAGCGGTCCAGCGATCCCGCGGGCGATATGCGGCACCATCAGGCCAACAAAGCCGATCACCCCGGCGACCGAGACAAAGACGGCGGTGGCAAGGGCTGCGGCAAAGAACATGCTGAACCGTAGCCCCTGAACCGGCACGCCCAGCGTTGCGGCGGTCAGGTCTCCGGTCAGCAGGGCATCCAGCCAACGGCTACGATAGAGCGAATAGGACAGGATCAGCAGCAGTCCGGCGCAGACCAGTGGGAAGGTTTCCCAGCGGGCCAGACCCAGCCCGCCCAGCATCCAGAAGATGACCGAATGCGCCGCGCGGCTGTCGCCCGCGAAAATCAGGTAATTGGTGATGGCCGAGAACAGGAAGGAAACCGCCAGACCAGCCAGGATCAGCTTTTCCGGCGCACTGGTTCGCAGCCCGTGAACCAGCGCCAGCACGATGCCCGAGGCCACGAGTCCGCCACAGAACGCTGCCAGCGGCAAGGTCCAGAAGCCCAGAACATCGCCGGTCACAGTGATGACGAAAACGGCTCCGGCTGCCGCGCCCGAGGACAGGCCGAACAGGAAGGGGTCGGCCAGATCATTGCGCGTGGTGGTTTGCAGAACCACGCCGACAATGCCCAGCCCGGCGCCAATGACGGCCGCGAACAAAGCGCGGGGCAGGCGCAGGTCGAACACGATCCGGTGCAGGGGGGACATGTCCCCATCCGTCAGACCAGTGCCCAGCAAGACCGCGTCAAACGCATCCTGCGCGGGGATCGGCGTGGTGCCGTAAACGGTAGAAATCAGCAAGAGGGCGGCCAGAATGACCGCCCCCAAGATCAGCACAAGGCCCAATCGGCCCATTTCAGTTGAGGCCCGGATGCATGGCTTGGGCCATTTTCGAGATCGCCTTGATATTCGCCGGTCCGGGGGTCAGCTCTTCGTAGCGCAGGCCGATCCAGCGTTCGTTTTTCACGGCGTCGATCTGCGACATCACCGGATGGTCCTGCAGAAACTTGAACGTATCCGCTGCGCCATTTCCGGTCTGGTAGTCCAGCAGTACCAGAAATTCCGGGTTGGATGCGGCGACGACCTCCCATGAGGTGCGGCCCCAGCTGGTGTCCATGTCATGGGTGACGTTCTCACCGCCCGCAGCGGCGATCATCGCGTCGGGGATGGCGAATTTGCCCGCGGTGAAGGGCGCATCGGCCGGACCGTCCAGCAGGAACACGCGGGGTTTGGGCAGATCGGCGGTCTGGGCTTCGATGGCTGCCAGTTCGTCTTTCCAGCCGGATACCAGCGCGTCGGCCTTGTCCTCGACATGCATGACCTTGCCCAGACGCAGCACGTCGTCGAACAGCAGGTCCATGCTGGCCTCGGGGCGATCCTTGTCCAGATGCACGCAGCTTTCTGTCAGGATCATGGTCTTGATGCCAAAGGGCTCCAGCGTGCCGGGCGTCACGTCTCCGCCGGGTTTCATGCCGTAATACCAACCGGCAAAGAACAGGTCGGGTTCGACCGCGACGAGGTTTTCAACGGTCGGGTATTTCGGCGCAAGCTCGGGGATGTCGCCGCGCAGCGTGTCGAATTCGGGGCTGGTCTTGTACCAGCCAGTAATGCCGGTCAGGCCAACGATCTTGTCCTGCAGACCCAGCGCAAAGGCCATGTCGGTCATGTTCATGTCATGCACGACCAGCCGTTCGGGCTGAGTCTCGAAAACCAGTGGCGCGCCGCAATTGTCGACCGTCACCTCATGTGCAAAGGCGCCGCCTGCGAGGGCGGTGATCAGGGCCGCAGACCAGATTTGTTTCATTGGGGGGAGTTTCCTTGCTTTAGTTTGAAACGGGTGTTCTTCGGATATCCAGCGCCGGGATTACCCGGCCTTCGTGCTGGAAACACAGGTAGTCGACGCCGAACGTGTCGCGCACATGCGCGGGCGTCAGAACCTCGGCCACGGGCCCAAAGCTGGTCAGGCGGGTGGATTTCATCAGGGCCACATGGGTGGCGAATTCGGGGATCATGACCAGATCGTGCACGATCATGACCACGGTGATGCCCAGTTCGGCCACCAGCGACAGCATCCGGCCCTTGGCATCAGGGTCCAGATGGTTGGTGGGCTCATCCAGAAACAGAAGCGAAGGGTTCTGCGCCAGTGCCCGGGCGATATGTGCTCGCTGACGTTCGCCGCCGGACAGCAGGGCCATCCGCTTGCCGGCCAGAGCGTCCAGCCCGGTCAGGTCCAGTATCCGGTCAAGTTCGGCCGCGTGGGCGTCGGCGGACCGGTCGGAGCGGATCGGAATCTGACCCAGCGCAACGTAGTCGCGCAGCAGCAACCGACCGTCCGGAAACTCCTGCTGACTGACCACGGCAATCATGCGCGCGCGTTCCGATGCGGACATCTGTTTCAGGCTGCGCCCGTTGATCAGGACATCGCCCAGAACCATCTCGGCGGCACCGCACAGAAGGTTCAAAAGCGTTGTTTTTCCGGCCCCGTTTGGCCCGGCAATGGCCAGGATTGCACCCTTGTCCAGTTCGAACGACGCACCCTGCAGCAGGACATCGCCGTTGAGCGCATAGTATTCCAGGTCACGAGCAACCAGAAACGCGGGGTTGGTCATGGGCGCTCCTCCACGTTCATACAGGGCATGCGAGCCAAGGTTTTGGTGAACAATGCGCGCGGGCGGTCGGTGGCGTTGGTCCATCCGTCCACGCTGTGCTGATACTGCCGCGCAAACTCGGCCACTGCGTTGATGTCGCGTTCGGTTTGGATATCGCCGAACAGGTACTGCGCTTTGCCAACGGCCTGAAATCCAACGGTTGTCGGCCTTTCGCATCCCGCCATGCACGATACGGTCCGAACCGCAAAGCCCGCAGGCAGACTGCCCGCCAGCGCGGTGCGCAAGGCATGGGCATTCTCCGGACCTTTGCAGGTCTCGCAGATCAGCAGGAAATGATCAGGTGTTTGCGGCATTGCCCGCTCCGCTCGTTTTCAAACGCGCAGAGAAGGTGCCAATCATAGGAACACGTGTCAGACGTGTCATCATAGCCTCCTTCCAGGACGCCCCGCCCCGGGTTGGTTGAACATATGATGGCAGGTCTCCTGACTTGCGGGTCGATGCTAGGCCATCCTTCCCGGCCCAAAGGGCCAGTGGGTGTATGGCGTCGCTCACCGCTTACAGTTGCGGGGGCAGTCACGGAGTTGGCCAATTGACAGGGCCGCACCGTATTCCCTTTTCATCCCCTTTTTGGGGGAACCATCACCAGATTGACTGCCCGAGATGGCCTGATGCGTCAATAATAAATTTGATTCTTGGAGGTTTGTTTCCCGGCGCAGCCCTGCAGCGACAGAGCGCCCTGCAAAGACGACATTTGCAAAAACCCACTGGATTGATCCGGGCAGAGCGATAGAGTCCGAGCATGCGATATTGGTTTCCTCTTGCAACGATTCTGGCGCTGGTCCTGTGCGGCCCGTCAGCGGTGGCGGCTCCGGGGGTCGCACTGGACTGGTCCGATTTGCCGGACCCGTCCGTTCAAGTCTTCGATGACCCGTATCGCGATCTCAACCCGGAACAGTTCGACGATGTGCTTTTCGTCGTACGCTTGCGCGGCAGGCTGCATAAGGATGTGGGCAGCGCCGAAGAACGGCTGAAATGGCAGGAGCTTTTGATTGAGACTGAGGACGCCCTGGCGTCGGATGGAATCGATATCGACTGGCTGCTGGACCAGCGGCATGTCGTGGCCCGGAACCGAGAGCGCGCCGGTGCGGCAGGTAACCCCGAACTCGACGGTCAGACTGTGACGCTGGCAGGGTTTGCCATTCCGGCACCACCCGATGCGGATGGCAATGCCATAGCTTACTTGGTGCCTCAGCGCGGGATGTGCAGCCACATGCCGCCGCCGCCGCCCAATCAGATGATCCGGGTGCGGCTGAATGAGGACTGGACGCCCAGCTATGTTCACGAGCCCGTCCGCCTGACCGGAAAGCTGACAATCGATCCGTCCGAGCAGAACATGATGGTAGTGGACGGGTTTTTGCCCATGCGCGCGACGTTCCGATTGGATGCCGACAGCGTCGAACCCCTGGAAATTCAGGGCGATCAGCCGCAGCGGACGCAAAGCATTGCCGATCGCATACGCGCTGCAGGCAACCGCAAAACCGGCGGGGCGAAGACCTCTGACTGACGTGGCCGCCGGATCGGGACACTGCGGAATGGCTTGTAGATTGGTTCCGGAAAGAAACCGATCATCTTTGGTGATTTGACAAACCTCTGTCTCGGGGTACGCTGAGATATCTTATTTGAGTGTATGAGTAATTCGGTTTGAGCCTCTTGCGAGGCCATGGGTGAATAGATGAAACGCATTGACCTTGCAGAGGTTGCCGCCAGCGAATGGGACGTGGTGCTTGTCGGCAGCAGCTTTGCATCGATGTTCTTTGCGCACGCCCTGCCGCAGAATCTGGACATTCTCATCGTCGAAAAAGGCGGTTTCCGCCCGCATGAGGCGCAGCTTCGCGACGGCTGGCGCGCCGGAGAGGACATCACGCAGCGCAATTCGTCCGGCTTCCGGAAAGATTGGCTCAGTTTTATCGTTTTCGGCGGAAATTCGAACTTCTGGTGGGGTGATACCCCGCGGTTTCACCCGGATGACTTCCGGCTGCATTCCCGGTTCGGCGTGGGAATGGACTGGCCGTTCGGCTATGACGATCTGGCCCCCTATTACGAACGGGCCGAATACCTGATGGAGATCGCAGGGGGCGGGTCGGATCATATCCTGCCCCGCGACAAGCCGTTTCCTTACCCCGAGCACACCGGATCCCGCGCGGACGTCGTGCTTCAGAGTCACAGCAATTCCTGGGTGCCCCTGCCGACCGCGCGTTCAAATGGGGGCACGCGGCCCACCTGCTGCGTGAACGGCGTTTGCGGCATCTGTCCGATTGATGCGAAATTCACGATCCTGAACGGCCTTGAACAGATTGCACATCCAAAGGCCAGATATGTTCTGGATACCGAATTCCGCGAGGTGGTCGTTGAAGGCGGGCGCGCGACGCACGGGGTGTTGCGCGGGACGGACGGGCAAGAAGTCAAAGTCAAGGGAGCCGTGTTTGCGCTGGGCGCCAATGCCATTTTCAACGCGGCAATCTTGCTGCGGTCGGGCGTCACCTCCTCTGCGTTGGGGCGGTATCTGCACGAAGAACCCTCGCAATCCGTGATTGTCGATACAGCCACGTTGAAGAACTATTTCGGCGGCACGTCGGATACCGGCCACAGTTACCATTTCTATCACGACATAGACCGGTCCGAGGCGGCGGCGGTGCTGATCGAAAGCTCGAACGCGCCCCCCAATATCCGCGAGGAGCCGGGCAAGTGGACCAACCGCCTGGTTCTGACCCTTGTGGCCGAGGACCTGCCCATCGCCGAAAACCGGGTGCTGCTTGAGGAGGACGCCCCGGTGATCGAATGGACCGGGCACCACCCCTACGCCTATCGCGGCTTGCAGCGCGCGCTGGACGGATTGCCGGGTGTCATTCCGGATGAACTGGACAGCGTGACCGCAGGCGGCTTTCTGCCCAGCCAGGCCCATATTCAGGGCACCCACCGGATCAGCACCGACCCGGCCGAGGGGGTGGTGGATGAGTATCTGCGTCTGCACGAGGTTCCGAATGTCTTTGCCTTGGGGGCGGGGTCGTTTCCGACCTGCTCGCCCGCCAATCCGACCCTGACCCTGTCCGCAATGTCGCTGCGCGCGGCCGAGGTGGTCCGATGATGATCTCCAGACGAAGCGCATTGTTGGGAGGTGTGTGTCTGGCCGCTGTTGCGGGCGGGGTGGGGTTCGCCCTGCTGCCCGGCGGGATCGCAGCCCATGCCCGGCGGGTCATCGCACGGGTCTATGGCTCTGACATTGCCGCGCAACCGGCAGCACAGGCGTTTTGCGATGGGTATGAGACCTTTCTGATCGAAAAAGGTCTGTCGGGGCAGGTGGCGAATGCTATCTTCAACTTCAAAGCCGGGAACCTGCCTTATGTCGAGGGCAAACGGGCCAAGCTGGATCGGTCCATCGTGGTCAAATTCGCGACCTCGACCAATGTTGTGCTGTCCGCGGAAACGGGCGTCGAACTTGAGTATTCCGGTGTTTTTCATCCCATCGAAAACAGTTGCAGCAATCAGCTGTCCCATCTGGGGCTGTTGTCGGATGGCTCGGTCGCAAGTGCCGGGTGATACCTGGCAACCGGCCTCAGAGCGCTGAGGCAGGTTCCGTCGAGCTTGGTTGCGACGGATGTTTGCCCGTCAACCCCGCGGCCATGCGGGACAGGTTTTGCCTGCGCGTCGCCATTGCGCTGGTTTCCGGCAGGTTCAGGTGTTTCAGAATATCCGTCCAGCGGTTCAGCCAGTCATGTTTCTGCAGGGCGTTCGCAAAATTGATCCGCCGCATCCGTTCCTGTTCGGTTGGGTCATCCAGGATCGCCACAATCCGGTCGATGGCCTTGTCCGGGTCCTGCGGCAGCCGGATCACGGATTCGGGCCAGTCGAAATACTGCAGGTAATCCTCGGTCTCGGGCGCATAGCCCACTTGGATGGCCCCGCCCGCGATACCCTCGACATGCCGCGGTCCCCAGGCAATGTTTCCCTTTTTCTGATCGTCATGGCCGATCTTGGCGATATCGACCATGAACAGTTTGGAATGCTGGATCAGGTTGGCCAGCAGGTCCCGATGCACCTTGTGCTGCGCCGTGATCGGGGGCTTCGTGGCCGAGTCGTACAGGTAAAACCCTTGCCGCTCGGCCAGAATGGTCAGCAACCGATCATGCAGCTCCGGGCGTCGGCGCCCCATGCAATAGATGTCGATCGGGCGGTCTGCGGTCAGCGACTGCGGTGCAAACCGAACCATGTCGGCCGCGCCCGGCAGATGGATGACAGGTTTGCCGGTGATCCGCTGCAGCGCCTCGCAGGGCTCGGCAAAGGCGCTGGCGATCAGATCGAATTTCGACAGAGATTTAATCAGCGGCAGGTGCTGTTCGATCCCGCTGGTCCAGACCTCTTCCAGAACGCAGACCGCCAGACCGCAGCGCTCGCGCCAGTTCGGAACCGCATCCAGCGCCAGCAGTTCCAGTGGTTTCTGCGCATTGCAGAAGAACAGGTCATAGTTGCGGGTCAGGGGGGATTTCTGCACTCCGGACGGCCAGTATTGGAACAGGCTGCTGCGCCGCGACAGCCACCGCCTGGGGTTGAGCGGTATCCTCCCGCTGTTCGCAAGACGTGGCGCTACGATCTGGCAGTCTTCGATCTCGGCAATGACGTCCTCGAACTCGAACCCCGAGCAGCGCGACACATTGTCGTTGAGATTGCGCTGCGAAAAAACCAGGACGTTTCTGTCTGCAGGATTCAAATGCTCATCCTTTATCGGCACGAAATAAGTCCGCATTACACACGCAGAGTGTCATTTTTTAAACAGTTTATTCACATGCGCGCTTTGGCAGGTGGTCTCGAAAAACGGGATTTCGGTGGAAAAGCCCGAGAATCATGGAAACCGGGCCAATTGTCTGGTTAGCTTTCGATATTGCCTTCAGGTGCCAACAAACGGCGCAGCTGAATTTGACCGGCTTCGTCAGGGCATATTTTTGTGAATGAGGGTTGGTGTGGTTAACTAGTTGCAGTCCAAAGAGGCGGTTTTTAATGATTTTCACTGAGACGCATTTACCGGGCGCCTATGTTGTCGATCTGCACGAGATTTCGGACGATCGCGGGTTTTTTGCCCGTGCCTTTTGCGCAAACGAGTTTGAAAAGCATGGCCTGAAACCGGCCATTGCGCAGATAAACCTTTCATTCAACGAAAGAAAAGGAACGATGCGTGGCCTGCATTACCAGCAGGCCCCGGCGCGTGAGGCCAAGTTCATGCGCTGCATCACCGGTGCCATCTACGACGTGATCGTGGATATGCGCCCGGACAGTGCCACCTACCTTCAGCATTTCGGGATCGAGCTGTCGGCCGAGAACCGGCGCGCCCTTTACGTGCCCGAGATGTTTGCCCATGGCTATCTGGCCCTGACCGACGGGGCGCAGGCCTATTATTCGGCCAGCGAGTTCTACACCCCCGGTGTGGAACAGGGGCTGCGATACGATGACCCGGCGTTGAATATACAATGGCCGCAACCTGTAACGATTGTTTCTGAAAAAGATGCGGGGTGGCCGCTGATCCAATGCTGAGCCCGCCGCGATTCCAAGGAAAGACGACTTTCCCATGACGAGTGCGAAGACGAAAAAAACTACGGTGATGGTCACGGGGGCCGGCGGGTTCATCGGGCAGGCCGCCGTTCGGGACCTTGCCCGCCATGGACATCGGGTGATTGCGACTTACCGAAGCGATCCCCCTCCGAAAATCTATGGCGATGTGCATTGGGTTCGGGTCGATATGACCAACGCCTCGGATGTGGGGGCGATAATTCACCTGCATCGCCCCAGTCATCTGTTGTCTCTGGCCTGGTATATGGGGCCGGGTAACCAGCAGTCTCTGGAGAATTTCCGTTGGGTGCAGCATTCGATCGACCTGTTGTTTGCCTTTGCGGATGCGGGCGGCAAGCGGGTGACGTTCTGCGGGTCGTGCATGGAATATGACTGGTCCGAGGCGGTTAAGCTGCGCGAGGACAGCACGCCGCTGACCCCTTCCACCAAATATGGCGCGGCCAAGGCGGCATTGTTCACCGCCTTTGGACCGATGTGCAATGCGCTGGGTCTGTCCGGGGCCTGGGCGCGGCCATTCTTCCTGTATGGTCCGGGTGAGAACCCGCAGCGGCTGGCCGCGGATGTGATCCGCTCGTTGCTGCAACGGCGCGAGGCATTGTGCACCCACGGCCAGCAGAAACGCGATTTCCTGCATGTCGATGATGTGGCCACCGCGATGGGTGCTCTGCTGTTCAGCGATCTGCAGGGGCCGGTCAATATCGGCAGCGGCACGGCGATCCCTCTGGCCGAACTGATCCACGAGATCGGACGTCAGACCAAGGCCGAGGATCTGATCCGTCTGGGCGCCCGCGAGGCCCGACCGGGCGATCCACCCCTGGTCGAGGCCGACATCACCCGGCTGCAGGATCAGCTGGGCTGGGCCCCGAGATTTAATTTGAAAACCGGAGTCGCGGATACCATCGGCTGGTGGCGCCGCGAAATTGCGAAAGAGCGTTGATATGAGTGACCAGAATATTGTTATCCTAGGCTCCGGCATGTCCGGGTTGGGCGCGGCCCATCACCTGCACGGGGCCGGCGTGTCCAGCCGGATGTATGACAAGAACCCGTTTCCCGGCGGCCATACCGCCACCTTCGCCCATGACAGCGGCTTTATCTTCGATGACGGGCCGCATATCTCATTTTCGAAAGACCCGCGTATTCAGGACCTGTTCGCGGAAAATGTTGGTGGCGATTACGAAAAACTGCAGGCCTACGTAAACAACTACTATCACGGGGCGTGGGTCAAACACCCGGCGCAGGCCAATCTGCACAACCTGCCGGATGAGTTGAAAACCCAGTGTATTCTGGATTTCATCGAAGCTTCGAAGCAGGAGGTGGTTGAGAAACCCGCGAATTATCTGGAATGGCTGATTTCGGTCTTTGGAGAGACCTTCGCCACCCATTTCCCGGCCGTATATGGCAAGAAATACCACACGGTCGATGCCGATCAGATGAGCACGGTCTGGATGGGGCCGCGGCTCTATCGCCCTTCGATGGATGAGGTGATCCGCGGTGCGATCTTCGCGGAAACCCCGGATGTGCATTACATTACCGACTTTCGGTACCCGACCGAGGGCGGGTTCATCTCATACCTCAAGCCGTTCCTGGAAAAGACCGATCTGCATCTGGATCACAAGGTGGTGGCCATCGACCCCGAGGCCCGCGAGGTGACCTTCGAAAATGGTGTGACCGAGCAATACAAGCACCTGATTTCCTCGATCCCGTTGCCCGACCTGATCCCGATGGTCAAAGGCGCGCCGGATCACGTGCGCGACGCGGCGGCCAAGCTGGCCTGCACCACCTGTGTCACGGTGAACCTTGGCCTTGCGCGCGATGATTTCACACCCGCCACATGGACCTATATCTATGACGAGGACATCGTCTTTACCCGTCTGAGTTTCCCGCACAAAATGTCGGCCAAGACCTGCCCGCCGGGCTGCGGATCGATCCAGGCCGAGTGCTATTATTCGCACAAATACCGCCCGCTGGATGTGTCTCCGGACGATCTGATCCAGCCGGTGATCGACGATCTGGTGAAAATCGGGCTGATCGGGAAGGATGAGAAAATCCTGCACACCGATGCGCGGCTGATCACCCATGCCAACATCATCTTTGACCTCGACCGGGAAGAGGCTCTGCCCGTCGTGCATGAGTGGCTGGATCAGGTTGGCATCCACTATGTCGGCCGCTTTGGCGAGTGGGGATACCAGTGGACCGACGAGGCCTTCAAATCCGGTGAGCGTGGAGCCCGGACCGTGTTGGACAAGATCGGGGTGCCTGCCTAGGCGCCCGGTCAGGTGATCGGTTCGGTGCGGCGGAAATCCTTGTCCAACTGTTTTTCCTGCAGCAGGGCCTCCAACTGGGCAAGACGTTTGTACTTGCGGCCCTCGAAATCCTCGACCTTGAGATCACAGGCCTTGACCGCGTCATACAGCTGCTGCGCGCCGCGTACCGCATCCCATTTCGGTTCAAACCCGGGGATGTGTTTTTCGATCTTTGCGGAACTTACGCGGTAGGACCGGTTGTCCGGCCCCGCATCGGCGGCATAGTCGATCTGTGCGCCGGGCACCGTATCGGCAACGATCTCGGCCAGATCCCTGATCTGATAGTTGTTCTCGGTGCGGCAAACGTTGAACGCCTCGCCCGAGATCACCTTGGGGTCGGCCTCAAGCGTGGCGACAAAGGCGCGGGCCATGTCCTCAACATGGATGATCGGCCGCCACGGGGTGCCGTCCGACATCATCAGAATACGGCCCGAGGTATAGGCGTGCGCGATCAGGTTGTTCAGCACGATATCAAAGCGCATCCGCGGACTTGCCCCATAGGCGGTGGCAAAGCGCAGGAAGGTGGGTGTGAAACTGTCATCGGCCAGCGGTTTCAGATCACGTTCGGCCAGTACTTTCGACACGCCATAATCGGTCTGCGGGTTCAGCTGGCCATTCTCGTCGACGAAATCCTCACCCGCGCGGCCATAGTTGGAACAGGAGGAGGCAAAGACGAACCGCGACACTCCCGCCGCTTTGGCCTGTTTGGCCAGATGGATGGTGCCTTCGTGGTTGATCTTCTGCGTCAGGCCGGGGCGCAGCTGGCCCAGAGGGTCGTTGGACAGGGCGGCCAGATGCACCACCGCATCGAACCCCGCCAGATCATCCGCCGTCAGGTCGCGGATGTCCTTGCCCAGATTGGGGATGTCGGGAATGTCGCCGCCGGGGGCAAAATCGGCCCGGTCAAAGAGATTTATATCGCACCCAGTCACCTGGATTCCCGCCTCGGCCAATACCGGGGCGGTGACCGTCCCCACGTAGCCGAGATGACCCGTTAACAGAACGCTCTGAATGTTCCCATGTTGCCCACGGACGGTTGCCATTTTTCCACATCTCCTCAAGCCGGCGTTTGTCCGCCAAATGATCCATGCAATACCAGAACCCCGGATGGCGATAAGCCATCAGCTCGCCCATCTCCATCAGCTTGGGCAGCGGGCCTTCTTCCCACATGATTTCGTCGCCATTGACGCTGGCGATGGCATCGAACACGCCGGGCTCCAGTACGAAGAAACCGCCATTGATCCAGTCGGCGGTAGTTTCCGGTTTCTCCATAAACCCTTCGACCAGACCATCCTCGCGCACCTCAAGGTGACCAAAAGTGGTCAGTGGGCGCACCATGGTGATCGTCGCCAGCTTGCCATGCGACCTGTGAAAGGCGATCAGCGCGTCCAGATCAACGTTCGAGACCCCGTCGCCATAGGTCAGCATGAAGGTCTCATCGCCCAGGTAAGGTTGCAGCCGCGCCAGGCGCCCACCGGTCATTGTGTCCATGCCGGTGTCGATCAGATCGACGGTCCACGGGGTTGTCTGCGGTTCCAGATCCCCATTTGTATAGTCGGGTTCACCGAACAGTTCGCGCTGGCTGAAATCGATGCGCAAATTGCCCTGATACTGGCACAGGTTCGAGATGTAGCGCTTGATCAGGTCGCCCATATAGCCAAGCGCCAGTACAAACTCATGATGCCCGTAGGTCGAATAGTGCTGCATGATGTGCCACAGAATCGGCCGGTTGGCGATCTCGACCAGAGGCTTGGGACGGACGCGGGTCTCTTCAATCAGGCGAGAGCCTTTACCGCCTGCAAAAATGGCTGTTTTCAATGGTGCCTCCCCAAGGAACTGGTTACCGAACAAACGATTAAAAGTAAGAATACTAAGATTCGACACCACTCGGACCGCTGCTGTCAATCATTGTGGTCACACAACGGGCAGAAAACGCCGGAAACACCCCTATTGGCTATGTGCTGGCCGACTGAGCGGGTCTGAACCTCCTGATTGCTCTGCACCAGCGCCCGCTGGCGCAGGTGCTGGACGGTTTTTGATACTGTCCCGGACCGCCCGGGCGACCAGATGCATCTTGGTGATGTAGGCGACAAAGAACATCCAGTTGGCCTCCATCCGGCTTAACATTGAGCTTTCGGTCGTGTTTGCGAACAAAAAGGTGATCATCAAGGCAAGGGCGCAGACAATTCCGTCGCGACTGCTGAGAAACCGCATGTTGAAAAAGGAGGAAAAGAAAAATCGCAGGATGGCAATGGTCAGAAAAACAACGCCAATAAAGCCGGTGTTCAGCCAGGTCTCGATCAAGCCGTTATGCGAGTAATGGGGGGTAAAGCCAAGATTGCCCTTGTTGGACATCAGCACCACGTGACTGGATTCGGGATACCAGAACGTATTGTATCCCCAACCCAACCAAAAGCGGTCCATGACATAGGGCCAGGTGTGCTCCCAGATGGGAATCCTTTCCGACAAGGTGGGTTTTCGCCCGATCAGGGCAAACAGCGGATCCGCCAGCGGAGACGCCAGCAAAAAGGCGATGACGCCAACCAGCAGGACGGAAAGAAGGATAAAGCAAATCGCCCATGTCACCTCGAACCGGGGAATGAGCAGGCTGGCGACCAAGGCACTCATCGACACAAGCCCAACAACCTGTGACGTCCTCGATTCCGAGGCGACCAACAGCAGGAACGCGATGGCAAGTGTGACCTGAAATACCAGCTTCAGCTTCCCTCGGGTTTGTCCAATGGCATAGAACGCCGTCAGCATGGTCATGACACATGCGGCCCCCAAGCCGTTCTTGTGCAGGAAAATCCCGTTCCAGGTATCGCCCCAGGGCGGGATGCCTCGTGCCTGAGGAAGCGTGGCGATGGCCACAACCGTCAGGGCGATAACAGCCGCATAAAACGTGGCCATGAACATCAACAGCCCCCGCAGTGACATCATGCTGCCCAGAACAAGGGCAAATGTGGTTGTGACTAACAGGGGTATGCTACGCTCGAGCGTATACATGGGCATAGCGCTCTGCCTGGTCGAAATCAGCGCCAGGATCAGAAGAATCACAATTTCCGGAGCCGCAAAAGCACCACGAATGAGATGCCGGTAATACAGCGCAGTTACGGCCATGACAGGCAGCAAGAGCAAGATCTGTAGCTTGTTGGCCATTTTGTTCTGCCAAAGCACGATATTGAACAAGTCGGTGCCGAGACACAGGAAGAAAAACAGGCAAAGCAAAAGGATAACGTGGCGGAATGGCGGACCCGACACAGGCGGATTTGGTCTATTTGGGTTCAATGCCGTCATCGCGAAATCTGTCTTGCCAAATAGTAAAATGCCGAGCTGAAAATCCAAATCGGCGGTTTTTTCGAAAATTGCGAACCCGATAAGCTTACGAAGCCGCGGTTAAGTTGTCTATCTTGGTGCGGATCCAGACACACCAGTTCAATTTAACGCGCCAATTCGTGCCCTATCGGACAAAATCCTATCGAAAACGCGCGCGATGCGGTACGTGTATGGGTAAGACATGCGGATCCCCATAGGTTGCAAAACCAGTCCTATTGCGTTGGATCTGTGCGTCGCCGGTTTTGTTTTCGGCACTGCGGGAGTTGATGAGTTTAATGAGTGTTCGGGCCCCTGATCAGGCCCAGTGAAGTGTATGGGTTTCGATTGTCCGGTCGGAGGAAACAGTCCGCGATGACATGGTACTTTGTTCCAAGAATGCTGTCGGCTTTTATCGCGATTGCGATTCTGATCGTGATGACGCGCGTTCTGGGGCCTGCGGATTTTGGCCGCTACAACCTGACGCTTCTGGCCGGAATGCTGCTGTTTTCCTTTACGTTTCACTGGCTGGCCATCTCCGTCGGCCGGTTTCACCATGCCCGGGAATTCGAAGGGAAAACGATCGCAACGGTTCTGGGTGCGGCAGCACTGCTGGCGGTGTTTCTGCTGTGTCTGGCCCTTCTGGTGCGGTTGATCCTGCCTGCGGCCTGGGTCGGCAGCTTTTTTCTGGCCGTCATATTCTGCACCAGCCACGCGATGTACGAACTGGGCACGGTCTGTCTGCGCCAATACAAGGAAGGGCCAAAGTTTGCCGCTGTCACCCTGCTGCGTCAGGCGCTGGGCGTGTCTCTGGCGGTGAGTTTCGTGTTGCAGGGCGGCGGATATGCAAGCGCGGTGATCGGAATGTCGATGGGGGCGGCCTTGACGGGGGCCTATTCGCTGATCCTTGCCGTGCGCCGGTCCGGGATTGTCATGCCGGGCCGTGATGCCCTGAGAACCTATTTCCGATTTGGCTTTCCGCTTGCCGTGGTGTCGTCCAGCGCTTCGTTCTTTGCAATGTCATCGCAGTCCCTTTTGGCCTATTTCGCTGGGATGGACGCCGCCGGATACTTCGCGGCGGCGCAGACGCTGGCGTCGAAGGCGCTGAAACTGCCGATGACGACCCTTTCGCGCGTGGTCGCCCCCAGTGTCTTTGAGGCCCATGAAACCAAAGGATCTGCCTCATCCGATGCGGTGCTGGATCGCTATTTCTCGTTCCTGATGCTGATTTCGATGCCGGTGGTTGTCGCGCTTGTCTGTGCAGCGGGTGTGTTCACAAACCTGTTGTTTGAACCCGGTTTTGCCGCGGAAACCGACCTGTACCTAAGATTGCTGGCACCGGCGGCCTTTATCATCGGGTTGCAGGGCGCCTATTTTAGCTATGCTTTCATGCGGTCGAAAATGACCGGAGTGCAGCTGGGCATCAGTGTCGGGTCCTTGTTGGTGCACGCCCTGTTGTCGCTTGTCATCATCTATCGGTTCGGCGCGCCCGGGGCCCCGGTCGCGTTCCTGATCAGCGGCGTGGTGAGCTTTTTTGCCTATTATTACATCGGCCGAAAGGTCGATCCTCTGCGGGTGCCAATGTCAGAGCTGTCAAAGGCCGCATTGGGGGCAATTGCCTATGCACCGTTTGGGCTTGCCGCCGAAATGGCGGCGAATCTGATGCTGCAATTTGCAATTCTTGGGGCCGGTCTGATTGTCATGTTCGGGATTCTGGTTTGTGTCCGGCAGGTTGCGGCGGTGGCCGTGTGGGAAAAAGCACGCTTGCAGGTGGTTTAGCGCGGTAATCTGCGTTCGAATTATGCGTTTGTTTACATTGCATTAATGTCCGTTGGGCAAGAATTCTCGCATAAGGTGGTGCTAAATTGCCTATCGGGTCTGGATTTCTACAAAAAGAACACACATCTCTCGTGGTCGGAATAGATTGGTGATAAACTGTTCTGGACTTTCTTGATGAGTTTCTTTTTTGGGTCGTGGACCCTGACGAGTACACGCTAAGAGGGTGCTGCCCAAAAACCGACATAATGCTGCGCAATGATTAGGCAGGTGCGTCACAAATGGAAATGAACAAAGCGAACGAGCTTAGTCTGATATGATTATTGTGTATCTACTGTCAGGCCCTGTTATTGCCGCGATTTTGATCACCGCCTTGCTGGTTTCGGGTGCAAGTACGGGCATGGCCGTGGCCGGTGGCCTTGTTGCCGGTGTCTGCGCCCCTGCTGTAATTGCCTGTCTGCATTTTGTGTTCAAAAGCAAGCTGCGCCTTAAAACCATCGACAAACTGCCCCTGAAAACCGGGCAATAACGCTTTCATTGCTGGTCGGTCCGGGTCTTTTTCGATCCACATTCCAGTCTGAGCGCCGATTTTTTTTGGCCGTGGCTATTCTCGAAAATTTGACCTGAACGCCTCTGCCCTGGGGTGGATAGCGCGGTGGCGTACAGCCGGGCTCTTAATAAACAAGTTGTCACCTATGGCAATAAATGCGATTATATTGCTGGCAAGAGCCCGACCTTCCCATCTTTAACGAGTCGGGTAAAATAATTGCGAGGGGCAACGGAAACAGTGACGTTGCGCCTTTGATCTGTTGAGCAAAAGAAGTTTGAATTCCACCGCTATCGTCTCGATTTAAGGCGAATTGGCGAGTGGCGATGTTAAGCGATACCTGAGTTATGGGTCGTTGTTTGTAGTCAGTGAGTACGTTTTTTGGGGGTCATTATGAACCACAACCGAGGTTCTTTTCCTTTAGAAGAGACCGACATTTACAATACAAATCAACATTTTATTTCTAAATCGGATGACCGCGCAAACCTGGAAGGTTTTTATACGCTAAAAGGCAAACGTCTTCTTGATATTCTTCTGGTTCTGATTGGCGCACCATTTGTGCTGCCTCTTATGCTGTTGGTTGCAATCTGTGTGAGGCTGGATGGCGGACCGGCGATTTACAAACAAAAGCGGGTCGGCATTGGCGGGCGCGAGTTTGATTTTCTGAAATTCCGGTCGATGATGATCGACGCAGATCAGCTGTTTCAGGATCATTTGCGGGATTGCCCAGCGGCCGCAGCGGAATGGCAAGCGCGGCAAAAGCTGGAAAATGATCCACGTGTCACAAAGATCGGCCGGTTTCTCCGGGTATCTTCGCTGGATGAGCTGCCCCAGCTTTGGAACGTGCTTGTCGGCGACATGAGCCTGGTTGGTCCGCGCCCCATGCTGCCCCAGCAACAAGCGCTGTATCCTGGTCTTGACTACCACCTGATGAAACCGGGGATCACCGGGTTGTGGCAGGTGTCCGAACGCAACGATGTCGAGTTCTCGCACCGTGCGGTTTTCGACAGTGAATATGCGCGAAGGATCGGCCTGTGGCTGGATCTCAAGATTCTGTTTCAGACAATCGGCGCTGTCTGCAACGGCACCGGCCGCTGAACCGATCACTGCAACGCCCGAAATCGGAGTGATGCTACGACCATGACGTTTAGGATAAAAACAGCTTTTCGTTCGGCGCCTGGCGGGTTCGGGTGCTTTGGCGTGTTTCGAAACATCTGCGCAGGTGTCTTGGCGCTCGGTTTGATCTCGGGACCGGCAGACGCGGATTACAAGCTTGAGCCGGGCGACCAGATACGCGTGTCCCTGACCGGCCTTGAGGGGCTGTCCTTCGACGCCATCATCGATGCCCATGGCAACGTCAACCTCAAGTGGCTGGGCCATTTTGAGGCCAAGGGGCTGCTGGCGGACGAGCTGGAAAATCTGGTGCGGTTGGATGCGGCCGGAAAGATCGTCAAGCAATACAACCAGAATGGTGAGATCTACATCATCCAGCTGGACGGCGATGAAATCGAGGTTGCGCGCAACGGCTACCGGCCCATCATCATCGGTGGTGACGTGGCGCGGACCGGGCAAATTGATTTCCGCCCTGCTATTACAGCGCGCGAGGCTGTCGCTCTGGCCGGTGGGGTCAGAAGCATGTTGTTGGCCGATGACGTGACCGTGGACCCGATCCAGCTGATGCGGTGGCAGACCACTTATGGCCAGGCCGCACTTCAACATGCACAGGCAATGGCGCAGGTTTGGCGGACCACGTCCGAGCTGAGACAGAATCTGGACATGGTGGCCCCGACCCTGGATCAGGTCTCGGTGTCGAACACGGTTCTGGAAGAACTGATCGCCGAGCAGCTCAGGATCAGAACGGTCAATCAGGAAAACGAAGCCGGGGAGCGGGAATTTTTCGAGGACGCCGAAGAACAGGCCCTGCAACGTATCGAGATTCTGCAAGAACAGAAAACCGAACTGGCCAAGGCGTTGGTATCTGATGAAGAGGAAGAAAAGCGCGTTATCGACATGATCGAACGCGGCCTGACGGCGGGAAACCGGTTGGCTGATACGCGCCGGACCACGGTTTTGTCCGCCACACGTTTGCTGGAGGTCGAAGAAGATCTGGCCGCCACCAATCTGGTTTTGACCCGCCTGAGAAGGGACCGCGAATATTACGAACAGGAACGGTCCTTGCGGCTGTTGCAACAGCGCCGGGACGCCCATCTGGCGCTGCGGGACGCCAGTCTGCAGATGGATACGATCGCGAAATACCTTGCCGGCGCCGCCAGCGAAATCGGTACCGAAAGCCTGATCAGCGACATTGATTACGCGGTGACGATCTTCCGGGTGGTTGAAGGCGAGCTGCAAGAGCTGCGGGCCGACAAGATGACCCAGCTGCTGCCGGGTGACAGTGTCGAGATCTCGGTTCAGCAGGTGACGCAGCAAACCCAGCTGACGGAGTGACCCCCCATAAAACAGGACCGATAGAACCCATAATGCGCGAGGCTCTCTGTCATTGGCCGGAAAACCCGCGCGCAGACGATACAGCAGGATCGGCATCAGGATTTCAAACGCAAAGACATTGATATGGCATATCTCAAGGCAAAAGCGGCGCTCCCTTCGGAAGGTGCACATCTCAGCACCCTCAAAGCCTGTCTGCTGGTGCTTTGCTTTGCGGTGTTGCAAACGGTGCCCGCAGTAATAAACGGGTATCCGTTCATCTTTTTCGACTCGCGCGGCTACAACAATGCGGGCAAGGCTGTTGTGCAGGTTGCAGTTGGAAAACTGGGCGCAGCCGAGGCACCGGTTCAGGACGCCGCCCCGACCGAAGACGCGAGTGCAGCAACGACAGATCAGTCCGGGAAAGGCAAACGCGCCATTCCGATGTCACGGTCCCCCTATTACGGGGCCTTGGTGTTCGTGTTCCTGCAATCCGAAGCCTTCCTTCTGGCGCTGTTTCAATCGCTTGTCGTTGCCTATGTGGTCTGGCTGGTGGTGCGCCAGATTTGTCCGGGCAACGCCACAAGACCCTATCTTGTCACCGGCGCGATCTGCGCTGTGGTGACACCTCTGCCCTATTTCTCGGCCTATGCCATGCCGGATGTGTTTGCGGCTACGGTACCGCTGTGCCTGTTTCTGCTGTGCTTTGCCAGACGCCGCCTGACCGCCGCCCAACAGGTCTTCTGCTGGGTCGTTCTCGCCGCGTCTGTCGCCATCCACAGCAGCCACATATTGCTGACCTTCGGTTTGCTGGCGCTGCTGGTGATCCTGTGGCTGTGGCCGCGTGTCCGGCCCCTGATATCCGGCTGGCTTCTGTCCTGTCTTGCCTTCGTGACCGGCGTGTCGGCGGTCTTTGCCTTTGCCTTCGTGTCCCACGCGGTGTTCGGCAGCTGGCCGCAGAGCCTGCCCTTCCTGACCGCGCGCGGGATCGAGGATGGCCCGGTGGCCGAGATGGTCGAAAACGACTGCTACGGCCACGACTTTGCCATCTGTAATGCCGCACCTCTGGAAAACCGGGGCTCGCAGTTCTTCCTCTGGGAACCGCACGGTTTTTACCAATCCGCTGATGAAGACACCAAGCAGAGGCTGAGTGACGAGGATTTCTCGGTCTTTCTGACCGCCGCAAAGGCCAATCCGATGATGCAGCTGAAAGCATCACTGCGAAATACCGCAAGACAGTTGGGCATGTTCGGGCTGTATGAATTCGACACCGCCAAACGGGTCTTTGCCGAAAGCGCCCCAAATTACATGAGCGGCTCTGATCTGGGCAGGTACGGCGCCTCGATGGCGGTCGAAGGCCGTTATCCTTTCGCCTTCATGTCCACCTTTGTCTATGCGGTCGCCGCTTTCAGCCTGCTGACGGTGGCATATATCTATGGCGGCCGGTCGGTGACGAATGCGGCGCTGGCCTTGGGTGTGCTGATCCTTGCAACCTTGCTGATGAATGCGGTGATCTGCGGTGTGTTGTCGGACCCGCATCACCGCTATCAGGCACGGGTCATCTGGTTGCTGCCGTTTCTGGCAACCCTGCTTGTCTTCCAAACGTCCAAGAAGCCCGCGCCTAGGGCGCAGGGGCAGGGTATTGCAGATAGCTGAGACGCCGCGCCTCGCGCCGTCCGCGTGACACGGTATCCAGGATCAGGGCGCAGGCCACGCAGACAATGGCCAGAACAAACCCGGTCAAGGATGCAAACAGCGACGGGAACCGCGCCACCTGACTGGTTTCGACGAACTCCAGCAGCACTGACAGGAACACCAGAAAAGACGGCACGAAAATCACTCCGGCCAGTGACAGGAAGAACAGCATCGGGTTCTCTTCTTTCACCAGAAAGCTGATCATCCTCAGAATCCTGAGGCCGTCGCCATAGGTCGACAGTTTCGACACCGAGTTTTCGGGTCTGGCGCGATAGTTGACCGGAACCTCGTCAATCGGCAGCCGCAATTGCAGTGCATGGACGGTCAGCTCGGTTTCAATCTCAAACCCGCTGGACATGCTGGGAAAGCTTTTGACAAAGCGGCGGCTGAAAATCCGGTAGCCTGACAGCATATCGTCAAGGTTCTTGCCAAAGAACACCCGCACCATCGAGGTCAGCAGCCGGTTTCCGAATTTGTGTCCCGGGCGATAGGCGGCCTCGTCCGAGTGTTGGCGCGCGCCGTTCAGCATATCCAGATTGTTGCGGCGCAGATGATCGATCATCTCGGCGACGGTGCTGGCGTCATAGGTGGCATCGCCATCCGCCATCACGTAGATATCCGCCTCGACATCCGCAAACATCCGCCGCACCACATTGCCCTTGCCCTGATTGGCCTCGGTCCGGACGATGGCGCCGGCAGCCCGGGCGACTTCGATGGTGGCATCGGTGGAGTTGTTGTCAAAAACATAGATGGCGGCATCCGGCAGGGCCGCCCTGAATTCAGAAATCGTCAAACCAATTGCAGCTTCTTCGTTGTAACAGGGTAAAACAACTGCAACCCGACACTCGGTACCTGAAGCTTGAACTTGCGGGGCGACACCCTGCAGATCCGAAGCCTCGTTTTCCTTCAACACAGTTTCTTTCCTCCAAAATCTAAAATAACTTGGATTCACAGAATAGGTTCAGAAGTACCAGAAATACGCATGTGCCAAAAGGAAAATTGATAAACCCGACAAAGCACTAGCCTGCGGACGGGTGGTTCAGGCGCAGGGTTAAAGGCACTTTGGGAAAGTTGATTGCAGTGGTGGTGTTCTAAAGATGCCCTCTTCTCAGTTCCTGAAATTCGCCATCGTGGGCGCCATTGCCTTTGTGGTCGATGCGGTGCTGCTGATGGTTGCGATCGAGGGGCTTCACTGGGCACCCGAGGTCGCGCGTATCCTGTCCTTTCTTGGTGCGGTGACCACGACTTGGTATCTGAACAGAACCTTTACATTTGCCACCCAGGCGCCGCCCACCGTGAAGGAGTTCATCAGTTACGTGCTGGCGATGAGCTTTGGGCTGGCGGTGAACTACGCCGTCTTTGTTGCCCTGATCCGGCTGAACGAGATCGCAGGCGCTTATCCGGTGGTTGCTCTGGTGCCGTCGACGCTGGCCGGGATGATCATCAACTTCCTGTTCTCACGCCGTATTCTGGATGCCGGTGACACCCCGAAATAGGGACCTTGGAGCAAAGACGGGGCTTATTCAGAGACCGTGTTTTCGGCCAGATGACGGCCAAGTTCTTCCCGGTCTTCCGGGGTCAGAAGCCATTCGTCGTCTATCCCGGTCGCCAGACCCAGCTGATCGATGTTGGGGCGCGACACCCCAAGAAGCTGCCGGACCTGGTCGCGAAACTTGAAGCCGACAACGCCGGTGATGGCGCTGCCAGCGGCGAAACCGCCTGCGCCGAACATGAGGTTTCTGCGGGTTACGTCAAACTTCATTTATCACCCCCAGTTTGTCGCCCAGCCGCGCCGCAAGCGCCATGATGGTGAGCGTAGGATTGGCATGACCGCCGGATGCGAACACTGATGAGCCCGCAACAAACAGGTTCTGATACCTGTGCACGCGGCAATCGGCATCGACGACGCTTGTCTTCGGGTTGGCCCCCATCCGCGTTGTGCCCAGGGTGTGACCGCCCCCGGTGACGCCGAACATGATTTCTTCGTTGGACATCCGCAGCCGCCCGGTATCCGCGGCGATCAGCCGTTCGCCCAACGTCTCAAGAAAGGTATCGACCGCCCTGAAACTGCGGGCGCCGATGTGGAAATCGGTGCGCAGCTTTCTGAGCCCGGCCGGGTCGGTGCCCTCTCTGACAGTGACCCTGTTTTCAGGCTCGGCATCCATTTCCGCCCGGACGATGATGCCATAGGCCACGGCACCGTCGCCCCATTTACTGGCAAACATCGTTTCGACGGGATCTTCTGAAATGAACTTTCCGGGGTACAGGGCGACAGAGACCTCAAGCTCGCCGATCTGCCGGTACAGATCCTGGTCCGGTTCCAGCAGGGCGGTCAGTTCGCCGAAGCCCTCGGGAACGGTGGGAAACTGAAAGGCCCCGTTGCCGATCAGCTTGGCGCAATCGGGGAAATGCGGATGCTCCATCAGATAGCGACCGACCTGATCGTTCTCGTTGCCGACCGCAGGCCCGGTTTCGGATTGCGAGCTGAGCAGGATCTGTGCGTTGCCCATGGCCCCGGCTGCAAGCACAACCACCTGCCCGGGCCGCAGGTCAATCCGTCTGGTGCCACCGTCCAGCGTGTAGATCGAGATCGCCTCGATCCCCTGCCGGTCTTCCCTTGGGTGCAGGTGGCTGAGCGTGGCGCCAAGCGCCAGATCGGTGGCAGGCAGTTGATCGTAGAGCTGGGGTTCCCGGATCAGACGCAACGGGTCTTCGGTGGAAATGGGCCGGTAAACGAATCCCGGCTCAAAAGCCGATGAATAGGTCAGGAAGGGATCGGGCCTGCCCAGATATCCCGCGGCGATTTTGTAATAGGGGTCCAGATCGCTGCGCGTGATTGGCCATTGTCGAAAGTTGCGGTCGATCAGTGGGCTGCAATACCCGGCCCAGACGGCAGATGTTCCGCCCATGGCGCGCACCCAATGCAGCGGCCAGTGCGATCCGTCCAGATGCCCGCGACCGTAAATCTGGGCAAAGTCGGATTGAATGTCGTCGTTGTATTGGGCTTCTCCGGTTTCAAGCATAATCGCGCTTTTGCCGTGTACGCCAAGGCGTTTGGCCATCGCATAAGACGCCAGGCCGGAACCGGCGACGATAACGTCGTACGTGTTGAAATCTACTTCACTTGCCAAGACTCGCATAACGGTCACCCACTCGGTGCGTTTTGGTTGCGGGAATCATCGCATAGCCCGGCAAGGTTAAGCGGTTTTCGGTTCTGATCGTGCATTATTCCTGACAGTCCTTGGTGAATGGGAAACAAAGTCCGGACCCCTTCTCTTGCGTGCTGAGGGGAAGTCCCGGGATGGTGCAAACTGTGTCTCATCCGAAATTCGGGTCGCCATAGAGTTTGGCCTTTTTCAAATCGACCCGCGTCGCCACCAGCGCCGAAGGGCGCAGGTCAGCGTTCTCCAGCTCGCGTATCGCCTGGAACACCGCGTTTTTGCGCGTGCTGTTCCAACGGGTGAACAACAGGACGCGGTGCGCTATTTGCGACAGGTACGAGGACTCGACGGCCGACAGGAGCGGCGGAGTATCCAGAAGAATCACATCATACATGTCCGACAGTGAATGCAGCAGATCGAGGAAAGCGGGCGAGTACAGGAAATCCCCGGCATTTGTCTGCTCTTCTTCGCCCTGCCCGCGGATCAGCGGCAGGATATCAAGCCCCTCCTGCGGGCTTCCGACCACATAATTCAAAAGAAACTCGGGGTCGGTTGCGGCGTGTTGCAGGGCTTCAGGTGTCATACGGGAATAGACGCGGTAGGCAGAGGCGACGGTATCGCAGTCGATGATCAATGTCCGGTATTCCGCTTTTGCGCAGACAGCCGCCAACAACAAAAGCGCCGAGGATTTGCCTTCGTCCGGCAGTGCAGAGGCGCCGGAAAAGATCACACAATGGGTCTGCGGAACGGATTGACCGGTCTTTTTGTCCGGGTTGGTCAAGATATACGGGTCATTCTGTGCGACGGCAGGGTCACTCTGACTGGGTGAAACACGCAGACCGATATCGCTGCTGGCCAGCAGTTTTCGGCCGAAATGCCGCAGCTCAGGGGCCAGTTTCCCCGCATGGGCAAAGAAGGTCTCGAAGGGCGGTTCATCCCTGATTTCCGGAAGGATCGCAGACAGTTTGGACCCGGTCGCGCTTTCGAATTCCTGCGTCGTCCGGAGGCGTTTTTGAAAAATCTCGTGAAGGACGGTCCAGATCAGGCCGCCGAACACAATCGCAAACATGACGCCGATGGCCGTCTGCGACCGCTTGGGCTCGGACGGATCAACCGAGGGGCGTGCCCGTTCGATAATATGGGCGCCAGCGTCCAGATAGTCGCCCTGTTCCGCCCGGCGGCCCAGCTGTGACACGAAATCCCGATAGATCGCTTCGGTGACCAGAATCTCGTTTTCGATCCGCTTGGTGACCGAGTCATGCTGTACCTGACGGGCCTGTTGTTCCTTGAACGTCTCGATGCTTTGTTTCAGCGTGGCCAGCTGGGCATTCAACTGGTCTATTTTCCGCTCTGCGGCCGTCTGGATTGCATCCAGTGCGGCAATGGCAGCCTGATCGGTGATGTCGCCGTTGGAGCTGCGTGAAAGCAGACCGACCTGCGCCGCGTAATCCACTGCTTCCTGATTTTTTCCCTGTTCGCGCATCAGGTTGATCGCCGTTGTCTGTTCTTCCAGCTCAACCAGGCTTTCACTTGCCAGCGAAGACCGCCGCTCTGCCTTGATCCGCTGTGCCTTGATGGTCGCGTATTCATCGGGCGAATAGGGGATTTCGATCGAATGCGTCTCGAGGTTCGAGCTCAGCGTGTTCAGATCCTCGCGCAACTGGCCGATGCGAATGGCCAGCCAGTCCTGCGACTGCCCCAGCGCGTCGCGTTTCATTCTGGTCAGAACCGACAGGTATTCGGACGCCAGGCTGTTGGCGATCCGGGCCGCCTTGCGTTTGGATTCCGAGGTGACGCGAATTTCGTAGACGGCCGAGGTGTCGCCCACCTGTTCGATGCGTCTGGATCTCAGCAGGCTTTCGATGGCCGCCTCTTGGCGCAGGACGTCCTCGGACCGTTCTCCATCCTCGGCCCCGTCATCGCCGCCCGAAAGCGCGTCGACCACGGCGTTTTTCAACCCGCGCGCAAGGGCAATGGGGTTCAGGTTCACGCCGGACCCCTCGCCCGAAAACTCGGGGTCGTTCTGCAGATCCAGCCGTGCCACCACGCTCTCGATTAGGTCGGTGGACCGCAGCAGCTGCAATTCGCTTTCCAGCGACGTCAGCGACAGGGGCAGGCCGGACACCTGCGGCGTGAACTGCGTTTCCGTCTGCACCCGGGTCTCGATCATGACCTTGGCGCTTGAGGTGTATTTCGTGTCCGCGGTGTAGGTGAACAGGTAGGCCAGAAACGCCCCACCAACGGCTATGGCCAGAATCCACAGAATCGATCTTCGGATGGCCCAGGCAACGTTGGACAGCATTCTGAGTTCGGGGTCGCCTGCAGTGGCATATCCCAGGCCCGATAACTCTACTTCTAGCCCTCGGCGGTACTGATCAGTCATCACTCATAACAACGTGTGGCACAGATATGGTTCACGTAAGCCCGGCAGCCTGTGCTCAACAAAAATTGCGTCAGCAGCTGTCAGCCGCGGGCCAGAAATACTCAACAATGCGCCAAGCAAACCACAATTGGCGGCGAAAAGTAAGCAAGTTTGGTTGAAATTGCGAAAATACTCGCGATATTCGAACCAATCCGGTCCAAAATCGCTGAATTTCCTAGCAAGAATCGTTGGGCCTGATAACCTGTTTTTGTGTTTGTTTTTTTGTGACCAGTTGGCTTTTACATGAATAAGATCCTGGATAAGCGTCTGCCGCATGCTTTCGTCGGAGGTATGCCAGTTGCGATCGCAGGCGCCGACGAACTGACGGAAGTAATGCTTGAAGACGTGCAGCGGCGGCGGAGCGGCAAGCTGAACCGCGCCACGACCGTCTTCTCGTCGAATGCGCAGGCGATCTCGCTTTATGCCAGCGATGAGAATTTCGCCCGCACCATGGATTCCGCCGATATCACCCATGCCGATGGTCAGATCGTTGTTTGGGCGTCGCGGCTGTCTTATGGGAATCTGGGTATCCCCGAACGGACCGCGACAACCGATTTCATCCACTCGGCCGCCAAAGCCGCAGCGGCAAACGGGCTGAGTTTCTATTTGCTGGGCGGCGTCGAAGAGATCAACCGAGACTGCGCCCGGAAACTGACCGAGATGTATCCCGACCTGAAACTGGCCGGGCGGCGGCACGGGTATTTCGACGCCTCGGAAGAAGACGAGGTGGTGGCCGACATCAATGCCAGCGGCGCCGATATTCTGTGGGTCGGGCTGGGCAAGCCGAAGGAACAGTTTTTTTCCGAACGGGTCGCGCCGAAACTGGATCATTGTGCATGGATCGTGACCTGTGGCGGGTGCTTTCACTATATTGTCGGTGACTACCCGCGCGCACCCGACTGGATGCAGACGGTGGGGCTGGAATGGCTGCACCGCGTCGCAACCGGGCCGCGGCATCTGATCGGAAGATATATGCGGACCCTGCCGCACGCGCTGAGCATTGTTTTGCGCAAGGACGTGCCCAACCGCTTTGGCCGTAGATGAGGGCAGAACGTCAGGGGTAATTTGAGTTGAACCGCCACCATTTACCAGCGCGGCGGGTTTTGAAAGGTTCATTGGAGTGAGCAAGGTTGAATTCATCGGAATCGGTGCGCAGAAAGCGGCGACGACATGGTTGCACCATGTCCTCTCGGACCATTCTGCCGTGACCACGGGCGACACCAAGGAACTGAACTTTTTCACCGCCAATTATGACCGGGGCTATATCTGGTACGAAAGCTGTTTTGCCGATGGCCCCGACGGAACCATCAAGGGCGAATGCTCACCCACCTATTTTTTCAGCCAGGATGCCCCGCAACGGGCGCGCGACTACAACAAGGATTTCAAGCTGATCTGCATCCTGCGCGACCCGATCGAGCGCGCCTATTCCAACCACCTGCACGAGATTCGCAAGGGGCATATCGCGTCTTCGATCTCGTTCGAGGACGCGCTGGCGCAGAACCCGGCCTATGCGCGGCAGAGCCAGTACAAGATCAACCTGGAACGTTGGCTGGACTGTTTTGACCGCAACGCGCTGCTGCTGCTGTTTTCCGAGGATATCTCGGATGATCCCAAAGGGACCTATGACCAGATCTGCCGGCACCTTGCGATCACCCCCGATCACAACCCGGCCTCGCTGTCCGAGCGTCACCATGAAAACGTCACCTACCGCAACCCGACGGTGCAGCGCACGCTGCGCCGGGGCGGAGACATGATGCGCTCGTTGGGGATGCGCGAGGCGGTGCGGACGGTGAAGGGGCTGCCGGGGCTGAAACAGGCCCTGTCCATGAACAGGCAGCATCTGAAAACCAGGGTCGCGCCGCCCACCGGCGAGACGCGCAAGAAACTGACCGATCTGTTCACGCCGGACATGGAGTTCGTAGCCAAGGTCACCGGTCGCGTGGATCTGCCCTGGCAGGCCTGGCGCGAGCGCAGGGGCGGCGTGTAAGCGATGCGATTGAATCAGGCAGCCCGGACCCTCGGAGAGATGCGCATCAACCAGATGGGTCAGATTGCCCGGCGCCTGATCGGGGCGCGGTTTCTGACCATCGACGATTTCCTGCCGCCGGTTTCCCCGGAACAGGGCGCGCGTCTGGCGGCCCTGGCGCGCGGCGCGAGTGGCGAGATCAACGCGCCAATCCTTGTGCTGGGGGTGATGCCACGCTCGGGCACCAATTTCGTCCGGGACCTTGCAGCCATGCATCCCGAAGTGGCGGCGGATCCGGGGCGTTTTTATGAATTTCCCCTGTTGCACGCCGCCGATGACGCAGCCGCGTTTGGCCGCGCTTTCCTCAGGTATTTCCCGCGCAATGCCGAAGTTCTGGAAGAATACGACCAACTGGCGATGCTGGCCGGGGCGTGGTTCCGCACCTTGCAGGCGCAGGCTCCGGGCAAGCATATCCTGCTGAAATGCCCGCATGTGCATAACCTGACTCTGGCGCAGTACATCTTTCCGGACGCCAAGCTGATCCTGTGCCTGCGCGACGGGCGCGATGTGGTGGATTCCACGCTGAACACCTTTTCGCGGTATTCTCTGACCCGAAAGACCTTTCGCCAACTGGCGGATGAATGGCGCCTTGGGACCGAAGCCATCACCAGCTTCGCCGAGGGCGGGGTGAATGAAAACGACAATACGATGGTGGCCCGCTACGAGGATATCGTCGCGGACCCGCAGCATTTCGTGACCGAGATGCTGGCCCATACCGAACTGACACCGGAAACCTATCCATGGGATCAGGTCGATCACTTGCCAGTGCGTGGGTCGTCGCGGTCATCCGCCTCGAACGAGGCGCGCTGGCAGCCGCAGGCCAAGCCATCCGATTTCAACCCGGTCAAACGCTGGGCCGCGTGGTCGGATGCGCAAAAGACGCGATTCGACAAGCTGGCCGGGCGCGCACTGGAGCTTGCAGGGTATGAGCGGTGATCGCGCCATGACCTCCGGGCCGCATATCGCCATCTGCGTTGCCACATATCTGCGCCCCGAAGGGCTGTGGTCTTTGATCGAAAGCCTCAATGCTCAGACGCTGGGGCCGGATCAGGTGCATGTGACGCTGGTGATTGCAGACAACGCGCCTGATGCCACTGCTGCGGCCAGTCTGGGCGACATCCAACAACTGTCTCGCTGGCCGTTGATCTACGTGACCGAGTCCGAGCGCGGCATCGTGGCGGCCCGCAACCGAACCCTGTCCGAGGCGCCAATGGATGCCGACTTCATCGCCTTTCTCGACGATGACGAGGTGGTTTCCGATCGCTGGCTGGCTGAAATGCTGAAGACCATGGCGCTGCCCGATACGGTCGCCGCCCAAGGTCCGGTCGAGCCGCGTTACCAGCAGACGCCGCCCGCATGGGTCGAGGCACTGAACCTGTTTCGCATGGGGCCCTATGAACAGGGGGCTGTGCTGGTGTCGGCGGCCACCAACAATTCCATGGTGCGGGCTTCGGTCATCCGTGATCGCTGGCTCAGGTTCGATCCGCGGTTCAACATCACCGGCGGCGAGGATGAAGAGTTCTTTACCCGTCTGCGCGCGGGCGGCGGCACGATCCGCGCAGCGGCAGATGCGCTGATCTGGGATGACGTGCCCGAACACCGCGCCTCGATTCGCTGGCTGCGGCGTCGTTGGTTCCGCAAGGGCAATACGCTCAGCCGCATCGCCCTGATCCGGCGCAAGGGTGTTAAGATGCGGGCGGTCAAAAGCGTTGGGGCGATGGGCTGGGGTGCGGTGATGTGCCTGTGCCTCGGGTTCGGCTCGCGCGCCAGATGGGTTCGCGGCCTGCTTGAGATATACCGCGGCGCCGGCATGATGGCCGGTTTGCTTCGGTTCGAGTTCGCCGAGTACAGCAGCGCGGCGGTCAAGGTCGACCGGGTCGGAGGGCGCTGAGATGGACCAGCCCGTGTTTTCGATCATCATCCCCGCCCGCAACGCGGACCGGTTCGTGGCGGAAACACTCGACAGCGTATGTGCCCAGAGTCTTGGGGCGTTCGAGGTGAAGTGTATCGATGACGGTTCGACCGATGGCACGCGCGACATCCTTGACCGCTACGCGCAGCGCGATGCCCGGTTTCAAGCCGTGCAGGGCCCGGCCAAAGGCGTCAGCGCGGCCCGGAATCTGGGTCTGACATGGGCCAAAACGCCGTTTGTGCTGTTTCTGGACGCCGATGACCTGCTGCACACCGAGGCGCTGCAGACCTATTATGACACCCTGACAGGCAGCTTTGCGGTGGGGGCGGTGGCTGGTGTGCAGCGCATGGATATCGATGGCCATCCAATGCGGGGCTCGGACAATCGGACGCTTATACCGGCGCAGGATCAACTGGATGCGCTGCTGTGCAAGAATTTTGTGGTCAACGGCGGGGCGCTGGCGCTCAGGACCGATATCGCTCGGCAGGCCGGTGGGTATGACGAAAACCTGATCAAGGGCGAGGATTGGGAGTTCTGGTGCCGGGTTGCGTTGCTGGGGCCGTTTGCAGTGGTCGTGGGACCGCCGCTGCTGCAGTACCGTCAGGTGGCCAGCGGTGCCAATCATCAGGCGCGCGGCTCGGTCTTCGCGCGCGGGGTGCCCAGCCTGCAGAAAGTGGCGGCCAATCCGGCCATGCGGGAAAAATACGGGCCACGGCTGCGCCACCTGCTACGGGCCCGGCAGATCGATATCTTCTGGTCCGGGGTCCGCAACCAATACCAATACGGCCGCAAGTCCACCGCCCTGTTCGAAGGGCTGTGCGGCGCGGCTCTATACCCCGACAGCCTGTTTCGGCCCAAGCTGATCTGGCGGTTCCTGCAAAGTTTGGACCGATCCGCGAAACAAGGTACCGTTGGGCCAGGGAAACCCGAGGGGAGGCACTGACAAATGGCATTTTCCCGACGTGCAGTGCTGCTTCAGGGCACTGCGATATTGGCGTCCGTTCCGTTTCTGGGTCCGATGGCGCTTGCCGGAACTGACTCCAATGGCGCGGTTGGTTTTGTCGGAGATAATATCGTTCAGCTCACCGTCATTGATACGCTGTTTGATACCTCTCCGACTGTGTCGGTTTCCCAAAAGGACGACCGCAGGTGGTCGCCTGATCCGTTTGACAGCTTTGGCGCGATGGGGCGGTTTAATGGGGTCGAGGGGTATTTCTCGGGCGACACCAACCCGTCGCAGCCGCAGCGCTTTACAGCATGGCCCAGGATTGTCCCGGACAGCCAATGGACTGGCTTCAACGCCAGCAATGGGTTTTTCCAGCGCGGCGCGCCGGTGGATCAGCCCGGTGAATGGCGAGTCACCATTGACGGAGACCCCGCTGGCGTCGTGTCGGTTTACCGCAAGACCGTTCCGATCCGGACCTTGGCCGTGGCCAAACGTGAATGGCAAAGCACCAAGCGGCACAATCTGACACTGGTGCTGGATCGTGCGATCCCGGATGGGGCACAGGTGCTGCTCGAAGGACCCTCCATACCGGCGGTCAAACAAAGTAGGTCACCCAAGCTTTTCAACGAGGCGCTGCATGTGTGTCACGCCGGTTATCCGCTGAGCGGTCCGAAAAAGGCCTATGTCGGGGCCTGGTGGGGACATGACGCCGATGGTCGATCGGGCAGCAGTGACGCGCTGTTGTCGCCGGAAACCACCTGGACGGTCATTTCGACCGCCGATGGGGCAAAGGTGCAAAGCGGCAGTCTGATGCTGGCCAAACCGGCCTCTGACCCGCATCGCAAAGGTCAGAACTTCAACGGTTGTGATATCTACGAGGCCGACTTCTCGGGTATTGATACCGAGGGCGAATACATCCTGCAGGTTGACGGGTTCGGCCAATCGTTTCCGTTTCGCATCTCAGCAGCGCCCTATGCCGAGGCGTTGCGGCTGGCGGCGCGCTGGTATTTTCACCAGAGGTCGGGGTGTGAAATCACCGAACCTTACGGCGAAGGCCGGACCCGCCCGCGCAATGGCCACCCCGAGGACGGGCTGACTGTCTGGCAGACCGATGTGAGGCTTGGTGACACCGGAGAAGGCTACGGCAAAACCAGCGCGACCCAGCTGTTGTCGGAACAGCCTGTCGGGGTGACCGGGCTGGACGGAGTGCCCGTCTCGGCGCGGGCGCAGGCCAATCCCGACGCCTGGGGCGGGTGGCACGATGCCGGGGACTGGGATCGGCGCATTCAGCACATGGATGTCGTCTTTCACATGGCCGATATCGTCGAGCTGTTCGACCATACCCGCAGCCTGCATCTGAACCTGCCCGAAAGCGGCAAACCTTTTGCGCACCCCGATGTGCTGGCCCGCAAGAACGCAGCGGACCGGGGTGACGGGATGACCGTTCTGCCGGACCTGATCCATGAGGCTTTGTGGGGCATCTCTCTGTGGCGCAGAACGCAGGGCGCCGACGGTGCAGTGATCGGTGGCGTGGAGTATTCGAACCCGGGGATTTTTGGCTCGGTGTCGTGGAACCCGGTGCAGATCGCCTATGCCTATGGCCCCGAGGACTGGGCCGCCTACAATTTCGCCCTGAGCGCCGCGAAACTTGGGCATGTTATCAAACACACCTGCGGTGATCCCATTCTGGGTGATGCGCTGATGGAAGAGGCCGCTCAGGCATGGCGCTGGGCGGAACAGGACTTTCTGTCCGAAAAGCGCGGCGCGCGCGATCCCGAGGCGGAAGAAGTCACAGCGCAGGCACGCGTGGCGGCTGCTGCGGTACTGTACCGCGCCAGCGGGGATACGGCGGCCCGCGATGTGTTTGAAGGCCACAACCCCTTTGTGCCGCGATCCGACACCCCGGCTCAGGGGATCAAAAAGGGGCACTACCCGCACGCCTATGCCGAATATGTGCTGGCCGCGCGGGATGGCAGGCTGACGGACCCCGAGATTGTCGCGGCTATCGAAGGGTGGATCGGGTACCGCGCCAAGCGATCCGACCGGATGGGGGCCGACTACGGCCTGCACAGCACTGACACCTATCCTTGGGGGCGCGGCTGGCTGCGGTTTGGGCCCGGGTCAAACTGGCGGGCCGGGGAATTCGCGCTGTATCACGCCGTGAACGGCGAGCTTCCCCCTCAGATGGCGGATGCCGTGGCCGAAGGGATGTGGTTCGGACTGGGCTGCAACCCGTCCAACACCAGTTTTGTTCAGGGGTTGGGACACCGGGACTTCTCGGACCCGCTGATGCTTGACCCAAACGAAGATCCTCCGATCCCGGGGCAGATCAGCTTTGGCGTGGCGGGCGGCAAGCTGCATCAGTGGGAGCAGCGCAAGACCGCCGGTGCGATATTCCCGGCCGAACAGGATCACTGGCCCATCTATGCGCAGATATTCGAAAGCCGAAGCATCGCAATCTGCGCCGAACATGGGATCAAGTCCAACGCTTTGGAGTGGCTGGTGGCCTGCGCGTTGGTCAATCAGCACGGCCCCGAGCCCTCGCAGTAGCGCGTTCCCGCGATTGAACTCACGCGGCGGCAGGGTTGAACGGGCCGCAAATCGCCCTTTATCACAATGGTGTCGGCAAGCCTTTCGCGCCCCAGCGGTCTTGGATATGACGGGAGTGGTACCGCCAAAACCCTGCCTGCGTTGAACAATCAGGAGCGCATCTATGAAGTTTCGCCGTCCGGCCCTTGCCGCCATCCTCTGCGCGCTGCCATTTGCGGCTCTGGCTGAAACGGCGCAAGACGCGCCGGGCCTGATGGTCGAGCTGAATGCGGTGGAAGAGGTCGAAGGCGCCTGCCGTCTGACCTTTCTGGTCGAAAACCAAACCTCAACCTCGATCGACAGTGCCAGTTATCAAGTGGTGATTTTCGATGCCGCAGGTGTTTTCGAACGGATCACCCTTTTCGGGTTCCGGGACCTGCCGGCAGAACGCCCTCGGGTGCGCCAGTTTGATATCCGGGGCACCACCTGCGAAAACATCGGGCGTGTTCTGATCAATGGTGTCAGCAGCTGCACCGTTGGGGGCGCCGACAGCGATATCTGCGACCAGACACCAACCTTGAACAGCCGAACAGAAGTGGAGCTTTTGGGATGAGTATTCTTGACGCCTTGCGAGAAATCCTGGCCCTTGGCGGGCCGGTGGTCGCCATCCTGATCGCCATGTCCGTGGTGACGCTGGCAGTGACGCTTTACAAGCTCTGGCAGTTCGCTGCCTCGGGCGTCGGGCGGCACCGGGTGTTGTCGCAGGCGCTGGAGGCCTGGGATGCCGGTGACGAACAGACCGCCCGCGCGCGTCTGGCCAAAAGCCACAGCTATCTTGCACCGCTGGTCGGGGTTGCGATGGACGCGCCGGATGCGCCCGGTCTGGATCAGCGTCTGGATGCCGAGGCAGGGTTGGCGTTGGCCGGTCTGGAACGTGGGTTTCGCCTGCTGGACACAGTGGCGCAGCTGGCCCCTTTGCTGGGTCTGT
Organism: Ruegeria arenilitoris; assembly: GCF_013030985.1. GTDB lineage: Bacteria > Pseudomonadota > Alphaproteobacteria > Rhodobacterales > Rhodobacteraceae > Ruegeria > Ruegeria arenilitoris_B. The sequence goes on along the minus strand of NZ_WPYP01000004.1, from coordinate 307,499 downwards.
TCGGCACCGTTCTGGGCATGATCGAGGCGTTCCGCAGCCTGCAATCCGCGGGCTCTTCGGTTGATCCGTCGCTGTTGGCGGGCGGGATCTGGGTGGCGCTGGTGACAACGGCTGTGGGGCTGGCGGTGGCGATGCCGACCTCGATGGTATTGTCCTGGTTCGAAAGCCGTACTGCGCGCGAACGGGTGTTTGCCGACAAGGCCCTGCGCACGGTGCTTATTCCGGGGCAGGCCATTCCGCTGGCCGAGGATGCACAACCTATGGCGGCCACGCCCGGACATGCGTAACCCCGCACCCTTTGCCAGACGGCCCATGGCGATGACACCGCTCATCGACGTGATCTTTCTGCTGTTGCTGTTCTTCATGCTAACCTCGACTTTTTCGAAATACGGCGAGATCGAGCTGAGCAGCGCCACGACCGGAGGTGCAACGACGGACACGCCCCAAGACCGCGCCTTTGTCCAGTTAGGGGCTGAGCGGTTGGTGCTGAACGGCGCGCCCATCACGTTGGAGGAGCTGACGACACAGGTGACCACCGGGCAGGTGCTGGTCAGCCTTGATCCCGACACGACCGCACAGCGTTTGGTGGATCTGCTGGTCCTGTTGCGTGGGCGTGAGGGTCTGAGCGTTCTGGTGCTGGAATGATCCGCTATAACCGCCCCCGCCGCAAACGCGACTCGACCATTGCGCTGATCAATGTCGTGTTCCTGATGCTGATCTTCTTTCTGATCGCGGGCACGGTGGCCACGCCGCTGGACCCCGATCTGAACCTGGTCGACACCTCGGAACTTGACGGGCGCGAGCCCCCGGACGCGCTGGTGCTGCACCGGGACGGCACGCTCAGCTTTCGCGGTACGCCGATAGGGCCGGAAACCTATATGGCCGGGCGTGATCCCGGGCCGGTGCGCATCGTACCGGATCGCGAGGCCTCAGGCGCGCGGCTGATCGAGGTCACTGGTGAATTGCGTCGCCTGGGGGCGGATTCCGTGTTTGTCGTGACTGAAAAGGCGCTGGAATGATCCGGGGCTCGATCGTTATCGCGGCCCTTGCCGCGCTGCTGTCGCTGCTCTTGCATCTGATGGGGTTGGGTCTGACCGCACCCAGACTGATACAGCAGCCGGATGCCGCAGGCCGGGGGGATTCGGTTGAGCTGAGCAACAGTTTCGAGGATCTTGTGGACACGGTCGCCGAACCGGTGGAATCCGAACCGCCCGAGGCGCCGGAACCCCCGGTGGAAGAGCCCCCGGAACCCGCACCGGAACCGGCCGAGATTCCGACCAGCGAGGTGCATGTGGCCTCGGACGACCCCCAGAAAACCTTTTCCCCCGACACTGGCACGTCCGAAATTCTGCAACCGGTGGCGCCCGAGCCGGTCGAGGCCCAGGCGCCCGAATCGCGGGACACCACGGATGGCGACAAATCCGCCAGCGATGAGGTCGAGGAAACCCCGCCCGTCGAGGTGGCCGAGGTTGCTGAAGCGCCAGAAGGCAGTCCCGAAGCCACGGAACCTGCAGAAGAAACCGCGGCCGCACCCGAGCCCATCGAGGCCGAGCAGATTGCTGCACTGCCCGAGCCATCGGAAAACCCGGTGCCCTCGATTGCACCGGTCGTGCCTTCTGAAAGTGAGACGATCGAAGCTGATATTCCCGCTACCCCGGCTGAGCCTGTGCCCGACGCTGATGAAAACAGTGAAGAAGCAGAGCAGGCGCTGACGTCGTCGATCCGGCCACGCCTGCCGGACCGGCGTGCGCAGCCAGAGCCTCCGGCCACGTTGCGCGGCGCACGGGATTTCAGTGACCTGCAATATCCGACGCAAGAGGTCGAATCGCCCCTGACCACCTATCGGCGTCAGGGCAAGGATCTGTTCACATCAGGCAACAGCGGAACACGCTCGGGCGGGCGGGGTCCCGGTAATTCGGATCGAACCAACTATAACGGGAAAGTGCTGGTGCACCTGAACCGTGCACCGATCGTTTACACGGCGGCGCGGGGCTTTGCGCGGGTGTTTTTCGTGATCAACCCGGATGGAACCCTGGCCTATGTCGAAGTCGTGGACACCAATGGATCACCGGATCTTGAACGAGCGGCCAAGGCGCAGGTCCAGGCGGCCTCTCCTTTCCCGAAACCTCCTGGGGGTGTCAGCAGGTCGCTGTCTTTTGTCTATTCCAGCAACTGAACCGCCGGTGGCTTACAGTTTCTCGAAATACAGAATGACCTCGCCCAGCCGCACGCCATAGCGTGAGACATAGGCGCGGTTCAGTAGCCGGTCGTCGCTCAGCAACCACATCCAATCATCGAAATTTACCCGCATGGTGCCGTCTTTCACGGGCAGGTCGATCTTGTATTTCCAGTTGAACGTATCGCCGCGCTCGATCCCGCTGGCGGTGCCCAACACACCCGGAGCGGTGCCGGTCCAGCTATCTTCGCCGGTTTTGGTCAGGGTCCAGATGCGTTGCTCGGTGGCGCCGTCGTCATAGATGAAATCCTCGACCAGCGTCAGGGTTTCGCCGTCCCATGTGCCGTCAATATCGACATTAAAGCGGCGGGGTACATTTCCCAGCACGTCCTGAAACTGACCGTAGGCGACGGTTTTGCCCTCAAAGAATTCCTCAAGGTTCAGCTGCCGGTCGGACAGGAAGGTCTTGGGCACGCGCGGCTTGGCCGAACAGGCTGCCAGCGCGGCAAGCCCGATGACAGCGAGGGCCAGGATCAGAATCCGGCGGGTGATCATTGCAATGTCCTCGTCTCGGCCGTGGCGTCATAGCCGTTCGAGCCGCTGACATGGGCAGACTTCACCTCGGGCGCCGGGCGCATGGTGGCGACCAGCTCGGCCACCTTGAGGCCGAATTTGCGCATCTCGGACCGGTTCATGACCACGCCGTTCTCGGTCAGGTACATCCAGTCGGTGACATCCAGCGTGTGCCCGCCCGCATCCTTGGGCAGGATGATCCGGTAGGTCAGTTTGACGGTCGACCCCGAAATGGTGCCGTGACCTTCACCCACGATATCATCCGCCGTGGCGGTGAAGGTGTTGCCGGTGCCCAGTGTCAGATACCACTTGCGGGTCATCTTCTTGCCGTTGGAATACGTGAAATACTCGACCAGCGTGCCGGTATTTCCGTCCCACTCCCCCACCATACGGGCGACAAAGCTGTTCGACATCTTGCCGTTGGGCCCATAGATCAATCCTTCGGACAGGATCTCTCCGTTCAGGTTTTCCTTCATGATGAAGGCAGGTCCGGTGGCCGCGTAGTCCGTTGGCGCCTGCGCCCGGAAGCTGAGAAACCGGCGGTGGGCGATGATCAGAACAAGGATGGCGAGCAGAAGGATCGTGACGACTGTCATTTGGCTGAGACCTCGGTTGGCAGCGTCAGGACCAGTCCGAACGCGCCGAGTTTCAGGATGCAGGGCAGCACGGCATAGGCGAGGTTGAGTGTGCGCAACGCCTCGGCCGAGTTTGCTTGCCCCGGAGTAAACCCGCTGCGTTCCAGCAGCGGCAATGTGAAAAAGGCAGCCAGCGCAAGCCCCAGCTTGCCTGCAAATGACCAGATGCCGAAAGCGGCGGATGCGTTCAGCCCCGCGCGCGTCAACACCACGGAGAACATGGTTGGGAGGACCACCATATCCGCCCCAAGCGCTGCGCCGGATGTCAGACAGATCACCGCAAATCCGGCCAGGTTACCGGCTGACAAAGTGGCCGCCCCGATAAACCCTGCGATTGACAGCGGCATGGCGATCATCAGGGTCTGTTTCGGGCCAATCCGGTTACCGAGTTTGGCCCAGAGCGGCACGCTGGCTCCGGCGCTGAGGAAAAACAGGATCAGCAGCGGTCCGGCTTTTCCGGGCAGTTGCAGCCGGTCCTCGACAAAGAACAGAAACAGGGTTGAGGTGATCGCGACCGGCAGGCTGTTGACCAGCGCCAGAAACAGCAGGCGCAGTGCTCCGGCCTGACCCAGCCCGGCAAAGGACAGGCCCTGACCGGTGATCGGCGTGCGGCGCCACATGGGCAGGGTCAGGATCAGGGTCAGGACGGCGAGCAGGCCCAAAAACAGCCCAAAGGCCGGATAGCCCTGCGCACTGGCCCCAAAAGCCACGAACAGGGCCGGCGCGCTGGCGGCAAGAATGACTCCGGTCAGTTGCCCACCCTCACGCCAGGCGGCCAGTGTCATCAGTTCATTCGCGTCAGCCTGCTTGGCCAGCGTCGCACTGCGGCCATAGAGCAGGATGGTGCCGAGGCTGTAGGCTGAGAACAAAAGTACCAAAACAGATACTAACAAAGTGATATTGGCTTCTTGGGGCAGGCCGAACAGTAACGGAAACCCAACCGCCAAACCAATTGCAGCCGCAGCGGCAAACAGCATTTGCGCCCCCGGCCAGCGGTCGATGGCCCATCCGATCAGCGGGTCCTGCACCAGATCGATGATGCGGATCACCAGCAGAACGGTGCCGATCACACCCAACCCGATGCCAAGATTTACAGCAGCAAAGCGCGGCAGGTGGATATACAGCGGGATACCCGCCGCAGCCAGCATCAACGCATAGAGACTGACCCTCGGATACAGCATCACTGTCCGCGCAATCTCTGTGTGAAAGCGGCGGAGCGGGTGTTTTCACCCAGGAAAACGGACATGAAGCTGCGTTTGATGCCGGGATAAGCCATTGTGCAGGTCTTGCGTCCGTTCAGCCAGAAGGAAACTTTATTCGGCCCCTCGGAGACCGCCAGATAGCGATCCCCCTTTTTGACCGCCCTGAAACAGGTCTGAAGTTGATCGCGTACAGGTGCGGCGCGGCCAATGCGCGCCATCTCGTCTAGGGTCGAGTTGATCAACGCCTTTTGGCTCACGTTGCGGCGGTATTGCAGCTGCAGGCCGAAATCCTGTTTCCAGTTGAACGCCGTACCGCCCGGAGTGAACAGCTGCGCGTCATACAGAGGCAGCCCGAGATAGCGAAAGGTCGCGGTGCCGCGCAGTTGCGGGTCGTCCAGTTCCGACAGACCGGATGATGCTGCCAACCCGCCGGGGACCAGCAGACAGAAGGACAGCAGCGCGGGGCGCAGGATGTTAAAACTCCGCCGGGGCAGAGAGGACCGGCTGTTTTGCAGGAATGCCATTGTCAGCTCCGTTCGTGTGCGGGGTGCCGTTCATGCGCGCGACAACATGCATCGCGCTGGCGATCCCGTCTTCATGAAAGCCATGCCGGTTATATGCCCCGGCAAACCAGGTTCGGTTCTGTCCCTGCATCTCGCGGATCTGCCCCTGTGCTTTCAGGGCTGCCTTGTCGAAGACCGGATGGGCAAACTCGACCTGATCATAGATTTTGTCCGCGGGAATTTCCGACGACGCGTTCAGCGTCACAAATAGCGGATCGCTGTCCGGAATGTTCTGCAGCCGGTTCATCCAATAGGTGACCCCGACATTCCCGGCTTGCGAGCGGTAGGTCCAACTGGACCAGCAGGCCCGACGACGCGGCATCTGGCGCGGATCGCAATGCAGGGTTGCGGTGTTGGGTTGATAGCGAATGGAGCCTAACGCGGACTTTTCAGCATCCGTCGCGGCCTCACCCAGAATGGCCAGCGACTGATCGGAATGGGTGGCCAGTATGATTTCATCAAACAGATCGCCCTGTCCCTGGCTGTGAACGGTCACGCCGGTTTCATCACGATGAACGTGATCGACGGGAGAGGCCAGCCGGATTTCACTCCCGCGTGCGCGCAGGGCGGCGTCGATGCGGCGGACATACTCGATACTGCCGCCTTTGACTGTGTACCACTGATGCTGTTTGTCGCGGCCGCTGGCCAGCAGGGCATGGTTTTTGAAGAACTGCACCAGCGAACGCGCCGGGAACTGATCCACGAACTCTACCGGAGTGGACCAGATCGCACCGCACATCGGCACCAGGTAGTTGTGGCGGAACCAATAGCCCAGGCGCAGCTGGTCGACCAACTCTCCGATCGTGGTGTCATCGTCCTGCGCGGCCTCAGGGGCCTCTTTGCTGAAGCGCAGGATGTCGGCGATCATCCTGTAATAGGCGGGACGGGCGAGGTTGCGTTTCTGCGCTGTCAGCGTGCGCAGGTTGTTCAGCCCATATTCGATACGGCCATTGTCGATGGTCGCGCCAAAGCTCATCTCGGATTTCATGACCGGCACGTTCAACTCGTCGAACAGCCGCGTCAGATAAGGGTAGGTCGCGTAGTTGAATACTATGAATCCTGTATCGACCGGTTGATCCCCGTTCTTACCCGCCATCACCGTGCGTGCGTGACCGCCCAGCCGGGGTTCGGCCTCAAATACGGTGACATCGTGGTTTTCAGAAAGATAGTAAGCGGCCGACAGGCCTGAGATACCTGCCCCTACTATTGCGATTTTCTTGCGTGCGCCCCGAGTTTCGTCGAACATGCCATCCTCTTTGTGCGACAGTTTACAATAGGATACGCAGGATGGGCGAAGGTGGATCAATCGGATTAGAAGATTTCACGATCGCACTATGTCGTGAGGACTGGTGAAGTGATCCAGCGCTTGGCCCCGCCCGTACCAGATCAGATGCAACTGGAATGGGCGCATGAGCAGTTTTGACGGAAAAACCTATTGGATCATCGGCGCCAGCGAAGGGCTGGGCCGGGCGCTGGCCGAGGCACTTAGCCGTCAGGGTGCGCATCTGGTTCTTTCTGCCCGCAATGCCGACCGCCTGGCCGAGATCTGCGCCGCGTTACCCAACGCGCAGGCGGTGCCCTGTGACGTGACCGATCTGGACTCGGTGCGTCGTGCCGCGGTTGAGGCCGGAGAGGTGGATGGGTTGGTGTACAACGCCGGGTCTTATGAGCCGATGCGCTCGGCCGATTGGGAGACCGAGGCCGTCTTGGCAATGACCGATGTGAACTACACCGGCGCGCTGCGGGTTATGGGCGAGACGGTGCCGCGGTTTGTTCGTGAGGGCCGGGGGGATATCACGCTGATCGGCTCGCTGTCCGGCTATCGCGGTTTGCCGGCTGCGGTGGGATATGCAGCCAGCAAGGCGGCGCTGGTCTCGCTGGCCGAAACGATGCGGTTCGATCTGAAGGACACCGGGGTGACGGTGCGGATCGTCAATCCGGGCTTCATCAAGACCCGGCTGACCGAGAAGAACAACTTTAATATGCCGATGCTGATGACGCCCGAGGATGCGGCAGAGCGGGTGGTCAAAGCAATGTCGCGCCGTCGCTTCCGTACCGATTTTCCAGCCCCGTTTTCCTGGGTGATCCGACTGCTGGATTACCTGCCGGATTGGCTGGTGTATCGCGGAAAATAGACCCTAATCAGGTCAATTCAGCCAAACTGTCCCTGACAGAACCATCCCGCCGACAGGGTGCCGCCATGGCCGTAGAACAGCCACAGCCGCTCTCCCTGTTCGGTCACCACCACCCAATAATCGCGTACGCCGCTGCGCCAGTTGGGGTCGTCCAGCCACCATTCCGGGGCGATCCGTTCCGGGCCGGTGGCCTGCGCCAGTTGCCAGTCGCGGCCCCGCCAGCGAAAGGCGGTTGGAACGTCCGGGGTTTCCGGGGCCATCACCGGTTCGGGTTGCCACATCTGCAAGGGGCGCGGACGCGGTGGAGCGGGCCAGTCGCGTGCCGGTTCCGACCACGCCGCCGCCAGCGTTTGCGCGGTTTTCTCGGGGATATGCGAGGCTGCGGGGTGTCGCCGTGTGATCGCCTCCAACCCCACCCGTGCGCCCAGCTTGCCGATCAGGTCATCGACGGCGGTGTTGCCCTCCAGCCGCTCGCGGGCCACGCGGCGGGCTTCGGCATGGCCAGCCACTGTGCGGGCGTGGATGGGCTCGGTCTGGATCGCCTCGAGCCGCAGCATGTCGATGCCATAGCCCGCGTCGATCTGGTCGATTTTCATCTCTAACAAAGGGCGAATGCGGTGTTTGTCATGGGTTGGGCGGGCCAGTCCGACCTCGATGATCTCGGCCGCCTGATCGGCGCGATGCGCCTCAAGCCGCAGAGTACGGACGCCGCGGCCCTTCTCTTCCAGCTTGGCGCAGAGCGTCGGCAGCACCCGATCGATGGCGGCCATCACGTCTTCGGTCAACCCGATCGGGTTGGGCAGAGTCATCCGCACCGCAAAGTGGTGTGGCGGGCGGGCGGGCGAGACCGGCTCGGGCGCGCTGCCCATCGCCTGATCCAGCCGCAGCACCAGCCCGCGTCCGAAGCGCCGGGCCAGCGAGGCACGCGGTTGCCCCAGCAGATCGCCGATCCGGCGCAGGCCTAGGCGGTTCAGTTGCGCGACCACCTGATCCTCCAGCCGCAGCGCCGCAATGGGCAGGGGGCTGAGCGCGCCATAGGATTGCCCCGGCGCGGCAATGCGTGCGCCGCCGCCCAAGGCCATCACCTGCGGCGCGGCGCCGCCCTTGGTCCAGTGCCGCCGTTTGCCCGCCCGGGCGCGGGTGGCGCGGGCCTCTTGGCTGATGGCGTCGCCGTTGCGGTCAGAGGTGGCCTCTTGCCCGGCATAGCGCGCCAAAGCCCAGGCCGCGCCCAGCGTGTTGGCGATGCCCATCTGCACGCTCAGCCCCATATCGGCGCAGTCGGTTTCAAGGACGCTCAGCAACGCCTCTTCACCGCCGAACAGATGGGCGCAGCCGGACAGATCGACGATCAGCCCATCCGGCGTCTCCTCAGCCACCCATGGGCTGAACTTGCCCGCCCAACGGCGCAAAGCGGTCAGAAACGCGGCCTCGGCTGGGGCGTTGCGGGGGCGCGTCACCAGCGCCGCACACATGGCATGGGCGTCACGCACCGGTTGACCGACGCGCAGACCGGCGGCGTGGGCCTCAGTATTCAGCGAGGTGATGACCTGCATGTTCGACTGTTCGGCCACCACGGCCAAAGGCCCATCCTGCAGGCCCCGCGCGGCGCGGACCAGCCGTTCAGCCCCCAGACGGGGGAACCACAGTGAGAGTATTCGGCGTTTGGGCATCGGCAGACATCAAAATGTTCCCATTTTGTTCTTACCGTAGAATCGCCTGCAGAGTCTACGCTTACCCGCAGGTCAGGCGCTGAATGATCCCACCCTCATCAACGAACACGTTCAACCGGTCGATGCGGTAATCCTGCGTGGCCAGGCCATCGGGTCCCAGCACGCGCGCGCGTTCGGGCAGCGCGGCCTGAATGGTCGAAACCGGCTGACCAACGGAACTGGCAAAGGCGTCGCCCTCACAAAAGGCCAGATCGACCGGTGCCGCTTCGGGCGCAAGGCGGGCGTCCTCGGGTGCGGGCGGGGTCTGGGTGCAAGCGGCCAGCAGGATCAGGATCGGGATAAAACGGCGCATTGGCGCTCCTCTTTCCGGCAATGTCGTTTCTGCAATATCAAGTCATTAGCCAATCTGTCACGAAACGACAGTTGAAAACACCCTGCAATTGACGCAGGGTCGGGGCAAATTTGACTGGGAGACAAGCACCATGCGTACCCGTGCCGCCGTCGCCGTTCAGGCCGGCAAACCTTTGGAAGTGATGGATGTGAACCTCGAAGGCCCCAAGGCGGGCGAGGTTCTGGTGGAAATCAAGGCCACCGGCATCTGCCACACCGATGAATTCACCCTGTCGGGTGCCGATCCCGAAGGCCTTTTCCCGGCCATTCTGGGGCACGAAGGCGCAGGCGTAGTGGTCGAGGTCGGCCCGGGTGTCACCAGCCTGAAACCGGGCGATCACGTGATCCCGCTCTACACCCCCGAATGCCGTGAGTGCGAATACTGCCTGAACCCGAAAACCAACCTGTGTCAGGCGATCCGTGAGACGCAGGGCAAGGGCCTGATGCCCGACGGCACCTCGCGCTTTTCGATGTTGGATGGCACGCCGATCCTGCACTACATGGGCTGCTCGACCTTCGCAAACCACACGGTTCTGCCGGAAATCGCATTGGCCAAAGTGCGTGAGGACGCGCCGTTCGACAAGATCTGCTACATCGGCTGTGGTGTAACCACCGGTATCGGCGCGGTGATCAACACCGCCAAGGTGGAAATCGGCAGCCGTGCCATCGTGTTCGGTCTGGGCGGTATCGGCCTGAACGTCATCCAGGGCCTGCGTCTGGCCGGAGCCGATCAGATCGTCGGCGTTGATCTGAACCCCGCCAAAGTGGAAATGGCCCAGAAATTCGGCATGACCGACTTCGTGAACCCGACCGAGGTCGAGGGCGATCTGGTGCCCTATCTGGTCAACCTGACCAAGGGCGGCGCGGATTACACCTTTGATGCCACCGGCAATGTCGGCGTGATGCGGACCGCTTTGGAAGCGGCGCATAAAGGCTGGGGTGAGTCCATCATCATCGGTGTGGCACCCGCTGGCGCCGAAATCTCGACCCGTCCGTTCCAGCTGGTCACCGGTCGTTCGTGGCGCGGCACAGCCTTTGGTGGTGCCCGTGGCCGGACCGACGTGCCCAAGATCGTCGACTGGTACATGGAAGGGAAGATCGAGATCGACCCAATGATCACCCACACCATGGGTCTGGACGACATCAACCACGGCTTCGACCTGATGCATAAAGGTGAGAGCATCCGGTCGGTTGTAGTTTACTGACACCTGGTTATTGCAGGCCGCAATTGCGCGGCCTGTTCCCACTGTGCCTTCCGAACTTAACCGAGGAACTCGCAGTTTTCTTCAATGTAAGATTTAATTCTCAGCGCGACTTCTTCTGTTTTGGAGTATGTGTCCTCGCCATGAAACAGCACCAAAATATGACCCAATGAAATGACGACATGCGTATCGCCACCGTTGCGATCGCTCCAGATTGCTTTACCTTTTTCGATTTTCTTCTGAGCGGTTTTGCGCTCGTGCCAGTATTCTTGTGGGCCGGACCAACCGTCACGCGCAGAAATTGTGAATGAGACATAGGGATTGTCCGAGTCGCGCCCATCAAAAACCTTGGAGTCCGGGATTGGATTTCCGGCTTCGGCAAGCTGCGCCTTAATGTCGTCACTCATGGCGTCCATTGGATGGGTGAGTTGCGCGCCGACAAGATCCAACTCTGCATAATGCCAGAGAATACGACTACCATCCTTTTGTTTTTCCCACTGTTCTTCCGTGAGGGTGCATTCCTGGACAGATAGTTCCGTGTAAAATCTGGATCCATCATGTTCGGCGATAATTCTGGTCGTGGTATTGTCAGCAGCCATCGCTGACATGGTTGGAACCACCAAGGCCAAAAGCGTCGAAGTAAGTCTCATATGATGTTCTCTAAATTGCAGGGGTCGATCAACGCTCTGTTTATTCGCGCATATTGCAATACTCACGTTAAATGACGGCGTTTTCGTTGGCTGGTCCCGTTCTGTTGCACCTGTGCCCGGTTGATTGCGCGTCACTTCCCCGGCCTTGACGCCCCTGTATCTGACCGCGGCGACCGAACCCGCAGAACCGGTGTATTGGCCGAGGCGTTCGACCGGCTCTCGCGCCAGACCACGAACACGCCCGATGCGATGATGATGCTGGCCCCGACAGCGACCCAGCCGTCCGGGTGCTCGCCAAAGAAGATCATGCCGAACAGCGTGGCCCAGATGATCTGGCTGTATTGGCTGGGGGCCACGACCCCTGCAGGGGCCGCACGATAGGCAAGGATGATCAGATGTTGCGCGATCACCGAGAACACGCCGACCAGCGCCATCATTGCCAGATGCAGCAGCGAGGGCGGTTGATAGACCGCGGGTTGCATCAGGCTCATCACCACAATGGCCAGCAGCATCGGGTAGAGGATCAGCACGGCTGAGCGTTCCTCGTTGCCGATCTTGCGCACGAGGACCGAGCCGAAGGCGCTGCAGAACGCCGCTGTCAGTGCTGCGAGGTGGCCCAGCGTGATCTCGGTGGTTCCGGGGCGCAGAACGATCAGCACCCCGATCAGGCCAACGCCGACAGCGGCCCAGCGTTGGGCGCGCACGATCTCTCCCAACAACGGGATCGACAGGACGGTGACGATCAGGGGGAAGGAAAACAGCAGCGAATAAACCTCGGCCAGCGGCAGGACAGAGAACGCGTAGAAGGCGCAGACCATGGACGTGACCACCAGGGCCGATCGCAGCAGCACCAGCCACGGATGGCGCGGCAGGAAATTCCCGGTCGTGCGGTCGGTCAGGATCGTGACCGCCATCGGCACAAAGGAAAACAGCGTGGCGAAAAAGATGATCTGCATCACCGAATAGGTGCCGCCCAACACCTTGATCAGCGCGTCATGACTGGCAAAGACGGCAAAGCCTGCAAACGCATAGCCAAGCCCCCGGAGGGTGTTGTTCTGAGTGCTCATGGATTGGCCTCGGGTGATGTCGGTGTGGTGGCGCTATGCCGTCGCAGCGCAAAGGGGCTGTCTTGCCCCTGAGTAAACCCAATTCGACAGCCCGCATAGCCCCTAATTTATCGCTAACATCGCATGGCCGCCATGTTGTGAGATCAACGCAGGATTGGCGGGGCGTCCTTGGGTTGGCGCGCCGATTGTACACCGGCCCTCATCCCCACCCCGATCCGCCGGGCCAGAGCGACCCACGGGGTGGCGGTTTCCGGGGGCAGGGTCTGGGTGGCGACCTCTTCGAACAGGTCCAGCCAATGGGCGAACATTTCGGGTTTCACGTCGGGCCGTTCGGCATGGACCCGCTGCGGGTTGCCGTCATAGCTGCGTTCAAACAGGATCGCATTGCGCCAGAAGGCCGCGATCTTGCCCTCATGCGCGGGCCAGTTGGTGACGTGGTTGTTGAAGACCGGTCCCAGCACGGCGTCCGCGCGCACGCGAGCGTAAAAGGCGCGGACCTGTGCGTTGATCTGGTCCGGTGTTGCGGGAAAGCGCGGCGGCAGGGTGGGGCGGGTCATGTGTGGTCCGTTTTCGACTCTGTTCTAGGCGGATATCCGGTTCAGGTGTCACGCAACAGGTGTGGTTTTGTCGCGCGGCTCGGGTGTCAGCAGATGCCGGATCAGGGCCACCGGATGCGCCTTCAGGCTGAGGCGGGTGGCGACATAATCCTCGACCACCTGTTCGCCCAAGGTCATCTGCGGCAGATAGGCCTCGGGCTCATCCAGCGCCTCGCCCTCCAGATCCTGCGAGAACAGGGGCAGCGGTTTCGCGGTGGCAATCGCCTTGGCCTGCCACAACGCCTCGCGCCGGGTCAGGTCGCAGGCGGCAAAGGCATCGGCCTCGGCCAGCCGTTCGATCACCGACGGGCCCAACCCGGCACGACGCCAGACATCGTCGACCTGATGGTAGCCATTGCCGCGCGCGGCGGTCAGCCAGCTGGCATCTTCCTCGCTGAGGCCCTTGATCTGGCGGAACCCCAGCCGCAGGGCCAGCCCACCATGGCCGTCGGGCTCCATCACGTTGTCCCAGAAGCTGGCATTGATGCAGACCGGGCGTATCTGAACCCCGTGTTCGCGGGCATCGCGCACGATCTGGGCGGGGGCATAGAACCCCATCGGCTGCGAGTTCAGCAGCGCACAGGCAAAGATGCCGGGATGGTGGCATTTGATCCAGGCCGAGGCATAGACCAGCAGCGCAAAGCTGGCCGCGTGGCTTTCGGGGAAACCGTAAGAGCCGAAGCCTTCGATCTGCGAGAAGCAGCGTTCGGCAAAGTCGTCCGCATAGCCGTTGCGCTTCATCCCACGCAGGAACAACGCGCGGAATTCGCTGACATTGCCATGTTTCTTGAAGGTCGCCAGCGATCGGCGCAGCCGGTCGGCCTGTTCGGGGGTGAAGCCCGCGCCAACAATGGCGATCTGCATCGCCTGTTCCTGAAACAGCGGCACGCCCAGCGTTTTACCCAGCACCTCGCCCAGTTCGTCCGAGGGAAAGCTGACCTCTTCTTCGCCATTGCGGCGGCGGATATAGGGGTGGACCATGTCGCCCTGAATGGGGCCGGGGCGGATAATGGCGACCTCGATCACCAGGTCATAGAAATTGCGCGGTCGCATCCGGGGCAGAAAGTTCATCTGTGCACGTGATTCCACCTGAAACACCCCAACAGAGTCTGCTTTGCAGAGCATGTCATAAACCGCCGGGTCCTCGGGCGGCAGGGTGGCCAGCGTATAGCTGGTCTGGTGGTGCTGACCGATCAGATCGAATGCCTTGCGGATGCAGGTGAGCATCCCGAGACTGAGGACATCGACCTTGAGGATGCCCAGACTGTCGATATCATCCTTGTCCCAGCAGATGACCGTGCGGTCCTCCATGGTGGCGTTTTCGATGGGCACAAGTTCATCCAGACGCCCTTCGGTGATGATGAAGCCGCCGACATGCTGGGACAGGTGGCGGGGGAAGCCGCTGATCTCATAAACCAGCATTAGGGTCTGTTTCAGGCGCCGATCCTCGGGGTCGAGGCCAATCTCGCGCATGCGTTGGGCTTCGAGCCCGGCAGCCGAGAAGAACCCCCACAGCTGCGAAGACAGCGCTGAGATGGTGTCCTCGGTCAGGCCCATGGCGCGGCCGACCTCGCGGATGGCGCGCTTGCCGCGATAGTGGATCACGGTGGCACACAGGCCCGCGCGGTGGCGGCCATAGCGGTCATAGATGTGCTGGATGACCTCTTCACGCCGTTCATGCTCGAAATCCACATCGATATCGGGCGGCTCATCGCGGGCTTCCGAGACGAAGCGTTCGAAGACCATCGTGCCCATCTCGGGGCTGACCTCAGTGATGCCGAGGCAAAAGCAGACCACCGAATTGGCGGCCGAGCCGCGCCCCTGGCAGAGGATACCGCGCGAGCGGGCGAAGCTGACGATGTCGCGGACGGTCAGGAAATAGGGTTCGTATTTGAGCTTGCCGATCAGGGTGAGTTCATGGGCGAGCATCTTTTTTGCCTTCTCGGACGCGCCCGCCGGATAGCGCCATTTCAGCCCCTCATGCGCCAGACGGTGCAGGCGTTCGGTCGGGGTTTCCTGCTCGCTGCCCTCGCTGGGATATTCATAGCGCAGTTCATCAAGCGAAAAAATGAGCTGTTCGCTGAGCTCATGCGCGCGGGCAACGGCGCCCTCATGGCCTTTGAAGATGCGCAGCATTTCAGGTTCCGAACGCAGGCGCTGTTCGCCATTGGCCAGTGCCTCACGGCCCAGATCATCCACCTTGCGGCGCAGGCGGATGGCGGTCACCACATCTGCCAGTTTGCGGCGGGCGCCGTGATGCATCATCGGCGTGGCACTGGCGAGGGTGAGGATGCCGAGCTGCTGTGATTCAGTCTCTAACGCAGAGAAATATGCGCTATCTGCGCCATCATACCGGGGGTGCATCAGCAGGTGCATCCGCCCGGCAAAGCGGCGCGTCAGCTGTTGTGCCTGTGTCCGCCATGCGCCCGCGCCGCCCGGAGACCGGGCCGTTTGTGGCCAGAGCAGCAGGTGGAGACCGTCAGAGAACTCCAACAGGTCGGACAGGTGCAGGATGCAGTCGCCCTTTTCGGCGCGCAGGCGGCCCTTGGACAGGATGCGGCACAGGTTGGCCCAGCCCTGCCGGTTCAGGGGCAGGGCGGTGACGGTGGGCGCGTCGGTGAAGATCAGCCGCGCCGCCGGGATCAGGCGCGGCACCGCGTGGATGGGGTACGAGGGCGGTTTCGGGATATGATCGGGGCAGGGTGGGCCGATCGCGGTATTCTGCGTCTCCCACTCCAGCCGCTCCCGGACCTTGCGGGCGATCTCGCGTCCTTGGGTATGGGCGCGCACGATCCCGGCAACCGAGTTGTCATCGGCAATCGCAATGGCGGGCAGGCCCAGAGTGACGGCACGCTCCATATACTCCTCGGGGTGCGAGGCCCCGGTGAGGAAAGTGAAGTTCGATGTGATCGACAGCTCGGCATACATGGCGATTCCACATTATATTCACGTTTTGTTCTTTTTCGAGTCCTTTGCGCAGGAAACGGGTCGCTTGGGGTGTTCCAGATGCGCATGGTTGGAAAAAAGGAGGTCCGATATGTTCAAAATCACCGCATTGCCAACCGACGAGGTGCGCGCCCTTCAGGCCGGTCATCCGGATGCTTATGGTGCCGCACCAGAGCGGGCCGTTTCCACGGGGCTAGGCAATCCCTGCCGTCATTGCCTGCAAAACATCCCCGAGGGCGAAGCGATGCTGATTTTGGCCCATCGCCCCTTTTTAGAGACACATCCTTATGCCGAAACCGGCCCGATCTTTCTGTGTGCCGCCCCGTGTGAGCGGTACGAGGACGAAGAGATGCCCGAAATTTTGACCTCCTCGCCCGACTACCTGATCAAAGGCTATGGGCAGGATGACAGAATTGTTTATGGCACCGGAGCGATCACACCTACGGACCAGATTGGCGCGAAAGTCAGAGATATCTTTACCCGTTCGGACGTGGCTTATATCCACGTCCGCTCAGCCCGGAACAATTGCTATCAGGCGCGAATCGACCGCGCCTAGAGCTTGACCCGGTGCATCCCCCGGCGCGGCTGATCGTGATCCTCCGCCGGGGTGTCATCCGCACGGGCAGAGGTGAGGGCGAGAAACACATCCTCTAGGTCAGCCTCTTCGGTGCGGACGTCGCGGATACGGATGTTGGCAGCGCGGACGGATTCCAGCACCTGTTCGGCGCTGGTCTGGGCGCTGCGGTATTGCAGAACCAGGCTGCCATCGTCGCGCAGGGTGGCTTCGACGCCCTCAGCTACCGGCAGATCGGTGACCGGGCTGTCCGGGGCGATCACCATGGTCCGGCTGTCCATGCGGCCGAGCAGGTTGGCGGTGCTGTCCTGTGCGATCTTTTCGCCGTGATTGATGATGGCGATCTCGTCGCACATCTCCTGTGCTTCTTCCAGGTAATGGGTGGTCAGGATGATGGTCATGCCCTGCTCGTTCAGCTTGCGCACATTGGTCCAGAGCATCTGGCGCAGCTCGATATCCACGCCCGCGGTGGGTTCGTCCAGCACCAGAATCTTGGGGTGATGTACCAGCGCCTTGGCCAGCAGCAGACGCCGCCGCATGCCGCCGGACAGGGTGCGGGCATAGGCCTCGGCCTTGTCGCTGAGGCCGACCAGTTCCAGAATATCATCGCTGCGGCGCTGCGCCTTGGGTACGCCATACAGCCCGGCCTGAACCTCCAACGCGCCACGTGGGGTAAAAAACGGGTCCAGGTTCAGCTCTTGCGGCATCACGCCGATTGCAGCGCGGGACTGGCGTGGGTTCTGGTCCTGATCGAAGCCCCAGATCGACACCTTGCCCGCAGATTTCACCACCAGCCCGGCCAGAATGTTGATCAGCGTCGATTTTCCGGCCCCGTTCGGCCCCAGCAGGCCAAACACCGAGCCACGCGGCACCGTCAGGTCAATGCCCTTCAGCGCGTGTTTTTCAGGCTGGCCCTTGCTGCCGCGATAGGTCTTGCGCAGCCCGTCGATCCTGATTGCCGCATCACGCATGTGACCCTTGCCCCCGGTTTGCTCATCGCTCATAAACGCACCTATTACATGCCCGCGAGGCCGACAACCGAAGAAGGATCGCAAGCCGTGACAATCGAAGCGCCGGAAACCAAGATCGTGGAAACCGCCCGTGTTGCCTGTGATGGCGGCGAAGGCGCATTGGGCCATCCGCGCGTCTGGCTGCAAATCCCCGAGGATAGTGGCTGGGTCGAGTGCCCCTATTGCGATTGCAAATACGCCCTGAAAGGCGCCGAACAGGGCTGATTGTCCGTCAGGTGCCGGGTTTGGCAAAGGTCCGACACAGCGCACCCGCGTCGACATCGCCATATCTGGTGATCAGGAACTGATCCACATTGGCGCCGGACCACACGTGGAATGACTCACCATTGCTGAGCTGCCCCAGGCCCCTGGCAGTGCCTGTCTCCGGGTGCTGATAGGTAAAGAATGCGTTTCCCGTCAGACCGTTGTCACATTCAAGCGTGGCTTCTCCGAACCCGAGACGACCCTGGGCGCGCCACTCGCCGTGGCAACTGAACTCTGCGCTTGTGCGTCCGGCGTAAGTGCCCGTGCTCCAACCGATCGCGCGACCGGTGAAGTAAATCCCGCTGTCGCCCAAACAGGCCAGAATCGGTACGCAATTGGCCGATGTGCCTTGATGCGCCAAGCAATCTGCGGGCAATTTCGGGCCAGCATGCGCGGCGGTGGCGACAAGAGCGATTGCGGTTACAGGCGCGATGGCCGATAAAACGTGCAGACTGAACATGACCACGATCTTATGAGGCGCACCAGCATGAGCAAGAGCGAATTCGGAAAAGGGTGTCACCTGCATCTGATCGACGGATCGGCCTTTATTTTCAGGGCCTATCACGCGCTGCCACCATTGACGCGCAAGTCGGACGGGCTGCCGATCGGGGCGGTTTCGGGGTTCTGCAACATGCTGCAGAAATATGTCGAGGGCAACGCCGGGCCGGATGCGCCGACCCACGTGGCGGTAATTTTCGACAAGGGCTCGCACACGTTCCGCAACGATCTCTATGATCTCTACAAGGCCAACCGCGAGGCGATGCCCGAGGATCTGCGCCCGCAAATGCCCCTGACCCGTGAGGCGACGCGCGCCTTCAACATCGCCTGCAAAGAGCTTGAGGGTTACGAGGCCGACGACATCATTGCCACCCTCGCCGTGCAGGCGCGTGAGGCTGGGGGCCGTGTGACCATCGTCAGCTCCGACAAGGACCTGATGCAGCTAGTCGGCGGCGGCGTTGAAATGCTGGATGCGATGAAGAACAAGCGCATCGACCGGGATGGCGTGCTCGAGAAATTCGGCGTTGGCCCCGAACGGGTGGTCGATGTGCAGGCGCTGGCCGGGGATTCGGTGGACAACGTGCCGGGGGCTCCGGGGATCGGGGTCAAGACAGCGGCCCTGCTGATCAACGAATATGGCGATCTGGAAACGCTGCTGGACAATGCCGAGAAGATCAAACAGCCCAAGCGGCGCCAGACCCTGATCGAAAAGCGCGAGCAGATCGAGCTGTCGAAGAAGCTGGTGCAGTTGGATGAGCAGACGCCGCTGGACTTCACCCTGGATGATCTGGAGGTGAAGGACCCGGATCCCGACACCCTCTTGGGCTTTTTGGCGGATATGGAGTTCCGCACCCTGACCAAGCGCATCGCTGACAAGCTGGGGGCCGAGGCTCCGGTGATTGCTGATGCACCTGCCCCTGTTGCCGAGGTCGAAGAGGCCGAAGCGCTGCCATTCGATGCGTCGAAATATGAATGCGTCCGCGATGCCGGTGCGCTGCAGAAATGGATTGATCAGACCTATGAGCGCGGCTGGGTGGCCGTTGACACCGAAACCACTGGCCTCAATGAGATGATCGCCGATCTGGTGGGGATTTCGCTGTGTGTTGAGGCCGGGGAAGCCTGTTACATCCCGTTGACCCACCGCGATGGAGCGGCGGATGACCTGTTCGGCTCGGATGCGCTGGCCGAGGGGCAGATGCCAGTGGATGAGGCTCTAACGCTGCTGAAACCGATGCTCGAGGACCCGTCGATCCTGAAGATCGGGCAGAACATGAAATATGACGCCAAGATATTTAAGCGCTACGGTGTTGATGTGGCTCCGATCGATGACACGATGCTGATGTCCTATGCCATGCATGGCGGTGAGCACGGGCATGGCATGGATACGCTGTCCGAGCGGTATCTGAGCCACACGCCGATCCCGATCAAACCGTTGCTGGGCTCGGGCAAATCGGCGATCACCTTCGACAAGGTTCCGATTGATGAAGCCACGGCTTACGCCGCCGAGGATGCGGATATCACCCTGCGCCTGTGGAAGCTGTTCAAGCCGCAACTGCATCAGGTGCAGGTGACGACGGTCTATGAAACGCTCGAACGCCCGCTGATCCCGGTTCTGGCCGAGATGGAGATGCATGGCATCAAGGTCGACCGCGATGTGCTGAGCCGTATGTCGAACGCGTTTGCGCAGAAAATGGCCGGGTTAGAGGCTGAGATCCACGAACTTGCCGGTGAGAACTTCAACGTCGGCTCACCCGCACAGCTGGGGGAAATCCTGTTCGACAAGATGGGGCTTGAGGGCGGCAAGAAGGGCAAGACCGGGAAATACTCGACCGGCGCAGATATTCTTGAGGACTTGGCGACCGAGCATGAACTGCCGCGCCGGGTGCTGGACTGGCGACAGCTGTCCAAACTGAAATCGACCTACACTGACGCGCTGCAGACCCATATCAATCCGGATACGGGACGGGTGCATACGTCTTATTCGATTACGGGGGCCAATACGGGGCGTCTGGCCTCGACCGATCCGAACCTGCAGAACATTCCGGTGCGCACCGAAGAGGGGCGGCGCATTCGCGAGGCGTTCATTGCCGAGCCGGGCAATGTGATGGTCAGCCTTGACTATAGCCAGATCGAGTTGCGGATTTTGGCGCATATCGCCGATATTCCGGCGCTGAAACAGGCCTTTGCCGATGGGCTGGACATTCACGCCATGACCGCGTCCGAGATGTTCGATGTGCCGCTGGACGAGATGACGCCGGATATCCGCCGTCAGGCCAAGGCGATCAACTTTGGTGTGATCTACGGCATCTCGGGCTTTGGTCTGGCGCGCAACCTGCGCATCCCGCGGGCCGAGGCGCAGGGCTTTATCGACCGCTATTTCGAACGGTTCCCGGGTATTCGGCGCTATATGGATGACACGGTCGCCTTCGCCAAAGAGCATGGCTATGTGCAGACGCTGTTCGGTCGCAAAATCCACACGCCCGAGATCAATGCCAAGGGGCCGCATGCTGGCTTCTCGCGCCGGGCGGCAATCAACGCGCCGATTCAGGGCACTGCGGCGGATGTGATCCGGCGCGCGATGGTGCGGATGCCGGATGCGATCAACGGGTTGCCTGCAAAGATGCTGCTGCAGGTGCATGACGAATTGCTGTTCGAAGTGGCCGAAGGTGCCGTGGATCAGGTGATTGACGTGGCGCGCGACGTCATGGAAGGCGCCTCTGATCCTGCCGTAAAGCTGGATGTGAAGCTGAGCGTGGATGCCGGGCAGGGTGCCAACTGGGCCGAGGCGCACTAGGGCGCGCTGCTCATCAGGCCCAACGGGCCCTCTTCGCAGCGGGTCAGTCCTGTGGACTGACCATGCGGTTCACCAGCCGTTGTACGGAAGGGCCAAACAGCAGGATGACGGTGAAGGCGATGGGCCAGCTGAAGGCCCAGGACGCCATCCAGTCGCTGACGGTGTTGGGCCCAAGTCCAATGGCTTTCACGGTCGCGATGCCGGTCACGATGCAGGACATGAGACCGGACATGATCAGGCTGAACAAGGCACGGGTGTAACGGGCAGAAATCATTTTAGGCATCCTGATGGTCGAGATGTTCCTGATGTGCTGCATTTTCCGTCAAAAGGCCAGAGCTAGACCTGCATCCAACCAAGACTGTCGGGGGTTCGAGGTGTTGAGGGTGTGTATTCGGCGCTGACCCAGCCGGAATAGCCCGCCGCATCCATGGCGGTGAACAGACGAGCGAAATCTGTTGGCCCAAGGCCCGGTTCGCTGCGATCCGGGGCGGCACCGATCTGGGCGTGGGCGACCCGAGGGTGAAAGCGATCCCAGACCGCTTGTGCATCGCCGTGGATCATATGGGCGTGGAAGCTGTCAAATTGCAGGCCAATATTGGGGCGGTCTACCCGGTCCAGCACCTGCGCCGCCAGTTCGTAGTCGTTCAGGAAGTAACCGGGCTGCGACACCGGGTTGAGCGGCTCGATCGTGAATAGCTGTTGCGGGGCGAAATCTGCGGCCCATTGCAGGTTGCGCACAAAGCTCTCCTGCGCATCCGGCCCAGAGGCATAGCCTGACATGATGTGGATCAGCCCCGGCCTCAGGATATCGGCATAGCGCAGCACGTGGCGGATATCGGATTGAAACCGCGCCTCACCACCCGGAATGGCGGCATAGCCGGGCTCAGCCCCGGTGTAATTCGGCGGCGGCGCGTTGATCAGCACCAATTCCAAGCCGTTGGCCAGCAACGCGCGGCGGGTTTCCTTGGCGGCCAGCTCATAGGGGAACAGGATCTCGACCGCCTTGAACCCGGCCTCGGCTGCCGCCTGAAACCGTTCGAGATAGGGAAGCTCGGGAAAGAGCAAGGAGATATTGGCGGCGAATTTGGGCATGGGCGGTCTCGGTCAGTTTCTGCGCGGAGATTAGCGGTGAGACGTTTTCAGCGAAAGAGGATCAAAAACGACAGATTGTCGAAAATCGGCCAGAACGCCCCGCGCAAATCAGGGACGTTCCGAATAATACGGCGAATCATTTCAACGGCGCCGTGCCAACAGAAGGTATGAACCCCATGGCAATGAGCCCTGACCCCGCGCGCGGGAACACTCTCTCTGTGTCCGGTGGCGGCAATTCAGCTTTGTCCGGCAATGGTTTGGCCGTTGCTTCGATGCTGACATGGGCGGCCGGGTTCCCGGCGGCTGAGGTTTTGCTGCAGAGCTGGCCTCCGGTCGCGTTGCTTGCCGCACGGCTGGCGGTGGCGGTGGCGGTCATGCTGCCGATCTGGTTCCTGATCGATGGGTCGGACCGTGTGTCGCGGGCGCGCTGGGGGCATGCGTTGTTTGTCGGCGGAATGCTGGGTGCGGGTATGTTCCTGCTCATACTGGCGCAAAAGATGACCGATCCGGTGACTGTAGCGATCATCGCTTCATGTGCGCCGTTGTTTGCGACACTGATTGAGCTGGCGACGGGAACGCGGCGGTTGCGGTGGAACTTTGCCCTGGGCGTGATTGTTTCGATCATTGGCGGCGTGATCGCCACCAGCGCTGTGGCGCCGGCGCAACTGGGGCTGGGGGCGGCCTGCGCCATCGCGTCCACCGGCTTGTTCTGCTGGGCCTGTATGGCGACCGCACGCGATTTTCCCGAACTCAGTCAGACCGGGCGCAGCACCATTACTTTTACGGGCGCGCTGGTTTCGGCGCTGCTGCTGTTCTTCGTTGCCGGGCAAATGGGGATGGAGGTCATGCCGACCGCACCGATCGATGGTCAGCAGGTCGGTATGTTGGGGATCTACGCGTTGGTGGCGATGGGGGTGAGTCAGGTTCTGTTCATCTCGTCCGTGGGGCGGCTGGGCGTGGCGCTGGCCTCGTTCCACATCAACATCGCGCCGTTTTACGTGATGCTCATCATGCTGGTGCTGGGGGAAGAGTGGAACTGGACCCGCGCACTGGGCGCGGGGATCGTGGCGATGGCGGTTGTGCTGGCGCAGGACCGGAAGGTCGCGAGCTTCGCTTAACCCGGCAGGTCGTCGGATTTGATCAGGGGGAAAAACTGCCCGCCGGACCAGACACCGAACCAGTCGCCGCTGTGTTCGGCGATGTCCACGAGGCGATAGAAGCTTTTGCGGTCAATCCGCGCCTCAAGGTTCGCGCGAACCAATATATAGGGTGATGGCTCATCTGTTTCGGGATCGATGACAATGCGGATCGGATGGTCCGGCCCGGCCACCGCCGTGTCGCCGACATGGGTGGCGAAACTCAGGTTTTGTGCCTCACCTTCGCCCTGAATGTCGAAATCGACGGCCACAAAGGGGGCATCCTCGACCGTGATTCCCACCTTTTCGACCGGAGTCACCAGAAAGTATTTCCCATCTTCTTTCTTAAGAATTGAAGAAAAAAGCTTCACAAGCTCGAACCGGTTGATGGGCGAGCCTAAATAACTCCAAGAGCCATCTTTTGCGATCCGGATGTCCAGATCGCCGCAAAACGGAGGATTCCACAGGTGAACGGGGGGCAATCCCTTGGTTTTGGCTGCTTTGACTGATGCGGCCAGGCCATCAGGTGAAGGTGTCACAGGTTTTTGTCCGCTCATTGCTTTTGCCATTTCCTCTCAGCGCGATACACTTCAATCATAATAGTCCACGGAAGGGAAAGTCATGACCGAACCTGCCGACCTCGTGTCCGAGATCGAAGCGCTGGAAATCAAGCTGCAAGAGGCCAAATCCTCGATCACCCGCCGCTTTATCGGGCAGGAAAGGGTCGTGGATCTGACCCTGACTGCGCTGTTGTGCGGTGGTCACGCTTTGTTGATCGGTTTGCCAGGTCTGGGCAAGACACGGCTGGTTGAGACGCTTTCGACCGTGATGGGCCTGCATGGCAACCGTATCCAGTTCACGCCCGACCTGATGCCTGCCGATATTCTGGGGTCCGAGGTTCTGGACACCGCCGATGACGGCAGCCGCCATTTCCGGTTCATCTCCGGCCCGATCTTCTGTCAGTTGCTGATGGCAGATGAGATCAACCGCGCCAGCCCGCGGACTCAGTCGGCGCTGTTGCAGGCGATGCAGGAACGCACCGTGACCGTGGCGGGTGAGGACCGCTCGCTGGGTGAGCCGTTCCACGTGCTGGCCACGCAGAACCCGATTGAGCAAGAGGGCACCTATCCGCTGCCCGAAGCGCAGCTGGACCGTTTTCTGGTGCAGATCGACGTGGACTACCCGGATCGTCAGACCGAGCGCGATATCCTGTTGGCGACCACGGGCGTCGAAGAAGAAAACGCGCACGAGATTTTCACCAAAGAGGAATTGTTGGCCGCACAGGTCTTGCTGCGCCGGATGCCGGTGGGGGATTCGGTTGTGGAACTGATCCTCGATCTGGTCCGCGCCTTCCGTCCTGAAGAGGCAGGCGTGTCCGAACGGGTGGCCGAAACCGTCGCCTGGGGCCCCGGTCCCCGCGCTGCGCAGGCGCTGATGATGACGGTGCGGGCACGGGCGATGCTGCAAGGACGGCTGGCCCCCAATGCCGAGGACGTGCTGGACATGGCGCGCCCGGTGCTCAGCCACCGGATGGCGCTGAACTTCGCGGCGCGGGCACGGGGTGACAGTCTGGCCGATCTGATCGACGCGACCGCGGCCGGCCTGATCCGCACCGAGGCTGCGGCGTGAATGCCGCGCTGACCCTTCGCGAAAGATCCGAGGCCGAGGCGTCCCGGCTGCCGCCCCTTTTGGCGCGGGCCGAACATCTAGCCGGAACGGTGCTGCTGGGGGATCACGGGCGCAGACGTTCGGGCCTTGGCGATGATTTCTGGCAATACCGCCCGGCGCAGATCGGCGATAGCCGCCGGATGATCGACCACAGGCGTTCGGCCCGCGGGGATCAGCAGTTTGTACGCGAACGCGAATGGCAGATTGCGCAGTCGGTGATGCTGTGGGTCGATCAGGGCGCGTCGATGCAGTTTGCGTCGGACAAGTCTCTGCCCACCAAGGCTGACCGCGCGCGGCTGCTGGGCCTGTCCACAGCCATCCTGCTGGTGCGTGGTGGCGAGCGGGTCGGCCTGACCGGCACCACTTTGCCGCCTCGGCGCGGCAATGCGCAGGTCATCCGTCTGGCGCAGGCCTGGTCCGAGGATTCCGACACCGACTATACCCCGCCTGAACACCGCGCCATGATCCCGCACGCCCGTGCCGTGTTCATTTCCGATTTCCTTGGCCCCTTGGATGAGGTCGAACTGGCCTTGACCAAAGCCGCCGACCGGGGCGTGCGGGGCGTGCTGCTGCAAGTTCTCGATCCGGGCGAAGAGACCTTTCCCTATCGCGGTCGGACGATCTTTGAAAGCGTTGGCGGCTCGGTCCGGCATGAAACCCTCAAGGCCGGGGATTTGCGCGACCGCTATTTGGAACGCCTCGCCAAACGCAAAGATGCGCTGACGCAGCTGTGTCGCGCGACCGGTTGGCAGCTGGGCCTGCACCATACCGGTGACAGTGCGCAAGCGGCTCTGTTGTGGCTTTATCGGGCCTTGGACGGGGGAACGCGATGACGGTTCTGGCGGGCATCGGCTTTACCGCCCCATGGGTGCTGCTGGGTCTGCTGACCCTGCCGATCCTGTGGCTGATCCTGCGCGCGGTGCCGCCTGCCCCGATCCGCCGCCTGTTCCCGGCGGTGACGCTGCTGCTGGGGCTGAAGGATGACGAAAGCGTCTCGGACCGCACCCCGTGGTGGTTGATGTTGCTGCGGATGTTGGCGGCGGCAGCGATCATCATCGGGCTGGCCGGTCCGGTCCTGAACCCCTCGCGGGATGAAACCGGGACGGGGCCGCTCTTGCTGGTTCTGGATGCCAGCTGGGCGGGGGCGACGCGGTGGTCGTCGACGCTGGATCAGATCGACGTGCAACTGTCCGAGGCCGGGCGGGCGGGGCGCACCGTGGCCATCCTGCGCCTGACCGAACCCGAAACGCCGGTGTTTCAGGCGGCTGAGGCATGGCGCGGTCGGCTGCCGGGCCTAACGCCAACTCCGTGGCAGCCCACCGAAACGCAGATTGATCAGGCGCTGGCTGCGCTGGATCAACTGGACGGAGGGTTTGATACCCATTGGTTCAGTGACCGTGTGGCCTATGGCGGCCATGACCGGATTCTGGCGGCGGTACAGGCGCGGGGTGCGGTGACGGTGTATCAATCCAAGGCACCTGTGGTTGCGATCCTGCCTGCCGCCTATCAGGACGGTGTGATCCAGTTGACCGCCCAACGCGCGGTGCCGGGGCCAGCCGACCGTATCACGGTGCTGGCGCAGGGCCGCGATCCGGCCGGTGCGATGCGTGTTCTGCAATCGGCCGAGATGGAATTCCCCGGCGGAGAAACCCTGGCGCAGGTGAATCTGGCCCTGCCATCCGAACTGCGCGCCCGGATCACCCGGTTCGAGATCCAAGGCCAGCGTTCGGCCGGTGCGGTGACGCTGACTGATGACAGCTTGCGTCGGCGCGAGGTCGCCCTGATCGCCGGAGCCCTGAACCGCGAGGGGCTGGAGCTGCTCTCGCCGTTGCATTACCTGACGCAGGTTCTGAAACCGACGGCGGATTTTGTCGAAGGCGGGTTGCTCGAGGTTCTGCCCGCCAACCCGGATGTGATCGTTCTGGCCGATGTGGCGAAACTGTCCGATGGTGAACAGGCCGCTCTGGTCGAGTGGGTGGAACAGGGTGGGTTGCTGCTGCGTTTTGCCGGGCCGCGCATGGCCGCCAGTGATATGGGCCGAGACGCCGAGGACACCCTGCTGCCCGTCCGCCTGCGCAGCGGTGGCCGCTCGGTCGGCGGCGCGATGAGCTGGGGCGAGGCCAAGGGGCTGGCACCTTTCCCGGAAAACTCGCCTTTCTACGGTTTGCAGGTGCCCGACGATGTCACGGTCACCACGCAGGTCATGGCGCAACCAGACCCTAATCTGGCAGATCGTGTCATTGCGTCGCTGTCGGACGGCACGCCTCTGGTCACGCGCAAGGCGCTGGGCTTGGGGCAGGTGGTGCTGTTCCACGTGACCGCGGATGCGGAATGGTCCAGCCTGCCGCTGTCTGGCCTGTTCGTTGAAATGTTGGATCGTCTGGCCGTGGCTTCGGCGGCCAAATCCCGGCAGGAGGCTCAACTGCAGGGCACCACGTGGGAGCCGATACAGGTCATGGACGGGTTCGGCACCTTGTCGGATGCAGGTAACCTTGGCGGGGTGGAAGGGACCGAATTGCTCGCGGGCGCAATCGGCCCGGACTTGCAGCCTGGTCTGTATGAAAGCGGCAAGCAGAAGCTGGCGTTGAATGTCCTGTCAGAGGATACGGTGCTGAACCCGCTGACCTGGCCCTCGGATGTGCCGATCAAGGGGCAGGAGGTGACCAATGAGAAGCCCATCGGGGGTATGCTGCTCAGCCTTGCGCTGCTGCTGCTGACCGTGGACGTGATTGCCTCGCTGGCCTTGTCAGGCCGCCTTGGTCTGGCCAAAGCGGCGGCGGTTGCGCTGGGTGCGGTGCTGCTGGTGCCCGACGTGCAGGCGCAGACGCCGGAAGAGACCGAGTTTGCCCTGAACGCCACGCAGGAACTGGTGCTCGCCCATGTGCTGACCGGCAACGCGCAGGTCGACGACGTGGCACGCGCGGGGATGCGCGGCCTGTCGCAAACGCTGTTCTATCGGACTTCGGTGGAGCCGATCGAACCCATCGGGGTCGATCTGGAACGCGATGAGCTGGCGTTTTTCCCGCTGCTTTATTGGCCAATCACACCGGACCAGCCGCAGCCCTCGGTCGAGGCCTATGCCAAGCTCAACGCCTATCTGCGCTCGGGCGGAATGATTCTGTTCGACACGCGGGATGCGGATGTGGCGCGGTTCGGTGCCGCCAGCCCAAACGGGCGCAAGTTGCAGCAACTGGCCGGGCCGCTGAATATCCCCTCGTTAGAGCCTGTTCCGCGTGATCACGTGCTAACGCGTGCGTTCTATCTGCTTCAGGACTTCCCGGGCCGCTATGCGGGCACCGAGGTCTGGGTCGAGGCCGCGCCGCTGGATGCGGAACAGATCGAAGGGATGCCGTTTCGCAATCTCAACGACAACGTGACCCCGGTGGTGATTGGCGGTAACGACTGGGCTTCGGCCTGGGCGGTGGATCGCAACGGTCAGGCGCTGCTGCCGGTGGGGCGCGGTTACGCGGGCGAGCGTCAGCGCGAGCTGGCCAATCGCTTTGGTGTCAATTTGGTGATGCATGTGCTGACCGGGAACTATAAATCCGATCAGGTTCACGTGCCTGCGCTATTGGACAGGTTGGGACAATGACCGGAACCGTCATATTCGATCCGCTGATCCCGTGGCCCGTTCTGGCCGCTGTTGCCGCGATTGCGATTGCTGGCGTTCTTTTGGCCTTGTGGCGCGGTCTGTCCGGCTGGGCCTTGCGCGGGTTGGCGGCTTTGGTTGTGATCGCCGCGCTGGCGGGGCCGGTTTATCAGGTCGAAGACCGCGCACCGCTGACCGACATCGTGCTGATGATCGAGGATGAAAGCGCCAGCCAGACGCTCTCGGACCGGGCCGAGCAGACTGCGCAGGCGGCTGAGGATCTGGCTGCCGAGATCGACTCCCGCGACAACACCGAATTGCGCCGGATCAAGGTGGGTGACGGCAACGGTGACGAAGGTACGCAGGTCATGGCCGCGCTGAACGAGGCGCTGGCCGAGGAACCGCGCGCCCGGATCGCGGGTATTCTGGTGGTGTCGGACGGCATCGTGCATGACGTCGATCAGGCGCCTGAGTTGCCCGCGCCGCTGCACCTGCTGCAGACCGGGCGCGACAGCGACTGGGACCGCCGCCTGATTGTTCGCAACGCCCCCGCCTTTGCCATCATCGGTGAACCCGTGACCCTGACCCTGCGGATCGAGGACAGCGGGGCCGCGCCTGCGGGCGCTGCGACGGCGCCGCTTGAGCTGTCGGTCGATGGGGCCGAGCCCGAGCGGTTGAACATCCCCATCGGCATTGATGTTGAACTGCCGATCACGCTGCCCCATGGCGGCCGCAATGTCATCCAATTCACCGTGCCGCAGGCCGAAGGCGAACTGACCGACCGCAACAACACCGCGCTGATCCAGATGAACGGCGTGCGCGACCGGTTGCGGGTGCTGCTGGTCTCGGGCGAGCCGCACCCCGGCGGGCGGACCTGGCGCAACCTGCTGAAATCCGACAGCTCGGTCGATCTGGTGCATTTCACCATCCTGCGCCCGCCCGAGAAACAGGACGGTGTACCGGTGGACGAACTCTCGCTGATCGCCTTCCCGACGCGCGAGCTGTTTCTGGAAAAGATCAACGATTTCGACCTGATCATCTTTGACCGCTACAAGCGACGCGGCATCCTGCCTGCGATCTATCTGGACAACGTCACCAACTATATCAACGAAGGCGGCGCGGTGCTGATTGCCGCCGGGCCGGATTTCGCCAGCGCCGACAGTATCTTCCGCTCACCTCTGGCGCCCATCCTGCCGGCGCAGCCCACGGCGCGGGTGATCGAAGAACGCTTTGTGCCCATGGTCACCGATCTGGGCCATCGCCATCCGGTGACGACCAATCTGGGCGATTCCGAGGATTGGGGCGCGTGGCTGCGTCAGATCGACGTGAACCACCGCACTGGCGAGCTGTTGATGACCGGCGTGGATGAACGCCCGCTGCTGGTGTTGGACCGTGTGGGCGAAGGGCGCGTGGCGCTGCTGGCCTCGGACCACGCCTGGCTGTGGAGCCGGGGGTTCGAGGGCGGCGGCCCGCAGCTGGAACTGCTGCGTCGTCTGGCCCATTGGATGATGAAAGAGCCCGAGCTGGAGGAAGAAGCCCTGTGGGCCGAGGCCAACGGGCAGGTCATGCGCATCATCCGCCAGACGCTGGAAGATGAGGTCGGGCCTGTGACCATCACTCTTCCCAATGGCGAAACGCTTGAGATCACGCTGGACGAAGTGTCTCCGGGCCGGTTCGAGGCGCTGTATTATGGCCCCGAGATCGGCCTTTATCGCCTGCAGGAAGGCGAACAGATGGCGGTGATCGGTCTCGGTCCCGCCGCGCCGAAGGAGTTCGAACGCACCATTGCCACCAGTGAGGTTCTGGAACCTGTGCTGGACGAGCTGCGCGGCGGTGCGATGCGGTTGGAGGACGGGTTGCCGTCAATCCGCAATGTCCGCGCCGGGCGTCCGGCCTCGGGTCGCGGTTGGATCGGCCTGACCCCGCGCAACGCCTATGAGACGCGCGACGTCACACAGGCCGGTTTGCTGCCACCGTGGCTGGTCCTGGTCCTGGCCGGAGGGTTCCTTCTGGCTGGCTGGCTGCGCGAGGGGCGGCGCTGATTATTCGAACACCACGCTGACCGATGGGTCACCGGGCAATCCGGTATAGGTGGCCGTTGCCCCACCCTTGCCCTTGGCAGGCGGCACAAGCGGCCCGAAGGACCCGACCGAGATCAGGTCGCCGGGTTGGAACTCGATCCCTTTGGATATCAGCCACAAGGCGGCATTCGCCGGGTGCCCGAGAACCGCCGCGCCAGGGGCCTGCGCCAGAACCTCTCCATCCGCGGCGCTGAGCGTAACGGTCATGTCTGCCAGCGCCTGCGTCATCGCGTCAGAATCAGAAACGGGGATTTCAGAGCCTAACACGCCCAGTTTCGGTGCAACCGCGATGGCGGTCAGGGTTACAGGGGTGATCGGTTCGCCCTCGGCCAAGGTCAGATCAGGCACTTCGATGAAAGGGCGGATGGCCGAGATATTCTGCATGACCTCGGCGGGTGTCGTGGCCTGATTGATGCCCGTATCCCCGACGACCAGAACCAGATCGGCCTCGAACACCGGACGGGCGCCCCATGTGATCGGCGCCGTTGCCCCGTCCTCCAGCATCATATCGCGGAACAGGACACCCTGAACCGGCTCGGAGGCGCCGAACCGTTCTTGCGCAGGGGCGCTGGTCAGGCCTGCCTTGTAGCCGATGACCGGCCCCATATGTGGCTCTAACGCAGACACAATCTTGGTCTGGGTGCACAACGCGTCCTCGATGCTGCCCGCCGCAGACAGGGCGGGCGTGGGCGTGTTGGCCAGATAGTCCTGCACGTATTGATCCACCTGCGCATCCGTGGCGCAATCGGCCTGCGCCGATGCGATTGAGGCAAGAAAACAAAGTACCGATGTGGCGAGAGTAAAGCGCATGGCGGACCTCCGGTTTTCGAAACTCTGGCACGGGGTGCGCGGCTCCGGCAACGGCTTAAACACTTTTTCACGCTCTGTCCGGATGCTGGTCATGCAACGGTCCGGGATCACCAAAGATGAGTCTTGCAAACAAACTGGCACAGGAACGGCGCGCCCGGCTGGCGGCCGAGCGTCTTCTGGCGATGAAACAGGCCGAACTTTCGGCAGCCAATCGCAAGCTGGGCCTGCATGCGATGGCGCTGACCAAACGCATCGGCGAAACCCAGGCCGAGGTTGAAACCGTCCGGGATGAGAATGAAAAGGTCAAATCCGACCTGACCGAGGCCAATGCCAAGATCGAAGTGGCCGAGCGCCGGCTTTGGCATTCGATGCAGACCATTCAGGACGGCTTTGCGTTTTTTGACCACCAAGACCGGCTGCTCGGGGCCAATGCGACCTATTTCAGCCTGTTTGACGGGCTGGATGAGGTTGAGCCCGGCATCACATATGCGCGTATCCTCGAGATTCTGACCGATGAGGGGCTGATCGATACCGGGGCAGAGAAGGCGGCGGATTGGCAGGCCAGAATGCTGGAACGCTGGGCACGACCACATCCCGAACCGGTAGTGATCAAGCTGTGGAATGGTGAGTATTTCAAGATGATCGACCAGCGCGGCAATGGCGGCGACGTGGTCAGTCTGGGCCTGAACATCACCGCCTCGGTCCGGCATGAGGCCGAGTTGAACACAGCCCGCGAACGGGCCGAGGCCGCGAACCGGGCCAAATCCGCCTTTCTGGCCAATATGAGCCATGAGATCAGGACGCCGATGAACGGCATTGTCGGGATGACGGAACTGCTGTCGGAAACTCCGCTGGACGAGGAACAGCGCCTGTATCTGAACACCATCCGCAACTCGGGCGAGGCGTTGCTGGTGATCATCAACGACGTGCTGGATTATTCGAAGATCGAAGCTGACAAGCTGATCCTGCACCCCGAACAGTTCGATTTCGAACGCTGTATCCTTGAGGTCGCGATGCTGTTGCAGCCCAGCGTGCGCGACAAGGGACTGTCGTTGCTGGTCGACTATGACCTGTTCCTGCCGACCCTGTTTGTGGGCGACCCCGGCCGCGTGCGGCAGGTGCTGACCAATCTGGTGGGCAACGCGGTCAAGTTCACGTCCGAGGGACATGTATTGATCCGTGTGACCGGGGTGCCGAATTCAGACACGAAAACCTGTGATATCCACGTCGCGATCGAGGATACCGGCATCGGGATCGAGGCCGACAAGATCGGGCATATCTTCGGCGAATTCAATCAGGTCGAAGACGAGAAGAACCGCGAATACGAGGGCACCGGGCTGGGGCTGGCCATCACCAGGCGGCTGGTGACACTGATGGGCGGCACGGTCTGGGTGGAAAGTGAGCCAGGGCAGGGGTCGTGTTTCGGGTTCCGGGTTTCGCTGCCCACGGCCGAAGGCCCGCAACCCTTGCCGCCCGATCTGGCGGATCGCTTGCGCCATGTGATCGTGGTCGAGGATCAGGCCGTGAACCGCGCCATTCTTTCAAAACAGTTGGGGCGGCTGGGGTCTCGGGTCACCGTTTGCGCCTCGGGGGGGGAGGCGCTGGCCGCCGTCGATGACAGCGTCGATCTGCTGCTGTGCGATCACGATCTGCCGGACATGGACGGGCTGGAGCTGGCGACCACTCTCAAGGACAGGGGGTGGGGTGATTTGCCGGTTGTGGTGATGTCGGCCAATCCCGGCGTCATCCACGCCGACCCGGCCCGTCACTTGATCGAAGGGGTGTTGCAGAAGCCCATCCCCCGGGCCGAGCTGTATTCGCGGCTGACCACGCTGGGGCGGATCTCTGCCGGGCCGGATTCGGAACCGGAGGCACCGGAAACCCCGCCTGTGCAGCCCAGCGAACGCCAACGGCAGATGCGCGTGCTGGCGGCCGAGGACAACCGGACCAATCAGTTGATCCTGCAAAAGATGGTCAAAGACCTGAACATCGATCTGCAATTCGCGGGCAACGGGGTTGAGGCAGTGGACAAGCATCAGGACTTCGATCCGGACCTGATTTTCATGGATATCTCGATGCCCAAAATGGATGGCAAACAGGCCACGGCAGAGATTCGGCGGCGCGAGATCGAAACAGGGCGGTATGTGCCGATTGTTGCGCTGACCGCGCATGCCATGGCCGGGGATGATCAGGGTATCCTGTCGGCGGGGCTGGATCACTATCTAACCAAGCCCCTGCAGAAACGGAAAATCCATCAGATGATTCTGGATCACCAGCCCGAGGAAGCCTTGCCCGTCATTGCCGAAGACGCCACCGCCAGCTAGCGTGAGCCCATGTCAAACCGTGGATTTCACCCTCGCGCATTGGGCGAGATTGCCATTCGTTGCGCCGATATGGGCGCGATGGTCGCGTTCTATGAGAACGTGATCGGACTGGAACGCCTGACCGGAGATCACAACAGCGCCATCACATTCTTTCGCATTGCTGAAGGGTTCGGTGGCCACACGCAGGTGCTGGCGCTGTTTCACCATACGGCTGCCCCGCGCCCCGGGCTGCACCCGACCGGTGCCGACAGGCCCGCGACCGGGGTCGGATCGTCGCTGCACCACATCGCGCTGTCCCTGCCGTTTGAGGAACAAGAAGCCGTGATGCGCTGGTACGACGAAATCGACCAGCCCTACCGCGTTGAGCAGTTCGGCTGGATCGGATGGCGTGGCATTTTCACTGAAGACCCCGAGGGCAATACGGTTGAACTGGTTGCCTATGACAGGTCGATGCTGGATCAGGCCTGATAGGGGCGTACAAAGACGGGCTTGTCGTTCTCTGACAGGTCCGGGCGGTATTCATAGCCACCTGTGTCAAAGTCCAGCAGGCCTTTGGGATCGGTCAGGCGGTGCTGGATGATGTAGCGCGCCATCGCACCGCGGGCCTTCTTGGCAAAGAAGCTGACGATCTTGGGGGTGCCCGCCTTGTCTTCCATGAAAACCGGTGTGACCACCCGCAGTTTCAACGCCTTTGGATCGACCGCGCCGAAATATTCCTGACTGGCGCAGTTCACCAGCACGTCCGTGCCGATCTGATCCCCTTGCGCGTTCAGCGCCTTGCTCAGTTGATCGCGCCAGTATTCATACAGGTTCTTGCCGCGCCGGGTTTTCAGCTTGCTGCCCATCTCAAGCCGATAGGCCTGAATCGCGTCCAGAGGGCGCAGCACGCCATAAAGGCCGGACAAAATGCGCAGGTGGTCCTGCGCCCACTCCATTTCATCCCCGTTCAGCGAGGCCGCTTCCAAACCCTGATACGTGTCGCCCGCAAAAGCCAGCGCTGCGGGGCGGGTCACGGCGGCCTCCGGGCTATCGGAAAAGGCGCGATAGCGGTCGCGGTTCAGACGCGCGAGATCATCGCTCAGGTCCATCAGTTTCTTCAGATCGCCCAGCGTCAGATTGCGGGCGGTTTTCGAAAGCCGGATTGCGTCGTCCCGAAAATCGGGCTGTGTGACCTCAATGTCCCGTTCTGCCCAGTCCAGCCGCTTGGCCGGGGAAATCACTACCAGCATATCCGCCCTCGTTCCTTGCCTGTTCCGGGGTATCTAGCCCGCCTGTTGCAGCACGTCCAGAAACGCGGCGCCAAACCTTTCGTGACGGCGATCGCCCAGAACCTGTTCCAGCCCACGTGGATCGTTGGGCCGCAACTGCGCGACCTTGGCCAGTTGCGAGGCCGAGCAGGTCAGCGGTTTGTCGATCCCGTCGGGACCGCGCGACAATTGCGATTGAACCTCAAGCAGTCGGTCGTAAATCTCACCCTGATCGCGCCCGGCCAGCTTGCGGCGGGCGGGGTGTACGGCCTCGACGGCACCGGCAATCACCTCAAGAAAGGTATCGCCATAGCGTTCCAGCTTTTTGGCGCCAACGCCGCCGATGCGGGCCATATCATCCAGCGTTACGGGCCGGTTTTCGGCCATTTCGATCAGGGTGCGATCGGGGAAAATGACATAGGCCGGAACGCGCGCGCTTTCTGCCAACGCGCGGCGTTTGGCCTTGAGCGCGGACAGCAGCGGCGCGTCTTCTTCGGACACCATCATTTTGACGGCGGGACGTCGGGTGGCCTTTCGGATCGTATCCTTGCGCAGGTTGATCTGTGCTTCGCCTTTCAGGATCGGTTTGGCGGCCTCGGTCATGCGCAGGGCACCGTGGCGTTCGGGATCCGGGCGCACCAGATCGTGACCCATCATCTGCCGGAAGATCGCTTGCCATTGCGGGCGCGACCAGTCCTTGCCGATGCCCCAGGTGGACAGGCTGTCATGACGGCGGGCGCGGGTCTTGTCGGTTTCGTTGCCCAGCAGGATGTCGATCAGGTGGCCCGCGCCGAACCATTCCTCGGTGCGCAGGATAGCGGACAGGGCCATGCGGACCGGGGTGGTGCCGTCGAACACCTCGGGCGGGGTGTCGCACAGATCGCATTTACCGCAGGGTTGCGCCTGTTCACCGAAATATCCCAGCAGGGTCTGACGGCGGCACACCAGCGCCTCGGCCAGTCCCAGCAGAGCGTTCAGCCGCGCATGATCGGCCATACGCCGTTCGGGCGGGGCCAGCCCCTCGTCGATCTGAGAGCGGCGCAGGCGGATGTCATCGGGGCCGAAGAGGGTAAGTGTCTCGGCAGGCCCACCGTCGCGACCCGCACGGCCGATCTCCTGATAGTAGGCTTCGATGGATTTGGGCAGGTCAGCGTGGGCAACCCAGCGGATATCGGGTTTGTCGATGCCCATGCCAAAGGCCACGGTGGCCACGACGATCAACCCGTCTTCGCGAGCGAAACGGGTTTCAACGATACGGCGATCTTCGGGATCCATCCCGCCATGATAGTGGCAGGCGGTGTGGCCTTCGGCGCGCAGGGCCTGGGCCAGCACTTCGGTCTTGTTGCGGGTGCCGCAATAGACGATGCCGGACTGGGTTTTGCGGGCGGCGGCGAAGTCGAGAATCTGTTTGCGCGGCCCGTCCTTGGCGGCAAAGGCAAGGTGAATGTTGGGCCGGTCGAAGCCACGCAGGAATTTGCGGGGGGCGGTGCCGTCGAACAGCTTTTCGACGATCTCATCCTGCGTTTCCGCATCTGCCGTGGCGGTAAAGGCCGCTAACGGCACGCCCAACGCGCGCCGCAGCTCTCCGATCCGCAGATAGTCGGGGCGGAAATCATGGCCCCATTGGCTGACGCAATGGGCTTCGTCTACGGCGATCAGGCTGACATTGATCCGCCGCAGCATTCCCAGCGCCGACCCGGCGGCCAGACGTTCCGGCGCCATGTAGAGCAGTTTGAGCCGCCCGGCCTCAAGCGCGTCCCACACGGCCTCGGTTTCTTCGGGGGTGTTGCCCGAGGTCAGTGCACCGGCCTCGACCCCCGCCTCCTGCAGTCCGCGCACTTGATCGCGCATCAAGGCGATCAGTGGGGAAATCACCACCGTTACCCCGTCGCGCAACAGGGCAGGCAGCTGATAACACAGGGATTTACCACCTCCGGTCGGCATGATCGCCAGCACGTTTTCGCCTGCGGTCACGGCATCGACGATCTCTTCCTGACCGGGGCGGAAGTCGTCGAATCCAAAGACATCTCGCAGCATAGGCGCGGCGTCGAACATGTGCGGGGTGGCCCTGTTTTAAGGTTTATCTGCTCTTAAGACAGGACAATCACACACTAAGATTCGGTGAACAAGAGGTCAGACGAAATAGACCATATTGTTGATCAGGATGATCCGCAGCGCGTAGACGCCGACCAGCACCACCAGAGGCGTCAGGTCCAGCCCGCCCATCGCGGGCAGAAAGCGGCGGATCGGGCCATATATAGGCTCCAATATCCGGTTGAGGCCGTACCAGATTTGCGCGACCAGCTGTTGATGCAGGTTGAGCACCTGAAAGTTGATCAGCCAGCTCATGATCACATGGGCCAGAATGATGAACCAGACAATGTCCAGGATCAGCAGCAGAATTTGGATCAGCGACAGCATGGGGCCTCCGGTTAGTACGTTTGACGAGACCTAAGCGCCCCCGCATCAAAGAGCAAGCCCGCGCCAACAGAACGCTTGCGAAACAGGACAAAGGC
This sequence comes from Ruegeria arenilitoris, assembly GCF_013030985.1. Classification (GTDB taxonomy): domain Bacteria; phylum Pseudomonadota; class Alphaproteobacteria; order Rhodobacterales; family Rhodobacteraceae; genus Ruegeria; species Ruegeria arenilitoris_B. The sequence goes on along the minus strand of NZ_WPYP01000004.1, from coordinate 270,091 downwards.
CCGTCTTATGAACGCAACGATAATCAGGGGCGGTCATGGCAGAGATTTCCAAGCGCAAGCGCATTTGGGGCTGGTGGTTTTTCGACTGGGCAAGTCAGCCCTACCACACACTTCTGGTCACTTTTGTCTTTGGTCCCTATTTCGCCGGGGTTGCGGCGGGGTATTTCTCGGGCACCGGTTTGGATGCCGAGGCTGCAGCGGCGCGGGCGCAGACGGTTTGGGCCAATTGCCTGACCATCACCGGGCTGATCATCGCTTTTGGCGCGCCGCTTTTGGGCGCGATGGCCGACGTGTCCGGGCGGCGCATTCCCTGGATATTCGCCTTTTCGGTGATGTATGCGGTGGGTTCGGCGGCGCTGTGGTTCACGATGCCGGATGGCTCGAACATGTGGCTGATGCTGTCGGCCTTTGGTCTGGGCTTTGTGGGTGCGGAATACGCGCTGATCTTCATCAACTCGCAACTGCCCGATCTGGGTGATGACAACGAGGTCGGAGAGATTTCGGGCTCGGGCTTTGCTTTTGGTTACTTTGGCGGGCTGATCTCGCTGGCGATCATGCTGTTGCTGTTTGTCGAACAGCCCAACGGCAAGACGCTGATCGGGATGGCCCCGATGTTCGGGCTGGACGCCGCCATGCAAGAGGGTACGCGGTTCGTCGGACCCTTCACCGCCGGCTGGTTCGTCCTGTTCATGGTGCCCTATTTCCTGTGGGTGCGTGACGACCCGGACAGCAATAAAACGGGCAGTCTGGGTAAGGCGCTGCGCCTGCTGGGCAAATCGATCTCGGACCTGCGCCATCGGGTCAGTCTGGCGACCTATCTGGGCTCGTCCATGTTCTATCGCGACGCGCTGAACGGGTTGTACAGTTTCGGCGGTGTCTATGCGCGGCTGGTGCTGGAGTGGGGGCTGATCAAGATCGGCATATTCGGGATCGTCAGCGTTCTGGCCTCGGCGATCTTTGCCTGGGTCGGCGGCAAGATGGACAAGAAATACGGCCCTAAACCGGTCATTCTGGTGGCGATCTGGGTGCTGATCTTCGTCTGCATCACCGTGGTGTCGATGGACCGGACGCAGATTTACGGCATCCCGCTGGCTGAAGGATCGGGCCTGCCGGATATGGTGTTCTTCGGCTGCGGCGTGCTGATCGGCGGTATGGGGGGCATTCTGCAATCGGCCAGCCGATCCCTGATGGTGCGCCATACCGATCCCAAGGCCCCGGTCGAAAGCTTTGGTCTTTATGGTCTGTCCGGCCGCGCCACCGCCTTTGCCGCGCCCTTGCTGATCGGGATTGCCACAACTGTCACGGGCAGTGCGCGTCTGGGGGTGTCACCGATCATTCTGTTGTTTATTCTGGGTCTGTTCCTAATGCGCTGGGTGAAACCGGAAGGGGATCAGAGCAGATGATTTTACTACGTTTTTTGGCAATAATCGCCGCGATGACATTGGCAGGAACGGCCGGGGCGCAACCCTTGGCCAAGCAATTGTTCGGAGCGCAAAAGCAAAGTTCACAGCAAAAACCGGCCGCGTTCGGCAGTTATTCGCGCGGATGTGCCGCCGGGTCGGTGCAACTGCCCGAGACCGGGCCGACATGGCAGGCCATGCGCCTGTCGCGCAACCGCAACTGGGGCCACCCCGAGGCGGTCGACTATGTACAGGACCTCAGCCGGTTTGCGGCCAAGCAGCCCGGGTGGAATGGTCTCTATATCGGGGATATCAGCCAGCCGCGGGGCGGGCCGATGACCTCGGGCCATCGGTCGCATCAGATGGGTCTGGACATCGATATCTGGATGCTGCCCGGCGACAACATGCGGCTGTCGCGCAAGGCGCGCGAGAAGCTCTCGTCGATTTCCCTGCGCCGCGCCAACGGGGCCTATGTGAACGGCAACTGGACGAAACAGCACCACGCTGTGCTGCGCGAGGCCGCCAAGGACAAGCGCGTGGCGCGGATATTCGTCTTTCCCGGCGCCAAGGCTCAGATGTGCAAGGATGAGAAAGGCAACCGCGCCTATCTGCGCAAAATCAGGCCGTGGTGGGGGCATCACTATCACTTCCATGTGCGCCTGAAATGCCCCAAGGGTTCGCGCGGCTGCGTCAACCAGGACCCGCCGCCCAAGGGGGATGGCTGTGCCGAGGCGCAGCAATGGGTGCGTAATATCCTCAACCCGCCGCCGCCCGATCCAAACGCGCCGCCGCCCAAGAAACGCCGGGAATATGTTCTGGCCGATTTGCCTCAGCAATGCACAGCCGTTTTGCAATCCAACTGATTGCTGTTCTGCTGGCCGGATCGGTCTGGGCGGTCGAGGTCAAAACGGCCGCCCAGTTGAACAGCTTTGCCTGGCGGCATAAGGCCGAGTGGTTCGGTGGGTTCTCGGCGCTGCATGTCTCGGATAATGGGCGTCAGCTGATCGCGCTCAGCGACCGGGCGGTTCTTGTCCGCGCAACCATCGCGCGGGATGGGGATCAGATCACCGGGCTCCGGATCACCGGGAACTGGCCGGTTCTGTCCAGCACGGGGCAGATTCTGTCAGGCAGCGCGGGGGATTCCGAAGGCATCGCGGTCGCGCCGGATGGCAGCTATTACATCTCATTTGAATGGCTGCATCGCGTGGCCCGCTACACATCCCCCGATGCCAATGCGCGGGTGCTGCCGCGCCCCAAGGCGTTTGAAGACCTGAGCCGGAACGGCTCGTTCGAGGCGCTGGCCATCGACAACCGGGGGCAGCTTTATACCCTGCCCGAGAAAAGCCGCACCCGGCAGGGCGACATCCCCGTCTATCGCTGGGACGGGCAGGGCTGGTCGACGCCCTTTGCGCTGCCGCAGCGGGGCAAGTTCCTGCCCGTATCCGCCGATTTCGGTCCCGATGGCCGGTTCTATGTGCTGGAACGCAGCCTGTCGCTGACCGGGTTCCGTACCCGCCTGCGCCGTTGGCAGATTGTGGGTGACAGGCCTGAGGCCGAAGAAACCCTGTTCACCAGCGGCACCGGCGCACATGACAACCTCGAAGGCCTATCGGTCTGGCGCGACGATCAGGGGCGATTGCGGGCCACGATGATCTCGGACGACAACTTTCTGGCCCTGCAACGCACCGAACTGGTGGAATATCTGCTGCCGGATTGACTCGGGTCCCCCAAAGGTCTAAACGCACGGCTTGCCTTGGGACGGTCCCTTGGCCAAGTCGCCGCTACCTTGTCAAAACGGGCATCTGAACATGCAACGCAGCTTTATTCCCGGCATTCTTGCCATGGCCGCCATTGTTGTGGCCTCGAACATCCTGGTCCAGTTCCTGATCTTTGACGGGCTGCTGACGTGGGGTGCCTTCACCTATCCGCTGGCCTTTCTGGTCACCGACATCATGAACCGCGTCTATGGCGTGGGTCCGGCCCGCAAGGTTGTGTTCGCCGGGTTTGTCACCGGTATCATCTGCTCGCTGATCGGCAGCCAGATCATGCTGCAGGGCGATGGATTCACCTATGCCGCCGTGCCGCTGCGGATTGCCGTGGCCTCGGGCACTGCTTTCCTGATCGCTCAGCTGACCGACGTCACTGTGTTCAATGCGATGCGTGGTGGCCGCTGGTGGCGCGCGCCGCTGGTTTCGACGCTGGTCGGCTCGGCGCTGGACACCGCGCTGTTTTTCACCATCGCGTTTTCGGCATCGGTCACCTTCTTCGGTGCCAACGCAGACGCTGCGATCAACTGGGCGTGGGAGCCCGTGCCGTTCATGCTGTCCGGCCCGATGGCGCCGCTGTGGGTGACGCTGGCATTCGCTGACTGGCTGGTGAAACTGTCGCTGGCGCTGATCGCCTTGATCCCGTTCAAAGTGATTGTTGCGCGCCTGACCGCTCAGCCTGCGTAAAAAAGTGCTTTGAGAATGGCGCATCTTGTGTCAGGCTCAAGGTTAACCGCAACAGATAGAAAAGGAGGTGATCCAGTGTCGAGAAAGAGATTGGAGAGAGGTGTTGGAACAACCGGGGGGATCGCCCGTTAGGGCAGCCCTTGGCGGAGCAGTCGCTCCGGCTGGTCGATTGATCTAACCGACCCGACCTCCTTATACTTTCGAAGGGCCGTCCCGCCGGGGCGGCCCTTTTTGTTTCTGCCCGTGCCGGATAAGGTCCACCCCATGTTGCGCATCACCGACGATATCGCCCTGCAAGACTGGGAAATGACCGAGAGCTTTGTCCGCTCCTCCGGTCCCGGCGGGCAGAACGTGAACAAGGTCTCGACCGCGGTTGAGCTGCGGTTCGAGGCCGCGCGCTCACCGTCGTTGCCGGACCCGGTCAAGAACCGGCTGAAACGGCTGGCCGGGCGGCGCTGGACCAAGGATGGCGCGATTATCATCCAGTGCGAGGAAACCCGCAGTCAGGCCCGCAACCGCGAGATTGCGCGCGCCCGTCTGGCCGAGCTGATCGCCCGCGCGCTGGTCAAACCCAAGCGGCGGATTGCCACCAAACCCACCTATGGCTCGGTCAAGCGGCGGCTGGCGGCGAAAAAGGCGCGCTCGGACGTGAAAGCACTGCGCGGCAAGATCGCGGAAGATTGATCTGGTAGTTTCGCCGCGCCTTGCTAGTCTGATCCCGCAAGGGAGAGCAAGATCATGAGGTTAGAGGGAAAAACCGCAATCGTCACCGGTGGCGCGTCGGGCTTTGGTGCCGGGATCGCGCAGAAATTCCTGTCCGAAGGCGCGCGTGTGATGATTGCCGATGTCAATGGCGACGCGGCCGAGGTTCAGGCCAAGCAACTGGGACCCAACGCGATTGCCCAGATTGTGGACGTGGCGGATGCAGCCTCGGTTCAGGCGATGGCGGATATCGTGCGGGACCGGTTCGGACATCTGGACATTCTGGTGAACAATGCCGGCGTCACCCATATGCCTACACCGCTTGAGGATGTCACCGAGGACGACTTCGACCGTGTCTTCAACGTGAACATGAAGGCTGTCTATCTCACGGCGCGTGCTTTTGTACCCGCGATGAAGGCGCGGGGGGCTGGGGCGATCCTGAATGTCGCCTCAACTGCGGGCCTGTCGCCGCGCCCCAACCTGAACTGGTACAACGCCTCCAAGGGCTGGATGATCACCGCAACCAAGACCATGGCGGTGGAACTGGCCCCGTCTGGCGTGCGGGTGAACGCGATCTGCCCGGTGGCCGGGGAAACGCCGCTGTTGAAATCCTTCATGGGTGAAGACACCCCCGAAATGCGTGCCAAGTTTCTGTCGACCATCCCTCTGGGCCGATTCTCGACCCCCGAAGACATGGCCAACGCGGCCTGTTTCCTGTGCTCGGACGAGGCCAGCATGATTACCGGCGCAGCCTTGGAGGTCGACGGTGGCCGCTGTATCTGAGGTGCATCTATGACCCCCGGTCCCCGGAACCTGATCACCGATGTTCCCGGCCTGCGGGTCGGCAATGCGCAGGACGTAGCGTTGAAATCCGGCACCACCGTCCTGACGGCGGATCAGGCGTTCACAGCCTCGGTCCATGTCATGGGTGGCGCACCGGGGACGCGGGAAACCGATCTGCTGGCGCCGGACAAATCCGTCTCGAAAGTGGACGCGATAACCTTGTCCGGCGGGTCGGCCTTTGGGTTGGATGCCTGCTCGGGCGTGTCGGATGCTTTGCGCGCGCAAGGCCGGGGCTATCCGGTCGGCGACACCGTGGTGCCAATTGTGCCCGGAGCGATCCTGTTCGATCTGCTGAATGGCGGCAATAAGGATTGGGACCAAAACCCGTATCGCGCCCTGGGTCGGGCCGCGTTTGACAGCGCAGGTGAAGATTTCGCGCTGGGCACAGCGGGCGCGGGCACCGGGGCACTGACCTCCCGACACAAGGGTGGGCTGGGCTCTGCGTCGCTGGTGCTGGACAACGGGATCACCGTTGGCGCGTTGGTTGCCGCCAACCCGCTGGGCAGCGTCACCTCGCCCGGAGATCGTCATTTCTGGGCTGCGCCTTTCGAATATGACGGGGAATTCGGCGGACTAGGACCCGATTCCTGTGCCGGGTTGGGTGCACCCGCACCCAGCCTCAAGGCTCAGGCCATGGGGCTGGCCGAACCGGACAAGGGCAACACCACCATTGCCATCGTTGCCACCGATGCTGCGCTGTCGAAACCACAATGCCAGCGGCTGGCGGTGGCTGCGCATGATGGTATTGCCCGGGCGATCCTGCCTGCCCACACGCCGGGTGACGGCGATCTGGTGTTCGGGGTCAGCACCGGTGCGCGCCCGGTCGCGGCTGAAACGGAGTTGGGGCTGATCGGCCATGCGGCCTCGGTCTGCCTTGCGCGGGCCATCGCGCGGGCGATCTACCTGGCGACCCCGGAGGTGGGCGATATTTTGCCGTGTTGGTCCGCGCCACATGACATAAGTTAAGGACTGCCACTATGCCGCAGTGGCACAGTGCTCTCGCGCGGCAATCTGCGCGTTGACTCTTTTCCGCGCCGAAGGTCCATTCGGCGCAGCCAATTTGTATCGGAGCAAAAGCTATGAATCGCATCCTCGCTACCGCAATCGTCGGCCTGCTGGCCGTACCCGTATATGCTGAAGGTGACGCCGAAGCCGGCAAGAAAACCTTCAACAAATGCAAGTCCTGTCACCAAATCGCTACCCCCGATGGCGAGGCAATCGTCAAAGGCGGCAAGACTGGTCCGAACCTTTACGGCATCGCAGGCCGTACCGCAGGCACCGTCGAAGGCTTCAAATACGGTGACAGCATCGTTGCAGCCGGTGAAAACGGTCTGGTCTGGGATGAAGCCACCTTTGTCGAATATGCCCAGGACCCCAAGACATTCCTGAAAACCTATCTGGATGACACTGGTGCCAAGTCCAAGATGACCTTCAAGCTGAAGAAGGGCGGCGAAGACGTCTATGCCTATATCGTCAGTGTTTCAGGCGAATAACGCCTGACGCACCGCATCGCTTAAGGTTACAAAAGGCCGCAGCCCCTGCGGCCTTTCGTGCGCTTGATCACAGGATAGATCAGCGCCACCTTGGGTTTGCGCGAACCGTCATGCCTTGCCCGCATGATTGCGCAAAGCCAAGCCGATCCGGCCTTAGTCACTTTCGAACGTTTGGCCCTTCAGGCAGATCGGCAGCAGGAGACGACAGATGGGAATCATGATCCCGGCCTGGGTTGATGGCGAATTGACCCCCGTGGACAAGCTTGAGGCGCATGAAAAGGGCCTCAGACACAAGGCTGTGTCCGTCTTTGTCGTCCGCGGCACCGAGATTCTGTTGCAGCGCCGGGCGATGGGCAAATACCACACGCCGGGCCTGTGGGCGAATACCTGCTGCACCCATCCCGATTGGGGTGAGACGCCCTCGGAATGCGCCGTGCGTCGCTTGAGTGAGGAACTGGGGATCACGGGCCTGTATCCCGAATACCGTCACCGGCTGGAATATCACGCCGATGTCGGCAACAACATGGTCGAGCATGAGGTGGTCGATGTCTTCCTTGCCCATGTGCGTGGCCCGCTGGAAATCGAGCCTAATCCGGACGAAGTGATGGATATCCGCTGGATCGACTACCACGATCTGCTGGCCGAAGTGCAGCGTCATCCGACGCGGTTTACGCCGTGGCTGAAGATCTATTTGCACAACCATGCCGACACGATTTTCGGTCCCGATCTGATCATCTCGGCCAAGACCTGACGGCAACGGCTTGCAAGGGCCGCCCAAGCCGCCTAAATCAACGCGTCATGGCCAAGCAAAAGCAGAACTCAGACCCGAATTACAAAGTCATCGCCGAAAACCGGCGTGCGCGCTTCGATTACGCGATCGAGGACGATATCGAGTGCGGTATCGTGCTGGAGGGATCCGAGGTCAAATCCCTGCGTGCGGGCGGGTCGAACATCGCCGAAAGCTATGCCTCGGTCGATGACGGAGAGCTGTGGCTGATCAACAGCTATATCGCCCCGTATGAGCAGGCGAAGGTGTTCAAGCATGAAGAACGCCGTCGCCGCAAGCTGCTGGTGTCGCGCAAGGAACTGGCCAACCTGTGGAACGCGACCCAGCGCAAGGGCATGACGCTGGTGCCGCTGGTTCTGTACTTCAATCACAAGGGTCGGGCAAAGCTGAAGATCGGCATCGCCAAGGGTAAAAAGCTGCACGACAAGCGTGAGACTCAGGCCAAACGCGACTGGTCACGTCAGAAACAGCGGCTGATGAAGGATCACAGCTGATCCTTCACCGGTTTCAGAACGCCATCGCAGCTGACACGGCGCGACTCCAGCGGTCATAGGCGGCGTCGCGTTCCTCGGCGGACAGTTCCGGCTCGAACCGGCGATCCAGCGCCCAGGTTTCGGCAAACCCCTGCTGATCCGGGTAAATGCCCGCCCGCATCCCCGCCAGCCAGGCCGCGCCAAGGGCGGTGGTTTCCTGCATGACGGGACGGTCCACTTCGGCGCCCAAGTAGTCCGACAGCCCCTGCATGGCCCAGTCCGAGGCGCTGGCACCTCCGTCCACACGCAGGGTCACGTCCGTCTCGGCCCCCCAGTCGCCCTGCATGGCGTGCCACAGATCGCGGGTTTGATAGGCGATGCTTTCCAACGTGGCCTTGGCGAATTCCGCGCGGCCCGAGTTGCGGGTCAGACCAAACACCGCACCGCGGCAGTCGGGTTTCCAATAGGGTGCGCCGAGGCCGGTGAAGGCAGGTACCAGAACAACGTGCTGATTCGGATCGGCCTGTTGCGCCAGCTCTCCGCTTTCGGGGGCGGTTTCGATGATCTTCAGCGCGTCGCGCAGCCATTGCACGGCGGCCCCGGCAACAAAGATCGAGCCTTCGAGCGCATAGGTCCGCTTGCCGTCCAACTGATAGGCGATCGTCGTCAGCAGGCGGTTTTTCGATTCAACCGGCTGGTCCCCGGTGTTCAGCAGGGCAAAACAGCCGGTGCCATAGGTGGATTTCATCATGCCGGGCTGGAAACAGGCCTGACCGATGGTGGCGGCCTGCTGATCCCCGGCCACGCCCAAAATAGGGATATCGCCCCCTATTAGGGTCGTATTTCCGAAATCAGATGCGCAATCGTGGACCTCGGGCAGCATGGTCATCGGCACATCCAGCAGATCGCAGATTTCCGGGCTCCATTCGCCCTTGTGAATGTCGAACAGCAGGGTGCGGGCGGCGTTGGTGGCGTCGGTGGCGTGGCTGCGCCCCTCGGTCAGACGCCAGATCAGGAAACAGTCGATGGTGCCGAACATCAACTCTCCGGCCTCGGCGCGGTCGCGGGCGCCCGGTACATTGTCCAGCAGCCACTTTACCTTGGTGCCCGAGAAATAAGGGTCCAGCAGCAGACCGGTCTGGGCGGTCACATCATCCTCGCATCCGGCCTGCTTGTAGCGGGCGCAGATCTCGGCGGTGCGGCGGTCCTGCCAGACGATGGCGTTGTGGATCGGTTTTCCGGTGGCGCGATCCCAGACCACGGTGGTTTCGCGTTGGTTGGTGATGCCGATGCCCGCGATCTGGTCGGGGGTGACGCCGGTGCTCTCCATCACCTCGCGGCAGACGCGCAACACGCTTTCCCAGATTTCTTCGGCATCGTGTTCAACCCAGCCTTCCTGCGGGAAATGCTGGGCGAACTCATGCTGCGCAGTGCCTGCGCGCTGCATGTCTGCGTCGAATAAAATGGCCCGCGATGATGTGGTGCCCTGATCAATGGCGAGAATATAGGTCATTCCCCGCGCCCCTCCCGTTTGGTTTTGCGGGACTTTAGCGCAAACAATGACAATCCTACCAGAGCGTTCAGACGGGAATATTGTCGATCAGACGAACGCCATCCGCCCAGGCCGCCGCAAACAGCCGCGCGGGGCGGTCGGCGTGGGTCAGAGGCTCCAGCGTTTCGGCGCAGCGCAGGTGGATATATTCGACCTGCGCAAACCCTGCGGCCAGCAGATCGGTCTCGGCCTGTGCGGCCAGCGCGTCAAACGCGGCCCCGGCGTTCAGCGACTGGGCCACGCCTTGCATGATCCGGTGTTTGTTGGCGGCAATTGCCAGCCCGTCGGGTGAGAGGCGCAGGTTGCGCGACGACATCGCCAGACCCGAGGGTTCGCGCACCGTGGGGCAGCCGATCACCTCGATCGGAATGTCCAGATCGCGCGCCATGCGGCGGACCACCATCAGTTGCTGGAAGTCTTTTTCGCCGAAATAGGCTCGATCTGCCTGCGTCTGCAGGAACAGCTTGGCGACCACGGTGGCGACGCCGTCGAAATGACCGGGGCGGAATTCGCCCTCCATCACATCGGTCAGGCCCGCGACGGACACATTGGTGGCAAAGCCCTGCGGATAAATCTCTTCGGGGTCGGGGACATAGATTGCATCGACGCCGTAGGGGGCCAGTTTCTGCGCATCCTCGTTTTCGGTGCGCGGGTATTTGGCCAGATCCTCGGGGTTGTTGAACTGTTTGGGATTCACAAAGATGGTCACGATCACCCGGTCGGTGCCTGCCTTTGCGGCCTCGACCAGCGACAGGTGCCCCTGATGCAGTGCGCCCATGGTCGGGACGACGCCAATGGTTTCACCGTTGCGGTGCCATTCGGTGGTCAGCGCGCGCATGTCGGCCAAGCGGCGCAGGATGGGGGCAGTCATGTTTTGGGTCCTTTGGAGGGCGCCTGATCCGCGAACACATGTTCGTCGGCCGGAAAGGCGCGGGCGCGCACTTCGGCGGCGTACTCGGCGATGGCGGCTTCGGCCTGTGGGCCCAGTTCAGCATAGCGTTTGACGAATTTCGGTTTGAAAGCGGTGAAAAAGCCCACCATGTCGTCGACCACCAAAATCTGCCCGTCACATCCAACCGAGGCCCCGATGCCGATGGTCGGAATCGCAACCTCGGATGTGATCCGGTCGGCCAGACCTTGCGGCACCTTCTCGAGCACCACCGAAAACGCGCCCGCCTCGGCCACTGCTCGGGCGTCGGCCAGCACGGCCTCGGCCTGTTCGTCCCGGCCCTGCACCTTGTAGCCGCCCAGCGTGTTGATCGATTGGGGCGTCAGGCCGATATGCGCCATCACCGGAATGCCGCGCTTGACCAGAAAGCGGATGGTCTCGGCCATCTCGACCCCACCTTCCAGCTTGACCGCACCGGCGCCGGTTTCCGCCATCAGGCGGGCGGCATTGCGGAACGCCCCGGCCTTGTCATGTTCATAGCTGGCAAACGGCATGTCGATGACCATCATCGCCTTGTTCAGCCCGCGCGAAACGGCCTGTCCGTGCAGGATCATCATCTCCATCGTCACGCCCAGCGTCGATTCCATCCCGTGCAGCACCATGCCGACGCTGTCGCCCACCAGAACAAAGTCGCAATGGGCATCCATCAACCGCGCCATCGGGGTCGTGTAAGCGGTCAGAGAGACCAGCGGCGTGCCCCCTTTGCGGGCGCGGATGTCCTCGGCATTGGGGGCTTTTTTATGGGCGGTGGCGCTCATGATCGCTCCTCCGGTGTTCATGTTGCAGCGCGGCATAGCAGATTGAACAAGGTTATAGAAACCCCGGTTGCGCGAACATTTCCTTGATTGACCCGAGGTTTAAAGGGACATTACTCGCAGAAAGGTCCGTAAAACAGCGGGTTCAGCCATAAGAACGGTGGGAGATTTTTATGACAAATCAGATGTTGAAATCCTTTGCATCGGCCCTGGCGCTGGGGGCAAGTGTCTTTGCCACCGGGGCTTTGGCCAAGTCCGATATCACCATCGCGATGCAGCTTGAGCCGCCGCATCTTGACCCGACCAGCGCTGCGGCGCAGGCGATCGACTCGGTGGTTTACACCAACATTTTCGAAGGGCTGACCCGGTTCATGGGCGATGGCTCGGTCGTGCCCGGGCTGGCCGAAAGCTGGGAGATTTCCGAGGACGGCACCGTCTATACTTTCAAGTTGCACGACGGCGTGACTTTCCATGATGGCACCACGATGGATGCCGAGGACGTCAAGTTCAGCCTCGACCGCGCCAGCGCCGAAGACAGCGCCAACGCGCAAAAGGCGCTGTTTGCCGGAATCGAAAGCGTTGAGGTCGTCGATCCGCTGACCGTCAAGGTGACCCTGTCCGAACCTGACGGCAATTTCCTGTTCAACATGGCCTGGGGGGATGCGGTGATCGTGTCCCCCGACAGTATTGATAACATCACCACCAACCCCGTCGGCACCGGGGCCTATACATTTGGTAACTGGGTGCAGGGCGACAGCATCACGCTGATCCGAAACCCGGACTATTGGGGGGCTCAGCCCGCGTTGGAGGCTGCAACGTTCAAATTCATCTCGGACCCGACCGCCGCTTTCGCCGCCATGATGGCCGAGGATGTGGACGTGTTCGACAACTTCCCCGCGCCGGAGAACCTGCCGCAGTTCGAGGCCGATCCGCGCTTTCAGGTGCTTGTCGGTTCGACCGAGGGTGAAACGATCCTGTCCACCAACAACAAGAAGCCTCCGTTTGATGACATCCGTGTGCGCCAGGCATTGGCTCATGCCATCGACCGACAGGCCATTATTGACGGGGCGATGTTTGGATATGGCACACCAATTGGCACCCATTTCGCACCGCACAACCCGGCTTATGTCGATCTGACCGGAAATTCGGCCTATGACCCGGAAAAAGCGGCCAAGCTGCTGGCTGATGCGGGCTATGAAGAGGGGTTCAAAACCACATTGCACCTGCCGCCGCCTTCTTACGCTCGCCGCGGCGGTGAAATCATCGCCGCACAACTGGCCGAGGTCGGCATCACCGCCGAGATCATCAACGTGGAATGGGCGCAATGGCTGGAATCGGTGTTCAAGGGCAAGGATTACGACCTGACCGTCATCAGCCATACCGAGCCGATGGACATCGGAATCTATGCGCGCCCGGACTACTATTTCCAGTATGACAGCCTGGACGCCCAGACGCTGATGGAGACGCTGAACGCGACCACCGACCCGGAGGAACGTAAGAAACTGCTGGGCGACATGCAGCGGCTGATTTCGACCGATTACGTCAACGGCTATCTGTTCCAGCTGCCCAAGCTGGGGATCGCCAAAGCCGGAGTGCAGGGCCTTTGGATGAACGCACCGACGGCTGCGATCGACCTGACCCAGATCAGCTGGTCCGAATAAGCCCTGTCCGGGGCTGTAACCGGCCCCGGGCCCCTGTTCCCGAGTAAGCCTGATAATGAACCTGTTTCGCGTCCTCTGTCTTGTAATTGTTGCCTGCCTCCTTGCCGCGGGGGGCGGGGCGCAGGCGCAAAACGGGCTGGCAGGCGGGGTTGGGCCGCTGGTTGGTACGCCTGAAAACCCGCTGAAGGTGGGGATTGGTATCCGCATCGATCAGGTCACCAGCGTCGATCAGAAGGCCGAAAACTATGGTGCCGTCGTTGTTCTGAGGGCCGAATGGACCGACCCTGCGCTGGCCTTTGACCGCGATGAGGTCGGGCGCGAAATTCAGGTCTTCAACCCTCCGGCCCTGGCCGATCACGCGCGGGGGTTGGGTGCGATTGTGCCCGCTTTCGTCATCCATAACCAGCAATCCAACAAGTGGATTCACGAATCCGCGGCCTCATTGCGCGATGACGGGCATGTGATCTATGTCGAGAAATCCTCGCTGACCTTACAGGCCCCGCATTTCGATTTCCGCAAATACCCGTTCGACACGCAGGAGTTCTTTTTTGAGGTCGTCTCGGTCTTTCCGTCCGAATTCGTGTCCTTTTACCCGCTCGAGAAGTACTCGGGCCTTGGCGATCTGTTGGGCGAGGAAGAGTGGATTCTGGACAACCCCCGGGTCGAGCGCTCGACGGTGATCGGCCTGTCCGGCCGGGACAGCGATCAGGTCGCTCTGGCCTTCGAGGGCAAGCGGCATCTGACCTACTATGTGATCCGGGTGTTCCTGCCGATGCTGGTTCTGATCACTGTTGGCTGGGCGCTGTTCTTCCTTGACGAATACCGCCGCAGGATCGAGATCGCCGGGGGCAATCTGCTGGTTTTCGTGGCCTTCAACTGGGCGATCTCTGCTGATCTGCCCAAGCTTGGATATCTGACCTTTCTGGATTTCATCCTGCAATGCATGTTCCTGATGACCGGGGCGCTGATCGTGTTCAACGTGGCCCTGCGCAAACTGAAGGTATCCGGGCGCGAGGACGGGGCCAGAAAGCTGGACAATTACGCGATCAAGTGGATTTACCCGCTGGGCTACGCCGCCATCGTCGCCTACGCGATTTTCATCTATCTGCTGGTGCCCTAGGTGCTGGACCCGCGCGTATTGTGTGCCTAACGTGGCCTCGATGCTGCGCTATGCCCTCAAACGTCTGATTTCACTGCTGATCAGCCTGGCCGTCGCCTCGGTGGTCATATTCGCGGTGATCGAGGTCGCGCCGGGTGATCCGGCCTCGTTCATGCTGGGCGTGAACGCGCAGGAGGATACTCTGGCCGCGTTGCGGGCCGAGCTTGGGTTGGACGTCTCAAAGGCACAGCGCTATTTCAACTGGGTCGGCGGGATGCTGGTGGGGGATTTCGGCACGTCCTACACCTATCGCACGCCGGTATCGCAGATGATTGCGGACCGGTTGTGGGTGTCGCTGCCGCTGGCGCTTTATGCGCTGACGCTGTCGACGCTGATTGCCTTTCCCGCCGGGATTTACGCCGCCGCGCGCCGGGGCAAACCCGGGGATCTGACGGTCATGGGCGCAACACAGCTGGGCATCGCGGTGCCGAATTTCTGGTTCGCCATGATGCTGGTGCTGATCTTTGCCATCAACCTGCGCTGGTTCAATGCGGGCGGGTTTGCGGGCTGGGATCAGGGGCTCTGGACCGGTCTGCATTCCCTGACCCTGCCCGCCATTGCGCTGGCCCTGCCACAGGCGGCGATTCTGGCACGGGTGATGCGGTCGTCGTTGCTGGATATTCTGGGCGAGGATTTCATGCGCACCGCCCGCGCCAAGGGCCTGTCCCGCCGCCAGGCGTTGTGGCGGCACGGGGTGCGGAACGCTCTGATCCCGGTGCTGACCATCATCGGCCTGCAATTCTCGTTCCTGCTGGCGGGATCGATCATCATCGAGCAGGTGTTCTACCTGCCCGGCCTCGGGCGGCTGGTGTTTCAGGCGATCTCGGCCCGTGACCTGATCGTGGTGGAATCGGTCGTCATGCTGCTGGTCTTTGCCGTCATCACCGTGAACTTTCTGGTCGATCTGGCCTATGCCGCCGTCGATCCAAGGCTAAGGAGCCGGACATGAGCCGTAACCTGATCCTTGGCGCGGTGTTGTCCTCGCTGGTTCTGCTGGCGGCCTTGGTCTCTTTCATCTGGACACCTTACGATTACGCGGCGCTGGATATCCCCGACAAATTGCAGCCGCCCAATGCGCAGCACTGGTTCGGCACGGATCATTTCGGCCGCGACATGTTCTCGATGATCATGGTGGGCGCGCGCACGTCGATTGCAGTGGCGCTGGTTGCGGTGGGCATCGGCATGGCGCTGGGCGTGCCCCTGGGCCTGACCGCAGCTGCGCGCAAGGGATCGTGGCTGGATGAGGTCATCATGCGCGGCAATGATCTGGTCTTTGCCTTCCCCTCGCTGGTCATCGCCATCCTGATCACCGCCGTTTTCGGGGCCGGAGCGATCAACGCCATCATCGCCATCGGCATCTTCAATATCCCCGTGTTTGCCCGCATCACCCGTGGGGCCGCGTTGTCGCTGTGGGAGCGGGAGTTCATCCTCGCCGCCCGTGTCTCGGGCAAGGGTGCGGCGCGGATATCTGCAGAACATATCCTGCCCAATGTGGCGAACCTGCTGATCGTGCAGGGGACCATCCAGTTCAGCCTTGGGATACTGGCCGAGGCCGGGCTGTCCTATGTCGGCCTTGGCGCGCAGCCACCCACACCCAGCTGGGGCCGGATGCTGGCGGATGCGCAAACAATGGTCAGTTTTGCCCCGCATTTGGCTCTGATTCCGGGGCTGGCGATTATTGTCACCGTCCTGGGTCTGAACCTGCTTGGCGACGGGTTGCGCGATTGGCTGGACCCAAGGATCAGGGTGGCGCGGGCATGAGTTTGTTGCAGATCGAAAACCTGTCGCTGTCGATCCACGGCGCGGACATCCTGAAAAAGGTCAGCCTGTCCATCAATCCCGGTCAGATCGTGGCTGTGACTGGGGAAAGTGGCTCGGGCAAGTCTATGACCGCACTCGCCGTAATGAAATTGCTGCCGAGCGGGGCGCAGGCGCAGGGTGCGATCCGGCTGGAGGGTCAGGACCTGTTGACCCGTCCCGAGGCTAAGATGTGCGCCCTGCGCGGGGCCGCCATCGGAATGGTGTTTCAGGAACCGATGACCGCCCTGAACCCGGTCAAGACCATCGGCGATCAGGTGATGGAGACGATTCTGATCCACAAAGCCATGCCGCCCCCGCAGGCGCTGGCGCGCGCGCAAGAGGTTCTGACCCGCGTCGGCCTGCCGCCCGACCGCTTTCCGCTGTCCCGCTATCCGCATGAGCTGTCCGGAGGTCAGCGCCAGCGTGTGGTAATTGCCATGGCCATCGCACTACGCCCCAAGCTGTTGATCGCGGACGAACCGACAACCGCGCTGGACGTGACCACTCAGGCGCAGATCCTCGACCTGCTCAAAGGGCTGGTGCGCGAATACGGCATGGGTCTGCTGATGATTACGCATGATCTGGCGGTGGTGGCGGATATGGCTGATCAGATCGCGGTGATGCGCCGCGGAGAGGTGGTCGAAAGCGGGGCAACGGCCCACCTGCTGCGCAACATGCGGCACCCTTATACAAGGATGCTGTTCGAAGCCTCCGGCCATCAGGTGTCGCTGCCCGACGCCGCTGATCCACGCCCCCTGCTTGAGGTGACACAGGTCACCCGCGATTACCGCCTGCCCCGAAAGGGCCTGTTCGGCACGCCGGGACATCATCGTGCAGTGGACGGCGTCAGCTTTACCTTGAACCGGGGAGAGCGTCTGGGGTTGGTGGGCGAGTCCGGATGTGGAAAGTCGACCCTAACACGGGCTATTCTGGGGCTGAAAGAGGTCCAAAGCGGTGAAATTCGCCTGGACGGGCAGCCGGTTTTCTCGGGCCACAGGCCGAACCCGGCGGTGCGTCGCAAGATGCAGGTGGTGTTTCAGGACCCCTATGGCAGCTTCAACCCGCGCCACCGTGTCGCCCGTCTGATCACCGAACCGTTTCATCTGTTGGACACCCCTCCCACGGGGTCCGAACGCCAGGACCGCATCGCCGAGATGCTGACAGCCGTGGGACTCAGCCCCGACGACGCGGGAAAGTACATTCACGAGTTCTCGGGCGGGCAGCGACAGCGCATCGCTATCGCCCGCGCGTTAATCATCCGCCCCGAACTGATCCTGTTTGATGAGGCCGTTTCGGCGCTGGACGTCTCGGTCCGCGCGCAGATACTGGACCTGCTGGCCGAGCTTTGTGCCGCCTACGACCTGACCTACCTGTTCATCAGCCATGACCTGAGCGTTGTGCGAACGATTACCGACCGGGTGATGGTGATGCAGGCGGGCCGGATCGTTGAACAGGGTGAGACCGAACAGGTCTTTTCCGACCCGCAACATCCTTATACCCGAACCCTGATCGAAGCCGCGCCCGTTTTGCCGGAAATCGGCACACACGTCGCATAAACCCTTAGTTAGAGCCTGAAAGGAGGCCCAAATGCCCAACCCACTCTGGTTCAATCCCGGCCTGTGTTTGATCGGTGGCAAATGGGTCAGCCCTGCGTCACAGGCGGATATTCCATTGATCAACCCGTCGGACGGGTCTGAGATTTGCAGGATTGCACGCGGGGGCGCGACGGATATCGATGCTGCAGTACAGGCCGCTCAGGCTGCGCTGCAAGGCGATTGGGGGCGCAAGACCGCGTTGGAACGGGGCCGTATCCTGACCCGGCTGGGCCAGCTGGTTCTGGAAAGGGTGGATGATCTGGCGCGGATCGAGGCGATGGATGTGGGCAAACCGCTGACCCAGGCCCGCGCGGATGCGGTGGCTTTGGCGCGGTATTGCGAATTCTACGGTGGGGCTGCGGATAAGGTGATGGGAGAGACCATCCCCTATCTGGAGGGTTACACCGTCTATACCCTGCGCGAGCCGCATGGGGTGACCGGCCATATCGTACCGTGGAATTACCCGATGCAGATCATTGGCCGCTCGGTCGGGGCGGCGCTGGCGATGGGCAACGCCTGTGTCTTGAAACCGGCGGAAGAGGCCTGTCTGACTGCACTGGCCTTTGCCCATCTGGCGCAAGAGGCTGGCCTGCCTGCGGGCGCGTTGAACGTGGTGCCCGGAATGGGGGCCGAGGCCGGAGCCGCGCTGTCCGGACATCCGGGCGTTGACCATATCTCGTTCACCGGCTCGGTCGCGACGGGGGCGCTGGTGCAGCAGGCGGCGGGGCGCAATGTGGTGCCGGTGACGCTGGAACTGGGCGGGAAATCCCCGCAACTGGTGTTTGACGATGCCGATCTGGACGCGGCGCTGCCGTTTCTGGTGAATGCAGGCATTCAGAACGCGGGGCAGACCTGTTCTGCCTCGTCCCGCATTCTGGTGCAGCGCGGGATTTATGAGCAGGTCAAAACCCGAATGGCCGCGGCGTATACCGATCTGACCGTCGGCCCGGCGCAAGAGGATTTGCGGGTCGGTCCCCTGATCTCGGCCCGGCAGAAAGAGATCGTGACCGGGTTCTTGGCCAAGGGCTCTGATCTGAACATCGCGGGGCAGGGGCGGATCGTAGACCAAGCGCCGGAGCAAGGCGCCTATGTCCGGCCCACCTTGTTTGCTGATGTCCCCCCGGATCACGTTCTGGCGCGCGACGAGATTTTCGGACCAGTTCAGGTTCTGATCCCCTTCGACACCGAGGAAGAGGCCGTCCACATCGCCAACAGCACCGATTACGGGCTGGTCGCCAGCATCTGGACCCGCGATGGCGCGCGGCAGATGCGGCTGGCGAAACGGCTCCGCTCGGGTCAGGTGTTCATCAACAATTACGGTGCCGGCGGCGGGGTGGAACTGCCTTTCGGCGGGGTCGGAAAATCCGGTCACGGGCGCGAGAAAGGGTTCGAGGCCCTTTACGGGTTCTCACAGCTGAAAACTGTGGCAGCCTGCCATGGTTAGGGTCTAAACGATGACCTCAATCGCTTCTTGCGCGCCAACACCGAACACCCGTTTATAGCGCTCAATCTCATCCTGTGGCCCCATTGCCTTTTCCGGGTTGTCCGACAGTTTCACCGTCGGGCGACCGTTGGCGGATACGGCTTTGCAGACCAGAGAGAACGGTGCCAGCGCGTCATCGGGCACCAGCCCGCGGAAATCGTTGGTCAGCAGGGTGCCCCAGCCAAAGGAAACTTTGGTGCGTCCTGCAAATTGGCTGTGAAGCTCGCAGATCTTGTTCACGTCCAATCCGTCCGAAAAGATGACCCGCTTTTGCATTGGGTCTTCGCCGCGCGATTCCCACCATTTGATCGCGCGTTCCGCACCCGCCGCCGGATCGCCGCTGTCGACGCGGATACCGGTCCAGCCCGCCAGCCAATCGGGGGCGCGGTCCAGAAATCCCTGCGTGCCATAGGTGTCAGGCAGGATGATACGCAGGTTGCCGTCGTGCTCGTCATGCCAGTCGCTGAGAACGTCATAAGGGGCCTGCGCCAGCGCCTCATCGGTTTCGGCCAGCGCGGAATAGACCATGGGCAGTTCGTGCGCGTTGGTGCCGATCGCCTCGACCTCGCGCCGCATGGCGATCAAACAGTTCGAGGTGCCGGTAAATGCCGGTCCCAGCCCTTCGATCATCGCCTGCACGCACCAGTCCTGCCACAGGAAGGAATGACGCCGGCGGGTTCCGAAATCGGCGATGCCCAGGCCGTCGACTTCCCGCAACTGTTCGATCTTTTCCCAAACACGGGTCATGGCGCGGGCATAAAGCACCTGCAGCTCGAACCGGCGCATGTCGTTCAGAACCGCGCGGGATCGCAACTCCATCAGCACCGCCAGAGCGGGGATTTCCCACAGCATGACCTCGTGCCACTTGCCTTCGAAGGTCAGTTCGTACTGATCGCCCTTGCGTTCCAGGTGGTAGGGCGGCAGGCGCATGTTCTCGAACCACTCCATGAAGTCCGAGCGGAACATCTGCCGTTTGCCGTAGAATGTATTGCCCCGCAGCCATGTGCTTTCGCCGCGGCTGAGGCTGAGCGACCGGATATGGTCCAGCTGCTCGCGCAATTCTCCTTCGTCGATCAATTCGGCCAAAGGAATGTGATTCGACCGGTTGATCAGCGAAAACACCACATCCGTTTGGGGCTTATTTCGAAACACTGACTGGCACATCAGCAGTTTGTAGAAGTCAGTGTCGATCAAAGACCGGACAATCGGGTCAATCTTCCATTTATGATTGTACACGCGTGTCGCAATATCGATCATGGGGGAACTCCTGCGATTTCCGTTGTTAGATCAATAGGTGCGTGGATTGGCAAGAGTCGCCGGATCGAAGACAATGACAAGGTCACGACACAATGAGAGCATATTATGTGATACTTTCATTGTTTAGTGAGACGAAGGGGAAGGAAGTACAAGGTTAAGTCGGTGAATGGGTTTCGAGTACGACTTTGATATCGTAACGATTGATGCTGACAATACGAAGTCAGGCTCCGCAACGTCCGGGGACAGGACGGTGCGTGCGTTGTTTCGTGATGCCAATGCCGCCGAGGCATTGCGCGCGGCCTCTCCCAAAATACGTCTGATATTCGAAGAAGCCGGGTTTGGTCTGGAAACGGCCAAAAGCAATCTTGCACATGGGTATTTCCGTGCGCAGGACACGGTCGAGCGGGAACGTATCCTGCGCGCGTTGTTCGCCAATGTCAGGGCTGTGGGTGTAAAGGGTGAATATTGTGGTGCGTTCGACCTCTGGCAGTTCTTGGACGATGTAAAGACGGCCCGGCCACGGGATGAAATCCGCTCGGAGGCTCGGGACAAGGCACCGAAACGGCAACAGCCCGCCGCGCCCAAACCCAAAAGACGTTCGATCCAAGGTCGTATCGGATTTGCGCTTGGGCTGGCTGTGGTTGTGATCGCGGTGCTCAGGTATCTGGCGTCAGAAGGAACCACACCCTAGGACAGCGTTACGCCAGCGTCCCGCATTGCAGTTTCTGCGGCAGCCAAAGACCCGTCCAGATCGATGGCCCGGCAGGCATCCATCCGGACGGTCACGTCAAACCCGAGCCGCGCGGCGTCTATGGCCGAGAAATGGACGCAGAAATCCGTGGCCAGACCGACAAGGGTTAGTTTGTCGATGCCACGCGTTCTCAGATACCCCTCCAGCCCGGTCGGTGTGGTCTGGTCGTTTTCGAAAAACGCCGAGTAACTGTCGATACCTTTGCGAAAGCCCTTGCGGATGACCAGATCGGCATGTGTGTTCAGGTCCGGGTGGAAATTGGCCCCCTCGGTGCCCTGAACGCAGTGATCCGGCCAAAGAATCTGTGGGCCGTAATGCATGTCTTTCGTGTCAAAGGGGTTCTTGTTGTCATGCCTGCTGGCGAACGAGGAATGATCCGCAGGGTGCCAGTCCTGCGTCAGGATCACGGCGTCGAAATCACCCATCATGGCATTGATGGGGGCGACGATCTCATCCCCTCCGGGCACGGCCAGCGCACCGCCGGGACAGAAATCATTCTGGACGTCGATTACAAGAAGGGCGTGGGTCATCGCGGTTTCTCCTCGGAGTTGTCTATCGGTACGGCGCGGGGGCGGGCGCGTCAATCTTGTGCCGGGTCTTAACCCAACATCTTGCGACACTGGACCTGCAGGTTTAGATCACGGGCATGTACACGATCGCTGCCCTTTACCACTTCACCCGTTTCGCCGATCCCGCCGCACTGCGCGACCCTTTGCTGGACCTGTGCCGCACGCAATCGGTCAAGGGCACGCTTTTGCTGGCGCAAGAGGGGATCAACGGCACCATTGCTGGCCCCCGTGCCGGGATCGATGCGGTGCTGGCGCATATCCGCGCGTTGCCGGGCTGTGCCGATCTGGACTGGAAAGAGGCCACCGCCGACCACCCGCCCTTTGGCAAGATGAAAGTGCGTCTGAAAAAAGAGATCGTGACCATGGGCCAGCCGGATATCGATCCGCGTGCCCAGGTGGGTAACTATGTCGAACCCGAGGACTGGAACGACCTGATCCGCTCGGACGATGTGGTGGTGATCGACACCCGCAACGATTATGAGGTGGCAATTGGCACGTTCGAGGGCGCGATAGACCCTGAAACAGCCAGTTTCCGCGATTTTCCCGCCTGGTGGGAGGACAACAAGGACCGCTTCCACAACAAGCGCGTGGCCATGTTCTGCACGGGCGGCATCCGTTGCGAGAAATCCACCAATTTCCTGCTGGGGCAGGGGGTCGAGGATGTCTATCACCTGAAGGGCGGCATTCTGCGCTATCTCGAAGAGATGCCCGCCGAGGACAGCACCTGGCAGGGTGAATGTTTCGTGTTCGACAACCGCGTGTCCGTGGGGCATGGGCTGGTCGAGGGGCCGCACAATCTGTGCCACGGCTGCCGTCGCCCGATCCTGCCCGAGGATATGAAACGTCCCGAATATGAACATGGCGTGTCCTGCCATCAGTGCATCGACGAGACCTCTGAGGCCGACAAGACGCGGTTCCGCGAGCGGCAGAAACAGATCCAACTGGCGCGGCAGCGTGGTCAAGAGCATCTGGGCTCCGACTAACTCTCTGATAAACAAGGTTGCGGGCGCGCCCCGGAAAGCGGATCATCTTTCCGCATACACGGTATCGGAGGCGTCATGCGTCGTGAACCAACAACCCTGGCAGAGTGGAAGTCGACTCTGGTCGCAGCTTTAGGGCTGATCGTGGCCAGTTTCCTGGCCTGGTATGGGTTGTCTCGTCTCAGCGAGGCGGCGGCCGGGGATACGATCGGAACGATCACGTCAGTCGGATTGGTGATCTGGATCGTTTCGCAGTCCTGGTATTACATGACGCAGGTAAAGTCTCCTCGCCGACTGGTGTTCCTGATGGGGGTGTCCTTCATACAGGTGGTGCCCTTCCTGTTCGCCGCGGCCTATGGGGCTTTTGGGTATTATGACCTCTGTGTGGTTGGTGCCAAAGGGCCGGCGGACGTGCTGTATTTCTCATACGTCACCTTCACCACGGTGGGGTACGGCGACATGGCCCCAGTTGGGTTGTGCCGCGCGCTTGCAGCGGCCGAGGCGGTCACGGGCTATGTGCTGCTGGGGATGTTCGTTGCGGCGGCAGTCAGCATCTATGCCCGCTACCACCAACCGCATTGAACATGTGTTCTGTCTATTTGTTCTGATCGATCCAGTGCGACATCATTTGCTTGTCCCGAAAACACTCGGACGGGATCGGCCTGCGTTTGCTGCGTGAAATGCGTTCGGCAAAGGCGACCTGTTTGCCCGTGGGATAGTTGGCAAACGGTGACGGATCGTGTGGCTTGTGGGCCGAAATCCAGTCTGACATCGATCGGCGGTCGCGCTGCGCCTCGACCGGAATGTCCAGCGCAGACTGCTCCGCAATGGCGCGGGCATAACGCATCTGCCGGTCGGTAACAGGCAGCAGGTGATAGTCGTTTGACGGGCCGCTCAGGGCGGAATTTCGCATGTTCCGGGTCATCGGGTGGTCCTCTGACTATGTAGAACATAAATGGAACATTAACTCTTTTTTTCAAGAGTAGGCCCTTTTGACTCGGCAAGAACCCGCCGGCCTTCGCTTTTATTGACTGGCAAGTCAATAAAAGCTAAATCCGTACACAACGCACTCAATTCCCTAACCCCAAAGGGACATCCGAACAGAAAAGGACGCGGCATGAAGTTTCAGCCCAAGGCCAGCCATTTTATCAATGGCGAATATGTCGAAGACACCAATGGCGCCCCGATCGACGTCATCTATCCGGCCACCGGAGAGGTCATTGCGCGGCTGCATTCCGCGACGCCTGAGATCAAAAATCAGGCTCTAAATAGCGCAAAAGCGGCCCAGGCCGAGTGGACCGCAATGTCGGGAACTGAGCGTGGCCGCGTTCTGCGTCGCGCCGCCGACATCATGCGCGCGCGCAACCACGAACTGTCGGTTCTGGAAACCCACGACACCGGCAAACCCCTTCAGGAAACGCTGGTGGCCGACGCGACCAGCGGAGCGGACGCGCTGGAATACTTCGGCGGTCTGGCGGCCTCGCTGACCGGCGAGCACATCCCACTGGGCGGTGGCGACTTCGTATACACGATCCGCGAGGCGCTGGGCGTCTGCGTCGGCATCGGTGCGTGGAACTATCCGACCCAGATCGCCTGCTGGAAGGGCGCGCCTGCGCTGGCCTGCGGCAACACGATGATCTTCAAACCGTCCGAAACCACGCCTTTGTCCGCGCTGCAGGTGGCGGAAATCCTGATCGAGGCCGGAGCCCCCAAAGGCGTCTACAACGTCGTACAAGGTTATGGCGACGTAGGTGCGGCGCTGGTGACCGACCCGCGCGTGGCCAAGGTGTCGCTGACCGGGTCTGTGCCAACGGGCCGCAAGGTCTATGCCGCCGCGGCGGATGGCATGAAGCACGTGACGATGGAGCTGGGCGGCAAATCCCCGATGATCGTCTTCGACGATGCCGATATCGAAAACGCCGTCTCGGGCGCGATTCTGGGCAACTTCTATTCCTCGGGTCAGGTGTGCTCCAACGGCACCCGCGTGTTCGTGCAAAAAGGCATCAAAGAAGCGTTCCTTGCCCGTCTCTCCGAACGTCTGGCAACCGCGAAAATCGGTGACCCGCTGGATGAAGAGGTCAACTTTGGCCCCATGGTCAGCGAAAACCAGATGAACATCGCGCTTGGTTATGTCGAAAAGGGCAAGGCCGAAGGTGCACGTCTGGTTTATGGCGGCGAGCGGATCGACGGTGATGGCTTCTACATGCAGCCCACTGTCTTTGCCGATGTGACCGACGACATGACCATCGCGCGCGAAGAAATCTTTGGCCCCGTCATGTCGGTGCTGGACTTCGACGCCGAAGAAGAGGTCATGGCCCGTGCCAACGACACCGAATTCGGCCTGGCCGCAGGCGTCTTTACCAACGACCTGACCCGTGCCCACCGCATCGTGGCCGGGTTCGAGGCGGGCACCTGCTATATCAACACTTACAACCTCGCCCCGGTTGAGGCCCCGTTCGGCGGGTCCAAAATGTCGGGCGTCGGGCGCGAGAACTCGAAACTGGCGATCAACCACTTCAGCGAGATGAAGACGGTTTACGTCTCGATGAACGATGTCGAGGCGCCCTACTGATCAAAACCGGCGATCCAAACTCTGTTCCCGACATTTCGCGTCGGGAACAGAGCATAAGCCGCCCCTGACCTGTGGCTGACTTTCGGTAAGCGCTTTGTACGCAAGCAGGAGGTCCGCCCATGAAAACCCACGCACAGGCCGTTGTGATCGGAGGCGGCCTTGTCGGCTGTTCGATCCTTTACCATCTGGCCAAGCTCGGCTGGACTGATGTGGTCTTGCTGGAACGTGATGAGCTGACCTCGGGCTCGACCTGGCACGCGGCAGCCAATATCCACGGGCTGCACGACAACAACAACATCACCCGTATCCAGCATTATACGATGAACCTGTATAAAGAGCTGGAAAAGGAAACCGGGCAGGGCTGCGGCGTGTTCCAGCCCGGATCGTTGTATCTGGCACAGACCGAGGACCGGGAACACCAGCTGCGCCTGCAAGAGGCCAAGGCGAAGTTCTACGGTCTGAACTTCTATGAGATCAGCCGGGAACAGGCCAAGGAATTGCACCCACTGGCGCAGTTCGACGACATCCGCTGTATCATGTACGAACCCGACGGCGGCAACGTGGACCCGTCCGGCGTGACCATGGCCTATGCCGCCGGTGCGCGTGCTCTGGGGGCCACGATTGAGCGGTTTTACCCTGTAATAGGGACTGATCAGCAACCCGATGGCTCGTGGATCGTACGCACTGAAAAGGGTGATATTCACACGCAATGGGTGGTCAATGCAGGCGGGCTCTGGGGGCGTGAGGTGGCCGCACTGGCGGGGATCGAACTGCCGTTGCAACCGACTGAGCATCAGTATTTCGTCACCGAAGCCATCGACGAAGTCGCCAATCTTGGCCGCCGCCTGCCGTCAATCGCCGACC
Source organism: Ruegeria arenilitoris (assembly GCF_013030985.1). Lineage (GTDB taxonomy): Bacteria > Pseudomonadota > Alphaproteobacteria > Rhodobacterales > Rhodobacteraceae > Ruegeria > Ruegeria arenilitoris_B. Next base: position 243,993 of record NZ_WPYP01000004.1, on the reverse strand, counting down.
GCGATGGCGAGTACTACTTCCGGCAGGAAGGCAACGGCCTGCTGATCGGTGCCTATGAAAAAGACATGCGGTTCTGGGCAGAAAACGGCACGCCGCTGGACTTCGCCCATGACCTGTTCCCCGACGATCTGGACCGCATCATGGAAAACGTCATTCGCGCTACCGAACGCGTGCCGGTGGCTGCCACGGCGGGTGTGAAACGGGTGATCAACGGGCCGATGATCTGGTCCCCGGATTCGAACGCAATCTGGGGTCCGGTGCCGGAATTGAAAAACTACTTCTGTTGCACCGGGATCATCCCCGGATTCTCGCAATCCGGTGGCCTTGGTCTTTTGTCGGCGCAATGGATGATCGAGGGAGAGCCGCAATACGACATGTTTGCCTGGGATCTGGCGCGGTTCGGCGACTGGGCGGACAAAGCCTTCACCAAGGCGCGGGTCGAGGACGTCTATACTCACCGTTTTGCCATCCACTTCCCGAACGAAGAACGCAACGCTGGCCGTCCGGCCCGTGTGCGCCCGGCCTATCAGATGCAAAAGGACATGGGCTGCGTCTTTGGCCTCAATTGCGGTTGGGAGCACCCGCTGTGGTTCGCCGATCAGCCTGGCGCGGTGGAAACCAACGGTTTCACCCGTCAGAACTGGTGGGAGCCGGTGGGGCGCGAGGTGCAGATGCTGCGCGACCAAGTGGGCGTCATCGATATTTCGAACTTCGCCAATTACGTGATCAAGGGGCCGGGGGCCTACGAGTGGCTGGACAAGCTGGTTGCCAACCGGGTGCCGACCGAGGTCGGGCGGGCTTGCCTGACCCCGCTGATCTCGGTTCGCGGTGGTGTGGCCGGAGATTTCACCATCACCAAGGTCGCTGACGACGAGTATATGATGATCGGCTCGGGCATGGCCGAGCGCTATCATCAGCGATTCTTCGACATGGTCGATTTGCCCGAGGGCACCACTTTCGAGGTCGCCACCAATCGCATCGCAGGCTTCAACGTGGCGGGCCCGAAATCGCGCGATCTGTTGCAGAGGTTGACCAACGCGGATCTGACCAACGAAGGCTTCCGCTTCATGCGGTCCCGCACGATCGAGGTCGCCGGGGTTGCCTGTTTGGCTATCCGCGTCAGCTTTACCGGTGATCTGGGGTGGGAATTGCATTGCGCCGAAGAGGATCAGATCAGGCTCTATTCCGCGCTTTTGGACGCTGCAAAGGCATTGAACGGTGGCCCCGTAGGTGGCCGTGCGCTGGGGTCGCTGCGCATCGAAAAGGGCTATGGGTCCTGGGGGCGCGAGTATTCTCAGGAATACTGGCCGCAAGAAGTCGGGCTGGCGGGCCTGATCAAGCTGGACAAGGAGTTCCTGCACAAAGAGGCCTATCTGGCCATCAAGGACAATCCGGCGCGCGAGGTTCTGTCGATCTTCGAGGTCGATGCAGATGTTGCTGATGCCTCAGGCGGTGAGCCGATTTTTACCCCCGACGGCACGCCTGTGGGCCGTGTTACGTCGGGCGCGTTTGGGTATTCGGTCGGCAAGTCTCTGGCCATCGGATATGCCGACCCCAAAGTGGCAGGGCCGGGTGATACGGTTGAAATCTTTATCCTCGGCAAGCCGCACAGGGCCAGGCTCCTTTCCGAGCCGCCTTTTGATCCCAAGGGTTACCGGTTGCGCGGCGTCCAACCGGTGATGGAGGGCGCCTCATGACCGATACGTTCACACGCGTTGCTGATTTCACCCTGAACCGTTCGGCCGATCAGATGCCGGACAGCGCCAAAGAGGCGGCGGCACTGATGATGCTGGACACGATGGGCATCCTGATCGCTTCGGGTCCGATGGAGGCCGGGGTGATCGCGCGCGATACGGCTGCGCTGCTCTATGCCAGTTCCGATCCGGCCTACAGCACGCGGATGATGTTCGACGGTCGCCCGGTCAGTCTGGCAGGGGCAGCCTATGCCGCCGCAACCCAGACCGACAATCTGGACGGGCATGACGGATATAACCCGACCAAAGGGCATATCGGGGTCGTGGTTCTGCCTGCGCTGATTGCCCTGGCGGAACATCGCCCTGACCTGTCCGGACCCGAAGCGCTGGCCGCGGTGATCACCGGTTATGAAATCGCCGGTCGGGCCGGGCTGTCGTTGCACGCGTCGGTCAGCGACTACCACACCTCGGGCGCGTGGAACGCGCTGGGCGTGGTGGCGATGGCGGCGCGGCTGCGGGGATTTACACACGATCAGATGCGGCAGGGGATGGGAATTGCCGAATATCACGGCCCCCGCAGCCAGATGATGCGCGAGATTGCCAATCCGACGATGTTGCATGACGGCTCGGGCTGGGGTGCGCTGGTTGGTATCTCTTCCGCAATTCTGGCCGAGCGTGGCTTTACCGGGGCACCTGCCATCACGATCGAAGCGGAGACCGCCGCCCGCCATTGGGACGATCTGGGACAATTCTGGCAGGTCGAGCACCAGTATGTGAAACCCTACCCAATTTGTCGCTGGGCCCATGCAGCGATTGATGGTGTCCGGACGGTGATGCGGGATAACACGCTGTCCCATGACCAGATTCAAGCCGTTCAGATCAACAGTTTCCATGAGGCGGCCTGCCTGTATGCTGGGATGCCGGGTACGACGTCTCAGGCCCAGTACTCTCTGCCCTTTGCTGTGGCCGTGCAGGCGCTTTATGGCCGGATCGGGGTGGAGCACATTTCCGGCGCCGGGCTGTCTGATCCGGCAGTGGCGGAATTGATGATGCGCATCCAGGTGGCGGAGGCTGATCGCCACAATGCCCGATTCCCCGAGGGTCGCTGGGCTGATGTCAGCATCAAAACCACCGACGGGCGGGTTTTGAAGTCCGGAGACATCCACGCCCGCGGCGGCCCCGAGGCCCCATTCAGCCGGGATGAGGTGGTTGCCAAATACATGGAATTCGCGGCCCCGATCATCGGGGCGACGCGTGCCGAGGCGATCCGCAATGTCATATTGGGCTGGGTCGCCCCGAACTCCCGATACTCCGACCTGTCGTCACTTGTTTTCGGCCCATAGGGGGTGCGCACCGGGCCATTGGGCGGGATGCCTGTTTTAGTCTGCCTCCAATGTCGCGAAGAGATCAGCAATCTTCTGGCGAGTTTCCACGCTGTCCTGCAACAGGGCTTCCGCGTCGGCCAAAGGTTTTTCAGGCACGCGTGCGGGCGAGGCCACCAGACCCACGGTTGTTTTCGCAACACGGCTGAACTTCGTGCCGCTGTTGGGCTCCGCCTTCTCGGTCAGGTCGGCCAGCCAGAACAACCGGTTGGCTTCCTCCACGTGACCCGAAGCACGCATCAGGTCGCCCGCCGCTGCGAAGTCACCTGCGGCTTGCAAGGCTGTGGCCCGCAGTGAAGCGGCCTCCTCCGACGGATCATCGGCCAATTCCAGCATCGCCTGATGCGGGCGCTGGGCCAGCAGCGCCGCTTTGGCCCGCAATCGGGCCCGTTCCCCACGTTTAAGCCTGTCCTGAGGGCGTTTCGCCAAAGCCTGCGCCTGCCTTGCAAACCCCAGCTCGGCCAGCCGGTCAGCAACCGCAATTGCCGCATCTATTGTCAGCCCCTGTGTCTGGGTGTGCGACAGGCTCAGGATGCGGCGCAGAAAGGTGGCATCGTCGGCCCGTTCGGTCAGAACGAATACCACGCGGTTGAGCGTCTCGGTGGTTCCGTCACCCTCTGACAGCTCTGCCACCACGTCCAACGCTGCATCGAATTCCTGCCCAAGGCTCAGGGCAACCGCGTGGGTTTGACGCATCATCGGGCCGATTTCCGACCGGCGCAACTCGACCGTGTAGGACTCTGCCAGATCCGTCTCTTGCGGTGAGACCGCGCCGCGTTCCTGCCAGCGTTTGTCAACCAGCCGGGCCAGCGCCAGCGGGGCCTCGAGCGTGGCGTCCGGGGCCTCAAGCACTTCGGTCAGCAAGGTTTCCGCCCGGGGGGCATCGTGTTCGGCCGTTGCGACCTTTGCCTTGGCCTGCGTGGTGTCTGCGCTGGTCTGAGTCTCGACGCGATCCACCGAGCGCAGGACGCGCCGGGCGGCCTCCAATTCCTGCCCGTCCACCAGAATGTCCGACAGCATCGGCCCGACATGGCGGCGCAGGTGGTCCGGCAGTCGCGTAAAACTCTGCTCGATGGCCACCAGATTTGCGTCTTCGTACAAGCTGCCCTCGGTCAGAGCGGCCCACATGGCGGCATCGCTTTCACAACGCTGAAGCCCGGCAAAAGGGTTCGACCCAATCAACGGCCCCTTATCCAGAACGCGGGCAATGGCAGCGATACGTTCGGTTTCCAATGACCGCTCGCCCAGTAAATCCAGTGTTCTGATGGCTTCAGCCCCAAACCCGGAATAGGCGTAAAGCTTGGCCAGTTGCAGCGCGCGGGTTTTGTCGAGTGCGTCGAATTCCTGAAACAGACCCGCCCTTAGCTGCGCGGCCTGTTCCGCAAACGGACGTTCATCGGACCAGCCGTCAAAGGCCAGTTCGGCGCTGGACACGCAGGGGGGACGTCGTTCCAGCTGCGGCACATCCGGGCCCAAAAGGCCGTTCAGATCGTCCAGGATTGAGGTTACTTGGACGTTCAGTTCCACGTCAGACGGCATGAGCAGGCTTTGGTTGCCAATGGAGGCTCGTGGACCCACGGGCGCAATCTTCAGATCGACAATGCCGCGGTCAGCGCCCTGTAGCAGACGCGTTGCAAGCTGGTCTTCAAATCCGCCTGCGTTCAGATTCAACAAGGGCAGTTCTAATGCTGCGATACTCTGATCCGGCCCGGGTGTCTTGTCGCCCTTGGGGGCTTTGGGCAGCACCGGGGCCGGAATGTCGCTTGTGAGCGGCGGCAGGAAGGTACCGGGCGCAATATCCACCACGATCATCGTGTTTTTGAACAGAAAGGCCGAGGCAACACAGTCACAGCCAAACTCCAGTTCAAGAGGGGCGCCGGGTTCAGTTTGCGAAAGGGCCGCCAGGCGGTTCTGGGACAGGCGTTGAAACACCGCCCCTGTCTGAAAGGCTACATCCTCCAGCGCGACATTCAGCTGCGCGCCGTTCTTTGTCTGTTTCAGAACCCAGCCGGTGTCTGGCGGCACCTGAACAACCAGCCTTGTGTAGCCGTCATGCTCGCCCGAGCGCACGATCACATCCCGCGCGGCAGCACTGGTGGCCGCCGCAATCAGGGCAGAAGCAATCAGCGCGAACCGGGTCATGCCGCCGCCTGCTTGAGTTCTTTCAGTGCCTCTTCCAGTTCGGTGAAGTCCGGGCGGTTGTGGGTCGGCGTGTTCTGACGCCCGACCTCGATACACATCGCGGCGTTGTGGTTGTGCAGGTTGGCGACCAGAACCTCTTTGATCAATTGGTAGAAATGGTTGTCCTCTTCGACCACCGCCTTCAGCTTGCCCGCAAAGGGGCCGACCAGACCATAGGCCAGAAAAACGCCCAGAAAGGTTCCCACCAGCGCGCCGCCGATCAGTTTGCCCAGAACTTCGGGTGGTTGGTCGATCGAACCCATCGTTTTGATCACCCCCAAAACCGCCGCCACGATGCCCAAGGCGGGCAGGCCATCCGCAACCGTCTGCAATGCATGGCTGGAATGCATGGCGTGATGGAAATTCGCCTCCATCCGCTTGTCCAACACTTCTTCCACCTGATGCGGGTCGTCATAGTTCATCGATGCGGACCGCATCGTGTCGCAGATCAGGTCGACCGCTTCTTTATCGGCCTGAATTTTCGGGTAGGCCGAGAACAGAGACGAGCTTTCCGGGTCCTCGATATGTTGCTCGACCTCGACCGGATTGGCCTTGGCGATGCGGATTAGCGAAAACAGCAAGCACAGCAGGTCGCGGTAATCCTCGGGCTTCCATTTCGGACCTTTGAACACTTTGGCGATGTCCTTGGCGGTGTGTTTGACAGCGCTCATGTCGTTGCTGATCAGAAAAGCACCCACGGCGGCGCCGCCGATCATCATTATCTCAAACGGCAGCGATTTCATGATGATGGCCATCTTGCCGCCCGCAGCCAGATAGCCACCGAACACCATGGCGAAAATGACGACAATTCCGATTAATCCGATCATGGGTGGTCTCCAGCAAAGTCCTGTGCGGGTTGAATTGTTATTCCTGCGGCGCCGCGGCGTTGCGGCCAGCCATGATGACGCTGATCGTATAGGCGGCCTCGGGCCTCAGCCCGGCCAGAACGCCTGCGGCCGCGTCCGGTGGCATCCGTGACAGGAAGCCGGCGGCAAAGCTCGGGTCCATCGTTTCAAACAGGGCGGCCGCGTCTTTGGGCTTCATGCTTTGGTAAACGTCCGTCAGACGCGTCAGATCGGTCTCGGCGGCCTTTTCGGCGACGGCGAGTGTCGCGCGCAAGGCTTCCTCGGCTTCTTGTAGCGCAACCAGGCGGGTCTCGATCGCATGGTCGGCAATGGCCAGCGCCTTTTCCTTGTCCAAAACGGCCGCCTCACGCTGTTTCAGCGCCTCTTCCCGACGCAACAACTCGGTCAGCAAAACCTGAGCTCCGGGCAATTCGGCCCGTGTCTGCTTGGCTGCGGGCATAGATGGCTCGGCGCCTTTTGCCAGCGCAGGACCGGCTTCCAGCCCAATGCGAATCGCGGCGGATCCGATCATCAGCAACGAGATGACCGCCAACACGCCGCCCTTTGGGCGTTTTTCGGGTGGCTTGCGGGTCATGTCGCGGCCTCGTCCCGATTGCGGTCGTGTCGAAAGAACATCAATCCACTGGGCGATTTGGACGGAGGCGTTGCAGGTGCTTTGTCTTCCACCCCAGTGGGCTTTTCGGTTTCTTCTAGCTCTGTTTTTTCATTGATCGTTTCGGCGCTGCCTTCCGCCTCGACCGACTTTTCGGTCGTGTCTTGCAGAGCTGGCGCGGGTGCTTCAGCTGCCTCCTCGGGCGTTTCACTTTCTTTTTCGGGGGATTCGCCAGGTTCCGGTTCTGTTGGCATTGCGGCCTTGTCTTCGGACGGCACGACGTCATGCATAGATGCCATCATCAGCTCAAGGCGCTGGGCAACCGATTCAGCCCGCTGCGTCAGCTCTTTCAGAACTTCACCGGACTGGTCCGACGCCTCACGCGCCGCACCGAGCGACTTTTTCAGCTCATCGGCCTGAGTCGACAGGACGGCAACCGCACCGCCAACGCCCTTTTCCAGATCGGTGAACCGCTTGAGCCGCCGGGACAGCACAAAACAATAAAGACCCGCACCCAGCGCGCCGGCGACCAGCAAAATATCTGCAATCAGCTCCAATTTCGCCTCCTAGTTCAGTACGAATTCCATCACGAGGACATCGCGCACGCGCCCCTCGCCAACGACAATTTCAATGCGCCGCAGCAGATGTCCGCGGATGCGCATCAGGGCCAGCGAATCCTCAAGATCCGACACTTCGACCGCGCGCAGATAGCCGTTCAGGATGTCCATGATTCGCGGTTTCATCTTCTCGACATCGGCGGCGTATTCGCTGTTCACTTCAAGCTGAGCGTGAAATTTCAGATGCCGCGAATCGCCTGCGTTCACCGACACGATGACCGGTGGCAGATCGACGAAGCCCACCTGTGGCAACGCCTTGACCGGCTTGCCATTATCCTTTTCCTTGACCTCTTCCACCGTGGCTTTGCCGCCGAAAGGCAGCATTCCGGACGTGGTCAGGAAATACCCGCCTGCCGCCCCGGCCACGGCCAGAATCACTCCGATGAGCAGACCTTTTTTACCTGATTTTTCAGGGGCTTCTGCCTGTTCTGCAGTCGCGTCAGTCATGACGTCCTCATTTGTGCGTTCTGCAATCGTCATAACCCGGCAGGGACTAACCGATTGTTAAGGGCAATCGTCCAAACAGGGGATGCGCCGGGCAGAATGTCGGCGAGTCGGAGGTGAGCGTGCAGCAGATCGGAACTGTCTGGGCAAGTTTGGACAGGCGTAAACAAATCATCGTTGCCGGTGCGGTTGTGCTGGTGTTTCTTGGGGTCCTTGCGATGTCACGCCTGGTGACGGCGCCGTCGATGACCCTGCTCTATGCGGGGCTGGAAAGCGGTGCCGCGGGGGATATCGTCCGCTCGCTGGAACAGCGCGGGGTTCCGTATGAGATTCGCGGCGGTTCGATCTATGTGCCCGGGTCGCAGCGGGATGAGCTGCGTATGACTCTGGCCAGCGAAGGGCTGCCTGCCAACGGCAATCAGGGCTATGAGTTGCTGGATTCGCTCAGCGGCTTTGGCACCACGTCGCAGATGTTCGATGCCGCCTATTGGCGCGCGAAAGAAGGTGAGCTGGCCCGGACCATCGTCGGTAGCCCCCATGTCAGCCAGGCGCGGGTGCATATCGCCAACGGGTCAACCAATCCGTTCCAGCGCAGCGTGGCACCGACGGCCTCGGTCTATCTGGTGCCGTCGGGGGCGCAGGTCACATCCGATCAGGCCAAGGCGATCCGCTTTCTGGTGGCCTCGGCCGTCAGTGGCCTGGCACCCGAGAATGTCACTGTCGTCGCTTCGAACGGGGCAGTGATCGGGGCGCAGGAAACGGCCGTTGCCGCTGACACGGCAGATGACAAGGCGCGACAGCTGCGCGAACGGGTTATGCGACTGGTAGAGGCGCGCGTCGGCACCGGGAACGCGGTGGTTGAGGTCAGTGTCGATACGGTGACTAAGACCGAATCCATCCGCGAACGCCGTTTTGACCCCAATGGCCGCGTCGCCATCAGCACTGATATCGAAGAACGGTCGGACAGTGCCCGCAACCAGTCTGCCGATGTCACCGTGGCGTCGAACCTGCCGGATGGGGATGGCGCTGGCGGCGACGAATCGAACTCCAACGCAACGCAAACGCGGGAACGGGTGAATTACGAAGTTTCCGAGACCGAGCTTGAGGTTCACAACGCCCCCGGTGCGATCAAGCGCCTGACCGTTGCGGTTCTGGTCAACGGAACCCGCACGGTAGACGCGGCCGGGCTTGAAAACTTTGAGCCGATGCCCGAGGCCGAGATGGGCGCGTTGAAAGAGCTGGTGGCTTCGGCCGTAGGGTTCGACGAGGCGCGCGGCGACGTCATCACCCTGAAATCGCTAGACCTGCCGGTGGTTGAGCCACAGGGCACGATGGCCTCGGCCTCGATCTGGCAAAAGGTGCATTTCGACGTGATGTCGCTGGTCCAGATGGCGGTTCTGGCGATTGTCTCGCTGGTGCTCGGCCTGTTCGTGATCCGTCCGATCCTGACGAAACCGGCGGTGGCACCCGCGCTGCTGCCTGCAGGGACCATTCCTGAGCCCGAGGCCTATCTGACCGGTGAAATTGCAACCGACGAGAACGGCCAGTTCACCTCGTTGCCGGGTCAGGTACCTGCTGGCGACGTTCCGGCACTGGCCGCTCAGCAGGGCGCTGATCCGGTGGATCGGTTGCGCGCGATGATCGGCGACAAACAGGAAGAAACCGTCGAGATTCTGCGCAGCTGGCTCGAAGAAGGGGAGGAGCGTGTCTGATGTCGATTGCCCATCTTCTTGAGGATTTTACCCTGCAGGCCGGGGGTGGCAAGCTGCACCTTCTGGACGAGGACGCGCTGGAAGAACAAAGACTGGCCGCCTTTGAACAAGGCTACAGCGCCGGTTGGGAAGACGCGGTTCAGGCACAGGAACAGAGCCGGGGGCAGGTTTCGGCCGAACTGGCCAAATCGCTTGAGGATATGTCCTTTACCTATCACGAGGCCGTCACCCGGATGACCCTGTCGCTGGAACCGATGTTCCAAAGTCTGGTGAAGGTTGTCCTGCCCGAGACGCTGGACCGTAGCTTTGCCGCGCGGCTGGTGGAACAGCTGGCGGACATGGCGCGCGAACAGGTCGGTCAGCCGATGCAGATCTTCGTTCCCACGGGTTGCGGGGGCGAGGTCGAGGCCCTGTTGCCGCAGGATATGTCCGCACCCACCCGCGTGATCGAGGACCCGGCACTCGAGCCCGGGCAGGCCCGATTGCAGGTCGGCACCTCGCAGCGCGAGGTGGATTGCAGCGGCCTGCTCGCCTCGGTCGCCGGGGCATTCGACGCATATGTATTTGAGGCAAAAGAGGCAGTGAACGATGAGTGATTCCCAGACCCCGAAACCCGAGAAAGCCAACCCGTTCGAAGCCGTCCCGATCGAGGTCACAGTCTCGGTCGGGCGCGCGCGGCCCTTGATCCGCGACCTGTTGAACATGGGCGAAAATGCTGTGCTGACGCTGGACAAGCGGATTGAGGATCCGGTTGACCTCTATGTCGGTGATCAACTGGTCGCCCGTGGCCTGCTGGAAGAGATGGAGGGCGATCAGGCCGGGCAGCTGGCGGTGCGCCTGACCGAGATTGCGGATTTGCAGAACGGGATCGGTTGATGCGGGTTCTGCTTTGGCTGGTTGTCGCGCTTGCGACCCTGTCCCCATCCTTGGCTGCGGCGCAGGAGTTGTCGCTGTCACTGGGCGAAGGCGGCTCGATCTCGGCGCGGACCATCCAACTGATCCTATTGATCACTGTGCTCAGCCTCGCGCCGGGGCTGGCGATCATGATCACCTGTTTTCCGTTTCTGATCACAGTTCTCGCCATCCTGCGGCAGGGCATTGGGTTACAGCAATCGCCGCCCAACATGCTGATCGTCAGCCTGGCGATGTTCCTGACCTACTTCATCATGGAACCGGTTTTTACCGAAGCCTGGACCACCGGCATTAAACCGATGATCGAAGAATCGATGGAGGTCGAACCGGCGTTGGAAATCGCGATCGAACCGTTCCGCGCCTTCATGGCAGCGCGCCTGGACCCCGATACGTTTCATTCCATGGCCGCCCTGCGCCCCGGCGGAGATGCCATCGCGCTGTCGCCCGAGGCACCGCTGTCGATCCTGATGCCGTCCTTCATGCTGTCCGAGATTGCCCGCGCGTTTCAGATCGGTTTTCTGATCTTTCTGCCGTTTCTGATCATCGATCTGGTGGTGGCGGCGGTGCTGATGTCGATGGGGATGATGATGGTGCCACCCGCAACCGTATCGCTGCCGTTCAAGCTGGCGTTCTTCGTCATTGCCGATGGCTGGTCGCTGATCGCTGGCGCATTGGTGCGCAGCTACATGACCTGAACCCTTACTGCCGGGTGATCTGCAGCCGCGCCCGCAATCCCTGATCCCCGGCCTCGAAACTGAGAGAGCCGCCATGCTGTTCGGCAATCGTGGCCACAATGGTCAGGCCAAGGCCGAACCCGTCCGAGGATCCGATATTCGAGCCGCGGCGGAACGGGGCCATCAGCGCTTCGATATCCGACACGGACAGATCGGCCCCTTTGTCTTCGACGGTGATGGTGGCCGTGCGGGCATCGGTTTCCAGCTGCACTTCGGCATGACGGCCGTATTTCAGGGCGTTGTCGATCAGGTTGGTCAGCGCGCGTTTCAACGAGATCGGCCGCGCCATCACCAGCATCCGCCGCGTTTCCGGCAGCGACCCGTGTCCGCGCCGCGACATGAAGACCGACGGCGCGCCCTCGACCGCGACCGGGGCGATTTTCTTCAGCGTCACCGGCAGGTCCATATCCTGGTAATCGGCGACCAGAGACTCGACCAATGCGGTCAGCGAAATCTGACGTGGTTCTTCGACGCTGAGCTCGGACCGCGTGTAGGTCAGGACGCTTTCGATCATGCCGGTCATCTGGTCCACATCCGCCTCAAGCTTTTCGCGCAGCTCGTCATCCGGGATCAACGCCGCCCGCAGGCGGACGCGGGTGGCGGGCGTGCCCAGATCGTGACTGACCCCGGACAGAACGGTGGCGCGCTTTTCAAGCTGCGCCCGCTCGGCATCCAGATGGTCATTGACGGCCGAGACGATCTCGCGCAGTTCCGCGGGCCCGTTGGTGTCATAGCTGTTCGGCCCGCCCCGGCGTTTGCGATCGCGCAGCGCGCCAGCAAACCGGGTGAAGGTATCCGAAACATTACCGACCGAGGTCAGGATGACCGCCAGCGCCACAACCGCGGCCAGAATGGCGGGCAGGCGCAAATCGGCGGGGGCGGCCTTGCACCCCCAGACATTGGTGCCGTCCACCTTCCGCCAGTCATTGCGCCCGAACCGGGCGATCAGGATCGGTTCGCTGCAATAGGTGGCCAGCAGGCGGGTCAGGTTGCCCATCTTCTCAGCCCCGGTCTGATCAATGCGCGACAGGATATCTGAGACCGGATAGACCAGCCGGTCGGACATCACCGCCAGCGTCAGTTCGCGCCCGGCCAGAGGTGCAGTGTTGTCGGTCAGGATTGAAAGGTTGGTCACAAAGCTGCGGTCTGACAGGCCCGGTAATTGCTCGAACTGCCCCGCCTCGGCGAGTTGCGCTGCGTCGGGCGACAATACTGTGACGGTGACGCCGGGTGGCGGGGTTATTCCGATCCGTAGCTCCTCGTACACGGCAAAGCCTGCGACATAGGCGCGGGTCAGAAAGTCATCCCAGGCGCGGGCCGAAGAAAACCACAACCCTGCGGACAAAAGGCCCGAGGCAAAGGCCGCCCCGGTCCAAATCCAGCCCAGGCTGCGCAGGCGCGGGGCGCGCGCTGTCATGCGTCCTCGTCCACGGCCACTTCGGCGGCAAAGACATAGCCGACGCCGCGCTCGGTCCGCAGCATTTGCGGGTCTTTCGGGTTAGCCTCGATCTTTGACCGCAACCGCCCGACCAGCATATCGATGGCACGGCCCTGCGCCTCGGGTTTGTCAGTGCCGCCTGTGACGTCCAGCGCGGCGGCAATCTCATCGCGGGTCAGCGGGATATGCGGGTTGGCCAGCAAAACCTTGAGCAATGCGGTTTCCCGTTGCGACAGCGAGACCAGATAGCCTTCTGGTGAGTGAATCTCATCCCGTTTGCCATCATAGGTCCAGTTGTTGAACCGAAAACTGCGCGTTCGGCGGCGATAGGCCAGTGACGGCGTGCGCCGGGCGCGCTGCATTACCGCGCGGACACGGGCCAGCAATAGCTGCGGGTTGAACGGTTTCGCGATATAGTCATCGGCCCCGACCTCATACCCCGCCATGCGCTGATGATCGGCAGACAGGGCCGAGACCAGGATGATCGGCACATCCTGCTCGGCCCGCAGGCGGGCGCAGATCTCGATGCCGTTCTCATCCCCCAGCATCACGTCCAGCAGGATCAGGTCGATCCGGCCTGCCGTCAGATGCGACCGAATTTCGTTTTCCGAACTGGCGGGTAGGGCGATGAAACTGTTCTGCTGCAGGAACTGGGTCATCATCGACCGCATCTCGGGGTCGTCATCCACCACAAGTAGTCGCGGAATGCTCACGCGGCTTGTCCTCCCAATTTCTGCTCCTCTGTACCGTCCATTGTAACGAACGGAAACAGATTCAATACCAACGTAACACGCTGTAACAAAAGCGGTGAAAATTTGGGCCTTGGCCGGGCTTGGGTGCGGATTCCGCGTTGCCAGACAGCAATCTGGGCGCAGTATGTCGGGCATCGCTGCGTTTGCAGTCACAAAGTTCTCAGGGAGGAGACACGTAATGAAGCGTTTTGTATTTGCCACTGCATCGACTCTGGCCGTGGTGGCCGGAACGTCGGTTCTGGCCGAGCCGCAGGCTGAAGTTCTGCATTGGTGGACTTCGGGTGGTGAGGCCAAATCGGTGGCCGTTCTTCAGGAAGAGTTCGCCTCGAACGGTGGCACCTGGACCGATATGCCGGTTGCCGGCGGTGGCGGTGATGCGGCGATGACCGCGCTGCGCGCCCGTGTTCTGGCCGGCAACGCGCCGACCGCCGTTCAGCTGAAAGGCCCCGCCATTCAGGAATGGTACGAAGAGGGCGTTCTGGCCGATATCTCGAGCGTGGCCGAGGCCGAAGGCTGGGCCGACGTGCTACCCGCCTCGATCGCGGGTCACATGATGTGCGAAGGCACCTGGTGCGCCGCGCCGGTGAACGTGCACCGCGTCGACTGGATCTGGGCCAACGCGGACGTTCTGGCCGCGAACGGTATCGAGATGCCGACCACATGGGACGAATTCAACGCCGCCGCTGACAAGCTGCAGGCCGCTGGGGTGATCCCGCTGGCCCATGGTGGTCAGGCATGGCAGGACGCAACTGTGTTCGAAACAGTGGTTCTGGGCATTGGCGGGCCCGAGTTCTTCCAGAAGGCTTTGGTTGATCTGGACCCCGAGGCGCTGACCTCGGACACCATGGTTCAGGTATTCGACCAGATGCGGACACTGCGTGGCTATGTGGACGAGAACTTCTCGGGCCGCGACTGGAACCTTGCCACCGCGATGGTGATGAACGGCGAAGCGGCGTTCCAGATCATGGGCGACTGGGCTAAGGGTGAATTCCTGGCTGCAGGCAAGAAACCCGGCGAAGATTTCCTGTGCGCCTCGACCCCCGGCGACGGATATCTGTACAACGTCGACAGCTTTGCCATGTTCAACGTGGACGGTGACGACAAGAAAGCCGGTCAGGACCTGCTGGCCAAGCTGATCGTCGCGCCGAACTTCCAGAAAGTGTTCAACCTGAACAAAGGCTCGATCCCTGCACGCACCGACGTTGCGCTGGATGACTTTGACATCTGCGCCAACCTGTCGGCCGAAGATATGGGTTCGACTTCGGCAGGTGGCTCGCTGTTGCCGTCTTACGCCCATGGCATGGCACTGCGCGGGTCGCAGTCCGGCGCAATCACTGATGTTGTGACCGCTCACTTCAACTCGGATATGTCCTCGGCTGACGCGGTTCAGCAACTGGCGGACGCAGTGGCCAACAGCTACTGATCCGAACCGGTTCTGCCCCTATACTGCGGGGCAGAACCTCTTTTCTCCCGGAGGAAAAAATGTCCGAATGGCTGGAAAACCACCTGCCCAAGGTGGTGCTGGCACCGTCGTTCATTGCCGTATTGATTTTTGTCTACGGCTTTATCGGATGGACGGCTTGGGTGTCGCTAACCCGATCGAAACTGCTGCCGAAATACGAGATCAAGGGCTTCATCCAGTATGAACGCCTGTTCGACTCGCCCCGCTGGGATACGGCAATCAACAACCTGTATATCTTTGGCGCGCTGTTCATCGTGATCGCAATGGTGCTGGGCCTGTTGCTGGCGATCCTGCTGGATCAGAAAATCCGCGTCGAAGGGGCCATCCGGACGATCTATCTGTATCCGATGGCGCTGTCGATGATCGTGACCGGTACTGCGTGGAAGTGGATTTTGAACCCGGGTCTGGGCATTGAATCCATGGTGCAGGGTTGGGGCTTTACAAATTTCGAGTTCGACTGGCTGGTGAACCCCGATTACGCGATCTACACCATCGTGATCGCCGCGATCTGGCAGAGCTCGGGCTTTGTGATGGCGCTGTTCCTCGCCGGGCTGCGCTCGGTGGATGGTGAGATCATCAAGGCCGCGCAGGTCGATGGTATCCCCACATGGCGCATCTATACCGCCATTATCATCCCCTCGATGGCTCCGATCTTCCTGTCCGCCTTCATCGTGCTGGCCCACCTTGCGATCAAGAGCTTTGACCTTGTCATCGCCCTGACGGGCGGCGGTCCGGGTTACGCGACCGATCTGCCGGCAACCTACATGTACGCAATGGCCTTTTCGCGCGGCGATATCGGTCAGGCGGCTTCCTCCGCGATGATCATGATGCTGGTCGTCTTTGCCATCGTGGTTCCTTACCTTTACTCAGAGCTGAGGGCTAAAAATGACTGATCTGTCGATGCCCCATACCGAAACCCGTACCCAAAGCGCCACTGGCAAGATCGCCCTGCGTTGGCTGCTGTATGTCCTGCTGGGCCTGTTCGCGCTGTATTACCTGATGCCGCTGTTCGTGATGTTGACCACATCGCTGAAAAGCCTTGAGGAAATCCGCACCGGCAGCCTGATCTCACTGCCCCGCGAGGTCAGCTTTGACGCCTGGAAAACCGCATGGTCCGGCGCCTGTACCGGTATCCAGTGTGAAGGTCTGCGGCCTTACTTCTGGAACTCGGTCCTGATCGCCGTGCCTGCCGTGGCCATCTCGACCCTGCTGGGCGCGCTGAATGGCTATGTCGTGGCGCAGTGGCGGTTCAAAGGCGCGAACATCATCTTCTCGCTGATGCTGTTTGGCTGCTTCATCCCGTTTCAGGTTGTTCTGCTGCCGATGGCGCGCCTGTTGGGCATGATGGGCATCGCCGGAACCATTCCGGGCCTGATCTTTGTCCATGTGATTTACGGGCTGGGCTTCACCACGCTGTTCTTCCGCAACTACTATGTCACCATTCCGGCCGAGCTGACCAAGGCCGCCCGGGTGGACGGCGCGGGATTCCTGCGGATTTTCTGGTCGATCTTCCTGCCGCTGTCGCTGCCCATCATCGTGGTGACCGTGATCTGGCAGTTCACGCAGATCTGGAACGACTTCCTGTTCGGCGTGTCGTTCAGCCAGGCGGGCACGCAGCCCGTGACCGTGGCGCTCAACAACATCGTAAACTCCACCACCGGCGTCAAAGAATACAACGTCGACATGGCTGCCGCGATTATCGCGGGTCTGCCGACGCTGCTCGTTTATGTCGTCGCCGGTAAGTATTTCATCCGCGGTCTGACCGCTGGCTCAGTGAAGGGATAAGACCCATGGCTCCCATCCTTGATATCAACAAACTCTACAAGAATTACGGCCCCGTCGAAATTCTCAAGGACATCAACATCTCGATCGAACCGGGCGACTTCCTGGTGCTGGTCGGCCCCTCGGGCTGCGGTAAATCTACCCTGCTGAACTGTATTGCCGGGCTTGAGGAGATCACCGGCGGCACCTTGTCCATCGGCGGCAACGACATGACCCATGTCAGCCCCAAGGACCGGGACATCGCGATGGTGTTCCAATCCTACGCTTTGTATCCGACCATGTCGGTGGCCAAGAACATCACCTTTGGCATGAAAGTGCGCGGGGTCGATCAGGCCACGCAGGACGCCAAGCTGAAAGAGGTCGCCCAACTGCTGCAGATCGAGCCGCTGCTGAACCGCCGCCCCAGCCAGTTGTCGGGTGGTCAGCGTCAGCGGGTGGCGATGGGCCGGGCACTGGTGCGCGACCCCAAGCTGTTCCTGTTTGATGAACCGCTGTCCAACCTCGACGCCAAGTTGCGGGTCGAGATGCGGACCGAGATCAAGAAGCTGCACCAGACGCTGGATGCTTCGATCGTCTACGTGACCCATGACCAGATCGAAGCCATGACGCTGGCGACCAAGATCGTGGTCCTGAAAGGCGGCGTCGTGCAGCAGATCGGCACCCCGGCCGAGATCTACAACAATCCGGCCAACCTGTTTGTGGCCGATTTCATGGGCTCGCCCGCAATGAACCTGATCCCGGCGCAGGCGACCAAGAACGGCTCGGGCACCGAGATTGCCATCGCCCGCGAAACGGGTGAGACATTGGTGCTGAAAGATACCCGCGATCTGTCACTGCCCAAGGACGTGATCCTTGGTCTGCGCCCCGAAGATATCGCCGAGGCAGGTTTCCGAGCCGGTGCCGGCGTGCAAGAGGCCGAATGCCTTGTCGACATGGTCGAACCCGCAGGCGCCGACACTTATGTGGTGTCGGAACTGGGCGGCAAGCAGGTCACTGCGCGTCTGCACGCGGAAACCAGCGCGCAGGCGGGCAAGATGCTGAACCTCGCCTTTGACATGAGCAAAGTGTCCTACTTTGCCAAGGAAACCGGCGAACGCCTGAACTGAACGCAAAAGCGCCGCGCGATTGGCTTCGCGCGGCGCTTTTTTTGAACGGCGAACCGGGTCAGCTGACCTTGTTCTTCTTCATGTCCTTGATCAGACGGTTCAGATCGCCACCGCGTGCATCCAGCATCGCGCCGATCTCGGTCCGTTCGGTCAGCAGCATATTCACCCCTTCGATGAACATGTTGAAGAACTTGTCGCGGCCCGATTTGTCCGAAACAAGGAAGGTCACTTCGAACGGCGACGATCCCTGCAGCTTGACCGAGGTGCGTACCTCGTAACCTGCCTTGATCTTGCGGGCATTGCGCACGGTCACCTGCCCACCGATGAATTCACGGAAGCGGCGGCCGTATTTGGTCGAGATATAGCCCTGAAACGCCCTGGTGAATTGTTTCAGCTGCGACGGGCTGGCCGAACGGCCATCGGCGCCCAGCACATAGCGCGCCATGATCGGCACATCGGCATATTGCACGAAAATCTTCTCGAAATCGCGGATCATCGCTTTTTCGGATTTGCCCGAAGCGATCACGCGGTTGATGTCGTCCACGACACTGACGACCAGCGCCTTGGCGCTGGCTTCGGTCTGGGCAAAGGCGGGAAGAGCGGTCAGCATAACACCGGCCAGGCCGGTGGCAATAAAACCGCGTCGGTTCAAAGTGTTATTCGGCATAGGGGTCCTCGTAGGGGTCTAGGTAGGGGTCCCTGACAGGGTCGGTCCCGGTTTCAGCATAGGGGTCGTCATAAAGACCCAGATAGGCTTCCTCATCATCGCGGGCCAGTTCGAAGCGGCGATTTTGGATGTAGATTGTGCGGGCCTGCGCGTAACTGTCTGCACTTTCATAAAGAATCGAGTCGACCGTATCCGAGAACCGGCCCCGATCGCCCATCCGGCGTACGATTTCGGCGTAAACGCCCAGATTGTCGGCCGGTCGTGTGGGGGCGAAGTCAATTGGGTTGGTGAACAGGTTGACCACGACCCCGATGGCATCCCGCTGGGTTGACGGGCCGTAGAGCGGCAGCTCGACATAGGCGCCTTCGCCCACGCCCCAAACGTGCAGGGTTTCCCCGAAATCGGTGTCCACGGGGGGCAGGTCCAGCTCGTCAGCTGGTGAAGACAGACCCGCACCGCCAACCGTCATGTTGATGACAAAGCGCAGCAACGCATTGCCGGATTGCTTGGGGTTGCCCTGCAGCAGGTAATCCACTGCTTGGCTTGGCAATGACAGGTTCTCGGCGAAATTGCTGAAGCTGGTCACCATCGGATCGGGCACGATCTTGACGTACCCTTTCGACGCCGGGCGAAACAGAAACCGGTCAACGCCCAGGTTGAATTTGTGAATGCCCCGGTTGTTTCTTTCATAGGGATCGAACACCTCATTTGTCGGGGTCCCTTCCGGAGGCTGCGTGGCGCAGGCGCTCAGGACTGTCATCAGGGACAGAACGATCAGGTGTTTCAGGCGGGGTCTGCTCAACACGGTCTTTGCAACTCCAAACCATTCGGGGTCGTTGACCCGAACTATCAATCAATACTGCCTATGGCCACATAGCGGGGCCCAATCCGACGTCACATATACGTTTCACAACCAATATGAAACAGAAAGCGTTTAACCCGCCCGATGGGCCGAGGTAAAGCGACACCGCTTCAACTGTTCGGAATAAGAAGAGTTACGCCCACCTTTCGGGCAGGTCCATCCCCGTTTTCTGACTTTCCGAATTTGCCCGTCCCGGTTAGCTTCGCCGCGACTCAAGATTTGGAGGAAACCTCATGAGCATCGCAGCGAAACTGGAAAGCCTCGGCGTCAATCTGCCGGACGCGCCCGCACCGGCAGCGAATTACGTCCCCTTCGTGCGGGTCGGCAACATCGTCTATGTGTCGGGTCAGATTTCCAAGGATGATGATCTGATCACCGGCAAGCTGGGCGATGACATGGGAATTGAGGCTGGTGCCGCGGCCGCAAAGGTCTGCGCCATCAACCTGCTGGCCCAGGTCAAGGCGGCCTGTGGTGGTGATATTGAAAAGCTGGTGCGTGTGATCAAGCTGACCGGTTTCGTGAACTCGACCGCCGATTTCACCGCGCAGCCGCAGGTGATCAATGGCGCGTCCGATTTCCTGGTCGAAGCGCTGGGCGACGCTGGTCGCCATTCCCGTTCGGCCGTCAGTGCCGCCGCGCTGCCGCTGGGCGTGGCCGTCGAAATCGAAGGTATCTTCGAGGTCCAATGACACCGTCTCTGCCTTCCGTGTTCTTGCAGACCCCGATCGCGCATCGGGCGCTGCATGACAAATCGGACAACCGCCCGGAAAACAGCCGGGCGGCCATTCAAGCCGCGATCGAGGCCGGGTACGGCATCGAGATCGATCTGCAACTGACCTCGGACAACCAAGCGATGGTGTTTCATGACTATGACATGACACGCCTGACCGGACAGTCCGGCCCGATTCAACAGATCTCAGCGGCCCAGGCACAGGACACACAGCTGCTGCACGCAGATGATGGAATCCCGACACTGGATGAGGTGCTCGAGATGGTGGGCGGCAAGGTACCGCTGCTGATCGAATTCAAGGACCAGGACGGCGCGATGGGTCCCGATGTTGGGCCGCTTGAGGCGGACGCGGTGCGCGCGCTGCAGGGCTATGATGGGCCGGTGGCGCTGATGTCGTTCAACCCCAATTCGGTGGCTGAACTGGCGCGCCTTGCGCCGCACCTGCCGCGCGGCATCGTGACGTGTTCCTATCAGCCCAAGGTCGAGCTGTTGCCGCAGAAGGTTTGTGATCATTTGCGCGACATCCCCGATTTTGACCGGGTCGGTGCCAGTTTCATCAGCCATGAGGCCGCAGACCTGTCCCGTCCCCGCGTGGCCGAGCTGAAAGCGCAGGGCGTGCCGATTCTGTGTTGGACGGTGCGATCGCCCGAACAAGAGGCACAGGCCCGCGAGGTTGCCGACAATGTGACCTTCGAAGGCTATTTGGCCCCACATCCGGGTTGAACCCGTCCCCCTCCGTCACAGATAAAGGTCAGACGCGGAGGGCATATGGATCAGGCGCAAATCGAAGTTCAGGTTCTGGGGTCGCTGTCGCAGATTTCTGCCGAGGATTGGGACAGTTGCGCCTGCCCCGAGGCCGCCGATGGCGGGCGGCCACTGGACCCGTTCACCACCTATCGGTTCCTGTCGGCGCTGGAAAACAGCGGCTCGGTCGGGCGTGGTACCGGCTGGCAGCCGCAATATCTGACCGCCTATCTGGACGGGATGCTGATCGGGGCGGCGCCCATGTATGCCAAGTCGCACAGCCAGGGCGAATACATCTTTGACCACAACTGGGCCCATGCCTACGAAAACGCAGGTGGGCAGTACTATCCCAAGCTGCAGATCGCCGTGCCCTTCACCCCCGCTACCGGGCGGCGCTTTCTGGTGCGACCGGGATACGAGGCGGTGGGGATGTCGGCGCTGGTACAGGGCGCGGTGCAGCTGGCCGCCGACAACCGGGTGTCATCGCTGCACGCCACCTTCTGCACCGAAGATGAGGCCATCACCGGCGAACAGATGGGCCTGATGCTGCGCACGTCGCAGCAGTTTCACTGGCTCAATGATACATATGCGGATTTCGACGGGTTTCTCGATGCACTGTCCTCGCGCAAGCGCAAGAATATCCGCAAGGAACGGGCGCAGGCCTGCGGGTTCGGCGGTGAGATACGCACGCTGACCGGCGACGAGCTGCGCCCGGAGCATTGGGATGCCTTCTGGCGGTTCTATCAGGATACTGGGTCGCGCAAATGGGGGGTGCCCTACCTGACCCGCCAATTCTTTGATATCGCTCAGGAAACTATGGCGGGTGACATGGCCTTGGTGCTGGCGGAACGCGACGGTTACACGATTGCAGGGGCGCTGAATTTCATCGGGCGCGAAACCCTTTTTGGCCGCTATTGGGGCTGCGTCGAACATCACCCCTGCCTGCATTTCGAATTGTGCTACTATAGGGCGATTGATTTTGCCATTGCCCATGGCCTGGCCCGGGTTGAGGCCGGGGCGCAGGGCGAACACAAGCTGGCGCGAGGCTATTTGCCCACGCGCACGCATAGCTTGCATTGGGTCGGTGACCCGGGTTTTGCCGATGCGATCCGAAAATATCTGGACGCCGAGGCCGCCGCAGTGGGAGAAGAGATCGAGATCCTGACGGAATACGGCCCGTTCAGGAAATTGAACCCGGAGGAACAGCAATGACCGAACTTTTGTCGACCGAGACCCGCGGGCCGCTGCTGGACCCGCTGTTCAAGAATGGCTGGACCATGGTCGAAGGCCGGGATGCGATGACCAAGACCTTTATCTTCGAGGATTTCGTACATGCCTTCGGCTGGATGACACAGGTGGCGATTTTCGCCGAGAAATGGAACCACCACCCCGAGTGGACCAACGTCTATCGCACGGTCGAGGTGACGCTGGCCACCCATGACGTAGGTGGCCTGTCGGCGCTGGACGCCAAGCTGGCCCGCAAAATGGACAGCCTCTGTTAACGATTGCCTGAACCGACACCGCCCGCCAGCGATGCGGCGGTGCCCATCTGCGCAAACTCTGCGGGAGTTACGGTGCCATTGCTGACATCAATGCCCGCAGGAATTCGTGTCGTCCGATTGCCGATCTGGCGCACGCTGCGTGCGGCCGGGTTAATGTCCAGACAGCGGTTGTTATAGCAGGTCAGCCCGGACGTATTGATCTGAATGCGCGCCTGTCCGTCCGGCCCGGTCACCACCGGGGCTTGTGAGACGTTGCAGGCCGCCAACAGGCCCAGAATGCCGAGAAGTCCCCATTTTTGCATGATAGGCCCCCATGTGGATGGCCCCGCCAAACGCGAGGCCGTCCGATTTAATCCAGCTGGCCGTTCTGGTTCTTGTCGGCCGATAGGAAATCGTCGTTCATCTGTGCGTCGTATTCCGACCTTGAGATGAAGCCATCATTATCGCGGTCAACGTCCCGAAACTGGTCTTCGTCCAGATGCGGCTTGGCCTCCTGTAGTCCCACCGAACTGTCCTTGTTTTCATCCATCGCCTGGAACGCATAGTCGGAAAAGGCGTCGAACTCTTCCCGGGACAGGAACCCGTCGTTGTTTTTGTCGATGGCTCTCAGCTCGTTTTCATGCAGCTCGCCTACGGTTTCGGCCGAGACGGCACCGGCCATCAAAACGGCTGCAGCGATAATAAATCCACGTGTCATTCCGGCTCTCCTCAACATGCGTATCTGTTGCCTTCGACAGCGCCGGCGGCCGCGCCTGCCGCTGTCAGGATGGATTTGCCTGATCCGCCGCCGAACTGGTTGCCGATGGCGCCGCCGATCAGCGCACCGCCCAGCGAGCCGCTGAGGCAAGCAATTTCGTGCTGGCGCGCCGCCTGTTGTTGCGGGGTCGGGGCCGGGCCGCAGGCGGCCAGCGCCCCCACAGTGCCCAGCAATAGGGTAATGATTTTCAGTTTCATCAAACAAACTCCCTGATTGTATTATTCAAATATTGGCAGATCAGGGCGTTGCATCAAGTTAAATGGCAGTCTTGGCCCCGGGGCACCCGAGGCCAACTGGTATCAGATGACGTCCAGCAGACCCTCACCCGCCGAAATTTCGCAAGCACCTTGGTTTTCTTCTAGGTTCAACGCGACCACCTTACCGTCTTCGACCAGCATGGCATAGCGTTTGGACCGTGCGATCAGCCCGGCGGGCGGGGCGTCGAAATCCATGCCGATGGCCTTGGTGAATTCGGATGAGGCGTCGCCCAGCATGGTCAGACCGGCCTCGGTCGCGCCGGTGGCCTCGCCCCATGCTTTCATCACGAAGGGGTCGTTGACCGAGACGCAGATGATCTCGTCCACGCCCTTGGCGTCGAACTGGTCCTTGGTGCGCATGAAACTGGGCACATGGGCCGAATGGCAGGTCGGCGTAAAGGCGCCGGGCACCGCAAAGATCACCACTTTGCGCCCATTGGTCTTGTCTGAAATCCGCACTTCTTCGGGGCCGTCTGCGCCCAGTTGGGTCAGCGTGGCGTCGGGCAGCGTATCACCTGTTGAAATCATTTTAAGCTCCTGTCGTTTGGATTTGCAGAGTCGGGCTTAGCCGCAATATAGGTTGTCGTGTGGATGAGACCACGGGAATTCGACAGGGCGGGAGGAACATGAGCCATATTGTCGTGATCGGTGCAGGGCAGGCGGGGTCTTCGCTTGTCGCCAGGCTGCGCAAGGACGGGTTTGACGGGGACATCACCCTGATCGGAGCCGAGCCGCATCTGCCTTATCAGCGCCCGCCGCTGTCCAAGGCCTATCTGTTGGGTGAAATGGAATTGGAACGCCTGTTCCTGCGGCCCGAGAGTTTCTATGCCGAGAACAATATCACCCTGCGTCTGGGCCAGCGTGTCACCGCGATTGACCCGCAGGCCAAGACTGTGACCGTAGGGGATGAGGTCCTCTCTTACGACGAATTGGCACTGACCACCGGGTCGGACCCGCGCCGCCTGCCCGCTGCGATTGGTGGCGATCTGGACGGCGTGCATGTGGTGCGCGATCTGGCCCATATCGATGAGATGGAGCCCCGCGTGACCGACGGTGCGCGTGCGCTGATTGTCGGTGGCGGCTATATCGGGCTCGAGGCCGCAGCGGTCTGTGCCAAGCGCGGGGTCAAGGTGACCTTGGTTGAGATGGCCGACCGCATCCTGCAACGGGTGGCCGCGCCCGAGACCAGCGATTACTTCCGTGCGCTGCATACCGAATACGGCGCCGATATCCGCGAAGGCGTCGGGTTGGAGCGTCTTCTCGGTGAAAACGGCAAGGTGGTGGGCGCGGTTCTGACAGATGGCACTGAGTTGCAGGTCGATTTTGTCGTCGTCGGCGTCGGCATTGCCCCCTCGACCCAACTGGCCGAGATGGCGGGGCTGGAACTGGACAACGGCATCAAGACCGACGCCCATGGCCGCACCTCGGACCCGTCGATCTGGGCGGCGGGCGATTGTGCCTCTTTTCCACATGGCGATGCCCGCATCCGGCTGGAAAGTGTGCCGAACGCAATCGATCAGGCCGAGATCGTGGCCCAGAACATGCTGGGCGCGGCCAAGGACTATGTGGCGACGCCGTGGTTCTGGTCAGATCAGTATGACGTCAAGCTGCAGATTGCGGGCCTGAATACCGGGTACGACCGCGTGGTGACGCGGCAGGGAGACGGCCAGACCGTCTCCTTCTGGTACTACAAGGGTGATCAGCTGATTGCGGTGGACGCGATGAATGATCCGCGCGCTTATATGGTCGGCAAACGCCTGATTGAATCGGGTAAGACAGCTGATCCTGCCATCGTGGCCAACCCTGATGCGGACCTGAAGCCGCTGCTCAAGGCGTGAGGATCATCGCCGGAGAGTTTCGGGGCCGCGCCTTGGCCTCGGTCGGCAAGGGGGATGCGGGCGCACATCTGCGCCCCACCACCGACCGCGTGCGCGAGAGCCTGTTCAACGTGCTCAGACACCAGATCGACTTTGACGGGCTGCGCGTGCTGGATCTGTTCGCGGGCACCGGCGCGCTGGGGCTTGAAGCGCTGTCGCGCGGGGCCGCACACGTGACCTTCGTGGATGACGGGCGTGTGGCGCAGGGTCTGATCCGCAAGAATATCGACCTGACACGCAGCGCCGACCGCACCGACCTGATCCGCCGGGATGCCACACGGCTGGGTGAAAACCCGGGCGCGCCGTATGATCTGATCTTTCTGGACCCGCCTTATGGCAAGTCCATGGGACAGAAGGCCATCGCCGCCTTGTCGCAAGGATGGATCGCTGACGATGCCCTTATCGTGTGGGAAGAAAACGCCCCGATGCAAGCGCCCGGGGGGTTCACCCTGCAGGACAGCCGCAAATACGGAGACACGCATATCACCCTGATGTGGAGCGATGCCCCGAATGCATGATCTGGTCATCTTCGATTGCGACGGCGTTCTGGTCGATAGTGAGCCGCTGTCCAATCAGGTGATGGTCGCAAACCTAGCTCGGCACGGGTTGTCTTTGACGGCGAACGAGTGCCACAGGATTTTTACCGGCAAGACCATGCCGGAAGTTCAGGAGATCGCTCGCGGTCTGGGGGCTGATCTGCCCGCGAACTGGATTGAGGAATTCGATGCCGAAACCGATGCCCACCTTCGGCAGGGCGTGCCTTTGGTTCCTGGCGTGTTGGAATTGCTGACGCTTCTGGACGAACGCGGCGTGCCTTACTGCGTTGCCTCCAATGGCGGACCGGACAAAATGCGGGTCACGCTGGGGCAGAACGGCCTTTGGGATCGGTTCAAGGACGTGGTGTTTTCGGCCTATACGTTGGGTGTCGGCAAGCCCGACCCGACCATGTTCCTGACGGCGGCGAAACAGTTCGGTGCCTTGCAGCCCGTGGTCATCGAAGACAGCGCCAGCGGTGTCATCGCCGCAATCCGCGCCAATATGCGCTGTCTGGCCTATGCGCCGCAGGGGGACGGTGAAAAACTGGCCCAGCTCGGCGCCGAGGTGATCACTGACATGGCCGAGGTGCCGGCGCTTTTGGGGATTTGACCAGACCGTGCTAGTATCGGCGCATGGACCGCACCCTGAAACCTCCGATCTGGACAGTTCCGCAGGAAACCGACGCAACCACCGGACCCGAGCGGAAACCCATGCGCGCGCCGGTGTTCATCCACGACGCGGTCACGCCATGGGGGCAGGAAACCCTCTTGCTGAAACTGATGCGTGATCAGGCCGCCGATCAGGAGGAATAGGTGGGATGAAACATGTCACCCGGTGACAGGGTAAAGATTTCGACCCCATCTGCCGTAACACCTACCGAATGTTCGAACTGCGCCGACAGCGACTTGTCGCGGGTCACCGCGGTCCAGTCGTCGGCCAGCGTCTTGGTCTCGGGGCGGCCCAGATTGACCATTGGTTCGATAGTGAAGAACATGCCCTCTTCCAGAACGGCACCGGTACCCGGGCGGCCATAATGCAGCACGTTGGGCGGTGCGTGGAACACCCGGCCCAGCCCGTGACCGCAGAAATCGCGGACAACGCTCATCCGGTGCGCCTCGACATAGGCCTGAATGGCGTGGCCGATATCCCCGAACGTGTTGCCCGGTTTGACCATCTCGATCCCCTTGAAGAGGGCATCATGGGTCACCTGGATCAGACGCTCGGCCTTGCGGGGCAGTTTACCCGCCACATACATGCGCGAAGTATCGCCGAACCAGCCGTCAACAATGACGGTAACGTCGATGTTCAGGATGTCCCCATCCTTCAGCCGCTTGTCGCCGGGAATTCCGTGACAGACCACGTGATTCACGCTGATGCAGCTGGCGTGCTGATAGCCCTTGTAGCCGATGGTTGCCGAAGTTGCGCCCGCGTCCTCGACCATTTGCGTAATGAGCCCGTCAATCACGCCCGTGGTTTGGCCCGGAAAGACATGGCTGGCAATGTCGTCGAGGATCCGCGCAGCCAAGGCCCCTGCCGCGTGCATGCCGGCAAAGTCACCCTGTTCATAAATGCGGATACCGTCCTTGGTCAGGCGGCCACGATGTTCTTTCATCGACGCTAAGCTCCAAATGTTTCGCGCAGCACTCCTTTTACGCTGCTTGCGCAGAAAGTACCAGAGGGTGCAGAGTCATGCCTTCCACATACGGGGAAGCTATTCCTCAGCTGCGTATCGGCAAGCGGTCGCGGACAAGTGCGGTCCAGAAGTTCACGCCGGTCTCCAGCAGATCATCGTTGAAATCGTAATCGTCAGAATGCAGCGGCTGCCCATTGGCCCCGTCGATCCCATTGCCCATCAGGAGGAAACACCCGGGAACAGCAGCGCAGAAATGTGCGAAGTCTTCCGAGAAACTCATGGGCGTCCGGTCTGAAATCGTCTCTAACCCAAGGGAACATGCGGCCCGTGTCGTCGCCTGCACAGGTTCGTAAGAGTTGATCGTTTCGATGAACTCCGTGTTAAAGGTCACGTCGACGCTCACACCATGGGCAAGGGCGATGCCGTCAGCGATCTGACGCATCAGCTGTTCCACAGTTTCCCGGTCTTCGGGACTGCGGGTTCTGACATCGCCCTTGAGGGTTGCGTTCCCCGGCAAGACGTTGCGTTGGCCGTCAGTCAGGAACTCGGTGACGGAAACGACAGCCCCCGATCCGGGGGCCAGCTTGCGCGATACAATGGTTTGCAGGGCCTGAACCACTTCCGCGCCGATGGTGATTGCATCGCGCCCGACCTGTGGCATCGACGCGTGCCCGCCTTGGCCTTTGATGCTGATTTCAAACAGGCTTTCGGACGAGCAGATCAATCCGGAGCGGGTCGAAACCTGTCCGACTGGCGCACCCGGCAGATTGTGGATTGCGTACACTTCGTCCACCGGGAACTTTTCCAACACACCTTCGTCGATCATGGCACGCGCGCCCAACCCGTGTTCTTCGTTGGGTTGGAACAAAAAAACGACGGTGCCATCAAATTCTGGACTATAGGCCAAAACGCTTGCCGCGCCCAATAGCATCGTCGTGTGGCCATCATGACCACATGCATGCATCACGCCAGGGCTTTCCGAAACATAGCCGTGCTGGCTGGCCTCATTGATCGGCAAGGCATCCATGTCGGCACGCAACCCAATCGCCCGGTTACCTGACCCAGCCCGCAAGATGCCGACGACGCCAACGCCTTCATGAACTTCAAGACCGATATTGCGCAGATACTCTGCAACTTTGGCTTTTGTTCGCGTCTCTTCAAATCCAAGCTCGGGGTGCCGGTGAAAGTCACGCCTCAGCGAGATCAATTCCGCGAGATCGAGTTCCATGTGCCCCTCCTGAGTTATTTTGCCCGACGATAGGGCCTTGTGGACACTCAGAGCATTGTTTCGACGCTTCACGCAATATCCAGTTTTCGAGTTGGGTCGACTTCGACGCCTTCCGGAGAAATCCGGGTCGCGCATATCATCCGCTCGACGCCCTTCAAATGTGCCTCTTCAAAAGCTGCTGCGTAGGCAGGATCGACATCCGCTGCCAATGTGAACCGGTCGCAGTCCGTACGTTGAACAAGATACAACATGATCGCCCGGTGCCCCTGTGTCGCCATTGCTGCCAACTCGCCCAGGTGCTTGGTGCCGCGCGCGGTGACGCTGTCGGGGAACTCGGCCAGACCGGGTTCGCGAGACAGGGTGACGCTTTTGACCTCGACATAGGCATCCGGCAGGCCGGGCTGGGTCAGCAGAAAGTCGATGCGGCTGTTTTCGCCGTACTTGACCTCGGGGCGGACGGTTTCATAAGCGGCCAGTTCGGGGATTTCGCGCGCCTCCAGCGCCACGCGCAGGGCTTTGTTCGGAACCGAGGTATCAACCCCGGTGAAATACCCGTTTTCATGATCGACCAGCCGCCAGCCGTATTTCAGCTTTTTCTTCGGGTCGTCATTGGGTTCAAGCCAGATTTTCTCACCCGGCTCGGCCAGCCCCATCATCGAGCCCGGATTGGCGCAGTGGGCGGTGACCTCTCGCCCGTCCTCCAATGTGCAATCCGCCAGAAAGCGTTTGTAGCGGCGGATCAGGCGGGCGGGGACAAGGGGGGTTTCAAATCGCATGTCTCAGGGCCTATACCTGCCCTAACGGTCGATCAAGAGGGAGGCACGCACCATGGCCAATCCAACCGCCGCAATGCTGGTGATCGGGGATGAGATTCTCTCGGGCCGCACCCGCGACGCGAACATGCATTATCTGGCCGGGGAACTGAGCAAGCACGGCATTGACCTGAAAGAGGTACGCATCGTCAGCGACGATGCCCCGGCGATTGAGACGGCGGTCAAAGCGCTGTCCGAGGGCCACGACCATGTGTTCACCAGCGGTGGCATCGGTCCGACCCATGACGATATCACCGCCGACTGCATTGCGCGCGCCTTTGGGGCGCAGATCGATATTCGCGACGATGCCCGCGCGCTGCTGCAGGCGCATTACGACAATTCAGGGTTGGTGTTGAACGAGGCCCGCTTGCGCATGGCGCGTATTCCGGACGGGGCGGTGCTGATCGACAACCCGGTTTCGACCGCGCCGGGGTTCATCATTGAAAACGTGCATGTGATGGCCGGGGTGCCTTCGGTATTTCAGGCCATGCTCGCCAGTGTGTTGCCCGGTCTGACCGGGGGCAGCCCGCTGCTGTCGCAAACCCTGCGGGTGGACCGGGGCGAAGGCGATATCGCTGCCACGCTTTCCGCGTTGGCCGATGATTTCGCGGACCTGTCGATCGGCTGTTACCCGTTCCAGATCAACGGTGTCTTTGGCGCCAATGTCGTGGTGCGCGGGACCGATGGTGCGCGTATCGATGCCGCCACCACCCGGCTTGCGAAAGAGCTTGATCTGTGAGCGTCAACTGGGCCGACATCGTTGACGGAACCTGGCCTGCTGCCGGG
Organism: Ruegeria arenilitoris; assembly: GCF_013030985.1. Classification (GTDB taxonomy): domain Bacteria; phylum Pseudomonadota; class Alphaproteobacteria; order Rhodobacterales; family Rhodobacteraceae; genus Ruegeria; species Ruegeria arenilitoris_B. The sequence continues at coordinate 213,927 of NZ_WPYP01000004.1, read as the reverse complement.
TACGAGCGGCTGGGGCCGTTTCAACTGCGGCAAGGGCAGGGCGGCGGATCACGTGTGTCGGCGGCCAATGCTCTGAAGCCGGCAGGTGACGCGGATATCGACGCCGCCGAGGCCGCGATGCAGGCAATGGGGCAAAAGCGCATCTTCTGCCTGCGCCCAGGGGACGAGGCGCTGGATGCGCAACTGGCCACGCGCGGGTATCAGGTTCTGGATCCGGTCAATATCTATGCCTGCCCGACCGATCACCTGACGGATACGCCGATCCCTCGTGTCACGGTGTTCCTCACGCCCGAGCCGCTGGCGATCATGCGTGAGATCTGGGCGAAGGGCGGCATTGGCCCCGAGCGGGTAGCGGTGATGGAACGCGCGCAGGGGCCCAAGACCGGCCTGCTGCTGCGCCACAATGATCAGCCCGCCGGGACCGGTTTTGTTGCGATTCACGATGGGGTCGCAATGGTGCACGCGCTGGAAATCCTGCCCGATCATCGCCGTCAAGGTCAGGGTGGCTGGGCTATGCGGGCCGCCGCCTTCTGGGCGCGGGATAACGGGGCAGAAACGCTCAGCGTGATCTGCACCAAGGCAAACGCGGGGGCCAACGGGCTTTATCGCGCGCTCGGGATGGAGATTGTCGGCGAATACCACTACCGTCAGCTTGTTTAAGGAGAAAGCCCGACGTGACCGACCAAACTGCCCCCACCGCGCTGGACCTGCCGATGGTGGACCCGCTGCCGCCCGAGACGCAGAAATACTTTGATATCTGTGTAGAGAAACTGGGCTTTGTGCCAAATGTATTGCAAGCCTATGCCTTTGACATCGAAAAGCTGAACGCCTTCACCGCGATGTATAACGACCTGATGCTGGGTGACAGCGGCCTCAGCAAGCTGGAGCGCGAGATGATCGCGGTGGTCGTGTCGGCTATCAACAAGTGCTTTTACTGCCTTGTGGCCCATGGTGCAGCGGTGCGGCAGTTGTCGGGTGATCCACAGCTGGGCGAGATGCTGGTGATGAACTACCGCGTTGCGCCTCTGGACACGCGCCAGCGGGCGATGCTGGACTTTGCCGCCAAGATGACCTCGGCAAGTACCGAGATCGAGGAACCCGACCGCCAGCGCCTGCGGGATGTGGGGTTCACGGATCGCGATATCTGGGACATCGCCAACGTGACCGGCTTTTTCAATATGTCGAACCGGGTTGCCAGTGCCACGGCGATGGTTCCGAACGACCAGTACCACGCGCAGGCCCGATGATCCGCTTAGCCTCATTGATCCTGTTGCTGTTGGCCGGGCCGGGTGTTGCCCAGGACCTGACGCTGCCTTCGGGCGCACGCCAGATCAGCGACCGGATCAGCCTGCTGGACAGCTATGACCTGCCCACCGGCCCTTTTGCCGACGGCACCCTGCCCACGCGGCAGGTTGAGGGGCGGGTCGAGCGGATCACTTGGCGCCTGCAATCGGGATCCAGCACGACGTTGCAACTGCTGGCGCCGCTGCGCGATCAGATCGTCGCGCAAGGCTATGACGTGCTGTTCGAATGCCAGGCCCGCGCCTGTGGCGGGTTCGATTTCCGGTTCGGAACCGAAGTTGTTCCGACCCCCGACATGTATGTGGCGATCCAGGATTACCGTTTTCTGTCCGCCACCCGCGGCGATGACGTGCTGAGCCTGCTGGTCAGCCGCAACCCGCCCAGCGGGTACATTCAGTTGATCCGTGTCACTCCGGCTGAGGCAGAGGCCCCGCCGCCTTTGGTGATCGAGGAAACGGTCCGCTCGTCCACCGGGATGTTGGCGGCGTTGGAAAAGAATGGGCATGTCATTTTGGACGATCTGCATTTCCGTACCGGAGAGATCACGCTGGGCGAAGGTCCTTTTGCCTCGCTGGGCCTGATCGCGACCTATCTGGCCGACAATCCCGATACACGGCTGGCGTTGGTGGGTCACACGGATGACACTGGCGCGCTGGACGCCAATATCTCGGTAAGCACGGGCCGGGCGCAGGCGGTCCGGGCCCGTCTGATCGAGGCCCATGGGGTTGCCGCCGACCGGATCGAGGCGCGTGGTATCGGGTATCTGGCCCCGCTGACCTCGAACGCCACGCCCGAAGGCCGTGATCTGAATCGCCGGGTCGAGGCGGTTTTGCTGGTCAATTGACCCCTGTGACATAGGTCAGATAGGCGCGCCGACAAAAACGAAAGGAGCCCACATGCCCGACCAGACACCTACGCCGCAGGCATTGATCATAGGTGCGGGGGCCGGTCTATCGGCGTCTTTCGCGCGGGCCCTGTCGCAGGGCGGCTATGCCGTGCACCTGGCCGCCCGCGACGTGTCGGATCTGGGCCCCTTGGCCGCCGAGACAGGAGCGACGCTGCATCAGTTGGATGGCACGGATGCCCACGGCGTGGCAGCGCTGGTTGACGGCCTGCCGGGTGAGCTGCGGGTTGCGTGTTATAACCCCTCGGCCCGGCAACGCGGCCCGATCACCGAGCTTGACCCGGAAACCGTCCGCAAGGCGGTTGAGGTGACCGCGCATGGGGCTTTTCTGCTGGGTCAGGCCGCCGCCCGGCGCATGTTGGATCAGCCGATGCGTGACAACCGGCGTGGCACGATCCTGTTCACCGGTGCCTCGGCCGGGGTCAAAGGGTTCCCGCTGTCGGCGCCTTTTGCCATGGGCAAGTTCGCGCAACGGGGACTGGCGCAATCCATGGCGCGCGAATTGCACCCCCGAGGCATCCATGTGGCCTGGATCAATATCGATGGTGGTATCCGCAATCCGGACCGGGTTGCGGCGGGCGACACGCCCGATTCGATGCTGGACCCGGATGCCATCGCGCGGGAATATATGCATCTGATCCATCAGGACCGGTCCGCCTGGAGTGACGAACTGACCCTGCGCCCCTGGGTCGAACGGTTCTGAGCGGACAAAAAAAGACCCGCACAGATGCGCGGGCCGTCGAGGTTCACCGGGGAGATATTACCAGTCCATCGGGCCCTTTTCGTTGAAGGACTCGACAAGAAAATCAATGAATGCCCGCACTTTGGGCTGGGTAAAGCGGCCGGGCGGGTAGACGGCGTAGATGCCCTGCACCTCATCCGGCAGCGACGGCATCGCATCCAGAACTGCACCGGATTTCAGCGCGTCTGCATATAGGTAGCTGGGCAGATACGCGATCCCCAGACCCGACATGGCTGCGTTCAACAGCGACTGGCCGTCGTTCACGCTCAGCCAGCCAGCGGTGCGGACCTGCCGCTTTTCACCTGAAGGTGCAGTCAGTTTCCAGACATTGCCCGAGGATTGGCTGGAGTAGTGCAGCAGCTTGTGTTCGTTCAGGTCGTCAATCTTCTGCGGACGCCCGAATTTCTCGATATAGCTGGGCGCGGCAACCATGCGTTTCACGGTTTCGGTCAGCTTGCGGGCGCGCAGGGTGCTGTCTTCCAGCTCGCCTATACGCACGGCGACGTCGAACCCTTCCGAGATCAACTCAACATAACGGTTGTTCAGCACCATGTTCACGGTGATGTCCGGATAGGCGGCGAGGAAATCCGAAAGAACCGGCGACAGGTGATTCACGCCGAAATCCGTCGCCACGCTGATCCTCAGCAGACCTGAGGGGGCGGACTGCATCGAGGTCACCAGCGCATCTGCCTCGCCTGCGTCATTCAGCACGCGGCGCGCGCGGTCGTAATAGGCCAGCCCGATCTCGGTGGGGGAAACACGGCGTGTCGTGCGGTTCAGCAGCCGTGCGCCCAGGCGGGCCTCAAGGCTGGACACGTGCTTTGACACGGCCGATTTGGAGATGCCCATCTTCTTGGCCGCATCGGTGAATCCACCCTGGTCCACCACATTGGCAAAGGCTTCCATTTCGGTAAGTCGATCCATTCTCGTTCCCCGGGTGCATAGTCTTTGCCCGACTTTCGCCTTCAATCTGGGCGGAAACAGGGCAGACATGGGATAATATCAGGGATTTGAATCAGATCGTTTGCAGATGGGAAACGCGGAAACAATGGTTTCCGGTGCCGCTGCAGGGCCTGCAAGCCTAGGAATTTCGGCGTTTTTGCCCGAATGTGTTAAGATGAGCATGGCAAATTTGTGACCACGGAGGAGATCATGAAAGCCTTGCTTGCCTTAGCTGCCCTGTGCCTGTCCGCAACCCTTGCGCTGGCCGGAGGGGAAACCGCATCCAACCCAGACGCGAAGGTCTATTTCGTGAACCTGGCCGATGGGGACACCGTGCAATCCCCGGTCACCGTGGTCTTTGGCCTCAGCGGCATGGGGGTGGCCCCCGCCGGGACCGAGAAGGAAAACACCGGCCATCACCACCTGTTGATCGACCGCCCACCGCTGGGTGAGGGCGAGGACGGCGCGGATGAGCTGGCCTATGGCCTGCCCGCAGACGACAACCACCTGCATTTCGGTGGCGGCCAGACCGAAGTGACGCTGGACCTGGCCCCCGGTGAGTATACGCTGCAACTGGTGCTGGGTGATGCGGGTCACGTCCCGCACGCCACGCCGATTGTGTCCGAGGTGATTACGATTACAGTGGAATAGTTGCCGAGATCGTTCACGAAACCGGTTTACAACAATCTGAATGTCGGAAACTCTGTCGGCCAAAACAGGAGGCCTATATGTCGCTGGAGTTCTTTCTGACATCCTTAATTGTGGTGTTATTGCCGGGAACCGGAGTGATCTACACATTGGCTGTGGGCCTAGGGCGTGGGTTTCGCGCCAGCCTTGCGGCGGCGGCGGGATGCACGTTGGGGATCGTCCCGGCAGCTCTGGCCAGTATCATCGGGCTTGCAGCTCTTTTACATACCAGCGCGCTGGCCTTTCAGATCATCAAGTATCTGGGTGTCCTTTACCTGTTCTATATGGCTTGGGGTATTGTCAAAGAAGGCGGAGCTTTGGAAGTAAACGCCGAGAAGTCCTCGGTGGGTCACCTCAAGATTGCGGTAACCGGGACGTTGATCAATGTTCTTAATCCCAAGCTGTCCCTGTTTTTTCTGGCCTTCCTGCCTCAGTTTCTGCCGGCCGGCACAGCGAATGCCGGTTTGGAACTGGTCAGGCTGGCCACCACCTTTATGGCGATGACCTTTGTGGTCTTTGTCGGGTACGGTGCCTGTGCAGCCCTTGCACGGGATTACGTCATTCGCAGACCATCCGTGATGGCCTGGATAAAACGGTGTTTCGCGACAACGTTCGGTGCGCTGGGCGTCAAGCTGGCGCTCTCTGAGTGATCAGAGAGCCGCAGCCAGCCGCGTGCCCTGATTGATCGCCCGTTTGGCGTCCAGTTCCGCCGCCACATCCGCGCCGCCAATCACATGCGGAGTGATGCCGCGGTCGATCAGCGCATCCGCAAGGCTGCGCTCGGACACCTGGCCGGAACACAGGACAATTGTATCCGCCGCGATGACGGTGGGGTCGGCGCGTTCTTCGCCAAAGCTGATATGCAGGCCGTCGTCATCGATGCGTTCGTAATTCACACCGCCCACGAAATTGACGTCTTTCATCTTTAGCGTTGCACGGTGGATCCAGCCCGTCGTTTTGCCCAAGCCTTTGCCATGCGCCTGTTTCTTGCGTTGCAGCAGCGTGACGTCGCGCGCAGGGGCTTCGGGTTGCGGGCCTTCCGGCGCCAACCCTGAGCGGTGCTGTTCCGGGTCGGTCACGCCCCATTCCTTCATCCAGGCGGGCAGGTCGGTGGTGATGCTGTGGCCGTTCTCCAGCAGAAACTCCGACACGTCGAAGCCGATGCCGCCCGCGCCGATGACGGCGACGGATTTGCCAACCTCGGCCTTGTCGCGCAGCACGTCGATATAGTTGATGACGTTGTCACGGTCCTGCCCCGGAATCTGCGGATCGCGCGGCGTGACACCGGTGGCGATGACCACCTCGTCAAAGCCGGTCAGATCTTCGGCGCTGACCTCGCGGTTCAGTTCCAGCTTCACGCCCAGATCGGCCATCATGGTGCGGTACCAGTCGACCAGGCCCCAGAATTCTTCCTTGCCCGGCACCTGTTTGGCCATGTTCAGTTGGCCGCCAATTTCGGTGGCGCGGTCGAACAGGGTCACGTCATGGCCGCGCTGAGCGGCTGTCATCGCGGTGGACAGGCCCGCCGGACCCGCGCCGACGATGGCAACGGTCTTTGGCGTCTCGGCCTTGCCAATCTCCAACTCGGTTTCGTGGCAGGCGCGTGGGTTGACCAGGCATGAGGTCAGCTTGCCGCTGAAGGTGTGGTCCAGACAGGCCTGGTTACAGGCGATACAGGGCGCGATCTGTGCCGACTGACCGGCCATCGCCTTGTTCACGAACTCGGCATCCGCCAGCATCGGACGCGCCAGAGACACCATGTCGGCACAGCCGGTAGACAGAACTTCTTCGGCCACTTCAGGCGTGTTGATCCGGTTCGAGGTGATCACCGGGATCGACACTTTGCCCATCAATTTCTTCGTCACCCACGCAAAGGCTGCGCGCGGCACGCTGGTGGCGATGGTGGGAATACGGGCCTCGTGCCAGCCAATGCCGGTGTTGATGATCGTGGCCCCGGCCTGTTCGATGCGCTGGGCCAGTTCCACAACCTCGTCATGGGTCGAGCCATTGGGGATCAGGTCAATCATCGACAGGCGGTAGATGATGATGAAATCGGTGCCGACCGCCTCACGCGTGCGGCGCACCACCTCGATCGGCAGGCGCATCCGGTTCTCATAAGACCCGCCCCAGCGGTCGGTACGTTTGTTGGTATGGGTCACAAGGAACTGGTTCAGGAAATACCCCTCGGAGCCCATGATCTCGACCCCGTCATAGCCTGCTTTCTGGGCCAGAACGGCGGCGTTCACGATGTCGCTGATCTGTTTCTCGATGCCTTCCTCGTCCAGCTCATTGGGTGGGAAGGGCGAGATCGGAGATTTCACCGGGCTGGGGGCCACGCATTTCGGACCATAGGCATAGCGCCCCGCGTGCAGAATCTGCATGGCGATCTTGCCGCCCGCTTCATGCACCCGCTGGGTGATGATGGAATGGTTCGCCACCTCTTTGTCGTTGGTCATCATCGACGCGCCGGGCAGAACCGAACCTTCGAGGTTCGGGCCAATCCCACCGGTCACCATCAGCCCCACACCGCCACGGGCCCGGTCGGCATAAAACTCGGCCACGCGGTTCCAGTCGCCGGTTTCTTCCAGCCCCGTGTGCATCGAGCCCATCAGGACGCGGTTCTTCAACGTGGTAAAGCCCAGATCCAGCGGGGCCAGCATGTTTGGGTACGCAGTCATGGCGAACTCTCCCTCCCGATTCTTCGGTGTTAGATTGACGTTCACGTCACCTTTGTCACGCAGAACCTAACGTCACACCCTTTGCTGTTCCTGAACCGCTTGATACAGAGTTGCCAGAGCAATGTACGAGGCCGCGTATGACCCCCGAAGAAATCGCCAAACTGCCCTATCGCCCCTGCGTCGGGCTGATGCTGATGAATGCCGAGGGCAAGATCTTCGTCGGTCAGCGCAACGACCGCCACGCGGACGCCTGGCAGATGCCCCAGGGCGGCGTGGACAAGGGCGAAGCCCCCCGCGATGCGGCCCTGCGCGAGCTGTGGGAAGAAACCGGCGTGACCGCCGATCTGGTCGAGGTCGTGGCCGAGACCCCCGGTTGGCTGCCCTATGATCTGCCGCATGACATCGTGCCAAACATCTGGAAAGGCCGCTATCGCGGGCAGCAGCAGAAATGGTTCCTGCTGCGCTTCACCGGCCGCGACGATCAGATCAATATCGAAACCGACCATCCGGAGTTCACCCGTTGGAAATGGCAGGAGCCATCCCGCCTGATCGAAGAGATCGTGCCTTTCAAACGGGAGGTGTATCAGCAGGTGGTTGCCGCCTTTGCCGGTCACCTGTCATAAGACGGCATGCAGATCGAAGAAATCTGGCCCAAGTACCGCGCACGCCTGAAGGCGTTCCTGCATTCGCGTGTGCCCAACGCAGCGGATGTGGATGACCTGCTGCAAGAGATCTCTGTCAAAGTCTTCACCGGCCTGCCCAACCTGAAGGACCCGGCAAAACTGCAGCCTTGGTTGTTTCAAACAGCCGACCGCACGATCATTGACTATTATCGGAAATCGGGCCGGGCCGAAGCGCACCCGGATGACCTATGGTATCACCGCGACGATCCCGAAATCCGTCAGGATCTGGAAGGCTGTGTCGAGCCCTTCATTCGCGGCCTGCCGCAGGAAACTGCGGATATGCTGATGGAAATCGACATCAACGGTATGTCTCAGCGCGACTATGCACAGGCACAGGGCCTGTCCTATTCAACGCTCAAATCCCGCGTTCAGAAGGGCCGGGCCGAGCTGCGCAAGGTGTTCGAAGACTGCTGCGATATCTCGATGGACGTACGTGGAAACATCTCGGACGTGCAGGAAAAAACCACCGACTGCAAAAAATGTTGATCTGATCGTCGTCTTTTTGGCGTGGGCTTCGTCTGACAGGTGAAGCAACCAAAAGGAAAGACCAATGATCCGTATCATCAGCTTTAAAATCTGCCCGTTCGTTCAGCGTGTCACCGCGCTGCTCGAGGCCAAGCGGGTTCCGTATCAAATCGACTTTATCAGCCTCAGCGACAAGCCGGACTGGTTTATGGAGCTATCACCCACGGGCCAGGTGCCGGTGCTGGTGACCGAAGGCGGCATACCCCTGTTCGAGTCGGACGCAATTGTCGAATACCTCGACGAGGTCGCCGCCCCGCTGCAACCCGATCTGACGCCTGAACAACGCGCGCTGAACCGCGCCTGGAGTTATCAGGCCAGCAAGCATTACCTGGTTCAGTGCAGCGCTATGCAAAGTGCAGACAGCGCAGTGTTTGCCGAGCGTATGAACAGGCTGAACGCCTCTTTCACCAAGGCGGAAAAACAATTGGGCGATGGCCCGTTCTTCGCAGGCGAGGCGCTGGGTAATGTCGACATGGCTTGGCTGCCTCTATTGCACCGCGCCGCGATTGTGGCCGATCACAGCGGACACGACATGCTGGCAGAGTACCCCAGAGTGAAGGCATGGCAGCAGGCCCTGCTGGCTACGGGTATCGCGCAGAAATCCGTGTCCGATGATTTCGACGCCCGCTTTGCCGATTTCTATCTTGCGGATCGAACATGGGTGGGCCGCGGGGCTAACGTGGACGAGGCACCAGCCACGCCGCAGATCCAACAGTCCAGCGGCTGTTGCGGTTAATTTGATCACCGACCCGCACGTTGGCGTGAGAGGGCGTGGCCGTAGGCTTCCGGCCTCTCTAGCTTGGCGGCATGAAAGATCATCCCGTCATAGCGCCTGCAGGACGCACATTCACCGGCACCGATCGGCGCGCGCCGTTGCGTGCTGGGCTGCAAAGCTGCGGGGAATACGGTGCGGGCCAGACGGCGGGGCGGTTCTTTCCGATCGCCTGCGTCGCGCTTGAGGTCACACAGCGCTGCAATCTGGACTGTACGCTGTGTTACCTCTCGGATCGGGCCGAGATGACCTATGATCCGCCGCTCTCGGTCCTGTTTGCGCGGTTGGCAACGATCCGCAGCCACTACGGCACCGGGGTTTCGGTGCAGCTGACCGGGGGTGATCCGACCCTGCGCAAAGTCGCGGATCTAGAGGCGTTGTGCCGCGAGATCCGTCGCTTGGGGATGCGATCCTGCCTGATGACAAACGGTATCCGCGCCAGCCGGGCGATGCTGACACGGCTGGCGGCGGCAGGGCTGGACGATGTGGCCTTTCATGTGGACATGACACAGGGCCGCAAAGCCTTTGGCAGTGAGGTCGAGCTGAACACCGTGCGCCGCGCCTATATCCGCCGGGCGCAGGGGCTGGGGTTGCGGATTCTGTTCAACACCACCGTATTCGCGGGCAATTTCGACGATCTTCCGATGCTGGCACGGTTTCTGCGGGATTGCCCCGAGGTCGCCTTTGTCTCATTCCAGATGCAGGCCGATACCGGGCGCGGCGTCCTGCGCGCGCGGCCCGATGCGATCACGCAGGACAGCGTCGCGCGCGCGATTGAGGCGGGCTATGAGGTGCCGCTGCATTTCGGCACGGCGGCGGTGGGGCATTCCAAGTGCAACCGCTATGCCAGTGTCGTCACCGCCGGAGGGCGCGCGGTCTCGCTGCTGTCGAACCGGCGTCTGGTGCATCGGGTGATCGCCGCGTTGGAAGGCGTGGATGACAGGCAGGATGCCCACATCCGTATCCAAGCCAAGCTGCGGCGCACGATCCGGCGTCATCCGTTGTTGGCGCTGCGCGTTCTTGGGCATCTGGCCGTTTGCGTGGCGCGTCTGGGGACGGGTTTGTTGCGTGGTCCGGTGCGACGGCAGGCTGTGTTCATCCACAACTTCATGGCCGCCGACGCGTTGGAGGACGACCGCTGCGCCTCTTGCGTATTCATGGTGGCGACGGCGAAGGGCCCCTTGTCGATGTGCGTGCACAACGCGCAGCGCGATCAGCATCTGGCCAGCCCGGACCGGATCGACGGGCCCACCGGGCCAAGATGGTGGAACGCGGCGGTGCCCCGTTTATCTGCGTGTTCTGACTTGCCCGACCTGAACGATCCCACATTGGCGCCTCTCAAGCGGTTGAAGGGGCAGATGCGGGCGGTGCGTCAGGCCCTAAAGGATGCCTCATGAAAAAGCTGCTGATCGTGATGTTGCTGCCCCTGTTGGCCGCCTGCGCCAGTGTCGAACGTCTGGCATTGCCGGCCCCCAAGGTGCTTCCGGGGCAAACCCTGACCCGTTTCGCCTCCGCGCCGGGTCAGCGGCTCGACCACCAGGACTGGAGCGCTTTTCTGTCCCGCTATGTCGCCCCGGATGCGATGGGTGTGAATCGAGTGGCGTATGGGCAAGTAACCCCGGCGGATCGGGTGCGGCTGGACGGGTATCTGACCGATCTGCAAGCCGTGGACCCAACGCGGCTGACACGTGATCAGCAACTGGCCTATTGGATCAACCTGTATAATGCGGTGACGGTCGTTGTGGTTCTCGACAATTACCCCGTCACCTCAATCCGCGTCATCAAGGATGGCCCCCTCTCCATAGGCCCCTGGAACCGCCCGCTGGTGCAGGTTGCGGGGCAGACCCTGAGCCTGAACGATATCGAACACCGCATCATCCGGCCCACTTTCGACGAGCCGCGCATCCATTACGCATTGAACTGCGCCGCTGTAGGCTGCCCAAACCTGATGGACCGCGCCTGGCAGGCCGAGACGCTGGAGCGGGACTTTGCCGCCGCCGAACGCGCCTATATCAACGACCCGCGCGGGGTTCGGTTCGATGACCGCGGTGGGCTGATCCTGTCGAAAATTTACATCTGGTTCCAAGAAGATTTCGGGCCGAATGAGCAGGCAGTTCTGGACTATCTCCAGACGGCGGCCGATCCGGAATTACGCGCGCGGCTGCAGAACGCCGCGCGCGTCAAAGGGTATAAATACAACTGGGCCTTGAACGACGCAGCTGCGGCGTTCTGAGGAGTCAGAGGAACCCTTCGGCGCGCAGCAGCTCCTGCATGTTTGCCTCGGGGCGCGGGCCGATATGGCTGATGACCTCGCGGGCGCAGACATTGCCGATCTTTGCGCAGGTCTCATAGTCGCGACCCGTGGCCATACCAAACAGGAACCCGGCGGCAAACTGATCACCCGCGCCGGTCGCGTCCACTGGCACCACCTTTTCCACCGGCACGTCGATGCGCTGACCGCCATGCAGGACGGTCACACCGTCGCCCGAGCGGGTGCAAACGACCAGCGGGCAAATCTCGGCGGTTTTCGCCAGCGCCTCTTCCAGATCGTCGGTTTCGAACAGCGATTTGATCTCGGCCTCGTTGCCGATCACGAAATCCAACTCATTCTCGATCAGCAGCAGGAAATCGACGCGGTGGCGTTCCACGCAGAACGGATCGGAAATGGCGATCCCGGCCTTACCCCCGCCAGCGTGGCAGGTGCGGGCGGCCTCAAGGAACGCAGCCTTGCCCTTTTCCTTGTCGAACAGATAGCCCTCAAGGAACATGATCTGGCTTTTGCCTGCTACGTCCGAGGACACGTCGGCCGAGGACAGCTCGGACGAGATCCCCAGATAGGTGTTCATCGACCGCTCGCCATCGGGCGAGACAAAGATCATCGACCGCGAGGTCGGCAGCTCACCACCCGGCACCGGAGGGTTCACGAAGTCCACACCGTCCTCGTTCATCGCGTCCGCGTAGAACCGGCCCAGAGCGTCGTCATGCACCCGGCCGATAAAGGCCGCGTCCAGACCCAGCGCACCGGCCCCGGCGATGGTGTTGGCCACAGAACCACCGGGCGTCTGCACGCGGCCTTCCATCGAAGCATACAGAACTTCGCCGCGTTCCTGCTCAATCAGCTGCATGATGCCTTTTTCGATGCCCATCAGTTCCAGAAAGCTGTCATCGGCCTGGGAAATCACGTCCACAACGGCATTGCCGATGCCAGTCAATTGGTAGGTTTTCATAGGTTCTTGTCCTCAAATTCGCAGAGATCGCGGATGATACAGGTGCCGCACATGGGTTTGCGGGCTTTGCAGTGATAGCGGCCATGCAGGATCAGCCAGTGATGTGCATGGAGCTGGAAATCGGTTGGGATGTTATCCTCGATGGCGCGTTCAACCGCGTCCACATGCTTGCCGGGGCAGATGCCGGTACGGTTGCCGACGCGGAAAATATGCGTGTCCACTGCCTGCGCCGGATAGCGCCACCACATGTTCAGCACCACGTTGGCCGTCTTGCGCCCGACGCCTGGCAGCGATTGCAGCGCGGCGCGCGAATTGGGGACCTCGCCACCATACTCTTCAACCAGAATGCGGCTGAGCTTGATGACATTCTTGGCCTTCTGGCGAAAAAGACCGATGGTCTTGATGTGTTCGATCAGGCCCTCTTCGCCCAGGTCCAGCATCTTTTGCGGCGTGTCGGCGATCTTGAACAGTTCTTTGGTGGCCTTGTTCACGCCCGCATCGGTTGCCTGCGCCGACAGCGCCACGGCCACGACCAGCGTATAGACGTTCACATGGTCCAGCTCGCCCTTGGGTTCGGGGTCGGCCTCGTGAAAGCGGGTAAAGATCTCGCGGATCTTGTGATATCCGAGTTGTTTTGCCATCCGGGCCTTAATGCCGATCAGGGACGTGTGACACAAGCCCAAAGCCAATGCGCATGTTCCGGGTCGCGGCGGCGTGACCGGCGCGCTATGTTAAACCCCAGACAATGAGGTGAAAGACATGAACGTCCAGACCCCTGAAAGCGGCTATCACTACAACGTCATGCGGCGCGCAATCGAGCTGATCGATCAGGGCGGCGAATGCCTCAGCCTTGAGGAACTGGCCCGCCAGATGGACATGAGCCCGGCGCATTTCCAGCGCCTGTTCTCACGCTGGACCGGCGTATCGCCGAAGCGCTACCAGCAATATCTGACGTTGGGCCATGCCAAGGCGCTGTTGCGCGAACGGTTCACCACGTTGGAAACCGCCCATAACGTGGGGCTTTCCGGCAGTGGTCGTTTGCACGATCTGTTCCTGAAATGGGAATCCATGAGCCCCGGCGAATACGCCCGCAAGGGCGCGGGCCTGACGATCTATTGGGGCTGGTTCGAAAGCCCCTTTGGCCCGGCACTGGTCATGGGCACCGACAAGGGTATCTGCGGCATGGCTTTCGGCGCCGAGACCGGTGAGGAGGAAGCGATGGAGGACATGCTCAGTCGCTGGCCGCAGGCGGGTTTTGTTGAGGACCCGATGCGCCTGCGTCCTTGGGTGCTGAGCGCCTTTGGTTCGGTCAGCGACCGGCTGGAACCGACACCGCTGTACCTGATCGGCTCACCCCTGCAGATCAAAGTGTGGGAGGCGCTGATGCATATCCCCTCCGGTCAGGTCACCACCTATTCCGAGATCGCGGAACGGGTGGGCTCGCCGCAGGCGGTGCGGGCCGTGGGCACAGCGGTCGGGCGCAACCCGGTTAGCTGGTTGATCCCCTGCCACCGGGCACTGCGGAAATCCGGAGGTTTGGGTGGCTATCACTGGGGCCTGCCGGTCAAACGGGCCATGCTGGCCTATGAAGCCGCTCAGGCGGATGCCTGATTGACAGATGGCCTGGCCGGTGCCAAAGATCGCGGCAGGTTTGGGTCCCCTGCCGTTCGCGGCCTAAGGCTTTGGTGAAACCCTGTCGAAAATCATCTGTTGCCCTTTCACGGCGCGCGGATGGCAATGCGAACCCCGTCCAATTCTCGCGCCCGTTCAAGGAAACGAGGCAGATGATGAATGAAACTACTACTATTGCTCCGCTCGAGGAGCTTAAAGCGCAGGCAAAACGCTTGCGCCAAAAACTGCTGGGTGAAGGCGTCCAGATAACCCACAGCAAAGCTCTGGAACTGATCGCACACCAATATGGTGTCCGCGACTGGAATACCCTTCATGCGCAGGCTGGGAACCGGATGCACCTGCGCGTGGGTGATCGTGTTTCCGGGCGTTACCTGGGTCAGCCTTTTACTGCCGAAATCCGTGGGATGACTATGTTAGGCGATGGTTCCCACCGCCGTCTGACGCTGCAATTTGACGAACCGGTTGATGTTGTCCGGTTCGACAGTTTTTCATCCTTTCGGCAGCGAGTGACGGGTGAAATAGGTTGGGATGGTCGATCTGCTCGGCAAACATCGGACGGCGAACCGCAACTTGTGGTGCGTCCGGAATAAATAAGGGCGAGGCACAAGGCCTCGCCCGGTTTTTCAGAAATCTGGGATTGGTCTACTCCGCTGCCCAGCCACCGACGGCTTTGACCTCAAGGAAATCCTCGAGACCAAAAACACCGCCTTCGCGCCCGTTCCCGGATTGTTTCATTCCACCGAACGGAGAGCCCGCGCTGCGCGACTGGCCGTTCAATTCCACCATGCCGGACCGCAACACGCGGGCCATGCGGTTGGCCCGCGCACCGTCCTGTGTCTGGACATAGTTGGTCAGGCCAAAGGGCGTGTCATTGGCGATCTCGACCGCCTCTTCTTCGGTGTCGAAGGGGATCATGGTCAGGACCGGGCCAAAAATCTCCTCGCGCGCGATGGTCATCTGGTTGTTGGCATCGGCAAAAACCGTGGGGCGCACATAGTAGCCCTTGTTCAGCCCCTCGGGCCGCCCGGTGCCGCCCGCGACCAGCCGGGCGCCTTCATCGATGCCTTTCTGGATCAGATCCTGAATCTTGGTCCACTGAACCTCGTTCACCACCGGGCCGATATGGCGACCTTCTTCCAGGGCCGGTCCGACCTTGACCATGTTTGCCACCTCGGCTGCTGTCTCAACCGCCTGATCGTAGATCGGCCGCTGCACCAGCATGCGGCTGGGGGCGTTACAGCTTTGGCCGGTGTTCTGCATCATGTGCAGCACGCCGCGTTTGACAGCCTTTTCATCGGCATCGGCGAAGATCACATTCGCGCCCTTGCCGCCCAATTCCAGATGCACTTTCTTCAGGGTATCGGCAGCAGCTTTGGAAATCGCGGTTCCGGCACGAGTCGAGCCGGTAAAGCTGACCATATCCACATCCGGATGCGCCGACAGGTGCGAGCCCACGCCGACACCATCGCCGTTGACCAGATTGAAGACACCGGGCGGAAAGCCAGCCTCGTCCATCATCTCGGCAAAGATCATCGCGTTCAGCGGGCTTTGTTCGGATGGTTTCAGCACCATGGTACAGCCCGCAATCGCCGCTGCACCAACCTTGAGCGTGATCTGATTCATCGGCCAGTTCCAGGGCGTGATCAAGGCAGCGACACCAACGGCCTCATAGATGATGCGATCATTGGGGGCATGGTCGCCCAGCGGGCGTTCGAATTGGAATTCCTTGGCGGCGCGGATGAAGTTTATCAGGTGGTAAATCCCCGCGCCCGCCTGCGAAGTGCGCGACAGGTCCAGCGGCGCGCCCATCTCAAGCGACATCGCCTGCGCCAGATCCTCGGAACGGGTCTGGTAGATCTCGGCCAGCTTTTCCACCAGCGCTATCCGCTCTGCGACCGGTGTGTTCATCCAGCCGGGCAGGGCAGCTTTGGCGGCGGCGACAGCGGCGTCCGTGTCCGCCTGCGCGCCCAGCGAGATCACTGCGCAGGGCTCCTCGGTCGAGGGGTTGATCACGTGATGGTCATTGGCCGCCGACGGGGCGACCCACTGACCGTTGATGTAGAAATCGCGTTTTTCGATCATGGCGCATCCTCCTGTGCCAGCAGCCCGAAACCGGGGTGTCGCGGCCACTCTGGCACCGGTGCCGGGGCACGGCAAGCAATAATTTGATCAAATTTTTTCGCAAGCCTAGATGGTTTAACAATTGCGCAAAGTGTTTAGGTTTACGGCAACCGACTCGGGTTTTGACAGAAAAGGAGATTCACAATGGGTTTGCGCATCAACGATACGGTTCCGAATTTCACCGCAGAAACGGATCAGGGCACCATTCAGTTCCACGACTGGATCGGTGACAGCTGGGCAATCCTGTTCTCGCACCCCAAGGATTTCACCCCTGTCTGCACCACCGAGTTCTCGGCCGTGGCGCAGCTGAACGACGAATGGGCGTCCCGCGGCACCAAAGTGATCGGTGTGTCCGTGGACAATGTCGAGGACCACAAGAAATGGAAGAAAGACATCGAAGAATACGGCAACGCCAACCCAGGCTTCCCGATCATCGCTGATGACGGGCTGGCCGTGTCCAAGGCCTTCGACATGCTGCCCGCCGAAGCCTATCTGCCCGATGGCCGTACGCCTGCGGACAGTGCCACAGTGCGCTCGGTCTTTATCATCGGGCCGGACAAGCAGCTGAAACTGTCGATGACCTACCCGATGACCGTGGGCCGGAACTTTGCCGAGATTCTGCGTGCGCTGGACGGGTTGCAAATGTCGGCCAAGGGGGTCGCCACGCCTGCCAACTGGGTGCCGGGTGAGGATGTGATCATTCCGCCTGCGGTGTCGAATGACGAAGCAAAAGAGAAATTCGGCGAGTTCGAGACGATCTTCCCCTATCTGCGCAAGACCAAGGCGCCGTCCTAAGACGCGGCCGGGTCAGGGGGGCTGTCTGCCCCCCATCGCGCCGGGGCGCGATTCCCCCCGAGGATATTTTCAGCCAGATGAAGCAGGCGGGCGTTGTGGGTGCAGGTGGAGCTGCGCCCGGTAGGTCGCGCGTTTTAACTCTCGGGTCAGCTTGTCCGACAGCGGCGGTTTTGTCTGGATGGTCGAACCGCCGATTTCGCCCGCAACCTCCTGATTGCCGCTACCTTGCAGGGCATGGATGGGCTGGCCGGTCAGCCAGTGCATCTGCAGGAACGTGTCCACCGGGCGGTCGATCTGATTGGTTGCGGCCAGCAGGCGTTCGGCGGCGCGGCGGCCCACAAGTTGGCATACGCATTGCAGGCCGATCACTTTGGGCAGGATCAGGCGCAGCCCGTTTTGTTCGGCCAGGGTTTGCGCGGGCACTTCGCGTTGCTTCACCGGGATGCGGATATAGTGATCGGGCGTCGCGATAGGGGCCAGCATGTCCAGCGCTTCGGCCATGCGGGCGGAGTCAACACGAAGGTCATCCTCGGTAATGATGGCCAAATCGATCTTTTCCTCGACCAGTTTGCGCCAGATGCGGCGGTGGCTTTCGAAGACGCCGATCTCGGCCGGGTGCAGGGCAAAGGGGTAGTGGGGGCGGTGCAGGTTGCCCGGATGCAGCTGAACGCCAGCGATCTGGTCCGGGTCGCGGCCGTTCACGGCCTCGAACAGCTCGGCATTGGGCAGGTCGGCACATAGCCGGTCAGCGTTGGGCCGCCGGGCCGTGCTGGATGACATATGGATAACGAAGGAACGCATGGTCCCGTGCATAGAACACGGGACCATGGGGGGGAAGAGAAACCGGAGAGAAACTCCTCGCCCTTTTGCACTCAGAAGCCGTAGCGCAGGCCGACATTGACACTGAACGCGTCGATATCGTCTTCGACCGTGCCGGTCGGGGCACCGTTGGGGGCCAGGCGCTCGGACGAGACGTCGAAGGCGCGGGTATAGCGGGTGTCCAGCGTCAGAGCGACGTTCGACTCGATCTCGTAGGCGACGCCGGCGATAACCTGTGCGGCGAAGTTTGTATCACTGTCATCCAATGCCACACCCGGCCCATAGGCGAAATCCACATCGGAATAGGTGGCCCCCAGACCAAGGCCGACATAAGGGGTGAACGCACCGGCCTGTTTGAAATCAACCAAGACATTGGCAAACAGCGAGGTCTGCGTGACGTCACCCGAGATGTTGCCTTCGGCGCCCGGGCCATTGCCCGAGAAGTTCACGCCATCCACGTCGCTGTCGCGGTAGGATAGCTCCAGTTCGACCCGAGTGCCGATCCGGTCGTTGGACCATTGTGGGATTTCGGTCCCGACCGCGACACCCAAACCATAGCCGGCGTCGAAATCCGTATCCACCGACTGCGACGACCCGTTGACCGTGCCGCTAAAGTCGCTGTCCTGCAGCTGGCTGTACCCGGCGAAGCCCTGAATATACAGGCCGTTCGACAGGCTTTGCGCGGCCAGTGCCGATGCGCTGACCGTCAGGGCCGCCGAGGCCAAAATGAGACGCGTAACCATAACCATGTCCTTTGTTCCGTAGTTGGTATGGCGCAGATGTGGGCGAGACAGGCAGGAAGGAAAGGCGCGGGGCCATCACTTCGCTTCACAGGTTTTTGGGGCCGTGTGAGTGAATAAATCCGCTACCGTCTGGAACCGCGGCCAGTTGGGTCAGGGTGCTGAATTGGACCCGTCGGCCCCGTGTTTGACTAAAGGTTCGGACAGCAGCTCGTCTATGAAAAAACTGAGCAACTGCAACCGTCCCGCGACGCCCGCCTTGCGATAGACTGCGGCGCTTTGGGCTTTGATCGTGCCCTCTTTGGTCTGTCGTAACCGGGCGATTTCCGCGATCGACAGCCCTTTGATCGACAACAGGGCAACGTCGCGTTCGGCTTCGCTGAGGTTCCAGTCGCTGAACTGGGCATCGATGAGCTGCGCAAACGCGCCCTGCGCCACGCTCAGTTGCCGCTGCATCTGGCGGACTCGCCTGTTCTGGGACCGGATCAATGCGATGGTCGCGGCGAGGCCTCCGATCAGGGCCAGTGACAGAGCCAGTTCAAAACTGTGCAGGTGGCGAAAGCCCGCGCTTTCCCCGCCGGTCCAGTCCAGCATTGCATCGGTCATGAAAAAGGCGGCGCAGACGGCCTGCACCACCAGAAGGAGCCAAAGCAGCGACGTTTGAGAGAGCTTCATACGGCCCCTGTGAAATCATTCGATCAGTCGTCGTCCTTTTCAAGTTCGATGGCGGTGATCACGCCGTCGGTCTCGGACAGGACCAGTTCAGTCTCCACGCCATCCTTGATGAGTTCAACCTCGATCTCGCCGTCTTCGAACTCGATCTCTTCGATCTGGTATCCCTGCGCTTCCAGGGCCGTGCGGATGTCAGCCTCGGTGGTGCCCAGTTTGTCACCCAGCCCGACATTGGCCAGCGCAAGAACGGGCGCAGTTGCGATCAAACCGGTCAGGGTCAGCAGTTTCAAGGTTTCCATATCGCATCTCCTTTTTGCGTTGTGGCGATGCGATCGAGCTGGGGGTGGGGCGAGGGTGTTGCGATTGGCTTTTGGTTGATTTGGGGGAAATTGAACCAAAGTTTACGCAGCAGATCAGGCCTCGCCGACATCCACCAGGACAGGGGCGGTGTCATAGATGATCCGAACGGATCTGAAACGGCTCTGATCCTCGGTCAGTTCAAACAGGTCCACACATTCGATCGTTTCGGGGTGGCCGTCGCGGATGGTGCGGGTGTAGTCGAAATGCACGGCCATCAGCGGCGCTCCGGACGTGTCGGTAAAGGTGTTCTTGTGCACGATGGAACGGTCGCGCGTGATCCGCATCACGTTGGTGTAAAAATCCCTGGCTGGTTGCTTTCCTGAAATCGGCGAAGTTGCCGTCGCGTCCTCGGCAAACAGGCCAAGCATCACGGACAAATCACCGCTTTCGATGGCATGCAGGTATCGTTCGGCTAATTGTTCGGCGCGCGTGCGTTCCATCTTGTACCCCCTGGATCGATGCCAGTTCCGGCTGCGGACCGAATGGCAGCAATGACCCGCCGCAGGCGTGGCGGACCGTTCTGCCTGAATTCTAGCCCGAGTTTTGCCGATGTGCCCGACTATTTCAGTGGCAAAGGCAGTTTGAGCGGTGAACCGGCACCGCTGATCGCCGGGTTTATCGCTCCCCAAACCTCGTTCACGACCAAATTCCAAGCCTTTTCAATGGTTAGAACTGTCAGCAACGCCAAATCACGGGCAAAGAGATCCACGTACTTTTACAGTCGTTCGATGAACCGATTGAACATCTGGTTGTTGGTTTTGAGAATGCCGGTGGCCCGTTCGCGGGTAATAATGACGGCAAGTTCCGCTATATTCTCTGACTGGTTTTTTGCAAATGTACCTACACTAGCAATCCCATCGCCAATTTCGTCGCTGAGATCACCCAGAATATTGGGCACGATTTCAGATACTTTCATGAGGTGAATTCCTTATCGTTTTAATGCAGCTTCCATGATCAGCGTCGGTTCAATGGCAGTGACATAGTCCAATTGAAATAGCTCCACGGTCCCGGCTTGAAGCGGACCCAGGCGATGAGCATCCCGCAGCTGTGACAAGTTTTCGACGACAAGCTGGAGCTTTTCCGGGGTCGTGTTCAGACAATCCTGCGGTGAGCTGTTTTGGCACGCCTCTTCAGGCAGCGGCGATTGTGAAAACCTGACCCCAAGCGGGGGCGTTGGACGAGCCTTCGCCTTGTCCTGCGCCAAACGCGCCAATAAAGTCACCGTTCTTGTCCGAATACGCGCTGAAATTGCATGACTTGGGGCAGCTGCATAATCCACTGAATAACGCCAGTGTGCTTTCGTGCGTTGCATTCAGTTTCTCTTCGAGCTCCGCGTCATAGGACGGAACCAGTTGAATTGTGCATGCGGCGACAACGCAGAATAAGCCAGCGAGGGTCGCTCTCAGGGCAACAAAGCCGATTTTTCATAAAAGTCTCCAAAAAGTACTTTCAAGAAGACGGACTCGCTTTCCTTTCTGGCAAGAAAAAAGCCCCGGCGTTTCCACCGGGGCTTCGTGACTTGAAAGGGGGACAGATTACTCTGCGCTTTCCTCTTTCTTTTCTTTCTTCTCGGGCACGATCTCTTCGCCGGTTTCCTGATCGACAACTTTCATCGACAGGCGGACCTTGCCGCGATCGTCAAAGCCCAGCAGCTTGACCTTTACTTCCTGACCTTCCTTCAGAACATCCGACGGGTGGTTCAGGCGGCGGTTTTCGATCTGGGACACGTGGACCAGACCGTCGCGCTTGCCAAAGAAGTTCACGAAGGCTCCGAAGTCGACGATCTTGACCACTTTACCGGTGTAGATCTGACCTTCTTCCGGCTCGGCCACGATCGAATAGATCATGTCATAGGCCTTCTGGATCGATTCACCGTCCGGCGATGCGATCTTGATGACGCCGTCGTCGTTGATGTCGACCTTGGCACCCGAAACCTCGACGATCTCGCGGATGACCTTGCCGCCCGAGCCGATCACTTCGCGGATCTTGTCGGTCGGGATGTTCATGGTCTCGATGCGCGGGGCGTGGACCGAGAATTCGTTGGTCTCGGACAGGGCTTTGCCCATCTCACCCAGGATGTGCATCCGGCCGTCCTTGGCTTGCGCCAGGGCTTTCTCCATGATCTCGGGCGTGATGCCCGCAACCTTGATGTCCATCTGCAGCGAGGTGATGCCGTTTTCGGTACCCGCAACCTTGAAGTCCATGTCGCCCAGGTGGTCTTCGTCACCCAGAATGTCCGACAGGATGGCGTATTCGCCGTCATCTTCCAGGATCAGGCCCATGGCCACACCGGCAACCGGTGCTTTCAGCGGAACACCCGCATCCATCATCGACAGCGAACCGCCGCAGACCGACGCCATCGAGCTGGAGCCGTTGGATTCCGTGATCTCCGACACGATGCGGATCGTGTAGGGGAAATCGGTCGCCGCAGGCAGAACCGCCTGCAGGGCGCGCCATGCCAGCTTGCCGTGGCCGATCTCGCGACGGCCCGGGCCACCCACGCGGCCAACTTCACCAACCGAATACGGAGGGAAGTTGTAGTGCAGCAGGAAGTTCGATTTGAAGTTGCCATGCAGCGCGTCGATGAACTGTTCATCGTCACCGGTGCCCAGAGTGGTCACGGCCAGCGCCTGCGTTTCACCGCGGGTGAACAGGGCGGAACCGTGGGTCCTGGGCAGCATCGAGGTTTCTGCTACGATCGAACGGATATCGGTGGTCGAACGACCGTCGATCCGCTTGCCGCCCTTGACGACGTCGCCGCGCAGAATGCCGGCTTCCAGCTTTTTCATCGCGGAACCGAGGTTGCCGTCTTCCAGCTGCTCTTCGGTCAGCGCTTCTTTGATCGCTTCACGGGCAGCGGCAACAGCGGCGGTGCGCTCCTGCTTGTCGGTGATTGCGAAAGCGGCGCGCATCTGCTCTTCACCGGCGGCTTTAACGGCAGCGGACAGCTCGGAGTAATCCGGCGCCTGGAAGTCGAACGGCTCTTTCGCGGCTTCTTCAGCCAGCGAGATGATCAGATCGATCACCGGCTGAATCTGTTCATGCGCAAAGTTCACCGCGCCCAGCATTTCAGCTTCGGACAGTTCGTACGCTTCGGATTCAACCATCATCACGGCGTCTTTGGTGCCGGCAACAACCAGATCCAGACGCTGTTCGGGGTTCAGGCGCAGGTCCTGCATGTCATCGACGGTCGGGTTCAGGACGTATTCACCATCCTCAAACCCAACACGGGCACCAGCGATCGGGCCACGGAACGGCGCGCCGGAAATGGTCAGCGCAGCCGACGCGGCGATCATCGCAACGATATCGGGGTCGTTGACCAGATCGTGGCTCAGCACGGTGCACATCACCAGAACTTCGTTTTTGAAGCCGTCAACGAACAGCGGGCGGATCGGACGGTCGATCAGACGCGCGGTCAGCGTCTCTTTCTCGGTCGGGCGCGCCTCGCGCTTGAAGAAGCCACCCGGAACCTTGCCGGCGGCATAGTATTTTTCCTGATAATGTACGGTCAGCGGGAAAAAGTCCTGACCGGGTTTTTGCGCCCGCGCAAAGGTCACGTTTGCCATGACGCTGGTTTCGCCCAGCGTGGCAATCACGCTGCCGTCAGCCTGACGGGCAACCTTGCCGGTTTCCAGTGTCAGCGTCTCTTCGCCCCACTGCATTGATTTCTTCGTTACATCAAACATATGCGTATCCTAGAAGGGAGCACTCCCGGCCCTCCGGGTCTCCCGTTTGCATGGCGGCCCCATTGCCGCCGACCCCAATTTGTCTCGGTCTGAGTGCCGGGGTCAGGGCACAACGTCTCAGATACCCGCGCGCATACATGAGAATGCGGATAAAGGAAAGCGAAACCGAATAGGGGAAAACGCCAAGGAGCGTTGGAATGGCGTGATCGCGCCTTAAAAGGGCCGCTCACGCGATTTACGCAGCGCCCGGATGTCTTTCGCGGGTTCTGCCTCGGGTGTCTGGGCCCGTTGTTCTGTGTCGGTGTCCTGGGACTTTAGAAACGCCACTGCCGCGATCGACCAAAGCCAGGAATACAGCCACAGCAATGCCCCGCTTGCAGCGACCCCTCTGAGAATGATCTCAAGGTCGAAATTAGGCAAACTTTGCGTGGTAAGGATCGAGACAAGCGACACAAGGATCGGCATCAGGGCGTACAAAGCTGTGAAAAACCCGAAATAGAGCTGCAAGAAGATCGAGACGAAAAACACGCAGAACAACGGCACAAAGCTGCGTCCGAACCCGTTGAAAAACGCGTGACTTGGGGCGCGGTGACCAGCGGAATGTGCGGCGCTGGCAACGGGCACGGCCATTGCTGCGTAGAACGCGGCCAGTACGATGGACATAACGATCAGACTGCTGCCTACGGTGATGAATGCAAACGCAACCTGCGTGGATTTCGCGGCATCCTGAATTGCGGTCCACGAAAAAGGCTCACCCACCTGCCACATGGCAAAAGCTATCGCGGATAAGTTGACGACAAGAGCCAGAATGGTCGGTACCGCAGCACAGAACAACCCATACATCACCGAGTACAAGGCCATGGCTCGGTAATCCGTGTGTCGCTTATCCCCTTTCAGTTCCAGCGCTGTGCGTATGCCAAACAGGGTAAAAAACGCGGTTGTGATCGGCTCACTGACATAGCTGGCCATGCCGAGCGTCAAAATCCCCAGAACCGTCCAAACAACAATCGAGGCAAGACTGATCACAAGGACCGGAACGACCATGCGCAACATCACGCGGATCGACAGCAAAAGAGAGTTGAGGATAAGCATCATGGGGAAAGTGCCTGTCAAAACTACCGAAATATCAAAGCGCGAAACTACTTGAAGGAGAGTTGTTTGCAAGAGGTGGGGTTAGGTTAATACATTCTGATACGCGAATGCGTTTTGTAAAAAAGTGGTTGCAGTGTAGGTTGTTACCATTGAACCCGCGGTCGAAAGAACGGAAGCGCGCCAGGGAGTAGAACACTCATATCCGTCGGCCGCCCGAATACCTTGGCGTTTGCATCTGGCGAACGGAGGGGCTTCGAATGGCTCAAAGCAAGAAAATGCTGGATCCGGATCCACGGATCTATGACTTCGAAACAGAATACGAGCTGGGGCAGGATAACGTCCGCCCGTTCGGTCTGGACATACACAATCCGGTCTTCCTGATATCCAGTATCCTGATCTTTGCCTTCGTTCTGATCGCATTGGCCAATCAGGAAGCTGCGGCATCGTTCTTTGGCTGGCTCCGGCCTTGGCTGACCAGCACGTTTGACTGGTTCCTGGTCCTGTCGGTTGACGCAATCACCCTGTTCTGTCTGGTGTTGATCATCCTGCCGGTGGGCAAGGTGCGCATCGGTGGCAAGGACGCCAAGCCCGACTATTCCTATGCCGGTTGGATCGCGATGATGTTCGCGGCCGGTATCGGTATCGGTCTGCTGTTTTTTGGTGTGATGGAGCCGGTTTACTACAACTTTGCCGAGGACGGGAACGCGCGCCCCTTGGGTATCGATATCGCGGTTCCGGGCAATGAATATATCGGTATCGTGGGCACCATCCACCACTGGGGCCTTGAAGGCTGGGCGGTGTACGCCGCTGTCGGTCTGAGCCTTGCAATCTTCAGCTATAACCTTGGTTTGCCATTGACCTTGCGTTCGGCCTTTTACCCGATTTTGGGTGAACGTGTCTGGGGTTGGTGGGGCCATATCATCGATACGCTGGCGGTGTTCGCCACGCTGTTTGGCCTGACCACATCCCTTGGTCTGGGCGCGCAACAGGTTGCGGCCGGTTTGAACGAAGTGTTCGGCATCGAACCCAGCCCGACTGTCGTCGTTCTGCTGATCATCGGCATCACGATGATCGCGTTGGGCTCGGTCCTGCTGGGGATGGATGCGGGCGTCAAACGGCTGAGTGAGATCAACATGATCATGGCCGTAGGCCTGTTTATTTTTGTGATCGTGGTGACGGGTGTCGGTACTGCCATCGCCCGGTATTTCAACGTGATGGTGGATTACGTGTTCCACCTCCCCTCGTTGTCCAACCCATTCGGACGAGAAGACACCAGCTATTTCCACGGCTGGACAACCTTCTACTGGGCGTGGTGGATCGCATGGTCGCCGTTCGTGGGCATGTTCATCGCACGTATCTCGAAAGGGCGCACGGTACGTGAGTTCGTTACCTGCGCCTTGCTGGCGCCCACGGCGGTCTGCGCCCTGTGGATGTCAACCTTTGGTGGCGCCGCAATCGACATGCTGAACGTGGGCGGAGCCGAAGGTGTCCGGGCCACGGTGATCGACAGCTATGCCCCCGAAGGCGCGCTGTTCGGGTTCCTGAAAGAGCTGCCGCTTTACGGTATCATCGCCCCCATCGCGCTGATCCTGATCGTGGTGTTCTTTGTCACCTCGTCGGATTCCGGCTCGCTGGTGATCGACACGATCACCGCAGGCGGCAAGATGGATGCCCCGGTGATCCAGCGTGTGTTCTGGTGCACGCTCGAGGGCCTCGTCGCTATCGCCCTGCTGTTGGGAGGTGGTCTGTCAGCTCTGCAAGGCGCGGCGGTGTCCACCGGCATTCCCTTCACGCTGGTGGTTCTGATGATGTGCTACTGCCTGTGGCTGGCGCTGAAATCGGAAAAGGCGAAGATGTAAGCTTTGGTATCGCCAATCCAAGACGCCCGCCATTTGGCGGGCGTTTTTTTGTGCGGGTTGCGGAATGCTATGAGCCCTGAGCTGCCATTGATCACACCTCGGTCTGTCGCTCATGCAGCACGTCGCGAACCACGTAAACCGGACGTTTAAGCGCGGCGCAGACAATGCCTTGTTCTCACACGTTTTCTGATCTGCGAACGCAAGCGAATTAAACTCATTGGCGAGCCGAGATGCAGTGCGAGTTTTCATTGACCGCATAGGACGGTTTTCTTGGCTCGTGATCTCGGCTTATTGCTCGCAGCACTGAACGGGAAGTTTGGCTAGAAGTTTTTCGCCTGTCTGATTGCTTCCAGTAAATCTAGCGCTTCCGTTGCATGCTTACCTTCGGTAAGCGCGTTTAAGCGCTGAACAACTGCGTCAGCATCCTCAAAGAAGGTTTCGAGCGTCCGTCGATGGAGCGGGTAGTAAACTCGATCACTGACAGCATAGCCGCGCATCTCTTGTAGGAATTTGAGGAAGACTTCGTCGTCATTCGTCACTTGTGTGACCCATGCCTTCGGCTCTGCGTCACCAGACATATCGAGCCAACCGTACATGAACCCGACTACATCTGGCATGACGAGAATCCGGTCCTGCAACTCCTTATCCGATATCCGCTTGTGGGCGATATCAAGTAGCTCTTGCAGTAGATTTTCTGAGAACACCCATTCATCCGGCGAAGTCCTTTGCTCGCCGCCTCCGGCGTGACCATGATGGAATAGCTCAGTTCGAAGCAAGCCACCGACAATCCAGTTTATCGAAGTGCAATCAGCCGCAATCCATTGTGCAAGTCCGTAGTGTTGTTCGGGGTTTATGCCATTTAGTCGGCGCAAGCATTCCCCGACAACTCTGCCAGCGAGACGCTCAAGCGAAGGTGCAAAAAACCTCGGTACATTATCGATCTCAAGAACCGTATCCATGACCTCACAGATACCGGTCACCATTCCGATTAGTTGTTTCTCATCCAGCCCGCCAATTACACCATCGTCTAGCCTGTCAAGAATGTGTTCAAACCACGTTTTCCCGGACTGCCTTGTTTCTCCTGCATACTTTGCAAGGCTTTCAATCAGACCGCGGACATCTTCTCGCGACTGTCGGAGAACTTCGTCAAAGTCGGCATCTGACATTACAGTCTTGGGACCGGTAAGGGCAAAGTAGAACCGATAGTGAAAAGGGCTCCCTAACCGCTTGAGGGAAACAAATTTCTCGTCCTTGTATTGGGGCGTTGCAGCAAACACCTTTTTTTTCGCAGGATTCACTGCCGCTATGCCGGGAACAAAAGTAGACGCATGCCAAATGGATCGGTAGGAATCCGGCTTCTTTGAAGGAAGAAGTGCTTTCAGTTCTTTGCCGTATCGCTTCTTTTCATCTGTACCGACCATACCGTCGCCGCTGACAATGATGGAGCGAACAGAGAGGTAGTCTTCTAACCACTTGAAAAACTTGAAGTGCGTGGTCTTTATGAGGTGCAGCCTACAGAAATCTGGGAAGTAAACGTCATCCTTAACGGACGGATAGGTGAATCTTATCCCGTTGAGTGCCAGCTTGACTTCGCGTGGGGTAGCCAGACCTTGGCCTTCTTGATCAACACCACTCTTGAGGTCTCCCAAAGCATCACCTGCTAGGTCAACGCCGTGCACGTCTCTATAGAGCTTGAGTGCCTCTTTTCGAAACTGCGTTCGCAGATCAAATGGTTCGGGAAGCGGAATAGCGAAGGTCAGTTGCACGATCTTTTGCAGGAAAAGATCACCGTCTTTGACTTTGAGGCCTTCACTCAATGCATCGGCCAAGACATCTCTGTCATAGCACATAAGGTAGGCCACTTTTGGGAAATCCGCGACCGACCGAACTAGTCGAACGACTTCCACAGCTTGCGCCGGTTCCAGCCGGTCAAGGTCGTCCAATATTACGACGAAGCCGACATCCAATGCGCGAATTTTTTCAATGATCGTCGCCTTCAATTCGGTAGGCGTCGGGGGACGCTCTGCCGCGTTTTCCATGACGTTGGCGGCGGCTCCGATGGCGTCACCCACCGCTTGCATGCCGGGCACTACGTATCCCGCCAAGGTAGCTACCGGCGCAAGTTTTCGCGCCGTTTGGCTTCCATAGGATGAAATCAACTCGCGAAGCTGGCTGACATTTTCCGCGACTTGAGCACCAGCTTGCTGCTCAGGCGTAGCATTCTCGTTTTCGATGCGTTGAAGTACGTCCGCTATTGGTTCCAAAACCGAATTGACCAGTGATGCCGCATCGCCGTTCAGCCAGGGCGCGACTGTGATTGTGTAAATCTTCTCCGCTTCAACCTCTGTAAGTTCTGAGCGGAGGAAGTTCAGCAAAGAGGTTTTGCCGGACCCCCAACGCCCCTCTAAGCCGATGACCATCCCATCGCCCTTGGAAGCCTCTACAATGCGCGGCGCGAGCTTCTCAGCGATACCCACGAAACCAAACTCATCATCGTCGTTGGCTTCTACAGCGCGGTCAGAGTCGAGTTCTTTAGCCATGTATTTTGCCTCACCGGATGAGTTTTCTAAGTCTGGACTACTGTTTTGTCCGAACCCTCATTGGCTTAATTCCTAGCGAGAATGGCTGGGATAGCCCAGCGTCATTGAGAAGCAAATGAAGAATGAGATGGCCAAGGCAGGCAGAGGTCATGTGAACCGATTCAGTGGATTCCCCCCCCTTTGTCAAATAAGCAAATCGCTTCAAATCGCGGCGTCGATTGAGGCAATGAGCCCTTACCAGACCTTGATCACACTTCGGTCTTTCGCTCATGCAGCAGGTCGCGAACCACGTAAATCGGACATTCTCTGTGTGGTGTGCAGATGGCGGTGGCGCGGACTTTACTGACAAACCGCCAATGTCAGCTTATGACAGTCCTTACAGGAGTTTCTCATGGATCTAAGCCTTGCATTCGCGCTTGTGAGCGCAACCGCCTTTCTCGTCGCCATACCTGGCCCCAATGTCGCTCTTATCGTCGCAAACACGCTAGCTTTCGGGTTCCGCTTCGGCGCTGTGACGGTGTTGGGCACGACTATCGGTGTAGCATTGCAACTCGCGGTCGTAGTTCTTGGGCTGGCAGCACTTTTGGAATTTGCGGCGTCTGCCTTTCTTTGGCTGAAATGGGTCGGCGTAGCTTACCTGCTCTACCTAGGCATCATTGCTTGGCGGCAGGGCGTCGCAGACCTTGAAGAGCGTAAAGCGAGTAGGAAACCGCTCAAAACCCTTTTTTGGCAGGGTCTTTTTCTGGCAACCATCAATCCGAAGACGTTGATATTCAACGCTGCCTTTCTTCCGCAGTTCGTCGCGCCCGGATCAGGTTCGGGTGCGCTGCTGGTTACAGCGGCGATCTACCTTGCCGTGATATTTTTCGGTGATCTCATATGGGCGGCTTCTGCCCAGACTGCGCGCCCGCTATTGGCCAGGCTAGGGCGGCTTCGCCACAAACTGACAGGCGTTCTGTTCTTTGGATCAGGTGTCGGCCTTGCTTTAACAAGGGTTGATCGGTAGCCCATAAAATTCTCGAATCCAATCGTTCGCTGCTTTCTGACGAATGAACAGTTTGGGTTCTTGACGGTCGTTCTCTGCGGCAAGCATAGACAGGCAGGATGAGCCCGTACCGGACACTGTTTTTGGCTAGGTGCAGCGCTCGAATTGACCGAATTTACGCGGCGGTTACACTACTGGCGATTTATTGGATTCAACATCAGAAGAAATGCGGGGGATAAGATCCATGGGTATTCATAGATTAAATCCTGCGGGAGATCAGCTTGAACCTTCTGATCTTGTTCCGACAGAGGCGTTTACAACAAGCGACGCGACGGAACTTATCCACTACGACCATCTTGATGAAAACTCGGGAATTTCGTCAGGGGTTTGGAAATGCGCCCCGTGCCGGGAAGAAATTGATGCCTATCCGGTGAACGAGATGATGACGGTTATTTCTGGTTCTGTAACGATCACCGATGATGAAGGTACACCGCACACATTTTCTGGTGGGGATACATTTTTTATCTCCAAGGGAACAAAATGTATCTGGGAGATCACGGATACGTTGCACAAATTTTTTATGATCGCCGAGTAATCCATATAACCAACGGCAGCTCCGTCCGCACAGCCGCCGTTAGCCACGTTGGGACAGACCGCAAGCCCGACAGAAAGCGTCAGATGTCTGGTTTGAGCCCAAATAGACCATCACAGGGCGTATGGATTGCGCCTGTTTGTTTTAGACAGGCCTGCTCTAATTCGGTAACCCAACTGCGATTGCTTTCGCGCTAGCAAGTGAAGAAGCAACAATCTTGTCAAACTCTACTACCGCATCTGGATTAACTTCATTGTCGTCATAGTCTGTGGCAATAAGCTGATCATGAAACGTCTGAATCATCTCCACTTGATGAAGCAGGTCTATTTGTGTGCAGAACATGTCCCATGACGGATTGGGAGATTGGAAATTTGCACACGCGTCAGCTCCGTCTCTAATCGTTTCTGATGCCGCTGCAACGTAATAGAAACTGCGGCCAAACCTCCGGTTTTTGGCCTCTGCTTCACTATACAACAACAAGAGCTCGACCCACGCGTAGTAACCGACCCTAAATGAAAAAGTCTCATCATATTCAAAGACTACGTCGATATTACTGCGGATCTCCTCGAACCCAGAACAACTCAAACGTATTCGCTTTTGGTGAGAGTTTTCGTTGTTTGTAGATGGAACTAAAACTACTTCTGGGCTCTTTTCTAGCGCAGCATAATAAGGGAATGCGATAATTTTACCGTCTTCATCGAATGTGTTTTCCCCAAACAGGTAAGGCGTTTCGACACACCCCCGGTACTCATCAGGAACACTAAAGGCTAACCCGTCGTTGGCAATAGCGGGAGTGGTCAATAAGTTTGCTTGGCCTACACTCGCTACTAACAGGAATGTTCTCGTAAGGGTTTGATTCACCTTAATGCTTCCAATTCCAAGTCACCTCAACTTTGTGCCGCGTCTTGGAGTAAACATCAACCTCAGCTCCGCTGTTGAGTACGTGCTTGCCGAGTTCGGCTTTGTCCGCATAGCCGCTGTCCAGGGTTCCAAAACACCGCGTATTTAGTCTAAAGTCCGCTTCCTGTGCATTGTCGTCATTGCTGAGGCCTAGTGCTGCTCTAGCAGCGAACGGCGGCTCTGTGGCCATCCAGAAGAAAAACGCCCGCCAAATTGGCGGGCGTCTGAAATCTGCAAGCAGTGCGATCCGAACTTAGCGGCGGATGCCCAGCTTTTTGATCAGGTCCTGATAGCGCGCTTCTTCCTTGCCTTTCAGGTAGTCCAGCAGCTTACGGCGCTGGGCGACCATTTTCAGCAGACCGCGACGACCGTGGTTGTCTTTCTTGTGGGTCTTGAAGTGCTCGGTCAGGGTGTTGATGCGCGAGGTCAGGATGGCAACCTGTACTTCAGGCGAACCGGTGTCGCCCTCTTTGGTGCCGAATTCTTTCATGACGCGTGTTTTTTCAGCGGCAGTGATCGACATCGGGGTCTCCTTTAAAGGTTAGAGTTGATGGCGCAGGCCGGGATGTCGTCCAGCGCAGGCCCATGGAGAGAACCGCACCGATTCCGATGCGGATGCGCGCGTATATGCGCATTTTGGGTAAATGGCAAAGGGATTCTGTCGGGTCAGCCCAGCGCGGTCAGCTGCGCCAGCTCGGCCTCAGAGATCAGCTGAATGTCGTCGGCGGTCAAGCCCTCGGCCCCCAGCAGCTGCGCCACGTCCTGTTCGTCGACCAGCACATGGGTCAGGTTTTCGTTCTCGGCGTCGGTCTCGATCCGGATATCGGGGTCTTCGGCACCGTCCCAGGACACGAACAGCTTGTCCTGACCAGGCTGGAAATCCATCACCGTCACGGCTTCATCCTCGGGTTCGGGGTCGAGTATGATGTCATCGGCATCCTCTCCGCCGGTGACGATATCCCCGCTGTCGGCCAGGATCGTGTCCTCTCCGGCGCCGCCATTCAGAAAGTCGGGGGCCTGTTCGCCCTCCCCATCCTCGCCGGTCAGGATGTCATCACCGTCCCCGCCGAACAGAACATCCTCACCCGCGCCGCCGTACAGCGTGTCGTCGCCATAGCCGCCATGCAGCGCGTCATCGCCTTCGCCACCGTCCAGCGTATCATCGTCCTGGCCGCCATGCAGCGTATCGTCGCCCTGACCGCCATCCAGCTGGTCCGCGCCGAAATGGCCGTAAAGTTGATCGTCCCCTGCATCCCCGTTCAGCAGGTCATCGCCGCCCTCACCGTGAAGAATGTCGTCATCGTCACCGCCCGAGACGGTATCCGCGCCTTCGCCCCCGTGCAGTACGTCATTGCCCGCGCCGCCAAAGATCACGTCATCCGCGCCGAAACCGTTGATCTGGTCGACGCCGTCCTGCCCGGTCAAGACATCTGTTTCCTCGGTCCCGGCAATGACCAGATCGCCTTGAAATTCCGAGATGATGGTCCCGGTCGACGGGTCGGGGTCCTCGGGCTTGGCGGTTTCGTCCACTTCACCGATCATATCAGGGGTCGAGGGGTCTTCGACGCTGTCATCAATCTCGAGGAAATTGCCCTTGGTCACCTCATCGATCTGGTCTTCGGAAATGTCGTCGTCTTCGGGTGCGTCATCGGGCTCGAACACGTCGCTCATGGCGTAGGCGGCGCCACCGACGGCGGCCAGTCCAAGCAAACCGATCATAAACATGGGAACCCTCCGTGAACGCACTGGTCCGAGGGTAAATGTCTCATGGGATCAGCCACTTGGTCAAAGCCGGACTGATCTTGTGGTTAACCTTTCGTCACCACGCTTCGGGCTGCTGCGTATAGGCGATATAGAGAGGATGTTTCGGGTGCCCGTCCTTGGTCAGCCCCAGATGAAACAGCGGCTGGCCGGTGCCACGCAGCAGGGTTTCTACCGCCGGGCCGCGGTCCAGATGCGCGCCATGGGTGCCCCAGGCGGCGATGACCTGATCGGCCCATTCAACACCATCCAGAATCGCTGCGTCATTCTCGGGGCCTACCGGATCGGCCGCGGCACGCATCTTGCGCGGGTCGGTGTCGCGCCAGGCAAAGATGTTGGTGACCTGAAACGCCCCGAACCCCAGCGCCCGGGCACGGCGTTCGCAGCGTTCCACCGTGGGGTCGTTCTGCACCTCGGTCGCGGTCGAAGGGTTCAGCATCACGAAAAGCGCCTTTCGCCCTTCAGAGTCCCAAACGCGGGTCAGGCTATAGCGATACTTTTCGCAGTTGGAATAAATGGCGGTCGAGGGCGCATCGCCCTTGGTATGCGAACGGGTGATCATGCCACCCGCCTAGCACGCCATTCAGGCGACGAACACCCGGCTGGGATGCAATTCGCCTGATTTATAGATGCCCACGGCCACGGCCTTGCCATCCAGCGAGGCCCAGGCCTCGTCGCCGTATTCCACGTCCGAGGCCAGCACCATGCCCGGGTTGCCGTTGCGCAGGCGGGTGGCGCCTTCGGGGGTGCATTTCAGTTCGGGCAAGTCGGCGAGGCCGGTTTCCAGCGGATGCAGATACTCATCCAGCGCGGTGGTCTTGGCCATCTCGTCGATCTGCGCGATGGACAGGCCGTCCTCGACCTCGAACGGGCCAGACCAGATACGGCGGAGTTCCCGGACGTGGCCGTGGCAGCCCAGTGCCTCACCCAGATCGCGCGCGATCGAGCGGACATAGCCGCCCTTGCCGCAAGTCATTTCCAGCACGACGTGGTCTTTGTCGGGGCGGTCGACCAGAATTAGCTCCTCAACCCACAAAGGGCGAGCGGACAGTTCTACGTCCTCGCCATCGCGGGCCAGGTTATAGGCGCGCTGGCCGTCGATCTTCACCGCCGAAAACTTGGGTGGCACCTGCTTGATGTCGCCCAGAAACGGGGACAGCGCCTGTTTGATGTCGTCATCCGACGGGCGCGCATCGTTTTCCGCGATCACCTCGCCCTCGGCATCGTCCGTGTTGGTGGCCTGACCCAGGCGTACGGTGAAGGTGTAAGCCTTCAAAGCGTCGGTGATGTAGGGAACGGTCTTGGTCGCCTCACCCAAAGCCACGGCCAAAACGCCGGTTGCTTCGGGGTCCAGCGTGCCCGCATGGCCCGCTTTCTTGGCGTCCATCGCCCAACGCACCTTGTTGACCACGGCGGTCGAGGTCATGCCCGCAGGCTTGTCCACCACCAGCCAACCGGAAATGTCGCGGCCCTTGCGTTTGCGTCCCATGCTTCACCTAGATTCTTGCTGAGGCGCGCGAGTTAGCGGATCACCCTGTCGCTGTCAATTTGTCGGGACGTCTTCAACCACACCCACAATTGGCCCCAGCGAGAAGCCCACATCTGACCGGTTGCCCGCCCGTTCATACATCCGCGAGATATTGCCATCCAGAAACAGCGCGTTCGGCGTGCCCAGCACATCCCGAAACAGGCTGCCGAACTCGTGGAAAGTGACGTAATCCTCCGAGATCGCAAACACCGCGCGCGTGCCGTCGGCGCTGGTGCCTACCCCGTTGCGCACATAGCGCGAGGTCGAATCAGGCAGGAAACGCGGGTGCAACTCTCCGTCGATCACCAGCATCGGGCCGGATTGGGTGGCAAAGCGGCAGGCAGGTGCCTGATCAACATAACCGAGCGTTTCGAACACATCGGCGCGACCTTCCCGGATACAGAACACGCCGTTGGGCAGCAGACCGAAATTGCCAGGGCCCGCATTCGGGATCACCCGCATCTGCTCCTGACCCTCTTCGACATAGTGGCCCACGGGTGAGCGGTCGTCGTGATACATGCCGGCGTTCATTGCGAAAGCCAGCCGTTTGCCGCCGGGGGCCAGCGCCTCGTTCACCGAGGAGAAATGCCCCAGAAGATCGCCGTTTTCATCGTTCAGGAACAGGCGCAGGTCTTCGGACGCGGCATCCACCTCGCAGATGGTATACCGCTTGTCCTCATGGGTCAGCTTTTCACAGGTGACCGCAGAGGCTTGCGCCGCCCAAAGGGCCGCGCCCAAAGTGGCCAGTGCGCGGATCACTCGTCCAGATCGCGGCGCACCGCGTCCTGTTCGAACATGCGGCGGGTGTCGTCCAGACGGTCAAACGTGTCATCCAGCCGGAACCGCAGATCGGGCGAGAATTTCAGGTTCAGCTTCTTGCCGATCACGCGCCGCAGCTCACCCTTGTTGCGGGCCAGCAGGTCGATCACGTCCTCTTGGCCCTTGCCGCCCAGCGGCAGTACATAAGCGGTGGCGATCTTCAGATCGGGCGAGGTTCGCACCTCACCTACGGTGATCGACATTCGGTTCAGGTCGGGGTCGTGGACATCTCCGCGCGCCAGAACCTCGGACAGGGTGCGGCGGATCAGTTCGCCGACGCGCAGCTGTCGTTGGGACGGGCCGGGGCCATCGTGGAATTTGTTCTTTGCCATACAACCCGATCTAAGCGCAAAGCGGGGCTTTGCCAAGCGGGCGCGAACGGGGTAGGAGGCTTTGAGCCGACCACGTGCTAATCATATCGAAAAGGACCAGCGCAATGACCCATATTCCGGGGATCGTCATCACAGGGGCTTCGGGCCGTATGGGGCAGATGCTGATCAAGACCGTGACGGACAGCGATCAGGCCCGTCTGGTTGGCGTGGTCGAACGTGCGGGTCATGACTGGATCGGTCAGGACGTGGGCGAGGCAATGGGCGGTCAGGCGCTGGGCGTCACCGTCACCGACGACCCGCTGGAGGCGTTTGCGCAGGCGCAGGCGGTGATCGATTTCACCGCGCCCGAGGCGACGTTGGAGTTCGCCGCTCTGGCCGCACAGGCGCGGTGCGTCCACGTGATCGGCACCACCGGCATGAGCGACGAACAGATTGCCGCGCTGGAACCGGCGGCGCGCCACGCAGTGATCGTACGGGCCGGGAACATGAGCCTTGGTGTCAACCTTCTGGTGCAACTGACCAAAAAGGTCGCCGCTGCACTGGATGAGGATTTCGACATCGAAGTGATCGAAGGCCACCACCACCACAAGGTCGATGCGCCCTCGGGTACCGCGCTGATGCTGGGTGAAGCCGCCGCCGAGGGGCGCGGGGTCAACCTGGCGGACGTGTCCGACCGGGGTCGTGACGGTATCACCGGCGCCCGCAAACGCGGCGATATCGGCTTCCACGCCATTCGTGGCGGAGACATCGTCGGCGAACACGACGTGCTGTTCGCTGCACCGGGCGAGCGTATCGTCCTGCGCCATCTGGCCACCGACCGTGCTATCTTTGCCCGCGGCGCGCTGAAAGCGGCGCTGTGGGGTCAGGGCAAGGCGCCCGGTCATTATGACATGGTGGATGTGTTGGGGCTTTAAGCTCCGTCACCTGAATGCGGTCAGACCGGGTGGCTCGGCGCCGTCCTGTTCGACTTGTGCGAATAATGCGCCCAGCCGCTGATCCCAGGTCGGGAACTGGCCGGTCACCGCATAAGTAAGACGCTCGGCTCCGATGGAAATGCCCAGCGGCGCGGCCTCTCCGCCGATGACGATCTCGCCGATCTCGGTCCAGTTGGCTGATGGCGGATAAGCGTCGGGGGCGGGTTCGTCTGTGTCGCCGACGCGGTAATAGACACCCATGGTCACGATATAGTCTTCGCCAAACGGATCGGGGAAGAAAAAGCCGGACGCATCGCGGGCCGCCAGGGCTTTGGCCTCGTCTCGCAGCAGGACTTTTTCGGCAAAAGGCAGGCCCATATCGTCCAACACCGGGCGCATGTCTTCGGATTGCGGCACGCTGACAAAGGCGATGCGCGCCGGGTCGAGGCCGAATCCTTCGGTCAATAGGCGCATCATCAGGCGGGTCGTGGCCTGACCATCGGCGTCCGTGGGGTGACAGCCGACCTCGTGGAACAGGGGCAGCACGTCCGGGCGGTGTTGTTCGTCCACATCCGCTACCCGCGCCAAGGGTTGAATGACGAAGGCATTGGAGGGCAGGGCGGACTGGTCGAAATCGTGCCGCAGCCCACCGTTATAGTCCGCGACCCCCGATACAATCGAGAGCGGCTCGGACTCGGTGAACCCAAGCTCTGCGAATAGTGTTCTCAGGCGCATGAGCGTATCGCTGAAGCTCTGTTCGAACGCCTCATTTTGGTCGGCTGCCGCAAGTGATACGCGCGGAAGCAGCGTGCCGACCGTTGCCGCAGTTCCCAACTGGACCACCCTACGTCTGTTCAGTCCCATCTGATGCCTCCCATGCCAATTTGGACTGGTTCGAGCGTATCACAGATGTTGGCGGCAAAGGTTAAGGGTTTCTGAAAGCGGCGTCAGAGGTCCCTTATCTTGTCTGCGCGCAGCGGACAGGCGAGGTAGACGCCAAATTCCTTGCCGATATCGGCGCTGACCCGCGCATGGACCGCGCCCTGCCGGTCAAGGAAACGCTGGTTGTCTTCGACCGGGAAAATCCCCTCGTGCCAGATGCCGGGATGGATATAGAGCCCGCGCGAGCCATCACACCAGAATGCCACCACTTTTTCAGGCGTCAGGTTATCTCCGGGCAGGGCAGCGGGGATGATGAAGGGTTTGTTGTCCAGCGGCCAGAACATCTGTCCGCCATCGGGGTGGTAGTTCATGTGCCACAGCAACACCTGATCGCGCGGCGCGGTTTGGCTTTCCACCTGCGCCTGCTGCGGATCGGTGGACCAGCCCAGAACATAGTGGCCGTTCACCGCTTCGTTCCGGCCATAAAGCACATCGCCTTTCCATTCGCCGTGGAACGTGCCCTCGACCCAGCCGCCTTCGTCACCGGTGCCCTCGTCGATGGGGCGCCAGCCTTGCTGCGGCCAGCGGGTAATCTCGAGCTCGAACCCCTCGGGATCATCGACCAGACAGCCATAGCCCTTGACCGACTCGTCGGTGGCGCGGATCAGGGGAACCTCGTGCCACGGCAGCGAGGGTTTGGTGCTGGCTTCAAAGATATATTCCGGCGCGTTCATGAGGCCCCCATGTGTTTGTCGACCATACGCTGCACCATCGGTGCGAAATGGGCAAAGTCGGGTGTCTCCATATCGGCGCGCTTACCTGCCTCGTCCAGATAGCGGACCTGAATGATCTCTTTCAGGTTCGGGTTGCCCTCGAACGCGGCCACCTCCTCGGCGCTCATCGGGCCACCCTGCAGTTCCAGCGTGTGGACCGAGGCGTCGGACAGGCGGTTGAAATACTCGGGCTTGGTGGCGCAGAGATACCGTTTGGCCGCCACGTGGTAACGGCAGCAATCGGTGATGACCGAGGGGAAGAACTGCTCCAGCACCTCTGCGCCCGCGTCCTCGTGGTGGCGGTCTTCGGTGTCGTCGGGGTGATAAGTGCCGAACTCGGACGTGAAATGGCCGATGTCGTGCAGCAGCGCGCCAACGATGATTTCCTCGGGCATCCCGTTCTGTTCGGCGATGGTGGCGCCTTGCAGCATGTGTTCAGCCATGGTGACGGGTTCGCCCAGATATTCCTCTCCACCGCGGCGGGAGAAGATGTCACCGATGAAAGCCACGATATTGTCCCGGTTCAGGGTCGAAAAATCCGGTTTCATTCCGCTGCCTCCGGTTGTGCCATGTCCATTGCCGCCAGTGTCGACAGAAGCCCGTCCTTGTCGGCGTAGCAGCCCTGCAACCAGCGTGAGCCTGCGCCGGAATAGCCCAGCCGCGCGTGCAGAATGCGGGTGTTGTCGACGATGAAGCTTTCACCCGGTTCCAGCTTGAACGACACGCCCATCGCCGGGTCGTCGATGATCTCGCCCAGTTGACGGTAAGCGGCGTAGTAGGCCTCCATCTGGTCGAACGGGATGTCCACGAACGGAGCCGATGAGCGGTTGTTGAACCGGATACCGATCAGCTCGCCATCCGGCGACAGCTCGATCATCGGACGACGCGAGCGCAGGCAGACGCCGTCCGAGCCCTTGTATTCGAACCGCGCCGGATAGCCCGCCAGCAGGGCAAATCCCTCGGGGTTCTGGTCGCGCAGTTTCTCGGCGGCGCGGAAACCGTCGACCACGATCGAGTCGCCGCCCTCGGCGCTGTTCTCCAGGCAATACAGGATCTGCAGCGTCGGCACCGGGTCGCGATAAGGGTTGTCGGTATGAGCCTGCAAACCCAGCCCGGTAAAGGCGAGGTTGGTCGGATTCACCTCGGTCCGGACCTCGAAATAGGGGCCATAGTTTGTCTCGCGGACATAGCCGAACAGGTCGGCCACTTTCAGCAGCGATTCCGGCTCGGTCGGGCCGTTGGTCAGCTTGGCAAAGCCGAACTCGGCCACGGCAGCCAGCCAATCGCGCTTGGCGGCGGGGTTGGCGTGCACCGCGTCCCAATCCGCGCTGGGCGCATCGATCCCGCGTTCCCATGTGGTGATGCCAGGGGCGATACGACCGGTTTCTTGCGCCGGGTCGCGATCATAGATGTGATCGGCCAGCCAAGAGGCAGGGAAGATCACGGTCTTGTCTTCCGGCTGGAAAGTGACGGTCAGATCGCCGTCCAGAATCTCTGCAGCGCTGATCGCGGTAGCGGCGGGAATGTCGCCAATGGTGATCAGACGTTGGCCGTTGCCCGGCGCGCGGGTCTCGGGGTCCAGCGCGTTGTCGCGCAGCCAGATGGCGTGGAAGCGGGCCTGGGTGCCGGTGTCAAATTCAACGGTCACGATCGAGGCATCATGGGTGGCGGTGCGCAGCATGGGGGTCTCCTGTTCGGCGCGGCTTTGCTTGAGGAAATACGCGCCCCGTGGCATTACGACAATTAATCCTTCTTTCTGCTGAGGCTTGGAAAATCTTATGGCTAAGAAAAAGATCGGATTGCCGCCTTTGGATTGGCTGCGCGTGTTCGAAGCAGCCGGTCGGTTGGGTGGATTTTCCGCCGCCGCCAAAGAGTTCGGGCTGACACAGGCCGCCGTCAGCCAGCGGATCGCAAATCTTGAAACCTGGCTGGGCCGGACGCTGTTCGTGCGCGAGGCGCGGGGAGTGTCGCTGACGGTTGAGGGCGAAAGCTATCTGCCACTTGTTCAGGACAGTTTGCAGGCGTTGGAGCGCAACACCGAAGATCTGTTTGGGAAGTCCCCCCGTGAGCTGCGCGTCGCGGGCCTGTCGTCCCATATCTACGCGCTGGTCCTCCCGAACCTTCCTGAATTTCTCAGGATGCGGCCCAAGGTGCAGGTTCTGACGGATTCTGTCGCACGCCGGTCTTCGCTGGATGAGGAAAAGACCTGGCTGCAAATCCGCTATGGCCGAGGCGCCTGGCCGGGGCGAGAGGCGGCTTTGATCGCGCAGGAGGTTCTGGTGCCGATGGCTGCGCCCGGCGTTGCGTGGGGGGCGCCTCTGGTTGATCAGCGTGGCGAACGTCCGGGATGGCGCGACTGGGCCTCGGCAACAGGGGCCGGCGAATTGCCACCCGCACGTGTCAGCTTTGATTCAATGGGCCACGCGATTGCGGCGGCCCGGCAAGGTATGGGGGTGGTTCTGGGCTCAGTGCCGTTGGCATCAGGGCACTTGCGCAGCGGGCAATTGTGCAGGCTGGACCTGCCAAAACTGGACACGCGCGAAGGGTATTGGCTGACCTGGCCCGAAGATCGGGTGCGGTCGAAGAAGCAGCGCGCGTTGATTGACGATTTTCTGCAGGCGCTGCGGGAGTGAGCGATCAGAAGTCGATCGCGATGCCTTTCTTCTCCCAGTCGCCATAACGGGCCGGGTCGGGACCGTCGCGTCCACCCAGTTCCTTTGGCATCTCTTTTGCCTCAGCCTCGGCCTTTTTGCGGCGCTCTTCGGCCTCGGCCAAAGCGCGCTGGGCCGCAGGGGGCAGGTCTTTGCGGTCGTCGCTCATGACATCGGGTTCCTTTCCGTGCAGGGTCTTGATATACGCCCCCGTCCGCATTTGGCAATGCGGGCGAGGGTCACATCAAAGGCGGTTCCATGTCCGACAACGCAACAGCGGCGCGACGCAGCGCGATCTATCTGCTGGATCAGATTCTGGGAGAAGGCCGGTTGCTGTCCGAATGTCTGGCCGCAGGTGCGCTGGATCGGCTGGACCCCGAGGACCGCGCGCGGGCGCAGCGGCTGACGCTGGAAACCCTGCGCGGGCTCGAACGTGCCGACCGTCTGTTGGACAACCACCTGAACCGGACGCCCGCTCTGACCGTGCGCAATGCCCTGCGCCTTGGCGCGGTCGAACTGTGCCACGGAGAGGCGGCGCATGGCGTGGTCAATTCCATGGTCGAGATCGTGGGCCGGTCGCGTAAGCATGGCCGCCTTAAGGGGCTGGTGAATGCGGTTCTGCGCAAAGTGGCCGCCGAAGGGCCCGATGCGTGGCCCAAGATGCGGGTACCGCGCCTGCCCGAATGGTTGCGTGAGCCTTTGATCATGGCTTGGGGCGCCGAGGCCGTCACGGGCATGGAGCAGGCCCATTTCACCGGTGCACCGCTGGATATTACCGTAAAGCCGGGCGCGAGCGGCCCCGGAGACGCGCTGCCGACCGGGTCGCTGCGGGTGCAGGATGCAGGTCAGGTCTCGACCCTGCCGGGGTTCACCGCCGGCGACTGGTGGGTGCAGGACGCGGCGGCGGCTTTGCCGGTTCAGGTATTGGCACCCAAAGCCGGGGAAGCCGTGCTGGACCTTTGCGCCGCGCCGGGAGGGAAGACGTTGCAACTGGCCGCAGCCGGAGCCAAGGTCACCGCACTGGATATTTCGAAAACGCGGCTGGAGCGGGTGCGCGAGAACCTCAAACGCACCGGTCTGAAGGCCAAGGTTATTGCGGGCGATGCACTGGAGCATCAGGGCCAGTACGACGCCATCCTGCTGGACGCGCCTTGTTCCGCGACGGGCACCATTCGCCGTCACCCGGATTTGCCCTTTGCTAAGGACGGCTCGGAATTCGGCGGGCTGATCGAGCTGCAAGCGCAAATGCTGGCCCATGCCTGGA
Organism: Ruegeria arenilitoris; assembly: GCF_013030985.1. Lineage (GTDB taxonomy): Bacteria > Pseudomonadota > Alphaproteobacteria > Rhodobacterales > Rhodobacteraceae > Ruegeria > Ruegeria arenilitoris_B. The sequence goes on along the minus strand of NZ_WPYP01000004.1, from coordinate 171,748 downwards.
CCCTGCTGAAACCCGGCGGGCGGCTGGTTTATTGCACTTGTTCCCTGCTGCCCGATGAGGGCGAAGTACAGGTCGAAGAGGCGCTGGACCAATACCCCGACATGGCCGTGAACCGCGATGCGCTGAACATTACCGGGGTTGAACCCGAATGGATCACCGAGGAAGGTGGCCTGCGTCTGCGGCCCGATTATTGGGCGGATCGCGGCGGGATGGACGGGTTCTACGTGGCCTGCCTGAACAAATCCGCCTGACACGACGCTTTTCGGTGACTTGACGATCTGTGCGGTCTATCGTTGGGTCTCAAGCGCCAGCAGAGCGCAAGGGGCAGAGTAACGAGCGTCATGTCGAATTCAGATACCATGACCAACCGATGGGCGCGGTTCCGGAACCGTCTCTATGCGCGGCTCAGCCAGCGGCGCAAGGCGGTCAGCGGGTTTGTGACCGAGCCTGAGCCGCGCACTGTCGGGTCCTTCGCGCGCGGGCGGCAGCTGGTGGCGGGCAATCTGTTGTTTGCCGGGTATCTGGTTGAGGCGCAGGACACCAACCTTTGGGATGTCACCGCGCCAAGCACCGGGTTTGACAACGAACGCCATGGGTTTGCCTGGCTGGACGATCTGGCTGCGGTCGGCGACATGCGCGCCCGCGAAAAGGCGCAGCGCTGGGTCTGGGGCTGGATTGATGCGCACGGTCGCGGGCAGGGGCCGGGATGGGCACCCGACCTGACCGGACGGCGGGTGATGCGGTGGATCAATCACGCGGCGTTCCTGCTGCGCGGGATGGATGAGACGCAGGCCAAAGCCTTCTTCCGCGCGCTGGCGCAGCAGACATGGTTCCTGTCCAAACGCTGGCACGCGGCCACACCGGGGTTGCCCCGGTTCGAGGCGCTGGCCGGGCTGGTTCAGGCGGGGCTTGCGCTGAAAGGGTTGGAGCAGATGGCCGATCCGGCCCTGCGTGCGCTGGCGAAAGAATGTGAAAAACAGATCGACGCGCAGGGCGGCATTCCCACCCGCAACCCCGAAGAGTTGCTGGATGTGTTCACCCTGCTGTCCTGGACCTCGGCCGCGCTGGGCGATCTGGGGCGGGGAACACCGGCGGCGCAGGCCGAGGCAATCAAGCGGATGGCGCCAACGCTGCGCAGCCTGCGCCATTCCGATGGTGCGCTGGCCCGGTTTCACGGTGGCGGGCGCGGGGTCGAAGGGCGGCTGGATCAGGCGCTGGCCCAAAGCGGCGTACGGCCACAGCACGCGAATGGTTTGGCGATGGGGTTTTCCCGGCTCTATGCCGCGCGGACCAGCGTGATCGTGGATGCAAGCGTGCCACCCAAGGGGGCCGCGTCCCTCAATGCCCATGCCTCGACCCTTGCGTTCGAGCTGACTTCGGGGCGGCGACCCTTGATCGTGAATTGCGGCTCGGGCGAGAGTTTCGGGTCGGAATGGCGGCGGGCCGGGCGCGCGACGCCATCGCATTCGACCCTGTGCCTGGATGGCTATTCCAGTGCCCGGCTGGCCCCGGCGGGGAATGGCGGCGAAAACGAAGCGCTGGTCGATGCGCCGCAGGAAGTGCCGGTCGACTTCGAAGAGGCTTTTGAGGGCACGCGCTTTATGGTCGGGCATGACGGCTACACCAGGACTTTTGGCCTGACCCATGCCCGCACGTTCGAGCTGCGCTTTGACGGGCGCGAGCTGACGGGTGAGGATATTCTGCTGACTGCCACCGACAAGGCCAAGCGGCAGTTCGACAAGGCGATGGATGCTTCGGGCCTCAAGGGCGTTCGCTATGACGTCCGGTTTCACCTGCATCCGGATGTGGATGCGGCCATCGATTTGGGCGGCGCGGCGGTGTCGATGGCGCTCAAAAGCGGTGAGATCTGGGTTTTCCGCCATGACGGTGTTGCAAAATTGGCCGTCGAACCAAGCGTTTATCTTGAAAAAGGCCGATTAAAGCCCCGCGCGACAAAACAGATCGTTCTATCCGGGCGCGCAATGGAGTATGCGACCCGCATCCAGTGGACGTTGAGCAAGGCACAGGATACAGCCTATGCCGTGCGCGACCTGCACCGGGACGAGCCCGAGTTTGACTGACGCCAAAAGGACCTTTGGACCCATGACCGACCTTCACCCCGTGCGCCGCGCGTTGCTTTCCGTATCCGATAAGACCGGACTGATCGAACTGGGACAGGCGCTGTCCGAGCGCGGGGTCGAACTGCTGTCGACCGGCGGCACCGCAAAGGCGCTGCGCGATGCCGGACTTTCGGTAAAGGATGTGAGCGAGGTGACCGGCTTCCCCGAGATGATGGATGGCCGCGTGAAAACCCTGCACCCGATGGTGCATGGCGGCCTGCTGGCGCTGCGCGACAACGACACCCACGTTGCGGCTATGACCGAGCACGGCATTGGTGCGATCGACCTGCTGGTGGTGAACCTCTACCCGTTCGAGGCCACCGTGGCCAAGGGCGCCGATTACGATGAATGTGTCGAAAACATCGACATCGGCGGCCCGGCGATGATCCGCGCCGCGGCCAAGAATCATGCTTTCGTCAACGTCGTCGTAGACGTCGAGGATTATCAGAAACTGTTGGGTGACATGGACCAGCATAATGGCGCGACCTGCCCGAAATTCCGCCGCAAACTGGCGCAAAAGGCCTATGCCCGTACCGCCGCCTATGACACCGCCGTGTCCAATTGGCTGGCCGACGCGCTGGAGCTTGAGGCCCCGAAACGCCGCGCCTTTGCCGGTGAGCTGAAACAGACCCTGCGCTATGGTGAGAACAGCCACCAGTCGGCTGCCTTCTACACCGATGGCACCAACCGCCCCGGCGTTGCGACCGCCGTACAGCATCAGGGCAAGGAGCTGAGCTACAACAACATCAACGACACCGATGCGGCGTTTGAGCTGGTGGCAGAGTTCGACCCGGCACAAGGCGCCGCCTGTGCCATCATCAAACACGCCAATCCCTGTGGCGTAGCCAAAGGCGCGACTCTGTTGGAGGCCTACAAAGCGGCCTTTGACTGCGATCGTACCTCGGCCTTTGGTGGCATCGTCGCGCTGAACCAGCCGCTGGACGCTGAAACCGCGCAGGAAATCACCGGGATCTTTACCGAGGTCGTGATCGCCCCCGGCGCATCGGACGAGGCCAAGGCGATCTTTGCCGCCAAGAAAAACCTGCGCCTGCTGACCACCGAAGGCCTGCCGGACGTGACCGCAGGCGGCAAAACCGTGCGTCAGGTGGCCGGTGGCCTGCTGGTACAGGACAAGGATAACGGCTTTGTCGGTATGGATGACCTGAAAGTTGTCACCAAGAAGGCCCCGACCGAGGAGCAGATGCGCGACCTGCTGTTTGCGTGGAAAGTGGCGAAACACGTCAAGTCCAACGCCATCGTTTACGTCAAGGACGGCGCCACCGTGGGTGTAGGTGCGGGCCAGATGAGCCGCGTGGACTCGGCGCTTATTGCTGCCAAAAAAGCCGAACGCATGGCTGAAACGCTGGGCCTTGCCCAACCGCTGACCATCGGCTCGGCCGTGGCGTCTGACGCGTTCTTCCCCTTCCCCGACGGTCTGATGGAGGCCGCCGAGGCGGGGGCCACCTGCGTCATCCAACCCGGCGGCTCGATGCGCGACGACGAAGTGATTGCAGCTGCGGATGACGCCGGTCTGGCCATGGTCTTCACCGGCATGCGCCATTTCCGTCACTGATGCGCTATCGCCTTCTGCTCTGGGCTGCGCTGGCCGCGTTTCTGATCGACCAGGTCAGCAAGTATCTGGTCGTTCACGTGATGCGCGTGGCCGAGGGCACTATCGACGTACTGCCGCCCTTGCTGGTGTTCAAATACGGTGAGAATCGGGGCATCAACTTTGGTTTGTTTCAGGGTGATACCGACGCCGCCCGCTGGGTGCTGATCGGTATCTCGCTGGCCATCTCGATCGGCGTGCTGATCTGGCTGATCCGCACGACCCCGTCCAAGCTGATGCTGTTCTGCGGCGGGTTGCTGATCGGCGGGGCGCTGGCAAATGTGCTGGACCGGGTGATCTATGGCTATGTTCTGGATTTCCTGAACATGTCCTGCTGTGGCATCAACAACCCGTTTGTGTTCAATCTGGCCGATGTGTTCATCTTTGCAGGCGCCATCGGGCTTGTGCTGTTCGAGGGCAAAAAGCCCTCGTGACGCGCCGGGTGATATGCGATACAAGCGCCTGAAACTGGCTGGAGACTCTGATGCGGTTGCCGCGTTCCATACTTGTTGTGACATTGGCCTTTGCGGTTGCGGGATGTTCCGATGTCGGTCTGCGCCACCTTGAGGCGCCGGGACAGGGGCCAGATGAATTCTCGGTCATGCCAGTGGAACCGCTGACGCAGCCCAAAGACTACAAGTTTCTGCCTGCCCCCACGCCGGGCGGGACAAACCTGACCGACCCGAATCCGAAGGCGGATGCAATTGTGGCACTGGGCGGCAGTGAGGCGGCGTTGAATCCGAATGCCGCCATCCCGTCCTCCGACGCGGCGCTTGTGACTGCATCCAGCCGCTATGGCGTGCCGTCCAACACGCGGCAGGTGGTTGAAGCCGAAGACGCCGAATTCCGCAGAAAGCAGGGCCGCCTGACCCGTCTGCGCCTGTTCAAGGTGGACCGCTATTCGCAGGTATACGACCGTCAGGCGCTTGATGCCGATGCGCAAAACGAAGCGGCGCGCCGCGCAGGGATTGAGACGCCATCGGCGCCTCCGGCGGATGAATAAATCTTAACTTTCCGTCATCGGCCTTGAACCTGCGCTGCACCACCGTAGTTTGAACACCATTGAACGAAACGGAGGACGCCCCATGGTTCGGGCTCTGGCCTTGTCTGCCGCCCTTGTCGCCGCCACCCCCTTGATTGCCAAAGAAGGGCACGAGGCGGTCACAACCTTCACGCTGGATAACGGCATGGATGTCGTTGTGGTAGAAGATCACCGCGCGCCGGTCGTGCAGCATATGGTCTGGTATCGGGCCGGGTCAGCGGATGAGCCGGTCGGATCGTCCGGTGTGGCGCATTTTCTGGAACACCTTCTGTTCAAGGGCACCGATACGCTGGCCCCGGGTGAGTTCTCGGCCACCGTTGCGGCCAATGGCGGCAATGACAATGCGTTTACGTCCTATGACTACACTGCCTATTACCAACGCGTCGCCGCCGACCGGCTGGAGCTGATGATGCGGATGGAGGCGGACCGGATGCGCAACATCCGCCTGAGCGAAGAGGACATCGTCACCGAACGCGATGTGATCCTTGAGGAACGCAACCAGCGCACCGACAACAGCCCCCGCGCCCTGTTCGGCGAGCAGATGGGCGCGTCACAATATCTTAACCATCGCTATGGCGTGCCGATCATCGGCTGGCGGCACGAGATGGAGACGCTGGACATGGAGGACGCGCTGTCCTTCTACCAGACCCATTACGCGCCCAATAACGCCATTCTGGTGGTGACCGGCGATGTGGAGCCCGATGCGGTCAAAGCACTGGCCGAGCAGTATTACGGTGTCATCCCGGCCAACCCGGACCTGCCCGAACGGGTGCGCTCGCAAGAGCCGCCGCAGACTTCCGAACGTCGCCTGACCTTCAAGGATGCGCGGGTGTCGCAGCCCTATGTTCAGCGCAGCTATCTGGCGCCCGAACGCGATCCGGGTGAGCAGCAGAAAGCCGCAGCGCTGTTCCTTCTGGCCGAGCTGCTGGGTGGCAGCACCACGTCGTACCTGAACGAAAAGCTGCAGTTCGAGCAGCAAATGGTCGTTTATGCCGGGGCCTTCTACCGCGGCGTTTCGCTGGACGACACGACCTTCGATCTGCTGGTTGTTCCGGCGCAGGGCGTGTCTTTGCAAGAGGCCGAGGACGCGATGGATCAGGCGGTGGCCGATTTCATCACCGAAGGTGTGAACGAAGAAGATCTCGACCGCATCAAGATGCAACTGCGCGCGGCCCAGACTTATGCCCGCGATAATGTGGACGGGATCGGCAACCGCTATGGCCGCGCCCTGACCAGCGGGTTGACGGTCGAGGATGTGCAGGCCTGGCCCGATATCCTGCAGGCCGTGACGGGGGATGAGATCATCGCCGCCGCCCGCGAGGTGCTGCAACCCGAGGCGTCGGTCACCGGATGGCTGATGCGCGACGATGAGGTGACGCAATGAAACGCATATTCGCAACCCTGATCGCTTTCGTCATCGCACTGCCCGCCTGGGCCGAGATCGAGATCGAAGAGGTGACCTCGCCCGGCGGCATCACCGCCTGGCTGGTCGAGGATCACTCGATCCCCTTCACCGCGCTGGAGCTGCGCTTTCGCGGCGGTACCTCGCTGGACGAGCCCGGCAAGCGTGGCGCCACCTACCTGATGAGCGGCCTGATCGAAGAGGGCGCAGGCGACATGGATGCCCGCACTTATGCGCGCGAGCTGGAATCGCTGGCGGCCTCGTTCAGTTACAACGCGTCTGACGACACGATGTCGATCTCAGCGCAATTCCTCACCGAGAACCGCGATGAGGTGATCGACTTGCTGCGTACCACCATTCACGAGCCGCGCTTTGACGAGGACGCGGTGGAACGGGTGAAGGCGCAGATTATGTCCGGGCTGCGGTCCGATCAGACCGACCCCAACGACATAGCCAGCCGCAATTTCGCGCGGATGGCCTATGGTGACCACCCTTATGGCACCGAAGGTAAGGGCACGATCGAAAGCGTCTCTGGGCTGAGCCGCGACGATGTTGTGACCGCCTATGACAATGTCTTTGCCAAGGATCGGCTCTATGTCGGTGCCGTGGGCGATATCACACCCGAGGAACTGGGCGCGTTGCTGGACAAGCTGCTGGCCGATCTGCCCGAGACCGGCAAGCCCATTCCGGATCGTGCTGACGTAGGTATCCCCGGCGGGGTCAGCGTGGTTGAATTCGACACGCCTCAATCGGTGGCCCTGTTTGGCCATGCGGGCATTGACCGGCATGATCCCGATTTCTTTGCCGCCTTTGTGCTGAACCACATTCTTGGCGGTGGTGGGTTTGAAAGCCGCCTGATGCAGGAAGTGCGCGAAAAGCGCGGCCTGACCTATGGTGTGGCGACCTATCTGGTGCCCAAGGATCTGGCCTCGGTCTATCTGGGCTCAGTGTCCTCGGGCAATGACCGCATCGCCGAAGCGGTCGAGGTGATCCGCAACGAATGGGCCCGGGCCGCGTCCGAGGGCGTGACGCAGAAGGAACTGGATGATGCCAAGACCTATCTGACCGGGGCCTACCCGCTGCGGTTTGATGGCAACGGGCAGATCGCCGGGATCATGGTCGGGATGCAGATGGATGATCTGCCCATCGACTATATCACCACCCGCAACGACAAGGTGAACGCGGTGACGCTGGAAGATGTGAACCGTGTGGCCGGTGAACTGCTCGACCCCGAGGGGTTGCATTTCACCGTTGTCGGTAAACCCGAAGGTCTGGAAACCACCAACTGATGAAAGGGGGCTGAGTGCGCCTCAGCCCTTTTTCCCCGCCGCGCTGCGCAGCATCTGCCCCATCATCTGACCAAATTTGCCTGACCCGCGCTGATACAGCGCGCCATCCACGGCCAGTACCGTGCCGCTGATATAGCTGGCCAGGTCCGAACTGAGGAACAGACAGGCATTGGCCACATCCTGCGGCTGACCCCAGCGGCCCAAAGGCACATCGCGGCGCAGTTCTTCATGGGCGTTTTCGGTGGGGGCCAGACGTTTCGCGCCTTCGGTCCCTTCGATGAAGCCCGGCACGACCGAGTTCACGCGGATGCCCTCGACACCCCATTCCATCGACAGGGTGCGGGTGATCTGATCAACGCCCGCCTTGGCGGCGCAGACATGGGCTTGCCCCTCGTAAGGCAGATAGGATTGCGGCGCCGAGATGTTGATGATGCTGGCACCGGGGCGTTTGAGGTACGGATAGGCCCCTTTCATCACGTGGACGGTGCCCATCAGGTCGATATCGATAACCGTTTTGAACGCATTGACCGACATCTCGGCCGCCAGTGCCGGGAAATTGCCTGCCGCGCCAGACACCAGAACGTCGAAGTCACCGAATGCGTCGTGGAATTGCTTAAGGCCCTCGGCCACAGCCTCGGGGTCACGCACATCAAAGGCGGCACCAATGGCGTCAGCCGCGCCCGCAGCCTTCAACGCGGCGACAGTGTCATCCACTTTTTCCTGTGACCGGCTGGCGACGGCCAGCTTGGCACCCGAGGCCGCAAAGGCCTCGGCAATGCCGCGATTGATACCGCTGGTTCCGCCAATGACGATGACGGTTTTGTTTGCAAAATCCATGTAGGCCTCCCGTGATGCGGGAGCCCTACTCGCCGTAGGGCACCCAGATGTTCTTGATTTCGGTCGCAGCCTGCAGGAAGCGGCGGGAATGGTCCACGCCCCAATCAAATGCCGTCGCGTTATTGACCCAGGTCCGTTTCAGGTTCCCGGCCGAGACGACCTCGATCTCTTTCGACAGATCGGTGGACGAGAACGACCAGACCGCATCCATGTTCAGATGAGAGGCCAGAGGTTTCGCCAGTTCCGCATGGCTGCCGGTCAGGATGTTGACCACACCTGCGGGCACGTCCGAGGTTTCGAGGATCTGGTAGAAATCCGTGGCTGCCAGCGGATAGGGCTCGCTTGCTGCCAGCACCACCCGGTTGCCCATCGCAATCGCCGGAGCCATGGCCGAGACCAGACCCAGCAGAGGTGCCTCATCCGCACAGAGCGCACCGATCACGCCGACCGGTTCCTTCATGGCAATGGCAACGCCCCGGATCGGAACGCCATGCACCTGACCGTCATACTTGTCGGCCCAGGCGGCGGCGGTGAACAGGCGCTGGATCGAGGCCTCGACCTCTTTTGCGCCGTCCTTCTTGCCGGTCATGGTGTCGATACGGGCGGCGAATTCTTCAGCACGGGCCGAGAGGTTCTCGCCGATGTAGTACAGGATTTGCGCGCGCAGATGGCCGGTGGTCTTGGACCAGCCTTTGGCACCTGCCGCGGCCTCAACCGCGTTGCGCACGTCCTTGCGGTTGGCAAGGCCGACATGGCCCAGCAGGCCGGATTTGCCCCAGACCGGCTTGGAATAGCCGCTGTCGGGCCTCGTTTGCTTGCCGCCCACATACATTTTCGCGGTGCGGTCAATGGGATCGACCGGAGCACCTTCGCCCATGGTCGCCTCGACCTTGGTCAGCGGCTTGGCCTTGCCTTTGGGCTTGGTGTAGGCGCTCAGCCCTTCCCAGCCGCCTTCACGGCCAAAGCCGCTTTCGCGTACGCCGCCGAACCCGGCAGCGGCATCGAACAGGTTGGTGGCATTCACCCAGACCACACCGGCAACCAGCTTGGGCGCGATATCCAGCGCGAGGTTCACGTTCTCGGTCCACACAGTCGCGGCCAGTCCGTAGCGGGTGTTGTTGGCCAGCTCAACTGCCTCTTCCGGGGTGCGGAAGGTCGAGGACACCAGAACCGGGCCAAAGATCTCCTCCTGCATCAGCGGATCGGAGGTTTCTAGGCCCGAGATCAGAGTCGGCGGGTAGTAGCAGCCGTTTTCAGGCAGCTCGCACGCGGCCTGATGGACATGACCTGCGGTATTGCTTTCGACCATGCCCTTGATGGTTAGCAACTGGACCGGGTCCACAACCGCACCCACGTCGATGCATTTGTCCAGCGGATCACCGACGCGCAGCTTGTCCATCCGCGCGCGCAGCTTGTCGTGGAAGCGATCGGCGATGCCCTCCTGCACCAGCAGGCGAGAGCCTGCACAGCAGACCTGACCCTGATTGAACCAGATCGCATCGACCAGCCCTTCGATAGCTGAATCAATATCGGCGTCGTCGAACACGATGTAGGCGGACTTGCCACCCAGTTCCAAGGTCAGCTCCTTGCCCGAACCTGCGGTCGCCTCGCGGATACGACGACCGACAACGGTCGAGCCGGTAAAGGCGATCTTGTCGACGTCCGAGGACACGATCATCTCGCCCACGGCGCCATCGCCAGTGACGATGTTGACCACGCCCTTGGGCAAACCGGCCTGCGAGCAGATATCGGCGAACAGCAGCGCGGTCAGCGAGGTGTACTCGGCCGGTTTCAGAACCACCGTGTTGCCCATCGCAATTGCCGGCGCGATTTTCCACGCCAACATCAGCAGCGGGAAGTTCCACGGGATGATCTGGCCGCACACACCCAATGCCTGCGCGTCGGGCAGTTCGCTCTCCATCAACTGCGCCATTCCGGCGTGGTAGTAGAAGTGCCGCTGCGCCAGAGGGATGTCGATGTCGCGCGATTCCCGGATCGGTTTGCCGTTATCCAGGCTTTCCAGCACCGCAAACAGCCGCGCGTGTTTCTGCAGCAGGCGCGCAATGGCATAAAGGTACCGCGCACGGCCTGCGCCGCCCAGCTTCTCCCATTTCGGCTGCGCCTTGCGGGCGGCGGAAACGGCAGCGTCCACGTCAGCCTGTTTCGCCTGCGTCAGCTTGGCCAGCACCTCTCCGGTCGCCGGGTTGCGGCTGTCAAACCCTTTGCCGGGCTTGGTAAAGGCGCCGTCGATATAGTGACCGAACTTGTCGCCCTGATCGACCAGCCAGGCCAGCGCCTCGGCTGCGCTTTCCGGTGCGGGGCCGTAATCCATGGTTTCGAAGATTTCTTTGACTGTCATTGTTCTGCCCTCAGCCCATGGAGTGACGGTAACCGGCGGAATACGCGCCCGTCACATAGTGTTCCAACTGCCGTTCAATATCGCCCAGCAGCGACGACGCGCCAAAGCGGAACAGGTCCGGCTCCAGCCAGCGGTCGCCCAGCTCATCCTTGATCAGCGACAGGTAAACCAGCGCGTCCTTGGCTTTTGAGATGCCACCCGCAGGTTTGTAACCCACCCGATACCCGGTACGGTCATAATAGTCGCGGATCGCGCGGATCATCACCAGCGACACGGGCAGGGTGGCGTTGACGCTTTCCTTCCCGGTCGAGGTCTTGATGAAATCCGCCCCGGCCATCATGCAGACCAGCGAGGCGCGGGCGACATTGCGCAGGCTGCCCAGTTCGCCGGTTGCCAGAATGGCTTTGACATGGGCATCGCCGCAGGCCACGCGGAAGGCTTTCATTTCATCATACAGGGCTTGCCAGTCACCCGACAGCACATGGCGGCGCGAGATCACGATGTCGATCTCCTCGGCCCCGGCCTTCACGCTTTCCTCGATCTCGGCCACGCGCAGGTGAAACGGAGACAAGCCCGCGGGGAACCCGGTGGAAACGGCGGCCACTGGAATGCCGGTGCCCTTCAGCGCCGCAACCGCGGTTTCGATCATGTCGTGATAGACGCAGACCGCGCCAGTGGTGATCGGCGGCATGTCCATCGCCCGAAGCAAAGCGGGTGTGACAGGCTGGCGGGCCTTGGCGCACAAGCGGCGCACGCGGCCAACGGTGTCGTCACCTGCCAGTGTGGTCAGGTCGATCATCGTGACCGCCTTCAGCAGCCACGCGGCCTGATAGTCTTTCTTCACCGACCGCCGACCGGGCAGGGTCGCCGAGCGGCGTTCGATGGCCGAAGTGTTGGCCTGCACGGCGCGCACCCAGTCCAGATCAAGGTCCATACCGGGGTTTCTGGGCTCGGTCACTTGCGGCAGATGCGCGGTGCGCACGGGGCTGTCTGAGCTCTGCGTTTCCATAATCACATCCTTTGGGAGGTTTGCGCCAAATTCGCACGGGTTGCGCATAAATGGAAGGCATACAGGAGCTGCGGCTGTATATTTTTTGACCAAATGGACAAAATTGGCATTTTCTTGCGAATAATTCGCAAGAGCGTTGACTTAGTTGCGAATGGTTCGCATATTCATTCTTAACAGTTTACCAAATCGGGGTCTGAAATGATTCGTCGCAGCTTTCTTGCAGCATTGGCCTTTGCCGTTGCATTGCCATTGACGGCCTGGGCCGAGGCGCCGCTGAAGGTGGTTGCCACCACCGGCATGATCGCCGATGCCGCGCGTCAGGTGGGTGGAGATCAGGTCGAGGTGAAGGGCCTGATGGGTCCCGGCGTCGATCCGCATGCCTATCGCCAGACCCGCAGCGATATCGTTGCCATGACCCGCGCGGACTTGATCCTGTGGCATGGTCTGTATCTTGAAGCGCAGATGGAAGACTTCTTCCACGATCTGGGCCGCAAGCGGGCGGTGGTGGCCGTGGCCGAAGGGATCGACACGTCGAAACTGCGCGCCCATGACGATTATGCCGACAAATACGACCCGCATGTGTGGATGAGCCCGGCCCTGTGGCGCGATGTGGTGGTCGAAGTGCAAGAGGCGCTGACCGAAGCGCGCCCTGACGCAGCCGACATCTTTGCTGCGAACGCGCAGGCGCATCTGGCCGAGATCGATCAGTTGGAGGGTTATGCCGCTCAGGCCCTTGCTTCCGTTCCTGAAAGCAACCGCGTGCTGGTCACCGCGCATGACGCCTTTGGCTATTTCGGCGCGGCATACGGCTATGAGGTGATGGGCATTCAGGGCATCTCGACCCAGTCCGAGGCCGGGCTGAACCGGATCGGAGAGCTGGTGGATACGCTGGTCGATCAACAGCTGACGGCGGTATTTGTTGAAAGCTCGGTTTCCGACCGGTCGATGCGCGCGCTGATCGAAGGTGCTGCGGCCAAAGGTCATGATGTGGGTGTCGGCGGTGAGCTGTATTCCGACGCCATGGGCGAACCGGGCACCTATGAGGGCACTTATATCGGCATGCTGGACCACAACATCACCGTCATCGCAGGCGCGCTGGGCGCGGAAGTGCCCGATCGCGGCATGAACGGCAAATTGTCGGCGGGGTTTTAAGTGATGCTGGAGCTGGCCACAAATCAGGGTGTTGCGGTTGCTGAGAACAGCCTGGATGACAGCCCTCTGGCCATTCGTGGCCTGACGGTTTCCTACGGCCAGAAGCCAGCGGTGTTCTCGGTGGACATGACCGTCCAGCCCGGCGCGATGACTGCGATTATCGGTCCGAACGGGGCCGGGAAATCGACCCTGCTCAAGGCTGCTTTGGGGATCGTGACGCCGCTGTCCGGGCAGGTCACCGTCTACGGCAAGCCGCTGGAGCAGCAACGCGCCCGCATCGCCTATGTACCGCAACGCGCCAGTGTGGATTGGGATTTCCCGACCCGTGTGATTGACGTGGTGCTGATGGGCCTGTCGCGGGAACTGGGCCTGCTGGGGCGTATTCGCGCCCGGCACATGGCTCGGGCGATGGAGTGCCTGAACCGCGTTGGAATGCACGATTTCGCGGACCGTCAGATCGGCCAGCTTTCCGGCGGTCAGCAGCAACGGGTGTTTCTGGCGCGTGCGTTGGCGCAAGAGGCTGACCTGTATCTTCTGGACGAACCCTTTGCCGGGGTCGACGCGGCCACAGAGAAAGCCATCATCGCGGTGCTGAAATCGCTGAGAGAGGCCGGGAAGACCGTTGTCGTCGTGCACCACGATCTGGCAACCGTCACCGACTATTTCGACCACGTTTTCCTGATCAACACCCGCAAAGTGGCCGAGGGACCGGTGGCCGAAGCCTTCACCGCCGAGACCCTGCAATCGGCCTACGGAGGCCGTCTGGCCACCGCCCAGATCGACCAGATTTCGCGCGCACTGGGGTAAATCATGCTTTGGGATGCTCTGACCCTGCAGCTTGGCTATAACGCCACGCTGGTTGCCATCGGTGCGACCTTGCTTGGCATTTCGGCCGGGGTGACCGGCACGTTCCTGTTTCTGCGCAAGCGCGCGCTGGTCAGCGACGCGATCAGCCACGCGACACTGCCGGGCGTGTGCCTGGCCTTCATGGTGTTGGTTGCCTTTGGCGGCGATGGGCGCAATCTGATCGGCCTGCTGGCCGGATCGGCGATCTCGGCCTGGATCGGTCTGCTCTGCATGAACTGGCTGACCCGCCGCACTCGACTGGCCGAAGATGCGGCCATCGGGGCGGTTCTTTCGGTGTTTTTCGGCTTTGGTGTGGTGCTGCTGACCGTCATTCAGACCATGGGCGTCGGGCGGCAGGCCGGGTTGGAGGGGTTCCTGCTGGGCTCGACCGCTGGGATGCTCTGGGCCGATGCGCTGATCATCGCGATTGGAGGTGCTGCGACGCTGGCTCTGGTGATGATCATCCGGCGCCCGATGACCATGGTGGCCTTCGATCCGGAATACGCCGCGGCGCGGGGGCTGCCGGTGCATCGCATCGATCTGGCGATGATGGGGCTGGTGATGGCCGTCACTGTGGTCGGACTGAAAGTCGTCGGGCTGATTCTGATCGTGGCACTGCTGATTATTCCCGCCGTCACGGCCCGGTTCTGGACCGAGCGGTCGGACCGGGTTGTCCTGTTGGCCGGTCTGGCGGGCGGTCTGGCGGGCTATCTGGGGGCGGCGCTGTCGGCCTCGGCCCCAAACCTGCCCACCGGTCCGATCATCGTGCTGGTCAGCTTTGGGTTCTTTGCCCTGTCCCTGCTGTTGGCTCCGGTGCGGGGTGTTCTGGCGGCGGTGCTGAAACATCTGCGCTTCCAGCGCCGCGTCCACATCCGGCAGGGTCTGTTGGCGTTGGCTCAGGATCAGAAAATCTATGAACCGCTGACTCTGCGCCTGTTGAAACGCGCCGGGTTGGCCCGCGCCGACGGCGTCGCGACCGAGGCCGGCAAGGCCCGCGCCGCCAAGGCCCTGCGCGATGAAAAACGGTGGGAAGTGGTCCGTGCCGATCAGGCGCACGAGGCGACGGCGGCGCTCTATGACGGGCTGCGCGATATCGAAACGGTGCTGACGCGTGACCAGATCGCCGAGATCGACCGCCAGATCGGCGGCCCGCAGGGGGTGCCCTCATGAGCGGTGAAGAGTTTGTCCCCCTGTCTCTGACGCCTTTGCTGATCGGCACTTTTGCGGCAATTGCCTGCGCGCTGCCCGGCAACTTTCTGGTGCTGCGCAAACAGGCCCTGATCGGCGACGCGATCAGCCACGTGGTGCTGCCGGGCATCGTGGTGGCCTTTATACTGACCGGAGCGATCTCGACCTGGCCGATGATGCTGGGCGCGGCGGGTGCGTCGATTGTGGCCGTGGTGATGATCGAGGCGATCCGGAGGCTGGGACAGATCGAACCCGGCGCTGCGATGGGGGTGGTCTTTACCACCATGTTCGCTGGCGGTGTGCTGTTGCTGGAACAGACCGACACTTCGACCGTGCATCTGGACGTGGAACATGCGCTTTACGGCAATCTGGAAAGCCTGATTTGGCTGGATGCGGCGGGCTGGTCATCCGTGCTGGACCTGACGGCCCTGGCTGGTTTGCCACCGGAACTGCCGCGTATTGCACTGACGCTGGCGGGGGTGATCCTGTTCATCTGGCTGTTCTGGCGCCCGCTGAAAATCTCTACCTTTGACGAGGGCTTTGCCCGCACCATCGGCATTCGCACCGGCGCGCTGGGCATGGCGCTGGTGATCGTTGCGGCGATTTCCGCCGTGGCAGCCTTTGACGCGGTGGGGTCGATCATCGTGATCGCCATGTTCATCTGCCCGCCAGCTGCCGCGCGCCTGATGACCAACCGGCTGGAAACCCAGATCACGTGGAGCGTTGTCTTCGCCACCGTCTCGGCGGTGTCGGGCTATGTGCTGGCGGGATATGGGCCGTTGTGGCTGGGCAGAGCGGACGCTGTCAGCGCGGCAGGCATGATTGCCACCATGTCCGGCCTGATCCTGGCCGCTGCCGCGCTATGGGGACCGTGCCGAACCCGCGCCGGAGCGCCCCAGGCCTCTTGACACGGCGTGTTCCCGCCACCCCTGTCTGCGAGCGGTCGGCTGAAACTCGCTCAGAATTCCTGCGCGGGCAGAGTTAATGACTTTCAATGCTTTAATCGTGCTAAGCCCTCGCCAGATTTTTCTGAATGACCACCACTCACTTCGGATCGTTCGGACAATCGCGATCCGGTTTGCCGTGTGACAGCATCGGTTCGGCGCGATTGTTCGAACGCCCCCTCCTTAAAATTGATAGATCCAAACCGGTGGCAGAATCGTGCGCGCCTGTGCTAGGTCTGGTGGTATGGCGCAGACACACCCCAATATCAGCGAAAATCCACCCGTAATTCGACAGCTGGATGATGCTGCTATCAACCGTATTGCAGCGGGTGAGGTGGTGGAACGCCCGGCCTCGGCAGTCAAGGAACTGGTGGAAAACGCCGTTGATGCCGGTGCGACGCGGATTGCCATCGATATTGCTGATGGCGGCAAAACGTTGATTCGCGTTACCGATGATGGTTGCGGGATTTCGGCACAGGACCTGCCGCTGGCCCTGTCGCGCCATGCGACCTCGAAGATTGATGGCTCGGATCTGCTCAACATCCACACGTTCGGGTTCCGGGGCGAGGCGCTGCCGTCACTGGGCGCGGTGGGTCGGTTGACGATCACCAGTCGGGTGCCGGGCGCGGATGCGGCGCAGATCCACGTGGCCGGCGGCAAGATGGAGGCGGTGAAGCCCGCCGCATTGCGCGCAGGCACGGTGGTGGAGCTGCGCGATCTGTTCTTTGCCACCCCTGCGCGGCTGAAATTCATGCGCACCGACCGGGCCGAGGCACAGGCGATTGGTGATACGGTCAAACGTCTGGCGATGGCCGAGCCCGCCATCACCTTCTCTCTGCGCGATGTCTCGGGCGGGGGCGAGGGCCGCGTGACCTTCCGTGCCGACCACGAGAATGGTGATCTGTTCGACGCGCTGCACGCCCGTCTGGCCCGGGTGATCGGGCGTGAATTTGCCGAGAACGCGCTGCAGATCGATGCCACGCGCGAGGGCATCCGGCTCTATGGCTATGCCGCCTTGCCAACCTATTCCCGAGGTGCGGCGGTGGCACAGTACCTGTTCGTCAATGGCCGCCCGGTGCGTGACAAGATGCTGACCGGTGCATTGCGGGCGGCCTATTTCGATTTTCTCAGCCGTGACCGCCACCCGGCGGCGGCGCTGTTCATCGACTGTGACCCGACGCTGGTGGACGTGAACGTCCACCCGGCCAAATCCGAGGTGCGGTTTCGCGATCCCGGCGTGGCGCGTGGGCTGATCGTCTCGGCGCTGCGTCACGCGCTGGCCGAGGCGGGTCACCGGGCCTCAACGACCGTCGCCAATGCCACGTTGGGCGCGATGCGGCCCGAACCGGCGCAGCCTGCACCTGCGCGGGTGTATCAGATGGACCGGCCATCGCCTGCCACGCGTCAGGCTGTGTATCGCGCGCAGGCCCCGGGTTTTGCCGAGCTGTCCCAGGATTATAGCGGCAGTGTTGTTGACCCCGCCCCGGCGGCTCCGGTTGCGGTTGAAGAGCCTGCACCGCAGGACCTGCCCTTGGGCGCGGCACGCGGGCAGGTGCACGAGAATTACATCATCGCCCAGACCGCCGACGGCATGGTGATCGTCGATCAACACGCGGCGCATGAACGTCTGGTCTATGAGAAGCTCAAGACCCAGATGGCCGAGAATGGCGTCGCCGCACAAGCGCTGCTGATCCCTGAAATTGTCGAGCTTTCAGAAGGCGACTGCGCGCGCCTGATGACCGTGGCCGACGACCTGTCACGCCTTGGACTGACGCTGGAACCCTTCGGCGGCGGCGCCATCGCCGTGCGTGAGACCCCAGCCATTCTGGGGGAGGTCGATGCCCGTGCGATGATCCTGGATATCCTTGATGAACTGGCCGATCAGGGCGAAAGCCAGACGGTGCAGGCGCGGATCGAAGCGATCCTCAGCCGGGTGGCCTGTCACGGTTCGGTCCGATCGGGCCGCCGGATGCGGGCCGAGGAAATGAATGCCCTGCTGCGTGAGATGGAGGCGACACCCCATTCCGGGCAGTGCAACCATGGGCGGCCGACTTACGTAGAACTGAAGCTGAGCGATATCGAGCGTCTGTTCGGCCGCAGTTGATCCGGTGGCTCTGCCGGGTTATGAAGAATAAAACAAGAACATTCGAGGCGACATGATCGAGATTGCTGGCACCCAAGTTGCATTGAACGACCCCGTGATCCTGATCGGCGGCGGAGTGGTGGCGCTGATCCTGTTGCTGCTGTTGATGTCCATGCGGGCGGCGCAGCGCTCGGCCCGGATGGCGGAACCTCTGGCCCGGCAGATGGCGCATCTGGGCCAGCATGTGCAGCAGTTGGGGCAAGGACAGGAGCAGCTACGCGGCGGATTGCAGCATGTTTCGGACACGCAGGCGAATGCGCAGGTGCAGGTGATCCAGACGGTCGAATCGCGCCTGTCCTCGGTGCAGCAGCAGATGAACGACCGGTTGGCCGACAACGCGATGAAGTCGGCGCGTGCGCTGGCCGAGATGCAGGAGCGGATGAAGGAATCGCTGCATGGCTCGTCGAAACAGACCGCGACCTCGCTGACGCAGTTGCAGGAACGGCTGGCCGCCATCGACAAGGCGCAGGACAATATCACCAAATTGTCCGGCGATGTGCTGTCGCTGCAGGATATCCTGTCGAACAAGCAGACGCGCGGGGCATTTGGAGAGATTCAGCTGAACGATATCGTGTCGAAGGCACTGCCCTCGGACAGTTTTCAGTTACAGGCAACGCTGTCGAACGGGCGCCGCGCGGATTGCCTGATCCACCTGCCGAACCCGCCGGGCCCAATCGTGATCGACAGCAAATTCCCGCTGGAAGCGTATGAGGCACTGATCGGCTCGACCAATGATGCCGAACTGAAAGCAGCGGTGCAGATGTTCCGCAGCACCGTGCGCAAGCACATCAACGACATTGCCGAGAAGTACATTCTGGATGGCGAAACCGCGGACGGCGCGCTGATGTTTTTGCCCTCCGAGGCGGTCTATGCCGAGTTGCACGCAAAGTTCCCCGAACTGGTGCAGGAAAGTTTCAGCAAACGCGTCTGGATCGTCTCGCCCACCACCTGCATGGCGACGCTGAACACCATGCGCGCGATCCTGAAAGACGCGCGGATGCGCGAGCAGGCGGGCGCGATCCGCAAGGAACTGGGTTTGCTGCACAAGGATGTGGAGCGTCTGGGCGATCGTGTCTCGAACCTTGACCGTCATTTCGGGCAGGCGGCCAAGGACATCTCGGAAATCAAGATCAGCGCCGAAAAGGCGGGGCGCCGGGCGCAGCGGCTGGACAATTTCGATTTCGAGGAACTGGCCCCGGACGAACACCCCAACGTGGTGCCGCTGGGTAAATCCGAAGCCTGAACCCTACTGGATCGACAGGTCCAGATTGTAACCGACCGTCTTGCCGGTATCGCGGTCATTGCCCATCAAATAGACCCGTATCGTGTAATCTCCGTCCTCGGGCAGGTCGATCCGGGCGGTGTTGCCGTTGATTGAGCCATTGTAAATTGCGACGCCATCGCTACCCGGCGGCAGGATGTTGAAATAGATCACGCCGTTGCCGTTGGTGTCGCTGACCTGAAGCTCGGCGAACATTTCCTGACCTGACGACGCGCCCAGCTTGTAGTCAAAATACTCGTCGCCAGTGACCGTGCCGCTGACCATCGTGCCATAGTTGCCCGGTTCGAATTTTACATCTGCCGTCTGTTGCGCAGAGGCTAGTGAGGAAATTCCAAACAGAATGAGGACAAAGACCAGAATATTCTTCATGACAAAATACTCCAACTATCAGGGTGTCGGGGCAGTGTACCACAGATGGTCCAGGTGGTTCAGATACGCAGAAAAGGCTGGAACAGACGCGGCATCAGCTTGTTGAACTTCAGCGGCGCGTCGGTGACGGCCAGACAAATGCAATCTTCCGAGATATCCGCCGTCGGCGTGTGGTGCAGGTCTTCATCCGCAATCTCGACATCGCCGCGGGCGAAATGGTCCACCTCGTCCGAGAACGCGCCTTGCAGGACCATCGTCAGTTCGATGCCGTTGTGGCTGTGGTCGGGCACCGCGGCACCGGCGGGGATGAACAGCAGGCGCGCGGTGGCCTCGCGTGTGGTCGGCAGGATCGCCTGTTTCACACCCATGCCGATGGAACGCCATTTGATGTCATTTACATCTCCGCCCACATAATCCTGCAGAGGCGCAGGCAGCACCGAACATCCCGGACGGGCCGGTTTCGCAATCGGCGCGCTCTGGGCAATCAGCGCCATGGTTGCGGCCAAAGCGCCATCGCTCATGCTGGCCGAAGTGTCCTGATCCTGCAGAACACAGCCACCAACGGCGTCAAAGCTTTCGGCCCGTGCACGGCAGTGGTCACACAGGGACAGATGCGTGGCGACCATCAGGTCGAACGCTTCGGGCAGACTGCCGGCGGCATAGGCCATCAGCAGGTCGTCTGTCAGGTGATGTTTGATCTTGTTGCTCATCGTCATCATCTCAGTTCATCGCGTGGCGCAAGCGGTCCAGCGCCAGCCGTATACGTGATTTGATCGTGCCCAGCGGCAATCCGGTTGCAGAGGCAATCTCGCGGTGGCTGAGATCGCCGAAATAGGCCTTTTCGATCAGTTCCCTTTGCGCCTCGGGCAACGCCGACATGGCGTCGCGCAACTGCGCGGTTTCCTGTTGCAGCGCGATCACGTCGTCCTGTTCCGGTTCCGCCTCGGGCCCCCATCCCAGGTCCTCGGGCTCGGGGCGGCGTTGTTTGCGCAGGACGTCGATGCGCTTGTTCCTTGCGATCGTGAACACCCAGGTGGCGACGGTCGCGCGGGCGGGATCGAACAGATGCGCCTTGTGCCACAAGGTCGCCATCACCTCTTGCGCGCATTCCTCGGCCAGCGCCGCATCTGCCCCCGACTTGATCAGGAACGCCTTGATCCGTGGCGCGAAATGCTGAAACAGCTCGGCAAAGGCCGCCTGATCCTGCGCGTCCCGAATGCGTCTGACGTGGCTCACCCACTCAGTTCTGGTGTCGCAACTGCCATCCGCTTTGTTCACCGGCTTACCCCTGGTGCGTTTCTGTGCGCGCCAAGGTCTGAGTGCTGGCCCTTCGGCCGCCGGTTCATCCAAGGTCACGGTATCGATCTCGGTAAACATAACCACAATACGCGGGCCAGCCAAAGGCGGATCACTTTGTTTGCGGTTTTTGATCCGTTTCGGGCTAGCTTGCGTATCATCTGGTACAAGCTGACTAGGAAAAGAATGCCGTTTAAACGGCTTACAGAAAGATCGGGGAAAGCGGTGTGAACAGGATCGACCATATTGCGGGCCACACTTTTCACGGGCGGAAAGGGACCGTGCAAAACGCCTTTCGCTATTCCGTCGACTACATCCTGCTGGACCCCGAAGGTTGCCCGAGCACTCCGCTGCTGTTTTCCCTGAACCGTGCCAATGTCACCAACTGGCGGGATCGCGACCACGGCGGCGAGCCGGGGCAGGGGCACGGTGCGGTCTGGCTGCGGAAGCAGTTCGACCAGATGAGGGTTACCCAACCTACCCGGATTGCCCTTCTGACCCAGCCACGCGTATTCGGCCATGTTTTCAACCCGGTCAGCTTCTGGTTCTGTTTCGACACGGAAGAGCAGCTTTATGCAGTCGCGGCCGAGGTCACGAATACCTATGGCACGCGCCACAGTTACCTGTGCCACAATCCCGACTTCGCGCCGATCCAGCCCTCGGACCGGATCGTGGCGGGCAAGCTGATGCATGTCTCTCCGTTTCAGAAGATCGAAGGGACCTATACCTTCCGGTTCGACTATCGCCCCGACCGTGTGGGCGTCTGGATCGATTACGGGCGCGAGGGCGGCGGCCTGATTGCAACGCTGACCGGGCCGCGTGCGCCGCTGAGTGACGGCAAAATCCTGTGGTCGCTGCTGCGCCGCCCGTTTGGCGCCCGCCGCGCGTTTGTTCTGATCCTGTGGCAGGCCCTTAAATTGTGGGTCAAAAAAGCCAGGTTCCGCCCGTTTCGCACTGCCCCTATTCCCGATCATCCGGTTTCCCGCATCCGCGAGCCCTAAAGCATCTTTGTTTGCGTAAGATCAAAGACTCGGGCACCTCAGAATGTTTGTGCTAGGATGGAAACCGCGAACACGAGGAGTTGGTCATGTTGGAAATCTCGGCAAGAAAAATCGCTCAGGTTGCCATGATGGGGCGCGAATTGAACCGCGCCGAGGGCGAGCTGCGCGCCTTCATAGACCGTATGGGCGAGGATGAGCAGGCCGAGCTGGTTGCTGTCATGTGGATCGGGCGCGAGAGCTTTTTCGCCGAGGATCTGGCCGAAGCAATTGCAACCGCCAAATCCGAGGCCTCGACCCCATGCGCCGACTATCTGATCGGCACGCCGCACCTGTCGGACCATCTTGAGAACGGTTTGGATGCGCTGGGAATTTCAGCCGAGGACGTGGAAAACGATCTGATGTAAACACGATGCCCGCGATATATGCGGGCATTGTTTTGAAGGCCGTTTACAAACCCGTGCAGGTTTGGTTCAGTTCGACAGAATTTACTTCTGGTTGATTGAATGAACGCAGACATTTCTGTTGATCCCCCGAAACGCAAACTGACATTTGTCCGCGTGGCCATTATTCTGGTCGTGCTGTGCCTCGTGGCGCTGCCGATTTTGCGCAAAAAGCATGACACGTTGGTTGATATCTGTAGCTCAGATAAGGGCGACCTGCAGACCACCCTCGATGCCTGCGACCTGCTGTTGGACTGGGCCGTCTTCGACCCGGCTGAGCGGTCTTTGGCGTATCGCAACAAAATGCGGCTTTACATGGGGGTGAAGGATTGGGAGGCCGCAAAGCGTGAGGCCGATCTGGCGGTTGAAGCCGACCCCGAAAGCGAGGTGCCGCTGCAGTGGAAGGCCATGATTTTTATCAGGAGCGAAGACTATCCGCAGGCTTTGACAGTGATAGATGACGCGCTGAAAGTCGCCCCGGGGAATGACTATTCGCTGGAGACCAAGGCCAAACTTCTGCGCACGTTGGAGAGGTTGAATGAAATTGAACCTTTGGTGGAATACGCGGTAGAGCACTATGAAGTTGGGCCATGGGCTTGGAAATATGCTGGTTTCTTCCGGTTGAAGGCCCATGAGTATGCATCATCCGCACAGGCGTTTGCTCAAGCTCTCAGAAAAGATCCCAAGGATGCATATGCGCGCAGACAATTCGTTGAAACCTGTGGTCTTGCCGGATCGGACTGCCCGGCGTTGTTTCCCGAGGCACGCGAAGCTTACCCTTCCATAAGCTGTGATCAGGCAGGTGCCGAGTTTGCGACCCTGCATCCGAACCTGGCTGAACTACTTTTTGAAGACGCTGGCAAGTTGACATTGAGTAAACCGGCTGAAGGACAAGGCCGAACAGCAGATTTGCTGCTTCAGTTTGTGTACACGACGGCCATTTTCTCGTTTGCTCAGAATGCTACGCCGGAAAAGGCAAGCAGGCTATTGGTCGAGGCCCGGGTGTTCGAGTGCGTGTCCGGGGGCATATTCCACTTTCCAGAAGGTGGTGCAGTTTCGGCGGAAAAGCTACGGAACGAAGCGGAAAGATTGTATAATCCGGAACTGCGCCAAAACCTGCTCGATCTGGCCTATGTGTACCTGAACACACCCAGCAACGCGCCCTGACCCAACACATTAACCAGTCTTAATCCAATCCTCTGGCCGCGTTAACGCGGGCTTCTTTTATCTGTTTCAGCAACGACAAACGCAATTCAGAGTAAAAGGAGAAAGTCATGGGATACGCACAAACAGTTACTCCGCAGAAGGGGCTCTTCTTCGGTCTGTTTTCGAATTACGCCGAAGCCCGGGTCGAGCATTTCCGCCGCGGGATTTATGCCAAAACCGTCCGGTCACTGGAAAACCTGACCGACAGGCAGCTGGAAGACATCGGCATTCCGCGCAGTGACATCAATCGACGCGCCTATGAAAGCGTCTACCACAAGCAGCCCTTTAACCGTCACGTGCAGTGATCCAGGCGCCGTGCCGGGCGTCAAACATGGAGGAGAGGATGCTGGATTCAAAACCAAACCGCGAACCGTCGGTCAACGCCAGTTCCGTGTTGTTGTTCGACAGGGCAATGCGGCTGCAGGCGATCAGATCGGATATCGTGCGCGCCGCGCAGGAACTGAATTGGTTATCTGATCAGGACCTGGCCGAGCTGGGCATCAACCGCAGCGATATCGACGACGTGATCGAACGCTATATCTGACGGATCAGGGCCTGAGACAAAGCCATTCCGACATTTCGGGATGGCTTTTTTGTCAGCCGATTTGCGAAGAGGTAGATGGCCACTCATAAGAAGCTATGCCAGAAAGAACGCGTTAAAGTTGATTGGCGCATTGTAGGGGCAGGCAATTGAGTTGGCGATTTGTGAGGCTGGCAGCGGCGTGCCTGATTTTGGCCGCTGCATTTATTTTGCATCAGCAAAATCAACGTAATGATTTGGCCGCAGATATGCTTGCGGGGGGATGCCACAGCCCAGAAGCCGCGCCAGAGACGACTGTTCAGGGCTGCAGCAGGCTGTTGGAAACCGCAAAGTACACGCCAAGGGAGTTGGCGGTCCTCCATATCTATCGCGGGCGGGCTTACGTGGAAAATGAGGACCTGCCGCGCGCGTTGAAGGACTTCAATACCGCCGCAGCTATCAACGCAGATGAACATCAGGCCTGGCAGTGGTTCAGTTTTGTACTGGGCGAATTAGGGGATGATGAGGCCGCGTTTGACGCTATCGAAAAGGCCCATCGTCTGGGCCCCGCGAACACCTACACGATGCAACAGCGTTTTCGCCTTTTGAAAAAGTTGGAGCGATACGAAGAGGCCGATGCATATTATACTCGGTTGATGGAGAAATATCCGGCTGCGGAAGATGAGCGCTTGTTATGGATGCCACGCGAACTTGGGCGGATGCGGCTTGAATTGAAGCAGTATGGGCCAGCGGCAGAGGCATTCAGAGAAGCGTATCGGTTGGATTTGACACACGATCAAACGGCGGAAGGTTTTTTTGAAGCGTGTATGTTTGCAGGACCTGACTGCCCGCCCCTATTTCCCGAGCACCGCTCCGACTATCCGGATTTAAGCTGCGATGAGGCATTGAAAAAATGGGCGGAGTTTAACCCGGAACGGCGCGAAAAAGCGTTGCGGGACACGGGCGCTAAAACCCTTACAGAATTGGTTCAGCGGAACGATTGGAAATCCAAACAGGTGTTTCAGTGGGCCTTTCTGGGAGGGGTCGACTGGCCGAACAAATCATTGGAACATGCTCCCCGGTTCTTGATCCATCATCGCGTTTTTGAATGCGTGAATGACGGCAAAGTTTCTTATTATGAGGGGTTTGAACAAGAAAATGAAGCGGGGTGGAAATACACAAATGAGTATATCTTCAGCCCGCAACTGCGCCACAACCTTGTTGATCTGGCGCAGACCGCATTGAACTGATGACACCGCCCTGGTCTTGATAAGGGCGGTGCCAATCGTTCAGCCCAAGTGATCCACCACCTGCAGATGCTGGGCCAGTGTGTCGATCTCGGCCATCCAGTCCTGCACCAGTTTCGGGTCGCTGGGGGCGGCGTGGACACCGGCCGGGATGGCGCGGTTCAGAACGGCCTCGACTGCCAACGAGACTGGAATTGACACCAGGCGCGCCATGGCGGTGCCACGTGCATCGCCCCAGGCATCCATCACATAGGTCTTGTTCCAGACCGGGACGCCGTCTTTTTCTGCCTTCAGGCCCACGCACAGAACCACGCGGTCCGGCTCGCCCTCGTTATAGGCGTTGTCGGCCCAGAACTGATCCGACATCTCTTTCAGTCGCGCGTCACCTTTGGGGCCCGACAGGGTCTCGATCTCGGTGAACACGTCCGACCATGCGTCGGCCCAGCCGTTCAGCCGCAGGGTGCCGCGGACGAACTCCTTGACCGGCCAGTGTTCCTCGAACTGGTATTCGGACATGAAAGGGATCGAGTCGCGGTTCGGGTAGACCTCAAAGCTTTCCGGTGTTGGCAGCGGCGCGATATAGCTGGTGATCGCGTCCCAAGGGCGGGCGACGTCCAGCGGAGCGTAATCGCGGATTGATTTCGATGGCGAGCGCAGCGCCTTGAGCACACCCAAAGGCGACCAGCTGAATTTATAGCGGAACGGGTTCGGGTTTTTGGGGATGCCGCCGCAATACGAAATAAAGCTCAGGTGGTTTTGCGGATCGAACGCATCCGAGGCGCGGTAGTCGGCGACCAGAGCGTGCGCCATCAGGTGGTCGATGCCCGGGTCCAGCCCGACCTCGTTGACCAGCGCGACGCCGGCCTCACGCGCCTTGTCGTCCAGCGCGCGCATCTCGGGCGCGATGTAGGACGATGAGACAAAGTTGGCCTCTTTCGAGATCGCCAGTTCCGCCAGCGGCACGTGCCAATCACCCGGCAGCATCGACACGATCACGTCGCCCTTTTCCAGCACTGTGCCAAGCGCGTCGATGTCGAAGGCGCGGATGTCGTCGGTCAGGTCTCCGATCTCGGCCTTGGCCTTGTCGATGGTCCGGTTCCAGACGGTGACCTTGTGCCCGCCTTCGATCAGGCGGCGCAGGCCGGGGATGGCCGACAGGCCGGTGCCACACCAGTGAATCGTCATCGCTCAGATCCCTTCGATATGTGTTTTGTAGGTTGCTTCTGCCCGGCCCCAGACGCCGCTGTTCAGATTGGTCAGGGTCAGCAGAGAAGGCAGCAGTTGCGCGGCGTAATCTTCCGAGCTTTCGACCGGCAGCATCGACGGCAGGTTGTCGATTGCCATCACGTCCATCACCGGGTCGGTGGCGACGCGCAGGGCGGGGGCGTCCCAAGTGGTAGCACGGTCGTAGACCGGCACCGGGTTGTAATCGCTGTCCGGGTCGCAGGCCACGTCGCCGATAGCGGTCAGGTTGCGCGGGGCGGTCAGCGCCGCTTGCGGAACAAAGACCGGGGTGCCGGGGCGGGCAAAGATGCAGTTCAGGAACAGGTCGTGGTCGAGGATTTCCGGGAATGGCCCGCCTCTGGCGGTCTCGGCCATGTCCCATTTGGTGACGCTGACACCCATCGCTTCGCACAGGTCCGCAGCCCCGGTTCCGACACGGCCCAAAGCGCCGATAACGATGGCGCGGGGGCGCTCGGCTCCGGTCGCGTCCACCTCGGACAGCAACTCGGCATTCAGCGCGTCCTTGCTGGGATAGACACCAACCGGCGGGCATTCCTGACCGCGTTGCTGCGCGGCCCATGTCTTGAGCGTCACGGCAGCGCCCGCGTACCCGGCCCAATAGCCGAAGGCAGCCACGCGGCGGCCATTTTCGTCCACCAGATATTCCAGGTCATACAGCGTGCCGCCGCCAGCCTTGAACCGTTCCAGCAGCGCGCGGCCGGAATGCTGGCCTTTATAGGCGTGGCCAAACATGATGTGGCGGTGGGGCAGTGGCGTGCCATCCTCGGGCAGCTCCTTCAGGCCAAAGATGATTGCATCCAGCGGGGCCTCGGGCCAGGAGTTTTCAGCCGCGATCTCGCAGCCCGCATCCTTGTAGCCGTCAATCGGAATGGCACGGACCGAGCTTTCCTCGACCGTCACGCGGATGCCCGCAGCGATCAGCGCGGCGGCGCCTTCGGGGGTCAGCCCCACCCGTTCTTCGTTCGGGCGCTGTTCTGCCCGGACCCAGAGATGTGTCATCGTACTTCCTTTTGTCAGAGCATTCCTGCAGCGCGCACCGCCTGAACCGAAGGCCGAGCCTCCATCGCCTCACGGAAGGCGAGAATTTTTGGAAAGGCCGAGACATCTACGCCGTCACCTTCCAGCCAACTGCAGACCACGTACAGATAGGCATCGGCCAGCGAGAACGCCTCACCCAGCACAAACGGCCCGCGCAGCCCGTTGGACGAGATATAGCCACAGGACGCGGTCATCGTTTGGGGAACTTTGTCTTTCATGTCCTTCCAGCTGGATTTCTTGTCGGCCCAACGCGGCCCGCGCAGCTTGTGGGCGTGGTTCACATGCATGGTCGAGGCGAGGTAAAACATCACTTCACGCATGCGGGCAGCCAAGACCGGATCGGCAGGCACCAGCCCGGCCTCGGGGGCCTTCGCTGCGATATATTCCAGCAGAGCCCCGGTTTCTGTCAGAATGCCGCCCTCTACGACCAACGCCGGAACGCGGCCCTTGGGGTTGATCTGCTTGTACGCCGGTTTTGTCTGCTCACCCTCGGCAAAGTCCAGCCGGATCGCTTCAAACTCCAGTCCGGCCTCTTCCAAGGCAATGGCAACGGCGACCGAGATCGTCCGGGGGGCATAGTAAAGCTGCATCAGAGGGCCTCCGGGGTTACAGATGGGTCTGGGCGTATTGGCGCTCGGGCGCTTCCAGATGCGGAACGGCGTTGAACAGGACCGGACTCAGTTGCGGGCCGATCGGGTGCAGACGATGCATTGACGTGTTCATGATGGCAAGGGCCACCCGTGCCATCGACGGGATGTCCAACCCCATCGCCTGCCGCACCACCATCGAGATCAACCCACCCGAGGTCACCACAATCGCGGGTCCGCCCTCGGTACCGATATCGCGCAACGCACCAGAGACACGGGCCTCGAAGTCTTCGAAGGTCTCGGGGGTGTCCCTGATCTCGCCCTTGGCCCAAGCAGCAAATGTGCGGGGCAGGTGTTCCACAAAGCCTTCGCGGTCGGTCGGGACTATCACGCCGTGCTGCTCTTCGAACAGCTTGGCGATGGTGAAGTACTCGACCTCATTCAGGCGGGGGTCGCGGATCGGTTCCGCCAGTCCCATGCTGGACGCGGTTTCGATGTGTCGGGTCAGGGTGCCGCAATAGACCCGCGTATAGCTGGTCCGCGTGAATTGCAGATGGTCACCCAGCCAGCGCGCCTGCTGGTGACCCAGATCGCTGAGCTTGTCATAGCTCTCCTCATCACGCGCATCGGTGTTGGCCTGGCCGTGGCGAACCAGTGTTATATGTGACATGGCGGTCCCTCTCGGGCGGAGTCTTAGGGCAGGTTGTAGGCAGGGACCAGAGGTGTTGCGCGGGCATCCGGCAAAAATGTCAGCGACTTATGGCGCGTGCTTGGGCGAGCTGTCGGTGATTGTCATTTTGATGTTGCTTAAGGGGGAAAAGTTTCCTATCAGAAACACGAATACAGCATACGGGCGTATACTCTTTACCCGGCTCTCAGGGGTCTGCTCTGACACAGATCAAAGTTCCATGACTGTTGACTTGCGACACAGTCGTGAGAATCTGGGCGGCAAACAGTTTGGACGTAGGGCGAACAAGTGCGACATTCAGAGATTATGACCTAAGAAAGGTTGGACCCATGACCGATATTAAGCGCACACCGTTGTATGACTTGCATGTTGAGTTGGGCGGTAAGATGGTTGATTTTGCTGGGTGGGAGATGCCTGTTCAGTATCCGCTGGGGATCATGGGGGAGCATAAGCAGTGCCGTGAGAAGGCGGCGGTGTTTGATGTGTCTCATATGGGTCAGGTGATCCTGCGGGGCGAGAATGTGGGTGAGAAGCTCGAGGCGATCTGCCCGCAGGCCTATGCGACGCTGAAGGAAGGCAAGGCGCGGTATGGGTTTTTCACCAACCCGGAAGGCGGGATCATGGATGACCTGATCGTGTCGAACGCGGGGGATCACTATTTCGTCGTCGTGAACGCAGCGCTGCGGCATCAGGACATTCCGCACATGCAGGCCAATCTGGACGGCGTCGAAGTGACCGAGATCTTCGACCGCGCGCTGGTGGCGGTGCAGGGCCCCAAGGCCGAGGATGTGGTGGGCGCGCTGTGCCCTGCGGCCCGTGACCTGAAGTTCATGGAAACCACCGTGGCCGATATCAACGGCGTGGAATGCCGCATCTCGCGTCTGGGCTATACCGGCGAGGACGGGTACGAGATCTCGATCCCCGAGGACAAGGCCATCGAGATCACCCGCGCCTTCCTGGCGCATGAGGATTGCGAAGCCGCCGGTCTGGGCGCGCGCGACAGCCTGCGGCTGGAGGCGGGTCTGTGCCTTTATGGCAATGATATCGACCAGAGCACCTCGCCGATCGAGGCCTCGCTGGGCTGGGCGATCCAGAAGCGCCGCAAGGAAGAGGGCGGCTTTCCGGGCGCCGAGCGGGTGCAGAAGGAATTGGCCGAAGGCCCCGCACGCAAGCTGGTGGGCATCAAGCCCGAAGGCCGTGCGCCCGCCCGTCAGGGTGTCGAAGTGCAATGCCTTGAAGGCAATACGATTGGCCAGATCACCTCGGGCAGCTTTGGCCCCACGGTCGGCGGACCGGTGGCGATGGGCTATGTGAGCAAAGGCCATGGCGCGCCGGGCGAGAAGGTGAACCTGATCATCCGGGGCAAGGCGCAACCGGCCGAGATCGTGGCGCTGCCCTTCGTCACACAGAATTACAAGCGTTGAAGTCAGGAGAGAGAGACATGGCAACCTATTATTCCGAAGAGCATGAATGGCTGACCGTCGAAGGGGACGTGGCCACTCTGGGCATCACCAAACACGCAGCCGAACAGCTGGGCGAGGTGGTCTTCGTCGAGCAGCAGGAAGCGGGCGACGAGTTCGAGAAGGACGGCGAGATCGGCGTGATCGAATCCGTCAAGGCGGCCTCCGAGCTCTATGCGCCGGTGGATGGCGAGATCGTCGAAGTGAACGAGACGCTGGCCGACAATCCCGGCGCGCTGAACGACGATCCCGAAGGCGAAGCCTGGATCTACAAGATCAAGATCGCAGACGCCGCGCAGCTGGAAGACCTGATGGACGAGGCCGGCTACAAGGCTTTCATCGGTTAACTCTTGCGGGCGGGTCCCGGCGCGGATCCGCCCCTTCACTTGGGGCTTCCGATCTGGGGCTCCGCCCGTTCGGGCCTGAACCTGTCCACCGGACAGGTTCCGGGACGGCCCTCACTCCCCGCCGGAGGCACCCGCCTGCCCGGCCGGACCTGACCTATTCGACAGGAGCGCTGCAATGGCCTTCAAACTGACCGACTACGAAGCCTATGACTTCGCCAATCGCCGCCACATTGGCCCGTCGCCCACCGAGATGCGCGACATGCTCAAGGTGATCGGCTTCAAGACGCTGGACGAACTGATCGACGCCACCGTTCCCCCTGCGATCCGCCAGAAAGAGCCGCTGGACTGGGGTCCGGCGATGACCGAACGCGACGCGCTCTTTCACATGCGGCAGGTGGCGGGCAAGAACAAGGTTCTGACCTCGCTGATCGGTCAGGGCTATTACGGCACCACCACCCCGGCGCCGATCCTGCGCAACATCCTGGAAAACCCGGCCTGGTACACCGCCTACACCCCCTATCAGCCCGAGATCAGCCAGGGCCGGCTTGAGGCGCTGCTGAACTTCCAGACCATGGTCAGCGACCTGACCGGGCTGGACGTGGCCAACGCATCCCTGCTGGACGAAGCCACCGCCGCCGCCGAAGCCATGGCGATGGCCAAGCGCGGCGGCCGGTCCAAGGCCAATAACGCGGCCTTCTTTGTCGACCGCAACTGCCACCCGCAGACCATCGCGGTCATTAAAACCCGCGCCGAGCCTCTGGGCATCGACGTGCAGGTGGGCGATCCCGACAGCCTCGACGCCGGTGCCGTCTTTGGCGCAATCTTCCAGTACCCCGGCACCCACGGCCATGTGCGCGACTACACCGCCGAGATCGCGGCGCTGCACGAACATAAGGCGATTGCCATCGTCGCCGCCGACATCCTGTCGCTGGCGCTGCTGAAGTCGCCGGGTGAGATGGGCGCGGATATCGCCATCGGCTCGACCCAGCGCTTTGGCGTGCCGATGGGCTTTGGTGGCCCGCACGCCGCCTATATGGCGACCACCGACAAGCTGAAGCGGTCGATGCCCGGCCGGATCATCGGTGTCAGCATCGACAGCCGCGGCAACAAGGCCTACCGCCTGTCGCTGCAGACTCGTGAACAGCATATCCGGCGCGAGAAGGCGAACTCGAACGTCTGCACCGCGCAGGCACTGCTGGCGGTGATTGCCTCGATGTATGCGGTCTATCACGGCCCCGACGGCATCAAGGCCATCGCGCAATCGGTGCACCGCAAGACCTCGCGCCTGGCCGCCGGTCTGGAAGAGGCGGGCTTCTCGGTCGAACCGGAAGTGTTCTTCGACACCCTCACCGTTGAGGTCGGCCACCTGCAGACCGTGGTGATGGAGGCCGCCGTGGCCCGTGGCGTCAACCTGCGCAAGGTGGGGACGAGCCGCGTGGGCATCAGCCTCGACGAACAGACCCGCCCCGAGACCATCGAGGCCGTCTGGGGTGCCTTCGGCATCGACCGCAAGGATGACAGCTCGAACAAACAATACCGCCTGCCGGATTACGCGCTGCGCGAGACGCCCTATCTGACCCACCCGATCTTCCACCAGAACCGGGCCGAGGCCGAGATCACCCGCTATATGCGCCGTCTGGCCGACCGCGACCTGGCGCTGGACCGGGCGATGATCCCGCTGGGGTCGTGCACCATGAAACTGAACGCCACGATCGAGATGATCCCGGTCACCTGGCCCGAGTTCGGCAACCTGCACCCCTTCGTTCCCGAAGATCAGGCGCAGGGCTATCACGAGATGATTGCCGACCTGAACGACAAGCTGTGCCAGATCACCGGCTATGACGCGATCAGCCAGCAGCCCAATTCGGGCGCGCAGGGCGAATATGCAGGCCTGCTGACCATCCGCAACTATCACTTCGCCCGCGGCGAAGGGCACCGCAATGTCTGCCTGATCCCGACCTCGGCGCACGGGACCAACCCGGCCTCGGCGCAGATGGTGGGCTGGCAGGTTGTGCCGGTGCAATCAGATGAGAACGGCAATATCGATATCGCGGATTTCCGTGCCAAGGCGGAAAAGCATTCCGACCATCTGGCCGCCTGCATGATCACCTACCCCTCGACCCATGGCGTGTTCGAAACCACCGTGCAGGAGGTCTGCCAGATCACCCATGATCACGGCGGCCAGGTCTATATCGACGGCGCCAACATGAACGCCATGGTGGGTCTGTCGCGTCCCGGTGACATTGGCGGCGACGTCAGCCACCTGAACCTGCACAAGACCTTCTGCATCCCGCATGGCGGTGGCGGCCCCGGCATGGGTCCGATCGGCGTCAAGGCGCATCTCGAGGAACACCTGCCCGGCCACCCGGAATACGGCACCGCCGTGGGTCCGGTCTCGGCGGCGCCCTTCGGTTCGCCCTCGATCCTGCCAGTCAGCTGGGCCTATGTGCTGCTGATGGGTGGTGCAGGTCTGACGCAGGCGACCAAGGTGGCGATCCTGAACGCCAACTACATCGCCGCACGTCTGAGCGAGGCCTACCCGATCCTCTACACTTCCGAGTCGGGCCGCGTGGCGCATGAATGCATCCTCGACACCCGTCCGCTGGACGCCGAGGCGCATGTCACCGTCGACGACATCGCCAAGCGACTGGTCGATAGCGGCTTCCACGCGCCGACCATGTCCTGGCCGGTGGCGGGCACGCTGATGGTGGAACCGACCGAGTCCGAGCCGCAGGCCGAGCTGGATCGCTTCTGCGACGCGATGCTGTCGATCCGGGCGGAAGCGCAGGACATCATCGACGGCAAGATCGACGCGGAAAACAACCCGCTGAAAAACGCCCCCCACACGGTGCGCGATCTGGTCGGCGACTGGGACCGCCCCTACACCCGCGAACAGGCCTGCTTCCCGCCGGGCTCCATGGGCGTCGACAAATACTGGTCCCCCGTCAACCGCGTCGACAACGCATACGGAGACCGAAACCTCGTCTGCACATGCCCCCCAATGGACGCATACCAAGACGCCGCCGAGTGAAAAGCTCCAAATCAAAACCCCCGCCAAGGCGGGGGTTTTTCTATTCGGCGGCCTCTTTCTGTTGGGCCGAGGCCAGAAGCGTGGCAAGTTCCGGGCGGCAGGATCCGCAATTGGTTCCGGCCTGCAGTGCCTCGCCAATGGCTTCGACCGAGATCAGTCTCTGGGTCTCGATCGCTGTCAGGATCGTGTTCACCCCGACATCAAAGCAGGAACACAGGATTGGCCCCGGGTCCGGCATGTCTGCCGGGGCGCGGCCCGAAAGCAGGCCCAGATTGGGCACCTGTGGCAGTGTCGCCAGATAGTCGCGCATCACCGCGACCGGTTGGGGCGAGACAAACAGCGCCGCAACCAGCCGTCCGTTTTGGTGGCAGGCCAGACGGGCCACGCCTCGGGCCGGGTCCTCGACCGCAGTGATTTCGGCATCCGGTAACCCGAACAGGTCTCGGGCTGCGGCGTGCCAGTCTTCGACGGGGTGCAGCCCCGCCAGTTCTGCGCGATAACCGGATTTCGTCGGGCTTTGGGCCCAGTAGTCGCAGCTTGGGCTCATCTCCCGGTCGGAAACCGCAAAGCCGTACCATACAGCGTTGAACCGGGTGACATTCACGACCGATGCCTTGCTTTCTGGCTGGCCTGAAACTGGGTCGGTCGCCGCCGCCACTACCGCGTCGATGCGGGCCGAGGGCGCGATTTCTCCGGTCCAATGGATCGGGGCGAAAACCTGACCCTGAGAGACATCCCTGTTGATCCGCGCGCGCAGAATGGCTTTGCCATGGGGGCTGGTCACTTCGACCAGATCGGCGGCGGAAATCTTGTGGACCCGGGCGTCGTCCGGGTGGATATCTAGAAATGGCTCGGGCAGGTGCGCCGACAGGCGGGGAGATAGCCCGGTGCGAGTCATCGTGTGCCACTGGTCGCGCAGCCGGCCGGTGTTCAGCCAGAACGGATAGCGCGGACCGGTCTGCGCCGCCGGGGGGCGCCATTTGACAGGCAACAGCCGGGCCTTGCCATCAGGGTGAAAGAACTGCCCATCCGCGAAGAACCGCCCACCCTGCCTTGTGGTTGACACAGGCCAGCGCGTCGGTTCCAGCGCGTCATAACCCGCGGCGTTCAGATCGGCGAGGCCCGAAATATCGAAATCCTTGCCGAACCGCGCCGCCACGCCTGACAGCGCCGCATGTTCTCGGAAAATCTCGCCGGGGCTTTGGTAATCGAAGACCGAGGCCCAGCCCATCCGCCGCCCGACCTCGCACAGGATGTCCCAGTCGGCGCGGGCCTCTCCGGGGGCGGGCAGAACCGCACGCTGGCGGCTGATGGTGCGGTCGGAATTGGTGACGGTGCCCTCTTTCTCGGCCCAGGCCGCGGCGGGCAGCAGCACATCGGCCAGCCGTGCCGTATCGGTGCGGTCGGTGATGTCCGAGACCACGGTGAACGGGCAGGCTGCGATGGCGTCGCGCACCGCATCAGCCTCGGGCATCGACACGGCGGGGTTGGTATGAATCACCCACAGCGCCTTGATCTGCCCGTCGCCGATGGCGCGGAACATGTCCACCGCTTTCAGGCCGGGGGCTTCGGGTATCCTCGGCGCCGACCAGAAATCGCGCACGGCGGCGCGGTGGTCGGCGTTCTCGATGTCCAGATGGCAGGCGAGCATATTGGCCAGACCCCCGACCTCGCGCCCGCCCATGGCGTTGGGTTGCCCGGTGACCGAGAGCGGCCCACAGCCCGGTTTGCCGATCCGGCCGCTCGCCAAATGGCAGTTGAGGATGGCGTTGACCTTGTCACTGCCCGCAGTCGATTGGTTCACGCCCTGGCTGAAAATGGTCACCACGTTTTCGGTGCCAGTCCACATGTCGCAGAACGTCGCGATATCTTCCGGGGCCAGCCCGGTGACCGACACATCGTCGGCCTTTGCACTGTCCAGCGCCGCATGAAAGCCGGTGGTATGCGGCAGGAAATTCGTATCCACCAGCCCACGTGCGTCGATCTGAGCCAGCAGGTGGTTGAACAGCGCCACGTCGCTGCCCGCTGCCAGTGGCAAATGCAGATCGGCGCTGTCGCAGGAGGCCGTGCGACGTGGGTCGATCACCACAATCTTTGTCCCGCGTGCCTGCCGTGCAGCCATCAGACGCTGATACAGAACCGGATGGCACCACGCCAGATTGGACCCGACTAGAACCACCAGATCGGCCTCGTCGATATCCTCATAGGTGCCGGGGACGGTGTCTGTGCCGAAAGCCCGTTTGTGCCCCGCCACGGTCGAGGCCATGCAAAGCCGCGAGTTAGTGTCGATATTGGCCGACCCGATGAAGCCTTTCATCAGCTTGTTGGCGACATAATAGTCCTCGGTCAGCAACTGGCCCGAGGCATAGAAGGCCACCGAATCCGGCCCGTGTTCCGAGATGGTGTCGCGGAACCGGTCGGCGACCAATCGCAGCGCGTCATCCCAACCGGTCTCGACGCCCGACACACGGGGGGCCAGCAGGCGGTGCGACAGGCTGATGGTCTCGGCCAGCGCGGAACCCTTTGAACAGAGTCGCCCCTGATTGGCCGGGTGGTCCGGGTCGCCGGTGACCGTCAGGCCCCCGGCACTGTCCGGCTGCAGCAGAACACCGCAGCCGACCCCGCAATAGGGGCAGGTCGAGCGCTTGGCGCAGGCGGTCAGGTCCTTCACGCGGCGCTCCTTTGCCCCAGCGAGGTGCTGTCGAGCAGGATGCGGTCGCCGTCCAGCTGCACCGGATAGGTGGCGATCTGGCCTTCGTCCGCGCCTTGGGCCTTTCCTGAGTTCAGGTCGAATACCCAATTGTGCAGCGGGCAGGTGACGGACTGCCCGTGCACGATGCCTTCGGACAGCGGGCCGCCCTTATGGGGGCAGCGGTCCGAGGCGGCAAAGACCTCATTCTCTGCCGTGCGGAACAGGGCGATGCAACCCACCGGGGTTTTCACAACCCGCGCGCCGCGCAGGGGGATGTCGTTGATATGTCCGATGTCGATCCAGCTCATTCTGCGGCCTCCAGTGTCAGATCGGCCAGTGGCGCAAAGCGCGGGGCCTCTTTGGCCTGCTCGGCCCATGGGTCTTTGCGATAGATGGATTGGCTGAGCTCGAACCGCTCGACCAGCGCGCGGCGGTTATCCAGATCATCCACCACGGTTTCCTTGATCCAGTCTAGGCCAACCTTGACCATCCATTTGTAAAGACGGTCCAGATACTTGCCGCCCTCGCGATAGGCTTGAGTGATGGCCATGACGACCTCGATGGCTTCGTCCTCGGTCGGCACCTGCACCAGCAGTTCGGTTTCCTTCACATCCATGCCGGCAGCACCACCGATGCTGATCTGATAGCCCGAGTCCACGCAGACGACACCGATATCCTTGCAGGTTGCCTCGGCGCAGTTGCGTGGACAGCCCGAAACCGCCAGCTTCAGCTTATGCGGCGTCCACGATCCCCACAGGATTTTCTCAAGCTTCACGCCCAGCCCGGTACTGTCCTGCGTGCCGAACCGGCAGTGATCGGTGCCCACACAGGTTTTCACCGTGCGCAACCCCTTGGAATAGGCATGGCCCGAGACCAGCCCGGCCTTGTTCAGATCGGACCAGATATAGGGCAGGTCGGACCCTTTCACGCCCAGCAGGTCGATCCGCTGGCCACCAGTGACTTTGACGGTGGGTACGTCGTATTTCTCGGCCGCATCGGCAATGGCGCGCAGCTCGGCCGGATTGGTGATACCGCCCCACATGCGGGGCACCACGCTGAACGTGCCATCCTTCTGGATGTTGGCATGTTTGCGTTCGTTGACGAAACGGCTTTGTGGGTCGTCCTGATATTCCACCGGCCAGTCCGCCAGCAGATAGAAGTTCACCGCCGGGCGGCAGACATGGCAGCCGTTCAGCGTCTTCCAGCCCAGCTCTTGCCAGACGGCCTCCTGACTTTTCAGCTCTTGCGATTTGATCAGGCGGCGGACGTCTTCGTGGGTCAGATCGCAGCATCCGCAGATAGGCTGCGCGATGGGCATCTGGAAATCGTCGCCCAGCGTGACCTGCAACAGTTGTTCGACCAGCCCGGTGCAGGTCCCGCAGGAGGCGCTGGCCTTGGTGGTCGCGCGGATAGCGCCCAGGTCTTCGGCGCCGCCTTCAATGGCTGCGGTGATGTCGGATTTGCACACGCCGTTACAGCCACAGATTTCCGCCTCAGGCGGCAATGCTGCAACGGCTGAGAGAGGGTCCGCAGAGCCGCCCCCCTGATAGGCCGGACCAAAGATCAACGTCTCACGCATCTCGGACACGTCTTCGCCATCGCGGATCAGGCCGAAGAACCAGTTGCTGTCGCCGGTATCGCCGTACATGACCGCGCCGACCAGCTTGTCGTCCTCCAGCACCAGCCGTTTGTAGACGCCACGGGCCGGATCGCGGAAAACGATGTCTTCGCGGGTCTCGCCTTCGGCAAAATCACCGGCGCTGAACAGGTCGCAGCCGGTGACCTTCAGCTTGGTGGACAGCGAGCGCTGTTTGAACGCGGCCTCTTCTCCCAGCAGGGTTTGCGCCAGCACTTTCGCCTGATCGTAGAGCGGCGCGACAAGGCCGAAAACCTCGCCCTGATGTTCGACGCATTCGCCGACGGCATAGATATCGGCATCCGAGGTGATCATCTGATCGTCCACATGGATGCCCCGCCCAACGGCAAGGCCCGTGTCCTGCGCCAGTGCGGTATTCGGGCGGATGCCCACCGCCATTACCAGCAGGTCGCAGGGCAATTCGGTCCCATCGTCCAGCAGCAACGCACGGGCCTTGCCGTTCTTGCCAGCGATCTTGGTCGATTTGGCGTTGAGCAGAACGGTGATGCCTTTTTCTTCCAGCGATTTCTTCAACAGGTAACCTGCGGCGGGGTCCAGCTGACGCTCCATCAGGTGGCCCATGATATGCACCACGGTCACGTCGGCACCGCGCGCGGCCATGCCTGCCGCGGCCTCAAGGCCCAGCAAGCCGCCACCGATCACGACGACCTTGTTGCCCGCGCCCATGCCCATCATCTGCTGCGTGTCTTCCAGATCGCGATAGGCGATCACACCATCCAGATCATGCCCCGGCATCGGGATCATGAACGGGTTCGAGCCGGTGCCAAAGATCAGCTTGTCATAAGGCACATGACCGTTTTCGCCCTCGACGACTTTGAGCTCGCGGTCGATTTTGACCACTTTCTCGCCAAACCGACAGGTAATGCCACGTTCGGCATACCAGGCGTCGTCATGGGTCACGATCTCTTCATAGGTCTGATCACCGGCCAGAACCGGGCTGAGCATGATGCGGTTGTAATTGCCGCGCGGCTCGGCGTTGAACAGGGTGATGTCGAACGCATCGGGGGCGGCGTCGGTCAGATGCTCCAGCACCCGGCCCGAGGCCATGCCGGCTCCGATGACCACTAGTTTCTGTTTCATGTCATTCACTCCGCGGCAATGGCTTTGGGGGCAGGGGTCTTGGGCTTGGGCTTTGCGCCGTGCTCGTATTCCTCGAGGAAATCCAACACCTCTTGCCGGTATTTGTAGTAGTCGGGATGGGACAGCAGCGCCTTGCGGGTACGCGGGCGCGGCAGATCGACATTGGTGATCTTGCCGATCGTGGCCTGCGGGCCGTTGGTCATCATCACCACACGGTCGGCCAGCAGGATCGCCTCATCGACGTCATGGGTGACACAGATGGTGGTCACTTTGGTGCGGGACCAGACCTCCATCAGAACCTCCTGCAACTCCCATCGCGTCAGGCTGTCGAGCATCCCGAAGGGTTCATCCAGCAACAGCAGTTTCGGGCTGAGCGCAAAGGCACGGGCGATGCCGACGCGCTGGCGCATTCCGTTCGACAGATCAGCGGCGGATTTTTCCATCGCATCGGCCAGACCGACCCGCTCCAGATAGTATTCCACCACATCCTGACGTTCAGCCTGACTGGCGCGCGGATAGACGCGATCCACACCGACCGAGACGTTTTCCTTGGCGGTCAGCCATGGGAAAAGCGAGGGCGACTGGAACACCACGGCGCGTTCGGGGTCTGCGCCTTCGACATGGCGGCCATCCAGCTTGATCGCGCCGTTTGAGATGTCGTTCAGACCGGCGGCCATGGTCAGTACCGTGGACTTGCCACAGCCCGAGTGACCAATCAGTGAGATGAACTCGCCCCGATTGAGCTTGAGGTTGAAATCCTCGACCACGGTCAGCGGGCCCTTGGGCGTGGGGTAGACCTTGTGCAACTGGCTGAAATCCAGATAGCGCTCGTCGATCAGGCCCGTCTGCGCCTCTTTCACCGCAGCAGGCACACCGTGGATAGGGGTCACATCGGGCAGAGTCTTGGTACCTTCGACCTTGGCCTCGATGCCCACATCCATCAGGTATTTGGTGACCTCACCACGCAGCGTCTTGAACGTCTCGTCATGGTTCATGGCCGAGCGGTCGCGGGGGCGGGGGATCGAGACCTTGAATTCGGTCCCCAAAGTGCCATCGGGATTCAGCGGGATGATACGGTCGGCCAGCAGGATCGCCTCGTCCACGTCATTGGTGATCAGGACACAGGTTTTGCGGTTC
Source organism: Ruegeria arenilitoris (assembly GCF_013030985.1). Lineage (GTDB taxonomy): Bacteria > Pseudomonadota > Alphaproteobacteria > Rhodobacterales > Rhodobacteraceae > Ruegeria > Ruegeria arenilitoris_B. The sequence continues at coordinate 131,485 of NZ_WPYP01000004.1, read as the reverse complement.
TCTTCCCAGATCTTTTCGATCTCTTCCGCCAGATTGCCGCGGGTAAGCGCGTCCAGCGCGCTGAGCGGCTCGTCCAGCAACAGAACCTCGGGGTCCATCGCCAAAGCGCGGGCCACGTTCACCCGCTGCCGCATCCCGCCCGACAGTTCGGCGGGGCGGCGGGTGGCGGCGTGGCTGAGGCCGACCATGCGGATGTAATGCGCAACCTTTTCCTCTTTCTCGGCCTTGGGCATCCTAGGGAAAACCGCATCCACGGCCAGCCGCACATTGCCCGTCACCGTCAGCCACGGCATCAGCGAGTAGTTCTGGAAGATCACCCCCCGTTCCGGCGCGGGGCCGGTGATGGGGGCGCCGCGGAAGGTGACGCTGCCCTTTGACGGGAATTCGATCCCCGCCATCAGGTTGATCAGCGTGGTTTTGCCAGTGCCGGAAAAGCCTAGCAGCACCACGAACTCGCCTTCCTGAACCGAGAGGTTGATGTCTTTCAGCACATCCGTCGCAGCAGTACCGGTGCCGAAGGATTTGCTGACGTTTTTGAATTCCATCACAGCCATGTCGATCACCGGTTGTTCGAGAAGGTGAACAGCGACTGCAGCGCGTACATCACGCGATCCAGCAGGAAGCCGATGATGCCGATGGTGAAGACGGCCACCATGATCTTGGCGAGCGAGCTGGAGGAGCCGTTCTGGAACTCATCCCAGACGAATTTGCCCAGACCGGGGTTCTGCGCCAGCATCTCGGCTGCGATCAGAACCATCCAGCCGACACCCAAGCTCAGGCGCAGGCCGGTGAAGATCAACGGCAGGGCCGAGGGCAGTACCAGCTTGGTGATCTTGGTGTATGTGTTCATTTTCAGAACCTTGGAGACGTTCACCAGATCCTTGTCGATCGAGGCCACACCCAGCGAGGTGTTGATCAGCGTCGGCCACAGCGAACACAAAGTCACGGTGATGGCCGAGATCAGGAAGGACTTTGCGAACCAGCCGTCATTGGTGACGTACGCGGCCGAGACGATCATCGTCACGATCGGCAGCCACGCCAGTGGCGAGACCGGTTTGAAAATCTGGATCAGCGGGTTCAGCGCGGCATTTGCAGTGGGCGACAGGCCGGCAGCAATGCCCAGCGGCACGGCGACGATGGTGGCGATCAGAAAACCGAAGAAGACGGTTTTGATCGAGGTCCAGATCTGGTTGTAATAGCTCGGCGCGCCAGTATAGGCGACCTCTTTGACCTTCTCAGGCTGACCTGCGTCGATGAATTTCTGGTTCCGCTTTTCGACCATCGCCTCGAACTTGGCCTTCTTGGCGGCTTTGGCCTGTGCGTCCTGATGCAGGCTGACGGCTTCGGACCAGACCTGAGCCGGTCCGGGGACGGCCCCCAGAGAGGTCTGCACCTTGGGCGACAGCGTGCCCCACAGCAGCAAAAAGGCGCAGATGGCCAGCAAAGGCACGGCCAGCAGGCGCCAGATTTCACCCATCTGGGCGCGGGGATTGTCTCCTGCGGCGGCGCGCAGGACGGGGGTGATCCAGGACAGGCCCAGAACCTGAAACCATTTGTCGGCGGCATTGATCCGGGTGAACAGGCGGGCACGGCGCGCCTCGCGTTCAGCCTCATTTGATAGCGTGTCGTGGTCGATGGCGGTCATCTTGCGGTCTCCTGGCCCGGATCGGTGTCCGGGCGGGGTGGAATTCTGTTGATGTGGAAGACCCCGGCCACACAGGCCGGGGAGAAAGCCTTAGCCTTGAACTTCGGTTCCAACGACGACCTGCTCGCCCTTCAGGCCAATCGGCAGGCTTTGCAGGTAGGCGTTGGGCTGGCGGGCGTCATAAGGAATGCCGTCGATGATATCCTCGGCAGGCGTCGGGGCTTTGTAACCATCGCTGTCCCAGGGGAAGTCGGTCTCGTTCGCCAGACCCTCGTCCACCAGCATCCGCGCGGCGTCCAGATAGATGTCGGGGCGATAGACCGACTTGGCGACCTCGTCATACCACGCGTCCGTCTGCGGCTCGGCGATCTGGCCCCAGCGGCGCATCTGGGTCAGGTACCAGATGGCGTCCGAATAGAACGGGTAGGTCGCGTTATAGCGGAAGAACACGTTGAAATCGGGCACATCACGCTTGTCACCCTTTTCATATTCAAAGGTCCCGGTCATCGAATTCGCGATCACGTCGAAATCGGCGCCCACATATTCCGGCTGGCTCAGCATCTCGACCGCGGCGGGGCGGTTGGCATTGTCGTTTTCATCCAACCAGATCGCGGCACGGATCAGAGCCTTGGTGACGGCGCGGGCGGTGTTGGGGTATTCCTCGGCGAACTCGGCGGTGATGCCGAAGACTTTCTCGGGGTTGTTCTTCCACAGCTCATAGTCGGTGATCACCGGAACACCGATGCCCTTGAATACGGCCTGCTGGTTCCACGGCTCACCCACGCAGTAGCCATAGATGGTGCCAGCCTCGAGCGTCGCAGGCATCTGCGGCGGCGGGGTGACCGACAGAAACACGTCCGCACCGATCTGGCCGGTCACGTCTTCGGGGCTGTAATAACCCGGGTTCAGACCACCGGCGGCCAGCCAGTAGCGCAGCTCGTAGTTGTGGGTCGAGACCGGAAAGACCATGCCCATGTTGAACGGCTTGCCTTCGGATTTGTACTTCTCGACCACCGGGGCCAGCGCTTCGGCCGAGATCGGGTGTTGTGGACGACCGTCATCCATGACCGGGATGTTCGGCTTCATCTCTTCCCAGATCGCGTTCGACACGGTGATGCCGTTGCCGTTCAGGTCCATCGAGAAAGGGGTGACGATATGCGCCTTGGTGCCATAGCCGATGGTCGCGGCCAGCGGTTGACCGGCCAGCATATGCGCGCCGTCCAGCTGCCCGTCGATCACGCCGTCCAGCAGAACCTTCCAGTTGGCCTGCGCCTCAAGCGTCACGAACAGGCCCTCGTCCAGGAAATAGCCGTTCTCATAAGCCACGGCCAACGGGGCCATGTCGGTCAGTTTGATAAAGCCGAAGGTCAGTTCGTCTTTTTCCAGTTCCAGCGTCTCGGCCATGGCCGGGCTAATCAGGGCGGTGGTGGCGACAAGGCCTGCAATCAGTCTGTTCATGTGGGTCTGTCCCTTGCGTATGTTCCCGGGTCACCGGGGGTGAAAAACAAAAAAAGCCGCTGCACGCTCTGACCGGGAGGACGTGGTCAGAGTGTGAGCGGCTTTGCTCAGTCGATCCCAAACTTCGGGAAGAATTTCATCGACACACGCCATTGCGTGCCGTTGGGATCAGGTTCGAAGAAACCAGGGCGCGGCTCAAGCAATTTTGCTGCAATGCAGCGTAATTTTCTGCGATTGCGCTGTATGGCGCTGGAGGCTGCCTAATTTTTAGGCGTCAGATATCCTGAGGGTCAAAAATGCGCCCGTCCAGAAACGCGTCCCGTTTCAGTGACAATTGCCCGTTATGCGAGGCGACCGGGGTGGTTTCCCGAATCGCGCCTTCAAGTTTTTCCGACGCACCGGGCAGGTCGGCCCCGATATCGGCCAGTTGATTGCGGTAGATGTCGCTGCGAAATACGCTCCCTGCCTGCGCCCGCGCCAGATGTGGGTCCAGACCGTACCGTGCGGCCAGACGCTGGGCGATCCACTTGGCCTGACTGCGCCATGGAAAGTTCGCCGCCCCGTCGTGGAATTCGAGGAAGCCGGGAACTTTGCGCTGTTCCGCCTGCCCCGAGATGGTGAAGCGACCCGACAAGGCCCGGTCAATCAACTCCGACGGCAGGTTCAGGTAGGTATCGCGCGCCAGTATCTCTGCGGCGGCGGTTTGGCTGCCCGGCTGGCCCAGCCAGCGACCGGCCCGCCAGACAGCCCGCATCAGCTTGCCCAGCAGGTGCGGTTCGGTCTCGGCCCATTCGGTGCGCACGGCCAGCACCTTTTCCGGGGCAAAGGCCCAGATCGCCTGACCGGGCAACAACAGCGCCCCCGCCTGCGATTCCACCGCGACCGAGCCCCAGGGCTCGCCCACGCAGAACGCGTCCACATCCCCTTCGGCCAGCGCCTGCGCCATCAATGGCGGGGGAATGGTGCGTACCTCGATCCCGACCGCTGATAGTTCGGTGGCCTCAAGCCAGCAATGCAGCAGTTCCACATGTAGCGAGAACGGGAAGGGCACGCCAAACACCAAAGGCCGATCCGCAACCGAAGCCAACGCAGTGGCGGCCTTGAACGGGTCATGGAAGTCGAAGCCGTAGCCCGTCTCACGCAGTCGCGTTTCCAGTGCCCGGCTGATCCCGATGACATCGCCGTTCACCGACAGGACCGAGACTGCGGACAAGGGCTGAGTCACTCCACCCAGTCCAAGCGCCATGGCGACCGGCACCGGTGATAATAAATGCGCCGCATCCACCCGGCCAAAGGCCAGCATGTCGCGAACGGATGACCAGGAGGGCGCGGCAATCAGCTCCAGCTCAACCCCTTCGGCGCGGGCCAGGCCCATCTCATGCGCCACGATCAACGGGGCGGCATCGACCAAAGGCACATAGGCGACGGGCAGGGTGACCGCGTTCATGACAGCAACCCCGAGGCCGTCACCAGCGCTTCGGCCACGTCGGCAACGCGGCGGCCCTGATCCATGGCGGCCTTGCGCAGCAGGGCATAGGCCTCTTCTTCCTCGATCCCGCGGGCCTTCATCAGCAGCCCCTTGGCGCGGTCGATCACCTTGCGTTCTTCCAGCGCGCGTTTGGTCTCGGCCAATTCACGGCGCATCTGGCGGACGATCTGAAAGCGGGCAATGGCGGCGTCCAACACCGGTTTCAACCGGTCGGGCTGCATCCCGTCGACCACATAGGCCGACAACCCGGCTTCGATCGCGGTTGAGGCCAGATCCCCCGCCGCGCCCGACACGAACATCGCCACCGGGCGCTCCAAGGGGCCCGAGGCCAGCGTCAGTTCCTCAAGCATGTCACGAGTGGGATTGTCGATATCGATCAGCACCACATCCGGCACCAGCGCCGCGATCTTCCGCGCCAGGCTCGAGACATTGCCGATCACATGCACATCATAAGACCCGGACGTCTTGAGCGCGTCGACGATGGCAATCGCGCGTTCGCGGTCTTCTTCAACAACGACAATGGTCAGCGTGTCTGGCATGGCTTCTTTTCACCGGCGCGTTGCTTGTTCACAAGGGATCGGGCGCGATTCTGTCCATGTCTCGCCTGCACTGCCTAAAAAACAGTCAAATGCCTAGGGCGTGGCATTCGGAAGGCATCGATTTGCCGCCTATCGGAAACTTGTGACCGCAAGCGGCACGAATGAAGTCGTCGTTTTTTGCTTCCAAAGCGTCTTTTTTGCTTGCTGCACCGCGGCGGGCTTTCTAGGTGTTGAGGTGGGACACCCCTCCCCAACGAGGGGCGTGTATCTGGAAGGGTAATACACATGACTATCGAACAACCGGCAACGCGGCCGGCGAATCCGCGTTTTTCCTCGGGCCCCTGCGCCAAACCCCCCACATTTGATCTGACCAAACTGGCCGATGCCGCGCTGGGCCGGTCGCACCGTGCCGCGGTCGGCAAGGATAAGCTGAAGGCGGCCATCGAAGGCACGCGCGAAGTGCTGGGCATTCCGGCGGATTACAGGATCGGCATCGTTCCCGCCTCGGACACCGGCGCGGTCGAGATGGCCCTGTGGTCGCTGTTGGGCGAACGCAAGGTCGAGATGCTGGCCTGGGAAAGCTTTGGCTCGGGCTGGGTGACCGATGTGGTCAAGCAGCTGAAAATCGATGCCGAGGTGAAGACGGCAGATTACGGGCAGATCGTGGATCTGGCCTCGGTCGATTTCGCCAATGATGTTGTGTTTACATGGAACGGTACGACTTCGGGCGTGCGGGTTCCGAATGGCGACTGGATCGCTGATGACCGCCAGGGTCTGACGATTTGCGACGCGACCAGTGCAGCCTTTGCGATGGATTTGCCCTGGTACAAGCTGGATGTGACCACGTTCAGCTGGCAGAAGGTGCTGGGCGGTGAGGCTGCGCACGGGATGCTGATCCTCAGCCCCCGCGCGGTGGAGCGGCTGGAGAGCTACACACCCGCATGGCCGCTGCCGAAGATTTTCCGCCTGACCAAAGGCGGCAAGCTGATCGACGGCATTTTCACCGGGGCCACCATCAACACGCCGTCGATGCTGGCGGTCGAAGATTACCTTTTCGCGCTGGACTGGGCGCGCTCGGTCGGTGGTCTGCAAGGCCTGATCGCTCGCGCCGATGCCAATGCCGGGGCGGTGCACGCGTTCTGCGATCAGAACGACTGGATCGCCAACTTGGCCGAGGACACGGCGATGCAGTCGAACACATCTGTTTGCCTGAAATTCACCGATCCGCGCATTCAGGATGGTGCGACATTCGCCAAGGCCGTGGCCAAACGGCTGGAGGTCGAGAATATCGCGCTGGACATCGGCGCCTATCGCGACGCGCCTGCGGGCCTGCGCATCTGGTGCGGCGGTACGGTCGAAACCTCGGATATTGAGGCGATGCTGCCCTGGCTGGCCTGGGCCTACGAGGCCGAGATTGCAGCACAAACCGAAGCTGCCTGACCTTTTTTCACCGGGCCTCTTCAGGCCCGGCTTCTCTTACAATTCAAGGACCAGAGAATATGGCCCCCAAAGTACTCGTATCTGACAAGCTCAGCGAAACCGCCGTGCAGATCTTCCGCGATCGCGGCATCGACGTGGATTTCATGCCCGATTTGGGCAAGGACAAGGACAAGCTGGCCGAGGTGATCGGCCAGTATGACGGCCTTGCCATCCGCTCGGCCACCAAGGTCACGCCGACTCTGCTGGAAAAAGCCGACAACCTGAAGGTCATCGGCCGCGCCGGGATCGGAACCGATAACGTCGATAAGGACGCTGCGTCCAAGAAAGGCGTGATCGTAATGAACACGCCATTTGGCAACATGATCACCACGGCCGAGCATGCAATTGCAATGATGTTCGCCGTGGCGCGGCAAATCCCCGAGGCCAGCACCTCGACCCATGCGGGCAAGTGGGAAAAGTCCAAGTTCATGGGGATCGAGCTGACCAACAAGACACTTGGCGTCATCGGGGCCGGGAACATTGGCGGTATCGTCTGTGAACGTGCCTTGGGCCTGAAAATGAAAGTGGTCGCCTATGATCCCTATCTGAGCGAAGAGAAAGCCGCCAAGATGGGCGTCGAAAAGGTCGAACTGGACGAGCTGCTGTCGCGCGCCGATTTCATAACCCTGCACGTGCCGCTGACCGATCAAACCCGCAATATCCTCAGCCGTGAGAACCTCGCCAAGACCAAGAAGGGCGTGCGTATCATCAACTGCGCCCGTGGGGGTCTGGTCGACGAAGGGGCGCTGGCCGAGGCGCTGACTTCCGGTCATGTTGCGGGCGCGGCCTTTGACGTATTCAGCGAGGAACCGGCGAAGGACAACGCCCTGTTCAACCTGCCGAACGTGGTCTGCACGCCTCACCTTGGTGCAGCGACGACCGAAGCGCAGGAGAACGTGGCGCTGCAGGTGGCTGAGCAGATCTCGAACTACCTGCTGACCGGGGCGGTGGAAAACGCGCTGAACATGCCCAGCGTCACCGCCGAAGAGGCCAAGGTCATGGGGCCGTGGATCAAGCTGGCCGGTCATCTGGGCAGCTTCATCGGTCAGATGACAGATGAGCCGGTTAAGGCGATCAACATCCTCTATGACGGTGTCGCAGCCGAGATGAACCTGGCCGCCCTGAACTGTTCCGTCGTTGCCGGGATCATGAAAAAGTTCAACCCGGAAGTGAATATGGTGTCGGCCCCGGTTGTCGCGAAAGAGCGCGGGATTCAGCTGTCTACCACCAATCAGGACAAGACCGGAGTCTTTGACGGCTACATCAAGGTCACCGTGGTCACCGACAAGCGAGAACGCTCGATCGCCGGTACCGTGTTCAGCGATGGCAAACCGCGTTTCATCCAGATCAAGGGCATCAATATCGACGCCGAGGTGGGCGCGCACATGCTTTATACCACCAACGAAGACGTGCCGGGCATCATTGGTACTCTGGGTCAGACCATGGGCGAGAATGACGTGAACATCGCCAACTTTACCCTTGGCCGGTCCGAGGCCGGAGGTGAGGCCATTGCGCTGCTTTATGTGGATGAGCCGGTTCCGGCCGAAGCACGCGCCAAGCTGGCGGAAACCGGGCTGTTCACCCAGATCAAACCGCTGGAGTTCGATGTCGCCTGAGCGGTGTTGAATTTCTGAGACAATCCGTACCCGCGCCACTCAAGGCGCGGGTATTTTCTTTCCCAGCGGCCGGAAACGCGCCAAAAGCAGGGTACTCACTTTGCCCAAGGATTTTTCATGACCGCGCCCATCTATGCCGTTGGCGATATTCACGGTCAGCTTGCGATGCTGGAAAACGCGCTGCGCCTCATCGAGAAGGATGGCGGGCCGGATGCGCGCGTCGTGTTTCTGGGGGACTACGTGGATCGTGGCCCCGACAGTTGTGGTGTGTTGGACCTGTTGATCGAGGGGCAGCGCGCGGGTCGGAATTGGGTGATGGTCAAGGGCAACCACGACCGGATGATGGCCCGGTTCGTGCAGGATTGTGAGATTGCCGACAATCGCCTGCCCATCACGCTCAGCTGGCTTCACCCGCGTCTGGGCGGGCGGGAAACGCTGGGTTCATACGGTGTTGAGGTCGTGGATGAAGACCGCATCTTTCAGGTCAATGAACGCGCCTGCGCCGCGGTGCCACCCGCGCATATCGATTTCATCAATGCGCTGCCGCTGTACCATCAGGAAGGGGAGTTGCTGTTCGTCCACGCCGGCATCCGCCCCGGCATTCCGCTGGAACAACAGGCCGAGGATGATCTGGTCTGGATACGCCATGAGTTTCTGCGTGACCCCGGCCCGCATCCATGGCTGGTGGTGCATGGGCACACACCGGTGGACCGGGCCGAACATTGCGGTACCCGGATCAATCTGGACGCGGGTGCGGGCTATGGCCGTCCACTGGCCACTGCGGTATTCGAAGGCCGGGACTGCTGGCTGCTGACCGAGGCCGGGCGGGTGCCGCTGACCCCTAACCCTTGGTGAACAGGTCCTTGTAGTCTTCGCGCAGGACGTTTTTTTGCACCTTGCCCATGGTGTTGCGCGGCAATTCATCCAGCACGATCAGCTTGCGGGGATGTTTAAACCGGGCCAAGGCGTCCTGCACATTGGCCAGAATGGCCTCGGGGTCCGGGGACTGTCCCGGTTCGGGCACCAGAATACCCACCGGGGTTTCGCCGAAATCCGGGTGTGGCACGCCGATCACCGCGCTTTCCAACACGCCGGGCTGATCATCCAATACCAGTTCGACCTCTTTGGGATAGATGTTGTAGCCGCCCGAGATGATAAGGTCCTTGCCGCGGCCAACAATGTGGACATAGCCGTCTTCGTCCACACGCCCTAGGTCTCCGGTGATAAAGAACCCGTCTGGCCGCAGTTCGGCGGCGGTTTTCTCGGGCATCTGCCAATAGCCCTCGAAGACGTTGGGGCCGCGCACCTCGATCATGCCGATCTCACCCTGTGGCAGGGTTTCACCCGTTTCGGGATGGGTGACCTTCAGGTCCACATCCGGCAGGGCGAAGCCAACTGTGCCCGCACGACGTTCGCCGTCATAGGGGTTCGAGGTGCTCATGTTGGTTTCGGTCATGCCATAGCGTTCAAGGATGCGGTGGCCGGCGCGGGCCTGGAACCGCTCATGGGTTTCCGCCAGCAACGGGGCCGAGCCGGAGATGAACAGCCGCATATGCTGCGTCAGATCGCCGGTGAAGCGATCATCGTCCAGCAGGCGGGTGTAGAAAGTCGGCACCCCCATCATCGAGGTGGCCTGCGGCATCAGGCGCAACATGTCCTCAAGATCGAACTTCGGCAGAAAGATCATCGACCCGCCCGAGGCCAGCACCACATTCGTCGCCACAAACAGCCCGTGGGTGTGAAAGATCGGCAGGGCGTGCAGCAACACGTCATCGGCTGTGAACCGCCATTCCTGCACCAGCGTCTCGGCGTTCGACAACAGATTAGCCTGTGTCAGCATCGCTCCTTTGGATCGCCCTGTGGTGCCCGAGGTGTAAAGGAACGCGGCCAGATCGTCTTCGGTGCGGCGAACAGGCTCGAACGCGGGCAACATGCCCATGGACCGCCGCATCAGGCTGCCGGACCCATCGGCGTTCAGCGTCTCTAACCTTGCGCTTTGGGCAGCGGCGATGGGGGCGAGACCATCAGCTTTCGCATCGTCGCAGACGACCAGCTTGGCGCCGCTGTTTTCGATGAAATACTGTAGTTCGGCCGTGGTGTAGCCGGTGTTCAGCGGCAGAAAGATCAGCCCGGTCTGCGCGCAGGCGGCATAGAGCGCCAGCGCCTCGGGTGATTTTTCAACCTGTACGGCCACCCGCTCGCCGGGGCCCAGCTCATACCCGTTGAGGGCGTTGGCGATCTGCGCGGCCATATCCAGAAAGGCGGCATGGGTCAGGGTCTGACCATCGGGCAGGTAAAGAAACGGGGTGTCCTTGCCCGCGTGAATGCCAAACAGCCGGTCATAAAGCGGGTTGCCCATGTCGTTATTCCTTTGCGCCTGCTCAATACCGGGCCGAATCTGTCCCGGAATTGGTAGGCGGTAAAGTGGAAATCGGGCCGGGGATCAGAATTCCGTGGTCATCCGGTAGCCCGCGGCAAAGAACATCTTGGCAAAGGTCACCGGTTCCCCCTGCAGCCATGTGATCCGCTCGCCGGTAAAGACCGGCTCGCCCTCTGGGACGTCCAGAAACCCGGCGACCGTAGCATCGGCGCGGCTGGCCAGAAAGCTCAGCTCGACATTGGTGAAGGGCACGGTCTGGATCAGCCACTCATTCGGGCCGATCTGAGAGAAATCCGCCTGTTCCACCTGCGGCACCGAGTCGGCAACGATCCACCGGTCCTCGTACTGAAACGGGGTATTGCCATTGAAATGCATACAGCGCACATGCACCACGTTTTGCCCCGGTTTCAGGGCCAGGCGGGCGCTGAGCCACTCGGGTGCAGGCTCTGATTTGGAGGAAACCAGCGCATAGCGATAGGTGCCGCCCAGTGCCTCGACCTCATCCCGGACCATAGGGATGGTGAAGCGTGCCTGCCGTTGCGGTGCGCTTGCCACGCGGGTACCGGCCTTGCGGCGACGCTCCAGATAACCTTCATCGGCCAGCTCCCGCAGCGCCCGGTTGACCGTGGTGCGAGTGCAGGAGAACTCGACGGCCAGTTCCTGTTCGTTGGGCAGCAGCGCATCGGGCTGCCATTCGCCGGACCGGATGCGCGCCAGCACGGTCTGTTTGATGTCTTTGTAACCGGTGGTGTCACTGGATTGAGGCATGGCGCAGCTTTAGACCGAGGCCAGCAGGTCCGCAATCGCGGATCGGTAAGCGGGAATGATCTGGTCGCGGGCAACATGACGGCCCTGTTTCACCCTATGCCGCCCGGCAGACCACAGATCGGTGACCAGCCCGTCTGGTGCGGCGAAACACAGCCCGTCCAGCAGTTGATCATCGCTGAGCGCGCAGAGGGTCGGGTGGTTGCGGTTGACTGCCACCAGATCGGCCAGTTTACCCTCGGCAATCTCACCCGCGTCGCGGCCAAGGGCCTGCGCCCCCCCCAGTGCTGCCTGTGTGTATAGCGCGTGACCAACCGAACCCTCGCTGACCAGAACGGCCCGCTGCTGGTCGCGCAGGCGCTGTGAATATTCCAGTGTGCGCAGCTCTTCGGGCAAAGAAATTCTGATATTAGAGTCTGATCCAACGCCAAAACGCCCGCCCTCAGCGGTGTAAACAGCGCCGTTGAATATACCGTCACCCAGATTGGCCTCGGTGATCGGACACAGGCCCGCGACGGCCCCCGACCGGGCCAGGGCGGCCGTTTCGGCGTCAGTCATATGGGTTGCGTGGATCAGGCACCACCGTGCGTCTACCGGCACATTGTCCAGCAGCCAGGCCACTGGGCGCTGACCCAGCACGGCCTGAACATCGCGGACTTCCTGCACTTGTTCGGCGATGTGGATATGCACGGGGCCTTCGGGTGCGGCCCTCAGCAGCTCGGTCAGGTCCGACGGGGAAGTCGCGCGCAAAGAATGTGGGGCAACCCCCAATTTAGAGTCTGTTTCAGGTAATGCTGTGTGGCAATCGTCGACCAGTTCGAGGAACCGCTCCACATCATTGCCAAAGCGTAGCTGCCCGCCCGAGAGGGACTCTTGTTTGACGCCGCCATAGGTGTAGAGCACAGGCAGATGGGTCAGACCGATCCCCGTTTGCTGCGCGGCGGCAAAGATGCGCTGGCTGAGTTCGGACAGTTGGTCATAGGGCGCACCGCCGGGTTGGTGATGGACATAGTGGAACTCACCAACCGAGGCATACCCGGCCTCCTGCATCTCCATGAACACCAGCGCGGCGATGGCTTCGATCTGCTCCGGCGTCAGACGGTCCAAAAAGCGGTACATCAGATTGCGCCAGGTCCAGAAACTCTCACGCCCGGCCGCACGGGTTTCGGTCATCCCGGCCATGGCGCGCTGAAAAGCGTGGCTGTGCAGGTTCCCCATGGCCGGCAACAGCACATCCACCCGCTCGTCCCCGGGCTCGGCGATGGCCTGTGTCTGTATGTGTCTGATGCGCCCGTGATTGACCGCGATCCGCACATCATGAGCCCAATCAGAGCCTAATAAGGCAGTTTTTGCATGGATCGGCATTTCGGCTCCAATTTGTGTAGACTTTATATTTTTATAAGTATACGAAAAAAATCAAGCAAGAGGGGAGCCGAAAAGAATCGCCATGACCAGAAAATCGGTCCTTACCAGCGCCGTGATGGCCACGATGTCCGAAGGGGATACGCCCTATGGGCTCTGCCGGGATGCGGCGATTGCCATTGATGGAGCAGATATCGTCTGGGCCGGAGAGCAAAAGGCCCTGCCCGCTGAATACACCGCTTGGCCGGTTGAGGATTTCGGCGCGCGCCTGATCACGCCCGCCCTGATTGATGCGCATACCCACGTGGTGTTCGGCGGCAACCGCGCCACCGAGTTCGAGATGCGCCTGAACGGGGCCTCGTATGAGGAGATCGCCCGCGCGGGCGGCGGCATCCTGTCCACGGTTAATGCCACGCGGTCGGCAAGTGAGGCGGAATTGCTTGCCGATGCTCTGACCCGGGTGGATGCCTTGATGGCCGAGGGCGTGTGCATGATCGAGGTCAAATCCGGCTATGGGCTGGATACGGAAACCGAGTTGAAGATGCTGCGCGTGGCCCGCCGGATCGGCGAAGCCCGCCCGATCCGGGTCAGAACCAGCTTTTTGGGTGCCCATGCAGTGCCGCCCGAATATGCCGACCGGGCCGATGACTACATCCACAAGGTCTGTATCCCAACCCTGCGCGCCGCCCATGCCGAAGGGTTGGTGGACGCGGTGGACGGGTTCTGCGAAGGGATCGCCTTTACCCCCGCCCAGATCGCGCAGGTTTTCGATGTGGCGCAAGACCTCGACCTGCCGGTGAAACTTCACGCCGAACAATTGTCCAATCTGGGTGGCGCCCGGCTGGCGGCCTCTTACGGGGCTTTGTCGGCGGATCATATCGAGTATCTGGATGCCGAAGGCGTGTCGGCCATGGCCAAGGCGGGCACCGCAGCGGTACTGCTGCCAGGTGCGTTCTATACCCTGCGCGAAACGCAGGTGCCTCCGATTGACGTGCTGCGCCAGCATCGGGTTCCGATGGCGCTGGCGACGGATTGCAATCCTGGTTCCTCTCCGCTGACCTCGCTTTTGCTGACGATGAACATGGGCTGCACGTTGTTCCGTATGACGCCCGAGGAGGCTCTGGCTGGTGTCACCCGCAACGCCGCGCGCGCGCTGGGGGTCAGTGATGCGGGTCAGATCACTTCGGGCCAGCGGGCGGATCTGGCGGTCTGGGATATCGCTCATCCTGCCGAGCTGTCTTATCGCGTCGGCTTCAATCCCCTGCACAAACGACTATTTGGAGGGCGGGAATGATGCCACTGTCATTGCAACCCGGTCAGGTGAAGTTGGCTCAATTGGCCGAAATATATTGGGACCAACCGGCAGCCACACTGGACCCTGGCTGCAAACCCGCCGTCGAGGCGGCGGCGCGGCGCATACAGGCCGCCGCTCAGGGCGAGGCAGCGGTGTATGGTGTCAACACTGGCTTCGGCAAACTGGCCAGTCACAAGATCGCGCCCGAAGATACCTCGACCCTGCAACGCAACCTGATCCTCAGCCATTGTTGCGGTGTTGGCCCGGCCGTGCCCCGCCGCGTGGCCCGGCTGATGATGACGCTCAAGCTGTTGTCTTTTGGCCGCGGCGCCTCGGGTGTGCGCTGGGAGTTGGTCGAGCTGCTGCAGCAGATGCTGGCCCGCGGCGTCACACCGGTGATCCCGGCGCAGGGGTCCGTGGGTGCGTCTGGCGATTTGGCGCCGCTTGCCCACATGACCGCAGTGATCATCGGCGCGGGTGAGGCCGAGGTGAACGGAGACATCCTGCCGGGCGCTCAGGCGCTAAATTCGGTCAGGTTAGAGCCGATTCAACTGGGTCCCAAGGAAGGTCTGGCCTTTATCAACGGCACGCAGTTTTCTACCGCTTATGCGCTGGCCGGATTGTTCGAGGCCTGGCGGGTGGGGCAGAATGCGTTGGTCATTTCGGCCCTGTCGACCGATGCGATCATGGGATCCACTGCGCCTCTGCGGCCCGAAATCCACACTCTGCGCGGCCATCGCGGCCAGACCGAGGCTGCCAACGCCATGCGCGCCGTTCTGGCCGGGTCGGAAGTCCGGGAAAGTCACCGGGAAGGCGACACGCGCGTGCAGGACCCGTATTGCATCCGTTGCCAGCCGCAGGTCACCGGGGCGGCCATGGATGTGATGCGCCAGGCGGCCGCGACGCTTGAGATTGAGGCCAACGCCGCCACTGACAACCCGCTGGTCCTAGAAGATGGGATCGTATCGGGCGGCAACTTTCATGCCGAGCCGGTGGGGTTCGCCGCCGACATGATCGCGCTCGCCCTGTCCGAGATCGGGGCCATCGCCCAGCGCCGCATCGCGCTGATGGTGGATCCGACGCTCAGCTTTGACCTGCCTCCCTTCCTGACCCCCGATCCGGGGCTGAATTCCGGTCTGATGATCGCTGAGGTTACCACAGCTGCGTTGATGAGCGAGAACAAGCATCTGGCAAATCCCTGCGTCACCGACAGCACCCCAACATCGGCCAATCAGGAGGATCACGTCTCGATGGCCGCACATGGCGCGCGGCGTCTGACCCGCATGGTCGAGAACCTGGCTTACATTCTTGGGGTCGAACTGCTCTGCGCGGCGCAAGGGGTCGAGTTTCGCGCACCGCTCGGCACCAGCGCCCCGTTGCAGCAGGTGATCACCCGTGTGCGGGCGGACATTCCCGCGCTGGCCGAGGATCGCTATTTGGCGCCCGAGTTGGAGGCCGCAAAACAACTGGTTGCCGACGGTGCAATCCTACGGGCCGTGGGCACCCCAATGCCGGAGCTTACGTGATGCAGGTGGTCAGCGTACAGCGCGGGGACAGCCCGATTGTGCTGGGCCAGCCCCATGGCGGGACTTTCGTGCCCGAAGACCTCGCGGCCAGTCTCAACGACACAGGGCATGCGCTGGCGGACACGGATTGGCATATAAACAGGCTCTATGAAGGGATATTGGCCGATGCGACCGTGGTGCAATCCCATGTCCATCGCTATGTCATCGACGCCAATCGCGATCCCGAAGGGGTGTCGCTTTACCCCGGCCAGAATACAACGACGCTGGTGCCTCTGACCGATTTTGACGGACACCCGATCTGGCTGGATGGCCAGGAACCCTCAGTCGACGAGATCGGCCTGCGACGGCAGGCCTATCACGCGCCCTATCACGCGGCACTTGCCGATGAGTTGCAGCGCGTGCGCGACCGTCATGGTGTGGCGGTCCTGTTCGATTGCCATTCGATCCGCAGCCACATTCCCTACCTGTTCGACGGCACTTTGCCGGATATGAATATCGGAACGGATGGCGGGGCGACTTGCTCGTCAAAAATAGAGTCTGTTGCAAAGAAATTTGCAGGGTCCTCCCCCTATAGCACCGTTTTGAACGGCCGGTTCCGGGGCGGATGGACCACGCGACACTATGGTCGCCCGGCCGAAGGCATACACGCCGTTCAGATGGAACTGGCGCAGTCTACCTACCTGTCCACCGAGGCTGCCCCGTGGAGCTATGACGCCGCCAAAGCCGACCGCCTGCGCCGTTGGCTGCGCGATATTCTGGATGCCATCCAAGACACCGCATTGGAGCTTACGCAATGACCGACCCTCGCAAGAACACCCGCGACATCTTTCCGCCGACCGGCCCCGAGCTGAATGCCAAGAGCTGGATGACAGAGGCCCCGCTGCGGATGCTGATGAACAACCTGCACCCCGATGTGGCCGAAAACCCGCATGAGTTGGTGGTTTATGGCGGCATCGGTCGCGCGGCGCGCACCTGGAAGGATTTCGATACTATCGTGGCCGGTTTGAAGGATTTGGAGGGGGATGAGACCCTCATCGTTCAGTCCGGTAAACCCGTTGCGATCATCCGCACGCATAAGGATGCGCCGCGGGTGCTGATCGCCAATTCCAACCTTGTGCCCCACTGGGCAACCTGGGACCATTTTAACGAGCTCGATAAGAAGGGCCTGATGATGTACGGCCAGATGACCGCTGGCTCGTGGATCTATATCGGCACGCAGGGTATCGTTCAGGGCACTTATGAAACCTTTGCCGAGGCCGGGCGTCAGCACTATGGCGGTGACCTGACCGGCAAGTGGATTCTGACCGGTGGCCTGGGTGGCATGGGCGGCGCGCAGCCGCTGGCCGCCGTCTTTGCCGGGGCTTGCTGTCTGGCAGTCGAATGCAACCCGGACAGCATCGATTTCCGCCTGCGGACCAAATACCTCGATGAAAAGGCGGAAACGCTGGACGAAGCGCTTGAGATGATCGACCGCTGGACCAAGGCGGGCGAGGCGAAGTCCGTGGGGCTGCTGGGCAATGCCGCCGAGATTTTCCCCGAGATTTACCGCCGCATGGCCGAAGGCGGGATGCGCCCCGATATCGTCACTGACCAGACCAGTGCCCATGATCCGATCAACGGTTATCTGCCCTTGGGTTGGACTATGGCGCAATGGCGTGAAAAGCGGGAAACAGACCCTAAATCAGTGGAAAAGGCCGCTCGTGCCTCGATGAAACAGCACGTGGCTGCGATGGTTGATTTCTGGAATGCGGGCGTTCCGACGTTGGATTACGGCAACAACATCCGGCAGGTGGCGCAGGATGAAGGGTTGGAGAACGCTTTTGCCTTCCCCGGCTTTGTTCCGGCCTATATCCGCCCGCTGTTCTGCAAGGGGATTGGCCCGTTCCGCTGGTGCGCCCTGTCCGGCGACCCCGAGGATATCTACAAGACCGACGCCAAGATGAAGGAGCTGTTCCCCGAGAACGAGTACCTGCACCGTTGGCTGGATATGGCGCGGGAGCGGATCGCGTTCCAGGGCCTGCCCGCGCGTATCTGCTGGATCGGGCTGGGGGATCGTCACCGTGCCGGGCTGGCCTTCAACGAGATGGTCGCCAATGGCGAGCTGAAAGCGCCGGTTGTCATTGGTCGCGACCATCTGGACAGCGGTTCGGTCGCCAGCCCCAACCGCGAAACCGAGGCGATG
The DNA here is from genome assembly GCF_013030985.1 of Ruegeria arenilitoris. GTDB lineage: Bacteria > Pseudomonadota > Alphaproteobacteria > Rhodobacterales > Rhodobacteraceae > Ruegeria > Ruegeria arenilitoris_B. Next base: position 113,750 of record NZ_WPYP01000004.1, on the reverse strand, counting down.
CTGGACGGCTCGGACGCGGTCTCAGACTGGCCCTTGCTGAACGCGTTGATAAACACCGCCAGCGGGGCGACCTGGGTATCGCTGCATCACGGCGGTGGGGTCGGTATGGGGTTCAGCCAGCACGCGGGCGTGGTGATCTGCGCCGACGGCACCGAAGACGCCGCCCGACGGCTGGAGCGGGTTCTGTGGAACGATCCGGCCTCAGGCGTGTGGCGTCATGCGGATGCGGGGTATGAGATCGCCAAGGACTGCGCCCGCGCACATGGTCTGCGCCTGCCCGGCATCCTGGGGTAAACGCATAAGGTCTCTGGTGAATTGGCTGTCTCTGCGATATGCGCAGAACAGCCTGCAGGAGACCGACCATGTACGTAGCCACTCTGTTGACCAACCCGAATCTGCCAAAGCTGGACGAGGCTGTGGTCGAGACGCTTTGCAATGCCTGGGGCGGGTCGGATCCAGTCTGGCTGAGCGAGAATGAGGCCGCCGAATTCAGGTTCCCGGCCCTGACCGACAATCAAGAGGTGGTCTGGGCCGAGCTGCAGCTGTTGGAGATCGACCTGATCGTGCAGCCCCTCGGAAAGCGCCGCAAGCTGATGCTGCTGGCCGATATGGACAGCACGATGATCCGGCAGGAATGTATCGACGAACTGGCCGACGAGGCCGGCGTCGGCGACCGGGTCAAAGACATCACGGCGCGGGCGATGAATGGCGAGCTGGATTTCGAGGGTGCGCTGATTGAACGGGTCGGTTTGCTGAAAGGGCTGGATGAGGCGGTGATCGACAAGGTGCTTGAGGAACGCATCACGCTGATGCCCGGCGGGGCCGAGCTGGTTGCAACCATGCGTATGAACGGCGGCTATGCGGCTTTGGTCTCGGGCGGGTTTACGGCGTTCACCTCAAAAGTGGCTGAGCAGCTGGGCTTTGACGAAAACCGCGCCAACACGCTGCTGGCCGAGAACGGCAAGCTGACCGGCGATGTACAGCGCCCGATTCTGGGCAAGCAGGCCAAGGTGAACGCTCTGGAACAGATCACCAAACGGCTGGGCCTGTCCGAGGCTGACGTGCTGGCCGTGGGCGATGGGGCCAATGATCTGGGCATGTTGGGCCGGGCCGGAACTGGTGTGGCGCTGCACGCCAAGCCCTCGGTCGCGCAGCAATGCGACATTCGGGTCAATTTCGGGGATCTGACGGCGCTGTTGTACCTGCAGGGCTATTCCCGCGCGGCCTTTGCCGACGTCTGACCGCAAGGGGCTTACGTCTAGGGCTTCCCTTCATTTAACAAAAATGTTAAACGATGGTCATGAACACGCTTCTGACCACATTCTCGGCCTTGTCCGATGCCACCCGATTCTCGATCGTCGAGCAGTTGATGCAGGACGGAGAACTGCCCGCCGGTGACCTGATCGAAGGGCGCGGCATGTCCGGTGCCGCGATCTCGCGCCATCTGAAGGTGCTGCGCGAAGCTGGCTTGGTGCGGCAACGCGTTCAGGGCAGCCAGCGGATGTATTCTATCCAGCCCGAAGGGCTGCGGGCGATTGCCGAGTGGACCATCTCGAAACGGCAGTTCTGGGAGAGCAGCCTCGACCGTTTGAACGACTTGATTGAAAGGGAGAATTCATGGCCGACCTGAAACTGGAACGTGAGTTCCCGACCGCACCGGAAAACCTGTTTGCCTGGATCAGTGACGGTGCAAAGCTGTTGCAGTGGTGGGGACCCGAAGGGATGCATGTGCCCGAGCATGATCTGGATTTCTCGCGACTTGGACCGTGGTATTCGGTCATGCAGAACGCCGAAGGCCAGCAATACAAAGTCTCGGGGCAGGTCACCCATGTCGATCCGCCCAACTCGGTCGGGTTCACATGGGGCTGGCATGATGATCAGGACCAGCGCGGTGCCGAAAGCCATGTGACGCTGACCGTCGAACCGGCTGGCGAGGGCGCGCGCCTGATCCTGGATCATCGCGATCTGGGCGATGATGAGATCGCAGCGAACCACAACCAAGGCTGGACCTCGTCGCTACGCAAATTGGAAGCTCAGTTTTAAGAAATTCATCACGGAGGAAGAGAAATGCCCCAATTTCTGTTTGTCTATCACGGCGGTCACACACCCACCGATCCTGCCGAAATCGAAGCAACCATGGCCGCCTGGGGCGCGTGGTTCCAGAACATGGGCGACGCGCTGGACATCCCCGGCAATCCGGTGGGTCAGTCCTATACGGTCAGTTCCGGTGGCGTTGTCGACAATGGCGGCGCCAACCCGGCCTCGGGCTTTACCGTCATCAAGGCCGACAGCATCGATGCCGCGACCGAGATGGCCAAGGGCTGCCCCATGGTCGTGAGCGGAACAGGCTCGGTCGAAGTGGCCGAGGTGCATCCGATCGAAATGTGACCCTTAGCCGGGAAACCCCGGCGCTGGGCGGATCACGCCGCATTCTATCCCGCGGCGGCTGTATTGGATGGCGTTCATGAATTTGCGGGTGGCCGGGTGTTCGGCCTCCAGCACGCCCAAGTGGACCAAAAGGGCGGCAATGGCGCACTCGCTGGCGCGGGTGGTGCCGTCGGTGATTTTCAGCGCCACACCCATGCGTTTTTCCGGAATGATGGCGACGAATACGGCCTCGGCCCCGGTTTTGATCGCGGCGCGTCCCTCCATGGCGCGCATCAGCTCGGTACAGGCGCGGTTCTCACCAGCCACCAGTTCCGGATGCTTGATCATTGCTGCGGTCAGTTGCTGCGCCGCATCACTGGCCCGGTCCGACCGGTCAGCGGCCGAGGCAAACCACGCCATCGATCGCGCCAGCCCCACCAGCGAAGTGGCAAAGTTCGGGGCCGAGCAGCCGTCGATGCCATAAGCCGGGCTGGTTTCACCGGTGGTGGCCTCAAGCGCAGATAAGCAAGCCTGCTGCACAGGGTGATCGATTTCCAGATATTCCGGCCCTGCGCCCATATGCTGCGCCACGGTCAGAAAGCCGCAATGTTTGCCCGAACAATTGTTGTGAATCTGGCAAGGCGTGTCATCAGCCAGAATCAGCCCGTCGCGCGCGGCCATGTCCTGTGGTTCCTGCGGGCCGCAACGCAGATCATGTTCCGTCAGGCCCAGATGGTCCAGCCAGGCCGTCACGCGGTCGGTATGGATATGCGCGCCGCTATGCGAGGCGCAGGCCAGTGCCAGATGCTCGGAATTCAGCCCGTACTTCGCAGCCGCACCGGAGGTGATCAGCGGCAGCCCCTGAATCATCTTGGCCGAGGACCGGGGATACATCGTCACATCCGGATCGCCCCAGCTTTGCACGATCTGGCCGCTGTCATCGCAGATCACCGCGTGACCCAGATGCAGGCTTTCCAGCAATGGGCCGCGCCACAGTTCTGTCATTGCTACGGGCTGCGTCATCGGGACCCTCCTCAAATATGCGCAAAATTCTGCCAATCGCCCTTTCGCCTGTGGCGAAACCTGCGTTAGTGTGTGTATGTCGACAATCATCGGAATACGCAACTTACAGACGAACCGGCAAGGTGCGCAGGTATTTCCGATGGGTATGAGGTTTAGGTCGAGCTAGGAGGCTGGACAGATGGGATCGAAACTCGTCCGCGTGATCGCGGGCCTGTGCGTGGCAGGGATGGCCACAACTGCAACCGCTCAACAGGCGTCCAGCACCAATCGCGTGGCCGCAAAGACGGATTGGAGCGTGTTCGTCGAAAAAGATCCCACCGAATGCTGGAGCGTGGCGACACCCGATGAAACCGTGAACACACGCGGTGGACGCGTGGTATCGGTGCGGCGCAGCGACATTCTGCTGTTTGTGGTCTTCCGGCCCAGCGAAAACGTCGCCGGTCAGGTGTCCTTTACCGGCGGTTACCCGTTTGCGGCCGGTTCTTCGGTCAATGTCCGGATCGACGATCAGGAGTTTGAGTTCATCACTGACGGCGAATGGGCCTGGCCTGCGACGCAAGGTCAGGAACCCAAGGTGATCGAGGCCATGAAAAAAGGCACCGAGGCGGTGGTGACGGCCCGGTCCGAACGCGGGACGCAGACCAAGGACACGTTCTCGTTGCTGGGGTTCACCGCAGCTCTGGAAGACGCCCAAAAACGCTGCACGAACTGATCGCCATCCGCAGACACGCGAAACCCCGTCATTCGGCGGGGTTTTCTTTTGGGCAAAACACGTTCGCTTGACGCCACGTTTGCCTGAAAAATTGATCCGTATCAAAGTGAGTGATCGACAACTCTGAACTAATCAGTTCAGAGATAAGGAAGGAGCCTGCCTATGCTGAACAAAACCATTGTCGCCTTCATGATGACTGCCGCCATGTTCCTGAGCGCCTGTGAAAAAGATACCGACACCTACCCGGTCTCGGGTGAGCAGTGCGGCCCGGAAGATCCGGTGAAAACGCTGGATGCAGCGGATTGCGATATCCTGCCTGCGGGCATCTGAGGGGTTTAAGCTGACCCGGATGGCCAGAATTTGACCGCATCGGCTTGGTCGGTGCGGCCGATCTGTATTTGGGGCCTTCGCCGATCGCGTGGTATCGTGACCCCGCACAAAGCCTCAGCCGGGAATGGAACATGCGCCACGTCTTGCTTTTACTATTGTTGCCATCCGCGGCTTTTGCGGACCCGACGTTAGAGTGCCCAGACGCAGGATCGCAGGTCGAAATCGGGGCCTGCGTAAGTGCGATGGAGGACCGGGTCGCTCAGGCGCTGGAGGAAAGTTACGGCTTTGCCGTGCAGGCCGCCAAAGAGTTGGATGATGTCACGGGCCGCATCGTTGCGCAGCCTGCATTGGAGGCCGCGCAATCAGCCTGGGAAAGTTACCGGGATGCGCAATGCGAGGCCATTGGCGCCTCCTACGGTGGCGGGTCGGGAACCGGCATCGCGATCACGTCGTGCCGGGTCGATCTAGGGCGCGCGCGCGTGGATGAGTTGCTGCGCTTTGCCGATTGATCGATACGATTCCTTTTGATCTTTGCGGATGTTCCTATATAGAGGCGCATCCCAAGCCAGAATCCGTTGAGATAGCCACATGTCGCCCAAAGCGCCGATCACTCAAGACGTCATGACCATCCCCCGCAAATTGCCAGAGGGGAAGATTAACCTTGTCGGCCTGACCCGCGACCAGCTGCGCGCGGTTCTGATCGAACATGGCACGCCGGAAAAACAGGCCAAGATGCGGACCGGACAGATCTGGCAGTGGATCTATCAATGGGGTGTGCGCGATTTTGGTGAGATGACAAATCTGGCCAAAGCCTATCGGGCGCAACTGGCCGAGAGTTTCGTGATCGAAATTCCCGAGGTTGTGACCCGTCAGGTCTCGGAAGATGGCACCCGTAAATACCTGTGCCGCATCGCGGGCGGGCATGAGGTTGAGGTGGTGTATATCCCCGAAGAGGATCGCGGCACGCTGTGTATCTCGTCCCAGGTCGGGTGCACGCTGACCTGTTCGTTCTGCCATACAGGTACGCAGAAACTGGTACGCAACCTGACGGCGGCGGAAATTGTCGGGCAGGTGATGATGGCGCGCGACGATCTTGAGGAATGGCCGGTTCCCGGTGCACCCAAGGACGAAACCCGCCTGCTTTCCAACATCGTTCTGATGGGCATGGGCGAGCCGCTTTACAACTTTGAAAACGTCCGCGACGCGATGAAGATCGCCATGGACCCCGAGGGGATTTCCCTGTCGCGTCGTCGTATTACTCTGTCAACCTCGGGCGTGGTGCCTGAGATTGCGCGCACAGCCGAGGAAATCGGTTGTCTGTTGGCGATCTCCTTCCATGCCACCACGGATGAAACCCGCGACGTGCTGGTTCCCATCAACAAGCGCTGGAACATCGAAGAGCTGCTGCAGGCCCTGGCCAGCTATCCCAAAGCTTCGAATTCCGAGCGGATCACTTTTGAATACGTGATGCTGGACGGCGTCAATGACAGTGACGAGGACGCGCATCGCCTGATCGACCACATCAAGCGCCACAACATTCCGGCCAAGATCAACCTGATCCCGTTCAACGAATGGCCGGGCGCACCGTATAAGCGCAGCTCGAACAACCGTATCCGGGCCTTCGCGAATATCGTCTATCAGGCGGGCTATGCCTCACCCATCCGCAAAACACGCGGCGAGGATATCATGGCGGCCTGCGGTCAGTTGAAATCAGCCACCGAGCGTGCCCGCAAATCGCGCAAACAGATCGAGGCCGAAGCCGGGCTGCAAAACTGACCCATTCGATTGTTCTGCAGTGGGCGACAATAAATTAATGTTTGGTCCGCTGTTTTTTGAATGCAAAATTTGATATATTTCGACCGTCAAGGCGGGATGGGCGCATTTCACTCTTGCGCACAAAGCGGTGAAAGCCGCTCTCCGGTCGTGGCGCGTTTGTTCAGGGCCGCTATCTTATTTTAGGCATGACCGGCGGCGTTCAGGCGAACCTTATTAACCAGGTGGGCCATCAATATGTTGTTACGATTTATTAGACTGTTTTCGATTTTCCTTGCAGCGTTGGTGATTTCGGGCATTTCCGCCCCTCAAACGGCTGCGCAATCCACCGGCGAGAACGCGCATATCGCCATTGAAAATCCGGCAGATTTGTCGAAGGACGAGGCGTTGCAGATTTACAAGTCGCTGCAACGGCGTATGGCGCGCGGGTATGGTGCCGCGCAGCTGGATGAGTTGATGAATTACCAAAGCTGGCCGCTGTTCAATGATGCGCCCTATATCTCGGCCACCCATGGCCAGCGTTTCGTGAACAGCTATGCCAATCGCATGGCGCATAATTACGGTACCTTGCAGGAGGGTGAAAAGCTGCCCAAAGGTTCGGTGCTGGCCAAGGACAGCGTGACCGTCACGGATGAGGGCAATATCCATCCCGGCGCCCTGTTCGTGATGGAGAAACTGGCCGAGGGCGCCAGCCCCGACACGGCCGACTGGCGCTATATCATGGTATTGCCGGACGGGTCCTTATTCGGTGACACAATGGGATTCCGCGCCTCAGCGGTGGGTTATTGCCATGACTGTCACGAGGCCGTTGCCGACCGGGATTACACGTTTTTTGTTCCCGAAGACTATATCGCCGGGAACTGAACGTCAGACGGCTTCATCAGGCAGCTTCAGCACCGTGGCTTCGCGGCGGCTGAGTTGCTCGCCCTGTTTGCGTTTCGAAAGCACCTCGCGGGCCAGCGCGTATTTCTCATCCTGCCAGAAGATCAGACAGCCGTTGCAGCCTTTGCCGCAGCAGCCCTCGGTGCCGATCCGGTTGGTCTTGAAGCGGCGTTCGTTGCCGTCCTCTCCGATCTTTTCGACCAGTTCGTCGCGGCGACGGGCATAGGCGTTGGGGTTGTCACGCCCCGAGGTTTCAAGACCCTGTACCAGCTTGTCAAAGCGGATGCGGCTCCAGTGTTCGTCGGTCAGGGCGCGTTCCTTGCGCAGCACGGAGTAGACCGGGAAACGGGCGCGCAAGTCATCGATGTCTTCGTGATCGAACAGGGTGAAAGGCAGGCGGATGACGGTTTTCGTGCTGCCATGCACCACGTCCAGCCGCGCGCCGTCATGGGCGCGTTCGAAATCATAGACCCGCAGCAGAACCGTGTCGCGCGAGATGGGTGAGACGAAATCCAGCACGTCACCCGGTTCCAGCTTGTTCTTCACTTCGACCAGAAACGCACCTTCGGTCACTTCTGTGACGATCCCGGCATATTCCCATTGCGCGATGGATGCCGTGTGCTCGTAATCGTGGGAATAGTTGGTCAGCCGCCCTTCGTGGAAGGCCAGCGTATAGCCGCGGTTCCCGACGGTTTCGAGTTCGCGCATGTAAGGCTTCGGGTCCCAGTTTTCAGGGTCCGCGTGATAATCGTCGATGGCCATGCGATAGGCGCGGGCGACGATGGCGGCATAATATTCCGACTTGCCGCGCCCTTCGACCTTGAGGCTATCGACGCCGATCTTCAGGTATTCATCCAGCTTCGGCATGATGCACAGATCGCGCGAGTTCAGGATATACGAGCCGCGATCATCTTCTTCGATGGGCATCAGATCACCGGGGCGGCAACCTTCTTCCAGCAGAAATTCGAACAGGTCGGCATTTTCCTCGGTAATACGGAGTTCCTGATGCGTGCCGTCCTTCAGGCGCAGTTTCAGACCATAGTTCCAGCGGCAGGAATTGGCACAGTTGCCCTGATTGGCGCCACGCTCGGCCATGAAGTTCGACAGCAGGCAGCGGCCCGAATAGGTCATGCACATGGCACCGTGGACAAAAGCTTCAAGCTTGATATCGGGGCATTTCTCGCGGATTTCGACCAGTTCAGGGTAGGAAACCTCGCGCGCCAGAACCACCAGTTCGGCCCCCTGATCCTGCCAGAATTTCACCGACAGCCAGGAACAGATATTGGCTTGGGTCGAGATATGCAGCGGCAGTTCGGGTGCCCGCTCGCGCACATATTGGAACACACCGGGATCGGCGATGATCAGCCCGTCGGGCTTCACCTTGCGGACCGTGTCGATGTATTCGTCCAGCTTCGGGATGTCCTTGTTGTGCGAAAACAGGTTCAGCGTCAGGTAGGCGCGCCGCCCATGCTGGTGACAGAACTCGACCCCTTCGATCACTTCTTCCAGCGAGAATTCGGATTTCGTGCGCAGCGACATATCCGGCGTACCCAGATACACCGCATCCGCCCCGTAGAGGATGGCGAGTTTCAGCTTACGCAGATTGCCCGCAGGCATCAGCAATTCGGATCTGGACTGGGTCATGGACATACCGGGTTTTGGATCAAGGGGGCCTTTTACGGCAAAGACCCTGAGTCCAAAAGCCCGTTATCTGCGACGGAACCGCGCTGTGCCGATGACCTCGATCAGTTGCTTGCGGATGGGGTCGGGCTGCGCTTCGACCGCGTTCAGAACTTCGCGCAGTTCGGCGCGTAACCCGTGCATCTGGTCGATCAGAGAGATCATCATCGACAGCGCATCCGGTTCCATCTCGTACTGGTCATGCAGCTCGCAGGCCAGTTCCAGACGTGCGACATCGAGGCTGTGATAAACCAGACCCTCATCCGTTTGTTCCGGGATCACGATCTCGGCGGCCAGGTATTCGGTCAGCCGGGTCGAGGTCAGGCGGGTGACGGTTGCGATCAGTTGCTCTTCGGTCAGGCTCATGACGGCATTCCTTTGCGCGGATCATAGCGGTGGTTATCGCGCCATGTCTCCATAAACTGCTTCAACTCGTCGTCGATCTGGTCAGGCATCGTGATGGTTAGTTCGATCAGCTGATCGCCGCGTTCGGTTGAGCCCCGTTTCTTGACCCCCTTGCCACGCAGGCGCAGGGTCTTGCCGCTGCTGGTGCCTGCCGGAACGCTGACATTGACGCCGCCGTCGATGGTAGGGGCGGGGACTTTGCCGCCCAAAACGGCCTCATCAATCGTGATCGGCAGGGTGATGTGGATGTCGTCGCCCTGACGGTCAAAGACCGGGTGTTTCGCGACCGAGACCGTGACCAGCGCGTCGCCCGGCGGGCCTTCACCAAAGCCCGGATCGCCTTTGCCGCGCAGGCGGATGGTCTGGCCGTCGGTGATGCCAGCGGGGATTTTCACCTCGATCCGGTCGCCATCGGGCAGCGTCAATTTCTGGCTGGCGCCGAACACCGCGTCCAAGAAGCTGATTTGCAGGCTGTAGGCGCGATTGTGCCCCGGTGCGTGGAATTCATGGGTGCGCTGGCCGTACCCACCGCGGCCCCGCATGAACTCAGCGAAGATATCCGACATATCGTCCGGGTCCGCCTGACGTCCGCGATAGGGGTTTCCGGCGGCCTCGGCATAGTCGCGGTAATATTGCTGCTGGGGGCGTTCCTGGCCCGAGGCGTCGATCTCACCCCGGTCGTACTGCCCCCGCTTTTCCGGGTCTTTCAGCAGGTCATAGGCAGCGGCAGCGGCCTTGAACTTGGCTTCGGCCTCGGCATCGCCGGGTTTTAGGTCGGGGTGGCATTCCTTGGCGATGCGCCGATAGGCCTTTTTGATCTCGGCATCGCTGGCGTCTTTGGCGACACCAAGGGCGGAATAGGGATCGTCGCTCATCTCACCTCTCGCGGGTCGGGCTGAACAGGATGGGTTTTATCATGCGTTTTCAAAGGGCCAAAAGGAAGAGGCTTTTGAAACCGCTCGCAAATTTCTGCGAGTCTGTTAACATATGCATGTTTCGAATTGTTCTTTTGACGGAGACTCCCATGACGCGCAGACTCAAGTCCATCCTGGCTCTGCTGGCCGGGAATGCCATCGGGTTGCTGCTTGCTGCGATTTTGCTGCCGGAATTTGCAATCCGGCCGATCTCATTCATCGTGGTAGTGGTTGTCTTTACGCTGGTGCAGTGGATCGCCGAGCCTTTGATCCTGAAGCTGGGCGAGAAAAGAGCGCCCTCGATCAAGGGCGGCATCGCGCTGATCGTGACGTTCGTGGGTTTGCTGGTGACCGATCTGGTGACCAACGGGCTGACGATTGGAGGGATTTCCAACCTGCTGGCCGCAACGCTTCTGGTTTGGCTGGGGGCGCTGATCGCCAGCGTGGTGCTGCCGATCTACGTTTTCAAGGAACTGCGCAATCCTAAGAAGTAATCACAGCGCGTCCAGGCTGGCCTCGATCGCCTGCCACAACTCTTCCACCGGTTCGCATCCGACCGACAGGCGGATGAAGGCGGGGTCGACATCGTCGCCCCACCGCGCGCGGCGCTCGGCGGAGCTGTGGACGCCGCCAAATGAGGTCGCGGGCCGCAGCATCGGGCAGGTGTTGATGAAGGCCTCGGCCATGTCCTCGCTCGCCAGCGTGATCGACAACAGGAACCCGAACCGTGCGGTCTGTGCCTTGGCCAGCGTATGTGAGGGGTCGCCGGGCAGGCCGGGATAGCGGATTTCGTTGACTGCTGGATGCTCTGCCAGTCGTTCGGCCAGCACCTGCGCCGAGCTACACATACGGTCGAAACGCACGTCCAGTGTTTCCAACCCGCGATGCAGCAGCCATGCCTCATGCGGGCCGGGGATCGCGCCTGAGACGCGCCGCCATTCTTCAACCCGCTCCATGATCTGTGCATTGTGACTGGCCACATGGCCCATCAGCAGGTCGGAATGCCCGCCCATGGCTTTGGTGTCCGAGGCCACCACTACGTCGATACCCATATCCAGCGGGCGCTGGCCCAAGGGTGTCAGGGTCGTGTTGTCGGCAATCGTGATGCCCCCGGCGGCGCGCACAGCCGAGGCGATGGCCGGCAGGTCCAACATGTCCAGCCCGGGGTTCGAGGGGCTTTCGACAAAAACCACATCAAACCCGTCAAACCCACCCTCGGTGAAGGTTGTTGTCGGGCGTTCCGTGACCGAAACACCCAGCCCGGACAGAAACCGGTCGGCCAACACTCGCGTGACGTAATACCCATCCGACGGGATCAGCAGGCGCGATCCGGCTTTCAGGGTGGCAAACAAAGCCGCTGAGATTGCCCCCATGCCCGACGGGAAGGTCAGGCAAGGCGCGTCCTCCAGATGGGCCAGAACGTGTTCCAGATGCTGCCACGTGGGATTGTCGACCCGACCATAGGTGGGCAGACCATCCGGTGCGCCTGGCAGATGGAACATGCTGCTTTGGGTTAGCGGCAGTGCCACCGGGTCACCTGCGTGCAACGTATTGCCGCGCAGATGCAGCATCTCTCCGGTTTTCGGTGCCATCCTTCAGCGCCCCGGAATTTCGTCGCGGGGTGGGGCGGGTTCCCAGTTCTCGATGATGTCGACCGCCTCTTGCGCGGTATCGACAAAGCGGAACAGGTCGAGGTCTTCGTCCGAGATGGTGCCCGCATCGGCCAGCGCCTCCCAGTTGATGACCTTTTCCCAAAACGCGCGCCCGAACAGCAGGAAGGGGACACGCTCCATCCGGCCGGTCTGGATCAGGGTGAGGGATTCGAACAGCTCGTCCATCGTGCCGAAGCCGCCGGGGAAGATGGTGATGGCGCGGGCGCGCATCAGGAAGTGCATCTTGCGAATGGCAAAATAGTGGAAGTTGAAGCTGAGGTCCGGGGTCACGAATTCGTTCGGCGCCTGCTCATGCGGGAGCACGATGTTCAGACCGATCGAACAGCCGCCCGCATCCTGTGCGCCGCGGTTTCCGGCCTCCATCACGCCAGGGCCGCCTCCGGTGACGATCACGTTTTCGCGACAGCCGGTCTGGTTTGATTTCTCGGTCATCAACCGGGCGAACTCGCGCGCCTCATCATAGTATTTAGAAAGACCCGCCAGCGTATCCGTCCGGGCCGTGTGTTTCTGCGCGGGTTCCGGAATTCGTGCCCCGCCGAACATGACGATGGTCGAAGTGATCTCACGCTCGGTCATGATCATCTCGGGCTTCAGCAGTTCCAGCTGCAAGCGTACCGGGCGCAGCTCATCCCGGCACAGGAAATCGTCGTCGGCAAAGGCAAGGCGATACGCGGGTGAGCGTGTCTGCGGCGTGTCCGGAACCTCGCTCGCGGTCGAGCGGTCGGTCTGGGCGTCGCGGAAAGGGCTGAGGCGGTCTTCTCTCATGGGTGATGGTTCCCTGCTTGCGTGTTCCTGAAACAGCTATAGGGTTCGCGGCCAGAGCGCCAGTCACGGAAGAACAACAATGAATTGGAAGAGCGATATTTCAGCAGCCGCCGATCGGATCACCGGGTACGCGCAGGTGACACCGGTAATGGAAAGCCGTGCGTTGGGGCTGGAATATCCGGTCGAAATGAAGCTGGAACACTTGCAACACACCGGCAGTTTCAAGGCGCGCGGGGCGTTCAACACGCTGCTGAGTTTGGATGTGCCCGAAGCGGGCGTTGTGGCCGCATCGGGCGGCAATCACGGTGCGGCGGCGGCCTATGCGGCGCGATCCTTGGGCTATCCGGCCAAAATCTTCGTGCCGGAAATTGCAGGGCCGTCCAAAATTGCCCTGATCGAACAGACTGGTGCGGATCTGAGCGTGGTGCCGGGCGAATACGCCAACGCGCTGACCGGCGCGCAGCAGCACGAAGAGGCGACAGGCGCGATGCAGATCCACGCCTACGATGCACCCGCCACCGTGGCCGGGCAGGGCACCTGCTTTGCCGAGTGGGAGGCGCAAGGACTGAATGCCGATACGGTTCTGATCGCTGTTGGCGGTGGTGGGTTGATCGCCGGGGCGCTGGGCTGGTTTCAGGGCGCGCGCAAGGTTGTGGCGGTCGAACCCGAGACCTCCTGCGCGCTGAACGCGGCCTTGCAGGCGGGTGAGCCGGTGGATGTTGCCGTCTCGGGCATTGCCGCCAACGCGCTGGGCGCGCGGCGGATTGGCTCGATCTGTTTCGGTCTGGCGCAGGGGATGGCTTCGGTTCTGGTGAGGGATGAGGCCATTGCCGAGGCGCAGCAGTTGCTTTGGCAAGCACATCGAATCCTTGTGGAACCGGCAGGTTCGACGGCGTTGGCAGCCCTGCTTTCGGGGGCCTACCAGCCGGAACCGGGCGAGCGGGTGGCGGTGCTGATCTGCGGCGGCAATATCTCTCCGGACCCCCTGGGCGCATAAAACCGCAGCAAACAGCCGCAAAGTGCGCGTTCAGCGTCGCATTGCGGCCAGTCCTTCGCTTGCGTATAGGCAACACCAACGTGAACAGATTCTGCAGGGAGCCCACACATGTCCAACGCGCAACTGGAAGCCGCCATCGAAGCCGCCTGGGAGGCGCGCGACACCATCACCCCCGCCACCTCCGGCGAGACCCGTGAAGCGATCGAAGATACGCTGAACGCGCTGGACAGCGGCTCGCTGCGGGTTGCCGAAAAGCTGGAAAGCGGTGATTGGCACGTGAACCAGTGGGCCAAGAAAGCGGTTCTGCTGGGCTTCCGCATCAAGGATATGGAAATCCAGAACGGTGGTCCTCAGGCTGGCGGCTGGTGGGACAAGGTGGACAGCAAGTTTGCCGGTTGGGGTGAAAACCAGTGGCAGGCTGCCGGTTTCCGCGCCGTTCCGAATTGTGTTGTCCGCAAGTCGGCTTATATCGCCCCGGGCGTGGTGCTGATGCCGTCTTTTGTGAACCTGGGCGCCTATGTCGACGAAGGCACCATGGTCGACACATGGGCCACTGTGGGTTCCTGCGCACAGATCGGCAAGAACGTGCACCTGTCGGGTGGCGTCGGTATCGGCGGCGTGCTGGAGCCGATGCAGGCCGGTCCGACCATCATCGAAGACAACTGCTTTATCGGTGCACGCTCCGAAGTGGTCGAGGGCTGCATCGTCCGCGAAGGCTCGGTTCTGGGCATGGGCGTGTTCATCGGCAAGTCGACCAAGATCGTCGACCGTGAAACCGGCGAAGTCATGTATGGCGAAGTGCCGCCCTATTCGGTGGTTGTTGCCGGCTCGATGCCGTCCAAGAACAACGTCAGCCTGTACTGCGCCGTGATCGTGAAACGGGTGGACGAAAAGACCCGCTCGAAAACCGGCATCAACGAGCTGCTGCGCGACTGATCGGACCGCAGATCAAATCAGGGGCCGCGGCATTGCGCTGCGGCCTTTTTTGTTACGCTTTGACCGGATAGCGGTCGGGTTCCTCGAACACGTCAATCACTCGCGTTCCGGCCTTGATTTTGCCGCCATGTTCGACGCCGGACGGGATCGAGTAGCTGTCGCCCGGGCGAAAGGTCCTGGTCTCATCCCCGATGGTCAGTTCCACCTCACCCTCGATCACCGTGCCCCATTGCGCCTTGTGCGAATGCGCGGGCAGTTCGAAATCCGTGAGGAAGGTGAAGAACGCCACCAGCCCCGCATCCGACCGGATCACCGCTGATTGCACCACGTCCTCGGGGAAGGGCACGTCGAGGCTTGGAAAGTCGGTGATGAATTCAGGATAGGGCATGGAGGCATCCTTTGCGATCTATGTCGGGGCACTATGGACGCACCGGGGGCATCCTGCAATTGCCGACGGCTTGACCGGGCGCGGGCGCGCGGCTATGGCCCCCAACATGGAAAAGCAAAAGAAACCCTCTCGTCAGCAGGTTTATACCCTGCTTGTGCAGATCGGCCGCAAGGATGGCGACGGCCTGCCCGAAGGCGCGACCGGGGCGGCGCTGATGTGTTTCGCCAGCGGCGTGGACGAGGCCGAGGCCGTGCGCGAAACCGTGGCCATTCTGAAACAGGCCGATACCGCGCCGCTGGATGTCACCGGTTATGGCACCCTGGCCGAGCGTGAGGCACAGGGCCATGACATCGACCCGGACGAGCGGGCATTGATGCAGCGGGCGTTGGACGAAAACGCGGTGATCGTCGCGCAGATGACGCCGTTTTTCGGCGATGAGGGTCAGGCCTAAGGCGCTTTGCGTTTACAAAGAACCGAAATGCGCTGCCTCTCCCTTCGGCCAAACGCGCATTTCAATGAGGTTTTGTCAGCGAAATCGCAAAACGCCCTAATTCCGCGCCCCGAACCACTTGCGGTAAATCTCGTCATAGGTACCGTCTTCGCGCAGCGACAGCAGCGCTTGATTGACGTCCTCAACCAGAGGTGAGCCGGTCGGGAAGGCGATCCCGTAGCTTTCGCGCAGGAAGATGCCGCCGGTCATTGTGGCGATCCGGCGACCTTCATGGCTGGCGTAATAGGACAGGATCGGGGCGTCGAAAACCACTGCGTCCAGATCCTTTTCCCTGAAAGCGGCCAGCATCTCATCAAGGCCGGAATACCCGGTGAATTCAATCTCGCGCCGGTTCAGGAAACTGGCGGCTGTGGAATCCGTGATCGTGCCCACCTGCTTGCCATACAGATCGTTGACCGAATTCACGCTGCCGCTGATCGCATCCACCGTCATGACCGAGGTGATGCGCGCCGTGAATACTGACACGATAAACAGGGACGAGACCACCAGAACCACACCCAGCATGCGACCAAACGGGGTGCGCGGCATACGTTCTTCGAACCCGCCATTCACCACCAGGTTCAGCGCCCACCAGAAAGAGGGGAACCACGCCTCTTTCAGCTTTCGGTCGAAATAGGGCTGCGAGCGACGCTCGAAGGTCCACATCAACATGCCGCCGCCCAGCAAGAGAGCAAAGGCCAGGCCGATGGCGATGAACAGTTCGCGCGACAGCAGCGCATGCAGCAGTGACGGCTGGCGCGCGGCCTCGGACGGGACCATGATCTGCAACCCGGCCTCGAAAATCGGCTGGCTGAAGTCCATCTGTGTTTCACGCGCGGCGGTGATCGAGATGTTGGCGATGGCCAGATCGGCGGACCCATCCTGCACCGCGCCCAGCATGTCGTTGAAGGCCCCGACCCGATCGACCGAATACTCCCAGTTCAGCGACTCGGCGAGCGCCTCGAGCAGGTCCATGGAAAACCCGGTCTGGGCCCCGTCCTCGACATAGGAAAACGGAGGGCGGGTCACCGTGGTGACATTCAGCGTCTGGGCCTGGCTTTGCTGTGCAAGAACGGCAAAGGTCAGGCAGGCCAATGCGAAAAGCGCGCGTATCATTGTCAAATCACCTGTTTGGCGGGGCTCTAACGCAGATTTGATCGGTGCGGCAAGGAGATCGCGGGGTAAAGACCTGTGATTTGTCGGGGTGTCAAAGCGAAACACGCGGAAAAAAGCCCCGAGATTCGGGCGGGCGGGGGTTGGCAATTGGTCCAATTCGTTGAATCTGTGCACGCAAACGAACCAGAGGGACCCCGCCATGACAGATCCGGTAGAATTGACAGCGGCCCTGACCCGTTGCCCATCGGTCACACCCGAGGAAGGCGGAGCGCTGGTTCTTTTGGAACAACTCCTGTCCGATGCGGGGTTCGACTGCACTCGTGTGGATCGCGGCGGTATCAGCAACTTGTTTGCGCGCTGGGGTGAAAAGGGCCACGCGCGCAGCTTTGGCTTCAACGGCCACACCGATGTCGTGCCGGTAGGCGATGAGGCCGCCTGGACGATGCCGCCCTTTGGCGGCGAAATCCGCGATGGCGTAATGTACGGGCGTGGGACAACGGACATGAAATCCGGCGTGGCGGCCTTTGCAGCAGCAGCCGTGGATTTCGTGCGGGACACGCCGCCCGATGGCGCCGTGATCCTGACCATCACCGGCGATGAAGAGGCCGATGCGCTGGACGGCACCACGGCACTGCTGGACTATATGGTTGAGGCGGATGAGAAGATGTCGGTCTGTCTGGTGGGTGAACCCACCTGCCCGAACACTATGGGCGAGATGATGAAGATCGGCCGCCGCGGGTCGATGACCGCATGGTTCACCGTGACCGGCGTGCAGGGACACTCGGCCTATCCGCACCGGGCGAAAAACCCGCTGCCTGCGATGGCGCGGCTGATGGACCGGTTGGCCAGTCATGAGTTGGATCGCGGTTCGGATCATTTCGACGCCTCGACGCTGGCGGTTGTGAATATCGACACGGGCAACGAAGCGACCAACGTGATCCCGGCGCAGTGCAGCGGGGCGGTGAACATCCGGTTCAATGATCTGCACTCTGGCACAGGTCTCAGCGAATGGCTGCGGACCGAGGCGCAAAACGTGGCCGAAACCTATGGGGTCGAGGTCGGGATCAAGATTAAGATCTCGGGCGAAAGCTTCCTGACCCCGCCCGGCCCGCTGTCCGATCTGGTGGCGCAGGCGGTCGAAGCGGAAACTGGTATCCGGCCCGAGATGTCCACCACGGGCGGCACCTCGGATGCGCGGTTTGTGAAAAACCACTGTCCGGTGGTCGAGTTCGGCCTGGTTGGCCGCACGATGCATCAGGTGGATGAATGCGTTGAGGTGGCGCATATCGAGCAGCTCAAGGCGATCTATACGCGCATCCTGCGGGACTATTTCGCCTGAGGGATGCAGCGCACTCTGGTCATCATGGTCAAGGAGCCACGCCCGGGGCGGGTGAAAACCCGGCTGGGCCGCGATATCGGCATGGTCGGCGCGGCGTGGTGGTTTCGGCAGCAGACCCGGTCGCTGATCCGGCGGTTGCGCGACCCACGCTGGCAGATCGTGCTGGCGGTTTCGCCAGATCGAGAGGGACTGACCAGCCGCATCTGGCCCGCTGACCTGCCGCGCGCGGCGCAAGGGCGCGGTGATCTGGGTGACCGGATGGCACGGATGCTGCGCGGTATGCCGACCGGGCCGGTGTGCCTGATCGGCGCGGATATCCCGGGCATCACACGCGGGCACATCGCACGGGCGTTCAAGGCGCTGGGTCAGGACCAGATGGTCTTCGGCCCCGCACCGGACGGAGGGTACTGGCTGGTCGGCGCGCAACGATACAGTGCGCTGCCGCTGGGCCTGTTCCGCGATGTCCGTTGGTCAACCGAACACGCTCTGGCTGACACGCTGGCCTCTGTTCCCGGCACGCGCGTGGCCCTGCTGGATCAGTTGCGCGATGTCGACACGCTGGCCGATCTGAAACCCTGATCCTTTTTAGTCATGACGCGGTCGCATCCCCGTGCTAGGCCGGAATCATGACTCGCATCCCTACCAAGCAAGAGGTCCTCGACTGGATCTCGGCGAACCCCACCCTGACCTCGAAACGCGATATCGCCAAGGCCTTTGGCATCAAGGGCGCGGACCGGATCGACCTGAAACGTATCCTCAAAGAGCTTGAGGCCGAAGGGCATCTGGAAAAGCGCAAGCGCAGCTATCGCGACCCGGATCGCCTGCCGCCGGTCAGCGTGTTGCAGGTGAAGGCTCCGAATGCCGATGGCGATCTGTTTGCCCGTCCGCTGGAATGGCATGGCGAAGGGGTCGAGCCCATCGTTCTGATCATCACCCGTGCCAGCGATCCGGCGCTGGGCGAGGGCGACCGTATCTTGGCCCGCCTGACCGTGGTGCATGAGGAAGACCACAATTACGAAGCCCGCCTGATCCGCCGCATCGGGACCAACCCGCGCAAGATCGTCGGCATCTTCCGCAAAGGGGCCGAGGGCGGGCGGATCGTGCCCATCGACAAGACCGGCCAGACCGAATGGCTGGTGCATGACGGCGCGGTTCTGGGCGCGAAAGACGGCGAATTGGTCGAGGCCGAACAGGCCGGACCCAAGAACCGCATGGGTCTGCCGCGTGCGCGCATAGTGGAACGCTTGGGCGACCCGTCGGCGCCCAAGGCCGTGTCCCTGATCGCCATCCATCAGCACGGCATTCCCGACGATTTCCCCGACAAGGTGATTGCCGAGGCCGACAAGGCCAAACCCGCTGGCCTGAAGGGCCGCGAAGACCTGCGGGACATGCCGCTGCTGACCATCGACCCCTCGGATGCGCGCGATCATGACGACGCCTGCTATGCCCATGCCGATGATGACCCCAAGAACCCCGGTGGCCATGTGATCTGGGTCGCTATCGCCGACGTCGCCGCCTATGTGCAGCCCGGAACCGCGCTGGACCGTGAGGCGCGCAAGCGCGGCAACTCAAGCTATTTCCCCGACCGCGTGGTGCCGATGCTGCCGGATCGTTTGTCGGGTGACCTGTGCTCGCTGCACGAAGGCGTCCCGCGTGCCTGTATTGCCGTGCGGATGCAGATCGACGCCGACGGCAACAAGATCGGCCATCGATTTGTGCGCGGCCTGATGCGCTCGGCTGCGTCATTGCATTACGCCGAAGTGCAGGAGGCCATCGATGGAGCCCCGAACGACCGCACCGGGCCGTTGTTGGAGCCGGTTCTGAAACCGCTCTACGCCGCTTATGCTGCGCTGAAAAAAGCGCGGGCTGTGCGGCAGCCGCTGGAACTGGACCTGCCGGAACGCAAGATCGTGCTCAGCGAAAATGGCGAGGTCGAGAGCGTGGCTTTCCGCGAGCGTCTGGACGCCCACAAGCTGATCGAAGAGTTCATGATCCTCGCCAATGTGGCCGCCGCCGAGACGCTGATCGCCAAGCGCAGGCCGCTGCTGTTCCGGGTTCACGAGGAACCCGCGCCCGAGAAACTGGAAAGCCTGCGGGAAACGGCGCAAGCGGCAGGTCTGAACCTGGCCAAAGGGCAGGTCTTGCAAACCCGTCACCTGAACGCGCTGCTGAACGCCGCCGCCGGGACCGAAGATGCCGAACTGATCAACCTCACTACCCTGCGGTCGATGGCGCAGGCCTATTATAACCCCGAGAATTTCGGCCATTTCGGGCTGGCGTTGCGCAACTATGCGCATTTCACCTCACCCATCCGCCGCTATGCCGACCTGATTGTGCACCGGGCGCTGATCTCGGCGCATGGCTGGGGCAAGGACGGATTGACCGAGGATGAAATTATGCGCCTGGACGAAACCGCCACCCATATCTCGGACACCGAACGCCGGTCGATGATGGCCGAACGCGACACCACTGATCGCTATCTGGCGGCCTATCTCAGCGAACGTGTGGGCAACGAATTCACCGGTCGCATCAGCGGCATCGCTCGGTTCGGGGCCTTTGTGAAGATGGACGAAACCGGCGCAGATGGCCTGGTGCCGGTGCGCTCGCTGGGACGCGAGTTCTTCCACTTCGACCGCGAGGCGGGGACCCTGATGGGCTCAGACACCGGCCTGATCATCGCCATCGGCCAACGTGTCACGGTGCGCCTGACCGAGGCGACCCCTGTCACCGGCGGGCTGGAACTGGAATTGCTGTCCATCGACGATCAGGCTCTGCCGCGCGGCCGTGGCCCGAAAGGGCGGCCGACGCGACGCAAGGCGGTCAGCACCAAGCGCAAGAAAGACAAGATCAAACGCAAGGTCGAACGCAAACGCCGTCAGAGGTGATACGTCAACGCCCGTGCAATCAACCAGCCGTGGCGGGTCGGGTCGATCTGATCCGGGTTGTCAAAAAGGATGGCCCGGTTGCCGTCCAGCCGATCCTCACCCGGAAAGGCCGAGGTGAAGTCGCCCATCAACCGGCTTTGGCAATGCACGAACAACGCAAAAGACGCGGATTTATGCGTGCCGATCCGGATCGTCGACCCCTTGGGGGCCAGATAAGCCGGCTGCCCCCAGCGCAGCGCCTCTTGCAGAGGTTGCGCATGGGGTAAGGACGCGGCGGTGTCAAAGATCAACTCGCGCAGGACCAGCGCACCAGCCCGGGTCTCCTTAGGCAGCGCGTCGTAAGCAGCGGCCACTTTGGGATCGTCAAATGGCGTCATCTCAGCAGCTTATCCCGTTTGCTCCGGCATGTCAGAAGTTTCGGTCTGAGCCCTTTGTGAATTTCGCCTTTTGCGCTATTCTGACCCCGAGCAGTAATCAGGAATTTCGGAATGCGTAAATGCACAAGTGGCGTCATTGCCGCTGCATTATGGGCATCCATTGTGCAGGCGGAATCCCTCAATACAGCGGATAGGTCTCAGACCTTTCAGCTGGCCTCGGCCGATTTGACAGTGTCTTTGCGACCGGTCCTGCGGCCCTCAGCGATGGAGTATCGGGTGTCGACCGAAAGAAATGCGCGGTTTCAGGCGTGGCTGGGGGCGTTTCGGGACCGGGCGCTTGAACAGGGTATTTCCGCAGCCACACTGGATCGGGCGCTGGCCGGTCTGACCTATGACAAGAAGGTCATTGAACGCGACCGCAATCAGGCCGAATTCTCGAAACCGATCTGGGAGTATCTGGATTCCGCGGTCTCGGATAAGCGCGTCTCCAATGGCCGGGCAGGGCTTGAGCGTCACCACGCGACTCTGACCCGGATCGAGGCGCAGTATGGCGTCGAGAAAGAGGTCGTCACCGCGATCTGGGGCCTTGAGACCGCGTTCGGGACGTTTAGGGGCAGTGATCAGACCATCCGCTCGCTGGCGACTCTGGCCTTTGACGCGCGGCGGGCGCAGTTCTTTGAAACTCAATTGATCGCGGCTTTGCGGATCGTTCAGGCCGGGGATGTCAGCCCCAGCCACATGGTTGGCAGCTGGGCGGGCGCGATGGGGCACACGCAGTTCATGCCGACCTCGTATTTGGATCACGCGGTGGATTTCGACGGTGACGGACGGCGGGATATCTGGTCGGACGACCCCACGGACGCGCTGGCCTCGGCCGCTGCGTACCTGATGCGGCACGGCTGGACCACGGGGCAACCGTGGGGGGTCGAGGTGCGCCTGCCCGAGGGGTTCGACTATGCCACCGCCAAGCGGGATTACACGCTGCTGCCGTCGGACTGGGCCGCGCGCGGTGTGGTCGGGCGTGACGGCGAACCGGTCCCGGATCATGGGCAAGCCGCCATCCTTTTGCCCGCCGGAGGGCAGGGCGTGGCGCTGATGGTCTTCGACAATTTCGGCGTGATCGAGACCTATAACGGCGCCGACGCTTATGTGATCGGCATAGGCCATCTGTCCGACCGTCTGGCTGGTCACACCCCGTTTCACGCCAAATGGCCTCGGGGGGATAGGGTGCTGAGTTTCACCGAGAAAAAGGAACTGCAATCCCGCCTGACCGAGGCCGGGTTTGATACCCAAGGCATCGACGGGCGCACCGGGCCAAACACGACCGAAGCCGTGCGGGCGTACCAATTGGCGCAGGGCTTGCTGCCGGACGGTTATGCCAGTTTGAAGCTGTTGGAATGGCTGCGGTGATTTAGCGAGGACTATCCTTAGAGACGCTGCTAGCTATCAGTTGAAAGAGCTGCGCTATCTGCATATAGACCCATGCTTGTACCTTTGCCTGAAACAATGATCGTATCGCCACGCCTGACGGTGGTGACGAGTTCTTCAGGCAAATTGCAGAATCTCTGCCATGGCGACGGAACTCCATCTAAATAGATTGAGTATGGGCACCGACCTTCCGAACTCAGATTTGCACGCCATTTTACTACATATGACAGTTCTGTGTCCTGCCCCGCGAATGCGGAAACTATCATAGGGAAGCCATATGTGACCGCTCCTGAACCCATGTGGAGGACAAGCCAAGCTGGAAACATACTAAAGGACAACCACTGCCAAAAGACATCCCATCTGGCGGACGAAGAGCGTTGTTTCTTCCACAACCTAAAACACACGGCACTGATAAAGCACAGTACAGCAACGCTCAAAGCAATGTCGAAAGGGCGAGCCTTGATCAACCAATCAGGAGACGGAAAATATTGTACTGAAAAGAAAGATAAGATGATGTGTGGAACGGTAAGCACTAAATAAACGAGCAGTACAACTCTGACCCACCGTGCAACGAATGGTTTCTTTTCTTTTGCTAGTAATTTCTCGGGCATTGAAATTGAAAGCTCTTGAAGCGAATGCTTCCGAACTAAGTTTGAAATTTTGTGGTTGTAAAGAAGTTATTCTGCTTTGAGTTGAAAAAGGACGGTCGTTGCACCAACCGCCCCTTTCGTACTTCTAGCGAAGTCGCTATCCTATGCCGCCGCCTTCATCAGCCCCTGTGCATTGATCTCGGCTTGCGCCTCATCCAGCGATTTGTAAATCCGCACGAACATCTCATCGATCTCCGCAGGGGTCATGACCAGCGGCGGAGAGATGATCATCCGGTCGCCTACATGACGCATGATCAGGTTGTTGGCAAAGCAGCGATCGCGGCAGATATAGCCGACCGTGCCGGGCTCGGACGCGAACTTGGCGCGGCTGGCCTTGTCCGGAGTCAGCGCGATCGAGGCCATCATGCCGACGATCTTGGCCTCACCCACCAGTGGGTGATCGGCCAGTGCTTCCCATTTCTGTTTCAGATAGGGCGCGGCCACGTCGCGGACATGGTCGACGATCTTTTCTTCTTCGAGAATGCGCAGGTTTTCCAGTGCAACAGCCGCAGCAACCGGGTGGCCGGAATAGGTGTAGCCGTGGTTGAACTCGGTGCCGCCGATGACCTCGGCGATCTCGTCATTGACGATCGAGCCGCCGATGGGTGCATAGCCCGAGCTGAGGCCCTTGGCGATGGTCATGATATGCGGCTTGATCCCTACGGTCTGCGAGCCGAACCAGTTGCCGGTACGGCCAAAGCCACAGATCACTTCATCCGCGATTAGCAGGATATCGTATTTGTCGCAGATACGCTGAACTTCGGGCCAGTAGGTATCCGGGGCTACGATCACGCCACCTGCGCCCTGCACGGGTTCGGCGATGAAGGCTGCGACGCGGTCTTCGCCCAGTTCCAGAATGGCCTCTTCCAGCTCACGCGCGCGGGCCAGGCCGAAAT
Organism: Ruegeria arenilitoris; assembly: GCF_013030985.1. GTDB lineage: Bacteria > Pseudomonadota > Alphaproteobacteria > Rhodobacterales > Rhodobacteraceae > Ruegeria > Ruegeria arenilitoris_B. The sequence continues at coordinate 89,724 of NZ_WPYP01000004.1, read as the reverse complement.
CCTCGGGCGTCATGTCGCCGCCCTCGGCCCACCAGTTTGGCTGATTGATATGGTGAATGTTCGGGATCGGAATGCCGCCCTGTGCGTGCATCCCCGCCATGCCGCCCAGCGAGGCCGAGCCCACCGAGGACCCGTGATAGGCGTTCTTGCGGCTGATGATGACGTTCTTGTCGGGCTGGCCCTTTTCCGCCCAATAGGTGCGCACCAGACGGATATTGGTGTCGTTCGCCTCGGACCCGCCTCCAGCGAAGAAGACGTGGTTCAGATCGCCCGGTGCCAGTTCGGCCAGTTTCTTGGCCAGTGCGATGGCGGGCACGTGGGTCGTTTTGAAGAACGTGTTGTAATAGGGCAGTTCCCGCATCTGGCGGGCAGCGACCTCGGCCAACTCATCGCGGCCATAGCCGATATTGACGCACCACAGGCCGGCCATGGCGTCCAGAATCTCTTCGCCTTCGCTGTCGGTCAGGTAAACACCCTTGGCGCGGGTGATGACGCGCGCGCCCTCTTTGCCAAGTGAACCATTGGCCGAAAACGGGTGCATGTGGTGGGCGGCATCCAGCGCTTGCAATTCAGCGGTGGGCATGTGGTTGGTGATGGTGGACATCCGGAAATCTCCTGAAAGGCAGTTGGCGTTCACAATATGATCAAATTTTTTCCTGTCAATCGAATCACGGAAAACTAGTCATGGCTCAGGGCATCGGCCATCAGTTCCATCCCCTGTTTGATGTCCTTTGCAGTGGCTTTTGCGACCCCATCGGCGTCCTGAGCGCGCAGAGCGGTAAGGATGTCCTTGTGCCAATCCGGCAGGCTCTGCGTGCCAAAACGGCCACAAACCACGCGTAGGGACGGCCCGAATCTCAGCCAGAGTCGCTCGGTCAGATCGCTGAGAATCGGTGCGTTCGCGTGGGAATACAGCGCCTCGTGGAAGCTGTGATTCAGGCGCAGATAGCCGCTGACGTCACCATCGGCGATGGTGCGGTCCAGCTGTTGGTCGAGGCGTTCAAGGCGGTCGATATCCGCGCTGTTCATATTCGCGGTCGCACGTTTGGAAAGCTCTGTTTCTATTGATAATCTTGCAAAGATCATCTGCTCAACATCACCCGCCGACAACAACGGGACACTGACCCTGCGGTTACCCTGAAACACCAGCGCGCCATCCGAGATCAGACGCCGGATCGCTTCGCGTACCGGGGTCATTCCAACCCCAAGAGATTCGGTCAGACCCTGTATCGTGACAGGCTGTCCCGGTACCAATTCGCCGAACATGATCTGCGCTTTTAGGGTCTGGTACACCTGTTCATGTGCAGGCCGTTTTTCGCCCTCTGCCTTGGTTCCCGATGCCTTATTTTTGATCAAATCCAATTGGTTTGCCCTGATTCCGATGAGGTTAACTTGTCAGGTTTCTGACGTCGTGAAACCATACGCGGGATCGAGGGAAAACGCAAAACTTGATCAAATCCAAAAAAACGGGAAAATACCCGTACACTTGCAGGGAGAAAAAAATGTCAATCAAAACGCTGACGATGACCGCGGTCATCGCATTGGGAACCTCGGCGGCTTTCGCCGAAGAAGTACGTGTCTACAACTGGTCCGATTATATCGACGAGGAGCTTCTGAAGAAATTCGAGGAAGAAACCGGCCTGACGCTGATCTACGACGTATTCGACAGCAACGAGGTTCTGGAAACCAAGATGCTGGCCGGGGGGTCGGGTTATGATGTGGTGGTGCCGACCGGCAGCTTCATGAGCCGCCAGATTCAGGCGGGTGCGTTCCAGGAACTGGACAAGGCCAAACTGTCAAATATCGGCAACGCGTGGGAAGTCATTGCCGAGCGCGTCTCGCAGTTTGATCCCGGCAACAAGCATTCGGTCAACTACATGTGGGGCACCACGGGGCTGGGCGTGAATGTCGGTAAGGTCAAAGAAGTGCTGGGCGAAGATGCGCCGCTGGATTCGATGGAGCTGATCTTCAACCCGGAGAACATGGAGAAACTAGCCTCGTGCGGCGTGTATTTCCTGGACGCCCCGGATGAGATGGTGCCGGCGGCTTTGGTCTATGCAGGCCTTGATCCGAATTCGCATGACAAGGACGATATCGCCAAAGCCGAAGAGGTCTTTGCTGCGGTCCGGCCTTACGTAAACAAGTTCCACAGCTCGGAATACATCAACGCCTTGGCCAACGGGGATATCTGCGTGGCCGTTGGGTTCTCGGGTGATGTGTTGCAGGCGCGGGATCGCGCGGCCGAAGCCGATAACGGGGTCGAGATTGCCTATAACGCGTTCAAGGAAGGCTCGCAGATGTGGTTCGACCAGCTGGCCGTGCCGGTCGACGCGCCGAACCCTGACGGAGCGCATCAGTTCATCAACTTCATGCTGGACGCCCAGAACATGGCGGCCGCGTCGAACTATGTGTTCTACGCCAACGGCAACAAGGCCTCGCAAGAGTTTCTGGACCCTGACGTGATCGATGATCCCGCCGTCTACCCGTCGGCTGAGGCCATGGAAAACACCTATATCAAAGGGCCGTACCCGCAGAAAACACAGCGTGTTGTGACCCGCATGTGGACCAAGATCAAATCGGGCACCTGATCCGAAGTATCTGAGCAAGGCGGCCTGACCGCCTTGCTGTTCCAATCAGACTGTCTAATGGGGGCCGTTTTGAACACTACCGTCTTTGCGCCGTGGGAAGATCCACAGGCGAAACCATTGATCCAATTCCAGAATGTGACCAAACGTTTTGGCGGGTTCACGGCCATCGACAACCTGTCTTTGGATATCTTCGAAAAGGAATTCTTTGCTCTGCTGGGTCCGTCCGGCTGTGGCAAGACCACCATGATGCGGATGCTGGCGGGGTTCGAAAAACCGACCGAAGGGCATATCATGCTGGGCGGTCAGGACATCGACCCGATCCCGCCGAACAAACGGGCGGTGAACATGATGTTCCAATCCTACGCGCTGTTTCCGCATCTCAGCATCTGGGACAACATCGCCTTCGGCCTGCGCCGGGACAACATGCCCAAACATGATCTTCAGGACCGCGTCGAGGAGATGCTGCGCCTGACACGGTTGGAGCAATTCGCCCGCCGCAAGCCGCATCAGATCTCGGGTGGGCAACGTCAGCGGGTGGCGCTGGCGCGATCTCTGGCCAAGGCACCCAAACTTCTGCTGCTGGACGAACCTTTGGGTGCACTGGACAAGAAACTGCGGCAGGACACGCAGTTCGAGCTGATGGACATTCAGGAAAAGACCGGCACCACATTTGTAATCGTTACCCACGACCAGGAAGAAGCCATGACCGTCGCCAGCCGCGTCGCGGTGATGGATCAGGGCAAGTTGATGCAGGTGGCAACGCCGGATCGCATCTATGAAAACCCGAACTCGGTCTATGTCGCTGATTTCATTGGTGACGTAAACATTATCGAAGGCCGCGCATCGGCCAATGGCGAGGACAGCTATCAAATCGACTGGGCCGAGGGGCAATCACCCCTGACGGCGACCTCGGCCAACGGTTTTTCGAACGGACAGGCCTGCCATATTGCGATCCGGCCCGAGAAGGTGACGATTTCGGCCGACCGCCCGGCAGATGCGATCAACGCGGTGCAGGGCAAGGTGCATGACATCGCCTATCTGGGCAATCTCTCGACCTATCATGTCGAGCTGCCGAATGGCACGATTATCAAGGCGCAGACGGCCAATACCCGCCGTATCTCGCGCCGATCCTTTACATGGGAAGACCCGGTCTGGCTGTCCTGGACAGCAACTGCCGCGGTTTTGCTGGCAAGCTGATGCGCCGCGCGTTTCTGATTGCCGTTCCGTATGTCTGGCTGCTGGCGCTGTTTCTGGTGCCGTTCTTCATTGTCCTGAAAATTTCACTGTCAGACACCGAACTTGCCATTCCGCCTTACACGCCGACGCTGGACCTGTCGCAGGGTTGGGCCGGGATCAAAGAGTTTTTCAGCCAGCTGGATTTCGAAAACTTCGTCTGGCTGACTGAGGATGACCTGTATTGGAAGGCCTATCTCTCCAGCGTCAAGATCGCGGTCATTTCCACCTTTCTGACGCTGCTGGTGGGCTATCCCATCGCCTATGGCATGGCGCGCGCACCTGCGGAATGGCGTCCGACGCTGATGATGCTGGTGATCCTGCCATTCTGGACCTCGTTCCTGATCCGCGTTTATGCGTGGATGGGCATCCTGTCGAACGAAGGCTACCTGAACCAGTTCCTGCTGTGGACCGGCATCATCTCGACCCCGCTGGTCATTCTGAACACCAATACGGCGGTCTATATCGGCATCGTTTATACCTATCTGCCGTTCATGATCCTGCCGATCTATTCCTCGCTCGAGCGGATGGACGGATCCCTGATCGAAGCGGCCGAGGATCTGGGCTGTTCGCGCCTGCAGGCCTTTTGGCTGGTGACGGTCCCGCTGTCGCGCCCCGGCATCATCGCGGGTTGTTTCCTTGTCATGATCCCGGTGATCGGTGAGTTCGTGATCCCGTCGCTTCTGGGCGGCTCGGGTACTCTGATGATCGGCAAAGTGCTGTGGGAGGAGTTCTTCTCGAACCGCGACTGGCCGGTGGCCAGCGCCGTGGCGGTGGTGCTGTTGCTGATCCTCGTGATCCCGATCGTGCTGTTCCAGCGCAATCAGCAAAAACAGACGGAGGCCGAGCAATGAGCAGGTTAAGCTGGTTCAACACGGTCTCGCTGACCCTGGGGTTCGCCTTTCTCTATATCCCGATGATCATCCTGATCATCTTCAGCTTCAATGAAAGCAAGCTGGTCACCGTCTGGGCAGGGTTCTCGACCAAGTGGTACGGTGAGCTTTTTCAGAATGAGCAAATCTTGGACGCAGCGTGGGTGACTTTGCGCGTTGCTGTGTTCTCGTCGACGATCGCAACAATTCTGGGCACCGCCGCCGCTTATGTGCTGGTGCGCGGGGGCCGTTTCCTTGGCCGTACTTTGTTTTCGGGCATGATTTATGCGCCGCTGGTAATGCCTGAAGTCATCACCGGCCTGTCGCTGTTGCTGCTCTTCATCGGTATCGGACTGGATCGCGGCATCCTGACCATTGTGTTGGCGCACACGACGTTCTCGATGTGCTTTGTGTCCGTTGTCGTCTCGTCGCGTCTTGTAACGTTCGATCAATCACTGGAAGAGGCCGCATTGGATCTGGGTTGCTCACCGGCGCAAGCGTTTCGTCTGGTTACCCTGCCGATAATCGCGCCTGCGGTGATTTCGGGATGGCTGCTGGCTTTCACCCTCTCGCTGGACGATCTTGTGATCGCATCATTCACCTCGGGGCCGTCGGCGACGACCTTGCCGATGAGAATATTCTCTTCCGTGCGATTGGGGCTCAGTCCCGAAATCAACGCGCTATCGACGATCATGATCGCGGTTGTCACCATTGGCGTGATCATCGCCTCGCTGGTGACCAAACGCGCGATGATGCGGCAGCGACAAGACGAAATGGCTGCCGCCCGAACGGAATGAGGCGCATCTACCCCAACTACACCTACGGCCCCGGTCCGCGCGCGGGTTGTTGGTGGGATGAGACCTGCCCCAGCCCCAATTGGCCAGTGCAGGAAGGCGACCAGAGCGTCGATGTCGTCATCATCGGCGGCGGCTTCACCGGCCTGTCGGCGGCGTTGCATCTGGTCGAGGCCGGAGTGTCGGTCGCCGTGCTCGAAGCCGGGTCACCGGGTTGGGGAGCGTCCGGACGCAATGGTGGCTTCTGTTGTCTGGGTGGGTCAAAGCTGAGCCATGGCGCGATGGCCCGCCAGTTCGGAGAAGCCGCCGCAAACAGCTATGCCCAAGCCGAAGAAGATGCGGTTCATATTGTCGCTGATCTGCTTGAGACCCAACGTATCGATGCCGATGTGCATTCGCAGGGTGAGACCCAACTGGCTCATACTCCACGCGCGATGGAAAAGCTGCGGCGGCAGGCCGGGACCTCGGGCACGCTTCATGAACCCGGTGATCTGCCGGGGCTGGGCTTTGGCGACGGGTTTCACGGAGGCTATACAAACCCGATCGGATTTGCCCTGAACCCCAGAAAATACCTGTTCGGGCTGGCGCAGGCGGCCCGATCCCGTGGCGCTGACCTGTTCCAAAACAGCGCGGCGCGAACCATCCGAAAAACGCAATCCGGTTTCGAAGTTCAGACCGACTCGGGCCGGATCAGGGCGCAGAACGTGCTGATCTGCACCAACGGGTATTCCAGTGAGGACATCCCGTTCTGGATGGCGGGCCGCTATATGCCCGCCCAATCCACGGTTCTGGTCACCCGTCCTTTGTCCGAGGCCGAGTTGCAGGCACAGGGCTGGACCACGAATCAGATGTCTTATGACACGCGCAATCTGCTGCATTACTTCCGCCTGATGCCTGACCGGCGGTTTCTGTTCGGTATGCGTGGAGGGTTGCTGTCATCGCCTTGGGCCGAGGCCGCCATTCGGCGCAAGGTCGTCAAGGACTTCAGGCAGATGTTCCCGGGTTGGGCAGGTGTTGACGTGACCCATATGTGGTCGGGCATGGTTTGCCTGTCCCGGGGCCTTACGCCATTTGCCGGACCGGTAGAGGGCCAGCCGGGGATGTTCGCCGGGTTCGCCTTTCACGGTAATGGGGTGGCGATGGGCACCTATTGCGGGCGCGCGCTGGCCCGGATGGTTCTGGGGCAGGACCCCGAACTCCCGGAACCAATTGCACGTGCGCCGCAGCGGTTTCCGCTTGGGCGCTGGCGCCGTGCGTTGATGCCACCTGCTTATGCGGTGATGGCGCTTGCGGATTGGTGACGGTCAGAGCGTCGCCAGCTCCAGTTCCAACCCTTCCGCGTAATCACCCGCGCCGTTTTCAGCACGCCACAGGCAATAGGCCGCCATGCGCCACGCGTACCAGCGGCGCAGTACCTGATACCGTTCCAGCGTTTCCGTGTGGCCATAGGCGGACAGGAACTCATGCTCTTCTTCCTGCGTCAGAGCCGCGCCCCGGTAAAGATGTTGCATCGCCGGGGACAGGAACAAAGCTAGGTCCTCACAAGGATCACCCTGCGCCGGGCATTGCCAGTCAATGAGGGTCAGGCCGGACGGTGCGGCCAGAATGTTCCCGGCCACCGGGTCACCGTGGATCAGGCAGGTGTTGGCAGTCGGCGGCACTTGTTCGTCGGGCTTCAATTGTTCCAGCCTACGCCGTGTGCTGGAAACGCATCCATCAAGTATACTCTGCCCGTGTCGGGCCAGATCCGCGCTGCCATTGCACCCTTTGGGCGCTTGTACGGGCAAGTTGAGTGTATGCAGCTTGCGCAGCAGCGTCCCCACCTTAGCCGTCCCCTCGCGCCAGGGTGAGCCCGGCGCGTGATCGTAGAACACCCATCGGCCATGTTCATGTTGACCGGCTGCGCGCAGGAGGGGGGCAAATCCGCTGGGCTCCAAGGCGGTCAGGCACTGCGCCTCCAACTCGGCATCGTTGCGGAACAGAGGATTGCGCAGCCCGGCACGGTACAGTTTCAGCACCTTGCCGCCGTTTTCTTCCAACACCTTCCAGACCTGATTTGTGCGCCCGCCATACAAGGTCTGAAACCGTGCGCCCCCTGCAATCAGACCCTGATCGCGCAGGTCATCAACAAGATCCAACGGAGGGGTAATCGGGTCAGACAGAGGGGCCACCGGTACAAAAGCGAGTCGCAGGTTGCACAGGTTTGGCCTGTCGCGCCCCGCAGATCAAGCTCCGGCGCGAACCGCTGTGACCATTCCCACCGGCACAACCTGACCGCTTTCCAGAGTCAGCAAGACCGAGTCCTCCCCGACCTGCGCCTCAACCACCTGATTGTAGGCCGCGACGGGTTGGGCCGATAGCAACTCATCCCCTTCATAGCTTTCCAGCGTCGCCGTATAGCTGCCCGCGGGCAACGGGCTGCCGTCACTCGCTGTTCCGGCCCAGACAAAGTCGGTCTGTGTCACCGGGACAGAAACCCTCTCAATCTCGGTGCCATTGCTGTCACGGATGACCATGACCGCGCCATCGGCCGTCGCTGCAGCCTGCGCGGACAGGGTCACAGGCTCACCGTCAAAGTGAAACGCCGCGGTAGTCTTAACGTCCATGCCGATCCAATTGGCCAGCTCCTCCAGCTTGACGCCGCCCAGTGACAGCACCAGCCCGGACAGCGCCTCGTTGGTTTGCACCTGCTGTTCAACCATCGAAAACTGCGCCAGTTGTGAGGCGTATTCACTGGAATCCATCGGCTCCAGCGGGTCCTGATTCTGCGCTTGTGTGGTCATCAGCAACAGGAACGTGTCGAAATCGGACGCCACGGATGCGGCTTGTGACTTAGAGGCCCCCTGCACGGGCGCGTTGGTCTGAGTTGTCGATTGCGTTGGGGTGATCATGGTCAAAGCCTCATGTCGATTCGCCCGTCAGGGGCAATTTTTGGGCGTGCCGGGCCAGTCTCGGCGACGTGCTCGGGTTGAGGGGTCGAGAACTCGTTGCCCTCACCCCCGTCAGAATCGTCGTGCTGCGCATCGGCAGATGTACCCAGATCAAAGGACAGATCGCCCAGACCGAAGTTCTGGAACTCGGCCTCGAGAACCGAGAGGTGGCGCCGCATCATGTCCAGCGTCTCGGGGCGTTCCGCGCTGATTGTCAGGTGCAAGCCATCGTCGCGGCCATTCAGAACAATCGAAACGCGCCCCAGTTCTTCGGGGTTCAACGCAACCTCGATGGTGCCGGAATGCGACCGCACATTGATGGCTGTAGCCATCTGAGATGCGATGGCGCGCGCCGTTTCCGCGCGGGCGGTGGCTGTCATTGCCTGCATTGCGGGCCCCGAGTCGCGCGCGGCTGACAGAGTCGTGGTCTCTCTCGCGGTCTGTATGTCCTCGATCTCGGGAACCGGCTGTGTTTCAGCTTGCAGGCTGGTTTTCTCGGTCGCCAGAAGCTGCATCTGAACGAATGTCGGCGCGCGATCGGGTGTTTTTGGATGTTTAGGTGCCGGATTAGCCAACGGAGTGACCAGCGGTGTATCCCGATCCGGGCTGGTAAAGACCGACAGAGACGGCAATTCTTTCGGGCGCTGGTCCACAACGACCGGACCCATCGGCAGGCTTTGTGGTTTATGGACGTTTTCAGTCGGTCGCCTCGGTTGGTCACTTCCGGCAACCAAAGCCTGAAAGACCGGAGGAACCAAACGCTGTGCTGGGCTTTCGGCGGTTTGCGGGAGGTCTGCCTGTGGAAGATCCGGTTGCTTGTCGCCGGTTGATTCCGCGTCAGCCGGGACGACCGCCGGTGTTGCGGACTGTTCCCTGGGGGTCGATTCCAAATCCGGCTTTGGCATCGCCTCTGCTGTAACAGGACGGACTTCGGCAAGGAGTTGGTCATCCGGTGCAACAGCGCTGTCTGCCGACTCAACCTCTTCCGGGGCGACTTCCAGCTCTGCCGCTGCCTCCGGGTCTTGAACCAGAAGATCAGTCGTTTCAGCATCACTGGATTGTGGGCTGGTGTCCTGATCCATGACCGTTTGAAAGGACTTGCCGCTATTGGATTCGCGCGCCTTAGGCGGGGTCGCATCCGGTTTCGCGGCTGCGGTAGGTGAGGACATCACCGCTGAAAGAGGGTTGGGCATTTTGCTCCGGCTCCTTTTGTGTAACCGGAAATCTGCCTGCAGGAAGTTACGTTTATTTTAACCGCTTTCGCCTTTGATCAAGAAAGTTCGATGCAAATTTCGGAGAAAGCAATGAAGGTTTCTGCGACCCCTCCTGTCCCGCAACCACCGACGACACCCCAGAAAGTGCAGACCGCCGCAGTCGAGTTGGAGGCTGCGTTTCTGGCTGAAATGCTCAAGGCGTCCGGATTGGGCGAGGCGCGCCGATCCTTCGGCGGCGGAGCGGGGGAGGATCAGTTTTCCTCTTTTCTTGTGCAGCATCAGGCGCGCGCGCTGGCCGAGGCCGGTGGCGTCGGTCTGTCCGAAATCCTGTTCCAATCCATGATGGAGAAAACCAATGCCGACCAAAGCTGACACCGACCTGATCCAATCCTTGGAAGAAGTGCTGGACCTTGAGCGCACCGCGCTTGTCGACGGGGATCTGGACCGGCTGAATCACATGGCCCCGGAAAAGGAAAAGCTGATCGGGGCGATCAATGAGCTTCAGGTCTTTGACAGTGCCGAGCTGATTCGCCTGCAAGAGAAGGTCGAACGCAATCAGGCCTTGCTGAACAGCGCGGCAGAGGGGATTCGCGCCGTGGCCAGCCGTATGGCCGAGCTGCGCCGCGTGCGGCAGGAATTCAGCACCTATGGCGCCGATGGTCAGCGCAACGGATACACCGTGCGCCACCATGCAAAGCTGGAAAAACGGGCGTAGCGACGGGTTTGATTCAAATCCGAATTTTCTGGCTTGGGCGCTTTAGCACTCCGTTAGGGGATCAGGGGCAAAGGTGGTCGTGCACCTGAAACAGCAGGTGGCGCGAACGGCCCGACGGCGGATCGCATTGATCAGAAAGACGTCAAAGCCCGCATGTAGTGCGGGGTAAGCATGGGCGTAAAGGGCCCGAACGGAAAAGGAAGAAAGCTATGTCCAGCATTCTGACCAACAACGGCGCAATGGTTGCGCTGCAAACTCTGAAATCGGTCAACAAGAACCTGGCACAGACCCAGAACGCGATCTCGACCGGTAAGGACGTCGCAACCGCCAAGGACAACTCGGCCGTCTGGGCGATCTCTAAGGTCATGGAATCCGACGTCAATGGTTTCAACGCGATCAAGGACAGCCTGGCGCTGGGTGAATCGACTGTTGCAGTGGCCCGGAATGCCGCTGAAACAGTGACCGATCTGCTGACCCAGATGAAGGGCAAGATCGTCGCGGCACAGGAAGACAACGTGGATCGCGGCAAGATCAATGATGACGTGACCGCTCTGAAAGATCAGATCAACTCGGTTGTTAGTGCGGCGCAGTTCAACGGCCTGAACCTGGTGGACGGGTCTTCAGGTTCTGCTTCGATCCTGGCCTCGCTCGATCGTGACAACACAGGTGCGGTGACCGCTTCGTCGATATCTGTGGCGGGTCAGAACCTGTCGACTGGCGGCTACACTGCGGCACAGGTGTTTGACGGCTCGACAGGTGCCTCAACCGGCAACGACCGGGTGGGCGCGACCATCGACAATGGTGCAACCTCGGCAACTGCGCTGGTGACAGATGAATCCAGCGGTGCTTTTGCCGCGGGTGACAAGGTTGTTGTCGCGATTAACGATCAAGTCGTTTCCTACACCGTCTCGGCTGCGGACGCTGCTGCGACAACAACAGGTGACCTTGTCGCTGTGGGCCTGAAGGCAAAGATCGACGAATTGGGCATCACCGGTTTGACCGTTGACTACGACTCGGGCACTCAAGGCACGCTGTCGGTCGCCAATGCAACTGGTAATGACGTCTCCTTCTCGGCTCAGTACGTGAACGCAGGCTCGGGCGGTCTGGGCGCGTTGACCGGCATTGACGTTTCGACCGGCGCTGGCGCAACCGCGGCTATGGCAACGATTGAAACCTTGATCGACACCTCGATTGACGCTTCGGCTGCATTCGGTTCGTCGCAGGGCCGGATCGAGACCCAGAAAGAGTTCATCTCGAACCTGGCTGACTCGTTCAAATCCGGTATCGGTTCGCTGGTTGACGCCGACATGGAAGAGACTTCGGCCCGTCTGCAGGCCCTGCAGGTCCAACAGCAGCTGGCCACCCAGTCTCTGTCGATCGCCAATCAGGCGCCGCAGTCGATCCTGTCTCTGTTCCGCTAAATCTCGGAACCTGACCGGGGCGTGGAAGCGCGCCCCGGCCCTGATCGTCAAAAGACGGATTATTGGAAGGATTTCAAGTGACACCGCACACTCTTGCACAGCGAGCCTATGCGCAGACCGCCGCCCCCACGCGCACACCGCGCGACACCGAGTACGAGGCGATTTCAAAGATCACGCATCGGCTCAAGGCTGCCGCCGCCCGGCAAAAATCGGATTTTGGCGGATTCGTTCAGGCACTGCACGAAAATCGCCGTCTTTGGACCGTTCTGGCCAGCGGTGTCTCGGATTCGGACAATGCTTTGCCCAACGAGTTGCGGGCCCGGATTTTCTATCTGGCCGAGTTCACCGAACAGCACAGCAGCCAGGTTCTGGGCAACAAGGCGACCGTGGAACCTCTGCTTGAGATCAACATGGCCGTACTGCGCGGCCTGCGGCAAATGGGGGCCACGTGATGGGCGGGCTGGTTTTGAAGCTGGCACCGAAAGAGAGGGTGCTGATCAATGGTGTGGTTGTTGAAAACGGGGATCGTCGCAGTCGGTTCTCGATCATGACACCCGATGCCAACGTCCTGCGCTTGCGGGACGCCATCCACCCGGATGAGGTGAACACCCCGGTCCGGCGGGTCTGTTACGCCGCGCAGCTTGTGTTGTCCGGTGATACGGAGCCCGATCGCGCCCGTCAGCAGCTGCTGCGCCGGGTCGAAGAGCTGAGCCAGGTCTTCACCGACGCGGACAGCCGTCGTGTTCTGTCCGAGGCGACCGAGGCCTTGTTGGCCGAGCAGTACTACAAGTGCCTGAAATCGCTGCGCGCATTGTTGCCGCGCGAAGAACGCTTGATGGCGTATCAGCAATGACATTCCAGCCTGTCATCCCCACGGGCGGTTTGGTGGGCTGGCGGTTTCTGCAGCGCACCTATGAGGCGCAGCTCGACAGCTTCTCCTCGTCATCCGTCAACGAGAGGGAACGGCAGTATTTTCTGGACAACATCGGAAAGGTGCAAACGGCCGAGGATTTGGTGTCGGACCGCCGCTTGTTGCAGGTCGCCCTGGGTGCCTTCGGTTTGGAAGACGATATCAATAATCGCTACTTCATCCAGAAGGTGCTGTCCGATGGCACCAGTGCCGATGATGCGCTGTCAAACCGGCTGTCGGACGGCAGGTATCGGGAGTTTTCCGAAGCCTTCGGTCTGGGGCCGGGGGAAATACGCCGGACGGGGCTGGTGACCTTCATGGAGGACATTGCACGCGACAACGACGTATCCCGGTTCGAAATCGCGGTGGGCGAGTCCGACGAAACCATGCGGATTGCGCTGTATGCGCAGCACGCTCTGGTCGATCTGGCCGGGCAAAGCGGAAGTGCGGACACCAAGTGGTTCGATCTGATGAGCCTGCCGCCACTGCGCAGCATGATGGAAACAGCGCTTGGCCTGCCGTCCAGCTTTGCCCAGCTGGATATCGACCGGCAGCTTGAGGTGTTCAAAGACCGGCTGTCGGGTGTGACCGGGTCGGATGATCTGTCGCAGTTTACGGATGAGACGGCGGTGGCGCAGCTGACCGACCGCTATCTTGCCCGCAGCCAGATTGCACAGTTGCAGAGCACGATTTCACCCGCTCAGACCGCGCTGCTCCTGCTGGGGGCGTGATGGCGATCACGGGGCAGCATTGGTTCGGCCCTCTTCTGATCGCAACAACGGACGTTAGCTGCTTAATACCTCATCTGCTGAGGTTCGCAGGGCAAAGGATGTGACAGGCTGGGACACGTTGTGCAGTTTGACATCCCCCAGCGGCAACGCATTGGCACAAGCCGGCTGAATATCAGCCGAGACGACAATACGGTGACCGACCTTTTTGCCATATTCCCCCAATCGGGCCGCCACGTTTGCGGCCTGTCCGATGACGGTGAAATCCAGCCGTTCGCGTGATCCGACATTGCCATAGGTAACACGCCCATAGGCGACACCGATCGAGCAATCACAGTGGGTATCAGACCCGGATAGGCGCAGCTCACCCAGTTTTTCGACGATTTCGATGGCTGAGCGCTGGGCATTCCAACGGGCCGACTCCGAGTCTTCTCCGGCTGGGAATACTGCCAGCACAGCGTCGCCGATGAACTTGAGAACCTCGCCGCCATTCTCATGCACGATGCCGGAAACGGTTTCAAAGAACTCGTTCAACAGGTTGATATAGGCGGTGCGGCCGAGCTGTTCTTCCAGACTGGTGGAATTGCGCAGGTCGCAGAACATGATGGCAGCGTCGATCTCATCCCCGTCCCCGCGCCGGATTTCACCCCCCAGAACGCGCGCGCCGGAACGTTTGCCCACATAGGTTTCCAGCAGAACCTGGGCATTTTCACGCTGCATGAAGACCTCATAAAACCGGGCGATGACCGAAGAGCATTCGAACACCAGTCCCAGATTTTCGGTGGTGAACCCATCCGGGTGGTCACAGGTCAGCGTCAGAACGTTGGTCCGCCCGTCCGAAAACGGCAACGGCATGGCGACATAGTCGGTTGCCCCCTTGGCGCGCAAATCCTCCATGATCGGAAAGCTGTTCTGCGGGTTTTCGTCGTTCAGCCGCTGACGCACCCCGCCCAGACCGTTCGATACGTGGCGCAGGGGGCTGTTGATATAGGCCGGGTGGTCGTGGATCTCATAGGTGGGCACATTGGTCGAGATCTCGGCCGCGCCCTTTTCCCAGATATAGTGTTTACCCGCGATCAACGGATGCAGCGACCAGGCCAGAATGCTGAGCCGCTGGATTGCAATACCGTGTTCCAGCATTTTCTCGGCCAGGGCTTTGGTGAAGGCTTCGGGGGTCTGGTTCTCGGACGCGCCGCGCATCAGCCAGTCGATCAGAGGGCCGCTGATATTGCCATCCTCGGGGTCGCGCAGATTGTTTTCGCCCAGATCGATCCGCGTATAGGCTGCGGGCATGAATCCGATATGGCCCTGAATGGCCGCGCTTTCGGGCAGGGCGTCCTCATAGGCCCAGACGGAATTGGCCAGTTGCTGACCATCCAGAATGACATCGTGATAGGTCGCGGTCCCTTTGAAAGGGCAAAAGGTCTGCAGCTCGGTTTCGTCGCCAAGATCGATGCAGACGTCGTCCCGCGGGATATAGATCGTGGCCGGCAGCCGCGTTTCATACATGACCTTGGCGTTGCTGCTTTCGGCAAGAAGGATGTCGTCGCGGTAGATCGCAACCCGACCGGTCAGCTCTTCGACCGAGATGCCATAACCTTTGGTCTTTGGGGTGGTGTGCACATTCATCATCAGACTCCCTGACGCGAGTCTTTATAGGATGGGCCTTTCACTGCCGCATTCCAAGGGGTGTCACCGGCATTTTATCGAACGTGCCTTGTGCAACGCGGCAGGATCAGACCATCTGGATCACGTCTTTTTCAATCGACAGCATATAGCCCTTTTTGGCGATGTTCTTGACCAGCAACTCACTGACCATCTGGTTGCCAAGGGCATCTCGCAGCCGTTTGATCCGGGTGGCGCCTGCGGCCTCGTCACAGTCGGCGGCGTCTTTGCCGGATATCATCGCCTCGATCTGCACGCCCGACAGGACCTCATCATCCAGACGGGATTCGGCCAAAACCGACAGGGTCTCCATCGCCGCCGGGGTCAATTTGAAATCCATATTGTTCAAGTAGACGGTGTTTTCCTCGCGGCTGATCAGCAAAGAGGTGACCTGAATGCCAGTGCGTTCGATCTGTGCCATCCGGCGGTTCAGCAACACCAACATCACCAGAAACACCAGCGCGGTCACCAGCATTGCGGTGGCGAAAACCAGCAGCACGAAGATCACCATGCGATAGCTGGACAACGTGTCGGCAAAGGCCGTGCCGGATTGTGCCAGAATCTCCAAAAGCCGGATTTCAGTCTGCGAGGTCAGGTCGCTTTCGATGAACAGCCGCTCAACCCGCGCGTTGAAGGCGTTTGCGTCGGGCAGGGTCCAGAACAGGAAGATCGCCGCTGTCACCAGAATCAACACGATCGCCGCGATGCCCGCGCCGACCAGTCTGACACCGGATCGGCGGGCCTCAGTAACGGAGATAGAATTGTCCGGCATTGGCCTTCCTTTTCTCCAACCCTTCCGGCCCGAACACGGACATGACGTTCAGCAGGGTCCAGCCCGCGCCCTTTAGGCGCTGGGCGACTTCACGTTTTGCCTGCCCCTTGTCGCAGGCCGACACCTGCATGACGCCATAGTGCAGGCGCAGCGGATTGTCCTGTTTGGCCTTGTAATCCGCATAGCAATCGGCCGCCGTGGCGGCCGAGCCAAGCGATATCAGGGCCAGCAGGGCCAGAGAAGAGAGGAGCTGTTTCATAGGCCGCATCCTGCGCATGGGTTGGCGCGATATTCAATAACCCAAGGGGTTTGGCGGGGCTGATATCGGATAACAAGGGGTCGTTATTGCTTGTCTGGGCAGGGAACACCCAGTGTCAGGGCATTGAGCACACGGCCCGCAAACGGGTCACCTGAGACTTCTGAAGGACAAGCACCATGCATAAGAAATTCATCGCCCTGATCGTGGCCTCTGCGGTTGCCATCACCGGAATTTCGGCGTCGCAGGCGCGGGCGGCCGATGTCGAAGATATCCTTGGTGGATTGGCAGCCATCGCGCTGCTTGGCGTTGCGGTGAAGCATCTCAACGATGAAAACAAGAAGAACACCGTTACGAATAACTACAATCATGTTTATAAGGCGCCCCAGGACCACGTGTACACAAAGCCAAAGCGCAGGCCGCACGACGTCCGTCCGCTGCCGGAACGGGTTGCGCGCTATAGCCTGCCGCAACGATGCTTGCGCACTTTCCATGGGTTCTCGCCCGATCAACCGCTGTTGGGCAAGAACTGCCTGAGCAAGCATTACAAATACAGCAATAGCCTGCCGGACCAGTGCAAGGTCAGGTTCTGGAATGGCAAAAAAGTCAAGCGGGCGTACCACCCTGGCTGTTTGCGCCAGAACGGATACCGGGTGAGTTACAAGTAACAGTTTTCGAGCAGGAGCGGCGCCACAGAAGTGCCGTACAGGGAGAGGGTGGCGCAAGCTGCCCTCTCTTTTTTTCTTGCGGTGGGCGGAGAAACGCGGTTTTCCGGGGGCATGACGAAACCGGATTATGAGATTGAGAATGCCGCTGCGGCGCAGGGATACCTGCGGATCGCGGGCGTGGATGAGGTTGGGCGCGGGCCGCTGGCCGGGCCGGTGGTGGCGGCTGCTGTGGTTCTGAACCCCGATAATATTCCCGAAGGGCTGAACGATTCCAAGAAGCTGACCGCCAAACGCCGCGCCGCGCTGGAGGCCGCCCTGCGCGACCGGGCCGAGGTCACGGTAGCCGAGGCTTCGGTGGCCGAGATCGACGAACACAACATCTTGCGTGCCTCGCATCTGGCGATGGAGCGTGCAGTCGCCGCGCTGGACCCACCACCCGACTATCTGCTGATCGACGGAAACATGATTCCTCGTGGGTTAACGATCCCGTCGCAGGCCGTGGTCAAAGGCGACGCGCATTCGGTGTCGATTGCGGCGGCTTCTATCGTTGCCAAAAACTGGCGCGATCAACTGATGGTGGATTTGGCGCAACAGCATCCCGGCTACGGGTGGGAGACAAACGCGGGTTATCCGTCGAAACAACACCGCGAAGCGCTGCAAAATCTTGGTGTGACCCCACACCATAGACGTTCGTTCAAGCCGGTACACAATATCTTGTATCAAGAGTAAATCGTAAGTCGCTGATTCAAAAAAGAAATTGACGGCGAATCGTCTTTGACTCATCCTTGTCTCAACCAAATGAGCGCAAAAGCGCCGTGGATACTTGAGGCAGTAAAATGACAACAACCACCAAAAAGGGCGCAAAAGCGCTCCCTTTAAACACGATTCTATCCGGGGACTGCATCGAAGTGATGAACAGTCTGCCCGAGGCGTCGGTGGACCTGATCTTTGCAGATCCGCCCTATAATCTGCAGCTGAAAGGCCAGTTGCACCGCCCCGACAACAGCCAGGTAGACGCGGTCGACGATCACTGGGATCAGTTTTCCAGCTTTGGCGCTTATGACCAGTTCACCCGTGACTGGCTGAAGGCGGCGCATCGTCTGCTCAAGCCCAATGGCGCGATTTGGGTGATCGGCTCTTACCACAACATCTTCCGCGTGGGCTCGGCCCTGCAGGACGCGGGATACTGGATTTTGAACGACGTTGTCTGGCGCAAGTCGAACCCGATGCCGAATTTCCGCGGCAAACGCTTCACCAACGCGCATGAGACGATGATCTGGGCCTCGAAACGCGAAGGCGCGAAATACACGTTCAACTACGAAGCGTTGAAGGCGCTGAACGAAGGCGTGCAGATGCGCAGCGACTGGGTGCTGCCGATCTGCACCGGGCATGAACGTCTGAAAGACGAAAACGGCGACAAGGCGCACCCGACGCAGAAACCGGAATCGCTGTTGCACCGTGTGCTGATTGGCTCGACCAATCCGGGCGATGTGATCCTTGATCCGTTTTTCGGCACCGGGACCACAGGTGCCGTCGCCAAGATGCTGGGCCGTGAGTTCATCGGTATCGAGCGCGAGGAAAGCTATCGCAAGGTGGCTGAGAAGCGCATCTCGAAGGTGCGCAAATTCGACCGCGAAGCGCTGGAAGTCAGCGCCAGCAAACGCGCCGAGCCGCGTGTTCCCTTCGGCCAACTGGTCGAGCGCGGGATGTTGCGGCCGGGCGAGGAGCTTTATTCCATGAACCAGCGCCACAAGGCCAAGGTCCGCGCCGATGGCACGCTGGTTGGGCAGAACGTCAAGGGCTCGATCCATCAGGTAGGTGCGCATCTGGAAAACGCGCCATCCTGTAACGGCTGGACCTACTGGTGCTTCAAGCGCGACGGCAAGACCGTGCCGATCGATGTTCTGCGCCAGCAAATCCGGGCCGAGATGAACTGATTTCACCAATACCGCCGGTGCCTGTGGCCTGACACAAGGCACTAAGCCTTGCCCCGCCGACTTCGGCGGGGTCTTTTGTTTTCCGAACGTCTGGTTTCAATCCATACCTTCTGTATCCTGCGGCGCAGCGAAGGAGCCTCAGAGATGTCGGATACCACAGCCAGCCAATCCCGCCTTGAACGGTTTTCGGTGACGCGCCCGGACAATTACGATCTGGACAACAAATACACCGAAGCCGCGCTGGAACGGCACAAGCGCGAAGGGCTGGAGCTTGCCGTCCGCGCCCGGTGGGTCGCGATGGGCCTGACTGCGGTTCTGCTGGTTTACCTCAACCCGCAATTGGAGGTGATGTGGTATCACTTCATCCTGTTGCTGATCTGTGCAAATGGCTGGCTGATCCGGCGGGCGGGGCGTGTGGGACAATCGCGTACCGAGCTTTTGCTGATTTTTGCGGATTTGCTGATCATGACATTGGGCATGATCGTTCCCAACCCGTTTAGCGATGATGTGCGGCCGCTGGCCATGCAGTACAGGTTCGACAACTTCCAGTATTTCTTCATCATTCTGGCAGCAGGCACGCTGGCCTATTCCTGGCGGACGGTTATTGCGATCGGATCGTGGACCGTGATGATGTGGACCGCGGGCTGGGTGATCGCCTGGTGGGTAGCAACGCCGATCCCCGGCATCAGCGAACGGGTGGCAGAGGCTTTGGTCGGCTATCCGGATGTCGCCGAATGGCTGAACCCAAACAGTTTTATGCCTGAGCTGCGCATTCAGCAGGTCATTGTATTCATGATGGTTGCCGTGACGCTTGGCATTTCAATGCGCCGGCTCAACAGGTTGTTGATGACCAATGCAGGGTTGGAGAGGGAGCGAGCAAACCTGTCACGGTATTTTTCACCCAACGTGGTGGACGAACTGAGCCAGAACGACGAGCCGCTCAAACAGGTGCGCAAAGAGAACATTGCGGTTCTGTTCATCGATATCGTGGGGTTCACCAAATATACCGCCGGGCGTGACCCTTATGAGGTGATCGAGGTTCTGCGCGGGTTCCATGCCCGCATGGAGGCCGAGGTATTCCGGCATCATGGTACGCTGGACAAGTATTTGGGTGACGGGCTGATGGCGACATTCGGAACGCCGGTACCAACGCCTCAGGATGCCAGCAACGCGGTGGCCTGTGCCCGGTCAATGGCGTCAGTGATCGACCGCTGGAACCTTGAGCGCCGCCGGGCGGGCGAGCCTGAGATACGTGTTGGAATCGGGGTTCATTATGGCGCAGTGGTTCTGGGCGATATTGGCGCTAACCGGCTGGAATTTGCGGTGATCGGAGATGCGGTGAACGTGGCCGCCAAGCTGGAGGCGCTGACCCGGGTGTTTCAGGCCAAGGTGATCATCAGCGACGCGGTGCGGGACCAGTTGCAGGACGAGGGGCACAGCGCATCTGAGCTGATGGCAGGATTCGAGAAACACGAAAACCATGCGGTCCGGGGGGTAGAGGCCCCGATGGATGTGTGGGTAATGACGGGGTAGGGGCTCCCGTCGATCTGCCCTGCATCAGAGATGCAATGCGGATCGTTGGGCCGGGCAGCGCGCTGGCGCGCGCTGCGGTCAGGTACGTGGCAAAGGGTTTTGCGACTTGTTGTAGGGCGCCCAGTCCGTGACCTCGGGATAGTACTGGCGGCGCCAGGCGCGGACGCGGGGGTTCATGACCCGGCGCCAGAGGGGCGGGATCATGGCAGCGATGGTCATCACCGGATAGCCATAGGGCAGTTGTGGGGCGGTGTCTTCGGAATGGTGCTGCAGCAGCGGAAACCGGCGGTTGGGTTTGTAGTGGTGGTCCGAATGGCGCTGCAGGTTGATCAGCAGCCAGTTCGACGCCTTCTGCGAGGCATTCCACGAATGGCGTGGCAGGACGTGTTCGTATTTCCCCTCACCCAAGTGTTTTCGGGTCAGGCCGTAATGTTCGACGTAGTTGACCAGTTCCAGCTGCCAGATGGCAGTGCTTGCCTGGATCAGGAACAGGGCGAGGCCGGGTAGACCCCCGATGGCAAAGGCAAGGGCCAGCATCACGCCTTGCAGGGCCCAATAGCGCCAGAATGGGTTGGACCGATCGGTCCAGGGACGGCCTTTGCGGGCCAGCATTTCACGCTCGGCCCGGAAGGCGGAGACAAGGCATTGCCTCAGGACGCGCGGGTAGAAGCGGTGGAAGCCTTCGTTATAGCGTGCCGTGACCGGATCGCGTGGGGTGCCGACATAGCGGTGATGCACCAGCAGATGTTCCGAGCGGAAATGCGAATACAGCACCATCGCCAGAAGGATATCGCCCAACCAACGCTCGAACCGGCCTTTCTGGTGCATCAGCTCGTGGCTGTAATTGATGCCGATGGTGCCGGAAATCGTGCCCATTCCGAAGAACAGCCCGATCTTGGCCGCTGTCGACAGATGGTCGGTATGGGTGGTGAGCCAGATCAGCCCGTACAGGGTTAGGAACTGCACCGGAACCCAGGCTTTAGTCAGCAGGATATACCAGCGTAGCACGGTGTCTGGCGTGTTTGGGTCGGCGTTGTTCAACTCCAGTCCGGTGAACCGGTCCAACACGGCAAAGGCCCACCATGTCGACATCGGGACAAGCAGCACCCACCAGCCGCCGGCCATTGCCGTGGCCCAGATCACTGGGATCAGCAGGAATGAGATCCAGAAGGGCAGTGCCGATTGCCAGCGTGACAGGGACAGGTTTGCGGTCATGGGAGGGCTCCGAACGATTGCGCATAGACTAGTCACAGTCCATTGGCGTGCACAACGGACTATCGGTCGCGCCAGAGGTTGTGCGCCTTGCGCATCACCGTGGGCAGGTCGCCGGGGCGGAAGGCGTGTTTTTCCAGTACAATCAGGCCTTCGGGCGCGCTTTCGGCAGGCAGCGGAGCCGTCCAGATGCGCAGGATCAGGTGGAAATGTGTGAATGTGTGTCGCACCTCGCCGGTCAGCATTTGCCAATCCGCCTCAAACGGGGGTGAGTCATCTGGTGTATCGGACCAATCCGAGCCCGGCCAGCCCAGCATCCCGCCCAGTAGCCCTTTGTCGGGGCGACGTTCCAGCAGCAAGGCACCGTTGTTGTTTTGGGCGATATAGACGTGGCCGTAGCGCGTGGGTTTGGGCTTTTTCGGTGTCTTGCGCGGCAGGTCAGGCTGCGTTCCGGCCGCGCGGGCCTGACAGGGTTCGCGGACAGGGCAGATACCGCAGGCCGGAGATTTCGGCGTGCAGATCGTGGCCCCCAGATCCATCACCGCCTGCGCATAATCTCCGGGTCGCGTGTCGGGTGTCAGCGCCGCGGCTTTGTCCTTGAGCAGAGGTTTGGAACCGGGCAAGGGATCGTGAATGTCGTAAAACCGCGCCATGACGCGTTCGACATTGCCATCCAGCACCGTCTCGGGGCGGTCGAAGGCGATCGCCGAAATGGCGGCGGCGGTATAGGGGCCGATGCCGGGCAATTTTAGCAGGGCCTCGTAAGTATCGGGGAACGTGCCGTCATGCTCATCAGTCACCGCCCGCGCGCATTTCAGCAGGTTGCGGGCGCGGGCGTAGTAGCCAAGCCCGGCCCATTCGCCCATGACCTGATCGTCCGGGGCGGCGGCCAGTGTCTGAACCGTGGGCCAGCGGGATGTGAAGCGGGTGAAATAGTCGCGCACGGCGGCCACCGTAGTCTGTTGCAGCATCACCTCGGACAGCCAGACGCGATAGGGATCGGGCATCACGCCTGCGACCCGATCTGCCGGGCCGATACGCCAGGGCATCTCGCGGGCGTGGCGGTCGTACCAGTCCAGCAGAGAACCGCTCAGGCCTTGTTGAAGAGAGTCACGCAAGTTTTATCTATCTCCCTGTCGGGTTTCGCTGGCGCCCGGTGTCACGCCCTTTACAATAGCGGCGCAGGAGTTGGAAACCAGATGCAGCGCAGACGTTCTTCGACCCGCGGGTTCAAACGCACCGCGACATTGCTGAACGGGCAGATTCGGCGCGCCGGGGAAAGCCGGGGCTTTGCCGTGTCGCGCCTGCTGACCCACTGGGCCGAGATCGTGGGCCAGGATTTGGCATCGATCGCGCGGCCCGTAAAGGTGGGCTATGGCAGGGAAGGCATGGGGGCGACGCTGACCGTTCTGACCACCGGCCCGCAGGCCCCGATGCTTGAGATGCAAAAGGAACAGCTGCGCGGCAAGGTGAACGCGGTTTATGGCTATAACGCCATCAGCCGGGTGCGCATCACCCAGACCGCTCCGACTGGATTTGCCGAGGGGCAGGCCAGTTTCGACCACAAGCCGAAACCAGCGAAACCCAAGATTGACCCAGAGATCGAGGCCGAGGCAGGCCGGACCGCACGCGACGTTCACGACGGTGATCTGCGCGCGGCCCTTGAACGTCTGGGCCGTAACGTTTTATCCAAGCAAAAACGCTGAGAAAGGGCTGAGAAATGAGCCGTATTGCAACTGGAATCTGCGCGGCCGTCGCCATCGCCGCGGGCGGCTATTGGCTGTCGCTGTCAAATTCCTCTCCGTCTTATCCGCTGATCGGCAGCGCCGAGGCGCAAGAAGCCGATCTGGACACCTCGACCATCGTCGAGATGGTGCAGGGCGCCGAGGATGCGCCGGTCGAGATCATCGAATATGCCTCCTACACCTGCCCGCATTGCGCCACCTTCCATCAGGGTGCGTTTAAGCAGATGAAGAAGGATTTCATCGACACCGGCAAGGTCAAGTTCGTCTACCGCGAAGTGTATTTCGACCGCTACGGCCTTTGGGCCTCGTTGGTGGCGCGCTGCGGTGGCCCCGAAAAGTTCTTTGGCATCTCCGACCTGATTTTCGAAGGTCAGTCCGAATGGGTCAAAGCCGGTGGCCCGGCCGAGATCGTGGACGAGCTGCGCAAGATCGGGCGTCTGGCGGGCATCGACAATGACCAGCTTGAAGCCTGCCTGCAGGACGGCACCCGTGCCCAGACGCTGGTGGCCTGGTATCAGGAAAACGCCGAGCGTGACGGCATTCAGGCAACGCCTTCGTTCATCGTGAACGGCAAGAAGGTCGACAACATGTCCTATGCCGATTTCAAGAAGCTGATCGAAGAAGAACTGGGCAGCTAACTGCCATGTGCGACCGGCTCAATCCGGGCCGGTCGCCAATCACGGCGACGGGGCGATCTGCTGCAGCATCTGCCGGATCTCGTCGGCCTCTTCCACTTTCAGACGAACAGGCAGCGTCAGGACCTTGCTGCGGAATGCGGCAGGCAGGCGCACGGCATCTTTTTCCGTTGTAACCATCTGCGCACCCAAAAGACGGGCTTCGTTTTCCAAACGTGCCATCAGGGCCGGGGTCAGCGGCTGGTGATCGTCCAGCGCCTCGGCCCGCAGCAGTTTCGCGCCTTGCTGGCGCAGGGTGCGAAAGAACTTTTCCGGATGCCCGATGCCTGCAAAGGCCAGAACGGGCGTGTCGGCCCAATCCATACCGGTCTGCAACGGTGCCACCTCACCGGTGACATGGGGCACCGTCAGGGCTGTGCCCCAGCGGTCAGAGAAGTGCGCCTGAGACGCCGCATCCCCCAGTGACAGCACCAGATCGGCGCGTTGCAATCCGACATCAACGGGTTCACGCAAGGGGCCGGCGGGCAGGCATAGGCCATTGCCGAAACCACGTGCCGCATCCACCACGATGATCGAGAAATCCTTAGCGACCGAGGGGTTCTGAAACCCGTCATCCAGTACGATCACCGTGGCCCCGGCCTCAGCCGCGGCTTTGGCCCCGGCGGCGCGGTCCTTGGCGACCCAGACCTCGGCAAAGGCGGCCAGCAGCAGCGGCTCGTCCCCGACCTGTGCGGCGGTGTGTTTGGCGGGATCAACGCGCACGGGACCGTCCAATGAGCCGCCATGGCCACGCGTCACCACATGGGTCTCGTGCCAGGCGTCGCGCAACCGTTCGATCATCCAGATAACGGTGGGGGTCTTGCCGGTGCCACCCGCGTTCAGATTACCGATGCAGATCACCGGAACGCCCGGTTTGATACCGGCCTCCGAGGTAACCCGGCGCGCGGTTGCGGCCGCATAGATGCGTCCCAGCGGCGCCAGCAACCTGGCTCGCAGGTCCAGCCGATCGGGGGCGGTGTTCCAGAAATCAGGTGCGCGCATCATCTGTCCCCCGCTGATCCAGGCAGTCCTGCACCATGTCGATTAGCCGATCCGTTTGTGGCGCGCCCTCGGATACGATCTGCCACCCCGCCAGTGCCATGTCCGCAGCGCGGTCCGGCGACAGCATTTCAACCACGGCGTCGCCCAGCTCGGTTGCGGTCCTGACAACGCGTGCGGCCCCGGCGCGATCCAGCTGATCGTATATCTGCTGATGACGATGCACAAACGGCCCGTGGATGATGGACGACCCGAGGGCTGCTGCAACAAGCGGATCGTGCCCGCCCGCACCGCGCTCCATCGAACTGCCCATGAACGTGACAGGCGATATCCGGTGCCACAGACCCAGGTCTTCGTGTTCCGCCGACAGGATGACCTGTGTGGTGTCTTCGATCTGCCCGTCGGCATCCCAGTTGGCGCAGCGCAGGTCCATGGATTCCAGGCGCTGGTGCAACGGTCCGGCTTCGGCCATGTCCGCCACATGCAGGACCAGCGTCAACCGGGGGAGCATCCGCATCGCCTGACGATGGGCACTGAGAACCGAGATGAACTCTTTGTCCAATACGCAGGCGGCAAGCCAGACCAGTCGGCCCGCCAAGGCATGATTGGTTTCGATCAACTCGTCTTCGGGCCAGGGCCTCGGGTTCGGACTGACATGCAGGGGAGGGGATTCGCCGACCTTGTCCGAGGCAACACCAAGGCGGCGGATCGTGCGGGCCGTCTCGGATGTCTTGGTCAGGATCGATTGGAAACAGTCCAGCGTATAGCGGGTGATATCCGGTAGCCATCGTGCCCCGCGCGCGATCTTGATGTCGATCTGCGCCTCGATCAGGATCAGGGGAATGCCGCGTTCCTCGGCACGGGTGATGACGTTGGGCATCAGCCCGCCCCCGACCCAGAGGCCGATATCGGGGCGCCAGTGATCCAGAAACGCCCGCGCGGCACCGGTCTGTTCCAAAGGCAGGTTTACCAGCGGATAGTCACCCTGATCCCAGCGGCGCAGATCGGCCTCGGGCGGGGCCGTCAGCAACACGTTCAGGGACGGGCGGGCCAGTTGTAGCCTGCGGCAGAAATCGGTCACCGCACGCTGGCGGTTCTGAACGCTGATATGAACCCAGATCAGCTCACCTTCGGGGCGAGGCTGGTCGGGCCGGTTTGCCGTGTTGGGCACGCCCCAGGACAGCACCCGATACGCGGCCAGGCTGAGAGAGCGCGGCTTGCTCATGGGCGAATACCGGCGCTGTCCGGGTCAAGCTGGGCGCGCAGGGCATCGTGCAGCAACGGACCCGCCGCGATCACGCCGTTCAGACGTGGATGGGGGTTGTTGAACCGCAGGGGCTGGCCCAACCGGTCCGAACAGGTGCCGCCCGCCTCGCGGATTATCAGGTCTCCGGCTGCAATATCCCATTCCCAGCTGGGGCGCAGCGTCAGCATCCCGTCAAACCGACCCTGGCCGACTGTGGCCATGCGATAGGCCAGTGAGGGGCGATAGACCCGTTTGAACTCGGGCACCTGACCTTGCAACCAATGGCGCGGGTCCAGATTGGGCTTGGCCGCCAGAATCTCGGCCGATCTAATATCCGAGACGCCGGACACCCGGATTGCCGCTCCGTTCAGGGTCGCGCCTTCGCCTTTGGCGGCGGCAAAAAGCAGATCGCGCTGTGGCAGGTAAATCACCGCAGCGGTGACTTCGCCCCCTTCGGCGACGGCAAGCGAATGCGCCCAGGTGCGGGACCCTTCGGCAAAGCTGCGGGTGCCGTCGATCGGATCGATGATGAACACGCGGTCGCGGGTCAGCCGGGCGGTGGAATCCTCGGTCTCTTCGCTCAGCCAGCCATAGCCGGGCCGGGCCGAGGGCAGGCGCTGTTCCAGCATGGCATTGACCGCCAGATCGGCCTCGGTCACCGGGCCCGCGCCGTCGGGCTTGTCCCAACGCTGTGCCGTGGCGCCCGAGTATCGGGTGGCGATCTTTCCGGCCTCTAACGCGGCGTCGATCAAAAGGGGCAGGTCAGTTGCCGGCAAGCGTCATTCCTTCGATCAGCACCGAGGGCACTACCCGCGACAGGTAGGGCCGCGCATCGTTTGCCGGGATGATCCGTTTCAGCATGTCGCGCAGATTGCCCGCGATGGTGCATTCATTGACCGGATGCGTGATCTCACCGTTTTCCACCCAGAACCCCGAGGCGCCGCGCGAATAATCGCCCGTGTTGGGGTTGATGGTGGAGCCGATCATCGAGGTCACCAGCAGCCCGGTGCCCATGTCGCGCAGCAGGTCTTCGCGGCTTTGAGTGCCTTGCGTCAGGCTCAGGTTCCAGTTGCTTGGCGATGGCGGCCCGGATACGCCGCGTGCTGCGTTGCCGGTTGATTTCATCTCCAGCTTTCGCGCGCTGGACAGGTCCAGGGTCCAGCCGGTCAGAATGCCGTTTTCAACAATCGCACGACGCCGGGTCGCCAGACCCTCGGCATCGAAGGGGCGCGAGCCTGCGATACGCGGGCGGTGCGGGTCTTCGATCAGCGACAGGTGTTCGGGCAATACCTGTTCGCCCAGACAATCCTTTAGCCAAGAGGCACCCCGCGCGATGGCGGCCCCGTTGCTGGCCCCCAGCAGGTGACCGATCAGCGAGGATGAAATGCGTTCGTCAAACAGCACCGGAAAGGTTCCGGTTGCTGGCTTTTGCGCGCCCACCAGTGACACGGCACGTTCGCCTGCGGTACGGCCGATTTCCTCGGGGTTGCGCAGGTCGCTTTGGAAGGTGCGGCTGTCACCGTCATAATCGCGCTCCATCCCGGTGCCTTCGCCCGAGATCGCCACGCAAGAGGTCGAGCGGCTGCTGCGGGCGTAGCCGCCGGAAAAGCCGTTGGTCGCCGCCAGATGCACGCGATGGGTGCCATACCCCGCCGACGCGTCGGAAACCTGCGAAACCCCCTGAACCGCCAGCGCGGCGGCCTCGGCCTCCAGCGCGTCGCGCTTCAAATCCTCGGCCGCCGGTTCCGGGGCCGGGTCGAACAGTTCCAGCGCGGGCAGGTCCCAGCCGTTGGCCAACTGGTCCGCATCGGCCAGACCGGTGAACGGGTCCTCGGGCGCTTCGCGCGCCATGGCCACGGCGCGTTCGGCCATCGCGGTCAGGGTCTCAGGCCGACTGTCCGAGCTGGAGACAATCGCCTGTCGCTGGCCCAGGAACACCCGCAGGCCCAAATCGGTGCCTTCCGAGCGTTCGGCATGTTCCAGCGCGCCGCCCCGCACCTCGACCGAGACAGAAGAGCCGTCGATCACGATGGCATCCGCCGCATCCGCCCCGGCTGTGCGGGCTGCGCCCAACAGGGCTTGGCTGATCTCTTCGGGTGTACGGGTCATGCGGCCTCCGGTCTTTACCCATTGGACCTAGCCTTGGACCGCCCGACCCGCAAGACCTGCGGTTGTATTGGAGGATGCATTTTAGGGTGAGTGGCGCTCGGGCCAGGACACAGGGGGGGCAGGCGGGGCAGAATATCCGCCCCGCCGCATGATCATCACTTGATGCGTTGACCATTGGCCAGGATCTGGCCGTCTTTGGTGAATTCGATTTTCGAGTTCAGCGTGTCGGGCTCATCCCCCGGTACCGCCATCAGGCCCATCATCATTCGGGCACCCATCGCGTCGCTTTCCTGAAGCAGACCCATGCCGATCAGCTTGTCGATCAGCGCATTGGCCCCCACCAGCTGCAGGTTCGCCACGCCCGCCGGTGCGGGCATTCCGTCGAACTCTTCGGTGTTCGAATTGTCGAAAGTAAAGTCCGCGTCACCCGTCAGCTTTGCGCCGACCAGAGAAACCAGCAATTCGTTGATTTTCAGCGAGTTCAGCTCACCCGGTGCGTCACCGGATTCCTCCAACTCTTCGATCGAAGCCGGATCGAAGAAATTGGTCAGGATTTTGGCGGTGCCGGTGGTGTCCAGCGCGATGGTCGCGGGGTCACGCGGCAGCGCTCCGGCCGGGTCGAAAATGCTCCACAACACGTCCGACATGGTGAAATCCGTCAGGTTTATGGCGAAACCAAAGGGCTGCTCCTCCTCGGATTGCTTCAGCGGGAACTCAAAGCTCACGCCGGTCTTGGCCATCGCGATTTCAATCGGGAACGGCAGGTCAGCGGTGGTGACCGCCAGTTTCGCGTTGTTCTGCTCGATGTCATAGGCAAGGCGCTGTTCGTCCAGGCTGGCCCCGAACCGGCCGCCCTGGGATTCGCTGCCCATCGAGAACGCCTGACCTTCGCTGGTCCCGTCAATGGCGGTGTTCCCCGAGCCATAGGTGAACAGGCCCGAAAACGAGGTGTCGCCCTGGAAAAAGCTAGCGGGGTCCGAGCCATCGAAATCCGACGGGATCACGCTGAGGCCTTCAAAGGCCAGTTTGTCCATCGATCCGACGATCTTGCCGTCATCCGACCCTTCCGGATCGTTGAACATGAGGTCATAGGTCAGCCCATCAGCAGTAAATTTCTGATCGACCTCGCGGTTTTCACCGATTTTCATCCGCGAACTGCCCGCAAGGTTGCTCAGTTCGAAATCCATATCCAGAAGGTCTTCGGGTGCGGATTCTCCGTCAACCGTCAGGCCGCCCAGCTTCACGCCCAGAGTTGGCGCGGAATAGTCATAGGTCATGTCGTCCGGATCGCCCGAGACGACCATTTCAAGACCCTTGTGATAATACTCGATGTCGACGGCAAACGCCTCGTCCGCTTCCTCGCCCGTTACGGTCATGGGGAAGTTTTCAGGCAGGTCGATGCTGACCGTGCCGTCGCCGTTTTCGGTCAGGGTCATTTGCGGTACGGTGACCTGGAATGCTCCTTCGCTGTCCGGAACCGTCATGGCCACGCTCATATCCGAGATGGTGGTCACATTGCCCGATACGGATTGTTCGGCCGAAACCGTGTATCCCATCTGTGTCAGGTAGGCCTGCCAGTCATTCCAAACCTGCTGTGCGGTGACATCGGCAAGTGCACCCTGGGTGATGACGGCATAAGCCAAGACTGCGCCGCAACTGCGACGAACGAAAACGGACATTTGAGAACCCTTCTTGATCAATTTTGCGGGCATCGTCGTGTCTGCGGCCCCGGGCGTCAAGGGGCAAGGGCTGGACCCGTTCCCCGTTGGCGCGGTAGAGATTCACACAATCTCAAAACAACGGAGCTACAGGGGTCATATGCAGGGGAAAACTGTACTGATAACAGGGGCCAGTCGCGGCATCGGTGCCGAGGCGGGGCGCGTATTTGCCGCAGCCGGTGCGAATGTGGCGCTGGTCGCACGCAATCGTGAACAGATCGGGGCGCTGGCTGACGCGCTGGGCGAAAACGCGATCGCGCTGCAATGCGACGTCAGTGATTTCGCACAGGTCGAACAGGCGGTTGCGGATTGTGTCGACCGGTTCGGCGGGTTGGACGTTCTGATCGGAAATGCGGGCGTCATCGACCCGATCTTCCATCTGTCCAATGCCGATGTCGCGGCCTGGAGCGCGGCCATCGATATCAACCTCAAGGGCGTTTTCTACGGGATGCGTGCGGCTTTGCCCGTCATGCGCGCCGCAGGCGGGGGCACGGTGATCACGGTGTCCTCGGGGGCCGCGTCCAACCCGATCGAGGCCTGGAGCCATTATTGCGCCTCCAAGGCGGGGGCCAAGATGCTGACCGAATGCCTGCATCTTGAGGAGTCGATCCACGGCATCCGCGCTATGGGCCTGTCGCCGGGCACAGTGGCCACCGACATGCAGCGCGTCATCAAGGCCAGTGGCATCAACGCGGTCAGCCAGCTGGATTGGAGCGATCACATCCCCGCCGACTGGCCGGCGCGGGCTCTGCTGTGGATGTGCAGCCCGGATGCGGATGAGTTTTTGGGCACCGAAATCTCGCTGCGGCGCGAGGATATCCGGAAAAGGGTAGGTCTGACGTGATCGAACTGACCAAAGACGACGGGTTGTGGACCGTCACGCTGAACAACCCGCAAAAAGCCAACGCATTGACCGGGGCGATGCTGACCGAGCTGGCCGAGATTGCCGAGGCCGCGACCGAGGCCCGCGCTGTGATCCTGACAGGTACGGGCAAGGTGTTCAGCGCCGGGGCCGATCTGGACGAGGCACGCGCCGGACTGGCGACCTCGGATGTGTGGGAGAGGCTTTCGGGTGCGATCGCCGCTCTGCCGTGCCTGACGGTTGCCGCCTTGAACGGAACACTTGCGGGCGGGGCCAACGGGATGGCGCTGGCCTGTGACATTCGGATCGCAGTGCCGCAGGCAAAGTTCTTCTATCCTGTGATGAAGCTGGGCTTTCTGCCGCAACCGTCGGACCCGGTGCGGATGGCCGCGTTGATCGGACCGTCGCGTACCAAGATGATTTTGATGTCCGGGCAGAAGATCACTGCCGATGAGGCCTATACCTTCGGTCTGGTCGATCGCGTGGTTGACCCCGACAGGTTGATGCAAACGGCGCATGAACTGGTGGCGGACAGTCTGGCCGCCGACCCCCGGATTGCCGCCGGAATCGCAGGGATGTGCCGATGAGATTGTCTGCTGTTTTGCTCCGTGTTGCCAATCCGGACCGGCTGACCGCGTTTTATGCGGATGTTCTGGGCATGACCGGCCGGGCGCAGGGGCCGAACCGCCGCGTTGGCTATGGCGGGCAGGATGCGGACTTGCTGCTGATGCCGGGCGGCGGCGGTTATACCCATGACGGTGGGCAGAGGTATTGGAAGATCGGCGTCACCGTGCCGGATGTCGATCTGGCTGTCGCGTATCTGCGCCAGAAAGGGGTTGAGGTCTCGGACCCGAAACAGTTTCTCGACATAGGCTATATGTGCCACCTGAAAGACCCCGAAGGGTTTGTGATCGAGCTGCTACAGCATGACTTCCAGGGCAACCGCCCCGAAAATGCCGCCGATCCGGGCGACCCGTTCGCCCATGCCTGTATCGGCCAGATCACCTTGCGCACCGGGGATATCGCCGCCGAGGACGCGTTCTGCCGCGCGCAGGGAATGCGCCTTTTGTCGGTGCAGGATGTGGCCCAATACGGGTTCGATCTGCATTTCTATGCCTTCACCGATGAGGAACCGCCGAATGCGGACCTCTGGGCGGTTGAGAACCGGGAATGGTTGTGGAAACGCCCCTATACCACTTTGGAATTTCAACATCTTGCCGGGGCGCAATTCGCACCGGCACCGGATTATCGCGGGCTGGAGGTTCAGGGGTTGACGGAATCCCTCCGCGATGCCTTTGGCGACCCGGTGCGGCCAGCCTGATCACCGACCACGCCGTTTGCCCGGCACTTTCGAGCGAAATCCGGGTGGGCGTTTGCGGACCCAATTCAGGAATTTCTCCAACCGCGGGTGGGCGCGCAGGGCCTCGACCGTGTTGAACGCGCGCGCCAGTTCGGCTTCGGACAGGGTAGCGTGAACCTCTTTGTGGCAGATTATGTGCAGCAAAACCGTGGGTCCGCCCTTGCCCCCTTTGAGTTTTGGGATCAGATGGTGCAGGCTGCCGTCCCCATCCGGGATGGGGCGGTCACAGAGCGGGCAGATCGGGTCGCTGGTCGGCATGGCAGAGACTAATTTGCGCCGGATGGCGTGGAAAGCAAGAGGACGGGTATGGCGCAGGCAGTGGTTATCGGAGCCGGACCCGCAGGCCTGATGGCGGCTGAGGAGCTTGCCGCTGCTGGCCGCGATGTTCTGGTGGCCGAAGCTAAACCTTCGGTCGCGCGCAAGTTTCTGATGGCCGGAAAGTCGGGTCTGAACCTGACCAGGGACGAGCCGTTCGAGACCCTGCTGCAGGCCTATGGTGACGCGTCAGGCTGGCTGCGCCCGATGGTTGCCGCGTTTGACGCCACCGCAGTGCAGGGCTGGGCGCAGGGTTTGGGGCAAGAATTGTTCACGGGCTCGACCGGGCGGGTGTTTCCCACGGTCATGAAAGCCTCGCCTTTGTTGCGCGCCTGGCTGAGGCGGCTTGAGGGCACTGGCGTGCAGGTCAAAACCCACTGGCGTTGGTTGGGTTGGGATGGAAATGCCCTCGTGTTCGAAACTCCTGACGATCAGAGAAGTATCACGCCGGACATCACAATCCTTGCGCTGGGCGGAGCCAGTTGGGCGCGGCTTGGGTCAGATGGCCAGTGGGCGCAAACCTTGCGGGAGAAAGGTGTAGACCTTGCGCCGTTTGCACCTTCGAACTCAGCCTTATCGGTCGATTGGAGCCCTCATATGCAGCCCCATTTCGGCGCGGCTTTGAAGTCGGTGCGCTGGATGGCTGGAGATCTGGAAAGCCGGGGTGAAGCCACGATATCGGCAAAAGGCCTCGAAGGCGGAGGGTTGTACACTCTGACCCCGACCTTGCGTGGCGGGGCGCCTCTTTTTGTGGATCTGCTGCCTGATTTGGACGCTGAGGTTCTAAAGGCCCGTTTGTCTTCGAAGAAATCCAAGACAACGCTGTCGCAATGGTTGAAAAAGTCGCTCGGCCTGCCGCCACAGAAGGTTGCGCTGTTTCACGAGATGACCAAGGCCAGCGCCTTACCGAAGGCGCAATGGCGTGATGCCCTGAAACACCTCCCGATCCACCACGCGGGATTGCGTCCGATGGATGAAGCCATTTCAACGGCAGGTGGTGTCAGGCAATCCGCATTGGACGATGGTTTGATGCTGACCGCGCTGCCGGGCGTGTTCTGCGCCGGTGAGATGCTGGATTGGGAGGCCCCGACCGGGGGCTATCTGCTGACAGCCTGCATGGCGACCGGGAGATGGGCCGGGCGATCTGCAGCAGAGTGGGTGAACCGCTCAGCGTGACCGGGCCAGCATCGCCAGACGAATCATCGCGCGTTCGACCAGCGCCATCGCGGGGGCGGTCTGACCCGCCGACCGCAGCGACAGGTCGGTATCGGTAAGGACGGTCAGAGCCGTTTGCAGTTTCGGCGCGCCCCAGCCCTGCGCCTGCCGCAGAATCCGGTCGCGGCGTTTGCCGTAAACCGGCGGCCGCAGCTTGCCGATTCCCTGCGCCGCTCCGCCCGGGTCGGACGCGCAGGTGTACAAAGTCCGGAAATGCCGGGTTGCTCCGATGCAGAGAGTGACCGCATTGGTGCCCTGCGATTGCAGACGCCGGATCAGCGGGCCGATCTCGCCCGCGCGGCCTTCGGCCACCACATTCAAGACATCGTCCAGCGCCGCCTCGGTCGAACGGGGCGCGCAGGCTTCGATATCCTCGATGGTCAGCTCTGAACTGTCACCGCGTTTGTAGAGAGAGAGTTTTTCAATGGTCTGCGCAAAATCTCCGGGGCTGATCCCGGTGGCCAGCTCAGTGATTGCCGACATCGAATCGCGGGGAATCTTCTGCACCCCGGCCTCGGTCAGAATCCGCTCGACCTCGCCACGCGAGGGAGGATCGTCGTAAATGCCGACCGCATAGGCCGCTGGGTGCGCTTCGAATGCCTTGCGGATTTTCGAGCTGGCTTTCAGTTGCCCGGCGGTGACGATGATCTGGGCGTCGCCCGGTGCCCAGTCCTCGAACGCGGCAAGAATCGCGGGGGCGGCCACATCGGTGGTGTCTTCGACAAAAACGGCGCGCGGGCCGGGGAAGAACCCCACCGCCTTGACCGCGTCCAGCAGCAGCGCCGGGTCGCCGCGCAGATCCGAGCCCGGCATACGGGTCAGGCGCATTTCCTCTTCGGCAGTGGGACCCAGCAGGGCGGCCAGAACCTGCTGCCGCTTTAGCGCGACGCGCATCGCATCCGCGCCATAGATCAGCAGCCCGGCCTTGTCGGCGTCTGGTCGGGCGAAATACCCCTCAGCCTCGCGCGGGCTGAGCTTCATGTACCAAGACCCGGCGCGGCGTAGAGCTCGGCTATGATCTGATCCGATAGAATCACCATCAGCCGTTCTCTGGCGTCGCGTTCATCTGCCAAGGTGGATACGGTCGATCCGGCGGCCGAATAGCCGACAAAATTGTTCACCGTGCCGGATGCAATGACCTGACCGGTCGCATTCGATCTGAGCGCGTAATTCGCGCTGCCTTCGATGGTATAGCGATTGGTCTCGTTCGTTGTGGTGATAGCCGCCGCGCGGAACGCGGTAGATACGTTCACATCCAGATTATATTCGTTGCCCGAAGTAGCGCTGCGCCCCAGACGCTGCTCCAGATTCTGGACCAGCATATAGCTGTCGACCGAATTGGGGGCCGACACAGCGACCTGACCATTCAGGGCCGCGCCCGAACCCCCGGGCGCGTAAACCGGTTCAAAGCCGCAGGCTGCAAGAGCCAACGGCATCAACAACAGGGTTCTGCGGTTAAACAACGACATTTACGATCCGGCCCGGGACAACAATCACCTTCTTCGGCGCATTACCGTCCAGCGCCTTTTGCACAGCTTCGGTGCTGAGCGCGATTTTTTCAACCTCGTCCTTGGCCAAATCCTTGGCCACGCTGATTTCCGCGCGGCGCTTGCCGTTGATCTGGATCGGCAGAGTGACGGTATCGTCGACAAGCATCGCCTCATCCGCAACGGGCCATGGGGCTACCGCCACCAAGCCTTCGCCGCCTTGATGTGCCCAGATATCTTCCGCAAGGTGCGGCGTCATCGGCGACATCAGCTGTGCCAGCGTTTTTATTGCCTGCTTTTGCGCCGCAGCGCCAGCTTTGGATTTTGCCAGCGTATTGGTGAAGGCGTAGAGTTTCGCGATCGCTGCGTTGAAGCCAAAGCTCTCAACGCCGAGGGTTACGTCGTGGATGGTCTTGTGCATCTCGCGCAAAAGCTCTTGATCGCCTTCCCCTTCGGCTGCGGGGTTCATGGCCCCGATCTTGTCGCAGAGGTTCCACACCCGGTTGAGATGCTTATAGGCGGCCTCGGCCCCGGATGCGGTCCATTCCACATCGCGCTCGGGCGGCGAATCGGACAGCACGAACCAGCGCGCGGTGTCGGCACCGAACGCCGAGATAATGCTGACCGGGTCGACCACGTTCTTCTTGGATTTCGACATCTTGGCCGAAGGGATGATCTCGACCTCGGTGCCGTCTGCCAGTTTGCCGTCGGTCACGTCCTCGGGCAGGTGATAGACCGGGCGGCCGTTGTCGTCGCGGGTCTGGTAAATCTCGTGGGTCACCATGCCTTGGGTGAACAGCGCATCGAACGGTTCGATGGCTTTTTTCGGCAGATGGCCCGTGATGTTCATCGCTCGCGCGAAGAAGCGGGAATAAAGCAGGTGCAGAATCGCGTGCTCGATGCCGCCGATATACTGGTCCACATTCATCCAGTATTCGGCCTCGGCCAGATCGGTGGGTGTTTCGGCGTGCGGGGCGGTGAAGCGGGCGAAATACCACGACGAATCGACAAACGTATCCATCGTGTCGGTTTCGCGCTTGGCCGGGGCGCCGCAGTTCGGGCAGGAACAGTCGCGCCAGGTCGGGTGACGGTCCAGCGGGTTGCCCGGCTTGTCAAAGGTGACATCATCGGGCAGGCGGACCGGCAGGTTCTCTTTCTTCTCGGGCACCACACCGCAGCTGTCGCAATGGACAACGGGAATCGGGCAACCCCAATAGCGCTGGCGGGACAGGCCCCAGTCCCGCAGGCGGTATTTGGTGACGCCTTCGCCCCAGCCTGCCTTTTCGGCAAAATCCACGGTGGCGTTGATAGCCTCGTCGCCTGTCGCCTCGGTCAGGCCCGCGAAATGGTTCACCCAGCGGACTTTTTCAGTTTTCGGCGGGACAAAGGCGATCTTGTCGACCGGAGTGTCATCGTCCAGCCCAAAGAAGGTATCTACCACCGGCAGCCCGTATTTGCGGCAGAAATCGAGATCGCGCTGGTCATGTGCCGGGCAGGCAAAGATTGCGCCAGTGCCGTAATCCATCAGGATGAAGTTCGCGATCCAGACCGGCAGTTCCCAGTTCGGGTCCAGCGGGTGTTTGACTTTGATACCAGTGTCATAGCCCAGCTTTTCGGCGGTCTCGATTGCCTCTTCGGTGGTGCCGCCCTTGCGGCATTCAGCCACGAATTCGGCAACTTTGGGGTCTTCGGCCTCAAGCTGCTTGGCAATCGGGTGGTCCGGCGAGATACCTACAAAGGACGCGCCCAGCAGCGTGTCGGGGCGAGTCGTATAGACGGTGATCGGTTCACCGCCATTGGTACGTTCAAAACCGAATTGCAGGCCGCGCGACTTGCCGATCCAGTTTTCCTGCATCAGGCGCACCTTGGCGGGCCAGTTTTCCAGCGTGTCCAGTGCATCCAGCAGCTCTTCGGAATAGTCCGAGATCTTGAAGAACCATTGTGTCAGCTCGCGGCGTTCCACCAGCGCTCCCGAGCGCCAACCGCGCCCGTTCTCCACTTGTTCGTTCGCCAGAACGGTCATATCGACCGGGTCCCAGTTCACTACGGCGTTCTTGCGGTAAACCAGCCCGGCCTCAAGCATGTCCAGGAACAGCGCTTGCTGCTGGCCGTAATATTCCGGGTCACAGGTGGCAAATTCACGGGACCAGTCGATCGACAGCCCCAGCGGCTTCATCTGCCCACGCATGTCGGCGATGTTGCCATAGGTCCAGTCTTTGGGGTGGCCGCCAATGGCCATCGCGGCATTTTCCGCAGGCATCCCGAACGCGTCCCAGCCCATCGGATGCAGCACGTTGTGGCCGGTCGCCAGCTTGTGCCGCGCGATTACGTCGCCCATCGTATAGTTGCGCACATGCCCCATATGGATTCGCCCCGAGGGGTAGGGGAACATCTCAAGCACATAATATTTCGGCTTGTCCGCCTTGCGATTGGCAGTGAAGATTCCGGCCTTGTCCCAGGCCTCTTGCCATTTTGCTTCGATTTCATTGGCCGAGTAGCGAGACATCGTGCGGTCCTTCGTGAATGAAAACGCCGGGCGTGAACCCGGCGTGGTAATATTGTGATTTTCTGCGGCTGGCTAGAGCTTGTTGTCCGCAATGCGCAACTGACGGGCGCGGGACAGGATGGCATCTTCGATCGCCCGCGCTGTTGCCGCGCTGACCGGAGCGCCGCCGCTGGTCTGCAGAGACACCGACAAAGAGCGCGCCGCCAGCGCCGGGTCACTGATATGTACGGTCGCGCGATACTGGCGCCCGCCACCCGGAGGTGTGCCGTAACCCGTTACGATCACGCCGGTAAACGGGTCGACCTCCTGCACGGGCAGGAAATCCAGCACATCAAGCGAAGCAGCCCACAAGTAACGATTCACATTTGTGATCTGCTCGGAATTTCGGTCGCCGAACAAATCCCAAATGGTCGAACGATCCGGATCGTTGAACTCTTGTTCATCAGAATTGCCGCCCGTGGCGACAACGTTCGGATTGGGCGACGCCCCCCGATTCTCTCCGCAAGCCGACACGGCAGCAGTCATTATGATCAAACCGAAAATCGTCTGCAGGCGCATTGTCGACTGGTCCTGTTCACTTGGGTCTACGTTGTCTGACGTTACTCCTAGACAAGGACCCGTTCAGCAACAACCCTATTATTGTCGCTTTTACGTGGGTTGAGCGTCGGTCCGGTGTGGAAAACGGACTGTGGCATCCTTGCACCAATTTTCTTCCAATGCGGACAATTCATTTATGCCAAGCTTGCGCGTCAGGGGCAAAAAGAGCGAAACGGTTCCCGTGCTGAGACATGTGCTGAGGCATGTGTCGAGTAGAAAAACTTTTGAAACCGAGGGAAACAAGATGAAAAAAGTTCTCTTCGCATCGACCGCTCTGATCGCAACTGCCGGTATGGCCGCGGCTGAGTCCGGTGTAAATCTGAGCGGTTACGGTCGTTTTGGTATTGGCTATGTTGAAGATCGTTCGATCCTCACCACCACCACCACCACAGGCGGTGCAGTCAACGTAAACAACCCACAAACCGACGACGCGATCCTGGTCTCGCGCTTCCGTCTGAACATTGACGGTTTCACCGAAACCGACGGTGGCGTTCGCTTTGAAGGCCGTGTTCGTCTGCAAGCCGACGAAGACAGCGGCACCGGCGAAGCCAACTCGGCTGGCCTGAACGGCGCACGTTTCTCGGTCATCTACGGTGGTCTGCGTGTTGACGCCGGCAACGTAGCAGGTTCGTTCGACAACCTGGCAAACTACTACGGTAACGAAGTTGGTCTGGAACTGTTCGCAGGTCAGTACTCGGGCGTTAACTACGACTTCCTGGCGTACTCCTCGACCGGTTCGGGTGCGAACGCTGTGTTCTTCCAGTACGCAGTTGGCGACTTCGCCTTTGGCGCATCGTATGACCAGCGGACCCTGTTCCCGGGTGGTGGTACGACTGTTGACGCCGACCGTTGGGACGTGAGCGCGACTTACACCTTCAACAACATCACTGCTGCAATTGCATACGGTCAGACCGACTCCGGTGTTGCCGGTGTAAGCGATCCAAGCCTGACCGTTCTGACC
The DNA here is from genome assembly GCF_013030985.1 of Ruegeria arenilitoris. Lineage (GTDB taxonomy): Bacteria > Pseudomonadota > Alphaproteobacteria > Rhodobacterales > Rhodobacteraceae > Ruegeria > Ruegeria arenilitoris_B. Next base: position 50,482 of record NZ_WPYP01000004.1, on the reverse strand, counting down.
CTGGGTGGCGAATGGGGCGACTTCGGCGGTACTCTGTTTGTTGCAGACGACGCAACCGAAGTTGCTTTGACTGACGGCACCGCATGGGGTCTGTCGGCTTCCTACAACCTGGGCGCCGCAACCACCCTGCTGTTCACCTACGGTGACGGTAACGCAGACGCTGACCTGCAGCAGGTTGCTCTGGGTGCCATCTACGACCTGGGTGGCGGTGCATCGCTGCGCGGTGGTATCGGCGTAAACGACTGCGACATCTGCACGGACTCGTCGATCGTTGCTGACTTCGGTGCTCAGTTCAACTTCTAAGTTGATCTGAAACCGCAAGGTTTTAGGGCAGGTCTTCGGACCTGCCCTTTTCTTTTGCGCCGACATGGTGTTTTCCTGCGCTCAAAGCAGATTGAGGAATCCAATGTCGCTGCAAGATATCACTGCCCGTATCGCAAAAGCCGAAACCGCCGCCGGGCGGGCCGCAGGGACCGTCAAATTGATCGCGGTCTCCAAAGTGCAGCCGGACGCGCGTGTGCAGGCCGTTCTGGATCAGGGGCATCGGTGTTTCGGGGAAAACCGGGTGCAAGAGGCTGCGGGCAAATGGCCGGGGTTTACTGCGCAGTTCCCGGATGTCGATCTGCACCTTATCGGTCCGCTGCAAACCAACAAGGCCCGGCAGGCGATGGAGTTGTTCAGCACCATCCATTCCGTCGACCGGCCCAAGCTGGCCAAGACGCTGGCCCGACTGGCGCAAGAGGTCGGCACCTGCCCGGACCTGTTCATTCAGGTCAACACCGGGGAAGAGGCGCAAAAGGCCGGTATCCTGCCTGTTGATGCCGACGACTTCATTAAAGAATGTCGTGACCTGGACCTGCCGGTTCAGGGGTTGATGTGCATCCCGCCGGTCGACGAAGAACCCGCGCTGCATTTTGCCCTGCTGGCCAAGATCGCCGAGCGCAACGGTCTTCAGGGCCTTTCAATGGGCATGAGCGGCGACTTCGAACAGGCCATTGCGCTTGGGGCAACCCATGTGCGCGTCGGGTCTGCCATATTCGGAGAGCGGGTCAAGCCTCAGGAATAATCAGCCGCGCGCCCAGAGACACCTTGCCCGCGATCCAATGCAGGTGGTCGCGACGGAAGGCAACGCAGCCCTCGGTCGGATAGCCGGGGCGCCGCCACTGGTGAATGAAGATCGCCGATCCGCGACCGGGCACGGCATTGGGCCAGTTCCAGTCGGTGATCAGCACCAGATCATACAGCGGATCGGCGCGGCGTAGCTTTTCATGGCTGAAGGCATAGGGCGCGGTGACCAGATGGTTATAGTCGTCGTCCCGGACGTCATCTGACCACAGGTCGCGCGGGCCGATGGGAATCGCCCATTCAGCCGGCTTCGCAATCCGGTCGGGCCGATAAAACATACCGACGATATGATGCACGCCAGAGGGTGTGGCACCGTCACCTTCGCGTTTGGTATTGGTCAGCCCGCCTTTGCCGATGGAACTGGGAAAGACCCGACCGGCAAACCGAACACCGCGCGGGGTCAGCACCAGATCATCCGGCGTCACAGCAGGTGCCCTGACTTCGCCGCCTTGGTCGCCAGATATCCGCGGTTATGGGCGGTTTCGCCGACTTTCAGCGGAACACGCTCGGTCACGGCGATGCCGGTATTCTCCATCATCGCGATTTTTGCGGGGTTATTGGTCAGCAGCCGAACCGAGCTGAATCCCAGCGATTTCAAAATGTCCGAACCCAGCCGGAAGTCCCGCTCATCGTCTTCGAACCCTAGCCGGTGATTGGCCTCGACTGTGTCGAATCCCTGGTCCTGCAGGAAATAGGCGCGCATCTTGTTGGCCAGACCGATCCCGCGCCCTTCTTGGTTGAGATACAGCAGAACCCCGGCCCCTTCCGAGCCCATCTGCGCCAGCGCGCCCCGCAACTGAGGACCGCAATCGCATTTCAGGCTGCCCATCAGGTCGCCGGTGAAACAGGCCGAATGCAGCCGCGCCAAAACCGGTTTGTCACGATCCGGGCGGCCGATTTCGACGGCGTAATGCTCTTCGCCGCCATCGTCGGGGCGGAATACGTGCAGTCGCCCGGCTTCGGACACTTCCATCGGCAGGCGGGCGGCGACCACCGCGTGCAGTTCGCTGCGATCGGCCAGATGCGGCGCAGCGCGAGTGTGGTCGATACATGTCAGCCCATGTGCCGCCGCAAAACTGTGCCCGTCCTCGATGGGCAGAACAACCGCCGCAGGCAACAGGCGCGCCGATTTGGTCAGGGCGATGGCAATGCGGTGCAGGTTGGCGTGGCCCTGACGTTCTGTCATCAGGGGACCCTTCATCGGAGCGTTCAGATCGTCCGAGGGATCGGCCACGGCCTGAACCCATGCAATATCCGCGTCGGCCGGAATGATCACCCGCGCCAGATCGCCATCATAGGCCCGCGCCTTCAGCGTCTCGGCCCGGCGCACGGTGACGGCGACGACCGGCTCGCCGCCAAGGCCACGCAGATCCGCAAGCCGCTGGGCGCTCAGCGTTTCGGTGGCAACGGCCAGCACACTGAATCCGCTGTCATCGGTCAGGGCAACCGGGACCCCCATGCGCAGGTCCGCGCGGGCCCGCGCCAGCAATTCTGAAATATCCGGGACAAGACTCATCTGTGTTACCCTGTAACCATCCGGCCTTCCTGTAGCCTGATAAGACGGAAATGTGAAACATTTCCTCTGCGTCAGACACGAGGGCGTGAAACCGTTGCAGCAAACCTTGTTGATTGCATCTTCCGCGCGCAAGTGGTGGAAAAGGCTTAGGAGGACCGGACATGGCTCAGCTCAAGAAAATCCTGCTGGTGGATGACGACGAAGATCTGCGCGAGGCGCTCAGCGAGCAACTTGTGATGACCGAGGATTTCGACGTGTTCGAAGCCCAAGACGGGGCATCCGCGATGGAGCGCGCGCGCGAAGCGATCTACGATCTGGTCATTCTGGACGTTGGACTGCCGGATACCGACGGGCGCGAGCTGTGCCGCCTGATGCGCAAGCAGGGCGTCAAAAGCCCGATTCTGATGCTGACCGGCCATGACAGCGACGCGGATACCATCCTGGGTCTGGATGCGGGCGCCAACGATTATGTCTCGAAACCGTTCAAATTCCCGGTCCTGCTGGCCCGTATCCGGGCGCAGCTGAGACAGCACGAACAGTCCGAGGACGCGGTGTTCGTTCTGGGGCCCTATACCTTCAAGCCTGCGATGAAGATGCTGATCACCGAAGACGATCGCAAAATCCGCCTGACCGAGAAAGAAACCAATATTCTCAAGTTCCTGTACCGCTCGACCGATGGCGTGGTTGCCCGCGACGTGCTGCTGCATGAGGTCTGGGGATATAACGCCGGTGTCACCACCCACACACTTGAAACGCACATCTATCGCCTGCGCCAGAAGATTGAGCCCGATCCGTCCAATGCGCGCCTTTTGGTCACAGAATCGGGTGGATATAGGCTCGTCTCTTAACTGGTTGTGGATTGACGTGGATCAAAGTGATACTCTGGATGTGTAATTAGATTGCTCCCAACCCGCGCATGTCCGGGTTATGACATGCACCTCCCTGTTGGACTGCCGGGCCTGATGGCCCGGCTTTTTTTTCTTTAAATTCTTTGACGAGAAAGCAAATCTGCCACCTCGGGGAAAAGGTTAACTGGTTCCATCTTTCTCCAGGATAGTGCCGTAGGTCATGCCACTGCGGAGGCTGCGGAAATCAGCATAGATTTTGCCATCTTCAAAGGTGGCATCAATCAGACCGTTCACTTTGCGGTCTTCGCCAGTGCGACTTTCGACCATGGCAATCGTACCTGAACCATCCCGGCTGATTGTTCCGGTCACCTGACCTTCGTTCCAACGATCCGAACCGATGCGGCTCCATTTGCTGGTACCCCAGAATGCATTGTCCTGTTGTTCTTTTATCTCCAGAACCCATTCGGACTGATTGAAACGCGGTGCCCCGTCGCTGTGTTCGTTGGGCAGGGCGGCAACTGTGTGGGTGCCATTCCAGATCCCGCGCAGGTCGGGTGCGTTTTCGGCGGCCGCAAGGGTGGCAAAAGCAAAGGTGCTGGCCAGAGCGGCGGCGCCAAGTGTCTTAAAGTTGGTCATGATCTCCTCCATATTCTTTCCATAGATGTTGGGGGCGGAGACTTCGATTTCTATGCGGGCGTTGATACATAAAGGCAATTTCATCTACGCTCCATATAGAAGAAATCGCGGTCCAAGCGCTCGCCGCGGTGTGGATTTCAAAACACAATTGTCTCTGTCATTTCCCATGGTGCCGGGCGAAACGTCACGCTAGTCTGCGCCAACCGCGACAGAGGAATCCCCCATGCCCTTTACCCTTGCCACCTGGAACATCAACTCGGTCCGCCTGCGCGAGCCCATCGTGCTGAAACTGCTGCAGGAAGAGGCGCCGGATGTTCTGTGTCTGCAAGAGTGCAAGTCGCCGGTCGAAAAGATCCCCACGGAGGGGTTTGCGGAACTGGGCTACACCCACATGGTTGCGCGGGGCCAGAAGGGTTATAACGGCGTCGCCATCCTGTCGCGCCTGCCGATGGAAGAGGTGGGTGACAAGGATTTCGCCGGTCTTGGTCACGCGCGCCACATCGCTGGGCGGCTGGAGAATGGTGTTACCATCCACAACTTCTACGTCCCCGCAGGCGGTGACGTACCGGATCGCGAGGTGAATGAGAAGTTCGGCCAAAAGCTCGATTACCTCACCGACATGCGCGACTGGTTCCATGCGGAAAAGCCCGAGAAATCGATTCTGGTCGGCGACCTGAACATCGCTCCGCGTGAGGATGACGTGTGGTCGCACAAACAGCTGCTCAAGGTGGTGTCGCACACACCGATCGAGGTTGAACAATTGGCCGAGACGCAGGACGCGGGCGGCTGGGTAGATATCACGCGCCAGGACATCCCCGAAGGGCAGCTTTACAGCTGGTGGTCCTATCGCGCCCGCGATTGGGACGCGGCGGATAAGGGACGGCGGCTGGATCACGTCTGGGCCACGCCTGACATTTCCAACGCGGGCCATTCCAGTCGTATCCTGCGCGACGCGCGCGGGTGGGAGAAACCCAGCGACCACGCCCCCGTTTTTGCGACATTCGACCTGTGACCCCTAAACTCTGCCCTTGGTTTCCGCAGCCAGCGGTTGCATATAGGGCGCAAGTTCGAACCGGAGAGTGAATACCATGGACCTTCTGAACGCCGCAGCCAGCCCAGACGCCGACCTGATCAAGGACGGAACCGAGGCCACGTTCATGGCCGACGTGGTCGAAACCTCGCAGGAGATTCCGGTGATCGTGGATTTCTGGGCGCCGTGGTGCGGCCCCTGCAAGACGCTTGGTCCGCTGCTGGAAGAAGCAGTGACCGCCGCCAAGGGCGCGGTGAAGATGGTCAAGATCAATGTGGACGAGGCGCAGATGATCGCCGCGCAACTGCGCATCCAGTCGATCCCGACCGTCTATGCATTCTTCAAGGGTCAGCCTGTGGACGGGTTTCAGGGCGCGCAGCCGGGCTCCGAGATCAAGGCATTTGTCGACCGCGTGATCGAAGCCGCGGGCGGTGAAAGCCCCGGTGGGCAACTGGACGACGCCATTGCCGCCGCCGAAGAGATGCTGTCTGAGGGCGCCGCCAGTGACGCAGCCCAGACCTTTGCCGCCATTCTGGGTGAAGACCCCAACCATGCCGGTGCTTATGGCGGGCTGGTGCGTGCCCATATTGCGGCAGGTGATCTGGAACAGGCCGAGGCGATCCTGAACGGTGCACCGGCCGAGATTTCCTCGTCACCCGAGTTGGAAGCCGCCCATGCGCAGCTGGAGCTGGCCAAACAGGCCGCTGATGCGGGTCCTGTGGCCGAGCTGACCGCAGCGGTCGAAGCCGAGCCCGACAACCATCAGGCCCGTTTCGATCTGGCGCAGGCCCTGCACGCCAACGGCGATGTAGAAGAGGCTGTTGCGCAACTGCTGGACCTGTTCCGTCGCGACCGTGAGTGGAATGACGGCGCCGCCAAGACGCAGCTGTTCACCATCTTCGACGCGCTCAAGCCCAACGATCCGATTGTTCTGAACGGGCGGCGCAAACTCAGCTCGATGATATTTGCCTAATCCCGGATCAGAGCTACACTCGGGTACATGATGCATCCCGCTGATCTGCCGGAAACGGTATCCGTTTTTCCTTTGCCCGGGGCGCTGCTGCTGCCCCGTTCCCGTCTGCCGCTGCATATTTTCGAGCCGCGTTACCTGCAAATGCTGGACGACGCCCTGAAAACGCAGGAACGCCTGATCGGCATGGTACAGCCGAACCCTAGTCAGAGCGATGAGGACAAACTGCACCAGATCGGTTGCGCCGGGCGGGTGACGCAGTTTTCCGAAACCGAAGATGGCAGGTATCTGATCACGCTGACCGGTATTTCACGGTTCCGCATCACGTCAGAGCTGGACGCCTTTACACCCTATCGGCGCTGCGCCGTGTCATGGGGCGGGTTTGACCGCGATCTGGGCAAGGCCGAACTGGACGACGGGTTCGACCGCTCGCAGTTTTTGTACCTGCTGGAACGTTTTTTTGCTTCGCGCCAGCTTTCAACGGACTGGGATACGTTGAAAGACGCCGATGACGAGTTGCTGGTCAACTCGTTGTCGATGCTGCTGGATTTCGACCCCGAAGAAAAACAGGCACTGCTAGAAGCCCCGTGCCTGCGTACCCGGCGCGAGACTTTGGTGACACTGATAGAATTCGCCATGCGCGGCGGAACGAATGAGGAAAAACTACAATGACCGACCCCGAACACCTCTTTGATCGCCACATGCTTGAGGCGCTGATCTGTCCGCAGACCCATACCACGCTGCACTACGATGCCGAAAAGCAGGAACTGGTGTCCAAGGCCGCTGGTCTGGCCTTCCCGATCCGCAACGGTATCCCGGTGATGCTGGTGGACGAGGCGCGCCAGCTGGATTAAATCGGGCGGCCCTGCAGCAGTTTCGGCAGGTCTCCGGTCAACCCGGCGGCCTCGCGCACAAAGCCCCGGCGTAGTCCGGGCAGAGAGCCGATAATCCCCATTCCAATATCACGCCCCACGCGTAGCAGCGGATTGTCGTTGGAAAACAGCTTGTTGAACACATCCGTTGCCATCGCAAGCGCGGCGGTGTCAAAGCGACGCCATTCCTGATAGCGCTCCAAGACCAGAACCGAGCCAATATCCTCGCCCCGTCGTCCGGCCAGCGTCAGCACTTCGGCCAGCGCGCCTACGTCCCGCAGGCCCGCATTTAGACCTTGCCCGGCAATCGGGTGCATGCCGTGGGCGGCGTCTCCGACCAGAGCCATGCGGTCTCCGATAAAGGAATTGGCGATGGTCAGGTTCAGCGGATAGGTGAACCGGTCGCCCTGCAGGTGGATATTACCAAGAAAATCCCCGAACCGGGGGCGCAGAACCTGCAAATACTCTTCTTCGGGCAGGGCATTGATGCGTTGTGCGGCCTCAGACCGCTCGCTCCAGACAATCGAGCTGCGGTTGCCGGTCAGCGGCAGGATGGCCAGCGGACCGGGCGGCATGAAGAACTGATGTGCGATGCCGTGATGGGGCAGGTCGTGTTCGATGGCGCAGACCAACGCGGTTTGGCCGTAATCCCAGCCGGTGCGCTTGATGCCCGCGCGCGCTGCGGTGCCGCTGCGGCGTCCATCGCAGCCTGCCAACAGGCCACCGGTGACGATGCTGCCATCGTCCAGCGTCAGGGTCACACTGGTTGCGTCAGCCTCTTGCGCGACGACCGTCCGGCCATTGATCTGGGTGATGCCCGTTTCCTCGGCCATTGCGTCCAGAAAGGCGCGGCGCAGGTGGCGATCTTCGACCATATACCCCATCGGGCCTTCTTCGATCTCGGCGTGATCGAAATGCATGAAGAAGGGAGACGGTCCTGCACCCGCATGCCCGTCGGTGACCTTGATCTCTAACATCGGTTGGGCATGCTCGGCGACCCAATCCCATACCCCGACTGCGTCGAGCAGGCGTTGCGAGGCCAGCGCCAGCGCATAGGCGCGCCCGTCAAAGGCCGCATTCTTGCGCACCTTCTCGGCCAAGGCGTCAATCACGGTGACGGAATGCCCCGTCTGCGCCAGAGCCAAGGCCAGGGCCGGGCCGTTCAGCCCGCCGCCAACAATCAGGATATCGGTCTTCTGTTCCATGCCTCGCAATATGCGCGGCCTTTCGGGATTGTCCATGTGCGGTCCTGTCGCTACCGTCCGATGCAGCAGAATTTTTTCGGGGGGCGGGGATGCAGGACTGGCTGACCATGACGGCGTGTGATCTGGGCCGGGGTATCGGCATGGGGCGTATCGATCCGGTGGAACTGACCGAGGCTTACCTCTCGGCTATCGACGCCCATCCCCACAGCGATCGAATCTATGCCCGCGTGACTCACGACCGCGCCCGCGCCGAGGCAAAGACCGCGCAAGAACGCGCCAAGCTGGGCCTGCGCCGGTCGCTGCTGGATGGCGTGCCAATCAGCTGGAAAGACCTGTTCGATACGGCGGGAACCGCGACCGAGGCCGGATCGGCCCTGTTGAAGGGCCGCGTGCCCGAGGCTGATGCGGTCGTTTTGCGCAACGCCACTGGGATGGGGGCCGTTTGTCTGGGCAAAACCCATATGAGCGAGCTGGCCTTTTCCGGGCTGGGCCTGAACCCGATCACCGGAACGCCGCCCTGTATCAACGATGAAGAAGCGGTTCCGGGCGGATCTTCCTCGGGGGCCGGTGCGTCGGTGGCCTGGGGCCTGGCGGCGGGCGGGATCGGCTCGGACACGGGTGGGTCGGTGCGCATCCCGGCGGCCTGGAACAATCTGGTCGGGTTGAAGACAACCGCCGGGCGGGTCAGTCTGGAAGGTGTGGTGCCCTTGTGTTTGCGTTTCGATACCGCTGGCCCTCTGGCCCGGTCGGTCGAGGACGCGGCCCATCTGCTGGCGATGATGGAAGGGAACACGCCGGCCGATCTACGCGGGGCCAGTCTGAAAGGTCGCCGCTTTGCTGATCTTCAGAACGTCGCAAAGGATGATTTGCGGGATGTCCCGGGCAAGGCGTTCGACGGAGCGCTGGATCGTCTGCGGGATGCCGGGGCCGAGATTGTGCCCCTTGAGGTGCCCGAACTGAACGAGGCGATGGGTCTGTCCGGTATCCTCTACACAACCGAAGCCTACGGGCTGTGGCGCGACGTGATCGAGGCCAACCCGGACGCGATGTATCCGGAAATTCTGGAGCGGTTCCGCTCGGGCAAAAACGCCTCTGGTCCTGACTATATCGCCGCCTGGTCCAAGCTGAAGGCCATCCGCGCCGCGTGGGACGCAGCCACCGCCGGGTTTGACGCGGTTCTGGCCCCGACGGCACCCATCCTGCCGCCGAATCTGGACCGGCTGATGAGCGACCACGATTATTATGTGACCGAAAACCTGCTGGCCCTGCGCAACACGCGGATTGGCAACCTGATGGGGCTGGCAGCGCTGACATTGCCCACCGGAACACCCGGTTGCGGGCTGATGATGATGGGCTATCCGGGGTCGGAAGAGGCTCTGTTACGGCTGGGATCAGCGGCCGAGGCGGCTTTGGCCTGAATGTCACAATCCCCTGATTCGGCGCCTCTTTGTCTGGACGAAGCGGGGTGTGATCTGTAACCTGCCAAAAAAACGGGGCGAAAATGATCCCGATATTGAGGCAGCAGTTATGAACTTCCCCGAGCGGTTTTCGAACCTACCGGAATACGCATTCCCGCGTCTGCGCACCCTGTTGGACCACCATCAGCCGGGCGGCGACGTGATTCACATGACCATCGGTGCGCCGATGCATGATTTTCCGGCGTGGGTGACGGATGTGATCACCGAAAACGCCGCCGGGTTTCAGGGCTATCCGCCGAATGAAGGCTCGCCCGAGCTGCGGGGCGCGATCACCGACTGGATCAGCCGCCGCTATGGCGTCACGATGGACCCCGAGACCAACGTGATGGCCCTGAACGGCACGCGCGAAGGGCTGTACAACGCCGCCATGGCGCTGTGCCCCGAGGAAAAGAACGGCCAGAAACCGGCCATCCTGTGCCCGAACCCGTTCTATCAGGTCTATATGGTCGCCTCGATCTCGGTCCGGGCCGAGCCGGTTTTCGTGCCTGCCACGGCCGCCACCGGCCATCTGCCGGACTATGCAAGCCTGCCCGAGGATGTCCTGAACCGCACCGTCGCGGCCTATATCTGTTCGCCTGCAAACCCACAGGGGGCGGTGGCCTCGCACGACTATTGGGTCGAACTGATCCAACTGGCCGAGAAATACGATTTCCGCATCTTCGCTGACGAATGCTATTCCGAGATCTACCGCGATGAGGTCCCCACGGGGGCGCTGACCGTGGCGCAAGAGCTGGGTGCTGATCCTGAGCGGGTGACACTGTTCAATTCCCTGTCGAAACGGTCAAATCTGGCTGGCCTGCGATCGGGCCTGATCGCCGGTGGCCCCGAGACAATCAAACGGGTCAAACAGTTGCGCAGCTATGCTGGCGCACCGCTGCCGCTGCCGTTGCAGGCCGCGGCTGCCCGGGTTTGGGCGGATGAAGAACACGTTGCCGAGAACCGTGCGCTCTATCAGGAAAAATACGCGATTGCCGATCAGGTCTTCGCGGGTCTTCAGGGCTATATGCCGCCCGAGGCCGGGTTTTTCCTGTGGCTGCCGGTCGAAAACGGTGAAGAAACTGCATTGAAGGTCTGGAAGCAAACCGGTGTTCGGGTGCTGCCGGGCGCATATCTTTCTCAAGGTGATCCGGGGCAAAACCCGGGCGAGCAATTTATCCGGGTCGCTTTGGTGGCCCCAAAAACAGAGTTGCAGCAAGGGCTGATCAAGCTCCGCGACTGCATCTATTCGTGAGGTACGAGGGCAAAATGGCATCATTGAACGCGCGCAACCGCGATCCATTGTTGGACAGCACGACTCAGGCCGCGATTGAGCGGCGCAGCAAGGAACTGATCGGAATCGCCCTGATCCTGCTGGGGCTGGCCGCTGCCGCAATGATCTGGTCCTACACGCCGGATGATCCGAACTGGATGGTCTCGACCGACGCGCCGGTACAGAACTGGATGGGCCGGATTGGTGCCTCGATTGCGGCACCCTTGTTCATGATCGTGGGCTGGGGCAGCTGGAGCATCGCGCTGGTGCTGATTGGCTGGGGCGTTCGCTTTGCCGGCCATTTCGGCGCAGAACGCGCGGTCGCCCGCCTGATCTTTGCCCCGATCTGGATTGCTGTTGTCTCGGTCTACGCCGCGACGCTGGTGCCGGGTGAGGCATGGCGCGCGACACACAGCTTTGGTCTGGGTGGACTGTTCGGCGATACCGTCATGGGCGCGCTTCTGACATTGCTGCCGATTTCCTCGCATTTCATGGTCAAGCTGATGTCACTGGCGATGGCCGCCGGGATGCTGGTGCTGGGTGTCTTTGTACTCGGTTTCACCAAGGCTGATGTGCGCAAAGGTTTCCGCGCCTTCCTGCTGGGTCTGGTGATGTCGTATGACATGCTGATGAACTTGCTGGGCCGTGGCGCTGCCGCCACCGCGCAGGCCGCCCGCGACCGTCGCACGCAGTGGGAGGAACGCAAGACCGCCCGCGCGGATGCCGTATTCGATGATGAAATCGCTTTCGATGACCCGATCTTCGAAGAGCCGGAATTCGATGAACCCGAGCCTGCAAAAACCGGTTTGCTGGCACGGATGCCCAGCCTGATCCGCCGTCCCGAGCCGATGCCCGAACCCGAATTGGTCGATCTCGAGCCCGTTGCGGGTTTTGACGAGATGCCGGGCGAGGACCGTATCCGGTCCAAGATTTCCGCCGCCGTGCGCAACCGCAAGGTCGCCGCGGGCGAGATGGCGCCCGAGCATGACCCGAACCTGCCGCTGACCAAGGGGCGGGGTCGTGGCCCGGACCCGCTGATCCTGAACCCCAGAGGTGGGGAAGAGCTACCGCCCGAACCGCCGATGACGTCGGCCGGTCTGCCGCCTGAACCGATGCTGACGGCAGAGCCTGCGCCCGAATGGCAGCAGGAGCCGCTGCACGAGGATTTCGCGCCCGAGCCGGATTTCGAAGACGAAGCGGTGTTCGAGGATACCCCGATGCCCGAACCCGAACCGCAGCCGCGCCCGGCGATGAAAATCCCGGTGGCCGAGCCGCGCAAACCGGTGGTGGCGCAGCCCGTGCGGCGCACTCCACCGCCTTCGCGCCGCGCTCAGGCCGAGGCTCAGCCCGCGCTGTCGTTCGAAGACCGGCATTCCGATTTCGAACTGCCGCCTTTGGGCCTGTTGTCAAACCCGGCCAGTATCCAACGTCATCACCTCAGTGATGAGGCGCTGGAAGAAAACGCGCGGATGCTTGAAAACGTGCTGGATGATTACGGTGTGAAGGGTGAGATCGTCAGTGTTCGTCCCGGCCCGGTTGTCACCATGTACGAACTGGAACCCGCCCCGGGCCTGAAAGCCAGCCGTGTGATCGGTCTGGCGGACGATATCGCGCGCTCGATGTCGGCGCTGTCGGCGCGGGTTTCGACCCTGCCGGGCCGCTCGGTGATCGGGATCGAACTGCCCAACGAAAACCGCGAGATGGTGGTGCTGCGCGAGATCCTCGCCAGCCGCGATTTCGGCGATGGCAACCACGCGCTGCCGCTGGCCTTGGGCAAGGATATCGGTGGTGAGTCCGTGGTGGCGAACCTTGCGAAAATGCCTCACCTGCTGATCGCGGGGACCACGGGGTCCGGCAAATCGGTGGCAATCAACACGATGATCCTGTCGCTGCTGTACAAACTGACACCGGATGAATGCCGCCTGATCATGATTGACCCCAAGATGCTGGAGCTGTCTGTCTATGACGGCATTCCGCACCTGCTGTCCCCCGTTGTGACCGACCCGAAAAAGGCGGTTGTCGCCCTGAAATGGGTCGTGGGCGAGATGGAGGATCGTTACCGCAAGATGTCCAAAATGGGCGTCCGCAACATCGCAGGCTACAACGGCCGCGTGAAAGACGCGCTGAACAAGGGTGAGCTGTTCAGCCGCACGGTTCAGACCGGGTTTGACGATGAAACCGGCGAGCCCGTGTTCGAGACCGAAGAATTCGCCCCCGAGGCGATGCCCTATATCGTCGTCATCGTCGACGAGATGGCCGACCTGATGATGGTCGCGGGCAAAGAAATCGAAGCCTGCATTCAGCGTCTGGCGCAGATGGCGCGGGCCTCGGGTATTCACCTGATCATGGCCACACAGCGCCCCTCGGTCGATGTGATTACAGGCACGATCAAGGCGAACTTCCCGACCCGGATTTCGTTCCAGGTGACCTCGAAAGTCGACAGCCGCACCATTCTGGGTGAGATGGGCGCCGAGCAGCTGCTGGGGCAGGGTGACATGCTGTACATGGCGGGTGGCGCCAAGATCACCCGTTGCCACGGGCCCTTTGTCTCGGACGAAGAGGTTGAGGAAATCGTCAACCATCTGAAACAATTCGGTCCGCCCGATTACATGAGCGGCGTGGTCGATGGCCCGGCCGAGGAAAAGGCTGAAAATATCGACGCGGTTCTGGGCCTGAACACCGGTGGCAACACGAACGGAGAGGATGCTCTGTACGATCAGGCGGTGGCGATTGTGATCAAGGATCGCAAATGCTCGACCTCGTATATCCAGCGGAAACTCGCCATCGGCTACAACAAGGCGGCGCGGCTGGTTGAGCAGATGGAGGACGAAGGCGTTGTATCGGCGGCAAATCACGTCGGTAAGCGGGAAATCCTCGTCCCCGAGCAGTAGGATATTTAATAACAAGGGCAGAGCGCCTATCTGTGAGCCATGAAACAGATTGCTTTTGCCCTTGCCCTGACCCTGGCCGCTCCGGCGGCCTGGGCGGCCGAAAAACTGCCGCTGTCGCAGATTTCCAACTATCTGAACGGTCTGAAGACCGTTCAGACGACATTCACTCAGGTCAATGATGACGGCTCGCTGAGCACCGGCAAGCTGTGGTTACAGCGGCCGGGCAAGATGCGGTTCGAATATGATCCGCCCAGCAGCGCCGTTGTTCTGGCCAACACGGGCACCGTGCAGATCTTTGACCCCAAATCGAACCAGCCGCCCGAGCAATACCCGCTGAACCGGACGCCGCTGTCTTTGGTGCTGGCGCGCAATGTGAATCTGGGGCAGGCGAATATGGTCGTTGGCCACGATTTCGACGGCACCGCGACCGTCGTCACAGCTCAGGACCCCAAGAATCCTGAATCAGGTCGGATCGAGCTGATGTTCACCGACAACCCGGTCGAGTTGCGCAAATGGGTCATTCACGACAATGCAGGGACCCAGACCACCGTGCTGCTGGGGCAGCTGGACACAGGCAAGAACCTGAGTCGGGACCTGTTTACAAAATCGAACAGAAGCGGGTCAGGCAACCGCTGACCCGCTAGCCCTTCAGTAGCGGCAACCGGACAGTTGCGCCTGATACAGCTTGGCGCGCGCGTCCACGTCATTGGCGACATTCAACAGCCACGTCTTGCTATAGTGGCTGCCGCGCGCGTAACCGGTGTGCCCCTCGTGATAGGCGAGGTACTGGTTGCGCGTGTCGCTGGGGTGGATGCCATTCCGCTGGTAGCTTTTGTTCATATACCAGCCGATGAAATCCGACGCATCGCGGATACGATCCCGCTTGGCGCGGCGCTTGCCGGTTTCTTTCTGATATTGCTCCCACGTGCCGTCCAGTGCCTGGCTGAAGCCATAGGCGCTGCTTTGGCGGCCCATCGGGATCACACCCAGAACGTATTGATGCGGCGTGCGGGCATCGTGCTTGTAACGGCTTTCCTGATAGATCGTCGCCATCTGCACATGGACCGGAACGCCCCATTTCCGCTCGGTGTTTTTGAAGGCCTTCATGTATTCGGGCCGTTCGCGCGCAATGCTGCACGCGTCATTCAGCTTGCTGGGCGGCTGCTTGGATCCACCCCCACAGGATGCCAAAAGCAGCACCCCGAAGAGTACGATAAGAATTCTGCTCATGTGCCTCGTGCCTTTTTCTTTTATTCTAGCGCAGATTGAGCTTTTAGGAAATCACAATCGTTACAGAACAATAGCTAGAATGAGAGGTAACGCCGCGACAGACAGGATTGTCGAGATCATGACCATCCCTGCCACTGCGTCTGCATCCGCCTCAAACCGTTCCGCCAAAATGTAGGACGTCACGGCAACCGGTGTGCATATTTGCATGACCATTACGCCAAACGCTATGGAATCGAGGCCGAACAAGACGGCCAAAGCCCATCCCAAGGCAAAGCACACGACGAGTTTGATCAGCGATAGCCAGACAGCCTGCCCTATTTTCTGTGTCGTCAGGCGGGCGATTGCGACCCCGACTGTGATCAGCATCATCGGAATGGCCATCTGCCCCAACAGTTCCAGTGTGTTGGTCAAAAAGACCGGGGTTTGCCAGCCGCGCCAAAGGAACAAGGCCCCCAACAGCGTCGCCCAGACCATCGGTTCCCGTGCCGCTTTGCCGAACCCGCCTTTCCCGGCCACCAGGTAGATGCCGTAAGTGAAAGACAACAGGGCAGTGACGGCCAGAAAAATGACCGCATAGCCCAGTCCGGCCTGCCCAAAGGCAAAGATGCACAATGGCAGGCCCAAATTGCCCGTGTTCCCGAAAATCAGCGGAGACAGGTAGGTTCTTCGGTCCAATCCACGCAGGCGTACGAAAACCTCGAAAACGATTGCCAGCCCGACATGTCCGGCAATGGCGGCCAGTGTAAAGCGTGTCAGATCTCCGGGCGGTATTTCGGTTTGCATCAGGGCCACAAAGATCAGACTGGGCACCGCAAGCGTCACGCCAAGACGAGTGACAAACTCCAACCGGTACTCGAATCCCAGCTTGACCCAGGCAAATCCGATCCCCGCCAAAAGAAAGACCGGCGCCACGATTTCGAACACTGTCAGCAAGAGGTTCACAGACTGTTTCCCTTAAATTCGGATCAATTATTGGCATTTCGGCGCGGAAACAGGTAGTAAGACTATTGGGGGCAGAAACAATGCTGAAGACACATGCCAAGTACCGCCTGGGTCAGGTGGTCCGTCACAAGAAACATCCCTTCCGAGGGGTGATATTTGACGTGGATGCAGAGTTTTCCAATACCGAAGAGTGGTATCAGGCCATCCCCGAAGACAGCCGCCCGATCAAGGATCAGCCGTTTTACCACCTGTTGGCGGAAAACGATCAGTCCTTCTATGTCGCTTATGTTTCAGAACAAAATCTGGTCGCGGATCAGTCGGGCGAACCGGTCGAGCACCCGGATATCCCCGATATGTTCGGGCCGTTCGAAAACGGGTCCTACCCGCTGCACTTCCATCTGAACTGAGACCCGCTGACCGCGCGTTTGCCGGTCAATACCCCAGCGCGCAGCCGTCTTTTCGCGGGTCACTTGCGCCCTTCAGAACACCATTTTCACAGATTCGAATAGCCTGTGCGCCGCCCAGTGGCGTTTCTGGGATTTCAACAGTGTGTCCAATTTCGCACAATTGTTGAGTCACCTTGGGCGAAATTTCGCGTTCCAGCTTCAAAACACCATTGTCCGCAAAAGCACGCGGTGCATCTATGCTGGTCTGCATGCCCAGCCCGTGGTCGGTCAGGTTTGACACGAACCGGGCATGACCGGTGGGCTGATAGGCACCTCCCATCACTCCGAACGGCATCAGGACGCGGCCATTCTGTTTCAGAAGCCCGGGGATGATCGTGTGCATGGGGCGTTTGCCGCCGCCGAACTCATTGGGATGGCCCGCCTGTAGGGTAAAGCCAGCCCCCCGGTTCTGCAGCAGAATGCCATATTTTTCGGACGCTATCCCCGAGCCGAAGCTGTGGAAGATCGAATAGATCAGGGACACCGACATCCTGTCCCGGTCCACCACGGTGATATAGACGGTGTCCTTGTGAATGGCCTCGGTCAGAGGGGCCGCAGCAGGCATCGCGCGCTTCGGGTCAATCAGCGCGGCCAGCTTGTCGGCCACGCCTTGATCCAGGAACCGATCTGCATGGGTTGTGTGATCGGGGTCGGCAATGAACCGGTTGCGGGCGTCATAGGCCAGCTTTGAGGCCTCGGCCTCGATATGCAGGCGCTCGGTTCCGAACGGGTCCATGCTGGCAAGGTCGAAATTCTTGAGGATGTTCAGCAGCAAAATCGCGGTAGCACCCTGGCCGTTGGGCGGATGCTCGACCAGATCCAGCCCATTATACGGGCCGCTGACGGGGAGGGTTTTGGTGCAGGCAGTGGCCCGAAAATCCTCAGCCGTGTGGGTGCCGCCCCGTTCGGTCAGCGCCGCGATCATGTCCTCGGCGATGTCGCCGGAATAAAACGCGTCCCGCCCGTCTTGGGCAATCCGGCGCAGAACCTCAGCTTGACCGGGGGAACGAAAAATCTGCCCGACATTCGGCGCTTTGTCATTGATCAGATAATGCGCCCGCGCCGCGCCTTGCAGGGTGGTCGCCCCGGTCGCCCAGTCCAAAGCGACCCGCGGTGCGACCGGCACGCCGGCTTCGGCATAGTGAATGGCGGGCTGCAGGATGGCGTCCAGACCCAGCTTGCCCTCGGCTTCCACCAGATGACAAAACGCATCGACGGCGCCGGGGATGGTCACGGCGACCGCGGTATTCTGGGGCACCGAATTCAGCCCTTGCGCCCGCAGTTTTTCCGCATCGGCTGCGGCAGGCGCACGGCCCGAACCATTCAGGGCGCGGATCTCATCCTCTCCGGCTCGGTTATAGAGGACAAAGCAATCGCCCCCCAACCCCGTCATCTGCGGTTCGCAAATGCCCAGCAGGACCGCCCCGGCAATGGCTGCATCCATCGCGTTGCCGCCCCGTGCAAGAATATCCACGGCCACCTTCGCCGCCAGAGGGTGCGACGTGGCGCACATCCCTTCGGTCGCCAGAACTTCGGACCGGCCCGGAGTGTGAAAATCCCGCATGATGCTATTCCCCGATTTGAACGCGCCGAAGGTATCGCGCGGTCAGAACTTGTCCAGTCACATGAGGGAGAAGTTCCTCGGCGCCGTTCACTGGGTGGGGGCTGTGACACATGGCGCCGAGGGAAGCTATCTGAGCTACAAGTACCTTTTTGTCCGGTGTTTGCGGCGCCACAATGGTTCGATCTGGGCCTTATTGTGACGTTTTCTTGCAGTCAGGCTGGATCAGGAAAGTCAAACCGCAGTGACAATCGGTTGCAACCATCGGAGCGTTCATACCGGATGTCGCTGGTCAATTTGTGGATCAGGTACCAGCCGAATCCACCTTCGGGCAGGTCTTCAATGGTTGATCCCAGCGGTGCCGGAACGCCGTCGGGCACCCGAAATCCGGGCAGGGGGTTACCGGTGTCCGAGATCAGGATATCCAGCCAGTTCCGGTGCAGACGGCACCGCACCTTGACCTTGGCGGGCGTCACATCGGCATAAGCATGTTCGACCACGTTGTTGATCGCCTCGGCTAAGGCAATCTTCACGTCACTCGCCTTGTGCTGCGGCAACCCCTGCGTCGCCAGACATCTGCTGAGCTGCGCAATACCGGCGCTGGCCTCAGACTCGGTCGCTGCAAAGCTCAGATCCAAACATTTGCCGTCACACATGGGCATTGGGCCTATTCAGATAGTCGGAAGGGTCAGTTGGCGGTGGCCGACAAGGCGTCATCCAGAGTCGGGTACAACTTGAAAACCGTGTCCATACGGGTCAGCCGAAACACCTTTTCGACGAAGGGATGCAACCCGGCCAGATCCAGCCTTCGGTCGTTGCCAAGCTGTTTCATCGAGGCGACGATGGCGCCCAGCCCGCTTGAATCGATGAACTCCACGCTGCTCAGGTCCAGCACCACCCGTATGGCGCCGCCTTCGGCCTCGTTGCGCATGTCTTCCTTGAACTGGATAGCCATGGCCGCATCGATCCGGTCTGAATGTACTTTGATAATCTGGGTTGCGTCGGTCGTTGTGCTGGTCAGGGCCATGCGCGACGGTCCTCTAATCTGAAAATCGCTGGTAGAAATACGCTAGACGGCAAATCTTACCATTCGGTATCCATCGGATGGAAAAAGAGGAGGAACACGCCGATGAAACAGGTTGTTATCGCCGGGGCCGCACGCACACCCATGGGAGGGTTTCAGGGAATGTTTGACGGTGTGGCTGCCGCCGAGCTGGGCGGAACCGCCATCCGAGCGGCTCTGAAGGGCGCAGGCGCTGAAACGGTGGATGAGGTGCTGATGGGATGCGTTCTGCCCGCCGGTCAGGGCCAGGCGCCAGCGCGGCAGGCCGGGTTCGCGGCGGGTCTGGGTGAAGAGGTGCCCGCGACGACCCTGAACAAG
Organism: Ruegeria arenilitoris; assembly: GCF_013030985.1. Taxonomy (GTDB): domain Bacteria; phylum Pseudomonadota; class Alphaproteobacteria; order Rhodobacterales; family Rhodobacteraceae; genus Ruegeria; species Ruegeria arenilitoris_B. The sequence continues at coordinate 31,102 of NZ_WPYP01000004.1, read as the reverse complement.
ATGTGCGGATCGGGGATGAAAGCCGCCATGATGGCCTTTGACCAGATCGCTTTGGGTCATGCGGATACGATGATTGCAGGCGGCATGGAAAGCATGACCAACGCCCCCTACCTGCTGCCCAAGATGCGTGGTGGTGCGCGGATCGGGCATGGTCAGGTGGTGGACCACATGTTTCTGGACGGGCTTGAGGACGCCTATGACAAGGGTCGCCTGATGGGCACCTTCGCCGAGGATTGTGCCGAATCTTTCCAATTCACCCGCGAGGCACAGGACGAATACGCGTTGCAATCGCTGTCCAATGCCCTGTCCGCACAGGAAAGTGGAGCCTTTGAGGGCGAGGTTACACCTGTGACCATTCGGACCCGTAAGGGTGAGGTTACCTTGGCCGCTGACGAACAACCGCAATCTGCGCGGCCCGACAAAATCCCGACCCTGAAACCCGCCTTCCGCAAGGACGGCACGGTGACGGCGGCCAATTCCTCATCGATCTCCGATGGAGCCGCAGCACTAGTGCTGGCCTCGGCCGACGCTGCCGAGGCGCAGGGTCTGACCGTGCGCGCCCGGATCGTTGGCCATGCCAGCCATGCGCAAGCCCCTGGCCTGTTCACGACCGCTCCGGTTCCGGCGGCGCAAAAGCTGCTCGCGGCCATTGGCTGGTCCAAAGACGATGTGGACCTGTGGGAAGTGAACGAGGCCTTTGCCGTTGTCCCTATGGCCTTCATGCACGAAATGGGCCTGCCGCGGGACAAGGTGAACGTGAACGGTGGCGCTTGCGCTTTGGGCCACCCGATCGGCGCGTCGGGCGCGCGGATCATGGTCACGCTGCTGAACGCGTTGGAAAAGCGAAACCTCAAGCGCGGTGTGGCCGCCATCTGCATCGGCGGGGGTGAAGGCACAGCCATCGCCATCGAACGCGTTTGACGCCTCATCCTTTTCCCAATACTTCGGGGTCTGGGGGCAGCGCCCCCGCCCAGCCCGGAAAAGACTGACCATGACCGTTGATTACGACACACTCGCCAAGACCATTTCCGCTCTGACCGAAGGCGAAACGGATCAGGTCGCCCTCATGGCGACGATTGCCTGCGAGGTGCACCACGCCGACGACCGCTTCGACTGGACCGGGTTTTACCGGGTGACTGAACCAGGCGTGCTGAAGATTGGCCCCTATCAGGGCGGTCACGGCTGTCTGGTCATCCCCTTCGAACGAGGCGTCTGTGGGGCCGCGGCGCGCACCGGCGAGGCTCAGTTGGTGCCCGACGTGAATGCGTTTCCGGGCCACATCGCTTGTGCCTCGTCCACCCGATCTGAATTGGTGTTGCCGGTGCGGGATGCGGCGGGCGATATCATTGCCGTGTTCGACATCGACAGCGACCAGCCTGACGCATTCCGGGACGAGGATGAGGAGATGCTGAGTGCCATTCTCTCACGGGTCTTTGCGCATGCTTGACGCGATTGCTCTGGAGCTCAGGAACGGAGCCCCGCAATTCAGAGGGCATCTGCGTTGAAACGCAAGGATTTAACGGGATGAAGTTTTTCTGTATCGGGCTCACAAAAACCGGAACCACGTCTTTTAACAGCCTCATGGGCAGCATTGTCTACAAGACCCATGGGTATTCTGGAAAGCTGTTAAACGAATACCTGGATGAAGGCGGGATCGGTCCGAGTATTCGTCGTGCAATCGACCGGCATGACGCCTTCGATGACTGGCCTTGGCCGTTTCTGTACCGCGAGCTTTTGCAGGAGTTCGGGGACGACGCCGTCTTCGTTCTGACGCGGCGCAGTTCCCCGGAAGCCTGGCTTGCGTCGATCAAACGCTACTCTCTTAGCGCTCGGACCCAATCGATTCGGCAAGCCACATACGGGACCGAGTTCCCACACGGTTTCGAAGAACACTACCTGACCCGATATAATAACCACCTGAAAGAGGTCCGCGCGCATTTTGGCGAAGCTGGCGCCATGAACCAACTCATCGATGTCGAGATTGGCTCGCCTGAGATGTTGGACGCGATAGCGAAGCTGACCAACAGGCAAATCCCGGATCAATCGGTTCCGCGTCAGAACCCAACGATACCGCACGAAAGAGTTGCACGGGAGAACATTCGGAAAATCAATCGAACCTTACTGGGGTTGGGTAAGCGACCAATTACCCTGCAGGAGGCAGGTTTCAGGGAAAGCTGACGGTAAGGGTGGTTTTGTGAGCTTCTTTCCTTTCACACGCGTGCTTTAGTCTGTTTAGGCTACAGCCAGCCGAAATAACCCTTTGTCACAATCAAGTAGATTATCGTAGCCTGCACCCCGAGAATCGCAAACTGCCACATGGAAAACCCGCTCTTGCGGGTTTTGTGGCGGAACATCCAGCGCCCCAACACTGCACCGGGGCTGCCGCCAAGTGCGGCCAGCCATAGCAGCCGTCGTTCCGGAACCCTGCCTTTGCGCCGCCGCGCTCGGGCTTTGTCCCACGCAAAGGCCAATAGCGTCAGGGCGTTGATCGCCCAAAGATAGATCACTGCAATCCACATGGCCTTGGCATAAACTGGCACGTGTTTGCGCGCAAATGAAAAAACTCTTGGAAATTTCACGAAACTAAGTCATCGTGAAAAACCAGAGAGAAATTTCACCAGAATCGGAGCGGCAAGTGAACACTCAGGCCCCCCACAGCGCGACACTCGGTGCGGATATCCGTGCCCTGCGCAAAGCGCGTGGGCTGACGCTGACCGAAATAGCCGAGCGTCTGAACCGCTCGGTCGGATGGCTCAGCCAGGTTGAGCGGGACATGTCGGACCCTTCGATCTCGGACCTGCGCCAGATCGCCGAATGCTTGGGTGTGCCGATGTCGATGCTGTTCGCGCATTCCTCTTCACCAGCAGACGAGCAGGGATATGTCGTGCGCGCCGGGTCGCGCCGCCCGATGGGCTCGGGCGAGGAAGGGCTGATCGAAGAGCTGCTGTCACCCGATCTGACCGATGACTTCGAAATGGTACATTCCACGTTCGAGCCGTTCTCAAAGATGCAGACACCCGCAAATCGTCCCACGCAAGAGGTCGGCTATATCGTGTCAGGTCGTTTGGATTTGGTGATCGGGGGGCGGGTGTTTTCGGTTGGTCCGGGGGACAGTTTCCGCATCAAGAACGAACCCTATCAATGGGCCAACCCCTATGAAGAACACGCAGTGGCCATCTGGGTCATCGCACCGCCGGTGTACTGACATGTCGGGTCCTGCATCCACCATTTGTGGCGTGGGGCCGATGCCTGCCCATTCGCCAGCAGCAAGGAGGTAGTCACATGCGCACAGGTTCCTGCCTTTGCGGCGCTGTTTCGTTTGCCATCGACGGCGACCTGTCGCCGCCTTCGGCCTGCCATTGCGGCCAGTGCCGCAAACAGTCGGGCCATTTCTGGTCTTCGACCTCGACCCATCAGGACAACCTCAGCTTTACCGCCAGCGACACGCTGCGCTGGTTCCGGGCGTCAGAGACAGCGCGACGCGGCTTTTGCAGTGCGTGCGGTTCGTTCCTGTTCTGGCAGCACAACGACGAGGACACGATTTCCATTTCCATGGGCGCTCTGAGCGAACCCACCGGACTGAACCTCGCCCGGCACATCTTTGTGGCCGACAAGGGCGACTACTACGACATCACAGACGATCTGCCCCAACGGGCACAGTAAAAGAGGATCCAAACTCATGAGTGATTTTCCAACCAAGGCCCGTGTGGTCATCATCGGCGGCGGCGTCGTTGGCTGTTCGTCCCTGTATCATCTGGCCAAGAAGGGCTGGACCGACTGCGTTCTGCTGGAAAAGAACGAACTGACCGCCGGTTCGACATGGCACGCTGCGGGTAACGTCCCCACGTTTTCGAATTCTTGGGCGATCATGAACATGCAGCGCTATTCAACCGAGCTGTATTCGGGTCTGGCCGAAGAGGTCGACTACCCGATGAACTATCATGTTTCGGGCTCGATCCGTCTGGCGCACAGCAAAGAGCGGATGCAGGAATTCGAACACGCCATGGCAATGGGCAAGTACCAGGGCATTCCGATGGAAATGTGGACCCCGGAACAGGCAAAGGAACGCTATCCGTTCCTTGAAACCCATGACCTTGAAGGTGTGCTGTATGACCCCACTGACGGTGACATCGACCCGGCGCAGCTGACGCAGGCGCTGGCCAAGGGTGCCCGCGATATGGGCCAGAAGATCATCCGATTCTGCCCGGCCACAGACGTGACCCAGCATGACGACGGAACTTGGACCGTTCACACCGAAAAAGGCGACATCGCCTGTGACTATGTGGTGAACGCCGCGGGTTATTACGCGCAGCGCGTGGGCGAGATGTTCAAGCCGTACGGCGGCCGTACCGTGCCTGCGATGGTCATGAGCCACCAGTACCTGCTGACCGACGAAGTGCCCGAGGTCGAGGCTTGGTCGAAAGAGAACGGTGGCAAGCTGCCGCTGCTGCGCGACGTGGATATCTCTTACTACCTGCGTCAGGAAAAGAACGGCTTCAACCTCGGTCCCTACGAGCCCAACTGCAAGGGCCACTGGATGACCGAAGATGACCCGATGCCCGAGGATTTCAGCTTCCAGCTGTGGAATGACGATCTGGACCGTATCGAGGACATCGTCACCGACGCGATGGAACGGGTGCCTCTGATGGCGACCTCGGGTGTTGGCCGCGTTATCAACGGCCCGATCCCCTATGCGCCCGATGGTCTGCCGCTGATCGGCCCGATGCCGGGCGTGGCAAATGCGTTCGAGGCCCACAGCTTTACTTTCGGCATCGCGCAGGGCGGTGGTGCAGGCAAGGTGCTGGCTGAATGGATCGTTGATGGCCACACCGAATGGGATATGTGGGCCGTCGATCCGCGCCGCTATACCGACTACACCGATCAGGATTACTGCAACCAGAAAGGCATGGAAGTTTATGGCAACGAATACGCCATGCATTTCCCGCACCACGAATGGCCTGCAGCGCGCGACAAGAAGCTGTCTCCGGTCCATGCCAAGGTCAAGGAACTGGGCGGCGTCATGGGGGCGTATAACGGTTGGGAGCGTGCCAACTGGTTTGCCAAGCCGGGCGACAACACCTCCGAAGACGCCACCCACACCTGGGGCCGGTCCGGCCCGTGGGAACAGCGCATCAAGGAAGAGTGTGAAGCCGTTCGCGATCATTGCGGCGTGCTCGACCTGCCGGGCTTCTCGCGCTTCATGGTCAAAGGTGAAGGCGCGGCCGAAGCGCTGCGCGGCCTGATCACCGGGGGCCTGCCCAAGGTTGGCCGCATCAACCTGGTCTACGTCTCGGACGACCGGGGCCGCATCCTGACAGAAATGTCCTGCGTCCGTCTGGGCGAGGATGAGTTCATGATGATCACCGCCGCCACCGCTCAGTGGCATGACCGCGACCTCCTGACGAAGGCGATGCCCGCCAACGTCTCGGTCGAGGATGTCACTACCACCCGCGACACGCTGATCGTGACCGGCCCGAAATCGCGTGAGATCCTGTCGGGTCTGAGCGACGCGGACCTGTCCACCGGCTGGCTGACCCATCAGGCGGCAACCGTTGCCGGGAAATCGGCCTTCCTGATCCGTGTTTCCTTCGCCGGTGAACTGGGCTGGGAAGTGCACGCCCTGAACGAGGACATGCCCGCCATCTACGACGCGATCCTCGGTGCAGGTGCAACGCCGTTCGGTATGTATGCGCTGAACGCGCTGCGGATCGAAAAGGGCTACCGCACCTGGAAGGGCGATCTGTCCAGTGACTACTCGCTGTTGGAAGGTGGTCTGGGACGGTTCGTCAAGCTGGACAAGCCGCAGGACTTCCCCGGCAAGGCCGCGATCCAGAACGAAAAGCAGCAGGGTGTTAAGAAAGCCTTTGTCACGCTGACCGTTGAGGCTGGTGACTGCGATGCGCCCTACATGTCCTGCATCTCGCAGAACGGCGAGATTGTCGGTGAGACCACGTCGGGTGCCTGGGGTTACCGCGTTGGCAAGTCCATCGCGCTGGGCATGGTCAGGACCGAAGCCGCCAACCCGGGCACCGAGCTAGAGGTGGAAATCTACGGTCAGAAATACCGCGCTGTGGTACAAGAGGACCAACCGCTCTGGGATCCGGCAAACGAGCGGCTGCGCGCATAACCCCGGACGGAGGTGCCATGAGCAAGCGATACTCCAAACTGGGGCCCGGTGAGGGCCCCAACTATGACTGGGAAAACGACCACACCTTCGTCAAGGTCTCTGGTCAGGACTCAGGTGGAGCCTATACGCTCATGGAAGACAATCTGAAGGCCAGCTTCGCGCTTGGCCTTCATCGCCATGACAGCCATGCCGAGACCTTTTACTTTCTGGAAGGTGAGGTGGATTTCTACGTCGATGGCGATTGGCACCGGTGCACGGCAGGCACCACGATGCATGTCCCGCCGGGGGTGCCGCACGCGTGCCGCGTGGCCGGAGGCGCACCTGCGCGGATGCTGATGATCTTTCAGCCCTCGGGGTTTGACGGTTTCCTTGCAGAGCTTGCGGCAATGAGCCAGGCCGATTTCGCAGATGAGGCAAAGATGGCCGAACTGAACGCCCGATATGACATCATCCCGATGGGTCCGGTTCCGCCACATCCGGACGATCTGACCTGAAGGCGGCATCACATGACACTCCCCAATACAATGTCTGGCGTTTACCTGACCCAACACGGCGGGCCAGAGGCGCTGGACTGGCGCGAGGATATACCGGTGCCCCAGCCCGGACCGGGGCAGGTGCTGGTTCGGGTTCTCGCCGCGGGGGTGAACAACACCGATATCAACACGCGTGTTGGCTGGTATTCCTCTGACGTGACCGGCGCGACCGATGCCGTTGATCAGGATGTCGAGGCCGGAGGCTGGGGCGGCGCGCTGCACTTCCCACGCATCCAAGGCGGTGATCTGTGCGGTATTGTCGAGGTTGCCGCGCCTGATACGGGTTTCAAACCGGGTCAGCGGGTGACCTGCCCGATCAACCTGCCGCGTCCACGTCCGGGCCATTCGACTGGGTTCATCGCCTTGGGGTCCGAAATGGATGGCGCGTTTGCGCAGTACTGTGTGGTTGAGGCAGATGACCTGTATGACGTGACCGCCTCACCCCTGTCGGATGTCGAAATCGCCGCCATCCCCTGTGCATTTGGCACCGCCGAGAACCTGCTGACCCGCGCAGGCGTGACTTCGGGGCAAAAAGTGCTGATTACGGGTGCGTCCGGTGGTGTGGGTCTGGCGGCGGTGCAACTGGCGGCGCTGCGGGGCGCGACTGTCTGGGGTGTGACCAGCCCGGCCAAGGCCGAGGTGGTCAAAGGGCAAGGTGCGGCAGAGACCTTTGCACGTGATGCGGCGCTGCCTGCGGATATGTTCGATGTGGTGATCGACGTCGTGGGCGGCCCGGCGTGGTCCCGCCTGATCCTGGCCCTGAAGCCGGGCGGGCACTATGCTGTGTCGGGCGCAATCGCGGGACCGATCGTTCAGGCCGATCTGCGCGATATCTATCTGCGCGACATCACCATCCACGGCTGCACCCATCAGGCCTTTGAGGTGTTCGGGAGGTTGGTCGAGATGATCAATGCCGGCCGGATCAGGCCCTTGATCTCAAATACTTATTCGCTCAAGGACATTGCGGCGGCGCAGGCGGATTTTCAATCCAAGGCGTTTCCGGGCAAGCTTGTTCTTATTCCGTGAAAGGGTTGGGGAAATGGCAAATATCACTCTTCTGGATGGCTCAATCGGGCAGGAACTGGTCAAACGCAGCGGTGACCGGCCCACGCCTTTGTGGTCGACCCGGGTGATGATCGACCGCCCCGAACTGGTCGGGGACGTCCACGCCGAGTATTTCCGTCGCGGCGCGACGGTTGCCACCACGAACACATATGCCTTGCATCGGTCACGGCTGGTGCGGGAAGGGATGGATGATCAGCTTTACAGTCTGGTCGACGCTGCAGTTTCGCAAGCCGAGCAAGCGCGCGGCTCAAACGGGGGGCGCATTGCCGGGGCGCTTGGGCCGCTTCTGGCCTCGTACCGGCCTGACCTGAACCCTGATGTGGCCGAGGCGGCCGAGAAGTTCGCTGAGTTGGCCAAGTTGATGGCGGATCGCGTGGACTTTTTCCTGATCGAAACCGTGTCCTCGGTTCAGGAGGCGGAAGGTGCTTTGCGCGGCGCGGCGGGAGGCGGCAAACCTGTCTGGCTGGCGCTGACGGTGATGGACGACGATGGCACGCGCCTGCGGTCTGGCGAGCCACTGTCCGAAATCGCGCCGGTGGTGGACCGTTTTGCGCCCGAAGCTGTGCTGATCAACTGCTCACGCCCTGAGGCCATTCCTGCCGCGCTGGATATCATTGCTGAATTTGATCGCCCATATGGGGCCTATGCCAACGGGTTCACCGGGATCACTCAGAAGTTTCTGGAAGACGCGCCCACCGTAGACGCGCTGGAGCAACGTCAGGATCTGGGCCCCGAGGCCTATGCCGATCATGCGATGGCATGGGTTGCGCAAGGGGCGACCGTAGTCGGCGGCTGCTGCGAGGTCGGCCCGGATCACATCGAAACCCTGGCCAACCGATTGCGTGCAGCCGGTCACCAGATCGTCTGAGGTGTAAATGATGCGGAAACCTGCGGACAATTCAGATCAGTTCCAATTCGATATCCTGGTTGCCCCGGGATACGTGCTATTGGAACTGGCCTCGCTGGTCGAAGTGCTGCGGCTGGCCAATCGTGTGTGTCCGAGCCCTCCGTTCACCTATACCTATCGTTCGCTGAAAGGCGGCCCGATTGCCAGCAGCAGCGATGCGGTGGTGCAAACCGAACCTGTGCAAGCGCAGCCCAAGGCGGATTACCTGTTCGTGATCGGTAATTCCGACCCGGATCACCCAAACCTGTCTTTGGGGCGGGTGGTGTCGGACTACACGTTCCGAGGGGCCAAGGTGTTTTTGCTGGCCGAGGCCGCCAGCCGCTATATCGACGAGCAAGGCACCGACGATATGGCGACCCATTGGGAAAACGCCTCATTCCTGCGCGAACGCGGGGCCCGGTTCGAGGCCAAGCTGTCGATTGCGACCGAACAGGGCGCGGTTGTAACCTGCGCCGGGATGGAGGCAACGACGGATGTGGCGCTGGCGGTGATCGGGCGGCATATCTCGGGACCGGCCAAGATGACGGTTGCCGATATCATGCTGCATGAAAACATCCGCGACTTTGCTTCGATGCAGCCGTTTTCCGGGGCCAAACAGACCGCAACGGGAGACGCCAAACTGGATCAGTGCATCAAGCTGATGCAGGCCAATATCGAAGACCCGCTGCCGATCCACCAAATCGTCGAATCGCTGCACCTGTCAAACCGGTCGCTTGAGCGGAAATTCAAAAACTATTTCGGCACCACGCCGAACGGGTTTTATCGCGAAATGCGGCTAGCCAAGGCCAATAATCTGCTGCTCAACACCACCATGAGCGTCCGTGAGATAGGTCTGGCCTGCGGGTTTCCGAACGGTTTTTCCTCTGTTTACAAAAGCTTTTTCGGCGTCACCCCCTTTGTTGTCCGCCGCGAAAAGCGGGCGGCGACACATCGGTGAAAATCATCGATCCTGTGACGTTTTTGGTGCATTTACTGTCGATCTTCCGTGTCATTTTGCACAAAACCTGACACAGCGGAGATTTCAGGATGGTTGATCTTCCCAGCAAGGCCCGAGTGGTCATCATCGGCGGCGGCGTCATCGGATGCTCGGTCGCGTATCACCTGACCAAGAAGGGCTGGAACGATGTTGTCCTGCTGGAGCGTAAACAGCTGACCAGCGGTACCACGTGGCACGCGGCGGGTCTGATCGCACAGCTGCGCGCAACGGCGAACATGACCAAGCTGGCGAAATACAGTCAGGAGCTTTATGGCGCGCTTGAGGAAGAGACAGGTGTTGCCACCGGGTTCAAACGCTGTGGCTCGATCACAGTTGCCCTGACCGATGAGCGCAAGGAAGAGATCTATCGTCAGGCCGCGATGGCCCGCGCCTTTGGGGTTGAGGTCGAAGAAATCTCGAACGAGCGTGTGGCCGAACTGTATCCGCATCTGAACATCGAAGACGTCAAAGGCGCAGTGTACCTGCCGCTGGACGGGCAGGGCGATCCGGCTAACATTGCGCTGGCGCTGGCCAAAGGTGCGCGTCAGCGTGGCGGTATCGTCAAGGAGCGCGTGAAGGTCACCGATATCGTCAAGCAAGGCCGCAAGGTGACCGGTGTGGATTGGGTTGCCGATGACGGCAGCGCCTCGGGTCATATCGAATGCGACATGGTGGTGAACTGTGCCGGAATGTGGGGTCACGAGGTCGGCAAAATGGCGGGCGTAAATGTCCCGCTGCACGCGTGCGAACACTTCTACATCGTGACCGAAGGCATCGACGGTCTGACCCAATTGCCGGTGCTGCGTGTTCCGGATGAGTGCGCCTATTACAAAGAAGACGCGGGCAAAATCCTTCTGGGCGCATTTGAACCTAATGCCAAACCCTGGGGCATGGGTGGTATTCCGGACACCTTTGAGTTTGACCAACTACCCGAGGATTTCGACCACTTCGAGCCGATCCTCGAAGCGGCCTGCAACCGGATGCCGATGCTGGCTGAGGCCGGCATTCACACCTTCTTCAACGGCCCCGAGTCCTTTACGCCCGACGACGCCTATCATCTGGGTCTGGCGCCCGAGATGGACAACGTCTGGGTCGCAGCCGGCTTCAACTCGATTGGTATCCAGTCTGCCGGTGGCGCAGGCATGGCCTTGGCCGAATGGATGGACAGCGGTGAGAAACCGTTTGATCTGGGCGACGTGGATATCGGCCGGATGCAACCGTTTCAGGGCAACAAGAAATACCTGTTCGAACGGTCCAAGGAAACGCTGGGTCTGCTCTATGCCGACCACTACCCTTACCGCCAGAAGGCGACTGCACGAGGTGTGCGCCGCACGCCGTTCCACCACCACCTGCTGGAACAGGGTGCTGTCATGGGCGAGATCGCCGGTTGGGAGCGCGCCAACTGGTTTGCCACTGAAGGGCAGGAGCGCGAATACCAATACAGCTGGAAGCGCCAGAACTGGTTCGAAAACTCGGCGGCCGAACACCGTGCTGTGCGCGAAAATGTCGGCATGTACGACATGTCGTCCTTCGGCAAGATTCGTGTCGAAGGACCCGATGCCGAGACGTTCATGAACTATATCGGCGGTGGCGATTACTCAGTGCCCAATGGCAAGATCGTCTACACTCAGTTTCTGAACCGTACCGGCGGGATCGAGGCGGATGTGACCGTTACCCGCCTGACCGAGACATCATATCTGGTGGTGACACCGGCCGCGACGCGTCTGGCTGATCAGACCTGGATGATGCGCCATGCGGGCAACTTTAACGTGGTCATCACTGACGTAACAGCGGGCGAAGGCGTTCTTGCGATCATGGGGCCCAATGCGCGCGCGCTGCTTGAAAAGGTATCGCCAAACGACTTCTCGAACGCGACCAACCCGTTCGGCACCGCGCAAGAGATCGAGATCGGCATGGGCCTCGCTCGTGCCCACCGCGTCACCTATGTGGGTGAGCTTGGGTGGGAGATCTATGTCTCGTCCGACATGGCGGGCCACGCGTTCGAAACGCTGCATGAGGCGGGGCAGGATATGGGGCTGAAGCTGTGCGGGATGCACATGATGGACAGCTGCCGGATCGAGAAGGGCTTCCGCCACTTTGGCCATGACATCACCTGCGAAGACCACGTGGTCGATGCGGGGCTGGGCTTTGCCGTCAAGGTCGACAAAGGCAGTGATTTCATTGGCCGTGAGGCGGTGATTGCACGCAAGGAAAGCGGACCCAAGAACCGCCTGGTTCAGTTCAAACTGACCGATGCCGAGCCGCTGCTGTTCCACAATGAGCCGATCATCCGGGATGGTGAATATGTCGGTTATCTGAGCTCGGGCAACTATGGCCACACGTTGGGCGGCGCCATCGGTCTGGGCTACGTGCCGTGCGAGGGTGAAAAGGCGGCGGATGTACTGGCCTCGACTTATGAGATCGACGTCTGCGGTGTGAAGGTCAAAGCCGAGGCATCGTTGAAGCCGATGTACGACCCGAAATCCGAGCGGGTGAAAGTATAATCAAATTGTCGGGGCGCTGTGGCGCCCCGGCTCTTTTCTTGGGGTTGCCGGTGGCAACCGCGACGTATCAGAATTTCTGATGGCCTGCTTCACAGTTTTCGCAGTTCCCAAGGCGGTCTGGTTTGCCGTAGACAAGCCCGATATCAGTCGGAGACTCGCCGTGGCAGATACCCCCATACCACCGAACAGAGAAGACACGCCGAAAGGGCTGGCGCTGGCCGTGACGGCTTATGTCCTGTGGGGCTTTCTGCCGCTTTACATGAAGGCGATGTCTCATGTGGGACCAATCGAACTCGTGTCGCACCGCGTCATCTGGTCAGTTCCGGTGGCGGGTCTGCTGCTGGTGGCCTTGGGGCGCACGCGGGACTTGAAAGCGGCATTGGCGAACCCGAAGATGTTGGGGATGGCTTGCATAACGGCCGCGCTGATCTCGGTGAACTGGGCGATTTATGTGTGGGCGATTGCCAATGACCGGGCATTGGACGCAGCGCTGGGCTATTATATCAACCCGCTCTTCAGTATCGCTCTGGGCGCGGTTCTGTTGCGTGAGCCTTTGACGAAAATCCAACTTGCTGCAGTGGCAATTGCCGCGCTGGGCGTGCTGGTTTTGGTGGTCGAGGCAGGCAGCCTGCCGTGGCCTGCGCTGGGTCTGATGGTCAGCTGGGGGTTCTACGCGTTTTTCAAGCGGTCGTTGCCGATTGGTCCAAATCAGGGGTTCCTGCTTGAGGTTCTGATTCTGCTGATCCCGGCACTGATGTATGTGACGTGGCTAGGCGTGCAGGGCACTGGGCATTTCGGTGTGGGGGCAACTGACACCATGCTGCTGGCTTGCGCAGGCGTTGTGACGGCGGTGCCGCTGCTGGTTTATGCCAACGGGGCGAAACTGGTGCGGCTGTCGACCATGGGTATCCTGCAATATATCGCGCCGACCATGATTTTCATTACGGCCATCACCGTGTTCGGTGAACAGATCGACCGGGGGCGCATGATCGCATTCCCACTGATCTGGACGGCGCTGATTGTCTATTCGATTCCGATGATCCGGCAGATGCGGGCTCAGGCCTGACGCAAAAGGCGGGCGGCCTCTTCGGCCCAGAGGGCATAGGTTTTCGGGCTGGGGTGATAGCCGTCCGGCGCGGCCAGCGCAGGGTCTTCGGGCAGATTCAGTTGAAGATGCTTTACCTGTGGAAAGCGGGCCGCGACCTGCTGCAAGCCGCGATCCAGCCGTGCGGCCTGACGCCCCAGAACCCAGGCCAGCGGCTGCGGCAGGGCCGGGAACAGGTGCATCTGCGGCACGGCCGTGACCACCAGCCGCCGCACGCCCAGAGGACCGGTCAAAAGCTCCAGCAATTGGGTCTGGCGCTCAGTGAACTGCTGACGCGTCACGCCACGGGTCACGTCATTCACGCCGAGCGCAGTGACGGCCATATCGAATTGGCCGCTCAAGCCGCGCAGTCGGTCAATCGTGTCCTGTGTTGTGTGCCCGGTCGTGGCCTCAAGTCGCCATTCGACCGTATAGTGCTTGGCAAGCCGGGCCACGAGGTAGCCTGACAGCGCTTGCGCCTGCGTTCCCGCGCCGACCCCTGCGGCGGAACTGTCGCCTGCGATCAGAAGACGCCGCCGTGGCCCTCTCCCCATGCGCCCTTCGCGCGGGCCGATGGGTTCCGGCAGCATTTGGGCGTTGCGGCGCACCGACAGGCCTTGGGCTGCCAGAACTGGCAGCAATGGCACACGCAACAGCTGATCGGCAGCGATAGGCATGGTCAGCCGAGCGCGTTCTTGTATTCGAGGAACCGCGGGTCGGTCATGACGCGGGCCATCATCGCTTCGCGCAGGGCGCCGATGGTTTTATAGGGGCGCATGACGACTTCGAATTCCTGAATCAGCCCGTCATCGTTTAGCGTGATCAGATCGACACCCACAGCGTCCAGATCGCCGACCTTGCATTGGAACTCCAGCGCCCAGTCCTTGCCCTCACCCATCACGCGGCGATAGCGGAAATCCGAAAAAACTTGCCCCACATGGCCCAGCACAGCCGCCACCGGTTCGCGCCCGGTCCAGGTGCTGTAATAGGTAGGTGGGGAAAAGCGCACATCCTCGGCCAGCAATTCGTGGATCAGGCTCTCATCGCCTTTGGCGACCACCTCCTGCATATGTTTGATCGTGGGGTGCATGGGTTCTCCTTCCGCTTTGGGGGCAGAGTTGCTGAACCGTTCCGTTCAGGCAAGCCCGACGTTGCGGGAGGTCGCGCGCTGCGATAGGCAGGCGCGCATGAGCGAGACCTATGATCCCCCGAAGACCCCTCTGGACGTGTTGTATGAGGACGCGCAACTGATTGTGGTGAATAAACCCTCGGGACTGTTGTCAGTGCCGGGACGGGGAGAGCATCTGGCCGATTGCCTGCTGACCCGGGTGCAGGCGGCCTTTCCGCAGGCGCTGCTGGTGCACCGGCTGGACCGGGATACGTCCGGTGTCATGGTCTTTGCCCAGACCCCCCATGCGCAGCGCCATCTGAGTATGCAGTTCGAGAACCGCCAGACACGCAAGACCTATATTGCCCGTGTCTGGGGCAAGGTCGCGCCGAGAGCCGGAACCGTGGATCTGCCGCTGATCGTGGACTGGCCCAACCGTCCGCGCCAGATGGTGTGTCACGAGACGGGCAAGCCCGCCGTCACCGACTGGCGAGTTGTGAAGCACGAGGGTGAAACGACCCGCATGCGCCTGTTCCCGAAAACGGGGCGGTCGCATCAGTTGCGGGTGCATATGCAGGCGCTGGGCCACCCGATCCTGGGTGACCCGTTCTATGCTGAGGGCGCAGCGCGGGATTTCCCGCGCCTGATGCTGCATTCCGAGGAATTGCGCCTGAAGAACCCCGAAGGTGGGGTGTCCATGAAGTTCCGCGCCAAGGCGGAATTCTGACCCTCAGGCGCTACTCGTCCACAGCATCTTCAGGTTACCCAGCTAAAATCGCCAGCGGCGTTTGCGCGGGGCGCAGGGGTGGCGGGCGGCCATGATTTCGCGCTCGATCTCAAAGCTGCGCAGGGTGTGATCCTGCGCCCAAGGGCCCAGTTTCAGGGTCATCATCACGTGATTGTCGAGGCTTGGCATCGGTGCTCTCCTTCTCATCTGACGCCAAGCTTCACCCATCACTCCTGACAGGGCTTTGTCAGGGGGGTTTCTTCCTTTGTCAGCATCATCCAAAACCTTGGTAAATCATTGTTAATATTGGATATCACGACGCTTCGATTGGGGGTCATCCCGCGTTCAAGGAAACCCCAGTTGGCCACTGAAGACTATTGAGCCGGAAAATGGACCAACTCGATGCAAGCCCAAGAACTCTCAACACCTGAAGCTGAGGGCACGATCTGCCAGATAGCCCTCAAAATCGCATCCAACGAGTTTTGGCCGTCAGTCACAGCTCGATTTCCGCCAATTGTTTCCCCACTTTCAAAGTGTCTGGACCCCTGATTTGGGACCACTGAACTGACGTTTTTCTATTAGCGTTTCTGGCACGGGTGAACGCATGTTGAGTGCCTCAAGCCGCTTCTTCTTCATTCCGTGGTCCACCGTATTCGTTGAGCCGATTGGAGTATGTCGTTTTGAGATTTTGTTTGAATCCACCTGCCTCACGGGGCAACCCGACTTGTTTTCTGGCATCGCAGGAGGTTCAGGAGGTGCCCAATTATTTGACCGGCTGGGTGCTGCGATGATGCCTGCTCCGATCAACAGAAGGATTTTGAGTGTATTTGTAATAAATTTTATCATTTTGCTTACCAAGTCGTTACCGCCCGAAAATTCGGTTAACCACCTGATAAGAAACAAACCTTAAGCCAGCGTATAAAGATCGAGCGAACTCTGTAGCCAACGGTTGGTCACAGGTGCCCCCGGGTACTTTTCACAAGGAAAACAGACCAAAACTTGCGCCACTGGCAGAAATCTCTCGGGAAAATCTATTGATGCTAATGGTTTGAATCTCCTGACACCACGCTGTCAGGGGGGTGTGCTAAAGTGTCAGCAGATGAACCGGAGAAACCCATGCGCCGTTCCACTCGCCTGTTCGAAATCATCCAGATTCTGCGCTCTGCCGAAGCGCCGGTGACGGCTGAAATGCTGGCCGAAAAACTCGAAGTGTCAGCGCGCACGGTCTACCGCGATATCGCGGCTCTGCAGGCGCAACGCACCCCTATTGAGGGTGAGGCCGGTGTCGGGTATCTGATGCGGCGCGGCTATGACCTGCCGCCGCTGAATTTTGATCCCGAAGAGGTCGAGGCGCTGTGGGTCGGCCTGTCGATGCTTGCGCGCACCGGGGACAGCACGTTGCAACAGGCCGCCGACCGGGTGTGCCGCAAGATCGAAGCGCTGCGCGAGCCCGCCGACTGGTTGCAGGTGGCCCCGTGGGGTGCCCCGATGGATGATCCCGAAAAAGGCTGCGTTCCGGTGGTGAACTACCGCGAAGCGATCCGGGATGAGCGCAAAATCCGTATCACCTATGTGAACGCCGAAGGCGAACGGACTGACCGGATCGTCCGCCCAGTGGCGCTGATCTATCACATCGAATGCACCCTGCTGGCCGCCTGGTGCGAACTGCGCAACGGGTTCCGCCATTTCCGCACCGACCGTATCTGGGCCTGTGAGATGATCGAGGATCACTTTTGCGGGCAGGGCGAACCTCTGCGGGCGCTGTGGCAGGAGCAGAACCGTTGGGATACCTCGGCACAGGCGTCCTAAGTGGCAGGTATTTGCCGATTTCACCGGATTGTTGCTTGAGAACACCTGCAAGCGGCGTGATAAACTGCACCAAATAAAACGCGCCCGGTAAACGGGTGCCGGAGCAGAAGGTGATATCATGACGATTTCCAAATTTGTACTGTCCGCCGGGCTGTGCTCGGCCTTGTTTCTGGGGGCTTGCACGGATCCCGCGACGCTGAACCTGCCAGCGGATCCCAGTCAGAACGCCAAACAGGGCGCGCTTCTGGGTGGTCTGGTCGGGGCTGGTGTCGGTGCGATCGCCAATAACTCGAACCCGGGTCTGGGCGCATTGGCCGGGGCTGCGGTGGGTGCCGCCGGTGGCGGTCTGATCGGCAATCAGCTGGACCGTCAAGCGGCCGAGCTGCGTCAGCAACTGGCCAATCAGGGCATCACCGTCACCAATGCGGGCGACCGTCTGATTGTCACCGTTCCGAATGATATCTCCTTTGATACCGACAGCGCGACCGTGCGTCCGGCGCTGCGCGCCGATCTGGTGCGGGTGGGTCAGAACCTGACGCGGTATCCCAATTCGAGCGTCCAGGTCGTTGGCCATACCGACAGCGATGGCGAGGCGTCCTATAATCAGGCCCTGTCCGAACGCCGCGCCCGGTCGGTGGCGGATATCCTGCAAGCCAATGGTGTTAGCAGCGCACGGATCAGCACGGTCGGCCTGGGTGAGAACCGACCCGCCGCGTCGAACCTGACGCCCGAGGGCAAGGCCCGCAACCGCCGGGTCGATATCGAGATCATCCCGAACGGTAGCGTTTAATGCGAGGGGGCACCTGCAGGTGCCCCTTTTTGCACATTGACTGCGCGTCAACTGGGCTTTGGCGCGTGCGGCCTTTGGGCTAGCTATTGGGAAACACCATGACGGAGTTCCCCGATGTCCGAACCGATCCTGCTGAGCCTCTCCGGCTCGTTGCGCCAAAATGCCACCAACCGCAAACTGCTGCGCGAGGCGGCGCGGCTGTTCAACCCCGGCACCCATATCGAAGCCGATCTGAACCTGCCGCTTTATGACGGTGATCTGGAAGATGGCGAAGGCATTCCGCAGGCGGTCCAGACGCTGGCCGATCAGATCGCGCAAGCCCATGCGGTGATCATTTCCACACCGGAATACAACAAGGGCCCATCGGGTGTTCTGAAAAACGCGCTGGACTGGGTCAGCCGGACCGAGGGCCGCCCATGGGCCGATAAACCGGTTGCCGTGATGTCGGCCGCCGCCGGGCGTGCGGGCGGGGAACGGGCGCAGATGGTGTTGCGCAGCTATATGGTGCCGTTCCAGCCGCGCATCCTGCAGGGGCCGGAAATCCATCTGGCCGACAGTTCGAACGAGTTTGACGAGCAGGGGAAACTGTCCAGCGACCGCTATGAAAGCAGTTTGCGGGTGCTGATGGAGAAATTGCGGGCCGAGGCGGGATTCTGAACTACTCCAGAAGCAGTTTCTTTGGGTCGGGTATCACTCAAGCCGCTTCCGCATCGTAAGCGAGGTTGTTCGATCATAACCGGGGTGGGTTGTCTCTCTGGTTACCGCGAATCCCAGACGTGCGAAGGTCGCATGATTTTCAACAAGTTCAATTCGGGTTTGCAATTCCAAGGCCCGAAACCCTTTGGCACGGGCCCGTCGTTCGGCCACTTCCACCAGACGTCGGGCCAGCCCCTGACCACGTTTGTTTTGGGCAACGGCGAGTTTGCTCAGATACAGGCAGTCCGGCTTGGGCGTCAGAAAGACGACTGCATCGGGCCGGTCTCCTATCCCCCAAATCTCACCGTCACGCGCCTGACGTTGAAGCTCTTCCATGGTCAGGCGATGCATTGAGGAGGGCGGGTCGATGCGGCCCTCCATATAGGCAAAAGTCTCGCGGATCAGGTGCAAGACCTCTGTCAGGCGCGCGCTGTCTGGCATCAGGCGTATAGGAGTTTTATCGGTGTTCACAAAGACGCCTCGGGCCGAAAATCCTCGGGGATCGAATCGCGCCCGTCCAGCATCAGATCGGTCATGACCTCGGCCACTTTCGGGGCCATGCCGAAACCGATCTTGAAGCCACCATTGGCAATGAACTGCCCTTGATGCAAAGGATGTGCACCCAGCATCGGGGCGCGGCTTTTGCTGCGGGGGCGGACCCCGGCCCACCGTTCGATCACCTCGGCACCGTGCAGCAAAGGCACCGCCCGTGTGGCGCGCTCCAGCACGTCGTCCAGCGCGGCATCCGTGCTGGATGGGTCGTCATAGTCGCGTTCCGAGGTCGATCCGATCGCCAACGTGCCATCTGCATGGGGTACGATGTGGATTGCATCTGCGAACAGTTGCGGCACTTCACCCGCATCAAAGCGCAGCAACGCGGCCTGTCCCTTGACGCCATTGCCGACGGTTTTGCCAAAGGCCTGGTTCAACTCCTGCAACCCAGCCAGACCGGTGGCATGGACGATCTGACCCTGGTCCGGCGCTTCCGCCACCACGTCCACTCCCATCACTGCCAACGCCGAAACCAGTGCGGCACAGGCGCGACGGGGGTGCATCCGGGCGCTCAGCGTGTCGTGGATAACGAAACCGGTCGGGCTGGGCGGGCACCATGAGCCGAGTGATTTGGCCTCGACCACTCGCCATTCGGCGCGGTCCTGCCATAGTTCGGCAGCGGTGATCGCGCGGGCATGGGCAAGCTCCAGCGTGCGGGCGTCAGCAATGGGCTGCAACCGGCCCAGACGCGCATATCCGGGGGAAACACCGCCGGTCGCCTCGACCTGTTTCCAGAACGGCTCGGCCATGATCAGGCTGTCGAACTGAAAGGCCTTCTTGGCGTTCCAATTCTCGGGCACATGAGGGGCCAACGCACCGACCAACCCGCTGCTGGAGCCTGAGCCGGCACCAAACGGATCGACGACCTGAACCTTGGCGCCGCGCCGGGCGCAGGTCCAGGCGATGGACAGGCCAAAGATACCCGCACCGCGCACCGTTACATCGACCATTGCCATTCCCCTTTTCCTTGTTCAGTGTCGCGCCGCTTAGCTACAGGATTCCCCGATGGCAGACCAGCGCGCTGAACTGACATGGACCGAGGATCAGATTCCGGTCTCGGACCGTTTCGACGATCCGTATTTCTCGTTGCAAAACGGGCTGGAAGAGACGCGGCATGTGTTCCTGGCGGGCAACGACCTGCCTGCACGGTTCGCGCCGGGGTTCCGCATTGCCGAACTGGGGTTCGGCACCGGTCTGAACATGCTGACCGTTTGGTCCGAGTGGGAGAAGGCGGGCCAAACCACCCCCCTGACCTTCACCAGTTTCGAAGCCTTCCCTATGGTGCCCGAGGACATGGCCCGCGCCCTGGCGGCCTTCCCCGAGCTTGCGCCTTGGGCCGACCGCTTTCTGGCCCGGTGGGAGGGCGGCTCTTGCGATCTGGGCACCCTGCATCTTGAGGTGATCGAAGGCGATGCGCGTCAGACATTGCCTTCATGGGCTGGCGAGGCCGATGCCTGGTTCCTGGACGGTTTTTCCCCCGCCAAGAACCCCGAACTTTGGGGGGCGGACCTGATGCAGAAGGTGGCCGCCCACACGGCCAGGGGCGGCACGGCGGCGACCTATACCGCCGCCGGCTTCGTGCGGCGTGGGCTGGAGGAAGCAGGGTTCACCGTCACTCGCACCCCCGGATATGGCCGCAAGCGCCATATGACCCGGGCGATCCGGGTATGACACAGCAGAACAACACCCGTGCGGGTATTGCGCTGATGATCGCGGCGACGGTTGTGTTTGCGCTGCAGGACGGGATCTCGCGCCATCTGGCGGGGACCTATAACACCTACATGGTCGTGATGATCCGCTATTGGTTCTTTGCCGCCTTCGTGATCGCGCTGGCCGCGCGCGCGCCCGGAGGGTTAAGCGCCGCGACCCAGACCAGCCAATTGGGTTTGCAGGTGTTCCGAGGAGTTCTTCTGGCGGCCGAGATTTGCGTCGCCGTTTACGCCTTTACCGTGCTGGGTCTGATCGACAGCATGGCGGTGTTTATCTGTTACCCATTGCTGGTCGCGGCACTCAGCGGGCCGGTTCTGGGCGAAGCGGTCGGCTGGCGGCGCTGGGTGGCGATCGGCGTGGGTTGCGTCGGCGTTCTGATCATCCTGCAACCGGGTGTGGGTGTGTTCAACCCATGGGCCATTATCCCGCTGATTTCCGCGTTTTTGTTCGCGCTCTATGGGTTGCTGACCCGCTATGCGGCCCGCAAGGATAGCGCCGCCACCAGCTTCTTCTGGACCGGGGTGGCCGGGGCCGTCGCGATGACGCTGGTGGGGATGTGGTTCTGGGAGCCGATGGCGCGCGCGGATTGGGCGTGGATGGCGGTGCTCTGCGTCAGTGGCGTTCTGGGGCACTGGCTGCTGATCAAATGCTATGAAATGGCCGAGGCCAGCGCGGTTCAGCCCTTTGCCTATTTCCATCTGGTCTGGACGGCCATCATAGGCATTTCCGTCTTTGGTGAGGCGTTGCGGCCCGCGGTTATCCTCGGGGCCGCATTGGTTGTGGCTGCGGGCCTGTTCACCCTATGGCGCGAACGAAGCCAGGGTTGAGCCAACCAACTCCTGCGAGAAGGGAACCGGCAGCGCGGGCTGACCCAGCCGCGCGCGATAGACCGGCAGGCTTTCCGCCACCCGCATCACGTAATTACGGGTTTCGCTAAAGGGGATCGTCTCGATCCAGTCGACCACGTCAATCTCACCGGCGCGGGGGTCGCCATAGCGCTCCATCCACGAGATCGGACGCCGCGGCCCGGCGTTATAGCCTGCGGCCATCATCACCACGTTGCCGTTGAAATCCGCGGCCAGTCCGGACAGGTAATTTGCACCCAGCTTGGCGTTGTACTGCCAGTCCGAGGTCAGTTTCAGCGTCTTGTGCCCACTGAGGATGCCCAGCTCCTTGGCCACCAGCTTGGCCGTGGCGGGCATCACCTGCATCAAACCGCGTGCGCCTGCACCGCTGACCACCACCGGGTCGAACTCGCTTTCGCGGCGGGCGATGGCCAGCGTCATCTCTTTGGCCATGGGCAGGCCCATATCGGCCACCGGGTGCACCGGGTAATAGGCGGCGGGCAGCACGACACCGGTTTTGGCGGCGCGTTTGGCAATCATCACCGCCAGATGCGGTTCCTTCAGTTCGATCACCAGATCGCCCAGTTGCGTGGCCTGCACCTGATCAAGCTCTTCGACCAGATGGGTCAGGAAGCGTTCAGACAGATTGTTTTCACCTGCGCGCAGCAGCAACAGCCCGGCCTCCAATACACTGGAATCGGCGAACTCGGCCTGTTTCCAATGCGGGGCCCGGCGCGGGTTGGCCAACTCACTGTCGAAGGGTCGTCCGATCCTCTCGGCTGCCAAAAGGCCATAGAACGACGTCTGATAGTCCGCGCCCATCGCATAGGCGTCATAAGCTTTGTCGGCATCCCCCTGCGCTGCATGAGCCCGGCCCAGCCAATAGCCGCCGCGCCCTTTCGAGATCGGCGATTCCACCGCGCCCGAGAAGTTCTGGAAATGCCGCACCGCCGTGGCGGGGTCATTCAGCTTGCGCAGCGCAAGGAACCCGGCCAGCCATTCCAGATCCGCGTAGGCGTAGCCCATCTCGGGCGTCATGTGGTGGTTGGCGGCGATCTGGTAGGCACGGCTGGCATCGCCATTGCGCATTTCAAGCCGCGCCAGACGGCGGCGGCCTTCGCCCCACTTGTCCGGCTCACCCAGCGCATCCGGCCCGGTCGACCGGGCCAGCATCAGATCGATCGCGCTGTCGTCCAGTTCCTTCTTGTCGCGCCAGACAAACCGGTCAAAGGCCAGCCCCGGAGATCCGGTCAGCGATTCCGGGACAGCAGCAACTTTGTTGTCCACACCGGGTTGGCGTTTTTGCAGGGCAATCCGTGCCTCGGCCAGCTTGCGCTGATCGGCGCTGACCAAGGGCAGCATCTGACCGGCGCTGACAAGGTGCCCATCCCACAGCATCCGGTCCAGCCGGGCGGCGTGATGGGGTTTCAGCAGCTTGCCGAAATTCTCAAGGTAATCCTTTTGCAGTCCGGACCCCATCGGCATGGTGCGCCACGCGGCCACGATATCGGCCTCGGCATCTCCCGGACGTCCTTTTGCCTTCAACGCGACGGCATAGTTCAGCGCACCTTCTGCCGTTTGCGGCGGGTGGCCGGCATAGAATTTCAACACACGGTCGGGTTCGGCGCCGGTGAAGGCGGGTTCGCTTTTGCGTCGCAGCCATGCCAGCCCGGGCCAGTCCGGACGGCGGTCCAGAAACACCAACACATCGCCCGAGCTGCCAAAGCCCTGGCGTAACCAGTGCCAGACGATGATATCGCGGCTGACCGACCCTCGGTTGCCCGACACACGCAGGGCCGCATTCCAGTCGCCCTTGTGCATCTCAGACATCCCTGCGCGCAGATCGCCCACGTCGTCGGCCCGCGCTTGCCCGATTGGCCCCAGAATCACCGCTATCAAAAGTGCCAGAACGCGTGTCATGCCTTGCATTTCCCAACCAACCAAGGATACAGCCACTCAGGATAAACCTTGCGCCGCCGGGATCAACTCACATCGCGACGATTGTGATGGCCCGAGGTGCAAAAACTGCTAACCGCACACCAAGGAGCGTGTCATGTTCAAAGGCTCAATGCCAGCCCTCGTCACCCCGTTCACAAACGGCGAGTTGGACCTGAAGACACTCAAACACTTGGTGGAATGGCAGATTCAGGAAGGCTCGACCGGGCTGGTTCCCGTGGGCACCACCGGTGAAAGCCCGACGCTCAGCCATGAAGAGCACGAAACCGTGGTGGAAGAGGTTGTCAAAGCCTCTGCCGGTCGTGTGCCGGTGATCGCGGGCGCGGGCTCGAACAACACGGTCGAAGCGATCCGCTTCGTGCGATTCGCAGAACGGATCGGCGCGGACGCGGCGCTGGTTGTGACACCCTATTACAACAAGCCCACGCAAAAGGGCCTGATCGCGCATTTCCGCGCGCTGCATGACTGCGCCGATATTCCGATCATCATCTACAACATCCCCGGCCGGTCGGTCATCGACATGACCCCCGCAACGATGGGAGAGCTGGCCAAGCTGCCGCGCATTGTGGGCGTCAAGGATGCCACCGGTGATCTTGCCCGCGTCAGCCAGCAGCGCGCCTCCTGTGGGTCCGACTTCTGCCAACTGTCGGGTGAGGACGCCACGGCGCTGGGCTTCAACGCACATGGCGGCGTCGGCTGCATCTCGGTCACCGCAAACGTCGCGCCGAAGCTATGTGCCGAATTCCAGCAGGCGACGCTGGCGGGCGATTATGCCAAGGCGCTGGCGTATCAGGACCGCCTGATGCCTCTGCACGAAGCGATCTTCATCGAGCCGGGTCTGGTGGGCGCAAAATACGCGCTCAGCAAGCTGGGCCTGTGCAGTGAAGAGGTACGCTCGCCGCTGACACCGCTGGAAGACAGCACAAAGGCCGCCATCGACGCTGCTATGGCTCATGCCGGTCTGATCTGACTTTAAAGATTATCAAATTTAATGGGCGGCCTCTGATCTCAGATTGCCGCCCATTTTCGTTTGAGGCTACTTTTCAACGCTTGCCGTAATACAGCCCGACCACGTGTTCGGCCTGCGCAAAGAACAGCCAGCGAGACACCACGGCGCCGGTCAGATGCGACAGCACGGCCAGCAGGGCAAAGATATGTTTGATCGCAACGCCCGAAACCGGGATCAGGATCAGCAGCAAGGGCAGCACAAAGGCCAGACCAAAGGAAATCACCCGCAATTTCTGCGCATGTTTGCGCCCAACCACGTGGACGAATTCGCGCAGCAGATAGTTGGTGCCCGTATGCGGCGGTTCGAATGCGCGGACGGCGCCTCGGTCGCCAAGCCCTGTGGCGGTGCCCAAGTTGGTGCCGGACCGGGCAAACGCACCGTCGCCCTTGGCCCAATAGGCAAGCTGCACCGCCCCTGCGAGGACCAGCAGCCACGGGGCCAGGGCCTCGGCGCCAGCCAACAGCGCACCGCCTGCCAGGCTGAACGACAGGAACATTGCCGGTGTCAGGTTCATGTTCCAGCGTGGGACGGTCTTGAGCTGGGTGTAGATCATCGAGGTGGTAAATACGGTGGCCAGGCTGAGCAGCGCTCCGACCCACCCCAATACAGCCCAGTGGCTGCCCATAAACACGGCGCCAAGCGCATATAGCCCCATGACGATCAGGGCAGTGACCGCACACCAGCCTTCGCGGCTGAGCCAGCTCGACCGCCATTGACTGAACGCTTTCCAGGCTCGCTCGGGATGTCCCAGGTGGAAGGTCGAGGCCAGCAGGCCGCCCACCGCCAGTGCATAGGCGATGGCATAGAACACAAAGGCGACGAAACCGGTCACCGCGGGTTGGCCTAGTCCAAGGAAAAACAGCAAGCCGAAGCCCAGCCCGGAACAGGTTGTGAAGATGATGACAGATGGGGCCGGATGCATCAGAGCTTCTCCAGAGTTTTGTCGAGCCAGCCCAGGAACCCTTTGGGCTCTTCGGCGACCGGGGCAAGCAGGGGTGCCAGAATGTCGATCTGGTCCTCGATCTGATCCTTGGGCCGTGGCGGCAGGTATTTGTTGACGGGTTTGGTGCCCATTTCCGGCATCAGGTCCATGCCCTCGCGCTCGGCCACCAATTTGCTGACATTGCTGTTCGGATCGCCAAGATCACCGAAATGACGTGCGCCGGCGGGGCAAGTGCGAACGCAGGAGGGCACGCGGTCCACCTCGGGCAGGTTCTCGTTATAGATACGGTCAACACAAAGGGTGCATTTCTTCATCACGCCCTCGGCCACGTCCAGCTCGCGCGCGCCGTAAGGGCACGACCATGCGCACAGGCCGCAGCCGATGCAGTCGCTTTCGTTGACCAGCACGATGCCGTCCTCGACCCGCTTGTAGCTGGCCCCGGTGGGGCAGACGGTGACGCAGGGCGCGTCCTCACAGTGCAGGCAGGATTTGGGGAAGTGGATCAGCTGGGCGTGGCCTTCGGCGGGCTGAACTTCGTAGGAGTGGACCCTGTTCAGGAAGGTGCCTGAGGGGTTCGCGCCATACGCGTCCTGATCCGACAGGGGTGCGCCGTAATTCTCGGTGTTCCAGCCTTTGCAAGAGATCACGCAGGCATGACAGCCGACACAGGTATCCAGGTCGATGACCAGACCCATCTTGCGCTCGGTGGATTGGGGGAGTTGGGTCATTTGCCTACCTTCCAAGCCAAGTCTTTAGGGCCGGTTCCGACCGGCGACTTAATCGGGCCAAACTCGGGTTGGCTTTCGGCGTCATTCGGGGGATCGGCTTTTTCGATTTTCACCTTGAGGTCGAACCATGCGGCCTGCCCGGTGATCGGGTCCGAATTTGCCCAGCGTTGCCCGTCGCCTTTTGGCGGCAGCAGTTCGTGAATCAGGTGGTTCAATAAGAAGCCCTTGGTCGCCTCCGGCGCGTCCTCTTGCAGCGCCCAGGCACCTTTGCGTTTGCCGATGGCGTTCCATGTCCAGACGGTGTTGTCGTTCAGCGCGGCCATCTCCATCACCGGGACGGTGATTTCCCCGTGCGGGGAGCTGACTTTGGCCCAGTCTCCGTCCTGCAGCCCGTGTTCGCGCATCAATTTGGTCGGCACATAGAGCGGGTTGCGGCCGTGCAACTGCCGCAGCCATGCGTTCTGGGTACCCCAGCTGTGATACATCGCCATCGGGCGTTGGGTCAGGGCGTTGACAGTGAAACCCTCATTGCCTTGCTGATCGGTTTCATACCAGATCGGCAGCGGGTCCATGGTGTCCTTGATGCGCTGGCGCAGGCGCTCGGGCGGCTGGCGGTCGCCGTGGCCTTCTGCGGCCAGCTGGAACTTGCGCATCGGCTCGGAGTAGAGCTGGAACAGGTAAGGTTGCGGGCTGTCATAGATGCCCATTCCCACGGCCCAGTCCTGATAGGCCGCGTTCCACGGCTTGTAGTAGTCCGCGCCTTCGGGGATATGCGCGACGTAGAAGCCGCCGTTTTCGATATAGCGGTTCAGCTGGTCGGGGTTGACCTCTCCGCGCCCTTCCTTGTCACCATTTTCGCCCCGGAACCCGGCCAGCGGGCCGATGCCCGGCTTGCGTTCATGGTTGACGATGTAGTCGGCGTAGTCCTTCCACTTCGGCGTGCCGTCTTCGTTGGTGAAGCCCGGCAGGTTCATGCGGTTGGCCAGTTCGATCAGCACCGACTGGAACCCACGCACATCGCGGTCGGGTTCGACCACCGGCCAGCGGATCGCGTCGGCGGCGGCGTCGGCCTCGCAGATCGGGCGATCCAGCAGAGAGATGCAGTCGTGCCGTTCCAAATAGGTGGTGTCGGGCAGGACCAGGTCGGCATAGGCCACCATTTCCGAGGAATAGGCATCGGAATAGATGATGCGCGGGATGGTATACTTGCCATCCTCATTGCGGGCGGTCAGCATCTCCATCACACCCTTGGTGTTCATGGACGAGTTCCACGACATGTTCGCCATGTACATGAACAGCGTGTCGATCTTGTAAGGATCGCCGGCGGCGGCGTTCGAGATCACCATATGCATCAGCCCGTGGGCCGACATCGGGTTTTCCCATGTGAACGCCTTGTCGATGCGCTGTGGCGTGCCGCAATCGTCGATCAGCAGGTCTTCGGGGCCACGCACAAATCCCAGGTGCGGACCTTCCAGCGGGCGTCCGGGCCGGCGGTCACCGTGCGGGCTGGGATGTGCCTCGACCGGTTTGGGATAGGGTGGTTTGAAGCGGAAACCGCCGGGGACCTCGACCGTGCCCAGCAGGATTTGCAGCACGTGAAGGGCGCGGCAGGTCTGGAACCCGTTGGCATGGGCCGAGATGCCGCGCATGGCATGGAAGCTGACCGGGCGGCCGATCATTTTCGAGTGCGTCTCACCCCGGAAGTCGGTCCATTCGTGGTCCAGCTCGATGGCCTCGTCAAAGGCGACGCGGGCGATTTCGGTGGCGATGGCGCGGATACGGCTGGCGGGGATGCCGCAGCGCTCGGCAATGGCCTCGGGCGCGTGGTCGTCGGACAGGTATTTCTCGGCCATCAGGTGAAAGACCGGGCGATGGGTGACGCCGTCTTTTTCGTAGGTGGCCGACAGGTCCGGGCGGACCCCGGGTTTGTCAAATGCGGTGGGCTTACCCGTGACGCGGTCGATCACCAGCGGCTTGCCGTCGGCATCGCGCAGGAACAGGCCCTTCTCAGGCCCCTCGGTGGCATTCACCAGAACCGGCGCGTTGGTGTAGCGGCTGAGGTAATCCAGGTCGATCTTGCCCGCCTTCATCAGCACATGGATCAGCGACAGGATGAACAGCCCATCGGTGCCGGGTGTGATCCCGACCCAATCATCCGCCACCGCGTTATAGCCGGAACGGATCGGGTTCACCCCGATCACCCGCGCGCCGCGCGCCTTGATCTTGCCTAGACCCATCTTGATCGGGTTGCTGTCATGGTCCTCGGCCACGCCGAACAGCATGAACAGCTTGGTGTGCTCCCAATCGGGTTGGCCGAACTCCCAGAAGGCTCCGCCCATTGTGTAGATGCCGCCCGCCGCCATGTTGACCGAGCAGAACCCGCCATGGGCCGCATAGTTTGGCGTGCCGAAATTCTGTGCCCAGAAAGAGGTGAAGCTCTGGCTCTGGTCGCGACCGGTGAAGAAGGCCAGCTTCTGCGGTGCGGTCTCGTGCAGCTCGTTCAGCCAGCCGACTGCGGTGCTGATCGCCTCATCCCACTCGATCTCACGGAATTCCCCCGATCCACGCGGCCCGACCCGGCGCAGGGGTTTGCGCAGGCGCGACGGCGCGTTGACCTGCATGATCCCTGCCGACCCCTTGGCGCAAAGAACGCCCTTGTTCACCGGGTGATCGCGGTTGCCCTCGATATAGGCGACCTTGCCGTCCTTCATATGCACGTTGATGCCACAGCGACAGGCGCACATGTAACAGGTGGTGCGCCGGACCTCGTCCGAGACTTTGGGGCTGGTGTCGATCTTCGGTTGCTGGATGGTCATCTGGCGTCCTTCTGTCGGGGCAGCGTATCAGGTCAGGAATGTTATTCCGGCGAGGATAACTCCTGCAATGAAAAGAGTTTCTACGACGATCAGGGCGATTGCGGCGCCGCCGACCGACAGGATCTGTTTCAGGTTGGTCTTCATACCGACCGCCGCGATGGCGATCAGCAGCAGCCAGCGGGATGTCTGGCTCAGCAGGTCCGAGATGACCGGCGGGATCAGGCCGAATGAACTGGCCGCGGCCAGAACCAGAAAGCCCATGACAAAGCCGGGCAGGATCGGTGGGCGCTTGCCCGCCTCGTCCATGTCAGTGACGCCACGGATGATCAGCGACGCGACCAGAACCACCGGGGCCAGCATCGCCACGCGGAACAGTTTCACCAATGTTGCGGTGTCGCCGGTCTGTTCCGAGATTGAGAATCCCGCACCAACCACCTGCGCCACGTCGTGGATCGTACCGCCCAGGAACACGCCGCCTGCCACGTCGCTCATGCCTAGCATGCGCACCAGAATGGGATAGGCGATCATCGCGATGGTTGACAGGACGGTGACACCCAGAACAGTAAAGATCAGCCGTTCCTCGGAGCGCTCGTCCTTGGGCAGGATGGCGCTGATCGCCATCGCCGCCGAGGCGCCGCATATCGCGACCGATCCCGCGGTCAGAAAGGCAAAGCGCCATTTGTGGCCAAAGAAACGCGCGATCAGCAGGCCAAAGGCAATCGTGGCCAGCACGCCGCCAACGACCAGGGCGATCAGGTCCCAACCCAACCCCATCATCAGCGTCATCGATACCCGCACACCCAACAGCGCCACGCCCAGACGCAGCAGAGATTTCGCGGCAAAGCCGATGCCGGGGACGGTTTTGCCCTCTTCCCCCAGAAAACTGAGCGCGATGCCCAGCAACAGCGCCATCAGCATGGCTGGCGTCGCATAGTGCTCGGACAGGAACTTGGCCGTTGCGGCAACGGTCATCGCCACCAGCACGCCGGGAAACAGGGTGCGGATCTTCTGTGCGGCGTTTGCACCAAAAAGAGACGTAAGTTCGGTCTTTGCCAGCATCTGCCCGACATGCCTTCTGGAAAAAATTGCGGTACCGGCGGGATTGTCGCCAGGGTTCTTCGGTGGCCGGGTCAATACGTCTCCGGCTTGGGCTCGATGTGTTGAGCCTGCACGGCCGTCACGGCGATCATGTGCAGAATGTCTTCGGACGAACAGCCGCGCGACAGGTCGTTTGCCGGTTTGGCCAGCCCCTGCAGAACCGGGCCGATCGCCTCGACCCCGCCGATGCGCTGCGCGATCTTGTATCCCAGATTGCCCGCATTCAGGCTGGGAAAGACAAAGACATTCGCCTCACCCTTGAGAGGCGAATCCTTGGCTTTCTTGGCCGCGACCTCGGGTACGAAGGCCGCATCGAATTGCAGCTCACCGTCGATCAGCAAGGTCGGATCCTTTTCGCGTGCAATACGCGTGGCCTCGACGACCTTGGAAACTTTGGCATGTTCGGCGCTGCCGGAGGTGGAAAAGGACAGCATCGCCACCCGCGCGGTTTCGCCAGTCAGGGTTTCATAGGACGCGGCCGAGGCGCGGGCGATCTCGGCCATTTCCTGTGCGTCCGGGTCAACAACCAGACCGCAATCGGCAAAGATATGTGCGCCTTTGACCTCATGATGGTCCTTGCAGAACAGCATCAGGAAAAAGCTTGAGACCATCGCCGCATCCGGGGCCGTGCCGATGATCTGCAGCGCAGCGCGCACGGTGTCGGATGTGGTTTCGACCGCGCCGCCGACAGTGCCGTCGGCGAAGCCCTGCTGTACCAGCAAGGCGGCATAGGTCAAACGGTTCTTGATCTGCTGCTGCGCCTTATCAAGGGTCATACCTCGATGCTTGCGCCGTTCGTACAGCGCCTGCGTCAGTTCCGGTGTCAGTGCGGAATCAACAGGATCGTGGATTTCGATCCGCTCGGGGTCGTAGCCCTCATGGGTCTCCAGCAGGGCCGAAACCTCGGCCTTGCTGCCAATCAGAATGATCCGCGCGACGTTCTCTTTCACGGCCATGACCGCACCTTCGACCACACGGGGATCATCGCCCTCGGCCAGGGCGATGATCTTGTCGGAGGCACTGGCCGTCCCGAGAATGGCGCGCAGAGGCTTCACGCGGATTAAACCCCTGCCTGAGGTGTCATGTCGTCGGCGCTGATGCCGGCGACTGCGACGGGCT
>NZ_WPYP01000033.1 GCF_013030985.1 Ruegeria arenilitoris | reverse complement strand
ATGGCAAAGGAAAAGTTTGAGCGTAATAAGCCGCACGTCAACATCGGCACGATTGGCCACGTTGACCACGGCAAGACCACGCTGACCGCAGCAATCACCAAGTATTTCGGTGACTTCAAAGCGTATGACCAGATTGACGGCGCGCCTGAAGAAAAAGCACGTGGCATCACCATCTCGACCGCCCACGTGGAATACGAGACCGACAACCGCCACTATGCGCACGTCGACTGCCCCGGCCACGCCGACTACGTCAAGAACATGATCACCGGTGCTGCCCAGATGGACGGCGCGATCCTGGTTGTGAACGCCGCTGACGGCCCGATGCCGCAGACCCGCGAGCACATCCTGCTGGGCCGCCAGGTTGGCATCCCGAAGATGGTCGTGTTCATGAACAAAGTTGACCAGGTTGACGACGAAGAGCTGCTGGAACTGGTTGAGATGGAAGTTCGCGAACTGCTGTCCAGCTACGAATACCCCGGCGACGACATTCCGATCATCGCCGGTTCGGCTCTGGCGGCGATGGAAGGCAACAACCCGGAAATCGGCGAAGAGAAGATCAAGGAACTGATGGCGGCTGTTGATGACTACATCGACACCCCTGAGCGTGAAGTCGACAAGCCGTTCCTGATGCCGGTCGAAGACGTGTTCTCGATCTCGGGCCGTGGTACCGTTGTGACCGGTCGTGTCGAGCGTGGCGTGATCAACGTTGGCGACGAGATCGAAATCGTCGGCATCCGTGACACTCAGAAAACCACCTGTACCGGTGTTGAAATGTTCCGCAAGCTGCTGGATCGCGGTGAAGCGGGCGACAACATCGGCGCCCTGCTGCGCGGTATCGACCGTGACGGCGTTGAGCGTGGCCAGGTTCTGTGTAAGCCGGGTTCGGTTACACCGCACACCAAGTTCGAAGCCGAAGCCTATATCCTGACCAAGGAAGAAGGCGGTCGTCACACTCCGTTCTTCGCGAACTACCGTCCGCAGTTCTACTTCCGTACAACTGACGTGACCGGCACCGTGACCCTGGCCGAAGGCACCGAGATGGTCATGCCCGGCGACAACGTCGGCTTCAC
The DNA here is from genome assembly GCF_013030985.1 of Ruegeria arenilitoris. GTDB lineage: Bacteria > Pseudomonadota > Alphaproteobacteria > Rhodobacterales > Rhodobacteraceae > Ruegeria > Ruegeria arenilitoris_B. The sequence goes on along the minus strand of NZ_WPYP01000033.1, from coordinate 159 downwards.
CGTCGAGCTGATCGCACCGATCGCGATGGAAGACGGCCTGCGTTTCGCCATCCGCGAAGGCGGCCGCACCGTCGGCGCCGGCGTTGTGTCGAAAATCATCGAGTAATTCGCACTCGCGAATGATCAATCGGAAAGGGCGTCCCTCGGGGCGCCCTTTTT
>NZ_WPYP01000032.1 GCF_013030985.1 Ruegeria arenilitoris | reverse complement strand
TTACAGGTTAGGATAGATCGGGAATTTGGCGCAGAGGTCTGCGACCTCGGCTTTGACCTTGGCTTCGACTTCGCCGTTTCCGTCCTCGCCATTGGCGGCCAGGCCGTCGACCACTTCGATGATCCAGTCGGCGATCTGGCGGAATTCGGTCTCGCCGAAGCCGCGGGTGGTGCCGGCGGGCGAGCCCAGGCGGATGCCCGACGTGATGGTCGGTTTTTCCGGGTCAAACGGCACGCCGTTCTTGTTGCAGGTGATATGCGCGCGGCCCAGGGCCTTTTCGGTGGCGTTGCCCTTGACGCCTTTGGGGCGCAGGTCGACCAGCACCACATGGGTGTCGGTGCCGTGGGTCACGGTATCCAGACCGCCCTTGATCAGCTGATCCGACAGTGCCTGCGAATTGACCACGACCTGCTTGATATAGTCCTTGAACGTCGGCTGCAGTGCCTCGCCAAAGGCCACGGCCTTGGCTGCGATCACATGCATCAGCGGGCCGCCCTGAATGCCGGGGAAGATGGCCGAGTTCACTTTCTTGGCGATCGCCTCGTCATTGGTCAGGATCATGCCGCCGCGCGGGCCGCGCAGGGTCTTGTGGGTCGTGGTGGTCGCAACATGGGCGTGCGGGAAGGGCGAGGGGTGCTCACCCGCCGCAACCAGACCGGCAAAGTGCGCCATGTCCACGTGCAGATAGGCGCCAACCATGTCGGCGATCTCGCGCATCCGGGCAAAGTCGATCTGACGCGGAATGGCCGAACCGCCTGCGATGATCAGCTTGGGGTTATGCTCTTTCGCCAGCGCCTCGACCTGATCGTAATCCAGCATGTTGTCCTGCTGGCGCACACCGTATTGCACGGCCTTGAACCACTTGCCCGACTGGTTGGGCGCGGCGCCGTGGGTCAGGTGACCGCCTGCGTCCAGGCTCATGCCCAGAATGGTGTCGCCGGGCTGGATCAGCGCCTGGAACACGCCCTGGTTGGCCTGGCTGCCCGAGTTCGGCTGCACGTTGGCAAACTCACAGCCGAACAGCTGCTTGGCGCGGTCGATGGCCAGGTTTTCGGCGATGTCGACGAACTGGCAGCCGCCATAGTAGCGACGACCGGGATAGCCCTCGGCGTATTTGTTGGTCATCACCGAGCCCTGCGCCTCCATCACGGCGGCAGAGACGATGTTCTCGGACGCGATCAGCTCGATCTCGTCGCGCTGACGGCCCAGCTCGGATGTGATCGAGCCAAAAAGCTCAGGATCACGGTCGGCGAGGGACTGGGTGAAAAAACCG
>NZ_WPYP01000031.1 GCF_013030985.1 Ruegeria arenilitoris | reverse complement strand
TCAGCCCTTAGCGCCCTGGCCGCGGGCGTAGACGTCTTCGTAGCGGACGATGTCGTCCTCGCCGACATAGGCGCCGGTCTGGACCTCGATCAGGACCATCGGAACCTTGCCGGGGTTTTCCATCCGGTGCACGGCGCCCAGCGGGATGTAGACCGACTGGTTCTCGGTCACCAGTTGCTGATGGTCGTCAATGGTCACACGGGCGGTGCCCTCGACCACGATCCAGTGCTCGGACCGGTGGAAATGGCTCTGCAGGCTCAGCGAGGCGCCGGGGTGGACATGGATCCGTTTCACCTGGAACCGGTCGCCGACCACAAGGCTTTCGAACCAGCCCCAGGGGCGGTGATCCATGGGGAACTGGGTCGCCTGTGCCGCGCCTTTCTCTTTCAGGGCGGCAACCGCTTTCTTGACGTCCTGCGCCCGCGACTTGTCGGCAACCAGCACGGCGTCGTTCATCGCCACCGCGATGATATTGTCCAGCCCGATGCCAACCACCTCCATCTGCTCGCTGTCCGACCGCAGCAGCGAGTTCCGGCAGTCGATCGCAGTTGCGCCACCGCTGGTGACCACGCCGTCCCCATCCGGGCCGCTTTCGCGCCAGACCGCGTCCCAGCCGCCCAGATCGGACCAGGCTGCCTCAAACGGAACGACCGACAGGTTATCGGCCTTTTCCATCACCGCGTAATCGATCGAGATGTCCTCGGCCTGCCCCCAGGGTTCGGGCGCGAGCCGCAGGAAGCCAAGGTCGGTCTGAGCGTCGTTCAACGCGTCCTGTACCGGCTGCATCAGCCCGGGCGCATGGGCCTTGAAGGCGGCGATGATATCAGTGGCACGGAACAGGAAAATGCCCGCGTTCCATTTGAAGTTGCCGGCGGCCAGCATCTCGGTCGCGCGGGCCAGGTCCGGCTTTTCGACAAACTGCTTCAGCGGGACGGGTGACCCGTCACTGCCCGACGCCGAGGCAAGTTCCAGATAGCCATAGGCGGTTTCCGGAAGTGTCGGGGTGATGCCGAAGGTCACCAGCTGCCCCTGCGCCACGGCATCCATCCCGCGGGCGACCGCCGCCTGGAACGCGGCGGCATCGGGCACAACGTGATCGGAGGGCGCCACCAGCAGCACCGCATCCTCGTCTTCGGCATGGGCGCGCAGCGCCGCGGCCAGCACGGCGGGGGCGGTGTTGCGCCCCTCGGGCTCGATCAGAATGGCACCGGGATCGATCCCGACGGCCTGCAGCTGCTCGGCCACGATGAACCGGAAATCCGAGTTGGTCAGGACCATCGGAGCCGCAAATTTCAGCCCGTCCGCGGCACCGGACAGACGCCGCGCAGAGGCCTGAAACAGCGTCTCATCGCCGATCAAAGAGACAAATTGCTTGGGGTAGCTTTTCCGCGACAAGGGCCACAAACGGGTTCCAGAACCTCCGCA
>NZ_WPYP01000030.1 GCF_013030985.1 Ruegeria arenilitoris | reverse complement strand
GTCCTGAACCAGATCGAAGTGAAATTCGACGCCACCGAACAGGCGACCGCATGGCTGACCGACCGCGTGGCCGAGTTGCAGATCGATCTGGAAACCGCCGAAGCAAAGGTCAACGACTTCAATTCGACAACCGCGCTGATCTCTCCCGAAGCGCTGCAATTGCAGGAAGTGCAGCTGAAGGACCTGCGCGAACGCCGCACCTCTGCCGAGGCAACCCGTGTCGCGGCGCAGGACAGATATGACGCGTTGAGCGCAGCCGACACCCGGACAGCCCAGGCCGAAGCCAGCCAGGACCCGCAGCTACAGCGTCTGCTTGGCCAGATCGACGGGTCTGACACGGGCGAAGCCGCCTTCGACACCGCCTTCCAGCGCTTGGTTGCGCGGACCACACTCGAAGCCCAGCGGGCAACGCAGCAGGTTCAGGCGCTGACCCTGTCAGCCGAAGATCTGGGCCAGAAGATCGCGCAGCAGAGCGCAGATCTGATCACGTTGCAACAGCTGGTGCGCGAGGCCGAAGCCGTTCGGCTGCTCTACGAGTATTTCCTGGCCCGGCTGAAAGAGACATCGGCACAGGAAGGCATCCAGAAAGCGGACAGTCGGCAATTGTCGCGCGCCGTGATCCCAGGCAAGCCTTCGGAACCGAAAAAGTCGCTGATCCTTGCCCTTTCGGCCATTCTGGGCCTGATGCTGGGGTCCGGTATCGTATTGCTGGTCGAGGCGCGGCGCAAAGGCTACCGCTCGGCGCAAGAGCTGGAACGCAAAACCGGGTACAGCGTTCTGGGTCAGATCCCTGTCTTTCCCGCCCGCGGGCGCCGCAAGGTGCTTGAGTACCTTGCCGAAAAGCCCTCATCCGCCACGGCCGAAGCTGTGCGCAACCTGCGCACTTCGCTGATGTTGTCAAATGTCGACCGCCCGCCGCAGGTGGTGGTGATCACCTCATCGCTGCCCGGCGAAGGCAAGACAACGAATGCGCTGGCACTGGCGCAGAACTTTGTCGGAATCGGCAAAAAGGTTCTGCTGGTCGAGGGCGATATTCGACGCCTGACCATGACCGCGCAATTACAGGGCGTGCCGAAGAATGGGATCGTGTCTGTTCTGGCCGGGGACGCCACCGCGCAAGAAGCCATCTTTCAGGACCCGCTGCTGGGCTGTGACATTCTGGCAGGCGAGAAGACCTCGGCCAATGCGGCAGACCTATTTGCGTCGGAACGGTTCCGTCTGTTCCTGGAGGATATGCGCCAGCAATATGACGTCATCCTGATCGACACGCCGCCGACCTTGCTGGTCTCTGACGCACGCCTGATTGCACGTATTGCGGATGCGGTGCTGTTGACCGTCAAATGGAACGACACATCCGAACAGGATCTCACCGAAGCCATGCGCCTGTTCCACACCGACAATCAGCGTCTGACCGGTTTGATCCTTGGTCAGATCAATGCGCGTGG
>NZ_WPYP01000003.1 GCF_013030985.1 Ruegeria arenilitoris | reverse complement strand
TCCTGCAGGGGCTGAGCATGCGTGGAGATGTGGTCGGCATCGACTTGGTCGAGGTGGCCCCAGCTTATGATCAAACGGAAAGCACCCAGATTCTGGCAGCGCAGGTCCTGCTGAACTTCCTCGGGTTTATCTTCCACAACCGGAAATAACGGCTAGCCCAGATAGGCCCGCAGACTGGGCGGCGGGTTGTCGAACAGCTGTGACGTCGCTGCGGGCGGATGCGCCCGCTCTTCCGCCACAAGCACGGTTTGATCGGCAATGCGGCGGGCGTCCTGCGGGTCATGGCTGACCATCAGCAGGGTGGTGCCGGTCTCAGCCAGCAACCCTGCGACAAGGTCCAGCATTTCGGCTTTCAGCGCAGGCCCCAGCGCCGCAAAAGGTTCATCCAACAGCAACAGGTGGCGCCGTTGCACCAGCACCCGGGCCAGCGCGACCCGGCTTTGTTGACCGCCGGATAGTTCGGCCGGTTTACGCGTTTCGAAACCGGGCAGCGCCACGCGGGCGAGTGCGGTCTGGACCTGCAATTGCTCCTCGGCCGACAGACGTCCGTTGGGGCGCAGACCCAGGGCGACGTTCTGTTCCACCGTCAGATGTGGAAACAGGTTGCCATCCTGAAACAGCATCGCCAGCGGGCGTTTACCCGGGGCGAGATCGGAGATGCGCTCTCCCTGCCACAGGATTTGCCCCTGTTTGAGGTCGCGAAACCCAGCGATGGCTTCCAGCAGTGTCGACTTGCCCGCCCCGGACGGGCCGACGATGGCAACGCTGGCCCCGATCTCGATTGTAAAGTCGGCCTGCAAGGCGAAGCCGCCATTTTCGATGACGCAACCGTCAAGTTTCAGCATGTAATCGCCCTCCGCGATCCAAAAGCCAGAAAGCCCCCATCGACAGCACCAAAAGCAGCAGCGCCGCCCCAGCCGCCGCCTGCATCTGATAGGCCCCCATCAGCCGATAAATCTGCAGCGGCAAAGTTGCGATCTGCGGATCGGCGAACAGGGCGATCACGCCGAGATCACCCATCGACAGCGCAGCAGCAAGACCGGCAGCAAAGTGGATTTGCGGGCGCATTCGGGGCAGCAGAATCCGGGTGAAAAAGGTGTTTTTACCCATGTCCAATGACAGTGCCAGCCGCCCATGGCGCGTGACCACATCCCGCGCCGCAGGCACCAGAATACGCAGAGCGAATGGCAGCGCCATGACCGCATTCACCAGCGCCGTCACCGGCAGCGCCAGTGCGGTTGGGTTGGCCACCGGACGGATCAGGATGAACAGACCAGTTCCGATCACCAAGGGCGACGCCGCCAGCCCCAGAATACCGCTGAGTTCGACGATCCCATACCGCCCGGTCGCAACGGCCATGGCCATGGGCAGCGCCAGCATCAACAGAACGGCCGTGCTGGCCGCCGCCACCAGAACCGAGGTCAGTGCGGCGCGGAACACCTGTAAAGGCATCTCGAACAACCCCGAAATCCCCGAAATCACCACTGCCGCCAAGGGCAGCAGCAGAAACGCCGCCGCCGCCAGTATCCAAAACGTATCAAGCACCGGCGCGCCGCCGTCCCAGCGGCGGATGGCCCGGTCCAGGCCTGCCCCAAACCCGTCTCCGCGCGAGAACTTCAAGGCGGCCAGTGCAGCCGCTGCGGTCAGGGCCAGTTGCAAGGCGGACAACAACGCCGCCCGGCCAAGATCGAATTCGTAGGTAAATGACTGATAGATCGCGAGTTCAATCGTCGTCGCGCGTGGCCCTCCGCCCAAGGTCAGGGCGACCGCAAAACTGGTCAGACAGATAGCGAAGATAACGGCCAGTACACCCGGCAGGATGCGCCTGAGCATTGGCAGCTCGATCAGACGAAACATCGCCATCCCGTCACAGCCCAGTTGCGCGGCCAGACGAAAGCGTTCGGCGGGGATTTCCTGCCAGGCCTGCAGGATAAGCCGCGTGGCCAGCGGCAGGTTGAAGAACACATGCGCCAGCACAACGCCGTGCAACCCGTAGATCCGCATCGGCGGAAGACCAAAGAAACCCAATATCTCCGAAATCCAGCCGGCGCGGCCAAAGACCTGCAACAGTCCCAGGATCGCCACAATGACCGGCAGAATGAACGGTGCCCCGAGCAAAGCAATCAGAACGCGCCGCCCCGGAAACCGCCGCCGGGCCAGTGCCCGCGCAACCGGCACCGCCAGCGCTGCACTGAACAGGGCCGACAAAACCGCCTGCACAAGCGTGAACCGCAAGGCGGCCCAATCCGCCGGGCCGAATCCACCTGCCGCGTCGGCACGCAGGGCTACGGCGGCGAGTGTCCCCAAAATCAGCGCGGCAACCAAAGCCGCCGCGCCAACGCCCGGCCAGGGGCTTACTGGCTGAGTGCGCTCAACCATTCCGCAAGCGCCTGATCCCGCACAGCGGCGGCCTTATCCGGAGAAAACAGCAGGGATTTTTCCGGCTGAATCAGCGTCTCGAACCCGTCGGGCAGACCCGCTGCCGGAGTCACCGCCGGATACATCCAATTGGTGGTCGGAATGATCTGCTGGAAAGCGTCCGAAACCATGAAGTTCAGAAACTGATCCGCCAGTTCCGGCTGATCGGTCCCGGCCAGCTTGGCCGCAACCTCGACCTGCATATAGTGGCCTTCGTCAAAAGCAGCCGCCGCTTTGCTGGCGTCTTCCTCGGCAATCAGGTGATAGGCGGGCGAGGTGGTATAGCTGAGGACCATGTCGGCCTCACCTTCCAAAAACAGGCCGTAAGCCTCGGACCAGCCCTTGGTCACGGTCACGATATTGTCCGACAGAGCGGCCCAGATGTCTGCCGCCTCATCGCCATAAGCCGCCTGTACCCACAAGAGCAGCCCCAGACCGGGGGTGGACGAACGCGGGTCCTGAATGATGATCTTAGTGTCACCCTCGGCCAGTTCGCGGAAATTCGCAGGTGCCGCCGCATCGGCGTTATGGACAAAGGCAAAATATCCCCAGTCATAGGGCGCAAACACATCATCCGTCCATTCGATCGGCAGCGTATATTCGGCGTTCACCGAACTGGGCGCAAACAGGCCGGTTTCCTTGGCCGCGGTGATCAGGTTGGTGTCCAGCCCCAGCACCACGTCGGCATCCGAGTTCTCACCCTCCAGTCGGATACGCGACAACAGCGCGGCGCCGTCTTCGACGCCGACAAGGTTCAGCTCGCAGTCACAGACCGCCTCAAACGCCTCTTTCACCTGCGGGCCGGGGCCCCAGTCCGAGACAAAGCTGTCATAGGTATACACGGTCAGCTGAGGTTTATCGGCCGCCATGGCCGTGGTTGCGCTCAGGATTCCCGCAGCAATCATCAGATGTTTCATGTCATCCTCCATTGCGGCGAGAGGGCAAGGATGGATGAAACCGTCACCTTTCCCTCCGCCGGTTCTAGCCGGTTCAGGTTCAACGGGTTCGCCAATGGCATCTCAGCGCGGCCACGCCACGCACCCCGAGGTGAGGCTCTGACTAGGGTGGAACCGATCAAAAGACAACCCGTTTCGCAGATCGCCCGTTGATCTGTTTTGGGTTATTCCGCCGCGATGGACTGATCGGTCGCGGCGCTGATCGAAGCCCAGTTCAGGTCTCCGGTATAGCGCCAGGCCAGCTTGCCTTGGTCGTTCATGGCAATCAGGTGCAGCCAGCCGTTGTCGAACAGCGCCCGCACCTGCGGGTGCCGGTCCAGGATTTCCGACATCGCCGCGCGCGGAGCCTCGATGACCACCGACAGGCGCAGCGGATCGTGCTGAAAGCCTTCGCCGTCATGGATCGATTGCCACGGCAAGCCGGGGCGGGGGGCACCGTTGTTGCCCTCCAACACGCCGATGCCACCGACCACATTATGCAGCAGCTTGTTGCCGCCGCCGAACAGCTGCGGCGCCACGGTCGAGCCGTAATATTGCAGACTGATCCAGCTGACGACGACCACCGGGGCGGTCATGATCAGTTCCAGCACGCCAAATCCGTCATCCTTGCGCCAATCGTAATTGTGCAGGAAGGCCTGCCCCACCAGATCCGCCCCATCCGTTCGGTGACGCGGGGCTGCAATGAAGGCACGACACCCGGCCAGCCCCCATTCGGGACGGGTTTCGGCCCAGTCCTGTGCACGGCGCTGAATATCCGCCGCCTTGTTAGCCCGCGGCAAACGCGCGGCGCGCTCGGCCCGGGCCAACTGCCCGGCCGCATCCAGCCAGCCCTTCACCTGCGCCAGATCGCCAGACCGGTCGCCGGGTGGCAAATCCTGCTCATACAGGCCGACCCGGTCGATTGTGGTCGAGTGCATTGCGGCCACGAACAGGGTGTCGGCGGGGATGGCGATCCCTTGCCCCACCAACCCCGAGCGCACCTGCGCATCGTTCAGCAAGCCGGCCAGAAGCCGCGCGTTCACGTCGCCCGCATGACCTCCGCACGCGCCACAATGCAGCGCGCTTTCATGCGGGTTGTTGGTCACCTCGGCCCCATGCCCGACCAGCAGGACAATCCGGGCGAATTTGTCGGTCAGAGACATCGCCTTCAGCACGGTGTTGGCCATGCCAATACGGGCCTCAAGATCGATATTCGGGTCCAGTTGCGGTGCTGGATCATCCTTGGGTTTTCCGGCAACCCCCAACGCGTCACGCATCAGTTTTCCGGCATACAAAGGCCCGGTCGCCTCAACAAAGGCAAAGGAAGAAACCGCGGCCAGCTTGAACCGGCCCCAGGCACGCTTGGCCCGCGCCGAATACCGACGAGTCAGGTCCTTGCCCGCAGATTCCTTGGCCTGAGAGCGTACAGACGGCCGCAACAACACCGGGCCGTGAACCTCGGTGACATCCGAGCCCGCCGCCTTATGCGCACTGGCGAGGCCAAAAAACCCCGCGAACCCAAGCGTTTCGATCCCGGCATCCTGCGCCTCGAGCGCGCGGCGGAACACCTCGGACCGGACGTCGATACAGAAAGCGGCCTGCACCTGCGCCCGACCAGCGGCCTTGCGCGCGGTGCCTGGCCGCAACCTTTCGGCCAACGCGCGTTGCTGTGCCCGTTCGGCGGCCGCCTGCAGGACAGCATCGATCACGAAATCGGCGGTTGGCACCAGCGGCGCCTCATGCGCAGCCACAACCTTGGCCCACCGTTCGCCGATCTGATCTTCGTAGAGCGCGAACAGCGCCTCATCAAAAACCATGCGCACGGCCAGCAGCTCGGTCACGGCTGTGTGCTGTTTTCCTTTCAACTCGGCGCCCCACAACAGATAGCGCGCGTATTGCGCCCAACCGCCCAAGGTCATCAACCAGCGGTGATAAGCGGTTGCTGCCGCCTCGGTGCTGAGCCCCAGCCGTTCCGAAGACCGGCCAATCGCGCGCCAATGCGACCGGTTGGTGCCCGCAACAAAAGCGCCGAACCCTGTCAGGCCCTGAATTTCAGGGGTCAGGTCACGAGAAGCAAAGTCGCGCCAGGCGCTGAAGGCGCCACCTGTCCGGGCCTGTTGCCACAAAGCCTGCCCTTGGTCGAAATGGCTGGCGGCCCAGATGCCGATCCTATCCTCGATCAGGCCGGGCCAATCGATGCCCGAAACTTCGGCCGCCAGTTCGGCCACGGTGGGCAGGGCGTGCAGTTGAGGTATCTCCGAATCCAGCGCAGCCAAAACATCCTCAAGGCTTGGGACATTGAACGGGCCCGCAGTCACTGACAGGGCATCCAGAATTTCCGCCTCGGTCATCTCACCGGCACGCAGCTTTGCCGCCCAATGCGCCCGCTCCGGTGTGATCCGCGTACCCGCAACCCGCGCCAGCCGAGCCGAGGTCACGGCAAGCGGCTCATCGCTTTGGCCCAGAAACGGGTTCACCGCGACATTCGAGGACAGCGGGAACAGGGGCGGGATCGCATAGGCGGCGGATTTCGCTTCGGCCACCAGTTCCAGCAGCGGCGCGGGATAAGCTTCAAGCTTTGCAAACATCAGGTCTGTTCCTTTCAGGCTGCGGACTTTCTGGACCAACCGCCCAGAAACTTGTCGAAAATCGCGTTGGCATAGAGGCCGTTTGACAGGTGTACCCGCAACCCCGCCGCCGCCGGATGCGCCGCCCAGAGCGGGAAGGTGGCCTGCGCTACGGCAACAAACCCAAAGCTAAGAAGGGCCAGCACAATCAGCGCCCATTCCAGCGGCCCCGGTGCCGGGGTGGCGGGCAAGGCTCCGGCGGTCAGGTGCTGCGCAATGACCTGCAGCGCGAAATAGCTGACCGAGGTCACCAGCGCATAGACCACCGTGCGCTGCGTCAACTGGCGTGGCGCGGCATCGGCAAAGCCTTGTGCCAACAGGTAGGCCACGCCGAAGATCAAGATGACGCCGAGGGCGATGGCCTGCACCGACTTGCCGTCAAAGCCCAACACCGTGCCAACCGACGCGTAGATCACGATCGCCGTCCCAAAGGCCCGCAGCACATTACTGGCACTGGGCACCGCGATCGGTCCCGGGCGGTGAATGGCGGCCACGTTTTTGACGGCCTCACCCGAACTGAGAAATGCATGCGCTTTGTAAAGCGAATGCGCCACGATATGCAGCAACGCCAGCGGGAACAGCGCCAAACCGCACTGCATCACCATGAACGCCATCTGCGCAATTGTGGACCAGGCCAGCGAAGTTTTCACCGCAGGCTGGGTCAGCATCACCAAGCCGCCGAACAGCGCGGTGAACCCGCCCAGCATCACCAGCAGGGCCATCACTCCGGGCGCTGCCAGCATCACATCGGCAAAGCGGATCAGAAGGAATCCACCCGCGTTGATCACACCCGCGTGCAGCAGGGCCGACACTGGAGTTGGTGCCTCCATCACTTCGGTCAGCCAGCCATGCACCGGAAACTGGGCCGAGGCGAGAACCGCCGCAACAGCGATCAACAGGGCTGCCGCCATGGTCAGCCAGTTGGCCTGAACCGTCGACAGGATCATGTGGATATCGGTGCTCCCGGTTGCTGCGATCAACAGAACCATGGCTGCGGCCAATGCACCCTCACTGAGCCGCGCCACCCATGCTTTCTTCCGTGCTGCCCGCTGGGCGGTTGCGCGTTCGGGATAGAATAGCAGCAGCTTATGCAGAGCCAGGCTGGTGGTCGTCCAGGCGAGCAGCAGCTGAATCAGGTTGCCCGACATCACAAAGATCAGCACCGAGGCCAGCGTCAGCGCCATCCATTTCGTAAATGTGCCCTGCCGCGCCTCGCCGTCCATATAGGTCGCCGAATACCGCAGAACGATCCACCCGATGAAGCTGACCAGCACCAGCATCACCGCGCTGACCGCATCCAACCGAACCGAAACCCCCACGCCGAATGCCCCGATCAGGGTCGAAGTGCCGGGACCGTTGATGATCAACAACAGGGCCGCTACTGCGGCAACCAAAAAGGCCGCCAAGGCTGCGGCTTCGGTCAGTTTTGGAACTCGGCCCGGGCGCAGGCCCGTATGACGCCCGGCATGGATCGCGGCAGCGACCAAAATCAGTGGGCTGAGAAGCGGCAGATAGAGATGGAACATGGTGACTTCCCCTGGATCATCGGTTTGGGACAGTCAGTTAGGGCAGATTTTTCGCCATTAAAAATTCATTGTTCTATCCATATCGTTCTATTAATTAGAACAATATGCCCTTGAACTATCATCACCTGCGGTATTTCTGGGCCGTCGCCCATGACGGGAACCTGACCCGAACGGCGCAGCGGCTGAACCTGTCGCAATCGGCTTTGTCGGTGCAGATCAAGCAACTGGAAGAACGGCTGGGGCACGACCTGTTCGAGCGCCGTGGGCGGCAGCTCTATTTGACCGAGGCCGGGCGTATCGCGCTGGACCATGCGGACGCGATTTTCTCGGCAGGTCAAGAGCTTGTCGCTACTTTGACCGAGACGGTACAGACCCGTAAAGCCCTGCGCGTGGGGGCTTTGGCGACCCTGTCGCGCAACTTTCAGATCGGGTTTCTGCGTCCCATTCTGTCGCGTCTGGATGTCGAAGTGATCCTGCGGTCCGGCAGCCCAACCGAGTTGATGGAGGGGCTTGAGGCGCTGAACCTCGATCTGGTGCTGATGAACCGGCCGCCACCGGATGACAGCCTCACCCCCTTTGAGACCCACCAGATCGCTGAACAGCCCGTCAGCATCGTCGGCACGCCCGACCGGCTGGACCCGAAGACGGCAATCAAAGAGCTGTTGCACACGCAACCCTTCATCCTGCCCACCACGGACAGCAGCGTGCGTACCGCGTTCGATGCCATGGCCAGCCGTCTGTCGGAATGCCCCCAGATCGCGGCCGAGGTCGATGACATGGCGATGATGCGCCTGTTGGCACGCGAAGATATCGGGCTGGCCCTTGTCGCGCCCATCGTCGTGACGGACGAGTTGAACTCGGGCCGGCTGGTCGAAGCGCAGGAACACCCGCGCATCAAGGAAACCTTCTACGCCGTCACCCTGCGTCGCCGTTTTCCCAATCCGCTTGTGCAGGACCTGCTGTCACACGATCCTGATCCCATGCTTTTGCCGTAACCGTCAGGAACGCGAGAAATCGAGCTCTTTCGCGCAGCGACAGGCCACAAAATGCTCCGGCTCGACCTCGCGCCATTCGAGCACCTCAGTACTGCAGTGTTCCCTGGCGAAGGGGCAGCGCGTGTGGAACCGGCAACCGGTCAGAGCGGCCAGCGGGTTGGGGATTTCACCCTGCAGCCGGATCGGATCATACCTTGCATCCGGGTCGGCGGTCGGGATCGCGGCTATTATGATTACCGCCGCGCCGCTGCACGAAATCTTCCCATTTCAGGGTGAGGCCGGTCCGTCGGAGCAAACCGATGCTTGAACTGATCTTCGCGGCCCTGATCACGATTGTCCCCGACTACCTGTATCGCCGGTATGGGCAAGGCAAACGGTGGGGTCACGAAATCACCCTGTTCAACATCTGGTACGAGCTGCGCTGTTGGACCCGCAGGACCGTGCCCGCTCCGGCAGCGCTGGTGTTTCATGACCAGCGATTGAACGGCGCGTCGGAAAAAATCAGGCCGGTTCAATTAGAACCGGCCTGAAATAATTTTAGAAGTGCGCCGACTTGGTGTTTTCCGGCACCACGGGCGGGGCGAACTTGGTCAGGTCAATGCCTTCGACCGCCGCCTTGTACTCTTCGATCTTCGGCGTCCGGCCCAGGATGGCCGACAGCACGACAACCGGGGTCGAGGCCAGCAGGCTTTCGCCTTTCTTGTCCGGTGCATCCGCCACAACGCGGCCCTGGAACAGGCGGGTCGAGGTGGCCAGAACCGTGTCACCCTTGGCGGCTTTCTCTTGGTTACCCATGCAGAGGTTACAGCCGGGACGCTCGAGGTAGAGAATGTTCTCATACTCGGTGCGTGCCTGCGTTTTCGGGAACAGGTCGTCAAACTCGAAACCCGAGTATTTCTCGAGCACTTCCCAGTCGCCCTCTTCCTTCAACTCGTCGATGATGTTGTAGGTCGGCGCCGCAACAACCAGCGGGGCCTTGAATTCGACCTTGCCGGTTTCCTTTTCCAGGTTCTTCAGCATCTGCGCGACGATCTTGATATCGCCCTTGTGCACCATGCACGAGCCGACAAAGCCCAGATCCACCTGCTTTTCCGCATTGTAGAACGAGATCGGGCGGATCGTGTCGTGGGTATAGCGCTTGGAGACATCGGCGTTGTTGACGTCCGGGTCGGCGATCATCGGCTCGACGATCTGATCCAGATCGACAACAACCTCGGCGAAGTATTTCGCGTTGTCATCGGGACGCAGCGCGGGTTGTTCACCCGACTTGATCTCGGCGATGCGGGCATCAGCGATGTTGATCAGCTTTTGAAGCATGCCGTTTTCATGCTCCATGCCTTTATCGATCATGATCTGGATGCGCGACTTGGCCAGTTCCAGCGAACCGATCAGAGTGTCATCATTCGATATACAGACCGAGGCTTTCGCCTTCATCTCAGCGGTCCAGTCGGTGAAGGTAAAGGCTTGGTCCGCCAGCAGCGTGCCAATATGCACTTCGATCACTCGACCCTGGAACACGTTGTCACCATGCTGTTCCAGCATCTGCGCCTGAGTGGCGTGCACCACGTCGCGGAAATCCATGTGCTCGGCCATGTTGCCCTTGAAGGTCACCTTGACCGATTCCGGGATCGGCATCGAGGCTTCACCGGTGGCCAGCGCCAGCGCCACGGTGCCCGAGTCGGCCCCGAAGGCCACGCCTTTGGACATGCGGGTGTGGCTGTCGCCGCCGATGATAACCGACCAGTCATCCACCGTGATGTCGTTCAGCACCTTGTGGATCACGTCGGTCATCGCGTGATAGACGCCTTTTGGATCGCGACCGGTGACAAGGCCGAAATCATTCATGAACTTCATCAGACGCGGCGTGTTGGCCTGCGCCTTGGCGTCCCAGACCGAGGCGGTGTGACAGCCCGACTGGTAAGCGCCATCAACGCTGGGGGCCACGACGGTTGCGGCCATCGCCTCAAGCTCCTGCATGGTCATCAGGCCGGTAGTGTCTTGCGAGCCAACGATGTTGACCTTCACGCGCACGTCCGAACCGGCGTGCAGGGTCTTGCCCGGCGTGGCGCCGACGGCGTTCTTGTTGAAGATTTTCTCAACCGCGGTCAGGCCCTGGCCTTCGTGGCTGATCTCTTTCGACTGGGCGAAGACCAGAGGTGCTTCGACGCCCAGCGTCTCGGCGGCAAATGTCTGCAGCTTCTTGCCGAAGACGATGGCGTAAGACCCGCCCGCCTTCATGAACTCCACTTTTTGCGGGGTGAAGGACGCGGACACATCCGCCAGTTCCTCACCATCTTCGCTCAGCAGCTTGTGGCCTTTGGTGTTGATCTTCAGAACCGTGCCGGTCGCAACCGAATAGGCCTCTTCCAGGATCGGGTTGCCGTCATTGTTCAGGATCGCATTGCCGTCTTCGTCGACCTTCTTGACCCAGTTCTTCAGGTCGATGCCGATGCCGCCGGTCACACCAACAGTGGTCAGGAAGATCGGCGAGATACCATTGGTGCCCGCAACGACCGGAGCGATGTTGACGAAGGGCACATAGGGGCTGGCCTGCTTGCCGGTCCACAGCGCCACATTGTTCACGCCCGACATCCGCGACGAGCCCACACCCATGGTACCTTTTTCAGCAATCAGCATCACGCGCTTGTTGGGGTGCTGGATCTTCAGGGCTTCGATTTCTTGCTGTGCTTTTTCGGTGATAAAGCACTGGCCGTGCAGTTCCCGGTCGGCGCGCGAATGCGCCTGGTTGCCCGGCGACAGCAGGTCGGTCGAAATATCGCCCTCGGCCGCAACATAGGTGACAACCTCGATCTCTTCATCGACATCGGGCAGCTTGGTGAAGAACTCAGCCTTGGCGTAGCTCTCCAGAATGTCTTTCGCCACCGCGTTGCCGGCCTCGAACGCGGCCTTCAACCGGTCGGTGTCGGCGTCATACAGGAAGACCTGCGATTTCAGCACTTCTGCGGCTTGCCCGGCAATCGCGGCGTCATCACCCAGGGCCAGGTCCAGCAGAACCTCAACCGAGGGGCCGCCTTTCATATGCGACAGCAGCTCGAACGCAAAAGGAACCGAGATTTCCTCGACCACGGCTTCGCCCAGAATGATCTCTTTCAGGAACTTGGCCTTTTCACCTGCGGCGCTGGTTGTACCGGGCAGCGTGTTATAGATGAAAAAGTTCAGCGACTCCGCCCGGTGCTCGTTGCCGGCATCCTTGATCTGATCGACGATCTCTTTGACAAGGGCACCATCATCGATTGGCTTGGGGTGCAGCCCCTGTTCCTTACGGGTTTCGATTTCGCTGAGGTAGTCTGTGTAAAGGCTCATGGCTGATCCGGCTGTTTGCAATTGGTGACGCTATTTGCCGGATTCGCAGTACTCTGACCAGACCCGGCATTCATTTGTATGCGGCGGTATACCATTCCGCAGGGAATATCAAGGGACCATCTGCGCGGCTTGCACCTGACGGGGTGGCAATTTACCGGAACCAGTAATCCCAGCCGTCCAGATAGTATCCGGTCAGAACATGGGTCTGCAGCGTATTGGGTTCGGCTGCGATGCGATCCATATCCGAGCCGAAAACCTGTGCCGCTTGCCAGACATCATTGGTCAGATATCCCAGCCCGTCCGGCAGGATCAGGTCCCGACCCGGCACCGGTTCGGGCGAGGCCAGAACGAACCCCCACTCGCCGAAACTGGGCACGTAGCTGTGATAGGGCAACGTATGCAGCCCCTGCCCAGGCTGCTGCGGATTGCGGCTGCTGTTCAGCGTCTCCACCACCGACCAGAAAGCCTGGCGCGCAAAAAACGGAGATCCCGCCTGCGTGACCAACAGCCCCTGCCCGCTCAGCCGTTCGACGGCCAGCCCATAGAATTGGCGCGTATACAGCCGCGACAGCGCGATGGACTTCGGGTCCGGCAGATCAATGAGGATCACGTCGTAGACCCGCCCCTCCCCTTCCAGGAATTTCCACGCATCCTTGTTGACGATGGTGACGCGCGGATCGGACAAGGCCCCATCATTCAGGGCCGACAGGTCCGGATGATCGCGGAACACCTGCGTGACACGCGGGTCCAGATCGACCAGGGTCACGCTTTCGACGCCGTCGTATCGCAGCAGCTCGCGCACCGCCATGCCGTCACCGCCGCCCAGCACTAGAATTTCCGCGCGCCGCGGGGCCAGCGCCATCGCCGGATGGACCAGTGACTCGTGATACCGATGCTCGTCCAGCGTATCGAATTGGATTGAGTGATTCAGGAAAAGCCGCACCCGGTCGCGATAGCGCGTCACCGTAATCTGCTGATAGGGCGTCGCCTCGGACAGGATCACGTCATCCTCGAACAGTTCGGCCTCGGTGACCGAAACCAGTTTCTCGGAATGCCACAACGCCACCATGGTCGCTGCAAAGGCCAGCACCCAGACGCCCACCTGCAACCGGCTGGCCCAGTGCCGGAACAGGAACAGTGACAGCCCCGCCACCGCCAGGTTCAACCCGCCAAAGGCCAGGCTGGCCGACATCAGCCCCAGATGCGGGATCACCAGCAACGGAATAGCCAGCGAGGCCACAAGCGCGCCCACGTAATCGACGCTCAGGACATTTTCGAACCGGAACTTCAGCGCGCCGATCTGTTCCAGAACCCGCGCGATCAGGGGAATCTCCATCCCCGACAGAACCCCGATGATGATCAGCGCCGCATATAAAGGCGTCGCCACATGCCCCATCCACGCATAGTTCAGGAACAGCACCGGCGCCATGAAGCCACCGACGATCCCGAGCAAAATCTGCGCCCAGACAAAGCCGGAAAACGCGTGGGTGACAAAGCGCGACAACCACGCGCCCAGCCCCATGGCCGACAGGAATATCCCGATCACCAGCGAGAACTGCCGTACCGAATCTCCCAGCAGATAGCTGGAGAGCGTGGCGGCGATCAGTTCATAGATCAGCCCGGCGACGGCAACCAGAAACGTCGCGGCCAGCAGCCACGCGGCGCGGGCCTCGACCGCGCGGGCCGCTGTCATGACAGGATGACGGCGGCGATGATGATGGCGACCGAGACAAACAGCAGCCCGATCAGAATGGACAGCGCCACGTTCTGGTCATGCTCGATCTCGCGCACGATGGAAAACGGGGTCAGCCAGTCGATCACCTTCCACACCACCCACATCAGCGTGACGCCTAGGAAGGTGTAAAAGATCGTGCTGATAACCTCTGCAATCTGAATGGCTGCAAAATATTCCATGATGTCCCCGTTATTTCACGCGATTTGATCGATAATAGCCGCCGCCGTCACTGCCGACGCGGACGGATCTGTCCAGGTCACGGCTTTCGCCGCCGTAACCGTTGTAAGTTACATATCCCGTGGCCCCCACGGCCGCGGCCGAGATCAGAAGGAAGATGATCCGGAAAGCTGTCACGTTAATCCTCGTCTACCCAGTCAGACCCGGACCAGCGCGCCCGTCGATGCAGCCATTTACGCCCGAACTGATACAGGAACAACGCCCCGAAGACCGTACCCAGAAATGCCATCCATTTGCCGGTGAACAAACCGGCCCGCACATCCAGCCTTAAGCGGGTGAACGGTTCGCCCGACGGATGTTGCCGACCGTTCCCGCCAAGCCACAGCCCTTTCTCGGCCGCTGATAGCGCCAGAGTGTAGGTTCCGCTGACTTCGGGGCGAAAACGCAACCCGGTCGCGGGCGACCCTTCACGCCAACTGCCGTCAGCGTCCCGGCCGGAATAGGATTCGATGGTTCGGCCGGTCTCGAACACCGGTTGGCCGTTCGGGTCCAGCATCTCCATCTCAAGATAGGCCCAGCTGTTCCGCATATCGCCAGAGACCCGGATCGAGGTCAGCCTGTTGTCGGCCTCCAGCGGAATGGCAATCTCAACCGGCAGGTCCCGCATATCCACTTGGGTGTTGCGCAACACGGCCCGCCCGTTGTGTATGTTGAACCCCAGGGCCATCACCAGACAGATGATCGCGAACACGAACGAGCTCACCAGCAGGAACTGATAGTTCCGGCCCGCCACAAAGGGCTGCAGCGGATGGACGCGATAGGGCTTGAGGTCCAACGTGACGCCAAAGGCCGCTTCGGCCTCGGCCTTGGTCACATAGATCGAACGGTAGGTTTCGCGCTCGCTGCCGGTTTGCGAAAACGCCAGCATCGCCGAGTTGGACATGGCCGAGACGGTCGTCGTCCTCTCACCAAACTTCGGCCGCCAGGTAAATTCGCCTTCGACATAGGTGATCTTGCTGGTCGTGGTCTCGTAGTAGCGGAACGGTTCCCCACTGATATGAATGGTTGGCCGGGGCTCTGTCGCAAACTTTGGCCGGTATCTTGCACCTTCGTGCGGCTTGATCCAACTGGTGGATTGAATGCGACAACTTTTAGGACTGCCCAATGATCGACTTCAAAGGTGCGCACTACCCACAATCTGTGATCCTGTTCGCAGTCTATTTCTACGTTCGCTACGGCGTCTCGTACCGCGACCTGGAAGAGATCATGGCGGAACGTGGTGTGTCGGTTGATCATGCTACTTTGAACCGGTGGGTGGTAAAATACTCGCCTGCGGCCGCTCGCGTGGCAAAGAAACGGAAGGCCAACACTGCTGAATCGTGGCGTATGGATGAGACGTATATCAAAGTCCGTGGCGAATGGGTGTATCTGTATCGTGCGGTAGATCGCGACGGGCAAACCCTTGATTTCATGCTTTCTGAGAAGCGAGACACGAAGGCTGCAAAGAAATTCTTCGCCAATGCTCTGTACAACAATGGCATCCCGAAACGGATCACCATTGACAAAAGCAGAAGCAATGCAGCAGGGATCAAAGAGGTCAACAAGATCTTCAAGCGGCTGCGGATACCTGTGAAGATCGACACCGTCAGATCAAAGTATCTCAACAACATGATAGAACAGGATCACCGCTTCATCAAAAGGCTTACGAGACCGATGTTGGGGTTCAAAAGTTTCGCCTCCGCTGCAGCGACACTTGCCGGGATCGAGGCCGCCAACATGATCCGCAAGGGGCAGCTTGGCCAGCTGAAGTGTGGCTTTCGTCAGTTTGCTGAGCTCGTGGGATAAATCCGTCCAGACAGATCGGGCGCTCTGATCCATGACAAAGTTTGCGACAAAGCCCTCTCCCTTGCCCTGGTCACGTTGGCCTCAAGTGCAATGGCTCAGGAACAGAATTACCAGCCCATCAACAGTGGGTCGCAGCCAATCATATTCCAGCCCGTGCAACCGGCACCACAGCCTGTGCAGGTTCAGCCGGAAAGCACTCGCCTGCCTGAAGAACAGCGCGGTTATCAGGAAAACCCGAACACGACCTGGCAAAACAACTTGGTTGAAGAATATCCGCCCATCGTGGGGGCCTCGATCATTGACGATCCGTCGCGCACGCTGACTCAGGGCACGGTTTTGTCTGCCGTGTTCGGCGGGGCCGTAAGCTCGGAACTTCCGGGTAGCGTGGTGGCGACGATCACGCGCGGCGTCTATTCGATGGACGGCACAAAACTGCTCTTGCCACGTGGATCTAAACTCTATGGCGAATACCGCGCTGATACAAAGCTGGCGCAAACAAGGATCGCTGTCGTTTGGAGCCGGGTTATCACGCCGGATGGCTTGTCCGCGCAAATCGGGTCAGCCGGGACGGATGGTCAGGGCCGGTCTGGGGCAACCGGACGTGTCGATACGCATTTCGGTGAACGGTTTGGGACTGCCGCGCTGCTCTCGATCATCGGGATCGCGCCGGTCGCGTTGGTGGCCGACAACGACAGCAGCAACTCGGTGCAAACGGATCTGGCAACGCAGGTCGGTTCAAACTTGCAGAATGCCACAGCGGCGGCGTTGGAGGACTATTTGCGGATCACGCCAACCATCTATGTAGATCAGGGAAGCCGCATCAACGCCATCCTGCAGCGTGACGTGGTTTTCGACAACTTCTGAGACCGAACCTCTGAGGCGGCCGTATCGTCGGCCCTTCCGGCTGCTCCCTGCATAATTGAATGCGGTAGCGGCCTTTTTAGACGCAAATTCAGCACTTTTTGGAATCAATGAATCTTGTGTGGGTGCGTTCGCGTTCGAGGCAAAGCCGAGAGGCAGCGAAGGCAACCTCCGCTGTTCCCAAAAGTGCTCTAACAAGGACAAGAACATGAGCGGGCGAAACGGCAACGGCCTTTTGGAATACTACACTGGCAAGATCGAGCATCTGTTGCATGACGAAAAACTGAGCGAGATTTCCGTGAACCCAGACGGCTCGGTCTGGGTTGAGGAAATGGGCACAACCCACATGACCAGGACAGACATCACTCTGACCAAGGATGATGTAGAGAATATCGGGCGGTGTGTGGCTGGGTTCAGCGATGTGACTTTCGGAGAAAAGAAGCCAATTGCAACGGCAAATGTCCCGACAAAAGAGGGCAAGGCACGGGTCCAGGTTGTTATTCCACCTGCGACAACCGGCGTGGGTTCCGTGGCGATCCGTCTGCTCCGCGTAAAAACCGTTGACCTGGGCGCATTCAGCTTTGCCAGCAAAGAGGCCGCACTAACCGAAAGCAACGATCACAGCGCGCTTGAAAATGCTCGGGCAGCTCTCGCAGCGGGGACAATGAGCTTTGACGAGCTGGCCGACCTTTCGATGCAGAGCAAATGGAACGTGATTATTGCGGGCGGCACATCGTCGGGAAAAACCACTGTTTTGAATGCGATGTTGAAGCGCGTCGATCCAGGCGAGCGAATCGTGACGATTGAGGAAGTGGCAGAATTGGACATCGAGCAACCAAACTCGGTTGACTTGCTTGCTGATCGTTCCGAAGAAAATGGGCCTCGATCCCCGACAAAGCTGCTTGAATCTGCGCTTCGCCTCCGGCCTGATCGGCTGGTTTGCGGGGAAATCCGGGGTGACGATGCGAATATGTTCCTGGAGCTGGTGAACACCGGCCACGATGGATCTGTTTGCACCATGCACGCAAACTCGCCCGTTGATGCCATTGGGCGCATGAGCAAAATGGTGCGGCGCGGATCTCCGACCGTCCAAAAGTCAGAGGTGGTCGATGACATCAGAGCCACCATTCACATGATCGTTCACATGAAGAAAATCGGGGACGAGCGGAAGGTCAACGGCGTGATTTTCCCGCCCCTGATGACCGCTGACCAATTTATCTGAAGGAGTCAAAAGATGAAGAAATTTGAGTATCGAGACGTGCCCTTTTCGGAGCATGACGACGCGAAAGTAAAGTTCGCAAAGCTGGGGAGTGAAGGTTGGGAAATGGTCGGTGTCGCCCGCGCTGAATTTGGCCTTGTGTGCTTTTTCAAGCGTGAGCTGACGGATGGCTGAGTTTCAGGATCTCCCAAAAGGCAAGAAGGTAGCGATAGCCGGTACAATGGGCTTTATCGCTACCTCGGCTTGCGCGGTGTTGGTGATCGGGCTGGCGCTCGAATACATCAACACCAGAGGCTTCCGGGGGCTGGACATCTGGGCGATACCGGAAAAGTTCATGGCGCAGCCTGCAGAGGCGCAGCAGATCATGGGTCTGGTGACGGTGGTCGCGGTGGGGGTTTTGACCTTTGCATTTGTGGCGGCTGCGCTGCGTGGTCCCTCAACGAAATACGGTGATGCGACCTTTGCAAAGGCCCCTCAGCTCGTCCAGGAGGGCTATGCTTCGATGCTGAGGCTCAAAGACCAACTGGATAGTGAAATCGTGTTTGCCAAATTTGGTCAGCCTAAAGACAAAAACGCGATCTACTATAAGCCCGGTCCGACTGTTCAGAAACCACATGCGATGTTTATTGCGCCGTCTGGCTCAGGTAAAACGAGCGGCTTTGTGATCCCCAATATTCTGCGATTCAACGGCTCCTGCGTTGTTCTGGACATCAAGGGCGAGATCTTCCACACAACCGGCGCACGGCGGGCGGCCATGGGTGATGAGGTCTTTGTGTTCGACCCTGAGAACCCGGAAAAAAGCCACAGCTATAACCCGCTGAGACGCGCAGCTCGCGCAGACAATCTGGATCGACGCTGGGAAGAAGTGATTCAGGTCGCAACCCAGATGTTCGACACGCCCAGCTCGTCCGCTCAGGGCTTTTTGGGGGGCGTCGAAGGCATGTTCTGCGCAATGGCGATGTTGGCGATCAAGCGAAACCGTCCGTACATTTCCGAAGTCCTGCGCCTGGTCAAAACGACCAAGCAAAAGGACTATGAAAAGATGGCTGAAGAAGTTGGATATGCGCGAGCTGCAGATGAGTTCCTGAATCTTGCAGCCGAAGAATCCAAAATCTTGCGATCAACGATTTCGGTCATGAACAACTCCGGCCTTCAACTCTGGCGCAACCCGTCTGTGGCAAGAGCCACGCAGGGCAATGACATCAACTTTGAGGATCTGCGTCGGCGCCCCACCTCGATCTACTTTTCTGTGCCAGGGAAGAAGGTCAAAGAGTTCCGGACGCTCATTCGCCTATTCTTCCTCGATCTGGTGAACACCATCGAAACCGTTGAGCCGGGCGAAGATGAGCCGTTCAAGGTTCTGATCCTGCTCGATGAGTTTCAGCGCCTCGGCCATCTTGAGCGCGTCGTTGAAGCGTATGACACCATGCGATCGTTCGGTGGCCGGATCATCGTAATTTCGCAAACGCTGTCGCGCCTGCAGGACATCTATGGGCATGAAGGTGTGCGGGCGATGCTGGCAAACGCTGGCACGCAAATGTTTGCTGCGTCCGAAGATTCAGAGGTACGCGAACACGTGTCCAGGTCCATCGGTGACAAAACAGTCATGAGCAAATCGAAGTCTCGGGCGCTCGGCAAAATGGAAATGGGCAGCATATCGGAACGCGAGGAAGGCATTCGCCTTCTCCGGCCGGAACACGTTGGCCGATTGCCTGAAAATGAGGTTGTGCTGATCCGCGAAGGCAAGATGCCGGTGATTGCAAACAAGATCCGATACTTCGAAGATCCGTATTTCATGCAGTTCTTGGGTGGCGATAGTCCGAAGATCAGAGGCACACACCTCGATCTGGCTGCAGAGCAAGCCAGGGACACAGCGAAGGCTCTGGCTGAAGCAAAACCGGCCCCTGCCCCGGTGATAGAGGTTTCGGAAAAAGATCAGGAACTTCAGGCGGCATTTGATGCACAGCGCACGGTCGCAAAGCGGAAAAGCCGGTCAGCGAAAGATATGGCGATGGAGAAAATGAGAGCCAAACGGCCAGAAGGTAGTGCCTCCGCTTGACGGGGGTGCTGTTTCAGCAATCCGCGTGTGAAAACACGGTGATCAGCCACGCAATTTTGAACTGCACAAGAAAGGCCACCTCAAATTAGCTCCTTGCAGTTCATGGCTCGGTTTCCCAGGTTATTCAGACGCTCGTCTCGACGGCCTTAAATACCTGATGGGGTCTAAATCGGATTGCAGCCGTTCGTGCAGATCGCGGCGAAGAGGGGAAAAGAGCCCATTTTGCTTGATGCTGCGCACTATACAAACGAACATTGTTCGCTCAAAGCGGACCTGATCCATTTACTTCACAGCCGGGATCTCAGTCTACCTCGCGCAGGATTGGCAGCGGCTCCCCTTTGGCAATCGGCTGCGGTGTGCTCGCGAATTTGACGATGGGAAGTTCAAGATACGGTGAAGAAATCGGGAATTCTCCGGGGTGACTGCCACCGGTGTAGACCGTATGAACACCAACATTGACCAACTTTGTATGCTGATTGTGCGGTGTAAAGCTCACATTTGACCCTGCAATGATCAGTTCAAGTGCTTCACCTGCTTCGAAGTAAACGGCGGTTGGCAGAGTTTCGATCTCCAGGTAATAGGCCTCACCGGGTGTGAGGTTCTGAACCTCATCCAAGGCATAGATCGTCCGGTAGTCAGGGACCGGATGCCCATTGTAGGTATCAAGGGTCTTGCGAAGGCTTGCGCGTATCCAGCCTCGGGTAAACAAGCTGTCACTGGCCAGAAGGTTGATGAAGTACTGGACTTCACCGTCAGCGCCGCGTTTGCGCAATCCGACAAATACATCCATGTCGACGGCTGTATTGGGGTCATCATCGCGCGCTCTGGGATCCATCAACACGTCCGGTGAGGCGATCAGGTGTAGCTTCGAATACCCGGCGATTTCGGTTGGTTCCTCAAAGGTATGGCTGAAGATCAGACGGGGATTGGTTGTTTCGGGATCATCAATGACAACAACATCGGAATCGTATTGAGTGATAGCTGCGCTCGAAGGTTCATTGTCGCCAAGTGTCATGGTGACCGCGTCGAGGTAATACCGGCGATATTCCGTGCCCGGCACAGGCCAAGCATCTACATACCGGTCGTGAAAGAGATTGTCCCCATGCATCACCTCGACATGCACTGGTTCGTTTTCCAGTGCTTCGCAGGCATCCGTCACATCTTTTAGGTAACAGTCCAGAAACACTCGCTGCTTGTCACGGGATTCATCTTGGTTCGAGACGCTCCATTCTTCCCTGCCATGGGTCGTCAGATAACGTGGGACACCTGCGATGCCGAGCCGTCTGTAACCTTCAAAGCTACCACGGGAGTGCAGGCCTTGAGTGCTCCACGTACCAGCGACCAGCGCTGGTACTGCAATGTTCTCGACATCCAGGATCGGGGGGATTTCAAATTCAGTCAGGTCGGGAACAAGATCCAGCGGGATCTCTGAAAAAGTCAGGCCAAATTCAGGTTTGGTGTCAGGATCCTGAAACGCGGCTGATTTCCCCGAGAGCCAATATGGAATGAAGGCGGTTTCCTGAATTCCACCATTGAACAGATCATCGCGAATGATGTCAGATGATCCTTGCCAGACAATCATTGCATCCAAACCTTTGGGCTGTGTCGCCGCGACCAACCACTGGATGATACCCAGATAAGATGTGCCTTGCGTTGCGACATTGCCATTTGACCAACCGGGCCCGCCATTCTCCGTGCCACGGGCAATCCACTCGATGGCCTGCTTGAACGCGTCAACCGTTGCTTGGCTGAAAGGATCTTCCGTACCAGGCGATTTCCCGGTTCCCGGAGCATCAATGATGACCACCGCGTACCCGTGCGGCACGAAGTAACCGGGATCAGCAGCTTCGAACGGGGCGACATCGCTGATATTCATGTCACCGAGGTTAAGCCCGATCTCCCGGTTGATATTGCCGCGCGCCGTATGCACATAACGGCTTGGTCCGATATCCTTGTCATAGGCGGTCAGGCTGACGATCACAGGAACAGGGCCCGCATCCTTGGGGTAAAAGACATTGGCGGAGAGTTCGGTTGTTCCTGATCCATTGTCATTAACCGGGATCATGATGGTCTCGATCATTGTCGCTTCACGGTCAATCGGGTAAATGGTTGTCAGATCATTTCCGATGCGTGCCGTCAGCGGATGGCTGAACATCTGATCTGATGCCAGTTGCGCCACCGCAGGATTGGCCGTGGCACCAAGGCAAAAGATTAACGCTATCAATGTCTTTGAAATCATGCGTTCTCTCCGGTTACGCCATAGCCCATCACGTGGAAAATTGTAGCCCGTCAGCCGGTAGTTGTGATACGGCCAAGAAGGATGAACGTTCTTCAGGATTGAATAACATGCCGCGCCCATCTCCCGATGATATTGTGGCCTTTTTGGCGGTCATGCAGACCGGATCGACCCGTGCAGCAGCAGACGTGCTTGGTCTTTCGCAACCAACCGTAAGCCGACGTATTGACGCCTTGGAACATGCCTTGGGGTTGACCCTGTTCGAGCGCAGTCCGCGTGGATTTGATCCCACGTCGGTGGCTCGAAAACTCTCCGGTGAGGCAGCGCAGGTTAAGCGCGCCCTTGAAATGTTCGACAGTACCGCAACCCAAATTCGAAAATCCGTTACGTCCAAGGTCATTCGCGTGACATCTACAGTTGAAGTGTTTGAGCGCATCCTTAGCCCGCTCCTGTCCCGCTATGGTGAAACGGCGCCAGAGGTTGTGTTCGAAACTGTATTGACCAACCAACCGCTGGATCTTGTTGCCGGTGAAGCGGATATTGCGTTTCGTCATGGCAACAAAGGTGATGAGGCGGAATTGACGTATCATCACCTGGGTGATGTGAGTTGGGCACTCTATGCCAATCAGAACAAGCTGACCGATCTGCCGACACCGATGGACCCTGGTGAATTGTCGGGCAAAGAATGCGTGCTTTTTGAGCATTCGGTTGGGCCACAAATCGTCCGGGCCTGGGCGGAAGGTTTGTTTGCGCAATCCAAGATTGTCTTGCGGTGCGATACCCTACAGGGAGTATTGTCTGCGGTTCGCAATGGTGTTGGATTTGCGCCTTTGCCCTGTAGCGTCGCCGCAGGATTTCCGGAACTCATCAAATGCCTCGAACCAGACAATGGCGTGGCGGTCCCGTTCTGGCTCGTCTATCCCACGAAGGGAAACCAGCAGTATCTGGTCGACTTTGTTGACATGGCGTACAAAGAAGCAACGGCGGTGATGAATGCACTGGAAGCCGAGGCCGGTAGCCAAAGCTGATGATCAGCGTTTCTTTTTTGTTGCCAAACTAAGTTCATCAATTCCCTATACACCGTCAATTGGCAGGAAATCGAAGGATGTAATTCGTACATATTTTATTTCTTGATTGTCGACATGATCTATTGCGCACAGTCGATTTGCCCACATAGCTGACGTTGGTGCGCTCGCAGCGAATTGACACTTTTGTCCGCACAGCCGCCGTTAACCACGTTGGGACCGACCGCAAGCCCGACAGAAAGCGTCAAATGTCTGGTTTGAGCCCACTTCTACCGATGCTGCGCGTTGCTCGAACGTCAGCTTTGCGTTGAGCATTCTAGGTGCGTTGTCAGGCTCATAGATTAAATCCAGAAACTGGTTCTAATGGTTCTGACCCACTGGAGTCCCAGTACTAGCTGCCATTTCGAAAGCGTTGCAGTGTCTGCGGATAATTCGATGGAAAACTCCAGACAGCTTCGCCCGGAGCACGCACAAGCCCGCGCGCTTGAGGATCTCGGTCTGTAAGCAGAGAAATGAACAGGTCACTGCTGGCCCAGGGCGAAGACCGAAAGTACCAATGCCCGTTTCCTGTATCGGCTGCTTCGGCCTCGGTCACATCGATGATATGTAGGGTTTTCATCTCAGACAGTCGGCGCTGGAACAGAGACCCATTTATTGCTTCATCGGAAACTTGACCCAGACGGTCGCGGCCGAAGACCAACCGTGACATCGCCAGCGCTGAATCGGTCTGCGATTGATAGAGTGTCACACCTATAACGGCATCCAGAAGGCCGTCTTCAATTGATTGCAAGAAATAGCTTCGATCAAGATCGCTGCTGATCAGGATCAACTGCCCCAGCCGCGGCTTTGGCCCAGGCCGCAAAGCAATCTGATAGGCGGCTTCAAATGCGAGCCTTGAGCCTGCGCTGTATCCTATAAGGTGAATGCGCCGGGCGTTGGTGTTTGCCGACAAGTATTCGACAAGAGACCGCAAATTGCGGCGCGTCGCCAATGCAGATTCCTGATCCCGAAAATACGCCAAGCGATTGGGTGTAGCGGGCCAGTTGTAGCTGATGAAGGCGCCCTGATAGCCCAGAAAGTGTTGCAACTCTTTGGAGACAAGGGTCGAGTAATCAAAATCGACATTGTAGCCATGGACATAGATGAAAATGTCTTTGTTGCGAGAGGCTGCAAGGTGATCGTCAATCCATTGGGCAAACCGAAGTCCGGCTGCCTTCATCTCCTTTTGCGAAGGTGGATCGTTCATGTAGCGCGTGACACTGAACGGCATGACACCAATCTCTTGTACGTCAGACAAGCTGAGCGTGTAGTCCTTAGCGCGGTCGCGCGTCATGGTAACGTGGCGAAGCTTTTTCAACGTCGCCAATGGGGGGTTGCTTTGCACTTCGGCAATGCCGGTACGCAGAATGTGACCGCGCTCATTGTTGTAATAGGCTTGTGGGTCGCCGGGAACCGCGGGCAGCCGATCTGTAGCGTAGAATAGCTGCGAACGCTGCACGAAATTGTCTTCCGTGATGTCCTTGTAAGGGTCAAAAGCAGCCTCGGCATAGACCGTTGGGGAGGGCATCAGTTCAATTTCGTCATAGATGTTTGGCCCGCAGGCAGCGAGGACACAGAACGAACACACGGTTGCCGCAGGCAAAGCTCTGGCAATCAGTCGCCTCGTCGTTCCTTTTCTGAATTGCCTTTGTCCGACTGTTCGCATCCGGCTGCAATTGTCGGTCCCAAGCATGTCGGCACCGCTGCTCGCGCCTTGGCGCAACTTCGATACTACAGACCTGTTTGTGTTCGGCATGGCCGCCTTTCGCATAATGCCCTTACTCAGAAGCTGTAGGTCACACCCAACACGGGTCCGAATTGTGAGAGCTTGAACCTGCTGTCAACTTCACCTTTGTCGACCATGATGTAGCGATAACCTGCGCGCAAATTCCACTTTGGAGCGATCGCATAACCTACCGTTGCCAAAAACTGTGCGGTTTCGCGATCTGAGCGAAATCCACCATAGTCGGCCAAGGCAACGGCCGACCATCGGTCATTGATCTGATACCGGATACGGGCCGCAATCAGAGGGTCTATCCAATCGTCGCTGGCACTGGAACTTGGTGCCGGGGTGGGGCCGCCGACCAGAGTGATCGTGCTGCTCGTCTCAAACCAGCGAAACCCGCCACCGAGATCGACGGCCAGGTTTTGGTCTTGATAGGCCGTGTAAGCGGCATATCCACTTAAAAACTGCGTCTTCAGACTGGTTTCAGCGCCACTGAACACCGGGCCGGGAGTGTCATTGTCAAAGGACAGGTCTGTGCGCATGTAGTCCGCGATCAGCGACCACCGGCCACTTCGCGCTTCAAGTGTACCCATGAATGCCAGATCAAGGTTTTCAACCGCTTCACTGAAGCTGAGTTCCGACTCCAGCGATCCAATGGTTGTCTTGGTGTCCGCCGCGTAGATGTAGAAGCTGCCGGAAAAACTCCAGTCGGAGTCCTGTGCCACTGCTGTTGATCCGCCGGGCAGTATCGTCGCCGCAACCAGAAAACTGCTTGCGATACACCGTATTTTTAAGCACGCCATGGCCCGCTCCCCCCTTTGCCTATCCCGAGTTCGAGGCGCGGCAAAAGATGGGCCGCGCCGTTGTCCTGTTACGTTTCACAATCGCATTCGACCGGGTCGAGTATCGGAACAGATGCCTTAACGCTATTCATTTCACGGGCGCGAAACTCTGACGGTGTTTGACCCGTCCATTTCTTGAAGGCCCGTGTCATGGCCGTCGCGTCAGAGTATCCCAAATGATCAGCGATATCGCCCACCGACAATTCAGACTTGGAAAGCAGATGTTTCGCCTGGTCACATTTGGCTTCGATGACGATGCGCGACAGTGATGTCCCATAGGCAGCAAGCCGTCGGTTGAGAACCGCGCCTCGAAAACCGCATGCCTTGGCGAGCGCCGTAGCCGACAAGTCCGTGCGCCCGACCCTTGAGTTGGCAACGCTTTGGATCGAACTCAACAAGTCTGTAGGTACAGGGTTTTTTTCGTCCTGAGTGGTCAACACGTACTCGGTCGCGGTTCGGTTAACCAGTTCAAACAAAAGCCAGGCACTTGGGAAGCGGATGGAATACCCGTCTGAGCCCGCACCTACCGCCCGGATACCGTAGAAGTAAGACGGGAGCAGATCAGGACGGTTCACACGCACAAGAACCTTATTTGCTTCCCAACGCTGACCTGCGGTTTCATGCAGCAACGTAGCCCATCGGCTGATCTGAAACGCATCCATATAGGCGGGCGAACAGCATGGCGTGAACCTGCGTTTGGCGGACAGCACGGCGAACTCTCCAGAGACATCGAGTGTCATGGTGACCGCGTTTGTGTTGTTTCCCGCATGAACGCAAAACCTGGCAATGAAATCGGCCAGCGACTTTGCTACGCGAAAGGCCTGTCCGAATGGGGATGCAACGGTCGGATCTGAAGTTTGACCAACAAGTGCTGGAAAGTCTGGGGATGTCTTTTGTGCGACGGCTTCAAACACGGCATAGACAGTGTCGTGCGGAATGAAACAACTCGGAGCGTTCAATTCCGAGAAGGATAGATCGAATTCCGCTAGGAGACTTTCTACAGATTGACCGGATTCTTGAAACGCAAGCAAAAGCGGCACGATAACCCGCCCGCGTGTAAGCGGCGGTGTTCTGTGTTGAGCATGTGCGTCATGCCCTGTCATCATAGCTCCTTAAGACCCCGCAATTGAAAGGTCGGGCACGTCAAGCATAGACCAGCGCGGCTCTGTGTCCCTGACCTGCGTCAAAGCGGAAGTCACTTTTTGAGGTAAAAAAGTCAGGTGCCCGCTGGTAGGGGCTCAATCGAATTGAACCACGCTACCCGCAGAGAGTGCGCTCTAAGAGATTGACATCACCACACGAATAATAGGACCGCCGTCGGGTCAATATGCAAAGAGAGTTTCTAGTTGTTGGCCGAAACGCTATCGCTACCTGTCATTTTTAACCAGTTTTCGGAAGCGGTCGCTCCAATCTGTCAGGGCATACATTCGAACTTTGTGGTTTGTTGGAGAGAGATGGCCAAGGCTCCAATTGTAGCATTTTAAAAAACAACAAAATGAGAGGCGTGAGAATGCGCTTTTGATCAGGTGCCGGGACCATCAAGCAATGCATTTCTGTAATTGGCTAGTGGAGCGGGCAAACTATGAATCTCACGCACAAACGCTGGAAACTTGCTGCTTTAGCTGTCCTGATTGGAAGCACAGCGACCGCTCAGAGCTTTGATACCACGGTCGATGCACTTGCTGAGACATATGAAGTGCCCATTACCATAAACAACTTTGTTCGGGCTGCTACAGACAATGAACTGAAGACGTACAATGGCCTGGCCGGAGGCGTAAATCAGTTCTTTCACTTCAAAGAACCCACCCCCATCGACAATCAGCCCACCATTCGGATGAATCGCGACACGCTCTACAGCGTTGCGGTTATTGATATCAGCCAAGGCGCAACCTTGACTCTGCCCGATGTGGGCGACCGATACATGACGACGATGGTGGTCAATCAGGATCATTTCATCAATGAAGTGTTCGACGGTGGCGGTGTGTTCCAGCTTGACATGGGTACATTCCATACCCCCTACGTACTTGTTTTCATGAGAATACTGGTGGATGCCGAGAACCCCAAGGATGTTGCGGCGGTCAATGCAATTCAGGACGGGTTCACCATTGATGCTGCCTCCGCGACGCCCTTCGAGATGCCCAATTACGACGCGGAGAGCTTTGAGGCGCTGCGCCAAGCCGCAATTGAGCTGGGCAGGTTCGCCACAGACAGCGTCCGGACTTTTGGTAAGGCAGATCATGTAGACCCATTACGCCATTTCCTTGGCACAGCAGTCGGCTTTGGTGGGCTGCCAGAAGACGAGGCCTTTTATCTTAATATCGAGCCCGGCCTGCCGCTTGGGGAATACAAAATCCAGGTCCCGGCGGATGTGCCAGTGAACGCATTCTGGTCCGTGAGCCTTTATAATGCAGACGGGTTTTTTGAACTCAATTCCCTCGACACGTATGTGGTCAACTCGGTCTCAGGCACCAAGAATGACGATGGCAGTGTGACCGTGCACTTCGGCGGTTGCAACGACGGACGTGTGAACTGTCTCCCGATCATGGATGGCTGGAACTATGCCGTGCGCCTTTATCAGCCGGGCCCAGAGGTCATCGACGGAAGCTGGGTCTTCCCCTCCGTAGAACCCGCAAACTGAACAACAGGATGCTTACGATGAAAAAGCTTCTTCTGACAGTCGCGCTTACACTCCCGACAGGCGTTTGGGCCGAAGACATGGTCGATGTGACCGTCGACACCCTTGTGCGCGCCGAGACAGATCACATGTTTCGGACCAACATGGCCAATCTCGGCCTCGCTGTTGGCGAATTGGGGCATATGCGCGAAGCCACCACACCGGATAACCAGCCCGTCATCCGCATGAACCAGGACACGCTCTACTCCGGCATTCTGCTGGATTTGAGCGAACCCGTCGAAGTGACACTGCCTAAAGCGGATGGCCGCTATATCTCGATGCATGTCATCAATCAGGACCACTTCATGTATGCCGAGGCAGAGCCCGGCACGTATCAAATCACACAGGAAGACCTTGGTACGCGCTTTGGTTTCATCGCGTTTCGCACATTCGTCGATGTGACTGACCCGGATGATATTGCCGCCGCGCAAGCGGCACAGGATGGAATTGTCGTCAGCGGCGGTGGAACGGGCCCGTTTGACGCGCCCAACTGGAACACCGAACAACTTGCCACTGCGCGTCAGGCGATAAACGATTTATCCTTGCTGGGCACCGATTTAGCCCGCGCCTTTGGCAGAACAAAGGACGAGATTGATCCGGTTCAGTTTCTGGTCGGTGCGTTCTCGGGTTGGGGCGGTCTTCCGCCTGAGGCCGCGATCTATCTGTTGGACGCGGTCGATCAGAATGACGGCGAAACACCGCATGCGGTAACCGTCAAGGATGTGCCGGTTCGGGCGTTCTGGTCGGTGACTGTCTATAACGGTGACGGCTTTCTGGAAGCCAATGATCTGGGCGTAAACAGCTACAACGGTTACACAGCCGAAGCAGCAGAAGACGGCTCGGTCACGTTGCATTTCGGTGGGTGCGACGATGGCCGCGTGAACTGTCTGCCGATCACTTCGGGCTGGAACTATGCGATCCGCCTTTATGAGCCGGAGGATGCAATCCTGAACGGCAATTGGACCTTCCCGAAGTTGGAGCCGATCAACTAGGCCACTCGCCCAACCTGCATTTCAAAAGGAGTACACGGCTATGCGTCGATCCCATACTCTTATGGGGCTGCTTTTTGCAGCCAGTGCCGGAACCACAACCGTTGCAGACGAGGCATCCGATCTGGCCCAGGAACTGGCCAACCCGCTTGCGGCAATCGTCTCGGTTCCGTTTCAATTGAACCATGATGAAAATCTGGGCGTCTCTGATCAGGGCTCGCGCACCACGCTGAACTTTCAACCAGTCGTGCCCTTTCAACTGAACGATGACCTTAACCTGATCACCCGAACTATCATTCCTTACATCTGGCAGGAAGACGTTGTGCCGGGCACACGCCAGGAGGGGTTCGGAGATATCCTTTTCTCTGCGTGGTTCTCGCCAATCGGAACCGGGGACATAACGTGGGGCGTGGGTCCCGTTGTGCGCTTTCCAACCTTTAGCGACGTATCGAGTGATACATGGGCTGCTGGGATCACCGGCATTGCACTGCGACAGACCGGTCCGTGGACCTATGGTGCGCTGGCCAATCATCTGTGGGATCTAGAAAGCAACCCCGACACCCCCACGAATGTGAGTTTTGTCCAGCCCTTTCTTGCTTATTCCACCGAAGGCGCGTGGACCTATTCGCTGCAAAGCGAAAGCGCCTATGACTGGGAAACTGATGCCTGGGCTGTGCCTATAAACGCTTCGGTCTCCAAGCTGGTCCAATGGGGGGCGCTGCCGGTCAATCTGCAAGCGGGGGCGGGCTATTGGCTCGAAGCGCCCGAAGTGGGTGCCGAAGGCGTTCGCTTGCGTTTGCAGGCTCAGGTCGTCTTGCCCAGAGGGCGCTGACGTTTGGCTGAAGAACTTTTTATGAAACGTCGAAAATAGGGAGGTCTTGATGGCCGATCAGATGCAACGCAATGCGCAAGCGCATGTCGAGCTTGACCCTGACCATTAGGATCTGATTGTCAGAAGCTGCAATCGGCTCATTCGACACGCCGTTCGGGTGATGTCTTTGTTCATGGTCGTTGTGATCGGATTTGCCGTCATCGACGCCGGTTACTCGTTCTACATCAAGCTTGTAAGTCCACCGGTCCTGATTCTTGACGTCAGTGTTCTGTTGGAGGTTTTTGCGGCCGCGCTTGTTGTGCTGATCGCTATCGAGATTTACACGAATGTCACGCTCTACCTGACGGCCGATGTCATACATGTGAAGCTGGTAGTTGCAACTGCCCTGATGGCCGTTGCCAGAAAGGTCATTACACTCGATACGACGGACCTGGAGCCGCTGTATTTCGTTGGGTATTCTGGACTCGGTCTGGCGTTTGGTGTCACGTATTGGTTGCTGTGGCGTGGCAAGTAGATATTTCAAAGGACGCCTGTATCGACGCTGGCATAAGCGAGATCGCCGACATTAGTGTTTTTTTGAAGCCGCAATCGCCTCCTTATTCAGCCAAAGAAGAAACGCTCGAAAATCTTAAAGAAATCCGGAAGCAGACCTTGGCACCTGCCCGGTGAAAGTTCCCTTTGTCCGCGTTGCGGTCGCACACGTCAACGGCAGCGAAGGGTCGTTTTCCAAAAATCCTGTACGGAAGATTCCATCCCGCCCTGTTTTGCGCCGAGCCTGAATTTAGCCCTGTTGCATCAATAAATACCTTCTGCTCGGCAATTACAGACTGTGTCCATCATACTCATGGACGTGGGTAGCCTGTTCGCGGGTATGGGCAATCTCTTGCACCACGGCGGCAATCTTGCTGGATGAAACTTGGTGCAGCTCACCGACAACGGCCTCGGCGCGCTCGTAGCTGTCCGGAACACCTTGGCTGTTAAAGTGGGCGGCAGCGGTGGAAATGTCCGCGTCTCGCCAAGTCGCCGTGGTGCCGACTGAAACGCTGTCATGATTGTTGTAGCGAGCCAGGAACTTGTTTCCATCGAGTCCGAAGCTGTTGGCGGTTGCAACAATGTCGTCACGCACTGCCAGCCATTTTTCGGCCTCGGACGGGTCCAGGTTGTCCAACTCGGCCGCATTCATGGATGTGGTGTAACTGTCGTCGGCAACAGTATACGCCTGCAGGTCGGTGTCGTATGGGCGCAGCTCGGCAACATCGCCCTTCAGCTCTCCGATCTGCACGTCCATTGCGGCGCGCAAGTGCGGATCTTCAACCTCTCGGGCAAGCGCCTCCATGTTTTCGATGGAGTTTACGATGTCCTTGGTCTGTTGCTCGTAGTTCTCGAAACCGGCCTGACCCAGAGCGGATTGCATATACTGAACATAGCGATCACCGGGCGACTGGTAGTCGTCGGAATCCTGAAAACCTTTGTCGCCGGACAGATCCGCAAGGGACGAATAGTAGGGGTGATACAGGTCGTATTCCTGAGCATCGTTCATGTGCTGAGAAACCAAAGCCTGCATATCGTTCAGATCAACCGGCTCCCCCGACCGCTCCGCAGCCTCCAATTCGATTTTCAGTTCTTCGACCAGATCTTGTTGCGCCGTATGTTCGTCAACACGGCGGTTGGCCTGGTCCTCGATGTCGAAGCTCTTTGAAGCGATGGCGGCACGATCATAGCCCATCGCCTGCTGCTCTTTCATGATGATGTCGATCTGCTCTGAAACGCGATCCTCGCGCGGGGCGGATTGATCGAATTGGGAATAGGGTGCGAAGTGTTTGACTTCGTTCAAAAGATAGTCTGTACGCGAAACCATAGTTTTTCCTTTGCGAGTTGATGGATAACTCAGTGATGGATCTGCTCAGAGCGTTGGCGCGCTCATCAGGCAGACCGGGTGAAGTCCTTATAAGCTGTGTCCGTCATCGTCACCGCGCCCTTGCAAGAGCGGGTGCGTTGCGTGGGCGTGAACTTCTGAGAGTTCTTCTGAGATTGCGATAATCCTGGAAGAAGCAAGCTGGTGCAGCTCGTCAACAACAGCCTCTGCCCGGTCGTGGCTATCCGACAATCCTTGAGCCTGGAAGTGGGCCGCTGCGGTCGAAATGTCGTCGCTGCGCCATCCCATTGTAGTGCCCAAAGTGACGTTGTGATGGTCGCCAAAGCGGGCAACAAACGCCTCGCCGTCGAGGCCGTAGCTGCTGGCCGTGTCGGTCACTTCCTTGCGGATCGCCGCCCACTTGTCGGCCTCTGGATAATCCAAGACATCCATTTCAGCGGTACTCATTCCCATCATCGTTGAATAGCGGCGGTCCTCGATGATGAAGGCTTGAAGGTCCGGATCGTTGGTGCGCAGATCCGCAACGTCGCCCTTCAGCTCGCCAATCTGAATGTCCATTGCGACACGCAGATGAGGGTCGTCAACCTCACGGGCCAGCCCTTCCATCTTGTCGATGGATTGCAGCAATTCTTTGGTCTGAGACTGGAAGCCCTCATAGGCCCCCTCGCCCAAGGTGTCCTGCATATATACCTCGTAGCGGCGTGATGCCGGGGCATAATCAGCCGACACCTGGAACTCCTTGTCATCGACAATATCAGCAAGGGCAGACAGATACGGATGGCTCTGTTCATTGACCCGAACTTCACTGATATGGGCAACAACCTGAGCTTTCAGCTCGGGTGCGATTGTTTCCTCAGAACCGCCTAATTCGATGTGTCGCCGCAAGTTGCTGATGACTTCGGGCGACACATAAGACGGGTCTCCTGGCTCGCCGTAATCATCAAAATGATGGGCTTGATCCAGCAGATGTTCCATTCTCGATACCATAGGTTCCTCACTTTCAACGAGTTGGATGGCAAACTCTTCGATCCGGTCTTTGACAGCGTTGGCGCGCTCATCAAACAGATCCGACATTCTTGCGATGGATAG
Organism: Ruegeria arenilitoris; assembly: GCF_013030985.1. Classification (GTDB taxonomy): domain Bacteria; phylum Pseudomonadota; class Alphaproteobacteria; order Rhodobacterales; family Rhodobacteraceae; genus Ruegeria; species Ruegeria arenilitoris_B. The sequence goes on along the minus strand of NZ_WPYP01000003.1, from coordinate 328,867 downwards.
GGTCATCACATCGGCAGCCATGTCGCGGGCCGTACCTTCGACTTCCGGAGTGGTTTCAACAACCGACATTCCGGCCTGAACTTTCCACGTGTCCGTCTCAACTTCCTGCCGCAATCCGCGCTCAAGGCGGGTCGTTGCGGTCAGCTCAATTCCGTATTCCTCAGCAACCTCGACCTGGATAGAGCGCTGGACGTCGATGTTCATTTCGCTGCTCATACCCATAGCCAACCACTGACCATGCTCGACGCCTCGGTTGTTCACAACGATGTGGACATGGGGGTTATCGGTGTCGTTGTGAAACACTGTCAGATAGTCCCAGGTATCGCCAAAATCACCGCTCCCAAACAGGCGATCTGCGAACTCTAAACCGGCCTCGTGAGCGGCGTCCGGATAGGTGCCTTCGGGAAAAGAAACGATCATGTGACGGGTGTAACCGTAGTTGGTTTTCCCATTGAAATCCTCGGCCCAAGTCTCGACCAAATCACTGACCTGATCCGCATCAAGCGGGGTCACGCCGTTGTCGCGGATGTCCAATACACCCTCTGCCCTGACGGTCAGATAGTTGATCTGGCGGCGCAGCTCATGCGCGTTTTTCACCCCACCTTTGCGGACGTGCTTTACAACCGCCTCAGGCTTGCCAACCACAGCACCAAGCCGCGCCTTGATGGATGAGGCCCGCGAGATCATGAACTTCATGCGCTTGGCGGTCTGCAACAGCTGATTGATCTGTTTGGAACGATCGACACCCTTCTGAGCTTCGCGGAACGCAAGTTCTAAGAAGTCACCTGCTGTCAGATCGTGGGTTGCAGCGTTCATGCGGCAGCATCCCAATCGTCATCACGCAAGATCCGGCGAATAGCGGATTCCGGCTCTCGGTTCCGGCGCGCTGCTGTGATCATCGCCTTCAAGTCTTGCCGGTGCTGGATGATCGCACGATGAAGATTTTCGACGTCGCGGCGGTCGTCATCCGTCCAGATCACCGTGCCGCGCTTGGCCGATTTCGCAAGCTGATTGAGGTTGGTGTACCCACCCTGAACCTGCCGCAAGTGCTTCTGCCAGAGATCTACAACAGCGGGATCAGGATCGAGATAACCGATCAGGCGATAGATCAGACGCTGGATGATTTGATTGCGGCTCTTGGCCCCCAGCGCGTCCACGGCAGCCTCCAGACGCTCCAGCGCGTCCACTGGCAAGCGTACGGAAAAGACAGTGGTGTCAGAAGCTTTGCTCTCGCTCAAATCGCAATCAATCCTTGGTTGCATTTGTGATTTGTAACACAACTACCTTATCCTGTCATACACTCCAAGAGGAAACCGGGGTGATTTTAGAAATCCGCATTTTCTCAAATTGCCCCCGGAACAGTTTTGCTCTTGGAGGCAATCTCCACGCCGGGAAAAGGGTCCCACCCCTTTTCCAGTCAGCAGGCGTGGGTGCCGGTGGACTGGCGCAGGGCAATCATGCTCCGCATGGGCTGCCCGAACAGCGCCCGTCACATATCGGCACATTTAAGTTCAGTATGGCATTTTTCGCGCGCCTCAGCGCGCTCTGTTTCCCGCCGCTTGCGCGGCGGGTGTGGCAGGAGTGTGAACTGCCGCGTTGCGGCCGGACGGTGCCCCTGCCCGGCCGTTGGTCTGCGCGCCACGTGTGGCGCATGTGTGGTCCGGCTCTTTGGCCGGAACAAAGAAAAGGGCGGCTTGCACCGCCCTGCCCTCCCCGTCATTCGGTGACGGGCTCGTCATCGACCCGCTTCGGGAAGGCCACCATCTCAACGCCGGGGAACATGCTGTGCTTGACCTGGATCGAGGTGATGTTGCCTGTCTCATCGGTGTTGACGAAGAGAACCCCGCACCGATCCCAGAAAGTCTTGCCTTCTTTTTCACCGGTCTTGACGTTCAGTTTCAGAGTTTGAGTTGCCATTGTTTGATCCTCGCTATGGCGTGTTTCGATGAACATGGGAAAAGCGGGCATCAAGGGGACGTCAGCAGGGAATTTGGTCCGCGCGGAATGCGCCGCAGGCGCAGGGGAAATTCCTTGTTGAAGCGCGGTGCCCGGTCCGGGCACCGCGCGTCTTCCCCGACTACCCGCTTATGTTCATCCCTTCAGAAACACGGCAGCCGAGGATCATCTCCAGCAACGAGGTTGAAACTGTCGGGCCAAGTGAATAGGCAAGACTTTCTGGGATCGCTGCGCGCGGACCATCTGAACAATGCGATGTGGTTTATGGCGGCAACATCGCCTCGGTCCGACACGGGCGCAGTGCTCAATTTGGAGTGCGGGTGGCCTTTGCGGATCGGTATGACCTTCGTGGCAAAAGACGGACGATCACCGGCGGCAATAGTCGCCCATTCCTACTGGCGGAGGCCAAAGACCGGACGGTCCGGTCCTGGTCCGCGCTTGCGTGGATCAGGTTAACAGACGGACTCAACTTGGCGAGGTGAAATCTGACCAATAACCACCGCTAACACTCGGATTTGAGCTTTGCTGCCCAATCCAGGCTCAACGTTCGAACTGACGCACGAAACCTGCAAGGACTGAGTAACCGTCCGTTCTTAAGTCTTGAACGCATTCCAAGCCATACCAAAGGTCGGCTATTTGGACGCTATGGTTATTCACTCATCCAAACACAAGATCATTCCGTATTTCGAACCCCCGCTCCAATCAGAACAGGCATTACCTGCTCATCAGATTCGAACTCGAATATCCGTTCGACCCGAATTGAGCCAAGCGTTGCCGCCTCCAGCGCGGCCTTCATTTGATTTAACGTCAATCCGAAACCGTCATTGCCTGACGCTTGCCAATCCCACTGCACAAAATGCCCACCCTTGTTGAGCAAACCGGCCAGTACTGCCACGGCACCACTGTAATCTGGAAGAAAGGCGCAAACGGAAGAAGCGCAAATTAAATCGAAACCTGAGACCCCGGTTTCCAAGTCCTGAACATTTCCCGCCAGCATATCTCCGTGAACCGCCCTGACATTGGGCAGGTTTTTTGCCTGCAGAACCGCAATCATATTCTCTGAGGTATCAACCGCGACAACTTCCGCCACATGCGGTGCGATTTTCTCTGCCAGCAATCCGGTGCCACATCCAAAGTCGAGCACGCGCTTTGATCGCCAATTCTTCCCGCGAATATCCAAGTGCTCGTCCAGCGTGGTGAAAGCGCGACTCGCATAGCGTCTGACGTCGTCATTGTCGTCCCAACCATCGGCATAGTCGTTCCAGTCATCGGTCATGTTGCTTGCGTTTCCTTGTGGGTTTGCATCGGCCCCAACACATCTGCGCTGAGACAGACGCATCGATACGAACGCGCGACATTGGCTAGGTCGGCGACAACAGTCAACATGGGTTTGGAACGGCATATGGAGGGAATGGAGGCGACCTCGGCAAGCCTCTGCCGACGATCTTGCACACAAGAAAGAGGCCCACCGAAGCGGGCCGCAAGTTTAACCGAAGGAAAGTCTCGAGGTATTGAAGTCAGGCTAACGCTTGCGCGTGCGATCGACAACACCATCGGCTGTAATCGTGGCAATGCGATCCTCGGTGCGGCGGGTCATTTCCACGCCGTCCCCTGTCATATGCGCCTCGGCAAATTCCGTGAACTTGAAGATGCTGCCATCGGCTTCCACATGGGTTTCATCTTCCGCCGAGCGCCGCTTCACCGATCCGTCATGGCGGATTTCGATGATCGTGTTGTCGGCCATTCGGACCGTCACGGAATGCTCATCCACAGCCACACCCTGCCACCACATATCCGCATCGCGGCGCACAACAATGCGACTGGGATGCAGCTTGATCTGCACGTCCTTTGTTGTCTCTGGATCAGCGGCTTTGACGACGACGATGGCCTCTTGCGCGCTGGGATCATTGTGGATCGATGCGCTTCCGTTCTTTGGCGGCCAGAGCTTTGGCTGTTCGCGCGGCTTGCCCTCCTGATCCGTGTGGAACCCGACAAACATCTGCGCGGATTTCCAAACGCGGCGGGCGGCTTTCTCGAGCTTGTTCGATGAGGTGTCCATGGGTCAATCCAAATCCATTTTGGCGAAAGTACCACCTTTAAATGTAGGCCGGGTGGCCTACCTCTGATAGCTATGCGCGACGGGGTGTTCGCGCAATGCCACTTTGAGTTTTCATCATTGAGGATGACACAGCCAGAGATTGAAGGGCAGGGCGCAAAGCGCCCTGCCCCGTTAGGTTCAAAAGCAATCAGGAACCCAAGCATCGATCCGGGCTTTCTGTGCCTCAGACACACCCAGTGCATCCTGATGCGCGTTGTCATTGAAGAGCTTGTGCATCGCTTCGTTCTTCGCACCTTTCTTGGATTTCGCGAAGGCTTTGAACATGTCGGTGTCGCCATGCAGGTCCAGCAGGTCTTTGTAGAGATCATCCAGCTGCCAGCCTTTCAATCGTTTGAAGCAGTTCTCAGCGGACGGGGTCCAGATCGTGCGCATGTCAGCACCAATCTCAGCCTCGATCTCCGCCATGAACTCCGGGCGTTGGGTCAGGAACCGCCGGGCCAGAAAACTCGTGATCTCACCGTTGCGGGTCTTCTTGCCCAGCTCGCGAAACGCTTTGAACGCCTCCACGCTGCCTTTTGCGGACATCTCCTGAAACTGGTCATAGGCTGCCTCTGCCGCCTCATCCCGCTCCCCGCCAAGACGCGGGTCGAGGATGAACTGGTCATTGATCTCGGGTGCGTTCCGCTCGGCACCACCATAACCAAACCCAAACAGGTTGCTGGTCAGACCAGACGCCGGGGTGGCGTAGAAGGCAAACAGGCTCAACACATAATCAGGCTTGTCCAGCAGGGCTGTTTGAACCGCTGCCAGCCGGATCGCCACCATGTCATCGATGAACTTCTGCGAATAGGCCGGTTTTGGTGTCTCCCCGGCCTCGGGCTCTTTGACCGGGGCCAGAACACCGGCCTCAATGGCGGCCTGCACATGTTCTGCCGCGACATAGGCCGATGATGTTTTGATCTCGCCATTGTTGCCGACATAGAGGAACACACCGGACAGCTTGCGCTGATCATCAGAATAGAACGGTGCTGCATAGTCCTCGAGCGCGACCAGCTCCTTTTCACCATCCGCGTCCAGAGCCTCTGCCTCATAGAGTTCGACAAGTTCGTCATACCGCTCGGCCTGTATTTCGGTGAACTCTCGACTTACCATCTCCAGACGGTGCATGCCTTCGCTTCCCGAAAATCCATAGGGGATGTAGCTGTCTTCATGGGTGTCCACCCAGTCCCAGCCTTCTGCTTCGCGCAGCTTTGCTGCTTCTGCCGCCAGTTTCTCAGCAAACAAACGGTCCAGTAGCGCTCCCTCATTGAACAGGGTTTCATCGGCAAAGAGATCAGCGGTGACGGTGCCGCCTGCTTCAACATAAGCCTTCTGCCCCACAAACACGGCTTTGCGGTTGGTGCTGCGGACTGCCTCTGATGTCAGGGCCTGTTTGACATCATGCTCACTGAACCACCGACACTCTTTGGCCTGTTCCAGCACTTGCAGAATTTTCTCTTCTTCACTGCTGACCGTCATGGCCTTGGCCAGCCCCATGCTGATCTCACCCGCCTTGAGCGCGTCTAGAACGGCAGCGGGCAGACCAGCCAGTGCAAGGCGGCGGCGCACATGGGCTTCGGTCACGCCAAAGGCATTGCTGATCTTGGCAGCAGACAGGGATTTCTCGGACATCTTGCCATAGGCGCGGACCTCGTCCACCGGGTCCAGTTCCTCACGCGCCGTGTTTTCCGCATTGGCCCATTGTTCGGCCACAAACGGGTTGTCTGTTATCTTCACGGGAACCTGTGCCAGATCAGCACGCTCGGTCACGGCGATATTCAGAGCCCGCAGGCGGCGGCCACCGGCAACGATAGCAACTTTGCCATCGGCATCGCGTAGGCCACTGAGGTTCTGGATCAGGCCGCACATGACCAGACTGTCAGCTAGCAGGGCAATGCCTTCCTCGGCAACGTCCTGCCGTGGGTTCAGATCGGACAGGTAGAGGTCAGACAGGGCGAGGGTTTCGATGATCTCCGGTGCGGTGAATGTTTCGACTTTGCTCATGGGGCAAATCCTTGTTTGGGTGTTTTGCTTCGTGTTAAGGGTGCCCTACCCCTTCCGGGGTAGAGCGGGGCCGCTTAGGCGGCTGCGTGTTGTTTCAAGAAGCGGAGCGCGATGTTTGCAGACAGGCCTCCCTTCTTGAGCAATTCCACAGCTTCACGTGTTCGCTGTTCGATGATCTTTGCAGGCATAGTCTCACCTCCTTTCCTGCGCGGGTTGCGCATGCAGTCCCTGCCCCGTTGGGACAGGGCTGGTCTCAGTATTCGCTGGGGCACATGATGGTCAGGACACGGCGCGTTACTGCGGGATCAAACGGGCGGTCAGAGCCGTAGGTGTAGTCCGCGTCATAGAGGTCGATTTTCCAGAACAGCTTCTGGTCACGAACCGTCACAGTTCCAAAGGTGTGATCGCCATAGGGGTCATTACCCTCGTCGAACTGGTCATCCGACGCCACTGCAGCCAAAGCCGCAGTCTGAAACTCCATCCCTTCGCCCGACACACCGGGCGTGACAAAAACCTGCCCCTGAATGCCCTTTGTCTGCATCTCGATTGCTGCAGTCGGATCGATCAGGGCTTTCCGAAACAGGTCATTCTGGGCCGCAATCTCTGCCGCCTGAAGGCTGGTGTCATTTTCGATGTAATTTGTCGTCTCAAGGTTCAAAACCGTCTCTCCTCTCATGGTGTGACCTCCGGGGCTGATCCCCTTTGGTGCTGGTTTTGAGCCGAGCCCTGAAAGGGCGTCGTCTCTAAAACCTGCCCCGTGGCGAACGCGGAGAGGGGCGAGACAGGACAAATCGACAAGAGTGGTGCGGCCCGCAGCGCAGCGCGCGAGGACACGGTCTTGTCTAATTGTCTTGTCCGAGGGGGGAGGCCGCGCCTTCCCCCTAACGTCGGGTGGCGTTTGGCTTGCCCAAATCCCGCCTGACCAACAAAAAAAGGCCAAAGGATCTTCGATCCTGCGGAAGCGCAAAAGGGATCGTCTCCCGGAGGGCAGATCACCACGGCATGGACCGACCATGACCCAAAGCCCCTGCCCCGGCTCGCAAGAGACGGTTCAGGGGCTACTGGGACAGGGAGATCATGCTGGGGTGTTCTGGGTGGAAGCCGGCATGCCGACTGAAACCTAGAGCCCGGTCACGAGCCAGCTGGCTCGGGATTTGCCAAGGGACAAAGGCCGCAGCCCGAAATCACTCACCGACCGGAACATACCCTCGTCGGAGCTTTTGCTTTTCAAGTTCTTGGAGCGCCTCACTAGCCTGAGCTTCGTCATCATACGTCACCCTCATAGCTTGCCCGTTTGTGCCTATTCGTCCCCAGGTGCGAAGAACGGACACTTCGCCAAACAGCGTCGGCTGCAACTCTATTCCATAGAACCGCGCCATGTTGACGTCTGGATCCACATGGATCAGGTGGACAGGTGTGGTTGCCGTCAGTTCCATGACGCGATTGTCGGCAAACTCAGCCCGTCTGTCCAATGACATTGCGAAATCAATTCCCGTGAAAGGATTCTGATCCTGAATGGAATATGACATCGAGTTCATCCGCTACTACTATAGCTGACCAATATGTAGGTAATGGGATCGGCCATGTTTCGTTTTCTACTATTTGCTTTCGTGATGGGTCTTGCCGCCAGCGCAGGCACGGCGCAGACACCGCCTTCGGCTGATGAGGTCGCGCAATACGAAGGTCTCTTCGCAGCCGCTCACACCGGCAACGAAGAAATGATCCGGCAGCTCGTTGCGGCAGGGGCAAACGTCAACGCGCGCGACTCCCAAGGCCGCACGCCAGCCCATGTCGCAGCCTTTGCTTCGGAGGACGAGGCGTTGCGTACGCTCGCTGAGGCCGATGCTGACATGAATGCGCTTGAAGGTCAGTCTTACGACGTAGTCACGATTGCGGCCGTTGCAAATGATCCGGAATTGATGACACTCGCCATCGAGTTGGGCAACGATCCAGGCCTAACGACCAGCCCTTATGACGGAACGGCTCTGATCGCGGCCGCCCATCTCGGTCATGTAGAGATTGTCAGACGGCTGATCGCCGCAGGCGCGCCTCTGGACCATGTGAACAATCTGCACTGGACAGCAGTTATCGAAGCCGTTGTGCTTGGTGACGGCGGCCAGGATCATCTTGCAGTTCTTGATGCACTGTTGGCAGCGGGTGCTGACCGATCGCTTGCCGATCGTAACGGAACTACGCCACTCGAACACGCCGAATTACGCGGATTTTCTGAGATGGCTGAACGGCTAAGACAAGAGGACTGAGACCAGTCCAGCTGGCAGAAGCGGTGAGTTTCACCTGACAGGCGCAGATGGCAGCTTGGATAGGACCGACCTCCGATCAAAGTGGTGTCGTGGCACAGTGGTGAAAAAGATGAGTATGTTATCCATTTTAACCTCTCACGCATCACCCACATCGTCACAAAAAAGTTCATACAATACAGCAACAACCGCTGATACTCTTTGATCGGCGATCCTGTAGTAAATGTTCTTCCCATCGCGTCGTGCATCGATCAATCCAGAAAGGCGCGGGCGGGACAGTTGCTGCGAGGCGGCGGCCTGGCGCATGGAGAGCATGTCCTGAATTTCGCCAACAGATTTCTCACCGGCGAGAAGCAGGCACAATATCTGCAGACGACCGTCATGTGCCATGGCCTTCAGAAAGTCGGTTGCTTCAAGGGCGTTTTCGCCGAGGTCTGCCTTCAATTGGCGCTCCAAAACAGTGTTAAATCTTGATATCACAATTTCTGTTATCAACCACCTCCGCGGCGCGGATAGCGTAGCAATCTATCTTCATGCCTGCGTAGTGGTTGGCCATTGGACCTTTCAGAATTTCCGCTCATACTTAGAGCATCTGAGCATCAAAATGAGATATTCTCGATGATTAAACTGATCATGTGTTTGCACCGCCGTTCGGACATGAGCCGAGAAGAGTTCCAGGATTATTGGCTGAACAAGCACGGGCCATTTTTTCAAAAGAACGCGACGGTAATGCGCTCTAAGCGGTACGTACAAAGCCATACAATTGACAGCCCACTGAATAACGCGATGAGAGAGTCCAGAAACATGCAACCGGAATTTGACGGTGTGGCTGAGGTCTGGTTCTCTTCTGAAGAAGATCTGATGGAAGCGATGGGCACCACTGAAATGCAAGAACTAAGCGCAGAGTTGCTGCAAGACGAGGCCAATTTCGTCGACCACACAAAGTCATGCGCATTTATTGTCCAAGAGCGGGAACTCTAGACCAGTTGAAAAAAGTCGCTCAGCCCACAAGTGACATTCACCACTTTCTCAAGCGAAGCAATGCGCACTTCGCCCTGCAGACCGGCGAGGACAATCCGGATCTTTTCTTCAGAAGAGAAGTGCCTGCGTGTTTGGCGCTAAACGCCCCTGACTAACTTGCCAGCGGCATATTTCGATGTTCCGGATATCTTGTTAATCAAAGCCCAAAACCTGTCCGGCGAGCACAGACGTCAGACACCCAGAGCAACTATGCAACGAGATCGAAATGAGCAATCTTGGCTTCACATTCAGGCGCGCGAAGAATGGCGATGTGGTGGTCGATCATCACGGTCGGCGCGCGACGACTCTTCGGGGCGACAAGGCGGAATGGTTTCTGCAAGATATGAGCGGTCTGGATTTCGAGGACCAACAGCAGGAAATGGCCCGTGTTACCGGCAACTATAAACGCGGGAATGAACGCAAGGCGCGCAACCATCCACGAAACCGGTAGGCTTGAAAAAAGATACGGAACCGGCACGGCGACGCTGTGTTTGGCGCCACTCATGTCGTCGAATTGAGCGATGGTCATGTGCAGCTCTCGATGCGCCTCAGCCTCCCAGCCCCGCCTCGACATCCCAAAACGGCCTGTCCCTCCCGATCTGTTCGGCAAGGAAATCCACAAAGGCGCGCACTTTCATTGGCATATGACGGCGTTCGGGGAACACCGCATAAAGCGCCTGTTCCGGCAATGTGTATTCCGGCAAGACCCGGATCAGACGGCCAGCGGCTAAATGGGAACCTGCTACGAATGTTGGCAGCCGCCCGATACCAAGTCCGTCGAGTAACGCGGTACAAAGCGTCTCGCTGTTGTTGACGCGCAGTGTGCCTTTGGTGCGGGTCCGCACTTCTCCATGCGGACCTTGGAACACCCATTCCATAGGATCCCGTGAATAGGCGTAATGCAGGCAATTGTGCGCCAGCAGATCTTCGGGATGCTGTGGGGTACCCTTTCGCGATATGTATTTCGGTGAAGCGACAAGGACGCTATGGATCGGCGCCAGCCGACGCGCGATCAGGGCGGAGTCGGGCAATGTACCGGCCCGGATGGCCATATCCAGCCCGGCATCGACCAGATCGACAACCCGGTCATCCATGGTCAGATCCATCGTGATATCAGGATAGGCAGCCAGAAACTCGGTGAGCAGCGGCGCAATATGTAGCCGTCCGAAGGACATCGGCGCGCTTATCCTCAGATGCCCGACCGGTTGACCCTGAAGGGCCGCAACCGCGTCTTCTGCTTCCTGCGCCGATCCAAGCGCCTGGACTGCGTGCGTCAGATAGATTTCCCCGGCTTCAGTCAGCGAGATGCTGCGCGTCGAGCGATGAAACAGTTGGGTGCCAAGATGTGCTTCCAGTGCGCCAACCCGTTTGCTGACGGCTGATTTCGTGATCCCCAATCGCCGCGCAGCTGCAGCAAAGCCACCGTTCTCGGCCACAGCGACAAATACCGGGATAGCGCCGATTTCGACCATGTCACCCTCACACTGTCAACTTTTTCTCATCCTTGAGTATCCCAAATAGCCAATTATCCCTCCTTGGGAAACACGTTAGGTCGTCCTCAACACGTATCGTTTGGAGGCGGCCATGCCCAAAATGCTCATCAACGGAATTCTGCGCGACAAACCAGCGCAATCTGATGGACGCTTCCACCGATTGCCCAGCTCCTTTCGTGGCTGGATCAGCCCGGATGTTGGGGCAGATTTTCCGGCCACTTCTGGTCGCTATCACCTCTATATGTCCAAGGCATGCCCGTGGTGTCATGGCGTCGACCTGGTGTTGTCGCTCAAAGGACTGCGCCAGGCCATCGGCATCACATGGATGGACCCGGTGATGTCTGAGGACGGCTGGATCATCGACCAAACCGACTTTGACGAGACGACCGGTGTGCCACGTGACCGATACCTCTATCAGGTCTATCAGCGCGCCGAACCCACCCATACCGGCGCGATTACAGTCCCGCTACTGCTGGACACGCACAGCGACCAGATTGTCAGCACCGACTCCGCTGATATCATGCGAATGCTCAACACCGCCTTCACGGACGCGACTGGTCCGGACCTTTATCCGGCCGAGGTCGCAGCTGAGATCGACCGGCTGGCGGAGGCCATCCAGGCTCCTATTCGCAACGGTGTCTATCGTGTCGGTTTTGCCACCACACAGGACGCCTATGACGAGGCAGCCCATCAGCTCTATTTAGCGCTGGACGTTGTCGAAGCAGTGCTAAAGACACAGCGTTTTCTGGCTGGCGCAATACCGACCGAGGTTGACCTGAAGCTCTTTCCGACCCTGCTGCGGTTCGACCCCGTCTATGTGACGCATTTCAGGATAGATCGGAAACGGATCATCGATTACCCGGCCCTTTCGCGCTACCTGACGGAGTTCGCTCAACTGCCTGACGTCGCTGAAACCATCGATTTGCAGCATATCCGCGCGCATTATTTTCTCAGCCATCGTCACATCAACCCAAGCGGGATCATCCCGATCGGGCCAGAACCAGACTTCATCATTGCGGTACCAACAAAAGGAGCCGCATGATGCCCCGCTTTGTCAGAGTCCTTCCACCGACAGCGCTGATCATCACCATCGGCGCGTTGGTTGGCGTCAGTTTTACCTTGACCAAGTTTGTGGCAATTGCGGGCATCGCGCCACAACTTGCCTTGTTCTGGCAGCTCTTGGTCGCAAGTCTGGTTCTGTTTGCCATTGGGGTGATTTCCGGCAAGCGCCCCCCGCTACATCGCAGGTATCTAACCTATTACCTTGGGGCTGGCATCCTTGGCATCAGCGGGCCTGCCCTGATTGGCTATACTGTGTTGGGTCACGTTTCGACTGGCTTCTACTCCGCTCTCGTCACGCTCTCACCCCTCTTCACATTTGCGATCACGGCTTTGGTCGAAAGGCGGATGTTGCCGACATATCGCCTGGTCGGGATTTTGATCGGGCTAGTTGGCATCAGCTTTGCTACTCATGGAGGTTTTGACCTGTCGGGCGTCGCGCCGCACTGGATTGCTATTGCAATGGCCGGCCCGCTTCTTCTGGCCATGGGCAATGTCTTTCGCAGCCGGGCCTACCCTCCGGGCGGTGATCCCATGGCGCTGGCAGCCGGAACTCTTGGGTTGCAACTGCTGGTGATCGGGCTGCCGGTCCTTGTCAGCGGTCAGGTCTCGCCCGGTTCGTTTGGTCCCGGCCCAATTGTTGCTATCATCGGGATCGGACTGATCACCGCACTCAGCTACGTGCTGACCTTCGAGGTGCAGCGACGTACCGATGGTGTCGGATTTGCCCAGGTCGGATACTTCGCCACTCTTTTCGGCATTGTCTTCGGAGCTTTGGCCTTTGGTGAGCCGATCCGCCTCACCTTGGTTGTAGCGCTCGCGGTACTCTTTCTTGGATTGGCCCTCACCAACGGGCACCTCCGCTTTGACCACTTCCGGCATTTTCTCTCAAAACGCCGGCCGGAACGCCGCTGAACGTCACAACACACAAAACATCTGTCATGGAGAACAAAGATGCAGATCACCAATGATTACAGCTCGCCGCACGCCGCACTGGTTGCCGAACTCTATACAGCTGTTGATGCAATGAACGCAGAAGACGTTGTCGGATTTGTAACCGAAGACGTTACATTCCGCCTCGGGAATTTCGATCCGATTATCGGGCGCGAACCTGTCCTTCTGGCCAATGAGGCGTTCTTTCAGACTATCTCTGCCATGCGCCACACCATCACCGGCATCTGGTCGAGAGGCGACACAGTGTTCTGTGACGGCACCGTCCATTATACTCGCAAAGATAGCAGCGAGCATGAAGTCCCATTCGCCACGCGCCTTGGCCTGCGGGAGGGTATAGTGGCTGATTACGTAGTCTACGTGGATATCTCAGGGCTCTAGAGGTGCTGATACGGATATGCGGCTTCGGGTTTCAGAAGCCGCCATTCGCGTAGTACTGAATCTTGGTCGGTACGGCTCAAATCCCGCTTTTCCTGCGAAGGGCACATACGACAATTTTAAGTCTATCGAATGTCTGCAACGCTTAGGCCACAGAAGGAAATGCAGTACTCTTCAGACCAGTGCGCCCACAGCAGGTTGGCACCCAACCGGTCATTCCAAAGCATGCCATTGGAGTGTTTTCAAACTGCCTCTTCGCTGCATCGCAATCGAAGAAACGAGACTTGCAATTTCGCCGACCTTGACCCCTGAGCGCCTGGCGCAGAGAGTGTCCGAAAATCAGGAGCCCCAATCATGTCCCTTGAATTCTTATTAACTTCATTGGTTGTCGTATTACTGCCTGGAACTGGGGTGATCTACACTTTGGCAATCGGCCTCGGTCGCGGATATAAGGCGAGTGTCGCTGCTGCTGTTGGATGCACCCTTGGAATTCTACCTGCGGCTGTCGCCAGCATCATTGGTTTAGCAGCGCTGCTTCATACCAGCGCATTGGCGTTTCAAGTCATTAAGTATCTTGGGGTCGCATATCTATTTTTCATGGCTTGGCGAATTATGAAAGATGACACCGTCATGAAAATGCCCGAAGATAAGAACCAAATCGGGTATCTGCGCATCGCGACAACAGGAACCTTGTTAAATGTTTTGAATCCCAAATTGTCCCTGTTCTTCTTGGCATTCCTTCCTCAGTTCATTTCTCCATCAGCGCCAAACGCAACAGCTTCGCTGATCTGGTTGGCGATCTTATTCATGATGATGACCTTCATTGTTTTTGTCGGTTACGGTGTGTTTGCCGCTTATGCACGTGAGTACGTAATCCGCCGTCCCAATGTTATGAAATGGATCAAACGATGCTTTGCCGGGACGTTCGGATTTTTGGGAGCCAAGCTCGCTATTACCAACTGACGCATTCGATCAATATGTGCTCGCTGTGGTCCTCGGATGAAGCGCGGCATCACACCAATTTTGAGTGTCAAGGACCGGCCTATAGCTACCGGTGACTGATAGTAGTCATCGCTGCGCCGCGGCCCATCAGACCGGACCTTCGCTGCGAGCGCAAAAACGAAGTCAGGCCGAAATTGTAAATAGCGGTCAAAGTGTGAGTTTGATTTCGGTATTCTAACGGCAGCGATGCATAAGTCGCGAGTCGATTCACAGCAAAGTAGGCAGAAAGGAAAAGCACGCTGAAATCAGATGCCTAATTTAGCGTTAGCATAAAGGACGCCTTCAAAATAAAACTCAGTCCCTAAGAAGCTTTGCTGCACCGCAAATCAGTTTTTAGCCGATGCCTGCCTAAGCTGGCGACTATTTTGTGCTGTTCTCCCTAAGATGGAGCTCCAGAGACTGTAAGTCGGAGACGCGAATGCTTGCATAGCTTCGTTCAATCGCTCCAGCAGTTTCCAGCGTGCGCAGACATTTGTTTGCTGTGTTTCGTGTCAGCCCGGTCATTTGCCCGACTTCTTCATTGGACAGATTGAAAACGCTGTGCCTTGGGTTCAGTTTTTTGAGGCTGATCAACATAGTGATCACGCGGCCCACAGGGTCCCGGTTGAGCGCGGCTTCAGTTAAGGTCAGGTAACTGTCGATTTGGAAAAGCACGTTCATGGAAATGTGACGCCAAACGTCCGGGTGGCGCTCGTTTACCTTTTCGACATGGGTTGCTGGCACCAAGAGTATTGCGCAATCGGTTCGCGCAACACCTGTACCCCTATGCCGCTCGCCGGTGATAACAGCGGCATCGCCAAACCAATTTCCCTCTTCGTAAAGCAAAACCAGCCGTGTTTCATCGTGATGATAGCTCAGATATGCACCGACTGAACCGCTTGCGAGGCCAACCATAAAGCGCGGATCATCCTCGACTTCAAAGATGCGCTCACCTTTGGAAATCTGATGAAACCGCGCTCCGCTTAGCCAATCTTGCTGTACAGCATCCGGCAAACGCGAAAGCCAGCCGTTTTGCCGCAAATAGCGAACCGCTTCGTCCCGATCCATAGTTGCCCTCAAATGCCCGTTGACGTGCAGTTTAGGTGGGTAGCCCTTGGTATCATACCCCCAATTTGATGATCCGAACCGTGGGTGCACGGCGGATGTTATTGTTGGGGAGTACCAAAATCATGATTACGCAAGTTCTAAAGTACACCGCTTCGTTTGCCACGATTTGCAGCGCATCCCTTGCCATGGCGCAAGACGGTCCGGAATACGCAGCCAATGTGCCAGACAGCATCATTGTGCCGGACAGTTTTGAGACGCGGTTGGGAACACTGGAATACTTCGACGGTCTCCCGACCCCGGAAACAGCCGCGGTTGCCTATGATGCGCTCAACCTTGCGCGGGGGATCACCGCCTTCACGGACGGGATGCCAGCCGCGTCGACCTACGCGATGTGCCGCGGACTCGCTGAATCCGGAGCTGTTGCGGGAAGTTTCGGGATTTTTCAGGATCTCTACAATGCCCGATCCTTGTTACTGACGCCCAACACAACGACAATTTATGTGATGGGCTGCACCGATCTGTCGAATGGTCCAGTGGTTCTCGAACTGCCATCAGGCATTCTGGGGCTGATCGACGATGTCTATATGCGCTATGTCGGTGATGTCGGGAACGCAGGGCCGGACAAGGGCAAAGGCGGGAAATACCTGATCGTGCCCGAAGACTATGATGGCGATCTGCCCGAGGACGGGTACTTTATCCTAAAGACGCCAAGTTACATGAACTGGCTCGCGCTTCGGGCCTTCCCCGGCGCAGATGGGCCAGCAGCCGAAGCCAACCGTGTCAAAGAGAACTTGCGCATTTATCCTTGGTCCGAACGGGACAATCTGCCTGAAACCGGGTTTGTCGATATGACGGATGTGCAGGTCAACACCATCCACGCCAACGACTTCTCGTTTTTTGAAGAGATGAAAGCCGTTGTCGATGCCGAACCCGAAGGCGCTTTGCCTGCGGAGCTATTGGGCGACCTGTTCACCTTGGGCATTCGCAGGGGGCAGCCGTTTGAGCCTGACGAACGTTTGACCCAAACTCTTACCGAAGCAGTCGCCATCGGAACCGCTGCGGCGCGTTCACTGATCTATGCACCTCGCACCAGAGCCCCCTTTTTGTATCAAACCGGCTATTGGAAAACGCCGTTTGTTGGCGGCGATCACGAATTCCAAGCGGGCGACGTGAAGCTTGTTGATGCCCGCACGCTGTTTCACTACTACGCCACCGGCATCACCCCCGCGATGGTGGCCAAGAATGTCGGTGTTGGCTCGCAATATGCGATGATCAACCGTGACAGCAACGGGCACTATCTGGACGGCAGCCAAACCTATTCGATCACCATTCCAGCGGACGTTCCGGTGAACAACTATTGGTCATTCGTGGTCTACAGCACCCAAACGCGATCCCTGCTGGAAACAGATCAGAAACTGGCCGGTGTCGACAGCACGTTGCCCACCCTTAAAGCCAATGACGATGGCAGCTATACAGTCTGGTTTGCCCCCCAAGCGCCGGAGGGCAAGGAGGGTAATTGGATTCAGACCATGCCGGGCAAATCGTGGTCGACCATCCTGCGTCTCTATGGCCCGCTTGAGCCCTGGTTTGATGGCACCTGGCGCCCCGGTGAGATCGAGCTGGTCAAATGATCATTCGCGAAGCAACAAAAAATCAGGAGTTTTGAAAATGAAATCCCCGCTCCTTCTGACTGCAACATTCTTGGCGTCTGCGTCGCTGGCGCAGGCGGAAACGATCGCCGTCACGGCTGATAATTTTGCTCAAGCCGAAACCGCATGGAATTTTGCCAATTGGGCGCGCAGGGGTGCAGACAAAGAGATCCTGCACCTGCGAGAAGTGTCACCAGTTGGGGCCGAAGCCCCCACAGTGCGCATGAACTGGGATACGTTGTATTCCATTCAAATTGTCGATGTTTCGGACGATCATGAATTCACAGTCACCATTCCGGACTCTGACCTGTATGTCTCGGTGCAGATTATGGATGAAGATGGGTTTTCGCCCTACTTCATTGTTGAGCCGGGTGAACACAAGCTGACCGTTTCGACGGACTATGCCTTTGTAATGTTTCGGACAGAGCTCAAGGACCGCACCGACGCGGCGGCGTTGGCCCATCTTCATGACGTACAGGATATGATCGCTGTTTCGGACTATGTTGAAAGCAGCCCCTATATTTCGGCAGACTATGATCAGGGGCAGCTCGAAGCGCTGCGCATGGCCTATAAAGATGAGTTTTTGAAGGCTGGTATTGATTACACCTATGCCAAGGCACCCGGCGCGGCCGATCAACATCTCCTCGACATCTCTCATGCCGCAGGCTGGGGCGGATATCCGCCAGAGCTGGGTGTTTCAAACGCCTATTCCAGCTCGCCCGCATTGCCCGGAGATGAATGCCTTGGCATCACTTTTGACGATCCCAAGAACAAGTTTTTCACGTCCTTCACGCTCTATGATGAAGCGGGTTATCTGATGGCCGGGAACACGCATATCAACTCGAATATGTGGGAACCCAATTCCGATGGAACCATCACCGTGCATTTCAACTGCGGAGACAACGCGATCAATTCCTTGTCCTCTGGTGGCGAGCCGTTCAATTACAGCGTTCGGAACTATGGGGTCAGCCAAGCCGTATTGAATGGTGACTTTCGACCAATCAATCCCAAACCTCTGGAGAATTGAGGAGACGTTTGATTCGCGGATGAGCTCTCTAAACTCCCGGTGACAGAGTTTCGAGAGTTCGTCAGTCGGTGCCATTCATAGAAAGTAAAGAAGCCCTAAGCTTGGGCTCACGCCCAACGCAGCGTCTGGCTCATGCCGGAACCAGTATCCGGTTGTTCGCGGATCACAGCGGACCCTGAGAGTGGTCCGCGAATGCTGCGGTCGCACCCACATTCCAGACGTTCGCCGTGGTTGCAGTATCCAGAGGTTGTCAAATTCACGCAATGCGGACAAACCAGCCATTGGACCTGCAACGCCGAATGGCTGGTTCATGACAGGAGGTGTTACCCTCGTCCGGAAGTGTCCCACCAATGCGCTTGCATAAACTGTGGGATCGCCTTCGTCGTGCCGTTCAAGCGCTGGACCGTTCCGGCTGTCAACTCAAGGGCCATCCATGCTTCATGCGCCGTCAACAGATCAGGATAAGGCGTCTGTTTGTCAGTCGGGACAAAACCATATCGAGGGTAGAAAGTCGGGACGCCCAGAACGAACACAGCGTCCGTTCCAATGAACTTTAAGTGTTCGATACTGGTTTCCATCAACTCCCTGCCGACACCAAATCCTTGATATTCCGGCGACACCCCACAAGGCGCGAGCAGGTAGCATTTTGTCTCTGGGTGATCCTCGAAGACAAACGCGGTGAACAGCACGTTGCCTGCAACCTGCCCGTCACGTTTGACACTGATCGCGATCGTGTCCGGATGATCGAGGAAGTCTTTGGCGAGTTGTGCGGTTTCTTCGCCTTCTGCTTCCCCAAACGCCAGTCTGTGGACTTCCAAGATCGCGTCGATTTCTGATTGGTTCATAGTTCATTCCTATCTTTGGTAAATTTGTCCGCGCACCAGACGACCCTCAAGTCGAAGGCTCGTACTCCCGTGCGCGAAGCAACGATGCATTGTCTGTGTTTTTGAAAGCTCGGCTAAACTTGCTCGCTTGGGTGCCCCCACATGAGCGGCGCAGCATATGGGCCGGTCACGCTGGATGTGCTTTCTCCGATGCCGTCCAAAGCCCCTGGTGACAGTTCGCGCGCAAACCAACACTCAAGCGGGGCCTGCGTTTTCACAGGCGGCAGGACTTTGTGAGGGGTGTTATATCGGTTCCCATAGTGGAACGGTTCTCCCATCACGAAGATCACGTCTGCATCAAGTTGCTTTTCCGCTTCTTCCATCAGGCGTGTGGCATAGCCTTTCCTTTGGAACTCTGGCAGCACAGCTAAAGGAGCGAGAACAAAGCACTTCAAGTGCAGCGCCTTGTCGATTGTGAGCGGGGTGTAGCAGGCATGCGCAACCCCCTCATAGACGATGGAAAAGCTGCCATCTGCGATCAGATCTTCCGCAAATTCGGCATACAGCTTGGCATGTCGTTCATCGTATAAGCCTCTGGCAGCAGCGAAAGCCTCGTATTGGATTTGATGAGGTGTATTCACAGAAGACTCTCCTTCTTGATTGGATTATCGTTGGTTCATTTGCGCGCGAACGGACTGGTTCCCTAAATGGGTGATCCGATAGGGGCGGCCATTTTTTGATTTGATGAAGCGCTTGTTTTTAAGGCGTTTGAATACGTCCATCGTGCAGGCAGAGAAGACAAAGCCGTCACGAGTGTAACATTCGACGGACTGCACCTTACCATTGTCGGCGCGCGCGTATTTTATCTCGCCACCTAAGGCGAGTTCATGCAAAACACGTTGCTCGTGCTTTGAGATGTTCATTGGGATGTCTCGATTTTACGAAAGTACAGAAACAGGACACTCAGCGTCGCGCGTGAGTGTGCCTATCAATGTTGGTGTTCCCGAATTTGCTTCGCTGGGAACGGGCGTTAGGCCCGGGTCTCTTTCATAAAATCTCCATTGCAAGAGGCGACTCACCTCAAGCGTGTTGCGTAGTTAATATTCGAATTAAGAAACGTCAACTAAATTGCAGGTGACCGCTTTCCGCAAGAAACGGGTCGCGGTGTCGGGGGCACGTCAGCTAATCCGTTAGGTGATAGTTAGTGACGGAACCAGAAGACATGACAAACCAACCCATGCCAGCAATGGATTTGAGAGCCAGCGTCATGCTGCTTCTGCTTGCTGCTGTTTGGGGCGGGTCGTTCTTCTTCGGCGAGGTTGCACTGACCGAAGTGCCACCACTGACAATAACGCTGCATAGGGTGATCTGGGCAGTCCCAATTCTTGCGCTAATCGTCATGTTCAAAGGATTGAGTGTTCCACGCACCCCCCGGGTTTGGAGCGCTTATCTCGTGATGGGGGCGCTCAACAATGCCATCCCATTTTCGCTGATCTTCTGGGGGCAAACGCAAATCGATAGCGGGCTGGCCTCAATCCTAAATGCAACAACAGCAATGTTTGCAGCGGTCGTGGCTGGCGTGCTTCTGAAGGATGAGCCGTTGACTCCTAAGAAAATAGCAGGTGCTGCCCTGGGTATTTTAGGGGTGGCCTTCATTATGGGGCCAAGCGCATTAACTGAGTTTAATCCGAGCAATCTGGCACAGCTGGCTATCCTTGGCGCGACGCTCTCTTATGCTTTTGCCGGTGTCTGGGGCAGAACTACTCTTTCAGGCCAACCACCACTTGTGAATGCACTTGGTATGCTGATCGGCAGCACAGTGCTTATGATCCCCATTGTTTTTGTGATGGATGGCCCCCCAAGCTTCGCTCTGTCTGCTGGTGTATGGGCAGCGCTTATTGGGATGGCCGCTCTATCAACAGCGCTGGCCTATGTACTTTATTTCGCGATCCTTGCGCGCGCCGGAGCCGCCAATCTTCTTTTGGTTACGCTGCTGATCCCACCGTTCGCTATCGGTCTTGGTGTCACGTTCCTTGGTGAGCGGATGGAGCCGAACGCGTGGACTGGGTTTGCTATCATTGCTTTGGGCTTTGCCGTAACTGACGGTCGACTTTTTTCCCGCTTCTTCAAAAGCCCTCAACAAGCTGATTGAGGCGCATCTGGGAATACCTCTGACCACACATTTAGGAGTGACGATCCCCGTTGTCACCAACTGACCCGACCAAGCGTCGGGTCTTTTTTGGAGAATGGATTGTCGCACGCACCATGGCGCTGTGTGATGCGGTATGGAGCATGACTGCTTCCTTTAGGAAATTGTGACTTAATAATTGAACCTAAGACCGAATCCGGCACCTTGGTCATAGGGTCGATCCGCACCAATCCCGATCAGCACATCTGCATAAAGGGCAACTCCGGGGCTGAGGTTTTTACCAACCTGGAATTCTGCGGTCGCGGGCCAGGCGTCATTCTCCCAATCATAAGGCGCTTTAATATCTGCTTTGACCCAATACCCCTCACCAAATGGCTGAAGTGCAATTAGGCGCATCGCGGTTTGGCTGACATCGGTCGGTCCATTGTAAGATGCGAAATGCTGGATCAGAGGGATCAGTGTCAGCCCACTGTTTGTGTTTGCAAAGGCGAAACCTCCGAACGGAGCGATTTGATCAGACCCGGTGCCAATGCCTTCATCGGGGTCGCCGAAATCAAGTATCCACTCCAAACCAAGCGCAGATTTGACGGTCCATGTGTCATTCAAGGGGTTTTGGGAAGGGAAGTAGATCAGCTTGAAGCTGGTCTTTTCGAACCCATTGAACCTCTCTCCGGTCGCATTCGTCGAATTGTAATGTAGCTCGTATTTTAGCTTCAGATCGGGGCGCAGCATGTATGCACCATCGATGAACATGTCCTGACGGTCTGCCCCCCCTTCCAGATCGAAATACTGATAGCGAATGTCCGTGTTGTTAACCGCCGCTAGCGGATTTGACGCGTTTTCCTCGGCTTCGGTGGTAGAAGCCATCACGAGCAATGCCGAGGTCAAGACTGCCAGATGAAGAGAGATGCGGGTCATAGTACACCATGGAAAAATTCACGCGACCAGTTAGACGGCGGTGTCTCGGCACCGCCGTCTCAAGTTTGTCATTGCCAACTAGAAAAGACTTCTCGGGCCAATTCGCTTTCGGGCCTGAGATTTTCAATTCCCTCATAGGGGACACCCTTGCCGAGCGGTTTGTGAGGGTGCTTTTCGATGGACTTCTGGTGGCGCTTCAACATGTCCTGGAAAGACGCCCCGGACCACAGCGAATACCCGACAAGCGGATGTTCTTCACGGGGATCGCGATAGACATTGAAGACAGGTGCCGCAGCGCCTGGCTGACCGGGGGCTGGCAGATGCATCTTGAACTCTTGCTTCACGATCGAGCGCAAAACCGGCCCTTCATACACATATACATAGTCGCGGCGCGAATTGCCTTCTCCCTCAAGCAATAGTGCCGACTGGTCGATGCCATCGATGACACGGTCGCGTGGAATGCGGTCGGTCGCACCTGCGATTCGGGCAAAGGTGGTGAACAGATCCGAGACATGCACGATATCACCAGCTGCGCTTCCCGGCTCGATTACTCCGGGCCACCGGATAAATGCATCTGTACGCACGCCGCCTTCCAGGTGCTGGGTCTTGCCGCCGCGATAAATCAGCTGGTTCAGACCTGATGTCCCCTCGTAGTGATACATCAAGCCATTGTCGGCCATGATCATGACGACGGTGCTGTCCGCCTTGCCAGTTTCATCGAGCTTGGCCAGAACTTCGCCGATCCAGCCGTCTAGAACCTGTAATTTGTCGGCATGGAAGCCACCATTGCGGGAGACAGCCTCATCAGGATAGGCAAAGTTTAGCGGATAAAGCGGCCAGTATTGCATGAAAAACGGGTCGTCCTGCGAAGCCAGCTTCTCCAGCTGTTCCAATGCCTGACGCTGATAGCGCAGGTTCATTTCTTCGTATTTCGCCTGCGTCCATTCCTCGCCCGGTGCCATATCGACTTCGCGGGCAAGACCACCAGCTTCACCTTCGACGCCAGTTACCAGACCGTAGGGTTTGAACCGCTCATCTAACTGGAACTGGTTAGACTGACCCGACGCATGGAAACCAAGCATGTTGTTGGCAACCATCGCATCACGTGTCATCAAGCTGAGCTGAACTTGCTGATGCAAGGGAAAGGCCGCCCAGTCGAATCCCTGATTGTGTGGGTAGGCCTGTTCAATATCGCCCTGATGCCATTTTCCAACATGCGCAGTATTGTACCCTTCTTCCTTCAGAATTTCGGCAATCGTTACCTCTTCGGACGCAAGACCTTCGCCAACAAGGGCAACCTTGACCTCTTCAACGCCCGCACGCACGGGGTGACGACCGGTCAGCATCGCCGTTCGTGTCGGCGTACAGGATGGCTCAGTGTACATCCGCATCAAAGACATGCCTTCCGCGGCGAAATCGTTGATGTTTGGCGTATCGAAACCGGTGACGTAATTCATCGTCCGGTTGCCCATCTGACCAAAGCTAACATCGTCGATCAAAATGTAGAGGATATTGGGTGGTTTGCCGCCATTGGCGTCGCGGATCTCGGAAAGCTTCTGTTCAATCTCCGTGTCTTGAGCGTCCCATTGCTCGCCAAACTGTGCGCGTAGAAACTCAAACTCTCCATCATGAATTATCGGCGCATCCTGTGCAAAGCTTGCGCTTGCCATCAGCACCATGGCTGAGGCTTGTTTCAATATTGATCTCATCGGTATCCCTTCCCCTATTTGAATTACATCTTTCCAGCACGCCTCAGCGATTGAGCAATTTCATCCCGAAGACCATCCAGGGTTTCGCGGATGTCGCAGGCAATATTGAGCGATTGGCTTCCGGACTCAGTGTTCAAGGCAAGGTACTCGTCACTGAGAAGCAGATAGTCCCGGCAAATTTCATCGAAAATAATGTCTTCACGCCGTAAGTCCGCAATTGCGGCTTGTTGGTCAGGAAACAGGGTATCAAGGACGATACCTTTCATTTCGGAGCTCGTTCGATGGATCAGCAGGTTTAGGGGAGTGTTCGCCGAATTCACTTCTCACAAAAGGTTTATCGGGGCATAATACGGTATAATCAGAGATGTAACTTGCTGAAAAAATGGAATTATCCAAAAGCACATCGACTATTATTAGTGATGGCAGAACGCCTGACGCCAAGGATGTGCGGGCCGCACTTCGGCGGCTTGTCAGGTCCTCTACTTTCGCAGGTTCACAGCGGTTGCAGGACTTTCTCGTCTATGTTGTGGAGGAATCGCTCAACGGCAGGGCCGACGACATTCGCGCCAAAACAATTGCCATGGATGTATACGGCGGGACCGTTTCTGAGATGGCGCGCCGTGAAAACGTGGTGCGAGTGGACGCAGGTCGCCTGCGTCGCAAGCTGGCCGAATACTATGCCGAAGATGGTTGCGATGAAGGCACTGTTTTCGATCTGCCCAAAGGCGGATACGCACCTGAGATATCGATTAGGTCGCCCGGGACGGATCAGCCCGAAATACCCGAGAGGGAAACCAAGACGTATACTTGGTCACACCGATTCATTGGGATTGCAGGGGTTTTCCTTATTATCTTTGTTTCTGCGGCAATTGCGTTAATTTCGACAAATCGTAGGGTTCCAGTCAGCCTGCCAGTCGATAACCTGAGCCAAGCTGAGCGCAGCGCCATATTTGATGCATCCCCTATGCGGCTTCAGGCCGTGAACCTGGCCAACTCGGGCCGCGATTTGATATTTCCGGCCTTGGAGCCCGCGCGGTTAAAGGGAGCCTTGACAATATTCCAGGGGGCAATCGAAAACGACGACAGCTATTTCGGAGGCCATGCAGGGGCCGCGCAGGTTGCAGCAACATTAGCGCTGGTGACACCGAACGCTGATCCGACCGGGGATATGCTGCGTTACGCGGACACACGGGCCAGCAGGGCGATTGAATTGGCACCCGAAACGGGGTGGAGCCAATCTGCAAAAGCCTGGGTTGAATTTACTAAAGGAAACTGGCCTGAAGCTTTGGAATTTGCGTACAGAGCGCAGCGTTTGGCACCAAACGACGTACATGTGTTGGAGTTCGTGTCACTGATCCTGTTGTATTCAGGTGAGTTCGAAAAAGTCGTGGCGATCAGCGAAGATGCACTGTCGAAAATCGATTTGGACCGGGGTTATGTGTTTCAGAACGCGATGGGGTCTGCAAAGTTCCATCTGAAGGATTTCGAAGGTGCCGTTTCCGCCTTTGAGCAGGTGACCGAAAAGGGCGGCCCCGTCGGTCCTGTGTCTGTTGCCTATCTGATGGCAGCTCATCAGATGCTGGGGAACGAAAGTAAAGCTCAAGCCTTGTCGGATAAACTCTCGCGTGAATGGCCTGACAGTAGGGTGGATATTTTGTTTCAGAGACTATTTGCGAATCCAGAATACGGGGTGGAACTTGGTGACGCTATGAAACAAGCCAATTGGAAACCAAAAGTTAACGAATGAAGTTCGTGTCTGGGCTACCGAGGCCATTCCAGTTCGAACTGGCCACAGTAGCCATCGGCCCTTAGCTACCGTCCAAGCAGATACAGCTTGCTGCATCGCGGCTTCTCGGAAGCGGTCGTTTATGAACGTCCATTCAACATTGAATGGCTCGAAGCGCTGCCAAGCGTGATTTATACTGAGGCTCCGCTGCGACCACATTCAAGCAATGCACGCATTTCCCCATTTTCGAGGACCGAAGAATGACGAGGATCACGCATCGCTGAATCAAGCATGGCATGACCGAATTCATCGGAAGTTATACCGATGGATGGCATAAACCTTTGAAGCGGTCTGAAGGGGTAGTCGGCCATAGTTCTGTTAGTGCTAATTGCCGCCACGTTTGAAACTCGATAATCCATAGCGTGTAGGATTGTCGAATGAGAACTTAGGCCATCAATAAGCTAACACTGGTAACCCTATTCCACGGCCAGCCTGTCCCAGACCCAAGTCGCAATTGGGCTATGTGTCTGTGATCTAAGCCTAAGCTCATGAATCGCAGAAACAATTCGGTAAGTATCAGGCGCCAGCTCGATCAGGACTCCGGTATCAGTCCAGATTTTGGCATAGTGGACCGGTATCAGGCCTATGTGGGTGCCTGCCAGTGTCAGATAGGTTGTTGACTCGATATTGCTTTGTGAAATCTCAGAATTTTCCTCGAACAGATGAATATCCAGAGCTTCATCAATTGGGTTTTGCAGGAAACTATGGGCCGAAATCTCGGTGGCGCGTACACATTTGGCCAGTGCCTCCGGATCGGTGATCTTGCTACAGGGATGATCGCGGCTGCAAAACAGGCCACTTGGTTCATCATAGAGGTGCCTGGTCTCGACATCTGCAGGAAGGCGGGCGTCCTTTGCCACGCCGACCAAAGCGATATCGAGGCGCCCCGCGCGCAACTCGGTCAGGCAATCGAGATAGTCGTAAACACCAATCCTAACAGTCAGCCCCTGGAATTTCGCATTAGCTTCGCTGATTGCGTCGGTAAGCGGGTTTTGGCAGTCGGTCAAAAGACAATCAACTACGCCGACGCGCAGTAATGCCTCAGCTTCATGTCCGATTTCGTTCAGGCGTGCTGCATAGCTATCAAGATGAGCAAGTAGTTGATTGGTCTCACGAAACACCTGTTCGCCCTGCGGGGTCAGCGAAAACCCCTTTCGACCTCGATTGCACAGGCGTACATTCAGCCGATGCTCAAGGTTCGCAATATGCGAGCTGATCGCCGGTTGACTGATTCCAAGCTCGTCCTGTGCCTTCACAAAGCCGCCTGCTTCGGCAACGGCCTTGAACACACGCAACAGGCGCAGATCGATATCAGTCAGTCTCATCTCATCCCTCACGCATGATCCACATGGATTCAAAGCAAAAAACAGGAAACATGTCGATTGGGTTATACATGTATCAACAGTTCTGTATGGTTCCGCAGTTTTGACGTGACTACCATCTGAAAAATACCGGACGCACCGATCAAGAGCACCTCTAAAGCGGCGCCTGTCCAAGATTTCAGGGAGCATCGCAATGAAACTGCGCAAATCAAACATCGTCGCCGCTGGTTTTCTGACCGTGTCAGGATTGGCTGTTGCCGCCGAAGAAATCACAGTCAGTGCATGGGGCGGGTTTTTCGAGGAAACGCTGAAAGCTGAAATCTATCCAGCGTTTACCGACGAAACCGGCATCACCGTACGCTCGATCGCGCAACCTGCAGATCAGGCGTGGATGACGCAATTGACCAACGCGGCGCGCGCCAAAACAGCCCCCTCCGATCTGTCTCTCGTCGCCGACGAAGTTTTCCTGCGTGGCCAGTCCATCGGCCTATGGGCCAAACTGGATGGAAGTGAAATTCCGAACACCGCTACGCTTCTCGATGGATTCACAAAAATCGACGACGATGACACGCTTCGGGCGGTTGGGGCGCTGTCCTGGTACACGACGCTTGTCACCAACTCCGAGGCAATTCCAGACGCGCCCGAAACTTGGGCCGACCTGTGGACTCGCGACTGGGATGGCAAGCTCGGCCTGACCTCAAATGCGAACAGCGGTCTGATGGAAGCCACCGCACTGACTTTCTTTGGCGGATACGAGGTGATGGAAACTCGCGAAGGCTTGGAACAGGTCATCGCGAAGATCGCCGAACTTAAGCCGAAGGTACAGCTTTGGTACCGCGACGAAGGTCAGTTTCAGCAGAACCTCGAAGCGGGCGAGTTGACCGGCGGGTTATACTATCACGACGTCACTATGCTGTCTGCGGCTAACGGCCTGCCGGTGGTTTCAACATTCCCAAAAGAAGGCGGAATACTGGGCGATGCCTACTGGATCGTTCCGCGTGACTCGGAAAACGTCGAGGCGGCGCAGAAATTCATCAACTACATGATCCGCCCGGATGTTCAGGCGCAACTGGCGCGCAAACTGGGCGTTGCCCCGGTGGCACAACGCGAGACTATGGACCTCACGGATGAGGAGTTTTCCGCTGTCAGCAGCGTAGACACACCAATTCGGCCGCAGACCCACATCCATTTGCGGGAAGGCGACTGGCTGTCCGACAAATATCTCGAGATGATCTCGCAATAACCTTGGTTATTCCCCGGCCGGGTCGGCGCGTCTTCGTTGGCCCGGCAACCAGAAAGCACCGTTTCAATGGCACAACTCGCACTTTCCAACATTCAGAAGTCCTTTGGCACATTCCAAGCATTAAAAGATGTGAATCTGGAAATCGCCTCAGGTGAATTCATTTGTCTTCTGGGCGGCTCGGGCTGCGGGAAAACCACCCTGCTGCGGATTATAGCCGGGCTGGAGACTAAAACCTCGGGCGAGATGTTGCTGGACGATCAGGACTTTTCGACCGTGAATTGCCATCAGCGCAATGTCGGCATGGTATTTCAGAGCCTGGCGCTGTTCCCCCACCTCAATGTCGGTCAGAACATCGCCTATGGGCTGGAAGTGCGCGGTGTACACAAGGACAAACGGCAGGATCGTGCCCGCAAGTTGCTGGAAGTGGTCGGATTATCCGGGCTGTTCGACCGTCCGGTTTCCGCACTTTCGGGAGGTCAGCGGCAACGGGTAGCGATTGCCCGTGCCCTGGCGATTGAGCCTAAACTGTTTCTGATGGACGAACCTTTCAGCGCCCTGGATGCGGGGCTGCGGGAACATCTGCAGATCGAGGTTAAGAAGTTACAACGCCAGTTGGGTGTGACGACCATCTTCGTCACCCACGATCAGCATGAGGCAATGTCGATTGCCGACCGCATCGTCATCCTGAACGAAGGTCGGATCGAGCAGGCCGGGACACCTACCGAGGTTTACGCCCACCCCAGCACGCGGTTCGTGGCAGATTTCATGGGCACCAACAACATCTTCACATCTGAGTTCACCCCCGGTCAGGCGACCATGCTGGACGGTGCCAACCTGGGGACGCCGTCAGGCGATATGGCCAAACTCTCGGGGAAACACACTATCGCCGTGCGACCTGAATACTTGCGGCTCGCACCGGCAAACGAAGACACCGGTGATCTGATCGGGACAGTCAATTTCGTACGCCTGCTGGGCGCGTCCATCGAGACCGAACTGAAGGTCGGAGAACGTACATTTGTACACACGCAGGTCTCGGACCGTGCCCCGGAATTCGCGGTGGGCGACAAGGCCGGCATTAGCTTCGACCTCGACCATGCCTGGGTTATCCCGTCATGAAACGCGCGGTCATCCCTCATCTGATTGGACTGTTCCCGTTGGGAATGATGTCTTTTTTCTTTCTGGCACCGCTGGCTTTTATGGTCGTGGTCAGTTTTTACGAACGTGACCCGCTGGGCTTTTATAATGTCGCCTTCGTTTGGGACAATTACGCCAAATTCTTCTCGTCCTTTTATTACACAGTCTCCCTACGCTCATTGTGGTCGGCGTCTCTGGGGGCGGTTGTTGTCGTGCTACTGGCCTTCCCAGCGATGTACATCATCGTCGATATGTCCCGGCGCTGGCAACTGTTCTGGGTCATCTTGTTGCTATCGCTGATGTGTCTGAGCGAGGTGATCATCGGCTTTGCCTGGCTGATCCTATTCTCAGAAAGCTCGGGCATCCCGAAATTCCTTGGCTGGATTGGCTTATGGGAAGACCCGGATTCGTTGTCGCCAAGCTTTGGGGCTATGCTGACAGGGTTCGTCACGCTGGGCTTTTCGCTCGTCGCGCTAATGTTCTTCCCTCAAATGGCACAGCGTGACCGCAGCATCGAAGAGGCCGCGCTGACCCTTGGCACACCTCCGGCGCGGGTGTTTTCCAAGGTGGTGCTGCCAAACTTCCTGCCAGCCATCATCTCGTCGGTCGTGACCATGTTCGTCTATTTCCTCGGCGTGTTCGTGATGCCGACCATGCTGGGTCGCCCTCAGGACTGGAACATGACGGTTATCATCACTGACAAGGCTGTCGGCGACGCCAACATGCCATTGGGCGCAGCGCTTTCGGTAATCATGTTGGCGTTCACCTTGATCATCATCTGCGGCCTGTTGCTGGGTTCGCGCAGAGGGAGGGTACAGACTTGACTCGATTGCTCAAACGTCTGTTCATCACCGCAATCGCCACCGGGCTGATCCTGCCCTTCCTGATCGTCGCCGGGGTGTCGATCAGCGCCGAAAGTAACATTGCCTTTCCACCACAGCAATTATCAGCTCGTTGGTACACGGAACTGCTGACGCAGCGCGACTGGCTGATCCCGATCCGAAACTCGCTGGTCATCGCCGCCTTTGCCGCCTTGCTGGCCGTCAGTATCGCATTGGCCGCGAATTACGTGCTTTGGCGGCTAAAGTCGGGATTTGGCCGCCTGATCTTTGCCATCGGCGTCGGGCCGTTCATGCTGCCGCCAATCATCATCGCCATGGGAGCCAGCGTGTTCTGGGCCGAGATGGGCTGGTATGGCCGGGCCGAGGCGACAGTGATTTCACATGGTGTTTTCTTTGTCACGCTGCCGCTTGTGATCATTGCGCGCGGTTTCGCAGCGCTTTCCGACGACGTGATCGAAGCCTCGCGCACTATGGGCGCCACGCCGTTGCAGACATTCACCAAGGTCATCTTCCCGCTGGTTCTACCCTATGTCATCACCGGCTACGCACTGGTCGCGATCATCAGTGTTAACGAATACCTCATCTCTTATATGGTTTCGGGTTTCGCCGTTGAGACCTTGCCCATCCGCATCTTCAACAACGTCCGTTATGGCTACACGCCGGTTGTCGCATCTGCGGCGATGGGCTTTGCCCTGCTAACCATCACGGTGCTTCTGCTGTTGTCGACTATCACCGACCTTCTCAAACTTCTCGGAGCTTCACGCGACTAAGCCGTGCCCGAAACCAATCAGGATCTGAACAATGAAAAAGCTGTCCCGACAGGATTTGGAAGACATTCTCTATGGCGCGGCCATCCTTGGCACCGGCGGCGGCGGTGAATTGTCAGAAGGTCTCGCAATGATCGACGACGCGCTGGCCCTGGGCAAAGAATTCATCATGGTCGATCTGGACGAGGCACCGGAGGACGCGCTGGTCTGCACCCCTTACATTCTGGGCGCGATATCGGCGCTGCCAAAAGAGGAAGAGCGACTGTACGAACGCCTGCCCCGTAGCACCGAACACGCCATTCTGGCCGCCTATCAACGGTTTCAGGACTATCTGGGGCGCAGTTTCTACGGCACGATTTCCTGCGAGCTTGGCGGATCGAACACAGCAACCGCATTTTATGCCGCAGCAATGGCGGGGGCCTATATCATCGACGCCGATCCCGCCGGGCGTGCCGTACCCGAGATCACGCATTCGACCTATTACCTCAATGGCTTGCCCGCTGCGCCGATCGTCATGGCTAATGAGTTTGGCGAGGCTGTCATCTGCGAAAACGTCCTCGACGATGCCCGGGCCGAGCACATCGTCCGCGCCCTGTCCAAAGTCAGCCGCAACAGCATTGCCGCGATCGATCACGCGCTTGAAATCAGTGAGGTCCGCGGCGCAGTCATCCCCGGCGCGATCTCACTGGCGTTGAATATGGGTCAAAAATGGCGCGAGGCCCGAGCGCAAGACGACGATATCGCCGAGACCATCGCCTCGGTGGGTGCGGGCTTTGTGGCATTCCGTGGCACCGTCAGCACCTGTGACTGGGAAACCAAGGATGGGTTTACCTACGGCAATATCCGCATCTCCGGGTCCCGTGACTTTGAGGGCGACACCTACCGGATCTGGCTTAAGAACGAAAACATGATCGGGCGTCTGAACGACGAGGTCCACGCCACCATACCGGACCTGATTTGTTTGATCGACACTGAAACCGGAGAACCCGTCACCAACCCAAACTATTACCGCGACCAATCGGTGGCAGTTGTCGTTCTGCCCGCACCGGAACCGTTTACCTCAACCAAGGGGCTCGAGGCATTTGGCCCTGCCTATATCGGGCTCGATCAGCCTTACCAGCCGGCCGTTGCAGCGCTGAAATAATCCACGCCGAGTTGATCCGCGCATATCCGTAAACAAACCAAAGACGAACCTTTTACCGGAACAAGACCATGACCGACCAATCGTTCCTGACCAGCGTAAACACATTCATTGATACCGCGATCACTCATGTCGATCTGCCAGAAGGGTTGGCTGAACGGATTGCTCAATGTAACTCAACCTACTCCGTCCGTTTTGGTGTGAAACTCCGCGGCCGCATCCACAGTTTCGAAGGATGGCGCTCGGTTCACAGCGAACATATCGAACCTGTAAAGGGCGGTATTCGTTATGCGCCTGATTCCGATCAGGATGAGGTTGAGGCGCTTGCTTCACTGATGAGCCTGAAATGTGCGTTGGTCAATGTGCCCTTTGGTGGTTCCAAGGGGGCGCTGCGGATCAACCCCGCTGATTGGACGGAAGATGAGCTTGAGAAAATAACCCGTCGATTTACGCAGGAATTGGCGTTGCGAGACCTGATTCACCCAGGCCTCAATGTGCCCGCCCCGGACATGGGTACGGGAGAACGTGAAATGGCTTGGATGGCTGATGAATATCGCCGAATCGGATCGTCCGATGCGATGAACCACAGCGCCTGTGTGACCGGCAAACCGGTCGCCAGAGGCGGGATAGAGGGCCGAGTCGAAGCTACGGGGCGTGGTTTGCAATATGCCCTAAACGCCTACCTCGCCCACCCCAAGACCGTCCCAATAGCCGGGCAAAAAAGCTCCAAAGGGTTGACTGTAGTGGTGCAGGGCTTTGGCAACGTGGGATATCACGCCGCTAAATTTTTGTCGCAAGACGGGTGCAGGATCATTGGCATTGTTGAGCATGACAAGGCGATCTTCAATGAAGACGGGCTGCCGGTCGAGGACGTGGCTGCGTTTCGGGGTAAAACCGGTTCAGTGGGAGGTTTCCCGGGCGCTGTGACCGTGCCAAGCGCTGTTGGGTTGACGCATTTGCCTGCAGACATCCTGATCCCGGCCGCCAAGGAAAACGCAATTACAACGGAAAACTGCGATCAGGTAAATTACAGCCTGATCGTAGAAGCTGCGAACGGGCCTGTCACAGCCGAAGCCGAAGACTGCCTGTCGCGACGCGGTATCGTCGTATTGCCTGACCTCTACGTTAACGCTGGCGGCGTGGTTGTCAGCTATTTCGAATGGGTCAAAAATATAACCCACCTGCCGTTTGGCCTGATGGATCGTCGCCAGAACATCCGCGCAGGCACAGCCGTGCTTTCCGCGTTGGAAGAGTTAGCCGGAAGGCCTCTCTGTGAACCACAACGCTCACAAATATCCCGGGATGCGCGCGAAATCGATGTCGTGCGATCAGGGCTCGAGGAAATAATGGTGCAGGCGTTTGACGACATAATGAACTGCAAGGAAAGCATTGGGAACGTGTCGCTGCGAACTGCAGCTTATGCCGTGACTATTAAAAGAATATCCGAGTATTATCGGGCAATCGGTTTATAGCAAATCACCACTGGCATCAGATCGAGTGTGCGAGACGCGCCCTAAATGTGGTCGGATTAGTTCACTCACACCGGATCAAGCTGGCTTACTCGTTGTGAAATGCTCGATCAATTGAGATGCTGATCGATCAATTGGCGGACTTCTCGCCCAGGCTCGATACTTCCGATCATCTGCTGGGCGCATCTCCTGCCAATGTCGTAGTCACTGGACCGATTGACTCGAGTTCGAATACGAGCCGAAGCAATGGCTGATAAAATTGTGATCCATATAGGCAACCAGGCGCAAACGCCCTCAGTTTTGTTCAAACAAGGGCGTTGTCTACATATCGGAAAGATTGTTTTCTAACTTGGCCGACGAACTGCTAACGCGCTTATTAACTCTCGACATAGACGGTTATGCGTTCGAAAGAGCTTGCTGTAAGTGTTTCGTGAAGGCCCGTGCAGAAGGCTTTGTTCGTTTCCCTCCCGATAGAAGAGCATGCACTTCAATCGTACCAAGATCCCAATCGGGAAGAAGTCTCACCAACGACCCATTCTCAATTTCTGCCCTGCACCCCCAAAGCGCTGTGTTCACGACCCCCATACCGGCCAGAGCAGCAACGGTTGTGCCCTCGTTGACAGTAATCATCACCCGACCATCCACGCGTATGGACTGGACCTTGCCGTCTTTTTCGAAACTCCATCCGGCCTTAGCTCGGCTTGAAGGCCCAAGAATAATCTGATGGTCTACCAGGTCCGCCGGCTGTTTTGGGTGCCCGGCTCGCGCCAAATACGCTGGAGAGGCTGCGATTATTCGCGGTGGATCGCCAAGTTTTCGAGCCACCATGGTTGAATCATCAAGCGGTCCGTAACGAATAGCCACGTCGATCGCCTCATCGATCAGGTCTTGTCGGGAATCCGTGAGAACAAGGTCGACTTTGAGCTTGGGATGTTGCGCCAGAAACGCAGGCAAAACCGGGATGATTTCCCGTTGCGCAAAGCTGGTTGCTGCCCCGATCCTCAATTTTCCGCGCAGTTCTCCCGTTCCGCGAACGAAATGGTTTGCCTCTTCGATATCCGCAATGATGGGTTCTATCCTTGTCAGATACTCCTCTCCGGCTTCGGTTGGCCTCAGGGCATGGGTGCTGCGCGCAAACAACAACACCCCCAGGTCTTTTTCCAGATTGGAGATGATGCGAGACACGGAAGGTTGCGACAGGCCGACCTCTTTTCCCGCTGCCGTAAAGCTCCCGGTTCGCGCAACACGCGCAAACAGACGTAGCGTAGAGAAGTTATCTGCCATTTGAATCTCGAATAACAGTTAGGTGTTTTCGAAGGCTACCGTTCATTTCTTCTATGAGCAACATTGTAAGTCATTGGAGCGAAACCACCGTACAAACCGCCACCAGTCGGGAGGTTCATATGCTCCCGAACCGCAGGATTAACCGAAAGGGCGCAGATATGACCAAGTTTCAATTTACCAGGCGCCAGCTAATCGGCAGCGCGCTTGCCGGTACGGTTGTTGCACTGGCCACTCGATCCACCGCAGCCACAGGTTTTTCTGTTGGTGAAAGACAGGTGATTGCCCTGTCGGATGGGCATTTTGACATGCCTTCAGACATGTTCCTTGGCACACCTGAAGGCCTGCGCGCGCAACTTGGCAACCCTACCCGGATTGCTGCAAACACTTACGCCCATCGCGCAGGGGAGCGGACATTCATGTTCGATGCGGGGGCGGGCACAAGCGACTCCATAACCCGGGCTTTCCCCACTGCGAGTAAACTGCCCGATGATCTGAATGCCGCTGGGATAGCACCCAGCGACGTTACCGACGTCGTCATCACGCATATGCATCCGGATCACGTCGGCGGTCTTGCCGTCAATGGCCAGGCTGCATTCCCGAATGCACGCATACACATTGCCGCCGCCGAATGGAAATTCTGGAATGCCTGTGATTTTGCCACAACCGGACCAGAGGCCCTTCGGCCGATGATTGCGGCAGTGCAATCGCTTTCGAAAACCGTGGAAAGCAATGTCATTTTACACAATGGCGCGGCAGATCTCGGCGAAGGAGTGAGTGTCATACCTGCACCGGGACATACACCGGGACACACTGCGATCGTTTTGGACGGCGGCAGCGAGCAATTCATCGTGGTTGGTGATCTTACGGTGCATGAAGACGTCCATTTCGCAAACCCTGACTATGGATGGGCGCTTGACGTCGATGGCGGGCTGGCCGTGGCCTCGCGGAAAGCCCTACTCGACATGATCGCAACCGACGGGCTGATCATGGGCGCCGCCCATGTCTCTAAACCCGGCCTTGGCCGCGTCAATCGCGAAGGCGAAGGCTATCGCTTCGTCCCCCTCTGATCTGCACGTCGTGAAAGGAAAACCAATGGCTAAGTATTCACAACATACAATTGAAAGCGCTCCTGACGGGTCCAAGCCGATCCTGCAGGCCATCAACGGCAAGCTGGGTTTCGTTCCAAACCTGATGGCGACGATGGCCGAAGCCCCGGTTATGGTTGAAAGCTACATGACCATGATGGGTATTTTCGACACAACCGATCTTACGCCAACCGAGCGCGAGATCATCCTAATGACCAACAACCGCCTGAACGGGTGCACTTACTGCATGGCCGCGCACACAACTGTTGCGAAGATGGCAGGTGTGGATGACGGTGTGATCGCAGCCTTGCGTAGCGGCACTCCGATTGACGACCCGAAGCTGGAAGCCCTTCGCAGCTTTGCCGAGATCATCAATGAAACCCGCGGCTGGGCCAGCGAAGAGCAGGTCGATGCCCTAATTGCGGCTGGCTACACAAAGCAGACCGTTCTTGAAGTGATTGCCGGCACAGCACTTAAGGTTCTTTCCAACTACACGACGCATATTGTTCAACCACCGGTGGATGCAGCATTCCAACCCGCAGCATGGGCTCCTGACATGGCCGCCGAATAACGAAGATACAGCAGTTTTTACTGCAGGTTCCCTCGTGCCTGAAGGAGATGGGGCGCGTGGGCAATTGAATAGAGGCAATGTGATGAACCAAGAGTACACGATATCAGCAGACACAATTGTATCGGCTATGAACTGGCGCTACGCGACTAAGGCCTTTGACAGGAACAAGCAGCTTGCCGATGCTGACAGAGCAGCCTTGCTGACGGCCTTGAGGCTATCGCCGTCTTCCTACGGATTGCAGCCATGGAAATTTTTGGTGGTTGATGACAATGCCACCCGCAGTAAGCTTGGCGAGGCTGTCCCGGCCAATAAATCAAAAATTGAAGACAGTTCTATGCTGGTTGTTCTTGCGCGGCGCAGGGTAACGACGGCTCAACATGTGGAACAACATGTCCAGACAGTAAAAGAGGCGCGCGGGGTGTCAGCGGAGGAGCTGCAACCCTTCAAGAATATGTTGACTCAAAGTGCTGCCGGTAGGCCCGCTGCCGATCAGGATGTTTGGAACGCCCGGCAGGTCTATGTTGCGCTGGGATGCGCACTAACCACCGCGGCGATGCTGAAAGTCGATGCCTGTCCCATGGAAGGCGTCAACCCAGAGAAATTCGACCAGACCCTTGGATTAGCAGGAAGCGACTTTACAACAACCGCCGCTATCGCCTTCGGATACCGGGATAAAAGTGATCCCTTCGCATCCTATTCTCGTGCTCGTCGCGCGGCCTCCGAGGTAATAGAATTTGTTTAGAAACTCTAATCGACAGGGGGGACGAGGCCTCCTGCGTTCCTAATGGCAGTCGTTTAGGCACCTGGATCAACAGAGATTCGGATAATTGACATAGGCGGTGTTCCACTGGAGCACTGCCTAATCGCGTTTCTTAAGGTACCAGCTTTGGTTCGATCAAGCATTCGTAAATCGAATAACCATTACGCCAAATAGCCGTCTACCGCTGCTCTCCCAACTGACCATATTTCTGACAGGCGGCAAGAAATGGTTCCTGCCAAGCCAGCGAACACAAGCAACGAATTGGAAAATCACATGACCCTGCAAGACAAACTCGACGGCTTCAAAGCCCAATTCAAAACCATGGCCCCCGAAGGTGCATTTGACACTTTTGCGCGGTCGACTCAGGAACTAATCGACAGCGGTCAGGCCGAGCGTGCACTGAAAGCGGGCGACACGGCTCCTGACTTTGTTCTGACCGACGCGGACCGCAATGAAGTTGCACTGAAGGATCTCCTGGCTAAAGGCCCGGTAGTTCTGACTTTCTATCGAGGAGTTTGGTGCCCCTATTGCAATATCGAGCTACAGGCGCTTGAGGAAGTTTCGGCTGATATCCGCGAGAAAGGTGCAACACTGGTTGCCATTTCCATGCAAGGTGCTGCCGACAGCCGCAAGTCGCAGAAAGACAACAACCTGAGCTTCCCGATCCTCACCGACCAAAACGGTGAACTGGCCGCGAAATTCGGCATCCGGTGGTCGCTACAAGACTATGTCATTCCATTCCACCAGGGCTTCGGCGTCGAACTGCCTCGCACCCATAGTGACGGTCAGTGGAACCTGCCGATGCCGGCGCGTTATGTCATCGATACCGATGGCACGATTGCCTACGCGGAGGTGAACCCGGATTACACTCGCCGCCCCGAGCCAGCAGACCTTTTCCCTGTTCTGGACAATCTGGCCGCTTCCGCAGCCGCCTAACCGCTCGATGTACCCCGAGCGAATCACGATTTGATCCCTCGGGGTGCACATCCCTGCAATCATCAAGCATTTCTGCGACCATCCTCCCCGTCGGACCATCAGAGGTCTCGGCTTGATGATCAAACGTTGAAACCGAAAGGACTTGACCAATGAAGGGTAAACTTATCCTCCCATACATCATGCTGAACCTCTTGTCCGGGCTTGGCTCTGCCGTAATGTTCTGGCTGTCGAGCTATGATCCGATCTGGATCGGCACGTTCTTCGCTACCTTCACTATGCCTTTTTTTCTGATTGTACTCAGCCAGGCCTTCAGCATCGCACGAACCTCAAATAATCTGCCCCTGATCCAACTGATCAATCTGGCAGCCGTTGCGTGGGTCATCTTTCAATTGTACGTCCACGTCGGCCCGTCCTCCGCAAGCGAGTATGTTGCACTTGGGCTTGCTCTGTTCGGCGCGCTGACAATGCAGTGGTACATCCGCATTTTTTCCAACTATGGGCGCAAGAAAAGTGCCGCGATTGTGCGCGGTCAGACTTTGCCTGAATTGCCTCTGCATCGGTTGGATGAAACGTCAACATCCTCAGCGTCATTTATCGGCGACAAAACGCTTGTGGTGTTCTTCCGCGCCAACTGGTGCCCCTTCTGCATGAATCAACTCAAAGAAATCCGCGCTAAGGCCGACCAACTCGACAAGGCTGGCGTGAAGGTGAAATTCATCTCCAACCAGGGTATCGATCATTCAATGAAATTGACCAGGACACTGGACCTGCCTTCAAACTTCGAGATTCTGAAAGACGTAGACCTTCGCGCTGCCAAAGCACTCGGGATCGAAGACATGGGCGGAGCGCCGTCTGGGATGCCCGGCTACCCGGTAGACACCGTGATGGCGACAGTCATCGCGCTGGATGAAACCGGTCAGGTCCTGTTTGGCGATGAGACGGATAACTACCGCATCCGCCCGCACCCTGACACGTTCCTCCACGTGTTTGGGGTCGGGGACAACGTCAGCCCTAACGCAGCTTGAAAACCCAAAATTCGACTATGACTCGGTGCCGTGGACCCGTGTTCGCGGCACTTTTTTTGTTGGCAGCCGGTAAGCCGCATCTTTCCGACCAGAATTGCTACGCGGGAAAAGGAACATTACTCACCAAGGAGCATCAAACAGATCGGGCTTACTTCCGACCTGGGACATGCCGCGCTGTCTCAAAGGACATCGATCTGGTTCTTGGCACTTGCGGCCCATTCCGGCCATTGATCACGCCCTGCCTCGCCGCAATGCAGCTTCACCAAACCGGCCATTCGCCGCACAAGCGAGATATGGAGGCGGTTAAAGGTCTGTGGGGCGGACGAAGCCGCCATCCAAAACTATTGAACAGATGTCTACTTGTGAGCGTCAGTGATCTCGACCACACAGGTCATGGTCCGCAAGCGAAGCCAAGACGTAACAGTCTTCTGCTATCCCACGACCGTCGCATCCCTGTGCGATACGCTTCAGTTCATTCTCCAGCGCCTTGAGGCGCCTTATCTTCGCTCGCACTTCGGACAACTGGCCTTCGGCGATCTTGGTGGCGGCTTCGCACGACCGGTCTGGATGGTTTTGTAACTCGATCAGTGAAGAAATCGCTCCGATAGAGAAGCCAAGATCGCGCGCATGACGAATGAAACTCAGACGTTCCAGGCCCTCATTTGTGTAGCGCCTTTGGTTGCCTGCCGTACGTTCTGGTGCTGCCAGAAGGCCCATTTCTTCGTAATAGCGGATGGTGGGCACTTTGACCTTCGTCCGTTTCGAAAGCTCGCCAATTGAGAACATGCGAATAAACCTCTTGAACCTCTAGTCACTAGAGACACTACATTAGAACCGAGGCGATTCTGAAGAGGTTTCAAGATGGCGGGATGCTGCGGTAGCGACGTGAAATTCGACGGGATGTCGAACGAATACAAACGCCGACTTTGGATCGTGATCGCATTGAATGCGACGATGTTCGTGGTCGAGATGACCGCCGGACACTATGCGAAGTCTCAGGCACTTCAGGCCGACGCGCTGGACTTCCTTGGTGACGCACTGACCTATGGTATTTCCCTCGCCGTGATCGGTGCGTCTATCCGCGCTCGAACGAATGCAGCTTTGGCTAAGGGGATCAGCCTCTTCCTGATGGGAACGTGGGTTTTTAGTTCCACCGTCTATCGCGTGTTCTACGTAGGTGTACCTGAGGCTGAAATCATGGGGATCATCGGTGCATTGGCTCTCGCAACAAATCTTGCGAGCGTGTTCCTGCTTGTCAGCTACAAGGATGGAGACGCAAACGTGAGATCGGTTTGGCTTTGCTCGCGGAACGACGCCATCGGCAACGTGGCTGTGATGATTGCCGCGTTGGGCGTCTGGGGCACGGCGACGGGTTGGCCTGACCTCATTGTGGCAGCGATTATGGCGAGTCTATTCCTGTCGTCTTCGTTCCAGATTATTCGACAGGCACTTGAGGAACGGCGTGAGGATGCTGCGCATGATCATGGAACAGCCCGGACAAGCTGACATTAGCTGTGCGGTGTGCACATTTTAGGTCGGGGCTATTCTTGCAGAGTTTCTCACTCTAAAGGGGTATGGGCTATGGCAACGAAGACCAACGAAGTAGTTCTTCAATCAGCAATCACCTGTCCGGAATGCGGGCATGTCGCAAAAGAGACGATGCCCACGGATGCGTGTCAGTGGTTCTATGAATGCACCTCTTGCCACACGGTTCTGAAACCCCTCGAAGGGGACTGCTGCGTCTATTGCTCCTACGCCACTGTGCCATGCCCGCCGATACAGGAAGGTAAGTCCTGCTGCGCATAGCTGACGTTCGCCCCTACACAGAAACACGTAGGTTTGGGCTCATTCCGGACATCGGATGCAGCGCAGTATCTGCCCCGTGGAAAGCAATCTGCACAATCAAGGACGGCCCATTGAAGACGTACATCGGTCAACAAAGGATAGTCTGCTTTCAAGAGTATTTCTCAAAACTAAAGAGGCATTTTGACAATCACAAACAGCTGTCCCGAACGAAGCTTTCCATGAACCGCCACCCTTCCTGAAACTGATCCAATAGAAGATACTCGTCCGGTTGATGCGCCTGTGCAATGTCGCCGGGTCCGCAGATGACCGTGGAATAGCCCTGCCGCTGGAACAGTCCGCCTTCGGTGGCATAGCTCACCACCCGCGGGGCGTTGTCGCCGGTCAGACGGCGGGCCAATGCTTCGGCGGGTCCGCACGGTTCAGGAGCCAGCCCGGGTGCATTGAAATCCTGAAACAAGTCAATCCCGGCGTCCGGATGCACAGCCTTCATTTGCGTCTGCAACCGAGCTACCTCGGCCTCGAAACGGGCTTCCCACTGGCATTGATCCTCACCGGGCAGAACGCGGAAATCGATCTCGAACCGGCAATCGCGGGCGGTGATGTTGTGGGCGGTTCCGCCTTTGATAGTGCCGACGTGGACGGTCGTATAGGGCGGTACGAAATCCGCATCGCGCGGGGTGCGTTTGCGGGCGGCATTCTCGGCGTTCACACGATTGGCCCAGCTGACCAGCTCCGCCGCCATCATCACCGCGCTGACCCCTTCGTGCATGATCGAGGAATGCACCTCGTGCCCGCGGACATCGACGATATAGCCAAAGCCTCCTTTGTGGCCGGAAACCACTTGCATCGTCGAAGGTTCCCCCACGATCACCGCACCTGCTTTGGGCAGTCCACTTGACAGCATGTGCTCGATCATTGGTGGCGCGCCGGTCATACCAACCTCTTCGTCATAGCTGAGTGCGATTTGGATCGGGCGTTTCAGCGGGTGCCTCTGCGCCAACGGTACCGCTGCCAGCGCCAGGGCGACGTAACCCTTCATGTCGCAGGTGCCGCGACCGTAAAGTCTGCCGTTCCGTTCTGTCACAGTGAAAGGGTCGCTGGTCCAGTCCTGCCCTTCGACAGGAACAACATCCGTGTGACCGGACAGCATCGTGCCGCCGTCCACCTCGGGGCCGATATGGGCATAGATCGACGCCTTGGTTCCACACGGGGACGGCACGCGCACAGGTTTCACTCCGTGCGACAGCAGGTAGGCCTCAACGAAATCCACCAACGCTAGGTTGCTCTCGCTGCTCACCGTGGGAAAGGCGACGAGACGATCAAGGATCTGGCGCGCGGTCAGTTCCATGAGGTCAGGTCCTTGCCCTGATCAGCATGCCAAACAGATCGCGTGGATCGTCCGGGTCAGCCAGCAAGTCGAGATTGTCGAAAAACGCAGTGCCCTCAATTGCACGGTGTATGTAGCGAAGGGCCGAGAAATCCTCAATCGCGAAACCAACACTGTCGAAGAGGGTGATCTGGCGCGCGTCCCGGCGACCTTCATGCTGTCCGCTGATCACCTGCCACAGCTCGGTCACCGGGTGATCTGTGTCCAACTGCTGAATCTCGCCCTCGACTCGGGTTTGCGGTGGATATTCCACGAAGATAGGGGTCATCCTGACCATGACGATGATCCTTTTCACCTCGGCCGCTATCGTACGCGAACGGGAACGGGGCAATATGGAGATGCTGATCAACACCCCGGTCAAGTCGATTGAGCTGATGGTTGGCAAGATCATCCCCTACATCTTTCTGGGTCTGATACAGGTCGCAATCATCCTCGGCCTAGGGCATGTTTTGTTTGATGTCCCCATCAACGGAGGGCTGGGTACGCTGCTAGTGGTGACGCTGCTGTTCATCATAGCCAGCCTGTCCCTTGGGCTGGTGATTTCCACCCTCGCCCAGAACCAGCTTCAATCCATGCAGATGACCATTTTCATTCTGCTGCCATCTATCCTGATGTCCGGCTTCATGTTTCCTTTCGACGGCATGCCGCAACCGGTCCAGATCATCGCGCAAGTCCTGCCTGCAACTCATTTCATGGATATGATCCGGGGCGTCGTCCTGCGTGACGCGTCGCTATACGAGTTGCGTTGGGGAATTCTCTGGATGATCGGATTTGCTGCATTCGGATTGTTGGCGGCCACTCTAAGATTCAAGAAACGGTTGGGTTGAAGACGGCCCAAACTGGTCATTGAGCTATGCTAACCGATGCTGCGGCGCGGCCCGTCGAACCTGCCGTTCGCTGCAAGCGTAAAATCAGCGACTGGCTGAACTCACGCGGTGCGGACAAAACCGGCATTGACTTTATAGACCTGAATAAACCCTTAAGCCCCGTTGAGGCATTCATGTTCAGCAGGTTGGGCGGAGAAAATACCCTTAGCCAGTTTCGGCGGTTTCAACGCCTGCCGAGCGCACCATCAACGAAGCACTCGCCGCATTGATGGCCAGCGCGGTGTTATACAGCGTGGCCAGCCGCAGCAGGGATTTCACATCAACATCATGGGGCAAAGCAGAAAGCGGGTCGATCAGGAAGACCAAAGCATCCAAACGTCCCTCGGCAATCATTGCACCGATCTGGGCATCGCCCCCAAGTGGGCCGCTTTTCAAACAAGTGATTGGCAACCCAATCTCTTTGGCGATACGCCCTCCAGTCGTGCCGGTGCCGAACAAGTCCATCCCTTCCAGTTCGGATTTGTGCGAATTCACCCAATCGATCATCTGATCTTTCATCTGGTCATGCGCAACCAGCGCTATCGAGCGGATTTTGGGCGCAATTCTAGCGTCTTGTGACATGGCTTTGTTCAGTCTCCTTTGGGTTGCCCGCCGCCCAGCTCCAAGCCAACGGTGATTTGCGTTTCAAGGCACCGCTCAGGTGCTGGCGCATCCGGTATGAAGCATCGGCAACTTTCCCGCGTTCCAAAAGTGAAAGAATCTCAAGGTGCTCAGAGCATTGTTCGATCAGGCGTTCGCGATTGACTTCAGCCCTGTACTCCATCAGGCGGCGCATCCGGTTAACCCTCTGTAGAGACATCAGGAAAAACGGATTGCGTGAGAGTTTGATCAGTTCTTCATGAAACAGCGAACCGTTCTTCAGTAAAGACTCGTCCGGAGCGGAGTTCAGGTCCATGTTCAGCATACCTTCCTGAATACGCCGCTGTTCATCCAGAACTTTGTGATCGAGCTCGAACGTGGGTTCGAGCATAGCGGCGGGTTCAATAGCCATTCGAAATCTATAGATCTGATCGAAAGCCTCTGGGGTCTTGGCAACCGGCAAAAAACGCCAACCGTATCCCTCTTTGCGTTCTGCCCATCCTTCCCGGGATGCCCTGGCCAATAGGTCGTTAACCTTGGTTTTAGTCCAGCCATATCGCTGACGCAAAAACTGTTCAGTAACGTCCTCGGGGATCTGGTTGGTCAGCCAGTCGTTGGCGAGGGTTTGATAGTCTTCATTTCCCTCGGGCATCGCGTTTGCCAGGGTAGAATTTATCTTTGAGGGGATTTTGTCTGCAACAAAATATCCGCGGTTTGGTTGCCGGACGAGTACCTTCTGGTTTTCAAGGCTAACCAAAGCTTCGCGCACCGGAGTACGTGAAACGCCGTATCTGTCGGCAACCTGCTGGGCGCTGACATGCTCTCCCGCATGTAGGGAGCCGGACACTATGTCATGTAGAAGCCTGTTGGAGATCTTCCTCGAAAGCTCGCTTGTTTTTCCCGACATCCTAATCACCGATGGGTTGATTTGGGGTGCTTCCCAGATTGCATTTGCCTTTCCAGAACGCCCCAGTTTTCTGGCTTTATGAGCTATAAAAACCAAAAAATTGGAT
Source organism: Ruegeria arenilitoris (assembly GCF_013030985.1). Taxonomy (GTDB): domain Bacteria; phylum Pseudomonadota; class Alphaproteobacteria; order Rhodobacterales; family Rhodobacteraceae; genus Ruegeria; species Ruegeria arenilitoris_B. Next base: position 284,288 of record NZ_WPYP01000003.1, on the reverse strand, counting down.
TTAGGTCCACACCTTTCTGCAGCTGTCACGTGCCCATAATTGGTTTTTTGCCAATCCGGTAGAACAAGAGCCAAGCTCCGGTGCTGTAGGAGAGAAAAGTAAGTTGTTATTAATCAATGCTTTTTCAGCGAAGCGACTACAGCACGGCTAATATGCAGCAATGCAGCTTTGGATTTTTAACCCCGTAAAAGCAAATTTAAATTGGCTTTTTGCAATCAAATATGCAATCTCTGTTACTGGCGCGAGATTCGCGCTACCGAACATCGAAAAATGGGAGGACCACCTCGTGTTCATGAAACTTACTCGTGCAAGCGCCTTCGCTACCGTTGCCCTGCTGGTCGGTGTGGGCACTGCTTCCGCTGAGTTCAAAGCTGAAAGCCCACAATGTATCGCCCCGTCCAACCCGGGTGGCGGCTGGGACTTCATCTGCCGCACCACTGCCAAATACCTTTTTGACCTCGGAGTCATCGAAGACTCGATGCAGGTCACCAATATGTCGGGCGGCGGCGGTGGCGTTGCCTTTGCGCATGTCACCAAAGAGCGCAACGAAGACGACAACCTGATCGTTGCAGCGTCGATGTCGACCAGCGCACGTATCGCGCAAGGCATCTATGAGGATGCAACGCAGGATGACGTACACTTTCTGGCGACTTTCGGCGCAGAATACGGCGCCATTGCTGTGCGCGCGGACTCGCCCTTCCAGACCCTGAAAGACATGATGGACGCGATCCTGGAAGACCCGCGTTCGGTCGGTATCGCTGGCGGCTCGTCGGTTGGCAGCTTCGACCACATCAAGCCGATGCTGGTGGCCCGCGAAGCAGGAATGGAAGACGTCACGCAGCTGAAATACGTCTCGTTTGACGGCGGCGGCGAAGCCATGACCGGCCTGCTTTCGGGTGCGACCGAAGCCCTGTCGGGTGACTTCTCGGAAATGCTGGGATTCCTGGAATCGGGTGATATCCGCATTATCGGCATCATGGCACCTGAACGTCTGGCCAACTATCCGGACATCCCCACCGCAAAAGAGCTTGGTTATGACGTCGTTGGTGCGAACTGGCGCGGTCTCTACATGCCCGCAGGTGCCTCGGACGAAGCGAAAGAGTTCTGGTCGAATGCCATCAAAACCATGGTCGCCGACCCTGGCTTCCAAGCCACTCTTGAAGACGCTGCAATCGCACCCTTCAACAACTTCGGTGACGATATGCAAAACTTCGTAGCTGGTAGCATCGCAGATGTGACCAAGCTCTCGAAAGAGATTGGCATCATCCAATAACGCGACACCGGGCTGACCCAGTGTGCCGGGTCAGCCCACCACGCATCAATCATAAGGGAGGAGAAAATGAGTGACCGCATCTTTGGCGGCTTTGGGTTGGCGCTTGCCATCTTCTACATTTGGGCAGCGTCAACAATCAAAGACAGTTTCATGGTCGATGTGGTTGGTCCGCGTGCATTCCCCTACATCGTAGGTTCCATCGTCGCGCTCTGTTCGCTCTACTTCATTCTGCGCCCCGACGATGAACCGGAATGGCCGCATATGCGCGAGTTTGGCGAAATCGTCTTCGCCGCGGCTGTCATGTTCGCTTACAGCTGGGCGCTTCCCGAAGTTGGCTTCCTGATTTCGACTGTATTCGCAACGGCCTACTTGACGTGGCGCCTGGGGACGCAACCCCTTTGGTCGCTTGTGACAGGGGTCTGCACCTCGGTTGGTATCTACGTCGTTTTCCACCTGATCCTCGGCCTTGCTTTGGCCAAAGGTCCACTTGGTTTCTGAGGAGCGATACCTATGGAAATTCTATCTCTTCTTGCAGATGGCTTTGCCATCGCACTCACCCCGCAGAACCTGCTGCTGGCGGTCATCGGCTGCTTTCTTGGAACTTTGATGGGTGCACTTCCGGGTCTTGGCCCGGCCAATGGTGTAGCGATCTTGATTCCGATCGCCTTCTCGTTGGGCCTTGGTCCAACCGCATCGCTGATCCTTCTGGTCAGCGTCTACTACGGAGCTATGTATGGCGGGCGGATCAGCTCGATCCTGCTGAACATTCCCGGTGACGAACCAGCGATGATGACCTGTCTTGATGGCTATCCGATGGCCAAACAGGGCAAGGCGGGAGAGGCCCTATCGCTGTCCGGCGTTGCCTCGTTCGTAGGGGCGTTCGTGGCAACCTGTGGCCTGGTCGTTCTGGCTCCGCAGCTGGTGAAGATCGCCCTTCTATTTGGCCCGGCCGAGTATTTCGTGCTGTTCACGGTGGCTTTTGCGACCCTTGGCGGTATCTCCTCGACCAATCAGGCGAAATCGGCCTTTGCCGCAGCGCTGGGTCTTGGCATTGCCATGATCGGCAGCGACAGCCAGACCGGCTCGCAGCGTTTCACGTTCGACCATGTGCACCTCTATGACGGCATCGACTTCCTGATCGCGATCGTCGGCCTGTTCGCCCTGAGCGAGGTGTTCATCTTCCTTGAGCATCACCGCGGCGGCGCAGTCGGCTCGGCCGGTGCGACCAAGGTAGGCCGGATCATGCCCGACTTTAGCATGATAAAGCGGTGCATCCCTTCGATGGCTCGCGGCACAGGGCTGGGCTTCTTCTCGGGCGTTCTGCCGGGCGCGGGCGCGTCGCTGGGCTCGTTCCTGGCTTACTCGCTGGAAAAGCAAGCGGTTGACCGTGACGGCAAGACCTTCGGCAAAGGCGACCCGCGCGGCGTCGCGGCACCTGAAGCGGGCAACAACGCGGCCTCTGGCGGTGCTCTGGTGCCGATGTTGGCTCTCGGTGTACCCGGCTCGGGAACCACGGCGGTTCTGCTGGCAGTACTGCTGCAGCTGAACATCACCCCCGGTCCGCTGCTGTTTTCGAAAAGCCCGGACATAGTCTGGGGCCTGATCGCCTCGCTGTTCTTGGCGAACTTCATCCTGCTGGCCATGAACATCCCGCTGGTAGGCATCTTCACCCGCGTGCTTATGGTCCCGACCCGGATCCTGATGCCGATTGTCGCGATGATTTCCTTCGTGGGCATCTATTCGATCACTGGTTCGACCTTTGACGTGATGCTGATGGTAGGCTTCGGGATTGCCGGCTGGGTTCTGCGCAAACTCGACGTGTCTCTGGTGCCCGTGATCCTTGGCATTCTCCTGGGCAACCAGATGGAAGTGAACCTGCGCCGCGCCATGACGATCTCGGATGGCGACTGGTTCATCCTCGTCGGCAGTCCCCTGGCCATCATCCTGTGGCTTGTCGCAATCGCCGGCTTCGTGCTGCCCATGCTGATGGGGCGTCGCATGAAGAAGCGGATGGAAGCCGCGCGCGATCAAGAAGAATTCGTCGGCGACTAAGCCGGCACCCTCAACGAACTTGGCCAATTGGCCGATCATAGGAGACTAATATGCGTATCATGACACTGCCCTGCGATGGTATCGGGCCGGAAATCATGGCGGCGACCCTGGAAGTTGTCGAGGCTGCGAACAAACGCTTTGATCTGGGACTGACCTTCCATGAAGAAGAGAGCGGTTTCACCAGCCTAAAGAACCACGGCATCACCCTGCGGGAAGAGGTTCTGGACCGCGCCCGCACCGAATTTGACGGTGTGATCCTAGGCACTCAGTCACATATGGATTATCCCCCGGTTGTCGAAGGTGGACGCAACGTGTCGGCTGGCTTCCGCATCGGGCTGGACCTCTATGCAAACGTCCGTCCCGCACGTACCCGCAGCTTCATCCCGAACAAGGCGCCGGGCATGGATTTGGTGATCATGCGTGAAGCCACCGAGGGCTTCTACCCTGACCGAAACATGTACAAGGGCGTGGGCGAGATGATGCCCGACCCCGACATGGCGCTGTCGGTACGCAAGATCACCCGCCGCGGCTCGATGCGGATTTGTCGCGAAGCCTTCAAGCTGGCGATGCAACGCAACAAGAAGGTTGCAGCGATCCACAAGGCAAACTCGTTCCTGATGACCGACGGACTGTTCCTGGAATGCTTCCGCGAGGTGGCCAAGGACTTCCCCGAAGTTGAAACCGAAGAGCTGATCGTCGATGCTTTCGCCGCACTTCTTGTGCGCAAACCCGAAGCTTATGACGTGGTGGTAGCCACCAACTTTTACGGCGACATCCTGTCGGATTTGGCGTCGGAATTATCTGGATCCTTAGGTCTGGCAGGGTCGATCAACGCCAACGCTGAAACCGGTTTGTGCTGCGCTCAGGCGCAACATGGATCGGCGCCGGATATTCAGGGGCAGAACGTCGCCAACCCGACCTCGTTGATCCTATCAGCGGCCATGATGCTGACCTGGCTGGGCGAACAGCGTGGCATCCAGAAGTTGATGGATGCCGGTCAAGCCATTGCCGACGCCGTGGACGCAGTGATCGACGTCTCGGAAAACCGCACCCGCGACTTGGGTGGATCCGTGAACTGTGACGCCTTTGGCTCCCTCGTCGCAGAAGCCGTAGCGCGCGAAAGCGTTGCAGCTTGAGTATACTCCTTGCGGGCAACTCTTGCCCGCAGCTTTTCGGCGGCACCGCCTCTCTCCCTGTGGTGTCGCCGATTATCTCAGGACGCAAAAAAGATGACAGACCGACCGCGCATAGCGCTTATTCATGCAACCAAAGTGGCGATTGATCCGATAGAGGATGCTGCAGAGAAGCTTTGGCCCGAAGCCGAGACGATTTCGATACTGGAAGAGGGTCTTTCGGTGGATCGTGCGAAATCGGCTGAACTGTCAGGTGACTTACTACGCCGGATCATCGATCTGTCGCGCTATGCTGAAGCTGCCGACGCAGATGGCGTACTGTTCACTTGCTCGGCCTTCGGTTCTGCCATCGAACGCGCTAACCGCGAGGCCCGTATTCCCGTCATGAAACCCAACGAAGCCATGTTCGAGGCGGCATTCTCCCACGGGGACCGCGTCGTCATGCTGTACACCTTCCCCCCCGCCGCCGGTGGGATGGAGGATGAGTTCCGCGAGGCAGCCCGCGAGAAAGGCAGCACCGCACAGATCACCTCGGTCTTTTGCGAGGGCGCGCTGGACGCCAAAAAGGTGGGTGACGACGACGCTCATGATCGGTTGATTGCCGACACTGCTGCCACGATCGCCGATGCTGATGTCATCCTGTTGGCGCAGTTTTCCATGGCCAGCGCTGCGGATGCGGTGCGCGCATGCACTGACGTTCCCGTCCTGACCAGCCCAGAGGCCGCGATTGAAGAAATCCGCCGCCGGATCGAACACAATAAAGAGGGCCAGACATGCTAATTGGTGTTATCGCAGATGATTTCACTGGTGGCAGCGATGTCGCCAACACCCTGGCTAAAGGCGTTGACGGTGAAGGAGGTCTGAGAACTGCCCAGTATCCAGGCGTTCCAACAGGCCCGGCTGCACCGGATATCGACGCCGGGGTCGTCAGCCTGAAGTCACGCTCGAATCCGGTCGAAGATGCGGTGCGCGAAAGCCTCGAGGCACTAAACTGGCTAATGGATCAGGGCTGCGAGCAGATTCTGTTCAAATACTGCTCGACCTTCGATTCCACACCTGACGGAAACATCGGACCAGTTGCCGACGCTTTGACCGCTGTGCTGGATGCGCACGGTGTGGTGGTCTGCCCGGCCTTTCCGACCACCGGACGCACGGTCTATCAGGGACACCTGTTCGTGGGTGGCGTTTTGTTGAGCGAAAGCGGGATGCAGAACCATCCGCTAACCCCAATGACTGATCCCGACCTGCGTCGCTGGTTGCGACTGCAAAGTAAAAACGCGGTCGGCCACGTGCCGCTGTCCACCGTTCTGGCAGGAGCTGCACAGGTCCGCGCGGCAATAACGAACTCCGCCGAGAAGTATGTTGTGGCTGATGCCGTATCGGACGAGCACTTACTGACCCTCGGCGAGGCTCTTCAAGGCGTTCCCTTGGTAACGGGCGGGTCCGGGATCGCTCTGGGTCTTCCGCGCAACTTCATTCGTAGCGGCATGGCCGACGCCAACACCCCCACCGCCGAGGGCACATCGGGGCCTGAAGCCATTCTGGCGGGGTCGTGTTCCGGGGCGACACGCGGCCAGCTTGCCGAACATCAGAAGGCCCATCCGACCTATCCCATCGACGTACCCGGCGTCATGAATGGCACGGTCACCGTAGATGACCTGCTGGGCTTCATCGCCGAGAACACCGGCAATGCCCCTTTGGTCTATTCCTCGGGTACCCCCGACGAGGTGAAAGAGATTCAGGCCAAGTTCGGTCGCGAGGCCGTGGCCGAAACTTTGGACACTCTGTTTGCCGACGCCGCCCGTACGCTGGTGCAGCGCGGGTATCGCAGGATCGTTGTGGCGGGTGGCGAAACCTCGGGCGCGGTGGCGAAAGCCGTGGCGGGCGAGCTAGGCGCGCCCGCGATGCGCATCGGGGCGGAAATCGATCCCGGCGTACCGGTCCTGACTTTGGGCGGCGATCAGCCAATCTCGCTTGCCCTGAAATCGGGTAATTTTGGCGCACCAGACTTCTTCGCCAAAGCGCTGCGCATCATGGAGGGGCAGCAATGAGCACCGAAGCAGTTCTTCGCCAACAGATGTCGGACCTGTGCGCGTCCTTGTTCAACCGAGGCTTTTCGGTCGGCACAGCTGGTAATATATCAGCCCGCCTGCCCGACGGCATCTTGATGACGCCGACCAATTCCACTTTGGGCGCGATTGATCCCAACCGGATCAGCAAGATCGATCTGGAAGGCAACCATGTCGCAGGCGACCGTCCGACCAAGGAAGTGTTCCTGCATAAGGCCTTCTATGAAACCCGCCCGCAGGCGGGTGCCGTGGTGCATCTGCACTCGACCTGGGCGACCGCTCTGTCCTGTCTGGAAGACACCAATCCCGATGACTGCATCCCACCACTGACACCCTACGTTGTTATGCGTGTCGGCACGGTGAAATTGGTTCCCTATGTCAAGCCGGGCGACCCGAAATCGGGAGACCTGATCCGCGACCTGAAAGGCGCCTATGGCGCGGTCCTGCTGGCCAACCACGGCCCCGTGGTTTCGGGCAAGGATCTGTTCTCGGCCGTGTGCGCGGCAGAAGAGCTGGAAGAAACCGCCAAGCTTCTTGTGGCGCTGCGTGGAAAAAAGGCGCGCTTCCTTGGTGAGGCCGATGTGACTGACCTGAAAGCAACCTACGCAAATATGTGAGGCCGATATGAAAACTGCTGACCTGATTGATGACCACGCCGACAAACTGTCGCTTGTTCACTTGCCGTTTCGCCGCTTCGGCAAGGCACCGCATTTCGCCGCCCCCGTGCAGACGGTGAAGTGTTTCGAGGACAACACGGTCCTGCGTGCGCAGTTGGAAAGGCCCGGCGAAGGCCGCGTGTTGGTGGTAGACGGAGGCGGTTCCACCCGCATTGCCATTCTAGGGGACATGATTGCGGAAATGGCAATCAAGAACGGCTGGGCAGGACTGGTTCTCAACGCCTCCATCCGCGACAGCGCTGAGATCGATCAGATGGCGACGCAGGTCTTCGCACTGGCAACCTCACCGGTGAAAAGCGCGAAAGAGGGCTGGGGCAAAGCTGGCTGCGATATTCACATCGGTGGTGTGACCATTGCGCCGGGCGACTGGATCTATGGCGACGCCGATGGAGTATTGCATAGCAAGGTCAAACTGGTGTGACTGCGGCCACTATCCATTTGGATTCCGGCGGGGATAAAGTGATCCCTGGTCTGGAAATTGATGCAGGGACGCGCCGTTTAAGGGTCACGGACCTTCCACGTGTTTTGGACGACCGATTGGATCGGTTGCCCTTTGTCTTGCGTCTTCTGGCCGAAAACCACCTACGCGCCACCGGTCAGTCGAGGGCGCTTGTCGCAGCGCTGGATGCCTGGCTTGAGGGGCGAAACGATGGGTTTGAGCTCACCTTCATGCCCAACCGCATCCTGATGCACGACACCACCTGCACGCCCGCACTGGCGGACATTGCCGGGCTGCGCGACGCGGTGGCCGAGGCCGGCGGTGACCCGGGCGTTCTCTCTCCGAACCTGCCGGTCAACGTCTCGGTTGATCATTCATTGGCGGTGGATCGCTATGCCGCGCAGGCGGCGTTCTCGGCCAATGCTCGCAACGAAATCGCCCGCAACGGCGAGCGGTATGGCTTCATGAAATGGGCATCGCAGAATATGGATGGGGTTACGGTGCATCCGCCGGGCACCGGGATCATGCACACGATCAACCTTGAACAACTGGCAACGGTGCTTGAGATCGGCGCCGATGGACAGGCCCACCCCGACATGCTGCTGGGCACTGACAGCCACACGCCGATGATCAATGGCATTGGCGTGCTGGGCTGGGGGATTGGCGGGCTTGAGGCGGAAAGCGTCACGTTCGGCCAAGCCACGACCCTGAGCATGCCCGAAGTGGTGGGCGTGCACCTGACCGGTCAGCTGCCCGAGGGCGCCATGCCGACCGATCTGGCGCTTGAAGTGACGCACCGGTTGCGGGTGCTTGATGTCTCCAGCAGTTTTGTCGAGTTCTGCGGCCCTGGCCTGTCTACGCTCAGCGCCGATGCCCGCGCCGTGATTGCCAATATGGCGCCGGAATACGGTGCCTCGACCGGGTTTTTCCCGGTGGATGGCGAAACCGTTGCCTATCTGAAACGCACCGCACGGCCCGACAGTCTGACGGGCAGTATCGAACCCGTTTTTCGCGCCATGGGCCTGTGGTTCGATCCTGACACCACACCGCGCTTTGACCGGGCGATCGAGATTGATCTGACCGCGATCACTCCGACTATTTCTGGTCCGCGCCGCCCACAGGATACCTGCGCCCCGGCACAGGCCGCAGCGCGGGTCGAGACGGCGCTGGACCGTCCGCTGTCCCATGCGCCCCGCACCGAAGGCGTGGTGCCCGATGGCGCGGTGGGAATTGCCGCGATCACCAGCTGCACCAATACCTCGGACCCCTACATGATGGTCGCGGCCGGGCTGTTGGCGCGCAAGGCGCGGGCGCTGGGGCTGGCGACGCCGTTCTGGGTTAAAACCTCGATGGCGCCGGGCTCGCCCTCGGCGCGGGATTATCTGCAGCGCGCGGGCCTGATCCCCGATCTATCGGCACTGGGCTTTGATCTGGTAGGCCATGGCTGCACCACCTGTATCGGCAATTCCGGCCCCTTGCCCGATGTGATCGAGACCGCGCTGAAGGACGGCAAGGCGATCAGCGCCGTGCTGTCGGGCAACCGCAACTTTCCGGGGCGTGTGCATCCGAAGCTGGATCTGGGCTATCTGGCCTCGCCGCCCTTGGTGGTGGCCTATGCGCTGAAGGGCGATATTTTCGGTGATATCCTGAATGACCCGATCGGCAAGGACGCAGAGGGTCAGCCGGTCTATCTGCGCGATATCTGGCCCGAAACCTCTGAAATAAAATCACTCTTGCATGCGGGTTATCGTCGGGCTGACGTTCGCACCGCCTTTGCCACGGCCACCCACAATGACGCCTGGAACCGGATTAAGGTCCATGATGGCGCGCGCTTCCCGTGGGAGCCAACCTCACGCTATCTGCGGCGGCCGAAATTCACCGCCGAGCCTCAGCTGTCGCGGTTGGGCGACTATACTGCGGCGCCTCTGTTGGTGCTGGGGGATGATATGACGACCGACCATATATCGCCCGCAGGGTGGGTGGATCCGACCAGTCTGGCGGGCGAATGGCTGTGCGCGCGCGGCGGCGATCCCAAGGACATGAATGTTTATGCCGCCTATCGCGGCAATTGGGAGGTCATGCTGCGCGGCCTCTTCACAAACAGGCTGGCGGTGAACTACCTGCAAGAGGGGCTGGCCCCGGCTGAGACCACACTCGAGGATGGGCGCATCCTGCCCTTGCCCGAAGCAGCACAAATCCTGACGGATCAGGGGCAGCCTGCTATCATTCTGGCGGGTGACCGCTATGGTATGGGCTCCAGCCGCGATTGGGCTGCCAAGGGCGTGGCGCTTCTGAACATCTTCGCCGTGGTTGCCAAAAGCTTTGAACGCATTCACCGCACCAACTTGATCGGCATGGGTGTAGTGCCCGTACAGATCATGGACGAATTCGATCCGAAGTCAGCGGGCATTCGTGCCGGGGACCGCTTCAATCTGAGCCTGCCACCCGATACGCTGGTGCCTGGGATGGACACGAATGTGCAGTGGCTGCGCGATGGCGACGTGCTCGGCGAGATCCGCTGCAATGTGGCGGTGTATACCTTTCAAGAGGTCGACCTGCTGCGCCACGGTGGCGTCTTGTCGAAGATCCTTAGCCTCACCCTTGAAGGTTGTGAATAGAAAGACCTGCAATGCCGCTCGACCTAACCTGAATTGCGGGTTCTCCTAAACTGATGCAGAGATAGGACTGCTCTGAACGAACGGCAACCAATCTGGCTGAGACTGCTACAACTGGAGGTTTAGTTGAAGATTCAGTGTGCGCTGTCATCAGTAACACAGGTGTCAACTTTTGCGTATTCGTAGCCACTGATACTCTCTGCAGCATTTGTCGAAATGGGCTCACAGCCGCCATAGAAGCAAACGCAGCATTCGATCAATAGGTCCGACTGGTTCAGATGAGGACGGCCCATTCCTGCCATTGACCGTCGGCAACCGATGCTGCGACGCGGCCCGTCGAACCTGCCGTTCGCTGCAAACGCAAAACTCATCGGCTGGCTGAACTCACACAATGCGGACGAAGAGGACGCACCTGCCATTCATAGGGACCGCAAATAGTGTCACCTGCTCTTGTGCAAAACACGCAATTCTTCAGTCAGATAGTCGACAAATCGCCTGACACGCACTGTCCTTTGAAGGTCTGAGTGAAGTAGAATCCAAAGCGATGGTCCAGGAATTATGTTCGTTTCAGGCATCCGCCGCAGGTTAGGGAAAACGGACTCGAATAGGACAGGCATATACGACATACCGACATTCAAATTCATCAGACGTGCGCGCATATGACCGTCAGAAACTTCATGCCGTATGGTTGCGTTTGGGAAGGGCGACCGCGGTAGCCGCCCATGAGTGTAATCGTTACCCGACGCGCCGATCCAAGTGAGGCCTGAACCACCTGGCCCTGCTTTTGGGACAACGTTTTCGAGATAGTTCTTGCTGACGTAGATACCCAAGTCGAGCTGCATGAGTTTGCGGGCTACAACGTCGTCGGTAACAGTATGGGCGGCACGCAATGAGACGTCGGTCTGATCGTTTGTGATCGACTCCACTTCGGAGGTCAGCCGCATCTCGATATCGATTTCTGGATACCGATCACTGAATTTTGCGATCAGCGGTGCCACAATGTCGTATGCGAGGGTTGGCGTCAGAGAGAACCGAATTTTACCTGTCTCGCTCCGATCCAGGCCTTCAACCCGCTTTCGGGCAGCGAGTATTTTTTGTTCTGCTTCTTCCGCCATTGGCAAAAGAGCTTCTCCAAACTCCGTTAACGCAAACCCGCGCTTGGACCGATGGAACAATCGGGCACCATAGCTCGCTTCCAAAGCCTGAATGCTACGATTGATGGAGCCGTAATTCACACCCGTCAATTGCGCGGCGGTCCGCAGACTCCCCGCGCGGGCAACAGCTAGGAAGTACGGCAAGAACTCCCAGTCATATGTTCGCATGTTCCTCTCACGTAACACAGTGTTCTATTTGTTTCATATATGACCATCTTCAAGCTTGATACAAGGAGCTGAACTTAGCTTTCGTTGCCCCCCCCTCACCACGCTGAAATCCTAAAAGATTGGGTAATATGATGAAACGATACCATCCACTTCTCGTTGGCCTGCACTGGCTTACCGCGGCAATGATTCTTGTGGCACTTCTTGTCGGAGGACCCGGTTTGGCCAACATGGAGAATAGTGACCCTGACAAAATGTTTGGACTAACCGGTCATATGATCTGGGGGCTGTCTATCGGTGCTTTGATGATCATTCGCCTGACAACGCGCATCTTATCAAAGAGCCCTCAGCAAACCGAATCCGGCAACGTGATGCTCAATTCCGGTGCGAGAATAGCACACCTGGGGCTGTATTTTCTCGTTTTTGCGATGGTGGGCAGTGGCATTGGCATTGCCATCTCAGCGGACCTTTTTTCAATTGTTTTCTCGGGGTCGGGCCCTTCGCTCCCTGCCGATTTCAACATCTTCCCTGCGCGTATCGCACACGGCGCAATTGCTAGCTTTCTGCTCATTTTGATCGGCCTCCACTTCGCAGGTTGGGCCTATCATCAGTTCTTTTTGGGAGATCATCTGATCAATCGAATGTGGTTTGGAAAACGCAATTCCCCTGATGAGCTAACGGTTCAGCCAAAGACAACTCCGTAAAAGAGTTTTGGTAACTTTGGGCTCTCAACCGACCTTAGATCGACCACAGCATGTTAGCGCAACTGCTCGAACGCGCTCTAAAGGGACGGCCCATAAGAGACATTCACCACCCACCTGAATTTCTGCGGTCGCAGCCCGCATAGCCGCCGTTCGCTGCACCCGCTCGATTTCGATAGTGGCCAAGGTCTGAAGTCGGGACAAACCCGACTTTGGAATTTTGGCCTTTGCTGACGCAGCATCCATTCGCGCACGCAGCGCGCCCACACGCCTCGACGAGCTTCTCCCCTGGCGCTACGCTGCCAAAGCAGCGTAACAGGCACCGCCCAAGCGCAACAGGGCGGGTTCAACGGACGGGCACGCCTCAGATAGAGGCGGCGTTAGTCTATGCGGATCATTCTAGTAGCTTTGACCACATCGTAGCGGGCGTTTTGTCAGGCCGCTTAACACTTCTATCCGCTAGAAAACAGCGTCTTGATTATGGAAGTAAGGAACTTCCCTAACTGGTCTGCCTAACATGTTTTCTTAGCGGGTGGTGACTTCAAAGAGATCATAGCTTTTCAACCAACTATGATTGAGAACGCTAAGCAGCTAGCTTGTAGTCAGCTAACTATGACAGGGCGGAAAGGCTTTGAGCGGAGGCTAGCGCCGAGCGGCTGGAAAGCTGCACACATCCATATGTCTTACGACTTAGGTTTAGGACTGCACTAGCAAGCTACTTAAGAATGCGGGAATGCCCCAAAACACAGCACCTGCGACACAAACAACTATCAGAAATTCGAACGACCTGAACAACATGTCTATGTTCAACCGCACGCTGTCTACGTTCTTTGCGAAGTCCACGTAAGTCATAAAAGAGAACTGCAAAAACACGAACATAGCAAGCATACCAAGAATGCTGAGCGCCCAAGTCAACGTACTATGAAATGCTAAAAAGGCGTCTGGGTGCGAAGTTAGTAGGACATAAACACCACCGAAGTAAGCAACTACGAGACCAGCGACTAGGCTAACAACAGACACGTTTAGGTGTGAGAAAATACTTACAAACTTTTTGTCTTCCATTCGAGTTCACGTTCCACTTGTTCGCCTACAAAATCCATTGTTTGGAGGCTTAGCAGGTTCGGATTTTGTGGTGCAGTAAGTGGCTTTCTAAGTTTCCACTTTTAGTTGAATGTTCCACTTAAAAGTGGAATTTCGGTTTTGCAATTTGCAACATTGTTGCTAAGAAGAGTTGAGGACCAGCGAGCTAACGTCCAAGTTTTCTTTCGCTGATCCCCTATTGTTTAGGCGACTGACTTCTTAGTCAGTCGTCTTACTTTTTAAGCACTAGGTAAACAACTGTACCTACCCAATAAAGTGCGTTGAGAAGTGCGTTACCCAAAGGGGACATTACTTCATCCTTTTGCCTGTATGCCCAGCTTTCACCGCTGTCAGTGTGACCCCGCGAATCGGTGCCATGTCCTAGGTGCTCAAACTAGCGTGTCGGAAAACGCGCAGCAATACAGTTGATGTATGCACGTAGCAAGAAATGGCGTCAAAAGGCGCAATATATGGTATTAAGTGGTAGCAAAAAGCAACATGTGGTAGTAAATTGTTGTTAGATTGCGTTACGTGCGTGTGGACAAGTTGTGCATAACTGCGATGTTGGGGATCGTTTGGGGCCGTTCGCATACAGCCAAACGTCTCTTGCAGTCGATGCGGCCATCGCCGGGCAAGGTGTGGCCTGGGTAAGCCGGTTTTTAGTGACTCATGATCTTGAAGCCGGACGTTTGATCCAGGTTGGTAAAGCTTGGGACGCGGGTGGTAATGACTTCTATGTCCTCATGCCGCGAACTGCCAAAAACAATGAGTCGGTCGTTAATGTCATGACTTGGCTTACGGCGCGCTCCGCTGAAAATACCTGACCGCCTTGGCACTCAGCGCTGACCTTGGAGCAGGCGCAGCATAAGCCACTGCGCTGTTTTCCACGAAATACCCAACGGCCCTTAGCCGCCGTCCCTGCGAAAGTTGAATGCTGCATTGCGGCTTCCCAGAAGCGGACATTGAAAGACGCCTGTTGAAATCTGAACAGCTCGAGGCGCAGCAAAGAGTAGATTATACTCAGGCCCAGCCGCAGCCTCATGCGAACAACGTACGCATCTCACCGTTTTCGAGGACAGCGGTACAACGACGATCGTGTATCGCAGTATAAAGCATGGCATGAGCTAATTCATCGGAAGTTACACCGATGGACGGCATCAGCCTTTGGAGCGGTTTAAAGAGGTGGTCGGCCATCTTCCACGTGCTCCTCGGCCCCGACGGCGCAATATAGCCTGGACGAAAGGCGAATTTCCGTTCGAGGTCAGATGCAAACAGTTTGCTCTCCGCTTCGCCCTTAATCTTCAATGCAAAGGACATGCCGCCGCCATCTGACCGAGCGCCTTGAGCGGAAAACAAGCAGAACGTCACACCGGGCGCAGACCTCTCGCAAGCCGCCAGCAAAGCGCACATCCAATCGACTGTGATTTCCTCGTATTCTGCTCGACTCACTCGCGCGGAATAGGTGGCAAGGCAATGGAAGACTGTGTTGATACCATTGAGATAAGGCTCGATGGATTGGGTTTCGCCGAATGCTTCGAACCTCACATCGGTCAGCTTAGGATGATCTATACCGGACAGCCTGCGCCCAAGTGACACGACTTCGCGCACAGTTTTTTCGTTTAGCAATACCCTGAGTACCGATGAACCCACCATCCCCGTCGCACCGGTCAGCAGAACGCGTCCAAGTGGTCGGGTTGTCTTGTCAGGCGGATTGGGCACGGCGCTCTGCCTCGGCTTTCAAGCCGCGATTGAAAGCTTGGTAACCTTCCACATACATCTTTACCAAACGCCCGCCCATCAGGAAGGTAATGCCCCCCAGGATTTCATCGGATTGTACGAAGCGGGTTTTACCACCCTCCAGTGGCTCGACACAAAAGTGATGATTGTCGCGAATGCCGCCCGGTCCTTTCTCGGCCCAGAAGAACTCTGCCCCGTCCACGACCGTGATCGTGTGTTCCAGGGTGGTTAGCTTCTCCTTTGATGAATCCAGCTGAAAGTCGACCGTGATCGTCGATCCATCCTTAATCTCTCCTTGGATACCCACAAGGAACTCTGCCCAGTCCTTGTAGTTTGCCGTGTCGGTCAGAACCGACCAGACCAAGTCCGCCGGCGCATCGATCAAAATGTCTGTGTGGATTTTGTGATGTGAGAGGTTCACTTTTTCCGATGATGCGGTTTCCATGACTGTCCTTCCGTTGCGGTCTCAGGCGCTCAGCGGCGACACGCGATCACTGCCCTGAATTGTGATCCGTCCGAAACGATCCCGCATGCGCTTGGATCGGAAAAGGTAGATCGAGATGATGATGTAGTTGACGCATTCTTGGACAAAGTTCCGGTAGCGATCCGGATTTTCCAACATGTCGAAGGTTTGCACAGCGCACATTGTGGCAAGTGCGGTGAACATCACCAACATGGCAATCGGAGTGAAGCTACAGCGCAGGACGTATCCGGCCAGAAACGTGGCACCCGATGCGGTGATCAGTGTCCAATGGAGAGTTTGCATACCCAACGGAAAGGCCGCGTTTTGCAATCGCATGAGTGGGGCCAACCCAGTGAAGTATTCAAGAAACCCAAGAAGCCCCCAGCCCAGCATGATAGCTGAGGCGAGCACAATCAGATACTCGAACCCTTGCGAGAAACGATCCATGACGTGTCCATCCCTGTCCCTCAGATTGTAAATTTCTGATCGGCCATCTCCTCCGAGAGACGCCACAGACGCTTGGCCAAATCGTGGTCGTCGCAAATCGGATTGCGGATCGCGACGCCGGTCTTGCCGCTCATCTCTTCGGGGCCTGTAGGACCGTAGTATTCGCCGCCTTTGACCTGATCAGACAAAGCGGCGAACAGAGATGGCTTCGCAGCGTCTTCATTGGAGTGCAGCAGTTGTTCGACTTGTGCCTTCATATTAGCGTGCGTTGCTTCGTCCAAATCTTGGAATAGACCGGAGTCTGATCCACCCGGATGCACCGTCAGCGACTTCAGCAACTTGCCCGAAGCCTTGAGTTGACGGTCCAGTTCGTCGCCGAACAGAAGGCAGGCGAGCTTTGATTGACCGTACGCGACACCACCGTCCTGGTCGCATGTCAGATCGTCAAAGTGAATGTTCGCATTCTTGTGGGCGATACTGGAGAGCGAGACGATCCGCGATGCGGGGTCGTCCGGGAACATGTCGATCAGAAGTGCGGTCAGCAGAAAGTGCCCCAGGTGGTTGGTTGCAAACTGCAGTTCTACACCATCTGCATTCGTTTGAGCGGAGTACAGCAGGATACCCGCGTTGTTTATCAGCACATCCAGCGTGGAGTACCGGTTGCGGAAAGCCTCAGCGAACGCGCGAACCGAAGTTAAATCGCTCAAGTCCAACACGAGGATGTCGAGTGATGCGGAAGGAATCCGCGCGAGAATGCTTGCTTTGGCCGTTTCGGCCTTTTCAAGGCTGCGGCACGCCATGACGACGTGGAAACCTGCTTCGGCGATACCGACCGTTGTTTCAAATCCGATGCCATTGTTTGCACCGGTGACGATCGCGACTTTTTCAGTTTGTTTAGACATTCTACATCCTGACAAGTTGACATATCGTGGGTGATTGTCAATATTGACACAAGTCGCCTATTTGTCAATATGTAAATCATGGAAGATCGCTACGACTACATCCTCGAAGCCGCGAAACGGCTTTTTCTTCGCTACGGCGTGAAGCGAACGGGCATGAACGACATCGCCCAAGAAGCGGGGATTTCGCGGCAAACACTCTACAAGGCATTCGCGAACAAGGATGAGGTGCTGCGGGCCACAATCCGGTCGCTGGCAGACAGCGTCGTTCTGGATATCGAAGCCGGTCTTGAAAAAGCTGACGGCCTTGGTGCGCAGCTGGATGTTGTCTTCAAATACGCTGTCATTGAGCATTATGACTTCTTGCAGTCTTCACCCAACGCCGAGGACATCATCGCTGGCGTAACCTCGACAAGCCAGAAAGAGCTGGAGGCCGGCGCAAAACGAAACACCGAGATCATCGCACGCATCCTGGAGCCGTATTCGGGTGCGATTGAAAACTGCGATCTGACAGTCGAACAGTACGCGGACTTCATTCAGCGTTCTTCAACGGCGGCCAAGTACAGCGCAAAGAGCAAAAAACACTTGATCGAATTGTTATCCGCTTTGCGAATGTCGGCGTTGAAAGTCACCGGCAGCGTTTAGACGGGCCCGGCCCAAAGCCGACCTTGATCGCCGAGTCCGTCGCCGCGGTGCAGCTTCCCCATAGCCGCCGTTCGTGGATGGCGCAGCATTTCCGTCGGAGCAATGACCTTTGAGCGGACAAAGTGAGCTTTCGCTGCGGCTGCGCCAGTGACCGCTATGGAGACAATGCCCGCATATCCGCGAGCCTTGCCCTCATATCGCCATGACTGTCTCTACTTCTTTCTTCGCATTTTCACTGGCGGAGTTTAGGTTTTATCCGGTGACCAGTCCGACCATCGACAACAGTGTGTCCGGCGAGCGCGACTAAGGTTTTACTATATTTGAAGCCGTGGTTCGTTAGGCGTTGCTCAATGTTGTAAGGAACCGGACGCATCGTGCGCGCAATGCCAAGCGTCCTATGACACTCCAAAAGCCCGATGTCGAACACTCCATATCTCCATAACCCAAAACGTCAGGGCCGTGCGCACGCATGGGACAATCCTTAGTGACAATTTATTGGGCTACCGGGTCAATTCCCATGGGCAATCAACCGACCAGACTATCATATTGCGCCAAAATACCATCTGAACGTGCCAATTATCTTTAGGCCTATGGTCCACTTGAAGTGACGCGTACACTAAGGGGCGACCCAAAACCTTGTTATAGGAGGCTAAAACGCCAAACCGCCGTTACCCCATGGCCAAATACATCGCGCAGGTGGCCAAATTACTAAATATTTCACCCGAGCGGATCGCGCGCCGAGCCCGGCTCACAGCAGATTTCACACGCGCCGAGCGTGTCGAGTTGACGCCTTCGCAAGTGTTCGATCTTTGGCGAGCTGTTGAAGCTGAAGCCGGTCGCCCCGATTTATCGCTCGCTTTGGGCAAACTCTTTGCACACGCGCATTTTACACCTGCGATGTTTGCGTTTTCTTGTTCGCCTGATGTTCGGACCGGCCTTCACCGCTTGTCAGTGTTCAAACCACTGATGGCACCAGTAACCCTGCAAGTCTCCGAGGAAGGTGATTACCTGCATGTCGCAATCGGATCAATAGACCCAAAAATTCAAATCCCGCCGCAAATGGTCTGGTTTGAAGCAATCTTTCTGCTGGAATGCATTCGTTGCCACACCATCAAGCATATCGTTCCGGCGCGCATAGAATTACCACTCATTGAACATCCAGGGGATGAAGTGATTTCATACTTAGGATGCGAACCTGAGAGAGGCGCACAGATTTCACTGCATCGGCAAGATGCTGATTTACTCTTGGTCACCGAGAACGAGGAAACCTGGCCAGAATTCGAGAAGCAACTTCGAGACCGAATGGCAGCACAGGAGCCGGAAGTGGTCTTCGTATCTAGGGTTAAGAACGCCTTACGCGAAATGCTGCCATCAGGAGAAGCAAGTATTGAAGCGATCTGCGAAAAGATGGCCATATCCAAACGCACCCTGCAGCGCCAATTGAGTGAAGAAGGCGAAACTTTCAAAAAGGTTCTCGCATCGACGCGCTTGGAACTGTCAATGCACTATCTGAACGAAGAAGATCTAAGCATCGAAGAAATCTCGTTTTTGTTGGCATACCGAGAGCCAAACTCATTCTATCGCGCTTTCCAACGCTGGACGGGCAAGACCCCAGCGGAAGCGAGAGGTGTGTCAAAGGTTGAACTGAATTTTCTAAATAAATGAAGTGGCGGGGTTACAACGAGGACAGCACTGTCATCAGGCTGCGCGCGACACATATCAACCTTTTCTGGGAGTTTGAGTTTGTCGGCTGATTTCATGCTCATCACATTTTCATTGTTCTTTGCCGGTGCGATCGCGGTCCCGCTGGCGACGCGGTTTGGCCTGGGGTCCGTCCTTGGTTATTTGATCGCGGGCATTGCGCTCAGCCCCATACTTGGCGCGATCGGAGCAGACCTCATCGCTCTCCAGCATTTCGCCGAGTTCGGCGTTGTAATGATGCTGTTTTTGATTGGCCTGGAAATGAACCCACGCGAGCTTTGGGCGCTTCGCAATCGAATTTTTGTACTTGGAGGCCTGCAGATCGGTCTGACGACCATGGCCTTTGCCTTGATCGCTCTCGTGCTCGGCCAGCCCTGGACCGTCTCGCTCGCTATTGGCTTGGTGCTCGCTCTCTCTTCAACGGCGATTGTCAATCAAACCCTGAAGGAGAAAGGCCTGTCACGCTCCGATGGCGGGCAGTCCAGTTTCTCTGTGCTACTCGCGCAAGACATCGCTGTGATCCCAATGCTGGCATTGGTCCCGCTTCTCGCCCTGCCGGAACTTACCGAAGCGCTTAGCCACGGTTCGGGCCACGCAGACGATCACGGCGGCTCCGGGTTCAACATCTCTCTGGTTGAACATCTCAGCGGTTGGCAGACCGCCATCGTTACGGTCATGGCCATTGGCGGGGTGATTGTGATCGGACAATATCTCGTCACTCCCCTCTTCCGCTTTGTTGCCAGAGCGCGGCTGCGCGAGCTCTTTGTGAGCACAGCCCTCATGGTGGTGCTTGGTATCGCGCTTCTGATGACAATGGTCGGCCTCTCGCCAGCGCTTGGCACGTTCCTCGCCGGTGTTGTCCTCGCAAGCAGCGAATATCGCCACGAGATTGAAAGCGATATTGATCCGTTTCGCGGGCTGTTCCTGGGTGTGTTCTTCATGACCGTTGGCGCCGGTATGGATTTCGACCTGCTCTTTGGCAGTTTCGGATCCATTATGGGGATGACCTTTGGCCTCATCGCAGTCAAAGCCATTATCTTGCTTGTTCTGGCGCAGGTTTTCAAAATCAAGGGGAGCGACCAATGGCTCTTTGGATTGGGTCTCGCGCAAGCAGGTGAGTTTGGATTTGTTTTGCTGTCCTTCACTGTCGCAAACGCCGTCATTCCCGCCGGTGTCGCTGACACTTTGTTGTTGGTGATTGCGCTCTCGATGCTCACGACGCCCCTCATGTTTATCGTCCATGAGCGTTTGATCGTACCGCGCTACATTTCCGGTGAGGACACCGCCTCTGATGAGATCGAAGACCACTCTGGCATTATCATTGCCGGGCATGGGCGCGTCGGTGGGATCGTCAATACGGCATTGCGTGCATCCGGCTATGAAACGACTGTTGTTGATTACAGCAGCCAGCAGTTGGAGATGCTGCGCCTTATCGACCTCAAGGTGTACTATGGAGACGCCACGCGCCACGATCTCTTGAAAGCAGCGGGAATTGACGAGGCCAAGCTTTTGATTGTTGCCATTGATGGCAAGGATCAAACCACTGAGCTCGTCCGCTATGTCTGCGAAACGCATCCGAATGTGCATGTGATTGCCCGGGCCTATGACCGCATTCATGTCTTCGATCTGTGGGACGCAGGGTGCCGCGACATCATCCGTGAAACATATGACGGCTCGATACGTACAGCGCGCTCCGCTTTGGAGGCTCTGGGGCATACCAAAGAGGCGGCAGAGCGAATGATGGCCGAGTATGACGCGTTCGAGAGAACGCGCATGTTGGAGACGGCCGAGCTCCACAAGCCAGGCGTCGCCATACATGAAAACGAGGAGATGGTCGCCAAGTATCAAGAGACGCAAAGTGAGTGGGAGGCAGAGCTTCGGGACCGCGTCCACAAGGCGAAGACAAATCAAGCGGAGTGATCCGTCCTAGTGGGCGAATCTGATGGCACCAAATGATATTGTTGGCTTTTTGGGCGCCTGCTAAAAATCGTTACGAATTCAAGCAAGTACCGAAGGAATTACCCGTGAAAGCGCTGGAAGCATTCGATAGTCTTAGTCCCACATCATGGGCCGAAACCTCAGTCGTAGATCGGCTCGCTCTTATTGTAGAGATTCAGGAGAACATCCTGAAATACTGCGATGAATTGGGCACCGCCGATGCAGCGATGAAGAATGAACAGGTTGGCGCAGAGGGCGTTTCTCACTCAGAAGGGATTGTCACGACCGTCAACGCAATGGGCAATACGCTGATGGGGATCCGGCATCTCTATGAGTCGCTTGTGCACGGAAAATTGCCAAAGCCAATCGGTATCAAGCAGTTGCCGGATGATCGCTTCGAGATCGAGGTTTTTCCGCTCTACAAGAAAGACAAGCTGATTGCAGGCAAAGTAAGAGGCTTCCTGCATGTCGCCGGTGAGCCAAAGCAGGTCAATCCCCTCGATAGGCCTGCCGGCATTATCGCGGTCTCTGGAGCCGGCAACTACAGCTCCTCCATCGAGATGGCGATGGCGCTCTTTCTCGAAAACAAAGCCGTGATCCACAAGCCGCACCAGTTGAACGAAGAGTCTGACAAGGTGTGGGCGAAGATTTTCGCCCCGCTCATCGAGCGTGGCGCGCTGGCTTTCATCGACGGCGATCAAGGACGCGAAATGTCGGCGCTCGAGGGACTCCACTCGATTTACTTTACCGGATCGACAGGGGTTGCTCATGCGATCCAGAACGCAGCGAGCGCTCCGCTCGTCTCAGAGTGCGGTGGCAACAACCCGTGCCTCATCGTGCCAGGGAAGTGGACCGACAAGGAAATCGAGCATTGGGCGATCCAATTGGCATCGGTCGGCAAGCTCAATGGCGGTGCGGTTTGTGGACGGCCGCAAACAATCATCACATCGAAGAACTGGCCGCAGCGCGATCAGTTCATCACGGCGCTGCGCAACGCGATCTCTGAGACAACTTTCGGAACCTCTACCTATTATCCGGGCGTTGCAAAGACTAAGGAAGCGTTCCTCGAAAACCAGCCAACCGCAGAGGTGTTAAAACCCGAAGGCGGCAATCACCCGAACAGTGACTTCGTGTTCATTCCGGGCATCGGTGAAGATGATTTTGCGGTCAGCAATGAAGCCTTCTGCCAAATCTTCAGCGAACTTCCATTGGATACGGCGAACGACGCGGGCGATTTCCTCACCAAAGCCGTGGACTTTTGCAACAATCGTCTGCTCGGCACGCTTGGCTGCATGATGCTGGTGGACAACGACACGTTCAAAGCGAACGAAGCCGCCGTTCACTCGGCCGTTCACGAACTCGACTATGGCGGTATCGCAGTCAACAATGTGCCACCCAATATCTGGCTCAATGCCTATCTGACTTGGGGCGGTTGTGGCGAGACGACAGAGGACTTCGTTTCCGGGGTTGGCAATTTCGGCAACGGTCTGAACTTTGAGAACGTCGTGAAATCAGTGATTATCGATGATTTTGGGGCGTCTGCCTTCGCATTCACGAACCGAAGGCAAGTGGACCACATGTTGGTGAACGCGTCCAAATACTCGGTCGATCAAAGCTGGGGCCGGTTCGCCAAGCTCGCAGGACAAATGGCCTTGGACAGCCTGCACGGCAAAGACTTTTGATGACAGCCCATTGATTTAGTCCGGTGGGTATTGCGCCCACCGGGATGACTAAAAATGGCGCGGTCTTTTGTTTGGCACCGCGCCCCATTTCGCCAATCCGGCGAGGCACACATAGACCATGACAGGAGATGAATATGACACAAACAATTCTAATCACAGGGTGCTCCAGCGGCATCGGGCGCATGACCGCCAAGTTCTTTCAGGAGAAGGGCTGGAACGTTGTCGCAACCGTGCGCTCCAACCCAGAAGATGATGACGAGCTGAACGCGTTAGACAATGTGTTGGTGACCGCTCTCGATGTGACCAACGAAGAGACCATCAAAAGCGCGATGGCTGAAGCGGTTGAGCGCTTCGGTAAGATCGATGTGCTTTTGAACAATGCTGGCTATGGCGCGTATGGCATATTGGAATCCACGCCCGAAAAAGCGATCCGTATGCAGTTCGACGTGAACGTCATCGGTGCGCTGCTGGTCACGAAAAACGTGCTTCCCTACATGCGGGCAGCAGGTGAAGGAACCATCATCACCATCTCTTCCATGGGCGGCAAAATCACCTTCCCGCTTGGCACGCTCTATCACGGTTCAAAATTTGCCGTAGAGGGCATGATGGAATCGCTCTCCTACGAGCTTGAGTCTATAGGAATCAAAGTGAAGCTGATCGAGCCAGGAATGATCAATACCAACTTTGCTGAAACAACTGGATCAATGATTAACTATGACCGGGAGCAGGCTGAGTATGGTCCCTTCATGGACAAGGCGCTCGCCGCTATGCAAGCCGCTGGCTCACAAGGATCTGACCCCATTCTGGTGGCAGAAACGATCATGCAGGCCGCCACAGATGGCAGCGATCAATTGCGCTACATCGCAGGCCCGGATGCCGAGCAGGTAATCGCGGCCCGTAAGGCAATGGATGACGCTGAATACCTTGCTATGATGAAAGGACAACTGGGGCTTTAACTTAATCGTGAGCGGCCGCCCCAAACCGCTTTTCCCACCTACTTACAGCGCGCGCCCACAGAGTCCACTATCGATGCTGGACACTTAGATCATTCCCCCAGACGACTTTAGCGGACGTTTGGTGACTTTGCAGCATCGGTTAAAGTGGACTCAATGCCGTCATCGGATGCAGAGCAGCATTTGCGCAGTCCGGTTCCCTTTTGGGGAAGTGGACGGCCCGAAGCCGACCTTGGTCTATAAGCGATGCGCTGCGGAGCAGCATCCCCGCAGCGGTCATTCAGATTTGAAAAACTGTTATTTGTCCGTCAACTTCAGCAGAATGCCGTAGGCATTGCAGTGTTAGTTTGTAGGAGTATTGATAGCGCATGGATTCTGTGATCGCGGCCGTCAGAAAGACCAGCCGAAGATGCGCCTGCCTTCTGTATGCGCCACTCCTAGTTTGTTTGTGCACAGTAAGCGCGGTATCTCAAACGTCGGTGCCTAAGGTCATTCTGACGGAAGAGGTCGTTCAGCGAATTGAAGCTCAACGATCAGAAGATCCTGTGTTCGCATTGAAGTATAGAGCTTTGATTGCGCGTGCGAACGCACACCTGCAATCGCCAACGATTGTCGAATTACTTCAAAAGGAAGATGGCGAGATACATCAGGCTTTCCAAGGTTTTGGCGAAAGACCCGTAGAACGCCTAACGACATTGGCTTTGGCGTGGCGTTTGACAGGTGACAATCGCTATGCCGAGCGCACCAGGACAGAGCTTCTACAACTCTCGGAATTGGAGACCTGGAATCCTGAAAACTTTCTTGGGCTCAGCCGTGTGACTTTGGCGGTTTCACTTGGGTACAGCTGGATCAGCGAAACTCTGGACCCACAAGATCACCAAGCCATTAGGACTGCGTTGGTCGAAAACGCGTTGAATGAAGCCGACAAGATCTATGATCTGGACGCACTATACTTTGAAAATGGCTGGGTCGCGCCGCAACGTTGGGTCTACTCAGCACCGGTTCCTAAGACTCTGCCCGATGGAACTGCAACCGCAGATATCACGTGGCCTGTTGCATCATTCAACTGGAACGTCGTTTGCAACACCGGAATGATCGCCGCTGCACTGGTCGCTTCGGAGGCGAAGCCAGAATTGGCCAATCGAATTATCGAACGCGCTCAGCAGTCCATTCGCAATGGGTTTGCAATGTTTGCTCCGGATGGAGCTTGGTCAGAAGGACCAATGTACGGCGCTCTGTCGGCCAGGGATGCGGCTATTTTAATCGACTCCTTGAATTCAGTTCTCGGTCATGACTTTCACCTCTCAAAATCCGTTGGGCTGGAGA
Source organism: Ruegeria arenilitoris (assembly GCF_013030985.1). GTDB lineage: Bacteria > Pseudomonadota > Alphaproteobacteria > Rhodobacterales > Rhodobacteraceae > Ruegeria > Ruegeria arenilitoris_B. The sequence continues at coordinate 259,139 of NZ_WPYP01000003.1, read as the reverse complement.
GATTCGGAGAATATTTGACTCATGTGACTGGACCGACAGGTATGCTCTTCAACTATGGTGATAGTGACACAAGTACCGATCCTGTCGCGCTCACATGGCTGGCATCGCACTACAATCAGCCAAGCTACAACCTACCTACAGTTAACACTACGCCATCGTCCCATCCGGCCTTCGAGCTGATTTGGCAGCAAATTTCAGAACATGAACATATACCCCCTCGTAAAGAAGCCTATTGGTCCGGGGGGCTTGGTCTGGTGACTATGCGGTCTTCTTGGAACGATCCTGACGCCACATTTGTCGGTTTCAAAGCCGGGCCGCTCCGCAGCCACCACAATAACCTGGACGCTGGAACGTTTGTGCTTGAGGCAAACAATGTGCGGTGGGCAGTAGATTTGGGGATCGGGAATTATCAGTTGCCGGGATACTTTACCGACAAGCGCTTTGATTACTATCGCACTGCCACGATAGGGCAGAATACTCTGACCTTTAGCGAGGCAAACCAAATTGCAACCGGACGTGCACAGATCGAGGAGTTTGGCCAGTTCCCTGGGTTCAACTTCACGATCGCAGATCTTTCTGATGTGTATGGCAAAACCAAAGGCACGATCATGCGTGGAATTGCCTTGGTAGGTGATAGAACAGTGCTTATTCAGGATGAAATCAACAGCCAACTAGAGGGGCCGGTGGCATGGACGATGCACACCGAAGCGGAGGTTTCGATAGTTGGGTCAAACGCGACCCTGATCCAAGACGATCACGAACTGCGCGCGCGAATTTTGTCTCCGCCGGAAGCTGAGTTTGTACTGCGTTCGGCAAATCCATGTGAAACGCCATACGATTCCGAATGCCAGCTTCAAAACCCCAACTCGGGCATAAAGAGATTGATGGTTGACCTGAACATTGATGCCTTAGATTTACCACAGACCATTACAATTGTTTTTGAAAGCGATGGACAGTCGACCTACAAAACACTTGTCCCCTTGAGCCAGTGGAGTTTGACGGCCAGCCTTCCGAACAACAGCGAAAGGCAGTAGGTACGGTCAACGACCTGAGCACGCCAAGTTACCGGGCAAAAGCTCTACTTAAAAAAGGGCACGGTTGAGCCATGATGATTGTCGATCAAGCAAGGATAGATTGACCACTATTTTGATAGCAAGGCCGCCCGGGATCAGTTCACGTGGGCCCGAATGGGTGTTTGCAGTTTCCTCGGACGTTGAATGTTTACGTGGTCATCACGGTTCGAATCCTTGGTGTTGAACTCGAGGTGCATTGGTCATAGCGGGAGAAACGTAGATCCAACACGACCGGAGCGCCTTCCAGAGCGGCCGTTTGTGTTGAACAGCTCGAAAATGAAGGAGGTTCGATACTTCTGCGAACGGGCGATACGTCGATAAAGTGCAAAACCAATATCGACGACGATCGTTAAAATGTCCTCTGGCAGCCTTAGTCAGGTTTTGGCCGAACTCTAAGTTAAAAAATCCTACCGGGCTTCTACGAGAAGTTTATTGCTTCGAATTTGCGCAAAGTCGGAATTTCCAAACAATAGCAGCCCATACTTGCCGCTCAATGGCTTCTTCGATGCTTCAGCGCAGATTCAAAAATCCGGACGTTGGAGGAATCTGCCGAAAACGCTTCTAACTTAGGCAATAGTTGCATACCGTAACTACAGTATTATCGGCATGAGGTTGGGGCATTTGTTGAGGATTGCGGTCATTGGTGGTGGTACCGCGGGTTATCTCGCCGCCGCGCATTTGACGAAACACTTTCGTGACCTCGTGAATCTGTACCATATCTACGACCCGAGCATTCCTACAATCGGGGTTGGAGAAGGAACCACACCTTCATTAAGATACTGGCTGAAAAATACGCTTGGCGTGACAGAAGCCGAGGTCATAGCAAGGTGTGATGCCACGCGAAAATATGGAATTCTGTTCGAAAACTGGGGCCGTCAGAACGCTAAGTTCATGCATCACTTTTTTCCAGTCCGGGATTTGTACGCATACCATATCTCGGCGAGAAAGCTGGTTGAATTGTTAAGCGAGCATGTGGTCGCGACCCGCATTCATAAACGTGTCGAATGCATCACCCAAGACGAGATGTCAGCCGAAATCACCTTTGACGACGGTGGCCGCCTGGGCGTTGACTACATAATCGACGCGCGCGGTTTCCCAAAAGATACCGATGCGTCGCGCATTGAAATCCCTTGGATTCCAACCAATTCAGCTCTCATACGGCGCGGCCCCGTGATCAATGGCGGCACTTTGCAGCATGAGATAAATGGGATGCCCTTTGAGTACACGTCCGCGACCCGTTCGGTTGCACGGCCGCATGGGTGGATTTTTGTCATACCGCTGACAAGCAGAACGTCATACGGGTATATTTTTAACAACCAGTTTTCATCGCCTGAGGAAATACGCGCAGACTTTGAGGTGTTTCTGGATGCCAACTGTGCCGATTGCGCACCGGCTGAAAACCATCTGCAATTCCCAAATTTCACCCGCAGAACGTTTTTTGACGGCGTCGTGATGAATATCGGCAATTCCGCTTCATTTTTGGAACCTTTGGAAGCCACTGCGATTGCAATCGCGCTTAGCCAGATCAATGCGTTTTCGCGTTGGCCCCTCGGTCGTTTGGCGAATTCGGACAAAACTGTCTTATGGCGGCGAAACCGGCACAACGCAGAAGATCTTAAGACATTCAATACTTACCTGCTCAAAACGATAATGCGGATATCGGTATTCGTCGGCTGGCATTATTCGATGGGATCGCGCTTTAAGTCAGAGTTCTGGCGTTATGCGCAAGGTCGCGCAAGAAGTGTTCCCGAAATCCTGCCTGCATCCAGTGTTGATCTTAAGACACAATGGAAAAAAGTCACGGATGCGGTAAGTCACCTACCCCATCCGTTTGAAGACCAAATTGATTTCCAGCACGTTTGCGAACCCGGACCCAGACCGAATAGACCGATCTATGGGATGTTTACCCCCGAGAGCTTTGCAGAGGTTGGGCACGGTATTGGTGCGCTATAATCCTTGACCGTAGCGCAGATTGCGTTTCCGATCACGCAGGCTGGTCTATGAAGGGGCATTCCAATAGGTTGTCAGCGCTTGGTCCATTTTTAATATATTTAGTTATAAATAAGGCCACAAACCTGATATATAACCTTCCTGTAAGTTCACGAAGACTTTGACATTCGAATTCATCTCGGCGTTCTTTTTTTGGCGAGATTTGATGGAGAAACCTGACCATGTCTGACGTAGAAAAATTTGTTGAAGCAGTCAAAAATGACAAACAGGCGCAGGATAGGATCGCGGCTGCCGGTGATTGGGAAGAAAGCATTAAAATCTCTGTCCAGGTCGCGTCAGAGAAGGGGTACAACCTAACAGAGGACGACGTTCGCAGCCATCTTCACGGTAGCCCAACCGGTGAACTGACGGAGGCCGAGCTTGAGAAAGTGGCCGGCGGTGGTTGGACAAGCAATTGCCATGGTGCTGCAACATGGGATTGCAATAGTTCCTGCTAGTACGAAACCGGCGTCGACCGCGGTTAGGCTGTCAAACTGGTCGCTCCAGCAATGCCACATTAGGTAGCTTGCGCGGAACGGCCAGACGCAGCAATTCATACCCCACGCCGGATGCTCCCTGGAAGAACCCCGGGTTCAATAGCGGTTTCCCGGCAAGCTGCAGCAACCCGTAATGACCGCGCTGCCTTGCCCGATGCACCACTTTGCCTGCAAGCATATGAGCACGAGAAGTCAGTTCAGGCTGCCCAAGTTTTTCTGCCGCCGACAACAGCAATTCGATGCGGCCTAGATTTCCGCAACACAGACTGTCAAGGACCGCGATTTCGGGCTCTATGGTCGCGGCGGCGCGGTCGATATCGATTGTCAGGTAATCATCCAAATCCTTGACGACACCGATACAACCGATCCTTCCCAATCCTATGCCCGCTGATCCATTGCACCACTGTTTCAAGAATGGAGGAGCTTCCGCGGAATGCCGGAAGTCCGGCCAATTGTTTTGAGTGCGATCAAACTGATCATTTTCGTATCTAATGGCGCGAAGCCCCGCGTCGCGGAAACCTAGATGTTCTGTTTCAGAGAATAGCGAAAGCAACGCATATGCCGTTCCGGCAGCACCATGAGAGAATCCAGTTAGAGGTCGTGGCGCAAATGTCGTCCACCCCCCACTGGCCTGGTCTTGATGGTCGGTTAGGTGCTGCCCAATATCGCTGGCCAGTTTCAGCCAAAGCGCCTCTGCTGTTTGGTGATACATGGCCAAAAGTCCAAGAATGCAACCCGCGCTGCCACCAATAATGTCCAGTTCATCGTCCTGAGAAATCACATCGCGGCTCAACGAGCTTGCAATGTGGTTAGACAGTTCAGAAATGTCGCAATCGACCTCTGTCTGCCATTGGTCCAGGCAAGCCAGCGTGTAAAGAATACCGCCAGCACCTACGATACCGGTGCCGTTATTTCGGAAGTACCGCCCCAGGCCATCAAAACGCGCACCCAGGATATCTGAGGCTAACGGCCGCAAAGCCCGGTTCGCATATTCCGCATACTTCGATTGACCAGTGACATGGGCCAGCGCCGAGAAAAACAATATGGGGCCGCACCGGCCGTCGAACAGACCCATTCCCATCGGTGCAAAATGCCATTGGTCGCTTTCCGACAGATAGTTGAAGCTAAGCCAACCAAAGTCGCCATTTTTATCCAGGACCGCCTTATTGACAAGCTGATCAGCAATTTGCTCGGCTTCGCCGATCAGTTCTCTTTGCGTCACGTGCCCCGGTATCTCACTTTCGCCGCCGTCTGTGACCGTCTCGCTGGGGCGTGCGAGTTCGCGGTTCTGAGAGCTGAGGGTGCCGCGAATGATCGCTGTCTGAAATTCGAGGTCTGTATTCGAAAGCCTTTCGCATCTGTTGAGAAGATCCTGAAAACCACTTGTTTCGAATGCACCCCTCAGGCTCTCGTTGTCTGGTAATATGAGATCGACGGAGTTGCTGACATACTCAAAAACAGGAACATTGAGAGCTGCGATTTCGCGTTCTTCAACGCTGAGAATTGGCCAAGTGAAGGGTTTTTCTTTTTCGGTTAAGAACGCCTTAGCAGCTTTTTCAAGGTGCAGATTATACTCCTTGGCATTTGTCAGCGCTTTCGCGCTTCGGCATTGGTCCAGGATCGCGGAGTAAATGCGCGTGTTACGAAACACAAAACGCACATGGCAATTCTCGAATTTCTGCAAAGGTCCGTTAGCGGTGTTGAGTCTGCTCTTTTGCGCGTGCAGCTGCTGATATGTATGTGCAAAGCCCTTCAGAATATCATCGGCATAGTCTTGCAGTTCCACACTGTCATGCTCTGCAAACGGCAGATTTAGTCTGGGCTTTATCACCGCCTCGCCGATACTCCAGCCCATCAGATCAGTATTCACATTCTGAAGAACTTTGTCTTTGAGCGATTTTGGCGGCAGCGAATTGCCCAAACCACTTATATCGACGGTGGCTTGTGTTGCCTTGAAGTACTGCCAATGCGGCAGGATCCCAGTTCTGTTCACAGACTCGCCAAACGCTTGTTCAAGCTTCGAATAAGCCCGATCCGGCGCGTCTCGGTCAGCCTCCCTGAGAGGGGATTGAAGGAGTGTTTCCGTGTCAACAAGCACCAGATGCTCACCAGAAGCGATGAGATTTTCAAAATGACAGTCACTGGCGCCAAGAAGATAAAGGATGCAAAGCAGCGCACCGGCCTGCTCATAGAACACCTGCCACTGCTCCGGGGTGGAACTGGGCTGGAACTCAACAAACTCCATCCAGCCATAGTCTTCGCGCTTCAATACAAACAAGGTTTTGAATGGGCGTCTCAATGACAAATGGTCATTGCACCAAACTAGGAATTTTTGATAGGCGACTTCCAGACTTAAGTCCTTGGGCTTGTAAACAATTCTTTGGCCGGTTTCGAATACAGCTATCAATACCGTCCGCCCGCCACGGTGGGGATCGGACAATCCGGTTTGGACTTGCGTGATATACTTTGGGTCTTCTTGTGTTTGCAGCCTCTTCTGCAATTCGGGCCAATCGCGCTCAACACGTTCTAAAAATTCCGCAGTGCAGTCGATCCACTGAAGAACAACCGTTGCCACCATGCGGCCCAAAATCGGGAAGTTCTGTAAGACCTGACACAACCCGTCATCCGACACTTCTCGAATGAAAGCACGATAAAACTCGTCAGATCTATCCGAAGGATCGTCGCCGATCAGGCTTGCGAGCGCCTGCATCCCGACCGGACGGTATGAGTTGTATGCTTCCATGAGCGCATGGAAAGAGACGTCACAAAGACCCCGCAGCAAGCCCCGCTCCAAATCTTCGATCGCATCATCTGTGAGGTATTTGTTTCGTCCAACCCTTGCCACCAAATGCCGACGGGCAACCAATATTGCTGGAAACCAGACGTCCTGAAACGGCAGCGGGGTGCTTCTTTCCGGAAGTGACCCCAATTCATTCCTGAATTCAGAACTAAACAAACTGTCGCCTGAGCTATGAGTGGCGGCGCAAATCTCCTCCAAAACCGGGAACCACGATGGTTGCCCAATACCCGCGTTTTGTGGCGGATTGAGCGCCCAGAGACCTTGTTCAATAGTTGAGCCGTTCCACTTCAACCGGTCGGTCAGCTTGGACGGAATGTTGGGATTAAGTGCGTTTTGCCACTCTGCAAGACCATCGCAAGGCATCGACCCAGGTTTAGCTGGTGCATCCTTGAGGCGTTCGTGAACCAGCCAGCACTCTCTTAGTATATGCTCGCGCAGCGCATCCGGAATCCCAAAATTTCGGGTAGTTGATAAGTGCTTGCTCCGAGTCTTGGGGCGCACATCCATGGAGAACTCCGGTCGATCTGCTCAAAATGTTTATTTTGTTGAACGTGTTAGATTAGGGCACCATCACGTCGCAAATGTCAAAACTCCTGCGTTTAAGCCAACTGCCGCTTTGCCAAAGAATAAAACGGTCCCTTGGCGTCCATCAGACTTTCATAATCCCCGGTCTCAACGATCCGCCCATCTTCCAAAACGATGATTTTATCCGCGTCACGAATTGTACTCAAGCGATGAGCGATAACCAATCTGGAAGCGTTTATTTTGTCGATGCTTTCTTTTAGCTGAGCCTGAGTGCGGTTGTCTAAAGCGCTTGTCGCTTCGTCAAAAAACAATATCCGTGGATGTCCGACCAAGGCGCGCGCTATCATCAACCTTTGCCTCTGACCTCCGGACAAGGTGCCGCCACCTTCAGACACAAAGGTATTAAGACCCATTGGAAAACTCTCGATGTCGTCTGCAAAGGCCGCGCTGCGAGCAGCTTCCATCACATCATCGTCGGAAAGTGCTCTTGCGCCGGCGATATTCTCATAGATCGTTCCAGGTGTGACGCCGATCGACTGCAAAACAGTGCCGATCTGGCGGCGCACCAAACGGATATCAAGGCTGGACAGGTCTTGGCTGTCATAAAAAACCGAGCCGGAGGCGGGTTCTTCAAACCCCAACAGCAGTCGCAGCAATGTTGACTTGCCTGCACCTGATGGGCCGACAAGAGCCACATATGCCCCCGCTTCGATTTTTAGGTTGATGTCCTTCAAAACGAAAGGACCATCTGCAGCATACCGGAAGGATACGTTTTTGAGCGTAACCTCTCCGGACAGGCGCCCCGGGTCCGAGGCCTTCCGGGCGCTCTCGGTTTGGGATTGAATAATTGGCGCCGCGCGGCGGGCCAAGGGGACAATAACGGCCAATGTGCCAATCGAAATGCCAAATGAACTGATCGATGCCACAAACTGACCAAAAGCTGCGTTGAAGGCCGCGAACGCGGACAGGCTGATTGGCTGGGACCTAACCCCGGCGACCAGGATGGCCCCAAGTATTCCCAGCGTTCCGACAACAGCCAGAAAGGTCGTTTGCAGGACTTGAACACGACCAATGTGCCAAATGGTGCGCTGTTGGCGCGAGAACACGGTTGCCCATCTCAGAAATGCGCGTTCTTCAGCTGCAGCAATTCTCAGTTTTTCAATGCCACTGAGAAGCCCCAAGGATTGTCCGGTCACCTTACCCTGAATGTCCCGGAATTCTGCTTGTGACCGCAATTGCCTCATTGCCAAAAAAGTCAGAATCGCAACCGAAACGGCTGCAAAACAGCCACCAAACAAAGCAAGCCGCGCGTCGTAGATCAACATAAGGGCGAAGCTGACAACCGAAAAAGCTCCTGTCAGGACAGCCCCGAACACAGAATTGGTCAAACGCCTCCGGGCTTCGTCAACCGCCATCACGCGCCGCACTAAGTCCCCGGTTTGGTACTGTCGAAAAAACGACAAAGGCAGGCGCAGTAGCCTGTCCCAAATGGCGGCCTGCAAGCGGATATTGACCAAAGTTTCCAGCCGAATGGCCAAGAACGACTGCGTCAAATTCAAGGCGAAAATACCCAATGCGCCCGCTGCTACGAGCACAGCCATTTCACCAAGCAAATGAACTCGCCCATCAGGAATTGCAGTCGAGACAACAACGGCAGTTCCAATTGGAACAACCAATCCGACGATCATGGCAAGAAATGCTGACAACACGATCGCGCGGAGGCCACCAAAAGAATTGCTCAGCGCAAACTTGGCCATCCCCCTAAACGTAAGTTGGTCGGGCAGGCCCGGATACAGCTGATACCCTTCCTGGTTAATCGACTCAGCATGCTTTTGGTCAAAAGGCACCATGTCTTCCGAATCCGGGTCACGCAAATGGTACTGGCGTTTTGTCCAGATCGCGGCGGCGAAACGGCCTGTTTTTTTGGATCGCACAAGAAGCGGAGGACCTTCCTGCCGCCACCAGGCCCCGTCCAATGCCACGCTGCGAAACCTGAAACCTGAAACGATCGCGAGATGCTGCAACAAATCGGGGACGTGGTCACTTGCGGGCAAGTTGGGTGATTTAGGCAGATGAAACCCTTCTATGGCACCGATTGCGGAAATCGCAGAGATGATGTTGTCATCCTTTGCCGCCCCGCCGCGCGTTGCGACGGGTTCGCTGGAAATTGAAGACAACCTCCGATAGGCGGTTTCCAGTTCGCCGGACACTACATCTCACCTTCCGCTACCAGTTCGAAGTATTCTCCCTTCAGGGCCATGAGTTCTGCATGCGTGCCGCGTTCTGCGACCCGTCCTTTGTCCAAAACGATAATCTGGTCGCAATCTCGAATTGTGCTCAACCTGTGCGCAACAACCAGGCAGGTCGTTTTCCGCCGCCGTAGCGACTCCATAATCTTCAATTCGGTTTCTGGATCGAGGGCAGAAGTGGCCTCATCAAGGATCAGAAGTTTGGGTGAACGGACCAGAGCGCGTGCGATCTCAATCCTTTGCCGTTCACCGCCGCTGAAGTTTCTTCCTTTTTCTTCGACAGGTGCGTCAAAGCTTTCCGCGCGCGCAGAAACGACATCAAAAAGCTGGGCATCCTGAATTGCCGAAACCAGGTTTTCCTGTGGAATTTCAGGATCCCAGAGCGAAATATTCTCCCGCAGAGTGCCTTCAAACAGAACGATCTTCTGATCCACCGAACCAATGAGATCAGACAGGCTGGTGCGGTCAAACGACGTGATGGGCCTGCCATTTACTTGAATACACCCAGACCAGGGCTGGTATAGGCCGGATGCTAGTTTTGCGACCGTGGTCTTTCCGCTGCCGGATCGACCGACCAAAGCCACCCATTCGCCTTCGTTCATCTCCAAATTGAAGTCTTCGATCAAAGCTGGGTCTCGCGGATTATAGCCAAATCGCAATCCATCCAGTTTCAGCGCCACCGTTTGGTTGGCATCGATCGTATCGGTTTGTCGTTCCTCATGCCGCCAATCGACCGCATGGTCGGTAATATCATTCAGCCGTATTAGCCCGGCCGCGACCTGCTGAGTGAGGCCGGATGCGTCAACAACGCGCTGAACTGAAACTGCCAGCACCGCAAACAGCGCCTGGAACGCAATAAAACCACCCAGCGAAAGAGCCGAGTTCATCACGCGTTGCCCCCCAATCCAAAGCGCCAGAGCCACGGTGACCGTGGTGATTAACTGGGGGGCCATTGCGGTTGCCTGGTCGAGGCGCGACAGTCGCTGTTCAGTATTTACCGCACGCGCATGATATCCTGCCCATTTGCCAAAAAAGTCATCTTCACCGCCGCTTATCTTCAGCGTTTCGATATTCGAGATTCCGTTGACCGATGCCGAAAACAGTTTGCCCTGTTCGACACTCAACCTGATTGAGGTTTCAAGTCGAACAGCGCGCAAAAACCGCAGCAGCATGACGTTCAAACTGGCACCGCTGATCGCAATGAGCGCCAATAACTGATCCAGCATCATCATGAGGACAAACAGGATGGATGCCGTAAAGATGTTGATCGCCGCAGTTCCGATTTGTTCGGTGCTGGTCTGAGCAAGCGATTGGATGCTGGAAACGCGGCTTACCAAGTCGCCCATAAATCTGAGTTCAAAGAATTGGGAAGGCAATCGAAGCAAGTGCCAGAAACACTCGGCAGACTTTTTCAGCGCCAAATGTGTTTGAATTCTCAATATTGTAGCATTCATCACCCAGCTCAGCGTGCCCTGGAAAATGGCGGCTAGCACCAAAGCGAATATCAGAGGTCTAAGCCAACTGTCTTGCTGTCCGAGAAGGACGTCATCGACGAAGATTCCAGCAAAATTGGGGACCGCGTATCCCGGAATTACCAGAAGCAAACCGATCAAAAGTATGAACATCATCTGAAGGCGATAATTCAACGAAAGCCCAAGCAGTTGCCGGATCGGTTGGGGTCGTTTCCCGCCTGTTTTAAAACCTTCGCCCGGCTCGATATACAAGGCGATCCCGGAATAGGACTTTTCAAAATCCGACCGCGTTACGGTCCGGTGTCCGATACCGGGATCATTCAGAAATGCATGTGTTTTATCTGCGCCTTCCAAAACGACAAAATGGTTGAAATTCCAAAACAGTATTGCGGGAAAAGAACCTGACAGAACGTCGCCAGCAGGTTTCTTGAAGCCATGGGCATCACAGCCCAAAACCTTTGCAGCATGAACAATGTTCCCGGCATTGCTGCCGTCGCGAGAAACACCGCAAACCAAACGAAGCGAATCCAGGGTCTCAAATCGCTGAAAATAGGCCAGAACCATCGCAAGGCTGGCGGCTCCGCATTCAACGGCTTCCATCTGCAGAACGGTTGGTGTCCGCACGCGGCGCTTTGAAAGCCTGCTTGGATTTTTGTTTTTCCAGGCTGGCAAATCTAAGACCCTATTAAAGCTCGTAAAGCTGGTATCACCAACGCAATAGGAGGTTTCTCGTCCAAAATGATATCAACCTCCGCGAGCGTTCCCAAATTAATTCGAAAAGGTGGCCCTTGCCCCGTCCACCATTCAAAACCACTCGGCGAATCTGTGTTTTGGACCAAGCTGATGCGCGCCAGATACTCTTCTCCGCTGGACACCATCCGGTCGGCCAGCTGCTCATTTCTCAATATGCTGTTAACCTCTTTTTCGGATACGGGAACTTGCGAAATGAATGACACCGTGCCGCGCATTGTTCCAAAATTGGCCCTTGTGACGGATGAAGGGATGACGTGAGCCTGCATTCCGACTTTCACGCGGCGCGCATATTGCGGCTGTAGAAATGCGATCACCTCGGTTCCATCACCGCCTTGTGCAACCGTCATGATGACTGTGGTTGCCGTCACGTTTTCGCCCTCCGCGACTCTGATCTCCTGCACTTCACCATCGTCAGGAACGTGAACGGATTTTCCCGTGTCTCTGGTCGATTGGAGTTGTGATAATTTCCGTTTCGCCGAGTTCAACGACTGGGCGGACTTGTCTATTTCGACCGACACATCGATTTTCAAATCTTCCAGTGCCTGTTTTGCGTCCGCCAAGGTTGAGTTCAAGTCGGCCAATTGGACTGTCGAACTTATGTACGAAGACCAATCTTCGAGAATCTCGTTTCGCGTGGTCAGTCCGCGTTTCTCGATCTCCTGAATATCCTTGATTAGATCATCGATTAGCGCTCGGTCTTTTTTGAGTTCCTCGATCGAACCGGAGTAAGTCGTTTGGAGCGTTTTGAACGCCTCTTCATGCGCCGAGATCTCCCCTTGGCGTCTTTTTATCAACGCATCGTGCTGTGTTTCTTGTTCAGTTACCGCCGCCGTGGCTTCTGCGATCTGAATGTCCAAGGTGGGCTGGCTGAGGCGTGCGACCACATCCTTGGACTTTACGTTGTCGCCAACTGAAACCCCAATTTCCTCAATGCGCCCATCCGCGCCACTTTGAACAACTGTGACCACTTCGCCTTCGCGAACGATTATGCCACTGCCAATCGCTTTGGTTGGAATCGTGCCATACAGGGCCCAAAACGAAACCACCATCGCGCACCCTAAGAGGCACAAGAACGAAAAAAGGTAGGCGCGAGGGATAAGGACTATCCGCACATCCAGGTAATCTTGTGTTCGCCAGTTTCCCTTCATGGTGAGCCTCTCAATTAACCTTGAGCAGGTGTCCGATTGCGTCCACGTTACCAGCCAAACAAAACTGGTCTAAGCTATTTATGCGAAACTCTTTCATGAAGTTTCTGATTGGGCTTAGTGCTTCTGCATACGGGTTGTTCTAATCAAGCGGATTTGTTCTAGCTGTTCGCACCCACCCTGAATTCTATCGCGGCCTTCTGTTGAAGGGTTGTGTCGCGAATTTTTTGGAGAGGAACGAAACGTCCCCTCAGCAAGGCCAGAAGAGTTGTCCTATATGCCGCACCAAATTGACACCACGCGGCAAGAGCGGTCCGTGTCAGCATAATTGTGTCTTGGGTGGCGAGAGATCGCTCCTGGTGAAAGTGGTTGTGGACGGAGAAAAAAAAGCAATGAATTTCCACAAACTTCGCAAATCCTCGACGCCTGCGAACTTATTGACCGGGGACAAACCGGTCATCCGAGCGAGAGTACTAAAGGTCTGGATTACCTTTGACGCGTACGAGTCACGGTTTTAGTGCTTCGTCGAAACTTCCTAAGCGGGTAATCCGCAGGTATGCTGAACGAATTGATGCATGGTGTCGGTTGTATCTAAACGGAGACTAAATGGTGTTGTTCAGTCGACGTGGCTTTGTTTTCTGCGGTGTGGCGATGTTGGCCTCATGGGGCGGGTTGCGTCTGCATGCCGCCCCGAGCATTGATACCGATGGCTTTCTGGCATTATCAAAAAAGCTTTTGCAGCGCGACGACCTTGCCCCAGACGCCGCTGCGAAGTTTTTGCAAGGTTTTTTGGCAATCGGGGATGGCGAGGCCCTGTATGCTCTTGCAGAGGGTCAGACGCAACCGGAGCTTGAGGAAAGGATACTCACCGCGTGGTACACGGGGCGCTCCCCCGATCCCTCAAATCCCAAAGTGGTGACCTACGGTTCTGCGCTGGTGTGGCAAGCCATGAACTATACAAAAGCACCCGGGTTTTGCGCCGTTGAAGATTGGAGCGAGGCACCCGCGCTCTAGGCTCATAAGAAAGGAGAAGCCCCGTCGCTACTGCAGTCGATATCGAAGCGGACATTTTGGTCATCGGCTCTGGCGTTGCCGGGGCGCTCACGGCGTCTGAGCTGGCATCACAAGGCCTGCGCGTCGTCATTTTTGAGACTGGTCCGCGTATCGAACGCAGTGACGCCTACAGTAAATTCTTGAGCGCAGCCGTGAAAGACTTGGCTAGCCCTTATCCTGCGGATACGGTCCCATCCTACAAAAATACCACTGGACGAGAGACAATTTACCGCCAGACCGGCCCACAGTCTTTCCAATCAGACTATCTTAAGGCGGTTGGCGGCACCACTTGGCATTGGTTGGGCAGCATACCAAGATTTCTGCCGCAAGATTTTAAGCTCCGCACGACCTATGGCTTGGGAGAGGATTGGCCGCTCAGTTACGAGGTATTGGAGCCCTACTATGGGTGGGCAGAGCGTGAGTTGGGGGCGTCCGGCGACAGTAATAACGATCGCGGGTCGCCGCGTTCCTCTCCATATCCTATGCCACCGATCCCACAGTCATACCTTGACCAGAAAGCCGCCGCGGCACTGACGGGCAGCCCATATGAGTTTTTGGCCGCACCACAGGCTCGCAATTCCATTTCTCATGCCGACCGGCCCGCTTGTTGCGGAAGCGCATCCTGTATTCCTCTATGTCCGATTCAGGCGAAATATGATGCGACGGTCCATGTCGCCAAAGCCGAAGCTGCCGGTGCGGTCCTTTTCCCAGAGACAACGGCGACTATGCTTCATCTTGATGAAGCTGGGATCATCAAGTCGGTCGAATATCGGCGTTCTGATGGTACCAGCGGCCACGCGCGTTCGAAGATTGTCGTCCTGGCCGCAAATGGCATTGAAACACCAAGGTTGATGCTGAATTCTGCGCAGGAGCGCGCGCCCGGCGGATTGGCCAACTCATCCGATCAGGTCGGCCGCAACCTGATGGACCATCCGGTGAAACTCAGCTGGGCCATGGCACCAGAGCCCGTGTGGCCATTTCGAGGTCCACTCATCACCTCAACGTGTGACACCCTGAGAGATGGGGCGTTTCGCTCCGATCACGCCGCGCTTTTGATTGAAATAGGCAACCAGGGTCAGGCTTGGTCCAAGCACGCGCCCTTCTCAAATGTAAAGCATCTCATCGCCAAAGGGTTGCGGGGTCCAGCGTTGGATCAAGCAATCTTTGATGCAACTTCTCGGCAGATCGAAATATCCTCCATGGTCGAACAACTTCCGGTACAGGAAAATCGCGTGACCCTGGATCCGGACCGTCGTGACGAAAACGGCATGCCCGAAGTCAGCATCTTTTTCAGCATCGACCCTTACACCAAAGCCGGGCTTAAAGCGGCCGAGGCTGCGCATACAGACATCTTTAGCGCGATGGGCGCATCAGAAATTGGCCATGATCCCGCGGCTAGAGGTGCGGGCCACATTATGGGTACGGTACGGATGGGAACTGATCCAAAGACAGCGGTACTGGACGAGAACTTGCGCAGCTTCGACACCACTAACCTATTCGTCGTGGGTTCTGCGGTTTTTCCCTCTGGCGGCACAGCCAACCCGACACTAACAATCGCGGCCTTAGCGCTTCGGGCATCGGAAGCCATTTCGGCACAACTGGCTCAAATGGATTAGGATCGACCAGCCAAGACGCATTGAACCTGTTCGCCCAGGATTTTTTCCTAGGCTGGGTAACCAGCGGTGAAAATACAGGCGATTTTTTGTGAGGGCCTTGGGCTGCGGAGAAGTAAGGGCGCGACCTCCGTCGAGCCAGTCATGAAATGAATGAGTGCAACCTCAATCAACAGATAGCAACAACTTGAAAGATACGTTCCCCAGAACCATCTGCGGCGGTCGAATGATCGCCTCTTCGCCAACGGGTACGGGCTGGGGTTATGGTGATATACAGTCTTTGTTACACTCGGTCGTTCATTTGTACGCCACGACTGCGCGTGTGATTCCGGTTAGCGAAAAAGTTTCAAACCGTTTGAAGCCGATCTCTCGCGCCCAAGATTCAAACTCCGCAGCGCTAAAATCAAAGGCGCGGTCGCCGAACTCCATCAACATGGTCAGAGACATGAACAACCCATAGGTGTTTTCACGCCGTGCGTCGTCGATGAGGGCTTCAATCACGATAAAGGCGCCGCCAGGCTGAAGCGTCTCATATGCCTTTCGGATCAGGTGATGTTTCTGCTCCAGATCCCAATCGTGCAGGATCATGCCCATAGTGACCACATCTGCAGGTGGAAAATGATCCTGGAAAAAGTCGCCAGACACACATGTAATGCGGTGTTCAAGATTATCTTCCACCACGCGTCTCTGAGCGATCGCATTGACTTTAGGCAGATCGAACGAAGCACAAGTAAGGTGATCGCGCGCCCTGGCCAACAGACGCGAAAGCAGCGCGTCCGCACCACCGATATCTGTCACGCTTTGATAGTTTTCGAAAGGAAAGGCACGCGCCAATTCCGCAAAGGCATGCAGCGACGATCCGTTCATGGCCGCCATGAAGGCTTCTAACCGCGCGGGTTTGGCGTAAAGCGTTTCAAAGAAACCGGTTTCCTTAGTTTTGCTTTCGTTCTGAGCTTCGCCCGTCTGCGCGGCCTCAAAGATCGTATCCCAGTATCGATAGTTGCGCTTGTCCCAAAGCTCCAGGATGCCGCCAATGTATCCGGGTTTGGCGGGATCAAGGTATGTTTCTGTTTCGTCAGTATTGCTGTAAACGGCGCTCGGCCCATCGCCTGTACGGTTGAGAAGTTGCACCGAGACGAGCAAATCCAACATATCCATAGCCGGGCGTTCCCGCAGGTTATAAGCCGCGCGGATTTCGGACAGCGTCATGCCACCTTGCGCCAACCGGCCAAATAGACCAGCCCCGGTTGCTGCCAGCAAAACACGCGACACACCATAGCCCGATGCAACGTTCATAATGTGATCAAGTGTCGGTTTGGTCATTCTTGCCTCCCATCGGTGCGTTCTTGGCCAGATCAAGAGGCGTTCGCGACCCACCAGTGAACACTGCTTTCACGTAAGAGTGCAGATTCCAGTTTCCACTGTCCAATCGGATCAAACAGGTTGGCCCTTGTACAAGGAAGCAGAAATCCACAAAGCGTGTGAACGATATCCGATCTGCGTCCAGATCGAATGTTGATCCAACATGACAACATTTATTTAACGGACCAAGTTGCTCGCATGCGAAGCCGTCTTGCTGTGATCCTGATGGCCGATATGGTCGAATACAAGCCAGAAATGGTGCCTGGCCAGGCGGGCGCTATCGGATTGATCCGTGAACGACGCAGATATGTACTGCGCCGGAATAAACACTACCGCGCGCCTTCAGTTTGGAAGATACTGCACTCTCGAATGTAAATGACCGCTTTCACAGTTTGGAGGAGTTGCTCTCGCAGATGCAGCGAACGTCCGCTACCCGCCCAACTTACAAAATCACCCAGATATTCTCCTAACTTGTATGTCAGAAAAAAGTACTATATTATCTGACAAGGAGAAAGCTATGATCACCTCATCGATTAGACAACGCATCATCGGAAAAGGCCGGGGCGCTATCTTTGCGCCAACCGACTTTCTGGATATTGGCTCCCGCGCAAGCGTGGATCAGGCATTGTCGCGTTTGGCGGATCAAGGGATGATCCGACGGTTAACGCGTGGGCTCTATGACTATCCGAGAAAGAGCGCCCGATTAGGGCTTTTGTCTCCGTCAGCCGATGACATTGCCAAAGCGATTGCACGCAAAGACAATCAGGTTCTACAGCCCTCCCCTGCCATGGCAGCCAACCAGTTGGGACTGTCGACCCAAGTGCCGTCCAAGCCGACTTATATGACCGACGGCCCGACCCGCACCAAGACAGTTGGTCGACAAGTCATCCAGTTCCGAAATGCATCATCCAAAACGCTAGTTGGCGCAGGCCAGAAAACCGGCGCCGTTTTTCAGGCGTTACGCTATGTTGGCAAAAACCGGGTGGATAGCAGTATTGTCGACACGCTGGCCCGCAATCTGGACGTTAAGGACCGCGCATTGCTCGCAAAACAAAGTAGATATGTACCGGCCTGGATGCACCCGGTAGTGCAGCAAATCGTGGCACGGGTCTGATCTTGGACCAGTTTGCCAACGATACTCCAAAGAACCGTGAAGAAGCGTTTCAGGAAACGGCCGCAAAGCTTGGTATGTCCAAGGCAATTGTTGAGAAGGATTTCTGGGTCTGCTGGTCGCTGAAACATCTATTCGCCCTGCCCTCTTTTGGCACTCACATGATCTTCAAGGGCGGGACATCGCTATCTAAGGCCTATGACATCATCCATCGGTTCTCGGAAGACGTGGATCTGTCACTCGACCGAGCGCAGCTTGGATTCGAGGGCGAACGTGACCCCGAGCACCCTGCCCTTTCAGGCAAAAAACAAAAACAACTGCTGCAAGAGCTTCAGGATGCTGTCGCAAGTGTAGTCTCTGGTCCGCTTCTGAAAGAAACCAATGTCAAGTTTGGCCGCGCGCTGGAACAAGACTATTCCCTCTTGGTCGATCCTAGTGATGCGCAAACTCTGCTATTCGCCTACCCATCTAAGACGAGTGCAGATAGCAGTTACATTCAGCCGGTCGTGCGGTTCGAGTTTGGCGCTCGTGGGGTTCACCTTCCAGCGGAGACCTGCAGAATATCACCTTATCTGCATCAGGCCTTTCCAGACCTGCTGGGCGCTGGCAACGTTGACGTAAAAGTCCTGGGCGTTGAGCGCACATTCTGGGAAAAAGCAACGATCCTTCACATGCTTTACCATCAAGACATCACCAAGCCTTTGGCAGACCGAATGTCGCGCCATTACTACGATATGGCTCAGCTTATCACCCACGAGACTCATTCTCGTGCTCTCGAACAGATCGACTTGCTGGATCAAGTTGCACACCATAAGTCCGTCTTCTTCAAAGCAGCTTGGGCCAACTACGAAAATGCCAGGCCCGGATACTTAAAACTGTTACCGAATCCTGAACTGGAAGCTGCTCTGCGCCGAGACTATGCTGGGATGCAGGAGATGATAGTCGGGGATACCCCTTCGTTCGATGAAATTTTGAAAACGATTGGCATGTTCGAGACGGACCTCAACGGCTGACATCAGCCTATTTCGGGTCTCAATGCACAGCGTTCGGACTTCAAAAACTACATTGCTAGTCGACTAAACAGACCTTTTGAATTCCTCCAAACTCAAGTTGGATCGCTCCAAGTAAAGGCTTCAAATGGTGAGACTGAATATATTGCGCGATGAACTTGCTGGGTGCGCGCAAGGTGATCGTCTGATCTTGCGTTTCAACAAATTTGAGTTCGCGATACCAACTTTTAAACAATAATGCTTCAGATTCTGATAGGCGCCGAAGCGCCCTGCCCCACGGATCCTGAAGGTCTTGTCCCTCATGTTCAACAGCTACTGGTCTTTCTTGGCCAAACTGAACATGAACAACCTTTTCGGTTGGTTTTGGGGTTTGTGTCTCCATGCGCTGCACAAAATCAGAACCAACATTTTGCCAAACCGGTTCGCTCAAACGGTAAATTTGGGCGTAGTTGAGTCGGTACGCTGCAACGCGACCTCTAACCCCAGGCCTAAGCTGGAGAAGTATATTAGAATCCGTCAATCGCTTAACTTCCCGCTTGACGGTTCGTTCGTCCACGGACCAAAGGCGAGCCATTTCTTTTTGCCCGACCGTCAGCTCATCAGTGCGCCAGTTGTACCGGGCCGTTATCAACGCAATGAGGCGCATCATCGAACATTGAAAACCAGGTGTGCCATTCAATCCCGCAACAGAGATTGCAGTCAAAAGATCGTACTTCTGAGAACCGGCCTGAAATCCTGTAAATCGTTTTATTTCCATTTTTATACTGCCACTGTGCCTCGAGCGGATCGGTTTCGCTGACCGATTCCATCAATTGGGTTCAGTGTGATGAAATCCCGTAGTTTGTCAACGGGCTTTGAAAAACAGGATGACCGCCTCTTTCTTAAAAATCAAAAGAAAATTCGGTTAATAGGTTATGGGTGACACTCTGCTGTCACCTTATTGAGGGTCGAGTGTCACCATATATCTGGTAATCGATCGCCGTCTGTCACCAAAACATAGCTTCGCTTGCGAACAACCTCCCGTTTTTACCGATTCGGAGGCGAAAAAGCGGAAATTCCATTCTTTACGTTTTGCAGTTTTCAAAAATCGCGTTATTAGAAGACATTCGTGATATAACAAGAGCAGCACCATGCGTGACCACACCGACCTTCAAGCTATGAACGAACGAAGCCTGGCTCAACAGGCTGCCGTCCGCCGCGCTACTTTCTCGCCCTCTGACGAGAAAGTGCTTCGACCATTCTCGATCTGGGAAATTAGCCAGTTCATGTTTGATGTCCCAGCGGACACCTTGAGAAAGAAATTGGCCGAAGACCCGTCTCTTCCGCAAGGCGCGACTGAAGATGATGGACGGCAAAGATGGTTTTCACTTGCTGAGATAAATGAGTTGAGACGGCGCCTGAGATTTAGAGGTAAAAGCCTTCTGCCCCAAAGGCCGGCGGGCCGGGCTATGAGAGTAGCGGTTTCGAACTTTAAGGGTGGTGTCGGTAAAACTGTCGTTGCCCAGCACTTGGCGAATGCGGCCGCGCTTGATGGTTACCGTGTTCTGGTGGTGGATTTCGACCCCCAGGCGACACTCACGCATTCAATGGGTCTGGCTGAAGTTAGAGAGTGGAATACTGTCTGGGGCATTATGTGCCGTGATCTCTGCCGTGAGGCGAACCGGATCGCGGACGAATATGATGATCCCGCAGATTGCCCCTACCCTACTGCCGACGAGTTGCCTGAAGATGTTCAGTCGATTGGCGCGCAACGTGTACAAGACTTCATTCAAAAAACTTCATGGTCGACAATCGACATCATCCCGAGCTGTGCGAACGCGGCCTTCGTTGAATTTGCGTCTGCTCAGTACAGGTCCATTCATAAGGCATGGAGTTTTTTTGGATGCGTAGCAAGATATCTCGATGAGTTGCCTGACGACCAATATGATTTGATTGTTTTCGATTGCCCGCCGGCAATCGGTTACCAGTCTTTGAATGCGGCCTTTGCCGCTGACATTCTCTATATTCCGTCTGGTCCTGGTTATTGGGAGTATGACAGCACAACGAGTTATCTTGGTCAGCTTGGCGATGCTTTGGAAGACATAACCAGCGGGTTCGACCGTATTGCACAGGATGCCGGTATCACGCTTCCTAAAAGGTTCGATGACATACGTGTTCTCATGACTCGCTTCGAAGCCAGCAACTCTTTGCATGTCGCTATGATGGATGCTTTCAAAAACGTCTTCGGGGCAGATGTCTGTCAAAATCCCATCGAAATGACACGTGCCGTCGAGCAATCTGGTAGGTTCCAGATGTCTGTTTACGAGCAGGACTACAGACAGATGACTCGGGACACATGGAAACGAGCGCGTCAATCCTTTGATAATGCATACAGCGAATTTAAGGATGTCGTCCTACGGGCCTGGGAAGCGCGTACTAATGTTGAGGAGCGGGTAGAATGAGCGGTAATAAATTTGGCTTCACTCCGATTGATGAAGATGACCTCAAGAAAACACGCCGCCGCGAAGTGGGTCCAATGGGGGCTGCGGTACGCGAGACAGCAAACAGTCTAAATGAAAGCACTGAGAACCGTGTCGAACAGCGACGGCAAAATGCTTCCGATGCCAAGGAGTATCGTAAAGCTCGTGATGAGGGGCGAGTTTTGGTTGCGGTCGGCATTAATGAAATTCATACGACAGATCTTCCAAGAGATCGCTTGGATCTTTCGGCCGTCGCAAGTTCCGATGAGATGGATGAACTCAAGGCTTCTATTCAGGAACGCGGCCAGAAGGAGCCCATAGAGCTTTATAAGGATTCAGATGGTCGCTTCCAGCTCAAAAAGGGTTGGAGACGAGTAACTGCTCTTAAGCAACTTTATGAGGAGACCGGTGATGAACGGTTTTCCAGTGTTACAGCGCGAGTTGCCGAATCCCAGAGCGATCGCATCGACCTCTACATTGACATGGTTGAGGAGAACGTTGTTCGGGAGGACCTGACTTTTGCGGAGATGGCGCAAGTCGCAATTCTTGCTTCCAAAGATTCAGAGTTGGGGGCAGGGGATGCAGAAGCTTTGGTCGGAAGGCTTTACTCATCCCTGCACAAGATGAAACGCTCTTACATTCGCAGCTTTGTTTATCTGCTCAATGAACTTGAGGGTGCGTTGCCGTTTCCAAAGAGTGTCTCCAGAAACCTTGGCGTTGAGGTTGCGCGTAAACTTCGAGCGTCATCGGGTTCAGCTGCTGGGTTGAGAGATGTGTTGGTGCGCGCATCCACAGCCGGTGAGCAAAACGAGGCGCTGGATGCCTTCTTGGCAGATACTGATGCTGAACCGGGTAGTGGGAAGAGACGTGAGAAAGCCGAGAGCGTGAAGTATGAGTTCCACGTGGGCGGCTCAAAAGTCACTGCGCGAAAGGGAGAGTGCAGGATTTTGTCTGGTCAGGACTTTAGTTCGGTTGACCGGTCAAAGCTCCAGAGAGCGGTTGAAGCTTTCGAAGCTGTTTTGAACGAGTAGTAACCCGCGGGTTACCCATGCTCAGATTTCTTGATTTCAAAGGCGGTAACCCACGGGTTACCGCCTTCTTCGTTTAGCGCCAGCTCACCCCAACAAATCCGTCGCCGGGTTTTCGGCGATATCGACGTCGTCATAGTACTTTTGTGCCTGGGCCATGGAGCGGTGCAGCGAGAGGCGCATGGCAGCCTGGATTGGGGCGCCGTCCAGTGCGGCTTGGGTTAGGAACCCAGAACGCAGACCGTGCGGCGAGGCGAAGTCCTCCGGCAACCCTGCCAACTGGAGGCGATGTTTGACGATCTGATAGATAGCGTCCGGCGAAAGCCGACGTTTCAGCACACGATCCGCTTTTGAAACTGGTCTGAACAGTGGCCCGTTCTTAATCTGTCCAACCTCGATCCAATGCACCAAGGCCTGCGCCGCGCGGCCCTTGAGCACCAGCCGTGGGGTGTCGCCTTTGGCCGTGGTCTTGGTCTCCAGCAGAGAAATCCAGATAACACCGCTCTTGTCGAACTCCTTGAGACTGACATCCTCGCGCATCAACCCGGTGATCTCCGACCGGCGCCGGCCGCCGCTGGCCCAGCCCAGCATCAGGATTGCCCGGTCTCGGCAGGCGCGGCGGCTGCCGCGGCAGGTGGCCAGCAGCTGCTCCAGAATATCGCGGGTGATCGGGTGCTGCGATTTTGGGGCAGGGGGGCGGGCCGCCGCTCGGCGGGCTTTGGACCGCGCCTGTTTGATTTGCGGTGTGCCAAACGGGCTGGCAAGATTCTTCATCCGGTGGAAGGCCAGCCAGGAGGCGATACGGCGATCCAGCGTCGAAGGGGCCGGGCAGGCGAGGGATTTGCGCAACCTTTGTGCCAACAGGGCTTCGGCAGCCTCGCGCGCCATATCTGTTTCCAGTGCGTCGCTTAGGTCACGCGCGTGATCAAGTATGAAGGCGAGGGCGGTGGCTTCGGATTCCGGCCAGTCCAGGGCCGTGCCAAAGCGCGCGGATTTCCACGCCGTGATGTAGAGCAGATCGCGCTCATAAGCCCGCAGCGTATTGGCGGGTGTGCCACGCACATAGAGGTCGGTCAGCGCCTCCTGATCTGCCTGCGACAGGGCAGGGGAGGCGGCGGGGAGATATGCGGCTGGCGGCTTCATGAGCGCCATTCTGCACTGGTTTCTCCGTAAAATCAAATAAACATGATAAGCGGTACTTATCACGTGTAACGGCCACTTGAAGCTTTGGTGAAAGTAACGAGCAAAAAGGCAACATTTTGCGCGTAAAGAGGGAGAAGGCCTTCAATACGAGCAAATCTGGGTGGCGATGCCGCAAGCTATTTGGTTCAGATTGACGGGCAGCCTGTTCTGGGAGGCTCGGATCTGTCGGAAACTCCGTCCTCACCAGTCAGATCGAACGCAGTTCTGGTAGCGCGTGCTGGCGGGAAGAGCCCGCCAGCTGTCATCATATGGTGTTCAATGCTAGGTATTCTCGATGATCACACTGATCCCCTGTCCGCCACCAATACACATTGTGGCCAGACCGTATCGGCCACCGATACGCTTCAGTTCGTAAATCAGTTTGATCAGAATGATCGAACCTGAAGCACCAATTGGATGACCCAGTGCGATGGCGCCCCCATTCGGATTAACGCACGCAGGGTCAAAACCGAGCGCGTCTGAAACTGCGCAGGCTTGTGCAGCAAAAGCTTCGTTCGATTCTATAACGTCCAGGTCCTTAACCGTGAGCGCGGCTTTTGCCAGCGCGGCTTGCGTCGCACTGATTGGGCCCAACCCCATCACGCGGGGGTCCACGCCACCGAGACCATAGGAGACGATGCGCGCCATCGGGGTGGCGTCCGATTTGCCCATGGCATCTTCACCGGCTAGGACAAGAGCGGCCGCGCCGTCATTGATACCCGATGCGTTTCCCGCAGTGACTGATCCGTCCTTTGCGAATGCAGGGCGAAGCTTAGCGAGCGAGGTGGCGTCTACGTCTGCGCGGACGTGTTCATCGGTCTTGAACTCCACTTCCTTTCTCCCCTGACGAACCGTCAAGGGCAGGATCTGCTCATCAAAATATCCAGCTTCTATAGCTTTAGCGGCCCGCTGGTGGGAGTTTGCTGCAAATACGTCTTGGGTTTCCCGATCGATGCCCTGGTCCTGTGCGATGTTTTCCGCAGTCACCCCCATGTGGCCATTTCCAAATGGATCCTGCAAAGCACCGATCATCATGTCGATGGCCTTTACGTCGCCCATTTTCTGCCCAAACCTGGAGGCGGACATGAGATGACCGGCGCGGCTCATGCTTTCAGCACCTCCGGTCAGGGCTGCTTCGGCATTGCCGAGCATGATGGCTTCTGCCCCGGTTACCACCGCCTGAAGCCCGCTGCCACACAAGCGGTTCAGCGTCAGGGCAGGGGAGGTTACAGGAACCCCCGCCGCAACAGCGATGGCACGCGACAAATACATGTCGCGAGGTTCGGTGTGGATGACGTTACCAAAGACCGAGGTCTGGATATTATCCGCTTCAAGACCCGAGCGGGAAATTGCCTCATTGGCGACGGAGGTGCCAAGATCGATCGGTGAGATGCCAGCAAGCGATCCGCCAAAATCTCCGATTGCGGTCCGCGCGCCAGACAGGATGTATACGTCTTTCATGTCGTCTTTCCTTTGATGGATTGGATAGAAGGCTTGGGGGAATAACGCTTCGCTGTCACAGAGCGATCGTTTTGATTTCGAGGTAGTCGTCCAGCCCGAAGGTGCCTCCTTCGCGGCCGATACCGGAAAGCTTGTATCCGCCAAACGGGCTACCTTGAGCAAAGCCTGCGCTGTTGACCGAGATCATTCCTGCCCGCAGTCGACGGGCGACCCGATTGGCGCGTGCACTGTCACCAGTGCTGACATAGCCCGCCAGCCCATAGGGAGAGTCATTGCCCATAGCCACGGCCTCCTCTTCTGTATCAAACGGAATGATCACCAGGACCGGGCCAAAGATTTCTTCCTGGGCGATACGCATGTCGTTGCGCACATCAGCAAAAACGGTGGGACGCGCAAAATAACCAACTTCCAGGCCTTCGGGTTTCCCAAGGCCACCAGCCACCAACGTCGCGCCTTCGTCCACCCCGATCTGAATGTAGTGTTGAACCGTTTCGTATTGAGTCTGAGAGACCAGCGGTCCGATATGTGGGCCGGGCTGGTCCGACGGACCAACGGTGATGCTCGCGGCGGTTTCGGCAGCCAGCTCGACTGCCTGATCATAGACAGACCTTTCCACAAGCATACGCGTGGGCGCATTGCACGACTGGCCGGTGTTTGACATGCATAGCAGCACGCCATCACGAACTGCCTGTTCGACATCCGCGTCAGCAAAGATCAGGTTGGGCGACTTGCCACCCAATTCCAGCGTTGTGCGCTTCATGCCGTCAATTGCCGCCTTGGCGACGGCAGTACCGGCGCGGGTGGATCCGGTAAAGGACATCATGTCGACGTCTGGATGGGCGGAAAGGGCAGCCCCGACCGTGGGTCCGTCCCCATTGACCAGATTGAATACGCCCGCAGGGAAACCGGCTTCCTCGATCATCTCGGCAAAAAGCAACGACGACAGGGGCGCGATTTCGGAGGGCTTTAAGACGACCGTGCATCCGGTCAAGAGGGCAGGGACCACTTTAAGCGTGACTTGATTCATCGGCCAGTTCCAAGGTGTGATCAATCCGCACACCCCAATAGGCTCCATGACGACGGTTTCGTTAGGGGCGTCCTGACTGAGGGGGTGTTCGAATGCAAAAGTCTCGACAGCCCGGAGAAACCCCTCAATGTGCCACTGTCCAGCACCAACCTGGTCGGAAAGGGCAAAATCAATTGGCGCGCCCATTTCCGTGGACATCGCCTCGGCCATCTCGTCCTGACGCCGGGTGTAGATATCAAGCAGCTTCCGGACAAACTCCGTGCGAATCGATTGGGGCTGATCGCTCCATGCGGGGAAGGCTATTCGTGCCGCCTCTACGGCGCGGTCGACATCCAGTGTATTGCCCATGGACAATGTCGTGACAGTGGCTTCCGTGGACGGATTGACGACGGCGGTGATGTCTGATGATGCTGGGTTAACCCATTCTCCATCAACGAAAAACTCGGATGATCTCAGCATTGTGTTCGGTCTCCTTGGCCTATTCAGGGGCCGTCAACTGTGTGCAATTGAAGGCACGCTTTCAGGCGGTGTCGGCAGCTGTTATGCGCTTGCATAATTACGGTTGCCTTTTTTATTATGCAAGCGCATAGTTGCTTCGAATCGGATTCCCGGCGGGAGTTCGTCTGGAAATTCATGCTATAGACGGCGGCTCCTTCACTTGTTCGGGCCGTCACCAATGCAACCGCGAGGGACTGATGACCAACAGGTCATATATCCGTGCACCTGAGGCCCAACGGCGCGAGGACTTGATCCGAGCGACCGTTGATTGCATTGCGGAGGAGGGGCTCAAGGGAACCACCGTTCGCAAGGTTGCCGCCCGTGCCGGCGTGACCAACGGGTTGATCCGCCATCATTTCGAGTCCAAGGAACATTTGTTGCTTGAGGCCTACAGGGATACCGTGCGCGGCATGACCAGAATTGCCCGAGAGGCAATTCTGGATTCCAATTCCGAACCTAGGGACCGTTTGTGCAGGTTTCTGAAGGCCAGTCTGACGGCCCCCGTTGTGGATCGCCGTACCTTTGCTGTTTGGGCTAACCTGATCAGCAATATCCATGTCGATGACAATCTGATCGACATCCACCGCGAAAGTCATCTTGAATTCCG
This sequence comes from Ruegeria arenilitoris, assembly GCF_013030985.1. Taxonomy (GTDB): domain Bacteria; phylum Pseudomonadota; class Alphaproteobacteria; order Rhodobacterales; family Rhodobacteraceae; genus Ruegeria; species Ruegeria arenilitoris_B. Next base: position 232,225 of record NZ_WPYP01000003.1, on the reverse strand, counting down.
TGACGAGATCGAAGCGCTGTTGCGCGATCTTCTGGAATACCGGAATCCATCGGTACAAGAGTGCCGCCGGTTGGCCGTGATGGTTAACGCGGTGGTCGACGGGTTGTGGCTGCAAGGAAGTATGTCCCGCGACCTCTTCGAAAGTGGCGAGCTGTATCGCATCGCGCTTGATGCAGTTAGCGCAATTCTGGGCTTTACGATCCTGGACACCACAATCGGTGAGAGTCCACACGCCTGATCGGCGTCCATTCCGACCCCATCTTAGAAATCTACTTGGCGCTAGGGAGGTAGCGATGCACTTTGGTTTGTCTGAAGAGCAGGAGATGATCGTCTCCACTGTCCGCAGTTTTGTGGAAAACGAAATTTACCCGCACGAAGCGGAAGTCGAACGCACTGGTCAGGTGCCCCACGAGCTTGGCGAAGAGATCAAGCGGAAATGCATTGATTTGGGATTCTACGCCTGCAATTTCCCCGAGGAAGTTGGGGGCGCAGGACTGTCCCATCTCGATTTCACCCTGGTCGAGCGTGAGCTGGGCCGCGGATCCATGGCGCTAACTCACTTTTTCGGTCGACCGCAGAACATTCTGATGGCCTGTAACGAAGAGCAGCGCGAACGCTATTTGCTGCCTGCAGTAAGGGGCGAGCGTATGGATGCGCTAGCGATGACCGAGCCGGATGCGGGATCAGATGTGCGCGGTATGAAATGCCAGGCGCGGCGCGACGGCGGCGACTGGGTGATTAACGGGTCTAAACACTTCATCTCGGGCGCTGAACACGCAGACTTCTTCATCGTCTTCATTGCGACCGGCGTGGATGAGACGCCAAAAGGCCCGAAGAAACGGATCACCACCTTCCTTGTGGATCGCGACACGCCGGGATTTGAGGTGCGCGAAGGGTATAATTCGGTCAGCCACAAGGGCTACAAAAACTGTATCCTGACATTTGACGAATGCCGCCTTCCGGACGCTCAGGTTTTGGGCGAAGTTGATGGCGGCTTTGCTGTGATGAACGAATGGCTCTATGCCACCCGCATTACCGTTGCGGCATTCAGCGTCGGGCGTGCGCGCCGCTGTTTCGATTATGCGCTGAGTTATTCCGCCGAGCGCAAGCAGTTCGGCCAGCCCATCGGGAAGTTTCAGGGCATAGGGTTCCAGATTGCCGACATGATCACAGAGATCGATGCCGCCGACTGGCTAACGCTGGCGGCCGCCTGGCGTCTGGATCAGGGCCTGCCGTCGAACCGCGAGATCGCTTCGGCCAAAGTCTATGCGTCCGAAGCGCTGGCACGCGTCACAGACACCACGCTGCAGATCTTTGGGGGCATGGGGCTGATGGATGACTTCCCGATCGAGCGCTTCTGGCGCGATGCGCGAGTAGAGCGAATCTGGGACGGCACGTCCGAAATCCAGCGCCACATCATCAGCCGCGACCTGCTGCGTCCGCTGGGCGCCTGATCACCGGATTCAAGGAGTTTCGCGATATGAACAAGGATCTGTCTCGTCTTCTGCGCCCGCAGTCGATCGCCATATTCGGAGGAGGGTGGTCAGAGCGGGTGGTCGAGCAATGTCAGAAAATGGGGTTTGCGGGCGACATCTGGCCCGTGCATCCCAAAAAGACTGAAATTGCCGGTTTGCCCTGCTATGCGCGTGTTGAGGATTTGCCAAGGCCGCCGGATGCCAGCTTCATCGGCGTCAACCGCCATGCGACCATTGACATCGTCCGGGCACTTTCCGCGCGGGATGCTGGGGGGGCGGTGTGTTTTGCCTCTGGTTTCAGGGAGGTTCACGACGGGGCTACCCTGAACGACGATTTGCTTGAAGCCGCAGGCGAGATGCCGGTCTTCGGGCCAAATTGCTATGGGTTGATCAACTATCTCGACGGTGCGTTACTTTGGCCGGACCAGCATGGCGGTCGCCGGGTCGAAAAAGGTGTCGCGATCATCGCGCAATCGTCAAACATCGCCATCAACCTGACCATGCAGGCCCGTGGTCTGCCCATCTCTTATGTTCTGACGGTGGGAAATCAGGCTCAGACCAGCCTTGCCGACATGATCGAAGCCGTGCTGGACGATCCTAGGGTCACCGCTATCGGGCTGCATATCGAAGGTTTTTCAAGTGTGGCTGATGTGGATCGGGCGTTGCGCAAGGCCCGCGACAGGAAGATGCCTGTGGTCGCTCTCAAGGTGGGTGAATCAGAGGCCGCCCAGGCGATGACCATGTCGCACACGGCATCTTTGGCGGGTTCGGACAATCTGGTCTCGGCCTTTTTCGAACGCCTGAACGTGGCCCGGGTAAAGTCATTGGACGAATTCCTTGAGACTCTGAAGATACTGCATGTAATCGGTCCATCACCGGATTTTACGCTGGGCTCAATGAGCTGTTCAGGGGGTGAGGCATCGCTGATGGGCGATCTGGCCAAGGCAGCAAACCTGGATTTGCGCCCGCTGAACGAACAACAGGCTGAAGCTGTGGCCGCGACCTTGCCTGAGATGGTGACGATTTCCAATCCACTGGATTATCACACCTTCACTTGGGGCGATAAGGACAGCCTGACCGAAACCTATGCCGCCATGCTGGCGTGCGACTTTGGCCTGACCTGCCTGGTGCTGGACATCCCTCGCCCTGATCGGTGCGACGACAATGGCAGCGAAGCAGCAATTTCGGCTGCGATCAAGGCGGCAAAGCGGACAAAAGGGAGGTTTGCCGTCGTTGCGTCCCTTCCGGATAACATGACTGAAGAGCTTGCGGAGCGTCTGGAAGCGGTCGGGATCGTGCCGCTGATGGGAATGCAGGCGTCGTTGCGGGCCGCAGCAGCAGCGGCCAGAATCGGTGTCGGCTTCACCCGGCCAACACCAGAGCCGCTTTTTGTTTCCGAAGACAATGGTGCCGGCGCCGGTTTTGAGGTGCTGAACGAGTGGCGCTCCAAGGATACGGTTCGTCAACACGGTGTTCCCGTTCCCAAAGGGCGGCTGGTCAATGCGGTTTCGGATGCGGTCGCGGCGGCGCGAGAGCTAGGCTTTCCGGTCGTGCTCAAGGCTGTGGGCGACGATCTGGCCCACAAGACGGAACTGGGCGCCGTGGTGCTCGACCTCAAGAGCGATGACGACGTTCAGTCCGCGGCCGAACGTCTGATCGGTCTAGGCGGCGCAATGATGGTCGAAAAGATGGTCGAAGGTGCTGTTGCCGAGCTGATCCTGGGGGTTTCGCGCGATCCGCAATTCGGCCTGTATCTGACGGTCGGAGCCGGGGGGATCATGGTCGAACTTCTGAAGGACGCAAAGCCTTTGTTGCTTCCGGTGACCCGGGGGGATGTGCACGAGGCATTTCTGTCATTGAAGACCGCGCCGCTTCTTACCGGATTCCGAGGGGCTGCGGCGGCCGATCTGAACGCTGCCACGGATGCTGCAGTGAAGGTGGCCGAATTCGCAATGGCCGAAAGTGCAACGCTCGAAGAAATGGATATCAACCCGCTGATGGTTTGCGCATCCGGCGCCGTCGCCGCTGATGCGCTAATTCGGAAAAGAAAGGTCTGACATGACAAACCCAATCAAAACAACGCGCAATGGCGCGATTTTCGAGATTACTCTGGATCGCCCAAAGGCTAATGCCATCGACCGTCCCACCAGCCAGCTGATGGGAGAGGTTTTTGCCGAATTCCGCGACGACAAAAGCCTGCGTGTGGCCATTTTGACCGGCGGCGGCGAGAAGTTCTTCTCGGCGGGCTGGGATCTGAACGAGGCCGCTAGCGTCGGCGGCGCAGGCTATGCCAGCGACTACGGGCAGGGGGGGCTTTATGGGTTCCCTGAACTGCCCGGTTTGGAAAAACCCGTGATCTGTGCCGTGAACGGCTATGCTATTGGCGCTGGTTTCGAAGTGCTGTTCGGAGCGGACTTTGTTGTCTGCGCCGAACACGCCCTGATGTGGTTGCCAGAGGCGCAGCTGGGTGTGGTTCCCGATGTGGGAACGTTCCGCTTGCCAAAGATCCTTCCGCCCGCGCTGGCCAACGAAGTGCTCTATGCAGGGCGCAAGCTGACCGCCGAAGAATGCGCGCATTGGGGTCTGGCCAACGCAGTGGTCCCTGGTGATCAGTTGATGGATGCCGCCCGCGAACTGGCGGGCCGTATCCTGACTTCGGCACCGTTGTCGGTGGCGGCTGCTAAACAGACCATCCGCCTTTCGCGCAACATGAGCATTTCGCAATGCTATGGCGCAATCCGCCGCGGTGACTTCCCGATGTTCGCAAAGATGATGGAAAGCGAGGATGCACTGGAAGGCACCCGCGCGGCCGTCGAAAAGCGCGATCCGGTCTGGCTGGGGAAATAAGCCATGAAAGCACTTGTCGTAAGCGCAACACCCGAACCACAATCCTTCATCGCATCGATGGCCGATTTGTCGGTCAGGGTCCTGGAGGAACAGGGTTATCAGGTGGCGCATTCCAACCTGTATGAAATGGGGTGGAACCCGGTTGCGAGCGCCAATGATTTTGGCGATCGCAAGGATCCCGACTATCTTACCTATGCGCTGGAACAGCGGCATGGGGTCGAAGGTGGCACCATTGCCCCGGATATTTCGGCCGAGCTGCAAAAGCTGATGGATGCGGATCTTTTGGTCCTGAACTTTCCGATTTATTGGTTCTCGGTTCCCGCTATTCTCAAAGGGTGGCTGGATCGTGTGATTGTTTCCGGCCTGTGTTATGGCGGACGCAGGTTTTACGATCAGGGCGGACTTTCGGGCAAGCGCGCTTTGGTTGCAGCTACCTTGGGTGGGCGACCGCACATGTTCGGCCCCGAAAGTATTCACGGACCGATTGAAACCATGCTGAGACCTCTGCTGCAGGGGACATTGGCCTATACCGGCATGAACGTGATCGAGCCATTCTTTGGCTGGCACGTTCCTTACATCCAACCCGAGGAGCGTGCGCAGATTCTGGACGACTATGCCGTGTGCCTCAAATCTCTGGATGAAAGACAGCTCCTGGAATTCCCCTCCATGGCGGATTTTAGCCGGGATCTGCATCCGCTGAAGCCCAACCTCACCGAAACCGCCTGACTTTACCCAAACGGAGCAAGCGCAAAATGAAGGTACTCGTGCCTGTGAAGCGCGTGATTGACTATAATGTGAAGGTTCGCGTTAAGGCGGACGGTAGCGGTGTCGATCTCGCCAATGTCAAAATGTCGATGAACCCGTTCGACGAGATTGCGGTGGAAGAGGCGATCCGCCTGAAAGAAGCGGGCAAGGCGGACGAAGTTGTTGCCGTATCGATCGGCGTGAAGCAGGCGCAGGAGACGCTGCGGACCGCGCTGGCCATGGGCGCCGACCGCGCGATTCTGGTTGTGGCCGCCGATGACGTGCACACCGATATCGAGCCTCTGGCCGTGGCCAAGATCCTGGCCAAAGTGGTCGAGGAAGAGCAGCCGGGCATCGTACTGTGCGGCAAGCAGGCAATCGACAACGACATGAACGCCACCGGCCAGATGCTGTCGGCCCTGCTGGGCTGGTCGCAGGGCACCTTCGCGTCCGAGCTGGACATCGAAGGCGATGCTGCCAAGATCACCCGCGAGGTTGACGGCGGCCTGCAGACCATCTCGGTCAAGATGCCGACCATCGTGACCGTGGACCTGCGCCTGAACGAGCCGCGCTATGCGTCGCTGCCCAACATCATGAAGGCAAAGAAAAAGCCGCTGGATGAGAAGACCGCCGCCGATTACGGCGTCGATGTCACTCCGCGTCTGGAAGTGGTCAAAACCGAAGAGCCGCCGGCACGTGCCGCCGGTATCGTCGTGGGCTCGGTCGACGAGCTGGTCGAGAAACTCAAAGAAGCGGGGGCTGTGTAATGGCTGTTCTTCTGCTGGCTGAAGTCAACAATGGTGAGCTGTCGCTGGACGCCACCGCCAAGGCCGTCAACGCCGCAAAGGCGCTGGGTGATGTGACCGTTCTGGCCGCGGGTGGTTCTGCCGCTGCTGCCGGTGAAGCCGCCGCCAAGATCGACGGTGTGTCGAAAGTTCTGGTTGCCGAAGATGCGTCGCTGGGCCACCGCCTGGCGGAATCGACCGCGGCGCTGATCGTGTCGCTGGCCGATGGCTATGAGCACATCGTGGCACCCGCCACCACCGACGCCAAGAACGTGATGCCACGCGTCGCCGCGCTGCTGGACGTGATGGTGATCTCGGATGCGTCGGGCGTGGTTGACGGCTCGACCTTCGAGCGTCCGATTTACGCGGGCAACGCGATCCAGACCGTGAAGTCGGGCGACGCCAAGAAGGTTGTCACCCTGCGGACCGCCAGCTTTGAAGCGGCGGGCGAAGGCGGTTCGGCCCCGGTCGAGACCGTCTCGGTTCCGGGCTCCGAAGGTCTGTCGTCGTGGGTCGAGGACAAGGTGGCCGAGAGCGACCGTCCGGAACTGACCTCGGCGGGTGTTGTTGTCTCGGGCGGCCGTGGCGTCGGCTCGGAAGAGGACTTCAAACTGATCGAAACCCTGGCCGACAAGCTGGGCGCCGCGGTTGGCGCCTCGCGTGCCGCCGTTGACTCGGGTTATGCCCCGAACGACTGGCAGGTGGGTCAGACCGGCAAGGTGGTTGCCCCGGACCTCTATGTCGCCGTCGGCATCTCGGGCGCGATCCAGCACCTGGCGGGCATGAAGGACTCGAAGGTCATTGTCGCCATCAACAAGGACGAAGAAGCCCCGATCTTCCAGGTCGCCGACTTCGGACTGGTCGCAGACCTGTTCCAGGCCGTCCCGGAACTCACCGAGAAACTCGGCTGATCACTGAATTAGGCTTTTTCACGAAGAGTCTTGGAAGGCCCGCCTATTGGCGGGCCTTTTTCAGTTCAGGTTCCGAATTGGACCAACCAATGCATCCGCAATGGTTTTATGTGCAGCAGGACCAATCATATGCTCGGCCATCGGCTGTTGCAGGGTACCGAACAGCATATCCTCAAGCTCATCGGATTGTCCGGACACATGAGCCGCAACCTCGACACAGTCGGCGCTGTGCGGTCGGACGGCCTCCAACATTTCAGCTGTTACGCTGACCGGCACCCTTTGGCTGTCGTTGTCCTGTAAGACGCGAAGGCCCAGCAGAATGACCGGCACCTCAAGCCTGCCCAGCAGGTCGTTGACCTTCCGAACCCAGTTACGGCGCAACTCCTCGGCCACAACTTCGAAACGGGCGTCCTGATGCCCCTGTAACAGGCGCATCAGGTGGCACACGAAATGGACATCGGCAAAGTCCACTTCGGGGTACAGAGCGATCAGATCTGGCGTTGGGGCCAGAACCCGATCGTTGCGCCGGGGGTGGACCCGATAGAAGTGATTCGACTGGCTCAGGACACCGGGGGCCTGCAGGATGCACAGCTCTGCCCCGTTCAGCAGCGACAACAGCCCGGCATCACCGCATAGCGCGTCCAGTCCGCAGAACAGACTGCCCAAATTCAGACACCGCCGGTCCAGCCTGCCTTCGAGAATCGCCGCAAAGGGGCGTTCGACAAACCGCCCATAGGTCTCATCCCCGCCGGTGCAGACCATGTAGGCCGTGTCCAACGACCGTTCCGGCCCACGGAACCAAAGACGCGATTCACCGTATTGGCATACGTCATGCCCGGCCCCCGCCGAGCCTGTTTGATGATAGCTCATAACACTCACCCATTTTTCACCCGATTGCCATCTTGCAGCCGCATGTCTTTAGAAAGTGCTAATGTGCGCATTTGAAGCAAATTGGATTGGTTCGATCCCCTTGCCGCCCCTACCGATCTGCCGGTACTGTCCACTCAATCCCGAGACACAGAGGCATCAGAAAATGGATGTAAAATCAGTCGGAGTGATCGGCGCAGGCCAGATGGGCAATGGTATCGCCCATGTTTTGGCGCTGGCGGACTATGATGTTCTGCTCACCGATGTGAACCAGGACGCGCTGAACGCAGCCGTGGCGACGATCGAAGGCAATATGGCGCGTCAGGCGTCGCGCGGGAAAATCACGGATGATGCGATGCAGGCCGCGCTGGGGCGTATCAAGACGACGCTGCACTTGCCGGAACTGGGGCAGACGGATCTGGTGATCGAAGCCGCCACCGAGCGTGAAACGATCAAACAAGCGATTTTCGAGGACCTGCAGCCGCATTTGCAGCCGCACACGATTCTGACCTCGAACACCTCGTCCATCTCGATTACGCGCCTGGCCAGCCGAACGGACCGGCCGGAAAAGTTCATGGGGTTCCACTTCATGAACCCGGTGCCGGTGATGCAATTGGTCGAACTGATCCGCGGTATTGCCACCGACGAAGAGACCTTCGGCACCTGCAAGGCCGTTGTGGACCGTCTGGGCAAGACCGCCGCCAGCGCCGAGGATTTCCCCGCCTTTATCGTGAATCGCATCCTGATGCCGATGATCAACGAGGCGGTTTATACCCTGTATGAAGGTGTCGGGAACGTGCAGTCGATCGACCAGTCGATGAAGCTGGGCGCGAACCATCCAATGGGACCGCTGGAGTTGGCCGATTTCATTGGGTTGGACACCTGCCTGGCAATCATGAACGTGTTGCATGACGGGTTGGCCGATACCAAGTACCGCCCTTGCCCGCTGTTGACCAAATATGTCGAAGCCGGGTGGCTGGGCCGCAAGACCGAACGCGGATTCTATGATTACCGGGGCGAGGTTCCGGTTCCGACACGGTAAGGCAGAGGGGGCCAGCCCCCTCGCCCGGATATCATCCGGGCTCACCCCCGAGATATTTTTGGCCAGATGAAGAGGCGGATCAACCTTTGAATACTTGGCCCAGCGACAATGTGTGCTTTCTGAGCCAAGCCATGAAGCCGCGCGGATCGCGTTCCAATAGCTGCATATCCTCGTCCGAGATCGGCTCTCCGATGATCGGAGATTGCGGTTTGTTGCAGGAGCGCACGATTTCATGCAGCAAAAGCCCCTGCCGCAGGATCGGAGACAGCTTGTTGGCGATCTGATAGGCGCGCGAGTTGCTGCCCGGGAAAAAAATCGGCACCACCCGGGCACCGGACCGCCGGATCATCTTGGCGGTGAACACATTCCATTCCTGCTCTTGCGCGGGTCCGAACCAGTCGTCCGATGACATCACTACACCCGATGGGAACAAGGCCACAACGCCGCCCTCTTTCAGGTGGTCCATCGCCTTGCCACGCATTTCCAGCATTTTGGTCTGCGCATCGGGGTCATGCGGGAACGGCACTGGAATCATGAAAGAGGTGGCCGCTTCGTCCAACCCCGTCAGGACCGATCGGGTCAGGATGCGATAATCACTGCGCACCTGGCCGATCAGCTCGGCCAGAATCATGCCATCGACCATGCCGTGAGGGTGGTTCGCCACCACGACCACGGGGCCTTCTTTCGGGATGTGCGCAAACTGTTCCTGCGGTGTGGTGAGGTCGATGCCCATGACCTCGAGCGCACCGCCCCAGAATCTCTGACCGCGATAGTATTCGTTCTTTTTCTCGAACTTGTTGACCATGCGCAGAATGGTCAGCTTGCCCGTGCACCATTCGATGGCGCGGATAATTGTCGAAGTCCAAGCGTCGTCGAAAGAATTCGCGTAAGTCAGGGTTCTACGGTCGTAGATTTCGCCCTGATCCGCTGTCCCATCTACCATCGGGCCTGTCTTGGTCTCGTGCGTCGTTTCCGCCAATTCCTGGTCTTCCCGTTCTTCGTATCGCGGCTGGTTAGGTCAGAACCCTTCGCCGAACTTGTCGTTCACCAGGGTTTCCAATGCATCAGCCAACGCCTCAGCATCCGGTCCGGACGTCTCGACGTCAATAGTCGTTCCGCGCGAGGCTGCCAACATCAAAAGGCCCATAATGCTGTCGCCCGAAGCAGAAAAGCCGTCCTTGGACACTTCGGCCCGTGCGTCAAAGCCCTCGACCACCTCAACCAGCTTGGCCGAGGCGCGGGCGTGCAGACCTTTTTCATTAATGATTTTCAAGCTTCGATTGGTCATTCTTAATCAATCCGGTCTTCTTCCAACGTCACATTTTGCGCATTGATATATTTGCGTCCAGCCTCCATCGCCTGCCGCACGGCGTCCGCAATGGGCAGGTGGCGGGTTTTAGCCAGTTTAATCAACATAGGCAGATTTGCACCGTAAAGAATACGGCGATCCTGCGGGGCGCAGGCCCGCAGACTCAGATTCGATGGGCTGCCTCCGAACAGATCGGTCACGACAACCACACCATCTCCGGCATCGACACTGTCGGCGGCCGCACAAATTTCGGCCTGCTTGGCCTCGCGATCATGATCGGCTTCGATCGAGATCGCGACCAGGCCGGGTTGCTTTCCGACCACATGCTGCATGGCGGCCAGGTATTCCTGTGCCAGCCCACCATGTGCTACGAGTACAATCCCGATCAATCCGGCCTCACATTCAACGATCGACGTTCCATTTCGCGGTGCCTAATTGCCACTTGCTGCCCCTCCTCCGCAAGGGCCTTTGCAACTGCTTCGGCCATAGCCACCGATCTGTGTTGCCCTCCGGTACAGCCGAAGGCCACGGACAGATGTGCTTTGCCCTCAGCCCGAAAGGTCGGAAGCAAGAGTTTGAGCAGGTCAACAACCCGGTCAAAAAACGGCGCATAGTTTGTATCCGACTGAACATAGTGCGCCACGTCAGGGTTTCGACCATCTTCTGCCCGCAGCTCGGGGCGCCAGTAGGGATTGGCCAGAAACCGGCAGTCGAACACCATATCCAAACCGCGCGGCAGACCGCGCTTGTACGAGAAGGACTCGATGGCCACGGCCAGGTGACGCCCGCCCTGAGGGGCAAACCAGCGTTCGACCTCTTCGCGCAGCTGATGGACGTTCAGTGGGCTGGTGTCGATCAGGATATCTGCGATTTCGCGGATCGGGGCCAGCAGTTCCTTTTCCTGCCGAACGCCGGTTTCCGGGCTGGCATCGGCGGCCACAGGGTGCCGGCGACGGGTCTCCGAGAACCGCCGTAACAGTACGTCGTCACTGCAATCCAGATACAGCGTCGTTAGATCGACCTGTTCCATCCGCCGCAGCCTGACGGCCAATTCGATAAAGCCGGTGGTCGAAAAATCGCGGTTGCGGGCGTCTATACCCAGCGCCATTGGGCGGTCACTTTGCGGACCTTCCAACAAACGCATTAATAGACCCATCGGCAGGTTGTCGATGGCCTCAAAACCCAAATCCTCGAGAACACGGATCGCCGTCGAACGGCCTGCGCCCGAGGGGCCGGTCACCAGGACGATGCGCCGTTGCGGTGTCATTTGCTGGGCCATTCCGGGTCCACGCGCCCCATCTTCAACAATTGCATAAGTGCCGCAGCCAAATTGGGTACACCCGCCGCCCGAAGCAAGGGAACAGTTTGCCTCAGCACCACGATTTCTGTCGGTTCTGGCAGGCGCGCCGGTTCGGTCTGGTCAAGGTCCACCACATAGCTGACCGGTGTCGCCCCCGCTGCCTGAGCGCGGAGCAAACCGATGCCGCGTGCCTCGATCAACCCGCGCAGGTTCGGGGCCGCATCAGCCATCGCGTTTTCGCCAACCATTCGCAGCTCTACCCTGTCATCACTGACCAAATCTGCCCCAAGCGTCAGCATTTGCAACGCCAGCGTCGATTTCCCTGCCCCCGAACGCCCGAGGATCAATACACCACGCCCCTCGACGGCAACGCATGTGGCGTGGAGTATGGCAGTGTCCTGGTGCTGGATGTTCAAGAGGGTCTGGCCGCTCATGCGCTTACACGGGCAGGCCCACGACGAAACGCGCGCCTTGCGGGTCCGACGTGATGTCCGCCTCGGTCGGGCGGATATTCTCGGCCCAGATCACGCCGCCATGCGCCTCGACAATCTGTTTCGAGATCGCAAGGCCAAGGCCCGAGTTATTGCCGAAATGTTCAACCGGTCGTTGCGAGTAGAACCTTTTGAAGATTTTGGTCAGCGCCTGCTCCGGAATGCCGGGACCGGTGTCTTCGACCACGATCAGGACGCGGTTTTCACGCCGCCGCACCCAGACCCGGATGGCATCGCTTTCCTCGCAGAAGGAAATCGCGTTGGTGATCAGGTTGACGAAAACCTGCGCCAGACGCGCCTCAAGCCCGTTGATGGTGATCGGCTTTGTTGGCAGGTCGGTGATATAGTCGATGCCTTTGGCGCGGGCGTCTTCACCCAGAAACTGGCTGATATTGCCCAAAAGTTTGAGCAAGTCGAAGGGTTGTTCCTCTTCCTTGACCAGTTCGGCATCCAGACGGGACGCATTCGAGATATCGCTGACCAGACGATCAAGCCGCCGCACGTCGTGTTCGATCACGCCCAGCAACTTGTCGCGCTGATCGTCGCGCTTGACCATGCGCAGGGTACCCACCGCCGATTGCAGACTGGCCAGCGGGTTCTTGATTTCATGTGCCACATCGGCCGCAAACTGTTCGTTGGCGTCGATGCGGCTATACAACGCCGTCACCATCCCCCGAAGCGCACGACTGAGGCGTCCGATTTCATCCGGGCGCGCGGTGAGGTCGGGAATGCGGATACGGCCCGGGTTGACGCCCGCGCCCCGATCCTTGCCCATTTCAGCGGCTGCTGCCAGATCGGCCAGCGGGTTGGCGATGGTTGAGGCCAGCACAAGGCTTAGCCCGATAGACACCAGCAGCGCCACGACAAACATCTGCAGAATGCGTTCCTGCTCGCGCCGGGCCAGCGCGTCGATCTCACCGGCAGGACCTGCCATGGCGACCGCGCCAACCGGCGCTCCGTCCAGCAGGATCGGTGCCGCGCTGACAATGACGGTTTGGCCCATGTCATCCTGAACCGCCTGCACCTGCATCTGGCCCTGTAACGCTTGTGGAATGATCTCCTGTACCCGTTGCGCAAGGGTTGGTGCGTCAGTACCGCCCCCACCGGCAAAGACCCGGGACAAACCGGTCCAGACCGCATTCAGCGCATCGCTGATCAACGTACTGCCGGTTTGAACCTCGGATTCAGACCTGAGAAGAACCGGCATCTGCGACGAGGTCGATGCCCCGCGCGTCCAGCCGATCAGAGTGCCACCACCGTCATAGACAAAGACCTCACCCCCGTCAGGAAGGCTGAGGCCTGCAAGCGTGTCCTTCACGTCCAGCGCCGCTTCCGAAGAGCCGGCGGCCTGGTTCTGACGCAGCTGGGCCTCGAACACGTTGCTGACCAGCTGTGCGTCGCCGATCAGGTTACGCGCAGTCTGCTGGACCTGCTCTTCCCGGGAATCATCGAGATACAGCAAGCCGGTGACAAGGATGACCAGCGCGATCAGGTTGAAGGTAATGATCTTCCGTGCCAGCGGTGAGCCGCGCAGCGAAAACAGGTTGCGCCGACGGCGCCTGGCGCGCAGCTCGGCCGACTCCGGATCCTGCGGGATGACCCAATCATCCCCGAGAACGACATCTCCGTCCCGTACTTCGATGGATTGTTCCGTATCGCGCACCAGATCCGGTTACCCTTTTTCAGCGGCCACGCTTATTCTTCGTTGTACCGGTATCCGATACCGTACAGCGTTTCGATGGCCGAAAACTCGGGGTCTGCGGCCCGCATCTTCTTCCGCAAACGCTTGATGTGGCTGTCGATGGTCCGGTCATCCACATAGACCTGATCGTCATAAGCGACGTCCATCAGTTGATCGCGGCTTTTGACGAAACCCGGACGCTGCGCCAGCGCCTGAAGCAGCAGGAACTCGGTCACGGTCAGAGAGACATCCGTTCCCTTCCAGCTGACTGCATGGCGCAACGGGTCCATCCGCAATTCGCCTCGTTCCATCACCTTGGTGTCGCCGGTATTGGCATTGGTCACATCGCCCGCGGTCGCCTCCTGCCGGCGTAACAGCGCGCGGATACGTTCGACCAGCAAACGCTGCGAGAAAGGCTTTTTCACATAGTCGTCTGCGCCCATGCGCAGGCCCAGCACTTCATCGATCTCATCATCTTTCGAGGTCAGAAAGATCACCGGCATCTGGGTTTTTTGCCGCAGCCGCTGCAGTAGGTCCATGCCGTCCATGCGTGGCATCTTTATATCCAGCACGGCCATGTCAGGCAGTTTCTTGTTGAATGCATCCAGGGCCGCTTGCCCGTCGTTATAGGTTTCGACCTCGAACCCCTCGGCTTCGAGTGTCATGGACACAGACGTCAGAATGTTTCTGTCGTCGTCCACCAGTGCAATCTTTGACATCGGGATTACCCCTATTCCTGCTCACTCATGCAATATTTCGCTTATTAGTAAGGCATCTTTGTCGGTTTTATGGCTGCGAATCAATCCGTATCTGCGAATCGCATGGTTGTTGTCACATAGTTGCGGCAAAAAAGCCGTTAATCCGCGCAGAAAAGTGCCTTGTTTTTCGACAGGAATTTCCTGATGGCGCTAAACCTGAGCTTGGTTGCGCTAACTGCGTCAAACCCTCCTGTTCATGCCCCAAACGACCGTGATAAGACGCGCCCAGCCGCCGGACTGTCCCGGCACACTGCCCCAAGAGCGCACGTGGCCCCAACCGCCGCAGCGCCGCCACAGGAGAAGACACACATGACATCTGGACGGGTTAACCCGCAATTCCGCCTCGAAGATCAGGGCATCGAGGGTCTGGGAAATGTCTATTACAACTTCATGGAACCGGCGCTGATCGAAGAGGCGCTGAAGCGCGGCGAAGGCACACTTGGCAATGGCGGGGCCTTTCTGGTCACCACCGGCAAGTTCACCGGCCGTTCGCCCAAGGACAAGCACGTCGTCAAGACCGACAGCGTCGCCGACACCATCTGGTGGGAAAACAACGCCGCGATGAGCCCCGAGGGCTTTGACGCGCTGTACCAAGACATGCTGGCCCATATGAAAGGCCGCGACTATTTCGTGCAGGACCTCGTCGGCGGGGCCGACCCGGCCTTTTCAATCAACGTGCGCATGGTCACCGAGCTGGCCTGGCACAACCTGTTCATCCGCCACCTGCTGCGCCGTCCGGATCGCGAGGATCTGAACGAGTTCGTCGCCGACTTCACAATCATCAACTGCCCCAGTTTCCAGGCCGACCCGGCCAAGCACAACTGCCGCAGCGAGACGGTGATCGCGCTGAACTTCGATCGCAAGATGATCCTGATCGGCGGCACCGAATATGCCGGTGAGAACAAGAAATCCGTGTTCACCCTGCTGAACTACATGCTGCCGGAAAAAGGCGTGATGCCGATGCACTGCTCGGCCAACCATGCCGTTGGCAACCCGGTCGACACCGCCGTGTTCTTTGGCCTGTCCGGCACCGGCAAGACCACCCTGTCCGCCGATCCGTCGCGCACCCTGATCGGTGATGACGAGCACGGCTGGTCGGATCGCGGCACCTTCAACTTCGAAGGTGGCTGCTATGCCAAGACGATCAACCTGAACGCCGAGGCCGAGCCGGAAATCTACGCCACCACCAGCAAGTTTGGCACTGTGATCGAGAATATGGTCTTCGATCCCGAGACCAAGGAGCTGGATTTCGACGACGACTCGCTGACCGCGAACATGCGCTGCGCCTATCCGCTCGAGTATATCTCGAACGCGTCCAGCAGCGCCTTGGGCGGTCACCCCAAGAACATCATCATGCTGACCTGTGACGCGTTTGGCGTTCTGCCTCCGATCGCACGGCTGACACCGGCGCAGGCAATGTACCACTTCCTGTCCGGCTTCACCTCGAAGGTCGCCGGGACCGAGCGGGGCATCACCGAGCCGCAGCCGACCTTCTCGACCTGCTTTGGCGCGCCGTTCATGCCGCGTCGACCCGAGGCGTATGGCAACCTGCTGCGCGACAAGATCGCCCAGCACGGCGCAACCTGCTGGCTGGTGAACACCGGCTGGACCGGCGGTGCCTACGGCGTTGGTTCGCGGATGCCGATCAAGGCCACCCGCGCCCTGCTGACTGCAGCGCTGGACGGATCGCTGCGCGATGCCGAGTTCCGCAAAGACGCCAACTTCGGCTTTGACGTGCCGGTTTCGGTGCCCGGCGTGGCCGAGGTTCTGCTGGACCCGCGCCGCACCTGGGATGATCAGGCCGCGTTCGACAAACAGGCGGAAAAATTGGTTCAGATGTTCGCCGAGAACTTCGAACAGTATCTGCCCTTCATTGACGAAGACATCAAAGCCGTTGCAATCGGCTAACGGAAAAGGGGGCGGTTTCGTCCCCTTTTTCCTTTGGACGTATCGTCGCGCAGAAATCTCCTCCAGGTTGTATTGCGCACAAGACGGTTACAAATCCGTTGCCCGAGACCACTTCATGGGTTATTTGATGACGTCATTATGACAAAAAGGTCCGGCGCATTTCCGCACCGGACCGAACTTGAAAAGACCTTGGGGCAGCTCGAGCAGACGATCACATCAGCAAATTGAGCAACCTAATCAGATATGTACTGTATTACAAAGGGAAAAAGTGTCAAGATGAGACGTGCTGAAACCACTCAGATCAGTGTGTCGCAATCGTCGCGGAGATGCGGCTGACGACACTGGAATCGATGGGTAGAATATGACTGAAATCTCGAAACTGACCGAACTGCGCAAGCTGATGCAAAGCATGGAGCGGACGCTGGGGCTGGAGCAGCTGTCTCCGGTAGAGCGCGATATCTATTATGCCGCGGAAGAGCTGTCCAAATCCGATGAAGAGGTGCGCACCTTTGGACTGATCGAGCACACACTTGTTCAAAGCGTCTCGCGCCCGACCTTCTTTCGCGCGCTGAAATCGCTGGTGCAGAAGGGCTATCTATCGCAAAGCGGCAGTGCCAACCGGGGCCGGTATATCGTTCATGCCCCCAAATGATGCCTTGAACCTGCGCACAGGTAGCTGATGATCGACGTGCGCAGTTGGGTGACTGACACATTCTGGGCCTCACTGGCTTATGTTTTGGCATCGTACCTCACGTTTCAGGTATTGATGCCGCTTCAGAATGTGTTCTTTCCGGAATATCCAAGCAGGGCCAGCCTGCTGTTCCTGCCGCACGGCGTGCGGGTCCTGTCGGCGTGGCTGCTGGGATGGCGGGCGATCTTTGCACTTCTGCCAGGGGTCTTTCTGGTTTTTGCCGCCCTCGGCGGCAGTGATGTGTTCCTGCCAAGCCGGTTGATGGCAATTGTCATTGCAGTCACCACGGTGCCAGCCGTGTTCTATCTGTGCAAATGGGCAGGCTGGGACCTGTTTCCCCGCCCCGATCGCAAACCCTGCTGGTCTTGCGTTATGGGGGTCGGGATCATCACATCTTTCCTTGTTGCCGGCCTGACTAACCTGGCCTTTGGCAGTGCGCGCGTGGAATATGTTGCCTTTCTGATCGGCGACATCTCGGGCCTGTTTTTCCTGATGCTGGGCTTGTATTTCACCTTCTGGTTCGCCGACCGTCACAGCTAACCCAGAATCCCGCGCCGCAGCAGGTTCACACCCGCAATCAACAGAACCAACAGGGTCACCTTGCGAAACACCGCCTGATCGATGCGTGACTGCAACCCCAGCCCGATCCACATTCCCGCCAGCGCCGGGAAGATCAGAATCGCGGAAAACGGCACTGTCTCGGCCCGCAGAATACCAGAGCCCAGATGCGCCAGCATCAGCGCCACTGCCCCTAGACCGTAGATCACACCCTGCACCCGCATCTGCACCGCTTTGGGCGTGTTCAGCGCAGTCAGATAGGCAACGGTCGGCGGCCCCCAGATGCCTGACATTCCGCCGATAAACCCGGCAATCACTCCGATCCCAACTTCGATCCCCGTTGAAGGTTTGCCAAGAGACAGCTGCACCCCCAGCACCTGTATCAGCGCGAAAAACGTGACCGGAATGCCGATCATCAGCAAAAAGGTTCGGGCGGGCACTGCGCTTACCAGTTGAGCGCCCAACAGTAGGAACACAAGCCCGACCATCAGAAATATCCGGAACTGTTTGATTGCCGAGACGGCGGCGGGCAGTCCTTCACGCAGGGCCTGAATGCCGTTGGTCACCAGCGTGGGCAGGATCAGCCCGGCAATTGCCAGATCCGGCGGCAGGAACATACTGAGCCCCGACACCAGAACCATCGGCATGGCAAACCCGACCATGCCTTTGACCCAACCCGCCACGAAGGCGATGATCAGGGCCAGCAACAGATCTTGCGGAGAGAGCAGGGAAAACAGCGTCATACGCCCGTGATATCACTCTTGGCGGGCGCTGCACTGCAAAATCGTCAAAGCAATTTTCGAACTTTTTAGCCGCACTTCACGTATTTTTGTTGCGCTGCACGTGCAGCATGATATGACCGGACGACACCAGAGAAGGACCTGATTCATGGCCCATGACGGACAGGATATGACCCAGATGACAACATCCGCGATTTTGCCCGAGCTTCTGACGCTGACCCGTGCCGCCCTGCCCGCGGTCGAAACCGTGTTTGAGCGCGCCCGTGACGCGGTTCGTGAGATGGTCATCCAAGACGGCCGGGTCTCTGGCGCGCTGATCGAGGCGAACCAGACCGCCGCGCATGGTCTGGCCTGGCTCGCGACGTACAACCAGTCTCTACAACAGATGCAACGCTGGGCCGATGCGCTGGAAGCGGACGGCAAGTTCGGTGAGCTGGAGCAATTGCTGCACCAGATCGCCTTTGGTGAATACCTGCATCAGGTCGCAGGCGGCATCCCGATGAACCAGGGCGAAGTCGTACGACTGCAGGATATGGGCCTAGGCTGGGACGCGCTGTCCGGCTTCCAATGTGCCGAGGTGCAGACGCTGATGGCACAGGCCAACTCTCAGGCCGCCCGCACCCGACTGGTGGCGCTGATGGAGGATCAGGCTGGCGCAACCATGTTCGGTGAATCCGGCCTGGACGAAGAACTTGAAATGATCCGCGACCAGTTCCGCCGTTACGCGCAGGAAAAGGTCGAACCAAACGCTCATGAATGGCACCTCAAAGACGAGCTGATTCCGATCGAGATCATCGAGGAATTGGCCGAAATGGGTGTCTTTGGCCTGACCATCCCGGAAGAATTCGGCGGATTTGGCCTGTCGAAAGCCTCGATGTGTGTGGTTTCCGAGGAACTGTCGCGCGGCTATATCGGCGTCGGTTCGCTGGGCACCCGGTCCGAAATCGCGGCCGAGCTGATCATCGCGGGCGGTACTGACGAGCAGAAAGCCAACTGGCTGCCGAAACTGGCCAGCGCGGAAATCCTGCCGACCGCCGTGTTCACCGAACCGAACACCGGGTCGGACCTTGGCAGCCTGCGCACCCGCGCTGTCAAAAACACGGACGGTGATTATGAGATTACCGGCAACAAGACATGGATCACCCACGCGGCGCGCACCCATGTGATGACCCTGCTGGCTCGCACCAACCCCGACACCACCGACCACCGTGGCCTGTCCATGTTCCTGGCCGAGAAAACGCCTGGCACCGACGAAAACCCCTTCCCCACCCCCGGCATGACCGGTGGCGAGATCGAGGTTCTGGGCTATCGCGGCATGAAGGAATACGAACTGGGCTTTGACGGTTTCAAGGTCAAGGGCGAGAACCTGCTGGGCGGCGAAGAGGGCAAAGGCTTCAAACAGCTGATGGAGACGTTCGAGTCCGCCCGCATCCAGACCGCCGCCCGCGCCATCGGCGTGGCGCAAAGCGCGCTGGATATCGCCATGCAATATGCGCAGGATCGCAAGCAATTCGGCAAATCGCTGATCAACTTCCCCCGTGTGTCCGGCAAACTGGCAATGATTGCGGTTGAAATCATGATTGCTCGTCAGCTGACCTACTTCTCGGCTTGGGAAAAGGATCACGGTCAGCGTTGCGACCTTGAGGCCGGGATGGCCAAGCTGCTGGGCGCACGCGTGGCGTGGGCGGCTGCGGATAACGGCCTGCAGATCCACGGCGGCAACGGGTTCGCGCTGGAATACAAGATCAGCCGCGTCCTGTGCGACGCGCGCATTCTTAATATTTTCGAAGGGGCTGCCGAAATTCAGGCACAGGTCATCGCTCGGCGTTTGCTGGGCTGATCGCTCTCGGCATTCCTGTTTCCCCGACTGGCCCGGCCTTTGTGCCGGGTCTTTTTCCGTTGGGTGCCGGTTGTGATCCGCCGACGCGCGAACTTCCCCTTTGATCTCAGGCGGCAATCTGGTTAGAGCACCCTGCGCTTCAAAAAGAACGGCACCCGGAATGAACAGACGACTATTCGCACTTTGGGCGGTTCTCGCAGCCCTTGCTCTGGGCGGCTGCTCCAAGACACAGCCAACCGCCACGCAGAACGATATCGACGATCTGGCGCAGGCCATTCAATCGCTCGACCCAAAGGTCGACCCGGCCGAGGCGCAAAAGGCGGCCACAATCGCCTATACCTACTCTCAGCAATTGAAGCACGAATGGAACGTCACCGACTCGGCCATCATTCACAACGCCAAGATCATCAACGGCTTTCGTGAAAAGGGCCTTTGCAATGACTGGGCGCAGGCCATGACGACGCGCCTGCGGCAGGAAAACTTTCGCACGCTGGACCTGCACTGGGCCACGTCTCCGCCGACGGAATTCCGGATCATCCACCACTCGGCCCTGATCAGCGCCAAGGGGGATTCGATGTATGACGGGATCATCCTTGATCCGTGGCGTGCAAGTGGCGCGCTGACATGGGCACCGGTGCGAGAGGACACCAGGTACAACTGGCGTCCTCGTCTGGACGTGCGAGAAGAGTTGATCAACGGCGAGCTTCCCTACTAGCGGTTCCGTCGACCGCCCTGCTGCGCTAAGACCGACCCATGACACGCCTGATCCTGACCCTACCCCTGCTCGCCCTGTTCCAATGCGAAAAGGATGAGACAGTCGCCGCCTATGGCGCGGCGGACCGGACATGGGCCCTGCAAGAGATTGACGGCCAGCCTTATGAAGCCAGCGCCCTTCTGCGCTTTCCCGAGACCGGCAAGATCGAAGGCAACGCCCCCTGCAACAGCTACAGCGGCACCCTGAACGCGCCCTACCCGTGGTTTGAGATTACAGACCTGTCCGCCACCCGCGCCGCCTGCGCAGGGCTCGAGGCCGAGGGTTTCTATTTCGCCGCCCTGATAGCCATGACCCAATCCGAAGTGTCGGGCGATGTGCTGATCCTGAGCAACGAGGATGGGCATGAGATGGTGTTTACAGCCGCCGAGTGAACCGATCTACAAACCGCGCCCGCGCCTCGGGCAGCGGATGGTGGCCCAGCGACGGAGCGACCCGGTGCTCCAGAAAATACCCGGTTGTCTTCAAGGCATCGACAATTTCGGCGTCCGGCGCAGCCCCTTCGCCGCTCAAACAGGGCGGTAGCGGCAACAGCTTGTCCGCCCACTCCCCCGCGCCTTGGACGCTGACGGCCCGGCCGGTCTTGGGTGAGACATAAACCAATCCCTCGGTCGCCCCCGTCACCGCACAGGCGGACAGGTCCAGACCAAAGCCCAATTCCTCAAGCAGCGCCAGTTCCCAGCGCAGATAAGCCAGCGGCCAGATCTCGTCCTGACCTAACAGGTCCATCAGTTGTTCGGTCTGCTTGTAGATCGCCGGATGCGGCTCGCGCTCAGGTAAACAGAACGACAGCAACGACACCACCGCATTCAGCCCTGCCAGCGCCAACCGCCCCGAAAACGCCGCCGCTGCCCGAGACCGCAGGGGTTCCACCTGAAACGTCCCGATATGCTCCTCAAGCCGTGCGCGCCAGAGCACATCCAACTGCGCCCCCGGCTGCAGGATCGGCGCGATCTTGCGACTGGTTCCTCCGCGCACGACCCCGGCATGGCGACCATGGCCTTCGGTAAAGACCTCGATGATCGCTGCCGTCTCGCCATGGCGGCGAGAGGTCAGAAGTATGCCGTGATCGCGCCAGTCCAAGTTTGGCTCCGTTAAGTTCGTAGATCAGTGTGCAGAAAATCTGAAGGCAGTTGCACGTGCAAGGTACAAACCGGCTCAGACGCACGAACACTAACGGCAATTTGCCGAACGCCGAACTCATTTGTGTTTGAAGAACGTTCATGCAGTACGGCAGAAACACATTGCACGCGACTAAGACACTCGCTAATGTTCTCTTTATGTTCTAGATGTCAGGATTCAAAAATGTCACTGAACTACGTTATGATCGGTTCAAACGATGTCGCTAATGCCCGCACCTACTATGACGCGGTCATCGCCGGGATTGGCGGTAAGGTTGTCGCCGAATACATGCCATACGCCGTCTGCTATGAACTGCGCGGCGGCGGGCGCATCTGGGTTTCTGTGCCACACGATCAAAAAATGGCAACACCCGGAAACGGCAACATGGTCGGATTGTTATGCCAGAGCGAAGATGAGGTGCGCGAAGTCCATGCAGCGGCGCTGGCCAACGGCGGCGCCAACGAGGGCGATCCCGGCCCGCGTCCGCAGTATGGTCCGGACTTTTTTGGCGCATATGCCCGCGATCTGGATGGCAACAAGATGAGCTTTGTCTATTTTAATGCCGTGGAGTGATCGCATTTAGCGTTCAGTGAACTGGATGGGTTTTGACTCTGCGTGAGGCGTCAATCCAACCCTTCTTCGCCAAGTAAATGCCGCCCTTGCCTGTCCTCGACCTCGATCACCCAGAGGTCGGGGTCAAAGCTGCGCTGGCGCCCGATGGCGGTGTCCACATCCACCTCGGGGCCAGAGGAGAGTTCGACCCATTTGCGCTCACCGCTCATCAGGTCAAAGCTGCGTTGGAAGGCCACCGCCTGACCGTCCAGAGTGTTGAGTTTGATCAGAACCGCCCCCGCCGTGTCGTCGCCATGAACCACAACAAAGGCCGGGATTTCCTGAAACCGAAGCCGCGCCAGATAGGCGTGGACCCAGAATTCAGCCGTCAGGCGGCTCATGTGTTGCCGTCTTTGAAATCCAGACCCATTTCCGAATAACGCTCGGATTCCTCCAGCCAGTTGGGCCGAACCTTGACCTGCAGGAACAGGTGGATTTTGCGATCCAGAAACTCTTCCAGCTCGGCCCGCGCAGCCTGGCTGACGGCCTTGATCGTCTCGCCGCGCTTGCCCAGAACGATGCCCTTGTGGCCGTCGCGCATGACATAGATGACCTGATCAATCTTGGCCGAGCCATCCTTGCGCTCTTCCCAGCTCTCGGTCTCGACGGTCAGTTGGTAGGGCAGTTCCTGATGCAGGCGCAGGGTCAGTTTCTCGCGCGTCATCTCGGCCGCGATCATACGCAGGGGCAGGTCGGCGATCTGGTCTTCGGGGTAAAGCCACGGGCCTTCGGGCAGTTTCGCCGCAAGCCAGGCGCGCAGGTCATCGACGCCGTAACCCTTTTCGGCGGAAATCATGAAGGTTTCAGCAAAGGGATAGCGCCCGTTCAGGTCGCTGGTCAGCGCCAGCAGCTTTTCGGAGGGCACCTTGTCGATCTTGTTGATCGCCAGCGCGATGGTGCGGCCCTGCCCGATCTCCTCCAGACCTTCAAGGATGCGTTCGACCCCTTCGGTGATACCGCGATGCGCCTCGACCATCAGCACGACGACATCGGCGTCCGCAGCCCCACCCCAGGCAGCGGCGACCATGGCGCGGTCCAGTCGGCGGCGCGGTTTGAACAGGCCGGGCGTGTCCACGAACACCAGCTGCGCATCGCCCTCCATCGCGACGCCGCGAATGCGCGCGCGCGTGGTCTGCACCTTATGCGTCACAATCGAAACCTTGGCCCCAACCATGCGGTTCAGAAGGGTGGATTTGCCTGCGTTGGGCTCTCCGATCAGGGCGATAAATCCGGCGCGTGTGGTCATGTTCAATGCGATCCTGTTTGCAAGTGCGCATCCCTATAGCAGAAAGGCCCGGCGGGCCAGAGGGATTTGTCGCATTGCCGCCATGCGGTTACGGTGGCAGAACCCGATCACGCCGCGCCAGACCCAGCCAGGCATTTCTACTTCTGTGAGGCAACAATGAAACGTCGCGAGTTTCTTTTGGGCAGCGGAGCCGCTGCCGGTGCGTTGGGGCTGGGGGGCTTCGGTCTGGCAGCGGGAGAACAGGAACTGGTTGTCCAACCCGCTAGCTTTGCGCTGCGTGATCAGGTGACCACTGGCATGGTCAGTTTGTCGCCGGACGCGCCCCCCCCGGTGCTTTATGGCAAACAGGGCGAGCCGATGCGGCTGCCGGTGCGCAATACCCTACCCGACTATACAGCGATGCACTGGCACGGGCTGCGCATTCCCAACGGAATGGACGGGGTGCCCTACCTGACCCAAATGCCGGTCGGGCCGGGTGAAGTGTTCGACTATGAATTCACACCGCCGGACGCGGGTACCTATTGGTACCACCCCCATTGCATGACGATGGAACAGATGGCCCATGGCCTGACCGGCGTGATGGTGATTGCCGAGACCGAAGACCCCGGCTTTGACAGCGAACAGGTGGTCAATCTGCGCGATTTCCGGCTGGATGAAGAGGGGACGTTCCTGCCTGCCTATACGGCACGCGGGGCCGCACGGGCGGGTACATTCGGCAATGTGCAGACGGCGAACTGGCTGAACGAACCGGTCTATGATCACGCTGCTGGCGGTTTGGTGCGTTTGCGGGTGGTAAATACGGACACGACCCGCATCTACAATATCCATTTGCAGGGAGCCGAAGCCCGGATCATTGCCTGGGACGGCCACCCGGTCGAGATTGAGGTGCCAATGCCCAACGCCGAGGCCCCTCTGTTGGTTGGCCCCGGGCAAAGGGCGGACTTCGCGGTACAGATGCCTGCAGGCGAAGGGCAGACCGTTGACCTGATGGCAAAATTCCCGGGCCAGCCCCATCGCGCCATGGCCCGCTTGCGTTCGGTCGGAGTGTCTGCATCCCGCGATCTGCGCGAGTTGCGGCCCCTGCCCGCAAACCCGGCGGCCAAACCCGATCTGAGCAAGGCCAAGATGCATGAGTTTGTCTTCGGCTGGACGCCCGAAGGGGGGGAACCGACCAACGGGTTCTGTGGCTCTCTGGGGGCTAATTTCTGGTCGATCAACCGGAAACCATGGCCCGGTGACGCTGCACAAAGGGTTGGCCCTCTGGCGACGCTGGCGAAGGGTAAAAGTTATGTCCTGCGGCTGCGCAACGAGTCTCCGAACCTGCATCCAATACATTTGCACGGTCTGGCTTTCTTGCCGTTGAAATCAAACCAGCGCAGCCTGCCACCCCTGATGACAGACACGATGCTGCTGTTGAAGGATGAGGTGGTCGACATCGCCCTGGTTGCGGACAATCGCGGGGACTGGGCGTTCCACTGCCATGTGATCGAGCATCAGAAAACCGGTCTGACGGGCTTTATCCGGGTCATCTGAGTTTCGAATTGGCTACGCCAATCCGACCGGCGGGGGCCAGCCCCCTCGCCCGGATTGCATCCGGGCTCACCCCCGAGATATTTTTGGCCAGATGAAAAGGACCCCGTTGGCGCTCGGGGCGGTTACTTCGGCAGGCTTTCCAGCAGTGCCTTGGCCGCGGCCTGTTCGGCCTGACGTTTTGATCCCGCCGTTGCCTGTGCCTCGGTCCCGTCCTGCAGGCGGGCGGCGATGGTAAAGACCGGTGCGTGGTCCGGGCCGCTGCGTTTAATCTCGACATAGTTGGGCGGTTTCTGTCCCCGAGCCTGTGCCCATTCCTGAAGCGAGGTCTTGGCATCACGGGCGTCGGCCTCGACCGTGTGGATGCGATCCCCCCAGAGCGCCAGGATCACGTCACGTGCGGCCTCGAACCCGGCATCGCGGTAGACGGCGGCGATGACGGCCTCCATCGCATCGCCCAGCAGAGCCTGTTTGCGGCGGCCGCCGGACAGCATCTCGGACCGGCCGAGTTTCAGTACAGCGCCCAGATCGATCTGGCGGGCAACGTCGGCGCAAGCCTCTTTGCGAACCAGCGCATTGAAACGGGGGGCAAGCTGGCCTTCTGAAGCTTTCTTGTCGGCCTCAAGCAGCGCGGTGGCCATCACAAGGCCCAGAACACGGTCGCCCAAAAACTCCAGCCGCTGGTTGTCGGGTCGGGTGGTCGACGAGACGGACCCATGCGTCAGCGCGCGCACCAGAAGCTCGGGGTTGGCGAATTCATACCCCAAACGCTGCTGAAACGCTTTTATCTCGGCCGAGAGCTTCAATTGACCGCCTTGAAGAAGCGATCACCGCGCCAGGTCCAGAAGAACAGCATCGACCGGCCTGCGGACGAGAACATGATCCGGTCGGCCCGACCGATCAGGTTTTCGTAAGGCACATAGCCTACACCCCCCGCGGAAAGCGGCAGGCGGCTGTCACTGGAATTGTCGCGGTTGTCGCCCATGAAGAAATAGTGGCCTTCGGGCACGGTATAGATGCCGGTATTGTCGGACGCCTGATTTCCGATATTCAGCACATCGTACGTGACGCCGTTGGGCAGGGTTTCAATCGAGCGGGATTTTTCACAAGCGGCGCCAACGCCCACCGGTCCGTTTTCACAGCGCGGGCGCAGACGTTGCGGGCCCTGCGGTGCGGCCGTTTCGGTGAAGACGCCATCGGGTTTTTGCGGGA
Source organism: Ruegeria arenilitoris (assembly GCF_013030985.1). Taxonomy (GTDB): domain Bacteria; phylum Pseudomonadota; class Alphaproteobacteria; order Rhodobacterales; family Rhodobacteraceae; genus Ruegeria; species Ruegeria arenilitoris_B. The sequence goes on along the minus strand of NZ_WPYP01000003.1, from coordinate 205,784 downwards.
CCGGCGTGCCGTTCAGAATGATCTGACCGTCGCGGATTTGAATGCGATCACCCGGCAGGCCGATCAGGCGTTTGATATAGTCACGCCCGGTGGCAGGGTGGCGAAAGACGATGACGTCGCCGCGCTCGGGCTCTCCGCCCAGAAAGCGGGTGTTTTCGTCGCCCTGCATCCAGCCACAGATATCCTCGGCGTCGATGTCCAGACCGACGCGGGGAATGATCAGGCTGGGGCAGGACGCGTAGGAATAGCCATAGGCCATCTTGTTGACGAACAGGAAATCCCCGATCAGCAAGGTCTGTTTCATCGACCCCGACGGAATCCAGAATGGCTGAAAGAACAGGGTGCGGAAAACGCCCGCAATCAGCAGGGCATAGACGATGGTTTTGATCGTCTCCCATACGGGATTTCCGGTTTTGACGTCCTCGGCCATACTGCTCTCCGGTCCTTGGGTTGTTGGGGTGCTACATGCGGGGCCGAGGGGGGCAAGTCAAGGCTGCGCGCCCTGATCTTGCAGCGGTCGCGCCTCGATCACCACGAAGGCCTGCGCCCAAGGATGGTCGTCCGTCAGAGTGACATGGATGATCGCCTCATGCCCTTCGGGCGTCATCTCTTTCAGGCGCTCGGCGGCCCAGCCGGTGACGTGCATGACCGGCTGACCGGTGCGCAGGTTGGTGACCGCCATATCCTTCCACGCGATGCCCATGCGCAGACCGGTGCCCAGCGCCTTGGAACACGCTTCTTTCGCGGCCCAACGTTTGGCATAGGTTCCCGCCGTATCGGCACGGCGTTCGGCCTTGCGTTGTTCTATGTCAGTAAATACGCGATTTCGGAACCGATCGCCGAAGCGGTCGAGCGTACCCTGAATGCGATCGATATTCGCAAGATCCGTACCGATGCCCAGTATCATGCGCTGCGGTTCTTTTTCTTCAGGAACATCGCAAAGCCCTTTTTGACGCCAAGCATGAAGGCAAACCGGCACAGAACGAATGAGACGAAACCGACAACAACAATCTGGACGACGTATTGGATCAGCGCCGTTCCGTCAGCCATCAGCGTCCAAAGACCCAGCACGAAAACCTGGAACAGGAAAAGCGCCAGAACGATACAAAGCCCGGTCAGCACCATTTTTCTGGCAACGACCCAGCTTTTGAATGACGGGTCGCAGTGCTTGCCACTCCGACCGGCCCACACCCCGTATAGGAACGCCGCCGCCACAAGTGCGAAACTCATTGGCAATAGCGAGAAAGGCAGGTCAAATTCAAACACGCGCCTGATGATGGAAAAGACCACCAGAACCGCAAAGACAAGACCCACGTAAGTGACGTGGTCAAGCCTTACCTTGGCTTCTGTGGTGGGAGCGGGAACCTCTCGAGCCATTATACCCGCGCCTCATCCATCAGCCGGCGCATCTCGGCAATGGCGGGGGTAAGGCCGCGAAAGATCGACTCTCCGATCAGAAAGTGGCCTATATTCAGTTCACGCACCTCAGGGAAGGCTGCAATGGGTTTCACCGTGTCATAGGTCAGGCCATGGCCCGCGTGAACCTCAAGACCCAGTGAGTGAGCAAAGGCGGACATGTCACGCAAGCTTTCAAGCTCGCGCGAGGCCGCGTCCATGCGGCCTTCGGCATGGGCGTCGCAATAGGCACCGGTGTGCAGTTCGATCACCTCGGCACCGATACGGTGGGCGGCCTCGATCTGGCTTGGATCGGCGGCGATGAAGATGGATACGCGGCAGCCCGCCTCGCGCAGCGGCGCGATGTAGTGGGCGAGCTTGTTTTCCTCGCGCGCGACCTCAAGCCCGCCTTCGGTGGTTCGTTCTTCGCGCTTTTCGGGCACGATGCAGACCGCGTGCGGTTTGTGACGCAGAGCGATCTTCTGCATCTCGGGTGTGGCGGCCATTTCAAAGTTCAGCGGTACCGACAGAACCCCCATCAGACCATCGATATCTGCGTCCGAGATATGGCGGCGGTCTTCGCGCAGATGGGCGGTGATGCCGTCGGCCCCGGCTTCTTCGGCCAGTTTGGCGGCACGTAGCGGGTCCGGATAAGCGCCGCCACGGGCGTTGCGCACAGTGGCCACGTGATCGATATTCACCCCTAAACGCAGGTGGTTGTCAGACATCGCTTGTTTCCTTTTTCGATTTCCGGTCCGAGCCTACAGGAGGAGCAACCGGAACGGCCACCTTGGATTCCGCCAGCCGTTTGATTTCATCGAATTTTGCTTTGATCCGGGCGCGACGGCGCTGCTGATAGGTCCGAACCACCGGCAGGCTGAGGTAATAGCAGATGAACCCCGCCAGAAGCCCCGGAAAGATGCCTCCGATAAGATAGGGAAAGAACACCTCATCGTAAAACACGGCAAGGCCCCGCCAATCGGCAACGCGGTCCGTGAACATCGCCAGGAAGTTGTTCTTCAGATCGCTCAGCGCTTTGGAAAAGCTATCCATCAGACCATGGGTTTCGCCTTCGTCGAAATCGTCACCCAGCAGGTAGTTTCCGGTTTGCAGGCAGACAACGGCGATGGGCACATAGGTCAGCGGGTTGCCGAAAAAAGTACCGCTGAGCGACGCCAGCAGGTTGCCGTTGATCAGGCGGCTGATAATGGCCGCGATAACGAAGTGAAGTCCATAAAACGGCGTGAACGCGGTGAACACGCCCGCGCCGACGCCACGCGCGATGCGTTCAGGTGAATCCGGCAGGCGCCGGATGCGGTGCTTGACGTAGTGAAAGGCGCGAGTCCAGCCACCGCGCGGATAGACAAACTCCGAAGCGATCCGAATGGGTGAGCGTCGGTCTCGGCGCTTGAAAACCACTCCTGATCACCCCTTCTCAGCCAACCGCTACCGCGGTTTTTTCCCTGTCCCGGTGCCGTTCGACCGCGGCAACGTCGCTTTCGGCCTCAAGCATCAGCATCAGCGAATGCAGCTGTTCAAGGTCGCGCAGTTCGACACTGATCAGCAGACGGTAAAAATCCGGTTTGCGATCAACGAATTCCAAGTTCGAGATATTGGCCTTTTTCTCGCCGATCAATGTGCAAATACGCCCCAGTACCCCAGCGTCATTGCCGATGGTCAGATCCAGCGTCACACCATAGACGGCCGGGTGCGTGCCCGAATGCCAGTGCAGATCGACCCAGCGATCGGGTTCGCTTTCGTATTCGGACAGGCGGTCACAGTCGATGGCGTGAACAACCACGCCCTTGCCGCGAAAGGTGATCCCAACGATGCGTTCACCCGGCAGCGGCTGGCAACAGGGCGCGCGATCAAATTTCTGCCCCGGCTCCAGACCAATCACCGCGCGGCGCGGCGAGATGGCGTCGCCCTCGTCCTGCGTCAGTTCCGGATAGACCGCGCTGACCACATCATGCGCCGTCAGCTCGGCGCTGCCGAGACGGGCCAGCAGTTCGTGCCGATCCTTCAGACGCAGGTGTTTCGCCGCAGTGTCCAGGGCCTTGTCGGTGGCCTTGCGACCCACGTGATCGAACCCGGACCGCGCCAGTTCCTTGCCCAGCTTGATGAATCGCTCGCGATCCACCTCGCGCAGGGCGCGGCGGATGGCGGTACGCGCCTTGCCGGTCACCGCGATCTCAAGCCATGTGACCTGAGGGGTCTGGCCGTCAGCAGTGATGATATCCACCGACTGCCCGTTCTTGATCCGGGTCCACAGCGGCACGCGGATACCATCAACCTTGGCCCCCACACAGGCGTGGCCAATACGGGTATGGATGGCATAGGCAAAGTCAATCGGCGTTGCACCACGGGGCAACTTGACCACATCGCCCTTGGGCGTGAAGCAGAACACCTGGTCCGAGTACATCTCGAGCTTTACAGCCTCGAGGAAATCTTCGTGATCATCCTCGCTGTCGAACTGTTCGGTCAGGTTGGCAATCCATTTGGCCGGATCGACTGCAAACGGGTTTTCCGAGCGCACGCCATCGCGATAGGACCAATGCGCCGCAACGCCTGTTTCGGCGACATCATGCATCTGGCGGGTGCGGATCTGAACCTCGACCCGTTTGCCGTCACGCCCCGACACCGTGGTGTGAATCGAGCGATACCCGTTCGATTTCGGCTGACTGATATAATCCTTGAACCGTCCCGGCACCGCGCGCCAACGCTGGTGGATTGCGCCCAACGTCCGGTAACAGTCTTCCTCGGTCTGGGTGATGATGCGGAAACCATAGATATCGGACAGTCGCGAAAAGCCCTGATCCTTTTCCTGCATCTTGCGCCAGATCGAATAGGGTTTCTTGGCGCGACCGAACACCTCGGCCTCGATCCCTGCCTTTTCCAGCTCGTGCCGCATGTCGCCGGTGATGCGATGGATCACGTCGCCGGTTTCGCGTTGCAGAGTGATAAAGCGGCGGATGATCGACTGACGGCCTTCGGGGTTTAGAACGCGGAAGGCGAGGTCTTCCAGTTCCTCGCGCATCCACTGCATCCCCATCCGCCCTGCCAGCGGTGCGTAAATGTCCATGGTTTCACGCGCTTTGACGATCTGCTTTTCGGGGCGCATCGCCTTGATCGTGCGCATGTTGTGCAGACGGTCGGCGAGCTTGACCAGAATGACACGCAAGTCCTTGGACATGGCCATGAACAGCTTGCGGAAGTTCTCGGCCTGCTTGGTCTCACGGCTGGAAAGCTGCAGGTTGGTCAGCTTGGTGACGCCATCGACGAGCTTGGCGACCTCATCGCCGAACAGCTCGGACACCTTGCCGTAGTTAGCCTTGGTGTCTTCGATCGTGTCGTGCAACAGCGCCGTGATGATAGTCGCATCATCCAGACGCTGTTCAGTCAGGATGGCGGCAACGGCAACGGGATGGGTAAAATAGGGCTCACCGGAATGGCGGAACTGCCCTTCATGCATCTCTTGCCCGAAGTCATAGGCCCGGGCGATGCGATCAGCATTGGTTTTTGGGTTGTAGTTGCGGACCAGCGCAATCAGGTCGTCAGCAGAAATCATCCGGTCCGCACCTTCGTTTTTGGGAGTTACCCCTGGCCTTGAGCCTCCATCAGAGCGCGCAGCAGCTTCTCTTCCGACATATCGTCCTCGGCCGGTTTGTCCGATTCCGCACCCATCAGCAGAGCCATCTGATCTTCTTCGGGTTCATCGACCTCGATCTGGGTCTGATTGGCCTCGATCAGGCGTTCGCGCAGTTCGTCGGCGCTCTGGGTTTCGTCCGCGATCTCGCGCAGCGACACGACGGGGTTCTTGTCGTTGTCACGGTCGACGGTGATCGACGCACCGGCAGAAATCTCGCGCGCACGATGGGCGGCAAGCATCACCAGTTCGAACCGGTTCGGAACCTTGTCTACGCAATCTTCAACCGTCACGCGGGCCATGGGGCGCTCTCCGTTACTGAATCCATGTCAGGAAGACGTTTATCTAAGCGCGAATCCCCGCCTTGACAAGCAAGAAATACCGCAAATGCATCATTCACAGAGGGGTCACCGCCGCAACGTCCTCGGCGGGCAGGTCATCCAGCATCTCGGTGACAGTCCGCCCCAGCACCGGATGGCGCCAGTCGGGGGCCACATCCGCCATCGGAACCAGCACAAACGCGCGATCCTGCATGCGCGGATGCGGCAATATCAACTGATCCGGAACCTGCTGCGTCTGCGCCTCGGGCGGCAGGGCAAGCCATTGATCATATACGGTGCGGTCCGGCAGAATCCGGTCATCATAGCAGACCAGATCCAGATCCAGAGTGCGCATCCCCCAGCGCTGCACCCGTTCGCGACCGAATTCATGCTCGACCTCATGCAGCACTTGCAGCAGCTCTTCCGGGGTTTTGTCCGTCTCGATCAGGGCGGCTGCATTCACATAGTCGGGCCCTGCGCCGGGCGGGAAGCACGGGGTCTCGAAAAAGCGACTGACGGCGCGAATCACCACCCCATGACGCAAAATCGCGTCAATTCCCTTTTTAAGTGTCACCTTGGGTCCTGATTCTCTCAAACTGAGATTTCCACCCAGTGCAATCACCGCTTTAGACGAAAAAATGCTCATAAGACTCCCTATATCCGGCGAATTGCATGCTTGCGATACACATCAAATGCCCTAATTATAGACGTATCAGCGCGCCGCATTTTATCTAGCTCACTCACCTAACACCCGGTGTCGCTGGTTTGTACCGGAAGGAACTATTTATGTTTTATAAAGACGAACGGCTAGCGCTGTTCATCGACGGCTCGAATCTTTATGCGGCCGCAAAAGCACTGGGATTTGACATCGACTACAAATTGCTGCGCCAGGAGTTCATGCGCCGCGGCAAGATGCTTCGTGCTTTCTACTACACAGCGCTTCTCGAAAATGACGAGTATTCGCCGATCCGTCCATTGGTTGACTGGCTGCATTACAACGGCTTCACCATGGTGACGAAACCGGCAAAAGAATACACCGACAGCATGGGGCGTCGGAAAGTCAAAGGAAACATGGACATCGAACTGACTGTCGATGCCATGGAACTGGCGCCGCGCGTCGATCATATTGTGCTGTTCTCGGGCGATGGGGATTTCCGCCCGCTGATTGCCAGCCTGCAACGTCAGGGCGTGCGCGTGTCGGTCGTCTCGACCATTCGCAGCCAGCCTCCGATGATCTCGGACGAGCTGCGCCGTCAGGCAGACAATTTCATCGAACTGGAAGACCTGCGCGACGTGATCGGGCGGCCTCCGCGTGAAATGCCGATGGAGCCGCGCAGCGTTGCGGCTGCCGGCGGTCAGTAAAACCCCGGCCACACACCAAACCGGGGGAAAGAAACAGGCGCGGTCAGGGTTTGAAAACCTGACCGCGCTTTTTTTAACTAAGAACAGGTGCTGAAAACGCCTTCTGGCTAGCACCGATTCATGTCAGGCAAATGACAAGTTGGCGTCTGGACCAGGGCCGGGAAAAGACTTACCTGTGGCCTATGGAGACCGCGACATGACCAAGCCCCCCCTGACCCTTTACCTTGCCGCCCCACGTGGCTTTTGCGCCGGTGTGGACCGGGCGATCAAGATCGTCGAAATGGCGCTGCAGAAATGGGGTGCCCCCGTCTATGTGCGCCATGAGATCGTGCACAACAAATTCGTCGTCGACGGGTTGCGCGCGCAGGGTGCCGTGTTTGTCGAGGAACTGGACGAATGCCCCGATGACCGCCCAGTGATTTTTTCAGCCCATGGTGTTCCGAAATCCGTGCCCGCCACGGCTGCGCAGCGCGAGATGATCTATGTCGACGCCACCTGCCCGCTGGTGTCGAAGGTGCATGTCGAGGCCCAGCGCCACGCCGAAGCCGGGCTACAGATGATCATGATCGGCCACAAGGGCCATCCCGAAACGGTTGGCACCATGGGGCAGTTGCCGGATGGTGAGGTTCTGCTGGTCGAAACCGTCGAAGATGTAGACACCGTACAGGTGCGCAATCCGGACAAGCTGGCCTATGTCACCCAGACCACCCTGTCGGTGGACGACACCAAGGATATCGTTGCCGCGCTCGAGGCGCGTTTTCCGGCCATCGTCGGCCCCCACAAGGAAGACATCTGCTACGCCACCACCAACCGGCAAGAGGCTGTGAAAGCCGTGGCCCCGAAATCGGATGCTCTGCTGGTAGTCGGCGCGCCGAACTCGTCAAACTCACGCCGTTTGGTCGAGGTCGCCTCGCGCGCCGGGTGCACCTATGCGCAACTGGTTCAACGCGCGACCGATATCGACTGGCGCGCACTTCAGGGTATCTCGTCTGTGGCCATCACCGCGGGCGCATCGGCCCCCGAAGTGCTGGTCAACGAAGTGATCGACGCATTCCGGGATCATTTCGACGTGACCGTCGAACTGGTCGAAACCGCCGTCGAGAACGTCGAGTTCAAGGTCCCTCGCGTCCTGAGGCAACCCGCATGAGGGGCATTCCAAGGGCCCCGCTAATCCTGGGGCTGGCAGGGCTGATCCCGTTTATCTGGGGGGCGCTGACTTACCTGAGCGATGACCTGCATACCTGGGGAACGCATACTTTTGGATCGCGCTTTGTGGGGCCGTATGTACAGCTGTTTTACGGTTCGGTGATCCTCAGCTTCATGTCGGGGGTCTTATGGGGGTTCGCCACCAAGACCTCGGGCAGCAAGGCGGCGACCTGCTATATGCTATCGGTTTTGCCCGCGCTGTGGGCATTCTTCAAAACCGGCGGCGGCCCGGTCAGCACTGGCACCAATTTGATGTACGGGTTTGCCGGGGTACTGATTCTGGACGCCCTCTTCGCCTATTGGCGCCTGACCCCAACCTGGTGGTTGCGGCTGCGCGTGACGCTGACCGCCATCGTACTGGCCTGCCTGGCCGTGGGAGTTTACCTGTGACCGACAAAAGAACCATCAACGCCTATGCGACCCGCGTGGCAGACTATCTTCAGATCCCCCTGCCCCCGGAACAGATCGAAGCCCGCATGGCCTTTGCCGAGGCCGTGGGCTCGGGTCACATTCTGGATCTGGGCGCAGGCCCCGGATCAGACAGTGGATTTTTCATGCGCGAGGGCCTGACTGTTCGGGCGCTGGACGCAACCCCCGCCTTTGTCGAGCACGCGCGGGAAAACGGCGTCGATGCCCATCTGGGCACGTTTGACGATGTTACCGAAGAAGCCGAGTATGACGGCATTTACGCCAGCTTTTCTCTGCTGCACGCCCCCCGCGCCGATTTCCCCCGCCATCTGGCGGCGATCCACCGGGCGCTGAAACCCGAGGGTGTATTTTTCCTCGGCCTGAAACTGGGCACCGGTGAACATCGCGACGATCTGGATCGCTACTACACCTATTTCTCGCAGACCGAGATCGAAGAAGCGCTGGAGCAGGTTGGTTTCACCATCGACCGCATCACCACCGGCATGGGTACGGGTCTGGCCGGGTCTTATGACGGGTTCATTCTGGTGCTGGCCCATGCCTGAGCTGTTTGCCTATACCGACGGTGCCTGTTCCGGCAATCCCGGCCCAGGCGGCTGGGGCGTGCTGTTGCGCGCGGTCGACGGCGACAAAGTCCTGAAAGAGCGTGAGCTGAAGGGTGGCGAGGCCGAGACCACCAACAACCGCATGGAACTGCTGGCCGCGATCAGCGCGCTGGAAACGCTGGAGCGGGCGTCAAAAATCACCGTCGTCACCGACAGCGCCTATGTGAAAAACGGCGTCACTGGGTGGATTTTCGGGTGGAAGCGGAACGGCTGGAAAACCTCGAACAAGAAACCGGTCAAGAATGTCGACCTGTGGCAGCGGCTGGATGAGGCGCAGATCCGTCATGATGTCACATGGGAATGGGTCAAGGGTCACGCCGGTCACCCCGAGAACGAAAAAGCCGATGAGCTGGCCCGCGCGGGCATGGCCCCTTTCAAGCCGAAAAAGGCGCAATCGTGAGCGGGCTGGCCCTGCTGGACTATGCCTCGGTTCTGGTATTTGCCCTGACCGGAGCTTTGGTGGCCAGCCGGGCGCAGCTGGATCTGGTGGGGTTTGCCTTTATCGCCTGCCTGACGGCGGTGGGCGGCGGCACGGTGCGGGATTTGCTGCTGAACCGAGATCCGATCTTCTGGGTTGGGCAGCCTGACTATATCCTCATCGCCGTCGCCGCAGCGGTGCTGGTGTTTTTTACCGCCCACCTGGTCGAAAGCCGCTATAACTGGCTGATCTGGCTGGATAGTTTCGCATTGTCCGTTGCGGTGGCCGCCGGTACGGGTGCCGCGCTGTCGCTGGACCAACCGGGCGTGATTGTCGTGCTGATGGGCATTTCCACTGGCTGTCTGGGCGGGTTGATGCGCGACGTTGTCTGCAACGAGGTGCCACTGGTCCTGAAACAGGGTGAGCTTTATGTCTCCTGCGCATTTACAGGGGCACTGACCGCCGTGGTTGCAAACCGGCTGGGATTTGAAGAGTTTGTCGCCCTTGGCGCCTGTGCGCTGATCTGCTGGGCCTTGCGGGCAGGTTCGCTGCTGTTTGGCTGGCAACTGCCCGTCTATAAAAGCCGACCGCCACGCAACTGAGAAAGGCCAGGTCCCGCAATGAAGAGTTCGCCATTTCTCGCCGCAACTGGTTTCGCGCTTTTGAGCGCCTGCGCCGAATACTACGAGCCAGTCCGGTTCGAAGCGCAAGGGGATGAGATTGTCGTTGTCGGCACCATCGACCACACAACGTTGACCGAGTTTGAGGAGGTCACCCGGCAGAACCCACAGATCAAAACCCTTGTCCTGCAATACATCGAAGGGTCAGTGGATGACGATGCCAACGTCATCTTCTCGCGCGTCGTGCGTGAGCAGGGGTTTGACACGGTTGTGCCCTCGGATGGGATGGTCGCCTCGGGCGGAACAGACCTGTTTCTGGCGGGCAACCGACGTGTTCTGGAAACCGGGGCCTGTGTTGGCGTCCACAGCTGGGGCGGCTGGAACATCGTCGCCACCGAAATCCCCGAAGACGACCCAGAGCACGACCGCTATCTCGACTATTACGAAGACATCGGCGTTGACGACGCGTTTTATTGGTACACTTTAGACGCCGCACCCGCAGAAGGGATGCACTGGATGACCGCCGCCGAGGCCGATCTGTACGACCTGACCTCTGGCAGGGCACCGCGTCTCGGATCACCCGCTATCTGCGACGAACGCTAGCGTCAGTTTGACAACAGTCGCGCGCCAATTTCTTTGACGAATTTGGCCGCAACCATCGCGGTCATCCCGTAAGGGTCGCGATGCGGGTTCAGTTCGACAATATCCGCGCCGACCAGTTGCCCTTTGAACCGATGGATCAGGTTGATCACCTCCCGCGTGCTCAGCCCGCCGGGTTCATGATGCGACACGCCCGGCGCAAAGGCCGGGTCCAGCGCATCCAGATCAAGCGACAGGTAGACCGGGCCGTCAAAGCTGATCTCAAGATCGGGACGCCAGCTCTGCATGTCGATCACCTCGACCCCGAACTTGTCGGCCTGCTCCTGCTGGTGCTTGTTCATGGTGCGGATGCCGACCTGAACCAATCGGTTGATCTGGCAGGTCTCCATCACTCGTGCGAAGGGGCAGCCGTGGCCCAGTGGGCCGATCTGCTGGCTGTCATACAAGTCGGGATGCGAGTCGATATGCAGAATGTTCAGCCCCTCATACCGCTCGGCATGGGCCTTGATCAGCGGATAGGCCACCGAGTGATCGCCGCCCAGCGACAATAGCCGCGCACCGGTTTGGATGCGGGCAGCGGCCCCGGCTTCGATCCGGTCGATGGGTTCCTGCCCCATCATCTCGAAGACATCGAGATCGCCGGTGTCCTTGAACCGGTCGGTTGCACCCAGATCGGTGCCATCCTCGGCGGTCAGGTTGGCCGCCCCGGAATGTATCGCCTCACGGATGCGGCCCGGCGCAAAGGCAGGTCCCTGCAAAAACGAAGAGTGCAAATCCAGCGGCACCCCCATCAGGGCAACGTCACCGGTGTTCAGATCAAATGACATGGCAATTCTTTCGGGTTGAGCGTTACGGCGATCTGGCTGGGAAACCGCCCGAAGGTCAAGCGCTTAGCGCCGCAGGTATGTCTGCCAGATCCAGATCACCAAAAGCGCGCCCATCACGGCACCCACAAAGCCCGACAGCCAGCCGGCCACTGCGATCAAGGCCCGCAACAAAAAACCACCGACCAGAGCACCCACGATGCCGATCAGCATGGTCGTGGGGATGTCTGCCTCGATCCGCATCAGGCGGGTGGCCAGAAACCCGGCGGCGGCACCAATGACGATCAGGGCAATGACGGGCACGTTATTTCCTCCAATGCGTCGGCACGATGATCAGCGCGCCGATGGACGATAGAACAGCATCCAGACCCGGCGGGCCAAAGCTGATGCCAAACATGATGCGGACAAAATAGAACAGGAAGGCACCGCCGACGCAAATTATGATCGAGGGCAGATAGCCGTTGTGGGTGAACCCGGTTTTTTCGGACAGATACCCCACGATTCCGGCAATCACGACGGTGCCCATCAGGACCATGAACATCTGGCTTACTCCGAATTCAAGCGGGTCCCGGCCACGACCGGCCAGCCCCGCAGGAAGGTTTCCGTATCCTGTGCGCCCTTTCCTGCCCGCTGCAGGCGCAACAGGTCAATCGCCCCTTCGCCACAAGCAATGCGGAGTGTGTCGTTCAGAACCTCTCCGGGCGTGCCCTGCCCGTCAGCCAATGTCGAGGCCAGCAGCTTGACCCGGTCGCCCGCAATCTCGGTCCAGGCACCGGGAAAGGGTGACAGGCCGCGGATCTGGCGATCAACTTCAACCGCCGGGCGGGACCAATCGACCCGCGCCTCGGCCTTGTCGATTTTCGCAGCATAGGTCACGCCGTCTATGGGCTGCGGTTCGGGCGTCAGTTCGGGTAGACGGCCCAATGCCTCGACGATCAGACCGGCCCCCATGGGCGCAAGCCGGTCATGCAGTTGCGCCGTGGTTTCCTGCGACCCGATATCGGTGGCCTGCCGCAGCAGGACGGGGCCGGTGTCCAGCCCGGCCTCCATCTGCATGATGCAGATACCGGTCTGCGCATCCCCCGCCATGATCGCCCGATGGATCGGCGCAGCCCCGCGCCAGCGCGGCAGCAGGCTGGCGTGGATGTTCAAACACCCATTCTTCGGCGCATCCAGAATGGGTCGCGGCAGCAGCAAACCATAGGCCACAACCACCGCCACATCGGCGTTCAGATCGGCAAACGCGGCCTGCTCCTCAGGGGATTTCAGAGAAACGGGGTGGCGAACCGTAAGACCCAGCGCCTCGGCCCGCGCATGAACGGGCGTCGGGCGGTCTTTCTTGCCCCGCCCCGCCGGGCGCGGAGGCTGGCAATAGACGGCGATAATCTCGTGCCCGGCCTCAACCAGCGCGTCCAGCACCGGAACCGAAAACTCGGGAGTTCCCATGAAAACAACGCGCATGGTCACCCCTGTTTCTTGGCTTTGCGCAGCAGCATGTCACGTTTCACCTTACTGAGCTGGTCGAAATACATCCGGCCGTTCAGATGGTCGATCTGGTGCTGCACGCTGGTGGCTTCGATCCCCACGAAATCGCGACGGTCGATCATGCCCTGTTCGTTCAGGAATTTCACGGTCACCGCACGCGGGCGTTTCACCTTGGCAGAAACGCCGGGCAGGTTCGGGCTGGCCTCTTCATGCTCGCGCAGTTCGATCGAGCTGTGCAGGATTTCAGGATTCGCCAACCGCACCGCCTTGCCACGCTCGGTTGAGCCATCCACGACCGCCAGCCGCAGCATCACCCCGATCTGCGGGCCTGCGAGGCCAACACCGGGCATCGCCTCCATCGTGTCGATCATGTCGTCCCAGATGGCGCGGATTTCGTCGGTGATCTCAGCCACATCCTCGGCCCTGGTCCGCAGCCGTTTGTCTGGCCACGGCAGGCAGGTGCGAACGGTCATGCGCGGGCCTGTTCGCGTTTCAGTTTCTGCATCTTGCGCGTGATCATCTGGCGTTTCAACGGCTTGAGATAGTCAATGAACAGCTTGCCGTTCAGGTGGTCGATTTCATGCTGCACGCAGGTGGCCCAAAGCCCGTCAAAGGTTTCCTGCTTCAAGTTGCCATCGCGATCCATCCACGCAACGTCGACCACTTTGGGCCGGGTCACTTCTGCGAATTGCTCGGGGATGGACAGGCAGCCTTCCTCATAGACATTGGTTTCCTCCGAGGACGCAATGACCTCGGGGTTGAACATGACCAACGGGCGCGGCGCCTCGCCTTCTTCCTTGATGCAGTCCATCACGATCAGGCGCTCCAGCACGCCGATCTGCGGAGCCGCCAGCCCGATGCCAGGGGCGTCATACATCGTCTCAAGCATGTCGTCGGCCAGTTTTCGCAGCTCGTCCGACAGGTCGGCCACAGGGGTGCAGACCTTTTTCAGACGGGGGTCGGGATGGATCAGGATATTGCGTTTCATGGGCTTGATGTAGGCCATCCCGCCCCCCGCCGCAACGCCCCCCTTGCGCCTGCCGGAATTGTGGCTAGCTTTCCACCCAACAGACGGAGCAGACATGACTTTCAACGACCTGACCGACCGCCGCGGAACCAACAGTTCAAAATGGGACAAGATGGAAGACCTGTACGGCGTGTCGCCGCAGGACGGGTTGGCCATGTGGACGGCAGATTCCGACTATGCCACCGCACCTTGCGTGATCGAGGCGGTGCGCGAAGCGGCCGATCACGGGGTATTTGGCTATTCCTGGACACACCCTGATTATCTGGCCTCGGTCCAGTGGTGGATGAAGAACCGCCACGATTGGGAGATCGACACCGATTGGGCGTTGACCTCGCAGGGATTGGGTAACGCGATCGCCCTGTGCCTGGATGTCTGGACCGAACCAGGTGACGGGGTGGTGATCTTTACGCCCGTCTACCATGAGTTCGCCTACAAGGTGAACAAAACCGGCCGCCGCGTGGTCGAATGCCCGCTGGTCCGTGACGGCGAAAGCTATGGCGTCGATCTGGAGGACGCACAGTCTCGGCTGGACGGGTCGGAAAAGATGTTGCTGTGGTGCTCGCCGCAGAACCCTTCGGGCCGGGTCTGGACGCCGGACGAACTGCGCGCAGTGGCGGCGTTTGCCGAGCGGAACGGGTTAATTCTGGTCTCGGACGAGATTCACCACGATCTGGTCTATCCCGGTCACAAGTTTGTGCCGATGGATGTGGCCGCACCCGATGCGCGACCGTGGACGGTGACGCTGACGGCGGCGTCCAAGACGTTCAACATTGCCGGTCAGCGCACCGGCAACATGATCATCCCCGACCCCGAGCTGCGCGCCGCCATGCGCTATCGGCTGCACACGCTGGATTATGCGCCCAGCGCGTTGGGTGTCGCCATGATCACCGCCGCCTATTCTCCGGCAGGCGCGGCTTGGGTGGATGAACAGATCGCCCATCTGGACAGCAACCGCAAACTGTTCGACGCGACCATCGCCGAAATCCCTGGCCTGTGGTCGATGCCGCTGCAGGCAACCTATCTGGCCTGGGTCGATTTCTCGGGCACCGGCATGAACCACGACGAGTTCGTCCGCCGCCTGCGCGAAGACGCCAAGATCGCCACCTCCTCCGGCCCCGGCTTCGGCCCGGGTGGAGAGAATTTCGAGCGGTTCAACCTTGCCACCCAACGCGCAAGGGTGGAAGAGGCCTGCGCCCGCCTGAAACACGCGTTTGGCGATTTGCAATAGATTCATGCGACGGGTTGCGCGTGTCGTCCTTCTGATCTGTCTGATCGGCGCGGCGTGGTTTGGCTGGCATCGGTTCGGCCCACGCCCACCCGCGCCGCCCATGGCACCCGAGGCCACACAAATCGATCATATCCTGATCGAGAAATCCGCCCGCCGACTGACCGCATCCCTGGACGGGGCGATTGTCATGCAGGCGGATGTCGCACTGGGGTTCCAACCCGAAGGCGATAAACAGCAGGAAGGTGACGGCAAGACTCCGGTTGGGATCTTTCGGATCGACCGGCGCAATCCGCAGAGCGCTTTTCACCTCTCACTTGGGATCAACTATCCTTTGCCCGAAGATATTGACCGCGCCCAAAATCACGGCATTGACCCGGGCGGAGATATCTTCATCCACGGACAGCCGAACGGCGTTACAGGCCTGACCCTACCCGGCGATTGGACTGCGGGTTGCATCGCTCTGTCGAACGCTGAAATGGCACGGCTTTGGAGCCTGACGCCCACAGGCACAGTGGTGGAAATCCGCCCCTAGTCGCCGCCTAGTCCTCATACCCCAACAGCGCAATCGGTGCATCCGGCGCGCGGTAGAAGTCCAGCGGCGCCTTGTCGGCGGCTGCGGTGCTGCGCTTGAACTCGTAACGCATCTCGCCCGCTTCCTCGTCATCCGCGATGATCAGGCATTGGTACAGGTGATGCGCACCATCATAGATATCGACCAGTCCGCGCAATTGCGGCGTGGTTTCGGCCTCAACCGTGAAACCATCTTTCCACAATCTGAGAATTTTAAAGGTATTGTCGCCGAATTCCACACGAAGACGGCTGGTTTTCTTTAATCCTGCGATTCGCGCCGCATCCAATTCGGCGCTCATCTCCTTAGAAACATAGGTTGTCATAATAAATTACCCCCGGAAAACGGACTCCATTGTGCGGCACTGACTGTAAAAATCCAGTGAAGACGGCCACATAGCGCGGCGCGATTTCAATCTGTTGCGCGGAAATCTCAATCCGGGCTGTGCGCCGATGCAGACTCAATGCGCGGCACCTGATGTGGGAAGGCCCCGTTCAAAACCCTATGTTTGCGGAAACGCACAAGCGGAGGATGCGCAATGGGCCTGTTGGTCGACGGCAAATGGCAAGACACCTGGTATGACACCAAATCCACCGGCGGTGCCTTCAAACGAAGCGCCGCGCAGTTCCGCAACTGGCTGACCGCCGATGGCAGCGCAGGTCCTTCCGGCAAGGGCGGTTTCAAGGCAGAACCCAACCGCTATCACCTCTATGTCAGCCACGCCTGCCCATGGGCACACCGCACGCTGATCTTCCGCGAACTGAAAGGGCTGAGTGACCTGATCTCGGTCTCTGTTGTGCATCCGGATATGCTGGACAAGGGGTGGACCTTTGAAATGGACGACCACGGTGCAACCGGCGATACGCTCTACGGTTTCGATTTCGCACACCAGATCTATACCAAGGCCGACCCCTCCTACACGGGTCGTGTCACCGTTCCGATCCTGTGGGACAAGCTGCAAGAGACCATCGTTTCCAACGAAAGCTCGGAAATCATCCGCATGTTCAACTCGGCCTTTGACGGGATCACCGGCAATACCGACGATTACTGGCCCGACGCGATACAAGATGAAATCGAAGTGGTCAACGCGCGCATCTATTCCGACGTCAATAACGGCGTCTATAAGGCGGGTTTTGCCACCACCCAACAGGCTTATGACGCGGCCGTAGCCCCGCTGTTCGACACACTGGACTGGCTCGACGACCGCCTGTCCCGGAACCGCTACCTGATGGGTGACCGCATGACCGAGGCCGACTGGCGCCTGTTCACCACCCTGATCCGGTTTGACCCGGTCTACCACCTGCACTTCAAGTGCAACCGTCGACGGCTGGTCGATTACCCGAACCTATGGGCCTATACCCGCGAACTGTATCAGTGGCCGGGCGTCGCCGGGACCGTGAACATGAACCACATCGTGCGCCACTATCACTTCAGCCACGACACGATAAATCCAAACCGGATCATCCCGGTGAACCCCGTCCTAGACTATCTGGAACCCCACGGGCGCGATCAGCGGCCCGCCGCATAATGCTCGACCATCGCCGCCAGATCCTCTGGCGGCGTTGCGCTTTGCACATAGGCGCAAGCGTTGGGGCTGTGGGCAAAAATCGACCCGTCCGAGAAAAAGGTGGTGTTGGTGACAAAGATCACCCGCGCCTCAGGGCGGCGGTAGCTGGCGAAATCCGCTACTGCCAACGCACTGCCGGTTTCCAACACCAGATCCAATACGATGATATCAAAATCCTGGCCATAGAGCGCAAGAATCGCAGCCTCTTGCCCCGGCACCAGCGTCACCTCGGCGCCGTGCCGTTCAAGATGCCTTTTCCAGACCCGACCAAGGTCGGGGTTACTCTCAACAATCAAAACATTCATTCGCAACAACCTCGGCACATGATAGAGTGTCTGGTGCCGTCCCCCGTAATTCGTGATCCCGCTTATTCCTTAACAAAGTGTTAACAGCATCAGCTGGAGGCTCCGAACGGGCGGATTTGCTTGTGTAAATGGCAAAAATCCGCTTGAAGCAGGCCGAAACAAGCGATTCCGGCGAGAAACTCCATGGCAAGCGACAACGATAACTTGAACCCACGCGCCGCGCGTGACCATGGCGGCGGGCTGGACGGAGCCGTCGCCCGCTATGGCGGAGTCCGCGCGGATTGGATGGACTTGTCCACCGGTATCAATCCGCACCCATATGAGGTCTCGGGCCTGAGCCCATCGGACTGGGCCGAATTGCCCGATCACGGCGCGTTCGAGCACCTGACTGAAGCCGCGCGCCAGTTCTGGTCCGTCCCGGAAGGGGCCGCGATCCTGCCCGCACCCGGTGCCTCGGCCGTGATTGCACGCATTCCTGCGTTGGCACCTCGGGGCCGGGTTCAGATCACGACACCCACCTACAACGAACACGCTGCCGCCTTTGCTGCGCAGGGCTGGTCCATACAGCCCGACACCCAGGCCGAGGCCCGCGTCATCGTGCACCCCAACAATCCCGACGGGCGGATCTGGACAGAGACAGACGCTAACGCACCCCTGACAGTGATCGACGAGAGCTTTTGCGATGTCACCCCCGAGGCGTCGCTGATCCATCTGGCCGCGCGGCCCGGCGTGGTCGTGCTGAAGAGTTTCGGAAAATTCTGGGGTTTGGCGGGGCTACGGCTGGGTTTTGCCATCGGCCAGCCCGACCTGATCGCCCGGCTGAACGATCTGACCGGTCCCTGGGCTGTATCTGGCCCCGCCCTGAGGATCGGAACGCGCGCGCTGCAAGACGTCGAATGGGCCGATGCAACGCGCAACCGGCTGGCCGCCGAAACCGCCCGACTGGACGATCTGGTGACCGCCAAAGGCGCGACCCTTGTGGGCGGCACCACCCTGTTCCGCCTGTACGAAGTTGACAGCGCTGCCGACTGGCAGGACCGTCTGGCCCAAGCCCATATCTGGAGCCGCATCTTCCCCTACTCCAGAACCTTCCTGCGCCTGGGCCTGCCCCCTGCAGATGGCTGGGACAGGCTGGAGGCCGCGTTGTGAGCACGGCCTTCCTGCTGGTCTGCGCCATGTGCCTGGACGCCGCCTTGGGTGAGCCGGAGTGGCTGTGGTCGCGGGTGAAACACCCGGCTGTTATGATGGGAAACCTCATCGGCTGGCTGGACCAGCACCTGAACCAAGGGTCGCGGCGGCGGCTGAAAGGGGTCGCAGTGGTGGTCTTGCTGGTTTGCGGTGCGCTGATCCTCGGGCGGCTGCTTGCCCTACTGGGACCGGTGGCAGAGATCATCATCTGCGCCATACTGCTGGCCCAGAAATCACTGGTGACCCATGTGCGGGATGTAGCCGACGGACTGCGCGCCTCGCTAACCGAAGGGCGCGCGAAGGTTGCCATGATCGTCTCACGCGACACGCGCAACATGACCGAGGCTCAGGTTGCACGATCCGCGATAGAAAGTGCCGCAGAGAACCTCAGCGACGGGGTCATTGCACCCGCCCTCTGGTTTCTGGTCGCCGGTCTGCCGGGCCTGCTGATCTATAAGGCGGTCAACACCGCCGACAGCATGATCGGCTACCGCACCGAAAAATACCGCGACTTTGGCTGGGCTGCCGCCCGCCTGGACGATGTGCTGAACCTCATTCCGGCCCGCCTGACTTGCATGATGATCGTGGCATTGACCGGCCAATGGAAGCGCTGGCCAGACATGGTGGCGGATGCACGCCGCCATATCTCACCCAATGCCGGATGGCCCGAAGCCGCGATGGCCCGCGCCCTGAACGTCGCCCTTGCCGGCCCGCGCAGCTATGACGGGCAGATCCGCGATCTGGCCTGGGTTAACGGCAATGCTCCGCGCGAAATCGGCGCGCCGGAGGTTTTCCGCGCATCTGATATGCTGTGGAAGGTCTGGGGGCTTGCGCTCGGCCTCATGTCGGTGTGGGTTGGGCTCAACTTTATTCTCTGACGGAGCCACCATGCGCTTTCTCTCTGGCCTTGTTGCCGCCGCCCTGTTCGCCTCACCCGCTCTGGCCCAATGCGGCGGTGGGTTCAATGCCTTCGTCAAGGGTTTGAAAGGCGAGGCCGTCCAGCAGGGGTTCGACAAATCCACTGTCAACGCGTTCTTCAAAGGCGTACAGCAGGACGGCGCGGTATTGAAAGCCGATCGCGCGCAGGGCGTATTCCAGAAACCGTTCATCGACTTTTCCCGCCACCTGATCTCGCAAAACCGGATCGAACGCGGGCAGGCCATGTCGCGCAAATACGACGCGGTTTTCAACCGAATCGAGGCCGAATACGGCGTCTCGCGCGGGGTGCTTCTGGCGTTCTGGGCGTTCGAGACCGACTACGGCGCGTTTCAGGGCGATTTCAACACCCGCAACGCGCTGGTGACGCTGGCCCATGACTGCCGCCGCCCGGATTTGTTCCGCCCGCAGGTGTTCGCCGCGATCGAGCTGTACCAACAGGGCAATTTCGACCCCGCCCGCACCACCGGCGCCTGGGCCGGAGAGATCGGCATGGTGCAGATGCTGCCGCGTGACATTATCGAAAACGGTGTGGATGCGGATGGTGATGGTAAGGTTTCGCTGAAAACCTCGGCCCCGGATGCCCTGATGTCGGGCGCCAAGATGCTGTCGCATCTGGGCTGGCAACCGGGCCAGCCCTGGCTGCAAGAGGTCACGGTGCCCGCGCAGATGGACTGGTCACTGTCCGGCCCCGGCAAACCGCGTCCGGTGTCGGAATGGCAAGCGATGGGCGTGCAGGCCCGCAACGGGTCGCTGGCCAACCTGCCCGCCTCGCTGATCCTGCCGCAGGGGCACAACGGGCCTGCCTTCCTGGCCTATCCCAATTTCGACGTCTATTTCGAATGGAACCAGAGCTTTGTCTACGTCCTGACCGCCGCCTATTTCGGCACACGTCTTGAAGGCGCACAGGTTTACAACGCGGGCACCCCGGCACAAGGGCTATCGGGCGCGCAGATGAAGCAGTTGCAGACCAAGCTGCAGGCGCGTGGGCATGATGTGGGTAAGGTCGACGGCATTCTGGGGGCCGGAACGCGGGCTGCGGTGCAGGCGGAACAGGTGCGGTTGGGCCTGCCTGCGGATGCGTGGCCAACGGTGGAGTTGTTGGGCCGGTTGTGAGGCTGTGTCTGCTCTGAGCCCTGCGTGCCTTTTCAGGTCTATTTGACCGCTGCGCTTGCAGTCGTCAGGTTTGCTGGCATTGCAGACCTTCAGGGTTTGATTGACGAACGCACAAGACGCGCAAAAAGCGTAGTTTCGCCTGCTTCAAACCAGCGTCTGCATCCAGCCCAAATTGATCACTAAGTATGGCTTCCCAATGGGCGTCCATAGTGAGTTTCATAATTAAACCCCTGGCTTTTTTGGATTTGGTGAACACGATCTTCAACCCGACAGTTTTCCCTTGGCTGACTTCAGAATGTTAGGGTTTCGCCCGGAAACACTGCGGTAGTTCTTTGTGTAGATGCCGGCACCGAGGCAAAAATGGGAATATTCCCACGACATGAGCGTCTGCGTTGCGCCAGCCAAATGGTGAAAAATGCTGCAAAATAGCTGTAGGTCTGGTACCCCTAATTTGTTCGGCACTACGCAGTTCCTGCTGGGCTAGTACAGCCGAAACCGTAGTAGGGAGAATTCCATGACTGTAATTGCCCGACGCGCGAGCGCAGCCGCGCGATCAATCCGGAAAGTCGAATCCTTCTTTACATCCTACCATGCAGCGGTGAGAGAAACGCCTGCAGTCGCTGACTTCACATTTGGCAACCCACATGAAATGCCTTTGCCCAATCTCATCGATGCGCTTAAGACACACGCCGAACCTCAGAGTGTGGACTGGTTCGCATACAAAACCAATGAAGCAGACCCGTGTGCGTTTCTGGCGGACGCGTTATCTGAAGAGTTAGGTCTACCTTTCGAGGCCGAAGATATTGCGCTGACTAAAGGTGCTTTTGGGGCGATCAAGATGTGTTTCACCATGCTTCTTGAACCCGGTGACGAATGCATCGTGCCATTACCGGGCTGGTTCTGCTATGGGCCAATGCTGGCCGCTGCCGACGCCAAAGAGGTACAGGTGCCTCTGGACCCAGACAATTTTGACCTCGACTTGGAAGCCATTGCCAGTGCCATTACCCCGCGCACCAAGATCGTGGTTGTCAATACGCCGCACAATCCGACAGGTCGTATATACTCGCGTTCGGATCTGCAACAGCTCGCCGACCTGCTCGAGGCCAAGTCAGCTGAGATCGGTCATCGAATTTGGATATTGTCTGACGAACCTTATCGCCGCATTCGGTTCGACAGCATTGGATTTACGACACCGGCTGCTGTCTATCCGCACACGCTGATCGACTACTCTTACGGGAAAATTCTCCTCGCACCCGGGCTACGCCTTGGTTACCTTGCGATTTCTCCAACCCTACCTGCAGCAGAGCGAGAAGAGCTTCGGGCGCTGCGGTTTGCCGTACAGATGGCGGATGGATGGAACGTTCCAGATGCTCCGTTAATCTATGCGCTGCAGGACCTCGAAAACGTATCAATCGACGTTGCCGCGCTGGCCCGCCGTCGCGAACGAATGCTTGGTGCTTTGAGTCAGTGGGGATACAACATGACAAGACCGGAAGGCACCTTCTATTTATGGGGGCGGGCCCCCGGCGGCGAAAGCGATGCCTTTGCTGAATATCTTCGAAAGAGTGGCGTCTACGTGATGCCCGGAACAGTCTTCGACCGCCCAACGGATTTTCGTGTTTGCCTTACCGCTACTGACGAAATGATAGAAAACGCAATGCCCGCATTTCAGGCAGCAGCGAACAAAATGCAGGTATAAGCACCTGCGTTAGATCGAGTTTTTGGCGTTACCACTAAATGGCGGCCTTGTCGTGCAGAGCTGCCGATGTGAACGCTCGACTATGCGACGACAGCGAATGGCAGCTTAGCGGCCGGTTACCCCTTGCCTTGCCCAACACATTGCAGGCGCGGCGAATGTCGGCAAGGGTCCGCATAGCTGCCATTAGAGGAAACGATTATCGGTGCGCTTCCGATTTACTCCGGCCGCACCGGATAGCGGTCCCCTTTCTCGTCAATCAGGATCAGCCGCTCACCACTGCGCACATACAAATCACACCGGCTAAAGCCGTTGCGATAGGCGATGCAGACGCTGCCGTCTTCAGCGATACGATAAGAACCATAGGCCGTACCCCCGCCATTGGCTGCGGAATAGGTATAGGAATAGGCGCCTCCGGCCAAGAAAGCGGCCTGACCGTCATCGTAGAAGGTGAACGTCTGGCCTGCCAGGGCATTCAGTTCCTCGGCGGACAGGGGAACGTCTCCGGGTTTTGTGGGCCATTCGGCGGCGATGACCGGGCTGGCGGTCAACAGAGCAAGGATCAGAAATCGGGTCATGCAGCCAGCTTACCCTGTGGGGCCGCAAGGTCGTCATAACGTTGCAGTGAGTGGTCAGGCGACCATCTGCTCGGCTTTTTTCAGGTCGACCGAGACCAGTTGACTGACGCCCTGCTCCTGCATGGTCACGCCGAACAGCCGATCCATCCGTGCCATCGTTACCGCGTGGTGGGTGATGATCAGGAACCGCGTATCGGTCTGGCGGCACATCTCGTCCAGCAGGTCGCAGAACCGGGTCACGTTGGCATCGTCCAGCGGCGCGTCGACCTCGTCCAGCACGCAGATCGGGGCCGGGTTGGCGAGGAAGACGCCAAAGATCAGCGCCGTCGCGGTCAAGGTCTGTTCGCCGCCTGACAACAGGCTGAGGGTCGAGAGCTTCTTGCCCGGCGGCTGGCACATGATCTCAAGCCCAGCATCCAGCGGGTCATCGCTTTCGACCATGACCAGATTGGCCTCGCCACCGCCAAACAGGTGCTTGAACAGCATCGCGAAGTTCGAGTTCACCTGTTCGAATGCGGTCAGCAGACGTTCGCGCCCTTCGCGGTTGAGGCTGGCGATGCCGCTGCGCAAGGCCTTGATCGCCTCTTCCAGATCGGCCTTTTCGGTGTTCAGCGTGTCAAACTCTTCCTGAACCTCTTTGCTGTCCTCTTCCGCCCGCAGGTTCACGGCCCCCATCGCATCGCGCTGACGCTTGTGGCGATTCACTTCGGCCTCAAGGGCATCCGCAGCAGGCATCTGGTCGGGGTTTACATCCAACTGGTTCAGCAACTGGTTCGGCGTCAGCTGCTGATCCTCGGCGATGCGCTCGGCCGCAGCGGTGACGCTTTCCTTAGCCGCATCACACCGCGCTTCAGCCGCGGCCCGAGTTTCGCGAGCTTCCGAGGCCAGACGTTCCGCATCCCGCTCGGCCAGCACGACCTCGCGCTGTTGGGTTTCGGCTTCGGCCAGTTTGTCCGCGGCCTCGGCGCGGCGGGCTTCGGCGGCTTCGATCAACTCGTTCAGCTCTTCCCGTGCCTCGGCGATTTCCGTAGGGGCCGCCATGGCTTCGGACAGTTCTTCTTCCGAGCTTTCCTTGCGTTCCGCCAGTTCGGAAATCCGTTTCTCAGCCGTCTCCAGACGGTGTTTCCAGCCGCTGAGGTCCTTGGTCACCTCTTGCGAGCGGCGGGTGCGGGCTTCGCCCTCGCGGCGCAGCTCATCGTGGGTCGAGCGGTGGGTCAGCATGGTGATCCGCGCGGCCTCGACCGTCTGCTTGATGTCCTCAACCTGCGCGCGGGCGCTGTCGAGGTCACCCAGCTCGTTCAGCGCCCCTTCGGCCTCGCGCAGTTGCGCACGGGCGGACATGGCGTCTTCCTTGTGGCGGTCGACGGCAAGGGTCAGGGTCTCAAGCTTGCCTTGCGCCAGATTGCGGTCCGCCTCGGCGCGGCTGAGTTGACGCGCAGTTTCGGCCATGCGCTGATCGGCGGCACGGCGGGCCTCACGCGCGCGGCGGTCAGCTTCGGTCACATCCGCCAGTTGCTGCGACAGCGCCTCATGCGCGGCGCGGGCACCATCGGCCTGCGCCTCGGTCCGGGCCAGTTCCTGTTTCAGCGCTTCCAGCTTGTTGAGTTGTTCCAGACGCAGGGCCGCTGCACTGGGCGCATCCTCGGCCCAAGCGCGGAAACCGTCCCAGCGCCACAGGTCACCCGAGCGCGACACCAGCCGCTGTCCGGGTTGTAATGACGCCTGCAAACGCGCGCCCTGATCCGCATCGACCAAGCCAATCTGCGCAATCCGGCGACTGAGCCGATCCGGTCCCGAAACATGCAATGCCAGCGGTTCAACCCCGTCCGGCAACGGCTGATCCGCGTCGTAACCAGCAACCTGCACCCAACCCGAGGGGCCATCCCCTTCGACCAGTGGTGCGCGTAGATCATCGGCCAGAGCCGCGCCCAAAGCCTTTTCATAGCCCGGCTCCACGCGCAGCAGGTCCAGCACCTGCCCGCCCTCAGCCGTGTCACGCTCGACCAGTTTGGCCAGAGCGGTGGTTTCGGCGCGGATCGCACCCAGTTCACCTTCGGCCTCGGACCTTTGCGCGCGGGCCTCGGCCTCACGCGCCTGAGTGTCGTTGCGCAACTCGTCCGCAGCAGCCAGCGCCTCTTCGGCGGCTTCGGCGGCTTCGCGGGCCTCTTCCTCACCCTCTTGCGCGGCCTCGAACGCCTCGCTGGCACGGGTCAGAGCACCGCGCGCTTCATCCACGGCAGCACGTGCCTTTTCCTCTTCAGTCTCGGACCGGGCCAGCGTTTTGCGGCTGTCCTCGACCAGACGCTGCGCCGACTGGTGACGGGCCACCAACCGCGCCATATCCTCGGTTTGCTGCGAAAGATGATCTTCACGGTCCTGCAACACCGCGGCGGCCTCACGGGCAATCTCAGCGGCCTCAGCGACCTTGTCGTCATGTCCCTCGGCAGCCTTGGCCAACTCACGGGCCTCCCACTCCAGACGTTCGATCATCTGGCCCGCGTCGCGGTTCAGACCTGCCTCGCGTTCGATGTCATTGCCCAGTTGCTGAATCCGATTGGTCAGCGTTTCAATGGTCTGGCGGGCGCGGGTTTCCTGATCCGAGAGTTGATCGCGCTGTACCTGCTGGCGTTGCAGGACGGCGGCGGCAATAGCCTCTTCCTCGCGCAGAGGCGGCAGGGTTTCTTCGATCTCGGCGCGTTTTGTTGCTGCCGCGCGGGCCTCAGCCTCGGCGCGGGACGCCTCGGTGATGCGCTCGCGCAGCTTTTCCTCAGCCTGCTGGCGGGCCATGTCGGCCTCTTTCCAACGGCGGTACAGCAACATGCCTTCGGCCTGGCGCAGCTGTTCCCCGATCTCACGATACCGCGCGGCCTGACGGGCCTGACGCGCAAGCTGCGCCAATTGTCCGCCCAACTGCTCCAGCACGTCGTCGACGCGGGTCAGGTTGGACTCGGTCCCCTTCAGCTTCAGCTCGGCCTCATGGCGGCGCTGATACAGGCCCGAGATGCCGGCGGCCTCTTCCAGAATACGGCGACGGGCGCGCGGCTTTGCGTTGATCAGCTCGGCAATGCGGTTCTGCCCCACCAGCGCAGGCGAATGCGCCCCGGTTGAAGCATCGGCGAACAGCATCTGTACATCGCGCGCACGCACATCCTTGCCGTTGGTTTTGTAGGCACTGCCAACATCCCGCGTGATCCGACGTACAATCTCCAGCTGATCGCTGTCGTTGAACCCAGACGGTGCCAGCCGTTCCGAGTTGTCCATGGTCAGGACAACCTCGGCAAAGTTGCGGGCGGGGCGTGTCGCCGCCCCGGCAAAGATCACATCTTCCATCGCACCGCCCCGCATGGATTTGGGACGGTTTTCGCCCATCACCCAGCGCAACGCTTCCAGAAGGTTAGACTTGCCGCAACCGTTCGGCCCCACCACACCGGTCAACCCATCCGCGATGATCAGATCGGTCGGATCGACAAAGCTTTTGAAGCCGGTGAGTTTGAGTTTGCTAAAGCGCAAAGGCGGCGGGTCCCATGATTCCTACGTCTTTGAAGTCTGCGCAAGGGATTGGGGATGAGTCAACGGAGTTGCGCAGGATATGGGATATCAACCCGACTTATCCACAATATCTTGCCGAAATGCGCAGGAATACGCGTATCTCAGTAGGGCGTGCACTCAAATACCTGATAGCCGTTTCCGTTGCCGATGTTTTCATAGATGCCGTAATCGACGCATTCGTAATTCGGGGTCGACACAGCCGTCAGCAGCAAGCGCTCCCCGGCATCACGGTCGCAGCCCAGCACACCCACGGTCACCGCCGCATCCCCCAATACATCCAGAATCGGACAGCCCGAGACCTGCGCCATGGCCAACCCGGCCCGATCGCGGATCGGACCCAGACGCGGGGCGTATTGGGTGTCGACCCGCACCGCCTCGGCCAACTCCCCGCGCACGCGCACGTCAAACACGCTGCCGTTCACTGCTATGCGGGTGGCCGGTACGTCGCGAAAGTAAGACGTGCCGGCCGAACAAGCGGCCAGCACGAGGAGGGAAAGATACCGGATCATGCGTCCAGCTTTGCCGCAATATGGTTAACAGAACCTTTCCAGATTCAGGCGCGCAGCGCATCCCCCAGCCTTCGGATGCCCTCGCGGATCGTGTCCTCATCCGAGTTCGAGAAGCTCAACCGGATCGTGTTGGCCCCGGACCCGTCCGGAAAGAACGCCTGACCGGGGACAAAAGCGACCTTGACCGTCTCAAGCGCCCGCGCCAGCAGGTCAGCCCCGACCATGCCCTTAGGAAGCGTCACCCAGATGAACATGCCGCCTTCGGGCTTGGTCCACTCAACCCCGTCCGGCATGTGCTGATGCAACGCGTCCAACATGGCGTCACGACGCGCACCGTAGACGCGGCGCAGCATCGGGATATGAGTGTCAAAGCAGGCCCGCGCCACGTCATTGATGGCCATCTGATTGATCGTCGCCGAATGAAGATCGGCAGCCTGTTTCATCAGCACCAGTTGCGAGATCACCGGTTTGGCCGCGACGACCCATCCAACCCGCAACCCCGGAGACAAGGTCTTCGAGAAACTGCCGCAATAGATCGTCCTGCAGGTTTCAATCGCCCCCTTGCGCGCCAGTTCCAGCGCCAGAACCGGCGGGATTGCCTCTCCGTCAAAGCGCAAGGCCTGGTAGGCACCGTCTTCGATGATGGCACAGTTCAGGTCCTCGGCCAGATCCAGCAGGGCTTCGCGACCACGCAGGTCCACGGTCTCTCCGGTCGGGTTGGCGAAATCCGGCGAGAGATAGGCGAACTTCACCGCCCCCTCGCCCGCCGCCGCCCTGTATTCCGCAGCGCCGCGATTGCCGTTGATGCTAAGCCGACCAAAACGCGGCTCATAGGCGTTGAAGGCCGCCAGTGCACCCAGATAGGTGGGCCACCCAACCAGAGCCGTGTCACCCGGCGATATGTAGAGCTTGCCCAGATAGTCCAGCGCCTGCTGCGAGCCCGAGGTGATCAGGATGTTGTCCAGCCCGCACTCGATACCGATCTGACGCATGTGATCGACCAGCCATTCGCGCAGCGGCACATAGCCTTCGCTGACGGAGTATTGCAGTGCCTGCGCCTGGCTTTCCGGACCCAACGCATTCTGGAACGCCATCGCAAAACCATCCGTCGGAAACAGCGCCGGATCGGGAATACCGCCAGCAAAAGAAATGATCCCCGGCTGGTCTAACAGCTTGAGCAATTCGCGAATCTCGGACGCCTTCATCCGGGACGCTCGCGTGGCAAACAGATCTTTCGTCAACATCGGTCTCCTCCGCCTGGATTTAGGGCAGCGTAGGTGTCACGTCATTAAAGTCAATAGTTCTGACCTATTGTAACAAAACAGGTGATCGGCTTTCCTTGAATCAACCCCTTATACGTGGTCATATGATTTGACCAATTTCGGAACATCCACATGCCCTTTCAGAAAATCCAGCCCGAAAAGCTGTCCCTCGCAGTGGTAAAACAGATCGAGATGCTGATCCTGCGCGGCATCCTGCGGCCGGGTGAACGGCTTCCGGCTGAACGTGAGCTGGCAGACCGGCTGGGCGTGTCCCGGCCTTCGCTGCGCGAGGCGATCTCGAACCTGCAGGATCAGGGGCTGCTGACCGCCAAGGCCGGATCAGGCATCTATGTGGCCGAAGTTTTGGGTTCGGCCTTTTCCCCCGCACTTGTCCGGTTGTTCGGAAGTCACGAAGAGGCAGTGTTCGATTATCTCTCCTTCCGCAAAGATCTTGAAGGTCTGGCAGCGGAACGAGCCGCGCGGCTTGGATCGGACAGCGATCTGAAGGTCGTGCAGGCGATCTTTAACAAGATGCAGGCCGCCCATGAGCGCAACGCGTCCGAGGATGAGGCGCAGTTGGACGCCCAGTTTCACATGGCCATCATCGAAGCGAGCCATAACGTGGTGATGCTGCACATGATGCGGTCGATGTACGAGTTGCTGCAACAGGGCGTGTTCTACAACCGTCAGATCATGTTCCAGCAGCAAACCACCCGCGGGGCTATTCTGGACCAGCACCGCGCAATCAACACCGCCCTGCAAGCCCGGGACCCGGAAGGCGCGCGCGATGCGGTTCACAAACATCTCAGCTTTGTCCAGAGATGTATGGAAGACCATCAGAAAGCCCAGCGCAACGAAGCCATCGCGCAGCAGCGGCTGCAGCACGAGACAGGTCAGACCTGATGTTCATCGGGCATTTACCGGGGGCTTATCTGGTCTTTCGGGCCGCCACGCCAAATGTCGGGAAAACGATTTTCGCCGCGGCGATGCTCGGCGCGATCGCACCGGATCTGGACATGCTATGGTTCTATCTGGTCGACGACCGGGCACATCATCATCACGCATACTTTACACATCGCCCGGTTTTGTGGGCAGGTATCGTATTGCTGGGGTTTGTCATCGGGTTGAGCCAGCCGCAAGCGGGGCGTGTCGTGACCTTTTTTGGGGCCGGTGGGCTGGTCCATATGGCGCTGGATTCCATCGTCGGTGAAATCACTTGGCTTTGGCCGCTTTCGGACTTTTCCCACCCTCTCGTGACCGTCGAAGCCACGCATTCGCACTGGGTCCTCTCCTTTCTCAACCACTGGACGTTTATGGTTGAGATCGGGGTCACCGTGCTGGCCGCAATCGTGTTTTTTGCTGGCAGAAACAGGTCGGTCCGCACCGGCTAGGATCAGCTTTGGGCATAGCGCTGCTACCCGAGTGTCGCTCCGGGCAAAAAACCCGCCCCTGAAAACGGCAGACCCGGCAGAAAACTACCGGGTCGCACAATGTTCATACTGGGCAAAGCTTAGTGCAGCTTTTCGCCTACATCGGCAATCGCCGCGTCGATCAGCTTGTTCGCCTGTGTCGCCGTCATCTGCTTGGCCAGAACCGCGTTTGCTGCAGAAACAGCAACGGTGATGGCCTGATCGCGGACGTCCTTCACAGCCGACGCTTCCGCCGATGCGATCTGGTCCTGCGCAGCGGCCAGACGGCGTGCGATGGATTTTTCCAGATCGGCCTTGGCCTGTTCAGCAGCCAGAGCGGCGTCGTCTTTCGCAGCAGCCACGATGGCATCCGCCTGCGTCTGCACTTCACGCTGCTTGCGCTCGTACGAGGCCAGCAGGCTGCGCGCTTCTTCATGCAGGGCGCGGGCTTCGTCCAGTTCGGACTTGATGCCAGCGGCACGGTTGTCCAGCGCACCACCGATCAAGCCCGGGACCTTGAAGTAGAACAGGACCGCGATGAAAACGATGAAGCCCAGAAGGACCACAAAGTCGGTGTTGCCAAGCGAGAAGAACGGGCCGCTTGCGGCAAATGCCGGGCTGGCTGCGCCGACGGTCAGGATAAGGGCAAGAGTGTTCCGCATGTCACTTATCCTTTCATCTGCGTGTCAACTGCACTGTCGATGGCAGAGGCATCCGCCTCGCCGCCCAGTGCGGTAACCAGTTCAGCCGCCGTGTCCTTGGCAACCACTTGAATGCTTTCCAGCGCACCGGCACGGATTTCGGCAATTGCCTTTTCCGATTCAGCCGCCTTTGCAGCGATTTCCGCGTCCGCCTTGGCAATCGCGTCATCCAGACCAGCCTGGATTTCAGCACGGGCTTCGGCAGCGATACGCTGCGCTTCGGCACGGGCATCGGCCAGCGCCTTGTTGTAGGCCTCTTCGGCCTCGACCGCCTTGGCCTTCAGATCTTCGGCCGCAGCCAGGTCATTTGTAATGGTCCCCTGACGTTCAGCCAGGATTGCCGCGATGCGGGGCAGAGCCACGCGAGACAGGACCAGAAAGATGACGACCAGCGTGATGACCAGCCAGAAAATCTGGTTGGGGAACCAATCGAAGCAGAGCTGCGGCATCCCGATGGCAGAGCCATGCGTGTCGACGCACGAGCCAACTACTTCTTCGCTAATGGGTTCAGTCGCCATGATGTCCTCCGTCGGAACGTTGTCTTTACAACAGGTGGGCCGCTATGGCTTGGGCCCACCTGCGCGTAAGGATCAGGTTCCGCAGATTAGACGGCGAACATCAGCAGCAGTGAGACCAGGAATGCAAAGATGCCCAGCGCTTCTGCGAATGCGATACCGATGAAGAGGGTTGCGGTCTGCGAAGCAGCCGCCGAAGGGTTGCGCAGAGCGCCGGCCAGGAAGTTGCCTGCAACGTTGCCCACCCCGATTGCGGCTGCGCCGGAACCGATTGCTGCCAGGCCTGCGCCGATGTGTGCGAGATCGCCTTCCATGATGTATCTCCTTACGAATTGGAAGTTTCGATGTTGGGGTATCGGACCTTAGTGCGAAGGATGCAGCGCATCTTTCAGATAAACACAGGTCAGAATGGTGAATACGTAGGCCTGGATAAAGGCCACCAGGACCTCGAGGCCGTACATTGCGGTGATCGCCAGAACGGATACGGGCGAGATCACGGCAACTGCGGCGAAGCCCGCGAAAACCTTGATAACCGCGTGGCCAGCCATGACGTTACCGGCAAGACGAATGGAGTGGCTGACCGGACGTACAAAGTACGAGATCAGCTCGATGATCGCCAGGATCGGGCGCAGCGCCAGCGGCGCGCTGGAGACCCAGAACAGACCCAGGAATGCGGCACCGTTCTTGACGAAACCCAGAATGGTCACGGTCAGGAACACAGCCAGCGCCAGCGGGATGGTGACCGCGAAATGCGACGTGGTAGTGAACGAGGTCGGGATCAGACCCAGGAAGTTCGCGCTGACGATGAACATGAACAGGGTCATGACATAGGGGAAGAACTTGACGCCTTCCTTACCGCAGATGTCTTCCAGCATCTTGTAGATGAAGCCGTAGGTCAGTTCCGCGATCGACTGCATCCGGGTGGGTACGATCGCGCGCTTGGACGTGGGCAGAACCAGCAGAGCAGCCACAGCCAGAACCGCAAAGAACAGCCACAGGGTCACGTTGGTGACCGTGAACATGCCGACCGCTCCGTCGCCAAACAGCGGCTTAACGATGAACTGGTCCATGGGGTGGAATACCAGGCTGCTGCCTTCTGCTGCGGTGGTCTCAGTTGCCACGTTCAGTCCCTCTCGTCCTTCTCGGCCGCGTTTGCCGCCGTTTGTTTCTCTTGAGCCTCTTTCGCGCTGCGGAGCATAACCTTCACGCCCGCGACAAGGCCCAGCAATGTGAACAGCACCAGAAAGATCGGGATCGTCCCGAGCAGGCTGTCCAGCCCGTATCCGATGCCAAATCCGATCCCCAGACCGGATACCATTTCGATGACCATCCGCCAGGCAAGCTCGCCGCCCGAGACGTCAGCGTCTGCGCGAGGCTTCGGCGCCTTGGCCTTTTTCGCCGCCTCGATCTTGGCCTCCAGCTGCGCCATACGCTGCTTTTGGTCATCATCTGTCACGGGCGTTGTCCTCGCTCAGTCTTGGGCACGGTGCTAAGGGGCGAAGGGCGCAGAGTCAACGACGTTGAAGGCCCTAATTGCCGCAGCTTAATTAATTGTTTTAAAATGATTTTTCACCCAACGCTTCGCAATTCAAAACTGCCTGGCCCTTTCTGTTCCGTTCAAATGCATTGAATCCATATATTCAACCAAATGGTTGACCAAACCCGGGCGCTGTGGTTCAGCGGAGGCATGTCCAATGATCTCGACACCGTATTCGCGGCCCTAGCCGACCCCACTCGCCGCGCCATACTGGCGATGCTGCTTGAGGATGACATGGCCGTCACCGACGTGGCCGAACCGTTCGAGATGTCGCTGGCCGCGATCTCGAAACATCTGGTCATCCTGACCAAGGCGGGGCTGATCAGTCAGGAAAAGCGCGGCCGGGTGAAATGGTGCAAGCTGGAACCCGACGCCTTGCGTGCGGCGTCGGTGTGGATGCAGGGGTTCGGGCAGTTCGAACCGGTCAATCTGGACGCATTCGAGCGGTTTCTTGAAGCCGAACTGCCCGCAGCCGACGATCCCCAAGTCTAGCGCACGACGAAAACCGATACTTTCGCATGATTAGCCAGATACCCAGCGTGGCTTGAAAAGATATAGTCGGTGATCCTTGGCGCATGGGTTCCCACGACGATCAGGTCGGCTCCGATTTCCTCGGCAGCGCGGGCCAGGTCGCCATCAACCTCGGCCGCGACATCGACCGAGTGGATATTGAGGTATGCGACTTCCGTCCCGCTGTTCGTGGCAAGCTGTTCAGCGAAGGCCCGCAGGTTGTCGTTGATTGCGGCATCCGTCTGAACCGGATCACCGGGTTGGGTGCCCGTCACGCTGACAATAGTGATCTTGGCGCCCTGCCACTTGGCAACCTCGGCCGCAACATCGGCCGCTTTGCGAACCTCTGGCGGAAGATGCAGGTCAACAGGGAACATGATGTGAGTGTACATGGCGAATTCCTCCTTGCCCTCAAGCGTAGGGATATTCGCATGTATCGACCTTGATCTGCCTCAACGGGCGGCCTGCGCCAAATGCCGGCTATCCTTCCTGACTGTATTCAACGCCGGTGATGACGCCGAACGGGTCCGCCAGACACAACCACGGCGCCTGCGCGCCAACAACAGACACCGTCGTTACTGACCCCGTAGGCTCGGTCTTGGTGGAAACCGCAGAAACGTCCTCGGGCCGCACCCCGGTTTCGGCTGAGACTAGCGCCTCGCAACTGCCTTGCAGATCTGCCTCCGAAACTGCGGTGCTCGGTCCGGGTTGAGTACAGGCAGCCAATCCTGCCGCCGCGATCAGAAAGAATGCTGGTTTCGTCATCTCGTGCCCGTATGTAGCCTGTACCTATCCGACGCTGGCACAATTTGAGGGGAAGGCAAGCTTTATTCAGGCACCGGGTTCGTTGTGCGGCGCTGCTCTTCGGTTTTCAGCAGCAGCACAAGCGCCACGACGGTCAGGATTGCACCCACAACAACCAACAGCGGAGGCGGTTGCTGACCCAGCCCAATCTCCCACAGGATCACCCAGCTGGGGGTCAGGTAGGTATAGGCCATCACCTTGGCCGAGGGCAGCCGCAACGTCGCAAACTGCACCAGGACAAAGCTGACAGCGGTGGCAAAGATCGACAGGTACAGCAGCCCCACCCAGACGATCAGAGGCAAATTGACCCAATCGGTCGCGCGGATGTCGGACCAGCCGTAGAGCGTGAGCAAAATACAGCCCGCAACCATAGTGCCAAAACTGAACACCACCGCCGGTTCGCCCCTGTTCAGCTTGCGCACCATCGGTGTGTAGATCGCGTGTGCGATACAGCCCCAGAAATAGATAATCTCACCGCCGCCGATCTGAAACGCGGTGAATGCCTGCCAGTCCGCGCGGAAAATAACCCAGAGCGCCCCCACCGCCCCCACGGTCAACGCCAAGGCCATCCGAGGCGTCGTGATCTGCCTCAGCAACACCCAGCCCGCCATCGCCGACATCACCGGGGTCAATGTGAACACGGCCGCTGCACTGACCGGTGGTGCGGTTTTCAGGCCGTGGAACATCAGAACAAAGTAAGCGGCAAACAAACCACCCAGCACCAGATAGCGCCACGGCGCTTGTGCTGCGTTACGTGGCAGGCCAGTGGTCATCAGCGCCGTAACACCAATCACGACCGAGGCGATCAGAAAGCGCACCGCCGTAAGGGCCTCGGGTGCGATCTGGTTGGCAACCAGCGAGCCCAGCGAAAAGCTGCCCGCCACCAAGGCCGAAAAAACAAGCATGGCCAGATGGCCCTGTGCCTGAGGGCTCACGCCAGCCAGCCTTTGGATCGTTCTTTCAGGAATGTCAGAAAGCTTTGAACCTTGGTTGTGCGGTGCAGATCCACATGGGTCACCAGCCAAAGGTTGCCGAACCATTCCGGCAGCGGATCGATCACCTCGATCAGATCGGGGTCCCGGCTTGCTTCCCATCGGGAGATGAACCCGATCCCGGCACCGGACAGAACCGCCTCGCTGATGCAGAAGTTGTTGGTGCAGCGAAAGGTGATGTTTTCGGCGGGAACCGTCGCACGCAACCACCGGGAAAACGGAGCGCGGCTGTTTTCGTCGTCGGTGCTGACGAAGTAGTGGTTGACGAAATCCTCTACGCCAGCGGGCTTACCGTGGCGCTTCACATAGCCCTTGCTGGCAAACAGGCCGATTTCCTGGGTGACAAAGGGCTGCACCACATTGTCCGGCTGGTCCGGGGCCGACCCTGCACGAATAGCCACGTGTGCCTCGCCATATTCCAGGCGGAACAGGCGGTCTCCGGTCAGGTAGCGCACGATCAGACCCGGATGCAGACGCTGAAACTCGCTGAGCACCGGTACCACCAGCGGCGCCAGTGAGGACAGAGACGTCACGACCAGCTCACCCGAGACATCATCGCCACGCCCCTTCATCCGCCCGACCAGTTGGTTGAACTGGTCCTCGGTGGCCTGTGCCACGCGCAGCAGGTCATTTCCGGCCTCGGTGGGGGTATAGCCGCGGGCGTGGCGCTGGAACAGCTTGGTTCCCAACCGCGCCTCAATCGCGTCGATGTGGCGGATCACCGTTGCGTGGTGAACGCCTAACACTTCGGCCGCGCCGCTGACGGTGCCCATGCGGGCCACCTGATAGGCGGTTCTCACTTCGTCCCAATTGTCCACGGCATCACCACTACTGTGCAATTTCCAACATCAACTGTTGATGTATCCGAGTTTTGTTCACCCACGCAACATCCATATTGAGCGCAGACGAGAATTCCCTATCCAAAAAGGATCAAGTGAAATGACCAAGACCATCCTGCATATCGACGCCTCAGCCCGCCGCGATGGGTCAGCGACCCGTGACCTGTCCGACCGCATCGTCAAGCATCTGGGTGCCGCGCGCATCATCCGCCGTGATCTGGCCAGCCCCCTGCCCTTGCTGACCGAAGACTGGATCAACGCCAACTTCACCCCCGCCGATCAGCGGGATGAGACCCAACGTGATCAGCTGGCGCTGTCGGAAACGCTGGTGAACGAACTGCAAGAGGCCGACACTATCGTCGTCGGTCTGCCGATCTATAACTTCTCGGTGCCTGCCGCGTTCAAAGCCTGGATCGATCTGGTGGCCCGCGCCGGTCTGACCTTTAGCTACACCGAGAACGGCCCTAAGGGCCTGCTGGAGGGCAAACGTGCAGTTCTCGCCATTGCGTCGGGTGGTGTTCCTGTCGGGTCCGAGGTCGATTTCGCCACCAACTATGCCAAACATGTGCTGGGCTTTATCGGCATTCACGACGTGGATGTTGTTGCCGCAGACCAGATGGCTCTGGACGCTGAAACAACGCTGGCCAAGGCGCAGAAAGCCGTTTTGGAACTGGCAGCCTGATCACCTGCACCATAAGCACCCTCCGCGCCCGGCCTGTCTTTGCAATGGCTGGGCGCACTTGTTCTATGGCTTAGGTTCAGGGCAGCCAGGTCACCTCACAACCGATCCGGTCGAAGAACGCCATCAGATCGGTCCGTGAAACCGCGACGGTGCGATCATTGACCAGCGGGTGCATGTAAATGACATCGGCCTGCTGCGCCGCGCCGTCCATGAAGAACCGCACGTTGTTCTGAACCCCGTTGATCATCGCCAGCGGGCTGACCGCTCCGGGCCGAATACCAAGGTTTTGCAACAACCGATCCGCCGAGCCGAATGACAGGTTGCCCACACCCAGCTCCGCCCCCAGCGCCTTGAGGTCAATCTCGCGGCTTTGCTCCAGCGTCACCAGATAGTTCCGCTTTTTCTTGTCCCGCAGGTACAGGTTCTTCAGGCGCAAAGCGTTTTCACCCGGCACCATGAACTGATCTTCGACCGACTTCGAATCCTCGACCGTGCGCAGCGGTACATGGGTGTGCAGGCGATAGGTCAGCCCCCACTCGTCCAGCTGCGCCAACAGCGCATCCGAGCTGAGCGGCAGTGTGTCCTGAAAGGCGGATGATGCGTCCATTGTGGGCTCCTGATAATATTGCCTTGCTGATGCCGCCAAAGCCAGCCGGGTTCAAGGCCTGTCCGGCGTGTCCGGCTTGACTACGGGCGAAAACGGACATAATGAACCGCCAAACATCCGGAAGAGACGATCCTTCCGGTCCCTTGAGTCGTTCAGGGATCGCCCCCCACCAGCGAGTTTCGCCCGTGGGGGCAATTGTGTATTTAACCGGTGTTTCCTACCTAGGAAGTGCCACCAGATAACCGGCTAAGGAGGCCGAAGGCATGTTTGAAAATCTATCCGAACGCCTTTCCGGCGTCTTTGACCGGCTGACCAAACAGGGTGCTCTGTCCGAAGAAGACGTCAAGACCGCCCTGCGCGAGGTTCGCGTCGCCCTGCTCGAGGCCGACGTTTCGCTGCCGGTGGCGCGTGAGTTCGTCAAGAAGGTGCAGGAACAGGCGACCGGTCAGGCCGTCACCAAGTCGATCACGCCCGGCCAGCAGGTCGTCAAGATCGTGCACGATGCGCTGGTCGATACCCTGCGCGGCGAGGAAGACCCCGGCAAGCTGAAGATCGACAACCCGCCTGCCCCGATCCTGATGGTCGGTCTGCAGGGTTCGGGTAAGACAACCACCACCGGTAAGCTCGCCAAACGCCTGAAAGAGAAAGAGGGCAAGAAGGTCCTGATGGCCTCGCTGGACGTCTACCGCCCGGCGGCGATGGATCAGCTTGCGGTTCTGGGCACTCAGGTCGGCGTGGACACCCTGCCGATCGTTCCCGGCCAGAAACCCGTCGATATCGCCAAGCGCGCCAAGCAACAGGCGACGCTGGGCGGCTACGACGTCTACATGCTGGATACCGCGGGCCGTCTGCACATCGACGAAGTCCTGATGGACGAGGTCGAGCAGGTCCGCAACGCTGTTGACCCGCGCGAGACCCTGCTGGTGGTCGACGGCCTGACCGGTCAGGTCGCCGTTGAAGTGGCTGAAGAGTTCGACGCCAAGGTCGGCATCTCGGGCGTGGTTCTGACTCGGATGGACGGCGACGGGCGCGGCGGTGCGGCCCTGTCGATGCGCGCGGTTACCGGCAAGCCGATCCGCTTTGTCGGTCTGGGCGAGAAGATGGACGCGCTCGAAACCTTCGAACCGGACCGTATCGCCGGTCGTATTCTGGGCATGGGCGACATCGTGGCCCTGGTCGAAAAGGCCCAGGAAACGATGGAGATGGAACAGACCGAGCGCATGATGAAGCGCATGGTCAAAGGTCAGTTCAACATGAACGACCTGAAAATGCAGCTGGAACAGATGATCCAGATGGGCGGCATGCAGGGCATGATGAGCATGATGCCCGGCATGGGCAAGATGGCAAAGCAGGTCGAAGAGGCGGGTATGGATGACAAGGTGCTCAAGCGCCAGATTGCCATGATCCAGTCCATGACCAAACGCGAACGCGCCAACCCTCAGCTGTTGCAAGCCAGCCGCAAGAAGCGCATCGCGGCTGGGTCCGGGATGGAGGTCAGCGACCTCAACAAGCTGCTTAAGATGCACCGGCAGATGTCGGACATGATGAAGAAGATGGGCAAGATGGGCAAAGGCAAGATGCTGAAACAGGCCATGAAGGGCATGTTCGGCAAAGGCGGCCCCAGCCCCGAGGAGATGGCCGCAGGTATGGACCCCAAGGCGCTGGAACAGGCGGCCAAGGCGATGGGCGGCAAGATGCCCGGCGGTTTGCCCGGCATGGGCGGCGGCATGGGCTTGCCTCCGGGTCTGAGTGGGTTCGGAAAGAAAAAGTAAGTGACCTCTTTCGTGCATCATATCCCCCGGCTTGAGACGGAACGCCTGATCATGCGTGCGCCGTCCGAGGCTGATTTCGAGGCCGAGGCGGAGTTCTTCGCGTCCGACGCCTCGAAATTCGTCGGTGGCCCCTTGCGTCCGGACGAAACATGGCGCGCCATCGCCATGTTGCTGGGCCATTGGGCAATGCGCGGATTTGGATTCTGGGGCGTCGAGGAAAAAGCCACCGGCAGCTATGTCGGTCACGTCGGCCTCTGGTTTCCGCATAGCTGGCCCGAGCCTGAGATCGGCTGGACCCTGATGAACAACGCCACCGGCAAGGGCTATGCGACCGAGGCCGCCTTGGCCGCACGAACGCATGCCTATGACGTGCTTGGATGGGAAACGGCGATCTCTCTGATCGATCCGGACAATCTGGGCAGCAAGGCCGTGGCCGAACGTCTGGGCGCACAGTTCGATTACACCTACGAACACCCGGGCTTTGGTACGATGCAAGTCTGGCGACACCCTGCCCCGGGTGATCTGGTGAACGGCGGGATGGAGGCCTACGCATGACCTCTTACACCATCCCCACCGTAGAAACCGAGAACCTGATCCTGCGGGCGCCGCAAGAATGCGACCTGCCCGCGATGACCGAATTCTTCGCGTCGGACCGCAGCCGCATGGTCGGTGGCCCAAAGTCGCCGTTGGATGCTTGGCGGTCCCTGTTGGGCCGGTTCGGGCACTGGGCCATCATGGGGTACGGCGGCTGGCACATCGTCGAAAAGGCCAGCGGAACATTTGCAGGCTGGACCGGGATCATCAATGCGCCGGGCTGGGATGAACCCGAACTGGGTTGGGTTATCTTCGAAGGGTTCGAAGGTAAGGGAATTGCATTCGAGGCAGCGACTGCCGCCCGTGCCTATGCCGCCCAACACCAAGGGGTGAACGGCCCGATCTCATACATCGCTCATGAAAACGACCGCTCGCGCGCGCTGGCTGAACGCCTTGGCGCCACCTATGAACGCGAGGGCGAAGTTGTGGGCAAACGCTGTCAGGTCTGGCGGCACCCGAAACTCGTTACTTCTGACACCGCTTTGACCACCGAAAGGACCGGCCAATGACCAACCCCGTGACACAGGCTGCCACGCTGTTGAAAGAGCATCGCGAAAGCATCGACCGGCTGGACGCGATCCTTGTCTATACACTGGGCGAGCGGTTCAAGCACACTCAGGCCGTTGGCAAGCTCAAGGCCGAACACGACCTTCCCCCGTCCGACCCCTCGCGCGAGGCTGCGCAGATCGCACGGTTAGAAGACCTGGCAGTACAGGCCAATCTGGACCCTGATTTCGCCAAGGCTTTCCTGAATTTCATCATTCAGGAAGTCATCCGACACCACCGGAAACATCAGGAATAATCCTCCGTTTCCACGAATACCAAGAATAACCGGAACTGCTCCGGTAAACGCCATCCAAAGGAGATACCACCATGGCAATGAAAATTCGTCTCGCCCGCGGCGGCTCGAAAAAACGTCCCTTCTACCGCATCGTGGCTGCTGACAGCCGTATGCCCCGCGACGGCCGTTTCATCGAGAAACTGGGCACCTACAACCCGCTGCTGCCGAAAGACAGCGAAGAGCGCGTGAAAATGGACATGGAGCGCGTTCAGTACTGGCTGGATCAGGGCGCCCAGCCCACCGACCGTATCGCACGTATGCTGGAAGCAGCTGGCACCAAAGCGAAAACCGAACGCAACAACCCCAACAAGGGTACCCCGGGCAAGAAAGCTCAGGAGCGTGCGGAAGAAAAAGCTGCAAAGGCCGCTGAAGCTGCCGAAGCTGCTGCTGCACCTGCAGAAGAAGCAACCGCAGAAGAGTAAGAAGGCGAGCGCGTGCAGGATCAAACTTTCACCGACGATTTTCGCACGCAGTTCGATCTGTTGATGCGGCTCCGGCGCGATGTGCGCCGGTTCCGCACCGATCCTGTGGACGAGGCAGTGCTGACGCGCTGCCTCGACGCATTTCGCCTGGCCCCTTCGGTGGGGCTGAGCGAACCCTGGCGCGTGATCCGCGTCGAAAGCGAAGCCGCACGAGCGACGGCGCTCAAGAATTTCCAGGCTGCCAATGCCGAGTCACTGGCCGGATATTCCGGTGAGAAAGCACAAATCTACAGCGGTCTGAAGCTGTCGGGGATGCAGGAAGCCCCGGTGCAATTGGCCGTGTTCTGCGACGATACCACTGACAAGGGGCAAGG
The DNA here is from genome assembly GCF_013030985.1 of Ruegeria arenilitoris. Classification (GTDB taxonomy): domain Bacteria; phylum Pseudomonadota; class Alphaproteobacteria; order Rhodobacterales; family Rhodobacteraceae; genus Ruegeria; species Ruegeria arenilitoris_B. The sequence continues at coordinate 164,749 of NZ_WPYP01000003.1, read as the reverse complement.
TCTGGGCGCGGGAACGATGCCCGAGGCGCGGCGCTATTCCGTCGTTTCGGCGATCACGCTGTTCTGGCTGGCCTTGCGCACCCACGGGTTGGGTCTGGGCTGGGTGTCCATTCTGGACCCCGACAAGATGACCCGTGACCTGAACGTTCCGGATGGCTGGCACCTGATCGGATATTTCTGCGTCGGCTGGCCGGAAGAACTATTGGACACGCCCGAGCTGGAACGCGTCGGCTGGGAATCCCGCTACGACACACTGCCGATCGAGGTACGATAGGCAGATGTTCGGGCTGATACGTCTTCCCATCCTGTTGCTGATCGCATTTATTGTCGGCGTGTTTTTCGAACGTAGTAACCAGCGCGAGGCCTGTGCCGCGCGGGGTGACTGGCAAGATGGGCTATGTGTGACGGTGGACAAGCCAAATGAGTGATCTGATCTGCGTGGGCAGCATTGCGGGCTCTTATGGTGTGCGCGGTGAAGTGCGCCTGAAAAGCTATTGCGCGATCCCGGAAGATATCGAAGCGTATTCTCCTCTGACGGATGAGACCGGCGCCCAGCGGTATCCACTGGTCCTGACCCGGTCAATCAAGAACGGGTTTGCCGCGCGGCTGGGCGGGGTCGAGACCAAGGAAGAGGCCGACGCGATGAAAGGCCTGCGCCTGTTTGCCCGGCGTGATCAGCTGCCGTCCCTGCCGGATGACGAATTCTATCACACCGACCTGATCGGGCTTGAGGTTTATGATACCGGCGGCACGCTGCTGGGCCGGGTCAAATCGGTGCAGAACCACGGCGCGGCCGACCTGCTGGAGCTGCACGGACCGGGTCTGAAAGCCACCGTGCTGCTGCCCTTTACGCTTGAAGCCGTACCGACCGTTGACCTGGACAAGGGTCGCATCATCGCCGATCCGCCCGAAGGGCTGATCTGATGCGCCGCATCCTGCTGCATCTGGGCCTGCACAAGACGGGAACCACGGCGGCACAGTCTTTCCTCTATGAAAATCGAGAACTGATCTGGCCGCATTTCGCGCTGGTGCTGCCGTATCGCACCCGCAAGTCCGGCCTGTCGCGGGCGGCCACCAACCACTCGGTCTATGGCACCGTCGGCACGCTGTCCGAATTTGGCACACAGGTTCGCGGTTTATTGGACTCGATCGATTTTGGCGACAAACGTGGCCTGATCGTCAGCGAAGAAAACTTTGCCGGGTTGCGCCCCAGCCGCAATACCGAAAACGGCTATGCAGCCGCGCCCGAGCTTGCGGCCTGTCTGGTGGATGCCATCCGCCATCGCTTTTCCGGGCAAGTGGTCGAGATCACGATCTACCTGTCTCTGCGCCAACGCGGTGGCTGGCTGCGCAGCCTTTGGGCGCATGATCTGGAGCGCATTCGCCAGGTCCACGACTTTGAAGCCTTTCGATCGAATCTGGATCACCTGCCGCCCTTACAGGACACGGTGGATCAGATCCGGGAAAGGCTGCCTTCGGTCACCGTTACGGCTGAATGGCTTGAAGAACTGCAATTGCGCCGCTATGGCCCCGGCACCCCGTTTGCCGAGTATCTGGACCTGCCGCGCGACAAGGCCAAGGTGCTGGTGCAGCCCTCCAAGGCCAACAGTCGCCTGCCCGAGGATATTCTGGCAGAGTTGCTGGACCTGAACCGCTCGCGTCTGGATGAGGCAGCTCTGCTCGAGCAGAAAAAAGCGATAATTGAACGCGCGAAAGGCGCGCTGATCGGCACGACATGACAGACAAGCCCAGTAAATCCCACGGTCGCAAAGCGATCCGTCCGACATTGAAACCGCGTGAGTTGATGACCCCCACGCCGGACCTGCATGGCGTTTGGAAGGCCAAGATCATCACCCTGTTCCCCTCGGCCTTTCCCGGCGTTCTGGGCGAAAGTCTGACCGGCAAAGCGCTGCAAGAGGGGCTGTGGCAGCTGGAAACCGTCGATCTGCGTCAATTCGGCATCGGCAAGCACCGCAATGTGGATGACACGCCCGCTGGTGGCGGCGCGGGCATGGTGCTGCGCGCCGACGTGCTGGGGGAGGCGATCGAACATACGATGGCAGGCATTCGCGGGAACTGGCCGCTGATCTATCTCAGCCCCCGTGGTCGTCGAATGGACCAGCGCATGATGCAGAACCTGGCACGCTGCGACGGCATGACCCTGCTGTGCGGCCGTTTCGAAGGTGTCGATGAACGCGTGCTGGAGCATTACGGCGTGCAAGAAGTCAGCTTGGGTGATTTCGTCATGACCGGCGGTGAGATCGCCGCGCAAGCCCTGATCGACGCGACGGTGCGGCTGATCCCTGGCGTTCTGGGCAATCAGGCCTCAGCCGAGGAGGAGAGCTTTTCCTCGGGCCTGCTGGAGCATCCGCAATACACCCGCCCTGCCGAATGGAAAGGCCGTCCGATCCCGGATATCCTGATGTCCGGCCACCATGGGCGCATTGCCAAGTGGCGGCACGGGATGTCGGAAAAGATCACCCAGGAACGGCGCCCCGATTTGTGGGAGCGCTATGTTGATTCTGGGGATGAAAGCCAGGACTGAGACCGGGTGTGTGGCCTGTATGCCGCAAGTGTTGGATATTGACACGCACTACTTGCAGCTGATTTTTCTTCGAAATATTCGCCTGGAAGATGTTGCAAAACGCCTTTCCTACCAACACCTTACAGGCTGCTAAATGAAGAAAATCATGTGCTTATCTGTGCTCGCCCTTTCGGCCTGCACAACGAAACCCCTTGAAATGTCAGTCCCTACGCAAGCTGGTCACAATCTGCATTCAGCACGGGTTGCGGTCGAAGCCTGCTCGACCGAAGCCGACATTGGCGGCAACGCCGCTGTGATCGGCAGCTACCCGACATTCATCCTGATGACGTCGCCCTTGATCGGTACGGCAGCTGCCTATAGCGGAAGACACGACCTGCGTATCCGGGGTGAAATAGACCAGGTTGACCGCTGCTTGACCGAGCGCGGGTTTGAGCGCCGCGATCTCACAAACGCCGAGCGGGCCTGGTTGCGTAACGCAAGCGGAGACGAACGGGTGCGCCGTCTGGATCACCTTGTGGCCGGAGGCACCATGGAAACTTACGGGGCGCCCAACAGCTAAGCACCCCCTGCCTTCCAACGCGCCCATGTCTCGGGGTGCCCGTTGAACGTGTTGATATCCACTTTGCCTTGCACACCCGGCACCAGCCCGGTGCCGGTGTACTGCCAGAACCGCCACGAAGCCCGAGGGTAGACTTTGTGCGGATGCCCGGCAACGGACCGCAGCCAGAATTCGGTTCCGGGCAAACGGCCAATACCGGTGTCATCGTAAAAATCCACCGTTGTGTAGACGATGGGTCGCCGCCCGTAGTGGCGTTCGAGTATGTCGAGGAATCGCTTGGCTTCGGAACGAACCTTGGCCCCATCGGGACGCAGCCGGCAGGTTCTGGAATGCGGCGTCCATTCCATGTCCAACACATGCGGCAGGTCCGAGCCTTTGGGCACGTTTTGGATGAACCATCGTGCCTGCTCATGTGCCGGGCGACAGAAATAGTAATAGTGGTACGCCCCCCACGGCACCCCCGCCGCCTGCGCCCCACGCCGATGGTCGTCGAACATGGGGTCGGCCACATCACCGCCCTCGGTCGCTTTGATGAATACGAAACTGACCCCCGATGCCTTGGCCCGGTGCCAGTCAATCGCACCCTGCCAGCGCGACACGTCCAGCCCGTGTACCGGATAATGGCCGGGGTGCCGCCCGTCCCAGTCATGCGGGTCAGCATCGCCAAAGGCCGGATAAATGACCGAAGGCGACGTGGTGCCCAGAAAAGCCTTGGCCTCGACCTGTTGAGGCGGAGGAGTACTGCGACCGCAGGACAGGGTCGCCGTGGCCAGAACGGCCAGCATCAACGCTATGCGCATGGTCTGTTCCTGTTTCAAATTTCTGCTCGTATAATTCCCTCCAGAATGCCTGATCGGCCTCACAAGGCAACGGCGTATTTTGCGGACGGCGAAATCCCACCGTCCAGCTATGAAAATATGGCGATTTTGACTTGATCCCTGTCCGCAAACCTCGTAAAGCAGCGCAATCCGGTGCCGCAACTGCGCGACTCCGGTGTTTTGGTTTGCACCATGGCGCAACGCCGGGCTTTCTTCAGCCGCAGCGTGTCAGGGCGGACCGGACCAAAGGAACATTCGATCTGACCTCTGGCGGGCTGTACGCAGGACCCGGTGAAGACCAAGAGCTCTCAGGCCGTGCTTAACTTCGTGGACCAACCACGAGCAGATAGGAGAAACTGCGATGGACCTGATCGCACAGCTTGAGGCGGAACAGATTGCCGCCCTGGGGAAAGACATCCCCGATTTCAAAGCCGGTGACACCATCCGTGTCGGCTTTAAAGTGACCGAAGGCTCGCGCACCCGTGTGCAGAACTACGAAGGCGTCTGCATCGCGCGCAAAGGTGGCAGCGGCATCGCCGGTTCGTTCACCGTTCGCAAAATTTCGTTTGGCGAAGGCGTGGAACGTGTGTTCCCGCTGCATTCGACCAACATCGACAGCATCACCGTTGTCCGCCGCGGCCGCGTCCGTCGCGCCAAACTGTACTATCTGCGCTCGCGCCGTGGTAAATCCGCACGTATCGCAGAAGTCACCAACTACAAGCCCAAGGCTGGCGCCGAGGCGTAAGGAGCGGAAAGATGAAAAAAGACATCCATCCCGATTACCACTTCATCGACGTCAAAATGACCGACGGCTCGATCGTGAAAATGAAATCTACCTGGGGCAGCGAAGGCGACCAGCTGGCTCTGGAAATCGACCCCTCCGTGCACCCCGCATGGACCGGTGGCTCGTCGCGCCTGATGGACGCCGGCGGCCGTGTGTCGAAGTTCAAAAAGAAATACGAAGGTCTGGGCTTCTAAGCCTGACTTGTTTGAGATGCGAAAGGCCGTCCCTTGGGGCGGCCTTTTTTATTTTTGCCGTTCAATAACTTGAACGGTAACTCAATTCGATTGCAGCACACCATGAACAGTGACAGCTTTGCGTTCATGTTTCGTATTTTCATCAACACATTGATCATTCTTGTTCTGACAGTGCTGACGCAGGTCGGAGGGCTTGCTTGGGGAATTGCGCTGTTCTTCAAAAAACGATTGATTTCATTTGTGGTCGCCTATGCCGCTCTTTCACTTGCTGCGATCTGGATCGCCCCGCAGTTTGGGCGCGTCGCACTAAGCTGTACAGAGGACGGCCCACTGCAAGTTCAAAGCTGGATGTACTGCGTTCTGAACAGAAATTACGTCTCTCCTGAACTTGCTGATGTTCTGCAGGATGCTGCGAACAAAATGGATCGCCAATACCCGGGAACTACAACTCTTGTCCTGGACGCGAACTTTCCGTTTCTGAACGGATTTCCCCTGCCGCCACATCTGTCACACGATGACGGAGAAAAAGCTGACCTCGCCTTCTATTACGCCGAAGACGGCAGTTACCTGAATGGCGCCACGCGATCTCCGATAGGGTACTTCGCCTTTGAGCAAAGCAGCACCAACTGCCCAAAGCGTTGGCCAACCCTGAGATGGGATTTCGATTTCCTGCAGCCCCTTTGGCGCAGCTACAGCATAGATCGTCAACGCATCCGTTCGGTGTTGATTGTGCTGTCTGAAGACGACCGCGTGGGCAAGATTTTCGTTGAGCCCCATCTGGCCAAGAGCCTACATGTGTCCGGTCCCAAGATTCGTTCTCAGGGATGCCGCGCTGCACGCCATGATGACCACATTCATTTTCAACTCTAACGGCTCTCATCAGGCACAGACCAATTTCGCCTAACGCCAGCAAATGCTACACTGGACTGTAACGCAGGTAAAAAATCTATGGAGACCCTGAAAATGCCCCAGTACAATGACATGATCGAGCTTTCCGTAGAGGATATGGACCTGATCGAAACGGCGCTGCGTGGTTCGGTTGCCTCGTTGTCACAGGCTGCGATGGATGAGGACGAAGGCGGCAAAGCGGGGCGCGAAGACACTTTGCGTCGCATTCACGATCTTCTGGGTAAACTGCACGATCAGAAGGTGTTCTACCGCCCGAAAGAAGGGGTGTATCTTGGGGGGTAACCCCGCCTGGGCCATTGTCTCAACGAGGTTCGCGCGTCAGGTCTGCCGCGCTGTGGACCGGCGGCACAGGGCCGCGCAGCAACATCAGCGCCAGCCCCATTCCGATCAACGCCGCAACCGCCGCAACCAGCATAGCACTGTCAAAGGCGTTATCCTGCAAATCCCGCAGCGCCTTGGCCAGGGCAGTTCCGGCCGATGGATCCATCCCCGCGATCTGCTGTTGTATCTGGTTGGGCGTGCCATGGGTCAGCGCATGGGCCAAATCCTCGCGCTGAGTCGATCCGGCGGGCAACGCATCGATCACTTCGGACAGGCCGCGGCGTTTGGTGATGGCTTCGGCAAGGCCTCCGACCACGGCCCCCAAGGTGGCCCCGAAATAGAGGCAGGCATTGATCACGCCCGACCCCTGCCCCACATGCTCCTCGGGCAGAAGGCGCAGGCCGAGGCGCGGCAGCAGCGAGAAACAGATACCCATGCCGATACCGACAATCAGCAGTTTCCACCAGATCTCGGAATATTGCGTGGTGTTCGTGGTGGTCATCAGCAACAGGAACCCGCATGCCATCGCCCCAAGACCAATCGCAACTGGCCACTGAAAGCTGTAGGGCGCCAGATACCGCGGCGCGGTGACCGAGATGACAAACATACTGAGGCTGAGCGGCATGATCGCCAACCCTGCGCCGATCGAGGAGTACCCGAAGGCATCGGGCGACTGCACGAAGGTGTTGAAATAGACAAAGAAGCAGAACAGCGTGAACCCGGTAAAGAACATCCCCGCCGCAGCCATGAAATAGCGCGGATGGCGGAAATAGCGCAGCTCGATCAGCGGGTCTTCGGCGCGGCGTGAAACGATAACCAACACAACCGTTGCCAACGCCGCAATCGCCAGCGGCACCAGCGTGAGCGGCGAGGACCACCCTCCGCTTTCCCCATTGCTGAGCGCAAAGGACAGCGGTCCGAGGAACAACAGGATCGCAATCGCCCCCGGGTAATCGAATTTTGCCCCGGCAAGGCGTGTGTCCGGAACATATTTCCGCTTGCTGACATGCAGCCCGATGGCAAAGGCTATGGCCAACAGCAGCAGATCGGTCGCAAAGACCGCTCTCCAACTGACATAATGCCCAAAGGCCCCGCCGACGATTGGTCCGACGCCAATGGCGAGGCCAACGATTGCGCCCCAGGCCCCGGTGACGCTGGCGCGCTGCTCTTCGGGTGTTGCCGCCGTCAACAAGGACAAAGAGGTTCCGAACAGCGCCGCCGCCCCTGCCCCTTGCGCCCCACGGCCGAACAACAACATCGCTCCATCCTGCGCAAACAGGACCGAGGCCGACCCGATAGCAAAGACGATCATGCCAAAGAAAAACACACCCATCTTGCCGGTGATATCTCCCAGCCGAGAGACGATTGTGACAAGCGTGGCGCTGGCCACCGTATAGGTCGCCATCACCCATTGCAGCCCGGATGGGGTCAGATCGAAGTCGGCCTTGAGGTTGGGAAGAACGGTGGCGACGGCGGTTGTATTGAACCCCACGACCATCATGCAAATCGCCGTCATCGCCAGAACGACGCGGGCGCGGGCCTGCGGGGTCACGTCTTCCGAGGTCTTGTCACGCATCAAATTGCCCTCAAACTATGGTTGATTAACGCAATTATTCAGCAGTTTAGCGATTTTTATCCCTGCGCATAGGGGCCGCGTCAGATCCAATAAGACAACGCAACGGGCAGTACGACAATCGTGCTGAGCGTCGATATCAGGATAAAGCCCGCCACATCCGGCCCGTATTCCGGCACGTGCTGGTCAATGAAAAGGTAGGTCGCCACCGAAGACGGCATCAGGCAACACAAGATCACCGCACCACGTTCCGCCCCGGTAAAGCCGAACGCCCAGACCAGCGCGCTGGAGATCACGACGGCCATTGCCAGATGCAAAACGGTCAACACCACCGCCCGGCCCAGGCCCTGGATCTGCAACGTCGCCAGAGTATGCCCGAGTGTCAGCAGCATCAGCGGGATGGACAGGCCTCCGAGTATGTCAAAGGACTTGGCCACCGGTTGCGGCAGACTGTATCCGGTCGCCATCAGGATCAGCGAGATTACCACAGCATAGATGATCGGCGATGTGGCGAGTTTCTTCGGCGCAAACTCTCCGGCCGGGATCCACATGCCCACAGTGAAGATGCTGATCAGGACGACAACCACGAAACCCATCGTATAGGCCATCCCCGCGTCGCCCAGCGCCAGCAGGGTGATCGGCAGGCCAATATTGCCGACATTGCCGTGCATCAGCGGTGTCAGAAATGCCCGCACCGGCAGGCGCATCGCCTTCAAGGCAACGAACCCCAGCGCGCCGAACCCGGCAATGGCCAACGCGGCGGCGACCATCACATCCAGAAACGTACCCACGGCGATCTTGGTGGTAGACAGGTGCGAGATGATCAGCGTCGGATACCCCACGCGCGAAACGATACCGCCGATCACCTTGTTGTCGAAGGGCGCCTTGATCAGGGCCAGACTATAGCCAATCCCGGCGCAGATCAGCACCGGCAGGACCACGTTAAGAACGTTCAGAAACAGATGATCCAAGCCCGGTCCTTATCCCATTTTACTGCTCTGAACTGTGAAACAGCGCGCCGAGCTTGACAAGCGCGCAGCCTAACCCGCGCCCACAGCTCGGTTTTCCAAATTAGAGCCTGATATCACCGATTGGGGTTCTTCCCTTCCCGCTTTCCACAACATATAGTGGCTCACAACAACGTGTGGGCAAGCACGGCGGGACATGGGAATACAAGCATGGCACATATCATCGTAGTGGGGAACGAGAAGGGCGGCGCAGGCAAATCGACCGTGTCGATGCATGTGGCAACCGCACTGGCGCGGCTGGGTCACAAGGTCAGCACACTGGACCTGGACCTGCGGCAACGCAGCCTTGGGCGCTATTTCGAGAACCGCGGCAATTTCATGAACGGCTCGGAAACACGGCTGCCCAGCCCGCGCCACCATGACCTGCCCGAGATCGATGCCAGCAAGCTGAAACCCGGCGAGAACATCTATGACCACCGCCTGTCCGCCGCGGTTGCCGAGCTGGAAAGCGACAGCGACTTTATCCTGATCGATTGCCCCGGCTCGCACACCCGCCTCAGCCAGGTGGCGCATTCGCTGGCCGACACGCTGATCACCCCTCTGAACGACAGTTTCATCGATTTCGACCTGCTGGCGCGGATCGATTCAAAGGGTGAAAAAATCCTCGGGCCATCGGTGTACTCTGAAATGGTCTGGAACGCGCGGCAACTGCGCGCACAGGCCGGGCTGAAACCCATCGACTGGGTCGTCGTGCGCAACCGTGTTGGTACACAGCGCATGGTCAACAAGGAAAAGATGCAACGCGCGATCGAGATGCTGTCGCAGCGCATCGGTTTCCGCGTCGCCTCGGGCTTTTCCGAGCGGGTGATCTTTCGCGAACTGTTCCCGCGCGGTTTGACCCTGCTGGACCTCAAGGATATTGGGGTCAAACAGTTGAACATCTCGAACATCGCCGCGCGGCAGGAGTTGCGCGACATGATGAAAGAGCTGAACCTGCCGGGTGTCGAGATCGATTTCTAAGGGGTACTGCCCCGCAGGACACACACAGCTCGGCTGCTAAACTCCCCCACCTTGCCCTTGTGCCTTACCTGATGCAAACTTGCTTGCGGAGGAAAGGCGCCTGTTCACAGCTGGGTCCGTTGGCAAACGGATCAGCAAAGCACTGTGCTTTGGGAGGAGCGTGCCATGACATCCGACACCGAAGGGTCCACACCACCGGACAATCTGAAGCCGCAGCAACATTCCGTGCCCGAAGTAAACACGGTGACATCAAGCGATATCACCGCGTCGCTGAAGGCCGGGTTCTCCGACTTTCTCGCGCGCCCCTTGATGAGCGGATTTTTCGGCCTGTTCTATGCGGTATTCGGCATCCTGTTTGTTTGGGGTCTGGTCTGGCTTGGCAAGATCTGGATGATCATTCCCGCCATTGTAGGTTTCCCACTGGTCGCGCCCTTCGCCGCCGCCGGGCTGTACGAGATGTCGCGCCGGCTGCAAAAGGGTGAGAGTTTCGGCTGGTCTGAAATCCTCGGCGTCATGGCCAATCAGCGCAAGCGCGAAATGGGCTGGATGGCCTTTGTCACCCTGTTCATTTTCTGGGTGTGGATTTACCAGGTACGGCTTTGGCTGGCGATCACCCTGCAGAATACATCTTTCTCGGATTTCGACGGTTTCCTGAATATCGTCTTTTCCACTCCGCAGGGCTGGACCTTTCTTGCGATCGGCACCTGCGTCGGCGCGTTTCTGTCGGCGGTCCTGTTCACGGTGACCGTCATCGCCATGCCCATGCTGCTTGACCGGGAAACCAATTTTGTTTCCGCAATGTTGACGTCCATCCGCGCCGTTGCAGAAAACCCGGTGGTCATGCTGACCTGGGCGGCAATCATCTCGGTCACCATGCTGTTGTCGATGGTTCCGGCGTTTCTGGGCCTGATCTTTACGCTGCCAATCCTTGGCCATGCCACGTGGCACCTCTATCAGCGCGTCGTGCCGCCAGTGCAAGGGTGATTTTCTGCAAGCTGTTAGCGCCTGGCCCGCCCCTCCGGGCCTCAGGGCTTGCGGAGTTCCGCTGTTGGCATAGACAGTACAAAAAGCCGTTACTGAAGGTGCTCAACGACCCGGTAGAATTCTGCCCATGCCGCGCTGGGTTCAGGGGCAATTGTGTCTTCACCACCGTTGGTCAGTTGCTCTGGCGTCGCCCAAACAAGGCTAAGAGGTCGCGCAGCTGCGCATAATTGCTCCGTCTGTTTGCTGGTCAATTCAGCGCCAAGTATTTCAGTCAAGCCCGCTCTGCGCTCCGAAACCTGTAACATACTATCAACAAAACCCCGCAAATCGGCGCGTTCTGCATCTTCAGGAAATGCAGCGATAAGCGCCTCAATAGCCGTCAAATCCTCACTTTGCTGACCTCCGCACGCCCACTTGATGGCAATCGGCTGCAAAACGTAATCAAAACCAAAGAAGATATTGATGGCAGGATCGGTCTGCGCGGATACGGCAGATGCCATTAGACCCAACGAGAGGACAAACGACGTTATTGCTTTTGGCATCGCACAAACACCCAGTTACGACGCAGCCTCATTATACACCGTAAACAGCTCTTTCGGCTCGGGCACGCCGCGCAGCATGTACCGCCCGACGGACACGAGGTTCTGTCCGCAGGGCTGTGCTGCGCGCGCAACATCGTCCGAGATCAGAATCCGCTGCCCCAAAGACTTGTGCATGCCGGCAATTCGCGCGGTCTGGTTCACGGCCGGGCCGATCACCGTAAAATCTAAACGCGTCTCGGACCCAATGTTGCCATACAGGATTTCACCCGCATGCAGGGCGAGGGTGAAGCTCGCCACCGGCAGGCCCTCGGCCTCGCGGCGGGCATTCAGCGCCTCCATCCGTTGCTGCAATACCGGCACGGCTTTCAGCGCCGCACGCGCGTCTTCGTCGATCTCGCCGACGTCGAACATCGCCATCAGCCCGTCCCCCATGAATTTCAGGATATTGCCGCGATTGTCATGTACGACACCCACGGCGACGGCCAGATAGTCGTTCAGCATGTCGATGATTTCGTTGCCCGGCAGCTCTTCGGACAGGCTGGTAAAGCCCTCAAGGTCAAAGTTCCACATCACCGCATCGATCTGCTGCAATGATCCGCGCCGGATTTCGCCTGACAACACGCGCCTTCCCGCATCGCGGCCCAGATAGACCCGCATAAGGTCTTTCGATATTCGGGCACTCGACGCGGATTTCAGCGCCAGCCCCAGATGCGGCAGCGCCGTGTTGATCAGGTCCAGATCACAGTCCCGGAATCCTTCCGGCGCGTTCGAGGTCCAGGACATCAGAACCCCGTCCACGGCCTCTTTGGTGATTCCTGTCACGCTCTGGGTCGGCACGTTAAAACTGACCCCGGTGGCATAATAATCCGTTGCCCCGATCTGGCGCAGATCATTCAGCAAGGGATAGCGATTGGCCTCGTTCTGCTCGACCAGACGCTCGCGGATTTCATCCACTTCATTGTTCAGAATGGCGAAGAGGGGGCTTTGTCTCCACTGCTCGCTGGGCTCTTCGGTATACTCAAAGGTCTCGGACTCACCTCCCCGGCCCTGATACCAACTGAACCCGGTGCCACCGTAGACCGGGTGCAAGGCCGATTGCGCCGCATGAAAGCGCATCAGGGGCACGCCGAGTTCCAACAGCTTGTTGCAATAGCCGTCCAACAGCTCTTCTTTCGCAGCCCCTTCCAGGCCGCGTGTCACAATCCATTCGATAAGATCCGTTGATTTCGCCGTATCGGCGTTCAGGGTCGTCATTTTGTTATTATTCCAGTGTCCGCTCTGGTTGTCATCTGGGGGCCAGAGGCCGGGATTACCAGTGTTCACCCCATATGCGCCAGCTGTCGCAGCATTTTGCGCAACAGGGCCACTTCGTCCGTACTGAATTGTGCTGCCAGCTTTGCGTCATATTGCCCCGCGATACCACAAAGCTCGTGATAGACGGATTGCCCCAAGGCCGTCAGCATCAGATTTTCCACCCTGCGATCCGTTTCACTGCGGGTGCGCAGCAGATACCGGCGTTCCTCCAGCCTGTGCACCGCGCGGCTGATCTTGGTCTTGTGAAGCCGGGCCTGTTCACCGATCTCTTTTGCGGTCATTTCGCCGTAATTGCCCAGATGAAACAGGACCCGCCATTCGTTGCGCAGCATACCGTAATGGTCCTTGTAGACCTTCTGAAACTCCAATGAGCTTTCCTCGGCCGCCCGGTTCAGCAGGTACGGCAGGAAATTTTGCAAATCAAAGTCATCTTTTTTCATGGAATCGTCCCGAGTCATGCTTGTTAGTTACAAAACCGACTATTATCCCACAAGCAGCAAACGGAGGAACGCAGGATGAACCATCCGACTGATCCGCATGAAATGACCCAGGCAAGCAGCCCGGTCGGCACCCATGCGGGCTATATGCCCGGCTTTGGAAATGACTTTGAAACCGAGGCCCTGCCCGGTTCATTGCCGCAGGGAATGAACAGCCCACAACGCTGCAACTATGGACTGTATGGTGAGCAACTGAGCGGCACGGCCTTTACCGCCAATCCGCCTGAACGGACGTGGTGTTATCGCATCCGGCCGTCGGTCAAGCACTCGCATCGCTACGAAAAGATTGATCTGCCCTATTGGAAATCCGCGCCCTTTGTTGATCCGGACGTGATCAGCCTGGGCCAGTACCGCTGGGATGCGGTGCCGCATTCCGATCAGGGGCTGACCTGGCTTACGGGCATGCGCACGATGACCACCGCAGGGGATGTGAACACGCAGGTGGGCATGGCCAGCCATATCTATCTGGTTACCGAGTCGATGGTGGACGCCTATTTCTATTCGGCCGATTCCGAGCTGCTGGTGGTACCGCAGGAAGGCCGCCTGCGCTTTGCCACCGAGTTGGGGATCATCGACCTTGAACCCAAGGAAATCGCAATTATCCCGCGCGGGTTGGTGTACAGGGTTGAAGTGCTGGAGGGCCCCGCGCGCGGCTTCGTCTGCGAAAACTACGGTCAGAAATTCGAGCTGCCGGGCCGCGGCCCGATCGGCGCCAATTGCATGGCCAACCCGCGCGATTTCAAGGCGCCCGTGGCTGCGTTTGAGGATCGCGAGGTGCCCTCGACCGTGACCGTCAAATGGTGCGGGCAGTTCCACACCACCAAGATCGGCCAAAGCCCGCTGGATGTGGTCGCATGGCACGGAAACTACGCGCCCTACAAATACGACCTGCGCACCTATTGCCCGGTCGGCGCGATCCTGTTCGATCACCCCGATCCGTCGATCTTTACCGTGCTGACCGCACCGTCGGGGCAGCCGGGCACGGCCAATATCGACTTTGTCCTGTTCCGCGAACGCTGGATGGTGGCCGAGGATACGTTCCGCCCACCGTGGTATCACAAGAACATCATGTCCGAGCTGATGGGCAACATCTACGGTCAGTATGATGCCAAGCCGCAGGGCTTTGTCCCCGGCGGCATGAGCCTGCACAACATGATGTTGCCGCACGGCCCGGACCGCGAGGCGTTCGACAAAGCGTCGAATGCGAACCTTGGCCCGGACAAGCTGGACAACACCATGTCCTTCATGTTCGAAACCCGGTTCCCGCAACATCTGACACCGTTTGCCGCCAAAGAGGCCCCCTTGCAGGATGATTACATTGACTGCTGGACCTCGCTTGAGAAAAAGTTCGACGGGACACCAGGCAAGAAGTAATGGATGGTGGCTACATAGTCATCGCCGTGTTCTTGGGCATTATCGGCATGTCGATATGGGCACGGCGCGGACGCTGGAATGGCAAGCGTGACCACTACAAGCACAATCCAATGCCCGGCCATCGCCAGGAGGGTTCTTCCGGTGGGGCCGATCCTGGCGACTGAAAGATGGAAACAGGGCCATGCGGCACACCCTTTCGCGGTGCCACTTTCGCAACGACGACAAAGGCGACAAGGAACTTAAATGACACTTTCGAAATCCTGGGTGGCCTCGGCCAATGACGCCAACCACCCGTTTCCGCTGAACAACCTGCCTTATGGTGTCTTTTCGGTCGACGGGTCCGAACAACATTGCGGCGTGGCGATCGGAGATATGATTCTGGACGTCACTACGGCTGAGGCCGAAGGGGTGATCAATCTGGACGACGAGCCGCTATTTGACCTGCCCTTCTGGAACCCGTTGATGGAGCAAGGCCCGGCCGTCTGGGCCGCATTGCGCGCGCGGCTGACCTATTTGCTGGCCGAAGGGTCGGAGGAACAGGACAAGGTGGAACCTTTGCTGGTTCCGCAGAACGCAACCGAGTTGCACATGCCCTTCGCCGTCAGCGAGTACACCGACTTCTACGCAGGTCGTCATCATGCGCAAAACGTCGGCACCATGTTTCGCGGGCCGGAAAATGCCTTGCCGCCGAACTGGCTGCATATTCCCATCGGGTATAACGGCCGGGCATCCTCGGTTGTCGTCTCGGGCACCGATATCCGCCGCCCCTGGGGTCAGCTTAAATCACCGGACCAAGAGAAACCCGCTTTCCTGCCCAGCCGCCGCTTTGACATCGAGCTTGAGATGGGCGCCATCGTCGGCACGCCCTCTGAGGGGCCGATCACGGTGCAGGAGGCGGATGACCACATCTTCGGATACGTTCTGCTGAACGACTGGTCCGCGCGCGATATTCAGGCGTGGGAATACCAACCTCTCGGCCCGTTTCAGGCCAAGGCTACTGCGACGTCCATCAGCCCGTGGATCGTGACCAAGGCCGCGCTGGAACCGTTTCGCTGTGACACACCTGCACGCGAGGTTCCGTTACTGGACCATCTGAAAGACTGCGGCCCGATGCTGTATGACATCGACCTGTCCGTGACGATGGCACCCGAAGGTAAACCAGCCACTACGATTGCCCGGACGAATTACAAGGAAATGTATTACTCCGCCGCGCAGCAACTGGCGCATCATTCGACCTCGGGATGCCCGATGAATACAGGCGATCTGCTGGGGTCCGGCACCATTTCCGGCCCGACAAAACCGGAACGCGGCTCGCTGCTGGAACTCAGCTGGGGCGGAAAGGAACCGCTGACGCTGAACACGGGCGAGACGCGCAGCTTCATTGAGGACGGTGACACCCTGACCCTGACGGGCGCGGCCAAAGGCAAGGGATACACAATCGGCTTCGGCGACTGCACCGGCACAGTGTTGCCCGCTCACTCCTCCCCGTACGCACGGTGAGAACAATACCTCGACTGACGACATTCCGTCGCATTTGATCCAGATCGTTTTACGGCGGGTTTTTCGGTGAGACCATTGGCTCAAGCCTTCGGCTTCGCAGGGCCGGAGAACGAAATCTTGCGCTTTATCAGCGCCAGACCATCGGGGGAGAGCCCATGAACAAGATTTTCGAAGTCCCGCTTTACGCCTATGAACGCACTCCGGATCAGGATGCGTCCATACCTGTCCGCCACAAAGTGATCGTGATCGGTGCGGGGCCGATCGGACTGGCCACCGCGATCGATCTGGCCCAGCAAGGGGTTGAGGTCGTGGTGCTGGACGACAATGACAAGGTCAGTTTCGGCAGCCGTGCGATCTGCTTCTCGCAGCGCACGCTTGATATCGCCGACCGTCTGGGCGCGGGGCGTCCAATGATGGAAAAAGGGGTGCTGTGGAACGCAGGCAAGGTCTATTTCGATGAGCGACAGGTATATGAGTTCGACCTGCAGCCCGACACAGGATACGCGAACCCGGCCTTCATCAACCTGCAGCAATACTATTTCGAAAAGGCCCTTGTAGACCGGGTGCGCGAATTGCAGGCCGAAGGCGCGTCCCTTGAAATCCGTGGCCGCAACAAGGTCGAAGCCATCGGAACCCATAACAGCCATGTCACGCTCGAGGTCGAAACCCCCGAAGGCCCCTATAACATCGAGGCCGACTGGCTGATCGCCTGTGACGGGGCGAACTCGTCGACGCGGCGGATGCTCGGGCTGGATTTCGAAGGGCGCGTGTTCGAAGACAATTTCCTGATCGCTGATGTGGTGATGGAGGCCGATTTCCCGACCGAGCGCTGGTTCTGGTTCGATCCGCCCTTCAATCGCGGGCAATCGGCGCTGCTGCACAAGCAGCCCGACAATGTCTGGCGCATCGACCTGCAACTGGGGTGGGATATCGACAAGGAACGTGAACAAAAGCCCGAGAACGTCATCCCGCGACTCAAGGCAATGCTGGGCGAGGATGTGAAGTTCGATCTGGAGTGGGTATCGATCTATACCTTCCAATGCCGGCGTATGGACCGGTTCCGTCATGGCCGCGTGTTGTTCGCCGGGGACAGCGCCCATCAGGTCAGCCCGTTTGGCGCGCGCGGTGCAAATTCCGGAATGCAGGATGCGGACAACCTGTGCTGGAAGTTGAAGCTGGTCATCGACGGCAAAGCGCCCGAGATTCTGCTGGACAGCTACAACCGCGAGCGGGTTCAGGCCGCTGATGAAAATATCCGCATGTCCACGCGCTCGACCGATTTCATTACACCGAAATCCGACATGTCGCGACAATTCCGGGATGCGATTCTGGACCTCAGCGAGCATTTTGAGTTCGCCCGGCCGCTGGTGAATTCCGGCCGGTTAAGCACGCCTTGCACTTATGAGGGGTCCTCGCTCAGCTCGGCGGATGCACTGAACGGGCCGGACATCACCCGCCCGGGTGCGGCCTGCCCTGATGCGCCTTTGGGCGATGACTTCCTGTTGCCGAAACTGGCGGGTAAATTCACCCTGCTGACCATCGACGCCGACGCCCCCGAACGCATTGAGGAAGACGGCATCGAAGCCACCCGGCTGGCGCTGTCCGTGAAGGATGATCTGACACTGGAACTCAAGCGCAGGTACTTGGGCGACGCTGACAGCGCGGTCTACCTGATCCGCCCGGATCAGCACGTCGCCGCACGGCGCGACACGTTCGAAGAAAACGCATTCCGGCAGGCGATCCGCCGGGCCACCGGTAAGGAGTAAGCAAGATGGCCGATCTGATCCTCACCCCGAACCTCGACAATGGCGACGATTTCTATGCCGAGTTGCTGACCGCCCATGACGGGCTGAACAAATCGGAAAGCGAAGCACTGAACGCACGGCTCATTCTGGTGCTGGCCAACCATATCGGAAACGCGGATGTGCTGGCGCAAGCCCTGAAAGCTGCCGCATTGAAAAACGGCTGACAGCATGGCCGAGGTGATCCTGTTTAACTACGGGCAGTCATCGGCCAGCTACCGGGTGCGCATCGCGCTGAACCTGGCGGGGATCGCCTATCGCGCTGTCTCGGTCGATCTCAGGGACGGGGCACAGAAATCGCAACCCCATCTGGCGCGCAATCCGCAGGGGCTGGTTCCGGTGCTTGAGATCGACGGGCTTCGACTGACGCAATCTCTGGCCATCATCGACTATCTGGATCAGACCCGGGGTCTGGGGTTGCTACCGGCGGAACCCGCGCACCGTGCAAAAGTAGCGGCTTTGGCGCAGTCCATTGCCGTGGATATCCACCCGGTCTGCAACCTGTCAGTTGCTCAGTACGCCGCCACGCTCAGCGGCGGAGCCGAAGGGATGCTGGGCGATTGGATGCGCCACTTTATCCGCCCCGGCCTGCTGGCGTTCGAGGCGCTGTTGGCCGAGTTCGAACAGGCCCCCTATTGCGCTGGGTCGCAGCCCGGCCTGGCCGATCTGTGCCTGGTCCCGCAGTTGTACAACGCGCGCCGCTGGCAAGTGGACCTGTCCGGGCTGCAGCGCAGTCTGGCGGTCGAGGCCGCCTGCGTCGACCACCCCGCCTTCAGGGCCGCCCACCCCGAGGCTTAACCTAATCTGGCGCACAGGCCCTGTGTGCAGACCTTGGTGGTGAGGGCGGCCTGCCGCGAGTATCCTGCAATACGAACGCAGGAGGCCCCAATGCCCGAGATCACCGGCTATCACGCCCATGTCTATTTCGACGCCGAAACGCAGGACATCGCGCAACAGGTCTGCCAAGAGGCCGCGCGCCTGTTTCCTGTTGGGAAGGGCCGGATGCATGCCAGGAATGTCGGCCCGCACCCACGTTGGAGCTGCCAGCTAACCTTCGCCCCGGATGCGTTCGATCAGGTCATCCCGTGGCTGATGCTGAACCGGCAGGGTCTGACCATTTTCACCCACCCGGAAACCGGTGACCATCTGGACGATCACCGGGACCGAGCCGTGTGGATGGGTGAGATGCTGGAGCTTGACCTGTCGATCTTTGACAAGATAGGCGCCTAGGTCAGCGCCCGCGCCTGATCCCGCAGTTTGAACTTCTGGATCTTACCGGTCGAGGTCTTTGGCAATGCCCCGAAGACCACCGTCTTGGGCGCCTTGAAATGGGCCATGTTGTCCCGGCAGAAGGCAATGATATCCGCCTCGCTCGCCTGCGCATCCGGCTTGAGTTCGACAAAAGCACAGGGCGTTTCACCCCATTTCTCATCCGGGCGCGCAACCACGGCGGCCTCCATCACGGCGGGGTGTTTGTAGAGGATATCTTCGACCTCGACCGATGAGATATTCTCACCACCCGAAATGATGATGTCCTTGGACCGATCCTTGAGCGCGATATAGCCGTCCGGGTGCATCACCCCTAAATCGCCCGAGGCGAACCAGCCGCCACGAAACGCCTTGTCCGAGGCCTCGGCGTTTTTCAGGTAGCCTTTCATGACGACATTGCCCTGCATGAAAATCTCACCCATCGTCTCGCCATCTGCGGGCACGGGCTCCAAGGTTTCCGGGTCAGCCACCATCAGCCCCGACAGGGCCGTATAGGGAACCCCCTGACGGACCTTGAGCGCGGCACGCTCCTCGGCCCCCTTGCTGTTCCACTCGTCCTTCCACGCGCAGACTACCGAGGGGCCGTAGGTTTCCGTCAGGCCGTACACATGGGTCACCTCGACACCCATGCTTTCCATCTTTTCGATCACGGCGGCGGGCGGAGGGGCGCCGGCGGTCATCACCTTGATCTCATGGTCGAAATCCTTGAGGTGATCCGGCGCGTTGGCCAGCATGTTCAGTACAATCGGCGCGCCGCAGAAATGGGTGACTTTTTCATCGCGGAAGGCAGCATAGATCGGTTCATCCCGAACCGCCCGCAAACAGACCGAGACCCCGGCATTGGCCGCCATCGCCCAGGGAAAGCACCAACCATTGCAGTGGAACATCGGTAGCGTCCACAGGTAAACCGAATGCTTCGGCATGTTCCAGTCCAGCAGATCCGACTGCGCGTTCAGCGTTGCACCCCGGTGGTGATACACAACCCCTTTCGGATTGCCGGTGGTGCCGGAGGTATAGTTCAGCGTGATCGCATCCCATTCGTCATCGGGTAAGGACCACGCGAATTCCGGATCGCCTTCGGCCAGCAGCGCGTCATAGGTCAGGCTGCCCAGCTTTTCACCGCCATCAAAACTGGGGTCTTCGATGTCGATGACCAGAATGTCGTGATCCACCGTTTTCAGAGCCTCTTTCACCACGCCCGAAAACTCGGGGTCGACCAGTAGCACCTTGGTTTCGGCGTGGTTCAGGATGAAGGCGATGATCGGCGCGTCCAGTCGCGTGTTGATGGTGTTCAGCACTCCACCCGCCATGGGCACGCCGAAATGGGCCTCGTACATCTCGGGGATGTTGGCGGCGATGATCGAGACTGTGTCGCCTTTTCCGACGCCGCGCGCCGCCAGTGCGCCCGCCAGACGGCGGCAACGGGCATAGGTTTCCGCCCAGCTAAATCGGCGTTCGCCGTAGACCACCGATGGATAATCGGGGTAAATCTTCGCGGTGCGTTCGATGAAACTCAGCGGAGACAAGGGCGAGTAGTTCGCGCGGTTCTTGTCCAAATGACGCTCGTAGATATTGTCCCCTGCCATGTGCTGACCCTCCCAGTTCAGTTCTCGCCGGACTTGATCACAAAGTGTCGCGTCAGGCAAACCCGTAGAAATACGCCGAAGCCATGGACTGGCAATACGGGATGGTGCAATCTGGCCCTATCTACAGATGGCCATTCGCGGTGATCTGGGCCATCGAAAATTCCAAGCCGGGGCGGCAACGTACCCGCAACTTGCGCACCCAACACTTCTGAAAGGACATGTCATGGACGGCACGTTCAACGAAAACGATCTTTCCCGCGTGGTCGAAGCCGACCGCGCCCATATCTGGCACCACCTGATCCAGCATAAGCCCTTTGAAACCAATGATCCCCGCATCATTGTCGAAGGCAAGGGAATGCGTGTTTGGGATCAGAACGGCAAAGAGCATCTGGATGCCGTTTCGGGCGGTGTGTGGACCGTCAACGTGGGCTATGGCCGCGAATCGATCTGTAAGGCTGTGTACGACCAGTTGATGAAGCTGTGCTACTTCGCCAACTCGGCAGGCTCGATCCCCGGGGCAATCTTCGCCGAAAAGCTGATCGAGAAGATGCCAGGCATGAGCCGTGTCTACTACACCAACTCGGGCTCTGAGGCGAACGAGAAGGCGTTCAAGATGATCCGCCAGATCGCGCACAAGAAATATGGCGGCAAGAAAACCAAGATCCTGTACCGCGAGCGCGACTATCACGGCTCGACCCTGGCGACCATGTCGGCCGGTGGTCAGGATGAGCGCAACGCGCAATATGGCCCCTTCGCACCCGATTTCGTGCGCGTGCCGCATTGCATGGAATATCGCAAGCATGAACTGGACGGCGCGCCTGTCGAAAACTTTGGCGAATGGGCTGCGGATCAGATCGAAGAGGTCATCCTGCGCGAAGGTCCCGACACCGTTGGCGCGCTGTGCCTCGAGCCGGTGACCGCAGGTGGCGGCGTGATCGAAGCGCCCGAGGGCTACTGGCAGCGCGTGCAGGAGATCTGCAAGAAATACGACGTGCTGCTGCATATTGACGAGGTCGTCTGTGGCGTTGGCCGTACCGGCACTTGGTTCGGCTATCAGCAATACGGCATCAAGCCCGATTTCGTGACCATGGCCAAGGGCGTCGCTTCGGGCTATGCGGCGATTGCCTGCATGGTGACCACCGAGGAAGTCTTTGAAATGTTCAAGGACGACGCAGCCGATCCGCTGAACTATTTCCGCGACATCTCGACCTTTGGCGGTTGCACCGCCGGTCCGGCAGCCGCGATCGAGAACATGCGTATCATCGAAGACGAGAACCTGCTGGGCAATTGCTCGGCCATGGGCGATCGCATGATGGGCAACCTGCAGGCGCTGATGGAAAAGCACAAAGTCATCGGCGACGTACGCGGCAAGGGTCTGTTCCTGGGCGCTGAACTGGTTGCAGACCGCGGCAGCAAAGAGCCTGTGGACGAGAAGCTGGCGCAGGCGGTTGTGGCCGATTGTATGGCGCAAGGTGTGATCATCGGCGTCACCAACCGCTCGGTCCCCGGCCGCAACAACACGCTGTGCTTCTCGCCCGCACTGATCGCTACGCCGGATGACATCGACCAGATCACCGACGCGGTCGATGGCGCGCTGGGGCGTGTCTTCGGGTAAACTGACCCAAGTTAGAAGTAGATCAAACCGGCGCTTATCGCGCCGGTTTTTTTGTTGTCGGGCTATGTTTTGCCAAACTCCTGAACTCGGTTAGCCTGTGACCATTCTATTCAGGAGATACACCCATGGCATTCAATTTGCTTCGCAGCTTGGTCACGGTTCTTGCACTTTCCATCGCCGTACCAGCCAGCGCCGAAGACGGCAGCGGTTTCCCGCAGATCGTCGGCACGTGGCACGGCACCTATCTGGTGGGCTTCGCCAAATCGAACCCAAACCACGAAAAGGGCCTGTTAAAAACTGAGATGGAGTTGGAGATCACCAAACTCGACGGCAACCTGATCACCGCCACCAACCGCTGGCGCCGGATCGGAGACACCGACTGGATCGTCGAAGAAGCCATGGGCACATTCAGCCTGGACGACCCCACCCGCTTTGTTCTGGCCGAGGCCGGGATTTCGGGGGATGACGTATCCGCAGGCATCTTCAACGGAGTCTATCTGGATGATGTGATCATGGTCACTTATGCTGGACCGGCGACAGGTGTGGCCTTTGCGGCACAGTTGGTGAAGAAGGAAGGTAAAAACTAAGCCTTACAGCGGGTTGGTACGACATAGAGGTTTCAAATTCCTCAATCCGCTTTGCCAATGTCAGCAAGGCGGACAAAGCTGACCTTGACCCATTCGGGTTTCACGTGTCTTGGCTTTCTAGGCATCTAATCACGGACGCTTCAAGTAGTTCGCGATTGAAAGGCATACTTTCGGCGGATGTACCCAAGAGGACAAAGGCCGTCTTCCAAGTCGCGTCGCAAAACCCAGATGCATTCATCCATGCAACAAAGGCAGCGAACCGCATTCCATTGTGCTGTATCTCGTCGGGTTCATTGCTCGGTTCAATCAGAGACAATTCTAAATCCGGTGGCCGGCCTTGGGCGATGTCCAGAGCAATCTTCAGTCCAACGCCATCAATCGTATCATTGATATCGGCATCTTTTGTTTCCGACATCAGATACTCCAAAAACTCTTGAAGTGTTTCGGCTTTGGTGTCCGGGCTCTCAAGCAGCTTTGCAAAAGTAAGCAGTCTTCTTTGTTGGTATCCGCCCGGCTCTAGGCGTTGTGCTAAGTTGCGAAGTAACTCGGTATCTCCGGTCGCTATTGGCATATAGTATTGGCTTGTCAGTGGGTTAGTCGCTGATGCAAGTAATTCGAGCGCTTTCTCAACGCAACCGTTTAGCCAGAAAGCCGCGATAATCTTGCTTTGATCCCTAGGATTTGAACGGGAAAAGTCAGTTAGTTGAATGACATCATAAAGCGAACCTTCTTGCAGTTTCTTTCTGAGCACTTCTTTGTCGCCATCGAATTGCATTAACGCCGTACGCATCAAAAGGCGCTGTAACTCATCCCGCTGTGCGTGGGCGGGTTCATTGGACATAAGCAACATATTCAAACTGGCTAGCCTAACGTCTTGCTCCAAGGCATCACCCAAACTATCCAAATATGACTGAGTAAGAGGTTCGTCATGCCATGTTGGCGTATCAAAGCAATCCGCAAGTGCGGGCATGGTGGCGCACGTTGTTCCTAGAACTAACAAGAAAGTTCGAAAGTTCATAACGGTACCATCCTCAATAGGTTTATCCCTATTACCAAAGCACAGGATTGTACGCTATGGGCTCAAAGCGGCCCAACCGGCTCTCCAACAGAAAAAGGCCGCCCCAATCGGGACGGCCCTTCATTCACTGTCTCTCTAAAAGAGGATCAGGCAGCCAGAGCGGCCTGAGCTTTGGCGACGATCGCGCCGAACGCTTCCGGTTCGTGCACGGCCAGGTCGGCCAGAACTTTGCGGTCCACTTCGATACCAGCCAGGTTCAGGCCGTTGATGAAGCGGGAATATGTCAGTGCCTCGTCATGCGAACGGACGGCGGCGTTGATACGCTGGATCCACAGCGCGCGGAAGTTGCGCTTGCGGTTCTTGCGGTCGCGGGTTGCATACTGGTTGGCCTTGTCGACGGCCTGACGGGCAACTTTGAAGGTGCTCTTGCGGCGGCCATAGTAACCTTTGGCAGCCTTGATGACCTTCTTGTGACGGGCGTGAGTTACGGTTCCACCTTTAACGCGGGACATCTCTTAATCTCCTCTTAGCGGTCGTAGGGCATGTAGCCCTTGACGATCTTGGCGTCGGGGGCGGACAGGGTGGTGTTGCCACGGGCGTCGCGGATGAACTTCTTGGTCCGCTTGATCATGCCGTGCCGTTTGCCGGCCTGGCCAGCAAGGACCTTACCGGTCGCAGTCACCTTAAAGCGCTTCTTGGCGCTCGACTTGGTCTTCATCTTAGGCATTTCCGTCTCCTTTCAGGGTTCGGTACTAAACGCGACTCGGCATGCCATCTCGGCCGGTCACGCGATCAGAAGCGCCGTTTACGCAAGTTCTTCCATACTGGCAAGGGGGTTTGGACCAGAATCTGCGCTTTTCGCAGGGTGGTCAGGCACCGGGGCAGCGCTGGCAGCCCCGGTGGAGTGATTTAGTGCTCGAATTTGCGGATTTCACCGGTTTTCAGGCGGGCTGCATAGCTGGCCAGCTCTTCCCGCACCACTTTCATCAGGAAGTAGAGCGCAAAGACGTTCACCACCGCCATCGCAAAGATCGCCGCATCCGAGAAGTCGATGACCGGACCAAGGTTGGCCGCAGCACCAATGACGACAAAGATGCAGAAGATGACCTTGAACACCAGTTCCTTGGTGTGGCCCTCGCCGAACAGATAAGTCCAGGCTTTCAGGCCGTAGTAGGACCAGCTGATCATGGTCGAGAAGGCGAACAGGACCACCGCGACGGCCAGCACGTAGGGGAACCAGCCAAAGGCGCTGGCAAAGGCCGCCGAGGTCAGGCTGACGCCCGAGTTACCATCGACCGTGGCAATACCACCGCCATCTTCTGTCAGCATGTACAGACCGGTTTGAGGATCGATGATCAGCTGCTGGGTAATGATGATCACCAGCGCGGTCATGGTACAGATCACAACCGTGTCGATGAACGGCTCCAGCAGCGACACGAAGCCTTCGGTGATCGGCTCGCTCGTCCGCACGGCCGAGTGCGCAATCGCCGCGGAACCAACGCCCGCCTCGTTCGAGAACGCCGCACGGCGGAAGCCCTGGATCAGCGCGCCAACCATGCCGCCAGCGACGCCAAGGCCGGTGAAGGCACCCTCAAAGATCTGGCCAAATGCCCAGCCGATCTGATCCGCGTGCATGATGATAATCACCAGCGCGGCAACCACATACATAACGCCCATGAACGGCACGACCTTTTCGGTCACGCGCGCGATGGATTTCAGGCCGCCCACGATCACCGCAAACACGATACCGGCGAAGACCAGACCGGTGATCCAGCCGGGATAGTCGCCAGTGATACCCGCGATCTGCTGGTGCGCCTGGTTGGCCTGGAACATATTGCCCCCGCCCAGCGCGCCAAGGATACAGAAGATCGAGAACAAAACCGCCAGAATCTTGCCGCCCGGCAGGCCCAGTTCGTCGAACCCTTTGGACATGTAATACATCGGACCACCCGAAACGGTGCCGTCCTCGTATTCGTTGCGGTATTTCACACCCAGCGTACATTCGGTGAATTTCGAGGCCATGCCCAGCAGGCCCGCCATGATCATCCAGAACGTCGCGCCCGGCCCGCCGATACCGACGGCGACCGCCACACCGGCGATGTTCCCCAGACCAACAGTGCCCGAAAGCGCAGTGGCCAACGCCTGAAAGTGGCTGACCTCACCCGCATCATTGGGATCAGAATAGTCACCTTTGACCAGGCTGATGGCGTGTCCGAAAAAGCGGAACTGCACAAAGGCGAAATACAGCGAAAATACTGTCGCCGCGATCACCAGCCATCCCACGATCCATGGGAAACCCGTTCCCGGGAACGGTGCGAAGATAAAGCTGACAAATGGTCCGGTGAAGTCGGCGAATGCCTGATTAATCTTGTCATCCAGGCCCGGTGCTTCCTGCGCAAATGCGGGGCTGGCGAACAGAGCTGCGGATGCAGCAAGGCTCAGTTTTTGAAGCATGTTCATACTCGTCACTCCCCTCAGTTCACGACCGTGACCGGCACATCGGCGTGCATGACCAGATTCTGGGTCGAGCTGCCGAACAGGCGTTTCTTGAACCCGTCCGCCGAGGCACGCCCGACGATGATCTGTGTGCCCTTGTTTTCGACCGTGATCGCGTTCAGCGTTTCGGCCACGTCACCATGGCGCACTATGCCATGCGCCGCGAAACCTTCTGCCTTGAGCGCATCTACCGCAGGAGTGACAATGCGGTTGGTGGCCAGTTCGACCTCTTCCTCGCGCCGCTTGTGTCGCAGAGCGTTTTCTTCAGGTGTCTGGAAAGTGAAAGGGGACCATTCGATCACGTAAACCACTAGCAATTCACATGATCCGATCCGCCCGGCCAAATCCTTGGCAAAGTTGATCGCACGTTCCCCGGTTTCTGTCCCGTCCAGTCCAATGACAATTTTCGTTGTCATGACGTTCCTCCGTTATTTTTTGATTGTACCGGGGCCCGTGCCCCCGGCAGGGCAGCCGGAACCTGGAACTTTCTGAGTAGACTGCCCACGCGAACCAGTATCCGGGAAAAACACCGAAAAACAGAGGGGAAATTGCCGAACTCAACCCAGAGTCCGGCTTTTTGTTGATATTACTGTATTTTTTTCGCCCAAAAATTAGGCAAATACCGCAAACCAGCGGTGAATAAGGGGCTTTACCGTATGGGTCAGCCCGGGTCCGTGTTGTAGATCAGACGCTCATCACAAGGCGCGATACGCAGAATATTAGTGGTTCCCGGCACGTTGAAGGGTACACCGGCGGTCACAACGATCTGATCAGCCTCGGCCGCAAATCCGCCTGCCCGCGCCGCGCGGGCCGCGTTGACGACAGCACCCTTGAACCGTTCCAGCTCGGGCGTCATCACGCAGTGGCAGCCCCAGCTCAGGCACAGACGCCGCGCGGTTCCGGTGGCCGGTGTCATGGCAATGATCGGCACGCTGGGGCGTTCCCGCGCCGTCAGCAGCGCGGTGGTTCCGCTTTGGGTAAAGCAGCAGATCGCCTTGATGTCGGTCTTTTCCGCAATCTCACGCGCGGCGGCCACGATCCCATCAGCAATCGTTGTTCCCTTGGCACTGCGCGACGCGGAAATGATCTGCATATAAGTGGGGTCGGCCTCAACCTCGATGGCGACCTTGTTCATGGTCTGCACCGCCTCGACCGGGTACGAACCCGCCGCGGATTCCGCACTCAGCATGATGGCATCGGTGCCCTCGTAGATGGCGGTCGCCACGTCCGAAACCTCGGCCCGGGTGGGCATCGGGCTTTCGATCATGCTCTCCAGCATCTGGGTGGCGACAATCACCGGCTTGGCCGCGCCCCGGCATTTCCGAACCAGACGTTTCTGGATGGGCGGCACGGCAGACACCGGCAGTTCCACCCCAAGATCGCCACGCGCAACCATGATCCCGTCCGAGGCGTCGAGGATGTCGTCAAAAGCTTCAACCGCCGCAGGCTTTTCGATCTTGGACAGGATCGAGGCACGGCCATCGGCCAGCGCGCGAGCTTCGAACACGTCCTTGGCACGCTGAACAAAGCTCAGCGCCAGCCAGTCAACGCCCAGCTGGCAAACAAATTCCAGATCGTCGCGATCCTTGGCAGACAGCGCCGCCAGCGGCAGTACGACGTCGGGCACGTTGACGCCCTTGCGGTTCGAGATGGTACCGCCCACCTCGACCGTGCAATTGGCGAAATCCTGGCCGCAGTTTTGAACGATCAAACGAATCTTGCCGTCATTCACCAACAGACGCGCGCCCGGTTCAAGTGCGGCGAAAATCTCGGGATGCGGTAGGCATACGCGGCCTGCGTCGCCGGGTGCCGGATCAAGATCCAGCCGGAAGGCCGCGCCCTCCTCCAATTCCTCAGCGTCATTGGCAAACTCACCCACGCGCAGTTTCGGCCCCTGAAGATCAGCTAGGATGGCAATTGGGCTATCCAGATCCTTTTCCACCTGCCGAATGATCCGATGCTGCTCACGGATCTCGTCATGGCTGCCGTGGCTCATGTTCAGGCGGAACACATCCGCGCCGGCCTCGTGCAGGGCGCGGATCATGTCATAGTCATTGGACGCCGGACCCAGCGTCGCCACGATTTTTACATTTCTCAGGCGTCGCATTGGTGGTGTTCTCCTGACGTCATCTCTTGGTTTCGCAAAAATGTTACCGCAAACATTGCTTCACGCCGCTTATTGCGCAATTCCCTTTTCAAAGCAACTGCCCTACACCTGCGACAAACTAGATGACAGGCTTATGACGTATTCTCCGTTTTTTATCCACGGCGCTGATCGCCCGTCGCGCTGGCTGATCACCTGCGACCATGCAACCAATACAGTGCCACCCGAAATCAATGGTGGCGACCTCGGCCTGCCGCGCGAGGATATGGAGCGTCACATCGCCTATGACGTGGGCGCCTATGAGGTATCAAAGCATCTGGGCGAGATCCTGAACGCGCCGGTGATTGCAGCGAACTTCTCGCGCCTCGTGATCGATCCGAACAGGGGTGAGGATGATCCAACCCTGCTAATGAAGCTTTATGACGGCTCGATCATTCCCGGCAACCGCCACGCCGATGCGACTGAACGCGAACGGCGCCTGAACATGTGCTATCGCCCTTACCATGAGGCGCTTGGGCGCATGGCGGGCCTGCCGCATGCGGTGATTGTGTCAATGCATTCCTTCACTCGCCAGCTGCGCGGCCGTGCGCCACGCCCATGGCATATCGGTGTGCTGCACACGCCGGACGAACGGTTCTCGCGCCCGCTCGTCAACCGGCTCGAGGCCGGGGGCGACCTGTGCGTCGGCGTCAACGAGCCCTATACCGGTGTCTTGCCCGGCGATGCTATTGACCGCCACTGCACCGCCCATGGGCGCCCGAACGCCCTGATCGAGCTGCGTAACGACCTGATCGCCGATCACGCCGGTCAACGCGCCTGGGCCGAGCGTATGGCCGTGATCCTGCAGGATGCTCTGGCTGACAGCGGCCTTTGATCACACCGTATTGTGAGGCCAGCCGCTGATCCCCATATATATAGGGAAAGGGGGCGATCATGACTCAGGAGTTTCTGACTTCCGTCTTTGGCTGGATGGCGGTGCTCAACATCGCGGTTTTGCTTTTCACGACCCTGATGATCGTGCTGTTGCAGGACTGGATCGCAGGGGTTCATGGCCGGATGTTCCAGATGGAGCGTCCGGATGTGAAACGGGCGTATTTCCGGTATCTGGCGAACTATAAAATCCTGACCCTGATCTTCTGCATCATTCCTTGGCTGGCTTTGAAACTGGCCTGAGACACCGTGTTGAAACATCGCCACGGGACCGCTAGGTCAGAGACAACGATACTGTCATCCGGAGCCAGACCATGGACAAGCAAACCGAAATCGAACTTCAGGCCGCCGCGTTCCGTCGGTTGCAAAAACACCTGATGGAAGATCGCACCGACGTTCAGAACATCGACATGATGAACCTGGCCGGGTTCTGCCGCAACTGCTTGGCCCGCTGGTATCAGGAAGCCGCCAACGAAAAAGGCATCGAGATGGGCAAGGACGAAGCCCGCGAGGTTTTCTACGGCATGACCATGGATGAGTGGAAGGCCAATTATCAGACCGAAGCCAGCCCCGAGAAACAGGCCGCCTTCAAGATCGCCTTCGAAGAGAACGTAATGAAAAAGGGCTGATGCCCGGTACGAAAAAGGCCCGCCGTTTTGGCGGGCCTCTGCTTTAGATCGCGGCCTTGCGGCTTTCGTCCAGATAAATCTCACGCAGGCGTTTCGAAATCGGACCCGGCGTGCCGTCGCCCAGCGTCACCCCGTCAATCTCGACCACCGGCATGACAAATGCGCTGGCCGAGGTGGTAAAGGCCTCATCCGCCTCTTTCGCCTCATCAATGGTGAACAGACGCTCTTCGACTTCCATCTGCGCCTCGGCTGCCATGCGCAGCACCGCCTTGCGGGTGATGCCGTGCAGAATGTCGTTCGACAGCGGGCGAGTGACGATCTTGCCGTTCTTGACGAAATACGCGTTGTTGCTGGTGCCCTCGGTGACATAGCCGTCTTCGACCAGCCACGCATCGTCGCAGCCCGCTTTCTTGGCCATCATCTTGCCCATCGACGGGTAGAGCAGCTGCACGGTCTTGATGTCACGACGGCCCCAGCGGATATCCTCGATCGAGATGATCTTGGCACCTTTCTTGGCCGCAGGGCTGTCGGCCAAGCCGGGCTTGTTCTGGGTGAACAGCACTAGGCTGGGTTTGGTGTCGGCGGACGGGAATACGAAATCCCGGTCGCCATCCGACCCCCGGCTGACCTGCAGATAGATCAGACCCTCATCAATGCCGTTTAGCTCGACCAGCTTGCGGTGAATCTCCAGCAGCTCTTCCTTGGTGCAGGGCTCGGCCATCTCCAGTTCGTCCAGCGACCGCTTGAGGCGCACCGCGTGGCCTTCGAAATCGATCAGCTTACCGTCCAGAACGCTGGTGACTTCGTAAACGGCGTCTGCGAACAGGAAACCACGGTCAAAGATGGACACCTTGGCCTCGGTCTCGGGCAGGTATTCGCCATTCACGTAAACGGTGCGGGTCATGTATCTCTCCTCAGCCCCAGAGCGTCGCCACAGGCGGATGCACTCCGGCGTCATCAAAAATCAGCGGGTTGTCGCGGTCTTCGGCCAACAGAAGCGGGCCGTCAAGGTCCGTTACCATCGCACCCTGCGCCAACAGTGTCGCGGGCGCCATGGCCAGGGAACTACCGACCATGCAGCCGACCATTATTTTGTAACCTTCGGCCAGCGCAGCTTCACGCAGGGCCAGCGCCTCGGTCAGGCCACCGGTTTTATCCAGTTTGATGTTCACCACATCATATTTGCCCTTCAACGCGGGCAGGCTGGCGCGGTCATGGCAGGATTCGTCGGCACAGACAGGCACCGGGCGATCCATCCCGATCAGCGCGTCGTCTTCCCCGGCGGGCAGAGGTTGTTCGACCAGTTCGACGCCAAGCCGCACCAGATGCGGCGCTAGATCGGCATACACCTCGGCCGACCAGCCCTCGTTGGCGTCAACAATGATCTTGGACTTGGGTGCGCCTGCGCGCACGGCCTCCAGCCGGGGCATGTCGTCCGGCGTACCCAACTTGATCTTCAACAATGGACGGTACGCATTCGCAGCCGCCTGCGCCTGCATCGCCTCGGGCGTGTCCAACGACAGGGTGTAGGCAGTGATTTCAGGCCCCGGCACCGGCAGACCGGCCAATTCCCAAGCCCGCTTGCCCGCGCGTTTGCATTCCAGATCCCACAACGCACAATCCACGGCGTTTCGGGCGGCACCGGCAGGCAACAGGTCCATCAGCGACTGACGGGTGAACTCGGCGGGCAGACCCGCAATCTCGGCCTCGACCGACTCGAGCGTCTCATCATAGCGCGCATAAGGAACGCATTCGCCCCAGCCCTGATGGTTTCCGTCCGAAATCCGAACTGTCAGCACCTTTGCCTCGGTTCGCGACCCGCGCGAGATGGTGAACACCTGCGCCAGCCGAAATACATCGCGAGAGACCTCTACCTGCACGCAAACGCTCCTTCGTCTTTTCAAAAATACGCCGGGGAGAAGAACCTCGCCCCCGGCGCGTCGTTCAGATCACATCGCGGCCAGCGCGTCCACCAGCTTGCCCGAGCCGAAACGGAACGGATCGGTCGCAGGCAGACCCATGTCAGCTTCGATCTTGGCCAGATAGGCGGAGGCGTCCTCCTCGGACATGTGCTGCGTGTTGACCGAAACGCCAACGACCTGACAATCCGGGTTCGCCACCTTGGCCAATGCCAGCGCGGTGTCACGCAGGGTCTCCAGTGTCGGCAGCTGATAGGTCGGCAGGCCGCGCATATGCTCGCGGGTCGGTTCATGGGACAGGATAAGCGCATCGGGCTGACCGCCATGGATCAGCGCCATGGTCACACCTGAATAAGACACATGGAACAGCGACCCCTGCCCTTCGATCAGGTCCCAGTGGTCGTCGTCATTGTCAGGTGTCAGCCATTCCACCGAGCCGGCCATGAAGTCGGCAATCACCGCGTCCAGCGGCACACCGTCCCCGGTGATCAGGATGCCGGTCTGACCGGTGGCGCGGAAGGTGGATTTCATGCCGCGCTCGCGCATCTCAGCGTCCATTGCCAGCGCCGTATACATCTTGCCGACCGAACAATCGGTGCCCACAGCCAGACACCGCTTGCCCTTGCGCTTGATGCCATTCGCGATCGGGTAATCTACTTCGGGCACACGCACGTCGTGCAATTTCTGGCCGGTCGCTTCGGCAACAGCAACCAGATCGGGTTCATCGCTCAGCAGGTTGTGCAGGCCCGAGGCGAGGTCAAACCCTTCCTCCAACGCCATGACCAGAACCTTTTTCCATTCCTGGCTGATCACACCACCACGGTTGGCCACGCCGATGACCAGAGTTTTTGCCCCGGCTGCTTTCGCCTCGGTCAGGGTCATGTCCGTCAGGCCCAGATCGGCCTTGCAGCCGTCCATCCGGTACTGGCCCACGGCGTTTTCGGGACGCCAGTCCTTAATTCCAACTGCCACTTTGGCCGCCAATTGGTCGGGCGCATCGCCCAAAAACAGCAGGTACGGTGTCTCGATCATTGCGGTCACTCCTTTGATTCCGACGCAGGCTAAGGGACGTGCTTAACGAGTGTTTCGCGTTTTCCTTTGGGTTCGGCTGCCCGTGAGGGATTTTTTTGCGCCCATAGAAGCCAGCACGCAAAAATCTCCTAAGTTTTCACAGTGATTAATCTTTAATCACCACGCAGACCGCAACCTACGGCAGATGCTGCGATTGCATTGCCGCAGCTGCACAAAGGCGCTTGCGAAGCGTTGCGCAATTTAATACCTCATATGGCAAGAAAATCGTAATTTCCT
Source organism: Ruegeria arenilitoris (assembly GCF_013030985.1). Lineage (GTDB taxonomy): Bacteria > Pseudomonadota > Alphaproteobacteria > Rhodobacterales > Rhodobacteraceae > Ruegeria > Ruegeria arenilitoris_B. Next base: position 131,584 of record NZ_WPYP01000003.1, on the reverse strand, counting down.
TTCTTGCACGAGGTCCAGATGAGCTTTCGCATTCAACCCGCCGCCCCCGCGCGCCCCAACCGTTGTCAGCTGTTCGGGCCGGGATCGAACACAAAGCTGTTCCCGAAAATGGCCGCGTCAGCAGCGGATGTGATCAACCTCGACCTTGAGGACTCGGTCGCGCCGTCGGACAAGGACGCCGCCCGCGCCAATGTGATCGAGGCACTGAACACCGTCGATTGGGGCAACAAGTACATGTCGGTGCGGATCAACGGGCTGGACACGCCCTATTGGTATCGCGATGTGGTCGATCTGATGGAACAGGCAGGTGACCGTCTGGACCAGATTATGATCCCCAAGGTCGGCTGCGCGGCGGATGTCTACGCGGTGGACGCTCTGGTCACCGCCATCGAGCGCGCCAAGGGCCGTACCAAACCGGTCAGCTTTGAGGTCATCATCGAATCCGCCGCCGGTATCGCCCATGTCGAAGAGATCGCGGCCTCATCCCCGCGAATGCAGGCGATGAGCCTGGGTGCGGCGGATTTTGCTGCCTCGATGGGAATGCAGACCACCGGCATCGGCGGCACACAGGAAAACTACTACATGCTGCGCGAAGGCGAAAAACACTGGTCCGATCCGTGGCACTGGGCGCAGGCCGCCATCGTCGCCGCCTGCCGCACCCATGGCGTGCTGCCGGTGGACGGGCCGTTCGGCGATTTCTCGGATGACGAGGGCTATATCGCGCAGGCCAAACGCTCGGCCACTTTGGGCATGGTCGGCAAATGGGCGATCCACCCGAAACAGATCGCACTGGCCAATCAGGTCTTCACTCCGTCGGATGAGGCTGTTTCCGAGGCACGCGAAATTCTGGCCGCGATGGAGCAAGCCAAGGCCAATGGTGAGGGTGCCACTGTCTACAAAGGGCGTCTGGTCGATATCGCCTCGATCAAACAGGCCGAGGTGATCGTGGCACAGGCAGAACTGATCGCCGCCAACGGCTAATCAAAAAAGGCGCCCTGCGGGGCGCCCTTTTTCTTACCGGCCGAATACGTCGTTGGGCGTCCAGGTGAAACGCTCACCCTGTTTACCCGATTTCATCATCAGGCAAGAGCTTCCTAGTTTTTGGAAGTAAACAATCTTCAATGGATACCAGCCCGCCTGGGGTACCTCTACTTCGGTTCGCTGATTGGCTTCACATCCTTGAATACCGTTCACGCGGCCAATCTGTTGGCCACCAACCGAAGCTTCGATCCCGTCATTGGACCACGTTTCCAACTCGTAAATCCCCGGCGAGTCGAACCGCATATACCCGGTAACTTCGGCGGCAACATTGTATGCGCCGTCGAACGTCATGACATCCTCACCCTTGCTGGTGTCAGCATAATCCAACCCCCGAAGCGGTTTTCCGGGCTGCGCTTGAGACAGCAGGCTTTTGGCCTGGCTCAGATCTCGGATCTTCTTGTGCTGATTGCCTGTACCATAATATTTCACATTCAACCCGGCCTTGGGGTTGGGTTGCGGGTTTGCGGGTTGCAGTTTCAACGGCGCGGCCATGGTTGCCCCGGCGATCAACGCCAAGGTTGCGGCAAGCGCTCCGGTCCGAACGAATGTCATAGTCATCTCCCTGAGCTTGGCCCGTCTGAGGTTCTTCTGCCTGTTTGCCCGGACCTTTTGGTGACACTAAGACGTGAATTTTTACCCTGCAAGTCAGTTAAGGATCACATGCCCGCTCAGGCGCGCATGTCCTTGGGGGTTCCCATCACAACATAGGACGTGATCGACGTCACATGCGGCAGGGTTCCCAAAACGTCGGTGTGAAAGGTCTTGTAGGCGGCAAGGTCGGTGCATTCCACGCGCAACAGGTATTCGATCGTGCCCGTAATGTTGTGGCATTCCACCACCTCCGGCGCGCGTTGCAGGGCGCGTTCGAACCCTTCCTGCGCGGCCTTGGTATGCTCGCCCAGACCAACGCCGATATAGGCCACAAAGCCCACCCCCAGCGCCGCCGGGCTCAGCACCGCGCGATAGCCTGATATCACACCCGCGCGCTCAAGTTCCTGCACCCGGCGCAGACAGGCCGAAGGCGACAGACCAACGCGGTCCGCCAGCTCCAGGTTGCTGATGCGGCCATCGCGGGACAACTCACGCAATATTTGTTGATTTATTTGATCCAACTTCGTCATTTGTTGCGAAACTACTGCAAATACGCACGAAAACGCAATTTCATTTGGTCGTTTCGCGGCAATTATAGCAACTATGACCTATGACATCCTTTTGGCCCTGATCGTCTTTGCCTTTGTTTCGTCCATCACCCCAGGGCCGAACAACCTGATGCTGATGGCGTCAGGTGCCAATTTCGGGTTTCGCCGCACCATCCCGCATATGCTTGGGATCGGGCTGGGGTTTACCGTCATGGTCCTGCTGGTCGGTGCCGGGCTGGTGCAGTTGTTCGACAGGTATCCGGTCAGCTACACGGCGCTGAAAATCGTCTCGGTCGGGTATCTGCTGTTTCTGGCCTGGAAGATCGCACATGCGGCTCCGACCAAGAGCAAGGCGTCTGAGGGCGACCCCATGACCTTCCTGCAGGCTGCCGCGTTTCAATGGGTCAACCCCAAGGCCTGGGCCATGGCCCTGACGGCCACCACAGCCTATACGCCGGACCATACGTTGAAGGCCATCGTGATCGTGGCACTGATCTTTGGGGCGGTGAACCTGCCCTCGGTCAGCACTTGGACCGTTCTGGGGCAGCAAATGGCGCGAGTCCTCACGAACCCGCGCCGATTGGTGGCGTTCAACTGGACCATGGCCGCTTTGCTGGTTGCATCGCTCTATCCAGTCCTGTGGCCGAACTGAGTTACTTCAGCGGCAGGCAGATTTCCGTCAGCAGCTCCTCGGGCGCGGTGTCGCGGGGGTCGTTCAGGTAGATTTCGTAACACGGCTGATCCGCTGGCTCCTCACCCGATTCCGGCAACCAGTTGCCGAACAGGCTGTGATAGGCAGCCCCAAGCCCCGAATATGGACCCTTGAAGGTCATCACGGCTGTTTTGCCTCCGGGGATTTGCACGGCCTCCATGCCTTCGGGCGTTGCGTCGCCACGGAATTCAGCCCCCGCATAGCTGCGCAGATCGTCTACGGGTGCGCTGTCGGTACTATCGAGATATATGCCGATCACCGGCCCGACCTGCGGCCACAACTGGCGGGCTTCGCACAGGGCGCCGAAGGCCTCAAAGCTTTTGCCGATCTCGGCATAGGCACCTTTATGCGGCAGGCCAACAACGCGGCGGGCGGGTTCGGTTCGGGTGGTTACAGGATACATGGGATACTCTCCGGTTCTGAATCGTGGATGGGCGGGCAGAAACTGCCCGGCCTTGCGAAATGCGGCAGGGCTGCTGCCGTAGGCCTCGGAAAAGGCCCGTGCAAAGGAATTCAGGTTGGGATAGCCCACATCAGATGCGACCTGCGCCACTGGCTTGTCGGACTGAACCATCGCGATGGCCGCACGGTGCAGACGGATACGACGCACCGCCTGCGCGCAAGTCTCGCCGGTCAGGGCGCGAAACACCCGATGCCAATGAAACCGAGACATCGCGGCCACGTCGGCCAGCGCATCCAGCGACAGATCCCCGGCAGGGTTGTCGTGGATATAGTCCAGCACGCGCAGAATTCGGTTTTCATAGCTGGTCGGCATTGGTGTCCTTCCTTCACTTTGCTCATCCGTGGTTGCATATTCCGCATCCACAAATCTTGCTGAGTTGCATCCGGGGCGACGTCAGGTCATATAGCAAGGAACTTCCGCGTTGAGAGGCGTTATGACCCAGTATCTGGATTTCGAAAAACCCCTTGCCGAGATCGAAGGCAAAGCCGAGGAACTGCGCGCGCTGGCCCGTGCCAACGAAGAGATGGACGTGGCAGAAGAAGCCGCCGCGCTGGACGCCAAGGCTGCCAAGCTGCTGGAAGAGCTGTATGGCGACCTGACCCCCTGGCGGAAATGCCAGGTGGCGCGCCACCCGGAGCGCCCGCATTGCAACGATTACGTTGACGCCCTGTTCACCGAATTCACTCCGCTGGCCGGTGACCGGAACTTTGCCGACGATCTGGCGGTGATCGGCGGCCTGGCCCGGTTCAACGATCAGCCGGTGATGGTGATTGGCCACGAAAAGGGCTCGGACACCAAATCGCGGATCGAACGCAACTTTGGCATGGCGCGCCCCGAAGGGTATCGCAAGGCCGTGCGCCTGATGGAAATGGCCGGCCGCTTTGGCCTGCCTGTGATCACTCTGATCGACACGGCGGGTGCGTATCCCGGCAAGGGTGCCGAGGAACGCGGCCAGTCCGAAGCCATCGCGCGCTCGACCGAGATGTGCCTGAAAATCGGTGTGCCGCTGGTATCGGTGATCATCGGCGAAGGTGGTTCGGGCGGGGCTGTGGCCTTTGCCACCGCGAACCGCGTCGCAATGCTGGAGCACTCGGTCTATTCGGTGATCTCGCCCGAGGGCTGCGCCTCGATCCTGTGGAAGGACGCCGAAAAGATGCGCGAGGCCGCCGAAGCGCTGCGCCTGACTGCACAGGACTTGCATAAGCTGGGTGTCTGCGACCGGATCATCACCGAGCCCAAGGGCGGCGCCCACCGGGACCGTGAAGCGACCGTTGAATCGGTACGCACAGCGATTGCCGCCATGCTGCAAGAGCTGGACGGCAAAGATGCGGCGGCCCTGATTCAGGACCGCCGTCAGAAATTCCTGGATATCGGCTCGAAAGGGTTGGCGGCCTAACCGCCCAACTGCCGCAGCAATTCAACAGAGGGTTTGCCGGTAACGGCCAGCCCATTGGCGCGCTGATATGCGCTGATCGCGGATTCGGTATTCTTGCCGATCACCCCGTCCGCGCCCTGCGTGTCGTAGCCCGCCGAGGTCAGGCGGCGCTGAAGCTCTTTACGGTCCTCCAGCGTCAGCCCCGTAGCATCCGGCCCGAACGAGGCCTGAAACGGCGCACCGCCCGCGATCCGGTCAGACAGATGCCCGACCCCAATCGCATAGCTGTCCGAGTTGTTATAGCGTTTGATCACCTGAAAGTTGCGGAAGACGGCAATGCGCGGCCCCGGTTGTTGCGGCTGCAACACCGCGACCGGCGTGCCCGAGACAGTACCGGCTTCACCCCCCCAAGGCTGTCCCCGCACCCAACCCGCGCGCGCCAGATAAGCGGCGGTTGAGGCCAGCGAATCCGTCGGATCATCCGACCAGATATCCCGCCGCCCGTCGCCGGTGAAATCCACCGCATAGGCTAGATAAGACGTCGGGATGAACTGTGTATGCCCCATCGCTCCGGCCCAGCTGCCGGTCATGTTGGCAGGGCTAGTGTCACCCTCCTGAATAATCTGCAGCGCGGCCACCAGTTGCTTTTCAAAGAACGCGCCGCGCCGTCCGTCATAGGCCAGCGTGGACACCGCCGAGATCACCGGCACATCTCCGCGCCGCGCGCCATAGCGGCTTTCCAGCCCCCAAACGGCCACGACCACCTCTTTGTCGACGCCATATTTCGCCTCAATCTGCGACAGGGTGCCTGCGTGACGCACCAGCATCTGCTTGCCTGTGTCGATCCGCTCGTCCGAAGCCGCAATCGCCAGATAATCCTCAAGCGAGCGTTTGAATTCGACCTGATTGCGGTCGCGCTCGATCACCTCGGGCAAATAGCCAGACCCCTGAAAGGCAAGGTTGAGGGTGTTCTGTGAAATCCCTTGCGCCGACGCCCGGCCCTTGAAACTTGCAACCCAGGCGTCCCACCCGGCATTGGGCACCGGTCGCATCCGCGAGGCGGGCGTGTTGGTTGGGGCACCGGTGGAACAGGCGGTCAGCAAGGCCGACCCGAGGCCCAGTGAAAATATCCGTCGATCGATCATGATTGAAATCTGCTCTTGTTGTGATTTGGACCAGAGTAACCCAGACCCAATCTTCAGGCCACAACGACAAAGCCAATCAGGGGCAATTTCCGACCTTCGGCAACAAGCCGCTTAGCTGACCAGCAACCGCAGACCCTGTGTCACATCCGAGCGGACCGCCAGCCGCAAACCCGGCTCGTCTCCGGCCTGCAACGCTGCGATGATCAGCTTGTGGTTATGCGGAGGATCGGTCCGCCGCAACCTGCCATAGAGCGCGCGCATGGTTGGGCCCAACTGCAGCCAGACTGTTTCCGCAATGGCCAACATCGCCGGGGCCTGCGCCCGCAGATAGAGCGTGCGGTGGAACTCGAGATTGGTTCGGATATATCCGACAGCATCGCGCTTGGTGACCATCTCGGCCACATTCATGTTGATGCTCTGCAACCTATCGATCAGAGCCATATGCGCACGCGGCAAAGCGCGGCTGGCCAGTTCGACCTCAAGCAATGCGCGCAGGGCGGCCAATTCCTCGATCCGGTCATTTGTCAGCTCGGGCGTTGAAACGCGGCCAGACGTGGACAGAAACAACGCCCCTTCAGCCGCCAAGCGCCGCACCGCTTCACGCGCGGGGGTCATCGAAACACCGAATTCCTTGCCGATCCCGCGCAGGGTCAGCGCCTGCCCCGGCGCCATTTCGCCATGCATGATTCGAGAGCGCAACGTGCGATACACCCGATCATGTGTCGCGCCGTGAGAGTCGGAGGGTCGTGTGGTCAACATTCCCAATTTGTGATCACAAAAAGACCCGAGGTCAACTAACCGCGGCATCAAATCTGTACTGGTGCAGCTGCGCCCCGTTGTCGCGCAACCAGAGCCTCTGGTCGCCGTAATCACCGAAAATCCGTTCGACCTGCGCCCAGAATGCGGGCGAGTGGTTCATCTCGGCCAGATGCGCTACCTCATGCGCGGCGACATAGTGCAGAATCTCAGGCGGGGCGAGGATCAATCTCCAGGAAAACATCAGCCCCCCGGCAGAGCTGCACGACCCCCAGCGCGATCGGGTGTCGCGGATGGTCAGGCTGGAATAAGACCGGCCCAGCATCGCCGCGTAATCATCACAGGCCCCGGTCAGACGGTCCCGCGCCAATTCCTTGAGAAACCGCGCCAGACGCCGTGCCTCGGCTCCTGCGGGCACGGCGATCTCATCGCCCTGCAATAGTACGCGGCGGCCTTTTGCAGGAACGATTCGCCGCTCCACGCCTTCGATGGGGATTGTCTGACCAAACTGAACGACTGCCGGGTCGGGGCGATCCTGCAAATGCTGACGTATCCACTCTTCCTTGGAGCGGGCGAAACTCAGCGCCTCAGACTCGGGCACACCCTGCGGGTAGGTCAGCGTAACCCGCCCGTCCAGTTGGGAAATCCGCAGACTGATCCGCCGCGCCCGCGCTGATTTGCGCAACGTCAGCGGCACCGGAGGCGTCCCGGGCAGTGCGTGATCTCCCATATGCCTGTTTCTCCTGCTCAAAGGCTTTGACAGTGCCCGCTGCATGTGGCACGTGACCTGAATCGTTATTACGACTCACCTGATATCAAGGGGATTTGACATGCCCAAGGAAGAATGGGGCGTAAAGCGCGTTTGCCCGACAACCGGCAAGCGGTTTTACGACCTGAACAAGGACCCGATCATCAGCCCCTACACTGGCGAGATCGTGGAGCTTGAGACCGGCAAAAGCCGGATGATCGCCGCAGATGCGGAAGACGCCGCCTCGGCCAAAGCGCGTAAAGACGCGTCGGCCGAGGATCTGGTTCTGGATGATGACGACAATGTCGACGTCGATCTGGACGACGATCTGCTGGACGACGATGACGACGACAACGATAACGTCTCGCTGGACGATATCACCGACATGTCGTCGGAAGATGAAAACTAAGACTGGTCAGGGGCGGCCTCTCGCCGCCTCATGCCCACCCCCGGACGCGGAACGCAAACTTTTTGGCATTTTCCATTTTTTTGGACTTGCACTCACAGCCACCGTCTCATAAACGTCCGTCCACTGCTTCGGCAGTACCTGGAAGGGGCCTTAGCTCAGTTGGGAGAGCGCTTGCATGGCATGCAAGAGGTCAGGGGTTCGACTCCCCTAGGCTCCACCAAACAAACCACATAAAGCACTATAATTGCTCAATGATTTTACCAAGTTTGCTTGGTGATCCACCTTTTTTTCACCCCCAAGGCCTTTGGTAGATATAGTAGTAGGCCACGATTCCAGAGCGCTCGCACAAATAGTTTTCTGCGCTGTTTCCCACCCACAGGCCCAACCCCCGCAGGAAGGACCCGCGTTTCCGAATCGAAAGTGAACAGAAAAATTGCGCACTCGGGGCAAGGATCTGATACCCTGAGAGCGCAATCTGGCCTCTCAGCCAGTGCGTGCTGGATGGACCGATGCCATGGAACTCATCCAGCAATTCGTTACCGAAGCCCGAACCAACGTGCACTCCAGCTTAGCCGAACGGCACCACGCAGCTTTCGCTTAGCAGCACAGTACGTGATCCGCCGCCCATTGTTTTTCCTTTTTGGCAATAGGATTTTCCTTTGGGGCCGAAGCGGAACTCAGAACCCTAAGCCGCCATTGCCGTAACAGGTAGGTGCTGCAGATGTATTGGGTAGGTCGCAGCCCGAAGCAGACATTCAAATCGAGTATTGCACTTCCGACTTTGCAGGCTAGTGCTTCTTCTCTGACGACAACGTTGATGATCGCTTCAAGTCCAGTCGCACCCTGCGCAAATTCCACAGACACTGCATTGACCTCTGCCTTGGACGTACGATTGAACAACCCATCGGGGGCATAGTTCGGGTGATTTTTGATGCAACACTGTGCCGTCAACAATTCTCGATTTCCATCAAACACCTTAATATGAGTTTGAGGTTGTGCGCCTTAGTTGTTGTAATATTTGTTGCCGTAGGAATAACCGTAATGCCGCGCGCCACGCGCGTTGATCTGACCAAGGATCAAACCTGTCAGACGTTGATTGCCGGTGTAGAACAGGCGCATGGCTTCGGTGAGATCCTGTTCGGATGTGTCGTTCCATTTGGCGGTCAACAGCACCGCATCCGCATTGCGCACAATCAGGCGCGCATCAGAGGCCAGCAAGGTCGGCGGCGTGTCGATCAGGATGACGTCATACTTCTGGCGCATATCCTTAAGGAACAGACGGAACCGTTCCGATGCGAAGAGGTCTGCCGCATTGGCCGAGGTTTTCTCGCCTGCATCCCGGGTCGAAAGCAACGCAAGACAACCGTGAAGTACGACAAACGCCGATACAAACGGCGTAACCGGATTGAGATCATGTTCGGCAGGCTCAAGGACTGGCGGCGTGTGGCCACACGTTACGACAGATGCCCAAGGGTCTTTCTATCAGCAATCGCTCTCGCTGCGACCGTCATCTATTGGTCATGAATCCTGACCCTATTCAACCTAACTCCAGAGTTTGTGAAACAGCCCTCAGGTGGGGCTGATCAATTATAGCTGCTCTACATTTCCCAAGAGGATAGAAGTTGTTTGAACTGAAAAATCTCCATTCAACGCAACTACTGAAATTTTGGGATCATAGTGTGTAGCGTCGGCTGATACCCCTGAAATATCAGTATTGGAATCTATGAAGACCCACTCCGCATCATTTTCTACCGGCAACCCCACTGAGACACGTAGAATGTCCAGTGCGTCCCAAGCGTTAACTGACCCGTCCCTATTGATATCTGCCGCAATGTAGTTTTCTGGCTGGGCGGTCCCCCAAGTTGGCTCTAAGCCGACCGACATGCGTAGCACTTGTAGGGCGTCGAGTGCGTTGATTTCTTGGCTTCGAGTAGAGTAGGACTTTATGATTTCTATATGGCCTTGTTCTGAACCAACCGGTAGCTGTAGGTCAAAATGACCCTTACTATCAGCTTGCACGACAATGGGCGCACTTCCGTCTTGAATGAAATGAACTTCTGCGTCCCGGATGCCTGGATTGTCTTCAGCGGTGCTGACCGTTACCGCTCCAGTTATTCCAGAAGAGCTCACTGTATCAGAAAAATTCTCGTTGGGGCCATTCGGCAGTCGAACAGGTGCATCAAAAAAATCTCCAAGAACGTCAGTTTGTGAAAGCGACCCGCCGTCTGCGCTTCGGAGGACTATCCTTTGGCCAAGAAAGTCAATTTGGGCCCCGTCTTCCGTAGGTGTGAAATCCAACTGGTTTGGAAAACGTAGCTGCCCGAAGTCAGACAAGTCCAGCCTGTCCACCCCCACTTCAAAATCAGTGACAACGGTAGTTCTACCGCCGTTTTGAACCACAAAAATGTCGGACCCCTCACCGCCCACCATGACCGTAGTCCCATTTCCGGCGACTAGTACATCATTCCCCCCCCCGGCGAGAAGCGTTGAACCACCCATACCAAGAAGTATGTCATCTCCGTTTGTTCCTGATTGAATACTGTCGCCTTCGATGACACTTCCCAAGTTGTCAAGCGACACAGAGAATTGTGATACGCCATCTTGTTGCTGATTGGCCGCAAACACTTGCAGTTCGTTGCCAACCTGAGCGACCGAGAGAGTATCGACACTTCCCAACCCATTTTCAGCAGTGCCTTCCACCGTTTCCAAATGCACCAATTGACCACCCGGGACCAACGCAAACAGGCTTATTCCGTCGTCCTCACCACCTGCGAAAACAAAAACTTGATCACCAACATTAGTCACGGCGATATCTTGAATGGAATTGAATTTCGTGCCGGAACTGTCGAGCACATGATCTGTGGGCAAAAGACTCCCGTCGGAGCCCAACTCCATCACTGAAATGGAGTTGCTGCCCGATCCCGCCACAAGCACCCACGAACTACCATGCGCCTGGATTACTTCCATTGAGCTCGGAGTATTCAGTGCCAAATGCGAAGTCGCATCGGAATTGTCTAATTGATTCAGTTCTCCTGTTTCGGTGTCAGCTTGGAATGTGACCACTGAGTGAGTTGATGAATCCGCCGTTACAACTATCGTATTGGAAGCAGTTTCAACTGTATCCAAAAACGCCGGGCGCCCGATTTCAGCGTCCACTTCCGTAAAGGTGCCGGTAGGTCCGACATGGTACGCAGTAATTCGGCTTCCACCGTCTGTCGCTGCGACGATAAACTCAGTGTCACTGGAAGAGTAACTAGCCAACAACGTGGTCCCACCGCCTTCTGACGGCAATTGAAACTGCTGCGTCTCACCGATCATTCCAGTCGGCCCTAAACTATACCCAAAAATTGACCCCGATGAGCTGATATCCAGAACAAGTAAGCCTTCACTACCCAAGTTCGCGAATTCTATTGTCAGGCCGCCATCTAGCGAGACACTTGAATCAATCACTTGGGAATCGAAGAAGGTAGGAACATCACCGTTATTCAGTTGCCAAACCACCAGTCCACCGCCAGAACCGGAAGTGCTGTAAAGGTAAGTTCCCGTTCCAAACTCAATTGAGGCCAAATCGCAAATTCCGCGATCAAAATTTGCGGATCCAGTCGTCAATATCCTTTCAAATTCAATCATGAAAAGCCCCTCCTAACCACACTGAAGCTGCAAAAAAGTTAGCGTGCAAAAGTTAACGACCAGACTATGTAGCTGCACAGGCCGGGGGTTTAGAGTGTCATTTTTCTTAGATTTTTAGGGTTTGTTTTGAACCGGCTTTGTTGCACAAGTCGGGGTGTGATCGCACTTCCTCTTTCCCTGGACAGACTTATCCTACAGGCGTTGTGACGGGCATGCCAAGAGCGGTGGAGCGGTTGAGAACAGCAACGCGGATTTGGATTTCCTCGACCTGCCGACAAAAGTCTCTTTCCATCAAGGATTGGCCAAGAAGCTTGATGCAGTTCATCTTGGCCCCGACACGGCTCCGACGGTGGTAGCCTCTCCATCTTCGCCAGATGGCGCACCCCAGATAGCGTGATGCGTTCACGGCCTCGTTACGAGCAATGGTACCGGGGCTGGAGGGTTTCCACGGTTCGGCGTTCGTGCGTGGTGGTATAACGGCGTCTGCATTGCGGGCGGCAATCGCGTCGTGGCATTTGCGGGTGTCATAGGCACTATTGGCAGTTACTGAACCGATGTCTTGGTCGAGTGGGATTTGATCAAGCAAATCCGGTAACATGGGCGCGTCACCGACATTTCTGGTGGTGACTTCGACTAAGCGAACTTACAACTTTTCCTCGTCTATCCTGATGTGTATCTTGCACCAAATCCGGCATTTGGAGCCACCATGCTTGCGGTCGTTCTATTCACCTTCACTCTCGACCTTGGTACCTATGCTATCGACTAGAAGGTTCAGCGGGCAGGTGCCGACGCGATATGGCAGGCTCACGTTAAGTGTCTTTTGACGGCGGCACAGTGTACTATAGTCGGGCACAGCCCAGTCCAGTCCGGCAGACCGCAATAGGCTCCCTACGAAGCCGGTCGTTTGCCGTAATGGAATTCCGAATAGCACCTTCATTGTCAGGCAAGTCTGGATAGCTGCATCGCTAAACCGTTGTTGCCGCACGCGCTTGCCACTCGGCGGCGGCACCAAAGTCATCTCAGGGTAAAACCATATCGACAGCGAACCGCGCTGCTTCAACGCTGTGTGGCCAATTTCTAGTCTTGTACTTCATCGGGCCCAACTGCTCATGCTGCTCAGCTATCACCCTAGATTCAAACAGTGAATCCACGGCGTGATTTGTGCAACAAAGTCTTTTGAACCTCTTACAACGCTCTACGTCTGCGAACCAAAGCTAAATCCCGAACTGGAAACGCCAAAGGAATGTCGCGCTAAATATGAACTTGTTTAAATGAACTGAAAATCATCAGCAACAAGAGCGTCCGGAGACACTCCCAAGATTGCTATAGGAACATCATCCAGTTCGACGAGAGTGCTGTTGTCGTGTTCAGTTAGTGTTAAGTCTTCGTAATTCGCACCCATCGCATCGATCCGAACAATATCCACGCCCTGCTCGAAGTCGTAGGCACTATCAAGGCCCTCGCCCGGTCGAAAAACGAAAACGTCTGCCCCTTCGCCACCGATAAGCAAATCATCACCTAGGCCTCCATCAAGTATATCGTCGCCAGCGCCGCCTTCCAAAATGTCAGTGCCCTCCCCGCCCGCGAGGGTATCGTCACCCACCCCTCCTAACAGCGCATCATCATCCGCGCCCCCAATGATGTGATCGTTACCTTGACCGCCCATTATTACATCCTGGCCAGCACCACCATCTAACCGATCGTCATCCGCGCCTCCATCCACGTAGTCGTCACCGTTTTCTCCAAGAATTTCGTCTTCACCTTCGCCGCCAAACAACCGGTCATCACCTTCACCACCGTAAATTTCATCTGCCCCATAACCTCCATTTACTGTATCGTTACCGGCCCCACCTAAAAGTGTGTCGCCAAAGGTATCGCTGCCTCCTCCAACGAGAGTATCATTTCCGTCACCTCCCGAAACGTAGTCAGCTCCTCCGCCGCCTTCGATATAGTCATTTCCATCATCGCCCTGAATTTCCTCGTGGGAGTCCGATCCCATTATTGTGTCACTATTCTCGGAGCCAACTACTTGGTCATATGGGGTTATAGTGATCTCCACGACTTCATAAGGGTCCAGTTCAAGTTTCACTTCGCCCGCGTCATCAAATGTGAATTCCTCGACTTCCACCGTAACGTCGGTCTCTCCAGCAAAGTAATAGTGGTCAAGACTAGTCGCCGTTTCGGGGGTGTATCCGGGCTTAAAAAGAATGGTGGACGGTGGCGGAAGATACGTTCGATAAGTTCCTTCGTTATAAGAAGAAATTTTCCTGGGGCTGATCACCCCCAACGCAAACAAGTTCTGGAACTTCGCTTCCAGGGCTAATTTTTCGGCTTCATCGATAACTCGGAGCTGATTGCGAGAATTAGGAATCAGTCTACCATTCTCGTCGTATTCAGCCCGGTCACTCAAACCGTCAGCACTACCTTCGAGAATTCCAATTTTCCGAACGGACACAATGTGTCTTCCTTCGACCAGTTCATTAAGGTCCAAGTCAACTGACACCCCAAACTCTTCCGTTCTGTTAGACCCGTAGAGAACCGTCTTCCCATCTCCGCTAAAGGCATTGATTTCAATTGGGCGGTGATTGTCAGGCAGCCCTCCCAACTCCAGCAGAGAGAGCCCGACCCCATTCGCGTCAACCAAGCTCTCCCTCATCCAGCTAAAAACCTGACCAGCAGGTGAAGGATGAACCCGGCTATCCTTTGTAATGCCACCAGCAAATGAATTATAGTTTCTATTCAAAACCGACCAGATTTCCGCTGCGTCCACCCCGGATTCCAACATGGTCTCGAACATCTCAAGGATTACCGACGCCGCCTTCAGACCTTGCTGAGTAATATTGGCATTTTGAACATTCCATTCTGTAACGTGATAATCCAATTCTTGTTCAAAATACTTGTACCACATATCCGGCCGCGACCCGATTTCCCGGTTTTCGTAGTAACCGTCGGAAAAAGTATTATCCTCTTCGTAGGTTTCATAAAAATAGTAGTGGGAAACTACTCCGTCGATAGCTTCACTCGCGACAGTTGGTTGGAATCCATCCGACAAATCTTTGTTGGCATCGAAATGCTCAATGATCTCTTTGTTCTTTTGGTCCATCGTGCTATCTGGACCAACGTGCCACGGTGGCGCTGTTTGCACTAGGATCTTGGGATCATAATCGGATGTCGGGTTTTCGACATTGTATGCCTCGTAAGCATTAGCGAGATACTGCGTCGCCTGTGCTGCATCCCTGCCATACTCGGATGCTTCTTGAAAACTCCAATACTCGTTGCCGATTTCTATTGTCGTCAAAAGATGCCCATTTGGGCCCAGTTGTTCATATACCGCTTTGACAAATTCCGTCATTTCAGACTGATTTGCCAGTTTTTCCCCAACTGGAATACTCAAAGTGAAGGTGGTCCCTCTTTCGGCGACCCAATCTAAAAATTCAGTCAAGTTATCGTTTAGCTGACCGTCAATCAGATTCGTAATGTCTTCCTGTTGGGCACTGCCTGAAGGGTAGCGCAAATGCGTAACACCAAGCATATCGAAGGCCTCGCCGATATTCGGGAACATACCTCGAAAATTCGCACCAAAATGGTCCTCGCTGACGGTTTCTGAAACTGCACCAGGAGTTAATTCATAGCTGT
Source organism: Ruegeria arenilitoris (assembly GCF_013030985.1). Classification (GTDB taxonomy): domain Bacteria; phylum Pseudomonadota; class Alphaproteobacteria; order Rhodobacterales; family Rhodobacteraceae; genus Ruegeria; species Ruegeria arenilitoris_B. The sequence goes on along the minus strand of NZ_WPYP01000003.1, from coordinate 116,530 downwards.
AGCTGACCATCTCACCCTCACAACATCACCCAACCCCAGAATGATTTTCTGAAGCCACCTTGCGAGAGTGGGTCTAGTTTTTCAAAGAATCAGTTCAGAAAACTTATCTGTTAATGTTGAAAAAAGGTTTGCTTTTTTTAGTAAGTTTTTCTTCAGTGTTTTCCTGATTACAACTCTTGAGTTTTAGCTGCTTTCGGGGATTTTCTGCGCCCGAAGCACCATTCTCCTGCAAATTCTGGGGATGCAATCACTGTAGCTGCTCGGTTTTACCCCAAACAGTAGCTAGCCCACTTAAGTCAAGGCTTGGTCGCTGGAGTTTCTAGATAACTATACCAGCCACCGGAGTACTGTGTGCAGTCTAAGGCGTGTGTTACGGCTCCTACGTCCGGTCCATCGGCACGGCAGACCTCAATCCAACGGTCATGAGTGTATTCGCCAACCAGGTCGCAGGTAATAGGTTTTCCAGCGGTTGGCTTCATGGCCCGACCTAGTGTTGTGCTCAAATGCATCCACTCCATTTAGTCGAACCGGAGTGCCATCTACGATGGTAGATGCATCGCGGACATGAAGAATGTCAGTATACGCGGGGAAGAAAAGGACCAATTGGACCCTAAGCAAATGTATCATGCTTTGCATGTAGAGGTTTCGGGTTACTTTTGATCTTAAAAAACGTAGAAATAACGCCCGACAATCAGAGCCGAGCTAGTTCGAGGAAAATCTTCCGCCGTTTAGAGCATTCGGCAATATGGCAATTAACCCGCTTTGGGCCACGCGCTGTTGCCAGTGACAAAGGTGGTGACACTGCTCGCGTCGCCCACTACTCAAGTAGGTTTGCGAATCCATCCTGAACGGCCTTACGTATCTGGGCGGTATCTTCACATGCACCGATTGCGACTGCGCCGCGACGAGCCAGCTGATAAATATTCTCGGGGGTGCAATACGACCTTATGCCCTCACGGTAAGCATCAAAATACGCATTCTTGTCAGGTTTTTGCGACCTGCGCGCACAAAGCTGTTCGTATACATTGAAATAGCTCGCCTCTACTCCCAGTCTGCCGTCAGACAATCCAACCTGAGACCAGTCTATTTTGCCGACACAGGCTTCCGGAGGAAACATTTTTGAGAATAAACCGCTGGGCTTGTCGCTGGCTGACGCCGTGCCTCCAACGCAGACAGCCACTGCCACATAGACGCAATACAACAGAGGCTTCTTCCACTGCTTGCCAAAAGAGTTAGCTCGCTTGCCGTTCACTGCCTGTTCCATCATTACCGTCGCCCTATTGATAAAGAGTGTTGCGTTCATGAGATTCGCGGGATCGGGATGAGAATAAGAAACGCTGCCTAACGTTTCCTTAACGTTCAATGTTCAGAAAGGAAATTCGAGAGACAAAACGCCAATCGTTTGGCTTTCAACCTGTGACTCGAATTCTTTACTGAGATAGGTAAGTCCAAAGAAAGTTGAAACTTTACGAATCCGTACCTGAACTCCTGCCCGCGCCCTAAAACGTGAATTGGTCATTTCGACATCTGACCAATCCGGAATGAAATCGCTATGAGTGACATACGTGTAGTCGGCCCCCAACAGAAACGACATATCGTTCATCCTGTCCACCCGTTCTGGAGAAGAAGGCTGTAGGAACCCAGAAACTGGGTCACGGACATAACGTTGGGCATTGGCATAGCCATCAATGAGCAGGTCAATTCCGACTCGCCCGAAAGTTTCGTATCCGGCCTGAGTCCCGACAAATGGCCTAACGGATAAACTATCTGACAATGTGTAGGCTCTGGCGATTTCAGCCGACACCATGCCTGTTACACTATCGCCCACGTGCTCATGCGACATTTCCTCAGGCAAGTAACCAGCAATTCCTGTCAGGTCGTGAAAGCCCTGTTGAAAGTCGGCTATGTTCGTCTGCTCGCCCGTAAAGAGCACTTCGACACCGGCGTTGTATTGCAGATCCCCGTAGCTGTCGTTGGCGAAAATCCCGAACCCCAGCATCCCAACATAAGGTCGGTCGTCATCTGTCGGTTGATCTCTTGCCCCCCACGGAGAAATAACTTCCGCACGGGCGCGGAGGTCGTGAGCGACTCCGCCTGTGTTATCACCCTCAAAGCCTAAGAAAATTGTGTAGCTCGCGGATCGCCAGCGATCCCTGCCATCTCCAAAGAAGTCGTTGGTAAAAAAACTTGATTTAATGGGTTCCGCTGAAGCCGAGGAAACCGTGAACATCGTGCACAATACCAAAAAAATCACCTTCATACATTCCGCCTCGCTGCTACAAAGATTCGAAACTGCGACCTCAGTAACGTTAGCGAGCGTTAAAATTATCCTAAAATGGCGTGCTTACGTTTGACCACAACATTAAGCAGAAACAACCTTTCCAGCAGTTAACTTTTTGCGCCTCTAAAAACTATTTTACAACCTTACGGCATGTTAATTTGTCGTTATTTTTTTGAATTCATAAGTTGATTGCGTTTAACGAAAGGCCGCGTAATTGTTTTGCCCGACTACGACTCCCTTTGATATCCAAGACATCGTTCCGGTGTTGTCAAAACCACTTAAGGAGGTCGAGACTGCCTGGAAAATTTTACAACCGCACTTCGGCGCTCAATTGAGCTTTGGCTGCCACAGAGTTGTGGCAGTGCCGAATTTCTTCGACGTCATCGCAATGACTGTACTTACTGAAATTCTTAAGGCACCTCAAAACGTCGAAAATTTGAAGATAACCTCAATAGAATTCGCCGAAAATGTAGCAGTCTTTCTGGACCAGTCCGAATTCGAAAACCCGTTCGATCATCAACAAAGAACCTTAGTTCTCTCTCATTTAGTTTCCTTGTTTGACAAGGGCGCTTTTCAAAATGGTGTCCGACTTGACTTCAACGAATTCTGGGCTGTCGCAACGAGTATAGTAGCCGTATTCAAGAATATCCAGTTATCCCTTGAAAGCAGCGTTCCCGCCGAACTCTATTGCACGAAAAGAACGCGACCACAAATTGACCAAACCGCGTGACATCATATGCAGATTAGTCTTCCGCGCTGGAATAGCGAGTTTTCCCGCTTGCGATGACATTACGTGGAAAGGCTATCGGGTAACAGATCATTCAAAACACGTTGAATTTGGGAGACACAAACGCATCCCCCAAAGTCTCAAAGGTTATTAGCTTCACAATCGACTCTATTTAATTAGGAGTCAAAAAATTTTCATCTTTGGTAATTCAACTCGCTAGATTTTCTTGTATTCTCCTGCATCAAGGCATAAACAACTTTTTTTTCTTCCTCAGTTAGATCAGATTCATCGCAAAACACAGATAGTGCCGTGCGCAACCCATTCAAAACATTAAAAAGGTTATCTCGCTTTGCGTCGTCGACCATCTCTGATACCGCTGCGACGAACCAATGGTTGTTTTTCATGGAACACCTCGAGTTTTGTTTTTTACAACTACAAGGCGTCTTGGTTAACACTCGGTTAAATCAGACGGTTCTTCAGATGTTTTTCTGTCATTCCGCGCCGCCGTGTGCTCGGAATGCTCCAAAACGTATGTATTGACAACTTGCCTGATCGCTTCGGCAGTGAGAAACATCCCCTCTGCCTCCAGCCTCAACTCAATGTCGGTGGCGCGCTGCAAAAAGTTCTCATCCATCACTAAAATTCCCATTGCCACATCTGTGCCGAATTTGAACCGATTCCATTAATAAATGGTAAATTGTCCGAGTTTTCGCTATCATTCGTATGTATTTTGAGATCACCAAACACAATATATACGATTGCGCTCACCCAGACTGGCTTTTACTACAGCTTTGTTTCCAAATCGCGTTCAACGCGGTGGTAGCGTTCCTCTTGCTCGACCCGGTGAAGTGGGGGTTAGTGACTTAGCGTCGCTCGCGACACTCTTTCCAGTCATCAGAGGTAAACAAGACCTTACTTGTCTACCGGGTTAGCGACGAACTTTTAACCACGATCCAACACCACTTGTTTCCGTCACAGAATCAGGAGGTGAGGTTGATGCTCAGGTATGTTTATGCGGACGAGTTGCACAGATATTCATTGCTGTCTGAAGGGATGTTCAAGGATAGAGCGGATCAATTCAAAGCAAGGTTGGGTTGGGACGTTCAAGTTAATTCTCGGGGAGAAGAAAGAGACCAATACGACGAACTGAACCCGCTTTATGTAATCTGGGAGGAGGCTGATGGTAGCCATGGCGGATCAATGAGGGTTTTGCCTACGACCGGTCCAGTAATGATAAATGATGTGTTTGGGCATCTTACCGGCGGCTCTCCGGTGCGCGACCCGCGGATTTGGGAGGTAACCCGTTTCTGCCTGTCGCGGACAGCGAGTCCACACACAGCCGGATCCATAATGTTAGCCGGTGGAGAGTTGATGGAGAAATTCGGCCTCACTCATATCGCTGGTGTTTTCGACGCAAGAATGATCCGAATATACCGCATGATTGGGTCTTCTCCGATCGTCTTGGGGTCGGAAGGACAAGGCCGTGAAGAAGTCTCGGTGGGACTTTGGCCTTATTCTGCGGAAGATTGCAATCGGGTTGCGTGCAGAGCTGGTGTTTCCAGAGATCTTTCCAGGGTCTGGATAAACACTGCATTTGATCGTTTTGGGCCCGCCACGATGCGGTTTCAACGCTCGGCTTAATGAGAAGAAACTTAAGCGGATCCGGTAACTAGCGCCCTGGTTTCCTTCGCTGTTCTTATAGCAGTTCCAACCATTTTGGAAAAGGATGCCGTACGTACAGGGCTATGAAAACTAGGTAAAGAGGGGTTAGAAATGGTATCACACCAAGGTGTTTTGGGAACAGCAAACCTGCGTATTTTGTCTGACGTCAGCGTCAGCGGGACAATTTAGGGCGATTTGATAAGGGAGGGTTTCTGGCTCATCGTAACCGCCAAGGAGTGGAGATGAGACAGAAGCCCAGAACCACGGTGATCAGCCCCACCTGAGTGGTCCAGTTTGATTGTTAGTGCATAACCGGCCTTTGGTCCATCGGGACGACGGTTTCCGGCGCAGGTGGGCGAGATAGCCGAGAGCACTGTGCGGTCATTTGGTGTTGTAATGTTACTTCCATCGTTCGATAGGGGTTTGCGCCTCCAGCAGATTGTAGAAGACTTCTCCGTTTATGATCCCTACAGATACCTCGTTTGGCTGTTTGATGAGTTGTCGGTGTTATTCGCTCATGGGGCATCACGGGTAATCGATTACCGGAAATTCTTGCCCTGGAATGCCCCGGAGCAGTGTAAGGCTGGCATGAAGCAGGAAGACGGAGATGTGCCGCAGGCTGCTTAACGGCCAGGGCGGGAAGCGGGAGTTCGCCGCACGCGCGCCCTGCAAATTGGGTAGTTCTGATAGCGGACGTTCACGCCAATCATTAAAAGCTCAAGTTAGGTAGCACGAACCGAGGAGCCTAACCTTTTCCATTATTCGCCACCAAGATATCCAAGTAAACCGTCCGTCTTCGACTTCCCGTGCAAGCCTTTTATTGCGTGCAGATGAGCAGATTCTGGATTTCTATGTGACGTTGATGTGCTGCATTGAGAGAGTGCCATAGCGCCATCTGATCCAACTTGTGTCTAGAACAGGAGGTCTTCAACGAGCTGTGAGATCAATTGGCTTTTGCCAGACACTCCTGCCTTTCTGTAAATCGCAGTACATTGAGCCTTAACAGTTCCAATTCGGGTTTGCCTCAGATTGGCGATTTCAGCCATAGACATCCCCTTCAGAACAAGCCATGCGATCTCTGTTTCCGCGCTGGTCAGGCCGAGCTTCTCGAAATACCCCTCTACTACGGTTGTGAACTCGCCGGACGTGATCCGGCGGGCAGTTTCGGCCCGATGTGTCGCTTTTTGGGCCACGAGCGCAAGCCGGACCCCCAGAAATGCGCCAAGTATCAGCCCGATACTGGCGCCTGCTTCGACAAGCTCTCGCACACTCCAACGTAGCGGAACCGATGGGATGCCCAAAATAGATGCCAGGATTTCCCACAGGAAATACGCACCACACAGGCACTGGATGAGGACAAGGGTCCACACGACCCATGCGCGGTTCATCATGCGCGGCACTCTGTGCAGGTCAATTCCGTTACAGTAGGTTGCCTCATGTCAGATCACCCACCGTTTTTTCCGTGGCCGCCATGTCCGCCGCCACCTTTGGGGCCGTTGGATTTGCCAGCTCCTTTGGGGCCGCTATGCGCATTTGGTTCGCTCGGCTGGGCACGTTTGTCTGGTTCATTGGCTGGCGGAGCAGGGCGCTCGTCGCCATGTGTTTCCTTTGAGAACCTTTGGTCTCGCAAAACCTCTCCGGACGTACGGTTCAGCACCACTTCGCGCAGTTCATTCTGATCACTCGCGGTGATGACGATACGGCCGAGCCAAGACCGTTTTACTTCGTCGATCGTGAAACCTTCGGCCTCAATCCGCGCGATGACGCCGTCAGCAACGGAAACCTGAGCCTGCGCCGGCGAGTGCAATAGCATGAACACCGCCAGGCTTGCGAGGATATGTGATCTACGCATAATAAAGTTCCCGTACATTTGCACATTGGCTAAGTGGTTACCGCGCACCGTGTCAACCGGTGCACGGTGGCTTTATGTTACCCGCGAGGACCGCCTCGACCGCCGTGGCCGCCACGACCTTCGCCGCCGCGCCCTCCACGACCTTTGCCACTGCCGTCCCTTTCGCCAGAGTCAGCCGTCTCGCTGCCGGACTCTGCACTTCGGCCTTCACCGCCGCGCCCTGCTGGGATCCCTTGTTCGGCCAGTTGATCGCCGATGTTTCGCCGATCTTCGGGGCTCAGGCTCGAGTGGTCGATATCCCCCAGCGCCACGGTTTCACCGGATGAAGGGTCGACGACCTCAACCTCTGAAATATCAATGGCGTTCCGATCACGGCCTCGGGGCTGGACTCCCTGTTCTTTCAGCTGATCCCGAATATCGGCGCGTTCTTCCTCGGACAATGCTTCGAAATCCACTTCGGACAGCTCGACGGTTTCGCCTGTACTCGGGTCAACAACCGAGATGCTTTTGGCAAGTAGCGGCTGGAACGACACTGCGGTGATTAGGGCTGCAAGGATCAACGGGCTGTGAGGGAGTAAGAGAGTACGCATGTTTATTCTTCCTGTTAGTAAGATTTAACGCGGCTTGGATTGGCGCCGTGAAGCCTAGATGCAGTGAAAACTACGATCGGAATACTGGACGCGGGCCCGATCTTTGGCGCCATAAGCCAAAGTCATAGATCGGTGTAGCAGGACCGAAATGCTCAAGATCGACACGCTTACAATGTGTTCTTACGGTGAAGTTTTCGGTGTCAGACGTCTATATGACTTTGGCTTAGACCGCGCATTTGCAGCCTGGGTTCAATGGTTTTCAGGTGGAAAAACATGCCACTCAAGTTCCTTCAGCCGTCACGAATAGACTGGCCAGCAACCGAGAAGTGGACACAATATGCGATCAAGAATTCTGTGCTTTGTTATGGCAAGCCTAACACCAATGGCGGTCTTAGCAGAGGAGGAACCTGCGCCCGTCGATCAGCACAAATTATCGCGCATGATACAGAACGGAGAAGCAACCAAGGCGTTTTTAGAGGCCTTCGAGGCAGGGGATGAACTAACCGAGTTCGGTATTGACCGTATACACTTCTTGAATGTTAGAGCCAAAGCTCGGAAAGGCCTATAGTTGAAACGTTTGATAATTCATATCGGTTGGGAAAAAACGGGTACAACGTCGCTACAAACCTTTATGAGTAGGAACTCTGGCAAACTTGAAAACGTTGGCATCTGCTACCCTAATGATCCCCACCTAACGTTTGTCCAACAAAATGGGCATTTCCCGCTGGCGGGAGCTTTGATGAATCAGAATAAAAAGAGAGAATTCATCATAGAGCGCAAGCAAATCGATGGACAAACCATTCTTTCCGACTTTGTTTCTTACCTGCAAGACGCCGAAAAAACCACGGTGGTTTCTTGCGAGCATCTCTCCTCTAGAGTTACCTCCGAGAAAGAAATTGAGCTGCTCAAAAATAGCATAGAAACCGCGGAACGCGATGTGAAAATTGTTTGTTATATTCGTGATCCAGTGAGTTTAGCTACATCGTCATATTCTACGAGCGTCAAAGCTAGTAATCGTCACAAGCTACACTGGTATAGCGTAGGCCCGCAGAATGAGTACCTAAACCCAGTTCAATGCCTTCGTAGATGGACCAAGGTCTTCGGAAGAGAAAATGTAATTGTGCGAGAATATCACCCTAGTAAATTGGTGGATGGCGACATTTGCAAAGATTTCTGTGAATTGATTGGGATCGACTCTAAGGATTTCGCATTTCCAAACCGGCTGAATACTGCTCTTTCTGCAGATCACTTGGAGATATTGCGTCGTTGTAATCTGTTCTTGCCAACCCCCGAAGAGAATATGGCAGCTTGGCGAAAGAGTATTCCTGTGAGAAAAATTTTGACAAAGGTCAGTACACAACGAGAAATCGCTGAGTCAAATTTTTCCATCCCAGTTGGGGTATTGGACAGGTTCTCGGAGACTTGTGACGAAATTGAGCGTGAGTTTTTGCCGGAAGGGCTGTCTGAAAATTGGCGTAGGGCTAAACGGCCACTGGAAAACGAATCAGACAGAGACCCTCCAGAAACCGCTTCGAAATTGGATGATCTTTCGGCAGAGTGGTTAGTCTGCCTGGCAAAAAAATCAAGGGAGCTTCAACAGGAGCTTGATAAGGCAATCGCCGAACGTGACAAGGCAAGACGATACCCTTGGAAGTACTTCAAGTATGCCGTAAAGTTACGTCTCCACCAAAAGTAGTGACCTATAATCGACATGGAAATTGATGTGATTGGTGTGCTGCCAACCCGACAGCATGGAATGCGCGGTGCGCCACGTAACATATGACCTTTAAATGTGCGGAAAACTCATTTCGTATTTTCCGTAATATCGCACTTCAAGAGATGTTAAATGCGTAGGTTACACTCCCAGAGGTATTGCCAAGTTGAATAGGTGGGTATTGAAGTACTCGTCTATAGTTGCTGCACGGGCGCAATCGAAGAAGCGACCAACGCTGAAATCCTGGCGTATGGACGAAACCTGAGCAGCCTCATCTGACTGGTCCAAGTTGATTGTTAGTGCATCATTGGCCTTTGATCCATTGAGATGATGGTTTCGGGCGCTGGCGGGCGGTAGCCCAGAGCACTGTGGGGGCGTTTTGTGTTGTAGTGTCTCCTCCATTGTTCGATCAGGATTTGTGCTTCGCGCAGGCGGTAGTAGACCTCTCCGATTAGCCCAGCGCTAAAACCCCAAACCATATTGACCGGCAATTGAATCGACGCACGCGAACTAATAACGCTGCGCAACTTGTAGCAAGCCGCAAAACCTCTCAGTTGCCGACCTGGTGGATTCCAGTTTTGTAACCAGCCCGGCGCAGTATTTCATTGGCGCGTATTCGCCGCTCTTCCAATGACTTTTTTTCTTCTGATCTTCGAATAGGCCGGCTTGTAGTGATCGAGGCATCCTCTATGCACATAGTCGAAGACCCTGACTCGAGAGCAATTCGTGCTGCCCGAATTGGCCCCATAATCGCTCGGCACTGTTCGACAATATCGCCTTCCAAAGGACGTTTGCGGCGATTGGGGTTATCTGCCGATTTCCACCAACGGGCCGCACTCTGAACAGCCCATAGGGGATATTCAGAAAGTGCTTCTGCCCAATCCTCCGCTTCCATCTGCCGAATACTCTGAGGTACATCCTTTTCAAAGTATGGGCTAAGCAACGCAGCAACTCTGGCCATCGTCCATGTGGGATTTGCAGGTTTGGTCAGTGCCGGCAACATCGCCTCAACTTCCAGTCTCGTCACGTTGCATTCGCGCAGCAACGGCAGCGAATGCCTCAACCGTTCCAGATCGCACGCAGCCTGATCCACTGATTTTTCGTTCGCTCTTACGCCGGTTACTGCCGCTGCCATGATTTTTGCCTATTGCTGTGAAATACCATTCCGGCTGAACCGTCGACCACCCGCGCTCCTCAGCCATTCCAAGCGCATCATCCACGTCCCCGCCGGCGGCGAATATCTCTTGTAAGTGGTTTGCTAACCGCTTTGCCGCCGTGTCGGTGAGGGGACCGCCCTTTTTCTTGCGGCGGTAGGAAATGAAACTGCGCGCCGCGTCCGCGGTTGCAACTGTGCTGAGGATTTCCAGAACTTCACGCGCGTTACTATTTAGAGAAGGTTCCTTTACCGGTTCTCTTACTGGTTCCTCTCCGATGGAATGGAGTTTGCTTGCTCCATTTGTGGAGTTTGCTTGCTGGCAATCTCCAGAGAGTTGGAGTTAGGCTCGTCTCCAATTGTTGGAGTTTGCCCAAGAGCTACCTCCAGTGGCATAGAGCTTGCATCTTGTTGGCAAGCCTCCATTTGATCGTTGGTTAGCTTTAGTAGGTAGTATGTTCGGCGCGTAGACGATCCGGGAATTGTACTTCGAACCCGCTCAATATGCCCAGCGCGTTCTAGACCGTTAAGGGCGTTATTCAGCGCCCCGTTGGATAATCCTGTTTTGTCTCTTAGCAAGCTTTGTGATGGGTAACACGCAACATCATTCGGCTTGCCAGCGTTGTGATGTTCACAGAGGAAAAATAGGATCTTAAACTCGGACCCCTTAAGGTCTCTGGTATCGAGGCTTGCAAGCCAATCTTTCGCAAAGTGACTCACTTCCAGACTCCCACCCCTACCATGCTCAGAATAATCTGAGTCGAGTGTCTATAAGGCTTAGGGCTGGCCTCTGTGCCGCAACTATTGTACTTTTCCATTATTCATCCACGCTTACAGATGAAGTTTGTTTAAGCGCCTCGGTTGTGCCGACCGGGGCGCTTAATTCTCATGCGCACGTGGCGTCACGGGCTTCAGAGAGATCGGCTAAATAAGCTTCCAACTCGGATTGCCACCATCGCGAGCATGTGCCCATTTTCAGTGGTTTCGGTAGATCTCCACACGCGACCCAACGATGAAACGTTGACCTTCCGATGCCCAACAGAGCCGAAGCTTCTGTGTCGCGTAGTAGCCGGTCGGGACGATTACGAAAGTGGAGATTTGGTACGTTCTTGCTCATTGCGCTCTCCTGCGTGGTAACAATGTCCCCACGATTCCCGCTCCGCCCCAGTGTTCCCTCTGGCGGTTCCCCCACTTTTCAAAAAGCGGGGGGATAAGAACTTGATTTTTCAGGTATATTTTTTCTATTTTTTTAGTGAGAAACCCGGATCCGAGCAGCCCTTTCGGCGGCTTCAAAACAGAAGTGGTCGTGCCGCATCATAGAGTACGCAAAAAGCTTCCCCCATGCCTTGAATTCCGTTTCATCAGGGACGCAAGTCTTGATCCGCTCCAGTAAGCTGAAATCGGCGCAGGGTACCTCTGAGCTTGCCTGTTTATCTCCCTTGTAGATGCGCTCGAAACATACCTTCAACGCATCGGCGAGTTTGGCCTGCTTGTCGGCGTAGGCTGTGAGCAAGAGATAGAAACATGACTGTTCTTCTGGATTGAGCTTTTCGTAAAACTTGAGGATCTTTTCGTCACTCTTCCCTGTGAGGTTAGCATCCTCAAAAGAGTTTTCCTCAGCCAAGCCATTCCCATTCGCGCGGGCGCGTTCGATTTGCATTGTCGTATTCTCCAAACTGGGGTAATAGTAACAGTGTTATAAAACCGTCACGCTCGACCGTCAACCAAAATGATAACAGGGTTATAAATGAAAGATATTCAATGCCGGATGGCCCGCGTGGCTTTGGGACTCGGCGTCCGAGACCTGGCCAAGCTTTCAGGGGTATCGCAGGGCACAATTTCACGTCTTGAGCGTGGCGAGGAGCTAAAACAAAGCACAGTTGAAAGTATCCGCAATGCCCTTGAGACTGCTGGCGTAGAATTTATTGCGGAAAATGGCGGAGGGCCGGGTGTACGGCTTCGAGAACCAACAAAAACTATCTGACAAGGCGCCAACTAAGCCCCGCGAACGAGTTCCACTACGTCGCCGGAATCGCCGCTGCAGAACCCTCCCCAGGCGTCCATAAGAGTACGACGGCGCTCAAAGAGATCGGAACGGCTGTATGCCTGTTCGACGGAATTGCCGATTGCATGAGACAAGGCCGCTTCTGCGACTTCACGATTGGCGTTAGCGGCTTCGTTACACCAATCGCGAAAACTACTTCGAAACCCATGAAGCGTGATATGGCCGTACCCCATCCTTTTCAAAAGTGATGTTCCGGCGTTGATCGAAAGCGGCTGATCGTCAGTGGCGCCAGCGCGCCTCTGTCTGGAAGGAAACACCAGGTCAGGATTTAGCAGCTTGACACGTTCAAGTACGCCCAGCGCCGGCTTGCAGAGTGGCACTCGGTGCTCCCTACCCCGTTTCATGCGGTCAGCTGGGACAGTCCACACATTGCCCTCAATCTCATCCCATGTAGCAAGCCGAGCCTCTACGGATCTGGCAGCGGTATAAATAACCCACTCGACCAGTCTCGCCGCAGTACCATCTTTTTCTTTCAACTCGCAGATCAACTTTGGGACTTCCTGCCATGGTAGAGCGGCCATGTGTTCCGGCCTTCGATCTACCTTTGGCAACGCACGTGTCACCCCATTGGCAGGGTTTTCGGCACCATAGTGGCCGGCAGTCTTGGCCCAATCGAAAATCACGGTCAACCGCTGCAGGATACGTCGCGCTGTTTCTGGTTTCTTTGTCCAGATTGGGCCCGGCACTTCCAAAATCTCCGACGAACCGATAGTCTCAATCGCTCAGAAACCAATTCTTGGCAAAACGTGAATTTCAAGTGATCGAATCCACGTCTCAGCGTGCTTGGCATTCTTCCAAGTTGGTCGTTGAGCCTCGTAGACCTTTCGAGTGGCCTCCTCGAGGGTCAGAGTTTGGCGAGCGCGCACAGATTCCGGAACCCCACCCATTCTCGCCTCTTTGCGCATTTCACGGGCCATTTCCCGGGCTTCTGCGAGAGAGACCCATTTGACGGAACCCAGTCCGAATTCACGTCTTTTCCCGTGCACCGCGATGCGCAAGACCCAAGATTTCGAACCGCTGACAGCGACGCGCAACCAAAGCCCTTCACCATCGCCATACATGCCTGGTTCGGACATCCCCTTGACGCCTTTGTGGGTCAACTTTCCCATTTTGACTGTCCACCCTTTGTTCCACCCTTGGGCTCGCGCTTAAAAACCTAACAAATTCAATGACACAAGCTACACGGACTACTTCTTGCGATACAACAAGATATAGCGTGAGACAAGTCGGGACACGCTTTATGTGGACCTAGGCTCCACCAAAACCTAACAATACAACTAGATAGCAAGCATTAGAGCGGTGTGACACACAGGTGTGACACAAAATGAAGCTGCATGCGTATCTCTCACTGTCCCGACATGGCATCTACTACATCCGTTGGCCACTGCCCGACACACGACCAAATCCCCGCACTAGACCAAGCACCACACGTAGGACCCTTCGGGTTTCGTTGCGTACTAGATGCCCTAAAGAGGCTGGTATTCCGCTCCGGATTTGTGGCCGAGCTCGAGGCTGTAGCCGCCGCCACAAAAAAACCGTTTGCGGACAAAGTACTGCTTGTTACCGAAAAGCAACTAGATCGGAGGGCCGCCGTAGAAGCAGCTCGCCAGCTGATGCATGCACGCCCTCAACTCACGGAGGCGGTCGCATGACTTACTGTTTCAATCCAAAGCTGTCGGACCTCCTCGTGGTGTCCTCGGTTCGGTATCGCCCCTGCGACGTCAACTCTGAGCGTATTCTGTTCGAAAACGCGGACCTGCCTGGCATTGTTGAGAGTTTCACCCACGAAGAACTTTCCGACCTGCTCAAGTCGCCGGACGTTGGGGGCCTTGGGAACTTCTAGTAGAGCAGCGAAACGACTTGATCAGTTTCGGGCCTTCGCCTCGAATCTTCGGGCAGTCGAGCGCACAAATGACGCCCCGTACGGCAGGTACGCTCGCTGGTACGTTTCAGCGAACCGTTCGCGAGCGCTTCTTCGATCAGGCACAGATGCCCGATCAAGACGCCGGCACCGGCTTTGGCCTCTTCCACGGCAAGGCTGTAGAGGGAAAACTTCGGACCGTGTATCGGATCGCTTGTGGGCGTGGATGTCGCCTTTGACCAAACGGCCCAGTCATCTGCCCATGTCTGGTCGTGGAGAAGCGTCGTTGTCTCGAAGTCTACGACCCGTTCAAGAAGCGCGGGTGCGCAGACCGGTGCAATCTCATCGGCACAAATTGGGACCTGATCGGGGGATCCATCGGGCACATCGAAGAAAATCGCCAAATCGAACAGTTCTCTCGACAGGCTCGGCGGGGTTTCCATGGCGGTGACCGAGAAGTTGATCATGGGCAATTGCGCTCTGACCTTGCTCAGTCTTTTCGGCAACCAAAGCTGAGCGACGGAAGGAAGGGCTGCGATGTGAAAATCCACGTCCGGACCAAGGTTGCGCAAGGCGCGCGTTGCATCCGCCAACGCGTCAAAGGCAGATGTGAACCTTGAGACCAGCGATGCTCCGGCCTTCGTCAACTCCACCCCTTGGGCGTTGCGGCGAAAGAGTGACATGCCTGCCCAATCTTCCAACGTCTTGATATGCTGAGAGATCGCGCCGGGAGTGACGCAAAGCTCATCCGCAGCCGCAACAAAACTCACATGCCGCGCAGCAGCTTCAAATGCCCGCATGGCGTTCAGCGGTGGGCCCTTCGGACGTTTGGGGACGATGCTCATTTCCTAGCCTTAGTTTTTCTACGTCCAGAAATAGCAAATCTGCTTTGCGCTGTCACGCTCAAGGCGCCAGATTGGTGCAAACAGGAGGATGGCGCATGACACTTGCACAACGAAACTGGGTTCCCGTAACGAGTGAAACTCTGATTCAGGACATTGCCACCAAGGCTGCGTCCACGTCCTCGGCCGATCTTCTGGCCCGGGTCCAGACACTCGCTGAGCGGAACCGTGTGATCCACGAGGAAGAATGCTTCAACCTCAATCCGGCGACCAATGTTATGAACCCCAAGGCAGAGGCGCTCTTGTCGTCAGGTATCGGATCGCGTCCGTCCTTGGGCTATCCCGGTGACAAGTATGAAATGGGATTGGAGGCGATCGAAGAGATCGAGGTTATCACCGCCCAGCTTTGCGCAGAGGTGTTCGATGCCAGTTTCGCAGAGGTCCGCGTGCCCTCTGGCGCGATTGCCAACCTGTATGGCTTCATGGCGACCTGCAAACCGGGTGACACGATTATCGCTCCGCCCGCGTCGATTGGCGGGCATGTGACGCACCATATCGCAGGCTGTGCGGGGTTTTATGGCCTGCGCACGGTCGAGGCTCCCGTAAACAAGGATGGCTACACGGTCGATCTAGATCAGCTTCGCGCATTGGCCCTGGCCGAACGACCCAAGCTGATCACCATCGGCGGCAGTCTGAACCTGTTTGAGCACCCCGTGGCCGACATTCGTACCATCGCGGACGAAGTCGGCGCTAAGGTCATGTTCGACGCTGCCCACCAATGCGGGATCATAGCCGGGCGGGCGTGGTCGAACCCGCTGAAGGAAGGCGCGCATTTCATGACGATGAGCACCTACAAAAGCCTTGGGGGACCGGCCGGGGGACTGATCGTCACCAATGATGCCGAGATCGCAAAGGCGCTGGATGCCATCGCGTTCCCCGGGATGACTGCCAACTTCGATGCTGCGAAGACGGCCGCTCTTGCGGTGACCATGTTGGATTGGAGGGACTTTGGGAAAGCCTATGCCAGGGGGATGATCGCAATGTCGCAAGCATTGGCGACCGCATTGGACACAGAGGGCGTTCCGGTCTTTGCTGGGGCCGAAGGCTTTACGAACTCCCACCAGTTCGCCGTATTGGCCGAACCCTTTGGAGGCGGTCAGGCGGCGTCGAAAAAGCTGCGCCCGAATGGGTTCCTTGCTTGCGGCATCGGACTGCCTTTGGCCGTGGTTGACGGCGATATGAACGGATTGCGCATTGGTACGCCAGAACTGGTCCGTTGGGGCATTACGACGGCCGATGCAGGTCAGCTTGCCGCGCTAATTAAACGCGGTCTCAACGGCGAAAATGTTGGAGAAGAGGTGGCGTCTTGGAGGCGAAACTTTGACACTCTCTGCTTTGTTCACTGAGACAGAAAGCGGACATTTGTGCATTCTTGGTGAACGTCAAGAAAGTCCGCAACGGAGCCATCTGCAAATTACAAAGTCAATGTCCGGTTTGCGCGGTGTGCGACCTGCTGCATGAACGAAAGGCTGCAATCGGATCAATGGCAGCTCTGGGCTCTTACCTCCCATTGATGCCCGCTGCGGAAAACGGCGGGAGAGAGCCCATAGTTCCGAATGCTGCACCTTGCACCAGTAGCTGCGAAGCGTTGATTGCTGACATTGGCGTTGGTCAGGACAGCCCCAAGCTGCCATTTGACCACATCGTCGGTGCTGCAGTGCAGCTTCGCTAACGCGGACATCGGACTTTCTGGCAAACAGTGTCGTGGATGTTCAGATAGTTGAGTTACCAGCCTTCTCGTTAACGATCTCGAGTATCCTGTTTCTTTGGATTTTCCCTGACGGCCCCTTAGGAAGATCAAGCAAGATATGAACTTCATCGGGCGATTTGAAACGGCCTAATTGGGCTTCGCAAATCTCGTAAAGTTCCATTGGCGTCAATTTCGAACCTTCGCGAATTTTAACTGCCGCCTCGACGGTTTCGCCGTAGCTGTGGCAGGGGCGGGCAAATGCCGCTGCTTCCACAACATCGGGGTGAGAGTAAAGTGCCTCGTCGATCTCTCGCGGGGCGATGTTCTCGCCGCCTTTGATGATCAATTCTTTCAGCCGGCCGGTGACGTATACATAACCGTCCTCATCCATGCGGGCGAGATCTCCGGTGCGCAACCAGCCTTCAGCGGTAAATGTATCAGCCGTCGCTTCGGGGTTCTTGAGGTACTCCACCATGACATTCGGCCCGCGTACGACCAACTCGCCTTCCGTTTCGCGCGGCACTGGTTGGCAATGCGCGTCAAAGATTGCCGCCTCATTCCCGAATGCAATACCCGGCGACCCAATTTTACGGATGCCCGGCGGCAATGGGTTGGACAATATCTGTGCAGCGGTTTCAGTAAGCCCCATAGTCTCAACGATCGGGATTTGAAACCGGTCTTCAAACGTACGCTGTACATCTGGTGCCAATGCGGAAGACGCAGAACGCCCGAACCGCACCCGCTGGCGGGTTTGGACGTCCGGTTTGGTATCGGACTGCAGCAGATGGGAAATTATGGTAGGCACGACCGAGAACCAAGTTGCTTCTACATTTCCCAAGTTTTCCCAGAACCGGCTGGCGGAGAACCGTTCGCTCACAGCTAGTGATCCACCCGCAACCAGCGTTCCCATGACCGTCACGCACAGCCCGTTGATGTGGTAGATCGGCAAAACGCAAAACCCGCGATCAGCCTCAGACAACTCGTGCGCAATTGTAGTCGTCCAGCCCCCTGCCAACAGGCTGGAATGCGTGTGGACCACGCCCTTGGGGCGCCCGGTAGTGCCGGACGTATACATCAATAGCGCATGACTGTCGGACGAGATGCTATGTAAGTTGTCGTCGGTATCGGTGGCATCCGCCGCGTGCAGCGGTGTGATCTTAGCGGGATCGGCGGTCCGATCGAATAACTCCGTTTGTCCGGGATGTACAAAGCTATAGCGTGCGCCACTGTGTTCCAGTGCGTAAGCTACGGCGCTGTCGCCCGCGACAAGGTTAATCATCGTCGCCCGGAATCCTCCGTAGAGAACGCCGAAAAGGACCTCAATCGCCTCCCGGCAATTGGGGTAGAGGATGGCGACGCTTTCTCCCTTTTCCACTCCCATACCAGTTAGCATGACTGCGATGTGGCGGGCTGTTTCGTGCAAGTCACCCCAGCGCAGGTCCGGCGCCCCGTCCGGGAAAACAAATCCGGTTCCTCCTTGGCTTGCTCTCTGAATCAACCAGTCGCGGACGGTTCCCTTGGGCGGTTCCATCATCGTCCAGTCTCCGACCAGTAGACGCCGAATATCTCGTCCAGCTCAGGTTCGCGCGGCGATGTTTCACGCACGATTTTAGTGGTTTGGATGAAATGTCGCCAGTGCAGGTTGGTGTCGATGGAATTCCCCCCCCAGCTGCCACAGCCCATCGAGAGGGAAAACGGCATTCCGTTAGTAAAGCTGCCACCGGTGGCAAAGGTATGCGCCTGATTTACGATCACCCGACAGGTGGGTAGGTCACGGCCCAATCCAACCGCACGGGTGTCGTCACCTGTATGTATGCCAACTGAATGCCCCGCCCCTTGATGCGCCAATATGCGGGTGGCGGTGGCCTTGGCCTCTTCGAAATCCGCCGCGCGATAGAGCGCCAACACCCGGCTAAGTTTCTCGCCTGACAACTGATGATCCCGGCCTATTCCGTCAGTTTCCACCGCTAGGAACTTGGTCCCCTCGGGTACTTTATCTGCCATCTCCAAGGCTTCGAGCATTTTGTCGGCGTCCTGTGCAATGACGGACCGGTTAAGATAACCGTCAGGCCACAGCCGTGCGACGATGTCATTTGCACCGGAAGACGGCACTAATGCACCGCCCTCGGCAGCCATCGCTGCGACAAAGGCATCATAGACCGCGTCCACTACGACCAGCGAATTCTCAGAAGAACACGAGGTCGCGTTGTCAAAACACTTTGACGCGGCAATCTTAGCCGCGGCGTCTTGCAGATCAGCAGTCTCATCCACAATCACCGTGACATTGCCAGCACCAACCGCCACAGCCGGCGTACCGCAGGACTGTGCGCGGTGGACGTTGTTTTGACTGCCGGTGCAGATCACCCGATCGACTGTTTCCATCAGTCGTTGTGTCTTGGCCTTTGATCCGGGCGCGGGGATCATCTGAACCAGATCGCGATCCAGTCCCAGCTTGTCGAATTCTGTGTGTATATAACCGATCAGCATCTCGCAGGATGCCACACCCTTGGGCGACGGTGCCACCACGATGGCATTTCCGCCTTTGAGTGCGTTGATGATGTTGTTCGCGGGCGTTGCGGCGGGGTTGGTCGACGGCACGACTGCGCCAATCACGCCGATAGGGCGCGCAATCTCGGTAATACCGGTGGTCGGGTCGTCGCTGATGATGCCGTGGGTGTTCACCTCAGCTATGTCACGCAATAGGCCAAGTGTCTTGCGATGGTTCTTTGTAATTTTGTCGGGCACATTGCCCAGACCGGTGGTCTCGACAGCAATCTCGGCCAGCGCCCGATTGCGCACAGGTTCCATGATGGCCCACCCCACTGCAATTGACGCTTTGTCATAAAGCGCCTGACTGCCACCAGCTTCGAAAGCCGCCTGAGCCTTACGCGCACGTGCTACGATTCGATCTAATTCAGCGATTTCAGGGGAAACCCCATCCTGAGCGTTCATCTTGGTCCTCGATTGGTTGTTTGGGGCGGACCTACTCCGCCCCGTAAAGAGCGATTGGATCAGAGACCGGCAAGCAATTCGTTCAAAGTCTGCTGGCGCTGCGCCCACATCTCGATCACTTCGTCGCGTGTCATGATGTGCATGGGCGAGCCGCCTGCTTCCATCTTCTTGGCTACGCGGTCGTTCGCGAACATCTCGGGCACGGTGGCGGCCAGTTTCTCGATCACTTCGGGAGGTGTTCCTTTGGGCACCATCACACCCCGGAAGTTGACTGACGAGTTATCCACGTCCAGCCCCTGTTCCTTCATCGTCGGTACGTCCGGCAGGAATGCGCTGCGCTCTAGGTCTGCAACGCCCAGGATTTTGACATTACCCGCCTCTTGCGCGCGGAACGCATCGGACAGGTTGTTGATGCCGCCCATGACTTCACCGGCGATCACGGCTTTCATGGCGGCTGCACCACCGCCTTTGGTCGGGATATAGGCCATCTTGGTCCCCGCTGCCTTGTCGATCTGTAGGGCCGCAATGTGGTGACCTACAAAAAGACCCGCGCCGGATACAGTAAGCTTGCCGGGGTTTTCCTTAGCAAAGGCAACGACATCCTCCATCGAGTTGAACTCACTGTCGGCACCAACCACAAACACAGCCGGATCTGCACCCCAGTTTGCGATGGGTTCAAAGCTGTCGGTCGAATATTCCACGCCACCCTTTATCGACTGGGCAATGAAATGCGGAACGTTATAGGCCGCCAGCGTATATCCGTCCGGATCAGCCTGTGTGGCGAACCAGTTCCAGCCAACGCGCCCACCGGCGCCGGGCTTGTTGATGATGGCGACGGGCATCCCCAACGCATCCTCATTCCCGGCGGTCATGGTCACAATCCGCGCCTGAAAATCCGTCGCGCCACCGGCACCATAGCTGACCATCAACATAAGCGGCCGTTCCGGATATTCCTCAGCCACAGCGGCACCGGTCAGGCTCATAAGGGCTAGTGCTGCCCCAGCAATCATTCGTTTCATTTGCGTTTCCTCCCAGATTAGGTTCAGCCACGTCGCTCGTGTGGTCAGAACAGAAATTCTTTTGGCGTGTAGACGTTCAGCAGCATGGCAAAGAGTCCGTACATCACCGCCACAAAGACCACCGTGATGATCACGCGTTTGATCCAGCTTTTGGCCTCGCTGTGCGGTGCAGGATCGTAGATCGACAGCAGGATGAAAAAGGCGATGGATGTTGCGGTGTAGAAACCCAGCGACTTGGCCGCCCAGAAAACATAGATCAATGTGATGATCAGACCGGGCAGCATGTTTATGAACATCGTGCGTGTCACGCCGTTTCCGACCTTGGACAATCCCATCACCGCTTTGCCGAATGTCCAGCCGGCCAGAACCACGAACACGGATGCGATAAGACGTGGGAACAGGAACGCCTCGGCCGGTTGCTGGGTATAACTGACCCATGTCACCCAGAGACCAACCGCAAAAACCAGACCCGACCCGAAAATGTGCTGCGAGCGGTTCATGCCTGCGCCTCCTCTTTGGTGGTGTAGCGACGGTTACGC
The DNA here is from genome assembly GCF_013030985.1 of Ruegeria arenilitoris. Taxonomy (GTDB): domain Bacteria; phylum Pseudomonadota; class Alphaproteobacteria; order Rhodobacterales; family Rhodobacteraceae; genus Ruegeria; species Ruegeria arenilitoris_B. The sequence goes on along the minus strand of NZ_WPYP01000003.1, from coordinate 95,523 downwards.
AGTTCCATCCAGACCGAGTATGCGATCGAGGCCAGCACAACGGCGATCAACAGCAAGTTCAATCCGCCGGTCAGAAAGTACGACGCTTTGCCGACGGTGGCGTCGGCGATCATGCCGCCTTGGATAAAGTTCGCCTCGGCAATCGGTCCAAGGATAAGACCCAGAACCAGCGGCGCAGCAGAAAAGCCAAAACGTTCCAGAAAGAACATGCCAATACCAAGGCATGCCATGACATAGACATCACCCATCGAGCCCTGCACCGAATAGGCACCGAAGACCGACAAGGCCAAAACGATTGCGGCCATCACCGATTGCGGCACCTGCGCGACGCGCGCTGCAAGTCCAGCTACGTAAAGGCCGAAGATGCACATCAAAACTTGGCCGATCAGCATGGAATTGATGAAAGTCCAGGCTACATCGGGATGGTTATCGAACAGGTCAGAGCCCGGGAAGATCCCATGGATCAGCAATCCTCCCAACAGAACGGCGGCTGTTGGGCTGCCCGGGATTGAAAGCGTCAGCAACGGCACCAATGATGGGCCGACCATAGCGTTATTGGCGGATTCCGCGGCGATAACGCCTTCGGAATGACCAGTACCGAACTTTTCTTTTTCGGATGAAAACTTCTTGGTTTGATCATAGGCGACCAGCCCGGCGATCTGCCCACCCACACCCGGGATCAGGCCGATGATCGAACCGGTCATCGTACCAATGCTCAACGCCCGGGTTCGGCTAAACAGTTCCCGAAAGGCTGCAAGGATCGAATGGCGCTGAACTTCGATCACTTCAGCACCCTCCGTTTGGCGGCCCTTGGCAAACATTGTCAGCACCTGGGGAATTGCGAACAATCCGATCAGGGCGGCGATGATATTGATTCCTCCACCAAGTGCAGGATGAAAAATGAACCGCTGCGCACCCATGATGTCGTCGAATCCGATGGTGGCCAGCCACAACCCGATACACCCAGAAAGTAGCCCCTTGACGACCGAGGCGGAATCCAGCGTTCCGATTACAGTCACCCCTAGGATGGCAAGCCAGAATAAATGCGAGGGGCCAAATGCCAGCGCCCATTTGGCCAGAACCGGAGTCAGAAAGATCAACAGCAGCACGCCAAAGATGCCACCAACGGCAGAAGCCAAAAAGGACAGCTGCAATGCTCGCGCACCTTGACCTTGTTTGGCCATAGTGTGCCCGTCCAACGTCGTAGCGATATTGGCTGGCGCACCGGGGATCTTGAGCAGAATAGCACTGACGGCACCGCCGGCCACGGTCGAGGTGTAGGCTGCGCCCAGCAAGATCAACCCCTGAGCCGCTTCCAGTTGGAAAGTAAACGGTATCAGAAGGGCAACGGCCATTGTGGGCGAAAGCCCTGGCGTCGCACCCAAGATCAACCCACCAATCGTGCCACCAAGCAGCAGCAGAAACGACAGCGGCGTGAACACATCTCCGAAGTAATAAATGAATTCCATTCAGGGCCTCCCAACCCGTCGGTTCACACTTTTACTTTTGTTGACAAATCAGGGTAGGCGATGAAAATAGTATTGCAAATGTTTTCATAAATTCGACCGAACGGGAGAATATTATGGCCAGTTTTCAAAAGGGTAAGGTGGATATTGTGGCGGTCGCAAAGGCTGCAAAAGTGTCACCATCCACAGTTTCCCGCACATTCAATCACCCGGATCTGGTGAATCCTGCGACTCGCAAAAAGATCAACAGGGCAATTCAGAAATTGGGGTACATTCGCAACCGGGCAGCACAGACGATGCATGGCAAACGATCAGGCACCATCGGTTTAGTTGTGCCCACAATCAACCACGCCATTTTTGCCGAAGTGATACAAGCCTTTTCGGATTCAATCGGTAAAGCAGGGTTCAGTCTTTTGCTGGCATCGCATGGGTATGACCTTGACCGGGAATACGCGATGGTTCGAAAGCTGCTGGAGCATCGTGTGGACGGAGTGGCGCTGGTCGGATTGGAGCATTCCAACGCTACCGCCCGACTGATCGAGCAGCAGAAAATACCGGCGCTGGCAATTTGGAATTACTCGGAGGATTCTGCACTTCCATGCGTTGGGGCTGACAATCGGTTGGCCGGGCGTCTTGCGACAGAACATCTGCTGGCATTGGGGCACCGCGACATTGGGCTGATTTTCCCAAATACCACTGGCAATGACCGCGCGCAAAATCGGCTTTCTGCCGTACATGATGCACTTAACGAAATTGGCATTTCCGTTCCGAGTGAGCATGAGTCGGAAACCCCGTATAGTGTGTCTCAAGCCAAGCAAGCTGCCATTTCCCTATTGACTGAACGCTCTCGCCCGACCGCTCTGCTTTGTGGAAATGACGTCATTGCGCAGGGTGCATTGTTTGCAGCCCAGAGCCTTGGTTTGAGGGTTCCTGATGACTTGTCGATCATCGGTATCGGTGATTTTAAAGGTTCCGCAGACGTTGAACCGGGGCTTACCACCATCCGTATTCCTGCAGAAACCATCGGGAAGCTCGCTGGCGAGCGGTTTACAAACTACATTACATCAGACGACCCGGTACCCTTTAGAATCTGCTGCGAGTTGGAGCGCGTCGTTAGAGAAACAACAAGTCTTGCATCGACTTAACAGGCAACTAAGACATACGCATTCTCGCAAGGAATTTACGAGTTTTTGACGTCTGACTGAATGCAGAGACTAATTGCCTTGGTATACTAGGGTCAGGATTCATAACCAATAGGTGACGGTTGCTGCGAGGGCGATTGCGTAGAGGAAGACCTTGGGACAGCGATCAAAACGTGTGGCCACGCGTCTCCAATCCTTGAGCCTGCCAAACATAATCTCTATGCGGTTGCGTCGTTTGTAGCGGCGCTTGTCGTACTTCACGGCAGTCTTGCGTTGCTTTCGACTAGGTATACAGGCGCGTATCCCTTTGTCTTTCAACGCATCTCGGAACCAGTCGGCATCATAGCTACGATCCCCGAGCAGCCAGTCCACATTTGGAATACTGCTGAGCAGAGCCCGAGCACCAATGTAATCGCTCACTTGCCCCGCAGTGACAAAAAGGCTGAGCGGCCGCCCTTGGCTGGTCAAAAGGTGAGTTTCAGGGGTGTCGAGGCCAATTTCCCTGCACAATTGTATGAAGGCAAATTTGTTGTGAACCCGTTTCAGCAAGGCGAATTCTGGCGCGAACAGCTCGGCCTCCATGCGGTTCTGCGCCCACATCGCGCCCAGATGCAACGCTTCCTCGCAGGTGGGAATGACGAGTTCGATGTCTTTGGACGCAATGATCTCTGACAGCGCCGCACGGGCAGCTTGGGGCTCGGCCGCGAAGGTGGGAATGCAGTGATACCCGAGATCCAACCGGCTGGCGGCAGCAACCGGGTATTTCAGGTGATCAACCAGGGTCACCGGGTGGCCAGCCTGAACAAGCAATCGCGCCAGATGCAGCGCAACCGGCGCACGGGCACCCGAAATCAAAACCGGCATTGCTGATGCCATCACACCTTCACCGAAATGGCCGCCATGGACGGGGCCTCATTCATAGGATCAGTCGACCCAACCCCATATCCACAGAGTTTACAAGCGGGCATTGACGCAGGGCCGGGATGTATTGCGTGGGTCCCAGCTGTGCTCTCCCGCGCTGGTTCTCAAGGGGATAATTTGACAGAACACAAAGTCGATGTTTACCTGAGCGCAGCGCGATACAGGTAATCTGAATTTCCAAGGTTTATCAGCGTACTGAGACGTCTTTCGAGGCGGCGTTAAGACCAGACTTGCAACCTGGAGATTTTGAGATGGAATTGATCACAGAACAGCTTCGCGCCTTTCCAATCATGGCGTTGTTTCTTTGTCTGGGCCTGGGTTATGGCTTCGGCAAGTTCCGGGTCGGAAAATTCGAACTGGGCGGCATCGCCGGAACCCTGCTGGTGGCGGTCTTCGTGGGTCAGATCGGCGGCATCAACCTGAGCACCGATGTTCAGAACGTCTTTTTCTCGCTGTTCATCTTCATGGTCGGCTATAATGGCGGGCCGCAGTTCTTTGCGGCCTTGAACCGAACCGCCCTGACCAAGCTGCTGGCCGCATTCATGATGACCCTTTGGGGGCTGTTCTTTGTCATCGTCGTCGCTCGATTGGCCGGGCTGGACAAGGGGCTGGCGGCCGGACTGGCCGCAGGTGGACTAACGCAATCAGCCATAATCGGCACCGCAGGCAACGCCATCGACCTTCTGGGGCTGGCCGCGGATGAGGCGGAAAAGCTTAAGACCAACATCGCGGTGGGGTATTCGGTCACCTATATCTTTGGCTCGATCGGTCCGATCCTGGCCGTCAGCGTCATCCCGATCATCATGCGCGTCGACCTGCGGCAAGAGGCGATAAAACTGGCCCAGAAGCTCAGCGGTGGCGGCCGCAAGCTGGAGGAAGGCGAGTTCCTTCCGATGAACCGTTTTGATGCGCGCGCCTATCAGGTAAATGACGACGCCGCCATCGCGGGCCAGACGGTGAAAGCCATCGAAGGCGGATATGACGGCGACCTGATCGTCGAGAAGCTGCTACAGGACGGCGCCCCGGTCGATCCGACACCCGAGACGGTCGTCAGTGCGGGTGACGTAATCGTCGTGTCGGCGCTGGTTGCAACCCTGACACAGTTCGAGGGCACCGCAAGCGGTGAGATCGGAGAATACCCGCCCGAACTGACCGTTGTGGAAGAACGCCGCAACGTCGTCATCACCAACCGCAAGCTGGCGGGCAAGACCCTTTCAGAACTGCGCGAGGCACTGACAGCGGATCAGCGGCGCGGCGTCCATATCTCGAAGATCACGCGCATGGGGCATGACGTGCCTGTCCTGCACAACACCGAAATCCACGCGGGCGACGAGGTTTCAATCGTCGGCCACAAGGACGATCTGAACCGGGTGTCGAAAGTGGCGGGTTATGTGCCGCCCTCGGCCTCGGTCACGAACTTCATCGCACTGGGGATCGGCGTGGCGGTTGGTTACCTGATCGGGGAGATCAGCTTTGTCATCGCGGGCACCAAAGTGGCGCTGGGGTCCGGCCTTGGGTGCCTCGTGACCGGGCTGATCATCGGGTACCTGCGCATCCGGCGGCCCAAGATCGGCGGCATCAACCGGGGTGCTGCGAATTTCCTGCAAAGCTTTGGCCTTGCGGTGTTCGTCGGGGTCGTTGGCCTGAATGCGGGCAAGCCCGCGCTCGAGGCGATACAGCAATACGGCATTATACTGTTGCTGCTGGGCGTGGTCGTTACGCTGATGCCGATGATCGTTCAGTTCCCGATCAACTATTTCGTCCTGCGCATCAAAAACCCGGTCGAGGCCTGCGCGGTTGTCACCGGGTCACGCTCGGGCAATCCGGGCTTTGCGACGCTGTTGGAAAAGACCGGGAACGCGACCCCGACACCGGCCTTCACCATGACCTATGCGGTGGCGAACATCTTCCTGACCTTGTGGGGGCCGTTGGTGGTCGCCTTCGTGCCCTAGGTTACATCAGCAGGATCACGATGACCGAGCCCCACAAGGCCAACAGCACATTTCCCACAGCATAGCCGAGGCCGTAACCCAGCGTCGGAACCTGGCTCTGTGCGGCCTCCTGCACCGCGGCCAGACCGGGTGCCGACGTCCCTGCCCCGCAGCACGTGCCAGCCAGAACGCCTTCGTTTATGCCAAAGACCTTGCGGCCGACGAAAACCGCAGTCCCGTGGGCCAGCAACACGATGGCAACCGAGCCAAAGATCAGCGACGGCCCGCTTTCCATCACCCCTGTCACAAAGCTGGGTCCCGAGGTGATGCCCACGCAGGCCACGAACACGCACAACCCCAGCGAGTCGAAGATCCACAGCGTTGCCTCGGGCACAAAGCCAAACGTCCGATGGACCGAGCGCAGCCACCCCGCCACCAGTCCGCCCAGCAGCACCCCGACCGAGGTGCCCAAACCCAGTTCAATCGCGCCATATTTCAGCGCCGGGATGCCGATCAGCCCACCCAGCAGGATGAAAAAGGCCACAAAGACCATGTCGGTCTTGTTGGTCTCGCGATCCAGATAGCCCAGCCGCTTGGCGGCATCTTCTATATGGCCGCGGGTGCCCGATACGGTCAGAACATCGCCCTTGTGCAGGGTCACGCCACGAAAGACCGGCAGCCGCTCACCGCTGCGCATGATGCCGCGCAAATAGATTGTGCGTGCTTCGGGGCGCGCCGACAGTTCGGCCAGCGTTTGGTTGACCACCTCTTTATTGGTCACGACGATATCGTTGGTCTGAACCGGCAGGTCCAGAAGTTCGGGGTCTTCGACCTCTTCCCCCAGCATGGCCGTGTGGTCGATCAGATAGGACCGCACGCCTGCGATGGCAGCGATGTCGCCCTGTTGCAGCACCATATCGCGCGAGGTCGGCAGGATCTTGTTCCCGCGCCTCACCCGATCGAAAAAGGCGCGTACATGATCGGGAACGCGGGCCTCAAGCTCGGAAATTCTGTGACCCGCAAATTCGGGATTGATGCGATAGGCGCGGGCCTCGAAGTCGCGATGTTCCGACACCATCGGGGCGCCGTTGTTGTCTAGCTCGGCCTCATGTTCCGCGCAGGCCTCTTGCAGCGAACGGCCATAGAACCGGGGCGCCAGTTGAGTGTGGAAAAAGATCGTGGCGATCACGCCGACGAAATAGGCCACGGCGAAACCGGTGGCGATCTCACCATCGAAAATCTGCTGTGCGGCTTCGTCTGCCCCGGTTTTGGCAAAGGCATCAATAGCCACGCCCAGCGTTGCGCTTTCGGTCACACCTCCCGCCAAAAGGCCTGCTGCAATCCCCACCGACAGCCCCATCAGCGGGGCCAAAAGCGCAGCAACAACCAGCGCCACAACACACAGCAGCACGGTGACGGCAATCTGCGGCAAAGCGTGCAGATTCAGGGATCGAAAGAACTGCGGCCCGGTTCGGTAGCCGATGGAAAACAGGAACAGCAGAAAGAAAGCCTGTTTCAGGTCATCCGACACCACCACCCCGGTCTGGCCGACCAGCACACCAGCCAGCAAACAACCCGCCACCGATCCAACCGAAAATGAACCGATAGTGATTTTACCTAGCGCATAGCCAAGGGCGAGGCTGCAGAACAAGGCAAGGGCTGGATGATGACCAAAGATCGACCCGATCAGTTCCAAAGCAGCAGCCTCTCTGCAGTTCCGTCTCAGCCGTGCAGCGGCAACCCTTTCGAGGCACGATAGGCCTGCACATATCCTATGGCTACCGCTCGCACCGCCCGGCCGATCTGACGATAGGCGCTGTCATCCAGATTGGCGAAGGACACTCGCGCCGACCAGTTCGGGGCATCAAAACCCGACCCGTTCAACAGCACGATCCCGTGGTCCTGCGCCAGCTTGAAGGAAATATCCAACGGGTGGACATTCTCCTTGATCCACTCGACCACCTCTTCGCCGACGTATTTGCGCAGCCAGAATTCGAAATCGATGATGCCGTAATACCGGTCAAACAGCGGGTTGTCGGGGACTTCGATACCCATCCCATCGACCAATTCATCAAAGCGGTGCTTCAGGATGCCCCAGCAGAACTTCTGATAGGCCTTGTCCTCGTCCATCAACTCGACCAACGAAAATAGCGTCATCATCACCTGCTGCGGCAGCGACAGTCCTGCCGTGTGGTTCAGCGCCACGTCGCGGCTGTCGGCAACAATCCGGTCGATGAACTTAAACGAGTTCGGGTCCGGGGTCAGAGTCTCGTACCGCGCATTCACAACGGCTTTGGTCTCTGCCGGGGCCTCGGCGATCATCTTGTCAAAGATGTTGTTCTCGGCCACCAGAATAGCGCCCAGCCGCCAGCCGGTGCAGCCGAAATACTTGGAATAGGAATAGACCCCGATTGTATTCTCGGGCAGGTGCCCCATCACAGACTGAAAGTTCGGAATGAACGTGCCATAGACGTCGTCGGTCAGGATGATCAGGTCCGGACGGCGGGTTTTGACGAACTCGACCAGCCGGGCCATCACCTCGGGGCTGATTGCAACCGAGGACGGGTTGCCCGGATTGACCAGGAACAGCGCTTTGACCTTCGGATCGGCCAACTGTTCCAGATCGTCATCGGTGAGCTGGAAATGATTTTCCTCTTCCGAGGACACATCCACGACGTTCAGCCCGTAATCTTCGAGCACCGGTATTTCCAGGTATGGCGTGAAGATCGGCGTGCCCAGAGCGATGGTGTCACCCGAATTCAGCAGTCGCTGGTTCTTGAGCGCCTTGAAGATATAGCACATCGCGGCGGTGCCACCTTCGACCGCGTAGATGTCGAACTTTGCGTCAGGCCGATGCCCCGCACACATCGCCCACATCACGTATTCATGGACGATCGCCTCATTGTACTTCATGCACCGGTCCGGCATCGGATAATGGTCGCCAACGACGCCGTCGGTCAGTTCCAGCACGAAATCGTCAGGCGTGAAGCCGAATTTCTCAATCGCAAAGTCCACTACGGCGGCCAGAGTATCCGCGCCCGGAGGACCGTTCTTGGCAACTGAGTCCGCACAATACGCCTTGAGCCGATCATAGCAGCCCGGCCCTTGCGGCATCCCGGCCAACCCAACCTGCGGCTCATTGCGGTGACGCTGAGCTTCGGTCATTGCGAACTGACCCAGCAGGAAAAACGCTTCGCGGGCCTTGGTGGCGATCCAGTTGGGATTGCCTCGTCCTGCATTCAGATAGGGCAAGGCCATCTGGCGCGACTCTTTCTCGGCCAACTTGATGAGTTCGTCTTTGATCTGGAAAGGACTCAGATTTTCAAACTTATGCAGGTCCAGTGTTTCTGACATCGCATCAAACCCTTGCGTTAAATCAATCGGAGAAATTCAACCGGATGGTACGCAAGGGTTTGTGTTTGTGTAAACTGTGCAGTCAGACTCTGACGTGGGGGCAACCGCTGCCAATGCGTCAGTTGATCCGTGCCGACGCTGCCAGAGCGCCGGCCAGCGCGTGCTGAATCTCATCCGGGAAATCCCGGCCTTTTTCATGCAACCCGGCGGCAACCCAGCCCACGGTGTGCCCACGGCTACCGATATCATTGGCCCGTACCACCGTGGGCGACGTGCGCTCGACGCTGACCAGCGCCATCGAGCGTTCAATCTCGCGTTCGGTCAGAACCATCTTGACCGCGCTGAAGATGTCCACAGACACCTGTAGGGTTTGATGCTCCAGCCGATGCTCGGCATCCGTCAGTAGACGCGTGCAAAAGGCCGAAAGAAAATACCAGCGGAAGATGGAAAACACCCGATCCTGCAATTCGCTATGCACCGCAACACCACCGGTAGCCGCACCGGCGATACGTTCAAACGCGGCTTCGGCTGCTTTGGACGCCTGGCAGATCTGCCGCTCGCGCTTGGCAATAGAAATAATACGCGGCGCAAACTCCACTGCGGCTTGGTGGGATTCCAAATTCATATGCGTCCTCCAAAGTTAACTCCTGATGAGGACTTGGAAACTCTCAAAGAAATTCGGTTGCGATTTAACGCCATTATTTGCAGAAATCGTTCATTTGTTGGCTAAATAAAAATGACACAAAGCAAGTAATAACGCAAACATAACTCACCTCCGGCACTCAGCGCCTGTTTGTTTGCGTGGGTTTTCTGCTCAATCTGAATTGGGGCACGAACGGTAGGTTAGGCCACAACCTACATATATCTGACACGATCTTGTAATAGTTATGCCCATTTTGGCATCTATGAATGCTTAATCCTGCTGATCAGTTTACGAGTTTGAATTTAACGAGGGGGTACGAGCGGGACCAGGGGGTGAGCGCCTGACCAGCCGGGCTCGCCGACGGCCAGAGCAGCTCCCCCCGCCGCTGACACTCAGTCGATTTTGCTTTTCTGTGCATGTGGCGTGACGCCAAAGCTGGACCGATACACCCGCGAAAAATGCCCGGGGCTTTCAAACCCGCAGGCCATGGCAACCTCAGTCACCGACGCCTCGGTCTGAAGCAACAGCTTTTGGGCCCGCTCCAGGCGCAATTCCATAAAGTACTTCTTGGGAGACGAGTTCAGGTACTTGCCGAACAACCGTTCCAGCTGTCGGGTCGATATGCCCAGGTCCGCGGCGATTTGCGACGGCGACACCGGTGCCTCGATACCCTCCCGCATGATGTGGATCGCCTTGGCCAGATGGGCGTTCCGCATCCCGTTGCGCGACTGTAGCGACACCCGCTGTTTCGCTGTGGCGTTGCGTACCGCGTTATAGACCATCTGATCTGCGACTGCGATGGCCAGTTCTTCACCGTGGTCGCGTTCGATCAGGTGCAGCATCAGGTCGGCGGTCGCAGTACCACCCGAGGCCGTGATGTGCTTTTCGTCAGCGACAAAGACGCTGCGCACCAGATTCACTTCGGGGAACGCCTCCATGAACGCGTCATGGTATTCCCAGTGGATCGCCGCCTGCATCCCGTCCAGAAACCCGGCCTCGGCCAGCAGCCAGGCACCAGAGCACAACGCACCTATGGCGGTTCCCTTCGCACGTTCGCGCCGCAACGTTGCCAGCAACGAGCGCGTCGCATGGTTACGCATATTGATGCCAGAAAGCACGAACAGCTGATCGGTCTTCTGCAGCGCGTCCAAACCGCCATGCACCAGCGTGACCGACCCGTTGGAACAAACCGCCTGTTCGCCATGTTCGGAAAGGAAGCTCCACTCGTAAAGCTCCTCACCACTGACGAGATTCGCGATCCGTAATGGCTCGACCGCGCAGGAAAAGGCGAGGTGCGAAAAGTCCTCGACAAGAATGAAGGTGATGTGGCGCGGTTGGCGCATCGGGTGTTCCGTTCAGTTTTACGTAGTCAATAGTCTATGCTGCACGATTCTTTTCTATATACAATATGTATTTTCTTCGAATACTAGTGATGCATCGAAGCAACTCCGCGATTCGCGCCATACGTCCGGGGAGGGCGAATGAAAGACGACGCCAAATCCCGCAAAGCCAAGCTGGTCCAGTATTTGCGGGCCACGATCCTGCCTCCGCGCGTGCATCCTGACGCGGATCGGGCTGAGTCAATTGCGGGGGAGTTGGCGATTGATCATTGGAATCTGTCGCGCGACCAGATTGAGCTGTTTGTCACGCCCACGGGGCTTGACCTGCCGCTGGGATCGACGGCGCGCAAAACCCCTGCATGAGGAATTAGATGACACCCCTGTTCAACTTCGAAGGGATCTACACGCCGGTCGTGACCCCTTATCACGCCGATGGCAGCGTCAACCGGGACGCGTTGTCGGATGTGATTGAATACCTGATCGAAAACGGCGTGCATGGCCTGATCTCGGGCGGTTCGACCGGCGAGAACTATGCCCAGACCGTGGCGGAACGTCTGGAGCTGGCCAGGTTCACCCACGAGCGCCTGAAGGGCCGCCTGCCGCTGGTGGTGGGCACGGGGGCGATGATGACGCCGGATTCGATTGCGTTGGCCACCGGCGCGCGCGAGATCGGGGCGGATGCGATCCTGCTGGCCAGCCCGGCCTATTCGGTGCCGACCGACCGCGAGAACGCGCTGAACGCATTGGCCATCGACAAGGCGGCGGATCTGCCGGTGATGCTGTACAACTATCCGCACCGCACCGGCACCATGATGGGCCCGGAATTCCTGGACCGCGTGGGCCGCAGCCGCAACTTCTGCGGCATCAAGGAAAGCTCGGGCGACATCAACCGGGTGCACCTGCTGGCGCGCGACTATCCGCATATCCAGATGGGCTGCGGTATGGACGATCAGGCGCTGGAATTCTTTGCCTGGGGCGCCCCGTTCTGGGTCTGTGGCGGGTCGAACTTCCTGCCCGCGGAACATGTGGCGCTGTACAATGCCTGTGTGGTCGAAGGCAATTTCGACAAGGGCCGCCGCATCATGAGCGCGCTGCTGCCGTTGATGCATGTGCTGGAACAGGGCGGCAAGTTCATCCAGACCATCAAGCATGGCGTCACCATGAACGGGTTCGACGCAGGCGCCATGCGCGCGCCGCTGAAGGGTCTGAACAAGGATGACAAGCGCGCGCTGGAACAGGTCACGCGCGTATTGAAACGCAAAATCGCCGACATCGTGGCAGAAGGATAAGACACATGGATCTGCTGACACAGGACGAATACAAATCCATTGCCGCGGGTCTGGACCTGCCCACCGGCGCGTTCATCGACGGCACCTTCCGCCCGGCGATTTCCGGCAAGACCTTCACCAGCACCAACCCGGCCACCGGTGAAACTCTGGCCGAGATCGCCGCCTGCGGATCCGGGGATGTGGATTTTGCCGTCGAGAAGGCGCGCGAGGCGTTTGACGATGGCCGCTGGTCGAAACTGCACCCGTCCGAGCGCAAGGACGTGCTGATCCGGCTGTGCAAGCTGATGACCCGCAACGCGCGCGAATTGGCGGTGATGGAAAGCCTCGACAGCGGCAAGACGATCTACGACTGCGAGACCGTGGACGTGCCGGAAACCATCCACTGCCTGAAATGGCATGCCGAGGCGATCGACAAGATCTATGATCAGGTGGCGCCCGCCAGCGACGATCACATCGCCATGGTGGTGCGTGAGCCGATCGGCGTGGTCGGTCTGGTGCTGCCGTGGAACTTCCCTCTGCTGATGCTGGCGTGGAAGATCGGCCCGGCGCTGGCGGCGGGCTGTTCGCTGGTGATCAAACCGGCCAAGGAAACCACCCTGACCGCACTGCGCCTGGCCGAGCTGGCGATGGAGGCCGGTGTCCCTGCCGGTGTTCTCAACATCCTGCCCGGCGGCGGTGGTGACGTGGGCGAGCCCATCGGCCGTCACATGGATATCGACATGGTGTCCTTCACCGGCTCGACCGTGACCGGCAAGAGGTTCCTGACCTATTCGGCGGAATCGAATGCCAAGGAGGTTGTGCTGGAGATGGGTGGCAAGAACCCGGCCATCGTGATGGACGATGCCGAAAACCTGGACCGCGTGGCCCAGCATCTGGTCAACGGTGCGTTCTGGAACATGGGCGAGAACTGCTCGGCCAGCTCGCGCCTGATCGTGCACAAGGACGTCAAGGCCGAGTTGCTGGAGCGCATCGCGCATCACGCCAAACAGTGGAATATCGGCGACCCGCTGGACCCGGAAACCCGCATGGGCGCGCTGGTCAGCGAAAGCCACTACACCAAGGTCTGTTCCTATCTGGATCAGGCCGAGAACGTGGTGATCGGCGGCAAGGCCAAGGACGGCTTTGTCGAGGCCACGGTGGTCGAGGTCGCAGACAACAACGCCCTGCTGGCCCGCGAAGAGATCTTTGGCCCGGTGCTGTCGGTGATCGAGGTCTCGGGCTTTGACGAAGCCATTCAGGTTGGCAACGACACCGAATACGGCCTGTGCGCGTCGATCTTCACCGCCAATGCCAAACGCGCCATCCGCGGTGCCCGCGCCCTGCGGGCCGGCACCGTGACAGTCAACAGCTTTGGCGAGGGTGACATCTCGACCCCGTTTGGCGGGTTCAAGCAATCGGGCTTTGGCGGCCGCGACAACTCGGTCCATGCCCATGATCAGTACACCCAGCTGAAAACCATCTGGATCGACCTGGCCGATGACGCGGACGAGGCAGTCGATTGAGCAAATACTCTGCCAGATCCCTGCCGGTTCACCGCGGACCGGCAGCCTGGAGCGCCATCCTTGGCGCTCCTGCCGCCGCGCAAGAGCTGGCCGGTGACCTGACCGCCGACGTCACGATCGTCGGTGCCGGTTTTGCGGGCCTGGCGGCGGCGCAGCGGTTGCAGCAGTTGCAGCCCGACGCCAAGATCGTCGTGCTCGAAGCCGGGCGCGTGGCCGAGGGCGCGGCGGGGCGCAACTCGGGCTTCATGATCGATCTGCCGCATGACCTGGCCTCGGATGATTACTCGGGCGGCGGCGATGACCGCAAGATGATCGCGCTGAACCGGCAGGCGATTGCCTTTGCCCGCGCGGCGGTCGAGCAATATCAGATCGACCCGAACTTCTTTGACCCCGCAGGCAAGGTGAACGGTGCCGCCAGCGCGGCGGGCCATGCCCATAACGTCAGCTATGCCCAGCATCTGGAGACATTGGGCGAGGCCAGCGAGATGCTGGATTCTCAACAGATGCACGACCTGACCGGCTCGCGCCACTACCGGTCCGGGCTTTATACATCCGGAACGGTCATGCTGCAGCCGGCAGGCTATATACGCGGGCTGGCGGCCGGATTGGCCCGCGCCGGTGTGGCGCTGCATGAAAACTCGGCCGTCACCGGGTTCGAAAAGCAGGGCGGCGCGTGGCAGGTGAAAACCCGGCGCGGCACGGTCAGCACCGGCGCGGTGATCCTGACGGTCAACGGCCATCTCGAAAGCTTCGGCATCGAACGCAACCGCCTGATGCAGCTGTTCCTGTTCGCCGCGATGACGCCCGAGCTGGACGCCGACGCGTTGGCCAAACTGGGCGGGCAGCCGCGCTGGGGTGTGACCCCTTCCGATCCGATGGGCACCACGATGCGGCGCATCGATACCGGACAGGGCGGCAATCGCATCATCACCCGCACCTGCGCGGCGCTGCGCCCCGGCATGGCGGCCTCGGCGCGCGATCTGACGCGGGCATCGCGGGTCATGCAGCGCAAGTTCGAGCAGCGCTTTCCGCAACTGGCCGGGACAGAGATGCAGTACCATTGGGCCGGCCACCTGTGCCTGAGCCTCAACAGCGTCTCCGTCACGCGCGAGATCGAACCCGGCGTCTATTCCGGCTGCGTCCAGAACGGCCTGGGCACCGCACGCGGAACCCTCACCGGCATCGCCGCAGCCGAACGCGCCTGTGGCCACAGCTCGGACATCACCCGCCACTTCGACGCCGAAGACAAACCCAAACGCCTGCCCCCACAACCCCTCCGGGAAATCGCCGCAAACGCCATACTCAGATGGAAAGAATGGAAAGCACGAGAGGAATAACCCGGGCAGACCTGGCTGAACCAACTGCCCGCCATTGACGGTGTAGATCAGCCCGGTGGCGATATCTGTTCGCAGGTCACGACACCGTTTTTCGGAACGAAAAACGCCGCCCCAACGGGGCGGCGTCTGATTTGATCGTTGGTGCGTTCTTACTCGGCGGCCTGCGCCGCGACGCCGTGCTTGTCACGCAAGCTGTCGCGATAGAGCGCCTTGGCCAGAGCAACCATCATCAGCCCCATCACCATGGTAAAGGGCAGTGCGCCGATGATCATTGCATTGCGCAGCGCATCCATCGGGTTGTTTTCCCCCGCCGCCAGGATCAGCGCACCGATCACTGCCGTCAGGATCACGCCCCAGATGATGCGGTGCTTGATGCCGGTTTCCTGGTTGCCGCCGGACATGATGGTGTTCATCACCAGGATACCCGAGTCCGCAGACGTCACCAGGAAGGTCATGATCAGGATCACGCACATGACGTTCAGCATGGACAGCAGCCCACCGTCGATCATGTAGGACAGGGTCACGAACAGCTTGTTGGTGTTCGACGCCCCAATGATCGCACCTTCAGCAGCTCCCGCCAGTTCCAGATCGATCGCGGTACCACCCAGAATGGTCATCCATGCAAAGCACACCAGCGCCGGTGCGAACACGCAGCCCAGGATGAACTCGCGCACCGAACGGCCTTTCGAGATGCGCGCCAGGAACAGGCCCACAAACGGCGAGAACGCGATCCACCACGCCCAGTAGAAGGTGGTCCAGCCTGCCTGCCAGCCAAACTGACGGCCCTGCTCACCTGCGGCGTAGGCTGCGGCCAGAGTTGCTTCGTCCAACTCGGCCGCTGCGCCTTCAAGCCCGCTCTTGAAGCCGTCAAAGCTGCCCCATGCGTTGGTCGCGCCACCCACCAGGTCTGCCGCATGCGCCTGTGCCTCGGCGGGCAGAGCTGCCGCGAAGGCCTCGGTCGACAGCGGGCCATAGGCGTTGAAGCTGAGCGACAGGAAGTGCAGGATATAGTCGACCATCGCCGTGCCATAGGTCGTCATGGCAAAGACGAACGAGCCGAACACGACAAAGGTACCCAGCAGGATGATCGACAGCACCAGGTTCAGGTTCGACAGGTACTTAACGCCGCGGCCAACACCCGACACAGCCGAGATGATCGACAGCCCCATGATGACGATCAGTCCGGAAATCAGGCCCACTTTGCTGGGGGTCGGAACCTCGCCACCCAGATCCATGATCCACTCCATCCCGGTGATGGCATAAAGACCGTCGATAAACTGGCTGACGCCATAGCCGATGGTCACGGACACGCCAAGGATGGTCGCAACGACGCCCAGGACGTCGACCACGTGGCCCAAAAAGCCGTTCATCAGCCTGCCGAACAGCGGCGTCAGAGCCGCACGGATGGTCAGCGGCATGTTGCGGGTATAGGCGTAGTAGGCCAGCGACAGGCCGGTGACGACATAGATCGCCCAGGCGTGAAAACCGTAGTGCAGATAGGTGAAGCGATAGGCCGATTGCAACGCTTCGGGCGAGTTGCCCTCGACCGCGCCTGCCACAACCTCGGGATTCGACCCCCACAGGCCCAGCGGTTCAGCCGTGGCAAACACCATCAGACCGACGCCCAGGCCGGCACCAAACATCATCGAAAACCACGAGAAGTTCGAAAACTCGGGCTTTTCCCCGGGCACCCCCATGATCCGACGCCCGGTGGCAGGGATGATGGCGACAATGGCCAGAAAAAAGAAGAACAAACCTACGATGATGACGTAGAAGCTGTTGAACACTTCCAGCAGCTTGAAGTTCCAGCTGCCCAGCGTGCTGTTTGCGTTCGCCGGGGAAATCAGCGCCCACAGTACCAGCGCAACCATGATCCCCTTGCTGATAAGCGCGATAGGGGTGCTGTAATTTTCATAAAAACCGGCATCCGCCGTTTTTATCTCAAGATCCGTAAATGGTTCGGGTACCGACATATTTTCCTCCGTGTTGATGGTACGCTGGATTGAACTCACCTAATGGCGAGTCTCCAATCTTGACCTTTTTCTCGACCCGTCCCTTGAGGTACATCACCACTCCTCCGACGGGGCAGGTCCCTGAAAACTCCATCTGGGCAAAATGCCCAGACGACCGCCCAGACGCGGTATTTTTTGGCCTACCTGCCTATATCGGTGCCATTCAGCTGATTGCTTGGAACCGACATTATCTGTAGCTTTGCGACACATATCCCTAGACGGGATCAAAAAACACATTTTTGGCGCGATGAGCTCAGGGCTTTACCCAGAAAAAATCTAATGTTCGATTTAGCTTGCCTCATGCGTCGCTCGGCAGCCACCTGCAATTCATGAATTCCGAGCGCAGCCCAATCCCGCCGTGACCGATCACCCGCCTTTGGGCGCCGCGCAGCACCATCGCGCGGGGCCGCAATACAACGCTTTGGTCAGGACCTGGATCCGAGTATGAAAAGCGTAGGCCCGATCCGGGCTGGAAAACGACCACCCTGCCCCACCCCAAGGCGGAGACCGCTGAGATGAACACATTCCTGATTATCCTCGTGCTGATTGTTGCGTTTTTCATCGGCATGAACCTGTGGACCCGAAAGCTGACAGCCGATGGGCAAAAACGTGTCCCGCAGCTGGGCGATATCATCGCCGTAAATGGCGGCAACATTCACTATGTCGAACGGGGTGATCCCTCGCAGCAGACCCTTGTTATGATCCATGGGCTGACAGGGCAGCTGCAACACTTCACCTATGCTCTGACCGATTTGCTGGCCGACGACTATCACGTCATCGCGGTTGACCGACCCGGCTGTGGGTATTCGACCCGGGACACGGCTGATCTGGGGCGCCTGCCCGAACAGGGGCGGATGATACAGGAGTTTCTGGACGCCAAGGGCATCACTGACGCGATTCTGGTCGGCCATTCCCTGGGCGGTGCGGTGTCGCTGGCCATGGCGCTGGACTATCCCGAAAAGACCAAGGCGCTGGCGCTGCTGGCTCCTCTGACGCAAAAGCTGCCCTCTACGCCGCAGGTCTTCAAACCGCTGGAGATTCGCACCGAATGGCTGCGGAGCCTGATCGGCAATACACTGGCCGTACCGCTGGCTGCCAAAACTGCACCGCACACACTAGACGTTGTTTTTGCCCCTGAACCTGCCCCCGCCGATTTCCTCGATCGCGCTGGCGGTGCTCTGGGGCTGCGGCCCTCGGCCTTCATCACCGGGTCGCAGGATGTTGTGGGCCTTGAGACCAGCCTTGAGGCACAGATGGCACGGTACGGCGACCTGACCGTACCGGGCGGGATTCTGTACGGGGCGCAGGACGCGATCCTGCAACCTCGGGCACAGGGCGATCCGATGGCGCAGTTCGGTCTCAGCAACGAGCGGATCGACGGGACGGGTCACATGATCCTGATCACAGCACCTGAGACCTGCGCCGCATTCATCCGCCGGATTGCCGAAACCGCAAGCGCCGAGCCCAAGGCAGTTTGATCGGAGGAGAAAAGAATCCGGCTTTGACCATCTTTTCCCTCTTGACCCCCTCCGGCCCCTCCCTTAAATCGCCTCTCACTCATGGCGGAGTAGCTCAGTTGGTTAGAGCAGCGGAATCATAATCCGCGTGTCGGGGGTTCAAGTCCCTCCTCCGCTACCATCACCCCCCCACTTTAGTTTCTTGGCTTGAGACGAAGGCGATTACGCGACCCTTAACCTCCACGGGAATAGCGTCGTTTTCCACCGGGGACACAGTGATTTCAGAAACGAGGGACCTGATGATGTCCAGCGCTTTGGCATCTGGTTTTTCAGCAGGATTACCCATTGAGGCCACGAGACCCTGAATAGCGCGTATACATTGTTTCGGAGTTGCTGGATCAAAAGAGATCGCATCAGTGCTCGCATCCGATGAATGCAGTTATTCTTACGCCTTCCTCAATTGAGTCTTCGCTTCAACGAGCTTTGCTTCCCTATCCTTGCCGTTCAGGATGCCTCGTTCGAAAAGGTTGAGACGTCTTTCAAACAACGCCTCGGCTTCCTTTACAACTCCAACCAGGGTGCATCAGATGCGCCTCCAGTCGTTCAAGGATTTCCCCTTCAATTAAATCCAATCTGAACTTTCCGGTGTTTTCACAGGATCCACTTTCCTTGGCAGTTGAGCAGCGGATGCGAATGGCGGTGTTCGCGTCGCATCACAAAGCTGTTCTGTCGTGCGGCGAAGGCCCAGTGTCCGCCCTAAATTCCAAATGCAACGGCCAACTTTTAGCTGCCCTTCCAAATGGGTTTAAGGCTGCTGCAGTTCATACTCTTATTGGCTTAATCTGAGTGTACGTAGAATTCGGGAACGAGTACCTTTAGCCCGCCGCAATGCAACAGTACTGCTGATCGCATACAAATCTTTTGACGGCGGGCTACTGACGCGGCTTACCGCGCTAAGTGTCTTTAGGTCGCGACGTGGGAAACCTCTTTGTCAGGAGAGTATATGTCCAAGATGTTCCAATGTCCGGTCGTTGGTGTCGGGTTGTTGATCATTGGCACATCGAGCACGGTTGGCTTGCCACTGGCGATTGCCGCGTCCAATGCGGGCAACAGTTCGTCGGCAGCGCTGAGCCTGTGCCCTTCCGCGCCGTAGGCTCGCGCAATGTCGGCATAGCCTGGCCCGTTTGCGGGTGCGGCGGCTGATCCGGGGAACGTTGTTCCATAGGTCAGACCGTAATGCGCCTTTTGAAGGCCCGCGATGGTGCCGAAGGCGTTGTTGTTCATAACCAGCCAGATGATACCCAGATCAAGTTCGACGGCCGTTGCCAGCATTGACGGGTTCTGACCGAAACCACCATCGCCAACCAAACTGAGTACGACGCGATCAGGTGCTGCGAGCTTCGCGCCGATCGCGCCCGGGGGGCCAAAACCCATCGTCGCGAACCCGCCCGGGGTCAGTATTGAGCCGGGGGTCAGGATATCGAATTGCTGTCCGACACCGTTCTTGTTCCACCCAACGTCCGTGGTGATGATGGCATCCTCAGGCAGTGCCTTGCGGGTATCTGCCAGAATACGCTCGGGCATCATTGGAAAGGCTGACGAGGTCGCCATTTCCACGTTGCGGGCTTTGAATTCTGTCCGGAAATCCGTGATCTTTTGTTCTAGCGCGGGGTGTTTAAAACCGTTCGGATACATCTCGCGGGCAACCCGGTTGAGGGCACGCAACGCGGCCTTGGCGTCCGCAACGACGCCGATCTCGGTGGGATAGTTGCGGCCGATCTCTTGCGGTTCGATGTCGATGTGAATGACCTTGGAACCGGGAATGTTGAACGTGTAGCCAGGGTACCAGCTGGAGCAATCGGCCTCTTTGAACCGGGTTCCCACGGCAAAGATATAGTCCGCGTTCAGGCAGGATTGGTTTACCAACTCGGTGCCCCAAAACCCGGTCATTCCCAGCACAAGCGGATGGTCGTCCCGCAGGGCGCCTTTACCCATCAAGGAATGCGCGACAGGCAGTCCCATATGTTCAGCGAACTCGCGCAACTCCTCGCTGGCTTGCGCCAACAGGATACCGCCGCCGACATAAGCGACCGGATTTTCGGCCTGCGCCAACGCTTCGACAATCTCTCGCGCTGTCTCATCGTCAATCGACGGTTTCTTGAGCGCGCGGGTGTTGTCGCGGATACGGTCGAAGCTGTCCGAAGGGATCACCTCAGAGAAGATGTCCATGGGAACATTGACCAGCACGGGGCCGGGCTGACCACTTTCGGCGAGATGGAACGCCTTTTCCAAAATCTCGGCCATCAAGTCTGCCCGATCCACCCGCCAGGCGCGTTTGACGAAGGGGCGATAGATCTCCCACTGGGCAGCGTCCGCATGCAGGTTCACTTCCTGATGCGGATGTTTGCCGTAGTAGTGGGTCGGAATGTCGCCTGCGATCACGACCATGGGGATACAGTCCAGCGCCGCATTGGCGACCCCGGTGGCGCAATTGGTCAGCCCCGGGGAGAGATGGGACAGCACCACCGAGGCCTTGCCCGTCACGCGAGCATAGGCATCTGCCGCGTGGCTGGCGATTTGTTCGTGCCGCACGGTGACGAAATCGATGGGACTTTCCGCCAGCGCAGCCAGAACCGCGATATTGGTATGGCCGCATAGGCCGAACACGTGTTTGACCTCACGACGTTCGAGGAAATCAACGATATGTTCAGCAACGGTTTTGCCGTCCAGTTTCGCTCCGTCCATCACGCGACCTCCTGTCCGTAGAACTCACCGAACAGCTCCGGCTCCGAGGGGCGATCCTCAGGGATCGGACGGCTGACCCAGGTGTAGTTCATCATATGTTTCATGGTGACGTTTTCATTGGTGATGTTCCCGCCCCAGATGCCGCAACCGAGGCTGCTTGTCATGGGCATACCATTGGTCCATGCGCCTGCGTTGGCCTTCGATTGTGGCTGTCGCACCATCATACGGCTGACCGGGGCCAGACGCGCCAGTCGGTCTATATGATCGTCATTGTGGCTGTAGATCCCGCAGGAGTGACCTTTCCCGCCTGTGTCGTAAATCTGGCTGACCGTTTCCAGCGCATCATCGAAAGTGTCGAAGTGATAAAGCGCCATCAGCGTGGTCAGTTTTTCCTTAGAAAACTTATGCTGCGGTCCGATTTTCCCCTGATTTTCAACCATCAGGAACTTGCGATCTTCGGGGATCGAGAAACCGGCGACCTTGGCCGTTTGCTGCGGCGGACAGGCGATGGTCGGGAACGTACGGCTACCCTTCTCGTCCCACATAGCCGCCTCCAGCATGGCCTTCTCTTTATCTGAACACAGGTACCCGCCTTCGGCCTCAAGCGCTTTGACCATATCGTCGTAAACCGAGCGCTGAATAATAATGTTACCGTCGGCCGAACAACCTGACCCAAAGTCAGAGGTCTTTGAAATACGAGTGTTCTGAGCGGCGATGTCCAGGTCGGCGGTCTCATCAATGACTATCGATGAATTGCCCGCGCCGACGCCATACGCTGGGCGCCCTGAACTATAGGCCGCTTTGACCATCGGCTTACCGCCTGTCGCCAAAGTCAGGTCGCAGATCTCCATCAAATGTTGCGTCAATGGGATCGACGGTTTGCGAATGGATTGAAACAAATCCTCAGGGGCTCCGGCAGCACGGCAAGCTGCACGCATGACCTCGACCATTTCAAAGGTGGTATGGGCGGTTCGTGGGTGCGGACTGAAGATGACCGCATTTCGGGCGTTGGCGGCGGAAACACCAGTGACCGGAGGCGTCATCGCCGGGTTGGTCATCGGGATCAAGGACGCGATCACTCCGGCGGGCTTGGCATATTTTACCAGGCCCTTTTCCTCATCCACCTCGACGATACCGGTCGATGGTGTGCGCAGGACATCACGCAATACCATGTGAATCTTGAACCGTTTTGCTGGGCGTCCTGCACGATCTCCGATGCCGCTTTCATCCACACCCTGCTGGGCCAGACGCGTGAAGGTTTTCTCGTTCCCCGCATACCACGCAATGGCCTGAGACAGGCGGTCCAGCCTGTCCTGATCCCAGTCCTCGATCTCGGCCATAGCAGCGCGGGCGCGTGCCAGCATGTCGGCCGCCATGTTGCGGTCGTTTTCAGTGAGCTCTTTGCCCATGATGATCCTCTTGGTGTTTTGGAATTGCTGCATCGGGCATACGACGCTGTGACTGCGCCGCGCCGAATGTTCGCTTGGCGTGGCTGAGACAGCGACGCGCGTGTTCTTCGTATCCCAACTCGGCAACGCGGCTTTGGTTGGGCAGTTCGATGGAGTAGTCGACAGGGGGCATCCGTTCGATGATGCCGGTAAAGTCAATCCAGCCTTCGCCGGGGTACAGCCTAGCATCGCGGGCCAACTGGATCATGCCCTCGCGCGTATCGGCGATGCCGGGCAGGCAGTCAGAGATATGCAGAAAGTGAAACAGGTCCGAGGGGACGTGCAAAAGCTCTCCCAGATCTACGCGGCTGAGGTGCAGGTAGAGCGTGTCGACCAGAATACCGCCGTTGGGCTGATCGGCCGCGCGGACGATATCCAGCGCCTCGTCCAAAGTGCGCAAGCGGGAGAAGCTTGGGAACTCCAGGTCCACCGTTAATCCGTAGGGCGCTGCCAGTTCGCAAGTCTCAGAATAGACGTCGATCAGGAAGTCACGATCATCGCGGGTGTTGGTCCACGCGCTCATGATCATGCGCTTGGCGCCGAGTTCCCCACCGATCTCCAGAGAAGGCTCAAAGCTGCGAGGGTCGACGTCTTCAGTGATGCGCGCCAGCTCGACATCAAGGACTTTCAATCCGGTTGTGGAAAGCGCGGTTTTGGTGGCCTGCACCTGCGCCTTGTTGATCGGGGATTGAGTGAATTCACCGGGCACATGCATCGGAATAAATCGAGGACTGACAGCGTCGTAACCGGCCCGCGCGGCGATATAGACCAACTCGGGCGGCGTACAGCCAATCAGCGTCAGATGCGCCAAGGAATAGAGAGAGGGGCTTGCGCCAGCCTCTTCGGGTTTCACCATGAACGGCAGCTCCACGTGTCTGCGAATCTCAAATTCATCACATGTAGTTAAAAATATCTGATATTTTTTAAAATATCAACTTTTAAAGCTGCGCAGGAAAAGGAAACGCCCGGGCAATGACCCAGGCGTGTTTAACCCTTGTGTTGGCAGAGCTTTAGATAGTGACCCAGTCGCCTCCGGACTGGTGAGAGCGCACAGAGGCATCAATGAATCGGACACCGTCTGCGCCTTGATCGACACTGGGATAAGTAAGCCAATCGGCAGGAACTGTGACACCATCCCGGCGCGCGGCCACTGCCATGGCAAATTCAGTATACATGTTGGCCCAGGCTTCGATAATCCCTTCGGGAAAGCCGCGCGCGGTACGGACCAGACGTTCCGCGCCGGGGCCAATGCCGTGCCCGTGACCTCGGCTGATGATACGATCTGGCTCACCGAACCGATTGAACTTCAGCTGTTCCGAATTCTCCAAGTCCCACTCAAGACCGCCTTCACTCCCGAATATCCGCAACCGCAACCCACCCCGATTTCCGGGGGCAAGGCGTGTCGCCATCAGGGTTCCCGGAACCTCGTTTTGATAGCGTGTGAACATGAAAACTGTGTCTTCCAAAGGCTTTGGCGCACCGCAGACATGAAACTCGGCCCGTAGGTCGGTCAAGGGCAGGCCCGAGACAAAACTGGCGAGATGAGCGGCATGGGTACCGATATCGCCGACACAACTCGTTGGTCCTGAAATCTTTGGGTCCAGCCGCCATTTGACATGCGGCGCATCAGCCACATCTTCGGGCGTCATCCAGTCTTGCATGAACTCAACATGGATTTGGTTGATTTTGCCGATGCCTCCTTCGGTGACAATTTGCTTGGCCTGCCGGATCACTGGAAAACACGACATTGCATAACCGACAGCAAATACCTGCCCCGTACGCGCGGTGATCTCCTCAAGCCCCTCGGCTTCGGCGACTTCGTTGGTCAGGGGCTTGTCGCACAGCACGTCAATGCCCGCCTCCAGAAACGCGTTGGCCGCGTCGAAATGAACGTGGTTTGGGGTGGTGATCATGACCGCATCCACGCCATCCGGGCGC
The DNA here is from genome assembly GCF_013030985.1 of Ruegeria arenilitoris. Lineage (GTDB taxonomy): Bacteria > Pseudomonadota > Alphaproteobacteria > Rhodobacterales > Rhodobacteraceae > Ruegeria > Ruegeria arenilitoris_B. The sequence goes on along the minus strand of NZ_WPYP01000003.1, from coordinate 70,998 downwards.
GCCGCCTCGGCCCTCACCATTTCGTCGAAGGACGCATAACACCTGTCTGGCGGCAGGAACCACTCAGCCCCACGCGCCTTGCTGCGCGCGGCGTCAGAACTCAGCGCGCCTGCGGCGACCTCCCACCGGTCGGTCATCCGCGCAGCCGTTGCTTGCGTGACAGAGATCCGCCCTCCGCCAACAACGCCCAGCCGCAAACGGCGAGACAACCGCGGGAAAGGGCCGTCGAAGTTCAGGTGTTCGGGTAAAAGTCTCTCAGCCATTCTGAACCTCCATGTCTGGGACCCGCGCGCCTTCTGGCAGTATTTCGACAGCCATGAAAATGCTGGGGGTAATCGTCTCGTATTGATGCCAGGGATAGTTGCCTTTGGCGTCATACATCGGCTTGTGCGTCGTGCCCGGAGCCAGGAATTCTTCGAGATAAAGGGTCTCAACGTCCCGTTCTCGGCATTGCTGCATTTTGCCAAAGCCAACGATTTGCGTATGCACTTCGCGAAAACCCGGTACCGGGCAGAACGGATGATCCTTGTGCAATCCGACATTCAGTGGAACCGAACCGGAATGGTACATGGTCAGTCCAACGTTACCCACGAAGACCTTTGGCGACATGTAATGGCTGACACCGCGCAGACGCTCCTCTTGGCGAACATCAAAAGCAGATGGCCACGTATCTTTCACCCATGCGAACAGCTCGGTGTCATCGGTATGGGCGTCGAAACCGTGGACAACTACTGCGCATTTCACGTTATTGAGAACGCTATTTTGGACGATCACAGAAGAAAGCGGCGCAACGGTTTGATCCTCGATGGAGATATCCCGTTCCCCAAGGTTAAGAGCGATTGCACGACCCTCGACTGATACTCTGTCTTCATCGGTGATGTGCTGAACACGAAAGAATGGCTGGGCAAAGTCCAGTGTCTCAATCGGCATGGACCAGCTCCTTCCTCTCAGTGTTCAGGAAATCGACCGGTAGAGGCTCCGGGGCCACGCAACGGCTTTCTATCGTCTGATAGGCGCCGAATTTCGGCGCCCGTTCAATCGCGTCCATGACCTCGAAAACGTGGTAAGCAAGCGCTCCACTTGCACGGGGTTGGCTTCCTTCTTGTGCCGCCAGGGCCAGATCCAAAAGGCCGAGCCCGCGGCTGTCTTCGTTAAACCCATGTTTGTTTTCGACCACCTGCCAGTCTTCACGACCGGTTGGACGGGGCTGATGAGACCAGCGCGAGGTATCCCGCGTTTTTAGCCAGACATCCCCCTGAAAGATATTGGCACCATGGACCGGGTCAGGGTCAGGGATGCTGATGGTGCCGTTTTCACCATAGATCTCGAACCGCGGAGTTTCGCTGTCCCAGATATCGAAGCTCATGGTCATTGACCCAATGGCTCCTGATGAGAACTGCAGCAGGCTTAGGGAGTGCGTATCGACGTCGACATCCATCCACTCCCCATTGCGCGGGCCGTTTTCGATCATTCGCTGGTCAAATGTCCGCCGTGCCATTCCGGCGACACGGTCAACGGGACCAAGACAGCAGATCATGGCGGTCAGGTAATAGGGACCAAGGTCCAGCAATGGCCCACCACCCGCCTGGTAGTAGAAATCCGGGTTGGGATGATGGCGTTCCGTCCCGTGGGTACCGACATGGGCAAATACCCCTGTCGGATTCCCGATAGTACCTTCATCAATCAAGCGCCGAACGGTTTGCCAACGACCGCCCAGAAATGTGTCGGGCGCGCAACCGACCAGTAACCCCTTTTCGGCGGCCGTATACAGGATCGCCTTTCCATCCGATCGGTTCATGACCAGAGGCTTTTCCGAATAGACGTGCTTGCCAGCCTCCAAGGCGCGCAGACTTATTTCCGCATGCGCTGCCGGAATTGTCAGGTTCAGAACGCAATCAATCGTCGGATCGTCAAGCACTTCCTCTGGCGTGCAGGCCTTGGCGATGCCGTATTGATCAGCCTTGGCGCGACTTTCAGAAGGATCAAGGCTTGCGCAAGCCACGACCTCAACGCTGGAAAATTTAGATAGTGTTTTTAGGTAGATATCGCTGATACGACCACAGCCGATAAGGCCGACCCGGAAGGATTTCGATGTCTCACGTGTCATCATTCCTGTCTTCGTAGAGGGGCAAGTAATTTGGGGGCATGGGCCCTTTGTTCCGACCGCCCTGGTTCATCTGTTCCCAAGCATGGGCGAGTATTCCAACCGAGCGGGACAGACAGAACAGCCCCCGCGACAGGGGCGCGGGAAAGCCAAGTTCGCAGAAGATCACAGCTGTCGCGCCATCGATATTCATGGCAATTGGCCGACCACCACGTTGACGACCGAGTTCGGCCTGAACCTCTTCTCCGATATCGGCAAAGCGGCCAGAAACTGTGCCTTCTGCCGCCGCATCACGAACAAGTTGCATCAAACGGGGCGCACGTGGATCGACGGGTTTGTGAAATCGGTGTCCAAAGCCCGAGACGATCTTGCCGTAGGTTTCGCGCCAGCTGTCCAAGCCATCTCGAACAGCGTCACTCAAGGATGCCCCAGCATCCATCCTGGCCGCGATATCATAATAAAGCTCGGCACATTGCTCCCCTGCCCCGCCATGCACATCGCCCAACATGTTCACCGCAGTCGCTATCGCGTTGTTGAGGCCAACCCCGCATGTGGCCGCCATACGGGCCGCCGCGATGGAGGGGGCTTGAGGGCCATGATCAACGCCAGCCACCAGAGCGGCCTCGAACAGACTTGCCTGCGCATCGCTGGGTATATCGCCCCGCACCATTAGCCAGATCATCTGCGGGAAGGACACGTTCCCTATCAGATCTTCTATAGCATTCCCACGAAACGCGATCTGTCCGGGTTTCATGTCGATGATGGAGGTGCGCCACCATTGGCGGATTGCTTGCTCGTCGGTTGTCATACCGTTGCTCCTCTAACGTCGCGCATGCGCTGCTGACGAAGTGAAGCGAAAACGCTTTGAAGACGACTGATCGAGGCAATGCGACCGGTGAAGATTTCAAAAGACGCTGCTGCCTGATGAACTGCCATTCCGGCACCATTCATCACTTTCAACCCAGTTGTTCGGGCGCTGCTCAGAAGGCGTGTCTCGAGCGGGAAATAAACGATATCTGCCACCCAAGCACCGGGCCGCAAGAGTGATGGTTCAATTACCGACCCGGGGTACTTGTCCATCCCCAGCGGTGTTGCGTTGACCACTCCGTCCACCAATTTGACCCGGTCCAGCGAAATCGTAGGTGAAGCCTGAAGCACTGCATAAGGACGCAAGACCTTTAGTCGACTGACCAGCGCCTGCGCTCGGTGGAAGTCAGGATCGACGATCTCCAGATTTCGGGCACCTGAATCAAGCAAAGCCAAAGAAACCGCACTGCCCGCGCCACCGGCACCAAACATGAGAACCGTTTCAGTCTTCGATGATTCCAAAAAGTCTCCGAAGGCACTGTGGAAGCCTATGTAATCGGTGTTGTGGCCGACCATTCGACCGTCACAAAAAACCACCGAGTTGACTGCTTGAAGCTCCTCAGCAGTTCTGGAAAGCTCATCGAGATGATCAATGACTGATGTTTTGAAGGGGTGTGTCACGTTGACCGCCACACAGCCTAAGTCAACGGAATAATGCAGTAAATCAGCAACTGACATTCCGCGAAATGGGTCTTTTGCAGTATCGATCCTACCGTAGCTGAGATCAATACCCTGCGCCCGGCCCTCTGCCTCGTGCATCTCAGGCGTCATGGAGCCAGCAATCCCTTGCCCGATTAATGCGGCCTTCATATTAGGTTGTTCCTTCCGCCATGTGGTGTCGCGTTTGCGCCGCCAATCGAAACGCAGCATTACGCGCGCCATAGCCGGCGTAGCCAGTTCGACGCTCAACAATTTCAAAGAAGAAGCCGTTAAAGATTGGGCGGCTGTAGATCTGAAAATACTCGGCCCCCGCCGCCCGGTCATAGAGAATGTTACCCTCGCGCAGTTGGGCGATTATGTCGTCATCCAATCCGAAAGTCGCTTGCAGATCAGCGTAGTAGTTCTCCGAAATCGTTAGGCTGGGAAAGCCGGACTTCTGCAATTGGGCTGAGGTTTCGAAGATATCGTCCGACTGGAAGGCGATGTGCTGAACACCGGCCCCAAAGCCATCTTCAAGGAACGAAGCCGCCAGAGTACGGCGCCCTACTGCCCCGTTCAGGTTCAGGCGCACTTCGCCTTCGGGGCTTTCGATAGCCTGGCTTTGCACGACGCCGGACGGGTCCGCAACATTCACGATTGGAGACTTCGCCATCTCAAAAGTCGAGATGTAATAAAGCAGCCAGCTTTGCATTTCATCGTGACGCATTGTCTGCGCCAGATGGTCGATACGACGCAGACCGGCGGGCTGGGTCGCTTTGGTTTTCGCCACTGGCTCAAACTCGATGTCCCATACCCGATGCAGATCGGATTTCTCATCGATGAAATGGACGACATTGCCGCCGACACCTCGGATGGCCGGGATGTCCAGTTCCCCTGTTCCCACCGGCTGTGAGAAATTCGGAGCGCCCAGCGCGGTCGCCCGCTGCACCGTCTGATCCGCATCCTTGACCCGCAACCCCATGTCACAGACCGAGGGGCCGTGGCCGAGAAACGCCGAATGGGCGAAGCCATCCTTTTCAGTGTTCACAACGATGTTTATCGCGCCTTGCCGCCACAGCTCGACGGACTTGCTGACGTGCTTTCGCTCCATTCGAAAACACATTGCTGACAGCATGTCTGCCAATTGGGCCCCACTTGTTTCGTCGGCTGTAAACTCAACGAATTCGAAGCCTGAGGCGTAAACGCGTTCAGGCAACTTCGGGATACCAAAGTTCGTTCCTGGCTCGGTCCGCGACACCTCGTCCAAGAGGTTCACCAGCGACCTGTAGCTGTCTCGGGCCAGTGTTCGACCGCCGGGTTGCGGTGCCGCTTCGTTGACGCGCGCAATGGACCAGGGCCCCTTGTACCCGGCGCGGGACAACACCCGCACGAAGCCTGCAAGGTTCAGCGACCCAAGCCCCGGCAGAAGCCCAAAGTGCCGTTTGAGCCGACGTATATCCATCTCAAGCCGGGGGGCATCGGACAGTTGCACATGGAACAGCCGCTCTCCGGGAATGTTCCGAAGGCGGGCGGGTTTGGACCCGTCGGCAAGCGAGAAGAATGAGTTCAAGGCCAACCCCAAATGAGGGCTGTCGATGGCTTCAACGACGCCTAACGCCTGCTCATCCGAGTGCACAAGATCCGACCATGGCAAGCCCATATAGGCCAGACGCAACCCCATCTCTTTTGCGATCTTGGCCGCCTCGCCAAGGTCCGCGATTACCTGTTCTTCGGTTGCAGCAGCATCGACCTCGAAGGCCGACCCGATTAGCAGCAATTCTGTTCCCAACTCGCTCATCAGGTCGAGTTTGCGCTTTAGCCGGTCAAAAGCACGCTGCCGACCGCTGCCGGATTGACCTTCGAGGTTATGGAAGGGTTGCAGCAGGCAAATCTTCAGGCCGAGGTCTGATGCAATGTTCCGAATTTGCGATGGCGGCCCGTCAAAAGCGGTCAAATCCGGTTCGTGTAATTCGACACCCCCGAATCCCGCGTCAGCGATAGCACTCAGTTTTTCGGCCAGATCACCGGGGATCGACGTTGTCGAAACCGAGAGGCACATTATCCCTGATATCCAAACATACGCGGCAACCACAGGACCAGATCCGGCATCAGCATCATGATCACCAGGGCGAAGATGAGCACCGCGAGGAAGGCCCAGATTTCCGAGATGATTTCGCGCAGCGGAATGTCCGTCACGGCGTTGATCACAAAGAGTAGAATGCCATAGGGCGGCGTGATCAAACCGATCATCGAGTTCACGACGACCAGCACTCCGAAATGCACCAGATCAATCCCAAGCGCTTCGCAGGTTGGAATGAACAGGGGCACGATCACCAGAATGATCGTCGTTGCGTCCAATACGCATCCCAGCGCGAGGATCAGCAGGTTGACGAGGATCAGGAACACAATCGGGCTGACATCCGAACCCTCCAGCAAGGCCGAGATCGACTGTGGAATCTGTTCCTGAATGACGATGAAGTTCAGAATGAACGCGCCACCAATGACCACCCCGACGGCGGCGGAAGAGCGCGCGCTGTCGACGAACACTTGATAAAGGCCTCGGAAGGTCAGCGCGCGGTAGAACAACGCTGCAAGTAGCAGGGCGTAGAATGCAGCAACTGCGGCGGCCTCTGTCGGAGTAGTGACGCCGCCATATATACCGTACAGCAGAATTGCGGGCATCAGCAGTGCCGGGAACGCGTTGGCGGTTTTAGCCGGCAACTCGCGCAGCGGAACAGGTTCTTCCAATGCAAAGTTCCGCTTTCCGGCCAGATAATAGTTCATCGCCATCAGGACGATGCCCATGATCAGGCCCGGCAGAATGCCAGCAAGGAACAGCGACCCGATAGACGCCTTAGAGACCAGCGCATAAAGAACCATCGGAATCGAAGGCGGAATGATCGGGCCGATCGTCGCCGACGCCGCGGTGATTGCGGCTGCATAGCCCCGGCTGTAACGGCCATCCTTGGTCATCATCTCAATGATGATCTTCCCGATACCTGCCGCGTCCGCGACGGCAGAGCCGGACATGCCGGAGAAAATCAAAGACGCCACTACGTTGACGTGCCCCAGGCCGCCCTTGAAACGGCCGACTGCAGCGACGCAGAAGTTCAGCAGGCGGTCCGTGATCGACCCGGCATTCATGATATTGGCGGCGACGATGAACAAAGGCACAGCAAGCAGGATCGTGCTTTTGTAGAAGCCTTGCAGGATCTTCTCGCCCGCGAGGGCGACGTCCAATCCCGCCGTGCCCAGATACACCAAAGAGGCCAAAAGGATTGAATAGCCGATAGGGGTCCCGATGCCTGCCAAAACAAAGAGCGCGAGCAGGCAGGAAAGAAGTTCAAAACTCATTTGTCTGCTTCCTCGTCTTCACCGTCGACGCGGGGATGATCGTCAACCACGTTGTATCCAACAACCAGTTCAAGCTCTGTTTTAGGTGGGCCATTACGCAGGATGTCAAAGAACAGCCATCCATACCGCGCGGCAACGACCAGCATGAACACCGCATATATCGAGAACACAGTGCGCAGCGGTATCTTCTCACCCGAGAACGGATTGCGCACGGTCGAGGTTTTGCGGATTTTCATCCAGTCGATGTAGTCCCACGTCGGCAGGAAACTGTAGAGCATCCCGACCACGATCGCCGCGGCCGCCAGCATTGCAAAGACCTGACGCACCCGCATCGGGACCGAAAGGTAGATGATGTCGAACTTCACATGATCCCGCTCGCGCACGATGAAAGCGCAGCTGAAGAATATCACCCAGACCCAAAGTATGCCGATGAGTTCAAGCGTCCATCCAGCCGGGGTAAAGAAGTACCGCAAGAGAATTTGGAGAAGGAAGATCAGGAAGATTGCCGCCAGCATCCCGCCGGCAATCGCTTCAGTCAGTCGGGAGAACCCCTTGATGAACGCCTTCATTTTGGTTCTCCCTCCCTAACTACTCAGGTTTAGTTGCCCAGAGCGTTGATCTGCTCCAGAACACCGTCCGGCCATGCCCCGGCGAATTCGCTTTCCAGATACATCGACTGTACCTGATCGCGGAACGCCGCGAGGTCGGGTTCGTAGACCTCCATGCCCTGTTCCTTGAGGAAACTGACGAGGTCCTCTTCTTTCTGAAGCTGTTTCTGGCGACCAGCTTCAGCCGCTGCGTCGGCAGCTTCCTGAACCTTGGCTTGCTGTTCTGGTGTCAGCCCGTCCCAAACCTCTTTGCCGATGGCGATATAGTTCAAGTCGACGAGGTGCGACGTCAGGATGATCTGATTGGTCACTTCGTAGAATTTGGCATCAACCACAGTCGGCAATGGGTTGTCCTGACCGTCAACGGCACCGGTAGACAGCGCGGTATAGACTTCGGAAAAGGCCATTGGTGTCGGGGCGGCACCCAGCGCTTTGCCAAGGAACTGCCACGCATCTGTGCCCGGCATCCGCAGGTTCACGCCTTCCAGATCGGCCGGAGTTGTGACCGTCAGCTCATCCTTGGGCTGGCGCAGGTTGACCTGACGACGACCCAGATACATGACCGACAGAAGTTTAACGCCCAGCTCTTCTTCTGCTTTTTGTTTGAACGCATCCATCAAGGGGGCGTTGAAGACAGCCACCTGATGCGCGGCGTCCTGGTGGACATAGCCAGCGGTAAAGATCGAAAACTCGGGGAAGAACTGTGCCAGTTCCTGCGCCGAGGTGATCGACATTTCCAGGTTGCCCCGGCTGATGGCATCAAGCTCGGTGCCCTGAGCGAAGATGGTGCCATTATAGCTTGGCTCATAACTTGCGAAATCGGCGACCATGGGCGCGAAAACCTCGGCCATGGCGACCGAGCGCTGGTCGGTCTCCGACCCTGAAGTTGCGAGACGTAGTTGCACTTTGTCTTCCGCCAGCGCACCACTTGTAGCACTAAACAGAACACCGGTTGCGACCAGGGCTGATACAGCAGCCCGGCGGGTAAGTTTGGTAATCACTTTGCTCCTCCCTGAGACATCATGATGCATTTTTCCGATTCTGAGTTTTGACCTATTTTGGACATTTTGCAAGATTTTTTACAAAATATCAGATATTTTTCATTGCCTGCAATCTCTGTTGTTGCGTTTCCTGAAGGTTTCTTATCCTGACAGTCTCGCCAGTCCTGCAGGAATTCTGAATAGCTTCAATAACTTGAAGCGTTCTGAAACCTTCCCATCCGGACACAATCGGATCTGCTTCGTGCCGAGCAACCTCGACAAAATGCCTGAGCTGATTGACCAGCGGGTCAGAGGAACCCTTCTTTAGCGCGGTTGACGAGATTGGCATCCACCAATCCCTTTGCTCATTCTGGTAGCTCCAAAGTCGAAGATCTGGGACGGACAATGACCCATGAGATCCACCAATCATGTAGCTACTCTCAGTGGTCGACGGGTAGATTGGATATTCCCGAGACGTCATCTCCCAGCTCCACGGAGCAACGATGCTGTCGGACACAGTTATGGTCCCAATCGCCCCGCTTTCAAACGTCAACAGCGCGCCGGCAACATCTTCGTTGTCGTAACCGCGTTGCGATGCAGCCGACTGCGCCTGAACGGTCACGACCTCTCCGGCCAGATACCGCAGAAGATCCACATCATGGACAAGATTGACCGAGATGGGTCCTGCACCAGGTTTCTTTCGCCAGGGCGCGGCGTCAAAATATTCGTCGGGCTTATAGAACCAGCAATTAGCGTGGACAGCGCGAACATCTCCGATCTTCCCATCTACAATAGCTTCTTTGGCCGACTTGATAAGGGGGTTGTGCCGGCGATGATGTCCGACCATCAGTGGCACATTGGCCCTCTCCGCTTCCTGGACAAGCTCCAGTGCTGCAGCGGCTTCCACGGCGATCGGTTTTTCGACGAGAACGGGACAACCATGTCGAATACACGTGAGGCCTTGTTCGACATGAAGCGTCGTGGGAGTCGCAAGCACAGCTCCGTCCGGCGTCTGATTTGCAAACATTTCCTCGAGGGTCTCGTAACATGCGACCCCGTGCTCAACAGCGTACGCGCGGCCTTCGTCGCTGGGATCGACTACCGCAACAAGATCAACATGACGTAGCGCTCGGATGGCGTCTGCGTGGCGGCGTCCAACAAGACCAATGCCGACAATGGCAATGCGAAAGTTCTTAGACACTTTGCTTCCTTCCGGAGGGTCCGGGAAAATCCCGAAACCGAAGATTGCGACCGGGCTGCATTGCCCAACTTGGCCACGACCGTATTGGGGTTTTGCCGATTCCACAATAATGTATGGTATTTTTATTTTTACCATACATCAGTTTGGATTGCTGATGTCCGCGAAAAATGCTAAATGAACGAAGAAACTAATAATATCAGGTGAAACGCATGGCGAAACAGTCGTCTACGATAGGCGCAAGCACTTATCAGCGCATCAAGCGGGATATCATCTTCGGGGAGTTGCAGCCCGGCTCCAAACTGAAGTTGGACGCCTTGAAGGAACGCTATTCGGCAAGCCTTTCGACACTTCGTGAAACCCTGAACAGGCTTGCCAGCGACGGATTTGTCGAAGCTCCAGAACAAAGAGGCTTCCTGGTTACGCCGGTCTCCCGCGAAGACCTGACCGAGATATCAGAGTTGCGTGTCCTGCTGGAATGCCACGCGTTGGAAATGTCCATCGCGAACGGTGACACGGATTGGGAAGGGAACCTGGTTGCCGCGCATCATAAGCTGCACTTGATGGAGCAGCAGCTTCTCAAGGGCGACGAGTCCGAGAAAGAGACTTGGAAACGGTATGATTGGGAGTTCCACCAAGCGATGATCGCGGCCTGCAACTCCAAGAACCTTCTGTCTCTGCACTCGATCATCTACGACAAATACCTGCGGTATCAGATGCTCGTGCTAACCTATCGCGGCGAAGAGGCCGTCAAGGAGCACAAGGGCATGTTCGATGCCGCGTTGGCCAGAGACGCCGACACGGCCAAGAAACTGTTGGTAGATCACATCCGAAACGGCCTCGCCCACACGTTGGAGGCTATGTAGGCCATTCCCCCTTGCCGCAATTGCGACGACCTTCAATTTAGGGCAACTCAGCGAAGACCAATTTCGTTAGATCGAATTCGCAAGGCAGGATACCGCTACGACAATTGATCTTTCTGCTTACCCCTCGAAGGTCGCGGGACCCTTACTTTAAAGAGGTTTATTGTGTGGGGTTTGTGTCCAAGACGGACCTCCGCTACCAAATCCCCTCACTTTAGATTCTTGGTTCGAGACGAAAGCGCTTACGCGCCCCTTAACCTCGACGGGAATGGCCTCGTTTTCCACCGGGGGCACAATGACTTAAGAAACGAGGGACTTGGTGATGCCCAGCGCGTTGGCCTTTGGTATTTCAGCGGGATTACCCATTGAGGCCGCGAGACCCTGAATAGCGTGGATATATTGTTGTGGAATTGCGGGATCGAAAGAGGTCACGTCAATGCTCGCGTCCGATGCATGCAGTTCAATTTCCGCATTCCTCTTTAGCACGGCAGCGGCTTCCGGACAATTTGGCGTAGTTGCCCGCCCAGAAATTGGGGCCACGCGGTGATAGCGCGAGCCTGGTTAAACAGCATCCGCCACCTGCGGCCCCAACCGCGCCAGAACAGGCCGCCGAATTTTGGGCGCTCTCCGAGCGAAAGACTGCTCTGAGTTGGTTGCCGCATGCGAGAACCTCGGCTTGTCCTGACTGGGCTTGATCGGCCGCGCATTCGTATTGATTTGCGGCCTTAACCTGTCGTCGATCGGCGGAGTGGCCGCTGCAATGCGGTGTCCTCAAACCGGCCGGCTTGCTGCACCGCATTCTTGGCTGGCCGAAGCCTTCCCTGTGCAACCAGACTATCTGTCGCGAGGGTTTCAGAGATCAGCATCGGGTGAGCAGTTTTGTCCCGGTATCCGCATCAGAATTCACCATGGCTCAGTGCGGCGAGTGCGCTGTCGTTCAGGCACTTCTCGTTGGCTTTCCTGGTGGTGATCGTAGTACCGGACGCTGGTATCGTGATCGCCTCCGAATACATCCGGCACAACAAAGTTAAAGATACCATCTTCAAGACCGCCCTCTTTGCATCAATGGATGCGCATCGCCCGACCGCCAAGAAACGTGGAAATGCGCCGTTTCGGCGCGTGTTTTGCAGAATTTGTGATGCCACCTGCGAAACAGGGTGCAAAATTTTCGCGCGTCAATTATTGTAACCGGTACCTTTCGGGTTCGGTCACATTGACCTTGTCACACCCAGCATAGACAAAGCGAGCATCTTCATGGATGACAAAAAGATAAGGAACATGGAGGAGTTCGCGGCGGTCAGCGGCATTTCCCGTCCGACTCTGTCGAAATTCTTCAACGATCCGTCCAGCGTAAGGGCCTCGACCAGACAGCGCATCGAAACTGCGCTTGACCGCTACGATTACCGTCCCAACCTCTATGCAATCAATCAGAATCGCCGGTTGACCAAGAATATCGGCATCGTCGTTCCCTATCTGGCTGACCCCTTTTTTGCTGAAATTGCGCGCACCATCGAAGATCATATTTTGCGCACCGGGTTTCGTCCGGTCTTGCTGGGCTCCCACGGCAGCCCAGAGCTGGAAATCGAAAACCTCGAAAACCTGCGCCTGATCAAACCAGCCGGTGTTCTGCTGGCCCCCTTGGGACGGGCATCGGATCACGTGCGAATTGCCGCTTTCTGTCGTGAGGTTCCAACGGTTCTGTTTGACGCAAATATTGACGATGTGGGTGAAGCGTTCGTCGGCTCTGACAATGAGCAAAGCATTGGTCTCATGGTGGATTACCTGTGCAGAACAGGCGAACCACCTGCGTTCTTTGAGATGAAGGAGCCCACGAACCCAAATGCCCAAAAACGGCGTAATGCGTATCTCGCTGCCATGAAGCGGCTGAACCACACACCGCATTTGATCCAGGCCGCCGGTGAAGGCTGGGAGTTTGAAGAGATTGGTTTTCGGGAAGGAACTCGGGTGGTTCGCGACAGGAATCTTCCAACAAATACGATTCTTTGCAGCAATGACCGCCTTGCGATCGGTTTCCTGTCGGCCGCCTATGAGGCCGGGATACGGGTTGGCCTGGATGCAGACTGCACCATGCGTGTTGCCGGGCATGATGATCACCCGTTCTCACGTTACACATGCCCGACATTGACGACAGTCTCGCAGGACTACGAGGCCATCGCGAAGAAAAGCGCCGAGACTCTGATGAACCTTATTGAAAGAGAAAAACCGGCTGATTCGCGGGAGGAAACCCTCTTTGATGGTCGGCTGGTCATGCGAGGGTCCGCCTAAGCTACTGATTTTTCTAGCAGGCACTATAAACTTTACGCGCGTAAAAATTTAAATTGACGCCAGGACACATGCGCAGGTAATCTTGAAAGCGACATCTCAACAGGGAGGTAGAAGATGTTTGCCAAGTACACATTAGGTGCCGCAACGGCCCTTTCAATGATCTCAGCAGGCAGCGTTTCTGCCGAGACAATCACCATCGCCACCGTGAACAACGGCGACATGATCCGCATGCAGGGTCTGACAGACGACTTCACCGCCAAGACCGGCCATGAGGTCGAATGGGTGACGTTGGAGGAAAACGTGCTGCGCCAGCGTGTGACCACTGACATCACCACCAAGGGCGGACAGTTCGACATAATGACCATTGGGATGTACGAGACCCCGATCTGGGGCAAGAACGGCTGGCTGGTACCACTGGATGACCTGCCTGCCGAATATGACACCGATGATATCCTGCCGGCCATGCGCGGCGGCCTGAGCGTTGATGGTACGCTCTTTGCGGCGCCCTTCTATGGTGAAAGCTCGATGATCATGTACCGGACCGACCTGATGGAGAAGGCTGGTCTTGAAATGCCCGACGCCCCGACCTGGGAGTTCGTCGCCGAAGCAGCACGTGCCATGACCGACAAGGACAACGGGATCTATGGTATCTGCCTGCGCGGCAAGGCGGGCTGGGGCGAGAACATGGCCTTTTTGACCGCCACCGCCAACGCTTTTGGCGCCCGCTGGTTCGATGAGGACTGGAAAGCCCAGTTCGATCAGCCTGAGTGGAAAGAAACGCTGGACTTCTATGTGAACCTGATGACCGACGCCGGCCCTCCGGGTGCGTCCAACAACGGTTTCAACGAAAACCTTTCGCTATTCCAGCAGGGAAAATGCGGCATGTGGATCGATGCAACCGTAGCGGCATCCTTCGTGACCAACCCCGACGACTCGACGGTTGCGGACAAGGTCGGGTTTGCGCTGGCGCCGGATAACGGCAAGGGCAAGCGCGGCAACTGGCTCTGGGCCTGGGCGCTGGGTATTCCCGCCGGCACCCAGAAAACCGACGCCGCAAAGGAATTCATCCAGTGGGCCACATCCAAGGAATATATTGAGCTGGTAGCTGAGAAAGAAGGCTGGGCCAACGTTCCGCCGGGTGCGCGCACCTCGCTCTATGAAGATCCCAACTACAAGGACGTCCCCTTCGCACGGATGACACTGGAAAGCATTCTGTCGGCCGATCCGACCAATCCGACGGTGGACCCCGTTCCTTATGTCGGAATCCAGTTCGCAGCGATACCCGAATTTGCCGGCATCGCAGGTCAGGTTGGCCAGGAATTCGCGGCCGCACTGGCGGGTCAGCAAAGCGTCGATGAAGCGCTGGTCAAAGCCCAAGCACTGACCACCGACGAGATGGAAGCCGCAGGCTACTGATCTCCCACTCGGACACCCGGGGGCGGCCAAGCCGCCGCCCTCTGGCCCCAGCGATCCCCCACAGCGCATAATCGTCTAAGGCGGCATGCTTGCCGTCAACGGAGGAGGTACACCAAATGGCAACGCAACACTCCCAATCTGCAGACCGGCTGGCGATGGCCCCGCCCCCACCCAAGGCGGCAGATCAGCCAGCTGCGGCGGACCACGAGAGTGGCACGAAACACGCCCGGACCGCAGCCCGGCTGATGATGGCGCCGGCAGTGATCCTGCTTCTGGGTTGGATGCTCGTACCGCTGACGATGACGCTCTATTTCTCGTTCAAAAAATTCCTGCCGCTGCGTGGCGGAGACCTGGGCTGGGTCGGTTTTGACAACTACGTCCGCTTCGTGTCCTCAAGCGCCTTTTGGCCCAGCGTGCAGGCGACACTGGTTATCGTCGGCGGTGTCCTGGTGATCACCGTGGTGCTGGGTGTGCTGCTGGCGATCCTGCTCAATCAACCGATGTGGGGTCGGGGAATAGTCCGCATCCTGGTGATTGCGCCATTTTTCGTCATGCCCACTGTGTCGGCGCTGGTGTGGAAGAACATGTTCATGGACCCGGTGAATGGCTTGCTGGCCCACGTGTGGCGCGCCTTTGGCGCCGAGCCGTTGATCTGGCTGACCGAAGCCTCGACCCAATCGATCATTCTGATCGTCAGTTGGCAATGGCTGCCCTTTGCAACGCTGATCTTGCTGACAGCCATCCAGTCTCTGGACAGGGAACAACTGGAAGCCGCGGAAATGGACGGCGCGCCGCCGATGAAACGGTTTTCCTACATCACCCTGCCGCACCTGTCGCGCGCCATCACCGTGGTGGTGCTGATCCAGACCATTTTCTTACTTTCGATCTTCGCCGAAATCTTCGTCACCACCCAGGGCGCCTTCGGCACCAAGACACTGACCTATCTGATCTTCCAGCGCGTGCTGGAGAGCCAGAATATCGGGTTGGGCTCGGCCGGAGGGGTCTACGCCATCATCCTCGCCAACATCGTTGCCATCTTCCTGATGCGCATCGTCGGCAAGAACCTGGACGCGTAAGGAGGCCCCCATGGCACGTGCAACAACATCGCAACGCAAAGCCCTGAATACCGCCCTGGCCTGGGGCGTGGGCCTGCTGATCTTCTTTCCAATCCTCTGGACCATCCTGACCAGCTTCAAAACCGAAGCCCAGGCTATCAGCGATCCGCCGGTCTTCCTGTTCTTTGACTGGACGCTGGAGAACTATTCGGTGGTGCAGGAGCGTTCTGACTACGGTCGGTTCCTGTGGAATTCGATCATCATCGCCGGGGGCTCCACCATTCTGGGCATCATCATCGCCGTGCCCGCCGCCTGGTCGATGGCTTTCGTGCCCTCGAAACGAACCAAGGATATACTGTTGTGGATGCTGTCTACCAAGATGCTGCCGGCCGTCGGCGTTCTGTACCCGATCTACCTGCTGTTCATCAAACTGGGGCTGCTGGACACGAAAACCGGGCTGGTGATCGTGCTGATGCTGATCAATCTGCCGATCATCGTCTGGATGCTTTACACCTACTTCAAGGAGATCCCTGGCGAGATACTTGAAGCGGCCCGGATGGATGGCGCCACCTTGCGCGAAGAGGTGCTCTACATCCTCACACCGATGGCTATTCCCGGCATCGCCTCGACGCTTCTCTTGAACGTGATACTGGCCTGGAACGAAGCCTTCTGGACACTGAACCTGACCGCGGCCAAGGCGGCACCGCTCACCGCTTTCATCGCCAGTTATTCCAGCCCCGAGGGCTTGTTTTACGCCAAGCTGAGCGCGGCCTCCACCATGGCCATCGCACCAATCCTGATCCTTGGCTGGTTCAGTCAGAAACAACTTGTCAGCGGCCTGACCTTTGGCGCTGTGAAATAAGGAGACGAAATCATGGGACGTATTACTCTGGACAAGGTCTCCAAAAGCTTTGGCGACGTGCAAGTCATCCCGCCCCTGGACCTGACCATCGACGACGGTGAATTCACGGTTTTCGTTGGCCCTTCTGGATGCGGTAAGTCGACCCTACTGCGCCTGATCGCCGGGCTGGAAGACGTTACCTCCGGCCAGATTCGCATTGACAAGCAGGACGCCACTCACGTGCCGCCTGCCAAGCGGGGCCTCGCGATGGTGTTTCAGTCATACGCGCTCTATCCGCACATGTCGGTGAGAAAGAACATCGCCTTCCCGATGAAGATGGCCAAGGTCCCTGTTGAGGAACAAAACAATCGCATCGAAGCCGCCGCCAATGCCCTGAACCTCACCGACTACCTGGATCGCCGCCCTGGACAGCTATCCGGCGGCCAGCGCCAAAGAGTAGCGATCGGCCGCGCCATTGTACGAGAGCCTTCGGCCTTTCTTTTTGACGAACCGCTGTCGAACCTCGACGCGGCCCTGCGCGTGGGGATGCGGCTGGAAATTTCAGAACTGCATGAACGTCTGGAAACCACAATGATCTATGTGACCCACGATCAGGTCGAAGCCATGACCATGGCAGACAAGATCGTGGTGCTGCAAGCTGGTGTGATCGAACAGGTCGGCTCCCCTCTCGAACTCTACCACACGCCGCGCAACAAGTTCGTGGCCGGCTTCATCGGCTCGCCCAAGATGAATTTTATCGAAGGCAAGGAGGCCGCCAAACACGGTGTCCACACCATCGGCGTCCGCCCCGAACATATCGAGGTCTCCGGTGATGACGGCGACTGGTCGGGTGTGGTCAGCGTTTCGGAACATCTTGGATCTGACACGTTTTTCCACGTTCACGGCACCGGTCTGGCAGAAACCATCACAGTGCGCGCCGACGGCGAAGTCGGGTTTCGCCATGGCGACCGCATCTTCCTGACCCCGCGCGCCGATGTGATCCATAAGTTCGATGCCGAAGGGCTGAGGGTTTCGTGAAACGGCTGGCAGGCAAAATGGCGTTGATCACCGGCAGCGCCCGCGGGATAGGGCGTGCCTTCGCTGAGGCCTATGTCCGCGAAGGTGCCCGTGTGGCAATCGCTGATATTGACTTCGAAGGCGCGCGGTCAGCGGCTGAGGAACTGGGCGGCGGGTCGGTCGCCATCCGGCTGGATGTCACAGATCAGAACAGTATCGAACAGGCCGTTACCGAAACGGTCCTAAAGCTGGGCCGGATCGACATCCTGATCAACAACGCGGCTGTCTTCACTGCCGCTCCGGTGACAGAGATTGCTCGTGACGACTATGAGCGCACCTTTGCCGTCAATGTCGCCGGCACGCTGTTCACACTGCAAGCCGTGTCGAGGCACATGATCGAACGAAATGAGGGCGGCAAGATCATCAACATGGCGAGCCAGGCCGGGCGGCGCGGAGAACCGCTGGTTGCCGTCTACTGCGCCACCAAAGCCGCCGTCATCAGCCTGACTCAATCTGCCGGGCTCAACCTGATCCGGCATGGGATCAACGTGAACGCCATCTCGCCCGGTGTGGTCGAGGGCGAGCACTGGGACGGCGTCGATGCGCTCTTTGCGAAATATGAAGGCAAGGCGCCCGGCCAGAAGAAACAAGAGGCGGCGAAAGCGGTGCCCTATGGGCGCATGGGACGTGCACAGGACTTGACCGGCATGGCCGTTTTTCTGGCGTCTGACGAGGCCAGCTACGTCGTCGCCCAAACCTACAATGTGGATGGCGGGCAATGGATGAGCTGATGGAAAACCAGACAGCAAAACGAACTCCGACAAAGCTCAGCCAAGCCGCATTGGCTGAGTTGCACGAAGGCATCGCAGTCCCCGGATACGACCGAGCCGCGTTGATGCCCGGGATCATCCATATTGGGCTCGGCAATTTCCACCGCGCCCACCAGGCGTGGTACCTGCACCGGCTGATGCAGCAGGGCCTTGCACAGAACTGGGCCATCATCGGCGCTGGAGTGCGCCCATATGATGCCACGATGCGACAGAAACTACTGGCGCAAGATTGCCTGACCACCCTGATCGAATTGGCCCCTGACAGGGTCTCTACCGAGATCACCGGGTCAATGATAGGATACCTGCCTATCGAAGATGGAAACGGCCCGCTGATCCGCGCAATGTCCGATCCCTCGATCCGCATCGTGTCGCTGACCGTGACAGAGGGCGGCTATTTTGTGGACCCGGAAACCGGCGGGTTGGATGCGGGGCATCCCGACATCCAGCATGACGTAGTGGACCCGGCCCATCCACGTACCGTTTTCGGGGCAATTGTGGCCGCGCTGAAAACCAGGCGCGACACCGGAGCAGGCCCATTTACCGTTCAAAGCTGTGACAACCTTCGCGGCAACGGCAGAGCAACCCGGCAGGCGGTGGTCTCGCTTGCGCGTCTCACTGACAAGAAACTGGCTGATTGGATCGATCAGGCCTGCAGCTTCCCGAATTCCATGGTCGACTGCATCGTGCCCGCCACCGGCCCTGAAGAGATCGCCCTTGCCCGCAAGTTAGGCATAGATGATGCCGCACCAGTCACCCATGAAAACTACCGCCAATGGGTGATCGAGGACGACTTCTGCACGGGCCGCCCTGATTGGGATAAGGCCGGGGCAGTGTTTACACCCTCTGTGCATGACTATGAGGTTATGAAAATCCGCATTTTGAATGCGGGCCATCAAGTGCTTGCCAATGCTGGGGAGCTGCTGTCGGTTGAGACCATCGCCGATTGCATGGCGCATCCGCTGATTGCCGCGCTGTTCCGCAAGGTCCAACAGGAGGAGATCGCCCCCTACGTCGCAGCGGTACCGGGACTGAACCCACAAGACTATGCCGAACTGATCGAGCGACGGTTTTCCAACCCGGCCATCCGCGATACAGTCCGGCGGGTTGCCTTTGACGGCTCCTCCCGGCACCCGGGGTTTATTCATCCTATTCTGCGTGACGCGCTGGCGGCAGGCGGCCCGATCGCAGGCCTGAGCCTGGTCGAGGCGCTTTGGGCGCGCATGTGTGCAGGCACGCGGGAAGACAGCACTGGGATTGAGGCCAACGACCCCAATTGGGGGGGGCTGGCAGAGGCTGCCCAGGCCGCAAGGCTGCGCCCGCAAGCTTGGCTCGAACAACACACTATCTACGGCGGTCTGGCCGACAGCCATTCGTTCGCCGTGGAATTTTCTCGTTGGCTCAGCCTGATCTGGTCGGAGGGATGCGAAGCTGCTTTGCGCGCCTATACCGGGCAGGAGCAGACCAAGGGTGACTTGGAAACATGATCCTATGCTGCGGAGAAGCCCTGATCGACATGATCCCCGCGCCAATTGTGTACGGACCGGACGGGTTTGTGCCTCATCCCGGCGGAGCCGTGTTCAATACTGCAATTGCGCTGGGGCGGCTTGGGGTGAGGGCGGGCATGCTGACCGACATGTTCACCGACATGTTCGGGCGGCAACTGGCCGTGCCGCTAAAGGCCTGCATGCCGACACATCCCACGTGATCCAGTCCAGCCGCTCCACGACGCTGGCCTTTATGCGCCTTGTGGACGGTCATGCCACCTATTGCTTCTTCGACGAGAACTCAGCCGGGCTCATGCCGGCGCCTAGTGACATGCCCCAGGTTCATCAAGGACATCTCCAGGTACCGCGCCCGCCTGAACCGCATGGTGGCACAAGCAGATATCGCGAAAGTTTTCGACGAAGACTTGAATTGGCTTCTCCCTGATCCCTTATCCCTACGCGAGAAAACTTCTGCCTTTCTTGAAATTGGACCAGTCAGATGAGGCTGCTCAGGCCGCTTGCTGCCAACGATGGGGATTGGAGCACCTGCGAGACCTGACCGCAGCCGCTTTATTCGACCAGAAAATCGATCATAGCACGGATCTTTGCGGGTAGGTTGTCGCGGCTGGCATAGATCACGTTGATCCCGATCGAGGGCGGGCGGGAATTGGGTAAAATCGTCTCCAATGTCCCGGCATCCAGTTCAGCCTGACAAAGCTCTGGCAGACGAGTAATTCCGCAACCCGCAAGGGCAAGCATGGGCTTCGCTGCGCCTTCAACAACCACCAAACGCGGCACGACGATATCGACGGCTTCTTGCATGATGTCGTGCGTGTGGGCGAGGAGATTGCCACGGAACAGGACCGTTAGGGTATTCCGCGGCCTCCGGTACACACGGACGGACTGCAACAACCTTGTTTTGCCTTTGCAATTCCTTTCAACTGCTAGAAGGTCAGGCAATCTTAATTCGGTGTTTCACTGACCTGCATGCCTCACCAACGGGAGAGCGCATAAATGAACCGATCCAATGGTCACGGTGCGTCAAAGCCGGATAGCGCGAAATGGGCGCTGCGCTGAATTGCGATGCTTGCACCTTGGTGTCGCGCGGCCACGTTGAAACCCCAACCCGGTTTTACGCATCACCGATCAGGGCAAACTGATTTACGCCAACAAGGCCAGCGCTCCATTGATCAAAGCGTTGCAGCTGAGGGTCGGCGACCGGTTGGAAACAGGGTGCGAAGGATATCGCCGAAGTTGCCAACAAGACCAAAAGCACATTCCTTGCCAATATGAGTCACGAACTTCGAACGCCGTTGAATGCGATCATCGGTTACAGTGAGCTGATGCCGGAGGAAGCCATCGATCAGATTGACGAAGCAAACCTTGGTAACCTGACAAAAATTCAATCCGCCGGTAAACACCTGTTTGCTCTGATCAACGACGTTCTGGACCTGTCCAAGATCGAAGCGGCAAGATGGAGTTCGATCTGGAGCCTTTTGATGTTTTCCAGATGATCAAGGACGTCAGCACCATGGTGCAACCGCTGGCCGAGAAAAACAGGAACAGGCTTGAGGTTGCCTGCCCCGGGGATGTCGGCGAAATGGTCTGCGACCTGACCAAGGTGCGTCGGGCACGGCTCAACCTGTTGTCAACTGCCTGTAAATTCACTGAAAACGGAAGAATCACGCTGTCGGTTCGCCGGTCGGCTGAGAAAGATCAGCTGGAGTTTGCAGTCGCCGATCAGGGCATCGGTATGTCTCCGGAACAAGTCGACAGGGTCTTTGACGCCTTCACCCAGGTGGATTCCTCCGCACCCGCAATTATAGTGGAACCGGCTTAGGGCTGTCGATCACCAAGGTCTTCTGCGAGCAACTGGGCGGCGACATACAACGCGCCAGCTCTCTCGGAGAAGGTTCGAGCGTCACCCCCGACTTCCGAGTATCTGCCACGACCCGGCCATTGCTCCGCTTCGCGACGTGGCGCTTTCCAGCGACCATCCGCAAGACGATCCAAGTGTTCCTCTGGTTCTTATGGTCGACGACGACCCCACGGTGCATGACCTATTGGAGCGGCGGCTGCGCAAGGATAGGTGTCGGGTTCTTTCCTCGACCAAGGGTGAAGACGCGATGCTGCTGGCCCGAGAGGCCAAGCCGGACACCATTACGCTAGATGTGTTCATGCCAAAGTTTGATGGCTGGGCCGTGTTGTCCCAACTGAAAGAATATCCGGAACTGGCCGACATACCGTTCATCATGCTGACAATCGCAGAGGACAACACCAAGGGCTTTTCCTTGGGTGCCAGCGAGTATCTGGGCAAACCCTTCGACACGCTCGAACTTCTGAACGCTCTGAAAGAGCATTGCCCGATCCGACCATCCCCCCGGGCACTGATCGTGAAAGACAAGGCCGCAACGCGTGAATTGATCGGTCGCGCCCTCGGCAAGGAAGGCTGACAGGTCGAACAGGCCGTCAACGGACTGAACTCCCTTCAACAACTTGCCAAATCCGTACCAGACGTCGTTCTGCTGGATCTCATGATGCCCGAGATGGACGGGTTTGAGTTTCTGGCGGGGACGAGGTCGAAGCTCTCCTCGGACAGTTGAAGAAACTCCTGGCGGCTTCCCGGCTCGCAACTACAAGGGAAACATACGTTGTGAACGGTGGCCGCGAAAGCCAAGCGCAGCACGCAAAGGCAGTGTGCCTTGCGAATTTGCGCCAAAACCTGATCTACCGGTCAGCGCATTCGTGGGCTTCAGCGAAATGCTTCAAAGCGAAGCCGGGCGCTTGACGATGGTCGAAGCTGCTTCGGATCTGAACCGAATTTCCCAAGCAACGACTGAGCTGAACATTCTGGCCGACCGGCTTTTGCACCCTGAGATGGCCTTGAAACTAACGGTCATCGGTGACGAGGGCTAAAACGGCTGTGCCAGGATCTGCGAACCCCGATGAATGCGATCAAGGGCTACAGCGAGATGCTGCTGGAGAATCTGGATGACCTGAACGCCAGGCATCTGGAGGCGGACTTGCTTGGACTTCTCGGACACCCCGACGCCCTGCTGAAACAAATCGTGACGCGTTTATGGTCACCGCCGGTGTGCAGGATAACCGCAAAGACCATGCCGAAGTGATCATCGAGATGGCCCTTCGGAAGCTCTCGCGGGTAAAAGCGCTGAACGGCGAAGCGGATTTCCCGATGCACATCAGGATGGGCGTGCACAGTGGACCCGTGGTTGCTGGAATAATCGGGTCGCACCGTTTTCTATACGATGTCTAGGGAGACACGGTTAATCTTGCCAGCCGCCTTGAAACACCCTGCGCGCCGGGCCGGATACAGATTTCAGAGGCCACCGCCAGACGGATCGAGCATCTTTTCGATGTGTCTGACCCCATCGACACAAGAATTATAGGCAAGGGTCAGGTCAGAACCTACCATGTCATCCAACGCAAAAATTCTGCGGGTTGAGCGATTTTGCGTCGGGATGCAGGTCGTAATTTTTCCTTCTTTTCCAACAGACGGTCAAACTCAACCGGCTTGGTATCGAAGTCATCGCAACCGGCCTCCAACCCACCTTTCGCAACAACGACAAGGTATCCTTTGCGCGCCAATCTGCGCGATGGCATCTCGCGGTTCATTTCTTTGTCTTCAACCAACAGAGCTTTCGTCAAGATCCCCCTTGCGGCTTTGCGCCGTTTGCCTAAAAGGGCAGGTTCGGCATGGATCGCGTGACCTCGTGCATCTGCACCTCGCCGGACCGGTCAACCTTTACGACCAGTTTTTGGGCGTTCGGAAATCGCTCGAAATAGGCGAACCCGATGGCCTCTATCACGTCGATCGTCTGGCATTGAATCTGGTAGTCGGCCTGAAATTCAGAGTGCGGGTCCTGATCTGATGCCGGGGCGGCATCTGCCTCGGGGCCAAGCCCTTCTGCCGGCAGTGTAACATTGGCAGTGGCCGTGAAGCACGCCGCGTCTTCAGGCAGGACAAACAGTTCCAGCGGCTTGGACAGAACGGAAATCGCTCCGGCGACCAGGGTCCGGTCCTCATCGGTTTGCGCCGGGCGCTCAAACCCGACGATATCCGCAGCAGGCACCGCAAGCGACAAGGACAACTCGGCCCCCGAAACCGCTATATCCAAATGACCCGTGCCATGTTCATGCTCAATCCCGGCATGTGTCTGCGACAGGGCAACCGCAGGGATCAGAGTCAGGGCGAGAGCTGCGCTTCTCATAAACAGGCACCACCTACCAAGGAATCACGGGTTTTATCTTAATATGTTTCAAAAGCGGCGCAATCTCGGCCCGGGCCATGCCACCCCGCCAAATATGGGGAGAGCAAAGATCAGCTAACCCGATAATAAAACTCAGGTTGACATAGGCGACTAAATAACTCAGGTATGCGCCCATATGCGTCGCACTGGCGGCGCTTGTGAATTTATATCTGACAGGAAAGTGTCACCCTTATGACCCGATTTTTCGCAGCCACCAGCGTCCTGACCCTTGGCATCGCATCCGCAGCCGTTGCCGCCGACGCCCCGTCGAAGGCTGATGTTCTGACCACCTATGCGAATATTGCCGAAGCCAAATACGATGACAGCCTGATCGCGGCCAAAGCCCTGCAAGAGGCCGTGAACGCCCTGATCGCCGAGCCGTCCGACGCCACTCTGAACGCAGCTCGGGCCGCTTGGGTGGCCGCACGCGTGCCCTATCAGCAGACCGAGGTCTATCGTTTCGGCAACGCCATCGTTGACGATTGGGAAGGCAAAGTGAACGCATGGCCGCTGGATGAAGGCCTGATCGACTATGTCGACGCGGCATATGGCGGCCCGAGCGATGAAAACGAATTCGCCGCGCTGAACGTGATCGCCAACCCCAGCTTCGAACTGTCGGGTGCGACCATCGATGCCAGCGAAATCACCCCCGAGCTGCTGGCCGAAACTCTGCACGAAGCCGACGGGATCGAGGCGAATGTCGCCACCGGCTACCACGCCATCGAATTCCTGCTTTGGGGTCAGGAC
The DNA here is from genome assembly GCF_013030985.1 of Ruegeria arenilitoris. Classification (GTDB taxonomy): domain Bacteria; phylum Pseudomonadota; class Alphaproteobacteria; order Rhodobacterales; family Rhodobacteraceae; genus Ruegeria; species Ruegeria arenilitoris_B. The sequence goes on along the minus strand of NZ_WPYP01000003.1, from coordinate 46,441 downwards.
ATGAACGGCCACGGCGCGGGCGCAGGAAACCGTCCCTTTACCGACTATGCCCAGGGTGACGACTGTACCGGCGGCAATTGCGACCGCCGTGCTCAGTACCTGAGCGCCGCAACCGAGCTGCTGGTCAGCGATCTGGAATGGATGGCGGCGCAATGGGCCGAAGGTGGCGAGGCGCGCGCCGCACTGTCCGCGGATGAAACCGCAGGCGTCAGCGCCATCCTGACCGGCATGGGCTCGCTGTCCTATGGTGAGCAGGCAGGTGAGCGGATGCGTCTGGGCCTGATGCTGAACGACCCCGAGGAAGAACATGATTGCTTCTCGGACAACACCCACAACAGCCACTACTATGATGGGCTAGGTATTCAGAACGTCTATCTGGGCAGCTACACCCGTATCGATGGCACCCCTGTCAGTGGCGCGTCGCTGTCGGATCTGGTGATCGCCTCTGATCCTTCGCTGGATGCTGAAATGAAGGTCAAGCTGGCCAACACCATGCAGGCGCTGGGTCGTCTGAAATCGACCGCCGAAGCCGGTTTCGCCTATGACCAGATGCTGGAACGCGGCAATGAAGGTGGAGAGTTGCTGATCATGGGCGGCGTCGACGGTCTGGTTGATCAGACCAAAACCATCGAGCGGATCGTGACCACTCTGGGGCTGGACCAGATCAGCTTCGAAGGCTCGGACAGCCTGGACAACCCCGACGCGGTCTTCCAGTAAACTTTGGGGCCGGAAGCGTGAAGGGCTTCATGCTTCCGGCCACGCAAGTTTGTGGCTGGACAAAGAGACAATACCTTACTAATTAAGTAGGAAATCTACCGAGATTAGAATCGCCATGATCGTCTGTCACTGCACCAACATAACTGACCACGATATTCGCGCCGCAATCGACTGGATGCGTACATCGGACGCGCAGGCAATTATCACCCCCGGAAAGGTCTATCACGCCCTTGGGAAATCCGCGGACTGCGGCGGCTGCATGCCACTTTTCCTAGACATGATGCGTTCCAACGATAATCTGGAAGTTCCCATGCAGCTCCGTGCGCTACGCACCAGAGCATCACAGGAGAGTGAAGATGAAGGGCGATCCCAAAGTCATAGAATACCTCAACAAATCTCTGCGGCATGAACTTACGGCGGTCAGCCAGTATTGGCTACACTACCGCCTGCAGGAAGACTGGGGCCTTGGCCACATGGCCAAGAAAAGCCGCGAAGAAAGCATCGAAGAGATGGGCCATGCAGACAAGCTGATCGAGCGGATCATCTTTCTGGAAGGTCACCCCAATCTGCAAAAGCTCGACCCCCTGAGAATTGGCCAGAACCCCAAGGAAACCCTGGAATGCGATCTGGCTGCCGAAAATGACGCGCGGACCCTGTATGTCGAAGCGCGCGAATACTGCCGTGAGGCCGGTGACTATGCGTCGATGTCCCTGTTCGAGGAATTAATCCGCGACGAAGAAGGACATATCGACTTCCTCGAAACGCAGCTTGATCTGTATGAAAGGATTGGCGAAGCCAATTATGCGCAACTCAACGCATCGAAAATGGACGAAGGCGAGTAACCTTGCCGTCGTGACGGTGGCCGCCCTTGCGGCCACCCAGCCCCTCGCAGCCGAGCTGCAGGATCTTCACCTTAACTTCAAACCCAGAACCGAGGACGAGCGCACCCGGATCGCCAACGTCATCGTTGCGCCCGAGGATTTCAGCGCCCCGCAACGGTTCGAGGATCTGTCCGCCGGGGCCGCCACCGTCCGCGCCCGCACCGACGCCGATGCGTTCTCGCAACCCTCCGGCAACCTGAGCTTTGAGCAGGAGCTGGACTTCCGGGTCGGCAATGGGTTGTTCAAGAAAATCTGGGTGTCTTCGCCGGCGTCCACATTGGCCTCGGACGGGCTGGGGCCGCTGTACAACGCGCGCTCGTGCCAGCGCTGCCACATCAAGGACGGGCGCGGCCATACGCCTGCCGGGCCGGGCGACAATGCGACCTCGATGTTCCTGCGCGTTTCGATCCCCGGCGGTGACAGCTTCGAGGAAATCGAGGACTATATCGCCACCCAGCCCGACCCGAATTATGGCGGCCAGATGCAGGATTTGGCTCTGCCCGGCCATCCGGCCGAATACCGGCTGGACATTACATATGAATATGCGCCCGTAACCCTGTCCGATGGTGAAACCGTCACCCTGCGCAAGCCGACCTATCAGGCGGCGGATCTGGGATACGGCCCGCTGCACCCCCAAGCCATGCTCAGCCCTCGTGTGGCGCCTCAGATGATCGGCCTAGGCTTGCTCGAGGCGATCCCGGTCGAGGACCTGCTGGCCAATGCCGATCCCGATGACGCGGACGGGGATGGTATTTCCGGACGCCCGAACATTGTCTGGTCGAAGGAATTCGGTGCGCCGATGATGGGCCGGTTTGGCCTCAAAGCCGGGATGCCGACGATCATGGAGCAATCGTCCGCAGCCTTTGCAGGCGATATCGGCATTTCCAGCCCGCTCTACCCTGCGGGTCACGGTGACTGCACCGACGCGCAGGTGGATTGCGTGAGCGCCCCGCATGGCGACGGCGACGACCGCGTGTTTGAAATCGACCAGATCGGCATGGATCTGGTGGCCTTCTACAGCCGCAATCTGGGCGTTCCGGCACGTCGGGATGTAGACGATCCGCAAGTATTGCGCGGTAAGCAGGTGTTTTATGACACCGGCTGCGCCTCTTGCCACACACCCGCCTTCGTCACCCATCGCATGGATGACCGCCCCGAGCACAGTTTTCAGCTGATCTGGCCCTATTCCGACCTGCTGCTGCATGACATGGGCGAGGACCTGGCCGACAACCGCCCCGAGGCCCGCGCCACCGGACGCGAGTGGCGCACGCCGCCGCTGTGGGGGATTGGGCTGACCCGGCAGGTCTCGGGCCATACCCAGTTCCTGCATGACGGCCGCGCACACTCCTTGCTTGAGGCCATCCTGTGGCACGGGGGCGAGGCTCAGGTCGCCCGCGATACGGTTGTGGCGATGCCCAAGCCCGACCGCGATGCCCTGATCCGTTTCCTCGAAAGCCTCTGACCCATGCGTTTCCTTGCTTTTGCCCTGGCCTTGACGCTGCCCTTCCCTGCGCTGGCACAAGATCGCGGTCCGATCCTGACCGCGACGGTCGATGAGCATATCCTGCCCGGCTTCGCCGCGCTTTCCAATGCGAGCGGCGCGCTGGCGCAAGCCGCCCAGTCCGATTGCACCGCAACATCGCCCGATCTGCGCGCGGCCTATCACGCGGCCTTTGATGGCTGGATTTCGGTCAGCCATCTGCGGTTTGGCCCCTCGGAAACCGGCGACCGGGCCTTTGCGCTGGCCTTCTGGCCGGATACCAAAGGCTTCACGCCCAAGGCCCTGTCCGGTCTGATTACCGCCGAAGATGACGCCATCAAAACCCCTCAGGCCTTTGCCGAAACCTCGATCGCCGGACGCGGGTTCTTTGCGCTGGAACAGATGCTTTATGACACGCGCTTTGCAGATCAGGGCAGCAACACCTATCGTTGCGACCTGATACGGGCGATCGCCACTGATATCGATCTGAACACCCGCGCGATGGATGAGGATTGGGCAAACTTCGCAAACGCTCTTACGCAACCGGGCGAGAACAGCCCCTACCGGTCCGGCAATGAGGCGATGCAAGAGCTGTACAAGGCGCTTGTCACCGGTCTTGAGTTCACTGGCGACACCCGCCTTGGCCGCCCGATGGGCAATTTCGACCGACCGCGCCCCAACCGCGCCGAGGCACGCCGCTCTGAACGATCCCTGCGTCATGTGGAACTGTCCCTGATCGCACTGCGCGACCTGGCGGCGCATCTGTCGGCGGATCACCCTGAAATCGCGGCCGATCTGGATGGCGCGTTCGACAAGGCCATCACCCGCGCGCAGGCGTTGGATGATCCGGCCCTTGCAGGCGTGGCCGATCCGCAGGGTCGGTTCCGGATCGAGGCACTGCAGCAGTCGATCAACGACATTCGCGCTATCGCCTCAACCGAGCTTGGCCCGACATTGGGCATCAGCGCCGGATTCAACTCATTGGACGGGGACTGACCCATGCCAAACCGCCGACATTTTCTGGCCGGACTGGCCGCAAGCAGCCTGACCCCACTGCGCGGCTGGGCCTCGGTCGGCGCACCGGATTATCTGGCGGCGGCGTTGTTTCCGGACGGCAGCTACCGTCTGGCCGGGCTGGATACGGGCGGCGATATCCTATTCTCACTCCCCCTGCCCGCGCGCGGCCATGCGGCTGCAGCTCATCCCGTCAACGCGCAGGCAGTGGCCTTCGCCCGCCGCCCCGGCACTTTCGCTTTGGTCATTGATTGCGCCACAGGCACCGAGCGCACCCGGCTGACCGCCCCCCAAGGCCGCCATTTCTTTGGTCATGGTGTATTCTCACCCGATGGCACACGGCTTTTCACCACCGAGAACGACTATGAGGCCGGAGAGGGTGTAATCGGTATCTGGGACGCTGCCGACTATCGACGCTTGGGCGAATTTCCATCAGGCGGCGTTGGCCCCCATGACATGCGGCTGATGCCCGACGGGCAGACATTGGTCATCGCCAATGGCGGCATCGAAACGCACCCTGACATGGGCCGCACCAAACTGAACCTGCCGACCATGCAACCGCGCCTGTCCTATCTGGACCTGAACGGTACGGTCGTGGAACAGGTGGAACTGCCGCAGGCCCTGCACAAGAATTCGATCCGGCATCTGGCCGTGCGCCAGGACGGGCTGGTGGCGTTTGCGATGCAATGGCAGGGGGACAAGGCGCAACATCCGCCGCTACTGGGCCTGCACCGTCGCGGCGAGGCACCGCGTCTGCTGTCGGCCCCTGACGCCGAGCAAAGCACGTTGCAAGGCTATGCCGGCAGCATCGCCTTTTCCGGCGACGGAGAGGCCGTTGCCATCACCTGTCCCCGTGGCAATGCCCTGCACCGGTTCGACGTGGAAAGCGGCCTGTTAACCGGTGCATTCCCGCTGGAGGACGTCTGCGGCTTGGGTTCCGGGCCCACAGGTTTTGTCTTCACCACCGGCACCGGTATCGTCGGCGAACTGACCTCCGAGGTCCAAATTTCCGCCCGCCCGGACTGCCAATGGGACAATCATCTGATCCCAATTCGCCCGGCCGCATAAATTCGGCAAAACCCGTCACATAGATTACACTTGGACGAATCAAGCTGCTGCCGTATTGGCGGGCGCTAAACTGGCACCCCTACGTTAAGGACCGACTTGATTGAAACAGACGCCCGACGCACCGCATTCCATCTACGGGGTTGAAAAATGGGGCAAAGGCCTCATCGAGGTGACGGAGGATGGCGAGATCGGTCTGCGCAATCCCATGGCACCCGAGGCGGCGCCGATCAGCCTGCCCGGTATCCTGCACGACCTGGACGAACGCGGCATCAAGGCGCCGATGCTTTTGCGCATCAGCTCGTATCTGGAAAACGAGATCGCCCATATCAACGAGAGCTTTCGTGATGCCATCGCCCGAACCGGGTACAAGGGCACCTATCGCGGCGTGTTTCCGATCAAGGTGAACCAGCAGGCGCAGGTGGTCGACCGGATCGTCGAGTTTGGCAAAAAATACCAATACGGGCTGGAAGCCGGATCCAAACCGGAACTGGTGATCGCCCTCGCCCATCGCCTGTCGCGCGAGGCCCTGATCGTCTGCAACGGCGTCAAGGATGCCGAGTTCATCCAACTGGCGATCCTCAGCCGCAAAATCGGTTTCAACACGGTCATCGTTCTGGAAAGCCCGAAAGAGGCAGACACGGTGATCGGGGTCTATAACGAGCTGGGCATCGAACCCTTACTGGGCGTGCGGGTCAAGCTGACCAACCAGATTAGCGGCAAGTGGGAAGAAAGTTCGGGCGACCGCTCGGCCTTTGGCATGAATACCGACCAACTGGTCGCGACGGTGGACAAGCTGAAAGATGCAGGCCTGCTGCATTGCCTGAAGCTTCAGCACTCGCATCTCGGATCGCAGGTACAGGACGTCAATGACGTGCGCCGCGCGGTGGGGGAGGCCTGCCGCTACTACACCGAACTGACCCGTGAAGGCGTACCGCTGACCCATCTGGACCTCGGCGGCGGTATGGGCGTGGACTATACGGGCGAGAAAAAGGCCGCCGAGAACTCGATCAACTACACGGTCGAGGAATATTGCGCCAACGTAGTGGAAACCGTGGCGTACGCGATGGACGAGGCCGAAGTCGGGCACCCGACGCTTGTCACCGAAAGCGGGCGCGCGGTGGTGGCCACATCCTCGATGCTGGTTTTCAATGTGTTGGAAAGCACGCTCTATGACGCGGCAACCGCCCCGGCTGTCAAGACCGACGATCACCATATCCTTTCGGACCTGGCGGCAGTGCAGGGATACCTGTCCTGCGACCGGCTGCAGGAATGCTGGAACGACGCCAACTTCTATCGCAACGAACTGCGCGCCCTGTTCCGCCGCGGCTATGTCGACCTGCGCCAGATGGCTCGGGGCGAACGCATCTATCTGTCCCTGATGGCCCGGATCAAGGCTTTGGCGGCCAGCGACGAGATGGAAACCGATGTGGACGACCAGCTTGAGAAGGTCGCCGATATCTATCACTGCAACTTTTCGCTGTTCCAATCCCTGCCCGACGTTTGGGCCATCGACCAGCTTCACCCGATCGTGCCGCTGCAAAACCTGAACCAGACGCCGGACCGCCGCGCGGTTCTGTCCGACATCACCTGTGACAGCGACGGCAAGATCGACCGCTTCATTCTGGCGGACGGTGTCTCACCCAGCTTGCCGGTGCATTCCCTGCCCGAGGACGACGAATACTACATGGGCGTCTTCTTCGTCGGTGCCTATCAGGAGACACTGGGCGATCTGCACAACCTGTTCGGCGACACCAACGTGGTCACCATCGACCTCCGGGCCGATGGCGGGTTCGACCTGCTGCACGAACAAGAGGGCGACACGATTTCCGAAGTTCTGTCCTATGTCGAGTTCGACCCGCAGGACTGCGTCGCCGCCTTCCGCAAAATGGTGGACGAGGCGATCTCGACCGGTACTCTGAAAGCCAAGGACCGCAAAACCCTGATGAGCGCCTATCGCGACTCGATCAACGGCTACACCTATTACGAATAACCCCCTGTGAGAGGAGATTACCCCCATGGGTACTTTGAGTGGCAAAACACTGGTTGTCGGCGCAGGCGGCGTATCGCACGCCGCCGTGCACAAGATGGCAATGAATTCGAACATCTTTACCGAGATCACTCTGGCCAGCCGGACCAAATCAAAATGCGACGCCATCGCCAAAGCGGTGCAAGAGCGTGTGGGCGTTGACATCGCGACCGCTGAACTTGACGCCTACAAGGTTGAAGACACGGTCAAGCTGATCAAGGAAACCGGGGCCGAGATCCTCGTGAACCTCGCCCTGCCCTATCAGGATCTGGTGCTGATGGATGCCTGCCTTGAGGCCGGTATCCACTACCTCGATACCGCGAATTATGAGCCTGAGGACGAGGCCAAGTTCGAGTACCACTGGCAATGGGCTTACCAGGAACGGTTCAAAGAGGCTGGTCTGACCGCCATCCTCGGCTCGGGCTTCGATCCGGGCGTTACATCCGTTTTCGCCAAATGGCTGAAGAAGCACAAACTGGACACGATCCGTCAGATCGACGTTCTGGACGCCAATGGCGGCTCGAACGATCAGGAGTTTGCTACCAACTTCAACCCCGAGATCAACCTGCGCGAAGTGCTGGCTGAAGTACGGCACTGGGAAAACGGCGCGTGGCAGCACAGCCCGGCCATGACCCATAAGGTCGAGTTCGACTTTCCCGCCATCGGCCCCAAAAACATGTACCTGATGTATCACGAGGAGCTGGAGTCGCTCTCGACCCACTTCCCCGAGATCGAGCGCGCGCGGTTCTGGATGACCTTCGGCGACGCCTACATCACCCACGCCAAGGTGCTGGAAAATGTCGGCATGACCCGCATTGACCCGGTGATGCATGACGGCAAGGAAATCATCCCGATCCAGTTCCTGAAAACCCTGCTGCCCGATCCCGGCGATCTGGGCGCGGAAACCAAGGGCAAGGCCTGCATTGGCGACATCGCCACGGGTCAGGCCAAGGACGGCTCGGGCGAGAAGACCTATTACATCTACAACATCTGTGACCACGAGGAATGCTACGCCGAGGTCGGCAGCCAGGCGGTCAGCTACACCACCGGCGTCCCCGCCATGATCGGCGCGGCGCAGGTGCTGAAAGGCAACTGGACCGAGCCGGGCGTGTGGAATATGGAACAGCTCGACCCGGATGACTTCATGGACATGCTGAACGAACACGGCCTGCCCTGGCAAGTGCATGAGCTCGACGGCCCGGTCGATTTCTGATCCTTCGGGGCGGTCAGCGCGACCGCCCTACTTCATCTGGCCCCAAATACCTCGGGGGTCCGGGGGCAGAGCCCCCGGCCTCTCCACTCGACGGAGACGCCGATTATGGCAGATATGATGACCACACAGGCCGGGGATGCCGGAGCCTTCCGCAATTTCGACCTCAGCCGCGTGCCCACCCCCTGCTTCGTGGTCGATGAAAAGGCCGTCGAACGCAACCTGACGATTCTCGCCGATATCGGCACCCGATCCGGCGCGCATGTGCTGAGTGCGCTCAAGGCGTTTTCCATGTTCTCGCTGGCCCCGCTGGTCCGCCAGCACCTCGGCGGCACCTGCGCAAGCGGTATCTACGAGGCGCGTCTGGGCCGTGAGGAATACGGCGGCGAGGTCGCAACCTTCTGCGCCGGGTACAAAGACGCCGACATGGATGAAATTCTGTCGCTGTCCGACCACATCATCTTCAACTCTCCGGCACAAAAGGACCGGTTCCTTGCCAAAGCCCAAACCGCGAATGTTCAGGTGGGCCTGCGCATCAACCCGGAGCATTCCGAGGGCGAGGTGCCCAAATACGACCCCTGCGCGCCCTGCTCGCGTCTGGGCACGCCGGTCAGCCAACTGACCGCCGAGACCCTGACCGGAGTTGATGGTCTGCACATGCACACGCTGTGCGAACAGGGGTTCGAGCCGCTGCAGCGCACGTGGAAGGCCGTCGAACCAAAACTCAAACCTTTCCTCGCACAGCTGAAATGGCTGAACTTCGGTGGCGGTCACCACATCACCCGTGATGATTATGACCGCGAGGGTCTGGTGGCGTTCATCAAGAACATCCGAGAGACATACGGCCTCGACGTTTATCTCGAACCCGGCGAGGCTGTGGCACTGGATGCGGGCATTCTGGTCGGCGAAATCCTCGACCTGCCAACCAACGGCATGAACCTCGCGATCACCGATATCTCGGCCACCTGCCATATGCCCGATGTGATCGAAGCCCCCTATCGCCCCGCCCTGATGGACGAGGCCGAGGCGGGCCATACCTACCGTCTGGGCGGGCCGTCCTGTCTGGCCGGTGACGTGATCGGGGACTACACATGGGACACACCGCTGGAGATCGGCCAGCGCTTTGCCTTCCTCGATCAGGCGCATTATTCCATGGTCAAGACCAACACGTTCAACGGCGTTCCCCTGCCCACCATCGCCCTGTGGAACAGCGAAACGGACGAGCTGAAAATCATCAAACAGTTCGGCTATGACGACTTTAAGGACAGACTCTCATGAGCATTTTCCTCGACAGTGAACTCACCGCGTCAGAGCGTACCGAAGACGCCCGGTTCCGCGTGATCCCGGTGCCGCTGGAGCGCACCGTGTCTTACGGCTCGGGCACGGCCAAAGGCCCCGAAGCCATCATCAAGGCGAGCAACGAGTTGGAACGCATCACCGGCCATGCCGAGCCCTGCGTCGAAGGCATCTTCACCGAAGAACCCGTGGATTGTGACGCGGCACTGTCCGAGATCATGGAGCGCCTCGCCCAGCGCACCGAGGCCGCCATCCGCGCGGGCAAAGTGCCGGTGACATTGGGCGGAGAGCATTCGCTCAGCTACGGAGCGGTCATGGGTGTGGCCCGTGCTCTGAACCAGCCGATCGGCATCGTTCAGATCGACGCCCACGCCGACCTGCGCGATGCCTATCAGGGTGAAAAACACTCTCACGCTTCGGTCATGCACCTGCTGGCCGAGGAAGGTGTCCATTTGGCGCAATTCGGCGTCCGCGCCTTTTCCTCCGAAGAGGCCAAAAGCCGTCTGAAGAACCACGTCTTCCATGTGGATGCCGAGGAACTGGTCACCGGCAACATCCACGCCGTCGACCTGCCCGAGGATTTCCCCGCGCTGGTCTATGTCAGTTTTGATGTTGACGGGTTGGACCCGGCCATCATGCCCGCCACCGGGACACCGGTTCCCGGCGGCCTGGGCTATTATCAGGCTTTGCGGCTGGTGGAACATTGCCTCAAGGGCCGCAGATGCGTCGGCTTCGACGTGGTTGAACTGGCCCCGAACGGCAATGCTGCGTGGGACTTTACCGCAGCTCAGATCGTCTATCGCTTGATGGCGGCCTGTTAATCCTCGGCGGTCTCGTTGAGTTCCATGTGCCCCTCGCCCTTGTTCAGGATGCGGCGCAGCATGGGCTCGAAGAACTCAAGCGGTTTGGTCGGGTAGTCCGGGTCAAAGGCTTTCTGATCGTATTCATGGCAGAAATAGCGGCAGTCCTCCCAATAGGGGCTGTCGCGATACTTGTCGCGCGCATTGCGGTCCCCGCCCAGGTGGTGGTTGTAGTAATAGCCCTGAAACACGCAGTGGTGCTTGAGAATCCAATAGGTCTTCTCGCTGACATAGGGCTTCATCATCGCCGCTGACAACTCACCATGGTTATAGGGCGACAGGATATCGCCGGTGTCATGGATCAGGGCGGCAACAACCAGTTCTTCATCCGCACCATCCTCATAAGCACGCGTCGCGGCCTGCAGGCTGTGCTGATACCGGTTGATCGGATAGGGCGTCCACTCCTCGTCCAATGACCGGATCGCGTCCAGAATCCGATCCGGCAGGGCAGCGTTGAAGCTCTCTTCATACTCCATGACGGCGTCCCAGTCGGCTTTTGTGGCCTCTTCAAAACTGGTCCAGGTGGGCTTGTGGCTTTTGTCCAGCATGGCGCGTTCCTTTGGCTGTTCTGCTGGCGTCAGATTAGCCCGGATCGTATGCTCAAAAAAATGAATTGATTTTATCGCTACGATGAAAAAATACTTTCAACATGCAACTCAAGGCAATCGAGACCTTTCTGTGCGTGGCCGAGACCGGCGGCTTTCACGCCGCCGCCCGCAAGTTGAACGTGACCCAGACGGCTGTCAGTGCCCGCATTCGACTGATAGAAGAGGAAACCGGCAAGCCGTTGTTCACGCGCGGCGCCGGTGGGACAAGTCTAACCGATTTCGGACGGCAGTTCCGGCCCTATGCCGAGCAGATGTTGTCGCTGTGGTCCTTTGCCTCACACGACCTGCCCGCGCAAACGCAGAACCGCATCGCCCTGCGCCTTGGCGCGCAGCTGAGCATCTGGGACCCGTTGCTGGTTGATCTGGCCGTGCGGTTCGAAAAGCGCCTGGGGCATCTGCTGCTGACGCTGAACTATGACCACGACCTGAACATGGTTGATGCGGTCGCGACCCATGTTCTGGACGCGGCACTGACGCATGAACAGCCATCCGACCCGCGCGTACAGGTGCACGAGCTGAACCCCGAGCGCCTGTTGTTGGTTGAAACCCAGGCCACGGATGACCCGGTTTTCATCAATCTTGAACTGGGTGAGGTTTATCAGGATCACGTGCGCTCGGCGGCGCGGCAGGCGACGGGGCAGACTGTTTTTCTTGGCAATTGCCTGATGGCTTTGCGCTATGTCCTGCGGCGGGGCGGAACGGGGTATTTCCCGGAATATGTCATCAGGGATCACCTGTCCGCGGGTGAGTTGATCCCGGTGGCCGGTGCCATCGATCTGATACTGCCCCTGTTTCTGGTAACCCGTCGTGACAGCACCACGACCGAGGACATCCTGTCATGCCTGACCGATCTGCGCGCGACAGGCTAGGCCTGAGACAGTACTCCCGGCGCGTCCCTATGCCGTCGGCGTATCAATGGCCGCCCTGCCACCAGTAGAAACAGGCACGAGATGGCGATGCCGATGACCGCCGGCAGGTAAAGCAGGCCCCACAGCTTCGGATCATCAATCACAACAGGGGATACAAAACCGCGCACGCCTTCCAGCAGGACCAGAATGGTAAAGGCACCCAGGATCTGGGGCCAAAGCCCAAAGCGCGAGAAACTGCCCAGCATCAGGGTCGCGTATCCGGCCATGGCAACAGCGATACAAATGGCAATCCAGGAAAACCGCTGGTGCAGCTCGTCGACCAGCACGCCTTCGGTAAACCCTTCTGCGGCGCTGATGGTTTCGCGGTCCTGTAAAAGCTCGATTGTCGAAATGGCCTCAATGCTGCGCTTGGCCATACTGTTGGTATTGGTCAACTCGGAAATGTCGTACGAGGCATCCTCGAACAGGGTCGAGGACAAGGTCAGTCCCTGCTGGTTCAGACGCAGTGCAATCCCGTCCAGCATCACAAGGTGGATGCCGGTGTCGTTGTTGACCAGATAAGCCGTTTTGGACGAATAGCTGACCGGGTTCAGCGGGTCGCGCCTGTCCGAAACGAAGACCTCGGACAGGGTACCATCCAGATCAATCTCACCGATATAGACCGTGACACCGTAGGCCGGGTGCAAAAACTCGCCCTCGTTCAGCAGTTGCGCGGTGACGTCGCCCGCAACCTCGGCCTGACGCTGTTCAAGCTGCTCGACCGAAGCCGGGCGCAGAAAGACACTGATGACGGCCATCATCAGCCCCGCCACCAGACCAAACACAAAGACGGCCCGGGCCAGACGCCACGGGCTTGAGCCGGTGGCCAACATCACTGTCATCTCGCTTTCGCGGCTGAGGCGGTTGGTGGCATAAACGGCGGCCGCGAACACCGCCATCGGCATCACTGTCCGGATCAGTGTCGGCAGGGTGAGGGCGGTGAATTCCAGAAACACCATGGCCGATTGCCCGCCACTGATCACGCGGTCGAACAGGCTGACGGATCGGGTGATCCAGAACACGCCGACCAGAACCAGAGTGAAAAAGCCGAACAGAATCAGCAATTGCCGCAGGAAGTATCCATCAAAGCGCGACATGTATCCTCATCCGCCTGTTCGTAATGGACGGGACCTTATGCCATTCCGGTGGCAGAGGAAACCGGGATTGGCCGGATCGCGCCCACCGGAACAGCGACCTGCCGCAGGGCTTGGCAGCTTTCCTAACGGCAGCTTTCAAGGCCGGGAGTTTTGCAGAGACGGCGGTTCGTGTCAGAATTCAGGGATTATACAAAAATGGAGTTCATGACATGGCACTGTTTTTTTCCCGCCGCACTTACAATTCGAAAAAGAAAAAGTTCACCCTGAAACCCGCGGCAAAAACAAGATACGTCAACATCACCAAGAAAACTGCCGATGGCAGCATTCGCAAGGGCAGCATCGTCAAAAAGGCAAAATGGCTGGACCTTGTGCGCCAACAGGGCGGAGACACGGCGGTTCTGATCTATGTTCATGGCTTCAACACCAGCCAAAAGGACATGTTGGATCGTTTGGAGAAAATAGAAACCGGCGTCCGGTCCAACGGGTACAAAGGCGCGGTCATTGCGTTTGACTGGCCCAGCGATGGATCGCTCCACACCTATGACCGGGACCGGGCCGATGCCAAAGCGGTCGCACGCTATTTCGTAGGTGAAGGTATTCTGCCGCTGTTGGGGATGTCTCCCAGGCCCAAGCTCCACGTGATTGCGCACTCGATGGGCGCGTTGGTCGTGCTGCGGGCTTTTTCCGATTTCGGTGATTCCGCCGGACCGGGCAAAAAGGTCTGGTCTGCAGATCAGGTCATGTTCGCTTCGGGCGATGCCGAGGCAGCCTGGCTGGAAAAAGGGGCATGGGGGGATCTTGTTCTGAAAAAACGCAGCAAGCGTTTCACCAATTACTACAGCGGTATGGACAAGGTTCTGGCGATTTCCAGCGGGATCGTGAACGCCGGACGGCCGCGTGTTGGCCGCGCGGGAATGCCCAAGCTGACGTCGAAGGGTCATTGGGACATCTTTTGCGATCATCAATACAAGCGCGATGTCCCCAAAGGAAAACGCAACAGGACCACATCCCATCGGTGGTGGTTCGACAGCAAGGTTTTCTACAAGGACCTTGCCCAGACAATCGACGGTCAGGACGCGAAAACGATGCCGACCCGGCATTACTCAACCGTCGGGGATCAGGTACTGCTGGCCTGACGAACTAGCCGGGCCACCCTTTGCGTGAATGCTGGCTGAGTTTGGGCGCTTCACCACGCCGAAGCAGGGCCGGTTCACACAGCACAGATAACGCTTGCCCCTGCAGACACCGTTAAATTCACAGGAATGGGAGGAATGGCAGGGGCAGCAGGGTTCGAACCCGCGACCTACGGTTTTGGAGACCGTCGCTCTACCAACTGAGCTATACCCCTAACGTGCGCCTCAGATATGCCAGCCGCGCGGCGGACTCAAGAGGCTTTTTCAGATTCCGCGCGACTAATGCATCCGACAAACAAGTTGCGCGCGGCGTTGAGTTCTATAAGACACGGTTTGGTCAGTACGAGGGACCCCAGCCGTGAATATCCGCAAAAAGATCGCCGACAGCGAAGCCGTCCTGAATTGGGCCGCTCGACGGATTGCGAGCTATATCCGGATGGTCAATCGCAACACGTCATGGCAGCGCATCGGGTATGAAGAGCTGGACCAGCTGGCCGAACAGGGCGAACCGGTCATCGTTGTCCTGTGGCATCAACGGCTGGCGCAGTCGCCGTATTTCTTCCCGCTGGACAAGGCGCAGATTTGCTCGATCACCTCCTCTGCCCGGGCGGGCAGCATGGTGGGTCGGGTGCAGAAACTGTTCGGAATGGACACAATTGCGATGGCCAGCCAGAAACGCCATGTCGCGCTGTCCCGCGAGGTTCTGGGCAAGATGAAACAGGGGATTTCCATCGGCATTGCCGCTGACGGTCCTCGCGGGCCGGAACGGGTGTTGTCCACCGTTCCTCTGGTCTGGGCGCGCACCTCGGGCAAGCGGGTGTTCGGAATCACGTTTTCCGCCAAGCACGGTCGCGAGGCGGGCACATGGGATCGCCTGCTGATGCCACGCCCCTGGCGCAACGAAGGCGTGTTTTTGTGCCGCGAATGGACCGAAACCGTGCCACGCAAGGCCTCGGAAGAGCAGATCGAAGCCCTGCGCCAAAGCCTTGAGCAGCACATGAACGACATCACCGCCGAAGCCGACCGCATGGTCGGCCGCGAACCGTGGTCGCCAGCGGCTTAACCGCCCCTCAGACGCTGCATCAGGTAAACCTCGCTGCCTTCGGGAATCGGTTCGGTTAACCCGCTGGCAATGACGCGCCCATCGATGGCGATGGATACACCCGCATCTACTGGCCCCTGAAGCTGCGGGTGCAGCCTTACCAGTTCCCGCAACAGCTCGCCGGTGGTTTTGGCCTCTACCGCCACCACCTCGCGACCCCCGGTCAAAGACCGGAGGCCGGACCAGAGGTGGACCTCAACCATTGTCCTTGAGCGCCGCCAAAATGCGCGGCGGCGACATCGGCAGTTGCTTCATGCGAACGCCCGCTGCGTGGGACACTGCATTGGCGATGGCCGCGAGCGGCGGCACGATGCCGGTTTCCCCCACGCCGCGCACACCGAACGGATGGCCCGGATTGGGCACTTCGACGATCACCGTGTCGATCATCGGCAGGTCACTGGCAACCGGGATGCGGTAGTCGAGGAAGATCGAGTTCTGCAGACGACCATCCTCGCCGTAGATGTATTCCTCGTTCAGCGCCCAGCCGATACCTTGCGCGGCGCCGCCCTGATACTGGCCCTCGACATAGGTCGGGTGGATGGCCTTACCTGCGTCCTGAATGACCGTGTAACGGGTGACGCTGGTCTTGCCGGTTTCCGGGTCAACCTCGGCATCGACGATATGGGTGCCAAAGGACACGCCCGCCCCTTCGGGGGTGGCTTCGAAATGGCCCGAGATCGGACCACCGGTCGAACCCATATGAGCGGTAATATCCGCCAGCGGGCGCGGGTCGAAGTCCCCTGCATTTGGGCCCGAAGGCACGGCACAGCCGTTTTCCCATTTCACTGCGTCAGTTGGAATGCCCCAGCTGGCCGCCGCGCGTTCGCACAGTTTCTCGACCGCGTGTTTTGCCGCCTTGATGGTCGCCAGACCGCTGGCATAGGTCACGCGCGAGCCGTGGCTGACGTCATTGTAGCCCAGCGTTGCGGTGTCTGCGATGGTGACGCGGATGTTCTCATAGGGAATACCCAGAACTTCGGCCGCCATCAGCGCCATCGACGCGCGGGAACCGCCGATATCCGGCGTGCCAACCATCAACTGGGCCGAGCCGTCCTCGGACAGGGCCAGCGAAACGCTGGTCTCGCCGCCGTGGTTGAACCAGAAGCCACAGGAAACCCCACGTCCTTGCCCCGGTTTCAACGGGGCCGTGTAATGCGGATGCGCCTTGGCAGCCTCAAGCGTTTCGACAAGACCGATACGTTCGTACCGCGGACCATAGCTGGCCTTGGTGCCTTCGTGTGCGGCGTTCTTAAGGCGGACATCGATGGGGTCCAGACCCAGCTTCTTACACATTTCGTCGATGACCGACTCAACGGCAAAGGCCCCCATCGGCGCGCCGGGCGCGCGGTAGGCGGCCTGTTTCGGGCGGTTGGCCATGACGTCATAGCCGATCTGTTTGACATTGGTCAGGTTGTACGCCGCGAAAGCACACATAGCAGTCATATCGCCCGGAGCCCCCGGAAACGCACCGCCTTGCAGGCGGAATTCGCCGCGCGCCGCGGTGATCGTGCCGTCCTTCTTCATGCCGATCTTGATGCCCATCGAGGCCGAGGCGGTCGGGCCGGTCGCCCGGAACACTTCGGACCGGGTCATGACCAGCTTGACAGGACGGTTGGCCTTGCGGCTGAGCGCCAACGCGACGGGCTCGATGAAAACAGTTGTCTTACCGCCGAAGCCGCCACCAATCTCGGACGCCGTCACCCGCAGTTGCGAGGTTTCGATCCCCAACAAGGCCGCACAGGTCTTTTGCGCGATCCAATGGCCTTGGGTGGTGCACCACAGCTCACCCTTGCCGTCATTGCCCAGCATCCCCAGACAGGCGTGCGGTTCAATATAGCCCTGGTGGGTCGCCTCGGTGACAAAGCTGTCTTCCATCACCAGATCAGCCTCGGCAAAACCGGCCTCGACGTCACCGTGACCGCTTTCGTGATAGCGGACGACGTTCGGGTGCATCCCTTCGGGCACGGAATAGTCCGCAGCACCTTCGCGGATCACGGGTGCGTCGGGTGCCATCGCCTTGTCCACGTCGGTGACGTGGGGCAGAACCTCGTATTCAACCTCGATCAGCTTGAGCGCATCGCGCGCCGCCAAGGCCGACGTGGCCGCAACGGCTGCCACCGCGTGCCCGTCATACAAGGCCTTTTCCCCCGCCATGACGTTTTCCAGCACGTTCCAGAACTCACCTGCCAGACCGGGTTTGAACGGCACTTCGGCAAAATCCGCACGTGTCACAACAGCTTTGACGTCCTTATGCGCCTCAGCCTTCGAGGTGTCGATCTTCACAATCCGCGCATGGGCGTGGGGCGAGCGCAGGATGGCTCCGTGCAGCATCCCCGGTGCATAGGCGTCGGCCCCGAACTTGGCGCGGCCCGTGACTTTGTCCAACCCGTCGGGGCGATCCGGGCGCGTGCCAACAAAGGTAAATTCAGATTTGCGATCGTCGAGTGCCATTACGAAGCCTCCCGCAATTCTTCGGCCGTTTCCATCACAGCGCGAATGATCTTGTCATAACCGGTGCAGCGGCAGAGGTTTCCTGCCAGCCAGTACCGGGTTT
This sequence comes from Ruegeria arenilitoris, assembly GCF_013030985.1. GTDB lineage: Bacteria > Pseudomonadota > Alphaproteobacteria > Rhodobacterales > Rhodobacteraceae > Ruegeria > Ruegeria arenilitoris_B. The sequence goes on along the minus strand of NZ_WPYP01000003.1, from coordinate 28,487 downwards.
CCTCTTCGGTCGGGTTGGGGTTTTTCTCCAGCAGGGACTTGGCCGCCACCAGAATGCCCGGGGTGCAGATCCCGCATTGCAGGGCAGCATGTTCGATGAACTTCTTCTGCAGCGGGTGTAGGACGTCACCATCCGCAATACCCTCGACGGTTTCGATTGACTTACCGTCTGCCTCAACGCCCAGCATCAGGCAGGAACAGACCAGACGGCCATCAACCGTGACCGAGCACGCGCCACAATCGCCAGTGCCGCAGCCCTCTTTCGCGCCGGTCAGGTTCAGCTTGTCGCGCAGACAGTCCAACAGGGTTTCGCGCGGGTCGCAGAGGTATTCGACCGCGTCCCCGTTCACTGTTGTGGATACGTGGAACTTGCTCATGCTTGCTCTCCCTTCGCACGGGCATAGGCGATCTTCGCGGCGCGCTTTGCCAGAACGCCGGAGACCTCGGTGCGGAACGCGATGGTGCCGCGTTTGTCGTCAATCGGGTTGCAGGCGGCTGAAGCGGCCGCGGCCAATGCGTCCAACGCCGCGTCGTCCAGCGCGGTGCCGATGATGGCCTTGGCGCAATCTTCAACCAGCAGCACGGTCGGCGCGACAGCACCCAACGACACGCGTGCCTCGGTGATAATTTCGCCATCCAAACGCAGGTTTACACCAACGCCGACCACGGCAATGTCCATCTCGGTGCGGGGGATAAAGCGCAGATAAGCGTCGCCGCCATTCTCACCCCGCGCAGGGATGTGGATCGCCGAGATCAGCTCCCCCTTGGCCAGAGACGTTCTGCCGGGACCGGTTGGGATATTCTCAACCGCCACTTCTCGGTCGCCATCGGGGCCGGTCACGGTGACGGTCACGCCCGCCGCAACCATCGCAGGCACCGAATCCGCCGCCGGAGAGCCATTGCAAAGGTTCCCCGTCAGCGTCGCGCGCCCTTGCACCTGAGTCGAGCCGATCAGGTCCATCGCCTCAACCACTCCCGGCCAGTCGCGGCCAAGCTCGGGGTGCTCGCTCATCTCGGCCCCGGTGGCGGCGACGCCCAGCGTCCAGCTGCCATCGGCGTTGCTGTCAATGTCGCGCACGCCGCCAATTTTCTTGATGTCGATCAGCGTATCGGGCGTCACCAGTTCCGAGCGCAGCTGCACCAGCACATCAGTGCCGCCTGCCAGAAACCGTGTAATGCCCGTCGCATTTGCGGCCAGAGCCGACGCCTCGGCAAAGCTGGCGGGGCTGTGATAATCCATGAAATACCTCGCACCTGTTGATCAGGATTCACTGGGTTCGCTGGGGACGTTAGTGCAGCAGCCCCCCGGCGTCCATGGCAGGAGCGACCAATTTTATCACTACCGGATGTCGTTTCCGGACCTTAAGTCAGAGGTCAAGCTCGATCACGCCATCGGGTTGCGCCGCCCGGCTTTGGCACAGGATGATAGCGCTCTCGCGTTGTTTGTTGGACAGAACGAAATCGCGATGCTCGATGTCGCCGGAAACCACGCCGCATTTGCAGACCCCGCAAATGCCATCGGCGCATTTCACATCCACGTGAATTCCGGCCTCGTTCAACACCTGCGCGGCATCTTTTTCGGCTGGAACCGTCAGCTCGCGCCCCGACTGCACCAGCTTCAGGGTGAACGGGTGGTTTTCATAATCCGGCTGTTCGGGAACCGAGAAGTACTCAAGATGCCGCGCATCCTCGGGGAAACCCTGCCGTTCCGCCGCCTGCATGACGCCGTCCATATAGCGGTCCGGGCCACAGGTATAGACATGCCAGCCGTCCTGATAATCGGACAGGATCGAGTCCAGATCAGCGCGCGTCCCTTCGTCCGAGAAATGGTAATGCACGTGTTCCGCCCATGGCATCGCAGCCAGATCACCCAGATACCCCGCCCCGGCACGGGTGCTGGCGGAATAGTGCAGCTCGAACGGTTTGCCCAAGGCGTGCAGACGGTGGGCAAAAGCGATCATCGGGGTGATGCCGATGCCGCCCCCCATCAGGAAGGTTTTGGTCGCCGCTTCCTCCAGCTCGAAATGGTTGATCGGTTTCGAGATGAAGACCTTGCGCCCCTCGTTGAAGATACGATGCAAAAGGGCCGAGCCACCGCGGCCTTCGTCCTCGCGCAGTACGCCGATCTGATAGGTCGCCCGGTCCGAGGGGTCACCGGACATGGAATATTGCCGCAGGAATTCCGGTGCGACCAGCACATCCAGATGCGCGCCCGCGGTCCATTCCGGCAGCGGCGCACCGTTAAGCGCCGAGAACTCGTACTTGGTCACATCCGCCGTCATTTTTTCGACCTTGGTTAGTTCCACCCGCATCACCGGCGCGTCACCGGCGATGGTATAGCGGTGGACCACCGAAAGATCGCCCGCGGCCTTACGGGCCTTGTATTCCTCTGCCGTGACCATCGCCTCATAGGCAGCGATCCCGGCCTCGCGATCCATGGCAAAGGGATAGGGCCACGGGTGCGGCGCCAGATAGGCGGGGTAAACGGCCAGCGTCTGATCCTCGTATTTCAGATCCAGATCGGTTTGCAGATCGCGCCGGTTCAGCGGGTGTTCAGTCGGGCGATAAGCGCCATCCGGCTGCAATTCGATATCCCACCACCATTTCTTGACGTCGTTCAGGCCACCATTGCCGGCGGCATCATCGAGGCGTGCCAATGCAGGCGCAGCTTGGGGAATGTTCATCGCCGCCCAACGGAAGGGGCGTTCCTTGAAGATACCTTCGAGGTTCCACGGGCACGTCTTCATGCACCGCCCGCACATGGCCCCGCCCGGCGTGGTCACCCGGTAGGTGGCACATTTCTGGCTGTCGGATTTCCAGATTTCATAGCCGTTGAACATAAGCTTCGGCCCGGCGGTGATCGCCCCCGAAGGACATTCGCGCGCGCATTTGTTGCAGCTTTCACAGAAGGTCTGCAGACCGAAATCAATCGGTTTGTCGTGAACCATCGGCATATCCGTCGTCACAGCACCGGACTTCAGGCGTGGCCCGAGATAGGGGTTCAGAATGACCTCGCCGATCCGGCTGACTTCGCCCAGCCCGGACAGCAGCAGCAAAGGCGGCTGCAGCACCTCGCCATCCATCACCGTGTGCGCCTTGGCCTTGTAGCCCAGGTTGCGGATCTGCTGCGCAATCACGCCCCCCAGCAGGGAAAAACGCAAGTAAGCGCGCATCGACTGGGCAACGCTGATCCAATCATCGCCGCTGGCGCCCTCCATCGTTTCATAGCCCTGATCGATGATCATGCTGACGGCCTGATCGTGGGGCGGAGTGATCTCCTCGCCGGTCGCGTCATGGGAATACCACGCCCAGTCCGGGCACCGGCTGAGGCCCACTGCATCGATGCCAAGGAAATAGGTCGCCGCCTTGATATTGGCGGCATTGCGGGCGGCATCAGTCGGTGGCGCGGCCTTTGCGCTTTCGCCATCCTGCAACAAAACAAACGCGCCCAACGCGCGGCGCTGAGCGAAACTCGGCGCGGCCTTGCGCACATAGTACCCGCCCTTCGCTGCATCCTGCAGATGCTTACCCATGTCCCCGAACTGCGCCCGCGCGAACATGTCGGCGCGTTTGGGCACACGGGCAACGTTTTCCTCATCGATATAGGTGGTTGGCGTCTCAACTCGTTTGAGGTTCTCGAACGGATGCGCCCCGTCCACGTAACGCCGCTTGGCATAAGGGTCACGGTTCAGCGCGTTCTTGGCGAACCCCGCGCCCAACCACCACGCGGGCCCTTGAGTGCGGAACCACGGTTGCTGCGCCATCGGCTGCAGAGGCTGGTCGTGGGCAATCTGCATCTCAGTAGTCACGGCGGCCAGACCGAACCGCTTGCCCAGCCAAGGGGCCACGACATCGCCGCCCTCGACCGACACCAGACCCGCCGCCACCGCCAGCCTGCCCAGATCAACCTCGGATGACAGTGCCGTATGCGCCCGCGCGTCGAAACCTAACAGGCGGATATAGTTGGCAATGACCACCGCGTTCTCGGTCGCCAACAGACAGGCCCGGTGATCCTGCGCGTCGACGATCCACTCTGCGCCGGGTTCCTCGGGATCAGGGTCGCGGTTGTATTCATACAGAAAGACGATGGCATGGCGGTGCGTATCCATCGGCTTGGGTGCGGCCTCCATGCTTTCCTTCAGGTCGGCCATGATCAGGTCGATTCCCGAGGCCAGCGTCTTGGTCTGCCGCGTTTTCAGCGCATGAGCCAGGCGGTCGATATCGGGGTTGCGGCGGGGCTCGGGCAGCATCGCTTCGGGTGGTATCGGGCCACAACCCATCATCGAAGCATCGTTGAAATAGCCAAAAGCCTTCAGATGGTTGGCGCGCTCGGCCGGGTCGGATGGGATCTCCGAAGTTACCGGATTCACGAACCCGTCGCGGATCGTGTCCATCATCGCCTGAAATTCGCCCATTGCGTTGACGATGCTTTTGGGTTGATCCGGGCGATGAAAGCTGAGCGCTCGCATCGGCTTCACCGCAGACACGTCAGGCATGGATGCCTGCCGCGCCAACCGTTCCAGCGGGAACTTACCCATATGAACCGGTCGGTTCTTGTCCGAGAAAAAGCGGATTCCCATCGCGTGCCTCCTGATGATAACTGTCACCTAATGCGCGGTGGACTGCAAATCCATTCATGACTAGTCATAGATGGTATGAGCAAAACTGATTTCACCGATCTGGACGGTAAGGTCCTGCGCACCTTCCTGATTATCCTCGAGGAAAGTTCGGTCTCGAAAGCGGCTGACCGTCTGGGTGTGACGCAATCGGCGATCAGCCACACGCTGGCCAAGCTGAGGCAGGTGTTGGGTGACCCGCTGTTCGTGCGCTCGGGTCAGGGCCTGATGCCGACCGAGCGTGCCCTCTCCCTGAAAGAGCCGGTTCAACAGGTGCTGGACGGAATGCGCGCGCTGACCGATGATCGCCCGTTCGACCCTCTGGCTGAAGAGATCAGCGTCCAAATCGCCACCAACGACATGCCGCGCGAGTTGGTCTTTCCGCCGTTGCTGCGTACCCTGCGAACCGAGGGCGTCAGGCTGCGGCTGGGGTTCATACCGTCGGGCGTCCCTGACCCGGATCTGCTGCGCAGTGACCGGTGTCAGTTGATGCTGACCCCGCTGCCCCCCGATGGGCCGGATATCTTTCAAAAACGTATTCTGATCAGCCCGTTAATGATCTTCTACGACGCCACGCGGCGCACTCCTCCGGACAGTTGGCAGAGCTATTGCGAAACTGAACATGTCGAGGTGCGTTTTGCGGATGGCCGCAGCTCTCGTGCTGTGATGCGTGGGGTGGATCAGAGCCAGATCAGGCCACCAACCGTGACCCTACCTCATTTCAATGCCATCCCATCCTTCGTGAAGGGCAGCGACCTGATTTCGACCGACACATTGCTGATGAAGCAGGGGCCTTTGGCGACGCTGGATATTGCGCCGTTGCCGTTCGAATGTGAGCCGGTCTCGATCTACATGGTCTGGCACCAGCGCTCGACCAACGATCCGGCCCATCGCTGGCTCCGCAACCGGATCGAGGCCGTTGCGGCAGCGCTGCAGGGCTAAGTCACCGTGATCAGAACCGCGCCTTGACGAAATGGGTCAGCACCGCACCGGTTTCGAAATAGGCGCGGCGCAGGCCCGTCCAGACCTCGTGGTATTGCGGAACCGCCGGGACGGGCAGCAGCGATGGATCGTCCTGCAGCAGGCTTTCCGCCGCAAGCCGGCCAAAAACGGTGCCCGGCCCGATGCCGCGCCCGGAATACCCATGAACTGACAGGGCATTGGGGCCGATCTGCGTGATCTTGGGAATATGGTCCGAAGTCATTGCGATCCGCCCGTGCCATCCCTCGATCAGCGGCTGGTCGGCCAGTTGCGGGAAAAGCTCGGCCAGTTTGCGTCTGATCCAGGCGGTATGAGCGGCACGGCCCGCCTGCGACAGATCACCCATGGCACCAATGATCATGCGCCCCTCGGCGTCCATCCGGAACGAGGTCATGATCAGGCCGGTATCCCAACACCCCTCTCCGCCCGGGAGGATACTGGCGCGCAGATTGTCTGACAGCGGAGCGGTTGCGAACTGGAAATAATAAACCGGCACATAGGCCGGAGCCGTCTTCTGCAGCCCCTGATGATAGGCGTTTGTGGCCTGGATCACCGATTTCGCACGCACCGTCCCCTGATCGGTTATCAGCGTCCAAACGTCGTCGTTGTGCTGCATGGACTGAACTGGGTTTTGGGTCGCGATACGCGCTCCGGCCTCGGCAGCGGCGCGAGCAAGACCCTGGACATAGCTCAGCGGCTGGATCGTGCCCGCGCGGGGATCAAACAGAGCACCCAGAAATGCGGCGCTGCCGGTGCGCCGCGCTGTCTGGTGCGCAGATACCAAATCAACCGGCGCACCCGTTGCAGACAGTTGCGCGTGTCGGGCCTGCAGGTCTCGCAGTCCCTTGGTGGAATGCGCGCAGTGCAGAGTCCCGTTCCGCACCGGTTCGCAGTTGATTTCATGCTTTTCGATCAGATCAAACACATCGCCGGGCGCAGCGGCCAGCAGGTCAATCAGACGATCGCCGGCCTCGCCCCCAAGATGCTGGCGAATATCGTCGGGCGGCAGCCACAACCCGGCATTCGCAAGCCCAACATTGCGGCCGGAACCGCCATGACCGATCTCCTGCGCCTCCAACAGGCAGACCGACGCCCCGGCCTGAGCCGCTGTCAGCGCGGCGGAACAGCCTGTATAGCCGCCACCGATCACCGCCAGATCAACGGTCAGATCCCCGATTAGGGGAGAGCTTTCGACATGCTCCTGACAGGTCTTCAGCCAGAGGGACTTATCATGGTCGCTCACGCGGGGCTCCTTGAATTTGCGCGGATCATCGGGGCTGGATCAGCCGGTTGCAAGCGCCCTTTGATCGTCGCGGCCCATGGCGATCAGGAAGGGTTGGGCGTCCTGCCGTGCCTGGAACGCCGCCTTGTCGGACATGCCGCGCCAGTCGGCCAGAACCAGCGATTGCGCCACGGCTCCGCCCAGAGTCGCACCGGGGCCCGTCACGATGAACAGGTCGGGTGCAAACTCGTGCGCGGCGGTCTGGATTGCGCGGGAAAAGTCATAAGCCTCGGTCACCTGATGGCCCAGCGTATAATCCCACAGCGCTTGCGTGTCCGTGGCACCCGGCCACCAGATTTTACCGCGCCCGTCGATCAGAGGACGTTCTGGCTGGCCAAACATTTCAGCACCTAGCCGGGCCCGCCCTTCGGCCGCAACGGGGGCCTGCAACGCGGTGTGAAAGGCCGCGTGGTTGGGAAGCCGCATCGGGAATCGGTCCTGAATTGTGGGGTGCGCAGCCTCAAACGCCTTGAGGCCCGGCTCATTCCCCGCCAGAACCAGCATCCCGCCCAGATCAATGGAAAGCGCCAGATCGCACCCGTCGGACGCGTTGATCCGCGCCACGTCGGCCAGCAACTCAGCCTTGCGGGCGGCATCGTTTTCCCAGTTCTCCCCCGCGAACGGATAGACCAGCTGGCCACCGATCAGCTGGTCCTGCATCAACGTGCCCATGGTGTTCACCACACGGAACCCGTCCTGCGGCGACAGGGCGCCACCTGCAGCCAGGGCGATGTACCACCCCATCGAATTGCCGGTGACGGCGACGACCTCAATATCCTCTTCCAAAGCCTGCGCATCCGCCAGCGAGGCCGCATAGATCAGGGGTGAGGCCACATCTCCGCGGGAATACTTGCTGACCGTAAACCGGCTTGCGCCGTCCAGCGCGGTAACGGCCTCCTGCCCTGCCTCGGCGCGGATAGCGTCGAAGCTTAGGAACAGGTCCATCCGCTGCGCGTGATGGCGGTGCAGATAGCCCAGTTCGGGTTTGTTATAGGTGCCCCGCCCGGGGCAGATGACGACAGCGGTGCGGGTCATGCGCGGCCTCCGGTCAGTGCCAACGCGGCGGCGACAATGCCGTTTTTCGACGGCAACGGAGCGGCATAGGCCGGGCCGGTGGCAATAAAGCAATCCTCGGCCACAACGCGGGCGGATGGAGTATCGGGGCTTTCCTCGGTGAAGAACGTCATCAGCGCCTCGGACTGGCTGCCGGTGCGGCGGCATTCGTCCACCACCAGAACATGCGCACAGGGTTTGGTGGCCTCGCGCAGGGCCTCAACCGGCAGAGGCGCGAGCCAGCGCATATCAATGATCCGGGTCTTCACGCCGGCCGCCTCCAGTTCAGGCAAGGCCTGTTTCGACAGATAGTGCCCGTTGCCGTAGGTCACGATAGCCAGATCGGTGCCGTCCCCATGCACGCCAACCTCGCCCAGCGCAATGCGCTGATCGGGCGAGGGATAGGTGGTCATCCACCCGCCATCCTGCGCCTCATGCAGATCTCGCATCGGATAGAGCGCAATCGGCTCCAGAAACACCACCACCCGCTGCTCTTCCCGCGCCAACCGCACGCATTCACGCAGCATCTGCGCCGCGTCCGCGCCGGTAGAGGGGCAGGCAATGATCACACCCGGAATATCCCGCAGCACGGCCAGAGAGTTGTCGTTGTGGAAATGCCCGCCGAACCCTTTCTGATAGCCCAGCCCGGCAATCCGCAGCACCATCGGGTTGGTGAACTGACCATTCGAGAAAAACGGCAGCGTCGCGGCCTCGCCCCGAATCTGATCCTCGGCGTTGTGCAAATAGGCAAGGAACTGAATCTCGGGGATCGGAATGAACCCGTTATGCCCCATGCCGATGGCTAGCCCCAGGATGGATTGTTCATCCAGCAGCGTGTCGATCACCCGGTCCGGACCGAACCGTTGCTGCAATTTCTGCGTCACACCATAGACGCCCCCCTTGCGGCCCACGTCTTCACCCATGCAGACGATCTCACCATGTTCCAGCATCAGATCGGTCAGCGCCCAGTTGATCAGACGGCTCATGGGCTGAGGGTCTTTCATCGCGCGCATATCGCCACCAAAGGCTTTGGCCCGGGCCTCGGTGCTGGAGCCATTGGTGGGCTTGCAGGAACGTTTCGGCGGGATCAGGCTGGCCATCACCTCGGTTGCATTGGCCAGATGCGGGCGCGTGGCCGCCTCGGCCGCGACCCGATCCGTGCGGGCGCAGGTGTCTTCATAAATTTTCAGCGCGTCGGCAGGGGACAGTGCACCAGCTTGGTCGAGTAAACGTACAGAGTGCAGCAAAGGGTCGTTGGCCTCGTCCGCCTCGACCTCGGACTTCGACAGGTAGGTGGTCGGCACATCCGCCCCGGCATGGCCATAAAGTCGCACGGTTTTCAGGTGCAGGAAGGCGGGCTTTCGTCGGGTGCGCACATAATCGGCGGCCCGCTGCGCCACGGCGTATGTTTCATAGATGTCCAACCCGTTGGCCTGGAAGTACTTGATCCCGGGGCGATGTTCCATCGACGCCTGTATCCAGCCCTTCGGCGTTTTCACCGAAATCCCGATCCCGTTATCCTCGCACACGAACAACAGCGGCAGCGGCGTGGATTGCACGCTGGTCCATCCGGCAGTGTTGATCGCGCCTTGCGCCGTCGAATGGTTGGCCGAAGCGTCCCCGAATGAACACATCGCAATCCCATCCTCGGGCAACTCCCGATGCTCGGGGGCGTGCCGCCGGGCCGCGCCCAAGCTATAGGCCGCGCCGACCGCCTTGGGCAGATGGCTGGCAATGGTCGAGGTTTGCGGCGGGATCATCAGCGCCTTGGAGCCCAGAACTTTGTGCCGCCCGCCTGAGGTTGGGTCCTCTTTCGAACAGGCAAAGCTGAGAAGCATGTCCCAGGCGATCTGCTGACCCGGCACCTGCTCGGCCCGGGCGATTTGAAACGCCGCATCACGATAGTGCAGGAACGCGATGTCGGTTGGGCGCAGGGCATGGGCCACAGCCGTCATCCCCTCGTGACCGGATGAGCCGATCGTATAGAACCCCTGTCCCGCCTTCTGCATCGCGCGACTGGTGCGATCCAGCGCCCGGCTCAGAACCTGAGAGCGGAATAGCGACACCGCGTCACTGTTGCTGAGACCCGGCCGCGGGGCCGCACCATCGGGAAAGTCACCTTTCGCGACCCGGGTCAGGAAATTTTCGTGAACGATCTGAGCGCGATCCATGGCCTGTTCCCCGGTCTTCCAAATCTTCTGGTGGGCGATTTCATCATGGATAGCACGCAGGTTCTGGGCCGGTCATCCAAAAGAAAAGCCTGTATGTGTATCGGGCTGGCGCGCGGCAAATGCCAGTGATATTCCATCCGAAAGGTATGAGGATTAATCATATGATTGCCCCCCGTCGGTTCTTGCCCTCAATCCCATCATTGCTTGCGCTTGAGGCCGTTGACCGTCTCGGCAGCGCCTCGGCCGCTGCCGAAGAGCTATCACTGACGCAAAGCGCGATCAGTCGGCAGCTCAAGTCCATGGAGGAGCAACTGGGTGTGGATCTGATCCAGCGCAGCCAGATGCGGCTGCACCTGACACCCGCAGCGAAAGAATACGTACTGGTCGCGCGCACCGCGCTCAATCAACTGGCCCAGGCATCGCTGAAGCTGAAAGCCAACCCTACCGGAGGGTCGTTGAACCTGTCGATCCTGCCCGCCTTCGGAATGCACTGGCTGGCCCCGCGCCTGCAAGATTTCGCGCGCCGCCACCCGGAGGTCACGGTGAACCTGAACACCCGCCTGCGCCCGTTTGACTTTGACACTGAACTTTTCGACGCCGCCATACACTTTGGCCAGCGCGACTGGGCCGGTGTGAACTACCTGCGCATCATGCGCGAAGATGTGTTGCCTGTGTGCTCACCCGATCTGCTGCCCGATGACGTTGAGGACATCGGTTGGCTGACGGAAGCCCCATTGCTGCACCTCGAAACGCGCCCTGATGCCTGGGAACGGTGGTTCGCCGCGCAAGGGCACGAGGTTTCCGGAATTCGAGGCATGTTGTTCGACCAGTTCTCGACAATGGGGCAGGCCACGATTCACGGGCTGGGCGTGGCATTGCTACCTAGCTACCTGATTGAAGCAGACCTGGAGGCGGGTCGACTGGTAACAGCCTGGCACGGGCCGGGGGTGAGCCTTGGGGATTTCTATCTTGTCTGGCCGCAATCCCGCGCAGAATCCGAGCCGCTGAGGTCTTTCCGCACTTGGCTGCAAGCGCAGATTGACCAAGCGGGCAAAGCATAGATTCAGGGTCAGAATATCCTGCGCGGCCTTCGGCCTTGCGTCCTGCGGACGGCAGGGGCCAGGCAGGCGCGGACTGTGCCCGCGCCTGCCTGGCCCAACGGGAGGAGATGTTTCGGCAGAAACGTCGACGACGGGCGGGAGGAGCCCCGGTTTGGTTAGGTGTCCAATGACCGGGCGATGAGTTCCTTCATGATCTCATTGGTACCGCCATAAATCATCTGAACACGCGCATCCGCGTAGAGACGCGCAATCGGGTATTCCATCATGAACCCGTAGCCGCCAAACAGCTGCAGGCATTCGTGCATGACTTCATTCTGAACTTCCGACCCCCAGTACTTCACCATCGAGGCCGTGGCAGCATCCAGCGTTCCCGCCTCGAGCCGCGCAATACAATCATTGACGAAGCTACGCAGGACCTCGGCCTTTGTCTTGCACTCGGCCAGTTTGAACCGGGTATTCTGGAAATCCATTACCCGCTGACCGAACGCCTTACGCTCCTGTGTGTATTTCACCGTTTCAGCGATGGCGAAATCTATCGCGCCCAGCGCCCCGATGCCGATGGTCAGACGCTCCCACGGCAACTGTTTCATCATCTGATAAAAGCCCTGCCCCTCTTCCGCACCCAGAAGATTGGTCATCGGCACCTTGACGTCTTCAAAGAACAACTCAGCCGTGTCATTGGCCTTCATTCCCAGTTTCTTCAGGTTTCGACCCTTGCGGAATCCCTCTGCGCCCTCGGTCTCCACAGCTATCAACGAGACACCCTTTGACCCCTCCGTCTTGTCGGTCTTGCAGGCCACAAGGATCAGGTCCGCCGACTGGCCGTTGGTGATAAAAATCTTGGACCCGTTCAACCGATAGGAATTGCCGTCCTTGTCTGCGGTCGTTCGAATGGCTTGCACATCGGACCCGGTTCCGGGCTCGGTCATGGCCAGTGCCCCAACCATCTCGCCCGAGGCCAGACGCGGCAGCCATTTCTGCTTTTGATCCTCGCTGCCATAGGTGCTGATGTAGTGAACGACGATGGTCTGGATCGCATAGCCCCACCCCGAATCCCCGTGCGAGGCCTGCGCATAGAGCGTCACCGCATCAAACCCGACTCCACCGCCGACGCCGCTATAGGCTTCGGGGATCGCACCGGCCATCAATCCCATGTCACCTGCCTTGCGCCACATGTCACGATCAACAACACCGTTTTCATTCCAACGGTCGAGGTTCGGTACAAGTTCATCTTTCATGAACCGGTCCGCCATTTCGGCAAACATCTGATGCTCTTCGGTCACCCAACCCGCAGTAGTGGTAAAAAGCGGCATACGACATCCTCCCCTCGCCTTTGCCTCAACAGCCTAGCTTTGGAGGTTTCGCTTTCCAATCCGCCGAAGGGCATCGCAACGCAACGTCGTTTTGCGATCAGGCGCCTTTCAGACCAGCGCGTTGTCCAGAAGAACCTGCGCGGCCGACTTGGCATTATGTGCCGGGTCACAGGATTTCAGAAACACCGCCGCGACAATCGCGCCTTCCTGCAACAGCACGATCTGGCAGGCCAGATGCTCCGGATCACGCGCACCGGCCTGACGGGCCAGGTCCGTAAAATGATCCATCATGATCTGTTTGTGTTCCGCCGACTGTTTATGGATCGGGTGATCCTCTTCCTGATATTCCGCCCCGGCCTTGATGAACATGCAGCCGCGATAGTCTTCTTCACTGAACCACTCGCCCAGCGCGTCGAAACTGGCAATCAACTGCCCCGCCGGAGTATCCGACAGCTCGCTGATACGGTGCAGAAAATCCTTGCGAAAACTCTCATCCCGCAGCTGCAGCGCGGCCAGGATCAGGTCCTCTTTGGTGCGGAAATGCTTGTACATCGAGGTTTTGGAGACACCTGTTTCAACCACCAGCTTGTCCATACCGGTGGCGTGAAAGCCATCGCGGTAAAAGACCTGCAGGGCTTTGCGGACCAGTTCGTCACGTTTGTTCGGGCGCATTCACGGGCTCCTGAGTGTACAGATCAGTACATAATGGCAGATTGCCGAAACCTCAACATCCGAGAGAGCCCGCTAGAGATTTCAAAATAAGACTTGCAAAAGTTTACCGATCAGTACACATTACTCACAAGATGTACCGATCTGTAAACCTTGGAGCGATCAGATGAGACGCCATGCCAGCCTTTTCTCCCCTCAGTACGTCCCCGTTCTTTTGACCCTCGCGCTGATAGCCGCCGCATTGACGTGAAAGACCAGCTCACGGGCCGAGAAAGGACAAGTCATGCCACGCGCCTTTTCCGAACTGACCTTTACCCCCGCAGTTCGGGCTCATCAGGAAAGAATGGGCTCGGCCAGGACTTACGCCAGGTTCATCGAAGGCGGTCCGCAGCAGGGACACCAGATCGGACCGGCCGAAAAGGCGTTCATCCAGGCGCGCGACGGGTTTTACCAATCCACCGTGTCCGAGACTGGATGGCCTTACGTCCAGTACCGCGGTGGGCCGGTCGGGTTCCTGAAGGTATTGGGACCACAGACCATCGGATACGCCGATTTTTCCGGTAACAAACAGTATATCTCGCGCGGGAATCTGGACGGGAATGACCGCATCGCACTGATCCTGATGGATTATGCCAACCAGCGGCGCCTCAAGGTACTTGGCCGGGTGGATTTCACAGAAGGCGAGGCCGCAGCGGCCAGCCTGTACCCAGAGGGCGCCGAAGCCCCCGCCGAACGCGCTGTCATTATCCGGGTCGAGGCGCTGGACTGGAACTGCCCGCGCCACATCACTCCACGTTTTACCGAGGCCGAACTGCGCCCGCATCTGAACGCGCTCGGGCAGCAATTGGCCCAGCTTCAGGCCGAGAACGAAAAACTGAAACAGCAACTGGCCCAACGGCCCTGACCCCCTGACCAGACAGGTCACAACAGATACAAGGAGCCCCCCATGCTGCGATCAGCGCTGAACATTGCCAGCCTTTGCGTGATTGGCGCCTTGCTGTTGGTGACGGGTTTGACACTGGCCTTTTTTGCCTCGCCGCAATCTGTCCGCAGCTCTCCGCCCGTGATGTACGATTCCCTGTTGTTGGATCAGCTATTGGATCGCTGACTTAAGCACAGAGAAATTGCGCAGAAACCTGTCGTGACCCCTTGACCTTCCCGTGACTGGAACCCCCATCTGGAGGGAGAAGTTCTCTACAGGATGAGTCGGATGACTACGTCGCAGACAATTCAGCTGAAAATCTCGGGCATGGGATGCGCGTCTTGCGTGGGGCGGGTGGAAACCGCACTGCGCGACGTGCCGGGGGTGTCGGAGGCCTCGGTCAATTTCGCAACCGAAACCGCGCAGGTTACCTATGACGGCCAGATCGGGGCGCTGACCGAAGCGCTGAGCCACGCCGGTTACCCGGCAGCGACACGGGAAACGACGCTGAAGATCGGCGGCATGAACTGTGCCTCCTGCGTGTCCCGGATTGAACGCGCCCTGACCGCCGATCCCGCCGTTGTCGAGGCGCAGGTCAATCTGGCCACGGAAAGCGCCACGGTCACCTATATTGACGGTGCCACCGACCCGCAGACGCTGGCGAAACGGTCCGAGGATGCCGGATACCCGGCGCGTGTGGCCGATAGCTCCGACACACCGACCAACCAGGCTAAAACCGAAGAAACCCACGCGCTGACCAAAGCCACAGTTTTTGCCGCTGTGCTGGCTTTGCCTGTATTCGTGCTCGAAATGGGTGGCCATATGGTCCCGGCCTTTCACCACTGGGTACAGGCGACCATCGGCACGCAGACCAGCCACCTGATCCAATTCGCGCTGACCACTGTTCTGTTGCTGGGGCCGGGGCGGGTTTTCTATGCCAAGGGCATCCCCTCTCTGCTGCGCGGATCACCGGATATGAACGCGCTTGTGACTTTGGGCACGGGGGCGGCCTATTTGTTCTCGGTCACCGCAACCTTCGCACCGCAGATTCTGCCGCAAGGCAGCGCCAATGTGTATTTCGAGGCCGCCTCGGTCATCGTAGTCCTGATCCTGCTTGGGCGGGTGATGGAGGCACGCGCCAAGGGCCGCACCGGCGCCGCGATCCGCAAGTTGGTGGGGCTGCAGCCCAAGACCGCACGGGTCGAAATGGACGGCACCTACATAGACCGCCCGATTGCCGACATCACTGTTGGAAATATCCTGCAAATCCGCCCCGGCGAGCGGGTCCCGGTGGATGGGGACGTGCTTGAGGGGACCTCATACGTCGATGAAAGCATGATCACCGGCGAACCCGTACCTGTCGGCAAAGCGCCGTCAGATCAGGTCGTGGGTGGTACGGTCAACGGCACCGGTGCGCTGCGGATCCGCGCCACGCGGGTTGGGGCTGACACCGTTCTGGCGCAGGTCATCCACATGGTCGAACAGGCGCAGGGGGCCAAGCTGCCGATTCAGGGGCTGGTCGACCGGATCACCGCCTGGTTTGTGCCCCTGGTCATTGCCGTGGCCCTGCTGACCATCGCGGTCTGGCTGATCTTTGGCCCTGCACCCGCCCTGCCGATGGCTCTGGTCACCGGAGTTTCCGTCCTGATCATCGCCTGCCCTTGCGCCATGGGTCTGGCAACGCCAACCTCGATCATGGTGGGCACCGGGCGCGCGGCTGAGCTGGGCGTTTTGTTCCGAAAGGGCGACGCGTTGCAGCAGTTGCAACAGGCCAAGGTGATCGCGCTGGACAAGACCGGAACGCTGACATTGGGGCGGCCCGAACTGGAAGGCATCACCGTCACAAACGGCTTTGACCGTGACACTGTTCTGCGGCTGGCCGCAGCAGTCGAGGCGCAATCCGAACACCCGATCGCCACAGCGATCACCCGGGCTGGACCGCCGGATTTGCCATCGCCGTCCGAATTCCAATCCCTGACCGGGCTGGGCGTTCAGGCAACGGTCGAAGGGCGCGACATTCTGATCGGCTCGCCCCGCCTGATGGCGCAACACGGGATCGACCTATCCGACTTGACCGCTGAGGCCGACCAGCGCGCCAACGAAGGTGCCACGCCGCTGTTCGTCGCCATTGACGGTCAAGCTGCGGCGCTGCTTGCGGTCTCGGACCCGATCAAACCCGGCACAAGGCAGGCGTTGGAGCGGCTGCACGCGATGGGCCTGACGCTGGCGATGGTGACCGGCGACAACGCCCGTACCGCGCAGGCTCTGGCCGACCGGCTGGGCATCGACCATGTCACGGCCGAGGTTCTGCCGGATGGCAAGTTGGCCGCGATCACCGCGTTGCGCGAGAAGTTCGGCACGCTGGCCTTTGTCGGGGATGGCATCAACGACGCACCGGCTCTGGCGGCGGCCGATATCGGTGTGGCCATTGGCACAGGAACCGACGTGGCCATTGAAACTGCGGATGTGGTTCTGATGTCCGGCGATTTGCGCGGTGTTGCCAACGCGGTTGAGATCAGCCGCCGCACCATGCGCAACATCCGCCAGAACCTCGGCTGGGCCTTTGGCTATAACATCCTGCTGATCCCGGTGGCTGCGGGCGCTCTGTACCCGTTCAGCGGGCATCTTCTGTCCCCTGCCCTGGCCGCCGGGGCGATGGCCTTGTCCAGCGTCTTTGTGGTGTCGAACGCGCTGCGCCTGCGTCGCGTGCGCGCCAGCCTGCCTGAAGTGCAGCAGGGCCACGAAACCCATGAGGTGACGCCATGAATATCGGAGACGTCGCAACCCAGACCGGCCTGCCCGCCAAGACGATCCGATATTATGAGGATATCGGCCTGATCAAACCTCTGCGCGACGACAACGGCTATCGCCGGTTTCGGGAACAGGACGTGCACAAGCTGAACTTTCTGGGCCGTGCCCGCGCCTTGGGGTTCACGATCGAGGATTGCCGCACGCTAATGGCTCTGTACGAGGATGAAACCCGCGCAAGCGCCGACGTCAAAAAGGTCGCGCGGGCGCATCTGGCTCAGATCGAGGCCAAGATCGCAGATCTCAACGCGATGCGCGACACGCTGGGCCATCTGATCGATGCCTGCGCCGGGGATGACCGCCCCGATTGCCCGATCCTGCAGGATTTGGGCGGCAAGTCCTGACGCGGGGTTGCTCTTTGCGCGCGGCTTTGCTTTGTCTCTGCCCAACACTCCGGCCTACTGAAAGAAATGGGACCGGACAGCAGAGAGGATCACCAAATGGCAAAAATTGCGTTTCTGGGCCTGGGCGTCATGGGCTATCCAATGGCAGGCCATCTGCAGGCGGCGGGACATGAGGTGACCGTTTACAACCGCACCGCGGCGAAGGCAGAAGCTTGGGTTGCTCAACACGGCGGCGCCATGGCGCCCACCCCGAATGAGGCCGCACAGGGCGCGGATTTCGTGATGGCCTGCGTCGGCAACGATGATGACCTGCGGATGGTTTGTACAGGAGAAGACGGCGCGTTCCACGGAATGGCCGAGGGCACCACGTTCGTCGATCACACCACTGTTTCTGCCAAGGTGACCCGTGAACTATACGCAGCCGGGCAGGCTCAGGGCATTGCATTTGTGGACGCGCCGATTTCGGGCGGTCAGGCGGGAGCCGAAAATGGCGTTCTGTCGATCATGTGTGGCGGTGATCAGGCCGCCTATGATGCAGCCGAGCCGATCATGCAGGTCTATTCCAAAATCTGCCGCCGGATCGGCGACAGCGGCGCTGGTCAAATGACCAAGATGTGCAACCAGATCGCAATTGCCGGCCTGGTTCAGGGCCTCAGCGAAGCGCTGCATTTTGCCGAGAAAGCCGGTCTGGACGGGCGCTCGGTCGTTGAGGTGATAAGTCAGGGTGCGGCTGGCAGCTGGCAGATGGCAAACCGCTACGAGACCATGCTGGACGACCACTTCGATCACGGATTTGCGGTGGACTGGATGCGCAAGGACCTGGGCATCTGCCTTGAGACAGCCAACGAGACCGGGGCATCACTGCCGGTGACGGCTTTGGTCGATCAGTTTTACAAGGATGTCCAGAAACTGGGCGGTGGGCGGTGGGATACGTCCTCGTTGATCAAACGGTTGCGTGCTTTGGACTGAAGGCAGGGGGGCTGTCTGCCCCTCTTGGTCCGTTGGGCCAATTCACCCCCCGAAGGTATTTTCAGCCAGATGAAGGGGACCCCGGTGATCGAAGGACAGGGAATCGGATGAGCGACATGACTGAATTCTGGGCGGACGCCCTGCGCACGCATTGGGGGCTGGACGCCAAGTTGGAGCGTTTGGACGGCGAATATGACCTGAACTTTATGGTCCGGGCCACCAACGGTCAGGATTACGTGCTCAAGGTCATGCGCGCGGGCTGCGAGGCCGAATTCGTGGACCTGCAAGTCAAGGCGCTGGCCCATATCACAAGCGAGGCACCGGGGCTGCCGTTCCCACAGGTGTTCGCGGACCTGAACGGGACCCTGCTGCCCGAGATCTCCGATCAGCAGGGAGAGACGCGGCTGGTCTGGTTGCTCGAATGCCTGCCGGGGCAGTGTTATGCCAAAACAGCGCCCAAGTCCGTAGAACTGATCCTGAAGCTGGGTCGCGTTTTGGGGGCGACGGACAAGGCGTTGGAGCGGTTTTCGCATGGCGGGTTGCACCGGACGGATTTCAAATGGGACCTGACGCAGGCGGATTGGATCGCCGATCAGTTGGATGTGATTGCCGATCCCACGCGCCGCGCGTTGTTGACCGGAATTAGCGAGGAATTCGTCGCGATTTCCGGGCAATTGTCCGGTCTGAACAAGCAGGCCATTCATAACGATGCCAACGACTATAACATTCTGGTCGAAGGTGAGTTGGGGCAACGCCAGAGCGTTTCGGGCTTGATCGATCTGGGCGACATGTGCGCGGCGCCGCGTATTTGCGATCTGGCGATTGCGGGGGCGTACATCGTTCTGGATCACCCCAAACCCGAGCGCGCATTGGCGGCGCTGGTACGCGGATACCACGCGGCCAACCGGCTGCGCGCGGATGAGGTCGATCTGATCTGGCCGCTGCTGCGGATGCGGCTGGCGGTGTCCGTCGTGAACTCGACCCTGATGGCGGCTGAAAATCCGGATGATCCCTACGTGACCATCAGTCAGGCCCCGGCCTGGCGGTTCCTTGAGAATTCGGGCGTGAATGGCGACCTGATGTCGACGCGGCTGCGCGCCGCTTGCGGCCTGCCTGTCACCGACGGGGCCGAGCGTATTCACGCCTACCTCTCCGAACATCGCGGCCAGTTCGCCCAGATGCTCGAGCAGGACTTGCGCGATGTGCCGATGGGCTCGCTGTCCGTCGAGAATTCGACCTGGCCACAGAACCCGTTTCACATGCCGCTGGAGGAAGCCGCGCGCGTGGGTGAGGAATTCGGTGAGGGCCTGTGGCTGGGCTACTATAACGAACCCCGCCTGATCTATGCGGAATCCGGGTTCCGCAAGGGGCCGTGGAAGGCCTCGGACCGTCGGACCGTGCATCTGGCGGTGGACGTGTTTGCCCCCGCGGGCACCGTGCTGCATGCGCCGATGAGCGGCCGGGTTGAGGCGGTCGAGAACCGAAACGCGCATCTGGATTATGGCGGCGTGGTGATCCTGCACCACGAAACGCCCGAGGGTGATCCGTTCTATACGCTCTACGGCCATCTGGACCCCGAGGTCTGTGACCGGTTGAAACCGGGAGATCCGGTGGCGCAGGGTGCAGCTTTTGCCCGGCTGGGGGATGCCAGCCAGAACGGCGGCTGGGCGCCGCATGTGCATTTCCAGCTGGCCCTGACCACGGACGGGATGCAAAACGACTGGCCCGGTGTCGGTGACCCGGACGAGATGGAGCTGTGGCACGCCATCTGTCCCAACCCGGCAGCGTTGCTGAACCTGCCCGACGACAAGGTGTTCTACCGCCCCACCGACAAGCAGGCGATCCTGCGGGGGCGGCACGATCATTTCGGCGGCAATCTCAGCCTGACCTACGACGATCCGGTGATGCTGGTGCGCGGATGGAAGCACCACCTGTTCGACGAATGGGGCCGCCCCTATCTGGACGCCTATAACAACGTCCCCCATGTGGGCCACGCACATCCGCGTATTCAGGCGGTCGCGGCGGATCAGTTGAAGCGGATGAACTCGAACACCCGCTATCTGCATCCCGCGCAGACCGCGTTTGCCGACAAGGTGCTGTCCAAGCTGCCGGATCATTTCGAGGTCTGCTTCTTCGTGAACTCGGGCACCGAGGCCAATGAACTGGCCCTGCGGCTGGCCCGCGCCCATACCGGGGCCAAGGGGATCGTAACGCCGGACCATGGCTATCACGGCAACACCAACGCGGCCATTGCGATCTCGGCCTACAAGTTCAACAAGCCGGGCGGGATCGGTCAGGCCGATTGGGTCGAACTGGTCGAAGTAGCGGACGACTATCGCGGGTCGTTCAAACGCGACGATCCCAACCGCGCCCAGAAATACGCTGACCTCGTAGACCCGGCGATTGCCGCCTTGCAGGACAAGGAACAGGGCGTGGCCGGATTTATCGCCGAGACCTTCCCCTCGGTCGGTGGTCAGATCATCCCACCCAAGGGCTATCTGCCTGCGGTTTATGAGAAAATCCGGGCCGCGGGCGGGGTTTGCATCGCCGACGAAGTGCAGACCGGGCTGGGACGTCTGGGTGAATACTATTTCGGCTTTGAGCATCAGGGCGCGCTGCCGGATATCGTGGTCTTGGGCAAACCCATCGGCAACGGGCACCCGCTGGGCGTACTGGTGACAACCAAGGAAATCGCCCGCAGCTTTGACAACGGGATCGAGTTCTTCTCGACCTTTGGCGGCTCGACCTTGTCCTGCCGGATCGGGAAAGAGGTGTTGGACATCGTCGATGACGAGGGCCTGCAGGACAACGCCCGCGACATGGGTGCGCGCCTGATGGACGGCCTGCGCCAGATCGAGGCCGATTTCGGCTGTGTCGGTGACGTGCGGGGCATGGGCCTGTTTCTGGGTGTTGAATTGATCAACCCCGACGGGTCCGAGGGCACCGAGATCTGCAAACACGTCAAGAACCGGATGCGGGACCACCGCATCCTGATCGGTAGCGAAGGGCCAAAGGACAACATCCTGAAAATCCGCCCACCTCTGACGATCGAGGCCGAGGACGTGGACATGATCCTCTGGGCATTGCGAGATGTGTTGGCCGAAGTCGGCGACTATGCCCCTGCCCCGACCTGCGATCATGATCATCACCACGCCGGGTGCGGATGCTGCTGAGGTGAAAAACCCCGGCGCGAGGGAGGCCGGGGTTTTACGCTTGCCTGCTGCTTAATGCAACACGGCTGCGGGGGGATGGTGCCCGGTCGTGGGCATTGGAACAAGCGCTGTCATGCGGCGCAGTGCCAGTCCGAGTTCCTCGGACAATGAAGCCAACGCAGGCGCGAAATCCGCTCGTACTATCAAGGATGCCATCATCATCGCGTCTTCGCGGTCCCCTTCCGAGGCCGCAGCGATCATCTGTGCGAAACAGTTCTCATCCGCACCCAGACAGGAACACCCCAATCCGTGACGGACCAGCGGGCGGCGCCCGTGATGCGCGCATAGCGAACACAACTGGTCCAGTGTCGTTATCGCGGCGCGCCCGCTCTCTGTACCCAGCGCGATTTCAAAGTCACTGGCAGCATCCGAGCGCCCCTGCGCGCCGTCACCCCAGAGCCGCAGATACATCACGGCACCGACCTCGACAGGGCTCAGGTCAGCAAGGCGGCCAACGGCCGCCCCGCCCCGCGGGGAAGGCGCGCTCATTTCGTCAGGATCAGCTTGCCGGCGCGGGTGATGCGCAGGGTGTACAGCTGGTCGCCCAACTCGATATGGGCCAGGTTTCCGCCCTTGGTCAGGTCCTCGGCCTTGTGGGCAGGCAGCATGGATACGGCGTAGGATTGGCTGGGATTCGGGGTCTGCATATTCATCAGGACAACTCCAAGTGGTCTCAGGCGAAATGCCTTGATCTGTTCGCGTTTTTTTCGATCTGGCTGACCCGACATGGGGTTGGCTGCTCACTTGTCGTTAAGTTGATTAATTTAGTCAGGTATGTCAACCCGGTTCTTACAAAATCTTCAAACCAATGTGATTGCGCCAAAAAATCATGCGGGATAACCCTGTGCAGGGCTTTGGACAGACGAGGTAACCGATGAGCGCGACAATCATGTTCGACCTGGACGGGACACTGGTGGACAGCCTTGCGGACCTTGCCGCAGCCACCAACAGGATGTTGCAGGACAACGCTGTCGCGCCCCTTCCCCAGCAGCAAATCCAACAATTCGTGGGCAACGGCCTGCCCAAGCTGGTCGAGCGCGTGATCCTGCATTGTGACCTGTCGATGGATCGTCATACCGACCTAACCCGGCAGACCCTGGCGCACTACAACGCTGGCGCCAGCGACAAGACCGTCGTCTATCCGGGCGTGATACAAGCGCTGGAGCAGTTGCGCGATATGGGCTGCGTGCTGGGTGTCTGCACCAACAAACCCGAGGCCCCTGCACGTCATGTGCTGGAAGCCATGAACCTGGCGCATCATTTCGATGCCGTTCTGGGTGGCGACAGCCTGAACACCCGCAAACCGGACCCGGCCCATCTTGAGGCCAGCTTTGCCGCCGTCACCCCCACCGGTCCGCACCTGTTTGTGGGCGACAGCGAGGTCGACGCCGAAACGGCCCGCCGTGCGCAAGTGCCGTTCCTTCTGTTCACCGAAGGCTATCGCAAATCACCCGTAGCCGAGATTCCGCACACCGCCAGCTATGGCGACTCGTTGCAGCTTCCGACGGTGGTCACACAAGTGCTGCGATCGCTGGAAGAAGACGCCTGACGGCAAGCTTAGGGGAATTGGAACGGATCGCAGCGGTTTGCTGAGGGGCCGGCCGAGGGGGTAAGTAGCCAGCCCCTCACAGGGGAAAAGTGGTATTGCCCGAATTGCTCCGTTCAATAAGTTACAATTAACGAATTGCCCGATAACCTGATATTGGGGGTTTCCCGTAGGCCATCCAAAGCCGTTGAAATTACGAAATTATTTTTTTCTTTTTTTGCGCATCGGATCGGGTATTGAACATAAAATTTCCCAGCAACACCCCGCCAAGCAAGAAAACGGCAATTAAGGCACCACGCCACCGTCGCCGCAGCAAGGGCTGATGTGCCCCGCCCGAATACGGGACACCGCCTTGTTTGCGACACGTGCCCAGCCCTGGGAACAGCCCGAAAGGCCGGCCATCACAGTGTTTCCGAATTAACTTTCTTTGCCTTGCGCACAGAGCTTTAGACCGTGACGCCCTGCAGGGCCTGTTCACGTGAAAGGTCTGCCTTGAGACCTGACATCAGGATCTCTCCGCGGCGCAAGACAACGAACCGGTCAGCCAGATCATAGGCATGGTCAAAATACTGCTCGACTAGAACAATGGCCTTGCCGCCTTGGGTTCGCAGATGGTGGATCACCTCTCCGATCTGCTGGATGATGTTGGGCTGAATGCCTTCGGTCGGCTCGTCCAGCAGCAGGCGTGGTTTGGTGATCCGCGCCCACGCGATGGCCAGCTGTTGCTGGTGCCCTTCGGACAGGTCACCGCCGCGCCGGTTCTGCATTTTCCTGAGCACCGGAAACAGTTCGAAAATTTTATCCGGGATGAAGTGCGCGCCGG
The DNA here is from genome assembly GCF_013030985.1 of Ruegeria arenilitoris. Classification (GTDB taxonomy): domain Bacteria; phylum Pseudomonadota; class Alphaproteobacteria; order Rhodobacterales; family Rhodobacteraceae; genus Ruegeria; species Ruegeria arenilitoris_B. The sequence goes on along the minus strand of NZ_WPYP01000003.1, from coordinate 4,718 downwards.
CGGGCAGACAGGCAAACCCGGTTTCCAGATTTTCACCACCTGAGCGCGGATGGGTTCCGGATATTGCCTTGATCAGGCCGGTCTTGCAGACGCCATTGGTGCCCATAGTGCAGGGTCAGATCATTCAGTGTCAGCATCGCCTAGCACCCCAGATAGACGTCGATGACGTCCTGATTTGATGTCATTTGGTCCAGCGAGCCCTCGGCCAGAACCGTCCCTTCGAAAAGAACCGTGACCTTGCAGTTCAGGCGGCGGACGAACTCCATGTCATGCTCGACGACTGCAACGGCGCGTGTTTTGGCGGCCTGACCCAGCAGGTCGGTGGTGTCCTCGCGCTCCTGCGGGGTCATGCCCGCCGCAGGTTCGTCGCCCAACAGCAAGCGCGGTTCCTGCGCCAGCAACATCCTGATCTCGAGCCATTGCTTCTGACCATGGCTGAGTTGGCCGGACTTGCGCGTCAGTTCATCCTTCAACCCTATCTCGGCGGCCAGTTCTTCGACCTTCTCCAGATCCTCGGATGAGGGGCGATAGAACAGCATCCCCGACCAACCGCGCTTGTTTTTCAAGGTCATCAGCAGGTTTTCCTGCGAGGTCTGATCTTCGAAACTGTGGGTTTCTGGAAATTCAGCCCGATGCCCGCCTGCTCGATCTTGGCCTCGCTCATCCGAAGCAGCGAGACGGATTTCGCTGACAACCCCTGAAAGAACGGGTCCCGAAAGGGCATCTACTGTAAAGTACGCCTCCTGCCCATATTTGATCCGCCCCATATCGGTTTCATCCACGTTCACCAGAACGACCATTTCCTCAAGGCCCTGGGCTATTGTGAAAAGAGTCGGTGCCTCCAATGTAGCGGCCACTGTTTGACCCTCTTCAATACTTCGATTGATGATCACTCCATCGATCGGGGCGCGAATAAGGCTGTGTTGCAAGGTAAGCGTTGCATCTGGGGCCCTAAACAACGTCTGACGCTTTCGACTTCATCATGAGATACTGCCGCCAAACAGAGAAAAGGCGCTGCCATGGGGTTGGAAACCAGATCTTTCGAAGTATACGGCTTCAAAATTGAAGTGCATGCTGGTGGGCGTCGTGTTTGGCCACCTAGCTTCAAACGCTTCATAAACGAAAAGATGGATCGTGGTGAACTGAGCGTCGGCGAGATCATGAAAACATGCAACGTCTCGCAATCGCTGGTTTACAAATGGCGAGGTGACGTTCGGCGAGCAGGACGAATAACAACCGACGTTCGGGAAGAAAGGGTATTTTCCGAGATCGTCGTCCAAGAAGATCCGATCAAGCCTGATGTTCCTTCCGAGATCGTTCTGCGCAGTAACCAACTCGAGATTACCTTGCCAGCTTACTATCCAGTATCAGACCTTATCTCTGTGATCCAAGCACTCTCATGATCTCGCCATCCGGAAACTTCAAACTCTACCTCGCCTCCAAGCCCGTTGATTTTCGCAAGGGTATGGATGGATTGGCGGCAATCGTTATGAACGAATTTGATCTGGACCCGTTTAGTGGAGCGATCTTTATCTTTCGCGCCAAGCGGGCTGATAGAATGAAGATCATTGTGTGGGACGGGACAGGCCTAGTCATGACCTACAAACGGATCGAGGGTGCAGGATTTGTCTGGCCGCGGATGACCGATGGTGTCATCACCATTAGCCGCTCCCAATTTGAAGCGCTGTTTGAAGGTCTCGATTGGCAACGAGTTGTTCCTCGTCATGTGCGAAAGCCAGTTGCTGTCTGATACCGCAATGCGGACCTTGTGGCAGAACGCAGCGGATGGTGGGAAAGAGCCCATTTTGCCCGATGCTGCACACGACATGAATGGCCGCTTTGCGCAAAGACATCGCCGCGCTCATAAAGATGTAATTGGTGCATAGCTTCCATCTTCGCGGTGAACTTCGCGCCCGCTGAGCGGTGGATTGAATACGCAGACAAGCCTCAAGTCGGCGCCTGTGGCTCGCACCAAGTGCCGGTCATGTTTATCCAATGCATAGAGGATAAATGGTTCAAGGAAATGCCAGGTTTCATCGTCAGACGTCCGGATCTGACCCTTGCCCTCGATACAATAACACGCCTCTAAATGATGGGTGTATTCAAGCTCAAGCACTGCACCCTTTTTGATGATTGTATCAGTGAGCGAAAACCCCATTCCATCAGAGGCAAGCAATAACCTTCTGCTGTTCCAACCCGGACCGGAAATGTCTCTATCTGTATCAAGGATATCTTTGAGTGCCGTAACAATCATCTTTCACCGCCTCTTTGCTATCGAACCGCGCGGTTCATCCCGCCGTCGGACAGTATACTCTGGCCGTTGATATACCGAGCTCCCTCGCTGGCGAGAAACACGCAAGCCTGACCAATTTCCTCAAATGTCGCGGGTCGTTGCGCCGGGATGGAGCGACGCGCCTCTTCCGACAGGTTGACGTTTTCGCAGAAACCGGGGAGCAGATTGTTCATGCGAATGTTGTGCCGTGCATAACGATCTCCGTAAAGCTTTGAGAAACTGTGCAAGGCACCGCGCAGCATACTCATAGGATAGGGCGCACGTGGCTCGATTGTGTTCATGGACGAGATATTTACGAAAGCACCCCCGCCTTGTTCGATCAGGATTGGTGTGACGATACGGGCGATCTTGACGACGTTCAGCACATACATGTCCAGACTCTCGTGCCACAATTCGTCGCTGAGTTCCAAAAGCGGCCCGTCAAAGTCAGGATCGAAGCCGACTGTCTTGATGGCCTCAGGTACCGTTCCGCCGTGACCCATGTTGCTGACGATTGCGTCAATCCGCCCATACTTGCTCATGGTGTCGTCGATCATCGCTTGTAAATCATCGACATCTAAAACAGAACCGCGGCGGCCAATGCCCCCAAGCTCCTCTGCCAGTTCGACCGAGCGATTGGATGGGGACATCAGCGAGACCTTGTAGCCTGCCTTGGCCATTTCAACGGCGCAGCCCCGGCCAATGCCTTGTCCTGTACCAGTCATTAGCGCGACTTTGGCTTCGGGCATGGTGTTTCCTTTCATTAGGCATAAAGTGTGTGTGGTTTTTTTGAGTTGAAGGCAGTGTAACCCCCCAGAATTGGACGCACCTATCGAGTTTAAAGAACATTGCTGTTAGATTTTCTCACATGACAGAAAACCTCAGACACCTTCGTGCCCTTCAGGCTTTTGACGAAACCGCAACCCATTCCAGCCTGACCAAGGCAGCGGATGTTCTGAATGTCACCCACGGGGCGATCAGTCGGCAAATCAAAGTGCTGGAGCTGCATCTCGGCGTAGCGCTCTTTCATCGCCGCCCCAATGGCGTTGAACTGACCAAGGCCGGGGAACGTCTGTATCAATCAACACGTGGGGCATTTTCTGCATTGCAGCTGGGCGTATCGGAGGTGAAGCGATTACATCACCGCCAGTCGATTACAGTGTCCTTGTCCACATCGCTGGCGCTCAAATGGCTTGTTCCGTTACTAAGCTCGTTTCAGCAAGAACATCCGGGTATCGCATTATTGCTGGACACAAATGATGCCTTTGTGGATTTCGATACGTCCGAGGTTGATGTCGCCCTGCGGTTTGGGGAGCCCGGTTGGGACGGGCTGTATCATGAGCAAATAAGGCAAGAGGAATTGATTGTCGTGGCCGCGCCGTCCCTTGTCGGGCAAACACGGCTACCAATGCGCGCCGAGGACGTGGCTGATCTCCCACTATTGCACGATGCATTCAACGTCGGATGGGAAAACTGGGCTGCTCAAGTCGGTCTGAACGCTGATCGGATCAATTCTCAGAGCATCAAGTACGTCGACAGCGCTGTTCTGTTGGAGGCCGCGATTGACGGGCAAGGTGTGGCGTTGGCAAGACATCTCTTGGCAGCAAGAGACTTGGAGCTTGGTCGGCTGATCCGTCTCGACGAAAGCCCTGTTCCAATGGTACGTGGGCTCTACTTCGTCTGCCGCCCCGGCGATCAGGAGCGGGTCACGGTGAGAATTTTCAGGAAATGGCTCATGTCGATTTGAGCTTTGTGCCTTAATCGAAGGCCCGCGACAACTGTCATTAGTCCAAGTATTACAGAAGTCGGCTTTGTCCCGCACTTTACCAGTTCATGCGACGCGCGGCGAAAGTCGATCCATCCCAGACCGACCATTTCCTAAAGGCCCTGGGCTATTGTGAAAAGAGTCGGTGCCTCCAATGTTGCGGCCACTGTTTGTCCCTCTTCAATACTTCGATTGATGATCACTCCATCGATCGGGGCGCAAGTAATGCTGCGTTGCAACTCCACTTCTGCAAGCTTCAGAACCGCTTGCCTTTGCGGCACGTTGGCCTGTGCGCCAGCGAGCACAGCCTGTGCGCGAGCATAGTCGGCCTTTGCGTTCTGGACCCGTTGTGCGTTTGTCTCAAAAAGGGCTTCGGCCTCTCGCAAGACTGCCTGCGCAGAAAGAAGCTCACCGCGTTCGCCTTCCAAATCTGCCTTGATGAGGGGGTTAAGCGAACGGTCCTGTGGAGTGTATTTGGATTGAGCTGTCTTTTTTGGATTTTGGATGCGGGAGCAGGATTTGAACCTCTGAGCTTCAGGTTATGAGCCTGGCGAGGTGAGGAGGTTAAGCAATTGGTTCATTGGATCAATTGTAGTCTGAACGGGTAGTTTTGAGATTATTCGACCTGGTTGCGGGAGTAGGATTTGAACCTACGACCTTCAGGTTATGAGCCTGACGAGC
>NZ_WPYP01000029.1 GCF_013030985.1 Ruegeria arenilitoris | reverse complement strand
ACTCAGATGAAAATGACGACGGAAGAGGCCTTTGTTAAGGTTCTGCAGCTTCACGGTATTGAACATGCCTTCGGTATCATTGGTTCGGCGATGATGCCGATCTCAGATATTTTCGGAAAAGCCGGCATCACCTTCTGGGACTGCGCGCATGAAGGCTCGGGCGGGATGATGGCCGACGGCTATACCCGCGCCACCGGCAAAATGTCGATGATGATCGCGCAGAACGGCCCCGGCATCACCAACTTTGTCACCGCCGTCAAAACCGCCTACTGGAACCACACCCCGCTGCTGCTGGTCACGCCGCAGGCCGCGAACAAGACCATGGGTCAGGGCGGCTTCCAGGAGATGGAGCAGATGCGCATGTTCGCGGACTGCGTCTGCTACCAGGAAGAAGTGCGCGACCCGTCGCGGATGGCCGAAGTCCTCAGCCGCGTGATCACCAAGGCCAAGCGCGCCTCGGCCCCGGCACAGATCAACGTGCCGCGTGACTTCTTCACGCAAGTGGTCGATATCGAACTGCCTGCCGTTGTCGAATTCGAACTGCCTTCGGGCGGTGCCTCTGCCGTGACCGAAGCCGCCGCGCTGCTGTCGAATGCCCAGAACCCGGTCATTCTGAACGGCGCCGGTACAGTTCTGTCCGCGGGCGGCATCGAAGCCTCGAAAGCGCTGGCCGAGCGTCTGGACGCGCCGGTTTGCGTTGGCTACCAGCACAACGACGCCTTCCCCGGCTCGCACCCGCTGTTTGCCGGTCCGCTGGGCTATAACGGCTCGAAAGCCGCGATGGAGCTGATCAGCGAGGCTGACGTTGTCCTGTGCCTCGGCACCCGTCTGAACCCGTTCTCGACCCTGCCCGGTTACGGTCTGGAATACTGGCCGGCCAATGCGAAAATCATTCAGGTCGACATCAACCCGGATCGTATCGGCCTGACCAAAAAGGTCTCGGTCGGTATCGTTGGCGACGCGGCCACTGTTGCAACCAATATCCTGGCACAGCTTTCGGACACCGCAGGCGACGAGGGCCGCGACGCCCGCAAGGCGAAAATCGCGGAGAAAAAGTCGCGTTGGGCGCAGGAACTGACCTCGATGGATCACGAGCAGGACGACCCGGGCACCACCTGGAACGAGCGCGCCCGTGCCGCCAAGCCGGACTGGATGAGCCCGCGCATGGCATGGCGCGCGATTCAGGCCGCGCTGCCGAAAGAGGCGATCATCTCGTCCGACATCGGCAACAACTGCGCCATCGGCAACGCGTATCCGTCCTTCGAGGAAGGCCGCAAATATCTGGCGCCGGGCCTGTTCGGCCCCTGTGGCTATGGCCTGCCGTCGGTGATCGGCGCCAAGATCGGCTGCCCGGACGTACCGGTCGTCGGCTTCTCGGGTGACGGTGCCTTTGGTATCGCGGTCACCGAGCTGACCGCAATCGGCCGTGAGGAATGGCCCGCAGTGACCCAGATCGTCTTCCGCAACTACCAGTGGGGTGCGGAAAAGCGGAACTCGACCCTGTGGTTCGACGACAACTTCGTCGGCACCGAGCTGGACACCAAGGTGTCTTACGCCGGTATCGCGCAGGCCTGTGGTCTGAAAGGCGTTGTCGCCCGCACGCAGGACGAGCTGACCGCGGCCCTGAACCAGGCGATCGAGGACCAGAAGAACGGCATCACCACCCTGATCGAAGCCCTGATCAACCAGGAACTGGGTGAGCCCTTCCGCCGCGACGCGATGAAGAAGCCCGTCGCAGTCGCCGGCATCAGCGCCGACGACATGACACCTCAGGCAGGGGT
>NZ_WPYP01000028.1 GCF_013030985.1 Ruegeria arenilitoris | reverse complement strand
CGACATCGTCCGCTACGAAGACGTCTACGCCCGCGGCCAGGGCGCTAAGGGCTGACGGCCTGCACAACGGAATATGTGGTGTTAGATACCTGTGGCCGAACGAGACAGGCCCCCAAAGCGGGGGCCTTTTTTGTTGTTTGGCCGTCAAGCAGGCGATGCAACGCACGCTGTGCTTTCACCTCGTTAAGCGGTTTTGACTAGCGTTCCGCTGATTGACACAGAGAACGAGACCCAACCCATGACGACCAACCCGTTTGCAAACCGTGTTTCCAGCCTGTCCGGCCCCGCGCGCGACGTTGCCCCGTGACCCCTTCTGACACCACCGATCTGGCCGAGGTGGCAATCGGTCTGTACGTCGAAACGGGCGGTGCACTGGAAATGACCACGGTCCGAGGGGAAACACGCACCGTTCAGGTGGCTGATTTCTCCATCCTGCCCGTTGGCGTGACGCGCGTTCATGCCACCGGCACGACCGCATCGGGCATCCATGCCCTTGTGCTGACCTGAGGCGGACCCTGTACCTGCCGCGCCCCTTTCGTGCGGCAGGTTATCTTTCGGCCGAGGGTGGGCGCCCGGTCCTAGTCCGCTCCGAACAGATCGCGGGTAAAGACCTTGTCGCTGACATCGCTGATCTCATCCGACAACCGGTTGGCGACGATCAGGTCGGCCTGCTGCTTGAACGCGTCCAAATCGCGGACCACTGGTGAGTGGAAAAAGTGATCCTCGCTCAGGGCCGGTTCATAGACGATGACCTGAATGCCCTTAGCCTTGATCCGTTTCATGATGCCCTGAACCGAGCTCTGTCGGAAATTGTCACTGCCCTCTTTCATGACCAGTCGGTAAATTCCGACAGTCTTTGGCCCCTTCATCAGAATTTGGTCGCTGAGGAAGTCCTTGCGGGTGCGGTTGGCATCGACGATGGCGCGGATCAGGTTTTGCGGCACGTGATTGTAGTTGGCCAGCAGCTGCTTGGTGTCCTTGGGCAGGCAATAGCCGCCATAGCCGAAAGACGGGTTGTTGTAATGGGTACCGATCCGCGGGTCGAGGCTGACGCCTTCAATGATCTGGCGCGGGTCCATACCACCGGCCAGGGAATAGCTGTCGAGCTCGTTGAAAAAAGCCACCCGCATGGCGAGGTATGTATTGGCGAACAGCTTGATCGCCTCGGCCTCGTCTGCGTCGGTAAACAGAACCGGCACATCCTTGTCCACCGCCCCTTCCACCAGAAGATCGGCAAAAACCTTTGCCCGGTCGGACCGTTCACCGACGATGATCCGACTGGGGTGCAGGTTGTCATACAGCGCCCGCCCCTCGCGCAGAAACTCCGGCGAGAAGATGATGTTATCCGTGCCGAACCGGGCGCGGGCCTCGGTCACGAACCCCACCGGGATGGTGGATTTGATCACGATGGCTGCGCCTGGGTTCACCGCAGTGACCCGTTCAATCACCGCATCGACCGAGCTGGTGTCGAAGTAATTGCTTCGCGGATCGTAATTGGTGGGCGTGGCCACAACCACAAAATCGGCCTCTGAATATGCGGCTTCGGCATCGGTGGTCGCGGTCAGGGTAAGCGCACGGTTGGACAGGAAATCCTTGATCTCGGCATCTTGAATCGGGCTTTGACACTGATTGACCAGATCCACGCGCTGCTGCGAGATATCCAGCGCGACCACGTCATGGTTTTGCGCCAGCAGCACCGCATTGGACAATCCCACATAGCCAATACCAACAACCGCGATTTTCATGATTCAGTTCCTTATGTAACCGAGGCCCAGACTGTGCCGCGGGACGTCTCGATTATCAATTCACTGCAGCGACGATTGGAGTTGTGATGAGTGATGGGGTGATTTGGCT
>NZ_WPYP01000027.1 GCF_013030985.1 Ruegeria arenilitoris | reverse complement strand
CTGTTTCTCACTCTGGCCAGGGTAGTGAGTATGTTTTGACGTTTGTGAAGAACTTCATGGCTTCGATGACGCCTTCCTTGACGCCGTTTCCGCTGTCCTTGATGCCGCCGAAGGGGGACATTTCGATGCGGTAGCCGGGTTGTTCCCAGATGTTGCAGGTTCCGACGTCCAGGCCGTTGATATAGGCGATCGCGCGGTTCAGGTCGTTGGTGCAGACGCCCGAGGACAGGCCGAACTCGGTGCTGTTGGAGATCGCCATGACCTCGGTGTCATTGTCCGGCACGCGGACGATGGGGATGATGGGGCCGAAGGTTTCCTCCATCACCAGTTCGCTGTCATGGGGCACCTTGTCGACCACGATGGGCGGCAGCAGCGCGCCCTGACGGCCGGGGTGATAGAGGATTTCCGCCCCGTCTTCCTCGGCCATGTAGACGCGTTTTTCGAACAGTTCGGCGGCCTCGGCATGGATCACGCAACCCAGCTCGGTCGCGGGGTCCTGTGGGTCGCCGAACTTGATCTTTTTGGCCTTTTCCAGCACCAGCGGCACGAATGTGTCGGCCACGCTTTCCTGCACCAGAATGCGTTTGATCGCGGTGCAGCGCTGGCCCGAGTTGCCGGTGGCCCCGGCCACGGCGATGGTCGCGGCTTTCTCGAGATCGGCATTGCTCAGGTCGTTCAGAACGATCAGGGGATCATTGCCGCCCAGTTCCAGCGCCTGACGTTTGTAACCCGCTTTCGAGGCGATCATCTTGCCCACCGGAACACCGCCGGTGAAGGTGATGATGTCGATGTTATCGTTGACGATCATCTCTTCGCCGATGTCCTGCGGCCAGCCGGTGACCACCTGGAACATCTCGGGCGGCAGACCGGCCTCATAGAGGATATCCGCCAGCGTCAGAGCGGTCAGCGGTGTCAGCTCGGTCGGCTTGCACACCATGCAGTTGTTGGTCGCAATCGCGGGGGCGATCTTGTGGCTGACCATGTTCAGCGGGTGGTTGAACGGGGTGATCGCGCTGATGGCCTTGACCGGTTCGCGTTTGGTGAAGATCTTGCGTTCCTTGCCGTTGTGGGTCAGGTCGCACGAGAAGATCTCGCCATCGTCCTTCAGCGCCTCGGCGGCGGCGAACTGATAGACGTCCTGCGCGCGCTTGGTCTCGTAGATCGCGTGCTGGTGGCAGATGCCCAGTTCCAGCGTCAGCCACTTGGCCAGATAGTCGCGCTTTTCGCCGATCAGTTCGCCGGCACGTTGCAGGATCTGGCTGCGCTCGTACCGGGTCAGCCTGGGCGTGTAGTTCGCGGCGATCTCGAACGCCTTGCGGGCGTGTTCGGCGGTGCCCGCAGGCACATGGCCGACCACTTCGTTGGTGTAGGGGTAACGCACAGGGACGGTGGCCTCGGTGAAGACAACCTCTCCACCGATGCGCATCCCCTCGTTGCGGATGTCGGATGTGTTCATGATCCCGTCCATTTACTGAGCCGCCGCTGTGGTGGCGTAGAAGAAAGCGTCAAAGTTGCGCAGTTCGGGCGCGTTGCCCAGATCGATGACGCGGTTGACGATGAAGGGGACCTCCTGCTCGGTCAGGCCACCGTGGCTGCGCAGCGGTTCCTTCAGCGCGGCCAGATCGTGCCGGTCGGCCGAGGTGCCGATGGTCATGGTCTCGCCCGAGATCATGACGATGTCGCCGATCCGGTCGGCGGGCAGTTCAAAGCGGCGGATCGCCTCTTCCTTGTCGACGACCAGGATCATGTCCTCGATCGCGTCCAGCCTGGCCATGATGCCGGCCTTGTCCGCGCCTTCCGGCAGATAGGCCGTGGCAAAGGACCCCAGCGCGCCGTGGTGCACCACATAAGGGTCGGTGATCGGCAGGATGACACGGGCGGCGTCCTTGCCCAGCCATTCGTCCATCAGGTCCTGCGCATAGATGACATTGGGCTCGCCCGCCGCGTTGTGCTTGGGCTTCATGCCGTGGTCGGCAGTGACGACGATGGCGGCGCCCATTTCGTCCAACTCGCCCAGATACTTGTCGAACATGGCGTAGAAATCCAGCGCGCCCTGCTGATCGGGGGCGAACTTGTGCTGGATGTAGTCGGTGGTCGACAGGTACATGATGTCCGGCTTGAATTCCTTCAGCAGTTTGACGCCGGCGGCGAACACGAATTCGGACAGGTCGGCCGAATAAACCTCGGGGACCGGCATGCCCAGCCAGTCGCTGGCGTTGTCGATGCCGTGCTCGGCCCTGGTGGTCTCACCCGACCGTTCCGAGGAAAACGCAACCGCGCGGTCTTCGTCGAACTTCAGGCCGGCCCCCAGCAGCGCGCGCAGCTTGTCCTTGGCGGTGACCATGGCGACGCGATAGCCCGCGTCGTAGAATTGCGAGAAGATGGTCGGCGCGCGCAGGAACCGCACATCGTTCATCATCACCTCTTCACCGCTGTCCGGGTCGATCAGGTAATTGCCGCAGATGCCATGCACGATCGGCGGGCGCCCGGTGGCGATGCTGAGATTGTTGGGGTTGGTGAAGCTGGGGATCACCGAATGCGCCAGACGATCGGTGCCGGTTTCCCGAATACGCTTGAGCGTCGGCATCAGCCCCTTGGCAATCGCCACTTCCAGATATTCCGGCTCGCACCCGTCCAGACAGATCGCAATGGCCGGAACCTTCGGCTGAGGA
>NZ_WPYP01000026.1 GCF_013030985.1 Ruegeria arenilitoris | reverse complement strand
ATCAATTCACTGCAGCGACGATTGGAGTTGTGATGAGTGATGGGGTGATTTGGCTGATTGTTCTGCCCCATTTTGTGACGGGGTTTTCGGCGATGAAGATGATGTCGTTGTTGCGCAGTTCGAACTGTGCGGCGAGTGTGAGGTGTGCGGCGTTGCGGGTATCGAGGTGCCATGCGGTGACGGCGCCGAACTCGCGGGGGTCCTGGGCGGCGCGCAGGACGTAGACTTCGGAGGCGTCGCCGGTTTCCTTGGCCACGCCGCCGCCGGTGTCATAGAGCGCGTCGGCCAGGGTAGCGGAGTGGTTGAAGGGCAGGGCATAGCGGCCCTGGGTGCGGACCTCGCCGGAGAGGTAGACGTAATCGCGGTCGATGGCGTCCAGTTCGATGGACTGGATGAAGTTGTCGCGGCGTTCATCCAGATCGGCGCGGCGCAGGTTGACGGCGACGTTCAGTTCCTGCAGCGCGGTCTGGCGGCCTTCCAGCACGGTCTCGCGCAGGGCGATCTGCTGGGCAAAGTAGCGCTCGGCGCGGTCGAGGTCATAGTCGGTGTCGACAAAGACCGAGTCATCGGCGATCAGGTTGAGGTTCTGCAGTTCGGTGCGGGAATAGAGGTCTTCAAGCGGGATCTGATAGACATTGCCGTTGCGGTAGATGCGCACCGAGGAGTTGTCGATATCGCTGACCGAGACCGAGCCTGCGGCCGAAAGCGCCTCGCCCAGGGTCAGCTGGGTCAGGGTGATGGGCTGCACGCCGGGCTGGCCGACGGCGCCGCCGACCGAGACGCGGCGGGAATTGAACTCGGCGATTTCCAGGCTGAAGGTGGGGTCGATCTGGTTTTCCACCAGACGCTGGAACAGCAGCGCCTCGGCCTCGTCCACGGTCAGGCCGACCAGGCGCACGCGGCCGACATCGGGGATGTTGATCGAGCCGTCATCCTGCACGGTATAGCCGTTGCGGCTGTTCTGCGCGGCCAAGAGGCCCGACAGCTCTCCGGCTGTGCCCTGGGTCGAGGGCGTGGACAGCACCAGCACGTCGCCGATGCCGATCGTGTAGGCGCCGGGGTTGACCTGTGGCGGCGGGTCCAGCTGCAGCCCGGCGCGCGATCCGTCCTGGGTCGAGGGGGCCTCGGGCAGGGGGCCGGTGCCGCGCAGGCTGCTGGAGGAGCCCGATCCGGCCGACAGCGCAAACACCGAGGGCAGGGTCTTGGGCGCATAGGGCGAGCGGTTGGCGACCAGCACGGTCTCGGGCGTCACCGGCACGACGCGGACCTTGCCGGCATCCGACACGCCTGCGGTCACCGAGGGGCTGCGGTAGATGGTCGAGCATCCGGCGATCAGGCCGCCCAGGGCCAGCGCACTGAGGATAAGGGAAGTATGACGCACGAGCTGTCCTCCGCTGTTCAAAACCTTAACTATCATCGGGCACCCGTTTTATGAACATGTTGCCCAGGAAATCGCCGGTCCATTGCGAGGACTGGACGATGCGGCCGGTGCTGTTTTGCACCCAGTAAATGTTGGTGAACTGCTGGGCCAGCCCATAACAGTCTTCCTGCTGTTTTTGCGTGGCGATGGGGATGCCCTGCACAACAACGGTGTCGGGGCCCAGCGGGGTGATCCGGCATCTGTAGGCGTGCAGCTCGATCTCGTCATCGCCGTTGAGAAAGCTGTGAAAGCGTTCGGCGTGGCCCGCACTGCCGGCCAGGATCAGCGCCGCGCTCTGGCGCAGATCCGACCCGGACATGCCGCCGCCAAAACCGATGGCCGAGGTCAGCATCCCCTGTTCCAGCGTGATGGCGGCGCCATCCGCGGTCAGCCAGGTCTGGACCCCGTCACGCTCGGTCTCCAGCAGCATGACACCGGCCAGATCGCGGCTGGGAAAGCCGACCTCGAGCCGGGGCGGGATCGGGCGGCGCGCGGCCAGCGCCTCGGCGCGCGGATGGAACCGGGGCGTGTTGGGAAACAGCGCGCCTTTCAGCAGCTCGGTATCCTCCTGCGCTTCGCCGCAGGAGATCAGCAGCAGGGCCAGCAGGGCCAACAGGGCAGGGCGTCGCAGGGCTTTCATCGCCAGAACCTCCCCCAGCCGCGGGACAGGTCCTGGGCGCGGGCCTCGCGGGTGACGCCGTAAAGCCGGTTGCGCACGTTCAGCCGCGCGCCGCCGTCGCGCAGGATGGGGCGGATGGTCTGGGCGATCTTGTTGCGCGACGGTCGTCCTGTCAGCCACGAGACAGGGATCTCCAGCCGGATGCCCTTGTCGAACGAGCCTTCGCCGAAATCATCGAAGCTGACATCGGTCAGGGTAAAGAAGGCACCGACCTTGAAGCCGTTGGTGAACTCGCGATCCAGCGTGAAGGTGGCGCCGTAGTCGCCGGCCAGATAGCGCCCGACATCGACCTGCGCGTGATAGTCGCCGGGCAGATCGTAATAGGCCGACACATGCCCGGTGGCGACATTGTAATCCTGAAAGCCGAACAGCACGTCATAGTCGCGTTGGGCGACGTAATTGGCCTCGACCCCCAGGGCCAGGCGGCTGTCGGTGGGGTACCACAGCAGTTCGGTGGAAAGCCCGCCGAACATGGTCTCGAGATAGCCCAGCGTGGTGCGGGCATAGAGGTCCTTGCCCGGCCGCCACATGTACTCGGCGGTCATATGCTCGACGCGCAGGTTGGATTCGCGGGCATAGATCGCCCAGTCCGAGCGCACATGCGGCAGCGGCGAATCCGAGACCCGGGTGCTGTCATCCAGCGTGCTGAGGATCGGCTGGCGCAGCTCGGTCGACAGGGTGAAGCCGGGCAACAGGGTGTAATCCAGCCCCAGCGCCGCCCCCACCTCATAGCGCAGCGGGTCGTCGGGGTCGAAGAACGAGAGGTTCAGATAGGGCCCGAACCGGTAGGAAAAATGCGGATAGGCATCGGTCAGAATGCCGCCCTGCAGCAGCGGGATCGTGTCCGAGATCTCGGCGCGGGCAAAGCTGCGCCAGGCATTGTCGGGGTCGTGCTCCAGCTCATAGAGGTCGTCGCGATTGACCCGCACCGCACTCAGCGGCACGCCGTTCGACATCAGCGCGATGTCGAACTGTTCGGCCTGCGGCGGTTCTTCGTTGGCCAGCACGCGGGCGGTGCGCCCCAGCGCCTGGGCGGCCTGGCCATAGCGGTTGTTCTCGACCCCGACCTGAACGGTGTCGCCGGTCCCGGACAGGTAGACCAGCCGCAGCCCTTCCTGATCCAGCGCGTTCTGCAACCGGTCGCGGATGTCGCCCTGGGAGCGGTCTGCGGTGGCGGCGGCGATCTGGGCTTCGGGCCGCAGCGGCGGTGGTGCTGCGCCCTGCCCGCCGGGGGTCACCGCTTTGCGCGGATCGACAAAATAGCTCAGCGTCAGCCCCAGCGTGGTGCCATAGAGATAGGATGTGGTCAGCTGGGTGCCGTTCTTGAACCGGTATTGCAGCCCGACATTGATCGGCGATTTGACCCTGAGACCGTTTGCGACCGCTTCCTGGGTATAAAGATCGGGGGAATACTCGGCCAGGAAGGTCAGCCGGTCGTTATACTGCCAGCTGACGCCGCCGAACAGGGCCGCGTCGCCGCGGAACCAGTTGCCGAAATCCACCTGGCCCGTGGCGGAAATCCCGCCCTCGTTCGGTGCCGCCCGGGTGTCGAACCGGTCGCCGAAGATGCCCAGCGGGTTCGAAAACGCGCCGCGTCCGGCCATCCGCCCCCAGCCGATGCCACCGGTCACCTTGAACCGGTCTTGAAAGGTTTTTGTGGCCACGAAATATTCCGCGGCATAGATGCCGGTGCCGCCGAAATCGCGCAGCCCCATCACGATGGCCGGGCTGTGTTTGCTTTCCTCGCGCAGCCGGAAATGCACGTCAAAGCTGCGGTCGTAAAGCGTCTTGTCGGGGGTGTTGAACCTGTCGATCACGGCATAGCGGAAACTGCCATTCACCCAGGGCAGCATCTGGAAGGTCATCGTGCCCCGCCCGGTGTTGCGCAGCCCGGCGGCGGTGAAGACCAGCATGCCGTCCTCGAACATCTCGGCAGTCGGGGTCTCGAGCAGACCGGGCGTGCCATAGGTCGAGACCGACTGCGCCTGCGCCATGCCCGTCGCTGCCGCGCACACCAATGCCATCAGGCCTTTCCGCCTTGCTGATACCGCTCGAATCTTCACGTCAGTTTATCACTTTTTTTACGGCGCCTGATTAGCCGGTTTTGCCTGTGGCGTCTTGTGTCAATTCGCTGTTGCGGGGTTTCCTGCGGGTTTGTGGCTGATCTGCAATTTGGTCGGGCGGTTCGCTGGTTTTAAGCACGGTGCGGCCCGGGCCCGGCGGAGGCGGCGGTCCGGGCGGGCTCTGTGGCAAGCTGCTGAAAAACAGGGCTTTCCCGCCATATCCGCAGATTTTTTTGCGGATGCGGCATTCTCAGGTCTGGTCAGCTGTGATAGCCTCCGCCCAAGACTTGGTTTAGGAGATTCACGATGATCAGAACAGCACTTCTGATTCTGGCCCTTTCGGCCACCAGCGCATATGCGCAGGACACCTCCGGCGCGGCAACCACTGCTCAGACAACCGCACAGACCGGCGGTGCAGGCGCGGGCGCAGGCGGCGGTGGTGCCGCAGCAGGGGGCGCGAACGCAGCAGCAGGTGCCGGTGGCGCCGCAGCCGCAGCCGGCGTGACCGGCTTCGTCCCGCTTGTCGCACCCGCCCTCGGCGTCGCCGCAGCCGCAGCAGGCCTCGCAGCCGCAGGCGGCGGCGGATCCGCTAACAGCACCACAAGCACCGTCAGCACAAACTAAGACACATAAAAAACAAC
>NZ_WPYP01000025.1 GCF_013030985.1 Ruegeria arenilitoris | reverse complement strand
TGGTTGCGGGAGTAGGATTTGAACCTACGACCTTCAGGTTATGAGCCTGACGAGCTACCGGGCTGCTCCATCCCGCGACACTAGGTTGGCCTATCGCTTGCGCTTTTTGAGGCCGGGGTCGAATAAGTATTGCTATCCTTTAGAGAGAATTGGGGGATTTTTCTAGGTTTGGCGGTGACCTACTCTCCCGGGGCTTAAGCCCAAGTACCATTGGCGCGGCAGTGCTTAACTTCCGGGTTCGGGATGGGACCGGGTGTTTCACTTGCGCTATGACCACCAAACCGAGGAAAATCCCCACGTCGCTGTTTTTGCGGAGCAAAAAAGCGACGGGCAGGAGGCAGCGTATTCGCGAAGCGGATGCGCGTTCCTGCACGGTTTATTAATCAGATCAACGTTGTCCAACTCAAGGTCAGTGTATGCTTTTGGTGATTTGTCTTTCCATTACTGGATCAAATCAAGCCTATCGGGCGATTAGTACCGGTCAACTGAACGCATTACTGCGCTTACATCTCCGGCCTATTGACGTGGTGGTCTTCCACGGCCCTCAGGGAGACCTTGTTTTGAGGGGGGCTTCCCGCTTAGATGCCTTCAGCGGTTATCCTGTCCGATCATAGCTACCCAGCACTGCCGTTGGCACGACAACTGGTCCACCAGTGGATCGTTCACCCCGGTCCTCTCGTACTAGGGGCAACTCCTCTCAAGTCTCCTACACCCACGGCAGATAGGGACCGAACTGTCTCACGACGTTCTAAACCCAGCTCACGTACCTCTTTAAACGGCGAACAGCCGTACCCTTGGGACCTGCTCCAGCCCCAGGATGAGATGAGCCGACATCGAGGTGCCAAACACTGCCGTCGATATGGACTCTTGGGCAGTATCAGCCTGTTATCCCCGGCGTACCTTTTATCCGTTGAGCGATGGCCCTTCCACTCGGGACCACCGGATCACTATGGCCGTCTTTCGACTCTGCTCGACTTGTCAGTCTCGCAGTCAGGCTGGCTTCTGCCATTGCACTCAACGAGCGATTTCCGACCGCTCTGAGCCAACCTTCGCGCGCCTCCGTTACGCTTTAGGAGGCGACCGCCCCAGTCAAACTACCCGCCACGCAGGGTCCCGGATCCGGATAACGGACCGCGGTTAGACATCAAGAGTGCGAAGGGTGGTATCTCAAGGGAGGCTCCACAGGTACTTGCGTTCCTGCTTCAAAGCCTACCACCTATCCTGCACATCACAATCCTGATGCCAGTGCGAAGCTGTAGTAAAGGTGCACGGGGTCTTTCCGTCTAACCGCGGGAAGCCTGCATCTTGACAGGCAATTCAATTTCGCTGAGTCGATGTTGGAGACAGCGGGGAAGTCGTTACGCCATTCGTGCAGGTCGGAACTTACCCGACAAGGAATTTCGCTACCTTAGGACCGTTATAGTTACGGCCGCCGTTTACCTGGGCTTCAATTCAAGGCTCTCACCTCTCCTTTTAACCTTCAGGCACCGGGCAGGCGTCAGACCCTATACGTCGTCTTGCGACTTCGCAGAGCCCTGTGTTTTTAATAAACAGTCGCCACCCCCTGGTTTGTGCCCCCAGCCCCTAGTTGCCTAGGAACCGGGCCTCCTTCTCGCGAACTTACGGAGGTATTTTGCCGAGTTCCTTCAACATCGTTCTCTCAAGCGCCTTGGTATGCTCTACCAGTCCACCTGTGTCGGTTTAGGGTACGGTCTGATGGAGGGCTATTTCCAGGAACCACTCAGCAGCCCAATCAATCCGATAAGATTGAACTACACCTGTGATCCGTCACATCCTCCTGGCCTAGGAATATTAACCTAGTTCCCATCGCCTACGCCTTTCGGCCTCGGCTTAGGGGCCGGCTTACCCTGCTCAGATTAGCTTTAAGCAGGAACCCTTGGACTTTCGGCGAGAGTGTCTCTCACACTCTTTGTCGCTACTCATGTCATCATTCTCACTAGTGATCTCTCCACCGGATCCCTCACAGGCCGGCTTCATCGAAAGAACTCGATCCGTCATTACACCCGCTGATATTTCACAACAGGATGCAAATACGGATGAGTTCTATGTCACACTACGCTCTGCTACCATGCCTTACGGCATCCTAAGCTTCGGCTCATGGCTTGAGCCCCGTTACATCTTCGCCGCAGGACAACTTATTTAGACCAGTGAGCTGTTACGCTATCTTTAAAGGATGGCTGCTTCTAAGCCAACCTCCTGGTTGTTTTGGTCGTCCCACCTGCTTTCCCACTTAGCCATGAATTGGGGGCCTTAGCTGTAGGTCAGGGTTGTTTCCCTCTCCACTACGGACGTTAGCATCCGCAGTGTGTCTGCCATCTAGTACTCCCGGGTATTCGGAGTTTGGTTAGGATCAGTAAGCCTGTGGGGCCCCATTACCCATCCAGTGCTCTACCCCCCGGGGTATTCGGATGACGCTCTACCTAAATAGATTTCGCAGAGAACCAGCTATCTCCGAGTTTGATTGGCCTTTCACCCCTAGGCACAGCTCATCCCGATCCTTTTCAACGGATGTGGGTTCGGTCCTCCAGTAAGTGTTACCTTACCTTCAACCTGGCCATGCCTAGATCACTCGGTTTCGGGTCTGATCCCACGAACTCATACGCCCTATTAAGACTCGCTTTCGCTACGCCTACACCTAACGGCTTAAGCTTGCTCGTGAGACCAAGTCGATGACCCATTATACAAAAGGTACGCCGTCAGCTCGCAAGGAGCCTCCGACTGATTGTAGGCGTTCGGTTTCAGGTACTGTTTCACTCCCCTCGTCGGGGTGCTTTTCACCTTTCCCTCACGGTACTGGTTCGCTATCGGTCAGCAAGGAGTACTTAGCCTTCGAAGGTGGTCCTCCGATCTTCAGACAGAATTTCACGTGTTCCGCCCTACTTAATACGTCCGTCAAAGCTTCCTATACGGGGCTGTCACCCGCTATGGCCACGCTTCCCAACGTGTTCTAGTCACTCATCCGGCTCGGCTGGTCCCCGTTCGCTCGCCGCTACTAGGGGAGTATCAATTGATTTCCTTTCCTCCGGGTACTTAGATGTTTCAGTTCCCCGGGTTTGCTCTTAAAACCCTATGTATTCAGGTCTTAAGTACCTGTTTAAACCCCATATTGAGTATCAAAGATAACAATATGAAGCTTTCAGGTGGGTTGCCCCATTCAGAAATCCATGGATCAAAGCTTATTCTCAGCTCCCCATGGCTTATCGCAGAGTATCACGTCTTTCATCGCCTCTTGCTGCCAAGGCATTCACCAAACGCCCTTCTCGCGCTTGATTTGATCCAGAAAGAGAAAGACACGAAGTCTTCCGCAGCAGGCCCAGCTGGTAACTAAAGGCCGCCTCTGTTTCTGAACCAAAAACATACATTTCCCGCCCCCGCCACTTGGACGAGGACAATTGAGCAACCCCATATGGTCTCCCAGCCGTGCAGCTGATCAACGCAGGTCACTCGGGTTAGTATATTTGACTTGGACAACTCTGTTCGTTTCAGTCGCGATACGCATTCCAGGCCGGCTAGACCCAAACTGCGCCGCTCATCCGAAGATGAGAACGACCGAGATCAGTGCCACACTCGGCACGATCAAACAGTGTTGATTGATTTCTCTCTAAACGATGTCAAAGCTTCCGAAGAAGCGACGTCCGATTGGACGGTTAAGAACCAAAATGGTGCTTAACGGTCAAATCGAAAGGATATATCGGTCACGCACCAGAGGTGCGATGGTGGAGCCTAGGAGGATCGAACTCCTGACCTCCTGAATGCAAATCAGGCGCTCTCCCAGCTGAGCTAAGGCCCCATTCAGGTGCTACGCACCCTAATTAGTGGTGGGTCGAGGAGGACTTGAACCTCCGACCTCACGCTTATCAGGCGTGCGCTCTAACCACCTGAGCTACCGACCCAGACAGGCCGGTCGGCCTGATGTGTTCTGAAGAGATATGAGGACGGCTCGGTCCATGAGTTTGATCAACTTTGTTTGTTGATCTTCTGCTAAGTGTATCACGAGATTTGCGAACAAATCTAACTAGATACATCCTTAGAAAGGAGGTGATCCAGCCGCAGGTTCCCCTACGGCTACCTTGTTACGACTTCACCCCAGTCGCTGATCCTACCGTGGTCCGCTGCCTCCTCGAAAGGTTGGCGCACGGCCGTCGGGTAGAACCAACTCCCATGGTGTGACGGGCGGTGTGTACAAGGCCCGGGAACGTATTCACCGCGTCATGCTGTTACGCGATTACTAGCGATTCCGACTTCATGGGGTCGAGTTGCAGACCCCAATCCGAACTGAGACAGTTTTTTGGGATTAACCCATTGTCACTGCCATTGTAGCACGTGTGTAGCCCAACCCGTAAGGGCCATGAGGACTTGACGTCATCCACACCTTCCTCCCGCTTATCACGGGCAGTTTCCCTAGAGTGCCCAGCCGAACTGCTGGCAACTAAGGATGTGGGTTGCGCTCGTTGCCGGACTTAACCGAACATCTCACGACACGAGCTGACGACAGCCATGCAGCACCTGTCACTAGGTCACCGAAGTGAAAGACCCATCTCTGGGCCGGTCCTAGGATGTCAAGGGTTGGTAAGGTTCTGCGCGTTGCTTCGAATTAAACCACATGCTCCACCGCTTGTGCGGGCCCCCGTCAATTCCTTTGAGTTTTAATCTTGCGACCGTACTCCCCAGGCGGAATGCTTAATCCGTTAGGTGTGTCACCGAATAGCATGCTACCCGACGACTGGCATTCATCGTTTACGGTGTGGACTACCAGGGTATCTAATCCTGTTTGCTCCCCACACTTTCGCACCTCAGCGTCAGTATCGAGCCAGTGAGCCGCCTTCGCCACTGGTGTTCCTCCGAATATCTACGAATTTCACCTCTACACTCGGAATTCCACTCACCTCTCTCGAACTCTAGACCGATAGTTTTGGAGGCAGTTCCGGGGTTGAGCCCCGGGATTTCACCCCCAACTTTCCGATCCGCCTACGTGCGCTTTACGCCCAGTAATTCCGAACAACGCTAACCCCCTCCGTATTACCGCGGCTGCTGGCACGGAGTTAGCCGGGGTTTCTTTACCTGCTACCGTCATTATCTTCACAGGCGAAAGAGCTTTACGACCCTAAGGCCTTCATCACTCACGCGGCATGGCTGGATCAGGGTTGCCCCCATTGTCCAAGATTCCCCACTGCTGCCTCCCGTAGGAGTCTGGGCCGTGTCTCAGTCCCAGTGTTGCTGATCATCCTCTAAAACCAGCTATAGATCGTAGGCTTGGTAGGCCATTACCCCACCAACTACCTAATCTAACGCGGGCTAATCCAAAGGCGATAAATCTTTCCCCCGAAGGGCACATACGGTATTACTCTCCGTTTCCAGAGGCTATTCCGTACCTTTGGGCATATTCCCACGCGTTACTAACCCGTCCGCCGCTCACCCCGAAAGGCGCGCTCGACTTGCATGTGTTAGGCCTGCCGCCAGCGTTCGTTCTGAGCCAGGATCAAACTCTCAAGTTGAAAGGCTATTGCTAACCTATCCTTGACGTTCGAACCTCTGCACATCTCATCTGGTGGCTAAACCAGATGAAGTCATCTGTTTGATGTACACAGATCTCCTAAGAAACCAGTGAACCACTCAAACAGTGAAGCTGACACTCAATCATCGGGCCGAAACCCTAAGAGCGCGATATACAGACATTCAATCCGTCGAAACGAACCAAACCGCCCACATATCTCTTCAGTTATCCATCAATGTCAAAGAACCATAACACCCAGAGCCAAAAACCAGACCGTTGCGCCAAAACCTCAGCGCGCCCGCCTAACTCATTCCCTAAGATGCCCCCAGTCTCTCCTGAGCGTCTCAACCGTCTTTCCAGTCCGTCAGGCCGTCTCTCCGACCCGTCAGCACCGCCTCAGCAGCGCCGGTGAAGGGG
>NZ_WPYP01000024.1 GCF_013030985.1 Ruegeria arenilitoris | reverse complement strand
TTATAGTCAATCACGCGCTTCACAGGCACGAGTACCTTCATTTTGCGCTTGCTCCTCACAAAAAACGGTAAGCCGCGAAGCGACTCCACCAATGCTCTCGGACGTTTGAATAACGTCTGAATTCGCCGCGTAACAGAGCAAAATCGTCACGTCATGGGCTTGGGACGTCGCGTTTCGTGTTTTTTGACGCTGCGGCCTGAAACTTAGCGGTTCGCGCCCGGAACCCACAGCACGTCCTGCGTGCCGTTTTCGTTGGCACAACGGGCGGCTACGAAGAACCAGTCGCTGAGGCGGTTGAGGTATTTCACTGCAACCTCGTTTACGGGCTCCATGTTGGTCAGTTCCACCGCCAGCCGCTCGGCCCGGCGCGAGACGGTCCTGCACACATGCAGTTGCGCTGCCAGTCGCGATCCGCCGGGCAGGATGAAGCTGCGCAGCGGTTCCAGCGATTCGTTCATGGCGTCGATCTCGGCCTCGAGCCGGTCGATCTGAGAGGCGACGACTCGCAGAGGCGGATAATCAGCCTCGGCGTCCTTTTCCATCTCGGGGCGGCAGAAATCGGCACCCAGATCGAACAGGTCGTTCTGAATACGCGACAGGGCGGCGTCGACTTCGCCATCTGCCTCGGTGCGGGCCACGCCGACAAAGGCGTTCAGCTCGTCCACGGTGCCATAGGCAGCCACACGGCCCGAGTATTTGGCCACCCGTTCACCATTGCCAAGCGCCGTTTTCCCGTCATCGCCTGTGCGGGTGTAAATCTTGTTCAGAACGACCATCTATTGTGCTCCTTGTCCACGCAGCCAGACGTAGAGCAGGATCAGCACCACGGCAATGAACTGGAACAGGATGCGCAACTGCATCATCCGGTTGCTTTTCATCGCGGCGCTTTTGCCGCTTTTGCCAAAGTTCGAAATGCCAATCGCCAGCACAACGACCACTGCCGCCATGGCCAACAGCAAAATGACCATCAAAAGGTCCATGGATGCACCGTCCGCGTTTCTTGTTTCGTTGATCTATCATCTAGACCCACGGGGGCAAAAAGCGAACGGTTAATTTCGCATCAGACGTCGGAAAGGATGCGGTCGATAGTGCGGGTCGGCAGGATGCGGCGCAGGTATCCGGCGATATATGTCGGTGTCGTCACGTAGTACCGTGCCCGAGGGCGTTTTGAGCCAACCGCATGGGCCAGCTTGTCGGTAACGGCTGATGCTGGCAGCTCGAACCGGTCGGGTCCTCTGGATTCGTACAGTCTTTTCAACAGGGATGCCTCGTACCGTTCCCGCAGGGCCGAGTTCTGCCAGTTGATGAACCGCTCGAAAAACGGGATCGAGTTTTCGCGGATTTTCGAGGTGATCGGGCCGGGTTCGATCAGGATGACCTTTATGTCGGTGTCGGCCAGTTCCAGACGCAGCGTGTCCGTCAGACCTTCGACGGCATATTTCGTCGCCACATAGGCCCCGCGCCAGGGAAAGGCGACAAAACCGAGTACCGAGGAGTTCTGAACGATTCGCCCATGTCCCTGCGCCCGCATGACCGGAATGACTTGCCGGGTCAGCTCGTGCCAGCCAAAGAAATTGGATTCGAAAATCGCGCGCAGACCCTCTGTCGGCAGATCCTCGACCGCACCGGGCAAGCCATGCGCGCCGTTGTTGAACAGTGCGTCCAGCGTGCCGCCGGTGGCCTCCAGAACCTCGGCAAGGCCCGAGGCGATGCTGTCCGGGTCAGTGTAATCGATGCGTGGGCTTTCAAAACCCTGCGCCCGCAGCCTGTCGCAATCCCTCTGTTGGCGGCACGAGGCAAACACCCGCCATCCACGCGCACGCATTCCATGGGCCGCATCCAGACCAATGCCCGAGGAACAACCGGTGATAAGAATGGTCTTTTTCATGATCTTCCTGACTCTGAACCTGCGCCTAAGCTATGGCGAGGTTTGGGTCAGGACAATGACAGGACGCCGTCAGTTCGAGGTTTTTCGCACCAGCGAGGCAGAAACCCATCCGACCTGTTGCTGTGGCAACACGCGCAGGCGCAGCCAGCCGGTGCCGGATTCACTCAGAACCTCGACCTGCTGACCGATGGTAACCTTGCCGATGATCGGATAGATCGTGCCCGGCCCGTCGCGCATGTTTACGCGGGTGCCCGAGATTTCCCGAATGTCCTTTTCGGGCTCGGGGATGGCGGGCGTTTCGACCACGTCTTCCTGCACCTCGTCGGTGATCTGGGTAAGGCCGGCCACGCCGTCCTCAAGCGAGGCCAGCGTTATGTTGGCGCTTTGATCCTCGAACACCGACAGGGTCGAGAAAGATTCGAGAGTGGCGTCATCCGCCACGAACTCGACCACCTCTTCCACTGCCGTTTCCGGCTGAATGCGCACTGTCGGAATGCGAGCCGCGACATTGGTCACAAGTTCCTCGGCGCGGGCAGGGGCGACAGATGGATTCGGAACAGAGGCGATGCGAACGGGTTGTTCGGCACGCAGGCCGCGCGGTTCGAAATCCGGGCCGCCGCTCATTACATAAAAGCACCAACCAAGTGCAGCGAAAGTGATAACAATAAGGCGCGTCATGGCGCATCCCCCGGTAATCGTAAGAAACAACAAATAGGCAGTAGTCTAATGCGTTCAGGGTATCATATTTCGGTTTCCGAGTCGAAAAACGGGGGAAATCCGGGGGTTGCCTCCCCCTGTTGCAAAAAGCGCCACTTGTCCCCAGCAAAATATGCGCTGCTTGCTTTACCAAGGCGCGCTTGCGGCGTATCACATCATATATGAACGATACGATCGACGACCCCAACATGGAGGCCCCCGAGAACGGGGGCGAGGTAGCCGAACCGCTGCGCCGCGCGATTGGCGAACGCTATCTGACCTATGCGCTGTCCACCATCATGCATCGCGCTTTGCCGGATGCCCGGGATGGTCTGAAGCCGGTTCACCGGCGAATCCTTTATGCCATGCGCGAGCTGCGACTCAGCGCGACGGGGGGGTTCCGGAAATCCGCCAAGATTTCGGGCGACGTGATGGGTAACTATCACCCGCATGGCGACGCCGCGATTTACGATGCGATGGCGCGTCTGGCGCAGGATTTCAACGTCCGCTACCCGCTGGTCGACGGGCAGGGGAATTTCGGCAATATCGACGGCGACAACCCGGCAGCCTCGCGGTACACCGAGGCGCGGATGACCATCGTGGCCGAGGCGCTGCTTGAGGGTCTGAACGAGGACGCTGTCGATTTCCGCGACAACTATGACGGCACGCTGACAGAACCGGTGGTGCTGCCTGCGCAGTTCCCGAACCTGCTGGCCAACGGTGCCAGCGGTATTGCGGTCGGCATGGCGACGAATATCCCGCCGCACAATATTTCCGAACTGTGTGACGCCTGTCTGCATCTGATCAAAACGCCGGATGCGCGCGACGACACGCTGTTGAACTACGTCCCCGGCCCGGATTTCCCGACCGGCGGTGTGATCGTAGAGCCACCTGAGAACATCGCTCAGGCCTATCGCACCGGTCGCGGGTCCTTCCGTCTGCGTTGCAAGTTTGAGGTCGAAGATCTTGGCCGTGGCCAGTGGCAGATCGTCGTCACCGAGATCCCCTATCAGGTTCAGAAGTCCAAGCTGATCGAAAAGATCGCGGAGCTGATCCAAACCAAGAAAATCCCGATCCTCGCCGATGTCCGCGACGAATCCGCCGATGACATCCGCCTGATTCTGGAGCCGCGTTCCAAGAACGTGGACCCCGAAGTGCTGATGGGCATGCTCTATCGCAACTCGGACCTTGAGGTGCGGTTCAGCCTGAACATGAACGTGCTGATCGACGGCGTGACGCCCAAGGTCTGTTCGATGAAGGAAGTGCTGCGCGCTTTCCTTGATCACCGGCAAGAGGTGCTGATACGCCGTTCGCGTCACCGCATGGCTAAGATCGACCACCGTCTGGAGGTGTTGGAGGGCTTTATCGTCGCCTTCCTGAACCTTGACCGCGTAATCGACATCATCCGCTATGACGACGACCCCAAAGCCGCGCTGATGCGCGAGGATTGGGGCATTACCCATGTCCGCGCGACCGATGAGTCCGATTATGTCTCGCCCAAGCCGGGTGAGGGCGAGCTGTCCGAGGTTCAGGTCGACGCCATCCTCAACATGCGTCTGCGTAGCCTGCGCCGTCTGGAAGAGATGGAACTGGTCCGCGAACGCGACGCATTGATGGAAGAGCGTGCCAACCTCGAAGACCTGCTGGCCGATCCTGCCCTGCAATGGGCCAAGATCGCCGAGCAGCTGAAAGAGACCAAGAAGACCTTTGGCAAAGATTACGAAGGCGGCGCGCGGCGCACGCAGTTTGCCGAGGCTGGGCAGGTCGAAGAAGTGCCGCTTGAGGCGATGATTGACCGCGAACCGATCACGGTTGTCTGCTCTCAAATGGGCTGGATTCGCGCCATGACCGGCCATATCGACCTGAAGCGTGAACTCAAGTTCAAGGACGGCGACGGGCCGCGTTTCATCTTCCACGCCGAAACCACCGACCGACTGCTGGTGTTTGCCTCCAATGGTCGATTCTACACGGTCAGCGCGGCGAACTTGCCCGGCGGGCGGGGCATGGGCGAACCGCTGCGCCTGATGGTCGACCTGCCGAACGAGGCGCAGATCATCGACATCCTGATCCACAAACCGGGGCGCAAGCTGCTGGTGGCCTCGGATGCGGGTAACGGCTTCATGGTGCCCGAGGATGACGTGCTGGCGCAGACCCGCAACGGTAAGCAGGTGCTGAACGTCAAGGGCGACGAGACCGCGATGATCTGTAAGCCGATTGCGGGCGATCACGTGGCCGTGGTGTCTCAGAACGGCAAGTTCCTGGTCTTCCCGACCGAGGAACTGCCCGAGATGACCCGCGGCAAGGGCGTGCGCCTGCAGAAGTACAATATGGCGCGCGGGCGTCAGGGGACGTTGGAACTGGATGGCGGTCTGTCCGACATCACGACGTTCAACTGGGAAGAGGGTCTGAAATGGTCTATGGGCGGCGACAAAACGCGGCACGAGGCCGATATGTCCCAATGGCTGGCCAAACGTGCCAGCGTCGGGAAAAAGCCGCCTTACGGCTTCCCGCGGAACTATAAATTCTCGTGATCCAGCCTCGGTTTCTGGGGAAATCCGCCGATACGGCTTGGCACAGGCCGTATCGGTGCGCTAGATCAAAGCAAAACAGGCCTATCGAGAAGAGACTATGTTGCGCATTCTGACTTTGATCACCGGACTGGCCCTGATGGGCGCTTGCACACAGACCCAGGTTTACGAAGAACCCGAGTCGTTAGGCGAATTCAATATGCGCGTGAACTATGCCTTTGCTGACAAGGCGGTTCAGGGGCCGGTGTCGCGGGATGCCACTCCGGACGAATGGACGTCTGCAATCCAGAATGCGGTCGATATCCGCTTGGGTCGTTATGAGGGCGCGCAGGAATATGACATCGGCATCAGCCTCGAAGGCTATATGCTGGCTCCTCCGGGCATCCCGGTGATCTATAACCCCAAAAGCACGGCAATTGTTCTGGTCAACGTCTACGACGTGAACAAGAAAGAGTTCCTGGCCAAAGGTAAGCAGTTCCAGGTGCTGGAAGACACAACCGGCGGCAGCGCCCTGAAAGGGTCGGGTCATGAACGCACCAAAGAGGAACAAATGAGCGGCCTGGCTCTGAAAGTTGCCGACCGGGTCGAAGAGTGGTTGGCCGAGGAACATGAAGAGAACGGCTGGTTCGACAAGCGGCCCGACCTGATCCAGCCGCTGGATTCCGACGTGGTGACGCAAAATCCGGCATCATAAACGGGTTTTAACGCAGGATGTGCTTGATTTTCCCCTTTGAACCAAATATCTCGCGCGCGCAGATGTAACCACGGGACCAAGGGTCCCCCAAATCGCAAAAGGGCGCCTGAGGAATGGCAAAGGAAAAGTTTGAGCGTAATAAGCCGCACGTCAACATCGGCACGATTG
>NZ_WPYP01000023.1 GCF_013030985.1 Ruegeria arenilitoris | reverse complement strand
AGCTCAATCCAAATACACTCCACAGGACCGTTCGCTTAACCCCCTCATCAAGGCACGCTCACCCCGTGGTGAAAATCGACTCGTTTCCACCCATGCGTCTCGAGCCTAGCCAACTATAATGAATTTATGCCGTAGGAGTTCAATGGCCGGCACTGATCATATCGCTGCAATCACTTTGAACAAAAGACAACGGGAGTTGTGTGGTCAACTGGCCCGGCAAATATTGACAAGCGTTTGCCGAGCAATGAATGCGCCGTGGCAAGGGGATATACAGTTTGACCCACAAAAACAGGA
Source organism: Ruegeria arenilitoris (assembly GCF_013030985.1). GTDB lineage: Bacteria > Pseudomonadota > Alphaproteobacteria > Rhodobacterales > Rhodobacteraceae > Ruegeria > Ruegeria arenilitoris_B. The sequence goes on along the minus strand of NZ_WPYP01000023.1, from coordinate 6,086 downwards.
AACTGCGGAGCGCGGCGCATATTTTTCTCATCAGCACATGTCGGCGTTTGAAAAAGCTGACGACACCTTGGTCAAACTCGGCGTGTTCCAAAACAACAAAGTTGAGCGCATTTTAACCGCCAGTGCCGACGAAGTCGCAGCAATTTTGGCTCAGAACTCCGACCTTACCCTTTTGCATCTAGCAGAAGCACTATCTGGTTTCTTTGAGTTGCCCGCACAAATGTTGAAGATATCCGTCAGCAAAAAACTTGTAGAGGCGTTATATGATTGCGGATTTGTTGACACCGCCTCTTCGGACGCCAAGCTCACCAAACAAATTCAAATCATGAGCTGGGTATATGGCCCGCAATACGATGGCCCAGCAAACGCCTTCCAGAAACTGTCGGACCTTGTAGATACGTCAGAACACTAAGATCTTTGCTCGCGTCTCAACCGGACGGTTACTTTCCTGGTGGCGCGTAGCGCCACTATAGACCTGCGTGGCTAATTCAGAAAGGACACATCATGAGGGTCAGATGCAACGCTTACAATACACTCCACAGAACCGTTCGCTTAACCCCCTCACCAAGGCACGCTAACCCCGTGGTGAAAATCGAGTCGTTTCCACCCATGCGTCTCGAGCCTAGCCAACTATTTTGATTTCGACATCTGGCCGAATTGCGGGCCTGCAAGTTCCAAGGCCCCAGCTTTTGCTTTCGGGTGGTCAACACCACTTCAAGTCAAAGGCTAATACTTTCTTCAGCGACTTTCTTTGCCGTGAAAAGGCCAACTAAAGCGTGGGAACTCCACTTAACTTCTATCGGCAAACTGGTGATCCTTAGTTTGGCCACACCAGTGATCTCAAGAAAACAAAACTGTGATCCCTTTTCGTTCTGGCAGAACCAATTGTGACTCGTCCGGCGCCGCCCTGACGGGCTTGGGCTTCCTCTCAAGCAGACAAAACCAACACGTCTGGTTTGTGATACAATTCAGGCGTAACGTCGCTCATTGACGTCGAGTTCTTGGGTTTACCCTCAGCCGATATTATTTTTGGAGATTGACACGCTGGTGCAAACAGGTACTCGGTGCTCAAGCTTTTTTGAATACAATCTAGGATGGTAAGTCACGAGCGGCATTGGCGCACACCGGTCTTTGTAACTTACCAAGATCTCGAACTGGGAAAGAAATGCAATCTTCCAAGGACATAGTTGCAAACCTTTGTGATGCACTTGCATCGAACGACGATTCCAGCACGGCTCGGGCCGGAGACTCATTTCGCAGTCTGATCAGAACGCAGCTTTCGGTCCGCAATGCCAAATCCCCATCGGTTGTGGCATCGGTCTACAATGATGTCCTGAAGCGTCCGGAGATTTGGCGGGACTTACCTAGATTTGAAGAAGCAGGCGAGGAATTTCGGCCGGATACTGTGATCAAGCCTGGTTTTTCGCTCGTCACGTGTTGCATGAACAGGAATGATCACCTGCTACGGACCCTTCCAACATGGCTGGTGCATCAGGAAATCGATGAGATTGTCATCGTGGACTGGAGCTCCGAGATTCCTGTTGCTATTTCCCTTGATGAAGCCGGAATTCGTGATCCGCGTGTCCGTATTCTTCGTGTTGAAGACGAAGGGTCGTGGATCCTCTCCCATGCCTACAATGTGGGTTTCCGGGCGACGACAAAAGACAAGATCGTCAAAGTCGACAGCGACATCATCCTCAACGCCGAGTTTTTCAACCGTAACTCCATGGGTGTCGGGAAACTGACCGCAGGAAACTGGCGGCAGGCAGAATCGGGTCAAAGCCACGTAAACGGATTCTTCGTTGTTGGTCGCGAGGACCTGATGGCTGTGAACGGGTTCAACGAACGGATTGTGACCTATGGCTGGGATGACGACGATCTGTATGACCGCCTGACGGACTCTGGCGTTGAAAGGGTGGATGTCGATCCCGACACCATTCGCCATATCGACCATTCCGACACAAGGCGCATCGACCGCCCCAAGAGCAAACCGGTCACCGGCTGGGATGAGGTGCAGGCCTTCCCGCAGTTCTGGATCTCTTTGAACCGTGAGACTGCGTTGTCATCTGCGCCCTGGGACAGCAGTAGCCCAATGGCCGGTTTCCGGGTGCTGGGCGATTCAGGTGGCGTTATTCGGGTGCGGCGGACTTACCCGTTTGGCGTAGATACAAACCTGATCGGGACGCGGCTGGAGCGTGCCGAAGCCGCAGTGAGCGCGATACAGCATGTTTTCGATGGCGTTAAAATCACTGCGGATCGAGAGGCCGTGGACTATGCGCTGATGACCCGCTCCCTGAAAGACGCGATTGTGGTTCTTGGCAGTGGGCCACTGCAGTCCGTTGAAAAAAATGACAAAGTTTCGGTTCCGATCGGACACAGCCACCACAAGCCGAAACTCATCGTCGATGCTCAGCATGGTCTGGGCAATCGTCTGCGCGCGATTGCTTCGGGCGCTGCATTTGCACAAGTGCATGATCGGGACCTCGTGGTTCGTTGGGTACCTGACGAGCATTGTGATTGCAGTTTTACGTCGCTGTTCGATTTTGATGGCGCTCTCGAGGATACCAGCGACAACAACCCGGAAAACGCGTTGGAAGTCGATCTGATGAGCAAGGCGTTCCGGGAAGCCTTTGATTCCACGTCGCTGGTTCACGACCCGCGCGATATCGTCATCCAGTCCGCCTACAGGTTCACCTTTGGGGCGCCCTATGATGAGCTTGAAAAAGATTTCCTGCGCGGTCTGAAGCCAAGCGCGGATGTGCAGGAGATGATCGATTCAGTCAGAAGCCCGAACGACATCGCGGTCCATGTTCGGATGAATGGCGGTGCAGCCACGGATCCTCATGGGGACGTTCCCGGTGACTGGTCCAAATCCGAGGACGAGATTGCCAGACGGGCCAGAAGCAGATCCCATTATGGCTTTTTCTTCAAGCGCATCGACGAATTGCTGGAGTCCACGCCCAACGCGACGATTTTCCTGGCTTCGGACAATTCGGAATCCTATGGCGCGTTTGAAACAAAGTACCAGGAACGCGTGACCAGCCTGCCACGGGCGGTGTATGACCGCTCGGAAATGCAGCTCAAATATGCGCTCGCGGATGTGATATTGCTGTCCCGCGCGCCGCTCTTGCTTGGCAGTAACTGGAGCTCATTCACCGAAATTGCGCATTCGATGTCTCAAAACCAGAAGTTAGAGATGTCGGGGCAGCATTTTTAATATTGTTCCAATCGTGCGGACATGCGTCCAAGTCGAAATACATACGTCAGAGTGTAAATCTGTATGAATGACAGTGAAACAAGAAGCTTAGCCGTTGAGAGCGTCATTTCAGCCTGCAAGCAACCAGTAAGTGAAGTTATCGTTCTGGGTGGTCGGAACCATTCTGATTGGTGCGATGCCTACAGGCTGCGCGGTGTTGCGCAGGTCTCGCATTCAACGTTTGGCAAACTGGCCCAGAGCCCTCAGGCCACTGACGGCCTGCGCATTGTCCACGTCACAAAGGGGCTGCCCGCAGCCAGTCTGAGTGAAGCGGAACGCAATGTCAGCCTGATCACCGAGATTGCGGATATTGTGGTTTTCACACCGGTTTCGGCGACAGAACAGGATGTTCAAGATCTGTTGATTGCCTGGCCAAGCTTTTGGGCGATGCTGTTTCTTGCCGAAGGGTTCATGTTGCGCGACGTCGTGCGTCCGGCAATCTGGAACAGTTTCTACAGCGATTGGGAAACTCTGCAGAGCACGGTTGTTTTCACCAATACCAAGTTGGGCGATGTCTGGGCAGGCAGCGGCGATGACGGTGTCAGTTCGGTCATCGACTACGTGCACCCTTCGACGCTTGAGGTGAATTTGAAACGTCTGCTGGCGTTGCAAACCAGCGCGATGCTGACCCCCGCCTTTTCCGATAGCTCTGCCGATTCCCAGAGCCTCGCGCCCAAAATCCATATTGCACTGCCCAAACGCTATTTGAAAAAAGACTATGAAAAAAAGCTGTTTCAAGAGCAGCGCAAATGGTGGAAGGTTGCCCTGAGCGCGCCTTGGCAGGCGTCCTATTGGCGAGATCTTTGGCGGTTGCAGCGACGCACCAGGCGTCGGATGAAATCCAGCTAAACTAAAAAAGCGTGCCCGGCAGGCTAAACGGACGGCCGTAAAGCCCCCGGGAGTCACGCCCATTCCTTGGCCCGTTTCCGGGCCAATTTGGATCAGAGCGTGTTTTGCGCTATTATGCGGGCATCAATTCAAGTTCACGACGAGTTTGGATCTCTGCGCGCCTTTTCGCACGAGCAGATACGCGGGTCGCGGCACAGGCCGCCCATAGACAACCCGACGATTACCCAATGACTGAATTGATCCTGTGAGACCCCTGCCGCAGGTCAGCCTGCGCACGCACAGGAAACAGAAAGTTTACGTAAAAAACCTACTAAAACATTGATTTAAGGCCAAGTTTCGCCACAGGCAGTCCACAGCTGAGGCATCGCAGCTCACTAGTCCTGATCCAGACCAAATCTGGAGCTGGAGATACGCCCATGCTGAGACTGTTCGACTGTATTGCCAGGGCACCGCTGCGTGCCGGAACGTCCTCCTCCCGTGATGCCGCCCGGATTTTCACGGCATTCTTGGCGGTTGCGACGTTGCTACCTGTCCTAAACGTACCGACGCGCGGTGAGGCACAGCAGCTGTATGTCGTGGGCAGCGACCGCGGCGGATATTTGCATGACCGTCTGGCCGAACTGGACAACCTAGCGCGCAACGGCATCCAGGTCGAAATACGCGGACGCGTCTGCTATTCAACATGCACGATGTTTCTGGGGTTGCCCGGAACCTGTGTTGAACCCGATACCACTTTTGGATTTCATGGCCCGTCCCGTAGCGGTCGCCGGCTTGCGCCCGAGGATTTCGACTATTTCAGCAAAGTCATGGCCGACTATTATCCGGAACCATTGAAAACTTGGTTCATGACCACGGCGCGCAATCGCATCAACGGTGTCCACAAGGTCAAAGGCAGTGAACTCATACGCATGGGCGTGCCAGCCTGCCGTACCGCCTGAGGCCGGTCTTGCCCACAGTGCAGCGCAGGGGTATCACGTTCGGATCAAAAAACCGACGTCAATCTGCCCCTGCCGGGACGTGTCGCGGCCAACCAGTCAGGAGACCAGCGCATCGTGCTGACATCGCTTATCAAACGGTTCGGGCGGCGCGGAACATTCCTGCCTCCGAACCCGGACGGTCCACTTTGTGTGATCGGTGATGTGCATGGCTGTATTGTTCAACTGAAAAAACTGCTGTCCGAGGTACCACAGGACCATCGGATCATACTGGTCGGCGATTACGTCGACCGCGGCGAGCACAGCGCCGAGGTTTTGCGCCTGATCAGTGCACGTCCGGACCTGACCTGTCTGATGGGCAACCACGAAGAGATGCTGCTGCGGTTCCTGCAGGATCCAAAAGGACAAGGCCCGCGCTGGCTGCGCTATGGCGGCTTGCAGACCCTGGCCTCATTCGGTGTGCGCGGGGCCCGATCCGAGATGAGCGGTGACGAACTGACGGACTGTCGCGACCGGCTGCAAGAGGCGATGGGCGTCGCGCTGTGCCGGTGGGTTTCCGAGCTTCCGACCTGGGACATGTCGGGCAATGTGCTGGTTGTCCACGCCGGTGCCGATCCGGATACCCCGCCCGAGACGCAATCGGACAAGACCCTTGTCTGGGGCCACCCGTCATTTCAATCCACGGTCAGGCGCGATGGTGTCTGGGTGGTGCATGGGCACACGATCGTCGGAACGGCTGCTGCGCGGCAGGGGCGCATTTCCATTGACACCGGTGCCTTTGCGACAGGTGTGCTGAGCGCGGTCTGCCTGGACGGAACCGAGCCCAGATTTCTGACGGCGCGCCCATGACGCTCTGGCAAAAAACAGGCGGCAAGGGGCCTTTTTTCGACAGTGGCCGTGCAAAACCTTGTCACACCAAATCCCATTTAATAGGACCTAGCCAAGCAAATCAGATTACGAGCTTACCATGTTGATTACGCCCGTCCTCCTGTGCGGAGGTTCTGGAACCCGTTTGTGGCCCTTGTCGCGGAAAAGCTACCCCAAGC
>NZ_WPYP01000022.1 GCF_013030985.1 Ruegeria arenilitoris | reverse complement strand
CGACATCGTCCGCTACGAAGACGTCTACGCCCGCGGCCAGGGCGCTAAGGGCTGAACATCGCAGGCTGATTGACGGTAGCCGCCTCTGGGAAGGGTGCGCAGCAGGTCTCAAGGATTTACCATGACCGAAGTAAACGAGTTTGTTTCGCAGAATATGGAAAGCGCCAACGCGGATTTCTCCGGCCTGCGGGTCGCCATCGTACATTATTGGCTTGTCGGAATGCGGGGCGGGGAAAAGGTCATTGAAAGCCTGCTCGACCTGTTCCCTAACGCGGTCATTGTCACCCATGTGTACGACCCGGACAAGGTGAGCGACAAGATCCGCAAGCAGGATGTGCGCGAAACGTTTATCTCCAAACTGCCCGGCGCGCGGAAGCATTACCAGAAATACCTGCCGCTGATGCCTCTTGCGCTCGAACTGGTCGACATGACCGAGTTCGACGTGATCATTTCAAGCGAAAGCGGGCCCGCAAAGGGCATCATCCCCCGACCCGATGCCGTGCATCTTTGCTATTGCCATTCACCGATGCGCTACATCTGGGACCACTATCATATCTACCGTGCATCCGCAGGACGTCTGGCAAAGCTCATGATGCCTTTGGTAGCGCACAAGATGCGGATCTGGGATGTCAGCAGCGCCGCCAGGGTCGACCGTTTCGTGGCAAACTCCGGTTTCATCGCGCAGCGCATCAGTAAATACTACCGGCGGGACGCGAATGTCATTTTCCCCCCCGTCGAAGTTGCCGAGTTCAGTGTTTCCGAAGACGTAGGAGACCATTACCTGCTGGCTGGTGAGATGGTGTCGTACAAACGGGCTGATCTTGCAGTGGACGCGTTCAACGCTTCGGGCCGCAAGCTGGTTATTGTCGGCGACGGGGAAATGCGCGCCGAGTTGGAACAAAAAGCCAAGAGCAACATCACCTTTCTGGGGCGGGTTCCCTTCGCCGAGCTGAAACGCCAATTCGCAACCTGCAAAGCGCTGGTGTTTCCCGGTGAAGAAGACTTCGGGATCATTCCGGTCGAGGTTATGGCGTCGGGGCGGCCGGTCGTGGCCTACGGCCGTGGCGGTGCCCTGGACACGGTTTTGCCCGGCGTGTCGGGTGTGCATTTTCATGAACAGACCGTCGAGGCGCTGAACGCAGCGATCGACACGCTTGAAGCGGATGTGGCGCTTGTGAATTCTCCGAAGAAAATACAGGCGCACGCAGCCCGTTTCGACCAGCAGGTTTTCAAGGCGCAAATTGCGGAACTGGTGGCACAGGAACTGGGTCTGACCGTATCCGACGCGCGCATCGCATAGTGGCCTTGAGCGTCATGAACACAGGCACCATCGCAAAGTCCGGCAAGAGATTTGCTCTGAAAAGCTTGGCGGCATTGTCCATAAAATGCGCGGCTGCCGGGCTTTCTTTCGTGATGTTCGTGGCATTGTCGCGCGGCCTCGGTGACGACGGTTTCGGGCGATTCAGCTTTGCCTTTTCTTTGGCCACGATCCTGGCGATCGCTGGCACCGTCGGGCAGCGCAATGTGGTCTTGCGCTTTGCATCTTTCTACCTGCACGACCACGACGAAGCCAAAGCCAAAGCAGTTGTGCGGTTCAGCTATGGAATCGTTCTGCTGGGGTCTTCTGTGGCCGCCTTGGGGCTGGCGCTTGCGGCGGCAATCCTGCCTGCTTTTGACGGTCAGCAGTCCCTGCTTTGGGCGACCGCGCTCTTTACCGTCGTCCTGGCTCTGGCCGAGTTTCAACCCAACCCGCAACGGGCGGCGGGCTCTGTCTGGTGCGCGCTGCTGCCCAGGGACGTCGTGTTTCGCCTGACCGTCATTGCCCTGGCGATGATGGCCGCATTGGGCATGATCCCGGCGCTCGACCCGGTCACCACATTGTTGCTGATGTCCGCTTTTCTGGGCGGGCTGTTTCTGGTTCAGTCCTTTCTGGTGCCGCTGACCAATCCGGTGCGGCTGATGACCGGAGCGGCCGATTTTAGCCAAGAGAGCCGATGGATTTCCGCCTCATGGGGGATGTGGGGCAATTCTGTTGTCGACGCATCTGGCCGCAATGTGGCGATTGTCATTGTCGGCGGTCTTCTTCCGGCGGCTATTGTCGGCGCCATTTTCGCCGCCTTGCGTACGGCCATGGTGCTGGAATTGTTCCTGATGGCGATCAACATTGTCGCGGCCCCGATGCTTGCGGCGCAGTTGGGCAAACACGACTTTGACGCAGCCCAAACCACCTGCCGCCGTATCAGCCTGATGTTGGGGATGCCGACATTGGCCAGCTTTTTGATTTTTTTCCTGTGGGGCGACGAGGTGCTGGAACTATTCGGCCCGGGTTATGCCACGGCGTATCCCGAGCTCATCGTGATCAGCCTTGGCTATCTGGTCAGCGCTTTTGCGGGCCCGACGGCGCAGATCATGGAAATGTCCGGTCACGAGCGGGTGCACTTCGTGATGTTGGTTGTCACCACCGGTCTTTCGCTTGCGGCCTTGCCTGTCGCCGTCGCCCTTTGGGGGTCGATGGGCGCAGCAGTGTGCATCAGTTGCAACCTCATCGCCCTGAACACCGCGGCATATATCTATATCTTCAGAAAAATCGGGATTTCCTCAGGCCTTGTGAACCTGGCCTTGCTGTTCAAGGAGCGTAGGCCGTGACCAACAATACCCTACCCGTCAATTTCCTGTATCTGGGTGGCGACAAGTGCGGGTCCACATGGATTTGGCATATTTTGAACCAGCATCCCGATGTTGCATTGGCCAACGCAAAAGAGATTTTCTATTTCGACCGCTTCTATGACAAAGGCGAAGATTGGTACCGCCGTCAGTTTCCGAAACAGCCTCAGGCCATGCGGATCGGTGAAATCTGTCATGACTACCTGTATTCCGAAACAGCGCTGGAACGCATTGCCCGCGATCTGCCGCAGGACAGCCGGTTTCTGGTGACCGTACGTGCGCCCGTTGCCCGCAGCGTGTCCCATTGGAAGTACATGCTGAAAATCGGCCGGACAAACTTGTGCTTTGAAGACGCGGTTCGAGAATACCCCGAGATTGTCGAGAACTCCCTGTTTGGGAAACATGTGCAAAATGCCAGGAACCACCTGGGCGCGAACCGGGTTTTTGTCCTGGATTTTGATCAGCTCAAGACCGACCCCAAGGGCTTTGGCGGTTCCTTGTGCTCTGCGCTTGATGTTCCTTTCATCGAGACTCTTCCCTATGAGGACCGGATTCTAGAGGCTCAGTCTGCACGCAATCCGGCGCTTGTCTCGGTATTGCGGAACGGCGGCTGGGTGCTGCGTCGCCTCGGCCTGCCAAGCTTGGTTTCGACGGTGAAAAGCAGTCCGCTGGTGTCCAAAGTGCTGTACACGTCGGATCCGGCAAAGACCCCCCCTGAGCCGGGGGCGGAGATTCTGCAAGAGCTGTCAGACCTCTTCGCACCGGACCAAGCGCGCCTGACTGAACTGATGGAACCGGGCCTGAAAAATCGCCAAGAAACCCAAGCGGTCTGATGGAGACCATCCGGGCGTAAGTGAACAGGTTACAAGAACTCCAAGCTTCTAAAAACCACGTGGAAAAACCCAAGGATCGCTAACCCTGGAAACATTCTGGCAGGAGTAATCATTGCCAGAATGGGAACGAAGAAGAAGTAGTACCTTGCATTTTGAAACGCATACGTGACGTGCGTGTAGAAGAAAAACACAGAAAAGAAACAAGCAACTAACCAAAAGTGCTCTCTTAAGTTGCGGCGAAATTCGGCAGAGCTTAACAAGTAAGCGATCACTGCCAGTGAAAATAACACGTCAATCCAGTAGGCCCCGGTATGCAGGCTGAAGAAGTGAAAGCTCGCGATAAATACCGCTATACTCTCGATAGGGGAGTAGTCCGGGTTGATAGTGTTTCGAGTCCAATCAAACCGCTGCAACAACCCTCCTATCCAAGGAAGTGAGAATGCAGCGCCTGTTTTCATGGCGGCATCCAGAGCAATCCCGAATCCCACAATTCCGATCGGTGTTGAACGTTGAAATCCAGCATGTTGAATGAGCAAGGCAGCTCGAAAAGTTAGAATAACGCCGAGGTTTGCCTCTCCGGTAGCATACAGCAATATACCGAGTAAAAATATTACTCCGGCTTCGGCCCGAGCAGAAAGGTTTGGCCGTATCAGGCAAAGCGGAAAGTAGAAGAATTCCCAATAGATCTTTGAAAAAAGCAGGACTGACAGCGGCCATATTGCAACGAGTATGACAGCCTTTTTGTCGACAAGTTTAAAAGCAACCAAGACAAAGGTTATGGCAACATTGAACGCGAATAAAACCAATCTGGTCCAAGTTTCTTCAACCCACACATGACCTAAACGGGCATCATTCTGAAATGAGAGAAGGTTTACAAAATACCCGACTGCCTTGATCTCGTCTGGCCGTCTTTCATAAGTGAAGAAAACAGCCTGGAACGTAAAGTGAAATACCGCAAACAAGATAACGGCACCAATAATCAGGTACGTGTTCTCTTCTTTTGTTCGCCGATCCAAAAAAGTTTCCGCCATTTTCACGTCCCGGACCCAAAAGTGCTTTCTGTCACACCTGAGCGGTCAGTGACTTCCATCTCAAAAAACATCAAGTGTCCGACTGAACCTGTCCCGATTTTATTACCACAAGTGTTCGTTTAGGCGACTTTCCGCGGGATGGCGAGCAGGCTTTCCAGCCAACGCCGGAGGCGTCTTAGCAGGCTGACAACGTTCTGACGAACAACTGCACGCAGATTCCAGTGCGAATCCTGACCTCGCCTGATGAAGGACAACGGTACAGAGTGGCGGTGCCACCCCATACCATTGCCGACGTAGATTGACATGCTCACCTATGCGTCAGAAAAAACCAACGCCACCCTTCAGGTGTCGTTGCTCAGGCGATGGCACCCGATCTCCTTGCATAATAGCTTCGGATAAACGCCTCTTCTGCCGCGCCCGGAGTCCGGTTCATGTGGACACCGCCATAATCTCGAATATGCGCCGGATTTGGACCAAGAATCCGATAAGGCTCCGTGCCCCCATCTTCCAGTGCGACGCCAGCTCTTGTGGCGGTTTGACCGTTGACGTTGGTGGACATCCCCGAGGCGCTGTTCGACGTCGTAACAAGAGTATCCACGCCCACAAGGGATCCCCCTGTATCCACGATACTGGCCACACCACCGAAGGAAGTAATAATTCTCTGAGGCTCTGATTGCGATGCCGAGATCAAGGGATGGCGGGCCTTCAGATCGCCTGGAACGCCACCTCGGTTGCTGATGATATGCGCGAAGGGGCGATCAATGCTGAGCGTCCGGAACGCAACGGCTTCGAACACCTCGACAGAAAACGGTACCGTGCCCTGATATACCAACACGTCGTCCACACCGTCACTTTCCAGCCATTGATAGGTGCCGTCAGACTGATACACCGGGGCGGCTGCTGCACTGGGGGCAAGAAAATACCCCCCCAGTGTGCCCTTGTTGTTCAGGCGCCTGACGGGTTCACCCACAGCCGTCACCGGCACCAAGCCCGCCGGGTCCTGAAACAAAGTGGACACGTCGGATGGGTCGCGCCACAGAAGCGGACCAAGGCTGTTAATCCCACCGTGTTTGTTCCGAACTGCCAGCGTTACCGTGGAAAGGCCAAGATCGATCATGCTGTTTCACCCCATTGCATTGCCAGGACTGCGCGTCCCAACCTTTCAACGGCGCGGGGCATGCCGAACCGGCAAATGTATTCTTCTTGGGGCATGTTCTCTGGTCTCCATCAGATCATACGTTTCATTCGGTCTCACCGGTGTGCCGATCACCCCGGAACCGCCCTCTGCGCGCGGTATTGCTTTCGTCAACCGGGCCAGAATGCCCCGAAGGGAATACAGCCGCGGCCCGTGTTTTTTGGTCAGCCGTCATGTTTTGCGAACTTCGTTGAGTTTTTGTTAGGCAACAGTCCGCCCTGTTCGGGCAGACCCGAACCCGGTCGAATCCGGATCAACAAAAATAGATAGTGGCTACCCGTTCATTCACCAGGAGCGGTTGTTGAGGTTCGCTTTTCCATCCTGCTTCACAGCCCAACTGATTTGCTCCTCACAACCCTTAATTGCATGGCAGCAGAGGGATGAGTTTTTCATCTGCTGAAAACAGCGGCACCTGAGCAACAGCTGTGCAGATACGGGAAGATCCACCTAAGGATCTATTTTATACTTAAATATGTTACGCCGCGGGTTTATCCGGGACACCGTTTGATTGCTTGTTTGATGCATTAGCAGCTGCTCTTACGGTGTCAGGATTTTTTTACGATGTTGGATTTTGCTTCCTCAGCGATATCAGGATCATCTCCGTCACCGCCTCGGCAGTCCTTCTCCGAACCGGCCGGTAAGTCCGTTTTTAACGCCTTGGGGCCCAAGCACAGAAAAACAGACCCCGCGTTTTACGTGTGCGCGGCATTCGCTGAAACAAAACCTGACAAGATACGGCAGACGGCAAAATACGCCTCCGGTCAAAGCCTTTTCTCACCAAGAAACGGCGCGCCATACAAGCGCGCCGTCTTTTGTGTTGTTTTTTATGTGTCTTAGTTTGTGCTGACGGTGCTTGTGGTGCTGTTAGCGG
>NZ_WPYP01000021.1 GCF_013030985.1 Ruegeria arenilitoris | reverse complement strand
GCTCGTCAGGCTCATAACCTGAAGGTCGTAGGTTCAAATCCTACTCCCGCAACCACTTGGGTCGAACAAAGTACCGAACAAGCCGCCGCAAGGCGGCTTTGTTCATTCTGGGTCAACCCAATCATCGCTGCCAGCGCACCCTCCAGTTCGATCTGCACGCCATCCCGTTCATGTTGGATCGTAACACGTTCGACCAAGCCCCGGATAATCTCCAAGGCCCCTGTACGGATTGACGGATCCGATAGAGCTTGCGCCAGATTTGCGACCTTGGAGCGATAGAGTTCGGGCAGATTTGGGTGCAGTCGCACCGGTGAAGGCGTAGGTTCGGAGAGCTTCGACTCAAGATCGGCAATCTGCGCTTCGAGCTCTTCAAGCCTCGCTTGAAGTCCGGGGGTGCGAATGCCCTCAGCGATTGCGTCATAAAACCCATTCAGTTTGCGCTCAGCTTTGTCCCGCTCGGATTGCAGACGGGTCCGGGCTACCCCCGCTGTGCCTTCTTCTGCCTTGGCGGCTTCGTTGAAGGACTTGATAAAAGCGGTCACTGCGTCGGGCTGCATCAGACGCTGACGAAGCAAATCTAGAACGGCGTCTTCCAGGACATTGCGGCGAATGGATTGCTTATGGGAACAAGTACCGAGTTTGCGAGCGGCAGAGCAGGCGAGGTAGTCGCGCCCGACAGTGGCGAGTGGCCCTCCGCAGGTGCCGCAGAATGCAAGACCTGTAAGAAGGTGCTTCTTGCGACGCTTCTCCCAAAACTTGGTTTCCTTGATGGCTTTGACGCGGGGATCAGCCTCGATCTCGCCCTGCCGCTGCTTGACCGCCTCCCAAAGTTCATCCTCGACGATCCGCAGTTCAGGGACCTCCGCGATGATCCATTTGGACGGATCGTTGAGACGGGAAACACGTCTGCCGGTCTCCGGGTCCTTGATGTAGTGCAGCCGGTTCCAAACCAGGCGGCCGATATATAGCTCATTGTTGAGAAGACCCGTCCCACGCACTCGGTGCCCTCGAATGGCGGTGTCACGCCATAACTTGCCACGGGGACCGGGGACACCCTCGGTGTTCAGGCGGCGCGCAATGGCTTTCGGGGAGTGCCCTTCGATGAAGTCATGTAATACCCGCCGGATAATCTCAGCTTCCGCTGTGTTGATCATTCGTTCTCCCGTGACGGGTTGGCCGTCGGGTCCAAGACGCCGGACGACGTCATAGCCGTAGCTGTTTCCGCCGCCGGAACGGCCAAGCTCGACCCGTCCGCGAAGACCACGCCGGGTTTTGTCGGCCAGGTCTTTGAGGAACAGTTGGTTCATGGTGCCCTTGAGACCTACGTGCAATTCGCTGATCTCGCCCTCAGCCAGTGTCACGATGCCAACCCCTGCAAAGCTTAGCCGTTTGAAGATCGCGGCGATGTCTGCCTGGTCTCGGCTCAACCGGTCCAGCGCTTCCGCCAAAATCAGATCAACCTGTCCTTCCTGTGTTGCATGGAACAGCGCTTGCAGACCGGGGCGTAACATGGAGGCGCCGGAGACCGCACGATCAGAATAGGCGTCTACAACAGTCCAACCTTCCCGCTCAGCACGTTCCCGGCACAGTCGCATTTGGTCATCGATTGATGCGTCTCTCTGCATCTGGCTGGAGAAGCGGGCATAGATTGCAACTCGGGTCATCGTCTGGCCTTTCTCTTTAGGTCGATCAAATTGGCGTAGTCGCGGCCCGCTTCAATTGTCTGGGCGTGGATGTAGTGGCGCTCAGCCGTTCCGAAGCTCGCATGAGCCAATATTGGTCGGATCAGCTTCGCATGTTCCGGAGAGGAGCGCGCCAATGTCGTTGCGGCGGCATCCCGGAAGAAATGCGGTGGGATGCGGCGACCCGTCAGCTTCAGGGTCTGCTCCGCGATCCGGGGGCTCAGCGCATCTTGCTTTAATGGTGCGCCTGTCCTGCCGACCCACAAGACATCGTGTTGTTGTTGGCCACGCTCCATAAAAAGGGGACGGGCTTCGTTGACATAACGACGCAAGAGCGGCTCAACGCTCTGGGGAACATCAGCCTCCCATGGCTGCCCTGATTTGGTCAGATCCCCCGGGAGCGCGACGGTCATGGTGTCTGCTGTTACATGCAAGGATATGCCAATCCGAAGGCCCGCAAAGGCGCGTCGCCGCATCGGCATCAAAGCCAGCATTGCAATCATGGTGCCATCCCGCAGGCATATCATACGGCGCAGCGGTGTTGGCTCCGCTTCTGCATGACCCGTCGCTAGAGACATTCCCGCCTTGAATAGAACCTCGCTGGACAACAAGCGCCCAAGTTTGCGGTCCTGATCACCCCGTCCTGCGGTGCGCTTCAATCCCGCTTTCAATTTCCGCTGAGTGGACCAGTCCTGTGTCGGGTCAGCCGCGGAGAGGATACGCAACACGCCGTCAATGAACATCAACTGGGTCATTGGCCGGGTGTGTGAGAGGTCCCGAAGCCAAGCGGACATGCGCGGCAGAGTCGCGCGTCGAGCCGGAGGCTGTGTGATCGCCTTCGCATCGCTTGTAATCAGCCATTGCAGCCATCGGGCATAGCGCAACTCCAAAGTCTTCAGCGAGGTCGCGCGTAGATGAGAGAGCGCGCCGCAATCGTCAAGCGGTCCACCTCCCGCCTGAAGGTTGAGCCACATTTCCCGGTCTTGCGCGGGCCATTCGTCGAGCGGCAGAACAAGGCTCATCAGCGACGCGCTTTCTTGGCGTCTATCAGGTCAGCAAAGGCGCGTGTTGCCGACCGTGCCTCAAGACCGGAATACATGTTGATGGTGTGGCTGACCTCCGAATGCCCGAGCAACCGGCGCGCAACCTCGTAGCCGCCGGGATTGGCGTCGAGCCAGTTCATCACCGCGAAATGCCTAAACAGGTGGGCATTCATCTCCAACCCCGTTTCCTTCCGGATCCGTTTAGAGACGCGCGCAGACAGAACGCCAGGATCAACCGAATGCTGACCATCCCTCCGGGGAAACAGCCAAGGCGTTCCCGCGGGGCAGAGTTCCGGACAGCGAGATTTGAGATGTACGTCGATCATGCGCAATACATCACGCGGGATCTCGAACTCGACAGGTCGCTCATTTTTTGTCTCGCCGTCTTCCAGAACCAGGTAGGCTCGGCCATCACCGGGACGGTGCAGGTGGCGTTCCAGGTGGACGTCAGCCAGGTTCTTCACGCGAACTGGGCAGACCAGCAAGATGGCGATGGCGAGCGCATCTTCGCGTGCCAGAGCCCAGCCATACGGCTTGGAAGTGCCGCGTGGTCGCGCGAATATCCGTTCAGGCAGAAGCAGCAGGCGCTGCTGATGCCGGTCCTCCTGCAACACCCGCAGTCGGCTTCGGTTTTTTTGGGTCATGCCATTCTGAGGTTTGACGGCTAGGCGCGCGGCAAGCCCCGACAGCGCGTCCCGAGTGTCATCGGGTGCATTGAGTATCCGGGCGAAGTTGCGGAGCAGCGCGGCGATCTCGCTGATCATCTTTGTGGTCTGGTTGTTGGTGCGCGATAACATCTGGCGCAAACCCCGTTCAGCCATCGTCGGATTGATCAGGACGTCCAATCCGCCAATGTGGCAAATTGGGATACCAGAATGAACCAGTTCGGAGGCAAACCGAACCAACTGTCTTTTGTATTGGGACAGGGTTGCGGATCGGAGTGCTCTGTTCTGACCGTTATCTGCCAGCGGGTCCGGATTGGACAGACGATGCATCAGCTCTGCAAGAGCAGTTTGGAATGGCGCTGGAAACGCGGTCACCGGAAAAGTGATGACCTTCTGACGCGATTCCAGAGGTAGGATGGCCTTGGGCCATTGTGAAATACGTCGGACCGCCAGGTTCCAGCCGTTGACAGCGGCACGATATGCAACCTCAGGAGATTTGCTGATCTCGTTATGCTCAAGCGCTACTCGATAGGCCTGAGCATGCTCTTTACACACATTGGCAGGTTTGACGCCTTGCCGGTTCAGATAATGCACGAAGCGGCAGAGTGCGGGTTGCAATGTCTTGCCACCGGACGCAAGTACATCCGTCCAGAGCGTGTGCCAATCGGGAGACAGATCATCGATCCGGTTGTATCGCCGTTCCACCAGCCCGAAATGCGCGAGCGCCGCCCGGGCATCACTGACCGCATTTTGCCAGCTCTTTGGAGTCAGACCAAGCGCAGCCGGTGCAACTTTGGTCAAACGGGGCTGCAACCAGCGGCTATCGCAAGGCACATCCTCAGGAGGCAATCCAAGAGCTTTGGATGTACGGCTCAGGCCGGATATCATATCTCGGCGGCGTCCGTCTGTCAGAGAGCTATCGGAGCGCAGTTTGTCGATGAGCTCGGCAAACATCGGTGTGTCGGCTTTGACAAAGGCTAATGCTAATGGAACGGGGCTCTGGCTAGTCATCGGGTGTACGTTCCTTTGGACGTGTCAGGTCTCGGGTGGACAGGTGAGGACAGGAGGTCCGATTCGGGAAAAGCGTAGCACAAAAAGTTAGAAACTTACGGGGATGCCCTCTTCCCGAAATGCACATAACACATTGACATTAATGGACATTAATAGTCGCAAGCGCCTACCAGCACTGTGCCTGCCGGTAGGCGGCATGAGCTGCCGGATCAATACGGATGAGGCGTCCGCCAGGGCCCACCCGAATAACCTCAAGCAGGCCAGCCGCAATCGCACGGCGCACCGTCTTCTCCGAGCAATTGTCCAGTTCAGCGACGTCTTTCACTGTCAGAAGCTTGCGGGTTTGTTTATTCTTCGCTTTGATATTTGGCATTCTGAGGTGCCTCCTTTTGGTCAGAGGCGTCCCGGTCCAGTTCCCGTACTGCCTGGGCAGCCAGCAATCGGACCAACTGGTCAATCGCTGTCTCAACCTGCTGGAGCGCGTGGTCGTCAGAAGGGGGTATGGCGGGAACGCGTGTCATGCCATGACCATGACAACGCAGGCTTGCTCATTCTAAGTGTATTGATTGCCCGATTCCGGTGGGGCCCAACGCTCCTTCTCTTCGCGCTCAAGCTTGTCGCGAAAATCGTCAATATCCACGCGGATCGTCTCACCGCTCAGGATTTGCCCCGGCTCGGTGATCATCTTCACGACAGCCTGGATAAAGTTGACGAGCGGACCTTGCCGTTGTCCTCCGGGGCGACCGTCTGAGTATGTCGTATAGGTTAGGGGGCGACCGGCATCTTTCCAGATGTAACAGCAGCTCTCGACAATGTACTGACGGCGTTTGTCGCGCGAGAACCGCTTGTCGCGTGGCGACATCTCCGCAACCGCGCCGGGGGTCAAAAGGATGTGCCGAATGTCATCTATGACATCCTGAGTAAGTGTCGTTGCGGTCTCAAGCTTGTTGAGGATTTGGGGAAGAAGGTCTGCATCTTTTGGCGTCGCTGCGAAATAAGTCGAAAGCGAGCCCAATGCGTTACTGAGTTCTTGGAGGCCAATGGAACTCTGTTTGGCTTTCCGCAAAAGTTGCTTGAGGTGCTTTTGACCTCGTTCAATCGCTTGCGAGCGTCGGACCTCAGTCAGGTTGATTGCGATGTCGTCGTCGTTGTTGAGGCAGTTCCCAAGAAGCACAGAGAGTTCGCGTACGAGCTTAGTTGGCAGGTCAAACCGTTCAGCCAAGCTCTCAATCATGTCATCAGAGAGAGCACCGCGTTCGCCATAACTGCCGAGCTTCCATGACATCGAGCATTTGATCCCATCCATGTGCGGGTAGACCGAATAGTCTCCTTCATCATCTTCAACGTCGCCTTGATCGTTCAGGCCACCGTCCAAGTCAGCGCTCATTTTATTCTCCGCTTTGTACACTCTGCATTCGAGCCACACGTCCAAAAGCCAATGTTCATCACAGCAACTCTGCTTGCCGAAAAATCGGGCTGGATGACACAAGGCGATCCATTCAAACGTTGCACACAAACAAAAGAACGCAAAGGGAACAATTTGGTTAGGTTCTGTGTCTAGCCGCTGACCCGAACCGCCTGCGCTATTGGTGGGCTGCGGCGCTTCGGGTCAGCTAGGGTTTGTACAATTTGCGACCGCGAGAAACACAAAGATCTCCCAAAAAAGCAGATCAATACACTTAGTCAGCAAGAACGAAAAATCTGACGTTCCGGGCCGGGACGGGTCTCCTCGTCTCCGTTGCGCCCGGTTTATGCTTGCTGCTTTCCCTCGCAAACGATCAAATAAAGCGGTGACCACGGTGCGTTCACGACCGGCCTCCAATAGTGAACTATGGTTCGGGGACTACCCCATCCCGCACCGACGCGGCTCCTTCTGGCCCGGTGCAGAAACGCGACTACGGAACCCACCGGCCGACGGGCGTCTTCAGACACTCGTCGGACCGGGGACCGCCGAGACCGTGCGCGGTCAAAGCGGGGCAGGTGAGAAGCCTGCGGGGAAGCGGCTGGCCTCCGACAAAAGGCATCGCGCGGATACGAACCTGAAAACGAAGGGCCTTCTCCCGCATGACGGGGGGAAGGAGCGGGGGCCGGATATGGTATCACGAAATGTATGATTGAGGGTTCTTCAGTTTCAGCGGATAAACAATCGTCCCCTTTGTCCACGTTGCTGCAATACGCCCCTTCGCACAGGGAGAATTTGACATTGCTTGTCACTGATGGCGCTAGGCGGTGCTTCACTTTCCTAAACTGTCAATCGGCATGAAACAGCCGTTTGTTTTGCGCAGTCAAAAGCGCGAGTCTGAATACTAACGTTTTGGCGGATTACGTCGCGTACTACAAGCGATCAGATCACCACGATTATTTACTCCGCAGTCATCAGTTCTCGCCAGTCCCTAGTCATCGAGCTAAGGCCATTGTGTTCGAAAAGAAGACGGGAATGTGGCCAAATTAACGGAGGAACTTACTTACAAATTGGCATTCACAATCAACAAACATCAGATTTCGTCGCTGCCTATAGCATCCGCAAACGGATCTGTGAAAAGGCCATTTCCAAGCCGACGAGTCTTTCATGTTGCTCTAAAGAGATGTAAGGAGCGTCAGTGCGCGATATGCGTGCAATTGCCGATTTGGGTTTAAGGCTGATTATGACGCAATCCCCTTTTCACAATGTATCGTTAAACACGGGTCGTCACTCAGCGTTGGACACGTCTGACGAGGACACGATCGACCTGAGCACTTTGGTGGCCACTTTGTGGCGTGGCAAGTGGATCATTGGTCTGACAACCACCCTGGCCGTTCTGGTCGGCGCGTTCTACGCCTTTGTCGCTGCCGTACCGATCTACAAATCCACCGCCGTGGTCATGTTGGAGACGGAGCAGGCCAGCGTGATCGACCTGCAAAGCGTCGTGGGCGGCCTGGCCGGCGACACCGCCGAGGTCAATTCCGAACTTGAAGTGCTGCGGTCCCGCGGCCTGATGGGCAAGGTTGTCGATAGGCTGGACCTCGTCTCGGACCCGGAGTTCAACGAAGACCTCGTTCCCGCCTCGGCGCTGGAAGGGATCAAGCAGTTCATCCAGTCCATGCTTGGTGCCAACCCCGATGAAGAGCAGGTTTCCGACGAGTTGGCCAAACAACTGACCCGGGACGATGTGATCACCGAACTGCTTAAGAACGTATCGGTTCGCAACGTACCGCAAAGCCTGGTGTTCGAGGTGACAGCCGAAACGGAATCGGCGCGCAAATCGGCCCTGATCGCGGACACGATCGTCGAACTTTACGTCCTGAACCAGATCGAAGTGAAATTCGACGCCACCGAACAGGCGACCGCATGGC
>NZ_WPYP01000020.1 GCF_013030985.1 Ruegeria arenilitoris | reverse complement strand
TCGGGTTTCCGTGACCCTCGGTGACGCCGTGGCGTTCGTCCACGAAATCCAGATGTGCGTCGATCTGGACCACGTGGATCGGGCCGTTCTTTTCGCAATCCTTGGCAAAGGCACGGATGCAGGGAATGTTGACCGAGTGATCGCCGCCGATAGTGACCGGTATCGCACCTGCATCCAGAATTTTCTTCACGCCATATTCGATATTCGCGTGGCTCTCCTCGGTCTTGGTGTGGATGATATCGGCGTCGCCCAGATCGACAATCCGCACATCGCTGCCCAGATAAGTGGCGTCGTCCTCGTGATCATAAGCGCCAGCATGGCCAAAGCTGAACAGGGTCGATGCTTCGCGCACCGATCGCGGGCCAAACCGCGCGCCAGAGCGGAACTGGCAGCCGAAATCGAACGGCGCACCGAGGATCGCCACGTCTGCGTCGATCTCGTCCCAGTTTTCGACATAAGGTTTCTTGCCAAAGGTTGAGATGCCGACAAAGGGCAAGTTCAGACGACCAGCTTCATAACCATGTCCCGACATGATTTTCTCCGTTTCTTAGGTTTTATCGGTAAGCCAGTTCCGGCAGGAACAGGGCGATTTGTGGGAATGCCATCAGCAGCCCGGTCACGATCAGCAGGATGATCAGGAAGGGCGGTACCCCGCGCACGACCTCGACAAAGGGCCGCCGGAAAACCGCGATGGCGGTGAACAGATTGCAGCCGAAGGGCGGGGTTGCGGCGCCGATGGCGACTTGCAGCGTGATCAGAACGCCGACCAGAACCGGGTCCAGCCCGCTGGCCTTGATCATGGGCGCAAAGATCGGGACCAGGATCAGGATCACCACAATCGAGTCCACGAACATGCAGCCGACAAAGAAGGCCACGTTGATCGCCAACAACACCATCAGCGGACTGGCGCTTTCCAGACCCAGCGCTGCAATGATGGTTTGCGGTACCTGCGCAAAGCTCAGCGTCCAGCTGAACGCCGCACCTGCCGCGATCAGGATAAACACGACTGAGGTGATTGCACCGGTGGACAGCGCGATGTCGAATAGATCTTTCACCTTGATCGAGCGGAAGATCACGACCTCAAGGATGACCGCATAAAGCACACAGATCGCGGCCGCTTCGGTCGGGGAAAAGACGCCCCCATAAATGCCGCCCACGATGATGGCCGGGAAACCCATTGGCCACAGCGCCTTGCGCAGGGCGGTAATGCGTTGCCCCCAGCCCTCGCGCGGCAGTACGGGGATGTTGTGGCGATAGGCGTAGACCATGCAATAGGCCGAAAACAGGACAACAATCAGCAACCCAGGCAGGATGCCCGCGATGAACAATTGCGAAATCGACGTACCCGACACCACGCCATAGATGATCATGCCGATTGAGGGCGGAATAAGATAGGCAAGGTCAGCAGCATTCACGATCAGACCGATCGAGAAACTGTCGCTATAACCCGATTTCAGCATCCGGGGCCGCATGGCCCCACCGATGGCAACCACGGTCGCCTGCGTCGAGCCGCAAACCGCACCGAACAGCGCGCAGGCCGAGGTGACAGAGATGGCCAAACCGCCTTTGATATGGCCCATGAAGCTCATGACCAGATCAATCAGCCGGTTGGCGGAATGGCCGCGTGTGATGATATCGGCGGCCAGAATGAACATCGGAACCGCGATCAGCGCCGCTGGTTTTACACCCCCGATCATCTGTTGGATCAGGATCTGCATGTTCATGTTGGGGAAATAGACAAGGAAGCCCAACACCGCCGCCGAGATCAGCGGCATTTTCATCGGAAACCCTGCCAGCAGCAGGATGATCATGACGGCTAGCATCAACTCGGTCATTTTTCTGCCTCCGCGGAATCTTCGTATTTCTTGATGGCTGCTGCTGTCTCGGGATCTTCGTAACTGTCGACTTCGAGATACGAGACATAGACCTCTTCCTCGGCGAAGTTCAGGTTACGGATCGCGGTCAGCAGATATTGGAACGCAGCCAGCGCCAGGCCAACCACGACCCAGACATAGGTCAGGTACAGCGGCAGCTGCAGCGCCGGGGTGATGCGCCCTCGGGCGGCGACTTTTTGAACGTATTCCAGCGCGTACCAGGCCAACACCGCCATAACGACGGCTGTTGTAGTGGCAATCACGACCATCAGGGCCTTGCGCATCTTGATCGGCAGCGCGTCATAGATCGCTGACATGCGGATATGGATGCCCTTGCGAGTGGCATAGCCCAGCCCCATGAAGGTGACGATGACGATCAGGAACTCGTTCAGTTCCTCGGAAAAATAGATGGATTGGCTGAACACGTACCGGCCAAAGACATTGGCGATTGTATTCAAGGCCATCAGGGTGATCCCCCAGCCCAGGATCCAGACTTCAACCCGTCCGATGACAGCGTCGATCTTTCCCAAAAAGCCGAAGGGAGTTGCAGTATCACTTTGCATAGCGTCCTCCCTATGAAAGCCCTCACGCGCTTTGCGCGTGAGGAAGTTTCGAGTGAGTGAGTGGCGTGAGGATCAGTTGCCCGACAGTTCCGCCTGCAGCGCGTCCAGAATTTCCTGGCCACGATCACCGACGGTTTTGACATAGGCCGCCGAAGTGCCGGCGCTGCGCTCGCGGAAAGCGCCACGCTCTTCTTCGGTCAGGACGACCAGACCGATGTCAGGCTTGGCTTCTGTGATGATGTCCAGACGCTGTTGGTTGAAGTCGGTGACGACACCGTCGATGAAGCCGGTCATGTCTGCCATGGTGTCACGCACCAGCTGCTGACGGTCGGGGCTGAGGGTCTCGAACCAGTCGGAGCCGGCAACAACGGTGGTGACAAGCTCCTGCTCGCCCGCCCAGATCAGGTGGCTGGTGACTTCGTAGAACTTCATCTCTTCGATGGTGGGGATCGGGTTGACCTGACCGTCGATGGCACCCAGTTGCAGCGCGCCGAACACTTCGCCAAACGGCAGTGGGGTCGGGCTGGCACCCATGTTGTTGTAGGTTTCCACCAGAATCGGCGAGACCATCACGCGCATTTTGAAGTTGTCGAAATCTTCGGGGGTGCGGATTTCACGGTTGGTGGTCCAGACCTGCGGGCCTTCGGAATACATGGTCAGAACTTCCAGACCACGCTTGCGGAAATCCTCGTTTAGCGGACCATAGATGGTTTCCGAGCCGCTCAGGATGTTCGATATCGCCGCTGGATCGGAAGGCAGCAGGTAAGGCAGCAGGAAGACCTGGCTTTCCGGTACAACGGTGCCCAGGTTGCCGATTGAGACGTTGGTGAGCTGGATGACGCCATCGGCGGCCTGTTCGACCGTTTCCGTTGGTGTCCCAAGCGTGCCCATCGGATAAACGGTGACGGTGACTTCGCCGTCCGTGGCCGCTTCGATGCGCGATTTGAACTCTTGCGCATAGGCGTCCATGATCGAGCCAGGAATTTCTTCGATTGCGAATTTCCAGTCCTCGGCCAGAGCGGTGAGCGGCATCAGCCCCAACAGCGCAGCAACTGCGGTTGTCTTCATTGTGTTGAAAGAGAATGTCACGCGAATTTCCTCCCATATCGCTAAGTCGTCATTTCCGGGAAGGATCACATCATGAGTTGTTTCATAAAAAAATACCATTTTATCAATGTTCACATGAAAAAATTTTGTGTAATGTGATCAGGGGGGATTGATCTTTGAAACTGCTGAGAAATACGCTTCTCGAGACATTTGTGGCCGTCGTTGATTGCGGCGGTTTCACGGATGCACAATTTGCGTTGGGTATCACGCAATCCGCCATCAGCATCCGAATCCGCGACCTGGAAGCGGCACTTGGCTATCGAGTGTGCGAACGAGGACGCAGTGGCTTCCGCCTTACGGAACGAGGAGAGATAGCCTATGCCAAGGCAAGAGATATCCTGCGCAGCGCACGCGATTTCGACGCAGAACTTCTGGAACTTCGGGACTTCACAACAGGTGATCTGCGGATTGGTGTCGTGGATGCCGTCAACACACTTTCCGATCTGAATTTTGGAAAGTCGTTAAAACGGTTCCTGAACCGGCCAAACGACGTTCGTTTGGAAATCGTCGTCGCCTCGCCGACAGAACTGACACAACGGTTGATCACCGGTGAATTGCATGTCGCGATTGCGCCGTTCCGTAATCAAATTGCTGATCTGACCTACACCAAATTGTGCCAGGAAGAGCACAGGCTCTATTGCGGCCGCGACCACCCGTTATTCGATTTGCCCAACGACAAGATCGATCTCGACGTCATCTCGGATTATCAGATATGCCAGCGATCCTACAGCATGCTGGTATCAGCAGAGCTTCAGTCCACTGATCCGAAGGCTGTCGTGGCAAACATGGAAGCCATGGCGACGCTGATTGAAACCGGACACTACCTTGGGCCACTGCCGGTCCACTTTGTGGAAAGCAGATTGCAGAGCGGGAAACTCCGGGAACTGGCTCCGGACAGGTTGCATTGGACCTCGACTTTCTACCTCGCAACCCGCGCAACAAACCTGCACAGGCGGGCTGTTGAGCTTTTTGTTGAGGATGTACTCAAGTCTTGCGGTGCGCGCACTGAGCCATGAAGTGTCGATTTCAGAAGTGGTAATGAGGTGTCGTCGACAAATTCCTCTTTTGACGCCTTAGCGAACCCTCATGCGGTCTATTGAGGATATTCGGAATCCGCCTGCCCAAAACGGTGCAACATGGCAGCTTTGACGATATGGTCCCGCCGATGGTCGAGATGGACAAAGTGTCGGCCTATGCCAGCCCGCCGCGGTTCGACACCCGGTCGTCGCCGTTGCAAGCAAACTGCCTATTCTGCTCCACCGCATGTGGGAAGATGGCGCTGAGTTCCGTTCAGAGATGGCTTAGGGCATGGCATGGGGTTCTGTCGCAGTCTCGGTCCCCGACTGTCGCTTCGACCGCGGTTCTGACAGCCCGCGCTCGAGGCGACCGGAGTGCCGCGCAAGATTGTCACTGACTAAAGCGGAGCGAACACAGCTGGGATCAAGGCGATCAACAAGATGCTCAGAGGCTTTTGGTGCCCTGTACTGATCGAGATGGTTCGACGGAATTACCTCAATAACATAACTGTACAGGATCACCGGTTTGTCAAACGGAGGATCAGGCCCATGCAGGGCAGAAAATCATTTTCCTAAGCTGCATCTGTGTTGGCCAACATCGAACTGGTCAGCATGATCCGCAAAGGTCAGTTCACACCTGCCCTCGCCCCAAACAGCCCCCTACCCTTTCCTGATCAAGAGCTTTCGGGCACGCGAACCCAGACTTCAACGCGACGATTGCTGGCCCGGCCTTCATCGGTATCATTGCAGTCGAGCGGCATCTGTTCACCGAAACTCAGCGCCTGAATGTTGAATTCGCTCAGTCCATCTGCGGCAAATTCATTTGCAAGCACCTCTTGCACTGCCTCGGCGCGTTGTTGCGCAAGCCGCGTATTGTGCCCCGCATCTCCCACGCTATCGGCAAAGCCGACAAGCAGAAGCTCCAGCCCGTCGAATTCGCTGTTGCGCAGTCGGCTTGCGAGGTCGCGGATGTTCAGCACCGATTCCGCGTCCAGATTGCTGGAGGCATTGTCAAAGCGGAACGTGATGGACAGACGGTCCGCACGGCGCAACTCGCGCATCATTGACGAAAACTCATCCCCGCTGAAATCCGGTTCGACGGCAGCGGCGTGGATCAGGGCGATACCCATGTCCTGTATCTTCATGCGCTGAAGCCGCGCGCTGGCGAACCCTGTATCCTCAAGCACAGATTGTGCGGCATCTGTCTTCGTCCATTGAAGGAAGTCACCGGCAACAGGGTGCAGGTTCTCTTCTGCGGCATATGCAAGGACAGGGCGCGACAGTGGATAGTTGTTGATTTTCAGATCGAAATTGGACGGTTCAGACATAAGCCCGCAGGCTTTACGAATGGACATCATGTCGGCCCCGTCACGCTGTACCTGCACGCGATCAAGAAGACCAAGCGCCGAACGATCTGCGCGGACGGAGGCAATTAATTCCTGTGCATTGGGATGAAACACTGTATCCGCGGCCAGAGGGCCATCAGGGCTGCCGGAGACCTTCTGATAAAAGAGCGCCGGTTTATCCCCTTCCAGCAAATGCAGCGTAACTGCAGAATTGCCCCCGCCCAGGTTTTCCCAGGACCGCAGATCACCAGACAAAACGCCCTCGATTTCTTCAATGCTCAGGTCGCGGACAGGATTTTTGTCGCCGGCAATCAGAACGCGACTGTCCAGTGCCAGCAAGAACTCCCGCTCTGAACCTGCAGCCGCGTTGATCCGTTGGTCTGTGATCATGATATCCGGAGCGAAGACGGGATCGGCCGCGCTGGAAGGCTGCATGTCGATCTCGGCGACCACGGAACCATCCTCACTGCTCAGAAGAGTGACAACAGAACGATCAGGGGATTGCTCGTCAATCAGATAGCGAAACCCACGCTCGCGCGCATATTCGCTCAGCAATGCGGGCATCATGAAGTCAACAGCATTGGTCCCGCCAAGCACAGCGATCTTCGGATCATAGAGATTCAAATCCGGGCAGGCGGCACCAACGCAGTCTACCCGATCTGTGGAAAGTTGAAAGCTACCGAGCGGGGTTTCAACGACATAGTAGCTGTCGCTGTAGTCGATCAATTCCCCCATAACTTCCGTGTCATCGCTCCGGGAGACCAACGTCACCCTTGTATCGACAGCCTCCTTTTCCGGTTCGGCTTCCGCGATAGTCCCGTCAGCTCCGGGGCAGCCCGCACCGGAACATCTAAGCATCGCGGCATAAAGTGTCAGTTTCCCCAACTCTGTCTGAAGAACATAGGTGGCCCCGTCATACTCCAGAATTACGCCGCGAACACTCGTGCCGCCGTCATGAGTGGTTAATTCAACTTCATTCGCCGGTTGCGCGTGAGATTCAAATGCAAAAGCAGATGCGAACATACTGGCGGCCACAAACAGTTGTCTGGAATTGTGCGCCAGGAATGGTTTTGAAATCCAGGAAGCATGAGACATCTGATTTTACTCCAAATTTCGCCTGTTGGATTCGCCGAAAGATCGGGGGCTGGGGATTGGGCTGCACCCGCGGCAGCCTCCCGATGAATGCCTTCAGCTCGAAGAGGATTGCGTCGTGTAAAGGGCAACTGCCTCATTCATACGCTGCAGCAGCGGTTCGCTGTCGCGTGCAAGAACGGACAGATCGCGGTCTGACAGCACTTCGCCGTTCACCGCACGTTCCAGCAGGCCTTTAACCGGATTCCACAGCTCTTCGACTTCGCGCAGTTTTCGGGCGATTTCCGGTGTGGGCGGTGCAATGACGCCAATATCCTCGAAACCGTCCTGCAGTGCGGACAACGAGGTATCAAAGAGTTCAACCGTATCGGCCAAACGCGCCGCCTGCTCGGCCGGATCTGCCGCCGCCTGCATCAGGCAGGCCTCTTTCACCGCCTTTTGGGTCAGCATGCGCTGGCGCCCGGCGATATCAACGGTGATCGCCAGATTCAGAGAAACCGACTCCGTTTCAGAGGCATAGGCCCGTGCCATTTTATAGACAGCAATATTCATGAATTTCAGCACCCGGAGGCTTGCACTGTCGAGTTCATCCAACTCTGCGTTGGCAATAGTGGCGTTGTCGATGCCGGTTTCAATGATCGCCTTGTAAGCGGCCCAATGTGAATCGATCGCCGCTAGCGCCCCGATGACTGTGTCGTTGCTTTCAGCCTCCAGACCCAGATCTGAATCCCCGTTGCGCAATCCCTGATCCGATTGCAAAAACAGGCCATAGGCTTGGGTCATCTGGTCAAAAGACGTGGTGAATCCCACATCCCGCGCCATCAGGCAAGCGGCTTTGGTTATGCGCTGGGTCAGCATTCGCTGACGGCCTGCAATATTCACTCGATGCGCAACCTGATCCACATTTGTACTGTCCTGTGCAATCGAGGTCTGGGGAGCAACAGTTGCGCAGACCAAGAAGGATGCGGTCAGAACCATTCTGATCATTTTTGTTTCCTTTATTACTGAGAATTGCCTGTCTCAGGTCGTTTTGTGTGGGTCATCTGTACATAACGACGGCTTCGTTCATCGTGCGCAGAAGAGGCTCTGTTTTCCTCGCAAGAGCTGCAAGGTCCCGGTCCGTCAGTTGTTCTTGGGCAACCGCGCGATCGAGAATCTCTTTCACTGGCCCCCAAAGATCGGACACTTCTCGTAGTTTCCGGGAAAGCTCTGGGTTGGATGGGGGAATAACGCCTGCGGCAGGAAAGCCTTCCAGAAGGGCCACGAGTGAGTGGTCAAATAAGTCCACTGTCTCTGCCAGACGCGCGGCCTGCACTGCGGGGTCAGTTGCGACGCGCATCAGGCAGGCTTCTTTCACAGCCTTCTGTGTCAGCATACGCTGACGCCCGGCAACATCGATTGTCATCGCAAGGCCAAGCGGAACCTCGGGGGTTGCAGACGCATAGGCCTGCGCGGTGGTGTAAACCGCTGCATTCATAAACTCGAGCACGTTGAGGCTCGCGTTGTCGAGAACTTCGAGATCCGCACTTTCGATTGCTGCGTTTTCGATCCCGACATCAACGATGTCCCGATAGACTGCCCAATGCGGATCGATCTCTTCCAGCGCCCCAAGAACAGCGCTGAAACCTTCTGGGGCCAGCCCGAATTCCGGGTCCCCTTTACGCAACGCGCTATCTGAACGAATGAACAAGCTGTGTGCCTGGGTCAGTTGGTCATAAGCGGTGGTTGTGCTGATGTCCTGAGCCATCAGGCAAGCCGCTTTCGCCATCCGTTGCGACAACATCCGCTGACGTCCCGCGATGTTTATTCGATTTGCCGCCTGTGCCGCAGAATCTGCCGACACGTCCGTGGATTGCGCAAACACACCTGTCGGAGCAACCAGCACCAATGCGATCGCAAGCACGTTTCTTAACATCATAGGGTCTCCGGGATTGCCGGTTAGGGTCTCGACTCAACCCATCATCTTGTGATGAGCGGGGTTTCTGGGTTGAGCGAGTTATACAGCCCTAGGGTGATTCACCTTGACCTAGATCATTATATAGTGGTGAACGCATTAATAGGTTTACCTTTTTTGAAGCTTGGTCTGTTCTGTCGCAGAGTTTTGGACATGAAAAAATCAGGATTCATGACCAGTAAATGACGAGCGCTGCGAGTGTGATGACCGACAGAAAGACTTTTGGGCAGCGGTCGTAGCGCGTTGCCACATGTCGCCAATC